>NZ_LR701490.1 GCF_902498785.1 Sphingomonas sp. EC-HK361
AGAAATGGCGGCGGGTCTGCCGCCGGATATCCTTCACCACCCGCTCGGCAGAGGCCTTCACCAGCGATTTTGCATTGGAGGATTTGGGCTTCATCTTCGTTCCTTCGTCACTACGACGAAGCCCAAATCCTCCTTACATCACAACCTCAAATCTGTGCCATTGGCGCTGACGGCGGACATGAGCGAGACCTCAATCCCCGTCGGCGGGATCGCGATGGGTGGCGATTGCGGTGTCGCCAAGGTCGACGTCTCATCGGACGGCGGGCGGACTTGGTACAAAACGCAGCTCGGCCCCGATTACGGCAAATACAGCTTCCGGCGCTGGGACGGGCAAATCCCGCTCCATCCCGGTCGCGTGCCGATCATGAGCCGATGCTGGAATACCGCCGGGGTCGCGCAACCGATGCAGCCGATCTGGAACCCCGGCGGCTTCATGCGCGGCAATATCGAAACCACGACGATTGTCGCAGGCTGAGGGAGCGAAGCAGATGAAAGTCCCCTCGCTCGGAACGCTGGCCTTTGCCGGGGTCGGTCTGTTCGCCGTCATCCTCATAGCGATCGGCGCGCCGCACGACCGACCGCCGCCTGTCGCGACGGCCACGTCGAGCCCATCGCCATCCAGCGTCACCGCACGCGGTTTTACGCTAACCTCGACCAGCGTCGATTTGCCGATCGACGAGCAGCAATATCCCGATGGGCCGCACGCCGACGTCATCAATGCGAACTGCACGTCATGCCATTCGCCGAGCATGGCGATGACCCAGCCGAAGCTGACCGCCGATCAGTGGATGGCGACCGTTACCAAGATGCGGGACGTCTATCATGCGCCGGTCGCGGCCAAAGACGTAGACGCGATCGTTGAGTATTTGCTCGCCATGCCGACGCAAAAGGCTGACGGCGCTGGTCAGCCCGCACCGGGTTCGAAGAGCCCGCCGAAATCCTCCGCCGCCTCCGACGCGTCGGGCTAAAGGAGCAACTCGTGCCTTACGTCCGCGTTATCCCGCGATTGGAATTGGCGGCGAGGTCTGCATGACGCGGTGTGTGATAGTGACTGGGGCGGAATCCGGCATCGGGGCGGCGTGCGCCGAGGCCTTTGGCCGGTGCGGTGACAAGGTCGCGGTGTGCTACTTCGACAACACCACAGAGGCGGCAACGACCGTCACCGCCGTCGAGAAGGCCGGCGGCACCGCATTGGCCGTGCAATGCGACGTCGGCGATGAGACGTCGGTCGCCCGTGCGTTCGACACGATCGAAAAGGCCTGGGGTGCGGCGTCCGTGCTGGTCAATTCCGCTGGACTCAACATGAGTGGTGTGACCGTCCGCGATATGACTCTTCAGCAATGGCGCCGCCTGCTCGACACCGATCTGACCGGCGCGTTCCTGACCTCGCGCCGCTTTCTCACCGCACGCGACGCGACCGTGCCTGCCTCCATCGTCCACATATCCTCGATTCACGCTTATGCCGTGCGCGCCGGTGGCGCGGATTATTGCGCGGCCAAGGGCGGGCTCTCCAATCTGGTCGAGACGATGGCGATCGAGGAGGCCGCCCACGGCGTGCGCGTCAACGCCGTCGAACCAGGCATGATCCTGACGCCGATGAATGCTCGGGCGGAGACTGATACAGCGTATCGCAAGACCCTGACCGACAACATCCCGATGGGGCGTGCTGGCCAGCCGGAAGAGGTCGCGACACTGGTGCGCTGGTTGTCGTCTGAGGAAGCGAGCTACATCACGGGCGCACGTATCGCGATCGATGGCGGTCTCTCGCTGATGCAGGCGCTCGGCGCATGACGGCCGGCAAGGATGCGGTGATCGCCGCTCATGCGCCGATCGACTTCAACGTGCGCGACATCCAGCCGGTGATGCTCGACGGCCCGCCTGCGCTGATTGAGCGGGACTGGATGAGCCCCTATGTCTGGCAGGACAACAACGGCCGTCTGGGCATAATGGTGCGAGCGGTTCCGAAATCGGACGTGGAGAAGTCCGACACCGGTGTGATCTGGGCCGGGTGGAGCGACGACGGCACGACCTTCACGATGCTTCCCGAGCCCGCGATCATCCCCGGCCCTGATGAAGTCCAGGCCGGCGGTGTCGAGGACCCGACCGTCCTGCAGCGCGAGGATGGCAGCTACGTCGTCTATTATACCGGCGTCACCGCCGACATGGCACACGGCGAGTTGTTCTATGCAGTCGGCCCCTCGATCGACCGACTGACAAAAACGGGTATCGCGCTCGCATCGTCGAAGTCGGAAGGTAACACGAAAGAAGCAACCGTCATGCGCACCGCCGATGGCGAGTGGCGGTTGTTCTATGAATATGCCGAGGACAACGCGTCGCGGATCGGCCTTGCGTTGGGGCCGGATGTCGCCGGCCCGTGGGACGAGCAACCCACCCCGCTGCGCCCGCGCGACGACAGCTGGGATAACTGGCATTTGTCCACCGGCCCGATCCTGACCGATCATCCCGACTGGCCGGTCATGTTCTACAATGGCGCGACGGCGGACGCGCGGTGGCGCATCGGATGGGCGGTGTTCGATCGTGGCTGCACCCGCATAGTCGATCGCGGTATCGAACCGCTGATCGTGCCCCCGCCCGCGACCGACAGAACTGCCACCGACATCGCCTTCGCGGCCTCCGCGATAGTGCAAGACGGGCAGATCTGGCTCTATTATTCGCTTGAGGATCGGAAGCTGGCGCGGGCCAGGATCAGGCGAAGCTGAGCTCCCTCACATCGCCAGCATCCACACCGCCATCGCGACCATCATGACGTTCTCGGTCAGCGAAACGAAGCCGAGCGGCACCTTGCTCGATCCGCCGACACACGCGCACTTGATATCGCGCCGGTCGATATAGACCGCCTTGAATACCGACACCGAACCGATCCCGCCGATGATCAGCGCCAGCGGGGCCGAAAACCAGGTCAGCACGCCTGCGGTCATCAGCACACCGGCGGCGCCTTCCGCGAACGGGTAGATATAGGCGTAGGGCACCCAGCGCCGCGCCAGCATATCGTAGCCGAGGAACATGCTCGAGAAGCCCTCGACATCCTGCAGCTTCAGCAGCGCCAGCACGCACATGCTGAGCGAGATGAACCACTCGCCCGCGCGGATCGTCAGCGGCGTCCCGAAGGCGGCCTGGCTGACGCCGAGCGCCATCAGCGCGGTCATCGCAAAGACCGCACTGACCGGGATATAGCTGGGCGCGTTGGGATCGCGGACCTTCTTGCCGAAGAACCGGCGTAGGTCGTCATAGCCGCCGACCCGCGCGCCATCGATGAACGTCTGGGGTGTCGTCGCCACGCCATGCTCAGCCTTGAACGCGTCGGTTTCGGCGCGGGTCTTCAGCCAGCGGTCGTCGACGTCATACCCCTGACTCTCGAGGAGATACTTCGCCTTCAATCCATAGGGGCAGACGTGCTCCGGCATCACCATCCGATAGATCGTCGCGCGTTTTTCGGTGATCGTGTTCATGTAGGGCCTCGCCTTGATGAAAGCTGGATCCCATCCATATAGCGACCGTACTATAGTACGGGGTCAAGGGATGGGCGGACTTACCATCGGAGCCCTAGCAAACGCGGGCGGTGTCGGGGTGGAGACGATCCGCTACTACCAGCGCCGCGGGCTGCTCGCGGAACCCGCCAAGTCCAGCGGCACCCGCCGGTACTCCGATGCCGACGTGCGCCGCTTGCGCTTCATCCGGTCTGCGCAATCGGCAGGTTTCACGCTCGAGGAGATTCGCGAGCTGCTTGACCTAGACGTCGTGAATGACCGGGCGCGGGCTCGCGAACTGGCCAGCGCCCGCGTTGAAGCGTTGGACGTCAGGATTCTGGAATTGCAATCGGCTCGAAAGGCGCTTGCTCAACTCGTGCATGATTGCGCGAATGATCGATCTGAGGTTTGTCCGATATTGTCGGCGTTTGACGGTTAAAGCGGAATTTCCGTGAAGAAATTTAGCGGCAGCTTTTGTGCCGCGACAGATCGATCTCGAACGGCCGACTTTGGGGCACGATGCCGACCATCAGCCCAGATGGGGCGCGGACGTCCACTGCCACCCAGTAGCGGACATTCCGAGGGCTTGGGGGTGACCGCGGATTATGTGCCGGTTATGTGAGACCGCTAATGACGATCGGAAGTCGATCAGCCTTCAGGAGAGTATGCGTGCTTTTTCACACCATGGTCGGATCGAACGACATTGAACGGTCCAAGCGCTTCTACGACACGGTGCTCGGCACCTTGGGTGCAGGGGAAGGAACGCGGAACATCGCCGACAGCGGCCATACACGTCTGATCTACAACAACGGCAACGGGACCAACTTCATCGTCAGCCAGCCGATCAACGACGAACCGGCAAGCGTCGCCAACGGCAGCACCGTCGCCTTTTCCTGCGACTCGCCCGAGCAGGTGAAGCAGCTTCACGATACCGCCGTTGCCGCTGGCGGGACCTCGATCGAAGCTCCGCCCGGACCGCGCGAGACTGCCTCCATGGGCACCATCGAACTGGCCTATTTTCGTGACCCCGACGGTAACAAACTGTGCGGCATTCATTTTCCTGCCTGATCCGTCCGACACCAGTCCGCTTCCGACCCTAGCGGACCTCGATCATGCGATCCCGCGAATGTCCGCTTTCCACCCGAAGCTGTCGTTATCGCGCGCCCGCTAGCGAATGTCAGCTTTCAGGATCGCCGATCGCCGCGCTGAACGACTGAAATTAGGGCGCCTAGCAGACCCGATGGCATTGTGTGAGTCGATGGGATTCGGGTCGACAGCTCGCTCTCGAACGGCGCTAACGCCACACGTTTCAAAACTTATCCTGAGCGTTTAATTGAGACCTGCCTACACCGCAATCGGGATCATAGATTTCGGCCCGGGTGGCTGAGCGGATCGGATTTGCAGATAGGCCGGATTGAACCGGCCAAGATCAGCCAAAGCCGTCTCGTGGAGAATGTCCAGGCGCTGATCCTGAAGCGCGATCAGACCGAGCGTACGAATTTCCTGTAGCGCACGGTTGGTGTGGATCGACGTCAGACCGCAGGCATCGGCGATGTCGGCCTGAGTCAGCGGAAAGTCGCAGCTCCCGCCATCGACCATGCCTACCATCGCGAGCCGCGTGTGAAGCTCGCATAGCAGGTGCGCGATGCGTTGCTTGGCGCTGCGATGGCCGACATTGATCGTCCAGGCCCGCTGGATCGCCGCCGAAACCAACGATTCCCACCACAGTCCCTGACTTGTGCGCGGCTGAGTCAGCGCAAGCTCATTGATTGCGCCGCGATCGAGCCCGGCAACCAGCGCCGGTCCGATAGAAGCGATGCTCTGGTCGATCGCGGTCATCAGGAACACGTCGAAATCACAAATGTCGCCGGGAATGTAAAAGGCGACGATGCGGCGGCGTCCGTCTGGCTGTTGACTATACCGGCATGCCCAACCGGAAAGCAGCACCTGCATCTCGCTCGGCGTGGACCCCTCTTCCACCAGGGCCGTGCGTGCGGCCAGCCGCCGGACGCTCCGCCCGAGACACCGATCGAGCGTCGCCCGTTCGTCGCCGTTCAGCCGCACATGATGATCGAGCTTGCGGGCAAGCGCGCTACCCGTCGGTAGAGAACCGGATGGTTCATCGACCATAGCGGCCGTGACAAATGAAGGTTCAAGCAACATCATGTCGAGCTACGGGCAAAAACGGGCGAAGCTGCATGAATCCCTGTCTATTTTCTCCGATCCACGGTTCGTCCGAAGAATCCAACGGCTCACTTGAAGACGCCACTAATCACGATTAGCAGCGGCGCTTTGCTACGGATCCATGCGGTGCGCGGCTTACCGACGAATAGCTTGCGCGCGTGCTAATCCGGATCAGTGTTCGTCGTCGAAAAGCGGCCGTTGTCGTTCATCGTCGGCTGGAACGACGCTGTCGCACCAGCCGTTTTGTTTCCCGAGATCAGGATGTGATTTCGACCATTCAGGACGGTCGCAGGCTCTGATCCGCAACGAAGCAAGAATTTACAGGAGAAGCTCTCATGGCCATCCTTTCCAGCCTGTTTGGCGGCGACGACAGCGACAGCAGCAGCTCGTCCAGCCTGCTCGGTGTCCTCGACGCCGTCGGTTCGGTCGATGCCTCGCATTCGAGCTACGACCAGTCGACCGACAGTGATGGCAGCAGCCACACCAGCGCGGATTCGAGCGAGTTCGGCGCCAATCTGGATGTCGGCAGCCTGCTGTCGAACATCACCGACAATTTCTCGGATTCGAGCTCGGATCACAGTGGCATCTTCGGCTGATCACTGTTCCTCGCGGGCAGGCCCGGCATCGCTATCGCGGTGCCGGGTTCTTGCCGTGTCCAGGCGGAAGCGCTGATGCCGAAGCCTTCAGGACCGCGCCCGGATCGTGTTACGCCCGTCCACGACGGAGCGAATGATCTCGCGACGTTCGGGGCGTTGCCGGTTGCGCTGATCGCTGCGCCGGCGCTGGCGGAGACCGGACCGACGATCGCGCCGCCCGCCGCCCGGATGGCATTCGCGCCAGCCGGACACGACGCGGGCGCGGAGCATGGCGATCAAGCGGCCGCGCCGCCTCTGTCCGGCTCCCATGCACTGGCGCCGTCTCCAGCCGGCAGCGCAATGACCGCACCACTGGCGCTGGTCGCGACAGGCCCGGGCACCATTCATGCAGCGCCCACGGCCGGACCACCGCAATCGGCCGGCATCGCCACCTTCGTCCCGATGCCACACGGCAGTGGCGCGATCGTCGCCGCCGCGCCGGTGGTCACCGATGCAACCCACACCGCGATCGACACAGCGGCTCCGGCAGCAGCGATGCCGGCCGGGGAGTCGATCGAATCGATGCACGCGTCGGTCGCGGCAATGCAGGAGGCGCTCACCGCGCTGGCCGAACGGCTCCCGCCCGTGCCCGGCACGGTGGCGGCCGATCATCTGGCCGATGCGGCCGCTGCCACATTGGGCAGCGCAAGCGCGACCATCGATCATCTCGGCAGCAGCGCAGGCATGCTGATCGAATCGGTGGCGGATACGCTCGACCATGTCGTCAGCGGGGCACCGGATGTAAGTGGCATCGTGTCCGATGTCGGCGCGACCCTGTCGAACGTCGCCGATCTCACCGCCGGTCTCACCCCGGCCAGCGGCGGCATCGTTGCGCCGGTGGAGGCCACGCTCGATCACGTAGTAGCGGCGGCATCGGATGTCGGCTCCGTTGTCTCTACCGCCACCACAGCCCTGAGCGATGCGACCGATGCCGTGGCGTCAGCAACCGCGCCGGTGCTCGATCATATCGCCGGCGCCGATCCGGTCGGCGGGATCGCGACGCTGGTCGGGATGGTCAGCGCCGCCGACGCATTCAACCTGCACGATGCGGGGAGCGATGCCGGGGCGGCGCTGGCGCCAGCATTGGGGATCGCGGGATCGGTCGATCTGCTGGCAGACGTCGTGCCGCACGAAGCGCTGCTCGGCATCGGCGATCATCACGGCGACGGGATCGCCGGGATCGATCTCCACGATGGACTGTTCGGGCACGGATGACAGAACGCAAACCCTTGAGCCAAAAGCTGCGCAAAGGCCTGGCGCGCGGTTCGCGCTCGCTCGATCCGACGAGCCCGGACTATGATTCGAAGGACGAGTTCGCCGCCGCGCTCCGCCAGACCAAGGGGCTACTGTGGACCGCCGGACTGTTCAGCGGCGCGGTAAATCTGCTGTTCCTCGCCTCGCCTATCTACCTCGTCCAGGTCTACAACCGCGTCATTCCCAGCGGCAGCATGGCGACATTGGTGGGCCTGAGCATCGCGCTCGCGCTCGCGCTGACGACGATGGCGGTGCTTGATGCGGCGCGCGCGCGCGTGCTGGTGCGGGCGGCGGCGCGGGTCGACCGGTTGCTCTCGCCGCGCGTCTTCCAGGCGATCGTCGACCTGGGGCAGAAGGTCGGCGCGTCACAGCGCAATGCCCAGCCACTGCGCGATCTCGATCAGTTCCGCAGCGCGCTGGCGGGCCACGGCGCACAGTTCTTCTTCGACGTGCCGTGGATGCCGCTGTTCCTGATCGCGCTGTTCGTCGTCCATCCGGTGCTAGGGGCTGCGGCGACGGCGGGCGCGCTGCTGCTGATCGGCCTTGCGTTCCTGAACGATCGCACGACGCGGGAGAGCGCGCGGCTGGCGGCGGACGCGGCGACGCGCAGCTATCACTTCACCGATGCGATCGCGCGCCATGCCGATCCGGTCCACGCGATGGGGATGGACCATGCGCTCGCCGATCGCTGGCGCGTCGACCGCGACACGATGATGCGCAAGCAGGCGGTGGGGAGCGATCGCAACGCCGATTTCACTTCCGCGATCCGGCTGCTGCGGCTTGCCATGCAGGGCATGATGCTCGGATTGGGCGCGTGGCTGGTGGTGCGCGGATCGATCCTGCCGGCATCGATCTTCGCTGCCAACATGATGCTTGGCCGCGCGCTCGCGCCGCTGGAGGTCGCGGTCGGCGGCTGGCG
This sequence comes from Sphingomonas sp. EC-HK361, assembly GCF_902498785.1. Lineage (GTDB taxonomy): Bacteria > Pseudomonadota > Alphaproteobacteria > Sphingomonadales > Sphingomonadaceae > Sphingomonas. The sequence continues at coordinate 8,481 of NZ_LR701490.1, forward strand.
GCAGATCGCGCAGGCACTGTCGGCCGGCCGGCGCGTCCAGCGTATCCTGATCGAGGCGCCGGCGCACCGCGACCGCGTCGAGCCGCCGTTCGAGGGCGTAGGACTCTCGGTCGAAGGCGTCAGCTTCACCCCCGCCGGCGCGCAGCGTCCCGCCCTTCGCACGATCGATCTGACGATCGCGCCCGGCGAGGCGATCGGCATCGTCGGGCCGAGCGGCGCCGGCAAAAGCTGCCTCGCGCGGCTGATCGTGGCCGCGCGTATGCCGGGCGCCGGGCGCGTCACGATCGGCGGCCTCGAAAGCCGCCACTGGTCGCGCGCCATGCTCGCCCGCAATATCGGCTATCTCCCACAGGACGTCGGCCTCTTCCCCGGCACGCTGCGCGACAATATCGCCCGCTTCGGTGAGGAGGCGAGCGACGCCCAAGTGATCGACGCGGCGAAGCGCGCCAATGTCCATGACATGATCCTGACGCTTCCCGAGGCGTATGAGACCCGCGTCGACGAAGGCGGCGCGGGGCTGTCGGGCGGGCAGCGCCAGCGAATCGGGCTGGCGCGTGCCTTGTTCGGCGATCCCAAATTGCTGGTGCTCGACGAACCCAATGCGCATTTGGATGCGGACGGGGAGGAAGCGCTGGCGGTCGCGCTTCAAGACCTCAAGCGCGCGGGCTCGACGATCATCCTGATCGCACACCGACTGAACCCGGTCGCACATGTCGACCGCGTCGTCGTGCTCTCGCACGGCGAGTTGCAGCTCGACGGTCCGAGGGCGCGCGTCTTCCGCAAGGTGCGCACCGAGCTGGTCGAATCGATCGCGCGCGAACCGGTGGCCGCACGATGAAGCTCGATTTCCTATCGATCGGTGGCGGCGGCCCCGCCGGCCACGGCGCGCACCGCTTCGATCTGTTCGCGCCGCGCAGCACCGAGCCGCCGCCGCTCGACGATGCGCGTCACATCATCCGCGTCGGCATCATCACCGCCGCGCTGTTCTTCGGGCTGTTGCTGCTGTTCTCGGTCGCCGCGCCGATCTCGGGCGCCGCGGTCGCCTCGGGCGAGGTCGCGACGGCGGGCACCGCGATCGTCGTCCAGCCGGAAACCAGCGGACTCGTGACACAGGTGCTCGTCAGCGAAGGACAGCACGTCGCCGCCGGACAGCCGCTCGTGCGGATGAACGGCGTCCGGTCCGGCGCGGCGGCCGAGCAAGCACAGGCCAAGCGCGATGCGCTCCGCGCGCTCCAGGCACGCCTGATCGCCGAACGCGACGGCGCGGACACGGTCGCTTTCCCGCCCGATCTCACCCAGCGGATGGCCGATCCGAACGTCGCGTCCGCCGTCGCCGCGCAAAACGCGATCTTCAAGCGCCATCACGACATCCTCGCCGCCGACCGCAGCATCGCAGTGACCCAAAGCGATACGGCCGCAGCGCAGCGATCGGGCGCGCGCAAACAGCTCGCGCTCATCAACGACGAGCTCGCCGGCATCCGCCAGCTCTACGCCAAGGGCTATGCCCGGAAGACCCAGGTCCGGTCGCTCGAGCGAGCGGCCGCCGAATTGCAGGCCGAAAGCGCGACCGCCGGCAGCTCGGTCGCGCGTTCCAACCTGGAACGCGCCAAGCTCGCGGACGAACAGACGATGCAGACGGTCAGCCAATTGGCGCAGGTCGACGAGCAGCTCGCGCAGGTCGATCCGGCACTGCGCGTGACGCAATATGACGCCAACCGCGACGTGCTGCGCGCGCCGGCGGCCGGACGTGTGTCGGGACTCGCCAAGATCGGCCCCGGCACCGTGCTGGGCGGCGGGCGCACGGTGATGGAGCTGGTCCCCGACGGCCGCGCGCTGATCGTCGAGGCAAACATCAAACCCGCCGATATCGATGACGTTCGCGTCGGCTCCCCCGCCACGCTGCGTTTCACGACGATCAATCCGCGCGGCAGTTCCAGCTTCAACGGCAAGGTGGTCGCGCTGTCGCCGATGCAACTGACGACACCGCAAGGCGCTGCCTATTTCCGTGCCCAGATCGCGGTGAGCGACCCGGCTGCGTTGAAACGCGAACATGTCGCGCTGCGACCGGGCGTTCCCGTGACCGTTCACGTGAAGACGCATGCGCGGACGCTGTTCGACTATCTGTTCACGCCACTCGAGGATGCGGCGAGCGGGGCATTCCGAGAAGAGTAATTTGAGTTTAGCGGGCGCGGCAATTCTATTGTCGATGAGGTTCAAGCAGGAGCAGGTTGCTGTGGTGAACGTCAGCTTCTAAGATTCGACGATGCATTCTCGAACGACGGATATGGGGCGCATAACAGCAGTGGCTCATTCCCGCCCGTGACCTAGCAAGCCAGCAAATCCAAAGTCTCGCTTGCTCCGGCCTCCTTCTCCCGACATCAGGCGCCGATGATCGGAACGCCCTCTCAGCTATCTTTGGAATGTGAGAACGCGCCACTTTTTGCGACGTTGAGCGACGACCTTCGGCAGCTGGCCGCCAATGATCGTATCCGTATATTGAAGCCGAGAGCAGGCATCGACATCTCGTCGAACGACTATCTCGGTCTCAGCCATTCGGCCCTGCTGGCACAGGCGATTACCGATGCCGTCGCGCGTGGCGTCTCGGTGGGATCGGGCGGATCGCGGCTATTGCGCGGCAACGACCCCGAGCATGAGGCGCTGGAGGAGGAAGCGGCGGCATATTTCGGCAGCGAGACCACTTTGTATTTCGCGACCGGTTACACCGCCAACGCTGCGTTGCTGGCGACCCTGCCACAACGCGGCGACTTGATCATCCATGACGCGCTGATCCACGCCAGTATGCATGAGGGATTGAGGTTGAGCCGTGCCCAAGGTGTCGCCGCCGGTCATAACGATCCGACGCGCATCGAGCGGGCGATTACGGACTGGCGCACCGCCGGCGGCATGGGCAGTCCATGGATCGCGGTGGAGAGCCTCTACAGCATGGACGGCGATCGCGCGCCAATCGCCGACCTGGTCGCGATCGCGGACCGTCACGATGCGGTGCTGATGATCGATGAAGCGCATGCGACCGGCGTGTTCGGCGTGGGCGGGCGGGGACTGGCCGCCGACCTCGACGGACGCCCCAACGTCATCACCCTGCGAACCTGCGGCAAGGCGCTGGGATGCGAAGGCGCACTGGTGTGCGCACCACGCGTAGTGCGCGACTTCCTCGTCAATCGCGGACGCGCCTTCATCTTCTCGACCGCCCCGTCACCGCTGATGGCAAGCGCGGTCCGCGCGAGCCTGCGCCTGCTCGACACCGAGCCCGAACGCCGCGACCGGCTGGCGGCGCTGATCGCCCATGCCGCGACGGCGCTAGCGCCGCTCGGCATCGCGCCGACCGGATCGCAGATCATTCCCATCATCCTCGGCAACGATGCACACGCGATGGCCGCAGCCGACTCGCTGCAAGCGCGGGGGTTCGATGTGCGCGGTATCCGGCCGCCGACTGTGCCGGTGGGTACGGCACGTTTGCGGCTGTCGATCACGCTCAACGTCGATACGGCCGCGATTGACGCGCTGGCCGACGCGCTGGCGACCGTGCTGTGACCGCGATCGTCATCACGGCGACGGGAACCGATATCGGCAAGACCGTCCTCGCCGCCGCACTGACCGCGGCGCTCGACGGGTGCTACTGGAAGCCGGTCCAGGCCGGGCTCGACGACGGTACCGATCGCGCAAGGGTCGCCGCGCTGACCAGCTTGCCGGAACATCGGCTGCTCCCCGAAGCCTACCGCCTCACTACGCCATGCTCGCCACATCGAGCGGCGGAGATCGACGGCGTGACGATCGACATCGACAGGCTGCAACCGCCCGCTTGCGACCGCCCGCTGGTGATCGAAGGCGCCGGCGGTGCGCTGGTGCCGTTCACGCGCGACACGGCCTTCGCGGATCTGGTCGCGCGCTGGCAGTTACCCGCCGTGCTGGTCGCAGCAACCACCTTGGGCACGATCAGCCACAGCCTCACCGCGATCGAGGCATTGCGCGTGCGGGGCGTCACTGTACGCGGCGTGGCGTTCGTCGGCGACGCCGTGGAGGACAGCGAGGCGACGATCGCGGCGATGGGTAACGTCAAACGGCTGGGCCGCCTGCCCTTACTCGACCCGCTCGGTCACGAAACATTGTCGGCCGCGTTCGCCGCCAATTTCGACGTGGCGGATTTCCGATGAGCGGCAGCCCGGTCTGGCACCCCTTCACGCAGCATGGCCTAGACGAGCCGATCCCGCTCGTCACGCGTGCCGAGGGCGCAGCGCTCCACACCGCCGACGGCCGGCGTATCATCGACGCAATCTCATCCTGGTGGGTGACGACGCACGGCCATTGCCATCCCCGGATCATGGCGGCGATTGCGGCGCAGACCGAGCGGATCGACCAGATCATCTATGCCGGCTGGACGCATGAGCCCGCCGAAACGCTGGCGCGCGGGCTGACCGCGATCATGCCGCCCGCGCTCGAATACGTCTTCTATTCGGACAGCGGATCGACCAGCGTCGAGGTCGCGCTAAAGATGGCATTGGGATTCTGGGCCAATCGCGGCGAGCCCCGACATCGCGTGCTGGTGATGGAGCACAGCTATCATGGCGACACGATCGGCGCGATGTCGGTCGGCGCACGCGGTGTGTTCAACCAGGCGTACGCGCCATTGCTGTTCGACGTCGGCACGATACCGTTCCCTGCTAACAGCGCCGAGCAGGTCACGCTGGACGCGCTGGAGGCAGCATGTCGTGAGCGCCCCGTCGCGTTCATCGTCGAGCCGCTGATCCTCGGCGCGGGCGGTATGCTGATCTATCCGCCCGCGGTGCTAGCGGAGATGCGGTCGATCTGCGCGCGCCACAACGTGCTGTTCATCGCAGACGAAGTGATGACCGGCTGGGGCCGGGCGGGCACGTTGCTGGCGTGCGAACAGGCCGACGTGATCCCCGACATCCTTTGCCTGTCGAAGGGCCTGACCGGCGGATCGGTGCCGCTGGCCGTCACGATGGCGACGCGTCCGATTTACGACGCGCACCTGTCCGACGATCGATCGAAGATGTTCTTCCACTCGTCGAGCTACACCGCCAATCCGATCGCATGCGCCGCCGCAGTCGCAAACCTCGAGATTTGGCGCGACGAACCGGTATTGGCGCGCATCGCCGACCTCGCTGAGCGTCAGGCGGTGCGGCTGGCGGCGGTCCAGGGCGTGGTCGGCAAGCGCCAGATCGGCACGATCACCGCGATGGAAATCCCGGTGTCGGATCACGGTTACCTCGCGAGTGTCGGGCCGGCGCTGTCTCGGCAGTTCCGCAACCGGAACGTGCTGCTACGCCCGCTGGGCAATACCATCTATGTCATGCCGCCCTACTGTATCGACGATCCGGATTTGGACACCGTGTACGACGCCATAACTGGCGCCGGCCGGCACCTCAGCGGATGACCGCCTTTCGACATCGACAAGTCGCCTTTGAACGTCCGAATTTGGGGCGCATTGCCGTCCCATTCGTGAGCGACCCATCCGATAACGGACAGGCCGCTCACAAGTCAGATCTTGGTTCGCTCGGCCAAAAGTAAAGCATCTTCGATATCGACGCCAAGATACCGGACCGTATTTTCGATTTTGGTGTGCCCAAGCAATATCTGGATTGCCCTCAGGTTACCGGTGGCCTTGTAGATCATCGCAGCCTTCGTCCGGCGCATCGAATGCGTGCCGTATTCGGCGCGCTTGAGCCCGATCGCGGCCACCCATTCGTCGACGAGCCGAGCATATTGTCTCGTACTCAAATGCCCTGTGTGGTTGACGCGACTTGGGAATGCGTAGTCATCGACGGAACCTCCGCGGCGTTCGAGCCAGGTCAAAAGGCTCGACCGAACATCAGCCGTTAGCTCAAATTGAACGGGCCGCCCGTTTTTTGCTGAATGACGATCGCGCGAGTTCGGATCTCGGCGCCCGAGGTCACATCGCCGAGCTTGATTTTGACCAGATCGCAACCACGCAACTTGCTATCTATCGCGAGGTCAAAAGCGCTCGGTCGCGAAGCCCTCCCTCCCGTTCGAGGAAAAAGCGAACCGCCCATATCTGCTTCTGGGTAAGGGGCCGCTTGGTGCCGACCATTCTACCGGCATTCCAAGCCGGACGTGCCTGGAAGGCAGGATCGTATCTTGAATATCCCATGATCATTCTCCTTGGCCTCGATTGGCCAAGGAAAGAGTAAGCGGGCTGAAACGCATAAGACCGAAACTGCCTAACGTGCGATCGATCTCGCCCAGAATTTGATCGTATCACCCGCGATCAACTGACCCGGGCAACAGATTGTCCAACGACCAAGCCCCACCGCCACGCACGATCAGCGGTAGCAGCAGCGCCGCCCAGCTGAGATGGGTGGGCCAGGCGTCGGGATAGACGAAGATCTCGATCACCGCCGTCATGCCGAGCAGCGCCAGCGCGGCGGGGCGCGTGAGCAGGCCGAGGACGAGCAGGATCGGGAACAGATGCTCCGAGTAGGTCGCGGCGTGGGCGGCGATATCGGGCGGGATGAGCGGCAGCGCATATTCAGTGCGAAACAGTTCGTAGGTGCCGTCAGTGATTTGCAGCCAGCCGTCGACCTTGGTGCGGCCGGACTGGAAGAACACCGCAGCGATGCCGAGCCGCGCGAGCAGGAGCAGCAGGTCGTCCGGCACGCGGGCCGATAGCCGGCGCACGGTGCGCGCGGAGCTGGCGAATTTCGCGATCATGATAAATCCCCCGGGCAAGGAGCCGGGCGACCGGAGCCGCCCGGCGGGCGATCACGCCTTGGGCGTCAGTGAGCCGAAGCCCTTGGGCGTCTTGGTCTTGGTGCAGGTGCCGGCCTTGACCAGTTTCCAGGCATTGCCCTGGTAATTGACCTTGGACGTGCCGGCGCAGCTGGTGCCGGCCCCGGCCTTGCAGTCGTTCTTGCCCGCCAGGCTCACGCCGTAGCATTTCTCCATCGGCTTGGCCGACTGCGCGTTGGTGGCGCCGGCGGTGACGGCGATGGCGAGCGCCAGCGTTGCCGCCAGCGTGGTGTTGGTAACGGACATCGTCATTCCTTTCGAGAGAGACAGGATCGCGGCCGGGTTCCCCAGGAGGGCAAGGAACCTGGCCGCCCGTGACCGTTCGGGAGGGGGCGAGCCGGTCACAACGCTGGTTCGGGGCGGCGATGCGGTCGGTTACGCCGGTCGCTTAGAAACAATTTTCGCGCCGGTCGTCGGCGTGCGTGTAACCATTGGCGCGTGGCGACGAACATCCAGGCGGGAGCGCGGATGCGAGCGGACGAAAGCCAGTTGCGGGCATGGATGACGGGCGGCCTCGATGGGGTCGCCGCCGATCACGCCTGCCTGCTGCGCGCGCTCGTGCCGCTGCTCACCGCCTTCTATCGCCGGCGCGTCGCCGGTGCCGACGAGATCGAGGATCTGGTGCAGGAAACGCTCATCGCCGTTCACACCCGCCGCGCGACCTATGACCGCGACCGTGCGTTCACGGCGTGGCTGTTCGCGATCGCGCGCTACAAGATGATCGACCATTTCCGGCGCAACCGCCGCACCGTGCCGATCGAGGGGCTGGAGGACATATTGGTCGCGGAAGGGTTCGAGACCGCGAGCAACGCGCGGCTGGATGTCGACGGCCTGCTCGCGACCCTGCCGCCCAAGCAGGAACGGATGATCCGCGCGACCCAGCTCGACGGTCACAGCGTCGCCGACACCGCCGCCGCCAGCGGCTATGGCGAGTCCGACGTGAAGGTATCGGTCCATCGCGGGATCAGGGCGCTGACCGCGCGCATCCGGGGCGGTGCGGCATGAACACCGATCAGCTCATCAATCGCCTAGCCAGCGACGTGCCGCCGGTGCGCCCGCACGCGGTCGGGCGTCGGCTCACGACCGGCGTCGTGGTCGGCGCGATCGTGTCGTTCGCGATCATCCTGGCGACGATCGGCACCCGGCCTGACCTGGGGCTGGCGATGCGCGGCTTCTCGTTCTGGATGAAATGGGCCTATACGCTTTCGCTCTCGGGGATCGCGATCTACGCTACCGCGCGGCTGGCGCGGCCCGACCCCGGCAGCCTGCGCGGACTGTGGCTGATCGCGATCCCGGTGGCGCTGCTCGCCGCGATCGGCGCGTTGGAACTGGTGCGGACGCCGCCGGGCGACTGGCTCGCGATGTGGCTCGGCCATAGCTGGAGCAAATGCCCGTGGCTGGTGCTCGGGCTGGCGATGCCGATCTTCATCGGCCTGCTCTGGTCGTTCCGGCAGCTGGCCCCGACCCGGCTGCGGGCGGCCGGCGCGGCGGCGGGGCTGGCGGCGGGAGCCTTCGCGGCGACGGTCTATTGCCTGCATTGTCCGGAGGTGTCGGCGATCTTCGTGCTGACCTGGTATTCGCTCGGCATCCTGCTCGCCGCCTCGCTCGGCGCGCTGCTCGGGCCAAAATTGCTGCGCTGGTGATGTAACCGGCGCGGGTCCGCCGACGAACTGGACGATGCCACCATCGGCACAATTGTTCGGGGAGATCCCATCATGATTACCATGCGCACCGGCGTCAGCTTCGCCGCCTCCGCCGCCCTCGTCGCGATGAGCGCGGCCGCGGTTCCGACCGCCGCCGTCGCCAAGGGCAGCGCGGCCCAGGTCCATTGCTACGGCGTCAACAGCTGCAAGGGCACCTCCGACTGCAAGACCGCGCACAACGACTGCAAGGGCCAGAACGACTGCAAGGGCCACGGCTTCAAGGCGATGACCGCCAAGGCGTGCAAGACCGCCGGCGGCAGCCTGACCGCGCCGAACTGACCGGTTCAGGCCCGGCTGGACGTCGGCCGGGCCTGAAACTCCCTTGGGATTGCTCGCATGACACCTGTCCCCGCCTTCGGCCTCGGCCTGCGCAAGCCGCATTATGCCCCGTTTCTGGAGCACCGCGTAGCCGTCGATTTCGTCGAGGTGATCTCGGAGAATTTCATGATCGACGGCGGCCGCCCGCGCCACATCCTGCGCGCGGTGCGCGAACGCTATCCGGTCGCGCTGCACGGCGTATCCATGTCGGTCGGGTCGGCCGAGGGCGTCGACCGCGCCTATCTCGCACGGCTGCGGGCGCTGGTCGACGAGATCGCGCCGCTGTTCGTGTCGGATCACCTATGCTGGACCCGCACCGGCGGGTTCAATTCGCACGATCTGCTGCCGCTGCCCTATACCGACGAGGCGCTCGATGTGGTCAGCGCCAACGTGTCGATTGCGCAGGACGCGCTGGGCCGCGCGATGCTGGTCGAGAACCCGTCCAGCTATGTCGCGTTCGACGGCTCGACCATGACCGAATGGGAGTTTCTCGACGCCTTGTGCGCGCGCACCGGCTGCGGCCTGCTGCTCGACGTCAACAACGTCTTCGTCAGCGCCGCGAACCACGGGTTCGATGCCCGGGACTATCTCGACGGCATCCCGGCGGAGCGGGTCCGCCAGATCCACCTCGCCGGTCACAGCCAGGGCGAGGCGCTGCTGATCGACACCCACGACAGCCCGGTTTGCGCTTCGGTCTGGGACCTTTATGCCCATATCCTGCCGAGCCTCGGCCCGGTCGCGACGATGATCGAGCGCGACGACGACATCCCGCCGTTGCACGAGCTGCTTGCGGAACTGGACCGCGCGCGCGCGATCGGCGCCGCCACGCCGCGGCTGGCGGCATGAACCTCGCCGAGACCCAGCGCGCGTTCGGCGCGTGGCTGCATACGGGCGCCGCGCCGCGCTTCGGCGGGCGGGCGCGGGCGGGCCTGCGCGTCTATCGCAACACCTATCGCGCGCAGCTCGCCGCCTGTCTGGAGGAGAGCTTTCCGCACACGCTGCGCTGGATCGGCGGCGAGGCCTTCCACGCCGCGATCGTCGCGCACGTCACGCACGTACCACCGAGCAGCTGGACGCTCGACGCCTATGCGCGCGATTTTCCGGAGACGCTCGGGATGCTTTACCCGGCTGACCCCGAGGTCGCCGAGCTCGCGACGATCGAGCGCGCGCTCGGCGACGCCTTCGTCGGCGCCGATGCCGCGCCGGTGTCTGCCGCGATGCTGGCGGACGTGGACTGGGACCGGGCGGTCCTGCGCCTCACGCCGACCCTCGACCTCGTCCCCGCGACGACCAACGCCACCGCAATTTGGCGCGCACTGGATGCTGGCGAAATTCCGCCGCCTGCGGAATTGCTGGCCGACCCGGCAACGATCCTGATCTGGCGGCAAGACCTGATGTCGTGTTTCCGGACGATCGACACCGCGGAAGAGCAGGCGATCCGCCGCGCGCGAGCCGGATCGCCGTTCGCCGCCTTGTGCGCCGCGCTCGTCGACGCCCATGGCGCGGAGGACGGCGTCGCGCTCGCCGGCAATTATCTCGGTCGATGGCTCGCCGACGGGCTCATCACCGACATCGAAGGAGACGAACCATGCGAACGCTAGCGACTCTCATCGCCATCGCCCTGACGACCGGCCCGGCGTTCGCCGCCGATCCCGCGCACCCCGCGGTGGTCGAACTGTATCAGAGCCAGGGATGTTCCTCATGTCCGCCCGCCGACCTGGTCTTGAACGCGCTGGCCGATCGCCCCGACGTGCTCGCGCTGAGTTTCGCCGTCACCTATTGGGATCAGCTCGGCTGGAAGGATACCTTCGGCAGCCCGGCCTTCACCACGCGTCAGTGGGACTATGCCCATGCCGGCGGGCGCGGCAACGTCGCCACGCCGCAGGTCGTCATCAACGGGCGCGGCGTCGTCACCGGCAACCGCCGGGCCGATATCGATGCCGCCATCCGCCGGTTCGATCGCGGCGCCGGCGGGCCGGGCATCGGCGGTGACGGACGGGCGGTGACCGTCGGCGCGGGCGCCGGCAAGGGCACGTTGTGGCTGGTCCGCTACGATCCGCGCACGATCGCCGTGCCGATCCGCGCCGGCGAGAATGGCGGGCGCACCATTCCCCACCGCAACATCGTCCGCCAGTTGATCGCGCTCGGTCCGTGGACCGGGACGCCGGCGCGCTATGCGCTGCCGGCGGCGCCACGCGGACTGGCGACGGCCGTGCTGCTCCAGGCCGGAAAGGGCGGCCCGATCGTCGCAGCCCGTCGGCTATGATCCGCCGGCGCGATGTCGCCGGCCTGCTGCTGGCGGCGCCCTTCGCCACCGCCGCCTGCTCGGAAGAGGTCGTGACGCCGACGACGAAGCGCGCCGATGGATTTTCCTATCTGCCGGGGATCACCACGAAGGAGCCGCTAATCGCGCCCAGGGGCCGACCGATCAAGGTCGCGTTCGCGATCAATCCCGGTGTGCAGGCGATCGATGTGGCCGGACCGTGGGAGGTGTTTCAGGACACCTATCTGCCGGACGCGCAGGAACCGGCATTCGCCCAGTTCACCGTTTCGGATGAGGCCAAGCCAGTCCGTGGATCGGGAGGCCTCGCGCTGGTCCCCGACTTCACGCCCGCGGACGACCCCATTCCAGACGTGATCGTGGTGCCGCATTTCGACCGGCCCAGCCCGTTCACGCGCGAGGTATCCGCTATACACACCTGGATCCGGCGCGCTCACGATCGCGGGGCGCTGACCATGTCGATCTGCACCGGCGCGTTCCAGCTCGCCAGGACCGGCCTGCTCGATCACATCCCGATGACCACCAACCGGCTGGCGTCGGACAATTTCGCCCGAACCTTTCCGCACATCGACCTGCGCCCCGGACCGCGCTTCGTGGAAGCGGGCCGGATCGCGACCGCCGGCGGCCTCAGCGCCGGGATCGATCTCGCGCTGCGCACGGTTGCCCGCTACTTCGGCGACGAGGTTGCCCGGCAGACCGCTGACCGGATGGAATATGCAGGCGAAGGATGGCAAACTTAACGGCCGCTTATGGGAGCGTTGGGTTCGTGTATTAACGACCGATTGTGGGGCGCGTAGTTGCCATCCCTAGCTTCATGAACAGGCGTCCGCTTGCACCATGCGACGTCCGAAAGCGGACGGGCCGCTTCCCACCAGAATCAACTCAAAATCGGACGATCTGCCCACTAATAGTGATCGCCCCATCGAAGGGACGTAGCCTTCCACAAACTTTGATATGCAGGCAGGACGCCATCCAGTCATCACTCAAAGTCTATGGCTGCTCCCGAGACCGGCATGTCGGGCCTGTTCCTCGTTACCCACCGCTCCCACGCCGCCCGACCCTGCTGAGCGGTGCGCACGTCGCACCATTCGCTGCACAGCGAGTGCCATAGCTGTTCGGATCGCGGCGTGGGGATGCCGTTGATGAAATTCAGTCCATTTTGTGCGTAGCGACCGGGCTTCGTCCTGCGGGTGCGTGCCGCGATGATCATACGGCCCACGCGGTGCTGGTCGTCGCCTTCGGCATGATCGCGAATCTGATAGCGGGTGCGCTCGGCGACGACGAGCGAGGCGCGCTCCACCAAATCGCGGTTGCTAGCCGCAGCGTTCGCGTAAGCGAGCGCCTCCAGGTCGCGCAGGAAAATGTCGCGGTCGACGATGACGATCCTGTAGCCCGCTTCGAGATCGGCCGCGAGCTCTATCAGATATTTGGCATAACCGCGGGGCGTGAACTTGGTCAGGGCGCGCAGTTCGAACTGGAACGATCCGTCACCACGGTGATGGACGACGAGCGTGTCGTCGACTGCGGTCAGGCGATGGCGATAGTGCCTTGCCTCGTGCATCGGGAACAGAACGATGAGCTTGGTAGGGTGAGTCTTCATAGGACGATTCTGTGGTATCGGGACGAGGGGTGCGCCAACGCAGAGCTCACCGCTTCAGTAATCCAGCCAACGGTCGTTCGACGCCGCGAAGGGTGTGCCGCCATAGATGAGGTGCTGAAGCGTGGCTTGACCGCGGGCGATGCCGAGCATCTTCCAAGCCTTGCCGAACGGTGGACGATCGGTCTCGATCAGCCCCTGCGCGCCAATCTCGATGCAGGGACCCTCACCGCGGTCCGGCACGAAATGGAGCGAGCCTATCTGCGGAAGCCACAGCCGATACCGCTCAAGCAACCTCGCGCCGCCATCGCGTAGCAGGACGACATCAAACTGAAACCGGTGGCCGGACTTGAACGGATCAACATAGGTTGCCGCCACAGAAACGCCATGCTCAAGCGCCAGCGGCTTTGTCCGCCGTCAGCGCCAATGGCACAGATTTGAGGTTGTGATGTAAGGAGGATTTGGGCTTCGTCGTAGTGACGAAGGAACGAAGATGAAGCCCAAATCCTCCAATGCAAAATCGCTGGTGAAGGCCTCTGCCGAGCGGGTGGTGAAGGATATCCGGCGGCAGACCCGCCGCCATTTCT
>NZ_LR701489.1 GCF_902498785.1 Sphingomonas sp. EC-HK361
TGTCCGTCGTCAGATCATTTGGCGCATCTCGCGGCGTAAATTAGTGGAGTGCGGGCCTCGTCTGGGGGTTGATGTTAGGCGGCGCGCTTGCGGTGCTGCAAGCGTCGATGTTCGATGGTTTGTCGCTTGATCCTTTCGCGCTGTTTGATGATGGACGGCGCCCTTCCGAAGTAGGCGTCGGCAGGCGTCACGTTGGCCAGGCTCTCGTGGTAGCGCTGGTGGTTGTAGTGCTCGACGAAGGCCTCGATCTGGGCCTCGAGGTCGCCAGGCAGGAAGTAGTTTTCGAGCAGGATGCGGTTCTTGAGCGTCTGGTGCCAGCGCTCGATCTTGCCCTGGGTCTGCGGATGGCAAGGGGCACCGCGCACATGGCTCATCTTGTTGGCCTCGATATATTCGGCCAGCTCGCCGGCGATGTAACTCGGGCCGTTATCGCTGAGCAGCCTGGGCTTGTGCAGCACCGTGGCGCTGTCGCAGCCGGAAGCCGCCAGGGCGAGGTCCAGCGTGTCGGTGACGTCCTCGGCGCGCATATTGGTGCACAGTTTCCAGGCGATGATGTAGCGCGAGAAGTCATCGAGCACGGTCGACAGATACATCCAGCCCCACCCGATGATCTTGAAGTAGGTGAAGTCGGTCTGCCACATCTCATTCGGCCGCGTGGTCTTGGTGTGGAATGCATCGGCCGCCTTGATCACGACGTAGGCTGGGCTGGTGATCAGGTCATGGGCCTTGAGCAGCCGGTAGACCGTCGATTCCGACACGAAGTAGCGCTGCTCGTCGGTGAACCGCACCGCCAACTCGCGGGGGCTGAGATCGGTCGCTTCCAGCGCCAGCTCGACGATCTGGTCGTGAATCTCGGCCGGGATCCGGTTCCACACCCTGCTCGGCGCCGATGGCCGATCCTCCAGCGCCTCCGGCCCGCCCTCGCGATAGCGGTCATACCATCGGTAAAGGGTTCGCCGTGCGATGCCCAACTGGTCGAGGGTCCGCTTCGCCGGAAGGTGCGACTGCTCGACGATCCTGATGATCTCGAGCTTCTCGGATGCGGGATACCTCATGCGTCGTCGTCCCCATCCGCCATCATGCTTTTTTTCAGCAAGCGGTTTTCCAGCGTCAGATCGGCCACGCATTCCTTCAGCGCGCGGGTTTCGCGGCGCAGATCCTGGACCTCGCCGGTGGTCGCGGCACGGGCGGTGTCGCCCGCCAGCCGGCGCTTGCCCGCTTCCATGAACTCCTTCGACCAGGTGTAATACAGGCTCTGGGCGATGCCCTCCTTGCGGCACAGCTCGGCGATGCTGTCTTCCCCGCGCAGACCATCCAGCACGATGCGGATCTTGTCCTCGGCCGAGAAATGGCGGCGGGTCTGCCGCCGGATATCCTTCACCACCCGCTCGGCAGAGGCCTTCACCAGCGATTTTGCATTGGAGGATTTGGGCTTCATCTTCGTTCCTTCGTCACTACGACGAAGCCCAAA
>NZ_LR701492.1:0-215000 GCF_902498785.1 Sphingomonas sp. EC-HK361
AGCGACAAACCATCGAACATCGACGCTTGCAGCACCGCAAGCGCGCCGCCTAACATCAACCCCCAGACGAGGCCCGCACTCCACTAATTTACGCCGCGAGATGCGCCAAATGATCTGACGACGGACATCGCCAAGAAGGCCGGGATCGTTCATGTCGAACCGAACGAGGCTGGAGGCCCGCCCCTAGGCCGCCGCAAACACCTCCACGACGTGCGCGGCACGTTTGCGACCCGGCTGATGACCACCACCGACCTCACTAATGAGGAGATCGCCAGCATCATGGGCTGGTCGCCTGAAGAGGTCGAGTAGATCCGTCGCATCTACGTTGACGACGCCGCCCGAAACGTGGCACTTGGCCCCCGCATCGCGCGTGGATTGTAAACCGGAATTGTAAACCGGAGCTCCAGGGGCGATCAGTCAGCGCTAAGTCGTTGATATGC
Source organism: Sphingomonas sp. EC-HK361 (assembly GCF_902498785.1). GTDB lineage: Bacteria > Pseudomonadota > Alphaproteobacteria > Sphingomonadales > Sphingomonadaceae > Sphingomonas. Next base: position 441 of record NZ_LR701492.1, read on the forward strand.
GGGTGTAGCTCAATGGCAGAGCAGAAGCTTCCCAAGCTTACGACGAGGGTTCGATTCCCTTCACCCGCTCCAGCCGTCGAGGTGATCTAGCCGCGCTAAATCACCTTTTGATCGACGGCTTGGCCGGCGCCGCTGATTGCGGCGTCCGACAGCGCGGCTTTGCCGCGCTGAACCCTCCAGCAATCCTCCAGTCTCAGGTGGAACTGCGCCCTCGTGCGGAGGGCTGGCGTCGACGAGCGGGCAAGATCGAACGGCCAGCCCGAGGCTCGGCGACCTGGAGCGCGCTTGTCGACCAATATGACGTTAGCGCTGCAGACGGCGAGCGCCTATGCCCCCGCGGGACTCGGTGTGCCGAACGGCCCTGACGGACGCCGCGTCTTCGGGATCGACGTTCCGACCGTTACGCGCGGCGCCTTCGGGCCATTGTCGATCCGCGCGATGTCTTCCCCCGCGATCAGCTTCTTGATCTCGTCGCCGGACAGCGTCTCATACTCGAGCAGCGCACCCGCAAGCAGATGGAGCTGGTCGACATGTTCGGTCAGCACATGCTTGGCGCGGTCGAGACCGCCTTCGACGATGTTCTTGATCTCGTCGTCGATCAGTTGCGCAGTCGCATTGCTCATCCGCACCGGCTGGCTCGAGGAGTAGCCGAGGAAGCTCTCGCCTTCGGGCTGCGCATATTCGACCGGGCCGACCTTGTCGGACATGCCCCATTTGGTGACCATGTCGCGCGCGAGACCGGTGGCGTACTGGATGTCGCCCGACGCACCGCTCGACACCTTATCGTAGCCGAAAATGATTTCCTCGGCGACGCGCCCGCCCATCGAGACCGCGAGGTTCGCATACATCTTGTCGCGGTGGTAGCTGTAGCTGTCCCGCTCAGGCAGCCGCATGACCATGCCCAGCGCGCGACCGCGCGGGATGATCGTGGCCTTGTGGATCGGATCGGATGCGGGTTCGTGGATCGAGACGATCGCGTGCCCCGCCTCGTGATAGGCGGTCATCCGCTTCTCGTCCTCGGTCATCACCATCGAGCGCCGCTCGGCGCCCATCATGACCTTGTCCTTGGCCTCCTCGAACTCGGCCATCGCAACGAGCCGCTTCGACTTGCGCGCTGCGGTCAGCGCCGCCTCGTTGACGAGGTTGGCGAGGTCCGCGCCCGAGAAGCCCGGCGTGCCGCGCGCGATCACCCGCGCATCGACGTCGGGCGCCAGCGGCACCTTCTTCATATGGACTTCGAGGATCTTGACGCGGCCCTCGATATCCGGCCGCGGCACGACGACCTGCCGATCGAAGCGGCCCGGACGCAGCAGCGCCGGGTCGAGCACGTCGGGCCGGTTGGTCGCGGCGATGATGATGATGCCCTCGTTCGCCTCGAACCCGTCCATCTCGACGAGGAGCTGGTTCAGCGTCTGCTCGCGCTCGTCATTGCCGTTGCCGAGGCCGGCGCCGCGGTGACGGCCGACCGCGTCGATCTCGTCGATGAAGACGATGCACGGAGCGCTCTTCTTGGCCTGTTCGAACATGTCGCGCACACGGCTGGCGCCGACGCCGACGAACATCTCGACGAAGTCCGAGCCGGAGATGGTGAAGAACGGCACGCCCGCCTCGCCCGCGATCGCGCGCGCGAGCAGCGTCTTGCCGGTGCCGGGCGAGCCGACGAGCAGCGCGCCCTTGGGGATCTTGCCACCCAGCCGCGCGAACTTCGTCGGGTCCTTCAGGAACTCGACGATTTCCTCCAGCTCCTCGCGCGCCTCGTCGATGCCAGCCACATCCTCGAAGGTGACCTTGCCTTCCTTCTGCGTCAGCATCTTCGCGCGGCTTTTGCCGAAGCCCATCGCGCCGCCGCCGGCGCCGCCCTTCTGCATCTGGCGCACGACCAAGAACGCGATGCCCATGAACAGCAGGAACGGCAGCGCCTGGACGAGGACATATTGCCAGATCGAGGGGCCGTCATCGGGCTTGCCGGTGATCTGCACGCCCGCCTTCAGCAACCGGTCGGTCAGCGAGGCATCGGCGATCGGGTTCGTCTTGAACTTGTCACCCGACGACAGCGTGCCGGTGATGAGCGACGGCGAGATGTTGACGTCCTTGACCGTGCCCTCGTCGACCTTCTGGACGAAGGTGGAATAGCTGATCGCATTGCCCTGCGCAGCCGCGGTCCGCCCGTCGAACATGGTGACGATGATCGCCAGCCCCAGCAGGATGCCGACCCAGATCAGCAGGCTCTTCATCCAGGGATTGTTGCCGCCGCCATTATCCTGGCCAGGCTGCTTGTCGTTGTCGTTCATCGGGCACGGAACCTTTCGTCCGCATTATGTAGGCGCAGGCCGGTTAATGGCAATGGAACAGATGGGCGCAATTCGCCCATCAGAGCGCGCGGCGCGGCGGGGCCTGGCGAAAGCGCCAGACGGTGCCCCGCCGGGTCACCTGAATGCCCGCCTGCGTCGCGCTGCGCCCGGCGGCCAGCGAATCGAGCAGCGGCTCGACGTTGGCGGCATCGGACCAGTCGGGCGTATCGACGCCGAACGCCGTGCGCGCCTCGCCGATCGCACGCCGCGCCAGCCGGCGGCGGAACTCGCGCGGCAGATCGGCCATATCGATATCGGTGTCCGTGCTGCGCTGACGCCAGAGCAGGTCGACCATCGCCTTCAGGTCGGAATCGATCTCCGCCACGTTCTGCGCGGCTTGCGCAAGGCCGGGCGGATCGAGCCATTCATTCGCGTCGAGCAGGCGGCGGAATCGGGTGCGATCGTGGCGCAGGTCGTCGTTCGCGGGATCGTCGATGAAGGGCATGCGCTGGCGCCGCGCCACCGCACGCAGCTCCGCGCGTCGCCACCCGAGCAGCGGGCGCACGATCACCACGCCGTCCGCCTCGCGCCGCGCACGCACCCCGGCGAGCCCCGCCACCCCAGACCCGCGCGCCGCGCGCATCAGGAACGTCTCGGCCTGATCGTCGGTGTGATGCGCCGTGACCAGGCAGCCGGCGCCGGCCCTTCGCGCCCAGTCCAGCAGCAGCGCATAACGAATGCCCCGCGCCTGCGCTTGCAGGCTCGCGCCCTCCGGCGGCGTCTGGGGAACGAGCGTGGCGTGGACGATGCCGAGCGTCGCGCATTGATCCGCGACCATCAGCGCCTCGTCGGCCGCCTCTGCCCGCAAGCCGTGATCGACCGTCGCCGCGATGACAGCGCCGGGAAAGGCCCCGTGGGCCAGCGCGAGCATCGCCATGCTGTCAGGACCACCCGACACCCCGAGCGCAACCGGACCGGTGGGGGCACGCCCGAGCGCGCGGATCAGATCGGCGCGGAACCGCGCGACCGCATCGCCCGGTTCGTCCGCGGCGTCGGCCTTGCGCTTCACTTGCAGCTCGCGGCGGAGCGTCCCTTTGCGATTCCCGCCTGCATCGACGGGCTGATCTTGCCCGCATAGACGTCGCTCAGCTCGCCATAGACCTTGCACGCATCCGCCGGCTTCTTCAGCTTCATCAGCGCATCGGCCAGATAGAACAGGCTTTCGGGCGCGCGCTCACCATCGGGCATTTTCTTGTAATTGTCGTAGAAAGCGATCGAGGCGAGGCTCGGCTTGCCCTCGTCGAGATACGCGCGGCCGAGCAGGTTCTGCGCGTAGCTCGCGCGCTTGCTCTTGGGGAAATCGGTGACCACCGACTTCAGCTGCGCCTCCGCCTCGGGGTAGAGCTTCGCCATCCACAGCCGGTAGCCGTAGAGATACGCATCCTCCGCCGCGTCGCCCGTCTGCGGCTTTTCCACCGCGGTCACCTGCGCAGCGCGCGCGGCATCGCGCGGCACCGATACCGGGCCGGCGGGGCGCGAGGCGGTCGGGCGCGTCGGCGGCGCTGCGCCGTCGTCTTCTACGTCACCGCCGCCCATCCCGCCTGCGGGGGCCGGCGGCGCGCCCGCCGACAGCCGCGCATCGGTCGCGCGCTTGTAGGCGTTGAACCCATCCTCGAGCTGGCGCTGCTTGTACTGGGTCTGTTCGATCTGGCCGGTCAGCGACGCGATCTGGCTCTCCAGCGCGCTAACCCGCTGCGTCAGGTCGGCGACCGCGCTGGTGGACGGCGTGCCGGGAACGACGGTCGGCGCCTGCTCCGGGGTGATCTGCGGCTCGACATAGGTGCCGCCGCCGGGAAAGACCTTGCGCTGGACCGCGCGCATCTCGCTCTCCAGCTTGCCGACGCGCGGCTCGAGGCTGGACTGGGCGAGTGCAGGCGTGGCAGCGGTGACCCCCGCCAGGATGGTCGTTGCGATCAGGACCTTGCGCATCAAACTCTCACACCCCGCACACATCCGGCACCCCCGGCGCCGATCCTTGAGCCTATAGCTGCAACCGCGAAGCTGTCGCCAGCCTTAAGGGTTGGTCTTGAACCCGTTGGGCAGAAGATTTTCCGGGCCCTCCGCGCTCGGCGTCGGGCTTGGCGAGCGGCGCGCGCGCGGACGTTCGTTCGACCGGCGCGCACTCGTCTCGGACGCGCGCGAAGCCGCCGCGCGCGGCGTCGGCGCGGTGAAGGCCGGCGGCACCGAGGCGGATGCGGTTGGCGTCGGGGACGCCGCCGCGCCCGGAGCCGCTGCCGACGCACCGTTGATCCGCGCCGCGATCGACGCCGCATCGACCGGGATGTCCTTGATCGGCCTCCGGCCATCGCCGAGCGCGGGAACGTTCGACCCGTTCAGCGTCACCTGCAGCTTGTCGGGCCGGCCGACGTTGATCATCGGAGACCTCGCGCCCGCGGGCACGTCGAACTTGTCGCCCGCCTTCATCGTGCCGAGGAAAAGCGTCTTGTTGTCGGCGTCATAGACGCGCAGCCACACCGCGTCGGTCGCCGCCAGAGTCACCTGCCCGCCCGAGACGGGGGTCGGGCTGGCGACCGGGACGGGCGCCGCGACGACGGGCGCGCCGACCTCGGTCGCCGGGGGCACGCTGCTACCGCCCCGGAACAGCCCGGTCGCGAAATACAGCAGCGCCAGGACGAGGACCGCAAGCGCAAGTCCGGCCGCGACGATCATCACCCCGCGCGACGGCACGCGTGCCGGATCGGCGATCTCATAGGGCTCGTATTTGGGGGTCGCGCGCACCGCCTGCCCCGCCTCGATGCGGACGTCGCGGGCCAGTGCCACCTCGTCGCCGCCCACCGCGCGGGCATAGGCGCGCACGAACCCGACCGCATAGGTCGGCGAGGGAAGCTGCGAATAGTCCGACGCCTCGATCGCCTCCAGATGACGCAGCGGCACCCGGGTGCGCGCGGCGACCTCGGGCAGGCTCAGCCCCAGGGCTTCGCGCTTCGCCCTCAGCCGTGCACCCACGGTCTGCGGAAACAAAGTCGCCTCGTCGCCGCGTTCGGCCTCGGTCATTCGTATCTCCGGCGGGAGGATGGCGCCCGTGCTTTGCCCCGCCCCTTGGCGCGAGATGTCCCAAAGCGGCTAGTCACTGTCAATCATACCGGCACGGTTTATCGGCACTTTAGGCCAGTTCGACGCCGTTATCGTCGGCCCAGCGGGTCAGCGCCGCGCGCATGTCGCGCGGGGGCTTGGCGAGCATCGTGTCCATCGCCGCGGTCAGCGCATCTCTATCGAGCGAGCGGATCATCGCCTTGACCGGGCCGACCGCTGCCGGCGTGATCGACAGCCGCCCGATTCCAAGCCCGATCAACGCCATCGCCTCCAGCGGCCGCCCGCCCATCTCACCGCAAACGCCAAGCGCCACCCCGGCCGCGCGCGTCGGCGCGACCACGCTTTTGAGGAAGCGCAGGATCGACGGGCTGAGCCAGTCGTAACGTTCCGCCAGCTTGGGGTTGGCGCGATCGGCCGCGAACAGGAACTGGGTCAGGTCATTGGTGCCGATCGACAGGAAATCGAGATTGGGGAGCAGCAGGTCGAGCTGATAGGCAAGGCTCGGCACCTCGAGCATCGCGCCGTAGCGGATCTCGGCGGGCAGCCGCTTGCCGCGCGCGCCGAGCCACACGCGCTGCGCCTCGAACAGCGCCTTCGCCTCGTCGAACTCCCACGCCTCGCTCACCATCGGGAACATGACGTTCAGCGTCCGCCCCGCCGCCGCCTCCAGCAGCGCGCGCGCCTGCGCCTTCATCAGCCCGCCGCGTTCCAGCGCCAGCCGCAGCGCGCGCCAGCCCATCGCCGGGTTCTCCTCGTCCCCGCCCGAATCGATGGTGAGATAGGGCAGCGCCTTGTCGCCGCCGATATCGACCGTGCGAAACACCACCGGCCGCTCGCCCGCCGCATCCAGCACCTCGCGGTACAACCGCTGCTGCCGCTCGCGCTGTGGCAGGGTGGCGGAGACGAGGAACTGGAATTCGGTGCGGAACAGCCCGATCCCGTCCGCGCCGGTGATGTCCAGCGCCGACACGTCGTCGCGCAGGCCCGCATTGACCATCAGCGTGATCCGCGTGCCGTCCTTCGTCTCGGGCGGCACTTCGCGCAGCGCCGCATAGGCCGCCTTGCGCTTCTGGCGCATCGCCAGTTTCGCGTCGAACGCCTCCTCGATCGCCGCCGATGGCCGCACGAACACCGATCCGTCGGTCACGTCGAGCAGCATCAGGTCGCCCTCGGCGATCAGCCGGCGCACGTCGCGCACCCGGCCGAGCACCGGCACCCCCATCGCCCGCGCGACGATGGTGACGTGCGCGGTCAGCGAGCCTTCCTCCAGCACCACGCCCTTCAGCCGCCGCCGGTCATATTCCAGCAGCTCGGCGGGACCCAGGTTGCGCGCGATGAGGATCGTGTCCTGCCGCAGCCCAAGCTGCGCCGCGGTGCCCATCTGGCCGGAAACGGTTCGCAGCAGCCGGTTCGCCAGATCTTCCAGATCGTGCATCCGGTCGGCGAGCAGCGGGTCGTCGATCTGGCGCATGCGCTGGCGGGTGCGCTGCTGGACGCGCTCGATCGCGGCCTCGGCGGTCAGCCCGCTGTCGATCGCCTCGTTGATCCGCCGCGCCCAGCCCTCGTCATAGGCGAACATCTTGTAGGTCGCGAGGACCTCCTTGTGCTCGCCGTCGACCCCGAACTCGGCCTGCGCCGTCATCCGGTCGATCTGCTCGCGCATCTTGTCGAACGCGGCATAGACGCGGTGGCGCTCCGCCTCGGTATCTTCCGCCACCGTATGTTCGATCGTGATTCGCGGCTGGTGGAACACCGCGTGCCCCGCCGCCATCCCCTCGACGAGGCGAAGGCCCTGCAACCGCACCGATGCGGTCGATTGCGGGCGTGCGGCGCCGGCTTCCGGGCCGTCGATCAGCCCCGCATTGGCGATCAGTTCGGAAAGCACCATCGCGACCGTCTGGAGCGCCTCGATCTCGATATCGGCATATTTGTGCGGATCGACATGCTGGACCGCCAGCACCCCCACCGCACGCTCGCGCCGGATGATCGGCACGCCCGCAAAGCTGTGGAACCGCTCCTCGCCCGTCTCCGGCTTGTAGGCGAAGTTCGCATGGGAGGCCGCTTCGTCGAGGTTCAGCACCTCGCTCGTCTCGGCGATCGTGCCGACGAGCCCCTCGCCCATCGCGAGCTTGGTGACGTGCACTGCCTCCTCGGCCAGCCCGCGGGTCGCAAACAGCTCCAGCACGCCCTCGCGCAGCAGGTAGATCGAGCAGACCTCGCTGGTCAGCGCCTCGCCGATGATCTGGACCACCGAATTGAGCTTCGCCTGCGCGTTGCTGCGCGCAGCCATCACGTCATGCAGGCGGACAAGGATTTCGCGGGCGGAGGCGGCGGCGGACAGCGGCATGCGAACGGGGTTAGCAGGCTCGTGGCTTGGGTGCCACGCAACAAAAACTACGCTGGTGCGCGACGATCGCCCTTTGCTCTCAAACGATCCTCCCCCGCCAGGGGGAGGTGTCAGCATAGCTGACGGAGGGGGAGGACACGAAACATCAGTTGGCGTGTCCTCCCCCCTCCCAGCCGCTAACGCGGCCCACCTCCCCCTGGCGGGGGAGGATCGGGAATGCGCGTCGGTCCGCTACTCGAACAGCCCGTCCTGGCTTCCGGCGGGCGGGTTCAGCCCCAGATGCTTCCAGCCGCCGGCGTTCAGGCAGCGTCCGCGCGCCGTCCGCGCGACGAGGCCGAGCTGGATCAGATACGGCTCGATGACTTCCTCGATCGTGTCGCGCGGTTCGCTCAGGCCCGCGGCGAGCGTCTCGACGCCCACCGGGCCACCGCGATAAATGTCCGCGATCATCGTCAGATAGCGCCGGTCCATCGCATCTAAGCCGAGCTTGTCGACCTCCAGCCGATTGAGCGCCGCGTCCGCGGTCTTCGCATCGACCACCGCCGCGCCTGCCACATCCGCGAAGTCGCGCACGCGGCGCAGCAGCCGCCCCGCAATCCGCGGCGTGCCGCGCGAGCGCCGCGCGACCTCGACCGCGCCATCCGCCGAAATCGCGAGCCCAAGCAGTCCCGCCGCCCGCGTCACCACCCGCTCCAGTTCCTCGACCGAATAGAATTGCAGCCGCACCGGGATGCCGAACCGGTCGCGCAAGGGGGTCGTCAGCAGGCCCTGCCGCGTCGTCGCGCCGACCAGCGTGAAGCGCGGCAGATCGATGCGCACCGACCGCGCCGACGGCCCCTCTCCGATCATCAGATCGAGCGCGCGGTCCTCCATTGCCGGATACAGCACTTCCTCGACTGCCGGCTGGAGCCGGTGAATCTCGTCGATGAACAGCACGTCGCCGTCCTCGAGATTGGTGAGCAGCGCCGCCAGATCGCCCGACTTCGCAATCACGGGACCGGAGGTGGCGCGGAACCCGACCCCCATCTCGCGGGCGATGATCTGTGCCAGCGTCGTCTTGCCGAGCCCGGGGGGCCCGAAGAACAGCACATGGTCCAGCGCCTCGCCCCGCGTCCGCGCCGCCGAGATGAATACGCGCAAATTCTCGCGCGCCGCCTTCTGCCCAACGAACTCGTCGAGCGATTTGGGCCGCAGCGCCGCGTCGACGTCTTCGGGCTTGCGGGCGGGCGTGAGGATGCGGTCGCTGTCGGTCATCGGTAGCGTGTTCCCTACCCGTTCGCCGATGCCGATGTCGAGCGCGGCAACGGCTTAGGGTTTCGCCGCCTTGCGCAGCGCCAGCCGCACCAGCGCGTCGAGCCCCGCACCGCTGCCGAGTTCTTCCTCGGCCGCCGCAACGGCCGCGCTCGCCTCGGCCGGGCGGAAACCCAGGTTGAGCAGCGCCGACACAGCGTCGGCGCCCGCACCAACCGGTGCAACAGATGCAGTCGCCCCGCCGATCGCGATGCCGCCCACCTTGTCCTTCAGCTCGCGCACGATGCGTTCGGCAAGCTTGGGCCCGACGCCGTTGGCGCGCGCGACCATCGCCTTGTCCTGCGCCGCGACCGCGCGCGAAAGGTCGGCCGGCTCCAGCGCCGACAGGATCGCGAGCGCCACCCGCGCGCCCACGCCCTGCACCCCGGTCAGCAGCCGAAACCAGTCGCGCTCGCCAGCGCTCGCGAAGCCGACGAGCCGAAGGAAATCCTCGCCCACCAGCATCTCGGTGTGCAGCATCGCCGCCTCGCCGACCGGCCCCAGCGCGGCGAGCGTCCGGCTCGACGCGCCGACGAGATAGCCGACGCCGCCCACGTCGATCACCGCATGGTCGAGTCCCAGCGAATCGAGCCGCCCCTTCAGATGCGCGATCATGCCGTCACCCGCGCGCGGCGCGCCATGCCCTGCGCACTCGCCAGATGATGCGCGTGGGTGATCGCGACCGCCAGCGCATCGGCCGCATCGGGTCCGGCGAGCTTCACGCCGGGCAGCAGCACCGCCATCATCGCCTGGATCTGGCGCTTCTCCGCGCCGCCCGTGCCGACGACCGCCTTCTTGACCGTCGATGGGTGATACTCGCCAATCACCAGACCCGCCCCGGCCGCGGCGAGCAGCACCACCCCGCGTGCCTGCCCCAGCTTCAGCGTGGATTGCGCGTTGGTGTTGCCCAGCACTTCCTCGACCGCGGCACCGTCCGGGCATTCGGCCAGGATCACGTCGGTGAGCGCGGCGTGCAGGTTCGACAGCCGGCGCGGCAGCGGCATCGACGGATCGGTCCTGATCTGGCCGTTGGCGATATGGCGCAACCGGTTGCCGTCGGCATGGATCACCCCCCAGCCCGTCGTGCCGAGCCCGGGATCAAGGCCGAGGATAATCACCAAATCCTCCCCGACGCGAGGAGGATCGAACCGATCAACCCAGCTTCTCCATGACCTCGTCCGAAACCTCGTAATTCCCCCAAACCGTCTGCACGTCGTCATCGTCGTCCAGCGCGTCGATCAGCTTGAATAGCGTCCCGGCGTCGCCTTCGTCGACGGCGACCATCGTCTGCGGGCGCCAGGCGAGCTTCGCCCCTTCCGCCTCGCCGAGCACCGGTTCCAGCGCCTTGGCGACTTCGTGGAGATCGGCCTGTGCCGTCCAGATCTCGTGCCCGTCCTCGGACGAGGACACGTCTTCCGCCCCGGCCTCGAGCGCGGCCTCGAACACCTTTTCGGCGTCGCCCACGCTGGCGGGATAGTTGATGAGACCCACCCGGTCGAAGCCGTGACTGACCGATCCGCTCGCCCCCAGATTGCCGCCGTTCTTCGACACCGCGGTGCGCACGTTGGTCGCGGTGCGGTTGCGGTTGTCGGTCAGCGCCTCGATGATGAGGCTGACGCCGCCGGGGCCGAAGCCTTCGTAGCGAATTTCCTCGTAATTCTCGGTATCGCCCTTCACCGCCTTGTCGATCGCGCGCTGGATGTTGTCCTTGGGCATTGACTGCGCCTTGGCGGCGTTGACCGCGGCGCGCAGCCGCGGGTTCATGTCCGGATCGGGCATGCCCATCTTCGCCGCGACGGTGATCTCGCGGCTGAGCTTCGAGAACATGCCCGACCGCTTCTTATCCTGCGCACCCTTGCGGTGCATGATGTTCTTGAACTTGGAATGGCCTGCCATTGTCGCCTCTGTTCGTGATGGCGAAGCTCTTAGGACGCGGCTGCGGTTTTCGCCAGACCGTCGATCTTCGCCTCGATCGCGCCCAGCCGGTCGATCACCTGCTGGTCAAGCTTGTGGTGGAGCCGCAGGATATCGAGCTCCGCGCGCAGGTTGGTCTCGTAATCGAGGCTCGCCGCAAGCCGGTCCTTCGCCGCCTGCCGGTTCTGGCTCATCATGATGATCGGCGCCTGCACCGCCGCCAGCGTCGACAGCATCAGGTTCAGGAAGATGTAGGGATAGGGATCGAACGCCACCCCGAAATGCGCCAGCACATCGGAATTGAGCAGCATCCAGCCGAGCAGCACCGCGGTGAAGGCGATGATGAACGTCCACGACCCGCCGATCGCCGCGACCCGATCCGACAGGCGTTCGCCGAAGGTCGATCGCTCGTCCGCCACATCGGCGGCGTCGCGGCTGACGGTGGTGCCCGCCTCGATCCCTTCGAGGACGCGCAGTTCTTCCTCGTCGAGCGCGCTGGCAGGCTTGCGCAGCAGCCGCTGGGCAAGATCGGCAATCTGGCTGGGGCGTAGTCCCATCGCCCTTCTCCTTCGCGTGTGCGGGCGTTCCCGAATCACCCGCGGCGCCTCTACGCCCGCCGCGGTCAGACGCAAACACCTTGCGATCGGCGCCCTGCATCGGCCAAACGCGCTGGCAATGACCGTCAGCGTAGACATGGGCACCGATTCCGCCGGCACGCCCGTCCCCATCGATCTCGAGGAACTGCTCGCCACCCGGCTGCTCGTCCAGGGCAATTCGGGGTCGGGCAAGTCGCACCTGCTGCGCCGTCTGCTCGAAGGCTCGACGGGGCAAGTGCAGCAGGTCGTCATCGATCCGGAAGGCGACTTCGTGACGCTCGCCGATGCCTATGGCCATGTCGCGATCGAGGCGGCGGATTACAGCGAGCGCGAGATCGCGCGCTTCGCCGCGCGCATCCGCGAGCACCGCGCGTCGGTGGTCCTCAGCCTCGAAGGGCTGGAGGCGGAAGGCCAGATGCGCTGCGCCGCGACCTTCCTCGCCGCGCTGTTCGATGCCCCGCGCGAGCATTGGTATCCGGCGCTGGTCGTGGTCGACGAGGCGCAGCTCTTCGCCCCCGCGGCGGGCGGCGAGGTGAACGAGGAGGTCCGCCGCGCGTCGCTCGGCGCAATGACGAACCTGATGTGCCGCGGTCGCAAGCGCGGGCTCGCCGGCGTCATCGCGACGCAGCGGCTGGCGAAGCTCGCCAAGAACGTCGCGGCGGAGGCGTCGAACTTCCTGATGGGGCGCACCTTCCTCGACATCGACATGCAGCGCGCCGCCGACCTGCTCGGCATGGAGCGTCGCCAGGCCGATGCGATCCGCGATCTCGCGCGCGGCACCTTCCTCGCGCTCGGCCCGGCGGTGTCCAGACGACCGATCACGGTGAAGATCGGCGCGGTCGCAACCCAGGCGCGCAGCGGCAGCCCGAAGCTGACCCCGCTGCCCGAGGCGCCGCCTGCCGACCTGAAGGACCTGCTCTTCGCGCCCGTCGCGGCGGCGCCCGAACTGCCCTTCGCGCCGCTGCCGAAGCCCGAGCCGATCGCGGCCGACGCGCTGCTCGCCACGATCGATCGCCCGGCCCCGGCGCCCGCAGACGCGACCGCGCGCGATCCGGACGAGGTGGAGACGATCGTCACCGACGTCATGCGCGCGATCCTCGCCGACGCCGATTCCGCCGGCCGCCAGCCCGCGGTGCTGTTCCAGGATTTCCAGGTCCGCTGCCGCATGGCCGACCTGCCGCGCCCGCCGGTCGACCTCGCCGCCTTCGCCCGCCGCCTCGCCTGTGCCCGCGCCGGAATCTTCGATCTCGACGACCCCGACTGGACCCGCGCCCTCGATGTCGCGGCGGGCCTCCCCGACGACATGCTCGGCGCCTTCCTGCTGATCGCCCGCGCCGCGCATGACGGCGACGCGTGCCCATCGGACGTCGCGCTCGCCGAAGTCTACGGCACCAGCTCGCTCGGCCGCGTCCGGCGCTTGCTGGCCAACATCGAAACCCGCGACCTGATCGTCGCGCGGGTGGATTTAGGGGGGAAGCGATCGATCACCATCCCCAAGCTGGGATGGACGACGGCAGCGGCCGAGGTTTGACGCTGCGATGTGCTCCCGCGAAGGGGTCCCCCGCAAAGTAGTACTTTGCGGGAACCCCGAAGGCGGGAGCCCAGACTGGATCCCCGCCTTCGCGGGGATCCAATTCGGCGGTTTTTAGATCATCCCCAGCGCGGTCATATACGTTTCGAGGATCGTCTCCTCCTCCTGATATTCTTCCTTCTTCTTCTTGCGAATCTGGAGGATCTTGCGGATCGCCTTCGTGTCGTAACCGCGCGATTTCGCTTCGGCCATCACGTCCTTGATATCGTCGGCAATGCCTTTCTTCTCTTCCTCGAGCCGCTCCGCACGCTCGATCAGCAGGCGCAGTTCGTCCGCCGCGACGCTGCCGCCGCCCATGCCGTGCTGCCGTTCTTCTGCCATTGTCCCGCCCCTAAGAATGAATGGATCGAACCGCCCCGCAACGACGATGAAATCGTCGACAGAATCGCGAAGGCGCATCGGAAAGCGCTGGCGTCTAGTGGCTCGCGCGGGCGCCCGCAACGGCCGAAGCGATCAAACGTGTGCGGCATTCTTCGCGACCGATTCCTCCATTCGGCGGAGCTGCTCGGGCGTCGCCTCGGTCTGGTATTTCGCCTTCCACTCGGCCTGCGGCATGCCATAGATCGTCTCGCGCGCCGTCGCCTTGTCGAGGTTGCCGGCGTCCTCGATCCAGTCCGACAGGCAGTTCCGGCAGAAGCCGGACAGCCCCATCAGATCGACATTCTGCGCGTCGGTGCGGTGACGAAGATGACGCACGAGCCGGCGGAAGGCCGCGGCTGCGGTCGCGTCGTCGAGAGTGTCGAGGGGGTCCATGATGATGCTCCTTGTATTGCCGCCGAGATAGCGGCGCGCCACCAGGGAACAACTCCTACCGTGCAAACGACCACCGTGCTCCCGCGCAGGCGGGAGCCCAGAGTTGCAGGCGTCATCGGTTGCGGCTCTGGATTCCCGCCTTCGCGGGAATACGGGTCTACTTTCGCCGCGGAGCAACACCCGCTACCCACCCCAGATGCCCGCAACCCCCGCCTGGCCTCCACAATCGACCCCGCGGCTGTTCGTCGAGACCGAACTCGCCCCCGGCCCGATCACCGTCGACGGCCCGCAAGCGCATTATCTCGTCTCGGTGATGCGCACGAAGCCCGGCGATCCGGTGAAGCTCTTCGACGATCGCACCGGCGAATGGCTCGCCGTCGCGACCGATATCGGCAAGCGATCGCTGACCCTCGACATCACCGAACGCCTGCGCCCGCGCGAAACCGTTCCCGACCTGTGGCTCTGCGCCGCGCCGCTCAAGAAGGGCCGTATCGACTGGATGGCGGAGAAGGCGTGCGAACTCGGCGTCGCGCGCTTCGTCCCCGTCATCACCCGCCGCACCGTCGTCGACAAGCCCAACACCGACCGGCTGCGCAGCCATATGATCGAGGCCGCCGAACAATGCGGCCGCACCGCCATCCCTGAGGTCGCTGCGCCGGTAAAGCTCGCCACCCTCCTCCGCGACTGGCCGACCAATCGTGCGCTGTTCTTCGCCGACGAAAATGGCGGCGCGCCCGCGGCAGAGGCGATGCGTGCGCACGCCGGACCCGCCGCAATCCTCATCGGCCCGGAAGGCGGCTTCGATACCGACGAGCGCGACCTCATCCGCGCGCACCCCCAAGCAATCGGCATCAGCCTGGGCCCGCGCATCCTGCGCGCCGATACCGCTGCGGCGGCGGCGGTATCGCTATGGATGGCAGCGGCCGGCGACTGGTAGTCCGCCACCTGAAAACGCCATGACCACTTGTTCATTTGCGGGCGTGTTTCCGGCATGGAATAGAACAGTGACCTCTGCCGCCCGGTGCGACAAAGGGTGCAAAGGATTGGCCATGCTCCGTCTTTCCATCGCCCTCACCCTGACGCTCGGCGCACTGATCGCCCCTCGCCCGGCCGCCGCCGATTGCAAGCTGTCGAAATATGTCGACATCCCGGTGACGATGACCGGCCGCAGCCCGATCGTCACCGTACAGATCAACGGCCGCGACGCGCGCTTCATCCTCGACAGCGGCGCCTTCTTCAGCACCATCGCGGAGGCGAACGCGAAGGAATATGGGCTGACCATCGGCGATCTCGGCCCAGGCGCACGGCTCAAGGGGATCGGCGGCAGCACCTCGCTCGGCTACACCACGGCGAAGACCTTCACCATCGCCGGCCAGACGCTCGATCGCATCCAGTTCGGGGTCGGCGGCAGCGACACGGGCTATGCGGGGCTCCTCGGCCAGAACCTGCTGGGCATCGCGGATGTCGCCTATGATCTGCCCCACGGCGTCGTCACGCTGATGAAGGGGGACGGCTGCAAGGACGCGAGCATGGCCTATTGGGCGGGCAGCAAGCCCTTCACCACCGTCCCGCTCGAACCGATGGGGCCGGGCCAGCGCCACACGATCGGCACGATCACGATCAACGGCGTGAAGCTGCGCGCGCTCTTCGATACCGGTGCGCAGAGCTCGCTGCTGACGCTTGCCGCAGCACGGAAACTCGGCGTCACGCCCGACAGTCCGGGCGTGACCGCGACCGGCTTCGCGCACGGGCTGGGCACCAAGGGCGTCCGGTCATGGCGTGCGCGCTTCGATACGATCGACATCGGCGGCGAGAAGATCAGCGGGCCGACGATCACCTTCGCCGACCAGGCGTTCGACAATGCCGACATGCTGATCGGTATCGATTTCTTCCTGACCCACCGCCTCTATGTTGACAATCGCTACCACCGGATGTTCGTGACCTATGAAGGCGGGCCGCTGTTCGGGCTGAGCCCGCGCGGCGCGGTGGATGACAAGGGCGTCAGGCTCGACCTGACCGACAAGGCAGGCGATCCCACGGACGCCGCCGGCTACAGCCGCCGCGGCGCGATCCTCGCATCCAGCGGGAAGCTGGACGCCGCGATCGCCGATTTCGACAAGGCCGTCACGATGGCGCCTGACGATGCGCATTATCTCGTCCAGCGTGCGAGCGCTCGCCTCGCGCTCCGCCAGCCGCTGCTCGCGTCCGGCGATCTCGACAAGGCGATCGCGCTGGCGCCGGACAATGGCGAGGCGCGGCTGGCGCGCGCGCAGATGCGGCTGCGCGGCAACGACCGGGCCGGCGCGCTCGAAGACCTGCGCGCGGCGGACCGGGTGCTGGCGCCCTCCTCCGATGCGCGGCTCCGGCTCGCCGCCATGTATAACGCGGCCGATACCAATGACGGCGCGATCGCGAGCTACGACCAGTGGCTGAAGGCACATCCCGAGGACCATGACCGCGCAGTCGCGTTCAACGGCCGCTGCTGGGCGCGGGCGCTCGCGAACCGCGACCTCGACCGCGCGCTCGACGATTGCAACGCGGCGCTGCGGCTTCGCCCGAACACCGCCGCCTATCTCGACAGCCGCGCGCTGGTGCGCTTGCGCCGCGGCGAACTCGACAAGGCGCTGGCCGATTACGACGCCGCGATTGCAGCGCAGCCGCGCAGCGCCTGGTCGCTCTACGCCCGCAGCATCGTCGCGCAGCGGCTGGGCAAGGCCGCACAGGCCGCCGCCGACCGCGCCGCCGCCCTATCGATCAGCCCGGCGGTCGCGGCGCGCGCCAAGCGCTACGGTCTCGAGGATCAGGCGGTCGCACGGCAGCCCTGACAGGCGCCGTTCAGCCATGCGAAAGGCGATCGGGCCGAGGCAGGCCGGCACTACAGTAAGAGTTGCGTCCTTGCCTCAGTCTCCCTTCACCGCAGCATCGTCGATCCGGACGATTTCTCCCCGGGTCGCGAGCGATCCTTCGCGGACGCGGCTGGACCATGGCCGGCCAATGTTCCTGTGCATCGCGGCAAGCGTCATCATGCTGTCGCTGCTGATGCATGCGGCGCGGCTGACGATCGATCCGCTCGGCGAAGGCATTGTCCCCTATTATCTCGCCGGCGGCGTCGCCATCTTCCTGCGCCTGAATGGCGAGCGCTGGATACCGCGATACGGCCGCGTTATCGCCGACTGCGCGGAATATTACGCGCTGTTCACCGGAATCGCGCTGATCGGCGCGGTGGCGAGCTACCCGATCGCAGCACTCACCTACGGCTTCCACGACGCCGCGCTGCAGCGAATCGATGTGGCGCTCGGCTTCGATTGGCTCGCCTGGTACCGGACGGTCGCCGAACATCCGCTGCTCCAGCACATCGGCCTCGCCGCCTATCGCAGCATCTACCTGACGCCCGCGATCCTGCTCGGCTGGTTTGCCTGGCACGGCGACCGGGCCGCCGCACACCGCTTCCTCATCACCTTCTGGCTGGCGGCGCTCGTCACGCTCGCGCTCTACGTGCTGATGCCGGCGGTCGGGCCGCTCGCCTATCTCTGGCATGCGCCGCTGCCCTACATGCCGGAAAGCGAGCTCTGGCAGGAGGGCCTCATCCCGGCGCTGCGCGATCACCGCGTCGGCGTCATCGACCTTTCGCATCTGCGCGGGATCGTCTCCGCCCCCAGCTTCCACACCGCAGCCGCGGTCCTTTACATCCATACCGCCTGGTCGCGGCGAGAGCTGCGATGGCCGATCCTGGCGATCAACATCGCCATGCTGCTCGCCACCCCGGTGGAAGGCACGCACTACTTCATCGACATGATCCTTGGCGCCGTCGTCGCGGTCGTGGCGATACTGGCCGTGAAGCGGATCGTATCGGCACCGCCCCCATGATCCGCCTCTAGCGGCGCCGTTCATCCCGGCGTAAGGCGCGGCCATGACGACCAAGACGGTTTCGAACAGCAACGCACCCCTGATCGAGTCGCGCGATCAGCTCATCGCCAATTTCGCGCGCGGCGAGAAACCGAAGGATCATTGGCGGATCGGCACCGAGCACGAGAAGTTCGTCTATTCCACCGCCGATCACCACGCGCCGAGCTGGGGCGAGCCGACGGGCATCCGCGCGCTGCTGGTCGAGCTGGAGCAGCATGGCTGGCAGCCGGTCGAGGAGGGCGGCAACATCATCGCGCTGACCGGGGCGGACGGCTCGGTCAGCCTCGAGCCCGCGGGGCAGTTCGAGCTGTCGGGCGCGCCACTCGATAATCTCCACGAAACCTGCGCCGAGACGGGCCGGCATCTGGAGCAGGTAAAGGCCGCGGGCGAGAAGCTGGGAATCGGCTTCCTCGGCCTCGGCATGTGGCCCGACAAGCGCCGCGACGAATTGCCGATCATGCCCAAGGGCCGCTACGCCATCATGCTCCGCCACATGCCGCGCGTCGGCACGATGGGCCTCGACATGATGCTGCGCACCTGCACCATTCAGGTGAATCTGGACTATTCATCAGAAACCGATATGGTGAAGAAATTCCGTGTCGGCCTTGCGCTCCAGCCGCTCGCGACAGCGCTCTTCGCCAACTCGCCCTTCACCGAAGGCAAGCCCAACGGCTTCCTTTCCTATCGCAGCCATATATGGTCGGACACCGATCCGCATCGCACCGGCATGCTGCCCTTCGTGTTCGAGGACGGCTTCGGCTACGAACGCTACGCCGATTACATGCTCGATGTGCCGATGTATTTCGTCTACCGGGAGGGGCGCTACATCGACGCCGCCGGCTTGTCGTTTCGCGATTTCCTGAAGGGCGAACTCTCCGTCCTGCCCGGCGAGAAGCCGACGCTCGACGACTGGAACGACCACCTCTCCACCGCCTTCCCCGAAGTGCGGCTGAAGACCTTTCTCGAGATGCGCGGTGCCGATGGCGGGCCGTGGAGTCGCATCTGCGCGCTGCCGGCCTTCTGGGTCGGGCTGCTCTACGATCAGGGGGCGCTCGATGCGGCGTGGGATCTCGTCAGGGGCTGGTCGATGGACGACCGCGAGGCGCTGCGCAGCGCGGTGCCGAAGCTGGCGCTCGACGCGCCGCTGCCCGGTGGCGGGCGCCTACGTGACATCGCGGGCGAAGTGCTGGAGATCGCGAGCACCGGGCTGGCCGCGCGGGCGCGCACCAACCAGTCGGGCGACAACGAGACCGGCTTCCTTGATCCCCTCCGCGAGATCGTCCGCTCAGGCAAGGTCCCCGCGCAGGTCCTGCTCGATCGCTACAACGGCGCCTGGGGCGGCGACGTGTCGAAGGTTTACGAAGAGGCCAGCTTCTAAATCCTCCCCTGCAAGGGGAGGTGGCAGTCGCGTTAGCGACTGACGGAGGGGTATCGCCCTCTCGATAGGGCGACCCCCTCCACCATGCTGCGCATGGTCCCCCTCCCTTTCCAGGGAGGATCGAGTCACCGCCCCCGCACCCACGCAAAGAGCCGCGGCACCGGCCCGTTCCGCGCCATCCACTCCGAATACGCCCGGTACGTCGGATCGGCCGAGAGATGCCGCTCCTCGGTCGTCGCGCGCCAGTAATACACCCCGCTCACCGCGCAGATGATGATCGTCGTCCGCGCCGCATCCACGATGCTGCCCGTCGTCAGCACCGGCACGGTCGAGATCCACCAGAACAGGTTCTTCGACAGATACGCGGGGTGCCGCGACCAGCTATACGGGCCATGCGTCAGGATGCCGCGATCGGTGAGGTTCGAGAAGCGCAAGCCGAACGCCATCGTCGACCACGCATAGATCGCGGTCAGCGCCACCAGCACCGCGCCGATCATGCCGAGCACCACCGGATGTCCCGCGAACCAGACGTTCCAATCCTGCGTGCCCGGCCGGTAATCGAGCGGCCCGCCATCGTCCATCAGGATGAAGGGCGGGTAGCAGATCAGCGCCGCCATCCACCCGGCGGCATAGGGGTTGGCCGATCGGATATGCGAATCGAGCGGCCGCATCGTCAGCAGATACCCGACTGTCGCGAACGCGACGTCGATCACGAACATGAAGGTGATGAGCCAGAGCGACAGTCTCACCGGATCGCCGAACACGCCCGACACGTCGCCGCGCACGAACTCCGCAAAGCCGCCCGGCACGATCGCGAGCATGAAGGCGAGGAAGAACCCCTTCACCGCCCAGGCCCGCAGATGCGCGAAGATTTTCGCGCTCTCCGCCCCGCCGATGCTCATCAGCCACGCACCCAGATGCCAGGCGCCGTCCTTCGGCTCCACCAGCCGGCGGTCGAGCCACAGGACGTAGGGGATCGAGGCAAGGAACACCCACGGCGCGGCGACCTCGAAACACCACATGGCGAACAGGTAATTGCCGTCCCAATAGAAGCGCCCCGTCGCGTAGATCAGCGCGATCCCGGCCCATGTCGCCCACAGTCCGGCAAGCTTCGTCAGGCTCACGTCGATCGTCGCGCGCCACGGCTTCACGTTTGCCCAGTCGATCCCGGTCGAGGGATTGCGGTGGACCTTGTCGACCAGCACCGACCAAAAGATCATCGGCACCCCGCACGCAGCGACGTTGCAGAGCGCCGCATACGGCCCGTCCATCCGGAAATGACACGCCAGCGCGATCCACGCGATAAGCCCGGCAAGCCCGACGAGCCCCGCCCCGTGGCTGACCGCCGATTTCGGCCGCGGATCGGCGGCACCGGTCCGCGCCAGGCTCGTGTCGTGATACATGCCCGCCCGTCTAGCGGGACTTGGTAAGCAAGCCGTGAAGGATGCGCCAGGTGCTTGCGCCCACCCGCCCCGCCCGCTAATCGCTCGTCCACGCGAGGCGCCAACAGGCTCCGGGCGGGTATAGCACAATGGTAGTGCAGCAGCCTTCCAAGCTGAATACACGGGTTCGATTCCCGTTACCCGCTCCAGCCCGCATCTTGCGTCCCCGGCATCGATCACACACATTGTTGCAACCGGCTGGCTGCGTATCCGTTCAGTCGGGAGAATGCGCAGCCGCGAGGGACACATGCACGATGAAAACACTTGCCTGCCGGTATCGCGCCGGGGGGTCATCGCAGGCGGAGTGGCAACCGCTACGCTCGCCGGCGCGCCCGCCATTGCCCGTCCGCAACCGCCGATGAAACAGGGTGTCGCCCCGACCATGCCAGTATCGTTCACCGTCAACGGCAAGCCCCGGTCGCTCGACCTCGATCCGCGCACGACGCTGCTCGATGCGCTGCGCGAGCATCTGCACCTGACGGGCACGAAAAAGGGCTGCGATCACGGCCAGTGCGGTGCCTGCACCGTCATCGTCGACGGTCGGCGGATCAACAGCTGCCTGACGCTCGCGGTGATGCATGAAGGCGACAAGGTGACGACGATCGAAGGCCTCGGCACGCCGGGCGATCTCCACCCGATGCAGGCAGCGTTCGTCCGCCACGACGGTTATCAATGCGGCTATTGCACGCCGGGGCAGATCTGCTCCGCGGTCGCGGTGCTCGATGAAATCCGCGATGGCATCCCCAGCCATGTCAGCGCCGATATCGTCGGCAAGCCCGCCTTCTCCACCGACGAAGTGCGCGAGCGGATGAGCGGCAACATCTGCCGCTGCGGCGCCTATTCGAACATCGTCGAGGCGATCACCGACGTCGCAAGCAAGGGAGGCAAGGCATGAAAGCCTTTACCTACGCCCGCGCGAAGACCGCCGCCGAGGCCGCGCAGATGGCGACCGCGACACCCGGCGCGAAGTTCATCGCCGGCGGCACGAACCTGCTCGACCTGATGAAGCTGGAGATCGAGACGCCGCAGCACCTGATCGACGTAAACGGCACCGGACTCGATACGATCGCGGCAACGCCCGAGGGCGGGCTCCGCATCGGGGCGATGGTCCGCAACACCGATCTGGCGGCGGACACGCGCGTGCGGCGCGATTACGGCGTCCTCACCCGCGCGCTCGTCGCGGGCGCCTCCGGCCAGCTGCGCAACAAGGCGACGACCGCGGGCAACCTGCTCCAGCGCACGCGCTGCCCCTATTTCTACGACACCAATCAGGCGTGCAACAAGCGCAAGCCCGGGTCGGGCTGCGCCGCGATCGGCGGGTTCAACCGCAATCTCGGCGTCATCGGGACAAGCGACGCGTGCATCGCGACGCATTCCAGCGACATGGCGGTCGCGATGCGGGTGCTCGATGCCAGCGTCGAGACGGTCGATGCCGGCGGCACCGCGCGAACCATCCCGATCGCGGACTTCCACCGCCTGCCGGGAAACACCCCGCAGGTCGAAACCGCGTTGAAGCCCGGCGAGTTCATCACCGCGGTCACCCTGCCCCGCCCCACAGGCGGCACCCACATCTACCGCAAGGTCCGCGACCGCGCGTCCTACGCCTTCGCGCTGGTTTCGGTCGCGGCGATCATGAAGCCGGACGGCGTCCGCGCGGCGTTCGGCGGCGTCGCGCATAAGCCGTGGCGGGTGGAAGCAGCCGAACGCGGCACCGACGCGCGCAGCATCGCAAGCGGAACCTTCGCCGGCGCGAAGACGACCCCACAGAACGCGTTCAAGCTGCCGCTCGCCGAACGCGCGCTGGCGAGCGCGATTGCGGAGGCACAAGCATGAAGTTCGACCAGCCAGCCGGCGCCAACCCCACCGACCAGTTGAAGGTCCTGGGGATCGCCCACGACCGCATCGACGGTCCGCTGAAGACGACCGGCACCGCGCCTTACGCCTATGAGCGCCGCGACGTCGCACCGGATGCGGCTTACGGCTTCATCCTCGGCTCCGCGATCGCCAAGGGGCGGATTACCGCGATCGACACCGCTGCCGCCGCCGCGGGCGCTGGCGTGCTCGCGGTCGTCACCTACAAGGACGCCGGCAAGCTTGGGAAGAGCGACGACGGCCCGGCGCGCTACCTGGCAGGCCCCGAAATCCAGCATTACGACCAGGCCGTCGCGATCGTCGTCGCAGAGACGTTCGAACAGGCGCGCGCGGCGGCCGGGCTCGTCCAGGTCGATTATGCCCGCGAAAATGGCGCCTACGATCTCAAGGCCGCGAAAGCGACCGCGACCAAGCCGAAGTCTGGCTTCGGCGGCGAATCCGACACCGCCGTCGGCGACTTCGCCGGCGCCTTCGCAAAGGCCGCCGTGAAGATCGACGCGACCTACACGACGCCCGACCAGAGCCATCAGATGATGGAGCCGCACGCGACGACGGCGGCATGGACGGCAGACGGGCTGACGCTGTGGACGTCCAACCAGATGGTCGCGTGGTCGGTACGCGACCTGATCAAGACATTCGGGCTGCCCAAGGACAAGATCCGCGTCCACTCGCCCTATGTCGGCGGCGGGTTCGGATCGAAACTGTGGATCCGCGCCGATGCCGTGATGGCGGCACTCGGCAGCCGCGCGATCGGCGGTCGCCCGGTAAAGGTCGCGCTCGCGCGGCCGCAGGTGATGAACAACACCACCCACCGTCCGGCGACGATCCAGCGCATACGGCTCGGCGCCGATACATCGGGGAACATCGTCGCGATTGCCCACGAAAGCTGGTCGGGCGACCTGCCCGGCGGCGCGCCCGAAACCGCAGCCAACCAGACCCGGCTGCTCTATGCGGGCGCCAACCGGATGACGGCGCACCGGCTGGCGGTCCTCGACCTGCCCGAGGGCAATGCTATGCGCGCACCGGGCGAGGCCGTCGGCCTCCTCGCGCTCGAGATCGCGGTCGATGAGCTTGCCGAGAAGCTGAAGATGGACCCGGTCCAGTTGCGTATCCTGAACGACACGCAGGTCGATCCCGAAAAGCCCACCCGCCCCTTCTCGCACCGTAATTTCATCGGCTGCCTGAAGACGGGGGCGGATCGCTTCGGCTGGTCCGCGCGCCGGCCCACGCCCGGCGCGGTGCGCGACGGGCGCTGGCGCATCGGCATGGGCGTCGCCTCCGCCTTTCGCGACAACATCACGATGGATTCGGCGGCGCGCGTCGGCATCGATCGCAAGGGCGTGGTGACCGTCGCGACCGACATGACCGATATCGGCACCGGCAGCTACACGATCATCGCGCAGACCGCCGCCGAGCTGATGGGCGTCGATATCGACAAGGTCGTCGTGCTGCTCGGCGATTCCAGCTTTCCCGTCTCGTCAGGCTCGGGCGGGCAATGGGGCGGGAACAGCTCGACCGCCGGCGTCTATGCCGCCTGCATGAAGCTGCGCGAGGGACTCGCGGCAAAGGCGGGGTTCGACCCAGCGACCGCAACCTTCGATGACGGGCGCATCAGGGCGGGCAACAAGTCCGTGTCCCTCAGCGACCTCGCGCCGCTGTCCGCCGAGGACAAGATCGAGTTCGGCGATCTCGGCAAGACCTATGCGCAATCGACCTTTGGCGCACACTTCGTCGAGGTGGCGGTCGACCCCGCGACCGCGGAGGTGCGCGTGCGGAGGATGCTCGCGGTCTGCGCTGCGGGACGTATCCTCAACCCCAAGTCCGCGCGGAGCCAGGTGATCGGCGCGATGACGATGGGGGTCGGCGCGGCGCTGATGGAGCATGCGGTCGTCGACACGCGCTTCGGCTTCTTCGTCAACCACGACCTTGCCGGATACGAAGTCCCCGTCCACGCCGACATCCCGCATCAGGAGGTGATCTTCCTCGACGAGATCGACGACAAATCCTCGCCGATGAAGGCGAAGGGTGTCGGCGAGCTCGGCATCTGCGGAGTCGGCGCGGCGGTCGCGAATGCGATCTACAACGCCTGCGGGGTGCGCGTGCGCGATTATCCCGTCACGCTCGACAAGCTGCTGCCCCAGATGAAAATGGCCTGATGCCGCTTTGGGAAATTGACGGAAAACGGCCGACCCGCGCGCCCAGCGCGTGGGTCGCGCCATCAGCGGACGTCATCGGCGACGTGCAACTCGGTGAGGAGGTGAGCGTGTGGTTCGGCGCGGTCATCCGCGGCGACAACACCGCGATCCCGATCGCCGCGCGCACCAATATCCAGGAAGGCGCGATGCTGCACAGCGACCCCGGCGCGCCGCTCACCGTGGGTCAGGACTGCACGATCGGCCATCACGCGATCCTCCACGGCTGCACGATCGGCGACCGCGTGCTGATCGGCATGGGCGCGATCGTCCTCAACCGCGCGGTCATCGCAGAGGATTGCATCGTCGGCGCTGGCACGCTGGTGACCGAAGGCAAGACCTTCCCGCCCGGCAGCCTGATCGTCGGATCGCCCGCCCGTGCGGTGCGCACCCTCGACGATACGGCCAGGGCGATGCTCCGCGTTTCGGCGCAGCATTATGTCGCAAAGGCGAAGGCCTGCGCGGCCGGATTGAAGCGCGTCGAGGATTGACCCCTACCCAACCCCCATCGTCACCCCGGACCTGGTCCGGGGTCCACCGTGCCGCCGAAGCCCAAGAGGTGGCGTTCAATCGCTCGGCGAGCGGCAAGCTGGTCCTGCCCCTGCTTCGATGCCCTCTGTCCTACAGCGCACCTTTCAGGCGATAACCGGCGCCGCTCTTTGAAACCGTCGATACCGGCTGTCCTACAGCCCTCACTCCATGCAACGCGCGGGCGCGCACCCGCGACTAGGTGTCAACCGTGTCAACCTGCGACGTTTTCATCCTGCGATATCAGCATGATAGCGGCGCGCCTGCCGTCAAGCGATTCGCCGCTATTGTCCGTGAACGGTGGCCCGCAGACTACATCCCCAGCCATTTGCTGACTGCTGGCCGCAGCCGATCCGCGACGGCCTTGCGCGTCGCAATCGTCGTCAGCGCGCGCTTGGCGCCGCCGCGCGAACCCTCGGGCAGATATTTGTCGGCATAGGCCTGGATCTTGCCGGGCATTGCCGCGTCGTTCGATCCCGCGCCCAGCCCGACGACGAAGCCGGCCCGGCTCGACTGCTCGACGAAGCTGTCGACCAGCGCGCGGTGCGCGACCGCCCAGTCGAACGCCATGTCGGGCTGGCTGCGACCGAGCGACGCGAGCAGGCTCGCGCGCTGCGGCTCGCTCAGCGTCGTGCCTTCCAGCAGGCCGAACGCACGCTGCGCGACCTTGGGATCGTGCGCTGCGCCCAGCAGCGTCGTCAGGCGGTTCTTCGCCACCGGGCTGCGCTCCGCCTGCTGCAGCTTCAGCAGCGTGTCCCAGTCTGCCGACGTGGCGTTGCGGGCATAGGTCGACAGCAGCGCCTCGCGCGTCGCGGGCGGCAGTGCCGTCGGATTCGATGCAAGCTTCGGCACGTCCGCACGGGCCAGCGCCACGACCGCCGGATCGCCCACCGCGCCCAGCCGGCCGACAAGCCCTTCGCGCAGGTTCGTGTCGAGGATCGATTCGCCTGCCTTCGCACTCATGCCGAGCCGCTGGAGCACCGGCGACAGCAGCGTGCGCGACTTGGCATCAATCGCGTCGCCAAGTGGCGTGTTCTCGTACAGCCCGCCGAGCCCCGCCATCTCGCCCGTCACCGCCGCCCATTCGAGCGGGCTCGCCCCCGCGCCGATGCGATCGAGCACCGCCGTCCAGCGCGACAGGTCCTGATAACCGCCGCGAGCGAGCGCATAATCGTCAGCGATCGTGCCCAGCCGATCCTCGAGATCGAGCTTGGTATAATCGCGCACGATCGCCGCATGGGTCGCGTCGTCATACATGACGCGGGTGTAGCTGCCCT
The DNA here is from genome assembly GCF_902498785.1 of Sphingomonas sp. EC-HK361. Classification (GTDB taxonomy): domain Bacteria; phylum Pseudomonadota; class Alphaproteobacteria; order Sphingomonadales; family Sphingomonadaceae; genus Sphingomonas. Next base: position 26,932 of record NZ_LR701492.1, read on the forward strand.
TGCCGTGGTTGAGCACGATCGCGCCGCAGCCCGGCACCGACACCTGCGTGCCCGCCGCGCCGCGCACGATCGTCGAGGTCTGTCCACCGCCAAGCGTCGCGACGACCAGCGGCACCCGCCACGTCTGCGGCGCCTTCGATGCGGCATCCAGCCCGAAGCGCCCCTGGGTCAGCGTGGCGACCGTCTTGCCGCCTTCGCACCGCGCGCCCGTCAGCGTGACGAGCGGCACCCCGCCCTGCAGCGTGAAGTCGTGCGCGATCTCGGCGACGGGCTTGCCCCACGCCTTCGACAGTTCGGCCCAGAGCTGGTCGGTCTGCGTATTCTTGTATTTATACTTCGCCATGTAGCTGCGGATGCCCTGGCGGAAGACATCGGGACCGAGCGTCGATTCGAGCATCCCGATCACCGCCTGCCCCTTGGCATAGGTGATGCCGTCGAAGGCTTCGCTGATCTGGTCGACCGTCTCGACATGGCGGACGATCGGATGGGTGGCCGCGGTCGCATCGATCCCCATCGCCTGCTCGCGGTCGGAAATGATCGCCGCCGCGCGTGCCTGCCACTGGGGGTTCAGGTCGGCCGTCGCCTTGGTCTCCATCCACGAGGCGAAGCCCTCATTCAGCCACAGATCGTCCCACCACGCCATCGTGACGAGATCGCCGAACCACTGGTGCGCCATTTCGTGCGCGACGACGGTGTAGATGCGCTGGCGTCCGCTTTCGGTCGTCCGCTTCGGATCGAATAGCACCTCGTTCTCGAAGTAGAAGATCGCGCCCCAATTCTCCATCGCGCCGAAGAACTGGCTGGAGCCCGGCCCCGCGATCATGTCCATCTTGGGCAGCGGATAAGGCTGGCCGAAATAATTGTTGTAGTAGCCAAGCAGGTTCTTCGCCGCGCCCAGCGAATAGTCGCCCTGATCGACGACGCCCTTGCGGGTCACGATGCCGATCTCGGTCGGCCCGGCCTTCACCGTCTTGCGGTCCAGCTTGCCGGTGCCGAAATACAGCAGATAGCTCGACATGACCGGCGTCTGCGCGAACCGATAGAGTTGCGATCCGTCGGCCTGCTTCGTCACAGACACCGCGGGCGTGTTCGAAATGGCAAGGTCGCCCGCCGGCACCGTCGCGGTCAGCTTGAAGGTCGCCTTCAGCCCCGGTTCGTCCCACATCGGCGCGAAACGGCGCGCGTCGGGCGCCTCGAACTGGGTCGCGAGCATCTGCCCCGGCGATCCATCGACATTCGTGTAGTCGATCGAGAACAACCCCGCCGCCGATCCGTTGATCTTGCCGGTCCACGCAAAGGTCATGGTGTGGCGCCCGGCGCTTGCCCTGGCGGGCAGCGTGACCGTCATCTGCTGGGCGGCTTCGTCGATCGCGGTCTTCACCGGCTTGCCGTCGAAGGTAGCAGCGACGTTCGAGAGTTCGGCGGCGTTGAGCACGATCGAATCGGTCGGTGTCTTCACATCGACGACGACGGTTTCGGTGCCGGTGAAGGTTTTTGCCGCGGCGTTGGGCTTGACCGAAATGTCATAGGACACCGGAACGACGGTGCGCGGTAGCTGGCCCGCCGCAAGTGCCTCGGATGAAACGGTAAGCGCCAGGACGGTGGCGGCAGCGAGCTTCAGGGACAACACGACTCTCCGTAACCTTATATCGTCAGCTTCCCTTACGGTCTGCGCCGCGAAACGCAAACCGCTTGGCAGCGCGGTCGGTTGCGGTACAAAACGTATCCATGACGCTGCCAGCCCTGCTTTCGTCGCTGCGGATTCCGGTCATCGGATCGCCGCTGTTCATCATTTCCGGCCCCGATCTGGTGATCGCGCAGTGCAAGGCGGGGATCGTCGGTTCCTTCCCGGCGCTGAACGCGCGGCCGCAGGCGCTGCTCGACGAATGGCTGCACCGCATCACCGAAGAGCTCGCCGCGCATAATCGCGCTCATCCGGACCGGCCAGCGGCGCCCTTCGCGGTCAACCAGATCGTCCACAAATCCAATGATCGGCTTGAGGCCGACCTCGCAACCTGCGCGAAATGGCAGGTACCAATCGTCATCACCTCGCTCGGCGCGCGGGAGGACCTCAATACCGCGGTGCACGGCTGGGGCGGAATCACGCTGCACGACGTCATCGACGATCGCTTTGCGCGCAAGGCGATCGAAAAGGGCGCGGACGGTCTGATCGCGGTGGCGGCGGGCGCCGGCGGCCATGCCGGGCGGCTCTCGCCTTTTGCGATCGTGCAGGAAATCCGCCAATGGTTCACCGGCCCCCTCGCGCTCTCCGGATCGATCGCCACGGGCGATGCGGTGCTGGCGGCGCAGGCGATGGGGGCGGACCTGGCCTATATCGGATCGCCCTTCATCGCGACCGACGAGGCGAATGCCGATCCCGCCTACAAGGATGGCATCGTCGCGGGGAAGGCGTCGGACATCATCTATTCCAACCTCTTCACCGGCGTGCACGGCAACTATCTGCGCCAGTCGATCGAAACCGCGGGCCTCGATCCTGACAACCTGCCCGATGGCGACCTGAAGACGATGAACTTCGGCGGCGGCAATTCCGCCAAGCCAAAGGCGTGGAAGGAAATCTGGGGTTCGGGTCAGGGCATCGGCGTCGTCGACCGGATCGAGCCGGTGGCAGCCCGGATCGACCGGCTTGCGGCCCAATATGACGCCGCCCGCGCCCGGGTGCTTGCGCGCTGAAGCGCATCGGACCCGTGTTTCGGCGGGTTGTATGGGGCAGCACCTACCTCAGAACGACATCGCCAGCCGGTCGAGCATCGAACGCGCGGGGCTTGGCGCGGGCACATCCATGCTCTGCGCCTCGTCCAGGCGAGCCACGCGGCGGTGGAGGTCGATGCTCGTCGCGATCATCCCCTGTGCCGATTTGGGCAAACTCGCGAGAACGCGGCCTTCGGTGACCGGCGCAGTGCCGAGCCGACGCGACGGATCGAGCGCGTCGCGCGGGGCGAGTTCGCCCGCATCGATCGCGCGCTGGGTCAGCAGCCAGGCGATGATGTGCATCAGCCGCGTCGTCACCTTCAGCGATTCGCAGGAAAAGGTGACTCGCTCCATCGGCGCCAGCGCCTCCCGATCGGCACGCCCGCCTTCGTCGAAATAGGCGCGCGCCTCGTCGGCCAGCAGCATCGCTTCCATGTAAAGCGAATCGATGAGGCGGCGCTGGATGCGCGAGCGGTGACCGTCCCCTGTCATGACGCTTCGGTGACACGGATGCGGGCGCCCGAAAAGGGCCGCAAATGGTTATCGGCGCGATTTTGTGCCGATGCCGGGCAGGTCACGCGATGATGTCGGGAATCAGCTGATCCTCGAGCAGCGCGATCTCGTCGCGCAGACGCAGCTTGCGCTTCTTCAGCCGCGCCATCTGAAGCTGATCGACCGGCATCGCGGAACCCAGCGCGACGATCGCGGCATCCAGGTCGCGGTGATCGGTGCGCAGGATTTCCAGCCGTGCCGCGATCTGTTCGTCGTCGTTCATCGCCACCCCTGCGCCACCCGTTTCAGCGTTGTCTGCGCGCCATGCAAGCCCGACGATTACCCCATCGAGGCGCGAATCGTCTCGTCGCATCTGGCAAGCGGGTAAGCCGATTCACCGAATTTGACAGGGACTTTTCCATCATCGCGTGGTTTACTCCAAGGTTCCGTCAACCAACCCAGGAGGTTTTTCGCCATGCACGACGCGCATCTTTCCGCGCTTGAGGCAAAGCACGCTGGACTCGATCGCAGGATCGCGCAGGAATTGCAGCGACCTATGCCCGACAGCGCGACGATGGCAGACCTCAAGAAGCAGAAGCTGAGGCTGAAGGAAGAGATGATCGTCGCCGCCCATTGAGGCGACTCGCGCGGCGGCTGTCCCCTTGGGGCGGCCGCCGCTTTTGATTCTTGGCCGCGCGTTCAGCGCCCCGAATTCAGCCCTTGATGATGATCGGCTTGACGTAGCTGGGCGTCATCGTGCCGCCGGTAACCGGTTTGCGGGCAAGCTGCGGATCTACCAGCCTGTCGAACGCGATGCCCGTGCGACCCTCGGCATGCCATGCGATCCGGCCCTTGACCCAGCCAAGACCGCGCACCTCGACTTCCACCGCCTCGTCGATGTCCAGCGCTTCGGGCAGCTCCGCCATCAGCCCGCCCTCGGACAGGTTGCGCACCCGCACCGCCACATGCGCCTTCTCGCCGGCACGGCGAAATTTCGCCATCAGGAACAGGCTGTCGCGGCCGCGCTCCCGCCCCGCCCGAACCGATGCCGGCAGCTTCCCGAACGGGTGTTCTGGATCCATCGCGCCCATGGCTCGGCGCTACCCTTTATTCGTTAGCGAAAACTTGCGAAAACCACGCGATCGCTCGGCTTCGGATCAATCGTCGCGCGAAACCTTTTCGGCACGCTCGTGGCGCTCCTGCGCCTCTACCGTCATCGTCGCGATCGGCCGCGCTTCCAGCCGCGCCAGGCTGATCGGCTCACCGCTCACCTCGCAATAGCCATATTCGCCGTCCTCGATCCGGCGAAGCGCCGCGTCGATCTTGGAGATGAGCTTGCGCTGCCGGTCGCGCGTGCGCAGTTCGATCGACCAGTCCGTCTCGCTCGACGCGCGGTCGGTCAGGTCCGCCTCGCGCAGCGAATCGATCTGCAGCTGCGACAGCGTTTCCTGCGATTCCCGCTTGATCGCATCCTTCCACTGCAACAACTTGCTGCGAAAATACGCCTGCTGGCGCTCGTTCATGAAGGGTTCGTCCGCGCTCGGCCGGTAATCCCCCAGCGCATCGTTCGCGGCGGCCAGCGCCGCCATGTCGTCGTGGTCCACTCGATTCAACGCCGTCGCCATCGACCTTCTCCCCACCACGCGCCCGCTGCGTTGTCCCGCATGTCAGGCGCCCCGTGAGCGCGCCTATAAGCGGGCGAAAAGCGAACGACAAGCAAAGTTCCTTCGACGAAAGCCTTGGCGAATCCAAAGTTTATCGGCGATGAACTTTCCAGCTGTTGCAGGACGGCAATCTGTCGTGCGGCAGGCTTCCCGAGCCGTCAGACGTCCCGACATGGGACATTAACCGCGGCTTTCCCGCTCCCGCCCGCGCAAATCCGCGGTTAATCAACCCAATCGTCCTTAATGCGATTGCGCTTAAGCCTTTGTTTTGGGTTTCTGACGATATCGGCTTGGATGCCCGAACTGGCACCGGGCAAGACAGGGAAAGAGTGACATCATGTCGGTGCGGATGGCCTTGGCGAAACTCAGCGCGGTGGCAGCGGGCGGCGCTCTCATCGGCGGCGGCGCGGTGCACGTCGCGGAAACGAAGGCGCGCCCTGCGGTGACGAAGCAGACCAAGGGGTCGAAGCTCATCACCGTGCAGAAGAAGCGCCCCGTGCGCTATGCCGCAAAGCCGACCCGCGTGCGCCGCATTGTCACGACCACCAAGGCTGCCTGCGCGCCGACGGTCGTGACCGTCGCGAACCAACCCACCCCGATCCCGGTTCCCCCGCCCTATGCGATGGGCGGCGGCGGCGATGCTGGCCCGGCGGTGATCGGTGGGAGCGGCGGATTCGTCGGCGGTGGCGGCGGCTTTTTCGGCGGCGGTTTCTTCGGCGGCGGATCGTCGAGCGGGTCGAGCGGCATCGTCATTTCCTCGACCTCCAGTTCCAGCGGCGGATCGACCTCGACGGGCGGGTCCTCGACATCGACCGGTGGCTCGTCCACCTCGACCGGCGGGTCGTCGACCTCCACCTCCACCGGCGGCTCCTCGACGTCGACGTCGAGCGGGAATGTTTCGAGCACCTCGTCGTCCAGCGGCAATGTGTCCTCTTCGAGCTCGACGAGCAGCTCGACTTCGTCCTCCACCAGCAGTTCGACCTCGTCCTCGACCAGCTCGTCCAGCTACGGGTCGAGCTCCAAGGGCTGGAGCACGTCGAGCGGCTGGACGTCGAGCGGGCATCACCATGGCAGCACCGGATCGAGCGGCGGCCCGCCCGCGCCCGTGCCTGCGCCACCGATGATCCTGCTGTTCGGTGCGGCCGCAGCCGGCCTCGTCGCGCGCAAGCGCTTCGCGAAAAAGGCCGTCACCGCCTGATATCAGTTCCGCCGTGGGGGCGATCGGGGCGCGTGCGATCGGCACGCGCCCCATTTTATGGCCTCCGGGCTCAGGCGTCGATCAACAGCTTTTCGATTTGCTCGATCGGATGGCCGGTCAGGTCCTTGTCGATCTCGCCGGTCAGCCGTTCGCTGACCGCCTTGTGATAATGTTTGCGCATTTCTCCGAGCGTCCGCGGCGGCGCAACGATGATGAGCGATTCGAAGTCGTTGCTGAGCGCGCGGCGCTTCAGCATGTCCGCTGCCGCCGCTGCGAAACGATCCTCCTCGATCTGGTGGAAGTCGGTCGGTTCGACGGAACTGCGCGCACCGCCCAGCGATGAGGAGGCGGTGCCGGCACGATCGGTCGCTTGTTCGCGGGTCGCGGGGTTTTCCTGTTCTTCCGCATGCTCGACGATCAGATTGGGATGGGTCGCATCGCCGTCGTTGCGCAGGAACAGCATCTTGCGGCCATCGGCGACAAGAACGACGGAATTGTGCGGCAGCTGCATGAGACTCTCCTGATTGATACTAGCTAACCAACGCCCAGCGATGCGTCCGGGTTGCGAAGCGCAGGCCGTCTCGCCATAGCCGGCGCATGCACGACATCCGCCTGATCCGCGACGATCCCGCCGCTTTCGACGCCGCTCTGGCCCGCCGGGGGATGGCTCCGGCAGCGTCGGAGCTGGTCGCGCTGGACGAACGCCGGCGCGCGCTCCTGACTGAAGTGCAGATCGCACAGGCGCGCCGCAACGAGGCGTCGAAGGCGATCGGCGCGGCGAAGGTGCAGAAGGACGAAGCCGGCGCCGCCGCCCTGATGGCCGAGGTCGCAACGCTCAAGGAGCGCATGCCGGCGGTCGAAGCGGAAGCGGCCGAGTTGGGCGCCGACCTCGCCGCTCGCCTCGCCGCGATCCCGAACCTACCGCTCGCCGACGTGCCCGAGGGTGCGGACGAGGACGCCAACGCGCTCGTCCACGAACGCGGCTCCCGCCCCACCTTCGCCTTTGCGGTGAAGGAGCACGACGCGATCGGCCCCGCACTCGGCCTCGATTTCGAAACCGGCGTCGCGATCGCGGGCGCGCGCTTCGCGCTGCTGCGCGGACCGGCGGCGCGGCTCAACCGCGCGCTCGGCCAGTTCATGCTCGACCGACTGACACAGGAGCATGGCTATGAGCTGATGGCGCCCCCGCTTCTCGTCCGCGACGAAGCGGCGTTCGGGACGGGCCAGCTTCCCAAGTTCGCCGAGGATCTGTTCCAGACCACCGACGGCCGGTGGCTGATCCCGACCGCGGAGGTCAGCCTGACCAACGTCGTGCGCGAACAGATATTGAGCGAAGCCGAGCTGCCGCTCCGCTTCACCGCGCTCACCCCGTGCTTCCGTTCCGAAGCGGGTGCGGCCGGACGCGACACGCGCGGGCTGATTCGCCAGCACCAGTTCGACAAGGTGGAGATGGTGTCGATCGTCACCCCCGAGGCGTCGGAGGCCGAGCATGAGCGGATGACCGAGTGCGCGGAAGCCATGCTCGACGCGCTCGGGCTGGCCTATCGCCGGATGAAACTGTGCACCGGCGACATGGGCTTCACCGCTGCGCGGACCTACGACCTCGAAGTCTGGCTGCCCGGCCAGGATCGCTACCGCGAAATCTCCAGCTGCTCGACCTGCACCGATTTCCAGGCGCGGCGGATGAACGCCCGCTACCGCCCTGAGGGCGAGAAGGCCACGCGCTTCGTCCACACCCTCAACGGCTCCGCGCTCGCGGTCGGCCGCACGCTCGTCGCGATCATCGAAAACTACCAGCAGGCTGACGGATCGGTTGCTGTGCCCGAGGTGCTGCGCCCCTATCTCGGCGTCGATCGGCTGACGCCGCGTTAGAAAGGGGGGACGCATGGCGGCGAAGTGGCTGGTTGCGGGCGGGGCGATGCTCCTTGGGGGCTGCATCCCCCAGGTCGATCCGCCGGTCTATCGTGATGCACCGCCACCCGCGCCGCTCCAGATGGTTCAGCGGGTGCCGCCGGAAGAGGGCGTGCCGTATCGCGAGCCGGTCGATCGGCCGACGCCCCCCGCCCGGCCAGACCGGGTCACCGCCCTGCCGGCGCCGCGTCCTGCCTGGGAAGCACGCCCGGTTGCGCCGGATGCGACCGACGTCGCGGACCAGAGCTATGACGTGCGGCCCGGCGACACGCTGCGCGGCATCGCCAACGCGACGGGTGCGGGAACGGAGGCCATCGCCCGCGCCAACGGCATCGCACCGCCCTATGTCGTGACGATCGGGCAGCGGCTGCGCATTCCCGGCGGGCGCTATCATCTCGTGCGCAGCGGCGAAACGGGGATCGCGATCGCGCGCGCCTATGGCGTCGAATGGTCGCAGGTCGTGGCCGCCAACGCGCTGGAGGAACCCTATATTCTGCGCGCCGGCCAGCGCGTGCTGATCCCCGGCGCCGACCGCCCGCGCAGCGCCGCCGAGCGCGCCGCGGCGTTCAAGCTCGACATCGACGACATCCTGACCGGCGGCGAGCCGGCGCTCGCGCAGAATGCCAAGCCGGCCAGGCCCGCGCCCACGCCCAGGCGCGTCCTGCCGGAAACCGCCGCCGTGGTGGAACCCGCCCAATTGAACGGCCGCTTTCTATGGCCGGTGCGGGGCGAGATCGTGGGCCGGTTCGGCCCCGTGCGCACCGGGCAGCGCAATGACGGGATCAACGTCGCAGTGCCGAGCGGCACGCCGATCAAGGCCACGGCGGACGGCGTGGTGGCCTATGCCGGCGACGGTATCGCATCGCTCGGCGGGCTCGTCATCATTCGCCACGGCGATGGCTGGACGAGCGTTTATGGCTATGCCTCCAAACTGAGCGTCCGGCGCGGGCAGAGCGTGAAGCGCGGCGACACCATCGCGCTGTCGGGCGCGACCGGATCGACCGACGAACCGGCGGTGCATTTCGAACTGCGCCGCGGCCGCACCCCCGTCGATCCGCTGGGGCAATTGCCGCGGTTGTGAGACGCAGGCACGCGGTGCTAACGCCAAGCACATCATGACCAGCTACTCGTCCGATCTGCTCGCCACGCTTTCGACGCGCGGCTACATCCATCAGCTGACCGACGCGACGGCACTCGATGCGCTTGCCGCGAAGCAGGTCGTGCCGGGCTATATCGGCTTCGATCCGACCGCTCCGTCGCTGCATGTCGGCAGCCTCGTCCAGATCATGCTGCTGCGTCGCCTCCAGCAGACCGGTCACAAGCCGATCGTGCTGATGGGCGGCGGCACCGGCAAGATCGGCGACCCCAGCTTCAAGGATGAGGCGCGCAAGCTGCTCGCCGAGGACGGCATCCAGGCGAACGTCGCGTCGATCAAGCGGATCTTCGAACGCTTCCTGACCTTCGGCAACGGCCCGACCGACGCGGTGATGCTCGACAATGCCGAGTGGCTGGACGCGCTGGAATATATCCCGTTCCTGCGCGATGTGGGCCAGCATTTCAGCGTCAACCGGATGCTGTCGTTCGACAGCGTGAAGCTGCGGCTCGACCGCGAGCAGTCGCTGAGCTTCCTCGAGTTCAACTACATGATCCTCCAGGCCTATGACTTTCTGGAGCTGTCGCGGCGCGCCGAGTGCCGGCTCCAGATGGGCGGCAGCGACCAGTGGGGGAACATCGTCAACGGGATCGAGCTGGCGCGGCGGATGGACGGGACCGAGGTGTTCGGGGTGACGACCCCGCTCATCACGACCGCCGATGGCGGCAAGATGGGCAAGACGATGGCGGGCGCGGTGTGGCTGCACGAGGACCAGCTGCCGCATTTCGATTACTGGCAGTTCTGGCGCAACACCGACGACCGCGACGTGGGGCGGTTCCTGCGGCTCTTCACCGACCTGCCGCTGGGTGAGATCGCGCGGCTGGAGGCGCTGGAGGGCGCGGAGATCAATGCCGCGAAGATCGTACTGGCGAACGCAGCGACCGCGATGTGCCGAGGGCAGGCTGCCGCAGAGGAAGCTGCCGAAACCGCACGGCGTACCTTCGAGGAAGGCGCCACCGGCGCGTCGCTCCCCACGCTCGAGGTCAGCGGCGAAATAGCGCTCATCGATGCACTCGTCGGCCTGGGCTTTGCCGCGTCGAAGGGCGAGGCGCGCCGGCTGATCAAGGGCGGCGGCGCGCGCATCGATGGAGAGAAGGTCGGCGACGAGGGCGCGATCGTCACCGTCACGAGCGAGGTCCGAATCTCAGCCGGCAAAAAGCATCACGGCGTCCTGCGGGCGGTGTAAGGATTTCGTAACCAGCTTCCTTTGCCGGGGGTTCATGCCCGCAGCCTAGCGTCGAAATCGACAGGCAAAGGGGACCGCCGTGGCCAGTATCGCCCGGGCTTTGATCGATGAACGCAGCGTTCCGCGCGACGAGGTCCATTACCGGACCCGCGCGACTGCGGCGGACGGACGGTCGATGCCCGTCCTGATCGTCAACATTTCTGCCTGCGGGCTGATGATGCGCTGCGAATCGGATCATGCCGTGGGCGATCGATTGAAGGTCGCGCTACCCGTCATCGGCACGATCAGCGCGACCGTGCGGTGGTCGCTTGGCGGACGCACCGGCTGCGAGCTCGATGCGATGATCGCGCTCGCCCCCTATTACGAGCTGCTGACCGCGATGGTGAAGGGCCGTTGAGCGGCGCGCCTTACTCGACCGCGACGGACACCGTCAGCACATCGGAGTAGACGCCCGCGCGTTTGCCATCGACGTCGCCCACGCGGAAGACCACCGGCAGCGTATCGGCCCGCAGCCCCCCGCCCCGCCCGAACGACAGGCTGGAATCGCCAGTGAGCGTCGCCGTGCGGCCATCGATCTGCACGTCATAGGGAACCCACCAATCCGTGCCCGCGAGGCGCAGCTTGCCGCCATTCTGCGACCGCAATCCAAGACGATACCCGCGCGTGCTCTGCACCTGGAGCGCGAGCGGCACCGGCGCGACACCCTGTTGCAGCTCGCCCAGATCGACGTCCGCCTGGCCACCGTTGCGCCGGAAGGCGCCGGCAAGGCGCATCGTCGCCGAAGGAATGACCTGGATGCCGACAAGGAACTGGCGCGACGCGATCGGCGTGCCGTCGGTCTGGTCCGCCTCCATGATGAGGCGCTGCGAATAGATGCCGTCGCCCGGAATTTCGCCCGCCGCCACGTTCAGGACGTAGCGCACGAGCTGCTGCGCGCCGGGCGAGACGACGACCGGCCGGTTGGTGATTCGCGCGATCGTCCGCCCGCCAAGCGGCGTCGCGTCGTAGGATCCCCAGGTATCGAGGAGCGTATAGCCCACGCGCCGCCCGGTATCCGCCTGCAGTCCGAAAGGGGTCCCATCCGTCATGAAGACCGGACGAAAGCGGCATTCGCCGTCGCCCTCATTGAAGAACATGACGTCGAAGGTGGCGGTCGACTGGTTGCTGGCAAAGGGATCATAGCCCTGGATCATCCAGTTCGACCCGTTGCTGTCGATCCGCAGCCGGCACCCGGTCGCGAGCCGCGCGGCGGAGGCCTGCGCGGACGCATCGGTCGCGGCGAGGGCGAGCGTTGCGGCAAGAACGGCACGGGCGAGCGGTTTCATGGCGAACCTCAATTGGCCGGAGGCAGTTTGACGGCCTGCAGATCGACAAGGCCATTGGTATCCTTGGGTACCGCGAACTCGAAGCTCGCCGGCGCGCCGTAGAGCTCCACACGGTAGCGGTTGGCGGGCCGCAAATTCTGGATGGCGAAGCGGCCGACCGAATTGGTGAAGAACAGCAGCGGCTCGTCATCCTTCCGGTCGAGATCGATCACCCGTCCGCCGGCGAGCGCGACGGGTTTGCCGTTGGGCAGCAGGAGGTTGCCGACCGCGCTGACGAAGGCGTCGGTGCCGACCTCCAGCTTGTAACCGCTGCGATAGGGCGGCTTCACCCGCACCACGCCGGGGCCGATATCATAGCCCGCCGGCGGGTTCTCGACGTCATATTGCACCGATTGGGTGACATAGGACGAGAGATAGCCGTTCACCGCACCGCCCAGGATACCGCTCTTCGACAGATAGTCGTTCTCGGCGATCGACTGGCCGGCGACGACGCTGTGCCCCTTCAGCGTCGGGTGCGGATAGAGGATCGCGAAGCTGTCGTTGATCCGCCGCCCGATCCCGAACTCGCCACCCGCAAAGGCGAGCGACGTGCCGACGCGCACCGACGTGATCTGCTGGTCGGTGATCCGGTTGAAGCTGGTGCCGAACGCCGAATGGCTGACCGACGCGTCGAAGCGGTTGCCGGTATAATCGGCAAAGGCCTGCGCGTTCACGTCGCCGAAGTCGCGGCTGACGAGCCCACCATAACCGATCGCGCCGATGCGGTTGTCGGACGCGTGGACATAGGACAGGCTGCTGGTGTCGATACTGCTGTCGTGCCGCGCCTCCGCCCGGTCGCGATAGGTCGGCTGGAAGATCAGCGACGCGCTGAAACCGAGCCCGTTCTGGCGGCTGAAGGTATTGCCATACTTCGTGTAATCCACCCCGCCGCGCACGCTCCATTTGCGCGACACACGATAGGAGATGGACGAGTTGATCCGGTAGGTGTTGCCGAAGGTGCCGCGGTTCTTGATGTAGCTGCCGCCCAGCAGCGCGGTCAGATCGAAGGTGATCGCGCGGGTATATTGCGCGTTGACCGACCAGGAACTGCTGTTGTCCGGGTCGATATAGCCGAGCCCGGCGAAGCGCCGGGACAGATAGTCGGCGCGCACCGTGAAGGAATCGATCAGCCCGGCGCGGTCGAAGATTTGGTCGTAGGACACCCCCACCGAATAGCCGCCGCCATAGTTACGCGCGCGGCTGGCGCCGAGATCGAACTGGATGCGCCCGCTATTGGGCAGCACGAACTGGGTCTGGCCGGTGACGACCTGCACCCGCTGGCTTGCCTGCACGCCGATGCCGATCGCCGGCCGATCGAGGAACGCCTTGCGATAGAAGCCGGTGAACGAGATGTCGCCATTGTAGATCGGCGTGCGTCCGAACCGCCGGCTCGTCTTGCCGAAATAGGCGGCATATTCATAATCGCCGGGCTGCAGGTCGATCGGGTCGAGATAGGACGAGTAGTTCAGGTCCTGCACGCCGCCCGCATCGTCGCGGACCTGGATCTGCACGTCGTTGCCGCCAGTGACGAGCGGGAGGGCCGAGACGTCATACGCGCCCGCATCCAGCCGGAACTGCTTCAGCAGCGAGCCATTGCGATAGACGTCGACCGTCGAAGCGCGCTGCAGGATGAGCTGGCGATTCCCCTGCAGGATCGCCGAGCGGAACTGGTCGAAACGCTGCCGCTCGCGCGACACGCCGATGCCGCCCATCTGGACGAAACCCTGCTGGCCGCGGATTTCGGGGGTCAGGTCGCCAAGATACCAGCGGCGGAACTCTTCGGGCTGATCATAGACGAGGCGCACATAGTTGCGGTCGAAGCGATAGGTTCCGCCGGTGAAGCCAAGCTCCTCGGCATATTGCACATCGCCTTCCAGAACGACCGGGCCGACCCGCGTCGCGCCGTTGAGGTAGAAGGACGGCCGGGTCAGCCGGTCTTGCACGCCCCACAGCTTGTTCACGACGATATTGGCGTTGAGATAGCCCGAGAAGAATTCCGGGGCGAGATCGGGCTTGTCGTCGTCGCGTGTCGGCGTCTTGAACAGCGATTCCGTGGCGCGCTCTTCCGGGGCGATGCGCAGGACCACGACCGAGAGCGAGCCGGGATCATAGTCGAGCGAGACGCCCGACTTGGCGAGGTCGTCCGAGGTAAAGGTCTTCTTGCCCGCGAGCAGCGTGGCAAGCTTCGCCTGGGCCGCGGCATTGAGCAACGGCTGCAGCAGCTTCAGGAAAGGCGCGGTGTCGACGACGAAGCGGTCGTCGTGGGTCAGCAGCACGGGAACTTCGCCCAGCGGCCGGTCGCGATAGGTGAGCGGCACCGTCAGGTTGATGTCGCGATCGTACGGGTTGATATCCGGCCGGCCGTATTTGCCCATCGGCACGACGGGGATGGGCTGCGATCCGGGCAGCGGCACCGGCACGCCGGGCGGCTGTTGCGCCGGGACGGGAGTCTGCGACGAAGGAGACCCTTGGGTGGCGGGGCGGCTCGGCAGCGGCACGCTGACCTGCGCGCGCGCCGGCACCGCGATCGCGATCGCCGACGCCGCGAGCAGCAACGACGCGCGCGCCGCGATCATTTGCCGAAGCGGACCTTGACCGATCCGGGCGCGAAGGCAGTGCCGGTCGGCACCTGAAAAGTGCGCAGGCCGCCCAGCGGCGCGAGATAGCCGACGCCGATGTCGCGGTTGAGGTCTTCCAGCGACTTCACGACCTTGAGCGGCTTGCCTGCGGTGTCCTTGCCCTCGATCGTCCAGACCGCACCCGCCATCATCGCGTAGCGCGTGCCGGTATTGCGCACGACGATCTCCAGCCCCGGCGTTTTCACAGCAGGAGCGGTCGGTGCGGGCGCAGGCTTCGCGCCTTCGATGGCGGGCGGCGCCTTCGCCTCGATCTCGATCGGCTTGGCGGAGACGAACTCGACCTTCGGTGTGGCCTTGGGCGGCGCAACGGTGACCAGCGCCTTCATGTGATAGACGACCTGCACCTGCGCGCCGGTCGATTCCTGTCCCGGCGCGAGCGGGATCGGCAGCTGGTTGACCGACAGATAATAGCCGCGGCTCGCGGGCATGTCCGGTGCACCGGCCCATTGCAGGCGGACAACCTGCCGCGCGCCCGAGGGCAGCAGACCCTGCGGCGGGAAAACGAGGAAATCGCCGTCGGCCGGCGTTTCGGTCATGTTGCCCTTGTCGTCGTAATCGATCCGGGTGATCCGCGTCTCGAACGGCAGGTTGACCTGGTTGAGGTTCTGCACCTCGACGCGCGCGACCGCACCCGAGCCCGACGTCGTCATCTCGACGACCATCGGCGACACGCGCATCGCATAGGTGGCGCTGGCCAGGCCGATCGCGGCGACGGAGACGACAAATGCCGGCCGCACAAAAGCACGCACCGAAACCGGCAACATACGCGACATCAGACTATCCCCCCCGGGACAAGAAGTGGAGCAGCACTAGAGCAGATAGAGGTTAAGAAAGGGGAGACTTGCGCCTCCCCTTCCCGAGTTATCCGTTACCGACCAGCGATCAGATCGCAGCGAGGGTGACGGTGATGGTGTCGGTGTAGGTGCCTGCGACGAGGCCCTTGGACTGCGCGGGTGCGTTGACGTCCATGTTGAAGGCCGAACGCCATGCGCCGCCCGACTTGTTGTTGTTGCCCTGGTTGGCAGCAACCGCCAGCGTCTGGGTGGTGCCGGCCGCGGTCGAACCCGTCGCGACGCCGGTCCACGAGGCATTGACCGTGTAGGGAATGCGATCGGTGAANGCGAGGGTGACGGTGATGGTGTCGGTGTAGGTGCCTGCGACGAGGCCCTTGGACTGCGCGGGTGCGTTGACGTCCATGTTGAAGGCCGAACGCCATGCGCCGCCCGACTTGTTGTTGTTGCCCTGGTTGGCAGCAACCGCCAGCGTCTGGGTGGTGCCGGCCGCGGTCGAACCCGTCGCGACGCCGGTCCACGAGGCATTGACCGTGTAGGGAATGCGATCGGTGAACTGGTTGCTGTCATACGAACCCGGCTGGAAGTTGCGCAGGCCGTCCGAGCCGTTGGTCTTGGCGATCGTCACCGTGTTGTTCGTGTTGCAGCCGGCGGTCGCGCTGTTGACGTTGGCGGTCACCGCATCGCGCTGGTTGAACGCGATCGACACGTTGTCGTTGTTGCCGGTGCGCACGCCGATCGTGCCCAGGTTGATCGTGTGACCGGTCTGGCCGCCGCCGTAGAACGAGCAGTCCTTCGTCACCGAACCCGTCAGCGTGAAGCTGTTCGCAACGCTTTCCGAAGCCGCTTCGGTATTGTCGGGCGCGGTGCCTTCCTGGTGGAAGCGGCTGCCGCTGTTCGCGGTGTTGTAGGTCTTGTTGACGCCGCTGATGAAGCCCGTGGTATTGGGGTCCTGCAGGGCATTCCAGAAGAAGTCGCCGGTCGACGTGCTGAGACCGTTGATGCCCGCATCCGAGAAGGTCGTCTGCGAGGTGGTGTGCTGCGCATTGGCGCCGGTCGCGAGGCCGGCGAGCGCGGTTGCCGCAAGGGCAAGGCGTGCGAAACGGAACATGCTTTCTCTCCTGCATCGGCCGACGCGACCGAAGTGCGTTATGGAGACACGGAAAAGGCCGAAACCTTTTCCGCGCCCCTATTCAACCCGTCGCGATCAGATCGCGGCGAGGGTGACGGTGATGGTGTCGGTGTAGGTGCCTGCGACGAGGCCCTTGGACTGCGCGGGTGCGTTGACGTCCATGTTGAAGGCCGAACGCCATGCGCCGCCCGACTTGTTGTTGTTGCCCTGGTTGGCAGCAACCGCCAGCGTCTGGGTGGTGCCGGCCGCGGTCGAACCCGTCGCGACGCCGGTCCACGAGGCATTGACCGTGTAGGGAATGCGATCGGTGAACTGGTTGCTGTCATACGAACCCGGCTGGAAGTTGCGCAGGCCGTCCGAGCCGTTGGTCTTGGCGATCGTCACCGTGTTGTTCGTGTTGCAGCCGGCGGTCGCGCTGTTGACGTTGGCGGTCACCGCATCGCGCTGGTTGAACGCGATCGACACGTTGTCGTTGTTGCCGGTGCGCACGCCGATCGTGCCCAGGTTGATCGTGTGACCGGTCTGGCCGCCGCCGTAGAACGAGCAGTCCTTCGTCACCGAACCCGTCAGCGTGAAGCTGTTCGCAACGCTTTCCGAAGCCTCTTCGGTGTTGCGGGTGGTGGTGCTGCTCTGCTGATAACGGCTGCCGTCGCCCAGAGCGAATGCGATAGCCGCGACGTTCACGCCGAAGATATTGGTCGGAAGACCGTTCGAATACGTGGTCTGCGTCGTCGTATCCGCAAATGCGGTGCCCGACATGCCGACGATGGCAATTGCGGCAGTTGCCGCCTTCAGAATGCTTTTCATGCTTTCACCCCAAGTGTTGAGCGGTTCGGGTTGACGACTCATCCCGTTCCGACAATGATCGAATGCAACCTTTGCTTATTGTCGTCAATAACGGTTTATCGTTGATTATTGTTTCAATTTGACCCGTTTGTTACGTTTTTACTTAAGTCTTATCTGTTGTCAGCCTTCAACTTGGCGAAACTGTAATCACCACTGTCTCGGCATATTGCCCCGCGAGCAGCCCCGCCTCGCGCGGGGGCGCGCCCAGGGCGACCGACAAGGTGAAGCCTTCGGTCGCGATGCCGCCGGCGCTCGACAGCGTCGCGCCGCCCATCAGCTCGCGGCTGGAGAAGCTGCGCCCGACAAGGGCGGAGGCCGGCTTGCGCACGGGGATCGCGACATCCATCGTGAAGGGCAGCATGCCCGCATAGGGCCCCTGCCCCTGCGGATACTGAACGTTGGCGAGCCCGCCATGCGCGGCCTGAATCTTCATGTCGAAGGGGACGTTGCAGCTGAACCGCACCCGGGCCGCAGCGGTGAGGCCGGGGCGGGTGATGTCGCCGAACGCCATGTCGCCGATCTGCCCCATCGCGCAGTGCTCGGTCACCCGGCCATGCACGTTGATTTCCATGGATTTCGTAGCGTCAAGCTGATCCGCGGAGGCATTCGTCGCGCCGATCAAACCGATCATCGTTGCGCATGCCGTGCAGATATGACGGATCGGCGACGTGCGCCGAAGCCTCCCCCCAATCTTGTTCACCCAGCACCCCCACAGACAGTCGCCCATGCCACCGACACTTGCCGTTCCCGCACCGCGACAATGTTCTGCGTCGGTGAAAACCGATCCGACCCCCGCCAGTCCGGTTAACGACCCGTTTATGTTTGTTGTTGGGATTCTTGTCGAATCATTAGATGGTTAAGTGCGGCTCGGAGCCACGAATTGTAAGGAATTCTAGGCCATTGGCCTTAGGTAAGCTTGCATGTCCCGTTAACACTTTGCCGGCCTCAAGTGATGAAAATCTACAACAGTGACATTGTTTTCATCTAAAGGCTCCCCGACTCGCACTGTTCTTGGTGATTTCTTACAAAATCGGGCTTGAGGTCTTCTGCCCGGCAAAACCCTGCCGAGTCCGGCAAAAAATTACCGCAGCGTTTACCGCGCTCGAAAACGACGATTTCAGAGGTCGCTGCGAAAACGGCCCCATCGAACCAGCAGATGGGCCGAACCATGAAGAACCGCCTTTTCATTGCCTTGCCGATCGCCGGCCTCCTGTGCGCAAGCGCTCCTGCCGGGGCGAGCTCCGAAGCCAGCGCCGGCTGGCTCGTCCGCGTCCAGGTGCCGGTGCTGTGCCAGCTCCACCATCAGCCGGCACTCGTGCCCGCTGCGGGCGGCGCCTATGGGCTCGGCGAGCTTCAGGAATATTGCAATGCGCCGGGCGGATATCTGCTGAGCGTGAACTACGCGCCCGGGACGATGCGCGGCGCGACGATTTCGGTCGGCGAGGAACGCGTCGTGCTCGACGGATCGGGCACCGCGCTGGTCAGCCACGCACCGGGCCCGCGCATTCGCGAGCGTCCGGTCACGGCAACCCCCGGCGCGAACGGGTTCGACACCGACCGCCTGAACTTCGACATCGTTCCCGAATAACGCACGCCCGCGCTACCTATCGCGCGGCACGGATCATGTCGGTTATCCCCGCCGCCAGGCCGCGCGGCGTGTAGCCGAGCGCGCGCATCCGGTGGATCGCGAGCGCCGGAAAGCCCGGGTCCCCGGGGTCGGCCGGCGGCTCGCGAAGGATCGTCGCCGGCGTATCGGCGAGCCGCGCGCACAGATCGGCCAGTTCGATCATCGTTGTGCGCACGCCGCTGCCGACATTGAAAGCGCCGGTCGCGTCGCTTTCGGTCACCAGCATCAACGCGGTGACGACATCGTCCACATGGACGAAATCGGCCGCGAACCGCCCGTCATCAACGAGCGTCACCGGGCGCCCGGCCGACACGGCCGATCCGATCGCCGCAACGGCACCCGTCTTCTGGCCGGGCCCGTAAACCGAGGCCAGCCTGAGCGTCGCGAGCGCGATGCCGGCGTCTCGACAGATTTCGGCCGCGTAGATTTCCTGCAGCAGCTTCGCGCCGAGATAATAGCCGCGGCTGCACGGGAAGAGCGCCGCTTCTTCGTCAGGGTTGCTCTCCCATGGCGCATAAGCGTTGGCGCTCGTGGTCTGGACGAAGCGACGGATGCCGGCACGCGCGACGGCCTGCGCCAGATACAGCGTCCCCATCGCATTGATCCGCCAACAGCGCTCCGCCTCCGCCGGGTCGGCATGATCGCGCGGGATGTAGGCGGCGAGGTGGACGACGAGCGCGCAGTCTTCGAGACCTGCCGGATCGACCGCGCCTTCGCCAAGATCGAGCGCCCGATAGTCCTCGCCGGATGCGGGCGCGTGCCGCCCCAGATGGCGGATGCGATACCCCGCCCGCCGCGCGCGAGCCGCAAAACGCGCCCCGATGAATCCGGTGCCTCCCGTCAACGCAATCCGTTCACCCGGCGCAATCACGACACCGAATCGATTCGGGCCTGATCGACGAACATCTCCTCAAGAAAGCGCAGGATCACGCCCTCGCGCACCGCCGGCTGGCGGATCGGTTCACGGTGGAGCAGCCAGCGCAGACACATCTCGACCTCGTTGAAGCCGGCCATCGCGCGCATCGGCGTCGTGCCGGAAAAGCGCGCATTGATCTCGAACACGCGGGCGCGGCCGTGGCGATCGATGCGGAACTGAAAATTGGCGGGTCCATAGGGCCGCAGTGCCACGCCGAACGCGCGCACCATGTGGTTCAGCGCGGGGTAGTCGCCCGTATAGGCGCGGTAGGTGTTGCCATCGCGCAGGTCGCGCCGCATCACGATCGACGCTTGCGCTTCGCCATCGAAGACGAGGACGCTCGCGGTGTATTCGCCGTCCTCGGTCCCGACGCATTCCTGCACGACGAGGCCGCTGCGTCCCTCCAGCGCGGCGGAGAGCGCGTGGCGATTGTGGACGAGCGACACCCCGACCGAGCGCGCGCCGATGCGGGGTTTTACGATCAGGGGAAAGCCGACCGTCGCGATCAGATCCTCGATCCCGCTCGCGTCCTCGCCGATCGCGGAGGCAGGCGGCGACAGTCCCGCGGCGGCGAAGAAACGCGCCGTTTCGTATTTGTCGTCGGCGATGGCGACAACGCGCGGGTCGCTGACGATGACGTGCGCCCCGTGGCGCTTTTCCAGCGTCGCGCGATTGGCGGCGAACCAGGCAAGCTCGACATCGGTGCCGACGAGGACTGCGTCGGGCCGCTCGACCGCGATGATCTCCTCCACGCGGTCGCCGAAGCCGGCATCGCCCGCCATCGGGACGCGGTAGCCGCGATCGGCCCAGTAAAGCCCGGCGGACAGCGGATTGGGATCGGCCGCGACGACTTCGCAGTCGAGGGTCGACTGGCGCAGCGACTTGATGATCCCCTGCCCCAGCACCGCGCCGGCCCCGGTGACGAGCACCTTCACGCGAAGAACCCGCAGAGCCGGTCCTGAGTCGCGGCCGACAGCGTCGTCGCGCGGATCGCTGAGCAGTGAGCGTCCCGGTCGAACGCCACCCGGCGTGACGATACGCGAATTCCCGTCTCATCCATGTCGATCATCGTCCATTTCAGCCCCCGGTCGGCATCGTCGCGCGGTTGGCCGAGCGATCCCAGCGTGAACAGCGACACGCCGTGCGCATCGAAGCGGCGCGCGCGGTGGGTGTGGCCGAAAATCCCGTAGCGATAGCCGCGTGCACGCAGGGTCGAAGCCGCGGCATCGGCGGTGGTCTCGGTCAGATAGGTCCAGTCCCCGAAACTGCCCGGGTTGGCATGTGCGGCGAACAGAGCGCAGTGATGCCAGGACTCAGCCCAGTCGAAGCGCGCAAGCGCGTGCGCCGGCACCGCCGCCGCGGTCCATTCCACCGTCTCGCGCAGCCAATCGGGCAGCGCGGCAAGATAACCGTCCGCACCGCCGTCCAAGTCGCGGTAGATTTGATCGTGGTTGCCGGCGACCAGGATCGCCCCGTCACGCGCCACCGCATCCTGCACGAGGTCAAGCGTTTCCGCAGGGTCGACGCCATAGGTCAGCAGATCGCCCAGAATCAGCAGCACATCGAAGCCTTCGGCACGCGCGTCCGAAAGCGCGGTCGCAAGTGCGCCGTGCATCGCATGGATATCGGTGATGACCGCGATCCTCACCGCCGGCTGATCCCCTTCGTCATGCCCCCAGCGATATCACGGGACCGCGCTGCACCGGTCGAACCCGTTGGCTATCATCCGAAATTGTCCGACGCCGTTATCCGAGGACGGACCTGCCGATCGCAAGTCGCGACCGCGCCTGTGCGATCACGTCGCGGTAGAGTGCGAGGTGAGCGGCGGCGCAGCGATCGATCGAGAAGCGCGACGCAGACGCCAGCGACCCTGCCGACAGCGCCGCGTACAGCGCCGGATCGGTCACGACCCGCGCAAGGGCATCGGCGAGAGCATCGGGATCGCGCGGCTGTACGAGCATCCCGTTGCGGCCGGGCAGCACCATCTCGCAATTGCCCGCGACATCGGTGGCGACCAGCGGCAGCGCGCTCATCGACGCCTCGATCATCGCGATCGAGAAACCTTCCCACAGCGACGCATTCGCAAAGACGTCCGCCTCAGCCATCAGCGCTTGTACGTCGCTGCGCGGGCCGAGGAGATCGACGATGTCCTCCACGCCTTGCTCAGCGGCAAGCGCGCGCAGCTCATCGATCGCGTCGCCGCCACCGGCGATCCGGATGCACGGGCGCCGGCCTGTTGCGGCCAGTCGCTCCGCGAGCGGTCGCACGGCGCGGATGAGAGTTGCATAATCCTTCTGTTCCGAAATTGTGCCGACCGCGAGAACGACCGGATTTCTGGCCGGCGTTGTGCGGGGCGCTGACGCGCGGAAACGTGGGTTCGCCGCATTTGGGATCGCCCGGATGGGCTTGCGGGCGTGGCGCCGCGTCTGCTGCGCGCACTGGTCGCTGATCGCGACATAGGCGGCGACGATCCGGTCGAAGAGCCGGTACGCGAAGGGCGGGAAGGAAAGCCGGCTGTTGTGGTGGGTCAGCACCACCGGGCAGCGCATCCGGGCCAGCGCGATGGCGGGAAGCGCCGCTGCGGTATGCGTATGGATCATGTCGGGTGCGCGATCCGCCAGCGCGCTGCGCAAGGCTCTGGCGCCCGCGACCGGGTCGCGTCGGTTGCGCAGGCGAAGCGACTTCGCGGTGACCCCGACCTCCCGCAGCCGGGCCATCATCGCGCGCTCGATCGCTTCGTCATTGCCCAGCGTCGCTGCATCGCTGAGCGCGATAACCGTCGCGTCATGGCCGTTCGCGACGAACGCTTCGGCCAGGTTGCCCACGAGCATTTCCGCCCCGCCGGCGGTAAAGCTGGTGATGATGCAGGCGACGTGCATCGCCGCTCAGGCGCTGGCCATTGCCGGCGCGGCGGCGGTGCGCAGATCACCCGTCGGCACGCCGGTCGCCGCCAGCAACGCGCGTGCGCGCGGCGACAGTTCGCGCTGGCACCGTGCGAGGATCAGCGCGGATTGTTCGGGCGTCAGCAGCTCGTCGAACCCGCCTGCCTTGCCGCTGCGCATCCGCATGCTCTGGGCGTCGCCGCGGTCATAGTCATGGCCGGGAATGCCTTGATCGCGTTCCTTGTCGCGCATCCGGTCGAACCGCGCCGCCGCGATCGCCCGGCGCAGCGCCTCGCCATCGACGGGCACGCCGACGAACCGGAGGATCGCGCCCACCGTCTCCTCCGACCCGTCGAGCATTTCCTCGTAGCTCACCAGGATATGCCGGCGCGCGGCGAGCCCGCCAGCCCAACCGTTCAGGAAACGGAACAGCGCGGGGAGACCGTAAGTCGGATTGTCGAGAAAAGCGTCGATATCGCCCGCGAAGACCTTCTTGTGGCGCGTCGCATGAAAATAGGCCGAGACGATGACGTCGCGCGGATCGCGGACGAGGAAGATGACCGACCGGTCGAGGAACAGCCTTGCGGCGAAACCCAGATGACTGACGAGGATCAGGGGCAGCCGTTGCGCTGTCCCGCCCCAGGCAAAGGCGCCGATCCCGCGCACCGGATCGCGGTCGAAATTGGGCAGCACACGAAACGTCGTGATGAGGTCTGGCTCGAACCCAAGCTTCGCGACCTCGGCGAAATAGCAGGACAGCAGGAAGCGCAGCCATGTCCGCCCGCTTTTGGGATAGGAGACCAGAAACGCGTCGGCACGCTTCGCCGCCGCACGCAGATGCGGCTCGTCGCGAAAGCGCCGGCGGGCGCGGCGGACGAGCGACTTCAGCGTCACCGGGCCGCCTCGCGCTGGTCTGCGACCTCGGTGATGACCGCCAGCCACTGCGCCATGATCGCCGGCGGCGAGAACGCCTCCATACGCCGCCGCGCCGCATCGCCAAGCGCCGCGCGCCGTGCATCGTCGCGGCAGAGCGCGATGATGGCGTCCGCCAGCGAATCGACGTCGCCGTCGGGCACCAGCACGCCGCTGTCGCCGTGCTCGATCATTTCCGCCGGCCCCCAGGCGCAGTCGAAGGACACCGCCGGCAGCCCGCCTGCCATCGCCTCGCCGACGACCAGCCCCCAGCCTTCGAAACGCGAGGACAGCACGAACAGATCGGAGCGCGAGATCCACTCGCCCGGCCGCGTCGTGATGCCGGGCATATCGACGCGGTCCTCAAGGCTCAGTCGCGCGCGCTGTGCCTCCAGCGCGACGCGGTCCGGCCCGTCGCCCCAGATCACCAGCCGCCAGTCGGGCACTGCGCGCGCGACTCGAGCGAACGCATCGAGCAGCAGGTCGAATCCCTTTTGCGGCACGAAACGCCCGACCGCGCCGATCGTGCGCCCGTCCGAATGGCGCTCGCGGGCGCCTGCGGGGATGGTTGCCGGGTTCGCGATCACCCAGGTTCGCGGCGGGCTGGCATCGCCGAAATAGCGCATCGCGCCCGCGGTCATCGTCACCAGACCCGCCGCGCGCGGATAGGCCCAGCGGCGCAGCGCGCCCCAGATCGGGCCCACCCCCTGCAGCGCCGGGTTGTTGCGTTCGGAAACGATCACCGGAATGCCCATGCCGCGCGCTGCCAGCACCGACAGGATGTTGGCGCGGGTCAGGAAACTGACGACGAGATCGGGCTTCACCACCGCGAACGCCTTGCGCAGGATGGCACGACGCGCGCGGACGGCGCGGATCGCGGCCCACGCACCACGTCTTTCGGGTTTCAGCCCCAGCGGCAGGATGCGCACCGCCGGATCGTGGTGATAATAGGGATGTGCGCCGGGGTCCTCGAACGCGATGAGCGTCACCGTCCAGCCGCTGGCGACGCAGTGGTTGCACAGCTGGCTGACGATGTGCTCGGACCCGCCGGCGCCCAGCCCCGGCAGGACGAAGGCTATGTGGCGGCCCTTCGATGTGCGTGCGAGCATGCGCAAAAATCCCGCTTTTGTTGCGCCGCACTCTCCGCTGCTCGCCGGCGACTGTCGACCGCTCGAAAGGGGTAGCGGCCTGCCCTTTCGCGACGGTCTTCCCCGCCCGATCAGTAATGGAATTTGAGCGCGATCCCGCCGCGCAGGCGCGAGAAACCGTCGAGCGGCGCGGAACTGTTACGATCGGTGTAGCGCAGGTCGGCCGCAAGGATCAGCCGCCGGTTGAGGATATATTCGATCGCGAACAGACCGCCCCAGATATTCTGGGTCAGCCCGGTGCCGTAGTAGCGGCTGCGGCGGTACACCGCGCTCGCCTGCCAGCGCAGATTGTGGCGAAGCTCCTGCTGCACGCCGATGCGCACCCGCGTATCCTCGCGCGACGACGCGCCGGTCTGATAGGTCGCGACATTGCCGGTGAAGCCGTCCAGCGTGAAGCCGGTGCGCACGAACGGCTGGAAGATGAGCCCGACCTGCGCCGAAAAGCCGGTGCGCGCGTCCAGCCGGTCGTCATTGGGATCGAACCGGTAGACGCCCGCCGCCGCTTCGCCGCGCAGCGTCCCGCCAGGATCGATCGCCACACCGACCCGTGCGCCATAGGTATTCGAATCGCGGTCCAGCCCGCCCTCCCCAACGGTCGGCGCGAAATCGCGCTTGCTGACGAAGCCTTCGAGGAAGCCGTTCATCAGCGGGCTGATGCGCGCCGATCCGCGCGCGACAAGACCATAGGTATCGAGATTGCGGGGCCGGTCGATATCGCGATTGTAGCGATAGGTCGCAGCCGTTCCGCGCAGCGAGAAACCGAGACGCGCGCCCTGATGCGCGTACGACAGGTCGCCATCGAAGCTGTTATATTCGCGCGGACCGATTGAGGTGATCGTGCTCGCCTCGGGCTCGCCGCGATCCTCGATGCCGTGGAGATAGCCCGCCGCCGCCGTGATCTTGTCGCTGAGCGTGGGCGCCCACGCCGCACGCGCGCGCACCTCGCCGCCATCGGCGCTTTCGGTGCCGTATTTCAGATAGCGCCGGAAATTGCCCTCCGCGCGCAGCGACAGGTCGAGCGTGGCCATCGATTTCGTCAGCAGCGCATAGGGTTGAAAGATCAGCTTCGTGTCGCTCTTCCCGCCATAGGCCTGGGCGTAGATATTGCTGTCATATTCCGCGCGCGCGATGCCGCCGAATTCCACCCGCGCACCGCCCAGGGACAGCTCGGTCGGCACGAACAGATCCTCGGGGATGTCGAGGACCGGCGCCGCGGTCGGGATTTCCTGGGCATGGGCGCCCGTTGCCAGCGCAGCCGCGCCCAGCAGCAGCGCCGCTACGCGCGGCGCGCGGCGCGCCGCGGTCAGAACCATTTCTCATGCACCCTGATCGTATCACCGGGCTGGACCATGTCGGTGGGCCCCGCCCGTCCGGTCACCTGACGCCCGTTGATCATCCGCACGACCTCGACCGTGCCCTGCTGCGCGCGGAAGGTGTAGCCGCCCGCGACCGACACCGCCGCCAGGACCGAGATACCGGGCCGATACTGATACTCACCCGGCGTCTTCACCTCGCCCAGCACGTAGAAGGGCCGCAGCCGCACCGGCTGGACACTCACCGTCGGCGTGTTGAGCAGCTGGCGCTGCATCAGCTGCGCGGCGATCGCCTGCTGCAGCTCGGGGACCGTCTTGCCGTTCGCGTCGATGTCGCCGAGCAGGGGCAGCGACAACTGGCCCCGGTCGTTGACGACATAGGTCGCGTTCAGTGTGTCGGGCGTGGCGAGTCCCGGCACCATCACCCGAATTTCGTCCCCCGCGCCCAGCCGATAGGCTGCGACAGGCGCGGGCGGCAGGCTGTCGAGCCCGCTCATCCCGCTCGAGCAGGACGCCGTCACCGCCATCATGGTCAGCGCGACGGCGCGATTGAACCAAGTCCCCATCGTTCATTCACCCCAGCTAGAACCCGCCGAAGTGTAAGCCCTTTGCCGTGAGTCCCGGCTGGCAATTCCGGCTCACCGCGAAGCGAAAACGGGCGACCCTGCTGCGCCGGTCGTGCTGCCACCATCTCAGGAAATATCAGGCAGCCATTCTCGCGCTGCCGCGCCAGCCGGACAGATCGCGGCCGATCAGCCGTTCCAGCGTGTCGATGTCGCGGGCGTAGTAATCAGTCATCCGCACACGCAGCGACTCCGGGAGCGCCGGATAGCGGATCTCGCGCGCGAACACGCGCCGCACGCCCTCGAACGCGGCATTGCCGCGCAGCGGGCGCGCCGCCTGCTTTAAGGGAGCGAGCACCGTGCGCACCGGGAGCGGCAGGAAATGGGCGCTGCTGTCGTTGCGCGGGCGGGCGCCGACCTCGGTTGAAAAATGGTACGGTGCACCGATATGCCGGCAGACGGCGGCGACGACGTCGGTGGGCGCCGCCTTCACCTCCTCGAACAAGAGCACCTGCAGTTGCGCACGGTCGAAATGATCGAGCCACCGCGCCAGATGTTCGGCATAGAGCCCGTCGCGCAGGAACCGCGGCTGGTCGCAGGCGCGCCCGTCCAGATACGCCTCGGGCGGGCCGGTGACGGTGCCGCGGCGGTAGAGCATCTTGTAGTCGGAATAGGCGCGGTCGACCGGACTGCGCAGCTGCACGACGAGCTTCGCGTGCTGCATCACCGCGGCCATTCGCCGCGCGGCGTGCGGGTGGGCGAGATAATCGGCCGACTTCTCGCCGATCATCTGCCCGGACCGCGCACCGGCGAACAGGCTGCGATAATGGTCGAGTCCCCTGTCGTGCTCGGAACTGAAATAATGCGGCTCCGGCCCCGGCAGGAAGATCGCCGGGTTATGCTGCAGCTGGTTGTGGATCCACGTCGTCGCACCCTTCACCGCGCCGATGATGACGAATTGCGGCAGGCGGTTCGCGTCGCTCATTGCACGATCTCCATCGTGACGACATGCGCCTCTGCGAGCGCGATGCGCAGGCAGTTCGCCATGCGCCGCATATCGCTTTCGTCGAGCAGGTGATCGACCGGGAAGGCGATCGTCCGCCGCCCGATTTCCGCGGCGATACGCAGGCCATCGGCGCGCCGCACGACCATGTCGTCGAACGCGGTTTCCCGCGACATGTCGGCGCACGACCCGCTGCTGACCGGCATCCCCATCTCGATCATCCGCTCGATCAGCCGGTTGGTGTTGCCTTCCGGCCCGAGGCACGCCCGCGCGATCGTGACATAGAGCCGGTAAAAGGCATGTCCCGCATGCGACGGGATGTGCGGCAGTTCGACGCAGGGTTCGTCCTGCAGATAGGTCATCAGCGCCTCGGCATTGCGGCGGCGCTGATCGAGCCAGCGCGGCAGCTTCGCCAGCTGCTGCACCCCGATCGCGGCCTGCATCTCGGTCATCCGCCAGTTCGTGCCGAAGCTGTCATGGACATAGCGAAAACAGTGGCCAGTGACCGGACAGAGCACCTTGTCGGGGTTCTTGCCGTGATCCTTGAACGCCCAGGCTTTCGCCCAGTGATCGTGATCCTGGAACAGCACGATGCCGCCCTCGCCGCCGGTCGACATGATCTTGTCGGTGCAGAAGGAAAAGGCCGCCGCGTGGCCGAAGGTGCCGACGCGGCGCCCATCATACGTCGCGCCGTGCGCCTGCGCGCAGTCCTCGATCAGCCAGAGATGCGCGTCATGGGCAAGCATCAGCAGCTCGGTCATCTCGCACGGCCATCCGGCGAGATGGACGCAGATGACCGCGCGCGTGCGCGAGGTCACGATCGACCGCGCCGAGGCCGCGTCGATCGTCTGGCTGACCGGATCGATATCGGCAAAGGCCGGCGTTGCGCCGACCGCGACGACCGCGGCGGCGGTCGCGAAGAAGCTGCGCGACGGCACGATCACCTCGTCGCCGGGGCCGACGCCGAGCGCGCGCAGCGCCAGTTCGAGCGCGGTCGTGCCGTTCGACACCGCGATGGCATGCGGCGCCCCGCAATAGGCGGCGAATTCGCGCTCCAGCTCGCGCGTGTGCTCGCCGTGGACCAGCGAGTTCACCCGCCCGCTTTCCAGCACGAGGGCGGCGGCGTGGACTTCGTCCGCATCATATTGCGGCCAGCGAAGCTCCGGATGGTCGAGCGGACTCGGCCGGCCGTCGAGCGAGCGCGGCACGAAGGCGGTGATGTTGCTGAGGACGGCTTCGGCCACGGCGTTCACTCCATCAAGGGCCATCACCCCACCGCACGCGGCAGAGGGATTGCGGACATCGCGCTGACCGCCGCGATCGTCGCGGCGTCGAGCGGAACGAAGGCCGCATCGGTCGTCTCGGCGGCCATGCGGCGCAGGATCTCCGCCCAGCGCGAGCTGGCGGAGGCGGCGACCATTTCGTGGGTGAGGCGGATCAACTCGTCGGCGTCACCGTCGGTGATGAGGCGTTCGAGCTGGCAAAACCCTTCGACGAGCAGCTCGAGCGGGATAGGGCTCGGCATCGCTTCGAAAATGCCGGGAATCGCGCTTTCGATCTTGGATTCAGAGGTATCGAACAGCTCCTCGAACAGCTTTTCGCCTGGCCGCAGGCCGATGAAGCGGATCGGCACGTCGATATCGGGCCGCAGCCCGGCCATGCGGATTACGCGCTTGGCGATCTCGACGATCTTCACCGGCTCGCCCATGTCGAGCACGAAGATCATGCCGCGGTCGGCGTCGGTCTCCAGCGCGCGCGCGCCGCTCTGGAGGATCAGCAGCACCGCCTCCTCCACCGTCATGAAGAAGCGTTCGATATCCGGATGCGTCACGGTCAGAGGCTTGCCGGCAGCGATCTGGCGCTGGAACAGCGGGATCAGCGATCCGCTGGAGCCGAGCACGTTGCCGAAGCGCACCGTCAGGAAGCGTGGGCTTTCGGGATCGCAGGCGCCGATAAGGTCGAGCGCCTGGCAATAGAGCTCGCCCAGCCGCTTCGTCGCCCCCATCAGCCCGACCGGGTTGACCGCCTTGTCGGTGGACACCTGGATCATCGCGCGCGCTTCAAATTCGCACACCGCGTCGGCGACGTTGCGCGTGCCGAGCACGTTGGTGTGGACGCCGGCGCACGGGTTCGCCTCGACCATCGGCACATGCTTCAGCGCGGCGGCGTGGAAGACGATCTCGGGCCGCCGCCGCTCGAACACCTGCCACAGCGCGGGACGCTGGCGGATCGAGCACAGCTCGGCATGGACGCGAAGGCCAGGGAAGCGCTCGCGCACCTCCAGCTCTATCGCGTAGAGATTGTATTCGGCATGATCGAGCAGGATGATTTCCGCCGGATCATAGGTCGCCAGCTGCCGGACCAGCTCGCTGCCGATCGTGCCGCCGGCGCCCGTCACCAGGATGCGCTTGCCCGCTACGACGCGCTCGACATAGCTGTGCTGGATGCTGACCTCCGGCCGGCCGAGCAGCTCCGCGAGCGGCATCTTCTCGATCGCCATGCCGTCGCTGGCAGACGCGCCGCGCGCCCAGGGGTTGCGGAAGCGCGAAACGACCATGTCCTGCGCCTCGGCCAGCCGCGCGATCTCGATCGAGCGCTGGCGGTCGAGGAATTCGCTGCTGTCCTGCACCACCAGGCTGACCGGGCGGCGGCCCGCCTTGTCCAGCCGCGCGACGATGTCGGGCAGCATTTCGGGCGAGCCGAGCACCGGAACGCCGCCGATCTGGAGCTTGCGCTCGCGCCCGTCGAAGGTGAGCACGCCCGCAATATCGAGCCCGGTGCCGACATCGGTGCGCACCAGCTCCACCATCACCCGCGCCCAGTCGACATCGCCGAGCAGGAGCACGCGGCGCACAGGCTGCGCGCTGCGGCGCGCCCGCGTCGAACGGAGATGCTCGCGGACCTCGCGCCGGACGAGCCGGATCGCGAGCATCGCGGCCAGCATCAGCGCGACATGGACGACGAGGAAGGTCGCAAGCTCGACCCGGTGAACCCGCTGCGGAATGACGAAGGTCGCGGTTACCAGCCAGACCGCCGACGAACTTGCGAGCAGGCTCGTCCCCAGAACAAGCGCGTCGGCCAGCGACAGATAGCGCCAGCTTCGCCGATACGCCCCGATCGCGAAGAGCACCGCGATGGTGACCGCGGTAAACGCGAACGCGAACCCCATGTCGTTCAGCATCGTGAGCGTGCGGGTGCCGGGAAGCAGCGCGCGGGTCAGGCGCAACGCGGCGAGGATCGCGATCGCATCCAGCGTGACGACCGCGATCAGCCGCAGCGCCCAGAAACGTGCCGGGCTGCGCAGCGCAAAGGCACGGGCCAGCATGTCGAGCCGCGCGAGCAACCGCATACGCTGGGGAAGAACCGCGGGCGCAACGTCGTTCGCCGCAATCGGCGCGCGGGTCACCCCCGGGATGTAGCCTTGCGTGTCCGATGCGCTGTTCGCCATCTCCGACGCTCCTTCCCTTCCGCAACGGCGCGGGAGGCCTCTTGCGAGAGGCCCGTCGATCAAAAGGTATCGGAGGGTTCAGGCCATCGAAATCGATCGACCGGCCACTATCCTTTATGCCGCAAATCATCGGGTTCGGGCTGGCCGCGGCGCATAAGGGGTAGGTCGTTACGCATCCGCCCGCATCGTGCGCGCGCCGTCTCGCCCCTTTGCAAGCGCTTGCCGCCCTAAGGGGGTATCTACAGATGCGCCCCGCCGGCGCGCGCAGACCTTCGATATAGATGCCGAAGCGATGAGCGAAGGGGCGGTGGCCTGTGAAGATCGTGATCCTGTCGAGCCTTTCCATGTCGCTCATCAATTTTCGCGGTGCGCTGATCGCGCGGATGGCAACCGAGGGGCATGACGTCGTCGCCTGCGCGCCGGATGCCGAACCCGAAGTGGTCGCGGCACTTGCCCGGATGGGCGTGCGGTTCAGCCTGACGCCGATGGCACGCGCGGGGACCAATCCGGTGCGGGATCTGGCGACGCTGTGGACCTATCTGCGGCTGATCCGGCGCGAGCGCGCGGACATGGTCGTCGCCTACACGCAGAAGCCGATCATCTATGGCGGGCTCGCGGCACGGATCGCGACGCGGCTGGGGCGTCCGGTGCGCTTTCACGCGATCATGAGCGGGCTCGGCTATGTCTTCAGCAGCGAGGCGGACTCGCGCGGGCTGCTGCGCCGGGCGGTATCATGGCTCTACCGCCAGGGGGTTCGGCGCGCCGAGCGCATCTTCGTCTTCAACGGCGACGACCGGGCGGATATGATCGCCTATCGCATCGTCGATGCCGACCAGCCGGTGGTGCAGGTGCCGGGATCGGGCGTCGACACACGGCATTACGCCGAGCAGCCGATGCCGGGCACGCCGACGACATTCCTGATGATGGGACGCCTGATGCGCGACAAGGGCGTGGGGGACTATGTCGCCGCGGCGCGCAGCATCCGCGCGCGCTGGCCCGACACGCGCTTCCTGCTGCTGGGGCGCCCGGAAACTGAGAATCCGACCGGCTATTCCGCTGAGGAGATCGCCGGGTGGCAGGCCGACGGTCTCATCACCCTGCTGCCGGAGACGCGCGACGTGCGCCCGCATATCGCGACCGCGCACATATTCGTCCTGCCCTCCTTCTACCGCGAGGGGCTGCCGCGCACGATCCTCGAGGCGTTGTCGATGGGGCGGCCGGTCGTCACCACCGACATGCCCGGATGCCGCGAGCCGATCCGCGAAGGCGAGAACGGGTTCCTCGTCCCGCCGAAAGATGCCGCTGCGCTCGCCGAAGCGATGGCCCGGTTCATCGATCAGCCCGCGCTGGTAACCCGTATGGGTGCCGCCGCGCGAGAGACGGCGATCGCGATCTACGACGTCGAGCGGGTCAACCGGCAGCTGCTCGGCGAGATGGGCTTGCTCGATCAGGCGCAGGAGGCAGCACCGCCTCCGGCTACCGCGCCGGCGCTCGTGTCCCGGGCGGCTTGATGGCGGCGATCCGTCCTGCCGCGCTGATCTCGATCGTCGCGCTGATCCTCCTCGCGCCGGCCCTGCTCGCGCTCGCGCTGCTGGTGCGGATCGGCATGGGACGTCCGGTGCTTTTTCATCAGCACCGGGCGGGTCGCGGCGGCGCGCCGTTCCGCATGATGAAGTTCCGCACGATGCGCGACGCGAACGACGCGTCGGGCCGGCCGCTTCCCGACGAACAGCGCATCACCGGGCTGGGCCGGTTCCTTCGTCGCTCGCGGCTCGACGAGCTGCCGGAACTGGTCAACATCGTTGCGGGCGACATGGATATCGTCGGCCCGCGCCCGCTGCTGCCTGCGACGATCGAGGCGATGGGCGCGGGCGGGATCGTGCGCGGGCGGGTGCGCCCCGGGCTGACCGGGCTGGCGCAGGTCAGCGGCAACACCTTGCTCAGCAACGACGAAAAGCTCGCCTTCGATATCTGGTATGTCCGCAATCGCAGCTGGCGGCTCGACTGCGCGATCCTGCTGCGCACGGTGCTGGTCGTCCTTTTCGGGGAAAGGAGGACACGCTGGCATGCCGACGATGCGCGCCATTCTCGTGGGGGCTGTTGAGAGCAGCGCGGTGGCGCTGGACGCGATCGCCGGACATGCCGACTGGACCCTTGCCGCAGTGGCGACGCTGGATACGGCGCACAGCGCCCGCCATTCGGATTTCGTCGACCTCGGCCCGGCAGCACAAGCCGCGGGCGCCGCGGTGCTGCGTATCGACAACATCAATCGCGAGGCAGCGCTGGCCGCGATCGGCGCGTTCGATGCCGACTATATCTTCGTGATCGGCTGGTCGCAGATCTGCGGCGAGGCCTTTCGCGGGCTCGCCGACGGCCGCGTCATCGGCTACCACCCTGCTGCGCTCCCCCGGATGCGCGGGCGCGCGGCGATCCCCTGGACGATCCTGAGCGGCGATCCGATCACCGCCGGAACGCTGTTCTGGATCGACGCCGGCACTGACACGGGCGACCTGCTCGACCAGCATTATTTCCACGTCGCCCGCGATGAGACCGCAGCGACGCTCTACGCGAAGCACATGCGCGCGCTGTCGCAGATGCTCACGAACAGCCTTGGCGCCATCGCGCGCGGCGACATCCGGCGCGAGGCGCAGGACGATGCCTACGCGACCTGGGCTGCGCGGCGAACGCCGCTCGATGGGCGGATCGACTGGACGGCGCCGGCTGACGCAGTCCTGCGCCTGATCCGCGCTTCCGGACGCCCCTATCCGGGCGCCTTCACCGTGGTGGGAGAGGACGCGCTGCATATCTGGGCAGCGCGCGCCAAGGGCGGCAGCGGCCGGCACTTGGCACGACCGGGCCAGATCGTCGCGATGGCGCCCGACGCCTTCACGGTGCTGTGCGGCGACGGATCGACGATCGCGGTCACCGAATGGAGCGGCGCGCGACTGCGCCAGCATCTGCAGCTGGGGACAGCCGCATGACGCCCTTCGCGCCTGGCCAGCGTATCGCCGTCGTGGCCCCGCATCCCGACGACGAAATTCTCGGCTGCGGCGGCACGATGGCACGCGCCACGAGCGCTGGCGTACTTGTCGATGTCGTCGTCGTGACGCGCGGCCAGCCGCCGCAATTCGACGAAGCCTTTGTCGAGCAGATCCGTGCCGAGACTCTGGCCTCCCACGCCAGCATCGGCGTGCACGAGACCCATTTCCTCGATTTTCCCGCCGCCGCGCTGGATCAGGTGCCGCGCGCGCAGATCAACCGGGCGCTCGACGCAGCCCTCTCCGCCATTGCGCCCGATATCCTTTTCGTCCCCTTTGTCGGCGACATCCACCTCGATCACCAGATCGTCTTCACCGCAGCGATGGTCCACGCGCGGCCGCGATCACCCGCAGGCCCAAAGCACGTCCTCGCCTATGAAACGCTGTCGGAGACGAACTGGCTCGCGCCGGGGATCACCCCCGGCTTCCTTCCCAATTGCTACATCGACATCACCGATACGCTCGATGCGAAGATCGCGGCGTTTCAGGCGTTCACGACCCAGGTGAAGCCAGCACCGGACGAGCGATCGATCGAGGCGATCCGCGCTCTCGCCACGCTGCGCGGGGCGACCGTATATCGTGAGGCGGCAGAAGCGTTCATGACGGTGCGCCAGATCTGGTGACGTCAGCCAGCTCGACGCGTCTACGACGGGCGTACCCTGATTGCCTTAAAACTATAGCCACAGGCTATACCTTAATTCGCCGACGCTATGTTCAACAGCGGGACGGAATTTGTCCGAGAAATCTCATTGGATAAAAACGACTTGCAACGCGACTCGCGCGAATCACCTGATACGGAACACACGGCTCTACCTCGAAAGGCTTAGGTTCCGTTGCGGTCCTTTTCGAATCACCAATCGGTCAGCGCAACAAAATTCGCCATTTTTCTAACACTTGCGCAATTTTTCTAACCTAAATCATATATCCGAAAGTGTCGTTTGGGATAAAGTGAAAAAACTGTTACCTTCCGGTCATCAACAAGAAGAAAAAAGGCGTCGCGTCGTGCAGACCAGACAATCGTCGGTCGGCCGCCGTATGCGAAGGCTGTAGCTTTTCGCCCGGCAGGACGACCCATTCTAGGGGGTAACCATGTCCGATCCGGTCAACGTCTTTCTGTTGTGTCGCAATTCCATCGTCCGCGAAGGGCTCAGCCGCATCCTTGCCGATCGCGATTTCAACATCATTCAGTCGGCAAGTTCGTGCGAGGGCCTGACAGCGCTTGCCAGTGCCGATCCCGATGGTGTTCCGCAGCTGATCCTGCTCGATAACGCCGCCGAGGATTGCGACGCCGAATGCCTCGCCAGCCTGCAGGCGCGCTTCCCGCGATCGCATCTGGTGATGCTGTCCGACCGGTTCGATTTCCAGGTCATGCTGAAGGCGTTCCGGCTCGGCGTGCGCGCCTATATCGTCAAGGAAATCTCGTGTGAGCGCCTGGTCGGCACGCTCCAGCTTGTCGCAATGGGCGAGCGGGTGCTGCCGTCGCAGCTTGCCGACGAGCTCCAGTCGCGCCCCGGCCTTTCCAGCGCACCCGAGATCGAGAAGTCGGTCGAAACCGCCAGCCTTTCCGAACGCGAGCTGGAAATCCTGCGCTGGCTTATCATGGGCTGCCCGAACAAGGTCATCTCGCGCCGCATGGAGATCAGCGAGGCGACGGTGAAGGTTCATGTAAAGGCCGTCCTGCGCAAGCTGAGCGTGAAAAACCGGACCCAGGCCGCGATCTGGGCCGCCAATCACGGGATGCGCGGACGCTGCTATGATGTGGAGCCGGCCGCGATGAACGGCCTTCCGCATCCGGCGCACTTGCCCGGCCCGGTCGTGACAGGGCAGTTCGTCGCCGCCTGAACGCGCTCCAGCGGATCGGAAAGACCATGGCGACAGCCTTTGGCAACGCTCTTGGGGCGCAGGCACGGGCCGTGCTGCGTTCCAGGGCCGGCGGGCTGCACGTCAAGGGCACGCGGACGCGGCTGACAGCGATCGGGCATCTGCTTTCGGGCAATTTCCTGAACGCGCTCATCATGCTGGTCAGCGTCGCGATGGCGGCGCGCTCGCTCGGCCCTGCAAGCTACGGGATCATGGTGATGGTCCTGTCCTACAACCGGGTGGTCGAGCGCATCCTGCGCTTCGAATCCTGGCAGCCGCTGATCCGCTTCGCGGTGCAGGAGGAAAAGGAATCCTCGCCCGAGCGGTTGCAGCGGCTCTACGCCTACGGCCTGCTCCTCGACATGGGTGCGGCCGCACTGTCTGCGGTCGTCGCGGTATCGCTCGCGCTGCTGTTCGGCGGGATCTTCCACCTCACCTCGCTTCATGTCGAGCTGGTCGCGATCTATTCCTGCGCGACTCTCGTCAACATCGCCGGCGTGCCGACTGCGGCGCTACGCCTGTCGGGCCAGTTCAAGATGCTCGCCTATACCCAGGTCGCCGCGAACCTGCTGCGCATCGTCTTCGCCGGCTATTGCGCGCTCGGCGGCTACGGCCTGATCGGCTTCATGGTCGCGTGGACCGCGGCGCAGGCGCTGGGATCGCTCATCGTTTTCTGGGTCGGCTTCCGCGCGCTTCGACAGATGGGCATCCCGAACCCTTTCCGTGCCCGCATGCGCGGGCTGACGCGGGACTTTCCGGGCTTTTTCGGTTTCGCGTGCTCGACCAATCTCTCGCTCACCCTGCGGGTCATCACGACCGAGGCGGATTCGCTGTTCGTCGGCGCCGTTGCCGGCGCGCCCGCCGCCGCTGTCTACTACCTCGCCAAGCGCATCGCGAAGGTCGCCGCGCAGGTCGGCGCGCAGGTGCAGGCCGTCGTCTATCCCGACGTCGCGCGGATGTGGGCGAACGGCGATTTCCGCGGCTTCCGCGCCGCGACGCTGCAGGTCCAGATCGCGCTCGCCGCGGTCGGCGCCAGCATGCTGCTGGCCGCCTATCTGTTCGGCCCGCTGCTGATCCGCGTCGGCCCGGGTGAGGCGTATCAGCCGACCTATGTCCTGCTGCTGACCCAGCTGATGGCGGTGATCCTCACGCTCCACGCGGCGCCGTCGCGCTCCGCCTTGCTGGCGATGAACCGGTCGTGGCTGGTGCTGGCCCTGTCGGCGATCGGCACCGCGATGTTCGTCGGCGTCGCAGGTTATGCCGTGCCGCGCTATGGCCCGATCGGCGGCAACATCGCGCACATCGTCCTGGGCGCCTTCACCGCGATCCTGTTCGACATCTTCTGGATGCGCCGCGCGAAGCAGCGCGAGACGGAGATGGCTTCCGTCAGATCGTGACGAACGCCTGCGTCTGCGCCCGCAGCGCCTCGATGACCTGCGGCCCCAGATCGGGGCGGCAGATCAGCACATCCGGCAGCGTCGGGTCGGCGTTGTTGTAGACGAGCGGCGCGCCATCGATGCGCGAGGCGTGCAGGCCGCCAGCGAGCGCGACCGCCGCCGGCGCGCAATTGTCCCATTCATACTGGCCGCCACTGTGGAGGTAGATGTCGGCCTCCCCGCGAAGCACCGCCATCGCCTTGGCGCCGGCCGATCCCATCGGCACCATCGCCGCGCCCAGCCGCTGGGCGACGGCGACGGCATCCGGGCTCGGCCGGGTTCGGCTGACGAGCATGCGCAGCGGTGCGTCGACGGGGACGGCGGCAAGCGCCTCGCCGCCGCAGTGCACCAGCCCGAGCGCTGGCAAAGCGACAGCGCCGATCGCGGGACGACCATCGATCGCCAGCGCGACATGGACCGCCCAGTCGGCGCGACCCTCGCCATATTCGCGCGTGCCGTCGAGCGGGTCGACGATCCATACCCGCGACTGCGTCAGGCGATCTGCGCTGTCCTGCGTTTCCTCGCACAACACGCCATCATCGGGACGTAGCGCCGCGAGTCGCGCCATCAGCAGGTCGCTTGCCTGCCTGTCGCCGACCACGCCGAGTTCCTTCCCCGCAAGTCCCGATGTGCGTTGCAGATCGAGCAGCAATTCGCCCGCTTCATGGGCAAGCAGGCGCGCGATGTCCGCGTCGGTCATGGCGGGCTCCGTTCGGGGTATCATTCGGCGGGTTGCGCGATGGGATCGGCCGGCAGTTCGTGCACCGTTCCCCAGCGGACAAGCGACCAGCCGCGCTCATGGACGTAGTAGAGCGTCAGCTTGGTGAGCACCTCGGTCGATGCGATCGCCCCAGCGGCGCCGACGTTGCCGGTGAAGAACCAGCCGAGCAGAAACGTGTCGATGCTGCCAAGCGTGCGCCAGGACACGGCCTTTGCGATCGACCGGCTGTGCCGCTCGCCTCCCTGGAGGAACATGGCTCAGTCTCCGTCGAGCGCGAGAAGGTGCGTGACGACGCGCTCGGCTGCCTCTTCCGGGGGCATCGCGCAGGTATCGACGACCAGTTCCGGCGCCTCGGGCGTCTCATAGGGCGAATCGATGCCGGTGAAGTTCGCCAGCTCGCCGCGGCGGGCACGGCCGTAGAGGCCCTTCACGTCACGCGCCTCCGCCACGTCCAGCGGTGTGTCGACATGGATTTCGATGAACTCACCCGCCGGGATCATCCGGCGTACCATCTCGCGTTCGGCGCGGAAGGGGGAGATGAAGGCGGTGAGTACGATCAGCCCGGCATCGGTCATGATCTTCGCGACCTCGCCGATGCGGCGGATATTCTCCACGCGGTCGGCATCGGTGAAGCCGAGATCGCGGCTCAGCCCGTGGCGCACATTGTCCCCGTCGAGCAGGAAGCTATGCTTGCCGAGCGCCAGCAGCTTCTTCTCGACGAGGTTCGCGATCGTCGATTTGCCCGCCCCCGACAGCCCGGTGAACCACAGCACGCGCGGATGCTGCTGCTTCTGGCGCGCGTGCGCCTCTCGCGTGACGTCGATCGACTGCCAGTGGATGTTCTGCGTGCGGCGCAGCGCGAAGCGGATCATGCCGGCTCCGACCGTCTCGTTGGTCGCGCGGTCGATCAGGATGAAGCTGCCAAGGTCGATATTGTCGGCGAACGGCGCGAACGGGATCTGCCGGTCGAGCGAGATGTTGCACACGCCGATGCCGTTGAGCGGGAGCGTCTTCGCAGCTTCCTTCGCCAAAGTGTTCACATCGAGGCGGTATTTCAGGTCGGTGACCGTCGCGGTGGCGCTGCGCGCGCCCATTTTCAACAGATAAGGGCGCTGGGGCAGCATCGGCTCGGCGTTCATCCAGACGAGATCGACCTCGAACTGGTCGGCCACCTCGATCGGATGCGAAGCTGCCGCGACGACATCGCCGCGCGAACAATCCACGTCCTCGGCAAAAGCGAGAGTCACCGCCTGCCCGGTGTGCGCCACGGGCAGATCGCCGTCGAACGTCACGATCCGCGCAACCTGTGTCATCAGCCCCGATGGCGCGAGGCGGACACGGTCCCCGGGCCGCACCGTGCCCGCGGCGACCGTGCCCGACACCCCGCGAAAATCGAGGTTCGGACGATTGACCCACTGGACCTGCATCGCGAATCCGGCATCGGCGCCGCGGCGTTCGGGCAGCTCGGCATGATCGAGCGCATCGAGCAGCGTCGGGCCGGCATACCAAGGCATGGTCGTGGCGGACGCCGCGATATTGTCGCCGTCGATCGCGGCGATCGGGATGGCGGTGAACGCCTCGATCCCGATCGATGCGGCGAAATCGCCATAGTCCGCGACGATCGCGTCGAAGGTCGCCTGGTCGTAGCCGACGAGATCCATCTTGTTCACCGCAAGAATGATCTGGCGAATGCCGACGAGGTGGACGAGATAACTGTGCCGGCGCGTCTGGGTCAGCACGCCCTTGCGCGCGTCGATGAGCACGACCGCGAGATCGGCGGTCGACGCGCCGGTCACCATGTTACGGGTATACTGCTCATGGCCCGGGGTATCCGCGACGATGAACTTGCGCCGGCTGGAATTGAAGAATCGGTAGGCGACATCGATCGTGATGCCCTGCTCGCGCTCGGCCGAGAGCCCATCGACGAGCGAGGCGAAATCGAGCCGCCCGCCGCCGCCTCCGGCCTTGCGGCTGTCCTCCGCCAGCGTCGTCAGCTGGTCGTCGAGCAGCGATTTGGAATCGTAGAGCATGCGCCCGATGAGCGTCGACTTGCCGTCATCGACCGATCCGCAGGTGATGAAGCGCAGCAGCGACTGCTGATATCCGAACGGCACGACGACGCCTTCCGGCGCCGGTGTCGCGCAGGTTTCGAAGGCGGAGGAAATTGCGGTGGCCATCAGAAATACCCCTCCTGCTTCTTCTGCTCCATGCTGGCGGCCTGATCGGAATCGATCACCCGGCCCTGGCGTTCGGAGGTGCGGGTCAGCAACGTCTCGGCAACGATCGCCTCGATATCGGCCGCGTCGCTTTCGACCGCGCCGGTGAGCGGGTAGCAGCCGAGGGTGCGGAAGCGGACGCGGCGCTGCACCGGCACTTCGCCGGCGGCGAGCGGAAAGCGGGCGTCGTCGACCATCAGCAGCACGCCGTCGCGTTCGACGGTGGGGCGGACGGCGGCGAAATAGAGCGAGGGGATCTCGATCTCCTCACGCGCGATATACTGCCAGATGTCGAGCTCGGTCCAATTGCTCAAGGGGAAGACGCGCATCGATTCCCCGCGATTCTTGCGCGCGCTGTAGTGGCGCCACAGCTCGGGGCGCTGCTGTTTCGGGTCCCAGCGGTGGCTCGCGGTGCGGAACGAGAAGACGCGCTCCTTCGCGCGGCTCTTCTCCTCGTCGCGCCGTGCGCCACCGAACGCCGCGTCGAAGCCGTAAAGGTCAAGTGCCTGCTTCAGCCCCTCGGTCTTCCACATCTCGGTGTGACGCGGGCCGTGGTCGAAGGGATTGATCCCCTGCGCCAGCGCCTGCGGGTTGCGGTGGACGATCAGGTCGATATCGGGGTCGGCCGCCACCTTGTCGCGCAGCGCATACATGGCGCGGAACTTCCACGTCGTGTCGACATGGAGCAGCGGGAACGGCAGGCGGGAGGGGTAGAACGCCTTGCGCGCCAGATGCAGCATGACGGCCGAATCCTTGCCGATGCTATAGAGCATGACAGGCCGGTCCGCCTCCGCCACGACCTCGCGCATGATGTGGATCGCCTCGGCCTCCAGCGCATCGAGATGGGTGAAGGGCGGCAGGCTGCCCTGCGAGATCCACGGCGGCGCGGCACGGTGCTGGAGAGGCTGGACGTCACTGGTCATTGGCGTTCCCCTTCAGGAAATGCGCGACGATCTGCGTGCGGTTGGTGGCGCCGTTCTGTGCCATGATCGCGCGGATATGGACCTTCACCGTGCTCTCGCTGATCGCGAGGCGCTGGGCGATCGCCTTGTTCGAAAAGCCGAGTGCGAGGAGCTGGAGCACATCCTGCTGGCGCTTCGTCAGCGTGTTCAGCCGCCCCGCCTCGAACGGCGACGGCGGCTCGGCGCGCGCCGCCGTGGCCGGCTCCGGCGCGCGGGAGAGGAACTCGGTCAGCGATACCGGATAGACGCCGATGCCGTTCACCAGCAGCAGGATCGCGCTGCGCAGGCACTCGACGCTGGCGTTCGCGGTCAGCAGCCCCTGCGCGCCGGCCCGGATCGCCGCCAGCAGCTCCTCGATCTCGACATGCGGCGCGACGACGAGCGAAGCCGCATTGGGCCAGCGCCGTTCCGCCAGCGCAAGCTGGGCGCCAAGCGTGCCGCCGCCGATGCCGCCCTCCGCAATCTGGAACAGGATCAGGTCGGCGGCGATGTCGCGGTCGCACTGGGCGATCGTCGCACAGGATTCGACGATGAATTCGGACGCCGACCCAAGGCCCGCCACGGTGCACGCGCGGCTGAAGTCGCTTGGATCGACCACCAGGACGGTGATCGCCGCAGGCACGCTGCCCGTCGTCGCCGAATCCTCCCGTCGTGCCCGCGCCGCGGCGTCCACTTAGGCAGCCTCGCGGTGAAAGCCGTGGCGCACGCGGTCTCGCAGCCCCTGCGACCAGCTGCGACGCCGCGCAAAGCCGTCCGAATAATAGGAAGCGGACCCCATGTAGAACTGGACGGCATCGCCATAACCGCGCCGCGCATGCTCGGGATAATCGACCTGGTTGAACACCGCGCCAGCGACCGGCGTGTGCAGCAGCTGCATCGCGGCGCGAAGCTGCTCGACCGTGGTCTTGCCCCAGTGGACGACCATGACGGTCGAATCGGCGATCCCCGACAGCGTCGTCGCGTCGCGCACCGCCAGGATCGCCGGCGCATTGATGACCACCAGATCGAAGCGGTCGTGGAGATCGTTCAGCAGCCGCGCGACCTGCCAGCCCTGGATCAGCGACGCCGGATTGCGCACCGGTTCGCGGGTGCTCAGCACGACCGGTGCCAGCTCGGCCGCGGCATCGCCTTCCCCGGCCTTCGCCGCCGGGATCAGCTGCTGCATGTCGCCGGTGCGGGTCAGCAGCTCGACCAGATCGGGCATGCCCGACGTTCCCTGGATCGTGCGCAGGATGCTCGGTCCCGGACGCCGGAGGTCGAGATCAACGACGACCGCACTTCGCCCCATCGACACCGCCGCCGCCGCGATCGTCAGCGCGACGCTCGACTTGCCGTCGCCGGGCAGCGGCGAGGTGACGAGGACGCTCTGGCTCTCGCGGCCAGCCGCCAGGTCGCCGATCTCCGACGTGAGGGTGCGGGCGACTTCCGCGAACAGCGACTGGGGTTCGGTGACCACCGGATTGTCCTCAGTCGTCATCGGGATTTCGCGCGGCAGCAGCGGCAGCATCGCGAAGGTGCGCAAGCCGAACAGGCGGTGCAGCTGCTCCCCGCTGCGCAGCTTGTTGTCGAACATCTCGATGCAGAACACGATCAGCAGCGCGAGCATCAGCGATCCGACAAAGGCGGCAAGCGCCATCTTCTTGGGCGCCGGCGCGACCGGGATCAGCGGCGCGGTGGCGGCCGACACCATGCTGGAATTGACGCCCGTGGTTTCCAGTTCGGAGCGCACCGTCTGGGCACGCTGCGCCGTCGTCAGATACGCCTGCCGCGCGACCTCGGCGCGGCGATCGAGCACCGACAGATCGACATTGTTCGCGTTGTTGCGAAAGGTCTGCGCCGCAAGCGTGGACAGCCGCGCCTGAAGCTGTCCGGCCCGCGCTGCCGCCGCCCGTGCCTCGCCGCCGGCCAGCTGCTGCTCGCGCCCGGCATCGGTGCTGTTCTTCGTCCGCTCGGCGGAGATGACCGCTGCGCGCTCGCGATCGAGATCGGTTCGGACCTGGGTGAGTTGCGCCTCGACCCGCTGACGGTCGGGATGGTTCGCGCCGAGCGCGACCGAAAGCTGCGAACGCTCGCGCTGCAGGTCGTCATACTGGCGTTGCAGCGCATCGACGACGGGCGACGTCGCGCCGGCGACCGTGCGCATCTGCGCAGCGCTGGCGGCGCTGGCCGAACGCTGCGCGGTGGCGGCGTTCATCGCGGCGGCGGACGCTTCCTCGACCGCGATGCGGTTCATCTGCTGATAGTCCTCGGCGCTCCCCGCGCCGATCGGCATGTTGTGGGCGCGGCGGAATTCGGCGACGGCGCGCTCGGCCTTCTCGACCTCGCCGCCCAGCCGCGCGCTTTCCGAAGCGAGCGCGCGGGTCACGCCGTCGCGCCACGTCTGGCGGCGGTTGGAGCGCAGCTTCTGCAGGCTCTCGACATAGCGGTTGGCGACGCGCGCGGCGAGCTGCGGCGTGCCCTCGCGCACGACGATGTCGATGAAATCGGAATCGTTCGCGCTGACGACCCGCGTCTGGGCCATCAACTGCATCGTCGCCTGCTGCGCGGTCATCGGCGTGCCCGCGGTGAAGGTCGCATTATGCTCGAGATCGAGGTCCTTCACGACCTGTTCGGCCAGCGCCTGCGATCGGTAGATGCGCGCTTCGTTGGCGACGCGCTGCTGGTTGCGCGCGGCATCCGCCTGGTTCGATCCGTTGGCGTCATTCAGCTCGACCTGGACGGTCGCGGTCGCTTCATACTGGTCGGGCAGACGCAGCTGGATGAAGGTGACGACCGCGACGCACACCGTCACGATCCCGAGCACCATCGGCAGATGGCGCCTGAGCAGGAACCAGATCTGGCGCGCCGACATGCGCTGCATCTCGAACGAAAGATCGCGCGGGGATTCGGCCATCGCGCCGCGATAATTTCCGTCGATCAGGGCTAGTTGTGCTGGCGCCATGACAGTCCCTCGGGATTAGGCGGAAGCGCGCAGGTTGAATCCCCCCTCCACGGACTTCCGACGTTGCAAGGGAGTGTGCGGCGACCCGCGCTGCGGTGCAAAAGCGCATCGGAGCGGGGGCTTGCGCATACGGGCTAAGACTTCGGCATATCCGCCGCGCAGGCGCCGAACACCGCACACCGCCGAAAGCATGACGCCCCGCGGTACCCGGAATTGCCGTTCTGATGGCGCGTCGCCCATGGCAAAGGATCGCGCCTAGGAAGGGCCGATGTCAGACCTATTCGGAAGCGACGGACGAGGATTCCGCGCGTGCGGCGCGGGTTGTGCGCACGCCGGCCGTATGCGCGATCGGCGACGCCCGTGACCGCGCGGCGAGTCATCCTGGCCGACGACCACCCGTTCCTGCTGCGCGGGCTCGCTGACCTGGTATCGGTCGAACCGGGCTTTCAGGTCGTCGGCATGGCGAGCACCGGGCGGCAGGCGCTGGCGCTGGTCGAGCGACTGAAACC
Source organism: Sphingomonas sp. EC-HK361 (assembly GCF_902498785.1). Lineage (GTDB taxonomy): Bacteria > Pseudomonadota > Alphaproteobacteria > Sphingomonadales > Sphingomonadaceae > Sphingomonas. The sequence continues at coordinate 71,512 of NZ_LR701492.1, forward strand.
CGACATCGCCGTTTTCGATCTAGCGATGCACGATCTCGACGGCCTGGCCGTGCTTCGCCGTATCAGTCAGGCCAACCTGTCGACGCGGGTCGTCCTTTTGGCCGCGACGATCACGCCCGCGCAGAAATCGCGAGCGCTGGCGCTCGGCGCGTGGGGCGTCGTGCCGAAGGACGATGCGCCGGGAACGCTCATTGCATGCCTGTGCACGGTCGCGGCGGGGGAGCGCTGGCAGCACGAGGAACCCCGGGAAACAATCGATCCGATACCGCCGCCAGCCGCGCGCCGCGTCGCACGGCTGACCCCGCGCGAGCGCGAGATTGCCGATCTGGTTTCGCGCGGCCTGTCGAACCGCGCCATCGCGGCGCAGGTGGGAACGGCGGAGGGAACGGTGAAAATTCACCTCCACAATATCTTCCGCAAGATGAAGGTCGCGAACCGCACCGCGCTCGCCGCGCTGAAATTCGAGAATGGCGACAGGGTCTAGGCCGCGACCGGATCGGGCGGGATCGGGTCCTGCACCCCGCGCGCAGGCTCGGGCCGGACATAGATGACGCTCAGCGCGACCATCACCGGCATCACCCACATGCGCGAATACATGTGCGGGTAGGACGCGGTGTAGATAAGGAAAACGGCCACCACCGCGCAGGCCATCGCCCCTCCCGGCCGACTTCGCTTCAACCCCGCGATCGCCATGATGACCAGGAGGACGAGCATCGTCATCAGCCCGACAAAGGCGACCGCGCCGCCCTCGTTCCAGATCAGCAGATACAGGTCGTGCACCGGATTGTCGTATTGGCTGAGTTCCCGGTAACGATCGACCCCCATGCCGATCACGGTCGTGTTTTCCGCAAAGGTCCACGCCTCCGCGATCAGTTCCGACCGGTTCACGAACGTGCCGGCCTGGTTGATGTCGCCGCTTTCGACCGCGCTGCCGACGCGGGTCTGGAACGCCTTCGGCAACGGCGCACCACTCGCCACGAACAGCCCGAGCGCGACCGCCATGACAAGACCGAGGCGTACGACATGGCGGAAACCCAGCACCGTCAGCGTAAGGCCGATCGCGACGATACAGGCGAAGAAGCCGGTGAACGATGCGCTGAGCATCAACCCCCACAGCAGAATGACGGCGCAGACTAGGCCCAGCAGCCGTGGCATGGCCTTTATGTTCAACGTGTAGATCAGCATCGGCAGCGAAAAGGCGACGACCGCGCCGTTGGGATTGGGTTGGCCGGCCATCGCACCCAGCCGGTCGTTGCCCGTGATGAACCCGTCGCCGAGCAGCCCGATCGTATCGTGGTAGGTGAAGACGAAGGTCGTCGCGATCCCGATCGCTTCCGACAAGGTGGTGCCAAGCACGAAGAGCATGGGCAGGATTCGGGTCAGCCGCCGCTCCTGCTGCATCAGAAGGAGCGGGATAAAGAGGTAGGCGACGGTATACTGGCTCGCCACATTGGCCCAGCGCAGCGGATCGCCATTGATGATCGAGCTGACGAACAGCCCGCCGAGCATCATCGCCAGCCCGGCGATCCAGTAAGGCGTCAGCGGACCGAAGGGCATCAGGTTCAGCCGTCCCTGCACCGCGACGATGCCAAGGCAGGCAAAGAAGGCGATGTCGGAAAAGGTCAGATTGATTTGCCCGACGCGCAGCAGACTCCATCCGCTGAAGAACACCGCAAAGAACAGGCACGACTTCGCGATCCTGCCCCAGGCGACGGCGTGCTCGTCCATCGCGACGCGCAGGCTGGGCGCGGTGGCGCGCCAGCCGGGCTGCACGGGTTCGATGACATCGCTGGTCACGCAGTGGTCCCCGCACGATTTCTGGGTGACGCCGGCCGACCGACTGGCGCCGCGCTGACCCTGCGCGCGGACGGACCAGACCGCAAACGGCCTTCGGGAGAGTGCGGTCAGTCATGCTGGCTACGCCTTTCCGACAGGGATTACCTCTTTCGGTCAGGATCATCGACGTTGCGGGGTTTGCGGTGCCGTCGGGCTAGCCCGGCCTACCCGTAATGGTGCGACCGCCATCCCGCTGATCGATTGAAGACGCGGCGCACCGACCGGATAACCGTGATCTTCAGGCAGCGTTGGGGTGTCCTTCGTGCGTTCAGTTCTCTCGCCGCTCCGCGACCCGGAACCCGCGATCGATCCGTCTCGCGAACCGAACGCGCACGCGACGCCAGCAAGGGTGAAGGTCCTCTACATAGCGGGCTATGGGCGCAGCGGCACGACCCTGCTCGATATCGCACTCGGCGAGCATCCGGCCGTCATGGGCGGCGGCGAGATCGCGACGCTCGCGCGCCATGTCTGGGCGAATGACGAATATTGCGCATGCGGCGCATCGGTGCGTGCCTGCCCGGTGTGGCGCGAGATCGTCACCGACTGGCGCGCCGGCGAGCCGCCAACGCTGATCGACGACTATCGCCGCGCGCAGGAGCGGACGGAGACGATCCTCGGGCTTGGCCGCATCGCGGAGCGCTGGCGCGGCGACGCCCATGCCGCGCGCACCGTCAAGCTGCTGCGCGCCGTCGTTGCACGATCCGCGCGACCCGTCGTCGTCGATTCCTCGAAGCTGCCGGGGCGCGCCCTTGCGCTCGCGGCGATGGAGGGGATCGAGCTGTTCGTCGTCCATGTCGTCCGCGATCCGCGCGGTGTCGCGTGGTCGCTGAACAAGGCGATCAAGCGGCAGGTCGACAAGGGCGTCCAGCGCGAGCTTCGCCCGAAGCCCCTCGCCTACACCGCGCTGCGCTGGTCGATCGTCAACCTGGCGACCGAATGGCTATGCCGCCGTGTCGGGCCGGGCCGCCATGTGCGGGTGCGCTACGAGGAATTCGTCGCCGATCCGCCCGCCACTCTCGCGCGCATCCTGACGCTCGTCGGAGAGCGCCCGGTGCCAAGCGTGCTCGGCGCGCCGATGGTCCCGCAGCATCAGGTCGCCGGCAGCCGCCACCGGATGCAGAGCGCGATCACGATTGCCAGCGATGAACGCTGGAAGACCGCGATGCCGCGGTTGCGGCGTTGGTGGGTCACCCTACTGACCGCACCGCTTCTCCGACGCTACGGCTACGCGCTGGGCGTGCCCGCCGAGGACGAATCGTGACACCGCTACGCGCCCTGCTGATCGCCGCCAGCTTTGCCATCGCGATCGGCAGCGCAGGATGCTCGCGCGCTAAAAGCGCCGCCGCCGCGCCGCCGCCTGCACCGCAGCCGGTTGCGGGGAAACCGGCGTTCGGCGGTGCCATCGGTTACGGCGCGGCCGCCGCCGGAGGACGCGGCGGGCGCGTCATCGCGGTGACGACGCTCGCCGATGGCGTGGCCGGAAGCTTCCGTGCGTGCGTGGAGGCGTCGGGCCCGCGCACCTGCGTCTTCCGTGTCGCCGGGGTGATCCGCTTTGCCGACAAGCCGCCGGTCATCCGCAATCCCTTCCTCACGATCGCGGGACAGACCGCGCCGGGCGGCGGCGTGACGATCGCGCATTCGGGCGGCCCGCTCGGCCGCACGCCGATCCTCGTCAAGGACACCCACGATATCGTCATCCGCTTCATCCGCGTCCGCAACGACCGTATCGGCGGCAGCCGCGGGTCGGAAGACAGTTTCACGATCGAGAACAGCGACAATGTCATCCTCGATCATGTGAGCGCGAGCTGGGCACGTGACGAACTCATCAACGGCTATGGCGACAACGACCGAATCACCGTCAGCAACTCGATCTTCGCGCAAGGCATTCCGCGACATGACAAATGCGCGCTGCTGGCGAGCGACCCGAAGGGGCCGCAGCGCTTCAGCTTCGTCGGCAACATTTGCGCGCACAATGGCGACCGCAATCCGGAGCTCGATTTCACGCCCAAATCGTGCGTCGAGATCGTCAACAACGTCTTCTACAACGCCCAGTCGGAATTCGCCGAAATCTGGGAGAAGTTCGGCGGCGTCCCCGTCGCGTTGATCGGCAACAGCTTCATCGCCGGCCCCAATACCGCCGCGCACGCGATCGGTATCGCGCGCAACGCGCCAGGATCGACCGGGCGGGCACGGGTTTACCTTTGGGACAATGATTTCGACGGCGGCTTCGTCCCGATGTCGCCGACGCTGGCCGAGGTGACAGAATCCGCGCCGCCCTGCCCCGGCACGGTGAAGGCGCAGCCGGCGCAGGCAGCCTATGAGTCGGTTCTCGCGACCGCCGGCGCGTTCCCGCGAGACGCCTTCGACGCGAAGATCGTCGCCAACATCAGGAAGCGCGGCGGCCGGATCGTCCACCAGCCGGGCGAGATTCCGGCGATCGCACCCGGCACGCCCTATCCCGATACCGACGAGGACGGGATGGACGACCGCTGGGAAGCGGCGCACGGCGCGGACCCGCGCCGCTTCGATGCCTGGGCGACCGATGGGCGCGGCGTCACCCATCTCGATGCCTTCCTCGACGATATGGCGCGTCGCGCGATGCGACCTGCCGATCCGGTGTGAACGCGCTCACCTCCCCGATCCGCGCGGCACCGCCTGCGACCGAAGCCAGCGAACCCGTGCGCATCTGCTTCCCCTTTTCGGGCGACGCGGTCGGGGGAAGCCACGTCTCGGTCCTGGGGCTGGTCGGCCAGCTCGATCCAGCACACTACCGTGCGCTCATCGTTCCAGAGCTTGCCGATGGCAACATCGCACGCCTGTTCGCAGGGCATGAAATGCTGCCCGATCCGGTCGCCCGCCCGCGCCGCTTCGTGCCGGGTCACGCACTCGGTCTCGCAAAGTTCGTCGGCACGCTTGCCGGAGTGCCGGAACGGATGCGCTTCCTGCGGCGTCATCGGATCGCGATCGTGCATCTGAACGATGGGCGCACGAGCGCGAACTGGGCGCTCGCGGCGCGGCTGGCCAGCGCGCGCATCGTCTGGCACCACCGGGGCGACCCCGGCGCACTGGGACTCCGCATCGCCGCCCCCCTCCTTGCCGACCGGGTGTTGACCGTGTCGTCCTTCGCCCTGCCGCGCAAAGGCCTGTGGTCCGCCGCACGCAAGGCGCAGGTCGTCCACAGCCCCTTCGATACCGACATCGCGGTCGATCGCGATGCGGCGCGGGCCACGCTCGTCCGCGAGCTCGGCGTGTCGCCGGACACGGTAATCCTGGGCTATTTCGGCGCGTTCGTGCCGCGCAAGCGCCCGCTGCTCTTCGCCGACATGATGGCGCGACTGCGAACGCTGACCGGTCGCCCGGTGATCGGGCTGATGTTCGGGGAAGCGCGCGTGCCCGAAATGGCAGCCGCGCTCGACCGGCGCATCGCGGAGAACAATGCAGCGGATATCGTCCGCCTGATGGGATACCGCACCCCGGGCGCGTTCTGGATCGCGGCGTGCGACCAGCTTGTCGTGCCGTCGATCGGCGAGCCGTTCGGACGGACGCTGATCGAGGCGATGGTGGTGGGCACCCCCGTGATCGCGACCGCCTCTGGTGGCAACATCGAGGCGCTGGACGGCGGCTACGGCGTGCTCGTTGCGGCGGACGATGCCGATGCGCTCGCGCAAGGTTGCGCAGACCTGATCGCGGATCCCGCATCCGCTGCGCGACTTGCCGCCCGCGCGCGCGGCGCGGCACGCGCCCGCTTCAGCGCCAGACGCCACCATGACCAAGTGACCGCGGTGTATGCCGAACTTCTCCGGGGATGAGGATCAGTGACGCAGACAAAATAGGACCCGACGACAAAGGGGGGATGGTCGCCGGGTCCGTTGTGAAGCCGATGCTTCGGCCGTGTGCGATAAGCTGGGTGGGGTTTATCGCAGGTCCGATTACACGCTCATGCCCGTCCTGTGGCAACGGGGCATTTGGGTAATGGCCTTGCGGCTTCATCCTAAAGACTGACCGTGTTTTCCGATCGACCGGCTTATTACTTGGTCACGCTCGAAAGCGCTTCGCCAATACTTCGACGCCTAAGCAATGCCGCTACACGCTTCACCATGAAGGCCCGGCCTGCAAAGCGCCGGCCGGGCCTTCAATCAGGAATCACCCATCGGCGCCTTAGCGCGGGATGCGCGAACCGGTCGTCGTCGTGGTGCGCTCACCGCCAGTACGGCCGGTGTCGGCACCGCGCTTCGAGCCCGAATCCAGGCCACGGTTGGTGTTGCTGTCGAGACCGCGGTTCACGCCGCTGTCCAGACCGCGGTTGACCCCGCTGTCGAGACCGCGCGAAACGCCCGAGTCCAGGCCGCGCGACATGCCGCTATCCGTGCCCGCATGGCCACGGTCCTGAGCGCTTGCCGGGGCAGTCGCCGCAACCGCCATGCCCAGAGCGACCATGCTGGCGGTCTTGATAAGTGCGAACTTCATGGAATTTCCTTTGCCTTGACGTTTCCTCAACGCCCCTCAAAACTTTACTACTTATGCAAGGGGCGCAGCGGTGTTTCGTCCCTATTCGACAATATTGGACAGGGGGTGTCCGCCGTTTTGTGTTTTAAATGCGGTGAAGTGATTTTTTGTAAGTAAGTTCACGTCAAGTAGAACGCTTTCATGGTCAAGTTGTTAATATTGGATATACGTCGTTAGGACTATATCGGGCGCGGAATATCGTGTTCGACGCTTCGATCGCTGCTCCCTACCGGAACGACGCGCGGTGATCCGACCGGTTGCACCTCAGCGTCCGGCCCTTCAGGATGGCCGCGCGTTCCTCGCGTCGCCCAAGGAGATTCACGATGCCCATCCGTTACTCGTTCGCCCTCACCGCTCTCGCCCTGATGGCATCGGGATGCGGCCAGTCGGGCCGGGACGGCGGCAATGGCGCGGCCGTGTCGAACACCGCCGCGACCGGCTACCTCGCCAAGGTCGCCGCACTCCCGCCCGGTCAGGTCCGCGGCGTCCTGTTCCGCGCGATCGCCGATGCGAACGGCGACTGCCAGGCGATCAGCGACATGAAGCGCGCGCCCGACAAGGACGGCCGCGCGCGCTGGGGCGTTCGCTGCACCAACGGCAAGGAATGGAATGTCAGCATCGGCGACGACGGCGTCGCACAGGTCGGCAGCCAGAACTGATCGCTCACCAGCCGGCGTCGGGGCGGGCGAGATAGGCGTCCTCTTCGGGTGTCGATCGACGCCCGAGCGCCGCGTTGCGCGAGGGGAAGCGGCCATAAGTGTCGATGACGGCGGCATGATCGCGCGCGAAGGTCATGATCTTCTCGTCGCCCAGCGCCCCGAATTTCTCCAAGCTCAGCCGCTGAAGCATCCTGTCCTCGGCGTGCATCAGCGGCATGTAGAGGAACTGGAGACGCTCGGCCGCCATGCCCGCGTCCCAGCCCTTCTCGATCGCGCGCAGCGTCAGCATCGTCGCCAGATCGTCCGCCTCGAACGCGCGCGCGGTGCCGCGGTGGATGTTGCGCGAGAACTGATCGAGCACGACGATCGCGGCGAGGAGCGTCTCGGGATCGTCGCCCCATCCCGCCGCGTCGCTGGCATAGACGCGGTTGCGTAACGGGCCGAAGCGCGCGGTGATCCCCCGATCAAGCGCCTCGTCCTTTGCGAAATGCTGCTCCGCGGGCAGGCCGAACCAGAAGGCGAGCACGGCACGCGCACATTCATGGACTTCGCTGGGCGGCATCTCTAGATCGTCGGCCATGTCGATTGCTCCCGGTCCCGAGGTGATTTCCCTCGGCTGCCGTCTCAACATCGCCGAAAGCGAAACGATCCGCGGGCTCCTCGGCGACCGCGATGTCGTTGTCGTGAACAGCTGCGCGGTGACCGCGGAAGCGGTGAAACAGACGCGCCAGGCGATCCGCCGCGCCCGCCGCGCGCGGCCTTCTGTGCGCCTGGTGGTGACCGGCTGCGCGGCAACGATCGATGCGCCCGCCTTCATCGCAATGGGCGAAGTCGATGCGGTGGTCGACAACGCCGCCAAGCTGATGCCGGCAAGCTGGCAGGCGCGCGGCGCGACACCGATCGCGGCCAGCACCGATCACGCCCGCGCGTTCGTCGCGGTGCAGACCGGATGCGACCACGCCTGCACCTTCTGCACTATCCCCGCCGGACGCGGCGCCAGCCGGTCCGAACCGGCGGGCAGCGTCATCGACCGGATTGCGGCACTCGTCGATACGGGCAAGCGCGAGGTCGTGCTGACCGGGGTCGACATGACGAGCTACGGCCACGATCTGCCCGGCGCGCCGACGCTCGGCTCGCTGGTCGAGCGCATCCTGCGTCATGTCCCCGCGCTCGAACGGCTGCGGCTGTCCTCGATCGATTCGATCGAGATCGATGACCGCCTGTTCGTTCTCGTCACGCAGGAGGCGCGGGTGATGCCGCATCTTCATCTGTCGCTCCAGGCGGGTGATGACCTGATCCTGAAGCGGATGCGTCGCCGCCATTTGCGCGCGGATGCCGTCCGCATCGTCGAACGGCTCAAGACCGCACGACCCGAGATCGCGATCGGCGCGGACCTGATCGCCGGCTTCCCGACCGAGGACGCGCGCGCATTCGCCAATACTCTGGCGTTGATCGACGATTGCGACATCGTCCACGGCCACATCTTCCCCTATTCGCCGCGCCCCGGCACCCCCGCCGCACGGATGCCGCAGGTCGACCGCGAGACAATCCGATCGCGCGCCGCGCAGCTGCGGACGGCGGCTGGGGCGAGCAAGGCTGCTTGGTTGAAGAGACTTATCGGCACGACGCAATGGGTCCTGATCGAAAAGCCAGGCGACCGCGGCCACACACCCGCTTTCGCCGAAGTGCGCCTTCTTCTCTCCGTTCGCCCTGAGCCTGTCGAAGGGCCGTCCTTTCTTGCGACCGCAGACAGGAAGAACGGGGCTTCGACAGGCTCAGTCCGAACGGGGATCGGATGTGTCGTTCCAGTCCGCATCACCGCCGCCACTGACACCCACCTCATCGGAACCCTTGCATGAGCACGACACCAAGCTGGCACGACAAGCTTCTCGGCGGGTTTCGCCGCACGTCGGACAGGCTCGTCGGCAATCTCGCCGGGCTCGGCACCGCGCGGCTCGACGATGCGACGCTCGACGACATCGAGGAGGCGCTGATCGCGTCCGATCTCGGCCCCGACACCGCGGGCAAGATCCGCACGCGGCTCGCCGGTGGCAGTTTCGAGCGTAACATGGAGGAACTCGGCATCCGCCTCGTCGTCGCCGAGGAGGTTGAAAAGACACTCGCCAGGGTCGCGACGCCGCTCGAGGTGACCGCCTTCCCCCGCCCGCAGGTGATCCTCGTCATCGGTGTCAACGGCAGCGGCAAGACGACGACGATCGCCAAGCTCGCGCATCTGCTCATGGAGCAGGATTACGGGGTGATGCTCGCCGCGGGCGACACCTTCCGCGCCGCCGCGATCGGGCAACTACGCACCTGGGCGGAGCGCGTCGGCGTGCCGATCGTCACCGGCCCCGAGGGCGGCGACGCCGCAGGCGTAGTGTGGGACGCGGTGAAGAAGGCGACCGAAACCGGCATCGACGTGCTGATCGTCGACACCGCGGGGCGCCTCCAGAACAAGCGCGAGCTGATGGACGAGCTCGCCAAGGTCCGCCGCGTCCTCGGCCGGATCAATCCGGAAAGCCCGCACGACGTCGTCCTCGTCCTCGACGCGACGACCGGCCAGAACGCGCTCAACCAGATCGAGGTCTTCAGGGAAGTCGCCGGCGTCACCGGGCTCGTGATGACCAAGCTGGACGGCACAGCGCGCGGCGGCGTGCTGGTCGCGGCCGCGGAGAAATACGGACTGCCGATCCACGCGATCGGGGTCGGTGAGGGAATGACCGATCTGCGGCCGTTCGATGCCAATGAAGTGAGCCGGATCATTGCTGGGGTGGACAGCGCGCGATGACTGTTCCTCAGCTCCTATCTTCTACCCCGGCGAAGGCCGGGGCCCAGCATCGATCCGCTCGCAACTGGGCCCCGGCCTTCGCCGGGGTGGTTACATTGCGGAAGCGAAGCGCATGACAACGAAACCCTCCCCCGGCCTCCGCCTCGCGCTCGATTACGGCCCGCTGCTCGTTTTCTTCGCGCTCAATTTCCTCGCGCCCGGCGAAGCGATCGCGCGGATCATCGTGGCGACGATCGGCTTCATGATCGCGATGGTCGCGGCGCTCATCCTGTCCTGGGTGAAGACGCGGCACATCTCGCCGATGCTGTGGATTACGGGCGTGCTGGTCGTCGTGTTCGGCGGGCTGACCGTGTATTTCCACGACGATCGCTTCATCAAGATGAAGCCGACCTTCGTCTACGCGATCTTCGCCGCGGTCCTTGGCTTCGGGCTGGCGACCGGGCGGCCGCTGCTCCAGTCGCTGCTGGAAACCGCCTATCCGGGCCTGAACGCCGAAGGCTGGCGCAAGCTGACGCGCAACTGGGCGGTCTTTTTCGTGGGCATGGCGGTGCTGAACGAAGCCGTCTGGCGCAACGTCTCGACCGATTTCTGGGTGGGCTTCAAGCTGTGGGGCGCAATCCCGCTGACGCTGATCTTCGCCATCGCAAACGTGCCGATGCTGATGAAGCACGGGCTGATGCTGGAGAAAGGCGAGGCGGTCGCGGAGGAACTGCCGCCGGAATAAGCGAAAAGGCCGCCCCGGTTGAGGCGGCCGTTTCGTTCGTCATCCGGCTTCTTTTGTCATCCCGGCGCAGGCCGGGATCCATGTCTTTCTCGGGTGGCAAATCCGCCAGACATGGACCCCAGCCTTCGCTGGGGTGACGACTAACGCTGTGGCGCGCGTGTCACGCCCCCTCGAACCGCTTCCCCGCCTCGTCCCAGTTCACGATATCCCACCATGCCTTCAGATAGCCCGGCCGGTCATTCTTGTAGGTGAGGTAATAGGCGTGCTCCCACACGTCGTTGCCCAGGATCGGCGTGCCCTTGTCCTTGGCGTCGTCCATCAGCGGATTGTCCTGGTTCGGCGTCGACGTCACCTTCAGCGCGCCGCCTGAATCCTTGATGACCCACGCCCAGCCCGAGCCGAACTGCCCCGCACCCTTGGTGTTGAAGTCCTCCTTCAACTTGTCGAGTCCGCCATAGGCATCGATCGCGTCCTTGAGCGCGCCCGATGGCTGGGTCGAACCCTTCGGTGCCATGATCTTCCAGAAGAAATCATGGTTCCAGTATCCGCCGCCATTGTTGCGAACGAGCGGCGGCTGCGACGAGATCATGCCGAGGATGTCCTCGATCGACTTGCCCTCCAGCTTCGGATCGGCCGCGACGCCCTCGTTCAGCTTGTCGGTATAGGCCTTGTGGTGCTTGTCGTGGTGAAACGTCATCGTCTCCTTCGAGATGACCGGCTCCAGCGCGTCATAGTCATAGGGCAGCGGGGGGAGTTCGAACGCCATCGCAGCTTCTCCTGTTTGGATTTTCGGGTCGCGAGGGGAAACGCGACGCAACCCAAATGGCTCCCGCGAACTCGTTACGCAACCGGTCTTGTCTGCATGTCGCGCCGAGTAAAACCCGTTTGTGCTGAGCGAAGTCGAAGCACAGGCTCCTCGACTTTGATCGGGGCGAACGGGAGAGGATCACCCCCCGTGCGAAATGAGGTTGTGCCGCCGGAGCGCGTGGCGCAGCTGATCGTAGCTCAGTCCCAGCGATTCCGCCGTCGAACGCTGGTTGAAGCGATGCTCGCCCAGCGCCTTTTGCAGCAACTCCTTTTCGAACCGCGCGACCCGCGCCTTGAAGTCGGACGGCCCCGCCTCGCATGCCGCGACCGGCTCGTCCTCCTGGTCTTTCGGCGGCAGCGCGGGCGCGGGTTCGGCCTTTGACGGCGCCGCATGAGCCGAACCCGCGGGGCGATAGGGAGAGGCGAAAGGATCGAACTCGACCCGGTCGATCGGCCCCTCCTCCTCCCAACGATACACCGCGCGCTCCACCGCGTTGCGCAGCTCGCGCACATTGCCGGGCCATCGATATTCCGCCATCGCGTCGAGCGCGGTCGGGCCGAAGCCCGGCCAGCGATCGCGCCCCAGCTCCGCGGCCATCCGCCGCCCGAAATGATCGGCGAGCACTGGCACGTCGCCGCGACGCGCGCGCAAGGGGGGCAGCGTTACCACCTCGAACGATAGCCGGTCGAGCAGGTCGGCGCGGAAGCTGTGATCCTCCACCTTGTCGGGCAGATGCTCGTTGGTCGCCGCCACGATGCGCACGTCGACCCGCACCGGCCGCGACGATCCGATCCGGGTGATTTCGCCATATTCGACCGCGCGCAACAGGCGCTCCTGCGCACCCATCGAGAGCGTGCCGAGCTCGTCGAGAAACAGCGTGCCGCCATCCGCTTCCTCGAACCTTCCGACCCGCGCCTTGGTCGCGCCGGTGAACGCCCCCGCCTCGTGCCCGAACAGCTCGGCCTCGATCAGCGTTTCGGGAAGCGCCGCGCAGTTCATCACCACCAGCGCCTGGTCCCAGCGCGGCGACAGGCGGTGGAGGCGCTCCGCGACCAGTTCCTTGCCCGTCCCGCGCTCGCCTATGACCAGCACCGGGCGATCGAGCGCGGCGGCGCGGCTCGCACGCTCCAGCGCGTCGAGAAAGACCCCCGATTGGCCGATGACCTGGCTTGCGCGCTCCATGAACCGATGCTTGGCGCAAAATCCCAAACATTGGCAAGCCTGAAGTTTGGCTGAACGCGCAGCGGCGCAAAAACTCGCAGATTTCCGCCGATTTCAAAATTGGCACGCCCCCTGCAAAGCAGCAGGCAACCCGCCGCAAAGCGGTGCCACAAGGTTCCCGCCGCGGAGCGGCTAAACAAGGTTCAAGGAGACACACCATGTTCAAGACCAACGAAATCGGCCGCACCCTCGCCGCCATCGCCTGCACCATCGTCTTCTCCACGCTCTGCGTGGTCGGCGCGGTCGGCCCGGCACAAGCGGATGCGACCCACCACATCGTTCGCGTCATCGCGTGAACGGTCCCGCCGGGGCAGGCCAGCCCTCGCTCTGCCCCGGCGGACAGTGTAAACCCAGACCCGCAATTTCGGAGTATCGCTAGATGGGCATTTTCTCCCGCACCCGCGACATCGTCGCCGCCAACATGGCCGAGCTTCTCGACAAGGCGGAAGACCCCGCGAAGATGATCCGCATGATCATCCTCGAAATGGAGGAGACGCTGGTCGAGGTGCGCGCGTCCGCAGCCCGGACCATCGCCGACCAGAAGGAAATGCGGCGCCATGTGAGCAAGCTCGATCAGCTCCAGGAAAGCTGGACCGAGAAGGCGGAGCTCGCGCTGTCCAAGGGTCGCGAGGACCTTGCCAAGGCGGCGCTCGTCGAAAAGCAGAAGGCGGCCGACATGATCGACCAGCTTTCCGCGGAAATCTCGGTGCTCGACGATGCGCTGCGCGCGTCGGAAGAGGACATCGCCAAGCTGCAGGCGAAGCTGCGCGAGGCGCGCAACAAGCAGAACGGCATCTCGACCCGTCTGGAAAGCGCCAACAACCGCGTGAAGCTGCGCGAGATGTGGAACGGCCCGAAGACGCACGAGGCGTTCAGCAGGTTCGACGTCCTGGAACGCCGCGTCGATGCCGCCGAAGGCCGCGCCGAGGCGCTGGGTCTCGGCGCGCCGCCCAAGACGCTGGAGGAAGAGCTCGCCGAGCTGAAGGCCAGCGACAAGGTCGACGCCGAACTCGCCGCCTTGAAGGCGCGCCTCGGCAACACCGGCAAGCTGGAGGGTTGAGATGGAAGACTTCGCAACCCCCGTCTTCATCTGCGCGATGCTCTTCATCGGGCTGCCGTGGCTGATCTTCCACTACGTGACGAAATGGAAGCAGGCGCCCAAGATCACCGACGAGGACGAGAAGATGCTGGACGAGATGTATCAGCTCGCCCGCCGCCTCGAAGACCGGGTGAACACCGTCGAGCGGATCGTCGCCGCCGACAATCCCGACTGGAAGCCCGGCCTCGCCAGCTACCAGGCGAACGACCTTCTCTCCGACCGGAGGAACTGATCGATGACCGACAGCCGCACCAAATTCTACCTCGACAAGCAGGACGGCAAATACAAGGGCGTCTGCGCCGGGATCGCCGACTATACGGGGATCGAGGTCATCTGGGTCCGCCTTGCCGCAGTCATCCTGACGCTCGCCGGCGGCTTTCCGTGGACGCTCATCGCCTACTGGCTCGTCGCCTGGATGGCGACCGAACGGCCGATCGGCCTCTACGAGACTCCGGAGGACGCAAAGTTCTGGCAGGGCGTGCGGTCCAACCCGCGCCGCTCTACCGGGGAGGTCCGCTCCAAGCTGCGCGACATCGACCGGCGCCTGGCGGATATCGAATATCACTACACCAGCCGCAACAGCCGGCTCGCCAGCGAGATCGACAGCCTGCGCTGATCCCGACCGCGGCACATTAGGGGAGTTTCACAATGGACTTTCACGGGCCGGCCTTTGTCCTCGCGATCATCGCGATCTCGACGGGGGGATGGATCATCAACAACTGGATCCGCGCGAAGCACGGCTATGAGCCGACCAGCGACTGGGGCGGGTTCGGCGGACGGCGCCACCGCCGGGTGACTCGGTTCGGTGGCTTCGCCAGCGACGACGGCAATCTCGACGACGCCCGCAAGATCATGCTGCTTACCGGGGAAAACGAGAAGCTGACCGGCCAGGTCAGCCGCCTTGAGGAGCGGATCGCGGTCCTCGAACGGATCGCCACCGATCCCGCCGAGCGCACCGCCCGCGAGATCGACGCGCTGCGCGACCGGAACTGAGGGGAGAAAAGATCATGTCGCCGATATTCATGGATGTCCTGCGCATCGCGCCGATCATCGCCATCGTCGTCGGGATCGCGGTCGGCGGATGGGTCCTGACCACCTGGATGCGCATCAAGAACGGCTACCCGCTCGACGGCGCCTGGGGGCAGGCAGTATATCCCCGCAAGGACGAGGAATCGGTCGAACGGATCAAGCTGCTGAGCCAGGAAAACGCCCAGCTCCGCGCCGAGCTCGGTTCGATCAAGGACCGGCTCGCCAATGTCGAGCGCATCGTGACCGACACCGGCCATCAGGTTTCCACCGAGATCGATCGCCTGCGCGATCGCACCAATTGAAAGGCTGATCGATGAGCCCCTTTCTTATTCCGATCCTCGGCATCTCCTGCGGGCTGCTCGCGATCTTCGGCGGCGTCTTCCTGAAGCCCTGGTTCGCCTACCAGCACCGCAAGATGGAGCTGGAAGCATCGATGGTCGCCGAGAAAGCCGCGCAATACGCCGCGCAGACCGAACGTCTGGAACAGCGCGTCCGCGTGCTGGAGCGGATCGTGACCGACAAGGGGATCGACCTGTCCGACGAGATCGAACGGCTGCGCGACATGCCGGCGCTCGAAGACCGTCCCAACTGAATTTCACGCCAACGAAGCCACACAGAAGGGTTTGAGCAATGATCAACGGCGAAACGATGGTGGTCCTGATCGTGCTGATCGCGATGATCGGCGGGGTCATGAAAGCCCGGGCACGCTCCGGCCAGAGCTGGCGCGGGGAACACGCCCAGCCGGTCGAAAGTGCCGACACCATGCGCCTGCGCGACGAAGTGCGCACCTTGAAGGACCGCGTTCAGGTGCTTGAGCGCGTCATCACCGACAATCGCAGCAGTCTCGATCTCGATCAGGAGATCGAGCGGCTGCGCGATCGCTGAAAGAGGAGAAGGCAGCGATGTCCGACCCCGTTTTCTACCTGACCATGGCGGCGGCGAGCCTTGCTGGCCTCGCCATGCTCACCACCGCCATGCTGGCGGGCTGGCGCGGCTGGCTCCAGCTGCAACAGCTGCAGCTCGATCACCACACCCCGGCCCAGAATCTGGCGATGCCCGGCGCGCCGAGTGCGGGCGCCCGGATCGAGATCGCCGATCTGAAGGAACGCATCCGCAAGCTGGAAGCGATCGCGGCCGGCGTGGATTTGTAAGTCCACGCTGCAGGACGAAAACTCCCCTCCCTGGAAGGGAGGGGTCGGGGGTGGGTCGGCTTCCACGAGAGTCCCGCCTACGGAGAGCAACCCACCCCTACCCCTCCCTTCCAGGGAGGGGAGCGGCATCGTCTGGTAGGTGACGACCGGAGCAATAGGCGCTACCCGCCCCCCATGCGCACCCTCGACGACATCCGCGACGAATATGAGTTCCTGGAAGGCGACGAACGCTACCGGCTGCTGATCGAACTCGGCCGCGAGCTCGAGGACATGCCCGCCGCGCTCAAGACTGACGCGACGCTGGTGCGCGGCTGCTCGGCCTCGGTCTGGGTCTATCCGACAACCCGCGAGGATGGCACGCTCCACTTCCTCGCCGATTCGAATGCCGCGATCACCAAGGGCATCATCGCGCTCGTTCTGTCGGCGGTGCAGGACAGGGCCCCCGCCACCATCCTCGCGACCGATATCGATGCAGCCCTCAGCCCCTTCGATCTGCGTGCGCAACTGAGCTCGAACCGGACGCAGGGCATCCCCAACATGATCGCCCTCATCCGCGCGACGGCGGAGCGGCTATCCTGATTCCGTCATCCCTGCGCAGGCGGGGATCCATGTCTCTATCGGGTGGCTCATCGACCAGACATAGACCCCAGCCTTCGCTGGGGTGACGGAATCGCGTCGTCCCGCTACCGCACCCCGCGCCACACCTTCACGCGCGCATTCGGCGCGAGACCGCCCTGATGCGCCGGGCAGCGCTGATACCGCATCCGCGTATCGAGGCAGAGCCAGATCTCGTCGAGCCAGCCCTGCCGGTTCGCGGTGATCCGCATCCCGTCCGCGCGCAAGCCGGGGTTCGCGCGCGCCAACGCCGCCGCAAGCTTCCCCGCGGTCAGCGGCGTGCGCGACAGTGCCTGCATGTCGGGGTAGCGCAAGCGGCGGTACATCGCGGTCGAGGTCCGGAAGAACCGCGCCGGATCATAGCCCGCCATACAGGTCCCGTGCTTCGCCCATTCGTGCTGGATCAGCTGTGCCGACGGGGTCGAACACAGCGTCCGCCGGATCACCGGCTGCGGAACGAGAGCGGTCGCCTTGCAGTATTGCGGCCATTCCGCGCCGCGACCATCCGGCCACAGGCCGTGAAGGGTGAAGCCGAAGCGGTTGCCCGCCTTGCACTGGAAGCGCGCCGAGGCCTCGCGCGCATGGTCGTGGCAATATTGCGGCGCCCAGGTGATCGCGAGCGTGTAGCCGCCGATCGGCAGCACGCGTCTGGGCTGCTCGGCACTCGGCAGGTCCGGCCGGACGCGCTGGACTTTCGAGGGGATCGCGCACTCATAGGCCTGCGCCTGCGCGACCGCGGGCAGCGCCAGCATCGCTGCGAGGATCGCGCCGCGCACGATCACGCCGCCTCCTCCGCATCGTCGCCGTCTGGAGCCTCGCCAAACCACAGCTTCGCATCCGCACGGAACAGCAGCACCGCCGCGGCGATGTAGAGCGCGTTCGCGACAATCCCCGCCGCAATCGCATAGACCGGCACCGGGCCGTCGCGCATCAGCGTCGGCACCGCGAGCAGCACGCCGATCGCGGCGAAGGCCGCGAACACCACGACGATCCACTTCGCGACGATCCCCGGCTGCCGCGCGGTATACCACCACAGCACCGCGCTGATGAGCAGGCCGATCGCGGTCGCCCCGAGCACGATCGGCTGCGCCAGGGTCGCGACCTGCGGGTTCGCGGCGAGCAGATCGACCCGGGTCCCGTAGGTCAGCAGCCCGACGATCAGCGAAATGACGACGGATGCGAGATATAGCTGTTCGTAACGGACGATCGACGGTGGTCGCTGCACGGTGTTCCCCCCTCAAAACGGTGCGCAAGGCATCGCCTCAAATTGCGACGAAATCCAGCCCGATATCGGCCGCGGGCGCGGACTGGGTCAGCCGCCCGACGCTGACATAGGTCACCCCCGTCTCGGCGATGCTGCGGATCGTCTCCAGCGTCACCCCGCCCGATGCTTCGGTCGGCACCCGCCCGCCGACGAGTGTCACCGCGCCGCGCAGGACCGGCGGTGTCATGTTGTCGAGCAACAGATGCGTCGCCCCCGCCGCGAGCGCGGGTTCGATCTGATCGACCGAATCGACCTCGACGATGATCCGCGCGATCCCCGCCGCCCTGGCGCGCGAAACCGCCTCGCCGACGCCGCCGGCGACCGCGACGTGGTTGTCCTTGATCATCGCCGCATCCCACAGCCCCATGCGGTGGTTCTCCGCGCGCCCCATCCGCGTGGCGTATTTCTCCAGCACGCGCAGCCCGGGGATTGTCTTGCGCGTATCGAGCAGCGTCGCGCCCGTGCCGCGGATACGATCGACATAGGCGCGGGTCAGCGTCGCGATCCCCGACAGATGCTGGACGGTGTTGAGCGCCGATCGTTCCGCGGTGAGGAGCGCGCGTGCGGAACCCTCGACGCGCATCAGGTCTGCGCTGCTCGGCACCTGCTGGCCGTCATCCACCAGCCGGTCGATCCGAACATCCGGGTCGAGCGCGCGGAAGAACGCCTCCGCGATCTCCATCCCAGCGACGACGATCGCATCGCGGGTGTCCATCACCCCGGCAAAGCGCGCATCGGCGGGGATCACCGCTTCGGACGTCACGTCGCGACCTTCCGAGCCGAGGTCTTCCGCCAGCGTCGCCGCGACGAAGGCGTCGAGATTGAAGCCGGGTATTGAAAGACTCACAACCTCAATCCGTTCGCACTGAACTTGTCGAAGTGCCGTTCTTCCTTCGCAAGGAAATACGGGGCTTCGACAAGCGCAGCCCGAACGGTGTTTGGGGGATAGCTCAAGGAATCACCTCGTCTGACGCCACGCCCCATAAATGACTCGCCTCGACGAAGCCCGCCTGTCCCTTCACGTCGAAGCGGCACCAGCCGCTGCCGCATTCGCTGATCCGCCCGATGACACCGGGTTCCGCGCGCCACACGACCTTCGCGCCGAACCCCGCCTTGTCGCGCATTTCGGCGATGCCGCCCTGCACCACCGCGGTGCGCCGGTCGCTGACCATCGTGCCGAGCATCCAGCCGCTGGTCCCGCCGGGGTCCTCGATCTTGCGCCATTCCTTGTAGAGATCGACGACCTTCACCGGCAGGTCGGCGCGGATATAGACCCAGGTCGAGGGATAGGTGCGCCCCGGCCCCGATCGCATCCGCGCCCGCGTCGGGGCGATCGACGCGAAATAGGGCGGCTTGCGTTTCGCCTCCGCCGCGAAGGCGGTCGTCGTCTGCACCGGCATCGCCGCCCCGCCGACCCCAAAGAGCGCCACCGCCCACGCCAATCGCCGCATCATCCGTCCATCCCTGTTACGCGAACCGTACCCCGCTCCAGCGTCTAGCGCGCCGCAGCCGCTTCCATCAACCGCGTTGACGCGCCCGCGCCGCTCCGCCAATCCACCGTCATGGCCAAGCGCAACGCCCGTCCCCGGGTGATCGTCACCCGTGAGCTGCCCGATGCGGTCATGGACCGGATGGAGGCGCTGTTCGATACGGTGAACAACCGGTCGGACACCCCGATGACGCGCGATCAGCTCGCCGCGGCGATGGCGGACTGCGACGTGCTCGTGCCGACCGTCACCGACATGATCGACGGTGACCTGATCGACGGCGCGGGCGACCGGCTTCGCCTCATCGCCAGCTTCGGCAACGGCGTCGATCACATCGATCTGAAGGCGGCGCGCGCGCGCAGCATCATCGTCACCAATACGCCTGGCGTCCTGACCGAGGATACCGCCGACATGGCGATGGCGCTGATCCTGGCGCTGCCGCGGCGGCTGGCGGAGGGCGAGCGGCTGGCGCGGTCGGGCGAGTGGACCGGCTGGCGTCCCGGCGGGATGCTCGGCAACCGGGTGGGCGGCAAGACGCTCGGCATCCTCGGCATGGGGCGGATCGGCCAGGCAGTCGCGGCGCGCGCGCGGGCGTTCGGGCTCGGCGTCCATTACCACAACCGCCACCGTCTGCCCGAGGTGCTGGAGGCGCAGCTCGGCGCGATCTGGCAGCCCGATCTCGATACGATGCTCGGCGGAATCGACATCCTGACGATCCACACCCCGCACACGCCGCAGACCGAACATCTCATCGACGCGCGCCGGCTCGCGCTGATGAAGCCGAGCGCGTATCTGGTGAATACCGCCCGCGCGCAGGTGATCGACGAGGCCGCGCTCATCGCTGCGCTGGAAGGCCGCGCCGTCGCGGGTGCGGCGATCGACGTCTATTGGAACGAGCCGCATATCGATCCGCGGTTGCTGGCGCTGCCGGGCGTCATCCTGATGCCGCACACCGCGTCCTCCACCTACGAAGCGCGCATGGCGACCGGCGAGAAGGTGATGGCGAACATCCGAATGTGGGCCGACGGACACCGCCCGCCCGATCAGGTGCTCGAAGGCTGGGTTTAGTCAGCAGGTGATCCTCCCCTGTAAGGGGAGGGGGCAGCGCGCAGCGCTGTCGGAGGGGTGTCCCCGCTGCCGATAGCGAGATACCCCTCCGGCGCTAGCGCGCCACCTCCCCTTCCAGGAGAGGATTTCGGTCCGCACGGCCAGCCGCCTCTCCCTCGCTAACCCACTGGGCTACTGCAAAATAGCCGCGGCAAACCCGTCAGGGGTCGTTACCTTTCTTGCCGTGGTCACGCATGGTGCGCGGGATTTCCAGCTCCCCGGGAAACCCGATGCCGTTTGCAGTGTCGTCGCCCTTTGCCGGACCCCGACCCGCGCCCATATCAGCGCGGGCGGGGACATACCGCGCGGATATCGATGGCCTGCGCGCGCTGGCGGTCATCGCGGTCGTGCTGTTCCATGCACGGCTCGGCTCGGCGGCGGGCGGGTTCGTCGGGGTCGACGTGTTCTTCGTCATCTCCGGATACCTCATCACGAAGCTCATTGATCACGAGATTCTGACCGGGCGCTTCTCGATCGCGCATTTCTACGAACGCCGTATCCGGCGGCTGTTCCCGGCATTGTTCGCAATGCTGGCGGCTGCGGCCATCGCCGCCGCGATCCTGCTGATGCCTGACAATTTCGCGAAATTCGGGCGCAATGTCGCCGGCGCGGCTGGGTTCGTGTCCAATGTCTTCCTGTGGGAACAGGGCAGCTATTTCGAAGCGGCCGAGGCAAAGCCGCTGCTCCACACCTGGTCGCTCGCGATCGAGGAGCAGTTCTACCTGCTGTTCCCGCCACTCCTCATGCTGCTGCGCCACCGGTTCCGCCACCACACGGTCACCGTGCTGGGTGGAATCGCGCTCGCGTCGTTCGTCGCGAGCGTCGTCGCACTCCGCGCCGCGCAATCGGCGGTCTTCTACCTGCCGCAATACCGGATGTGGGAATTGCTGTGCGGCAGCCTGCTTGCGCTCGGCGCCATTCCCCGGATCGACAACGCCTATGTGCGCGAGTTCGCCGCGCTGGCGGGCCTTGCGCTCATCCTCTTTGCCGTCACCGCCCTTGCCGAGACGACGCCGTTTCCGGGCGCCGCTGCGCTTCTCCCTTGCGCCGGTGCGATGCTCGTTATTCATGCGGGCGAAGGCGGAAAGACCGTCGTGGGGCAAATCCTGTCGAGCCGCCCGCTCGTGTTCATCGGCCTGATCTCCTACTCGGTCTATCTGTGGCACTGGCCGCTGATCGTCTTCTTCAGCTACTACATCATCGACGAGCCGAGTTTTGCGCAGTCGCTGCTGCTGCTCGCCGCATCGTTTGTGATCGGCGCCCTGTCATGGCGCTTCATCGAGCTCCCCTTTCGCAAGCCGAAGGACCCGGCCGTGCACGGACGCCGCCGCGTCTTCGGCCTCGCAGCGGCCACCGCCGCGGTGAGTGCCGCTGCGGGAGGCACCATCTATTTTTCGGGCGGATTCCCCGGCCGCTTCTCCCCGGCGGTCGATACGATGGAGAATTATGCGCGGTCGCAGAATCCGCGTGCGGACCGGTGCGCGGCGACCGCGCTGCAGCTTGCGGCCGGATCGCCCTGCACCATCGGCAATCCGCGCCGTGCGACGCTGTTCCTGTGGGGCGATTCACATGCGGGCGCGCTCTACGGCGCGCTCAGAGACATTGCCCGCACCGGCCCCGCCACAGTCTATGGCGCGACTCCGCGCTGTCCCCCGCTGCTCGGCGTCGGGACCGATGCCGATTGCATCGCCGGCAACCAGCGCCGCCTGGACTATGTGCTGACGCACCCGGAAATCACCACCGTCATCATCGCGGCGCGCTGGTCGCTCTATTCGCGTGGGCGCGCGACTCGCTACGGCCCGGCGGAGAACAATGCCGACCTGCCGGTGCTGCAGGATGCCGCGGGGCATCGCTATCCGCAGTTCACGGCGGAGGCGCGACGCGGCCTGCGCCGGGGACTCTACACGCTGGTCGCGCGGCTGCTCGCTGCGGACAAGCATGTCGTGCTGATCTATCCCGTGCCGGAAATGGGATATGACATCCCGTCAACGATCGCGCGGCTGACGGCAGAGGGACGCCATCCCGCTTCGTTCGGCGTATCGGAGGCGCAGTATCTTCACCGGCAGCGCTACGCGATTCCCCTGCTCGACGGACTCGGCCGGCACCCCAATCTCACCCGTGTCTATCCCGAACAGGCGCTGTGCCCGGGCAACCAATGCCTGGGGTTCGCCGACGGCACGCCGCTCTATTTCGACAGCCACCATCTGAGCATTCCGGGATCGAGGCGGCTGGAGCCGCTGCTGGCGGCGGCGCTGCATCGCCGGTCCTGACGTCAGTTGCCGCTGCGCCGCCAGAATGGCGCCAGCAAACGTCCGGCGAACGCAGGAAAGCCCGGCCGCAGCAGCAGCCAGTCTCGGATCACCGGGCCCGCCTCCGCGCCGATCGTGCGCTTGTAGCCGCTGTCGCCCGCCCCCCAATCGACCCGCGTTACGCCGCGCGCGCGCGCATCGACGAGATTGCGGTAGTAGAGCAGCTTGCCGGGCGAGTGCTTCGCAAATGTCGGATCGTAGCTGTTTGCGACCGCGTATTTCAGGTCGCCCGCATCGAGATCGAAGGAGAAGGCGGCGGGCACGCCGTCCACGCGCAGCACCGCAGCCCGCATCATCGCGGCGAGCACCGGATCGGACGCCGCCGCGCGCCAGAAGGCGCCGTGGCCGCTTGCGGTGAACTTCGCATCGCGTCCGTCGGTACGATCGGCGATCCAGCTCTTCGCCTCGACGGCGGCGAGATCATCGAACGCTTCCGGCCAGTCGCTCCCGTTCACGAAGCTCCACTTCAGCGCACCGTGGTCGGCCAGATGCTTCTCGTGGAACCTGTTCTTGCGCAGCGTCGATCCGCGCGGCCATGTGCCGTCCGCCTGCGCTGCGCGCATGTCGAGCAGATAGCTCTGCGCCACGAACCGGTCGATCACCGCCCAGCCACGCGCGCGCGCCACGTGGAGCAGAGGCGCGACGCTCGGATCATCATCGTGGACCGGTCCGATACGCAGCGCGCGGACATGGCGCGACAGCACCGCCAGCGCCTCGCCCAGCACATCCTCGCCCGCATCGCTTGCCAGCGCAAAGCTGCGGAACGGCCAGTAGCAGCCCGGCACGCTCGCCAGCTTCAGCATCTTCGGCCCGGTGGCGACGAAGGGCAGCGCCAGTACGGGCCGCTCCTCGGCCGTCACGATCAGCGTGCGCGGATGCCCGCCATAGGCAGCGACAGCAGCCGCGAACCACTGGTAGCGCAGGAACCGGTGCGAAGCCGGCCCCGCATCCGCCACAGTGTCGATCGCGGCGGCAAGCCCATCCACGACCACGCCCTGAATGGCGCGCGGCAGGCGCGTGAAATCGCTGAGCGGCATCGGCTTGGTCATGACGTTTTCGCATTTAGCGCAGCCGAGGTTACCAACGGGTTTGACTTGCTCCAAACCGGCGCGAACGGCACACAGGCCGCCGTGCAGCAGTTTTCCCCCGCCGTCTCGACGATCGCCCAGACGATCCAGCTCTCGCTCTCGCCCGTCTTCATGCTCGCCGGCATCGGCGCGCTATTGAACGTGCTTGCGGGGCGCCTCGCGCGCGTCGTCGACCGGGTCCGCGCGCTGGAAACGCTGCATCCGCGCTCCGAAGGCCCGGAGCATGACCGCCATGTCTGGGAACTGCGCGTGCTCGACCGGCGGATCACCGTCATCAACAACGGCCTGTTTCTGGCGGTGGCGAGCGCGGTGATGACCTGCTCGGTCGTCGCGATGCTGTTCGTCGCCGAACTCGCAAAGCTCCATATCGGCCGCTACGTCGCGGTCACCTTCATCCTCGCGATGCTGCTGCTGATCGCGAGCCTCATCGCCTTCATCGTCGAGGTGCGCGTGTCGCTCGCCGCGGTGCGCGTGCGGAGTGAATTGCTGGAGCTGGACGAATGATCGAGAAGCGCCTCCTGCAGGTGGTCGTAGCCGTCGCGTGCCTGCTACCGCTCATCGTCGGCGCGCAGGGCATCCTCCACGGCCCCGCGCCGTTCGGCCATCTGACAGACGTGCCACGCGATCTGGACAGCCATTTCCGCTATATCTCGGGCATCTTCTTCGCGACCGGAATCGGCTTTCTCAGCTGCATTCCCGATATCGAGCGCAAGGGCGCGCGGTTTCGTCTGCTCGGCGGGCTGATTTTTGTCGGCGGCCTGTCGCGCGGGCTGTCCTGGATCGAGGTCGGTGCGCCTTCGACGGGGCATCAGCTTGGGCTGGTCATGGAGACGGTCGTCGTGCCGCTGCTGATGCTCTGGCAATGGCGGGTTTCGGGAATCGCAGCGCCCTCCCGTTTGGGCTGAGCGAAGTCGAAGCCCGCCCTTCGACTTCGCTCAGGGCTAACGAATAGTCGCTACCGCACCCCCTCCAGCCCCGGCCCGACATCCGCGCCCGGCAGATATCGCGGCGCGGCCCGCGCCTTCGCGCGCTGCTCATAGGCATAGCCCGCGCCGAGCACCGTCGCCTCGCCGAACTTCGTCGCGATGAACGACAGCCCGACCGGCAGGCCGCGCACCAGCCCCATCGGCACCGTCAGGTTCGGATAGCCCGCGATCGCCGGCAGCTCCGACGAGGACGGCCCGCCATATTGATCGCCGTAAACCGGTTCCTGCAGCCAGGCCGGGCCATAGGTCGGCTCGACCAGCACCGTCGCCCTCGCCTTGGCGAGCATCCCGTCGATCGCTTCCGATGCCATCTTCAGCGATTTCGCGCGCGCCGCCTTGTAGGCAGGATCGTTCAGCCCCTTGGTCTTCGCTGCCGCCTCGAACGTCTCCTGATCGAAATACGGCATCTCGGTCGCCCGGTTCGCGCGATTGAACGCGATGACGTCGTCGAGCGTGCGCGTCTTCACCGCGGCCGGCGTCGTCGCGAGATAAGTGTCGAGATCGGCCTTCAGCTCGGTCTGGAGAACGGTCAGTTCCGCATCGCCGATTCCCTCAAGCTTGGGCGCAGTGACCTCTACCAGTTCCGCCCCTGCCGCTTTCAGAACATCCAGCGCCGCCTGATACTTCGCCGCGAGATCGGGGGTCATATCCGGCCGCAGCACCGCGACGCGAAGCCCGGACAAGGCACTTGCCGACAGCCCCGCCGCATAGTCCTTCTTCACCGCTCCCGCCGTCACCGCATCGGCGGGGTCCGCCGCCGACATCGCGGAGAACAGAATCGCGGCATCGCGCACCGTCTTCGCCATCGGCCCCGGCGTGTCCTGGCTGTGGCTGATCGGCACGACATGGGTGCGGCTCACCAGCCCGATCGACGGCTTCAAGCCCACCAGCCCGTTGATCGAGGACGGACAGACGACCGAGCCGTCGGTCTCTGTTCCCACCGCCGCCGCGGCAAAGCTCGCCGCGGTCGCCGCGCCGGAGCCGGACGACGATCCACACGCGGTGCGATCGAGCGCATAGGGGTTCTTCACCAGCCCCCCGACCGCGCTCCAGCCGCTCATCGACCGGGTCGAACGGATGTTCGCCCATTCGCTGAGATTGGTCTTGCCGAGGATCACCGCGCCCGCCTTGCGCAATTCCGCGACCAGCGGCGCGTCGCGCCCGGTCACATTGTCCTTGAGTGCAAGGCTGCCCGCGGTCGTCGCCATTCGATCCGCCGTCTCGATATTGTCCTTGATGAGGATCGGCACGCCGTGGAGCGGCCCGCGAATGCGCCCCGCCTTGCGCTCCGCATCCAGCGCCTTCGCCTGCGCGATTGCATCGGGATTGAGCGCAATGATCGCACGCAGCGTTGGCCCTTTGCGATCCATCGCCGCGATCCGCTTGAGATAGGATTGCACCAGATCGACGCTTGAGGCGCGGCCTGCGGTCATTTCCGCCTGCAACTGCTCGACCGTGCGCTCCTCGACCGGCACCGTCTTGGCCTGCACCGCGACCGGCAACGCCGTAGCCAGTGCCAGTGCGAGAATCATCCGCCGCATATCCGTCCCCCTTTGATCCACTCGGACGCTAGCGGTTCGCGACCGCCGCGCAAGCGGAGCGTTGCCGCGCGCGCTGCGTTGTGCCACCCGCCGATACAAAAGGGGCCGCGCGATTTTCACGACCATCCTGAAAGCGATCGGCAAGACATTGTGGATCGCGCTCATCCTCGCGCTGCTGGCGATCGTCATCGTCCCGCATTTTCTCGACCGACGCTATTATGACGGGGCACCCGGCCCGCATTATGACGGCGACCGATTCTTCAATCCCGATGGCGATTCCGACACCATCCGCATGCCGACCGGCGGCAGTCGTGCGGGATTCTTCTGGAAATATCTGACCGGCAATGACGGTCGCCCGGTCTGGCCGGATCACGTCACCGTGCAACCAAGCAAGCCCGAGCGGCGCGTGATGGGCGAGCGCATGGTCGCGACCTGGATCGGCCACGCGACCGTCCTCGTCCAGACGGGCGGCCTGAATATCCTTACCGACCCCGTCTGGAGCCGCACCGCAGGACCGTTCGGTTTCGGCCCTGCACGCGTCGCAGAACCCGGCGTGCGGCTGACCGACCTGCCGAAGATCGATCTGATCCTCGTCAGCCACAATCATTACGATCACATGGACCTGAAAACGCTGAGAGCGCTGTGGGACCGAGACCACCCGATGATCCTCACCAGTCTCGGAAACGACAGCGTCATCGGCGCGGCTGCTGTGAAAGCGACTGCGCTCGACTGGGGCGACCGCATCAAGGTGCGGCCCAACATCGAAGTCGTCGTCACCCGCAATCACCACTGGTCGAGCCGCTGGTTCACCGATCGCAACCGCGCGCTGTGGTCAAGCTTCATCGTGCACCTTCCCGGCGGCAACATCTTCTTCGCTGGCGATACCGGCATGGGCGACGGTCAATGGATTACCGAAGCCGCACGCCTCGGCCCCATCCGCCTCGCACTCATCCCGATCGGCGCGTTCCGCTTCGTGCCCGGGCAGATGGGGATCGGCAGCCATATCGGCCCGGTCGATGCGGTGGAGGTCTATCGCCGGCTCGGCGCCGCGCATGCGATCCCGATCCATTGGGGCACCTTTCGTCTCAGCTACGAGGCGTGGGATACGCCGCCCAAGATGCTCGCGGCAGCGATGAAATGCACCGGGCAGACCGGCTTCGCACCGGCGCGGATCGGCCAGCCGGTGGACGTCTCCGCTTACGCGCCACCGGCGCCGGTCAAGCCGCTATCCCGCGCCGCGCGGCTTGCCTGCCTCGACACTCCCGCCGTCCGCGCCCTGCGCTGATGCAAGGAACGGCCGCGACAGGCCGTGATACAGCTTTTCGCGACACACCGCCTGGCTCGCCCAGTCTGCGATGAAGGCGGTTGCGAACATTGGCAGCATCAGGCCTCGGCTCGCGGTGGTTTCGGACAGGATGATGACCGCGGTCAGCGGTGCGCGGACGACGCCGGCGAAATAGGCGACCATCCCCAGGATCACGACCGCCTTTGCCGGATCGTTCGGGAACAGCTCGCGCAGCAGATTGCCGAAGCCGGCGCCGACTGCCAGCGACGGCGCGAACACCCCGCCCGGCAGCCCCGCGACCGCCGTCGCCAGCGTCGCCAGCGCCTTGGCCGGCCCGAACCATAACGGCGCATCGACGCCGACGATCATCGCGCGCGCCGAAGCATAGCCGGTGCCCCATGTCAGGCTCGTCATCACGCCGAGCACCGCGACCACCACGCCGCAGAGGAACCCGAAGGTGATCGGCCGGGCGCGCGCGAAGCTTCGCACCGGATTCTCGCCGACAAGGATCGACAGCATGGACTTCGAGAACAAGCCGCCCGCCGCTCCGCCGATCAGCCCCGCGACGGGCACGACCACCAGCGCCGGCCCGATCGGCATCGTCGCACCGATCGCGCCGAAATAGACGTAATCGCCCGCGAGCGACTGTGCGACCATGCCCGAAATGACGATCGCCGACAGGACCAGCAGCGTCACTTTCTGCTCATAGGCAGCCGCCAGCTCCTCGATCGCGAACATCACGCCGGCAAGCGGCGTGTTGAACGCCGCCGCAACGCCCGCCGCCCCGCCCGCGATCACCACCGCGCCGCGCAGAGACACGCCCAGCAGCCGGTGAGTCGCGCCCATGATCGCCGCGGCGAGCTGCACTGTCGGCCCCTCGCGCCCCGTCGAGGCGCCCACCCCGATCGCGCCCAGCGTCAGGAAAATCTTGCCGATCCCCGTCTTCAGCGAAATGAGGCCGCGCGTCGCCCCGTCGGGATCGTGCCGTGCGGCGATCACCTGCTGGATGCCGGATGCGCGCGCATAGGGCACGAAGCGCCGCGTCGCCCATACGAACACCGCGAACGCGCACGGCGTCACGACCAGCGGCGCATAGCGGTTACGATCGACCCACTCGCCGAACGCCGCGCCCAGCAAATCGGCGGCTTTCGCAAACAGGACCGCGACGATTCCGATCGCCACCGCACCCGTCAGCACCGCGATCCGCCGCCGGAACTGGAGCGAGGTCGGCCCGCGCGACCGCATCAAAGCGCGGACGCGGCGCGGCGTCCACCGGCGGACGCGGCGGGCGGGGACGGTATCGGTGGTCATGTCCGCCGCTGGTAGGCGCAGCGCGCGTCAATCGCAAACGCCGCGCCCCCGCAACGCTTCACCCCATCTTGAACGCGCAGAACTTGTTGCCGTCCAGATCGCGGAAATAGCCGCCATAAAAGCCCATCGCCTCCGGCCCGCGCGGCCCTGGCGCGCCCTCGTCCGCGCCGCCCAGCTCGACGGCCTTGGCATAGAGCGCGTCGACCTGTTCGCGCGTTTCCATCGCCAGCGAGATCATCGTGCCGTTGCCCGCGGTCGCGGTGCCGCCGTCATAGGGCTTGCCGATCGCGACCATCGGCGTCTTCGGCGCGTTGCCATAAAAGGTCAGCTGCCGCTCGTCGGGCATCTGCATCAGCCGCTTGCCTCCGACGACCGCGAACAGCGCGTCGTAGAACGGCAGGGCCTTGTCGAGGTCGTTCGATCCGAGCGTCGCGTAACCGATCATCGTGTGTCTCCTGCGTTCGTTGCACCGTCTGCGCGGGCGCCCCATATTCCCTATCTATGGCAATCCAGATTCGCACCAGCCTCGACGAGCCTGAAACCGGCCAGAGTTTCGTGCCGCACCGCCCCGCGCGCCCCGACAAGGGCGAAGGCGGCAAGGCGTTCAAGCTGGTCAGCGACTATGTCGCCGCGGGCGACCAGCCGACCGCGATCGCGGAACTGACCGCCGCGGCGCGCGACGGCGAGCGCGACCAGGTCCTGCTCGGCGTCACCGGCTCCGGCAAGACCTTCACGATGGCAAGCGTCATCGAGGAACTGCAGCGCCCCGCCCTCATCCTCGCGCCCAACAAGATCCTCGCCGCCCAGCTCTACGGCGAGATGAAGTCGTTCTTCCCGGACAACGCGGTCGAATATTTCGTCAGCTATTACGACTATTACCAGCCCGAGGCCTATGTCGCCCGGTCGGACACGTACATCGAGAAAGAAAGCTCGGTGAACGAGGCGATCGACCGGATGCGCCACTCCGCCACCCGCGCGCTGCTCGAACGCGACGACGTCATCATCGTCGCGTCGGTGTCCTGCCTCTACGGCATCGGCTCGGTCGAGACCTATTCGGCGATGATCTTCGATCTGAAGAAGGGGCAGAGCGTCGACCAGCGCGAGATCGTCCGCAAGCTCGTCGCGCTGCAATACAAGCGCAACGACGCCGCCTTCGCGCGCGGCAATTTCCGCGTCCGCGGCGATAATCTCGAAATCTTCCCCTCGCATTACGAAGACAGCGCGTGGCGCATCTCTTTCTTCGGCGACGATATCGAGGAAATCGTCGAGTTCGATCCGCTGACCGGCAAGAAGGTCGCTTCGCTCAATTCGGTGCGGGTCTATGCGAACTCGCACTATGTCACCCCCGGGCCGACGCTCAAGCAGGCGGGCGAGGCGATCAAGTTCGAGCTGGTCGAGCGCCTCAAGGAACTCGTCGCCGAGGGCAAGCTGCTCGAAGCGCAACGCCTCGAACAACGTACCAATTTCGACCTGGAGATGATCGCCGCGACCGGCAGTTGCGCGGGCATCGAGAATTACAGCCGCTTCCTTACCGGCCGCCTCCCCGGCGAGCCGCCGCCCACACTCTTCGAATACCTCCCCGAAAACGCGCTACTCTTCGTCGACGAGAGCCACGTCACCATCGGCCAGATCAACGGCATGTCGCGCGGCGATCACCGCCGCAAGCTGACGCTCGCCGAATATGGCTTCCGCCTGCCCTCCGCGATCGACAATCGCCCGCTGCGGTTCAACGAATGGGAGGCGATGCGCCCGCAGACCACCTACGTCTCGGCCACCCCGGGCTCGTGGGAGATGGAGCAGACCGGTGGCGTCTTCGCCGAGCAGGTCATCCGCCCGACCGGGCTGATCGACCCGCCGGTCGAGATCAAGCCGGTCGAGGAGCAGGTGCAGGACTGCATCGAGGAGTGCCGCAAGACCGCGTCGGCCGGCTACCGCACCCTCGTCACCACCCTCACCAAACGCATGGCCGAGGACCTCACCGAGTTCATGCACGAGGCCGGGCTCAAGGTCCGCTACATGCACTCCGACGTCGAGACGCTGGAACGCATTGAGCTGATCCGCGACCTGCGATTGGGCGTCTATGACGTGCTGGTCGGCATCAACCTGCTGCGCGAGGGGCTCGACATTCCCGAATGCGGGCTCGTCTGCATCCTCGACGCCGACAAGGAAGGGTTCCTGCGCTCCGAAACCTCGCTCATCCAGACGATCGGTCGCGCCGCGCGCAACGTCGACGGCCGCGTGATCCTCTATGCCGATCGCGTGACAGGATCGATGGAGCGCGCGATGAACGAGACCGGGCGAAGACGCGAGAAGCAGGTCGCCTATAACGAAGCCAACGGCATCACCCCCCAGACGATCCGCCGCAACATCGGCGACATTATCAAAGACGTCTCGCAGGGCGATCAGGTCACGGTCCCGATCGACGACGAGCGGCCCCACATGGTCGGCCACAATCTGCGCGCCTATATCGAGGACTTGGAAAAGAAGATGCGCAAGGCCGCATCGGACCTGGAATTCGAGGAAGCCGGCCGCCTCCGCGATGAAATCCGCCAGCTTGAGCAGGAGGAACTGGGCCTACCCGTCCACGAGCAAAAAGCGCCCCAGATGGGCCGCTCGAACGAAGGCAAACCCGGCACCCGCAAGACCCGCTATGGCAAGAGCCAGAAGATGCGGATGGGCGGCGCGCGGCGTTGACACTTTGTCTATTTACGCACTATACGAGATTTAGTGCGGAGATAGATTGTGCAGATCGAGATTGATTTTGACGTGTTCAAGGCGCTGACGGCTCGGCGGCGAAGCGAAGCGCACAATTACAATGACGTTCTCCGCGAGATGCTCGACCTCGAGAAGGCCGTGAGCGATCGCGTTCAGGGCGCTCTATCCGCATCCGGATCGACGGCGTCGGGACGCGGATTTCCGTTACGCGGCGGCGACCTGCCAAATGGAACCGATTTGCGCGCAAGCTATAAGGGCGAACAGTTCCGGGCGAAGATTCGCGAAGGACGCTGGTATGACGAGCAAGAACGCGAACATTCCAGTCCCTCCGCTGCGGCAAGTGCGATCAGCGGCACCAACGTTAACGGGTTGCGATTCTGGCACGCCCGCCGTCCGGGCGACGATGAGTGGCTTCGCTTGGACATTCTTCTGGCGATGCCGTCGTGACTCAAATAGAAAAACTCTACGCGGCTCTACTCTCCAACCGCCGTTCGACGATCACTTTTCGGGACTTCGAACGTCTGCTCCGCGCCTTCGGATTTGAGCATGCGCGGACATCGGGAAGCCACCGCCAATATACTCACCCGAACGTTCCCCGCCCTTTCCCGGTTCAGCCCACCGGCAAGGACGCCAAGCCCTATCAAGTCCGCGAGCTTTTCGATATGATCGACGAGTACGGCTTGAGCATGGACGAATGACCGCCCCCCATTATCACATCAACCTTTTCTGGTCGGACGATGACCTTTGCTGGATCGCGGACGTGCCGGATTTGCGACCATGTTCGGCGCATGGTGAGAGTCCGCAAGAGGCACTCACCAACGTCGGCGACGCCATAAGCGGTTGGCTGGAGGTGGCGCGGGAAAATGGGTTCGCGGTTCCGACGCCACGATATCGTCCCGCAATCTACGCAGCGAAATTCGCCGCCTGAGGCTCAGCGCCTCTCCTCGTCCGTCTCAGGCTCCGCGTCGATCGTCTGCGGCGGGGTGGTGTTGCCCCGCTGGGGCGCATCGGGATCGACGAACAATTCCTCGATCGTTTCCTCGACGGCGTTGTCCTCGTCGGGCGTCTTCGGCTGGGCAGTCATCGCGGATCAGTCCTTCATGCTCGCGGGAACCGTCCCGCCATTCTTTTCCAGCTCGCGCATCACGGCCTTGTGGAGCCACATGTTCATCTCTGCCGATCCGTCCTTGGCGCCTGTATAGCCCAGCTCCGTCGCGAGCTCCTTGCGGTTGTCGAGGCTCGAATCGAGGTCGAGCAGCTTCATCAGATCGACGATCGACGTGCGCCAGTTGAGGTCCGGATTGCCCTTTTTTTGCGCGATCCCGGTCAGCACCGCCTCGACATCGACAGGCGCCGGGGGCGCGGCCGGTGCGGCTTGCGGAGCCGGTGCCGGCTGAGCGGGAGGCGGTGCCGCCTGGGTTGGCGCGGACTGGGGTGCAGGGGCAGCGGGCGCGTCCTTATGTCCACCGAACTGACCGCCCAGCGGACCGCGCTGACCGAAGATCGCGTCCTTGATCTTGCCGAAGATGCTCATGCTCGCTCTCCCGTTCCGTCCTGGCGCTCAACGCGCAAGGCGCCGCTTCGGGCGCATCATCCCGCCGCAAGATCTTCGCGATTGACGCCGTAATAGCTCGCCACGCGGTCGGCATAGGCCTGGTCGAAAACCGGCGCGTTGTTGGCCCAGCTCGGCCCGCCTTCCAGCAGGCGGCGGTCGATCGTCACGACATACAGGTCGCGCACCGGATCGAAGGTGAGCAGCTGGAAGGGCAGCGGATAGAAGCTCTTGCCCATGCCCAGAAACCCGCCGAGGCTCAGCACCGCATGGGTGACCCGTCCGGAGCCCTTGTGGACCTCGAACGCGTGGATCGTGCCCACCGCGTCGCCGTCGCGGCTTTCGACTTTCATCGTGCCGGTCACGTTCGCCTGGATAAGCAGCAGCGTGGGGGGGGCGGCGTCGGCCATCGGTCATCTCCAAATCGGTCGTTTCGCCGCAGGAACCGCCGGGCGAGGCGCACGGTTCCGCCGTGCCGCGTCCGCTGCAAGGTGGCGCGCGGTTCGCGTGCCTTGAGCCAGCGTGCCGCATCGCCCATAGACCGTGCATGCGTGCGTATCCGTTCCCCCGCCCCGTCGCCCGGATTGCCGGGCCGCTTGCCGTGACGATTGCCGCGATGCTCGCCGGCTGCATCCCCTCACGACCCGCGCCGACGCCGCCGCCGGTCGTGCACCCGGCACCCGAACCGGCGCCCGAACCTGCCCCACCGCCGGCATCGTCGGACTGGCGCGACTGGCCGCTGACCCCCGGCACCTGGACCTATGCCCGCGATCCACGCGGCAGCGTCGCCAAGTTCGGCACCGCGGGCGCCGACGCCGCGCTCGTCCTGCGCTGCGACCTCCAGCGCCGCCAGCTTTACCTCTCGCGTCCCGGCATAGCGCTCACCCCGATGACGATCCGCACGACGAGCGCGACAAGGGCGCTGGCCGTCCAGCCGACCGGCGGCGCGCCGGCCTATGTCGCGGCGACGCTCACCGCGCGCGATCCGCTGCTCGATGCGATCGGGTTCAGCCGCGGACGCTTCATCGTCGAGCAGCAGGGCGCAGCGACGCTGGTCGTGCCGGCCTGGGCAGAGATCGAACGGGTGACCGAGGATTGCCGCGGCTGACGCTATATCCGGAACGTCGCGCAGACCTGTGATTCTCTTCCAAAACTTCGCATAAAACAAGACTTGTATCGCGCCATCTTTCGACTCACATTGGCGTCGTGGTCTTCAAGATCACGGCTTTATCAACCAGCGAAAGGAGGTGATCCGATGTCTCATGGTTCAGCAGTGAGTTCGGTTCGGTTCGTTCGGGGGACGCGCTTCTAAATCCGCCGTTTCGCCGCGGGAGGTATCCTCCTTCAATCAACGCGGATGAGACACAGGAACAGAGGCTCGCATGGTCCTCCGGGCTGGAGCTCTCCGGCCGCTGACCATGTTTAGGGGTTGTCGGGTGTTCTTTCGGGAGCATTCGGCAACCTCTTTTCACGCGCAGCGCGCATGGCCGCAGCGAAGCTGCGTCCAAGACGCGCAAGTGCGGCCGGCGCGGCAAGGCCGCGACCGACATAGCCTGTCCTGAGCGCCTGCCTTGCCAGGCAGTCGAAGGGCGGCTTTGCCGCGACGGCACTAGGCCCAAATGTTCTCCAACCCTTTTCTAACCCCACCAATCCGCTATCCCCTTCGCGATGAAGGCCCTCCAAGATCCCAACCGCGCGCTGGCTGACGGCCTCGCCGCAATCCGCCTCCAATACCAGCTTCCCACCGCCTTCCCGCCCGAAGTGGAAGCCGCCGCAGCGGACGCCGCGAAACGCGCGCTCACCGCCCACGCCGATCGCACCGCGATCCCCTTCGTCACCCTCGACCCCGCGACCTCGACCGATCTCGATCAGGCCTTTACGATCGAACCCGCCGGCGCAGACCTTCTGCTCCACTACGCGATCGCCGACGTCGCCTGGTTCGTCGATGATGGCGGCGTCATCGATGCCGAAGCCTGGCGCCGCGGCGAGACGCTCTATCTCCCCGACGGCAAGGCCGGACTTTATCCGCGCGTGCTCAGCGAAGGCGCGGCGAGCCTGCTGCCCGATGGCGACCGCCCCGCGATCGTCTTCACCGTCCGCGTCGTCCCCGATGGCGCGGCGAAAATCGACGGCGTGGAGCGCGCGCGGATCCGCAGCCGGGCGAAGCTGGCCTATGACAACGTCCGCGATACCGACCTGCCGCCCGACTTCGCCGAGCTCTCCCGCCGCATCGCCGCAGCGGAAACGCGGCGCGGCGCGGCGCGCGTCGATCCGCCTGAACAGGAAGTCGCGGCCGGGGCGGA
This sequence comes from Sphingomonas sp. EC-HK361, assembly GCF_902498785.1. Classification (GTDB taxonomy): domain Bacteria; phylum Pseudomonadota; class Alphaproteobacteria; order Sphingomonadales; family Sphingomonadaceae; genus Sphingomonas. Next base: position 106,896 of record NZ_LR701492.1, read on the forward strand.
CGGTCGCCTCGCGCTCGCTTTCCGCCCGCGCCTCGAATCCGAAGCGCGCAACGCAGCGATGTCGCTCGCGACGAACCTCGCGGTCGCGGATCTGCTCCAGGCGCATCATACCGGCCTGTTCCGCGTGATGGCCGAGCCCGACGCAAGCGCCGTAAAACGCCTCCGTCATACCGCCACCGCCCTCGGGCTGACCTGGCCCGATGAAACGCCGCTGGAATCCTACGAACGCACCCTCGACCCCGCAGACCCCCGTCAGGCCGCCTTCATGCTGGCGATCCGTCGCGCCGGAAACGGCGCCTCTTACGCGCCGTATCGCGACGGCGAGGTGCCGTGGCACGCCGCGATGGCCGCCACCTACGCGCAGGCGACCGCCCCGCTCCGCCGCCTCGCCGACCGCTACGTCGTCGAGGCGGCGCTGGCGGTGGCGAACGGAAAACCCGTGCCGCCCGCCGCCCTCGACGCCTTCCCCCGCCTCCCCAAGGCCATGGCGCGCGCCGACATGCTGAGCGGCCAGATCGACCGCGCGGTGATCGATCTCGCGGAGGCGGCGATGCTCCAGGGGCGCGAGGGCGAGACCTTCGCCGCGGTCGCGACCGACCTCGACGATCGCGGGACGCAGGTGCAGCTCCGCAACTTGCCCGTCGTCGCCCGCATCCCGGCGAACGGTGTCCTGCCCGGCCAGCCTGTCACGCTTCACCTGACGCTTGCCGACCCGATCGAGCGGCGTATCGCATTCGAACCGGTGGTCTGACTCTCGTCACCCCGAACTTGATCCGGGGTGACGTCATGGGCATACGCTCACGCCCCTTCCAGCAGCCGCTCCCGCGCGATCTTGTCCCGCCACACGAGCGGCGCGAGCTGGTGGACGTTGTTGCCTTCGCTATCCACCGCGACCGTCACCGGGAAATCCGCGACCTCGAACTCGTAGATGGCCTCCATCCCCAGGTCCTCGAACCCGACGACCTTCGATCCCTTGATCGCGCGCGCGACCAGATACGCCGCCCCGCCGACCGCCATCAGATACGCCGATTTCCCTTCCGCGATCGCCTGCGTCGCATCCGGCCCGCGCTCGGCCTTGCCGACCATCGCGAGCAGGCCTTGCGCCAGCATCATCCGGGTGAACTTGTCCATCCGCGTCGCAGTCGTCGGACCCGCCGGCCCCACGACCTCCTCGCCGACCGGATCGACCGGGCCGACATAATAGATGACGCGGCCCTTGAAGCTCACCGGCAGCTCCTCGCCGGCGTCGAGCATGTCCTTGATCCGCTTGTGCGCAGCGTCGCGCCCGGTCAGCATCTTGCCGTTCAATAGCAGCCGGTCGCCCTGTTTCCAGCCCTGCACGATCTCGGGCGTCAGCGTATCGAGATCGACCCGGATCGCCGCCCGGTCCGGCGTCCAGTTCACGTCGGGCCATTCGTCGAGCTTCGGCGCTTCCAGATAGGCCGGACCCGATCCATCGAGCACGAAATGCGCGTGGCGCGTGGCGGCGCAATTCGGGATCATCGCGACTGGCTTGCCCGCGGCGTGACACGGCGCATCCTTGATCTTCACGTCGAGAATGGTCGAAAGCCCGCCCAGACCCTGCGCGCCGATACCGAGCGCATTGACCTTGTCGAAAATCTCGACGCGCAGCTTCTCGATATCGGTTCGCGGCCCGCGCAGCTTCAACTGCGCCATGTCGATCGGCTCCATCAGCGCCTGTTTCGCCAGCAGGACGCAGTGTTCCGCCGTCCCGCCGATCCCGATGCCCAACATCCCGGGCGGGCACCACCCTGCGCCCATCTGCGGCAGCATCTCGATCACCCAGTCGACGATCGAATCGCTCGGGTTCATCATCTTGAACTTGGACTTGTTCTCGGACCCGCCGCCCTTCGCTGCGACATCGACCGAAACGGTGTCGCCCGGCACCAGATCGACATGGAGCACGCAGGGCGTGTTGTCCTTGGTGTTGCGCCGGGTGAAGGCCGGATCGGCAAGCACCGAGGCGCGCAGCGGGTTCTCGGGGTTCAGATAGGCGCGCCGCACGCCTTCATCGACAACGTCCTGCATCGAGCGCGACGTGTCGTCGAGCCGGCAGTCCATGCCCCATCGCACGAAGACGTTGACGATGCCGGTGTCCTGACAGATCGGCCTATGCCCTTCGGCGCACATCCGGCTGTTGGTCAGGATCTGCGCGATCGCGTCCTTCGCCGCCGGCCCCTGCTCGGCCTTGTACGCCTCGCCGAGCGCACGGATGTAATCCATCGGATGGTAGTAGCTGATGAACTGGAGCGCGTCGGCGACGCTCTCGATCAGATCGGCTGCGCGGATCGTTTTCGTCATGGCAGCGCCGTTACGGCGTGCGTGGCCCGCCCGCAACGGTCGCGTTTCGTTAAGCATCTCCGTCAAGCGCGTTCAAACCCTTCGGCGCTACCCGGGGGGGATGGGAGATACCGCCGACGACAACGAAACGATTCTCGGCGTGGCCGATGCGCTCGGCCTGTGTGCGACTCATGACGAAGGGCTGGCGGAAACCCACGAGGCGCATTTGTCGGAAGCTTCGGCGCTGTGGCCGGTCGCGCTGACCGCGATCTTCCTTGCGCCCCTGTGCTTCGCCGCCGGCGCGCTGACGCAGGGCAGGATGGCGACCGCGGCCGAAATCGCCTTGCAGGGCGGCGCGCTGGTGGCTGGCGGGGTCGGCATCTTCATGGTCACCGGGCGCCGGACGCGCGGGCGGTGGCAGCCGCATACGCGGATCATCACGGTCGCGCTGCTCACGGCGCTGCTGGGAATCGGCCTGTCCTGCCTGATCCCCTCGGTGCAGGATCTGCCCGCGTCTCCCTACCGGCTTGCCGGGATGGTCATCACCTTCGGCGCGGTCATCGCCACCGCGATCGCGCTCCATCCCATTCGGGCGGCGACGCTCGCCTTCGCGCTGTCGCTCGCCATCATGGTGCCCTTCACCGCAGGCATGGGCCTTGCCGCCGCGCTCGCGCTGCTGCTCGTCGCGCTGCTGACGATGGGAGTCCTGCGCGTCGCCCGCCACGACCGGAGGAAATTCGACCGCGAGGTCGCGAATCGCGGCGACGCGCAACTGGCCGCGCGGCTGGTCGACGATTTCGAAAGCCAGGGCACGGGCTGGTTCTGGCAGACCGACCGGCTTGGCAATTTCACCTACCTGACCGAAAAGGTCGCGCGCGAGATCGCGGGTCTCGGCATCGACCCGGCGCGCAACCGTATCACCGATATCTTCCGCGTCGATTCCGAACTGGTCGAAACCGAGCGCACGCTGACGTTCCACTTCTCGTCGCGCACGTCGTTCAACGATTATTCGGTGCGCCCCGCCTTCGAGACCGAGGCCGATCGCTGGTGGTCGATTTCCGGGCGTCCGATCATCGACGATTTCGGTCGCTTCCAGGGCTTTATCGGCTCCGGCTCCGACCTGACCGAAAAGCGCCGGGCCGAGGCCGAGATCACGCGGCTCGCGCTGTTCGACAGCCTGACCGGACTCGCCAATCGTCAGCGGATGCGCCTTTCGCTCGACCAGACGCTGCAGCAGGGCGCGACGACCGCGCTGTTCCTGCTCGATCTCGATCGGTTCAAGGCAGTCAACGACACGCTGGGCCACCAGACCGGTGATTCACTGCTGAAGCAGGTCGCCGGCCGGCTCCAGCGCGCGATCGGCGATGCGGGGCTCGTCGGGCGGCTGGGCGGAGACGAGTTCCAGGTCGTGCTGCCGCGCGAATTCAACCCGGACCGGCTCGCCGCGCTCGCGAACGAAGTCATCGCGACGCTGTCCCAGCCCTATTTCATCGACGGATCGTCGATCGCGATCGGCTGTTCGATCGGGATCGCGATGGCGCCCGATCATGGCAAGGATTCGGAAACGCTCGTCCGGAACGCCGATCTCGCGCTCTACGCCGCCAAGGCCGACGGCCGCGGCGTCCACCGCTTCTACCGCGACGAGCTGCTGGAGGGCGCGCGCAGCCGCAAGCGGCTTGAGGACGATCTGCGCACCGCGTTGCAGGACAACCAGCTTCACCTGACCTACCAGCCCGTCGTCTCGACCAGGACCGAGAAGATCGTCGGTTATGAAGCGCTCGTTCGCTGGACCCACCCGGTCCACGGATCGATCAGCCCCTCCGATTTCATCCCCGTCGCAGAGGAGTGCGGGATGATCGAGGCGATCGGCGAGTGGGTGCTGCGCACCGCGGTCGATGAAGCCGCGCGCTGGCCGGGGCATGTCCGGGTCGCGGTCAACGTGTCGCCGATCCAGTTCGCCAACCCCGCGCTCCCCGTGATCGTCACCAATGCCCTCGCCGCCAGCGGTCTGCCCGCCGGGCGGCTGGAGCTGGAGATCACCGAAGGCGTCTTCCTCAATGAAAGCGCATCGTCCGAACGCATGTTCCAGGCGCTGAAGGGCATCGGCGTACGCCTTGCGCTCGACGATTTCGGCACCGGCTATTCGAGCCTCGGCTATCTGAAGAGCGCGCCGTTCGACAAGATCAAGATCGACCAGAGCTTCGTGCGCGGCGCGATCCAGCCGGGCAACCGCAACGCCGCGATCATCAAGGCGATCGTGACGCTCGCCGACACGCTGGGCATGGAGACGACCGCGGAAGGCGTCGAGCAGCAGGACGAGATCGCGCTGATCCGCGAGCTCGGGTGCAGCCACATCCAGGGCTTCGTCTATGGTCGCCCCGCTCCCGCCGCCACCGTGCACGAGCAACTGGCCGGCGCGCGGGGCCAGGCCGCCCCCATCGGCCACCGCGTCAGCCGCGCCGCGCGGACGAAGATGCTGCGGTCGGCGCGGATCGCGGTCGGCGAGGAGATGGGCGAGGTCCGCATCCGCAACATGTCGACCACCGGCGCGATGATCGACGGCGTCGATTTTCCGGCAGAGGCGATCGGCGTCGATGTGCAGATCGAGCTTCTGGAAGACCAGCTGTTCCCGGCGACGATCCGCTGGGCGAAGGACGGCAAGGCCGGGCTGGAATTCGCCCGCAGCTTCGATATGGAACGCCTCAACCAGGTGCCCTCGCGTATCTCGCGCCGAACCGCCGCCTGATCGATGGAAGGCCTTGCGCCGAGTTAACTGAGTCCTTCGCGCAACAGTAAATTTTTTTGCGATCGTGCATTCTTGCGCTTGAAAATCGCGCAAGCGGCAGAAGTCCACGCGTCGCGGCCAGAGCAGCCGCACAGGACGCCATTCCCGATGGTTTCGGCCGCATTTATCGACTTGCGCGCGGATTCGCTTTGGCACAATCTGTTGGGGTTGAGTTCGGGGGCGAACCCAATCGCTGGTAGAACAGCCCGTGCAACCCTATATTGCACGCACGGAGTTCTGCGCGCTTTTCACAGGCGTGCGGTCCTGTTTTGTTCTTAGGCTTGGGTCGATCTCCGTGTAGGATGGGGGTTCGCCCCCGAGTCGAACGCGCTGCCCCCGGGCAGATCGGACGACACGTCGAAGCCGGGAGCGGATGACATGGATTTCAGGGACACGAGCGAGCAGACCATGACGACCGAGACACTCAGCGCGGACGCGCCGGCCGCTGCCGAAGCGATGACATCGACCTCGATCGCGAAGCCCTATCCGGTCGAGGTCGATCACAGCCGCGACGCGCTGCTTACCGATTTCGGCAAGGACACGCTGAACGACCGCTATCTGTTGCCGGGCGAAACCTATCAGGATCTCTTCGTTCGCGTGGCCAGCGCCTATGCCGACGACGCCGCGCACGCGCAGCGCCTCTACGATTACATCTCGAAGTTGTGGTTCATGCCTGCCACCCCCGTGCTGTCGAACGGCGGCACCGGGCGGGGACTGCCGATTTCCTGTTACCTCAACTCGGTGCCCGACAGCCTCAACGGCATCGTCGATACCTGGAACGAGAATGTCTGGCTCGCCTCGCGCGGCGGCGGCATCGGCACCTATTGGGGCAATGTCCGCGGCATCGGCGAACCGGTCGGGCTCAACGGCAAGACCAGCGGCATCATCCCGTTCGTGCGCGTCATGGATTCGCTGACGCTGGCGATCAGCCAGGGGAGTCTCCGCCGCGGCTCGGCGGCCTGCTATCTCGACATCAGCCATCCGGAGATCGAGGAATTCCTCGAGATCAGAAAACCTTCGGGCGACTTCAACAGAAAGGCGCTGAACCTCCACCACGGCGTCCTCATCCCCGACGCCTTCATGGAAGCCGTGCGCGACGGCGCCGAATGGACGCTGAAGTCCCCCAAGGATGGCTCGGCGCGCGGCAAGGTCGATGCGCGTGCGCTCTTCCAGAAGCTCGTCGAGACGCGGCTGGCGACCGGCGAACCCTATATCGTCTTCGCCGATCACGTGAACCAGAACATGCCCAAGCATCACCGCGATCTGGGCCTCAAGGTTTCGACCTCGAACCTGTGCAGCGAGATCACGCTGCCGACCGGCCGCGACCATCTCGGCAACGATCGCACCGCGGTCTGCTGCCTTTCGTCGCTGAACCTCGAGACGTGGGACCAGTGGAAGGACGAGAAGGGCTTCGTCGAGGACGTGATGCGTTTTCTCGACAACGTCCTGCAGGATTATATCGACCGCCACGAACCCGGCATGGAGCGCGCCGCCTACAGCGCGGGCCGTGAGCGCTCGGTCGGCCTCGGCGTCATGGGCTATCACAGCTTCCTCCAGGCGCGTGGCCTCCCCTTCGAGGGCGCGATGGCGAAGTCCTGGAATCTCCGGATGTTCAAGCAGATCCGCCAGCAGGTCGACGAAGCGTCGATGCAGCTCGCGGTCGAGCGCGGCCCCTGCCCCGATGCCGCCGACATGGGCGTCATGGAGCGGTTCAGCTGCAAGATGGCGATCGCACCGACCGCGTCGATCAGCATCATCTGCGGCGGCACCTCCGCCTGCATCGAGCCGATCCCGGCAAATATCTACACCCACAAGACGCTGTCGGGCAGCTTTTCGGTCAAGAACCCCTATCTCGAAAAGCTGCTGAGCGAGAAGTCGAAGAACTCCGACGCGGTGTGGAACTCGATCCTCGAACATGGCGGCAGCGTCCAGCATCTCGAATTTCTGAGCGCCGACGAGAAGGACGTGTTCAAGACCAGCTTCGAGATCGACCAGCGCTGGCTCCTCGAACTGGCCGGCGATCGCACGCCCTATATCGACCAGGCGCAGTCGCTGAACCTGTTCATCCCGGCGGACGTCGAGAAATGGGACCTCTTGATGCTCCACTTCCGCGCGTGGGAGCTCGGCATCAAGTCGCTCTATTACCTGCGCTCGAAGTCGGTCCAGCGTGCGGGCTTCGCCGGCGGGGTGGAAAACGACAACACGCTCGAGAAGCCGAAATACGAGTTCGCGACGACCGATTATGACGAGTGTCTGGCGTGTCAGTGAGCTAGTATCCCTCTCCCTGCGGGAGAGGGAGGGAGCCGCGAAGCGGCGGAAGGGTGAGGGCGACGTGCAGCTCTACCAAGATCAACCCGGCGGAACCGTCCAGCGCGCTCGCGAACTTCGTCGCGAGGCGCCGGAACTGGAATGCCGCCTGCTCCGCGCGTTACGCGAAGCTTTTCCCGCGCTGAAATGGCGCCACCAGGTGCCCGTCGGCCGCTATTATGCCGACATTCTGTGTTTCTCGGAACGCCTTGTGATCGAGGTAGACGGCGATACCCACGGCGAAAGAACGGCCTATGACGAAGCTCGCACGCGCTCGATCGAGCGCGACGGCTTCCACGTAATCCGGGTGACAAACGTCGACGTAACGACGAACCTCCAAGGCGTCCTAACCCAAATCTCCTTCTCCCTCCGGGAGAAGGAAGGGACCCATGCGCAGCATGGGAAGGATGAGGCCGACCACGCCAAGGAAAAGGGCGCCGCCGCATGACCGGCACCGCCCTCACCCTTCCGCGCCTGCGGCGCTCCCTCCCTCTCCCACAGGGAGAGGGAAAGGCAGGCCTATTCCTCTTCCTCGAAGGTCACCGCAACATCGCCGTTGGCGGAGAGCCGCACCGTGTCGCCCTCGACGTCCGCGACCAGCCCGAGCGAGATGAAGTGGTGGTGTCCCTCATGAGACCCTTGCCCGCTGTCCTTCTTGGTCAGCTTGATCCGGTCGCCCTCGACCTTGTCGACGGTGCCGACATGGACACCGTCCGCGCCGATGACTTCGGCATGTTCCTTGATCTGGGCAGCATCGACCATCGTCATTCTCCTCGGGTTGGTTCGGCGGGGAAACGAGCCGCGCGGCGAATGGATGCATGCGATAGGGTCGCGGCATGACTCGCCCACATCGCTCCCCCCCCAGGGATGGTTCGACCACCCAAATCCCGTTCGGGCTGAGCCTGTCGAAGCCCCGCCCTTCTTCCATAACGGCGGGACGAACCGGCGTCGGCGCCGCGCTCCTCCTCCTCGCCGCCTGCGCACGCCAGGTGCCGAGCGCGGTGAACCACGCCGCCGACACGCCCGGCTTCCTGCTCGGGCTATGGCACGGCTTCATCTTCCCCGTCGCCTGGGTGCTGTCGCTCTTCGTGCCCGAGATCGCCATTTATGCGGTGCCGAACGATGGCGGCTGGTATGATTTCGGCTATTTCGTCGGGATCGTCTTCCTCGGCGTCGGCGCGCGCAGCACCCGCACCGTCTATGTAACCCGGCGAGCGCGGCGATGAGCTGGCAGGTCGTCATCATGTTCGGTGCGGGCACCTTCGGTTTGCGCCCGCAAACCGAAGAGTCGCCGCGGCGGGCAGCGGGGTCGGCGCAGCCGGCCACGTCTGACGGCGTGGCGGGTAAGTTACAATGACGCTCCAGATCGCCATCATGTTCGCCGTCGCAGCGGTCTTCAGCCTCACCGGTGCCGGCCTCCTGATCGCGCTCGTCCGCCCGGCTGGGCCCGCCAAGGTCTATGTCTACCGCATGGTCGGTATCATGGCGCTGTCGCTTGGCGTCGTCCTCGCCTTCTCCGCGACCGCGATGTGGCAGTGGAGCACGGAAAGATGAGCCTGCCCCTCGTCAGGGCGATCCGCCTGGTACAGCTCGCGTCGTTGCTCGCGCTCGTCGCCGTATTCCTCCGCCCCAATGCGCGGTGGAGCTTGCGCGGACGTCTGCCCGTCGCTCTCGCCGTCTTCGTCAGCAGCGCCGTCCTGCTTCTTCTCGATATCCTTTAGAACCGGAGTATCCGCCCATGTCCCTCCTCCAGGCCTCCAAGCAGTACAAGCCCTTCGAATATCCCTGGGCGTTCGAATTCTGGAAGCGCCAGCAGCAACTCCACTGGCTCCCCGAAGAGGTGCCGCTGGGCGAGGATTGCCGCGACTGGGCGCAGAAGCTCACCGATCACGAGCGCAATCTGCTGACGCAAATCTTCCGCTTCTTCACCCAGGCGGACGTCGAGGTGCAGGATTGCTACCACGAGAAATACGGCCGCGTTTTCAAGCCGACCGAGATCAAGATGATGCTGACCGCGTTCAGCAACATGGAGACGGTCCACATCGCCGCCTACAGCCACCTGCTCGACACGATCGGCATGCCCGAAAGCGAATACGGCGCCTTCCTCGAATATGCCGAGATGAAGGAAAAGCATGATTACATGCAGAATTTCGGCGTCGACAACGATCAGGACATCGCCCGCACCCTCGCGATGTTCGGCGGCTTCACGGAGGGCGTGCAGCTCTTCGCCAGCTTCGCGATGCTGATGAACTTCCCGCGCTTCAACAAGATGAAGGGCATGGGCCAGATCGTCACCTGGTCGATCCGCGACGAGACGCTCCACTGCGAGGGCATCATCAAGATGTTCCACACCTTCGTGAAGGAACGCCAGTGCCTGACCAAGGCGGTGAAGGACGACATCGCCGATGTCTGCCAGACGACGATCCGCCTGGAGGACAATTTCATCGACCTCGCTTTCGAGATGGGCCCGGTCAACGGCATGACGCCCAAGGAGATCAAGAAGTACATCCGCTACATTGCGGACTGGCGGATGAACCAGCTGGGCCTCAAGCCGATCTACATGATCGACGAGCACCCGCTGCCCTGGCTCGCCCCGATGCTGAACGGCGTGGAGCACGCCAACTTCTTCGAAGCCCGCGCGACGGAATATTCCAAGGCCGCGACGAAGGGGCAATGGAACGACGTGTGGGATTCGTTCGACAAGCGGCAAAAGGCGAAGGTGGGGAAGCCGGCGGCGAATGAGGATGCGGGCGACGCGGCTGGCGGGGATATGTTCTCGCGGGCTGGGGTTGCGGCGGAGTGAGTCGGCTTGTTATGCCACCGCAACAGCCGACATCTTTCCAGAGTGACTGCCCTCATTGTCTTTCGACTAAGTCCACGTTTACGGTAGCTTACCAATGGCCAGATCGCTTGATGTCGCATATGGCATCGGTCTTAGCGATATGCGCTGTTTGCAATCGTGGACTGATATTAAAGCTATGCTTACAGAATCCCGATTTTGCTTTTCCGAATCTTTGCGCCTTCTCGGTGGACTTTGACGTATTATTTCCGAACCCATTTGAAATATATCCAGCCGCAACATCCTATGCGCCCGACAATGTCCCTGCCAATATTCAAAGTTTTTTCTTGCAGGGTGTCGAAAGCTATCGAAGTCAGAGATGGGACGCGGCGGGATCGATGTTTCGAAAGACGCTTGATATTGCAACAAAAGCCCTTTTCCCGTCAGAGAGGTCGTCCACGCTATATAAGCGGATTACCTCTATGGTAGGTTCGGGCCTGCTCACATCTGCTATGGGTGATTGGTCTCATGAGATACGCCTTGATGGTAATGAGGCAGTTCACGATGACGAACCTGAGACTGAAGCAGACGCTCTGGCAGCACTCAAATTTACTGAGGCGTTTTTGACTTACTCCTTTACTTTACCGGCTATGGTCGAAGCAAATCGAGCTAAGCGCGAATCTACAAAGGTTGCATAGCGCCGAGACCGATGCCCATCATTTCACTCTTCTTCGGCATCATAATCCGGATGTATTTCGACGATCATCCGCCGCCACACTTCCATGCCAGTTATCAGGGTTTCGAAGCCTTCGTCCGCATCGATGACGGCGAGATCATGCACGGCTCGCTACCACGCAAAGCGGCGCGGATCGTTCGGCAATGGGCTCTCGACCACAGGGCCGAACTCATGGCAAACTGGCAGCGCGGCGCTGACTTGCTGCCGATGGAGATGATCGCCGGAGCCGACCTCGATGATTAAGCTGACCAACATCCGCCCCGAAGGCGAAGTAGCCCTGTGGCTTACCTTCTCCGACGGCTCGACCGCCCATTGGTCGGCAATCGAACTCATCGCACGCGATACGGTGATGACGCGTCCGCTTGCCGATCCCGCCTATTTCGCCCGCGCCTTTATCGAGGGCGGAGCATTGGCCTGGCCGAATGGCTTCGAGCTCTCTGCGCCAAGCCTCCACCGCCGCCTCGAGGAAGCCGGCACCCTACTCCGCCCGGCCGCTTAACAGGATCGTCGTCGCCAAGGCCGTTCACCTTTCGCGGCTAATCGCCGATCTGCGGTCGTGGCAACGGCTTTGGTGAACCCCATGATGCCAGCCAGCGCTTCACGGCATTATGCCCGATCACCCGACCCGCCTTCACATCGGCATTGGCACGCGCATCGCCCGCAGCCTCGGCGATGGGATCAGTGTCGAACAGAACGTCGTTGCTCGTCATAGGTCATCGTCCCCTCCAATCGTCGCCCCTGCGACGGCAGGGGCCTATGTCTGCTCGAATGGCCACCCAATAGAGCCATGGATCCCCGCCTCCGCGGGATGACGTGATTTGGTCATGGCGAACCAATCTAACGGTTGGCTTTCCACTACTCCACCATCCCCGCATTCCCCTCGAACCCCAGCCGCGTGATCCCCGCGCGTTTCACCGTCGCCGTCGTCTGCACGAAGGTGTCGTAGCGGGCTTGCGGGTCGGTCTTCATCACCAGCATCGCCTGCGGGTCCTGCGCCAGCGTCCCCAGCCGCGCGGCGAGCGCTGCCTGGCTTACCCTCGCCCCGTCGAGCGCCACCGCGCCGCCGCGTGCGATCTCCAGCCGGTGCATCGTCCGGGGCAGCGCCTTGTCCGGTCCCGGCTGCGGCAGGTCGATGGGGATCTGGTGCATCGTCGCGGGGAGCGTGATGATGAACATCACGAGCAGCACCAGCATCACATCGATCAGCGGGGTGATGTTGATCCCGTCGATCGGCGCGTGGCTGGTGGCGCTGTGGGTGGCAGGAACGAAGCGACGCATGGCACTCTCTCCCCGGTTGTTGTGATGGTATTACGTCACATGAAGGGCGGGATGTCAATTGGCGGAGAAGCGTTGCGGGCGGCGGCAAGTGGATGATGATAGCCTTATGGCGCGACTGCTTCGTCAAACCCTTCGAGATTGCCGCCCTCACCCTTCGCCGGCTGCGCCGCCTCTTCCCTCTCCCGCCGGGAGAGGGCCAAAAGCAGCTGGGCTGAAACCGCCCGCGTGACTACCGCGCGAAGGTCAGCCTCACCCTGCCCGGCTGATCGGGGACCACCACCGTCGTCGTGCGCGCGGTTGCATCCCAATCGCCCTTAACCGCCTTGCCACCCAGCGTGACGCGACCGGCGCGGTCGCGGGCGTGGACGATGACCGCGATCTCGCGCCACCATGGCGCAAAGCTGCCGTCGCGGCCTGCAAAGTCGACGCTCACCGCGCCGCCCTTCACCGTGCACGTGACGTGCTGGCGCAGATAGGCGCCGCGCTGGAACGCCATCGTCTTGCCGTCGTCGAGATAGATGTCGCCCGCGCAGTCCTCGCCCGGATAGACGTGGAGCTCCAGCGGCCCGTTCGGCGTCTCGGCGGTGCTCTGCGTCACCGGCTGGCGCGGCAGGATGGTGCCCGCGCGCACGAACACGGGCAGGTCGGCGAGCGTCGGCTTCACCTCCAGCGTCGTGAACGCCGGGTCCTTGCCCTTCACGCCTGCGACCGGCATCCCCGTCCAGTAATCATACCAGCCGCCGGCGGGCAGGCACACCGGATACGCCATCGGCGAGTCGGGCTTGGGATTGCCGCCGATGAGCAGCTTGTCGCCGAGCGTGAACGCCATCGACTGATCACACGAGAAGGCGGTCGCCGCGGGATAATCGTAGAACACCGGCCGGGTGATCGGGTCGCCGGTGCGCGCGTTCAGTTCGGCCAGGCCGTAGAGATACGGCATCAACCGGTAGCGCTCCTCCACGAACTTGCGCCGGATCGCGAGGTGCGCGGGGCCATCGACCCAGGGTTCGGCGCGCGGCGTGCCCGTCGCGGCGTGATCGCGGAAGACGGGGGTGAAGGCGGCATATTCGAACCACTTCGTCAGCAGGTCCGCGCTCGGCCCGCCGGTGAAGCCGCCCACGTCCGCGGCGCTATAGGAAAAGCCGGAAAGCCCGAGATTGACGATCTGCTGGATCGACAGCTTCAGATGATCCCAGCTCGACGAATTGTCGCCGGTCCACGTCACCGCATATTTCTGCCCGCCGGCATAGCTCGCGCGCGTCATCACGAAGGCGCGGTCGTCGGGGCGCAGGGTCTTCAACCCCTCATAGGTCGCGCGGGTGTTTTCCATGCCGTAGACATTGTGGATCTCCGCATGGCTGGCCGAGCGCGGGGCGAAGTCGTCGGTGTCGATGCGGTGGACGGTATCGAGCGGCATCGTCTTCGTCGGCGTGTCGAAGATCGCCGGCTCGTTCATGTCGTTCCAGAAGCCGGCGATGCCGTCGTCCAAGAAGTCCTTGAAAAGCCCGCCCCACCATTTGCGCGTCTGCGCCTGCGTAAAATCGGGGAACACCGACGGCCCTGGCCATACCGGCGCGGTATACATCGATCCGTCGGGATTGTGCAGGAAGTGGTCGCCCGCCTTGCCGCTGTCGAACGGCGCATAGCCCTGGTTCGGCGCATTCGCGACGTGGAGATCGACGATCGTGATGAGCTTGATGCCCTTCGCCTCCATGTCGGACGCGAGGCCCTTCAGGCTCGGAAAGGTCTTCGTGTTGACGGTAAACGGCCGGTTGCGGTCCTGATAATCGATGTCGAGCCAGATGACGTCGGTCGGCACGCGGTCGCTGCGCAGCCGGTCGGCGATCCCGCGGACTTCGTCGGCGCTCATATAGCTGTAGCGCGACTGCTGGTAACCGAGCGCCCACTTCGGCGCGAGCGGTGCCTTGCCGGTCAGGTCGGTATAACGCCGCACGACCTCTGCGGTCGAAGGCCCGGCGATGATGTAATAATCGATTCCGCCGCCATTGCTGCCGAAAGCAAGCGTAGCGTCGTCGCGGTGCCCGAAATCGAACCAGGCGCGCCGCGTGTTGTCGAGGAACACGCCGTAGCTGCCCCCCGCCCCACCGACCCCTATGAAGAAGGGGATCGACTTGTAGATCGGATCGGTGCTGCTCGAAAAGCCGAACGCGTCGGTATTCCAGTCGACGAAGCTGCCGCCGCGCCTGTCCACGCCGCCGGTCTTGTCACCCAGCCCGTAATAATGCTCCGCCTGCGGCATGGCCTTTCGGAGCGTGAAGCCGGGGCCGTCGAGCGAGAGCGGCGCGGCGGCATCGGCGAGGATGACCTTTCCCGCTTTGTCCGTGACGGTCAGCGCGAGCGTCTGCGGATCGACCGATACCTTGAGCGCTGCGGTGGCGAAGCCGTTGGCGCTCGGCATCGTCCTCGCCCGCGCGATGCGCGTCGCGTGCGACACCGCCCAGCTTGCATCCTCGGGCATGGTCCCACCGGGAGCGATGCGAACGCGCAGGATCGAATCGGTGAGCGCGGCGACCTGCATTGTCGCCTGCGTGCCACGCACGATCAGATCCGTGGAGGCCGGGGCGGCGGCCTGCGCAATCGCCGGGGTCGCGGTGCCGAGGCCACAGACAACCATCGTAGCAGAGAGGCTGAGCGCCAGGCGGCGGTGACGAAGCGACATCGGTGATCCTCCCAAGCCCCCGCACCTCGAATCGCGCGCGTGGAAGCGGTTTCATGCATAGCGCGGCGCGATGCGGGTGCAATCGTCCCCATCATTCCCGCGAAGAAGAAGGCCATGTCTTGGCGCTTAGGGCCGTTAGTCTTCCCGCTGAACGCTCACATCGACATCCAGGCACTCGCGCCCCTCCCCCAGCCGGGAACCCGCGACCGCGGTTGCGCCATGAGCGTCGAGCGCGACGGCGACGCGGACATGCCGATCCTCGGGCGACTGCGCGATCGTCGGGTCGAACCCGACCCAGCCGATGCCGTCGACGAAGCCCTCCGCCCAGCTATGCGGGCTTGGCCGGTGATCCCCCGCGACCGCGCTGTAACCGGAGACGAACCGCGCCGGGATGCCGAGCACGCGCGCGGCGGCGACGACGACATGCGCCATGTCGCGCGCTGTCGCCTCCGGGCCTTCGAACGCCTCCCCGGCCGTCCGGGCGGCGTCCCCCCGCTCGCGGTCCAGCGCGAACCGTGCGTTCACCGCGCCGTTCAGCGCCTGCAGCCGCGCGGCCGGGGTAACGCCGCGCGTCACCTCGTTCGCGAACGCGGTCAGCGCCGGCGAGGGCGCGGTCAGCGCGGTCGAGCGCAGGAACACCGCCGGCGGCAACGGATCGAGCGCGCCGTGCACCACCCCACCGCTCGCGCTCGTCACGACCTCGCCCGATACGGCGATCTCGATCGTGTCGATCGGCCCCTCGACATAGAGCATCGTCGTCAAATTGCCGAAGCCGTCGCGGTGCTCGCGCAGCCGCGCGTCGCAATCGACGTCGATCCGCCACGATGCCACCGTCTGGTCGTGCGAATCCTCGGGTGTCATGCGCAGCAGCTGGACGATGCGCCCCTGCGGCGCCGTGAAACGATAGGTCGTACGGTGCTCGACCGAGAGTCTCATAGAGCGGTCTGGCGCATCAGGTGAACCGGAACTGGCGGCCGATCGCCGCGTGGAGCGCATCGTTCTCCGCGATGAAGGTCTGCAGATGCTGGTGCAGCCCCTTCGCGATCACGTCCCCGGTGCGCGCACGCGCGAGCCGCGCCTGCCGTGCGCGCGCCATCCGGTCCGCCTCGCCGTGCAGCCCGGTGCGCTTGGCGAGCAGGCCAAGCACGTCGACCGTCTCCTCCGCCGCAGCGGCCAGGCTGCGCGGCAGCTCGGCCCGCGTCATCAACAGGTCGATGACGTTGGAGGGCCTCAGCCCGTCGTCATAGAGCCAGCGATAGGCGGTCACCGCGGACACCGTCTGGAGTAGCGTCGTCCACTGGTCGCGATCGACGACGCCGCCCACCTGTTCGCCCTCGGGCAGCAGCAGATGGTATTTCACGTCGATGAGCCGCGCGGTGTTATCGGCCCGCTCGATCGCCTGGCCAAGCCGGATGAACCACGTCGTCTGGTTCCTGAGCATCCGGTGGATCGCCCCTTCGAACCCCCGCGTCTCCATCTTGATCGCATCGACCAGGTTCAGCGTCGCGCTGGTGTTGCCGGGACTGGATCGGCTGTCGAACAACAGCCATGCGCGGTTGATCGCGGTCCACGCCTCCCGGGTCAGCGCGGTGCGCACCGCACGCGCATTATTGCGCGCCATGTCGAGGCAGCGCACGATCGATCCCGGATGCGACCGGTCGAGCGTCAGGAAGCGCGCCACATTCTGCTGGGTGGGCGCGCCGCCATTTTCGGCGAACGCCTCCACCCCATCGGTCACCGCGATCGCCGATTGCCACGCCGCCTCGCCCGCCGGCGTCGGCGACAGCGCATCGAGCCTGACCGTCGCCTCGACCAGCCGCGCGATGAAATCCGCCCGCTCGACATAGCGGCCGAGCCAGTAGAGCGAGGAGGCGGTGCGCGACAGCATCTAAAGAAGCGGCGCCATGGATTGGGTCTGCGTCTGCTCCTGCGCGCCGCGATCGAGCAGGACGAAGCTGTCCTTCGTGCCGCCCCCTTGCGACGAGTTCACGACGAGCGAACCCTTTTTCAGCGCAACGCGGGTCAGCCCGCCGGGCACGACCTGGACGCCCTTCGACCCGCTCAGCACAAACGGGCGGAAATCGACATGGCGCGGCGCCAGCCCATCCTCGGCGAGCGTCGGCACCGTCGAGAGCGCAAGCGTCGGCTGCGCGATATAGCGGTGCGGCTCGGCGATCAGCGCCGCGCGGAAATCCTCGATCTCGGCCCGGCTCGCGGTCGGCCCGACGAGCATGCCATAACCGCCCGACCCGTCGACCAGCTTCACGACCAGCTCCGACAGGTGATCGAGGACGTATTTGAGCGCATCCGGCTCGCGGCACCGCCACGTCTCGACATTCGGCAGCTTCGGCTCGCCGCCCGAATAGAAGCGAACGATCTCTGGCATGTAGCTGTAGATCGCCTTGTCGTCGGCGATGCCGTTGCCCGGCGCGTTGATGATCGCGACATTCCCGGCGGCATAAGCGGCGATGAGCCCCGGCACGCCGAGCATCGAATCGGGGCGGAAGACGAGCGGGTCGAGATAGTCGTCGTCCACCCGGCGATAGATGACGTCCACCTTCACCCGCCCCGCGATCGTGCGCATCCAGACGATATCGTCATCGACGACGAGGTCGGCCGCCTCGACGAGTTCGATCCCCATCGAGTCCGCCAGAAAGCTGTGCTCGTAATAGGCCGAGTTATAGTGGCCGGGCGTCAGCACGACGCAGACCGGCGCGGCCCCCGTGCCGCGCGGCGCGACCGACTGCATCGTTTCCAGCAGGCGATCGGGATAACTGTCCACCGCCGCGACGCGGAATTCGCGGAACAGTTCGGGGCAGAGTCGGACCATCGCCTCGCGATTTTCGAGCATGTAGCTGACGCCCGAGGGCGTGCGGGCGTTGTCCTCCAATACGTGAAACGCGTCGGGACCGGTGCGGACGAGATCGATCCCGCAGATATGCGCCCAGATGCCGTGCGGCGGGCGAATGCCGGCAATCTCGGGGCGGAACTGCGGGTTGCCGAGGATCAGGTCGGGCGGCAGGATACCTGCATCGAGGATTCGCCGCGCGCCGTAGATGTCGTCCAGGAAGGCGTTGATCGCCTCGACCCGCTGGATCAGCCCTTCGCTCAGCCGCGCCCATTCGTCCGCCAGGAACACCCGCGGCACGATGTCGAACGGGATGATCCGTTCCGACGCATCGCTGTCGCCATAGACCGCGAAAGTGATGCCGAGCTGGCGAAAGGTCGTCTCCGCCGATTGCTGGCGACGGCGCAATTCACCGGGTGGCGTATCGTCGAGCCAGCGTCCCAGCGCGGCCAGTTCGGGGCGTGCCCCGGAGCGGGAACCCCCGCCTGCCCCCATGATCTCGTCGAACGCCCGTTTCCCCATCGACCGAAGACGCCTCCGTAACGGTTCCGTTCCATGCTGCGTCGCATTGCTGCGCCGCACAAGGGGAATTGTCGGCGCTATGGTGCAAGTCCCCTCCGTCACCCGGCCTTGAGCCGGGGTCCCGCTGCCCTTGATGGCGGAAAGAAGCGGGACCCCGGATCAGGTCCGGGGTGACGATAATTTCTTACAGCGTCAGCATACCTTAGAGGCTGGCGAGCATCCCGGGCGTGAGAACCTGCGGCAACACGCGCGGCTCCGTGGCCCCCGGCGCATAGTAAAGATACAGCGGCACCCCGGCGCGGTTGTGTGCCTCGATGAAGCGCCCGAGCGCTGGGTCGCCATCGGTCCAGTCGCCGACCAGCACCGCGACCTTCTCCTTCGCGAAGGCCGCACGCGTCTCTTCCGTGTCGATCGCGACCTTTTCGTTGACCTTGCACGTCAGGCACCAGTCCGCGGTGAAATAGGCGAAGACCGGGCGCCCTTCCGCGCGCAATGCCGCAAGCCGTACTTCGCTGAACGGCTCGCCCGACGCTGTACTGATCGCGGCCTGCGCTGGCTTGCGCGGCACGATGACGGTTGCGACGCACGCCGTCGCCAGGAGCGCGCCTATGCCGGCGACCCCAAACCCAATTCCCCGCATCTGCCGTCGACCCCCGACCCACAGCACGATCGCCGCGAACAAGGCCGCGCCAAGCCCTGCCGTCATGCCATCGACCCCGGCCTGCCGCCCGAGCACCCACGCGAGCGCAAGCGCGGTCAGCCACATCGGCACGCTCAGGATACGCCGGAACGTCTCCATCCACCCGCCCGGTTTCGGCAGGCGTGCACGCAGCGCCGGGACGAAGCCGAGCAGCAGGAACGGCAGCGCGAGCCCGATCCCGAGCCCCGCAAACACCGCGAGCGCGGCTGGCCATGGCAGCACCAGCGCCGCGCCGAGTGCGGCCCCCATGAACGGCCCCGAACACGGCGTCGCGATGAAGGCCGCGAGCGCGCCCGTCATGAAGGCGCCGCCCGCGCCGCTCCGGTTGACGAAGCGCGGCGTCGCGAATTCGAACACGCCCGAAAGATTCAGCGCGATGCCGACGCTCAGCAGCAGCAGCAGCACGACGACGCGTGGGTCCTGCAGCTGGAACGCCCAGCCGACCGTGCTTCCGCCGGCGCGCAGGCCGAGGATGAGCGCGCCGAGCGCAAGACACACTGCGACGACCCCGGCGGTATAGCCGAGTGCTTCCCGCCGTGCCGCGGCTTCGTCGGCGTGGTTGCGGGTGAGGGCCAGCGCCTTCAGGCTCAGGATCGGGAAGACGCACGGCATGATGTTGAGGATCAGCCCGCCGAGCAGCGCGCCGGCAAAGGCGATCGCGGCAGCCTTCAGCCACCCGCCGCCGCCCGCTGAATCCGCGACGACGCCGGGGACTACTTTCACGCGCAATCCCTGATCGCGGCCGATCCGCAGCACGCCCTCGAGCGCCGCCGCCTTGCCGCTCGCCTTCGTGGCGATCAGCAGGCGGTCGCCGTCGCGCGTCACCGTCTGCGGCGCGGCGTAATCCACGACGCCGGCGGAAAGCGGAAAGAAATACGCATCGGCGAGCGGCGCGCTGGCAGGATAGGGCACCGCGATCCGCGCGGCGGCGTCCTTCACCGCGATCGTCGCGGGCGCATCGAGCGGCTTTGGAATGGCGCGCCGCCAGGCATCGAACTTCGCGTGCCGCTCAGGCTCGACCGCGCCGTCACCAACCGTGAGATCAAGCGTTAGGTCCGCCGATTCCGGCACGCAGAGCGTCGTCGTGCAGACGAGATAGTCCGTGTGCAGCCGCACCGGCAGCGCCGTCCCGGCGGCCAGCCCTGCCGGGACATGGAGCGTGACGAGCGGCGCATAGGGTCGCTCGAACACATAGTTCATCAGTCCCGCGATCAGCAGAGTCTGCGGCACCGGATACAGCGGCGCGGTGACGGTCGCCCCCTTCGGCAGCGTCCAGCCGAGCTTGGCCGGAAACCCCGCGTCGCCCGGATTTTCCCAATAGCCGTGCCACCCCGCATCGGGCCGCGTGTCCAGCGCGATCGTCACGTCCGATCCGGCGCGCGGCTGCTCGCTTTCCGCCACCAGCCGGATCGCGAGGTGGCGCGTCTGCGCGGTCGCCACGGGCGCGACCAGCAACCCCGCCAGCATCATCAAAGCGAAACAAACCCGACGCATGGCGATCCTTGTCTGACACGGCGCACCGTCCCATAGCGGGCGCCGTCTTACCGTGCACCTAAAGGACTTCGGCCTCCGCATGAAAGCGCTCATCACCAGCCTGTTCGCGGGCGCCGCCCTTTTCGTTACCCCAGCCGCCGCGCAGGACGCGCCACCCCCGGCCTACCCCGCAACCAAACCAAAACTGATCGTCGCGATCTCGGTGGACCAGTTTTCCGCCGATCTCTTTGCCGAATATCGCAACCGCTACACCGATGGCTTCGCGCGTTTGTTGAACGGCGCGGTCTTTCCGTCGGGCTACCAGAGCCACGCCGCGACCGAGACGTGCCCCGGCCATTCTACGATTTTGACCGGCATGCGCCCCGCGCACACCGGCATCGTCGCAAACAACTGGATCGAACAGGACGCGCCGCGCAAGGACAAGACGGTCTATTGCGCGGAAGATCCCAGCGTCCCCGGCACCGATCACGACCACTACACCGTCTCCGACAAGCATCTGAAGGTCCCGACGCTTGGTGAGATGATGAAGGCGGCCGATCCGCGAACCCGCGTCGTCTCGGTCGCGGGCAAGGACCGCGCCGCGGTGATGATGGGCGGCCACAAGGTGGACGAACTGTGGTGGTGGGACGGCAAGACCTATGCGAGCTATGCCGGCCGCGCGGTGCCGCCGGTCGTCCAGCGCACCCGCGATGCGGTCGCCGCACTCATCGCCAGGCCGCAGGCACCGCTGCCGCTTCCCGGCTATTGCAAGCCGCTCGATCGCGCGGTGCAGGTGGGCGACCAGACCCTCGGCACCGGGCGCTTCGCGCGCGAGGCCGGTGACGCAAAGGCGTTCCGCGCGTCACCTGCATCCGACGCCGCGGTGTTTGCGATGGCGGCGGGGCTCGTGCAGGACATGAAGCTGGGCAAGGGTCCCGCGACCGACATCATCGCGATCGGCGCGTCGGCGACCGATTATATCGGTCATGCCTATGGCAATCAGGGCACCGAGATGTGCATCCAGATGGCCGAGCTCGACCACACGCTCGGCAGCTTCTTCGCGACGCTCGACGCGACGGGGGTGGACTATGAGGTCGTGCTGACCGCCGATCACGGTGCACACGACATGACCGAGCGCCAGCGCGAGCGCGCGATGCCGATGGAGAGCCGCGTCGATCCGGCGACCGCGATCCCCGCCGTCGCCACGCAGATCGCGGCGGACCTGAAGATCGCCGAGCCGATCATGATCGGTGCCGAGGGCGACGTGTATCTCGCGAAGTCCCTTACGCCGGCCCAGCGGACACGCGTGCTGGCGGAGGCGAAGCGCCGCTACGCCGCCATGCCGCAGGTTGCCGCCGCGCTCACCCGCGACGAGATCGCCGCGACGCCGATGCCGAGCGGCCCGCCCGAGACGTGGACGCTCGCCGAGCGTGCCCGTGCCTCGTTCGACCCGGCGCGATCGGGCGACCTGCTGATCCTGCTGAAGCCGCGCGTCACGCCCATCACGAAGCCCGGCCCCGGCTATGTCGAGACGCACGGCAGCCCCTGGGACTATGACCGCCGCGTGCCGATTTTGTTTTGGCGCAAGGGGCAGCCGGGGTTCGAGCAGCCGCTGTCGGTGGAAACGGTGGACATCGCCCCGACGCTCGCCGCGACGATCGGGCTCAAGGTGTCGGGGCTTGACGGGCGCTGCCTCGATCTCGATCCGGGTGCTGGGGATAGCTGTAAATAGACCTGTCACCCCAGCGAAGGCTGGGGTCCATGTCTGGCTGGTGTGCCACCCGTGAGAGACATGGATCCCCGCCTTCGCGGGGATGACGATCGAAACTACCGCGTCTCGTACATCCTCACACCCTTCCCCAGCGTGTTCGCTCCCACCGCCAGCGTGTCGCCCGAAAGATTCGCCACAAACGCCGGCGATCGTGTCTCCCCCGGCGCCAGGCTCGCGGAGTTCCCCTCGATCTTCAGCCCCGCGGAGGAAAATGTCCGCTTCTCCGCCGCGACGACGACGAACCCGGTCCAGTTCTCCTTGTCGCGCCCCTGGACGAAGGTATTGCGCGTGATGATCCCCCGCGCGCCTTCAGGCAGGTCGATCATGTAATTGGTCTTGCGGCCCTGGGTATCGTCGAAGCTGTTGTCGGTGATGACGACCTGCGGCGCGCGGACCTTCACATAATGCCCGCCACGCCCGCGCTCGAACCGCGAATTGGTGATGGTCACGGTTCCTCCCAGCCCGAGATAGATGCCATGCGCGCAATCGGGCGTTTCGTCGCACTGGCCGAGGCCCGAAAAGGTCGAGTGGTCGATCGTGATCTTCTGGTTCGACGGATTCCCGCCAAGGATGCCCTCCTGGCTGTCGAGGAACATCGAGTTGCGCACCACCAGATCGCCGATCTCGGTGCGAATGCCGGCGCCATTGCCGTCATCGACCCGCATGTTGCGGAACACGATGCCGTCGACGACGGAACCCGATCCGCGCAGCACGAACGCCGCCTTCCCCTCGCACGTCCCCCCGTCGAAGATGACCTTGCCGGCCTCCGCCGCCTTGTAGGTGATTCGCCCGCCGGTCTGCACCGTGCAGTCGCGGTAGGTGCCGGGCGCGATCAGGATCGTCGCGGTGCGGTCGCGGATCGCGGTCACGGCATCGTCGAGATGGCTGTAACCCTCGCCTGTCTCGGCAATGGTGAACGGCGCGCTGGTCTGGCTGGCGGCCGGGGCCGCGAACAGCAGGGCGAGAAGAACGGCGTGTCTCATGCGCCATCTGTAATCGGGCACGCCGCACGCGTCATCGGCACACGCGCCCGCGCACCGTATCGCCGCGGGACAGTCCCGTTTCGCCTTGCAACGAATCCGGGAGCAGGCGCATGATCGGCGGCGATACCCGATCTTCGAATCGACCGCTGGAGAGTGAGGCCATGAAGAGCTACCTGAAGCACTATATCGACGGCGCCTGGGTCGATAGCGAGGGCGGCACGCGCCATCAGGTCATCGATCCTTCGACCGAGCAACCCGTCAGCGAGATCACCCTAGGCACCGCCGCCGACGTGGACAAGGCCGTCGCCGCCGCAAGGCGCGCGTTCGAAAGATGGTCGCAATCGAGCGTCGCGGACCGCCAGGCGCTGCTCGGCCGGATCATCGAGGAATACAAGGCGCGCATCCCCGATCTCGCCAAGGCGATGAGCGAGGAAATGGGCGCCCCGATGGCGCTGGCCAGCGCCGCGCAGGCGCCCACCGGCCTCGCCCATTTCGCCGCCACGCTGAAGGCGCTCGGCGAGTTCCGTTTCGAGGAACAGGTCGGCCGCGCGACGGTCGTCCACGAACCGCTCGGCGTCGTCGCGATGATCACGCCCTGGAACTGGCCGCTCAACCAGATTTGCGCAAAGGTCGCACCCGCGCTCGCTGCGGGCGACACGATGATTCTGAAGCCATCCGAGGAAGCGCCGGGCTGCGCGGTGATCCTCGCCGAGATTCTCGACAAGGCGGGTGTGCCGGCAGGCGTGTTCAACCTCGTCAACGGCGACGGACTGGGTGTCGGCGCGGCGCTCAGCAGCCACCGCGATGTCGATATGGTGAGCTTCACCGGATCGACCCGCGCGGGAATCGCGATCGCGCAGGCCGCAGCGACGACGGTGAAGCGCGTCCATCAGGAGCTCGGCGGCAAGGCGGCGAACCTAGTCCTGGAAGGCGCGGACCTAAAGGCGGTGTTGCCGCCCACGGTGGCCGGCGTGCTCGCCAATTCCGGCCAGAGCTGCATCGCCCCCACCCGCCTGCTCGTCCACGAAAGCCAGGTCGCCGAAGCGACCGCGATCGTGAAATCGATGATGGAGCAGACCCTCGTGGGCGACCCCTCCGAAGTCGGCGCGCATATCGGCCCGGTCGTCAACAAGGCGCAATATGAGAAAATCCAGGGCCTCATCCAGTCCGCGATCGACGAGGGCGCGACCTTGGTGACGGGTGGCCCCGGTCGCCCAGATGGTCGCAACGCCGGCTTCTACATCCAGCCGACGCTCTTCACCGACGTGACGCCCGAAATGCGGATCGCACGCGAAGAGACGTTCGGCCCCGTCGCGACGATCACGGCCTATGCCGATCAGGACGAGGGCATTCGCATCGCCAACGCGACCGAATATGGGCTTTCGGCCACGATCTCCGGCGACCCCGCAAAGGCCGCCACGGTCGCGCCGAAACTGCGCGCCGGGCTGGTCACGATCAATTCGTGGAGCCCCGATATCGCCGCCCCGTTCGGCGGCTACAAGCAGTCGGGCAACGGCCGCGAGAACGGCAAATACGGCCTCACCGACTTCATGGAAGTGAAGACGGTGGTCGGCTTGCCCGCTTGATCGGAGGAGATCGACGATGGCGCGCGATTTCGACATCATCGTCTACGGCGCAACGGGATTCACCGGTCGCCTCGTGGCGGAGTATCTGGTGCAGACCGGCGCCACGCGCTGGGCGATGGCCGGCAGATCGCCGTCGAAGCTCGGGGAGGTGCGCGACAGCATCGGCGCGCCGACGGACACGCCGCTCGTCACCGCCAATGCCGACGACCCGGCAAGTCTCAAAGCGATGGCGGAGCGCGCGAGCGTCATCCTCACCACCGTCGGGCCGTATCAGCTCTACGGCAGCGATCTGGTCGCGGCCTGCGCGGCGACGGGCACCGCCTATGTCGATCTGTGCGGCGAACCGGCCTGGATGCGGGGGATGATCGACGCGCACGAGAGTGCGGCGAAAGCGAGCGGCGCACGAATCGTGTTTTCTTGCGGGTTCGATTCGATCCCCTTCGATCTCGGCGTCCTGACGCTTCAGGAAGCGGCGATGGCTCGCTTCCGCCAGCCATGCCCGCGCGTGAAGGGCCGGGTGCGCACCATGAAGGGCGGCTTTTCGGGCGGCACCGCGGCCAGCCTCAAGGCGACGCTCGCCGCGGCGGCGCGCGATCCCTCGCTCCTCAAGCTGCTCGCCAGCCCGTTCGCGCTGACCCCCGGCTTTTCCGGCCCGCACCAGCCCGCGGGCCTGCTGCCCGAATACGACCCGTCGCTCGGCGCGTGGGTCGCACCGTTCATCATGGCGCCGATCAACACCAAGAACGTCCACCGCACGAATTTCCTGACCGGCCACCGCTACGGCACCGATTTCGTCTATGACGAAATGATGGTCGCTCCCGGCCTTGGCGACATGGGCAAGGCGGCAGCAGAGGCGATCGCCAGGATCAACCCGCTCGCCTCCGACAAGGGACCAAAGCCCGGCGAAGGCCCTTCGAAGGAAGAGCGCGATACCGGCCATTACGACATTCTGTTCGCCGGGCTCATGCCCAATGGCGACCGGATCGACTGCGTCGTCACCGGCGACCGGGATCCCGGCTATGGCTCCACCAGCAAGATGATCGCGGAAACCGCGCTGTGCCTCGTCGAAAGCGAAGGCGATGGCGGTATCTGGACCCCCGGCGCGCTGCTCGGCGCAAAGCTGCGCGACCGGCTTCAGGCGAAGGCAGGGCTGACGTTCACGGTCTGAGGACCCCGCATTCGGCAAGCTGAGGGCCAAATGCCCCTGACCGTTCGTGTCGAGCGCAGTCGAGACACCGGGCGAAACTTTTGCGTTCCCTTCCCCGACTTCGCTCGAAACAATCGGAATCGGGTCGCCCTATCCCGCGAACAGCGCCGCGGTCGCAGCAGCGAGCGTCGCGCCCAGCACCGCCAGCCCCGCGCGCCGGCGGCGCTTGCGGGTCGCCTCCTCATAGGCCGGAATGTCGAGGTAAAACTGCCCCGGCCGCGTTTCGTGGATGACGCCCGCATCCACCATCCGTTCGAACTGTCGCCGGCGAACGCGCCGATCGGCCACGAAACCGACAGCCTTGTCGGGCGTGACCGCGTCATGCGCCATGAAGTGCGAGACGACATCCCGCCTGGCCTTCGCCACTACCGCCGCCGCTGCCGTCGCCATCACCGTCCCTCGTGTGTTACAAAGGCGATACAGTAAGGCGTCAGCCGCGGTAGAACAAGACCGCGATTGCCGCGATCAGCACCGAAATGGCGATACCGATCATCGCACGCGTCTGCGCCCGCCGCGTTTCGGCCGCCGCATGGCGATCGAGATCGAACCAGAGCTTGCGCGCTGGCGTCGCGCGGACCACGCCGTCCGCAACCAGCGCTGCCAGCGCCTTGGCCTCGGCGGGATTACGCGGCACGAAATCGATCGCATCGTCGGGGCCGATTGCGTGACGATCCATGAAATACGGCGCGATCGTTCCGCGAACGCGGTGCGGGCGCAGATGGGCGTCGCTCATCGCCGCTTCCTGCCTTGATGGCGGATGTTCGCGGGCCGGCCGCGCCGCTTGATCTCGCGGGCCGGCCGATTGCCGCGCTGGGGCGCCGCTGCCCGCTTCCCTTCCGGCATTTCGAAGCGCAGCGCGCCCGACACCGGGTTCGACTCGGCAAGCCGCAGCGGCAGCGTCTGGCCGAGCGCATAGGTCTCCCCGCTCGTCTCCCCCACCAGCGTCCGCGCCGCCTCGTCGAAGAGGAAATATTCGCCGCCCAGATCACGCACCGGCATCAGCCCGTCGCCGCCGATTCCTGCAACGGTTGCGAAGAAGCCGAAATTGGTGACGCCGGTGATCCGTGTCTCGACGATTTCGCCCACGCGATCGGCGAGGAAGGCGGCGACATAGCGATCGATCGTATCGCGCTCCGCCTCCATCGCGCGGCGCTCGAGCTGGCTGATCGACGTGCCGATCTGGTCCATCCCCGCCGCCTCGCTTTCGGTCAACCCGCCGGGGCCGAGCTTGTAGGCGGCGACCAGCGATCGGTGCACAAGCAGATCGGCGTAGCGGCGAATCGGCGAAGTGAAATGCGCGTAGCTGCCGAGCGACAGGCCGAAATGCCCGTGATTTTCGGGGCCATAATAGGCCTGTGTCTGCGTGCGCAGCACCTGCTCCATCACCTGCGGGCGGAAATCCGCATCACCGATCCGGTCGAGGATCCGGTTGAAGGTCGCCGGCTTGACGACCTGGCCGAGCGCAAAGGGCACATCGAACGTGTCGAGATAGTCCTTGAGCGCAACGAGCTTCTCGCGGCTCGGCGGCTCGTGATCGCGGTACATGACCGGCGCCTTCCTGGCCTCCAGCGCCTTCGCCGCCGCAACATTGGCGGCGATCATGTAATCCTCGATCAGCCGCATCGAATCGAGCCGCTCGCGCGGGGCGACCGACAGGATGCGCCCCTTCTCATCAAGCACGACGCGGCGTTCGGGGAGGTCGAGGTTCAAGGGCTCGCGCGCGTCGCGCGCCTTCGCCAGCGCGGCCCAGCAGCCCCAGAGGGGTTGGAGGGCCTTTAGAACCTCCCCGGAACGGGGAGGGGGACCGTCCGCAGGACGGTGGAGGGGGGCTTCCGCCAGCGTATCGTTTGTGGCTGGTCCCCCTCCACCAGCTTCGCTGGTCCCCCTCCCCGTGCCGGGGAGGAATTGATCGGCGACCGCCTGCGCATCCTCATACGCGATATTCGCCGCGATCCGCACCACCGCGCGAGTGAACCGCCATGATTTTAGCGTCCCATTCGCCGCAACCTGGAGATGACACGCCAGCGCCGCGCGGTCCTCCCCCGCCTTCAGCGAGCACACCTCCGCCGACAGGATCTCAGGCAGCATCGGCACGACGCGGTCGGGGAAATAGACGCTGTTGCCGCGCCGCCGTGCTTCGCGGTCGAGCGCAGAGCCGGGGCGCACGTAAAAGGATACGTCGGCGATCGCGACCACAGCCTTCCATCCGCCGGGATTGCCCGGATCGTCGTCGGGCGCGGCCCACACCGCATCGTCATGGTCGCGCGCATCGGCGGGATCGATCGCGACGATCGGCAGATGCGTCAGGTCCTCGCGCTCCTCACCAAGCGACTGCTTCGCAATGCGCTCCGCCTCGTCGAGCGCATCCTGCGAGAACGCATCGGGAATCCCGAGCTTGTGTATCGCGATCAGCGAGAAGCTGCGCGGCGCGAACGGATCGCCCAATCGCTGCAAGACCCGCACCGTGATCCGCGGCGGACGCCCGGCCATTTCCGCAAGCACGAGGTCGCCCGCCTCGGCATCGCCGGTGTCGGACACTGCGAACTCGCGCCGCTCCTTCTTCTCGACGCCCGTGAGCCAGTACCGGTCGCCCTCGCGGCGCAGCACGCCGAGTATCTGTTCCGAACTGGCAGCCAGCACCTTCATCGGATGCGCGATCCAGCCGTTTCCCGCTTCCTCCGTCCGCGCGAGAACCCGCGCTCCGATCGCCAACGCACCACGCTTGCGCTCGCGCACGCGCAGCCGCGGCGCCGGCACCTCGGCGTCCCAGCGTTCCGGCGCCGCCCACACATTGCCGCCGTCATCGACATCGACGATCCGAAGCACGGTGACCTTCGGCAACCCGCCCATCTTGTGGAAGGCGCGGCCCGGGGCGCTGTCGATCAGCCCCTCGTCCGCCATGTCCTTCAGCAGCGCCTTCAGCGCAATCTTGTCCTGCGCGGTGAGCGCGAAGGCGCGCGCGATCTCGCGCTTGCCCGCGGGCGTGTCGGACGTCTCGATGAAGTCGAGGATTTGCTGGCGGGTGGGAAGCCCCGGTCTGGCTTTGCGCATGTCCCTTCCGGGATAGGGCCTCCATGCGGCCACGTCACGCGGCTTCAATCCGCGCCCGTCTGCGTTTAGAAGAACGAACCGTGACCGGCAGCGAGCCTCCTCCCCTACGCAAGATCATCCATGTCGACATGGACGCCTTCTACGCGAGCGTGGAGCAGCGCGACGATCCGGCGCTGCGGGGCAAGCCGGTCGCGGTCGGCGGATCGAGTGCGCGCGGCGTCGTGGCCGCGGCCAGCTACGAAGCGCGCGTGTTCGGCGTCCGCTCCGCCATGCCCTCGGTCACCGCGATCCGGCGCTGCCCCGATCTCGTCTTCGTGAAGCCGCGTTTCGACGTCTACAGCGCGATCAGCCGCCAGATTCGCAGCATCTTCGCCGACTATACCGATCTGATCGAACCGCTGAGCCTCGATGAAGCCTATCTGGACGTGACCGACGACCGCCACGCGCTCGGCTCCGCAAAGGCAATTGCCGAGGCCATCCGCGCGCGGATCAAGGCGGATACCGGCCTCACCGCTTCGGCCGGGGTCAGCTACAACAAGTTCATCGCGAAGCTCGCCTCGGACCAGAACAAGCCCGATGGCCTCTGCGTGATCCCGCCGCACAAGGGCGCGGCGTTCGTCGCGTCGCTGCCGGTCAAGCGCTTCCACGGCGTCGGCCCGGTGACGGCGGCGAAGATGGCGCGGCTGGGGATCGAGACCGGCGCCGATCTGCGCGACCGCGGAATCGCGTTCCTGCGCGCCAATTTCGGCTCCTATGCCGACTATCTTTACGGTGCGGCGCGCGGGATCGACGAGCGCCCGGTGCGCAGCAACCGCCCGAACAAGTCGATCGGGGCGGAGCGGACATTTTCAGAGAATCTCAGCGCGGACGCGGACTATGCGGACGCACTGGCGCGGGTCGCCGATGCGGCGTGGGAGCGCATTGCGCGCAGCGGCGAACGCGGGCGCACGGTGACGTTGAAGCTGCGCCACGCCGATTTCACCACGATCACCCGCGCCAAATCGCTCGTCGATCCGGTCGCCGACAAGGCCGAGTTGCTCGCGATCGGTCACCGCCTGCTCGGCCCGCTGCTGCCGGTGCCGGGCGGGTGCCGGCTGCTGGGGCTGACGCTGTCGGGCATTGTCCGCGACGAGCCCGAACAGCCGGCGCTGCCGCTTGGATAAGATGCTGCGCGCGGTCGCCGTCATCGCACTTGTGCTGGCGGCGTTCATCGCGCCCAGCCTGTTCGTCCCGCCGAAGCCAGTGCTCACCACCGCGCGGATCACGAAGATCGTCGCCGTGCCGGGCGAGCCGGCGCGCGTCCTCATCGTGCGAGGCACGACGGGACAGATCGGCGGCGCGACGATACGCGCCACGCGTCTGCACTGCGCGGTCGGCGAGCGTGTCCGCGCGCTCATCCGCGACGGCCACCTCCTGCCCGATCCGTCGCGCTGCCTGCGTCAGACCCGCGCGCGATCCTCCAGATGATGGGCAAGCGCCAGTTGCCCGAGCACGACCGCACCTAGCGGCCCGGCATTGTTGCCGAGCGCTGCGGGCACGACATAGCTCTCCATCGCATCGAGTTCGGCCAGCGCGACATAGCCGCCAAGCGTCGCCTTCAATCGCTCGCGAACACGCGGGAACAGGAACTGACTGCCCGTCATCACGCCTCCGCCCATCACGATCCGGCGCGGTATGCCGGTGAGGACCAACGTGCCGAGCAACTGCGCAAGCGCATGCGCTACGCCGTCCCACACCGCGTCCTCGGGGGGAATATCCTGACCAGCGCGCCCGGTCCGCGCCGCGATCGCGCTTCCCGCCGCAAGCCCCTCGACGCATGCGCCGTGAAAGGGGCACGACCCGGTCCAGTCGTCACCCGGCAACCGCACCGGGCGGACATGACCGAGCTCCGAATGCGTCAGCCCATCGACAGGCCTGCTGCCAGCGACCAGCCCCACGCCGATCCCCGTGCCCACCGTCACATAGGCCAGATCGCCCAGCCCCTTTGCGGCGCCCCAACGCGCTTCCGAGAGCGCGGCCCCGACGACATCGGTGTGGAACCCCGTCGGCACGCCGTAGCGCTGCTGGAGCCGGCGGGCGACATCGGTATGCGCCCAGCCGGGCTTGGGCGTCGTCGTGATCTGGCCGTAGTCCGCGGCATCACGGTTGATCCCTATGGGGCCGAAACTCGCGATGCCGATGCCGGCGAACCCGCGCCACTGGTCGAGCGCCGCCTCCAGCGCCGGCAGCGTCTCCTCGGGCCGCGTCGTCGGGATGCGCACTTCCTCATGGATCGCGTCCGGCCCACTCGCCAGGATCGCGATGCACTTGGTGCCGCCGAGTTCGATCCCGGCGATGAGCGGCGTTTCGGTCATGGGTCAGGATTCCTGCGCCGCCGCGTCGATCCGTCGCAGCATGGTGTTGAACGCGTCCAATTCTTCGCCGCTGAACCGGGAGAAAATGCGCGCCTCCAGCTCCAGCGCCTTGGGTGCGACCGCGGCGTAGAGATCACGCCCGGACTCGGTGAGCGACAGCAGGTGTGACCGCTTATCCTGCGCATTGGGGCTGCGCGCCATCAGCCCGCGATCGACCAGCGCGATCGCGGCGCGGCTGACGGTCACCTTGTCCATCCGCGTCTTCTCGCCGATGGCCTGCTGGGTGATCCCGTTGCTTTCCGCCACCACCGCGACGAGGCGCCACTCAGGGATCGAGAGCCCGAACAGTGATTCATAGGCCCGCGCGATCCGGTCGCTGACGAGGTTCGACGTGATCGACAGCCGATAGGGAAGGAACCCGTCGAGGCGCAGGCGGTTGGTCATCCGACAAGTGGTAGCATTTGACACCGCCGCGCCAAGCGCCGATATTGGTATCAATTGTTACCACCCAGCGACACGGAGTTCCCCGACATGGCGCGCGACGAAACCAATCCCCTTGGCCTCGACGGCTTCGAATTCTGCGAGTTCACCTCGCCCGATGCCGACACGCTCGCCGGCCAGTTCGAAGCGATGGGCTTTGTGGCGTCGCACACCCATCCGACGAAGGACGTGACCCGCTACAAGCAGGGCCGCATCAACCTGCTGCTCAATCGCGAGAGCGCGGGCCAGGCCGCCGATTTCCGCGCGGCACACGGCCCCTCCGCCAGCGGCATGGCATTCCGCGTCGCCGATCCGAAGTCCGCCTATGAGCACGCGATCAGCGAGGGCGCGAAGGCAGTCGATGCCGCCGCGGGCACGCTCGGCGCGGAAAGCTGCGTGATCGAGGGGATCGGCGGGTCGTATCTCTATCTGGTGAAGGCCGGCGCGGACCTCTACGCCGACTGGACCGAAATCCCCGGCTGGGAAGCCGCGGAAGCCGAGAACAATGTCGGACTCGACCTGCTCGATCACCTCACCCACAATGTCCGCCGCGGCGAGATGCGGACCTGGTCGAGCTTCTACGGCAAGCTCTTCGGGTTCGAGGAGCAGAAATATTTCGACATCAAGGGCAAGGCGACCGGCCTCTTCAGCCAGGCGATGATCGCCCCCGACAAGGCGATCCGCATCCCGCTCAACGAAAGCCAGGACGAGAACAGCCAGATCGAGGAATTCATCCGCGAATATCAGGGCGAGGGCATCCAGCACCTCGCGCTGACCACGCCCGATATCTACACCACCGTCGAGCAACTGCGCGAACGCGGCGTGAAGCTGCAGGACACGATCGAAACCTATTACGAACTCGTCGACAAGCGCGTCCCCGGCCACGGCGAGGACCTGGAGCGGCTGCGCAAGAACCGCATCCTGCTCGACGGCAATGTCGGCGACGAGGGGCTGCTGCTCCAGATCTTCACCGAGAACATGGTCGGCCCGATCTTTTTCGAAATCATCCAGCGCAAGGGCAATGAAGGCTTCGGCAACGGGAACTTCCAGGCCTTGTTCGAGAGCATCGAACTCGATCAGATTCGCCGTGGGGTGATCAAGGTCGACGCGTGATGAAGGTTCACGAAAAGGCGCAAAGACGCGTAGAGTTTTCACGCGGAGGCGCGGAGACGCGGAGAAAGGGCGCTTGTTCAAACGCCTTGCCGCGTCAGCGGCCTTATCGATCGAGACTCTCGGATTGCTGGGAGATCTCGCTGACGCGACACGCTTGCCCGAAGAACGACAATCTCCGCGTCTCCGCGCCTCCGCGTGAACCAAATCGTCTTTGCGCCGCCGCGCCTTCGCGTGAACATCTTCACATCGGAGCACCGCGATGACCGACTACATTCCCGGCTTCGCCAACCACGTCTCTACCGAGGCCGTTCCCGGCGCGCTGCCGATCGGCCGCAACTCGCCGCAGAAGCCCGCCTTTGGCCTCTACACCGAACAACTTTCGGGCACCGCCTTCACCGCGCCGCGCCACGAGAACCGGCGCAGCTGGCTCTATCGCATGCGCCCGTCCGCCGAGCATCCCCCCTTCACCCGTTACGAAGGCGCCAGGCGTTTCGCCCCGGGCACGGTCGACGACCCGATCGCGCCGAATCGCCTGCGCTGGGATCCGGTCGATGCCCCCGCCCCCGGCACCGATCTGGTCGACGGCATGACGACGATGCTCGCCAACCGCGACCCTGCCGATCTCGAGGGCGTCGCGGTGCATGTCTACGCCGCCAACGCCGACATGGACGCGCGGGTGTTCATGGATGCGGACGGCGAGCTGCTGTTCATCCCGCAGTCCGGCCGCCTCACGCTGCTGACCGAACTCGGCCGCGTCGACATCGCCCCCGGACAGGTCGCGCTCATTCCGCGCGGCGTGCGCTTCCGTGCGCTGCTGCCCGATGGCGAGGCGCGCGGCTATGTCGCGGAGAACCACGGCGCGCTGTTCCGCCTGCCCGATCTCGGGCCGATCGGTGCGAACGGACTCGCCAATCCCCGCGATTTCGAGACGCCGGTCGCCTGGTTCGAGGACCGCGACGACGCGTTCGAGATCGTCCAGAAATATCAGGGGAGCCTCTGGACGACGACGCTGGACCATTCGCCCCTCGACGTCGTCGCGTGGCACGGCAACCTCGCCCCGTGGCGCTACGATCTCTCGCGGTTCAATACGATCAACAGCGTCAGCTTCGATCATCCCGATCCGTCGATTTTCACCGTCCTGACCTCGCCCAGCGACGTGCCCGGCCGCGCCAACGCCGATTTCGTGATCTTCCCGCCGCGCTGGATGGTCGCCGAGGACACGTTCCGCCCGCCCTGGTTCCACCGCAACATCATGTCCGAGGCGATGGGGCTGATCCACGGCGCGTATGATGCCAAGGCGGAGGGCTTCCAGCCCGGCGGGCTGTCGCTCCACAACATGATGGCGGGCCACGGCCCCGATGTCGCGAGTTGGCAGAGCGCGTCGAACGCGGAGTTGAAGCCGCACAAGATCGACGGCACGATGGCGTTCATGGTGGAGAGCTGCTGGGCGTATAAGCCCACGCGCTTCGCGCTGGAACATGCGCAGCCGGACTATGACGCCTGCTGGGCCGATTTCCCGAAAGCGCGACTGCGGTGAAGATAGTGTGTCCCCGCGGAGGCGGGGACCCAGTCTGGGCTCCCGCCTCCGCGGGAGCACATCGATGACCGAGCGTCTTACCGCTACACCACCGGGAATCACGCTCGCCCCGCTCACTCTCATCCCCGACGGCAAGGCCCGCAACTTCGTCCTCGAGATGCGCGCCGGGCGCTTCCACGGCTTCGTCGTCCGACAGGGCGACACCGTTCGCGGCTATGTCGATCGCTGTCCGCACATGGGTGTGCCGATGACGCAAGTCCTGGACGACTATCTGACACCGTCCGGGGACCTCATCGCGTGCAGCTGGCACGGCGCGCTCTTTCGCATCGACGACGGCGTGTGTGTCGGCGGCCCCTGCACCGGGCAGGCGCTGACGCCGTGGCCGGTCACGCTCGCGGACGGGACGATCACGACCGCGTGACGTCGCGCCAAGCCGCCGCTAGATGACAGCGGTGACCTACGATCTCCTCATCATCGGCGGCGGTATCAACGGCTGCGCGATCGCGCGCGAAGCCGCGCTCAATGGCCTGAAGGTGCTGCTCGTCGAGAAAGGCGATCTTGCCGGCGCGACCTCGTCAGCCTCGACCAAGCTGATCCATGGCGGTCTGCGCTATCTCGAATATTACGAGTTCAAGCTCGTTGCCGAGGCGCTGCGCGAGCGCGAGCGACTGGTGAAGGCCGCGCCGCACATCATCCATCCGCTGCGCTTCGTCCTGCCGCATGAAAACGCGGTGCGGCCGTGGTGGATGGTGCGGCTCGGCCTCTATCTCTACGATTTCCTCGGCGGGCGGATGACGCTCGCGCGCTCGCGCGGGCTGCGCAAGGGCGATGACGCCTACACCGACCCGCTGAAGGCCGGCGACCGCGGGTTCGTCTATTCCGACGCCTTCGTCGATGACTCGCGCCTCACTGTCCTCAACGCGATCGATGCGGCCGAGAACGGCGCGGAGATCGTCACCGGCGTCGCGCTGGAATCGGCGCGTCGCGATGGCGACCTGTGGGCTGCTACGCTGTCCGATGGCCGCACCGTCACCGCGCGCGCACTCGTCAACGCGGCGGGGCCATGGGTGCACCAGATGCTCGCCAAGCTCGGCGTCAATTCCGCTTCGAACGTGCGGCTGGTGAAGGGCAGCCACATCGTCGTGCCCCGGCTGTATGACGGCGAACACGCCTATATCCTCCAGCAGCCCGATCGGCGCATCGTGTTCGCGATCCCCTATCAGGACGGATCGACCGAGATCGGCACCACCGACGTGCCCGTCAATGCCCCCGAGGACGCTGTGATCGACGCCGACGAGATCGCCTATCTGTGCGACGCGGTGAACCGACATTTCAAGGCGCAGATCACGCCCGCGGACGTCACCTCGACCTGGTCCGGCGTCCGCCCGCTCTACGACGACGGCGCGAGCGAGGCGAAGGCGGTGACGCGCGACTATGTGCTGGAGCTCGATACGAACGGCCCCGCGCTGCTCAGCATCTTCGGCGGCAAGATCACGACCGCGCGGCATCTGGCCGAAGAGGCGCTGGGCAAGCTCGCCGCGCCGCTCGACCTCGATTTCCACCCGCGCACCCGCGCGCGGGTTTTTCCCGGCGGCGCGATCGGCGATTTCCCCACGTTCCGGGCGAAGGTTCTCGCGACCTGGCCTTTCCTGGGCGAGACGCGCGCCGACCGCATGGCGCGCGCGTATGGATCGCTGCTCCCTGCGCTCATGGACGGGGTGACCGACGAAGCGGGCATGGGTCGTGCGTTCGGTGCGGGTCTGACCGAGGTCGAGGCGCGCTGGATGCAAAGCCGTGAATGGGCGCGCACCCCGGAGGACGCCCTGATGCGCCGCTCGAAACTCGGCCTGCACATGACCGACGCAGAGCGGGAGGCGTTTGCCGATTGGTGGGAAAACGCCGATGCGGATTGAGCCAATCGCCGGATAGGACCGTTGTGCTGACCTGATTGAGATCAAGGAGCAAGCCCCCGATGAAGATGAAGTTCGCCGCCGCCCTCGCCGCCGCAGCCGTCACCTTGCCGGTCGCGATTCCGACCGCCGCGCAGGCGCAGCGCCATGACTATCGCTGGCAGGGCGACGGCAATCGCCGCGACTGGAACCCGCAGGACAGCTATCGCAGCGGCAACTACCGGGAGCGCCGCCTCGGCCGCAACGACCGCATCTACAAGGGCCGCGACAACCGCTATTACTGCAAGCGCAATGACGGCACCACCGGGCTGGTAATCGGCGCAGTCGGCGGCGGCGTGCTCGGAAACCTCGTCGGCGGCGGCACGCTCGGCACGCTGCTCGGCGCCGGCGGCGGTGCGCTGCTCGGCCGCTCGATCGACCGTGGCAACGTGAAGTGCCGCTGATCGGCTAGGCTAGATGGCCTGGGCGGCGGCCCACCCGCTCGCCCAGGCCCATTGGAAGTTATACCCGCCGAGCCAGCCGGTCACATCGACTGCCTCGCCGATGACGCGGAGGCCCGGTACGCGCCTGGCTTCCATCGTCTGTGATGACAGGTCCGCGGTGCTGACGCCACCGATCGTGACCTCGGCCTTTGCGAATCCCTCGGTGCCGTTGGGACTGAAGCGCCACCCGGCGAGCGACCGTTCCGCGGCCTCCAACGCCCTGTCGGTCGCGTTGCCGAGTTCGGCCGCGATCCCGATATGCTCGGCGAGCGCCTCGGCAAGCCGATCGGGCACCGCGCCCGCAATCGCCCGACGCAGCGTCGTCCGCGGTTGCTGGCGTTTCGCCTCACGCAGCCAGCCCGGCTTGCGATCGGGCGCCATGTCGATCGCCAACGTCTCGCCGTGCCGCCAATAGGACGAAATCTGAAGGATCGCCGGCCCCGACAGGCCGCGGTGCGTGAACAACGCCGCCTCGCGAAACGCCGCCTTGCCGCATTTCGCAACGACTTCCGTTGCGACGCCGGCGAGCGACCGGAACAGCACCTCGTCCCCGCCAAGCGTGAGCGGCACCAGCGCCGGGCGCGGCTCGACGACCTTCAACCCGAAGCGGCGCGCCAGATCATAGGCAAAGCCGGTCGCCCCGATCTTCGGGATCGATGGCCCGCCGGTCGCGATGACGAGGGCGGGTGCCTCCGCCTCCCGCACGCCATACCGCACCCGAAACCGCGAATCGGCGTGATCGACCGCCGTCACCGCACCGCCCAGCGCGAGATCGACCCCGCCTTTCGCGCATTCGTCCAGCAGCATCGCGACGATCTGCCGCGCCGATCCGTCACAGAACAGCTGCCCCAGCGTCTTCTCATGCCACGCAATGCCATGGCGCTCGACCAGCGCGAGGAACTCGGCTGGTGTGTAGCGCCCGAGCGCCGACTTCGCGAAATGCGGGTTCTGCGACAGGAACCGGTCAGGCGCCGTCCCCAGATTCGTGAAGTTGCACCGCCCCCCGCCCGAGATCAGGATCTTGCGCCCCGGCTCGTCATTGTGATCGATGAGCAGCACGCGCCGTCCGCGCTGCCCCGCAACCGCGGCACACATCAGCCCCGCAGCCCCCGCCCCGAGTACGATCGCGTCGTAAGTCAGTAGGAGCGCCCGATCAGCACGCGCTCGACCGCGGGATCGCCGGTGAAGACGCACGCGCCGCTGGCTGTGTCCTGCCCCATCGGCGCGTTGCGGATGGTCAGTTTCAGCGTCTTCAGCCGCTCGACGACTGTGTCGAGCGCCACGCCCGTCGGCTTCGACCAGGCCACATCCGCCCAGCCCGGCCGCGTCGCGTCGGCAAACATCGCCTCGATCCCCGCCCAGTCATCGACCGGCGCGATATTGGACTTGAGCCGGCCCTGCGCTTCGCCGAACAACGCCGCCTGGATATCGTCGAGCATCTCCGCGGTCTCGGCGACGAAATCGCCGCGTGCGACGACGCGGCTGTCGAGCTTGCCG
Organism: Sphingomonas sp. EC-HK361; assembly: GCF_902498785.1. GTDB lineage: Bacteria > Pseudomonadota > Alphaproteobacteria > Sphingomonadales > Sphingomonadaceae > Sphingomonas. The sequence continues at coordinate 145,276 of NZ_LR701492.1, forward strand.
TCCTCGCGGTAGAGCCGGTCGCGGCGGATGACCGACACGTTGCCCCCCGCCACATCGCGCCCGCCGACCTCGATGACGATCGGCGCGCCCTTCTTCACCCAGCCCCAGCGCTTCGTCGCCGCCTTGGCGGGTTTCAGGTCGAGCAGCGCACGCACCGGTTCGCCAAGCGCGGTCTGTGCGGCCAGTTCCTTCTGCAAATCCTTGCAATACGCGACGATCGCGGCGTCCTCGGGCGCATCGCGGAGCATCGGCACGATCACCACCTGCCACGGCGCGATCCGCGGCGGCACGCGCAGGCCGTCGTCATCGCCGTGGACCATGATGACCCCGCCGATCATCCGCGTCGACACGCCCCAGCTCGTGGTATTCGCCAGCTCCAGTTCGCCGCCTGCATTCTGGAAACGGATGTTCTGCGCCTTCGCGAAGTTGGTGCCGAGGAAGTGGCTGGTGCCCGCCTGGAGCGCCTTGCCGTCCTGCATCATCGCCTCGATGGAATAGGTCGCGACAGCGCCGGGGAAGCGCTCGTTCTCGGGCTTCTCGCCCGCCACGACCGGCAGCGCGAGACACGTCTCGGCAAACTCGCGGTAGACCTCGAGCATCTTGAGCGTCTCTTCGCGCGCCTCGTCCGCCGTCGCGTGCGCGGTATGCCCCTCCTGCCACAGGAACTCGGACGTGCGCAGGAACATCCGCGTCCGCATTTCCCAGCGCACCACATTGGCCCACTGGTTGATGAGCACGGGCAAATCGCGCCACGACTGCACCCAGCGCGCGAACGCGGTGCCGATCACCGTCTCGGACGTCGGCCGCACGACGAGCGGCTCCTCCAGCTTCGCTTCGGGATCAGGCACGAGCCCGCTCTTACCGTCCGCGATCAGGCGGTGATGCGTGACGACCGCCATCTCCTTGGCAAAGCCATCGACATGCTCGGCCTCCTTCTCGAAATAGGAGAGCGGGATGAACAGCGGGAAATAGCAATTCTCGTGTCCCGTCGCCTTGATGCGGTCGTCGAGCAGCCGCTGGATGCGCTCCCAGATGCCATAGCCCCACGGCCGGATGACCATGCACCCACGCACGCCGCTCTCCTCGGCCAGATCGGCCTCGGTGATGACGGACTGGTACCAGGCCGCGAAATCGGCCTCGCGCGTGACGGGGAGTGCGTGTTTGATCATGCGCGGCGCTTAGCGGGCGGAATCTTTTTCGTCACCCCGGACTTGGGAACCCGCCAAAGTAATACTTTGACGGGAACCCTTGCTCCGGGGTTCAGCGTCCCACAAGAAGCTCAGATGAAGTGCGCGCGGGACGGTGGACCCCGGAACAAGCCCGGGGTGACGTTTTTTGAATAGCGACCGCATCTACCCCGCCATCGCCCTGCGGCTCGCTTCAGTATTTTTCTTCGCGCTGATGAATGCCGGCATCAAGCTGGCCGAGGCGTGGGGCGCGACGCTCGGCGAAATCCTGTTCTTTCGGCAGTTCGGCGCCTCCATGGTGGTGACGGCGGTCATCGTCAGCGGCCCCGGTATGGCGTCTGTCGCGACGCGGCGGATGCCTGCGCATGTGCTGCGCGCGGCGGTGGGGCTTACCAGCATGGCGTTTACCTTTGCCGCGGTCATGGCGCTGCCGCTCGCGGAGGCGACGATCATCGGGTTCACCGTGCCGATCTTCGCAACGATCCTCGGCGCGCTGATCCTGCGCGAGCCGACCGGCATGCACCGCTGGGCGGCGGTGCTCGCGGGGTTCGCCGGCGTGCTGATCGTGACCCAGCCCGGCCCGCATAGCCATTTCCCGGTCTGGGGCGCGGTGTGCGGGCTGATCGCGGCGTTCCTGACCGCCAACGTCTCGATCCTGCTGCGCCAGATCGGGAGGACCGAAGCGGCATTGACGACCGTATTCTGGTTCTCCGTCCTTTCGCTGCTGCCGCTGAGCGTCGTCTACGCCTTCAAGGCGCAAGCACATGATGCCGCGACATGGGCGGTGCTGCTCGGCATCGGGGGCGCGGGCGGTGCTGGGCAGATCGCGATGACCAATTCGCTGCGCCTCGGCCCCGTTTCCGTCGTCGTGCCGATGGATTATACCAGCCTGTTATGGGCGACCTTGCTCGGCTGGCTTGTCTTCGCGACGCTGCCCGCGAACGCCACATGGTTCGGTGCGCCGATCATCATCGCATCGGGGCTCTACATCGTCTGGCGCGAGCATGTCCGCCGGCAGGAAGAAACGCAGGCAGCGGTGCCGCAGGGCTAGGCGCGCGCCGCCGCCAACAATCGCTTCGCGCGCAGATACATCTCGACCCGCTGTGCGGTGAACAGCCCAAGCGCGAGCGCGATCAGCATGTCGGTGACCGCGAGCGCATTCAGATGCAGCGCATTATCGCTGACGAGCGCAACGCGCGCGATCTGGCGCACCGCGACGATCGCGACGATGAACAGGACGGCCGCAGGAGATGCGACCTGATTGAGCGCGTGCGTCTCCGGATCGACGGTGATCCGCATCATCTTGCCGCGCTGCCAGCCGAGCCCCGCGCCGAGCAGCAACGCGACCGCGCAGAACAGCCAGGCCAACCCGCGCGGCGGGGTCGCGATAAAGGTGGCGACCGCGACCGCACCGTAGAGCGCCGGGAGCACCCATAGCCGCTCCAGCTTCAACGGCCGCACCCGGCTCATCCGCCGCCAGCGAAGCGCGAAGACGACCACCATGATGGCGGCCGTGATCGCGTAGCTGATCCACGCATTCGGCTGGACCGTGTGTGCCTGCATCCTTCGCCCCCAACCCCTCGAGTCCAGATGCAGGCTAGCGTCACTCCGCGGCTTGCGCCAGCGGCGGCTCCTTCCACACCAGCACCGGCTTGCGGGCCGCCAGCGTCTCGTCGAGCCGTGCGCGCGGTGCGAAGTGCGGCGCCGATTTGAGGCTCGCGTCCCCCGCCTTCGCCCGCTCCGCGACCGACCGCAGCGCACCGATGAACTGGTCGAGCGCGGCCTTCGATTCGGTCTCGGTCGGCTCCACCAGCATCGCGCCGTGGACGACGAGCGGGAAATAGACGGTCATCGGATGGAAGCCCTCGTCGATCAGCCCCTTCGCGACGTCCAGCGTCGAGAAGCCATCGGCGAGGTTGTCGTCGCTGAACAGCGCCTCGTGCATGCACGGCCCCGAGCCGCCGAACGGCGCGTCGAGCACGCCATCGAGGCTGCGCAGCACATAGTTCGCGTTGAGCACCGCGTCCTCCGCGACCTGCTTAAGCCCGTCCGCGCCGTGGCTCAGGATATAGGTCAGCGCACGCGTGAACATGCCCATCTGGCCGTGGAACGCGGTCATCCGGCCGAAGCTGTGCGGGTGATCCTCCCCGACCGTCTCTTCCTCGACCAGCTGGATATGCCCGTCGGCGTGGCGTGCGGTGAACGGCAGCGGGCCGAACGGCGCGAGCGCTTCGGAGAGAACCACCGGCCCCGACCCCGGCCCGCCGCCGCCATGCGGGGTGGAGAAGGTCTTGTGGAGGTTGATGTGCATCGCATCGACGCCGAGATCGCCCGGGCGCACCCGCCCGACGATCGCGTTGAAGTTCGCGCCGTCGCAATAGACGTAACCGCCAGCTTCATGCACCGCGTCCGAGATCGCCTTCAGGTCGCGCTCGAACAGCCCGCAGGTATTGGGGTTGGTGATCATCACCCCGGCAACGTCGGGGCCAAGCCGCGCCTTGAGCGCCGCGAGATCGACGCGCCCCTCGTCGGTCGCAGGAATGTCCTCGACCTGGAAACCGGCGAACGCCGCGGTGGCGGGGTTCGTGCCGTGGGCGCTTTCCGGCACGAGGATGACCTTGCGGTGCCCCTCGCCGCGCGCCTCGAGCGCCGCCTTGATGCACAGGATCCCGCACAGCTCGCCGTGGGCACCCGCCTTCGGGCTCATCGCGACGCCGTACATGCCGGTCAGCTCGATCAGCCAGACCGCAAGCTCGTTGATGACCTCCAGCGCGCCCTGCACCGTATCGACGGGCTGGAGCGGGTGGACATCCGCAAAGCCGGGCAGCCGCGCGACCTTCTCGTTGAGCCGGGGATTGTGCTTCATCGTGCAGCTGCCGAGCGGGAACAGGCCGAGGTCGATCGCGTAATTCTGCCGGCTGAGGCGGGTGTAGTGGCGGACGGCTTCGGGTTCGGACAGGCCGGGAAGGCCGATGGAAGCGGTACGGGCGAGATTGCCCAATTTGTGCTCCCGCGAAGGCGGGAGCCCAGTCTGGGTCCCCGCCTCCGCGGGGACACAAGCAACGTCGGTAAAATCCACCCCCGTCGTCTTCGCATCGCCGATCTCGAAGATCAGCGCTTCCTCCAGCATCAGCGCCCGATTGCCGGTGAAGGTCGCGGCAGCAGCCCCTTCGCGCGTGGCCATCTCCGGGCGCCAGCCGCTCTGGTTGATCGCGCTCATGCCAACACCTCCTCAAGCGCCGAGGCCAGCGCCTCGACATCCTCCGACGTCGTCGTTTCGGTCACCGCGACGACCAGTCCGTTCGCGAGCGCGTCCTCGCCCGGGTAAAGCCGTCCGAGCGACACGCCGGCAAGGATGCCCTTGTCGGCGAGCGCGCGAACGATCGGGCGCGCCTCCTTGCCGAGATCGATCGTGAATTCGTTGAAGAACGCGTCGTTGATCAGCCGAACGCCGGGCAACCGCGCCAACCGATCGGCCGCCGCTACCGCGCCGGCGTGATTGGCCTCCGCCAATCCGCGCAGCCCCGCCTCGCCGAGAAGCGTCATGTGGATCGAAAACGCCAGTGCGCACAGCCCTGAATTCGTGCAGATGTTGCTCGTCGCCTTCTCGCGCCGGATATGCTGCTCGCGCGTCGACAGCGTCAGCACGAAACCGCGCTTGCCATCGGCATCCACCGTCTCACCGCAGAAGCGGCCGGGCATCTGGCGGATATATTTGTCCTTGCAGCCCATCAGCCCGACATACGGTCCGCCGAACTGCAGCCCGACACCGATCGACTGGCCCTCGCCGACGACGATATCGGCATCCATCTCGCCCGGCGATTTGATCGCGCCCAGCGCCACCGGCTCGGTCACCACCACAATCAGCAGCGCCTTCTTGGCGTGCGCCGCATCGGCCAGCGGGCGCAGGTCGGCGATGCGGCCGAGGATATCGGGATACTGGACGACGACGCACGATGTCTCGTCGTCGATCTTCGCGATCAGCGCGTCGAGGTCGGTTTCGGCGGACAGCGCAGGGACGGACGTGTCGAGCGCGTCGCCGGTATATTTCGCCATGGTCTTCGCGACCGACACGTAATGCGGATGCAGGCCGCCGGACAGGATCGCCTTGCCGCGCTTGGTGATCCGCCGCGCCATGCCGATCGCCTCCCAGCACGCAGTCGATCCGTCGTACATCGACGCGTTCGCGACATCGGTGCCGAGCAGACGGGCGACCTGCGTCTGGAACTCGAACAGCATCTGCAGTGTGCCCTGCGCGATTTCCGGCTGATAGGGCGTGTAGGCGGTCAGGAACTCGCCGCGCTGGATCAGGTGATCGACGCTCGCCGGCACGTGATGGCGATAGGCGCCGCAGCCAAGGAAGAACGGCACGTCGCCCGCGACGATATTCTTCGCGGCCAGCACCTTCATGTGCCGCTCGACCGCCATCTCGCTGGCATGGTTGGGCAGGCCGTGGATGGGGCCGTCGAGCCGGGCTGCTTCGGGCACATCGACGAACAGGTCGTCGATCGACTTCGCACCGATGACGGCGAGCATCGCCTCGCGGTCGGTCTGGGTCAAAGGCAGGTAACGCATTGGTCAATCGCTCCCCCCTCCCGCTCGCGGGAGGGGTCGGGGGTGGGCTTGGAGACACGCAGCCGGGGAACGGGATTTCCCACCCCCAGCCCCTCCCGCAAGCGGGAGGGGGGAAACTCACAACTTCGCGACGAACGCCTCATAAGCGGTCTCGTCCATCAGCTCCTCGAGCTCGCTCGTGTCGGAGAGCGTGATCTTGAAGAACCAGCCATCGGCTTCCGCATCTGTGTTCACCAGCGCCGGTTCGTCGGCAAGCGCGGGATTACCCTCCAGCACCGTGCCGGAGACGGGCGAATACACGTCCGACGCAGCCTTCACGCTTTCGACGACTGCGGCCTCGTCGCCCTTGGCGAGGCGCTTGCCATCCTCCGGCACGTCGACGAACACGATGTCGCCGAGCTGGCCCTGCGCATAGTCGCTGATGCCGACGGTGCCGATCTCGCCATCGACGTCGATCCATTCATGGTCTTCGGTAAAGTAACGGCTCATCTTACTTCACTCCTCGGAAGTAGCGGTGGGGGACGAAAGGCATGGGCGCGACGGTCGCCTGGTGGACCTTGCCGCGCTGGGCGATCTGAACGGTGGTGCCGGGGGTTGCCATCGCGGCGGGCACATAGGCCATCGCGATCGGCGCGCCGACGCTGGGCGCGAAGCCGCCCGAGGTGACGCGACCCACATCGCTGCCGTCCGCATCGACGACCGTCGCGCCCTCGCGCACCGGCTGGCGACCCTCGACCAGCAACCCGACTCGTTTCACGATCGGGCCAGCCTCACGCTCGGCAAGGATACGCGCGGCACCGGGAAAGTCGGCCGCCTCGCGTCGGCGCTTCGACAGCGCGAAGCCGAGGTCGGCCATGACCGGCGATGTCCTGGCATCGAGATCATGCCCGTAAAGCGGCAGCCCCGCTTCAAGCCGGAGCGAATCGCGCGCGCCGAGGCCGATCGGCTTGACCGCATCGAGAGCGCACAGCGCGTCCGCAAAACGCTCCGCCGCCTCGGCCAGAATCGAGATTTCCAGGCCATCCTCGCCGGTATAGCCCGACCGGCTGATCCACAGCGGCACGCCGTCCCAGTCGAACGCGCCGGCGGTCATGAAGGTCAGCGCCTCGACCCCCGGCATCAGCCCGGCCGCAGCCGCGACCGCCTTCGGCCCCTGCACCGCGAGCAGCGCCTGATCGTCCATCAGGTTGATCGTGATGTCGTCGGGCAGCACATCGATGATGTGGCCGATATCGTCATATTTGGTCGCGCCGTTGACGACCATGTAGACCTCGTCGTCCCCGTTTTCGCCTTTGCGGCGCGTGACCATCAAGTCGTCGAGGATCCCGCCATCATCCGACAGCAACAGCGAGTAGCGCATCCTGCCCTCGCCCAGCCCCGTCACGTCGCCGGGCACGAGCGCCTCGATCGCCTTCGCAACATCGGGGCCGGTGAAGACCAGCTGCCCCATATGGCTCACATCGAACAGCCCGGCCGATCGCCGAGTCCACAGATGCTCGGCCATGATGCCGTCATACTGGATCGGCATGTGATAGCCCGCGAACTCGACCATTCGCGCGGCGCGATCGCGGTGCCAGGCATCAAGCGGCAACATCTGCGTCTCGGGGGCCTCCGCCTCCTCTTCGTCGATCGCAGTATCGGTGACTTGGTCGCTCATGGCGCTGGTCTCTCGTCGAAGGGGCGAACGCACGGCACCACCGGCGCCGGACATACTCGAACCCCCTCTGTCACGGGACCTGAGAGCTTTGACCGCGCAGGATCTCCGCTGCGGCTTACCCCTTCGGTGGGGCGCGCCTGAAAGGCCCGCCCGCTTTCCAGAGTGTCTTGGCGTGCGCGGTCCCGTCTGCCTGAGAGATTCCGGGGTGGTTGCTCCTTCGGCGGCGGGCTTGGGCCCGCTCTCTCCCGCGCATGCCCAGCCGGTCGCCCGACTTCGACGCTCTCGCCTCTGGCGAGCGCGCCGCCGCGAGTCAATCGACGAAAGCGCGCAGCCTCAACGAACCGCGCTCAACGAACCGCATTATAGCGCAGCTGATCGTTGGTAAGCTGGAAGCCGACCATCGCCTCGAAGCTGGCGCGCAGCACGGCCTGCCGCACCGCCGGCGTCGACAACGGATCGACCGCGGCATCCTGGTCGCCGGCCTTGCGCGGCTTGGTCAGCTCCTTGCGCACGTCGTCGGGCAGCGTCGCCGCCGCGCGCGAAACCATGCTGGTCGCCTGCCCCGTCGTCGATGCGGTCGCCTGGCCCGCATCGAAATGCAGGTTCACCTGGCTGACGCGCTTGGCGATGACCGAGCTGCCGCCGCGAACGATCGTGATGAAATACGGAAGCACGACGTCGCGCGCCGCGTCGGTGCGGGTGCGCCGGCCGCGAACCTCGAAGTTCACCGTCGTCACCACGTCGGTGCCGGTATCGTCGCAGGTACCGCGCACGTTCGTCATGTTCGCGACGACGTCGATCGCGTTCTCGTCACGGCTCGCCGGCGGATCGAACAGCGTCACGTCGCCGGTGCCGGCCGGCACGCCGACGATCGGACAGGCCGAACGCACCGCGGTGATACCACCCGACGCGTCGATCTCGCCGCTCTTTGCGCAGCCGGCGAGCGCGGTTGCGGCGACGGCAATGAGGGCGAGAGACTTGACGTTCACAGGCGGTGCACCTTCTGCGCAAATGGCACGAGGGGACCCGGCCGCGATCACCGCGCCCAGGCCCCCGATTGCCGCGCACCATAGGAACCGGCTTTCGTGCGCGCAAGCAATGGCGTAAGCGGCGGTGGTGATGACCGATGCCGACAAGCCCGCCCTCGATCTCCTCATTGCCGCCCCGCGCGGTTTCTGCGCCGGAGTGGACCGTGCGATCCGTATCGTCGAGCTCGCGATCGAGAAGCACGGCGCGCCCGTCTATGTCCGCCACGAGATCGTCCACAACAGGTTCGTCGTCGATACGCTGAAGGCGCAGGGCGCGATCTTCGTCGAGGAACTCGACGAAGTGCCCGATGGCGGACACGTCGTCTTTTCGGCGCACGGCGTGCCGAAATCGGTCCCCGCCGATGCGCGCAGCCGGGGCCTCGATTATCTCGACGCCACGTGCCCGCTGGTGTCCAAGGTCCACCGCCAGGCCGAAAAGCTGGTCGAGGCGGGGCGCCACATCGTCTTTATCGGCCATGCCGGCCACCCGGAAGTGATCGGCACGTTCGGCCAGGTGCCCGAAGGATCGATGAGCCTCGTCGAAACCGCCGCCGATGCGGAAGCCTTCGCGCCGGCCGATGCATCGAACCTCGCCTTCCTGACTCAGACCACCCTGTCGGTCGACGACACGGCGGAAATCGTCGCGACCCTCCAGCGCCGCTTCCCCGCGATCCAAGCGCCGCGCGGTGAGGACATCTGCTACGCGACCTCGAACCGGCAGGCCGCGGTGAAGGCGATTGCCGCGAGCTGCGACGCCGTGCTGGTGATCGGAGCGCCCAATTCGTCCAATTCGCTGCGCCTCGTCGAAGTGGCGCAGCGCGAAGGGGTGAAGGCCCAACTGGTCCAGCGCGCGGCCGATCTCGACTGGTCGCTGCTGGACGGTGTCGGCACGCTCGGTATCACCGCGGGCGCGTCGGCACCGGAATTGCTGGTCCGCGAACTCGTCGATCTGCTCGCGACTCGCTTCGCGATCGTAGAGCGCGAGGTCGAGACGACGCGCGAGTCGATCGCCTTCAAGCTGCCGCGCGGCCTCAACGTCGCGGCCTGATCGCCGTCGCGAACCGGAGGCAGGCTTGGCGGTCTACACGCAGGTTTCAACCGAAGCGCTCGCCGATTTTCTGGCGCGATATGACGTGGGCGAGCTCGTCTCGGCCAAGGGCATCGCGGAAGGCGTCGAAAACTCGAACTTTCTCGTCGACACGACGCGCGGACGCTTCATCCTGACGCTATACGAGAAGCGCGTCGCCGCGGGTGATCTCCCCTTCTTCATGGCACTTCTCGATCATCTCGACGCGAAGGGCCTGCCGGTGCCGCCCGCCATCCCCGATCGCGAAGGCGGCGTGATCCAGCATCTGGAGGGGCGGCCGGCGTGTCTCATCAAGTTCCTGCCCGGCGTCTCGCTCTCGCACCCGACCGCGGCGCAGGCGCACGCCACGGGCGAGGCATTGGCCAACATGCACCGCGCGGTCGCGGACTTCGCGCCATCGCGCCCCAATTCGATGGGGTCCGAGACGTGGATGCCGCTGTTCGAGCGGTGCGGCCGCAGCCTCGATACGATCGCCCCCGGGCTGCACGACGATCTCGCCCGCGCGCTCGACCATGTCCTCGCCGCGTGGCCGCGCGATGGCGACCGGATCGCCATCCACGCCGATCTGTTTCCCGACAACGTCCTGATGCTGGGGAACAACGTTACCGGGCTGATCGACTTCTACTTCGCCTGCACGGACCTGCGCGTCTACGATCTGGCCGTCACGCACAGCGCGTGGTCGTTCGACGCCAGCGGCCGGACCTATCATCGCGCGATCGGCGAGGCGTTGATCGCAGGCTATGCACAACATTTCCCGCTAAGCGACGAGGACCAGGCGGAGTTCACGACGCTTGCCAGTGGGGCATGCATCCGCTTTGCGCTGTCGCGCGCCTGGGACTGGCTGAACACCCCCGCCGACGCGCTCGTCACCCGCAAGGACCCGCTCGCCTATATGCGTCGCCTCAACCAGTACGGCCCGGCGCTGGGGCTGCGCGCCGCGTGACCGATGTCGAGATTTTCACCGATGGCGCGTGCAAGGGCAATCCCGGTCCCGGCGGCTGGGGCGCCGTCATCCGCAGCGGCGCGCATGAGAAGGAACTGTCGGGCGGCGAAGCGCTGACGACCAACAATCGCATGGAGCTGATCGCGGCGATCGAGGCGCTGAACGCGCTCAAGCGGCCGTGCCGCGTGACCCTTTCCACCGACAGCCGCTACGTCATGGACGGGCTGACCAAGTGGATTCACGGCTGGAAGCGCAATGGCTGGCGCACCGCCGACAAGAAGCCGGTCAAGAATGCCGAGCTCTGGCAGGCACTGCTCGCCGCGACCGAGCGCCACGAGATCAGGTGGGAATGGGTGAAGGGCCATGCCGGCCACCCCGAAAACGAGCGCGCCGACACGCTCGCCAGCAACGCCGCGCTATCGGTCGCGCCGAAGCGGTGACGCCGCACGACGGCGTCCTCCCGTCCTCGCTTGGCAAGGCGGGCGCATTTCGACTATGCGCGGCCGGCGAAGGGAATGGGGTCTCCCGACAACCGCCGATCCGGCTGATGACTCCTGCTGACAGCTGAATGCCGAGGTGGGATGATGGCCGCGTTTCTGATCGTGTTTCTGGGTGCCGGGATCGGCGGCATGGCCCGCCACGGCGTCAACCTGTTCGCCGTCCGTGTTATGAGTGTGGACTTCCCGTGGGGGACGCTGGCCGTCAATGTCGTTGGATCGTTCCTGATGGGGCTGATCGCTGAATATTTCGCCATGCGCACGCATCTGCCGCAGCAGTGGCGGCTGTTCCTGACGACCGGCGTGCTCGGCGGCTTCACGACCTTTTCCGCGTTCTCGCTCGACACGGCTCTGCTGGTCGAGAAGGGGCGCATGATGACTGCACTGGGCTATGCGCTGGGCAGCGTCGTTCTTTCCGTGGGGGCGCTGTTCGCGGCGCTTGCCCTCGTCCGTTCAAGTTTGAGGATCTGAAATGAGCATCAATAGCCTTTCCTACGGCCCCAACGCGCCGGAGGACGTCAATGTCGTGATCGAGGTGCCGATCGGCGGCGAACCCATCAAATACGAGATGGACAAGGACACCGGCACACTGATCGTCGATCGCTTCCTCTACACGCCGATGCGCTATCCGGGGAATTACGGCTTCATCCCCAATACCCTGTCCGACGACGGGGACCCCTGCGACGTGCTGGTCGTCAACACGCGCCAGATCATTCCCGGCGCGATGCTCAGCGTGCGCCCGATCGGCGTGCTGCTGATGGAGGACAATGCCGGCGAGGACGAGAAGATCATCGCCGTCCCGTCAAGCAAGCTGACGCGGCGCTACGACCGGATTCAGGAAGCGACGGACCTTCCCGAGATCACGCTGGAGCAGATCGAGCACTTCTTCACCCACTACAAGGATCTTGAAAAGGACAAGTGGGTGAAGATCAAGCATTGGGGCGATAAGGCCGAGGCACACAGCCTCATCCGCGCCTCGATCGAACGCGCAAAGGCCGCGAAAGCGGATTGAGGAAAGGCATTGATTCGTCACCCCAGCGAAGGCTGGGGTCCATGTCTGGCTGAAGTGCCACCCGTGAGAGACATGGATTCCCGTCTTCGGCCTAAGGCCGAAGTTTATCCTGAGCGCCTGCCTTGCGGGCAGTCGAAGGGCGGGAATGACGATGTGCGATTGCCTAAGCGTCCTCGACCGCCGCGCCGGGGCCGTTCTTCAAGACGGATTCGATCGCGTTCTTCGCGCTCGCCTTGCTGGTATAGCCTTCGGTCCAGAAGATCGTTTCGGCATTATATTTGAACTTGGCGACATACTCGCCCTTCTTGTTCTGCTCGATCACGAACTTGTGCGCCATGATGCTCTCCTGCAAAACGTCTCCCGTTAACACAGGTTAGCGCGAAATCGTGCCGGTGCATAGCGCGCGGGATCGACCGCGCCGGGCGCGTCGCCGAGGATCAGCCGCGCGGCGAGATCGGCGGCGGCGGGTGCGGTCTGGATGCCGAACCCGCCCTGGCCCGCGAACCAGAAGAAGCCCGGCACCGCGCCGTCGAAGCCATAGACCGGCAGACGATCGGGCGCGAAGCTGCGCAGACCCGCCCAGCGCCGCTCAACCGCGGCGACGCGCCAATCGACGACGTGCTCGAACCGGTCGATCGCGACGGCAACATCCATTTCCTCCGGAGCCACATCGATCGCTTCGCTCTCAATCTCGTCATGCGGGCTGAGCCACAGCCGCCCACCCGCTTCCGGCTTGAAGTAGAAATCGCCGCGCAGTCCGGCGATGTGGGGAAGATCGGCAGGCGGGGCCGGTTCGGTCCGCAGCTGCACCATCGTGCGGCGAAAGGCACGGATGCCGAGCGGCGTCACGCCTGCCATTGCAGCGACAGGATCTGCCCACGCGCCCGCCGCATCGACCAGGATATCGGCGGAAAAAACCCCCGCCGCCGTCGTGAGCCGCCAGCCAGCGCCGCCCCGCTCCGCCGATCGGAGCGCAGCGCGAGTTCGAAGCACCGCGCCAGCGCGCCGCGCCCGTGCCAGCGCATCGCCGTGACAGGCACCGACATCGATATAGGCACAGCTCGGCTCGTGCACCCCGATGGTCCATCCGGCGCGCAGGCCGGGAATCCATTCCGCGGGATCGACCTGCGCGAGCGCCACGCCGGTGCCTTCAAACTCGGCGAGCATCGCCTCGGCCAGTGCCGCATCGTCCGCGCCGCCGATATGCAGCGACCCGAGCGGCTCCAGAAAGCCGCCCGCCGAAAGCGCTGGCCCCGATGCGGTCGTCAGCGGCTGGATCGCCGGCCCGCCATAGGTTTCGGACCAGAAGGCGGCGGAGCGGCCGGTGGCATGGTATCCGGGCTGGTCCTCCGCCTCGAGCAGCAGCACGCGCGCGCGGTCGCCGATCCCGGCGGCCAGCGTCGCGCCGGCGATCCCTGCGCCGACGATGGCGATGTCGAAATCGCTCACCGGCCGGTTTGACCGCTAACGGGCGCCCTCGCGTCGAGAAAGGCGTCGATCGCCGCCAGCGCGCAGGTACGCACCGGCTCGGCCTCGCGCAGGATCTCGTGCGCCGATTCGTCACCGAAGCGGACGAGCGCACAGTCGGGCAACTGTCCCGCGACGGCGATCGCCGCCTTGGGATCGACGAGTCCGTCCGCCTCCGCCACCAGCATCGCGATCGGGATGTGCAGCGTCAGCAGCCGCGGATCGCGCTGCTGCGCGCGGGTCGAGGCAAAGGCTTCCGCCAGCCAAGCCCAACTCGGCGGGCCGAGCCGGATATCGGGCTTGGCCTGATACCACCACTCCTCGTCGGTGTAGCGATCATGGTCGTGGGTCAGCAGCGACTCGCGCGACTTGATCGAATGCGGCCGTTCATTGTGTTTCCACGCCCCCCGCGCCGGATCGCCGACGCGCGTCAGCAACCGCGCGAGCCCCTCCCCGCCACGCGCACCAATCGGGCTGTGCAATCCGAGCATCGGCGCGACGAGAACGACCGAATTGGGATCGATTCGCAATTCCAGCAGCGCGCGGAGCACCAGATGCCCGCCCATCGAATGCCCCATCACGACATGCGGACCGGCCCCCGATTTCCAGTCGGCGTAGAAATCAGCGAGGTCGTCGATCCACGGCGCGAAGCTGTCGGCGTGTCCCACATTGGGTGCGGGCGACAGGCGCCCGGAACCGCCCTGCCCGCGCCAGTCGAACGCAGTCACCGACCAGCCGCGTGCATGCCAATGCGCGTAAATCTCGAGATATTTCTCGATGATGTCGCCGCGTCCGCCCTGGAACAGGATCGCCCCGCGCCCGGCAGGCGACGGCCAGTGGAAGCGGCGAAGCGGCCAGCCGTCGCGCGCCGTCCAGCGATCGATCGTGGCGTCTTCGGGATAGGCGCGGCGGAAAACGGTGGCTTTGGTCATCAACCGACGTGGTTACGTTTTGGCAAGCCATCTCGTCTAGGGCTGGATCGGATGGGGTGGGACAATCTTTCCTTCGCGCTGCTCGGCGCGCTTGGCCTTCTGCTGGTGTCGGCAGGGATCGAGGACGCGCGCCTGCGCACCATCGCCAACTGGAAGAACGCCGCGATCGCGCTCATGGCGCCGCTGTGGTGGTGGTCCACCGGCGTCGCGCCCTGGCCCGATCTCGCCTGGCAAGTGGGGCTGGCCCTGCTGGTCTTTGCCGCCTTCTGCGCGGCGTTCCATTTCGGCCAGATGGGCGGCGGCGATGTGAAGCTGATCGGCGCGCTGGCGCTGTGGCTGCCCGCTGTTCCGCTGATGCAGATGCTGCTGGTCATGTCGATCGCGGGCGGAATCGTCACGCTGGTCATGCTGGCGGCAAGTAAGTTTTACAAAAACAGGGGTCCGATCGAGATTCCCTACGGCGTCGCTATCGCAATCGCGGGTCTTCTGTCGATCCGCGAACCACTCCTTAACCAAATTACGTGAATGCTTAAGGCCGGATCAACCGGTTCTGCAGTCCCGAAAGGCATGATGGACCATGGATAGTCGCAAGATCGTCTTGCTGGTGGGGGCGCTGTTCGTCGCCGCACTTACCGCATTCTTCGCGCGCTCCCTCGTCATGGGCAGCGCCGCGCCGCAGGCCAATGCCGCGGTCGCCGCGCCCGTGGTCGATGGACCCGAAGTCCTCGTCGCCACGCGGGCGCTGCCCGTCGGCACCATCCTCGATCCGACCGCGCTGAAATATCAGCCCTGGCCGAAGGAGCTGGTCGATGGCGCCTATTTCCTGAAGCAGCAGACCGACATGAAGTCGCTGCTCGGCACCGTCGTTCGCAATGCGATCACCGCCGGCCAGCCGGTTACTCAGGGCGCGCTCGTCAAGCCCGGCGACCGCGGCTTCCTGGCGGCTGCGCTCGGGCCGGGCATGCGCGCGGTCACCGTGCCGGTCTCCGCCCAGACATCGGTCGCTGGCTTCGTCTTTCCGGGCGACCGCATCGACCTGTTGCTGACCCAGACGGTCGCCGGCGGCGGCGATGGCCCGCCGCTGAAGGCTTCGGAG
Source organism: Sphingomonas sp. EC-HK361 (assembly GCF_902498785.1). Classification (GTDB taxonomy): domain Bacteria; phylum Pseudomonadota; class Alphaproteobacteria; order Sphingomonadales; family Sphingomonadaceae; genus Sphingomonas. The sequence continues at coordinate 160,757 of NZ_LR701492.1, forward strand.
ACGGTCATGCGCAACCTGCGCGTGCTGGCGACCGATCAGCGCACGAGCGACGACAAGGACGAAAAGGGCAACACCGTCGTCCACACCTTCTCGACCGTGACGGTCGAAGCGACGCCCAAGATCGCGGAGCAGATCGCGGTCGCCCAGACGCTCGGGTCGCTGTCGCTTTCGCTGCGTTCGATCGCGGACAATTCCTCGGAACTGGAACAGGCGATCGCCAGCGGCGACGTGAAGGTGCCGGCGGACGGCGACATCAAGGCCGAAAAGGCGATGATGGTCCAGCTCGCCAGCCAGCCGCAGAGCGGCAGCTCGTCCTACGCAACGGGCGCCGACGTGTCGCGCTTCCAGCGCCGCACCGTGCCCGGCAAGAGCGCCGATACAGGGATGATGACCGCAGGCGGCGCGCCTGCACCAGCAGCCTTTCCGGGTGGAGCCACCGCTCCAGTCGGACCCGTCGTGCGCATCGCGCGCGGCAACAACGTGACCGTTCAGCCGGTCGGGGGGAAGAACTAAGATGCGCATCGCGATGAAGCCCTTGGGCTGGACGCTGGCGGCGGCGCTGGTCGCGGCTGGCGGCACCCTGCCCGCAACCGCCCCCGCCCAGGCCGGCACCGGCGCCGGCGGCCCGACCGTCCAGATCGCCACCAACCGCGGCGAACTGATCCGCCTTTCGCGCCCGATGAGCGACATCTTCGTCGCCAACCCGGACATTGCGGACGTGCAGGTGCGGTCGCCGACGTCGCTCTACGTCTTCGGCAAGAAGCCCGGAGAGACGACGATCTCGGCCACATCGAAGGCAGGCGCGGTCGTCTATGCCGCGACCGTCCGGGTCGGCAACAACTACGACTCGATCGGCGGGATGCTCTCGCTCGCCATGCCCGAGGCGCACATCACCGCGACCCCGATGAACGGCCTGGTGCTGCTCACCGGCACCGTCGCCGGCCCCGATGACGGCGCCGAGGCCGAGCGCCTCGTTCAGGCCTTTGTCGGCAAGGACACCCAGATCATCAGCCGGCTGAGGACCGCGACGCCGTTGCAGGTGAACCTGCAGGTCCGCTTCGCCGAGGTCAGCCGAAGCTTCGTGAAGAACATCGGCAGCAACCTGCGTTTCGCCCAGCCTCGCAGCGGCGATTTCACGGCGGTAGGCGTATCCGGCAAGCCGGGCACGATTACCTACGACCCCACGACCGGCAACAAGACCTCAACGTATCAGGAAGGCGCGCAGCGTGGCACGCTCGGCATCGCCGGCCGCCTGCTCGGCGCCGACTTCCTGAGCACGCTCGACCTGGGCGAGACGGTCGGTCAGGTGACGACGCTCGCCAACCCGAACCTGACCGCGCTGTCGGGCGAAACCGGCACCTTCCTGGCCGGCGGTGAAATCCCGATCCCGATCAGCCAGGGACTCGGCGCCGTCTCGGTCGAATACAAGCAATATGGCGTCAGCCTCGCCTATACGCCGACCGTGCTCAGCGACGGTCGCATCTCGCTTCGCGTTCGTCCGGAAGTATCGCAGCTGACCGCCGACGGCGCGGTGCAGCTGAACGGCACCACGATCCCGGCGCTGACCACGCGACGCGCGGAGACGACGGTGGAACTCGGCTCCGGCCAGAGCTTCATGATCGCCGGCCTGCTGCAGAACAGCCACAACAACCAGATCGACAAGATCCCCGGCGTCGGCGACATTCCGATCCTCGGCTCGCTGTTCCGCTCGAACGGATGGAAGCGCAACGAGACCGAGCTCGTCATCGTCATCACCCCGTATCTGGTGAAGCCGGTGAACGCGAACGACATCGTGCTGCCGACCGACGGGTATCAGGCGCCGACCGATCTCGGCCGCGTGCTCCTGGGCCAGCTGGCGTCGGGCAAGAGCGGGATGGACCGGCCGAAGCCGACCATGGCCCCATCGGTCGCCCCGCAGCCGACCTTCGGGGCCGCAGCTCCCGTCGCGCCGGGTGCACCGATCGCGCCCGCCGCAACCACCGATCCGCGCATCGCCGCACCCAAGGGCAAGAAGGGCGCAAGCCCGGCCCCCGGGTTCAGCAACTGATGGCCGCCGAAACGAGGACCGCATCCGCCATGATGAAGCACCTTTCCCTCGCCGCCGTCCTTGCCCCAGCGCTCGCGCTGGGGGCCTGCGCCGGCACCCCCAATCGCGGCCTCGAATCGGTGCACCAGCCGGTCGTCAGCCGTTCCGACTATGCCTTCGACCTGACGGCGAGCGGCAACGGCCTTGCCCCCGGCGAACCGCGCCGGCTCGCCGGCTGGCTCGACTCGCTCCACCTCGGCTACGGTGACCGTGTCGCGATCGACGATCCGGCCGGCTACGGCGCTGCCCGCGCCGATGTCGCGGCGACGGTCGCCCGCTACGGTCTGATCCTCTCCGACGACGCGCCCGTCACCGGCGCGACCGTCGCACCGGGCACGATCCGCATCGTCGTCAGCCGCACCAGCGCGCGCGTGCCGGGCTGTCCCGACATGAGCCGGGTCAGCGGGATCGAGTTCGAATCGAACACCAGCTCGAACCAGGGCTGCGCGATCAATTCGAACCTGGCCGCGATGGTCGCCAACCCTGGCGATCTCGTTCGCGGCCAGCCGGGCAGCACCGCCTATGATCCAGCCGTCGGCACGCGCGCGATCGACGCGTTCCGCAAGGCGACCCCCACCGGCGGCGGCGGCACCACCGTCAAGTCCGAAAGCACCGGAGGCAAGTAATGAACGCTCCATGGAAATCCACCGGCGCGAGCTTGCGTGAACCCTTCGTCGCCTTCGTCTGCGACGAAACGACGGCAGAGGCGCTGCGTCCGATCGTCGCAGAGCAGGGCTGGGCCCCGGAAAAGGTCAACAAGGGCGGTCTGCGCAATGCCGTGCAGACGCTCTCCGTTTCGGCCAGTCCGCACGTGCTGTTCGTCGATCTCGCCGAATCGGGCGATCCGCTGAACGACATCAATGCGCTCGCCGAAGTCTGCGAGCCCGGCACGATCGTGATCGCGGCGGGCCAAGTCAACGATGTCCGCCTCTACCGCGATCTCGTGGCGAGCGGCATCCAGGATTACCTGCTGAAGCCGCTGAACGCGGACATGCTGCGCGACACGTTCGCGCAGGCGCAGTCGATCCTCGCGACGCCGAAGGTCAACGAAGCGGCCTCGGTCCGTCCGCACGTCTCCACCGCGATCATCGGGGTACGCGGCGGTGTCGGCGCCTCGACGCTGGCGACCTCGATCGCGTGGCTGATCGCGCAGAAGGAAAACCGCACCACCGCACTGCTCGATCTCGACGTGCATTTCGGCACCGGCGCGCTGGCCCTCGACCTCGAGCCGGGCCGTGGCCTGACCGACGCGATCGAGAACCCGAGCCGAATCGACGGGCTGTTCATCGAACGCGCGATGGTGAAGGCCTCGGAAAAGCTTTCGGTGCTCTCCGCCGAAGCGCCGATCAACGCGCCGATCATGACCGATGGCGCCGCCTTCTATCAGTTGCAGGAGGAAATGCGCTCCGCGTTCGAAGCGACCGTGGTCGACCTGCCGCGTTCGATGCTGGTCCAGCACCCGCACCTCGCCGCCGACATCCAGGTCGCGGTCGTGGTGGCGGAGCTGACGCTGGCGGCCGCGCGCGACACCATCCGCATCCTGTCGTGGCTGAAATCGAACGCCACCCAGGCGCAGGTCGTCGTCGTGGCGAACCGGATGCAGAGCGCCGGCCAGATCGAGATCACCCGCAAGGACTTCGAGAGCTCGATCGAGCGCAAGATCGATTTCGTCATCCCGCTCGACCACAAGCTGGCGGCGCAGGCGGCAAAACTCGGCAAGCCGCTGGCGGAAGCCGGCAAGACATCGAAGACGGTCACCCCGATCGCCGAGATCGCGCAGCGCATCTGTGCTGTGGTCGATGCGGTGGACGGCGGCGCGCCCAAGTCGGCGGGCAACAAGAACGCATCGCTGCTCGGCAAGTTCGCGGACCTGAAGGGGCTGATGCCCGCCAAGCCGAAGCAGCCCAAGAAGTGATGCGCAGCGCCGCGGCGCAGGGTGAGGGAGTGAGCGAATGATGCCGGTGATCGTCCTGGGCGGTGGGCTGTTTGTCATTCTGGCGATGGTCGTGCTCGCCTTTTCGGGGCCATCCACGGCCAAGGCGGGCAACCGCCGGCTCGCGACGCTGCGCGAACGCCACTCGACCGCGCCGCGCGCCGCGATGGAAGCGCAGTTCCGTCGCATCACCGGGCGCAGCGCGACCAAGATGGACGTGGCGGCAGGCCGCTTCCTGCCCAATGTCGCCCAGCTCAAGAAGCGGCTGGCGATGACGGGCAAGTCCTGGTCGGTCGGCCAGTACGGCATGGCGACGCTCGGCATCGCGGTCGTTCTCGCGCTGCTGCTGTCGCTGCGTGGCCTGCCGCTGCTGCTCGCGCTGTTCGTCGGGCTCGGCGTCGGCGCCGGCTTGCCGCATTTCCTCGTCGGTATGTTTATCAAGAAGCGCATCGCGAAGTTCAACGCGAAGTTCCCCGATGCGATCGAACTGCTGGTTCGCGGCCTGCGTTCGGGCCTGCCGATCACCGAGACGATGAGCGTCGTCGCTTCCGAAGTCCCCGGCCCGGTCGGCGAGGAATTCCGCTCGGTGTCCGACAAGATGAAGATCGGCCGGTCGATGGATGCGGCGCTTCAGGACACCGCGGACCGGCTCGGCACGCCCGAATTCCAGTTCTTCGTCATCACCATTGCGATCCAGCGTGAGACGGGCGGCAACCTGGCCGAAACACTGTCGAACCTCGCCAACGTGCTGCGCCAGCGCATGCAGATGAAGCTGAAGATCCGCGCGATGTCGTCGGAATCCAAGGCGTCGGCCTATATCATCGGCGCGCTGCCCTTCATCGTGTTCGGCATGATCTGGATGATCAACGGCAGCTACATGCAGAACTTCTTTAGCGATCCGCGGCTCATCATCGCTGGCTGCGGCGGCCTGGTCTGGATGGCGATCGGCGCCTTCATCATGGCCAAGATGATCAACTTCGAAATCTGAGGGCGGCAGAACCATGGGACCTTCGACAGTGCCCGGCGGCGGCCCGACCCTTCTGGGGATCGACGTCTATTCGGTGGCGACGCTGCTTTCGGGCGTTGCGGCCTTTGCGGTGCTCGTCGCGATCTACGCCGCGCTCAGCGTGCGCGATCCGATGGCGCGGCGCGTGAAGGCGCTCAACGATCGCCGCGAGCAGCTGAAGGCCGGCATCACCGCCTCCACGTCGAAGCGGCGGGCGAAACTCGTCCAGAAGAACGAAACCGCGGATCGCCTGCGCAGCGTGCTGTCGTCGCTGAAGGTTCTGCAGGACGAGCAGGTGAAGGCGGTGCAGGTGAAGCTGCTCCAGGCCGGCATCCGCAAGAAGGAATGGGCGGTGGCGGTCATCTTCGGCCGGCTCGCGCTGCCGATCGTGGTCGGCGGGCTGATGCTCTACATCGTCTACGGCACCGACATGTTCGCCGATTATTCGGCGCTGAAGCGCTACGGCATCGTCGCGGTCACCTTCATCCTCAGCTACAAGGCGCCCGATCTCTATCTCAAGAACAAGGTAACGAAGCGCAGCGGCGCGATCCGCAAGGGCTTGCCCGATGCGCTCGACCTGCTCGTGATCTGCGCCGAGGCTGGCCTGACCGTCGATGCCGCCTTCCACCGCGTCGCGCGCGAGCTGGGCAAGGCCTATCCCGAACTCGGCGACGAATTCGCGCTGACCGCGATCGAACTCGGGTTCCTGACCGATCGCCGTCAGGCGTTCGACAATCTGGCCACCCGTGTCGATCTGGAAGCAGTGCGCGGCGTCGTCACCACGATGGTGCAGACCGAGAAATACGGCACCCCGCTCGCCTCTGCGCTGCGCGTGCTGTCGGCCGAATTCCGCCACGAACGCATGATGCGCGCCGAGGAAAAGGCCGCGCGGCTGCCGGCGATCATGACGGTGCCGCTGATCCTGTTCATCCTGCCGGTGCTGTTCATCGTCATCCTCGGCCCGGCAGCCTGCTCGATCAGCGACTCGTTCATCCACGGCGGACATTGATCCTGCGTCCGGGCCTGCTGCGGCGGGCCCGGAACGCCTGAGCGCGGCGATAGTTGGGTTCCCGTAACAGGAGCTTCTACGATGCTTTTCACCACCCCGACGCAATATGCCGCCCTTGCCGTCGCGCTGATCGCGGGATGGCTGTTCGGGCTGGCCAGCCATCCCGGCGGCCGCCGCTGGAAAGAGCGCTATGCCCAGGAGCGCGAGGCGCATGCACTGGCGCGAAAGGACGCCGATGCCCGCGTCGCCGCGGAGCGCGACACCTATGCCGGCACGCGCAAGGAGCATGACGCGGCACTCGCCGCCGAGCGTGCGCGTGCCGACGAGCTGGAGCGCGAGAACAACCGGCTTGCAAAGGCTGCACCGGTGACCGCCGCGACGATCGCGCCGCGTGACCGCGCGGTGCCTGCGGACCGCCCCCTCACCGAGACACGCCCTTACCGCAATCGCGGCGGCTGGTTCGGCCGCGGCAACCGCATCGGCACTAACGGCTGACGCAACCGATCAGCGCGCCTTCAGCGCCGCCTGCGCCGCGGCAAGGCGCGCGATCGGCACGCGGTAGGGCGAGGCGCTGACGTAATCGAGCCTGACGTCTTCGCAAAAGGCGATCGACGCCGGATCGCCGCCATGTTCGCCGCAAATGCCCAGTTTCAGCCCGGCGCGCGCCGCGCGGCCGCGTTCGGCGGCCAGTTTCACCAGCTCGCCGACACCGTCCACGTCGATCGAGACGAACGGATCCTTGGCGTAGATCCCCTGTTCGACATAGCTGGTCAGGAATCGTGAAGCGTCGTCGCGGCTGACCCCCAGCGTCGTCTGGGTCAGATCGTTGGTCCCGAACGAAAAGAACTCCGCGCTCTCGGCGATCTCGCCGGCGCGCAGCGCCGCGCGGGGTAGCTCGATCATCGTGCCGACGAGATAGTCGAGTGCGTGGCCGCGTTCGGCGAACACCGCCTCGGCGGCCTTGTCGACGACCGTTTTCATCAGATCGAGCTCGCGTTTCGTCGCGACGAGCGGGATCATCACCTCGGGAATCGGAGCCTCGCCTGACTTGTCCGCCACGTCGAGTGCCGCCTCGAAGATCGCCCGCGCCTGCACCTCGTAGATTTCCGGATAGGTGACGCCGAGCCGGCAGCCGCGATGGCCGAGCATCGGGTTGAACTCGTGCAGTTCGCTCGCGCGGCGTTTGAGCTGATCCACGCTCACCCCGGTCGCGGCCGCCACGTCGGCGAACTCGGCTTCCTCGTGCGGCAGAAACTCGTGGAGCGGCGGATCGAGGAGGCGGATCGTCACCGGCAACCCTGCCATCACCTCAAAGATCTCGGTGAAATCCTTGCGCTGTTCGGGAAGGAGCTTCTCCAGCGCGGCGCGCCGGCCCTTCTCGTCGGTCGCGAGGATCATCTGGCGGACCGCGGTGATCCGCGACGCCTCGAAGAACATATGTTCCGTCCGGCACAGCCCGATGCCTTCCGCACCGAACTCACGCGCGGTGCGGCAATCGGCAGGCGTCTCGGCATTGGTGCGCACCTTCAGCCGGCGCGCGACATCCGCCCAGGCCATCAGCGTGCCGAAATCACCGGAGAGCTCGGGCTGGACGGTCGCGACACTGCCGATCATCACTTCGCCAGTCGTGCCGTCGATGGTCAGCGTATCACCCTCGCGCACCTCGCGCGCGCCGACGCGCATCACCCTCGCCTTCGCGTCGATCGAAAGCGTACCCGCGCCCGAAACGCACGGCCGACCCATGCCGCGCGCGACGACGGCGGCGTGGCTGGTCATCCCGCCGCGCGCGGTCAGGATGCCCTTGGCCGCGTGCATGCCGTGAATGTCCTCGGGGCTCGTTTCGGTGCGCACCAGGATCACCGCTTCGCCGGCCGCGGCGCGCTTCTCCGCGGTATCGGCATCGAACACGACCTTGCCCGACGCAGCGCCCGGCGAGGCTGGCAAACCCTTGGTCAGCACGTCACGCGTCGCATCGGGATCGAGCGTGGGATGGAGCAGCTGGTCCAGCGCAGCCGGATCGACGCGCAGCACCGCCTCGTCGCGGGTGATCAGCCCCTCGCCCGCCATGTCCACCGCGATCTTCAGCGCGGCCTTGGCGGTGCGCTTGCCGGAGCGCGTCTGGAGCATCCAGAGCTTTCCCTGCTGCACCGTGAATTCAATGTCCTGCATGTCGCGGTAATGGTCTTCCAGCCGGTCGAACACCGCCGCAAGCTCGGCATAGACCGCGGGCATCGCCTCTTCCATCGACGCCGGCTTGGCCCCCGCCTCCTCGCGCGCCTTCAGCGTCAGATATTGCGGCGTGCGGATGCCGGCGACGACGTCTTCGCCTTGCGCGTTGATGAGGAACTCGCCGTAATATGCACGGTCGCCTTTGGACGGATCACGGGTGAAGGCGACACCGGTCGCCGAGGTTTCGCCCATATTGCCGAAGACCATCGCCTGCACGTTGACCGCGGTGCCCCAGTCGCCGGGGATGTCGTTCAGCCGGCGATAGACCTTCGCGCGCTCCGACTGCCACGATCCGAACACCGCGCCGACCGCGCCCCAGAGCTGGTCGTGCACGTCCTGCGGGAAGGGCTTGCCCCATTGCTCCTCGACCAGACCCTTGTAGGTCGCGACGAGCGCCTTCAGGTCGTCGGCGGTGAGATCGGTGTCGAGATAATAGCCGTTATCCTCCTTCGCGATCTCCAGCGCTTCCTCGAACGCACCGTGATCGAGCTCCAGCACGACATCGGCATACATCTGGATGAAGCGACGATAGCTGTCCCAGGCAAAGCGCGCGTCGCTCGACACGGCGGCCAGCCCCTCGACGGTCGCGTCGTTCAGCCCGAGGTTGAGGACGGTATCCATCATCCCCGGCATCGACACCCGCGCGCCCGAACGGACCGAGACGAGCAGCGGATCGGCCGCGTCGCCGAAGCGCTTGCCCGTCACCGCCTCGATATGCGCGAGGCCGTCTGCGACCTCGGCACGGAGACTCTCGGGAAACGCCTCGCCCTCGTCATAATAGCGCGCGCACATCGCGGTAGAGATGGTGAAGCCCGGCGGCACCGGCAGTCCGATCGACGCCATCTCGGCCAGGTTCGCGCCCTTGCCGCCGAGCAGGTTCTTGTCGCCCTTCCCGCCATCGGAAACGCCGCCGCCGAAGCGATAGACGTAGCGCGCCTCCGGTGCCGGGTTCGCTGCGGTCGCCATCGTCACGCCTCCTCACATACGTATGTTGTGCACCGCACCACACGCTTTGCCGGGGGTTTGCAAGCCCTGTTTGGCGTGCGCAGCGGCTGTAATCGGTTACGCTCCCTGCGCCCCGTGCCGGAAAGCGGACGGAGTGGATTCAGCTCATCTTTCAATAGCTATGCAAGCGCGCAAACGGCGAGGCGCCGGGTATTCGGAAAAGGAAAGCGCGGCGTTTTCGGCTCAGCCCTCGATCCGCGAGAAGTCGGCGACACCGTGCACCGCCGAACGCACCCGCGCGAGCAACGCCAGCCGCGCGTCGCGTTTCGCGGGATCGGCGTCGTTCACCGTCACATCGGTGAAGAACGCGTCGATCGGCGCACGCAGCGTCGCGAGCGCGGCCATCGCCCCGGCGAAGTCCTCCGTCGCTACGGCTGCAGCGGCTTGCGGCTCGGCAGAGTCGAGCGCGGCGATGAGCGCCGCCTCCGCGGGCTCTGCGGCGTAGCCTTCTCCCCTCCCTGGAAGGGAGGGGTCGGGGGTGGGTCGGCCCGTGGCTGGCGCATCGTGGTCCGGCGACGCACCCACCCCCGGCCCCTCCCTGCGTGCAGGGAGGGGAGCAATGCCCTCCTTCTTCAGAATATTCGCCGCACGCTTGTAGCCAGCGAGCAGGTTCGCCCCATCCTCGGTCGCGACGAACGCCTGCAGCGCATGGACGCGGGCGAGCAGCCGGACGAGGTCATCCTCCCCACCGAGCGCGAACACCGCGTCGATCAGGTCATGGCGAACCCCGGCTTCGCGTTGCTGGACTTTGAGGCGGTCGGCGAAGAAGTCGAGGAGGTTATCAGCCGTTGAAACCGCGTAGCTCAGAATTTCTTGGACTGCGGTGCGAGTAGCAGGAATCTCTTCGAGAACCGCCGCATCGACGGTCGTTGTAAGCGCCTTAATTAGCAGCCGATCCGACCGTTCGAACAAATCGCGCCTGATACCATCGCCGGCCGGGAAGTTGCGCGCGCCAAGCGGCAATGCATGCTTCGCCAACATGTATCGCAGACAGATCCTGACCCTACTTGCGAATAGCAATTGCAAAACGGCAATCGCTGCGCGGCGAAGTGCGAAAGGGTCTCGCGATCCGGTCGGAGGTAAATCCTCGCCGAAGAATCCAACCAACGTATCCAGCTTGTCCGCCAGCGACACCGCCACCGTCACCGGATCGATTGGCACGTCGTCGCCCTGCCCCACCGGCCCCTCGACTTTGCTCGGGACAGGCTTGTAGTGGTCGCGGATCGCGTCCGCGACGCGGGGGTCCTCGCCCTGCGCGCGGGCGTAGTAGCCGCCCATCACGCCCTGCAGTTCGGGGAACTCGCCGACCATGCCGGTGACGAGATCGGCCTTGGCGAGCCGCGCGGCGCGTTCGGCGAGGTCGGCCAACTCTCCCCTCCCTGGAAGGGAGGGGGCGGGGGTGGGTCGGCTCGTGGTTGGCGAAGCGATCTCCCCGAGCGCACCCACCCCCGGCCCCTCCCTGCGTGCAGGGAGGGGAGACGAGCCGACGATCCCTTCTTCCACCAGCCAGCGCGCGAGCTTCGCGACGCGGTCGACCTTGTCGGCGACGGTGCCGAGCTTGTCGTGGAAGACGATCTTCTCGAGCTTCTTCGCCTGATCCTCGAGCAGCACCTTGAGATCGGTGTCGTAGAAGAACTTCGCATCCGAAAGCCGCGCGGCGAGGACCTTGCGGTTGCCCTCGACGATCTTCGCGCCGCCGTCCGACGCGTCGATGTTGGCGGTGCAGATGAAGGCATTCGCAAGCGCCCCGGCGCCGTCGCGGCACACGAAATATTTCTGGTTCACCCGCGCGGTGAGCTGGATCACCTCCGGCGGCACGTCGAGAAAGGCTTCGTCGAAACGGCCGAGCAGCGGCACCGGCCATTCGGTGAGGCCGGCATTCTCGACCAGCAGCCCTTCATCCTGGACGAGCTCGAGCCCGGCCTTGCGCGCCGCCATCGTCGCGCCGAGCGCGATGATCGACCGGCGCTCGTCCTGATCGACGATGACATGCGCGTCGCGCAGCTGTTCGACATAGGCGCCAGCACCGGTGAGGGCGATCGTGCCGGGGCTGTGGAAGCGGTGGCCGACGGTGGCGTTGCCGCTGGCGATTCCGGCGATCTCGAAAGGCACCACCGCACCGCCCAGCAGCGCGACGATGCCTTGCAGCGGGCGGACCCAGCGCAGCGATTCGGTGGAGGCGGACGCCTCGCCCCAGCGCATCGACTTGGGCCAGGGGAAGGCGCGGACGATCGCGGGGATTGCGGTGGCGAGCACATCAGCGGTCGCGCGACCGGCACGCTCGATCACCGCGAACCACACGCCGTCGCGATCGACGAGCTGGTCCTGCGTCAGCCCGGTCTTGCGCAGAAATCCCTCCAGCGCCTGCGGCGTCGCGGACGTGCGCGGGCCTTTCACGTCCTCGGCGGTCGCTTCGGCCTGCTCCGGGAGGCCATGCGCGATGAGCGCGAGACGGCGCGGGGTGGCGTAGGTGGTGATGCGCTCGGCCCTGAGGCCGGCGGTGGCAAGTTCTGCGGTAAAGAGGCGGGCCAGGTCCTCGCGCGCTTTCGCCTGCATGCGGGCGGGGATTTCTTCGGAGCGGAGTTCGAGGAGGAAGTCGGTCATTTTGATTCACGCGGAGGCGCGGAGACGCGGAGAGAAGAAGATGCGGCACGAGACAGGGCGCGAAGCCTGCCTTGAGCTTCGTCGAGGGGGCGCAAAGATAGAGGGTGTCGATCGTCGCGCGTCAGCGCGACCTTATCGCTTGCCAGGCGCGAGTGATTTGAAAGCCGCTGGCGCGGCAGACACACCACCTCCGCGTCTCCGCGCCTCCGCGTGAAACTCTTCGTCTTTGCGCCCCTTCGACGAAGCTCAGGACAGACCTGGCACCTTGGCGTGAGCACGCTCACGCCGCCCATCCGTTCTTCGTCATCCATGCCGCGCACGCCCCCTTCGCCAAGTCGCGCACCCGTCCAATATAGGCTTGGCGTTCCGCGACCGAGATCACGCCGCGGGCCTGAAGCAGGTTGAAGGTGTGGCTCGCCTTGATCGCCTGTTCATAGGCCGGGATCGGCAGATCAGCGGAGAGGCAATTCTCGCACTCGGCCGCCGCCTTGCGGAACAGGTCGAACAGCGTGTCGGTATCGGCGATCTCGAAGTTCCACTTCGACATTTGCTTCTCGTTTTCGAGAAACACGTCGCCATAAGTCACGCCGGCATCATTGAAAGCCAGATCGTACACGCTGTCCTTGTTCTGGATATACATCGCCAGCCGCTCGAGCCCGTAGGTCAGCTCGCCCGCGACGGGCTTGCAGTCGAAGCCGCCCATCTGCTGGAAATAGGTGAACTGCGTCACCTCCATGCCGTCGCACCAGACTTCCCAGCCGAGCCCCCATGCGCCCAGCGTCGGGCTTTCCCAGTCGTCCTCGACGAAGCGGATGTCGTGGAGCAGCGGATCGATGCCGATCGCCTCGAGCGAGCCGAGATAGAGCGCCTGGAGGTCGGGCGGGCTCGGCTTCAGGATCACCTGATACTGATAATAATGCTGGAGCCGGTTGGGGTTCTCGCCGTAGCGGCCATCGGTGGGGCGGCGGCAGGGCTGGACGAAGGCGGCGTTCCACGGGTCCGGCCCGAGCGCGCGCAGCGTCGTCGCGGTGTGGAACGTGCCGGCGCCCATCTCCATGTCGTAGGGCTGGAGGATCAGGCAGCCGTGGCGGCTCCAATAGGCGTGGAGCGCGAGGATCATCGCCTGGAAGGAAAGCGGCCGGGTCGGTGTCGCGTCTGTCACGCGCGCGGCTTTGGCGGATGGCCGGCAAGGAGGCAAGTGGCCGGTTGTGGCGTATTAACCCAGGCGCCCCTACATCCACGCGGTTCGAGACAATCCAGGACCCGTCCGTGACCGCACATCCGCTCAAGACCCTCGGCCGCGCCGCCGCCCTCCTTCTCGCCACCGCATCGCTCCCGGCCTGCGCCCAAACCGCGCCCAGGTCCGCCAACGATGCCGATCCGGCGCTGTGGGTGGTGAAGGACCAGGACACGACGATCTACCTGTTCGGCACCGTCCATGTCCTGAAGCCAGGCCTGACCTGGTTCGACGAGGCGGTGAAGACCGCGTTCGACAAGTCCGACACGCTCGTCCTCGAACTCGTCATGCCCGATACCGCGACGATGCAGGGGCTGGTGCAGGCAAAGGGCGCGAACCCGACCGGTCCGACGCTCACCGAGCGCCTGCCCGCCGACAAGCGCCCGGTGTTCATCAAGGCGGTGACCGATCTCGGCCTGCCCGCCACCGCGCTCGACCGGGTGAAGCCGTGGCTGGCCGCGACGACGCTGTCGGTCGTGCCGCTCGGCAAGCTCGGCTACGATCAGGCGAACGGGCCGGAGGAGGTGCTGACCACCGCCGCCAAGGCCGGGAACAAGCGGATCGAGGGGCTGGAAACCGCCGAACAGCAGCTCGGCTATTTCGCGGGGCTTTCGGATACCGCGCAGCTATCGTTCCTGACGAGCACGCTCGACGAACTGCCCAAGCTGGGTTCGACGATGAGCGAGATGGTCGACGACTGGGCGGCGGGCGATCCCGACAAGCTGGCGAAGCTGCTGAACGAGGACCTGAAGACGACGCCCGAACTCGGCAAGGTGCTGCTCGCCGATCGCAACGCGCGCTGGGCGAAGTGGATCGAGGCACGGATGGCGAAGCCGGGCACCGTCTTCGTCGCGGTCGGCGCGGGGCATCTGGCGGGCAGCGAAAGCGTGCAGGCGATGCTGGCAAAGGACGGGGTGAAGGCGACGCGCATCGCCTATTGATCTGCGGTTCGGCCGTGCGGCGGGGGTGGACTTTGCCCCCCCGCCGGCCTTACCGCGTCCGATCAAAGGAGACACGCACATGGCCGGCATGGGCCCTTTCGACTGGTCGGACCCCTTCCTTCTCGACGAGCAGCTGACCGACGACGAGCGGATGATCCGCGACACCGCGCGCGCCTATGCCGAGGACAAGCTCGCGCCGCGCATCATCGATGCGTTCGCCAACGAGCTTACCGATCCGGCGATCTTCCGGGAGATGGGCGAACTGGGGCTGCTCGGGCCGACGATCCCGGAGGAATATGGCGGCGTCGGCGCGTCCTACGTCTCCTACGGACTCGTCGCGCGCGAGGTGGAGCGGATCGACTCGGGCTACCGATCGATGATGAGCGTCCAGTCGAGCCTCGTGATGTTCCCGATCAACGAATATGGCTCGGAAGCGCAGAAGCGGAAATATCTGCCGAAGCTCGCGACAGGCGAATGGATCGGCTGTTTCGGGCTGACCGAGCCCGATGCGGGCTCCGACCCCGGCGGCATGAAGACCCGCGCGACGAAGGTCGACGGCGGCTACCGGATTTCCGGGTCCAAGACGTGGATCAGCAACTCGCCGATCGCCGATGTCTTCGTCATCTGGGCGAAGAGCGACGCGCATGGCGGCGGCATCCGCGGGTTCGTGCTCGAAAAGGGCATGAAAGGGCTGAGCGCGCCGAAGATCGAGAACAAGTTGAGCTTGCGCGCGTCGATCACCGGGATGGTGATGATGGACGAGGTCGAGGTCGGCGAGGACGCGCTGCTTCCCGATGTTCAGGGACTGAAGGGTCCGTTCGGCTGCCTCAACCGCGCGCGCTACGGGATTTCCTGGGGCGCGATGGGCGCAGCGGAGTTCTGCTTCCACGCCGCGCGGCAATACGGGCTGGACCGCGCGCAGTTCAACAAGCCGCTGGCGGCGAACCAGCTTTACCAGAAGAAGCTGGCCGATATGGAAACCGAGATCGCGCTTGGGTTACAGGCGAGCCTGCGGGTCGGGCGGCTCATGGACGAGGGGCGGTTCGCGCCGGAAATGGTCTCGATCGTCAAGCGCAACAATGTCGGCAAGGCGCTCGATATCGCGCGGATGAGCCGCGACATGCACGGCGGCAACGGGATTTCGGGCGAGTATCAGGTCATGCGGCACCTGATGAACCTTGAGACGGTGAACACCTATGAAGGCGCGCATGACGTGCATGCGCTGATCCTTGGCCGCGCGATCACGGGGATCGCGGCGTTTTGATCGGGGCGAGATGTATCCCCGCGAAGGCGGGGATCCAGACTGGGCTCCCGCCTTCGCGGGAGCACAATAGTGGCTAAGCCCCACCCCCTCACCGGCATCAAGGTCGTCGAACTCGCCCGCATCCTTGCAGGCCCGTGGGCGGGGCAGATCCTCGCCGATCTGGGTGCCGAGGTCGTCAAGGTCGAAAGCCCCGCTGGCGACGACACCCGCACCTGGGGTCCGCCCTTCGTCGAGACCGCGGACGGTGACCGCTCCGCCGCCTATTTCCACGCCTGCAACCGCGGCAAGACCTCGATCGTCGCGGACTTCACCGATCCCGACGACGTCACCCGGGTAAAAGCGCTGATCGCCGACGCCGATGTCGTGATCGAGAACTTCAAGGTCGGCGGCCTCGCCAAATACGGCCTCGACTATGCCTCGCTCGCCGCCGAGCACCCGCGCCTCGTCTACTGCTCGATCACCGGTTTCGGGCAGGACGGCCCCTATGCGCCGCGTGCGGGCTACGACTTCATCATCCAGGGCATGGGCGGGATCATGTCGCTGACCGGCGAACCCGACGGCGCGCCGCAGAAGATCGGCGTCGCCTTTGCCGACATCATGACCGGGCTCTACGCGACGATCGGCATCCAGGCCGCACTCCTGATGCGCGAACGCACCGGCCGCGGGCAGCAGATCGACATGGCGCTGCTCGACACGATGACGGGCGTGCTCGCGAATCAGGCGGCGAACTACTTCGCGAGCGGTGAAAACCCGGCGCGGATGGGCAATGCGCATATGAACGTGTCGCCCTACGCCGTCTTCCCGTGCGCCGATGGCTGGTTCATCCTGGCGGTGGGCAACGACGCGCAGTATCGCCGGTTCTGCGCAGTCGTCGGGATCGATGAAGACCCGCGCTGGGTGACCAACGCCGGCCGCATCGATCACCGCGACCCGCTGTTCGCGCTGATCGAAATGCGCACCCGCACCTTCGCACGCGACGCTCTGCTTTCGAAGCTGGAAGCCGCGGGCGTGCCGGCAGGACCCATCAACACCGTCGAACAGGCCTTGAATGACCCGCAGGTTGCGGCGCGCGGCATGGTGCTATCGGCGAACGACGCACGACCGATCGCGGGGCTGCGCACGCCGATCCGGTTTTCCGATGCCAACCTCGCGCTCGATGCGGGAGCGCCGTCGTTGCCGCGCGGCTAGGACAAAATGATGTATTGGATCCAATCTAATTTCCGTTCGGGCTGAGCCTGTCGAAGCCCCTTATTTTCTTGCCTCGGAGAAGAACGGCACTTCGACAAGCTCAGTGCGAACGGGTTCGGGTGTGTTTGGCGCTCAAGCGCCTGCCACCGCCGGGAAGAAGCGCTGGACGATATCGCGCGCCAGCCGTGCGGGGCGGAGCGTCTCCGCGTCGATGCAGCACCAGCTCGATTTCACTTCGGCCAGCACGTCTTCGCCGCGCTTGATGATCGTTTCGTAGAAAGCGCGCGCGCCCTGCACCTTTTCGAGCAGCACGGTCGCGATCACGTCATCGCCGAGGAAGGTGGGCTTGCGGTAGGTGATCTCGTGCTTCAGCGCGACCCAGAGATGCTGCGCGACAGCGTCTGCGGGCGCGAGCGAGCGCCAGTGATCGATCACCGCGTCCTGCACCCATTTCAGGTAGCTGGCGTTGTTGACGTGCCCCATGAAGTCGATGTCGGCGGGATCGATGCCGATCGGATATTGATGGGGGGCCGCGTTGCTCACATAGATGTAAGTAGCACTCCCGCGCCGCAGCCGCCAGCGCCCTAGCGAAGCGGCCAGACAAAAAGAATGAGCGGGGTGCCGACGATCAGCACGATGACCGACAGCGGCGCGCCGAGCCGGGCATAGTCGCCGAATTTATATCCCCCCGGCCCCATGACCAGTGTGTTGCACTGATGCCCGATCGGGGTGAGAAAATCACACCCCGCGCCGACCGCGGTCGCCATCAGGAACGCCTCCGGCCGGTAGCCGAGATCGCCCGCAAAGGTCGCCGCGATCGGCGCCATGACCAGCACCGTCGCGGCGTTGTTGAGGAATGGCGTGACCGCCATCGCCGCCGCGAGAATCAGCCCGACCGCGCCCCAGGCGGGCAGCGTCTGCGCGACATGCGCAAGCCCGGTCGCGATCACGTCCGACGCGCCAGTGGTGCGCAGCGAGTCCGACACCGGGATCAGCGCGCCGAGCATGATGAGGATCGGCCATTCGACATGGTCATAGGCCTCGCGCACCGGCAGCGCGCCGGTCACGATCACCGCCCCCGCCGCAGCGAAGAAGGCGACCGCGACGGGGACAAGGCCGAGCGCGGTCGCGGTCATCGCGATGCCGAGGATGATGATCGGCAGCCATCCGCGCCGTGCACTGCCCAGCCGCAACTGCCGTTCGGCCAGCGGCAGGCAGCCCAGATCGCGCAGCCGTTCGGGCATCAGCTCGAGCGGCCCCTGCATGACGACGACGTCGCCGGCGTTGAGCACGGTGTTCGCCAGCCGCCGCGACAGGCGTTCGCCGGACCGCGAGATCGCGATAAGATTCACCCCGTAGCGCGCCTGGATCGCGAGCTGGCTCGGGGTCGATCCGATCAGGATCGAGCCGGTGTTGATGACCGCTTCGATGACGCCGATTTCGTCGCCGTCGCTTTCCTCCGCATGTTCGCGGTCCTCGCCCTCCAGCTTCAGCTTGTCGCCCGCGATCGCACGTTCCAGCGCGTCCGGCTCGCCGCCCAGGATCAGGATGTCGCCCTCTTCCAGGTGCATCTCGTGATGCGCCGCGCTGCGCAGGCCGGCGCGCAGCATCTGGGTGATGACGATCTCGTCCTCATGCCGCTTCAGGAAGTCGCCGGCCGTCTCGCCGATCGCAGGCGAGCCGGGTGCGATCGTCACCTCGGTCACATAGCCCTTGATGTCGAGCGCCTCGCCCATCGTCGGCGCCGCGCGCCGGTCCCGCGGGATCAGCCGGTAGGCGAAGCGCAGATAGACGAGTCCGACCGCGAGCAGCACGAGCCCCACCGGCGCATAGTCGAACATGCCGAAAGGGTATCCGGTCATCTGCTCTCGCACGCGGCTGACGATGATGTTGGGCGAGGTGCCGATGAGCGTCACAAGCCCGCCGAGCAGCGACGCGAAGGCCATCGGCATCAGAAAAACCGACGGGCTGGCGTCGTTCTTCTTCGCCATCTGGAAGGCGGCGGGCATCATCATCGCCAGCGCGCCGATATTCTTGACTAGCCCCGAGGCTATGCCGACCGAGCCGGTAAGGACGAGGAGTTGCGAGCGGACGGTCGTGATCCGCCGCGAAGTCGCACGCAGCGCGCGCTCGATGATGCCGGAGCGCTGGACCGCTCCCGAGATCACGAGCGCGGAGCCGACGATGATGACGATATCGTCGGAGAACCCCTTGAACGCGTCCTTCGGGCTCACGATGCCGAGGCACAGCGCGACCAGCAGCGCGATGATGGCGGTGACATCGTAGCGGAAGCGGCCCCAGATGAAGAGCGCCATCATGCCGACAAGCGTCAGGATCGAAAGTGTCTGCGGTACGGTCATCGTGCCCCGGTTGCGACGAACTCAGGCGTAAACGTCACGGCCCAGCAACGGTTGCGGAGCCAGCCTCAGTAATCCTTCGAGACGCGGATATTCGCGCTCTGCCGCCCAAGCGTAGAGATGCTGGAGAGGATCGAGAGCCAGCGCGTGACCTGGAACTCGACCTGCGTCGCGGAATAGCCCTGACCGTCCGTCACGATCTCGGCATAGAAGCGCCGGGTGATATACTTGCCCGCGGCGACCGACGTGCCCTGCCCGGTCTGCGGATCGGCCGGCAGGATACGCAGGCGATCAAGCCCCGCCGCGCGGCGCACCGCGTTGATCGGGTTCAGCCCGTTGCCGCCATTCTGGAGCGCCGCAACCGCGGCGGCGAGTTGCAACGCCTCCGGCGCCGACAGGTTGGTGATCGAGGTGCCGAACAGCAGCCGCGACAGCAGCTCGTCCTGCGGAAGCGCCGGCACGCTGGTGAAGGCGATCTCCGGCTTCTGCGCGACGCCGGTCACGCGGATCGTCGCGTTCAGCCCGGTGACGTTGGCGTTCGCCTCGATATCGAGCGCGGGGTTGGCGGGGACTTCGCCGGCGAAGCGGATGACGCCGCGTGCCAGCTCGAACTCGCGGCCGGCAAACTCGAAGTCGCCGCGCACCAGGTTGGCGCGGCCGGTGATCGCCGGATTGTCGGGCTGGCCGCCGATCTGGAGGTCGGCCGACCATTCGCTGGTCAGCCCCAGTCCGGTGACCGCGAGATTGCCCGGCGACCGCGCCTTCAGGTCGAGCCGCCACGGCGTCGTCGGCACATCGTCTTCCTCGCCGCCGCCGGGCAGGTTGATCTCGCGGATGTTGAGCTTGGGCACCGCGGTCGCCGCGGTCGCCTGGCCGAGGCGGTAGCGGCTGCGATTGAGCACGACATCGCCCGAGATGACGCCGCCGGTCCCGCTTGACCGGATCACGATCGGCCCCGTCACCGTCGCGCCGATATCGTCGCGGTCGATCATTACCGCGTGATCGGCCTGAAGTTGCAGGTCGAGCCCGATGCCGTTGGCGGCGGCGAATTCGAACCGGCCGCTGCCGGTGACGCGCCCGCCCTTACCCGCGTCGGCGGCGAAGCTGTCGATCGACAGCCGCGAGCCGACGAACTGGCCGCCCGCCCGCACGTTGGTCAGCACCGTTCCCGTCGTCGCGCTCTCGATCCGTGCGCCCTGCGCCCGCACGACACCGCGGATCGCTGGTGCCGCGACGGTGCCGCGCACATCCGCGCCGATCGCGACGGGGCCGGACAGATCGAACAGCTCGACCCCGGTCAGCCGCCACAGCGTGTCCGCCGGCCCCTTGTAGCGCAGCTGCGCGAACACCCCCGCATTGGCGTAGCGCGACGCGAGGTCGCCGCCTGCTGTCGGAGTCAACACCGCTTGCGCGCGGCCGATCGTCGCGCCGCCCGATGCCATGACGGCGCGCACGACCGCGCGCTGTTCGGTCAGCAAGCCGGCGACGCCGACATCGATGGGCCGCGACGACAGCACCAGCCCGGAGCGCGAAAGCCCACGGATGGTGAGGTTGACCTTGCCGGTCGGCGCGCCGCTGCCCACCCACGCATAGTTCAGCGTGCCCGACGCGGCACCACCAAGGCCAAGCCCCGGATAGCCGATGTCGAGCAGCGACAGCGGCAGCCGCGCCAGCGTCGCGTCGATCGCGGAGCCGGCGGTGGAGAAATGCCCGCCGATCGTCGCCTCGCCGCCAGCAAAGCTCAACTTCGTCGGGGACAGTCGCCAGCCGTCGCCGTCCTGCTGGATAACTGAAGGGCTGAGCAGCTTGAGCGGCTTGCGATCGACGGTGCCCTGCCCGGTGACGACATAGCGATCGGCGGTGATCTGCGTGACCGTCTGGATGTCGAACGCGCGGCCGTGCTGGCCCGAGATCGATGCGCGCACCTCGCCGACGCCACTGCGAAGCTTCGCGCTGCCGACGAAGCGCCCGATGCGGAGCTTGCCGCGCGACAGACCAACGCCGCTGGCGGTCGCGTCGATCGTCGTGCCGGCGGGGTCGAGCAGGATCGTCGCGTCCACGCGCGCCCTTCGCACCCGCCAGGCGCCCGCCAGCTGCGCGTTCTCGGCGGTAAGCTGCACCTTGATCTGCTGGATGCCGCCGACCGGCTGGAGCGCGATCTCGCCGCCGATACCGCCGCCAGCGACCTTGAGCGTCCCCGCAAACCCGCCGTCGACGATGGCGAGCAGCCCAGCTGCCCGCGTCCCGCTAACGACCAGCTCGTCCACCGCGATCGCTGCCTGACCGCCGCGCGGCAACAGAATGCGCCCGCGCCCCGCGAACGGCCCCAGCCGCGATCCGCCGTTCGCGGTGAAGGCGAAGCCGTCCGCGGTCGGATCGAGGTGCGCCTTGACCGCGCTCAGCCCCAGCGCTGCGTTCGGATTGGCGAAGACGAGGTCGAGGGTCGGCTTGTCGATCTTGCCGTCGAGCTTCAGCGTCAGCGGTCCATAGGTCGCCTGCCGCCCCTGCCCTTCGAAATGGAAGGTCCCGTCCCGCCGGCGATAGCCGTTGCCGGTCAGCCGGATCGCGGGTGCGGTCAGCACGAGGTTGGTGAAGTGCAGGATGCCGTCCGGCGTCCGCTCCAGCCCGGTCACGATCCGCGGCAGGCCGCCCGCGAGGCTGCGGAAGAAGGCGTTGTCGAGCCGCACCATCTGTGCGGTTCCCTGCCCGACGACGCGTGTGCCGTGCCCGCCAGGCCCCGGCACGACGCGCAGGGTGGAGGTCACATCGACGACGCCGAGCCCGGGGATCAGATAGCGCCCGAGCGCGCCGTTGAGACCGACCTGATAGCGCCCGGTCGCGAGATCGAGGACGAGCGAGATGCGCCCCTTCAGCTTGTCCGACGAGAGCTTGAGGTCGTCGCCGGTCACCAGCTTCGACGTGACGCGCAACACGCCGTCCACCGACAGATTGCCGAGGATGCCCCCCGCGACATCACCGACCCCGGTCACCCGCCGCGCGGTAAAGCGCACCGGCACGACCACCGGCGCCTTGGAGAACCGGCCATGTCCCGCCGCGCGCGCACCCTCGAACCCGGTCTGGTCGAAGGCAAACCGGTCCGCGGTGATGCGGTAGTCGAACTTCGCGGTGCCGAATGCGCCGTCGAGAATCGCGCGCAATTCCATGTTGCGCGCGGTCATGTTCGGGAACAGCGCTGCCGGACGCAGCAGACGCGCCTTGATGCGCAGGTTGCGAAACGCGCTGCTGCCCAGATCGACGACGCCGGTCGTATCGATCGCCAGCGCACTCGATCGCAGCGACACCCCGCCGTCGAGCCGCCGGTTGGCGAAGGTCGCGTTGCCGTTGACGAGGATGCGCTGCCCGCTCATCCGCTGGACCTTCCCCTTGGTCACGGTGGCGAGCGCCAGGTTGCCAGTGAGCGTGTAGCTTCCAGCACGATTGCCGAGCAGCAGTTCGGCCACCTGCGTGCCGCCGACTTTGGCGACTGCGCTGCCGTCCCATTTCGCCCAGCTACCGTCCCCGCTGACGTCGAGCGCGATCGGCTTGCGGAAACCCGACAGCCGCGCGAGCACCCCGTCTGCGGTCCCCCGCGCGATCACATCGATATCGAACCGGTCCTTGTCGGGGGCAGCGTCGATCGCGAGTTTCAGCCGGTCGCTGCCATCGACCACAGCGGCCAGATCGACGAGCGCGCGCCCGGCCCGGATATCGGCACGCCCATTGATCCGCCCGGTCCGTGCTACCCCCGTCACAGCCTTGTCGACCACCAGCCGGTCAACCGCGAGGCGTCCGATATGGATATCGAAGTCGGGAAGCAGCGGGCCTTGCCTGCCGGTCGGTGTCGTTCTGGGCAATCTGGCGAGCGTCGCCTGTGAAATGTGGAGCTCTGCGATTTCCAGCCGATTGCGGAACCAGAGCAGCGGCGACCAGTCGAGATCCGCGCGCGGGGTTACGAAGAAAAGGCCTTGGCGGTCATAGACCCGCACGTCCCGCAACGTCGCACGACCGTAAAGCGACCCGTCGATCCGCCCGATCGTGAAGCGCAGGCCGTTGGCGGTCCTGATCGCACCGATCCGATCGACCACCCAGCGGTGGCCGACATCGCTGTCGACGACAAGCAACGCAACGCCGAAGATCGCGAGCAGCCCGACGACCGCCACCGCGATCCAGCGCAGCCAGCGTCTCAAAACGCCTGCCCCAATGAGACATAGACCGCGATCCGGCTGTCGCCCGGCTGCGGGGTCAGCGGCGTGCCGACGTCGATACGGATCGGTCCGAAGTTCGAATAATAGCGCACGCCGATGCCCGCGCCGTAGCGCAGGTCCTGCAACTTCGGCAGCGGCGACGTGTAGATGTTGCCCGCATCGAAGAACGGCACGACGCCGAACGGCCCGAACGCCTTCACCCGCGCCTCGATCGAGAACTCGGTGAGACTCCGTCCGCCGATCGGATCGTTGTTGGGATCGCGCGGGCCGATCGACTGATAGCCATACCCGCGCACCGATGCGCCGCCGCCCGCGTAGAAGCGCCGCGACGGCGCGATCTGATCGCGCGGGGCGCCGGCGATGGTGCCCAGCCGCACCCGGCCTGCCAGAACCACACGGTCCGAGACCGGCTGATACGCGCTCGCGTCGAGCTGAACCCGCGCATAGCCGAAGGTCGCGCCCTGCAGCGACACTTCGGGGCTGAACCGCCCGCCCAGCCGGAACCCGCGCGTCGGGTTGAGCAGGTCGTCCGACCCGTCATAGTTGAGCGAGGTCGGCAGCGCGCCTATATAATAGGTGCGCCGCCGCGGCGCGCCGGTGGATACGATGACGTCGCGCTCGTCCGAGGTCACCAGCTCGGCGCCCAGCGACCATGTCCATGCCTTCTGGAAGAAGATGTTGGTCTGCCGCTCCAGGCTCCCCGACAGCGAGAAGGTCTTCGCCTCATAGGCGTTGCGTTTCAGGTTCGCGGCGGAAATCTGCGCGGTCAGCACGCGGTCGCGGCCGTGGAAATTGTTGCGCCGATAGATGAGCGAGGCGAGCTGTTCCTGCGTGCCCGCGACCCCGCGCAGCGTCACCGCACCTTCGGGCGGGAAGAAGTTGCGGTGCGTCCAGCTGACCTCGGCGCGCGCGCCTTCGCCGGTGCCGTAGCCCAGTTCGCCCGCGATCGTGCGCGGCGGCGCGGGCGCCAGGTTCACCGCGACATCGACCGTGCCCGGATCGGTCCCCTCGACCGGCTTCACATCCGCGGTCGAGACGAGGCCGGTCTGGATCAGCGCGCGCCTGAGATCGTCAAGCGCGGAGGCGTCATATTCCTGTCCCGGCACGAACCGCGCGATTTCCTGCACATGGCCCGCCCCGAAAACGCCGTTGTCGGAATTCGTCGTGATCTTGCCGAACCGCCGCACGCTGCCCGGCGCGAGGTCGAGCGCGAGCGTCGCGGTCTTGGTCGCGTGATCGACGACGATCTCCGGCTCGCCGATCTTTGCGAAGGGAAAGCCCTCCTCGCCGACCGCGGTCGTCAGCGCGGTCTGCCCCGCGACGATCGTGTCGGCGTTGACGGGATCGTCCGTCTTCACCCCGAACGCCTTGGTCAGCGTATCCGCCTTCGCCCCGGCGGCGGCGACACCATCAATGGTGACGCCCTTGAACCGGTAGAGCGTGCCTGGCGCGGCTTCCAGCACGACGACCGGTTTCCCGGCGGTGATATCGACGCGGGTATCGACGCGGGCGTCGTAATAGCCTTCGCCGCGCAGCAGCGTCGTCAGCAGGTCCGAATCCTCGCGCGCACGGCGATCGAGCTGGGCCGCGTTCGACGTATCGCCGTCATGCTGGTTGAGCGTCGACAGATCATCGAAGCGCTTGCGCAGCACCGCGCTGTCGATGCCGTCCAGCCCGTCGATCCGCCAGCTGTAGCGCGTCTCCGCCGCCGCATTGGTGGTGGCCGCGGTCGGCGCATCGGGCGCGGTCGCGAGATCGGGCCAGGCGACACCGAGCCCCGGCAGGTCCGCCATCGGCGCATCGGGATCGGGGGTACCGGACGGCGGGGTGGTCTGGGGAGGCGCGGGCGCGGGCGATGAGCCGCCCTGCTGCGCCCCGGCAGCAGGCGCCGCGATCAGCGCTAACCCTGCGGCGACGCCGTACACCGCGCCCAGCCGCCCCACCCGAGGATACATCGCGCGACCCTAGCGGGCCGTGCCCGCGCGGCAACAGCGAAGTTGGCTTTGGCGCGCCCTCGCCTAGTGGACCGTGCCCACCGCGCGGTCGGCCGACATCAGCACGATCAGCCGCTCGATCTGCCGCCAGCGGCAGAAATGGACGAGATTGCCGATATCGCGCGCCTGATCGGCCTTCGCCGCCGCGGCAAAGGCCGCGTCCTCGCCGTGCGCGGCAATCAGCGCCGTCGCGGTCGACACCTCCCCGCGATCGACGACATAGGGAAGGGGCGATGCGGGATGCGGCTCTTCAAACACGCGCGCATCCTCACAAGCCGCGTGCCAAAGTCCGAAACCGGCGCCCGTCCGCCCGACACGAAGGTAAACGGCGCGCAATGAAGTGCCCCGCCCCGTCCCGTCCATCCCGCAACGGAACACTGGCGTCCGGATATGGGACGTGGCAGGACGCGCGCCGATGACCAGCCCCCCGTCACCGCCCGCCTCTCCCCCCGCCGCAGGCGGAGCCCTGATCGCCCTCGGCGCGATCGGTGGCGCGGTGATCGGCTTCCTGATCGGCGAAGCGACGCCGGGCTTCCTGATCGGCACCGGCATCGGGATCGTCGTCGCGGTCCTGCTCTGGCTGCGCGACCGGCGACGCTGATCCGTCAGCGCGGCTTGCGGATGAGGAGCTTCACGCGCCCGCGCACATCGGCATCGATCATCGGCACGGTTCGATCCGGATAGGCCGGGTTGTCGCTGGCGACGATCAGCGCATCGCGATCGCGCCGCAACCGCTTGACCAGCAGATCGTCGGCCAGTCGCACGACGAAGATACCGCCGGCTGCGTCAACCCTGCGATCGGCCCCATCCACCAATAACCGGTCGCCGTCGAGGATGCCGGGCGCCATCGAATCGCCGCGCGCATCGATGATCGATGCGTCCGCCGCGGCGACACCGGCCTCACGCAGGAGCGAGCGTTCGAGCATCACGTCGCGCAGCCGTCGTTCGGATTCGCCCGTGCGGCCCGGCCCGGCGGAGGCCGCGACGGACAGGCGCGGGACCGCGACGACAGCCGGCGGTTGCGCCTGCGGCGCGCCGAGCACGGTTTCCTCCACACCGAAATGGTCTGCTAGCAGCCTTCGCTCCGCCTCTGGCAGAATCCGCGGCGAGCCGCGCTTCACATATTGCTGGAGATAGGCGGGGTTGCGCCGGAGCATCCGCGACAAGGCCGCAAGGCTGTCGCCTGCCGTCTCCGCCAGCGTCGCAAGGCGCATCCTGGGATCATCACCGGACATGCCCGATCCTAGTCATAGGAAATTTCCTAGACAAGTTGGAAAATGGAGAACAGATTGAGAACACACATAGCAACGGAGTCGCGGGTGTCATGGAATTGCTGGTCAAGATCGAACGTCATCTGCGCGCCACCGGCATGCCGCGGACGCGGTTCGGGCGGGATACGGTGAACGATCCGCGGCTGGTTGATGACATGCGCCGGGGGCGCGTGCCGGGCGCGGACGTGCGCGCCCGGATCGAGCGCGCGCTGGCGGGAGCGCGCGCGCAATGAGCAGAGGTCCGGACGCGGCGACCTGGTTCGAGCGAGAACTTGTCGCGATGGCGAACGATGCTGGCGTCGCCATCGCGCTCCATGCCGTATCAAGCACACCCTGGCTGAGCGCGACCTTTGCTGGCACGCAGCTGACCTTGAACGTCGATGCGCAGGATACCCTTGCACTCGACCATTGGCTGCAGGCGTTGCCCGAGGCGGAGTTTCGGCCCGGACGCTATCTCGTCGCCGATCTGGCAGTTACCCGCCGACCTCGCGCCGATAAGGGCGCCCGCGCGGAACTCGCGGTCCTGATCGTTGAGCGTTGCTGAACCGCGCGCTCAGGTTTTACTGCGCGGCGAGTCGCCGAAGCACGCCGATCGTGTCGGCGACCGAATGCCCACTGGGGCGAACCGGGCGGCCATTGGTCTTCGCCTCCAGCCGGTCGATGAGCGCGGTGAGGCTCGGGCGATCCTCCGGCACCGGCATGTCGCGGCGCAGAGGAGTGAGTTCGAACGTTTCCAGCCTTTCGGGTCGCGGCCTGGCGGCGATCGCACGCACCGGCTCTGCCGGAACCGCGGGGATCGCGCCCGGATCATAATAAGCCAGCGGCACGTCGAGATTGCGCGGCAGTGCCTGCGCGGCGGGCTGGGGCAGCGGCGCGGGCGCGGCGGCAATGACCGGATCGATCGCCGGCAGCGGCGGCCCAAGTTCCTCGCTCGCCCGGATCGGACGCCGGGCCGGCGCATCCGGGTGAACATCGGCGCGGCGCAGGACCGGCATGCTCCCCGCGCCGGCGCGGCGCGTCCAGTGGGTGCCCACCGTCAGGACGATCACCGCCCACACGACCGCAGCCATGACGGCGCCTGCGGCGATCGCCAGCGTCACGCGCCCGGTGACCCCGATCGGCGGCGCGGCGGCGGCGACCAGATCGGGCAGCCCGGCCGCATCGATCAGGGCGCCGAGGGTCGCGGCCGGGCTCGCCGCGATCCCGGCCGCGACCAGCGCGCCCGCAAAGGCGGCGCCGATGGCCGCGACGGGAAGGGTCAGGGGTGCAGTGCGGGGGTTCGCTGCCATTATTCGTCCATACGCTTGAGGCGAACGAGCCTCTGGTAAACCGGGGTGTAACGCGAAATATTTGACGACCAGTTACGCTCGGCCGCGACGAACGCCGCTGCGCGGTCGCGCCGGGAATCCCAGCCGCCGCGGTTCACGAGCAGATCGGTGAGGGCGCGGGCGATCGCTTGCGGGTCGTCGGCGGCGAACAGCGTGCCCGTCTCGCCGTCACGGACGAGTTCGCGGTGGCCACCGACATCGGACGCCGCCACCAGCCGCCGCTGCGCCATGGCTTCCAGCGGCTTCAGCGGAGTCACGAGATCGGTGAGCCGCATCCGCTTGCGCGGATAGGCCAGGATATCGACGAGGCTGTAGTAGCGCTCCACCGCGTCATGCGGCACGCGCCCGACAAAGGTTATCCGGTCCGCAACGGGCGAGGCCGCGGCTTGCGCGCGCAGCGCCGCCTCCATCGGGCCGCCGCCGACGAGCAGCAGCCGCGCCTGCGCGCGCTGCGCCACGAGCATCGGCATCGCCGCGATCAGATCGTCCAGCCCTTCATAATCGTAGAAGCTGCCGATGAAGCCGATGACCTCGCCGTCGAGGCCGAGCTGCGCCGCGAGCGCATCGTCGCGCGGCGGCGGCGCACCGAACAGCGACAGATCGACGCCATTGGGGGACACCACGATCTTGTCCGGATCGATTCCCCGCGCGATCAGATCGCCGCGCAACCCTTCGCAGATCACCGCGACCGCATCGGCACGGCGCACCGCCCATGTCTCCAGCGCGCGAGTCGTGCGGTAGCGGATCGAACCCTCGCGACCGGTGCCGTTGCCGACCGCCGCATCCTCCCAGAATGCACGGATCTCGTAGACCAGCGGCAAGCTCCGCTTCCGCGCGACCCACAACGCGGCAAGCGCATCGAGCACGGGCGAATGCGCGTGGAGGACGTCCGGGCGGAATGCCGCGACGGCCGCGTCGATCCGCCTTGCAAAGGCGCGGATTTCCGACAGTTCTCCCAGGGGTGAGGGCAGTGCGCCCGGCGGGAGGGTGCGGTGGAAGTCAATGCCATCGACGGTCTCGAACGATCGATCCACATCCCCCTGCCGTGCGCCGGTCACCGCCGCGACGGTGAGCCCGCTCGCGATCTGCGCCTTCAGGATCGCGCGCGTCCGGAACGCGTAGCCGCTGTGCAGCGGCAATCCGTGATCGAGGATGTGGAGGACGCGCATGTCGGCAGCGTCCCTGCCACGCGACTGTTTAACGCGGCGTCAACCCGGCTGGGCTTAGGCGGGGAAAAGCCCCTTCCCGTTCGGGCCGAGCCTGTCGAAGCCCTCCACTGTCTCAGCAGGAAAGGACGGCCCTTCGACAGGCTCAGGGCGAACGGCGCAGGGCACGGGAAACGGCACAGAGCACGGGAAAGGCGTTCGACATGATCGACAATCTGGCGCTCGGCCTCAGCCACGGCCTGCTCCTGCTCGCCGCCTTCCTGCTGTTGCGCCGCGACGATCTCGATCACGAATCGCGCCCCGGCGAGACGAAGCGCGCGCGCTTCGGGAAGCGCTGACCGCTTGCGCGATCTCGCCTTTATCGGATTTCTCGTCGCGCTCTTCGGGATGGGCTTCAGGAAGCCGTTCCTGTTCGTCCTCGCCTATGTCTATATCGACATCGTCTCGCCGCAGCGGCTGACCTATCTGCTGCTCAATTCGGTGCCGATCTCGCTGATCGCCGGCGCGCTCGCGATCGGCGGCTGGGCGCTGGCGGACGACAAGAGCGACGCCCGGTTCGCCCCGCGGCAGGGGATGATCCTGCTGCTGATGGCCTATTGCTTCGCGACGACGCTCGGGGCGGATTTCCCGCTGGAAGCGAAGGACAAATGGGAATGGGTGTGGAAGGCGCTGGCCTTTGCCGCCTTCCTGCCGCTGACCCTGCGCACGAAGCTTCGCATCGAATCGCTGCTGGCGTTCATGGTGCTGTCGGCGAGTTCGATCATCATCGTCGGCGGGATCAAGACGCTGGCGGGCGGCGGCGGCTATGGCCAGCTGAACCTCATGGTCGAAAACAATGCCGGGCTTTACGAGGGCAGCACGATCTCGACCGTTGCCGTCGCGATCATCCCGATCATCCTGTGGTTCAGCCGCCACGGCACCATCTTCGCGCCCGATTGGCGGGTGCGGACCTTTTGTTACGCGCTGGTCTTCGCCTGCCTGCTGATCCCGGTCGGCACATCGACGCGAACCGGCCTGGTCTGCATCGCGCTGCTCGCGGTGATGATGCTGCGCGATGTGAAGCGTCGAATGCTGTATCTCTCGGCGCTCGGGCTGGCGGGACTCTGCGCGGTGCCGCTGCTGCCGTCCGCCTTCACCGAGCGGATGGATACGATCGGCAGCTATCAGGCCGATGCCTCGGCCTCGACCCGGATCGCGGTGTGGCAATGGACCTGGGATTACGCGAAGACGCATCCCTTCGGCGGCGGGTTCGAGGCGTATCGTCAGAACCGCATCCGCTATGACACCGTCGCGGTGGTGAAGGATGGTGCCGGCGCCTCGGTCGAGCGCAATCTGCAGGTCGACCAGGGCCGCGCCTATCACAGCGCCTATTTCGAGATGCTGGGCGAGCAGGGTTATTTCGGCCTGGCGCTCTGGCTGCTCATCAACATCGCCGGCATCGTGCGGATGGAGGTGATCCGCCGCCGCTACCGCGATGCGGGCGAGACCGAACGCTGGATCGCCCCGCTCGCCAGCGCGCTCCAGCAGGGGCACATCGTCTATCTGCTGGGCGCCGCGTTCATCGCCATCGCCTTCCAGCCCTTCGTCTACATGCTGATCGGCGCGCAGATCGGACTCGACACCTATCTGGCGAGGAAGCGCAGGGAGGCCGAGGTGCGCCCGCTCCGGCGCCCCCGCGCCACCCCGCTGCCGACATGAGCATCCAAACCGAACTGCGCGGGCTGACCGGCGCGCGCGGAGTCGCTGCGTGGTTCGTGGTGCTATATCACATCCGCTACGGCATCGCCGGCCTGCCCGATCCGCTGCTGCGCATGTTCGCCAAGGGCTATCTCGCGGTCGATTTCTTCTTCCTGCTGTCGGGATTCGTGATCTGGCTCGCCTGGCACGATCGCCTGCGCGCCGCGGGTAGCGCCGGCATAGCTGTCTTTCTCCAGCGCCGCGTCGCGCGGATCTGGCCGCTCCATCTCGTCATGCTCGCCTTCGCCGTGGCGCTCGCCCTGGCGATGCTGGTGACGGGTCGCGATGCCTCGGCGGAGTTTCCGTGGCCGGAACTGCCGCTCCATATATTCCTCGTCCAGAACTGGGGGTTCACCGACAGCCTGACATGGAACGATCCCGCCTGGTCGATCAGCGCCGAGCTTTCCGCCTATCTCGCCTTCCCGCTGCTGGTGCTCGCGACCGACTGGCGCCGCTGGCCGACATGGGCGCTCATCGGCGCCGCGGCGGTCGTGCTCGGCATCCTTCATATCGTGATGGCGCGCGCCGGGGCGCCGACGCTTGGCTGGCAAATCCAGCGTTTCGGCGTGCTGCGCTGTCTGGCGGAATTCACGACGGGGTCGATCCTGTGTGCCCTATGGCTGCGCTGGCGTGACTGGCGGCCGGCACCGCTGCTGACCGGCACGGTGATGATCGCCACCGCCGGGCTTTGGGTAGCGGGCGTAGCCGAAACGGCGACGGTCCCCGCGCTGTTCGCCGCATCGCTGCTGACGCTCGCGCTGATCGACCCCATCAACCCGCTCGCGCGCCGCCTGCCCCATTATCTGGGGGAGATCAGCTACGCGACCTATCTGTCGCATTTCCTGCTCTTCGTGGTGTTCAAGCTCGTTTTCGTGACCGATCCGCGCGCGATCCCGCCGGCCTATGTCGCGCTCTATCTCGCGCTCGTGCTGACGGCTTCGATCGTGCTCTACCACGGCGTCGAGCGGCCGGCGCAGCGCTGGATCAACCGCTGGTCGCCGGTGCGGGCGCCGCATTGGTCGGGCGCCCGCACCGGCTGAGCGTCACGCCGCGGCTTCGGCGGCGATTTCGGCTTCGAGCATCTTGAGGATCGCCGCGTTGAAGGCGGGGATGTCGTCGGGCTTGCGGCTCGTGATGAGCTTTTCGTCGACCACCACTTCCTCGTCGACCACATCGGCGCCGGCATTTTCCAGATCGGTGCGCACCGATGGCCAGCTCGTCATGCGGCGCCCGTCGACGACGTCCGCCTCGACGAGCAACCACGGCGCGTGGCAGATCGCGGCGACGGGCTTGTCGTCCTCCATGAACTCCTCGACGATCGCGAGCGCGCGGTCCTGCAGGCGCATCTTGTCGGGATTGGCGACACCGCCCGGAAGCAGAAGCATGTCGAATTCCTCGGTATCGACCTCGTCCAGCGTCATGTCGGGAGTGATCGTCTTGCCCTCCTCGCTGTCATGGACGACGCCCTGGATCGCATCGGTCCTGATCGACGCTAGCTTCACCGTCGCGCCGGCGTCGAGCAGCGCCTGACGCGGTTCGAACAGCTCGGCCTCCTCGAACCCGTCGGTCGCGAGGATGAGGACTTTGGCGCGCGAAAGATCGGCCATCGGATAAGCTCCTGTCTGCGGGATTGATGCCGTCAGAACGGCCTGCGCGCGCCGGGCGTTCCGGAACGAAGCGATGGCCCGCGCATTTTTCGGGGGCGAACCGCAAGGGAGGTCCAGTGAGCGGCCGGATAGTCTATTCCGATGACAGCGAACCCGGGATCACCCGCCGCAAGGTCCGCCACGGCTGGGGCTATTGGGACGCGGAGGGCAAGCGGATCACCGACCGCGACGAGATCGACCGACTGAATGCCGTTGGCCTGCCTCCCGCCTACCGCGACGCCTGGTTCAGCCCGAAGGCGAACGGCCATATCCAGGCGGTCGGCTGGGACGAGAAGGGCCGCAAGCAATATCGCTACCACGCCGATTTCCGCGCCGCGCGCGAGGACGAGAAATACGATCTTTGCGGGGCGTTCGGTGAAAAACTTCCCAAGCTGCGCGCGCGGGTGGAGGCGGACCTGCGCCGGCGCAACATGGGCAAGGACAGCGCGGTCGCCGCCATCGTCCGCCTGCTCGATCTGGGGCATCTGCGCGTCGGCAACGAGGGCTATGCGAAGGCCAACAAGTCGTTCGGCGCCACCACGCTGCGCAACCGCCACGCGGTGCTGAAGGGCAAGACGCTGAAGCTGCAGTTCAAGGCCAAGTCCGGCAAGCTGCGCGTGCTGACCATCACCGACAATTCGCTCAGCCGCTTCGTGCGCAAATGCCAGGATCTGCCGGGCCAGCATCTGTTCCGCTGGCTGGACGATGCGGGCGAAAGCCACCCCGTCTCCTCGTCCGACGTCAACGACTATATCCGCGACGCGATGGGCGACGAATTCACCGCGAAGCATTTCCGGACCTGGGGCGCGAGCGTCGTAGCCTATGAGGCGCTGGCGAGCGCGAAGACCGACATCAGCTTGAAGACGATGCTGGAGCCCGTCGTCGAGAAATTGGGCAACACCCCCGCCATCGCGCGCAAATCCTATGTTCACCCCGCGCTCATCGCGCTTGTGAAAGACGGGCAGGCGGCGTTCCGCGCGGGGTTGAAGCTGCCACGCGCCACGCGCTACCTTGGCCGTGCCGAACGCGGCCTGATCGCCTTTCTGGAGACCGGCCAGGCGCCGCTCCGCAAGGCCGCCTGATCCAGTTTTTCGGGAACCGCATGACCGTCAAGACTACGACTGCCGCCGCCAAGACCCCGGTCATCGCGCCTGAAAAGGTGCAGGATCAGGTCAACGATCTCTACGTCGCGAGCGTTCAGTGGCTCCAGAGCCACTGGCTGCAGATCCTCGTCGGCATCGGCGTCGCGACGGGAATCGCGCTGTTGCTGTTCTGGCTGCGCGGCTTCGGGCCGAAGCTCGCGCTGCGCAGCAAGAGCGGCAAGGGGTGGCCCGCGGTCTTCGGCCGCGCGATCCAGCGGACCGGCACCTTCTTCATCATCATGCTTTCCGCGCGGCTCGTCACGCGCTTTGCCGGCGCGCCCGATCAGGTCGCGTCGACGATCAACTTCCTGTTCACGATCGCAACCGTCTTCCAGGCGGCGGTGTGGGCGCGCGAGATCATCCTCGGCGCGATCGAGCACCGCGCGCGGTCCGAACATTATGCGGGCGAGGCGCTCGTCTCGGCGATGGGGCTCATCCGGCTTCTCGTCACCTTCGTGCTGTTCGCGATCGCGCTCATCGTCGTGCTCGACAATCTGGGGGTCAACGTCACCGGCCTCGTCGCGGGCCTCGGCGTCGGCGGCATCGCGATCGGCCTGGCCGCGCAGGGCATCTTCGCCGATCTGTTCGCCGCGCTCGCGATCATCTTCGACCGGCCGTTCCGGCGCGGCGATGCCGTCAGCTACGACCAGACCTCGGGCACGGTCGAGGAGATCGGGCTGAAATCGACGCGCATCCGCGGGGTGAACGGCGAGGAGCGGATCATCTCGAACAAGCAATTGCTCGACAAGGAAATCACCAACAACACCCGCCGGGAGTTCCGCCGGACGAAATTCGTCATCGGTGTCGCCTATGAAACGCCTGCCGAGACGCTTGAGCGAATCCCCGCGCTCTTCAAGGACGTTATCGAGGGACTGGAGGGCATCTTCGTCCGCTCGGGCTTCGCCGTCTTCAACGCCTCCAGCCTCGATTTCGAGCTGGAGTTCGACAGCCCCCATCCCGATTTCCAGCACGCCTATGATCTGCGCCACAAGGTCGGCCTTGCGATCGTCAAGCGCTTCGCGGACGAAGGAATTTCGATCCCCTACCCCACGCAAACGACCTTCACCGCGGCACCTGACGGGCACTTCATCATGCCCTATGCCGATGTGCAGGCCGTCAAGCGGGTCGATCTGCGCGAGGGTGAAGCCTAAATCGTCACCCCAGCCCTTCGACTGCCCGCAAGGCAGGCGCTCAGGATAAACTTCGGCCTTGGGCCGAAGGCTGGGGTCAATGTCTGGCAGGTGTGCCACCCGATAGAGACATGGATCCCGGCCTGCGCCGGGATGACGATCAGATACCGCCCTCGTCCAGCGACAACAGGGACGCATTCCCGCCCGCACTCGTGGTATCCACCGACACCGCACGCTCGACGCAGAAGCGGTGGAGGTAATGCGGGCCGCCCGCCTTGGGGCCGGTGCCCGACAGCCCTTCGCCGCCGAACGGCTGCGAGCCGACGACCGCGCCGATCATCGACCGGTTGACGTAGAGGTTGCCGACATTGGCCGTCGCCTCCGCCACCTCGCCCGATCGCGCGATGCGGCTGTGCAGGCCCATGGTCAGCCCGTAACCCTTGGCGTTCACCAGCGCGATCGTCTCGCCAAGCTCGCCGGCCTTCCACGTCGCGACATGGAGCAGCGGCCCGAACCATTCGGCGGTCAGGTCCTCGATTCTATCGAGCCGGATAAGCGTCGGCGGGACGAAGCGCCCGTCCGCAGGCGCATCGAGCGTCTTGATCCACTGGCCCTGCGCCTGCGTGCGGTACGCCATCAACCGGTCATAGGCCGCCCGATCGATCACCGGCCCGACATCAGTCGCGGGGTCCGCCGGATCGCCGAGCGTCAGTGTCTCCATCGCGCCCTTCAGCATGGTGATGACGCCGTCTGCGACCTCCTCCTGCACCAACAACAGCCGCAGCGCCGAGCAACGCTGACCCGCCGATCGGTAAGCGGAAGTCACGACATCGGCCACGACCTGTTCTGGCAGCGCGGTCGAATCGACGATCATCGCGTTGATGCCGCCCGTCTCCGCAATCAACGGCACGATCGGACGCGCATCGTCTTCCAGCAGCGAGCGCGCGATCTTGCGTGCCGTCGCGGTCGATCCGGTGAAGGCGACCCCCATGATGCGCGGGTCGGCGGTCAGCGCCGCGCCGACCTCGGGACCGCCGGGGACAAGGATTAGCGCGTCCTCGGGGATGCCCGCCTCATGCGCGAGCCCGACCGCATAGCCGGCGATCGCCGGCGTCTGCGGCGCGGGCTTGGCGACGACGGTGTTGCCGGTGACAAGCGCCGCCACCGTCTGGCCGAGGAAGATTGCGAGCGGGAAGTTCCACGGTGCGATCGTCGCCCACACCCCGCGCCCTTCGAAGCGCAGCGTGTTGCGCTCGCCCGTCGGGCCGGGGAGTTCGATCGGCACCAGCCCGCGCCGCGCCTGCATCGCATAATAGCGGCAGAAATCGGCGGCCTCGCGCACTTCGCCCAGCGCGTCGGGGATGGTCTTGAACGCTTCCTGCACGCAGATCGCCATCAGCGCGTCGCGGCGCTGTTCGAGGAGATCGGCGAGGCGATCGAGGCAATTGGCGCGCTCTTCGATGGGAGTGGATGACCAGGCAGGGAAGGCGGCGTGCGCGCGGGAGATCGCTTCCCTCACATCGGCACCACCCCGGCGAAGGCCGGGGCCCAGTTGCGGACGGCCCGATGCTGGGCCCCGGCCTTCGCCGGGGTGGCGGGAAACTGTGCCGGCCACCTCGCGCAACACATCCCGATCCGCCAGATCGATGCCCATCGAATTGCGGTGCCCGTCCGCCTGCGCAAACAGATCGACCGGCAGCGGAATGCTCGGGTGCCGCGTCCCCCCGACCGCAGCGATCTTCGCGACGGGATCGGCGAGAATCTCCGCCTCGCTCAGCCGCTCGTCCGCCAGCTGGTGGACGAAGCTGGAATTGGCGCCGTTCTCCAGCAGCCGTCGGACGAGATACGCCAGCAGGTCGCGGTGGCCGCCGACCGGCGCATAGATGCGGCAGTGATAGCCATGCTCGCGCACCAGCCGCTCATACAGGCCTTCCCCCATGCCGTGGAGCCGCTGGAACTCGAAGTCGCGGGAATTGCCCGCCCATTCCATGATCGTCGCGACGGTCAGCGCGTTGTGGCTGGCAAAGGCCGGCCGGATGTTCGGCGCATCAAGCATGTCGCGCGACACCGCCAGATACGACACGTCGGTCGCCGCCTTGCGGGTGAAGAGCGGGTAGTCGGACAGCCCCTCGACCTGGGTGCGCTTGATCTCGCTGTCCCAATAGGCGCCCTTGACCAGCCGCACGTTCATCACCCGGCCGAGGTCGTTCGCCCACGCGACGACCGGCCGCGCGCGCTTGCCATACGCCTGCACCGCCATGCCGAAACCGTCCCAGCCCTTCAGCGACGGCAGCGCGGCGACCGCACCGATGATGTCGAGGCTCATCTCCAGCCGCTCGGACTCCTCGGCGTCGACGGTCAGCGCGATTCCCTTGCCCGCGGCCTGCACCGCCAGCGCCTCCAGCATGCCGGTGAGCGCCGGCACGCACTCGTCCCACTTCGCGACCTCGTAGCGCGGGTGGAGCGCAGAGAGCTTGACCGAGATCGAATGCCCCGCCGCCGGATCGCGCCCCACCGCCTCGATGGCATCGGCGTAGGATCGCAGATAGCGCTCGGCATCCTCGTGCGTCCGCGCGGCCTCGCCCAGCATGTCGAAGCTCGCGGTGAAGCCGCGATGCTCAGGCTTCTTCATCCGCCGCATCGCCTCTTCGATGGTGCGACCCATGACAAAAATCTCGCCCATCATCCGCATCGCAGCACCGACCGCCTGCCGCACGAACGGCTCGCCAGCCCGCGCGATCAATCGCTTGAGCGGCCCGGCCTCCCCCTCGCCGACCAGCACGCGGCCGACGACGAGGCCCCAGGTCGCCGAGTTGACGAGCTTGGACGCCGACTTGCCGGTATGGGCGCGCCAGTCCGCGTCGCCCAGCTTGTCCGCGATCAGCAGGTCGGCGGTTTCCGGATCGGGCACGCGCAGGAACGCCTCGGCCAGCGACAGCAGCGCGACGCCTTCCGACGAATTGAGCCGATATTCCTGAAGGAACTGGTTCACCCAGCCCTTGCCCTGTGCCGCGCGCAGATCGGCGAGCAGCCCGGCGGCATGGCCCATCACGCGCTCCCGCGATTCGGCGGTCATCGCTGCGCGGTCCAGAAGCGGCTTTAGAACATCGGGTTCGCTCGCGCGGTGGAGCTTCGCCATCATTGCGCGAGGGGCGGACGTTACGGCACTGGCCATGTTCAAGCTTTCGGTCGGCAAAGGGTTGCGAGGGCGGGCTGCCCCCGCCTACAGGGATGCGGAGCGCTTAGCGCGGATGAGGCTGGAAAGGGAATCCCCGGGGCGATGACCGCAGACGAGATGAAGGCCGCGATCGGCAAGGAAAGCGTGTCCGACTGGATCGAGGTCACGCAAGCGATGATCGACACGTTCGCCGATGCGACCGGCGACCACCAGTTCATCCATGTCGACCCCGAGCGCGCCAAGCTGACCCCGTTCGGCACGACGATCGCGCACGGCTTCCTGACGTTGTCGCTCCTGCCGCAGATCGCGATGAAGACACAAGACGCGCCACGGCTCGACGGGGTGAAGATGGGCGTCAATTACGGCGGTAACAAAGTCCGCTTCCTCGCGCCGGTGCCGTCAGGATCGAACATCCGTGGCCGATCGAAGATCACCGAGTTCGAGGAAAAGCGCCCCGGACAGTTCCAGTATACGACCGAAACGACGATCGAGATCGAGGGCTCCGACAAGCCCGCGATGATCGCCGAATGGATCACCCAGGTTTTCGTCTGAACTTCTCCCCTCCCTGCAAGGGAGGGGCCGGGGGTGGGTCGCGAGCGCAGTGAGCGTCCGGCATCAGTCCCAAGCGTAACCGCCGACGCTGACGCGTCGGCACCCACCCCCAACCCCTCCCTTGCAGGGAGGGGAGCAAAAGCGAGGCTAACCCATGCGTTCCGCCGTCATCGTCTCCACCGCCCGCACCCCGATCGGCCGCGCCTATCGCGGGGCATTCAACAACCTCCCCTCCCCGACGCTCGCGAGCCACGCGATCAAGGCCGCGGTGGAACGCGCGAAGATCGACGGCGCCGAGGTGCAGGATGTCGTCTTCGGCGCGGCACTCCAGCAGGGCGTCCAGGCCGGCAACATCGCGCGCACCGCTCTGCTTCGTGCGGGCCTGCCGACGAGCGTGTCGGGCATGTCGGTCGATCGCCAGTGCGCCTCCGGACTGATGGCGATCGCGACCGCGGCCAAGCAGGTGATCGTCGACAATATGGACGTATGCGTCGGCGGCGGTGTCGATAGCATCAGCCTCGTGCAGACGCCCGAAATGCGCGTCGCGCCCGACCGCGAGCTGCTGGCGATGCACAAGGATATCTACATGCCGATGCTCCAGACCGCGGAGGTCGTCGCCAAGCGCTATGGCATCAGCCGCGATGCGATGGACGAATATGGCTACCAGTCGCAGATGCGCACCGCCGCCGCACAGGCCGCGGGCAAGTTCGATGACGAGATCGTCCCCGTCACCGCGACGATGGCGATCGTCGACAAGGAAACGAAGGCAGTCTCTCACAAGGAGGTGACGCTCGCGAAGGACGAGGGCAACCGCGCCGACACGACGCTGGAAGGGCTCAAGGGTCTGAAGGCCGTGCTCGGCCCCGAGATGACGATCACCGCCGGCAACGCCTCGCAGCTATCGGACGGCGCGTCGGCGAGCGTGCTGATGGAAGAGTCAGTTGCGGCAAAGAAGGGCCTGACTCCGCTCGGCCGCTATGTCGGCATGGCGGTCGCGGGCACCGAACCCGACGAGATGGGCATCGGCCCGGTCTTCGCGATCCCGAAGCTGCTCGAACGCAACGGCTTGAAGATGGACGATATCGGCCTGTGGGAATTGAACGAGGCCTTCGCGGTGCAGGTGCTCTACTGCCGCGACAAGCTCGGCATTCCGGACGAGCTGCTGAACGTCAACGGCGGCGCGATCTCGATCGGCCATCCTTACGGTATGTCCGGCGCGCGCATGACCGGCCACGCGCTCATTGAGGGCAAGCGCCGCGGGGCGAAATATGTCGTCGTGACGATGTGCGTCGGCGGCGGCATGGGCGCGGCCGGGTTGTTCGAGGTGCTTTGAGGTTGAAAATCGTAAGTTTGTCGCTTACAACGATATCGCAACGCTCATTGGTATTCCTTTGAGATCTGAACCCCGGCCGTGCCAGCGGTCGGGGTTCTTTGCATTCGGGGCTCAGCTGCCAGGCCGAGCCCCTCCTGTGTGTCGATTACTTGGTGCGTTTCGCGATCTCGACCGCAAGGGCCGCGAACGCGATCATCACGCCAAGGATCGAACACAAGTCTGCAACGCTCATCGTTTCTCCTTTGATTAGGCAGCGAAATTGCTGCCGCACATAGGGTTAGCAGAACTGTTGCAGATTGTTACCGCCGTCAGATACCGCGCAACCAACCGCCGCGCTCCTCGTTTTCGGATCAGTCATTCACCGCCGGAGATTTGCCGTGGCCGATCAGGATATCGCCGAAACCTTTCTTTCG
Source organism: Sphingomonas sp. EC-HK361 (assembly GCF_902498785.1). Taxonomy (GTDB): domain Bacteria; phylum Pseudomonadota; class Alphaproteobacteria; order Sphingomonadales; family Sphingomonadaceae; genus Sphingomonas. The sequence goes on from NZ_LR701492.1 coordinate 200,711, forward strand.
AAGCTGAAGTCCAGCCCCTTCGTCATGGTCGGATTGACCGGCACCGGCGAGCATAGCGAGCCGCTGACCGCGCAGATCGACGATACCAAGCCGAACGCGCTGTTCTTCTTCGTCGGCCGCGACAACCGCGCGATCGGCGGCGGCGACGCGATGGTGCAGTTCGCGGCCAAGGGGCACGACTTCTTCGCCTGCCTCCACGGCCAGATTTCGCAGGACAATGACCGCGCGCAGATCGATACGCTGTGGAACAGGCAGGTCGAGGCCTGGTTTCCCGGCGGCAAGGACGATCCCAACCTCGCGCTGCTGCGCTTCGACGTGGATTCGGCGGAACTCTGGGAAACCGACATGTCGCTGTCGGGCAAGGTCAAGATGCTGTTCGGCGGCAAGATCGAGGGCGACGAGGAAGGAAATCACGCGGTCGTCGGGTCGCTGGGCTGAAGTAGCCCACGTTCGATCACTAACGTCACCCCGGCCCCTTCGGTGAAGCTCGGGACAGGCTCGAGCCGGGGGTCCTGCTTCCCTGCGATTTAGCGGGACTCCGGATCAGGTCCGGGGTGATGGTGAGGCTGTGGGCGGGTGCCAAACACCGTCATCCGTTTACCCTGATCCAGTCCTCGACGACCGGCGCGATCTTCGTGCGCCATTTCGAGCCGTTGAAGATGCCGTAATGTCCGGCGCCCTCGGCAAGCAGATACTTCTTTTTAGCAGCTGGCAGCTTCGGCGCGAGCGTCAGCGCGGCCTTTGTCTGGCCGACGCCTGAAATGTCGTCGCGTTCGCCTTCGATCGCGAGCAGCGCGATGTCGGTGATGGCCGCAGGATCGACCGGGCGACCGCGGTGAGTCATCGTGCCATTGGGCAAGGCGTGAGTCTGGAACACGAGATCGACCGTCTGGAGGTAGAACTCCGCCGTCATGTCGCAGACCGCGCGATACTCGTCGTAGAAATCCTTGGTCGCGTCCGCACTCTCGCCATCGCCCTGGACGAGATGTTTGAACATCTCCCAATGGCTCGTCATGTGATTGCCGAGGTTCATCGACATGAAGCCGGCAAGCTGGAGGAATCCCGGATACACCTTGCGCCCACCGCCCGGATACATGGCCGGCACCGTCGCGATGACGTTCTGCTGGAACCAGGCATGCGGCCGTTCGGTCGCGAGCGTGTTGACCGCGGTCGGCGCCTCGCGCGTGTCGATCGGGCCGCCCATGAGCGTCAGCGTCTTCGGCCGGCAGGGATTCTTGTCGGCGCTCATGATCGCCGCAGCGGCATAGCAGGGCACCGACGGCTGGCAGACGGCAAGCATGTGCGTGCCGCCCGCATCCGTATTGGGACCCATCACCTCCAGGAACGCGACGATATAGTCGATATAATCGTCCAGATCGAAACGCCCGTCGGCCAGCGGCACCAGCTTTGCATCGCGCCAGTCGGTGATGTAGACGTCCGCGGTCGGCAGCATCCGCTCGACCGTCCCGCGCAGCAGCGTGGCGTAGTGGCCCGACATCGGGGCGACGATTAGCAGCCTGGGGCCGCCTTCCACGCCGTCACGCACGAAGCGCTTCAACTGCCCGAATGGCTTTTGCAGCACCACCTCTTCCCGCACCGCGACTTCGCGGCCATCGACGGTGGTCGTCGTCAGCCCGAACACCGGCTTGCCGCGCGGCGCGCTTGCGTGCGCGAACACCTCGAGCGCGGAGGCGAGGACCGAACCGCCGCCATAATAGGAAAACGGGTTTGCCGGGTTGCTGAGCAGGCCGGCGCCGAAATTGGCCATCGCACTCGCGCCGGCAAGCATCGATCGCTGCATTTCATAGGCATCGTAGAGCATCAGGTATCCTGTAACGCCAAATCCTTGCCACCATCGTAACGCGTTTCGGGGTAGTGACAACGGTATCAACGTTGCAACGCAGCAATCGGGCCCGCGTGGTGGCCGTTGAGCCACAGGTGCGCGGCTGCTAGATCGCGACACGACATGGCCGACACCGCACCCGCCGCCCGCCCCGAATCTTCCGAAGCGGCGGAGGCGAAGCCGCCGCGCCGGCTCGGCAATCTCGCCATCGTCTGGCACACCGCCAAACGCTATCCCCGCCAGATCGCCTTAGCCTGGGGCGCCTTGCTGACGACGTCGGCGGCCACCATTGCGATTCCCTATGGCTTCAAGCGCGTGATCGACCGCGGCTTCGGCCCCGGCGGCGGCGGCGATGTCGGCACGTCGTTCCACTATCTGCTCATGATCGTCGTCGTCCTCGCCATCGCGACCGCGATCCGCTTCTATTACGTCTCCTGGCTGGGCGAGCGGGTCGTCGCCGATATCCGGCTCAAGGTGCAGCGCCACCTGCTGACCCTCGCACCGCGCTTCTTCGAGGAGAACCGCCCGTCGGAGATCGCCTCGCGGCTCACCTCCGACACCGCGCTGATCGAACAGGTCGTCGGCACCACCGTCTCGGTCGCGCTGCGCAATCTGTTCACCGGGGTCGGCGGGCTGATCTACCTCTTCGCGATCTCGCCCAAGCTTGCCGGGCTGCTGGTGCTTGGCATCCCGCTGATCATCGCGCCGATCGCGCTGCTCGGCCGGCGGGTGCGCAACCTGTCGCGCACCTCGCAGGACCGCATCGCCGATGTCGGCAGCCTTGCGACCGAAACGCTCGGCGCAATGAAGATCGTCCAGGCATTCGGGCAGGAAGACCGCGAGGCTGCCCGCTTCGACGCCGCGGTCAGCGCGACCTTCGCCGCCGCCAAGCGCCGGATCGCGATCCGCGCGTTCATGACCGCGATCGTCATCGGGCTGATGTTCGGATCGATCACGCTGGTGTTGTGGGAGGGCGCGATCGACGTCGCCGCCGGGCGCATCACCGGCGGTGCGATCGCCGCGTTCGTGCTGACCGGCGGTATCGTCGCTGGCGCATTCGGGGCGCTGACCGAGGTGTACGGCGACCTGCTGCGCGGGGCCGGCGCGGCGGGGCGCCTCGCCGATCTGCTCGCCGAACGCTCCGAGATCGCGGTGCCCGCCCATCCGATCGCGCTCCCGGCGCCCGCCGTTGGACGGCTGGCGTTCGAGCATGTCGAGTTCCGCTATCCGACCCGGCCCGAAGTCGCGGCGCTGCACGACTTCTCGCTGACCGTATCCCCCGGCGAAACCGTCGCAGTCGTCGGCCCTTCGGGCGCCGGCAAGACGACGCTCTTCCAGCTCATCCAGCGCTTCTACGACCCCGCCGCCGGTCGCCTGACGATGGACGGCATCGACCTGCGCGACGCCGATCCCGCCGCGATCCGTGCGCGCATCGCGATGGTGCCGCAGGAAACCGTGATCTTCGGCGCCTCAGCCCGCGACAATCTGCGCTACGGCCACTGGGAGGCGAGCGACGAACAGCTATGGGCCGCGGCCGAGGCGGCCAATGCGGCAGGCTTCCTGCGCGAGTTGCCGCAAGGCCTCGACACTTTCCTCGGCGAAGGCGGCGCGCGCCTGTCGGGCGGCCAGCGCCAACGCGTGGCGATCGCGCGCGCGTTGCTGCGCGATGCGCCGGTCCTGCTGCTGGACGAGGCGACGAGCGCGCTCGATGCGGAGAGCGAACGGCTGGTCCAGCAAGCGCTCGAACGGTTGATGACGAGCCGAACGACCCTCGTCATCGCCCACCGCCTTGCCACCGTCCGCGCGGCGCAGCGGATCATCGTCATGGACGGCGGCCGCATCGTCGAAGACGGCAACCACGCCGCACTGATGGCCAGGAGCGGCCTCTACGCGCGGCTCGCAAGCTTGCAATTCAGCGAAGCAGCCTGAGCGAACACCGCATTCCATAACTTTTGTCATGCCACGCTTGCGATCGCGGCATGGTTCGCCTTACGCCTGTTGCCTCAACAGGAGCGCACGGCATGGCCAACCCACCGCTGACCGGACTTCGCATCGTGGAAATGGCGGGGATTGGCCCGGGTCCCTTCGCGGGAATGATGCTTGCCGATCACGGCGCAGAGGTGATCCGGATCGACCGGCCGGCGAAGGGCGGGATCACGATCGACGCGAAAGACCCGCTGCTTCGGTCACGCAGGTCGATCGCGCTCGACCTGAAGCGCCCCGAGAGCATCGCGGCGGTGCGGCGGATCGTGGCGGGCGCGGATGGGCTGATCGAGGGGTTTCGCCCCGGCGTCATGGAGCGGCTGGGGCTCGGGCCGGACGTGCTGATCGGGGAGAACCCGCGACTCGTCTATGGCCGGATGACCGGCTGGGGGCAGACGGGTCCGATGGCGCAAGAGCCCGGCCACGACATCAACTATATCGCGATCTCGGGCGCGCTCCACGCCTATGGCCGCGCGGGCGAGCAGCCGACCCCGCCGATCAACATGGTCGGTGATTTCGGCGGCGGCGCGATGATGCTTGCGTTCGGGATGCTGGCGGCGATTCTCGATGCGCAGCGCACCGGGCGCGGACAAGTCGTCGATGCGGCGATGACCGATGGCTCGGCGCTGCTGATGAGCATGATCTGGGGGTTTCGCGGCATGGGGCGCTGGACGGGCGCGCGCGGCACGAACCTGCTGGATACCGGCGCGCATTTCTATGACACCTATGAAACCGCGGACGGGAAATGGGTGTCGCTCGGCGCGATCGAGCCGCAATTCTATGCCGCGTTGCGCGGCGTGATGGGGCTCGATGAGACGAAGTGGGATGCGCAGTTCGATCCGCGCGGCTGGGTGGGGCTGAAGGCCGAGCTCGCCGACAGGTTCCGGACCCGGACGCGCGACGCCTGGGTCGCGGCGTTCGCGGGGCATGACGTGTGCTTCGCCCCCGTCCTCGATTTCGACGAAGCGCTTGTCGATCCGCACAATGTGGCGCGCGCGACGTTCGTCGAGGCTGGCGGCGTCACGCAACCTGCGCCGGCGCCGCGCTATTCGAAAAGTGAGACGGTGGACCCCGTCATGGCTGGCGAACGCAACGACCGCGAGGTGTTGCGCGGCTTGGGATTCACGGACGAGGAAGCGGCGGCGCTAGGCCATTAAGGGCAGAAATGTATCCCCGCGGAGGCGGGGATCCAGTCTGGGCTCCCGCCTTCGCGGGAGCACATCCTCTCCCGTTCACCCCACCGCCAGAACCTCAGGCGCCGGCCGCCGCGCATAGATTCCGTAGGCGAGGATCATCGCGTAACACAGCGCCGGCAGCAGCAGTGCGAAATGCAGGCTGCCGCTCGTGTCGGCGAGCATCCCCGTCAGTGGGGGGATGATCGCGCCGCCAACGATCGCGGTCGCGATGACGCCCGATCCTTCGGCCGTCCGCTTGCCGAGTCCTTCGGAAGCAAGCGCGAAGATCGTCGGGAACATGATCGAGTTGCACAGTCCGATCGCCAGCAGCGACCAGCCCGATACCGCCCCAGCGGTATTCGCCGAAATCAGGATGAGTGCGATCGACCCGGTCGCGACCGCGGCGAGCACCTTGCCCGGCGAGACGCGCGACAGGACATAGGCGCCGATGAACCGCCCGACGAGCGCGCCGCCCCAGTAGAAGGGCACGTGCTTGCCAGCGGCCTGATCGGTCAGCCCCATCACGCCCGGCTGCATGAGGTAGTTCACGATGAGCGAGCCGATCGCGACCTCTGCGCCGACATAGAGGAAGATGCACGCCGCCCCCATGCCGAAGCGCGGGCGGCCGAGCAGATCGAATGCCTTCAGGATGCTGCCGCTCTGCGACTGTTCCTCGTTCAGGCGGTTGCGCCGCGTCCAAACGACGGCAGCGACGATCGCGAGCGCGATGGCGAGGCCGATATAGGTGTGGACGACCGTCTTCGTCTCCGCCGCGCGATAGGCGTCGAGCGCCGCGCCGGTCAGCTTCGACGCATCGACCGTGGCAAGCCCGCCCAGGATCAGCACCGATCCGACGTAGGGGAAGATCGTCGTGCCGAGCGAGTTGAACGCCTGTGCGAAGGTCAGGCGGCTATGCGCCGTCTTGGGCTTACCGAGCAGCGAGATCAGCGGGTTGGCGACGACCTGGACGATGGTGATGCCTGCCGCCAGCACGAACAGCGCGAAGAGGAACACGCCGAACGTCGCCGAGGCCGAGGCCGGAATGAACAGCAGGCAGCCCGCCATCATCATCAGCAACCCGATCACTGCCGATCGCATATATCCCGCCCGCCGCACGATCGCCGCTGCCGGGATCGAGACGATGGCATAGGCCGCGAAGAACGCCGACTGGACGAGCAGCGCCTGCGCGTAATTGAGCGTGAACAGCTCTTTCAGCTTGGGAATGATGACGTCGTTCAGGCTGGTGATGCCGCCGAAGATGAAGAACAGCGCGAAGACGAAGACGCGCAGGTCGGGGGCGTCATAGCCATGCGCGGCATCGCCCGCCGCGGCCTCGGTGGTGTGGGTGGAATCGACGTGCATGCCCAGAACTGACCCCTCTCGAATATTATGGAACCGGTTTAGAGCCGCCAACGACACAAATGGCAATGCAGATTGCGCGGAAACCGGGCGGGGCGTTTGCGCTCGGCATTCGCCGTCGCCTATAGTTGTCGGCAAATCGAACAAGGAGAGAGCCAGTGGCCACCGCCCTACGCAATGCGCAGATGTCCGCCTCTGAATGGGAGGCGCGCCAGCAGCTCGCCGCCTGCTACCGCGTGTTCGACATGCTCGGCTGGTCGGAGATGATCTACAACCACATCACGGTGAAGCTGGAGGACGAGGACGGCGCGTTTCTCATCAACCCGTTCGGGCTGCATTTCAGCGAGGTCACCGCCTCCAGCCTCGTCAAGATCGACATCGACGGCAACAAGCTCGACGACTGCCCCTACCCGGTCAACCGCGCCGGCTTCGTCCAGCACGCGCTGTTCCACCGGCATTTGCCCGACGCGCACTGCATCATGCACACGCACACGACCGCGGGGATGGCGGTGAGCTCGGTCGAGGGCGGATTGCAGCCGGTCAATTTCTACGCGTGCAATTTCGCGGGGCAGATCGCCTATCACGATTTCGAGGGCGTGACGGTGCGCGACGAGGAGGGCGAGCGACTGCTCGCGCACCTCGGCAGCAAGCGCGCGATGCTGCTGAAGAACCACGGTATCCTGGTGATGGGCAAGACGCTGCCCGAGGCGTTCATCAAGCATTGGTCGCTCCAGCGCGCATGCGAGATACAGGTCGCGACAATGAGCATGGGCAAGCCGCTGGTCGTGGCGGACGAGGTCATCGCGGTGCATCAGCGCGACCTCTACATGGCGCAGGCAAGCACGAAGCCCGGCGAGGCGGATTTCGCGGCGATGGTCAGGAAGGTCGACAAGATCGACACGAGCTGGCGCGACTGACCCTTTCGTCGTGACCCGCCTCACCGTCAACAATCAGGCGATCGAGTATCGTCTGGACCCGGCCACGCCGCTGCTATGGGCACTGCGCGACGCGTCGAATCTGACGGGCACCAAATATGGCTGCGGCACGGGGCATTGCGGCGCGTGCACCGTAGATGTCGACGGGCACGCGGTCCGATCGTGCCGGATGACGATCGCCGAGGCCGAAGGCGCGTTCGTGACGACGATCGAGGGGCTGTCGCGGGAGCGCACCCACCCCGTACAGCTCGCCTTTCTCGCCGAAAACGTCGTCCAGTGCGGCTATTGCGTCCCGGGGATGGTCATGGCGGCGGCAGCGCTCCTCAAGGCGAACAGCGACCCGAGCGAAGAGGTGATCCGCGCGAGCATCACGAATCTTTGCCGCTGCGGCATCTATCCGCGCCTCGTCGAGGCGATCCAGCGCGCGGGCCGTGCGATGCGGGGGATGGAGACGATCGCCGCCGGCGCGCGCCCGGGCATCGACCCGGCCGACGCGGCGCGTGCGGTGCCTGCTTTGAGCGTTGGCCCTTCAAAGTAACACGTCACCCCAGCGAAGGCTGGGGTCCATGTCTATCGCAAATGGCACACCGACCAGACATTGGCCCCAGCCTTCGCTGGGGCAACACGCGGGCAGCTAGCGCGCCACCATTGTGCTGCGCGCGATCTTCCACACCAGCCCCGGCATGCCCTTGTAGCTTGCCTGGTGATAGGGAGAGTCCGCCGCCAGCACATTGGAGATACGCCGATGCGCCTCGCCAAGCGAATGGTACGGCACGCCGGGCAGCAGGTGATGCAGCGCGTGATAGCGTAGCCCGACCGGGGCCCACAGCATCGGCAGCGTCGCCGGCGGCGGCACGTTGACGGTATCGAGATACTGCGCGGTCACGCTCATCGCCTCGCCCTCATTCTCCCACAGATGCGCGACGAGCGTGCGCAGCTGGTTGACCACCGCGACAGCCGACGCGACGCCGAGGAAGATCAGGAAGGCACGCAGCGGGAGCGTTCCGGTCGCGACGAGCACCACCAGCGTGATCGCCCACAGGCTCGTCACCGTCTCGATCCGGTTCCACTGGGTGCGAAAGGCGCCTTCCGGCATCCGCCTGCGGAACGACGGATTGATCGCGAGCGCCGAAAAGCGCTCGACCACGACCTTGCGAAACCCCGGAATGACAACCGAGAGCGGCGACAGGATCGCATAGCGGATCAGCAGCCCGACCGGCGCCAGCGCGGCGATGACGATGAACAGCGGCAGCGTCCAAGGCTTCATCAGCGCGAGCGGCAGATATTCGGGGTCGTCCGACGTGCCATACCGCGTCTTGGCGTGGTGCAGATTGTGCACGCCTTCATACATGAAGGACGGCGTCAGCATCGGCACCCCGATCAGCGCATTATAGCCCAGCCGGAAATGCGGCAGCGACGCGTGCTTCACATGGGTCAGCTCGTGAATGAAGCTGATCCCGCGATAGAGCGCGAGCATCGACACGACGCCAGCCAGGATCGTGACGAACACCGACGATGCCGTGATCGCAAGCACAAGCGCGCCCCATCCGACGACCGCCGACGCGACCAGATCGCCCCAATAGATGGCTTGCGAAGGCGCATGCAGATCGCGCGTCGCCTCGGCCGCCGCGCGCAGCATCGCCTTGTCGTCGGCGACGCGGTGCGTCGGCACCTTGGTCGGCGCAGCGCTCGCGGTGCCCGCGCGGTCTAGGGTCAGGCTCTGGTCCATGGCGTGAGGCATTACCGACAGATAGTGGCGATTGCGTGGCTTTTAAGGGTCGACAGGCAGCGTCCGGGTGACGGAAACGTCACTCGCCATGATCGACGGGGTCGGTTAGGAAGCGCGCGCAGAATTGGGGGGATAGAGCCAGGACATGACCGTGACGATCCGGCCCGTGACGACCAGCAAGGACCGCAAGGTCTTCATCGATTTTCCTTTCCGCCTCTATGCCGACGATCCCAACTGGGTTCCGCCGCTCAAAGGCGAGGCGCTTGGCCTCATCACCCCGGAAAAGAATGGCTGGTACAGCCACGCCAAGGCACAGCTTTTCCTCGCCGAAGATGCGGGGCGCGTCGTCGGCCGGATCTCCGCCCATATCGACACGCTCGCGCTGGACATGCCCGCCGGACAGGGTTTCGGCCCCGGCACCGGCTTCTGGGGGTTGATGGATGCCGAGCGCGAGGATGTGTTCACGGCGCTCCTCGCCGCAGCGGAGGGCTGGCTGCGCAACGAGGGCATGACCCGCGCGCTCGGCCCCGTGTCTCAGTCGATCTGGGAAGAGCCGGGGCTGCTGACCCAGGGCTTCGATCATCCGCCGACGATCATGATGGGCCACGCCCGCCCCGAATATCAGGGCTGGATCGAGCGCGCCGGCTATGCCGCGGTCAAGCAGCTGCTCACCTACGAGCTCGACATCACCCAGGAATTTCCGCCGATCGTCAAACGGATCATCCAGTCGGGCGAGAAGAACCCGCGGATCCGCATCCGTGAGGTCGACAAGTCCAAGTTCGATTCCGAAGCGGCGATCATTCTTGGGATCCTGAACGATGCCTGGTCGGAAAATTGGGGCTTCGTCCCCCTCACCCCGCCCGAGATCAAGGATGTCGGCGTTAAGCTGAAGCCGATCGTCTTCAACGACCTGATCCGCATCGCGGAGGTGGACGGCAAGCCCGTCGCGTTCATGATTACCCTTCCCGACCTCAACGAGCCGATCAAGCCGCTGAACGGATCGCTGCTGCCCTTCGGCTGGGCGAAGCTGCTGCTGTGGCTGCGCGCACCGAAGGTAAAGACCATGCGCGTGCCGCTGATGGGCGTCGTCAAGGAACTCCAATCTTCGCGGATGGCAAGCCAGCTGGCCTTCATGATGATCGAATATATCCGCCGCGCGTCGGTCACCCGCTACGGGGCGACGCGCGGCGAGATCGGCTGGATCCTCGACGACAACCAGGGCATGCGCTCGATCGCCGAGACGATCCAGAGCCGGGTAAACAAGGTTTATACGGTCTACGAAAAGGCGCTGTAACCGGCGCCGCCCGGACGAGCGGCGCCGTTCAGAGGCTTAAACCTGCGGTTCGATACCCAGACGGTGCCAATCGGCGCGCGTCCGGCACACGCGGCGCACCGCCGCCGGGTTCGACCACCGATCGTCGATACAATAATGTTGCTTGCCGACGCGGCGCTGTTCCGGGGCCGCGAGCGCCCGCGTGAGCAACCGTTCACGTTCGTCCGCGGGTTGCGGGCCGCTTACCCATTGATCGAGGTCCGCTCGGGTCATTCCTGCGGCCTTTGAAACGGCGGGGCGGGCCTCCGCGGTTGCAGCGACCAACAGCCCCGCCATCGTCAGTGCGACGGTCGCGGGATAGTTGAAAATCCTAGCCATGACATTTCCTCCTCGGCGGCCGAGAGGGCCACGAGGTGTCTTGGTGCATTACTCATGCCAAACACCTGTGCTTCGTGTTTTCAATGACTTGGCGCAGCAGACGCTCGCGGTTTAGTGCAACTATTGGGAATGGGCGCCGAATGCTGGCGAACCTCGCGGTCAGAAGCGGCGGGCGAACCCGGCGGCGATCTCCACGTCGGGCGTGTCGCGGTTCAGCCCGCCCGCGCCGAAGAGATCGAACTGCAGATCGTCGCTGGCGCTGTAGGCGACCGAAAGCGCGGCGAGCGCCTGGGTGCTTGCACCTTGCGGATCGTCGTCGCGAAGGACCTGCACTTCCCCGGTGAGCGTCACCGGTTCGGCGATCTTCCATCCGATTCCCGCCGCGCTGCCATAAGCCGCGTGCCGCCCCCGGCGGTCCGTATCGACCGCGGCGTCCAGCTCGGGCGTCGCTTCAAACTGAACCGCGTCCGACAGCGAATAGGTCACCGGCAGGAGGACCCCCGCGCCCCAATCCATCGCCGAGCGCCGCGGCCTGCCGTGCATGGTGGTGGTCGACGACAATGGCACCGGGCTGACCAGCCATGCCGTCCTCGCCTAGTGCCAGGACACCGGGGGCGAGCGGCACTCCATCGCGCCGGGCAAGGCGCTCCTGAGCTTGTCGAAGGCCCGCAGCAGAATGGCTTTGTCGAGAGCTTCGATGGTCGCCTGCGCGGCGAGTGCCTGAACGAGCATCTCTTCCACTCGCTGGCTGCGGCGAGGCGGATCATTGAGGCATGGCGGACCGACTACGACACCGTGCATCAGCACAGCAGCCTTGGCGGCATGGCGCCCGCCGAGTTCACCAACCGCCCTCGTCAAGGGCATGAGAACACCGAAACTAACTATCAGCGGCCTGAAAACGGGGAGATCGCGGGGCGGGAGTGGTCGCAACGTCTGGTGTTGCTGTTCGCATGTGCGAGGGAGCGAGGACGGGCTTTCGAAGATTGTTCTTGTGGGGTTTGTTTTGGATTGTCGGTGGTGGTTGCGGGGACAGGATTTGAACCTGTGACCTTCAGGTTATGAGCCTGACGAGCTACCGGGCTGCTCCACCCCGCGTCACCGGACGCGTCTTTTGATGGACGCGGTGGCCTTCCGCCAAGGGCGGAGGCGTTGCCCTTTTGGGGCGAGGGGTGTGAATGGGTTCTGGTTCGACCTTTTGTCTTTGGCGCTTCACCGGCTGCAATGCCTGGCGACGACCTACTCTTCCACTGCTTGGGCAGTAGTACCATTGGCGCAGTCGGGTTTCACGGCCGAGTTCGGGATGGGATCGGGTGGGACACCGACGCTATGGCCACCAGGCAATGAAGCGGGTGAAGCGCGTTGGGACATGGGGTCTGGGCCCGTCACGGGTGTGTGACGGGTCTTTGAAAAATCGATGCGTGCACGCTTTTGTTGCCAGCAACCCGAAAACACCGGGCGCTGGTGCGTTGCCAGCATCCCGGAACACCGGGCGCTGGTGTGCCAGCATTGCGACGGATGCAATGCTGCTAATCTGGCGTCGAGCTGATCATCCGACCTCGCTGACGTGTCTGGTTTCCGGTTTATCCATCGAAGTCGATACTTCGATGGAGCCTGGCCCAGTATTGTCATTGATGGTGGAACTCTCAAGCGCGAATAGGACAATTAGTATCGGTTAGCTCCATGCGTTACCGCACTTCTACATCCGATCTATCAAGGTCGTGGTCTTCGACCGTCCTGTGAAATCTTATCTCGAGGGAGGCTTCCCGCTTAGATGCTTTCAGCGGTTATCCCGTCCATACATAGCTACCCTGCTGCGCCGTTGGCACGACGACAGGTACACCAGAGGTATGTTCAACCCGGTCCTCTCGTACTAGGGTCAACTCCTCTCAAATTTCGACGCCCACGGCAGATAGGGACCAAACTGTCTCGCGACGTTCTGAACCCAGCTCACGTACCACTTTAATTGGCGAACAGCCAAACCCTTGGGACCTGCTCCAGCCCCAGGATGTGATGAGCCGACATCGAGGTGCCAAACAACCCCGTCGATATGAGCTCTTGGGGGTTATCAGCCTGTTATCCCCGGCGTACCTTTTATCCGTTGAGCGATGGCCCTTCCACGAGGGACCACCGGATCACTATGACCGACTTTCGTCTCTGCTCGACTTGTCAGTCTCGCAGTCAGGCGGGCTTATGCCATTGCACTCTAACAGACGGTTTCCAACCGTCCTGAGCCCACCATTGCGCGCCTCCGTTACTCTTTAGGAGGCGACCGCCCCAGTCAAACTACCCGCCACAGAGGGTCCCTGATCCCGCTTCAGGGATCGAGGTTAGACATCAGAAAACAACAGGGTGGTATTTCACCTATGGCTCCACGCCGGCTGGCGCCAACGCTTCAAAGCCTCCCACCTATGCTACACAGTTCTTTCCTAATGCCACTCTGAAGCTGCAGTAAAGGTGCACGGGGTCTTTCCGTCTAACCGCGGGTACTCCGCATCTTCACGGAGAATTCAATTTCGCTGAGCATGTCCTGGAGACAGTGGGGAAGTCGTTACGCCATTCGTGCAGGTCGGAACTTACCCGACAAGGAATTTCGCTACCTTAGGACCGTTATAGTTACGGCCGCCGTTTACCTGGGCTTCATTTCAGAGCTTGCACTCCTCCACTTAACCTTCAGGCACCGGGCAGGCGTCAGGCCCTATACGTCGTCTTGAAGCCGACTTAGCAGAGCCCTGTGTTTTTGCTAAACAGTCGCTACCCCCTGGCCTGTGCCCCCTCATCCTGCTTGCGCAAGGTGAGGGCCTCCTTCTTCCGAAGGTACGGAGGCAATTTGCCGAGTTCCTTCAGGACACTTCTCTCAAGCGCCTTGGTATACTCTACCTGACCACCTGTGTCGGTTTCGGGTACGGTCTATACGGTGGGGCTATTTCCTGGAACACTTTCGAAGCCAGCTCAATCCGATAAGAGCTGACAACACACAGCATCCGTCACACACCACCAGGCCCACGAATATTAACGTGGTTCCCATCGACTACCCCCTTCGGGCTCGTCTTAGGGGCCGGCTCACCCTGCGCGGATTAGCCTTGCGCAGGAACCCTTGGTCTTTCGGCGAGAGGGCATCTCACCCTCTTTATCGCTACTCATGTCTGCATTCGCACTTCCGATACCTCCACGACCCATTACCAGATCGCTTCACAGGCTTACGGAACGCTCCGCTACCGCGTGATCAAAGATCACACCCAAAGCTTCGGTGCACGTCTTGAGCCCCGTTACATCTTCGCCGCAGGAACCCTTGCTTAGACCAGTGAGCTGTTACGCTTTCTTTAAAGGATGGCTGCTTCTAAGCCAACCTCCTGGTTGTTTTGGGATTCCCACATGCTTTCCCACTTAGACGTGACTTGGGGACCTTAGCTGTTGGTCAGGGCTGTTTCCCTTTTGACGACGGACCTTAGCACCCGCCGTCTGTCTCCCGAGCATCACTCGTTGGTATTCGGAGTTTGGTTAGAGTTGGTAGATCTCGCGACCCCCGCATCCATCCAGTGCTCTACCCCCAACGGTGTCAATCTCGAGGCACTACCTCAATAGTTTTCGCGGAGAACCAGCTATTTCCCGGCTTGA
>NZ_LR701491.1 GCF_902498785.1 Sphingomonas sp. EC-HK361
TGCCCGGCGCGATGGAGTGCCGCTCGCCCCCGGTGTCCTGGCACTAGGCGAGGACGGCATGGCTGGTCAGCCCGGTGCCATTGTCGTCGACCACCACCATGCACGGCAGGCCGCGGCGCTCGGCGATGGCGCTCAACTCGGGAACAACCCGCCGGCCCGACAACGAGGTGTCGACGATGCAGGCCAGGCATTTCCGGCTGTAGTCGTCGATGACGCTTAGCATGCGAAACCACCGGCCGCAGGCCAATGCATCCGAGCGCTTTGGCGAGCGACCAGCGTTGGTTAAATTCCTGCGGGATCGCCATCGCCGCCCGCCTGCCCAGCGCGCGCTTTCGACCGCCGCGTTTCGCACCGTCAGCCGCTCCTCGCGATACAGCCGTCGGGTTCATGCACTTGCCCTCACGCCCGAGCGGGATCGCCGGCCGCCGGCAGCCGAACCGATTGCGCTCGTTCGCGATCCCCCATGCAACGACGGTCTCAATCCCGGTCGCTGAAGCTGGAGCTATTCCGGACGCTGCAGCTGTTAGGCTCTGCGCCCGCCGACGCGGTGCCACCACCCGCAGGACAGGGGCGCGGCGCATCAGGCCGGCGCCGTTTCGGCCTGAGCATCGCCGCTTCCGCCCCGCGCCTTCCGCTTCGCGATCCAGCGCGCCATCGCGATGTGGAAGGCGGGGGTAAGATACAGCGTCAGCGCCTGCGAGAAGATGAGCCCGCCGACCACCGCGATGCCGAGCGGGCGCCGCGCTTCCGCGCCCGCACCGATGCCGAGCGCGATCGGCAGCGTGCCGAGGATCGCCGCCAGCGTCGTCATCATGATAGGGCGGAAACGCACGTTCGCCGCCTCGGTCATCGCCGCGCGCGGATCGGCCCAGCGCTCGTCGCCCGACCGCTCGAGCTCGAGCGCATAGTCGACCATCATGATACCGTTCTTCTTGACCAGCCCGACCAGCAGGATCAGCCCGACGAAGCTGAACAGGTTGAGCTCCTGCTGAAAGATCACCAGCATCAGGATCGCGCCGAAGCCGGCGAGCGGCAGCGAGGTCAGGATGGTCAGCGGGTGCAGCGCATTCTCGTAGAGGATCGCCAGCACGCCGTAGATCAGCAGCACGGTGATGAGCAGCAGCATCGGCAGCGTCTTCATCGAGTTCTCGAACGCCTGCGCGGAGCCGGCAAAGGTGCCGGTGATGGCCGTCGCGTCGCCCTTGCCGAGCGTATTCGCCATCAACTGGCCGACCCGCGTGGTCGCGTCGCCCAGCGACAGCCCGGGGGCGAGGTTCATCGACAGCGTCACCGCGGGCAGGCTCATATAATGATTGATCGCGACCGGGCCGACATCGGTCGCGACATCGGCCACCGCGCGCAGCGGCACCATCGGTCCACCGGCCTGGGTCAGCACCGACGCGGTGCCCGAGCTGCTGTTCGAGGTCTGCGTGCCGATCGCGGTGATGCCGGGGGTCTGGCTGCCGTTGAAGGACAGCGCGTCGAGCGCGTTGAGATCGGCCTGCGCGCCCGGCTCGACCTGCAGCAGCACCTCATATTGATCGGTATCACCATAGATCGTGCTGATCTTGCGCCCGCCATAGGCGCTTTGCAGCGTATCCTGCAGTCCGGCGGCGGTGACGCCGAGCGAGGCGGCTTGCTCGCGGTGCAGGTTGACGCGGATTTCCGGGTTCTTGATCTGCAGGTCTCTCTGCGCGTCCTGGATGCCGTCGAGTGCCTTCACCTTCTGCAGGATCGCGTCGGATTGCGCGTAGAGCGCCTTCTGGTCGGTCGATTGCAGGACATATTGCAGCGATCCGCTCGACGCGGTCGGCCCCATGTCGATCGCGGGCGGGTTGCGCATGGTCAGCGTGATGCCCTCGATCCTGTCGGTCTTGGCGCGGACCTCCTGGATGACGTCGTCGGCGCTGCCCTTGCGGTCGGACAGCGGCTTCAGCCCGATCAGCAGCCGCCCGCTATTACCCAGCGTCCCGTCCGATCCGATCACCGACAGCACCGAGGCGACGTTGGGATCGGCCTGGATGATCTTCACGACTTCGTTCTGCTTCTTGACGAAGTCGGCATAGGCCATGCCTTCGGGCACGCGGGTGTCGCCGTCGATCTTTCCGGAATCGACCTTGGGAATGAAGCCCTTCTCGACGATCTGGTAAACGCCGACCGTGCCGAAAAGCGTCGCCGCGCCGATCAGGATCATCAGCCCGATATGCCCCGTCGACCATTCGAGCGACCGGGCATAGCCGCGCTCCGATGCGGCGATCACCCGGTCGAAGCGTTCGAACACCCAGCCGTTGCTCTTCTTCGTATCGAGCCAGCGGCTCGCGAGCATCGGCGTCAGGCTCAAGGAGATGACGCCTGAGAGAATCACGGTGATCGCGATGACCATCCCGAATTCGGCGAACAGCCGGCCGACCAGCCCGCCCATGAATACGATCGGCAGGAACACCGCCGACAGCGAGATGGTCATGGAGAGAACAGTGAACCCGATCTCCTTCGATGCCGCCAGCGCCGCCTCCATCCGCCCGGCGCCCTCCTCGCGGTGGCGCACGATATTCTCGATCACGACGATGGCGTCGTCGACCACGAAGCCGACCGAGAGCGTCAGCGCCAGCAGCGAGATATTATCGAGACTGTAGCCGAGCAGGTGCATCACGCCGAACGTGCCGATCAGCGAGGTCGGCAGCACCAGCGCGACGATCAGCGTCGCCATCCAGCTGCGAAGGAACAGCAGGATGACCCCGACGACGAGGACCAGCGAGCCGACAAGCGTCCACTCCACGTCCTCGACCGACGATCCGATATAATCGCCGCGGTCGTAGAGCACGTCGAGCTGGGCATCGCCGGGCAGCTGCGCGCGGATTCCGGGGAGAGCCTGCTGGATGCCCTGCGTCACCGCGAGCGTGTTGGCGCCGGGCTGGCGGTGGATGTTGATCTCGATCGCGCGCTGGCCGTTGACATAGGCCGAGGTCGTCAGGTTCTCGACGCTGTCCTCGGCATGGCCGATATCCTGAAAGCGGACCGGCGCGCCGTCCTTGTAGACGATCACCAGCTTGTTGAAGTCGGCCGCGGTCTTGAGCTGCCCGTCGGCCTTCACCGTGTAGGACCGCGCCTTGCCCATCAGCGTGCCGGCCGGCGCGTTGCTGTTCCCCGCCTGCACCGCCGACACAACCTGATCGAAGCCAAGCCGCCGCGCCGCGAGCGAATGCGGGTTCACGAACAGCCGCACCGCATATTTCTGCGACCCGTTGACGTCGATCTGCCCCGCGCCTGGCACCGAGGCGAGCCGCAGCGCCACCCGGTCCTTGGCGAACTGGTTGAGCGTGGGCAGCGCGATCGTCTTCGAGCGCAGCACAAGGTGCATGATCGGCGCGGCGCTTGGGTCTTCCTTGCTCACCTCCGCCGGATCGATCTCGCGCGGGAGCAGTCCGGCCGCCTGCGACACCGCGTTCTGCACGTCCTGCGCGGCGGAATCGACGTTGCGGTCGAGATCAAACTGCAGGACGATCCGGGTCGAGCCGGTGCTGCTCGTCGACGACATCGTGTCGAGTCCCTGCAGCCCGCTGAACTGGCGCTCGAGCGGGGTGGCGACCGCCGCCGCCATCGTCTCCGGATTTGCGCCCGGCAGCGACATGTTGACCGTGATCGTCGGGAAATCGACGCTCGGCAGCTCGCTGACCGGCAGCTTGAAGAACGACATTCCCCCGAACAGGACCAGCGCCAGAATCAGCACCGACGTCATCACGATGCGCCGGATGAAGATGGCGGAAATGTTCACCGCGCGGCAGTCTTCGACGCTGGCTGGTTCCTGGCCTTCTGGTTGACCGACTGCACCGCGCTGCCCTCGCGCAGCTCATTGGGCACGGTCAGGATCACCGTATCGCCGGCCTTGATGCCCTTCGTCACGACCGCCTGCCCATCGACCATCCGCGCCACGGTCAGTTGGCGCAGGACCGCCTTGCCTCCGACCAGCGCATAGACATACGGTCCCGCCTGCCCCTGTTGCAGCGCGGTCTCGGGCACCGCGAGCGTGCCCGGGTGTTCCGACAGGATCACGCGCACGGTCACGAACTGGCCCGGCATCAGCGTGCCGCCGCGATTGGCGAAACGCGCCCGCACGGTGAGCGTCCCACTGCTGTCATCGAAGGCGTTATCGAGGAAATGGAGACGGCCGCGGTCGAGTGGCCTTCCGCTTACCGAATCGAGCGCCAGCACCGGCAGCCCGCTGCCGCCGGCACGGCGCACCGCATCGACCTGGACATGCGGCAGCGCGAAGCTGGCCTCGATCGGCGCGGCGACGTTGAGCGTGACCAGCGGCGTCGACGAATTGGCGGTCACGACGTTGCCCGCGCGGATCTGGACAACGCCGGCACGGCCGCTGATCGGCGCGCGGACCTGGGTGTAGGCGAGCGACAGCCGTGCCTGCGCAATCTGCGCCCTGTCGGACGCGACGGTGCCGCGCAGCGAACGCTCGGTATCGACCGCGGTGACATAGGATTTCCGGTCGACGGCGCCGGTCTGCGCCAGCGGCGCGTAGCGGCTCGCGGTGTCGGCGGCGTCCGCCGCCAGCGCCTGATCGCGCGCCAGCGTCGCCTGCGCCTCACCCATTGCGGCGCGTAGCGGGCGCGGATCGATCGTGAAGAGCAATTGGCCGCGACGCACCTGCGCACCGTCTGCGATCCGTACCGATTCCAGCACGCCGTCGGTCTGCGGCCTTACCTCGACGGTCTGCGGCGAGACGATCGTGCCCGAGGCTTCGATGATGTCTGGCACCACCTTGGGCACGACGGTCATCGTCTGGACCAGCAGCGGTGCGGGCGGCGGCGTGCTCTGGCGCTTGCGCCCGAACAGATACCAGGCCATCGCCGCGACGGCCAGCAGCGCGATGACGATCACGAGCGTGCGATCGAAGGGCAAACGCCGCGTCTTCCGGGCCGATCCGTCCTGCTCTTCTGGCGCCATGGTCCCCGCTTCCCCGCCCGGCGCCGATACGCGCCGACCCTAAACCGAAACTGAACGCGATCCGGCACAGCGCGGGATCTTCGTCGATAGTCGTTGGGTACTCAGCGCCCGGCCTGAATCAATATCGAATCCGATGGGAGGAGATGATCCAGGAAGGGCAGAATCGCAGCGCCGATCGCTGGCGCATCCTGCGCCATGACCGCCGGCCTGATGACAGCGTGCGCGGGCAACGGGAGTGCGCCGAGCGCCGCGGTGAGCTCGGCCGCCAAACGTTCGATGAGCGGAAGCGGCAGGCGACCGCCGATCAGGATCGCATCGGGATCAAGCAGGCAGTTGATAGCGACCAACGGGCTGGTCAGTGCGCGTACCGAATCCTCGATCCAGCGATCGATCACGGCGGTGGTTGCAGCGTCGGTTGCGGTCAGTGCGGCAAGATCGGTATCGGGCAGACCTGCCTGTTCCAGCCGCGCGTGCAGCGCCGACAGCGACACAATGTCCTGCACGATGGCGCCCGGCATGCCTCCCGGATCGGGCATCAGGCCGATCTCGCCACTGCGCGCGCGGGCGCCGCGATGGTAGGTGCGGTCGATGACCGGCCCGCCGCCGAGCCCGGCGCTGATGAGCAGATAGAAGAAGCTGGGACTTTCGAAGGCAGCGCCATATTGCGCCTCGCCGAGCGCGGCGGCGGCGGCGTCGTTGTCGCAGTGGATTGGCCAGGGGAGCATCGCCAGCAGATCGGGCACATGCAGGTCGTTCCAGACGTCATAGCCCGCGGGCTGGTGCGCGAGCGTGATCCGTCCGAGATCGTCGGGAATGGCGATGCCAACACCCAGGATGCGATCCCGCTGGATACCGGCGGACGCGAGGCCGGGATCGAGTTCCGCAGCGACGAAGGCGGTCACGTCGGCGGGCATGGCGAACGCGATCTCGCGGCTGGTACGGAAACGGACCTCGCCTGCGAGATCGAGGACCACCAGCGTCAGGTGATCGCGGTCGATATTCAGGCCGATGCCGTACGCACCATCAGGCGCGATCTGGAGGCGCAGCGCGGGCTGGCCCCGCGCCCCCTGCTTTCGTCCGGCGGTGCGGACCAGGCCGAGATCGGTGAGGCGTGTCGTGATGTTGGCGATCGCGGGCGCTGTCAGCCCGGTCTGTTCGGCAATCTCGACCCGCGTCGTGTCGCCGGCCAGCCGGATGGCCTGGAGCACGGTGCGCTGGTTGTAATCGCCCGCGCGTTCCAGATTGGTGCCCGACAGGCTTCGGGACAACCGTCCGTCGCGCTGCTCGGCGCCGCTTGGCTGCCGGCGTGTCGTTTCCTGATCCTGGTTTTCCGGTGGCATTCATACGCCTTCGTCTGCCTTGCGCCTTCCGATAGGGGAAGCGTCGGTCCGCGTCATCCCTGGCGCGGTCCGTGGACGGTGGTTCCTTGTAAAAAATGATTGTCTTTACCGGTTCCAGTGCATCGACCGGGTCATCACGGAACGTCCCGCAGTCGGCAGATCGATGCGCGAAGCCCTTTACCGGCGACCGGACCGGCATTGCCGAAGCCGAGATACGCAGGTCTGGCGCGCGTGAAGGCGGGCCACGCCGGCAGCCCCGTTCCATTGGGATCGCCGGTCTTCACGAAGCGAACCCAATAGTCCTGAAGCGGCGGCTCGCCCGTCCTCGACCGGTCGAAGACGTAGCGGACCTCGCTCGCGTGCGAGACCGCGCTGCCGGAGGGCGGCGTATAGTCGAACTGATACTGCCATATCGGTGCCCCGCGAGCCGATAGCGCCACCGACGTGGCGATCGTCGGGCAGCGAAAGGTAAGGTCATCGGCAAGCTGGAGCGTGACATCGCCCAGCCGCGGGTCGTCGACCGGCGTGCCGCCCGGCTGAAGGCCGTAAAAGGCAAGTGCTGCGTCGGCATTATTGCCGAATTCGCGGCGTATGGTCGCGACGGCGGCCGGACGCCCGCCATGCAGCGTCAGCTCGCGCGCGTTCATGCCGATCAGCAATGGTACGGCGTTCACCCGGCCGCTTTCCAGCAACCGCGCGGGGGTGTCGCGCAGCACGCGCCCATCCACCACCGCCTGCAGCCAGATGAAGCTGTCATCGTCGAGGTCGGGTACGTCGACCGCTTCCTGCGCGGCGATGATGCGCCCGACCGGCAGCTGGCGCAGCGCCGCTGTGCCACTCGCTGCCGCCAGTCCTGCCTTTGCTGTGATCAGCATGCCCAGCCGCTCGTTCTGCGCGAGGCTGCGCGGCGGAACGCCGAAGCCGGCGGTACCGCTTTCCTGGATCGCCTGCGCGAACAGCCCGCGCGACGCGGGCGCGAGCTGGTGGAGCGCGACGTCCTGCGCGCCGGCAGACTCACCCGCGATCGTCACCCGCGCCGGATCGCCGCCGAACGCGGCGATGTTGCGCTGGACCCAGCTCAGTGCGAGTTGCTGGTCCATCAGCGCATAATTGCCCGAATGCCCGCCCTGCTCGCGCGACAGCGCCGGGTGGGACAGGAACCCGAGGGCGCCGAGCCTATACTGGATGCTGACGACGACGATGCCGCGATCGGTGATCCGCGATTCCACGGTGCCGCTGCCGGCGCCGGCGCGATTGCCGCCGCCGTGGATCCACACCATCACCGGCAGCTTCGCGCCAGTCCGCAGCATCGGGGTGCGGACGTCGAGGAACAGGCAGTCTTCCGCACCTGCGCCCGACGCGGCGCGGTTCCAGTCACCATAGACGGGCTGGGGGCAGGCAGCGTGCTCCGTGATCGCATCGACCGGCTGGCGCCACGGCACCGGCCGCTCCGGCGCACGCCAGCGCAGCGGACCGACCGGCGGCTTGGCAAAGCGGATGCCGCGAAACACGCCGCCGCCGCCGGGGATCGCCTGACCGCGCACCGGGCCGTCGTCGGTCGCGACGACCGGGCCCGCGGCACTCAGGGCGCCGGCGAGCAGAGTGGCGGCGATCACCTGCCGAGCCCGGGGGCAGGCTTGGACAGCGCGGTGCGGATCGCCCTTTCGGCCACCGGCGCCATCGCCGCATAGCCCGCTTCGTTGGGATGGACGCCGTCATAGGTCAGCGTGGCGCGCAAGGCATCGCCATCGTGCAGCGCGGTCCAGTAATCGGCATAGGTCGCACCGATCCGTGCGGCATAGGCTTTCAGCCAAAGGTTCATCGCCGCGATCTTGCTCGCGGTCTCCAGACCGGGCCGCCACGGGAAGTGATCCGCCGGCGGGATCGAGGCGAGGATGACGCGGATGCCGTTGGCGCGGGCGATGTCCGCCATCGCCATGATATTGTCCTTCGTCTGCTCGGCGGTCATCGGGCCGGTATTGCCCGCAATGTCGTTGGTGCCGCCCATGATCTGGACGACGGCAGGGCGCAGATTCACCACGTCGGCGCGGAAACGCACCAGCATTTGCGGGGTTGTCTGCCCGCCGATTCCGCGATCGATGCGGGTGTTCGAAAAGAAGGCGGGAACCTTGTCGTACCACCCTTGCGTGATCGAATCGCCGATGAAGACGGTGCGCGGCGCGGTCGCGGAGGGCAGCGCGGCGTTGGCCGCCGCATACCGGCCGAGCCACGCCCAGTCCTGATGCAGGCGAATCTCCGCTGCATCGGTGGGCTGCTGTTGGTCCGTTCTGGTCTGTGCGTTCACCCCGATCGATGCGGCAAGCAGCATTGCACCCATCGGCACCGCAATCATCTTCATCATGCTTCCATTTTCCTGTGCATCATATCCAGCGATACGCCCTTGGTTTCGGGAAAGAGCAGCAAGACCACGACAAGCTGCACGGCCATGCACGCCGCGAAGATTGCGAACGGCGCGCCGGCCGACCATGCAATCAGCGTCGGGAAGATCGCGGCGATCACCGCATTCATCAGCCAGTGCGTGCTCGCGCCCAGGCTGCTGCCGCGCGCGCGCACCGCCGCGGGGAAAATCTCGCTGAGATAGACCCAGATCACCGCGCCCTGGCTCGTCGCGAAAAAGGCGATGAAGCCGATCAGCGCAGGCAGGAGCAACGCCTCGCCCAGCGCGCCGTACATCACCGCCGCCGCGGCCGAGAGGCACAGCGCCATCCCACCCGCGCCGACCGCCAGCAGCGTCCGGCGCCCGACGCGGTCGATCAGCGCCATGCCGAGGATCGTGAAGGCCAGGTTCGCGCCGCCGATCAGGATCGCCTGCCGGTCCGGCGACAGGCTGCCCGCCTTCGCGAAAATGTCGTTGAGATAATAGAGCACCGCGTTGATCCCGGCGAGCTGGTTGAACATCGCCAGCAGCACCGCCAGAACTATGGGCCTGCGATGGCGGCGCCAGGACAGCTGATCGCCGTCCTCGGTCGCGAGCGCGGCCTGCTGTGCGGCGGCGATCTCCTGCTCGGCGGCCGCCGAATCCAGCCCGATCCGGGCGAGGGCGCGGCGCACATCCGCCTCGCGTCCGATCGCCAGCAGCCAGCGCGGGCTGTCCGGGATGCGCGCGAGGAGGAACAGGAAGACGAGCGCTGGGGCCGCGGTGACGCCCAGTTTCCAGCGCCAGGCGCCGCCGTCGACCAGCGCCCCGACGACGGCGTTGCTGAGATAGGCGACAAGAATTCCGGTCACGATCGCCAGCTGGAACAGCCCGACCAGGAACCCGCGGTGCCGCGGCGGCGCGATTTCGGCGATGTAAACAGGGGCCAGCACAGACGATCCCCCGATCGCCAGCCCGCAGGCGAAGCGGAAGGCGAGGAACGCGGACCATTGCGTAACGAGCGCGGTGCCAAGCCCCGCGACGAGATACAGCACGCCGAGCACCGCGAGCACCCGACGGCTGCCAAACCGGTCCCCGGGCTTGCCGGTGACGAGCGCACCGACCAGCGTGCCCCAAAGCGCCGCCGACACGGTGATGCCCAGCGTCTGCGGGGTCAGGGTATAGACGCGCGTCAGATCACCGGTAACACCGGCGATGACGGCGGTGTCAAAGCCGAACAGCAGGCCGGCCAGCGCCGCCGTGCCGATGCTGGCGGCAAGGACGCCGTGGCGCATCACCGCACCGCCTCGCTCGCCGCCGCCACGTTCCAGCCGCGCAGCGTGACGCGCGCATCCTTTGCCTTGTCGGTGGGATAGGTGATCCGCACCGTCCGCGTCTCGCCGGGCAGCAGCGAGACGTAGTTGTCGCTGAAATAGGCGGGCAGGACCTGGCTTCCGTCGGCATTCATGACGGTCAGTTTGGTCTCGATCGCGGGCGTGTCGCTCGGATTGGTGAGCGTCACATCGAGCGCGGTCATGCCAGCTTCCTGTGGCATACCGCCGGCTGCGACGGTCGTCGTCAGCGTCACGGGTTTCAGACCGTTGAGCGCGCGGAATTGCGCGTCCGCCGCCGCCTGCCAGTAGAAGTTGGTCGAGAGCAGCTTGCCATCCGCATCGGTCGCGCGGAGTTGGATCAGCGCAACGCCTGCCGCGAGGGCGGGCGCGAGATCCAACGTGAAGGCGTCGCTGACCGTCTCCCCCGGCGCGGCGATCATGGTCTTGCGATCGGCAAAGCTGCGGCCGTCGAGCCCGACGACCTTCGCCGTCACCGTCACGCCCTTCAGGCCGCCGACGCGGTTGTTGACCAGCACGACCTTGTGATCGGGCAGGTTCATCTGGACGTGGACCGGCTCCGACGCCTTCTTGACGCCGTAGAACGAGGCTTGCGTGTCATAGTCGGACGAGAAGATCTGCCAGGCGGAGGACGGCCATGCAGGCTGCGTCATCCACAGCATCCGCCCGCTATTCTCCGTCCACAGCCCGGCGTTCATCCCTTCGAAGATGGCGCGGTAGGATTCATACTGCATCATTTGCGCCTTGCGCTCGAAGTCCTCCAGACTGGTGCCGGCACCGAAGCGCGTCGCGAGCGCGTCCATATAGGTCTTCACCGCGCCGTTCCCGGTCTGGTGCCAGTCGTGATAGGCCCAGGCGTCGCTGATCGGCCATTGGTCCGCGGCAGGGATCGCGCGCTTCCATGCCTCCAGCGTCGGCAGCGACGGCGTCCCGCTCTCGACCGAAAAGCCCTTGGCGTGCTCGGTGAAATACTCGACCGGCGGGCGCCAGTTGTAGGGGCCGCTGTTCTGCAGATTCACGCGGTTTGACGAGCCCATATAGAGCCGCGTGCCATCCTCCTTCGCGATCAGGTCCTCCAGCCCCTCGTTCAGGATCGGCTGAGGCACGCCCTCGTTTCGGCCGAACCAGACGACGATCGAGGGGTGGTTGCGGTAGCGCTTCACCACATCGGCGGCGTTCGCAAGGAACAGCGCCGGGTCCTGCGCCTCCAGATTATAATCCTGCGTCGATTCCCAGAAATCGTTGAGAATCATCAGGCCATATTCGTCGGCCAGATCATAAAAGCTCTCCTCGGTATTCTGCCCCACCCAGTTGCGGATGATGTTGAGGTGAGCGTCCTTGTGGAGGCGAAAGAAGGGCTCGAGGCGCGTGCGGTCGACGCGCTTCATGAAGTCGTCCATGCCGATATTGCCGCCGCGCGCCGCGATCTTCACGCCGTTGACGCGGATGACGAGATAGGGGGTCAGGCCGTCCTGCCCCTTCACGGGCGTGACCGCGGGCGAGGTTTCGGCGCCCGGCACGAGGCTCGCCGCCCAGCCGCCGCGAACCTTGCGGATGCCGGTGTGCGATCCGTCGACGATCCGCTCGCCGCGCGCCCGCGCCCTGGACAGATTGATGCCGACGCGTTCGAGGTCGCCCTTCTGGTTCATCAGCGACAGGTCATAGGTCACCTGCCGCATCCCGAAGCGCAGCTTGCGCGTGTCGCTGGCGGTGCCGTTGACGGTGGTGGTCAAAGTCAGGTCGTGCAGCGCCTGATCGCCATAGCCGTTGGGCCACCAGAGCTTGGGATCACGCACCGAAAGCTGCGGAAAGTCGGACGGTTTCATCACGACATCGACCGTCTGGCCCGGCGCGACGGCGACCTGTTTTTCCACCGCCACATCGTCGAACGCGGCGCGGACGGTGGCGGTGACGGCTTGCGCGGAGGCGTTCGTGACGGGGGCCGTGATCTCGATATCGGCGACGCTGTTGTCGGCCTTGGGCAGGGTCGTGACCACATGCGGATCGCCGATCGTGGCCGCGCCGGTCGCGGCGAGCGATACGCCCTGCCACAGCCCGGTATTGCGGTCGCGGATCGACGGAATCCAGTCCCAGCCCTCGGTCGCGCCGAAGGTCGGGCCGTCGAGCATCATCATCCCGCCATTCTCGCCGACGCCGGCGGTCAGCGATTCCTCGTGCGCGATGCCCGGATGGGGCGGCGGCGAGACCCTCACCGCGATCGCGTTGCGGCCGGGCAGCAGCTTGCCCGTCACGTCGAACTTGCCGCGAATGAAAGCGCCCTTCATCGCGCCGATCCGCGCGCCGTTCAACCACACTTCGGCCGCGTAGTTGACCCCGTTGAACGTCAGCACCTGCCGCTTGCCCGCCGCGGCGGCCGGCGCCTCGAACTCGGTGCGATACCAGTAATCCTGCCGCGCCAGGCTTTCGGGGATTACGGTGTTGTTCAGGCCATAGGCGGGATCGGGATAGACGCCGCGATCGACCAGCGTCGTCAGCACCGTGCCCGGCACCGTCGCCGCGTACCAGCGCCGCGCATCGAAGCCGGCGCGGCTGATTGCGGCGGCCTGTGCCGTGATCTTCGGCGCCTCGGCGAGCCGCCAGCCCGCAATGTCCCACCGCATCGGCCCGGTCGCGACGATCGCCGGGCCGGTCGGCTCGGGCTTGGCGACCGCGGCCGGGATCGGTGCCTTGGAGCGCGGCAGCGTCCAGGCGTCCTGCGGCACCGTCTGGCCGGCCATCTGGCGCACCTGCACCGGCCAGTCGGGGCTGGTCGTCTGGTAGACCGTGCCGGTGAAATCGGGCCTGTGCTGCGCTTCTGCGCGCAGCATCGCCGGATCGGAGGCAGTCGGCGAAAAGCGGAATCCCGCGACGCGCCCGGCAAAGCCCGGCGTCGGCGCGAAGACCGCAACCGGCGCCACCGGTGCGTTCGCAATCCGCCCCGAGCCGGCGGCCACGCCGTCGACGTAGAGCCGCGCGACGCCGCCCGAAACGCTCGCCGCGACATGATGCCAGCCCTTGCCCAGCGTGCGCGTGCCGCGGACCGTGGCCGCCTCGGTTACCAGCGTCGGACGCCCATCGACGATGGCCAGATAGCGGTGCGCTTCTTCCGGGTCGCCGAGTCCGCCGACGATGCCATCCCCCGCCGACCGCTCGATCCAGCCGGCCAGCGTCCAGTCGCGCGCGCCGATCGCGGGCGCATCGTCGGCGCCGACCCGCTTTGTGTAGCTGTCGCCGCCCGCAGGAATCGCGACGTTGAACGGACCGATCGTCTGCGCCGCAAGCGGCGCCGCCAGGACCAGCGCCAGTGCCGAAATCGCGTTCATCGCCCGCATCAAGAATCCTCCCGTTCGCCACGCCGTATTCGGCCTCGACAGACGTGCTTTCAGCACAGCTGCCAGAAAAAGCCAAATTGAAATATGAAATCTTGACAGGGGTGCGGTTGCAAGCTTTGCTGGCCATGCCGCGATCAGAACGGCGTCAGGGAGAGAAATGTGACACGACGCCTCCGGCTCGCGACCGCGACGCTGATCCTGTCGGCGGCCGCCGCGCCGCTTCTCGCGCAGACCGCGCTTTCTCCCGTCGCCCATCCGGAGCAGTGGCCGAAGCCGGCGATGCAGCGGCACCGCGACCCGAAGGTCGAGGCCCGCGTGGCCGCAATGCTCGCGCGGATGTCGATCGAGGACAAGGTCGGGCAATTGCTGCAGGTCGACATCGCCAGCATCGCGCCCAAAGACCTCGAGACCTACAAGCTCGGCTCTATCCTGAACGGCGGCAATTCCGCCCCGAACAACGACGAGCGCGCAGCCCCGGCCGAATGGCTGAAGCTGTTCGACGCCTTCTACGAAGCTTCGGTCAAGCGGAGCGACGGCCGCCCGGCGGTGCCGGTGATCTGGGGCACCGATGCGGTGCACGGCGCCAACAACATTGTCGGCGCGACGCTGTTTCCGCACAATATCGGGTTGGGCGCGATGCGCGACCCCGCGCTCATCCGGAAGATTGGCGCGGCGACCGCGCTCGAGACCGCCGCGACCGGCATCGACTGGAGCTTCGCGCCGACGCTGGCGGTCGTCCAGGACGATCGCTGGGGGCGCACCTATGAGAGCTATTCGGAAGACCCCGCGATCGTCGCCAGCTACGCCGCGCCGATGGTCGAGGGGGTGCAGGGTACCGTCGGCAAGGATTTCCTCGCGCCGGGCCACGTCATTTCCTCGGTCAAGCATTTCGTCGGCGATGGCGGGACGGGCGGGCGCGATCAGGGCGACACGCGCGTCCCCGAAGCGGTGCTGCGCGACGTCCATGCGGCGGGGTATCCGCCCGCGATCGGCGCGGGCGCGCTGACCGTCATGGCCAGCTTTTCCAGCTGGAACGGCGAGAAGATGACCGGCAACGCGTCGATGCTGACCGGGGTGCTGAAGGATCGCTGGGGCTTTGACGGGTTCGTCGTCGGCGACTGGAACGCGCACGGCCAGGTGCCCGGCTGCACCAACGAGGATTGCGCCGCCGCGATCAACGCCGGGCTCGACATGTTCATGTATTCCGGCCCCGGCTGGAAGCAGCTCTACGCGAATACGCTGCGCGAGGCGAAGGCGGGGGTCATCCCGCGTGCGCGGCTGGACGATGCGGTGCGGCGCATCCTGCGGGTGAAGGTGCTGGCCGGGACGTTCGAGGCGGGGCGGCCGTCGTCGCGGCGCTATGCCGGCAAGTTCGATCTGATCGGCGCGCCCGCACACCGTGCGATCGCGCGCCAGGCGGTGCGCGAATCGCTGGTGCTGCTGAAGAACAATGGCGGCGTGCTGCCGCTCAAACCGTCCGCCAATCTGCTGGTCGCGGGCCGCGGCGCGGACGATATCGGCATGCAGTCGGGCGGCTGGTCGATCACGTGGCAGGGCACCGACGTGACCAACGCCGACTTTCCGAACGGCCAGTCGATCTTCGCCGGCATCCGGGACGCGGTGGCGAAGGCGGGCGGGAGCGCCACGCTCAGCGTCGATGGCCGCTATGCGCGCAAGCCCGACGCGGCGATCGTGGTGTTCGGTGAGACGCCCTACGCCGAATTCAGCGGCGACCGGCCGACGCTGGAATACAGCCCGGGCGACAAATCCGATCTTGCGCTGCTCAAGCGCTTGAAGGCAGCCGGCATTCCGGTCGTCGCGCTGTTTCTGTCCGGGCGTCCGCTGTGGGTGAACGCCGAACTCAACGCGGCGGATGCGTTCGTCGCTGCCTTTCTGCCGGGGACCGAAGGCGGCGGGGTGGCCGACGTCCTGATCGCGAAACCCGATGGGCGACCCGCGCAGGATTTTCGTGGGCGCCTGAGCTTTTCGTGGCCCAAGCGGCTCGATCAATATGTCCTCAATCGCCGCGATCCGAATTACGATCCGCTGTTCCCGATCGGCTACGGCCTCAGCTACGCCAGCCCTGCGACCGTGCCCATGTTGTCGGAGGTGCGTCCCAAGGTCGCCGCCGTCGATCCGGGCGCGATCTTCGTGGCGGGGCGTCTGGCGCCGGGAGCCCGCATCACGACCTCGGGATCGGTGGCGGCCACCCGCACCGATCGCGCCGCGCAGGAGGACTCGGTCCGGCTGACCTGGACCGGTGCGGGCGAGGCGGGGTTCGCCCTGCGCGATCCGCTCGATCTGTCGCGCGAGGCCAACGGGATGCTCAGCCTGATCGTGGATTACCGGACGAGCGACGCGAGCGGTCCGGTCGCGATCGGCATGGCCGCCGGCAGTCGCAGCGGCACCGTCACCCTGCCCGCCGGCAAGCCCGGCGAATGGACGAGCGTCGCGGTCCCGCTGCGCTGTTTCGCCGCGCGCGGCGTCGACATGGCGAAGATCGACCGGCCCGCCACCTTCGCCAGCCAGGCGCGCACCCGGATCGACGTGTCACGCGTCCGCATCGCGAGCAGCACGACGCCCATCGCATGTCCGTAATAAGGCGCAGGAGGATGCGCTGGCTGCTCCTGTCGATGCTGCTCGTCGCGACATCCGCGGTTGCCCAGCCGATCGACGGGCATGCGACGCGCGAGACGCGCAATCTGTTCGCGAACATGCAGCGCCTCGCGCAGCGCGGGGTGATGTTCGGCCACCAGAATACGCTCACCTATGGCCATGACTGGGCGGGCGACGCCGATCGTTCCGACGTGAAGGACGTCACCGGCGTCTATCCGGCGGTCTATGGCTGGGACGTCATGGATATCTTTGCCGACAAGACCGATCGGCTCGATCCGGCAAAGGCGGCGCGGCTGCGCGCGTTCGTGGCGGCGGCGCACGCGCGCGGCGGGGTGAACACCTTCAGCTGGCACATGCCCAATCCCGTGACGGGCACCGATGCCTGGGACGTGAGCCCGGCGGTCGCGGCGATCCTGCCGGGCGGGCGGCTGCACGATGCCTATCGCCGCCGGCTCGATATCGCCGCGACCTTTCTGGCCAGCCTGAAAGACGCGCAGGGGCGCCCGATCCCGGTCTGGTTCCGGCCATTTCATGAGCAGACCGGCGCATGGTTCTGGTGGGGCCGGGGGAACGCGAGCGCCGCCGATTTCGTCGCGTTATGGCGCTTCACCGTCGGCTATCTGCGCGACACACGGCGCGTGCACAACCTGCTCTACGCCTATTCCACCGACATATTCGACGGCGCTGCGGATTATTTCGCCTTTTATCCGGGCGACCGGTGGGTCGATATGCTCGGGTTCGATGACTATCACAGCATCGAAATCACCCGCACGCGCGACGTGTTCGCGCGCCGGCTAGCCGAGGTCACACGCTGGGCCGGCGAACGCGGCAAGATCGCGGCGCTGACCGAGACGGGGCTGGAAAAGCTCCCCGATCCGCAGTGGTGGACGCAGGTGCTGTTGCCGGGCTTGCAGGCACCCTCGTCGCGCGGCGTCAGCTATGTGCTCGTCTGGCGCAATGCCAACGCGGCGCGCGAGAAGCGCGAGCATTTCTTTGCACCGTACCGCGGTCAGGCGAGCGCTGCGGACTTCGTGCAGTTCGAGAAATCGCCGATGACGCTGTTCGAGCCCGATCTGCCCAATCTCTACGCCAATCCAGCGGCGCGCTAGACTAACGCGGTTTGCCGAGCCCGATCGCGCGGAGGATCGGATCGATCCAGCGATCGCCGCGGCGCAGCGCGAAGCCGTTGGTATAGCCCCAGGCGCAGCCATCGATACCGATGCGCGCAAAGGCGTCATGCACCGCGCCGTAATAGCGGGCGCGCTGGTCGATCGCGATGGGATCGTGCGCGCCATATTCGCCCATGAAGATCGGGCGCCCGGTCCGCGTCGCATAGGCGCGGACCTTGGCGACGTCGCCGGCCAGCGCCGCGGCATCGCCCGGCATCGGATAGGTCCGTCCGACCGGTGGAGACGGGTTGACCCAGCTTGCGCCCTGATGGGTGAAGGCGAAGGGTTCGTAATAGTGGAAGGTCACGACGAGATTCCTGTCGTCCGGAAGCGGCAGCGTCGCTAGCGAGTCGACGTTGCTCCAGTTCTGCCCCCCGATCACCACCTTGCGCGTCGGGTTCGTGCGGCGCACCGCGGCAAGCGCCGGACCCAGGGTTACGAGCAGGTTCGCGTTGGTCAGCTTGTCGTGCGGCTCGTTCAGCAGCTCGAACCACAGCGCGTCGTCGCGGTTCGCGAAATGCGCTGCGATCTGTCGCCACAGACCGGCGAAGCGCTGTGTGTTGGCGGCCGGCTCCGTCATCAATGCATCGTAATTGTGCAGGTTCAGGATCACACCCAGACCCGCCGCCCGCGCCTTGCCGACGACATGATCGACCCGGGCCATGAACGCCGGATCAATCGCATAGGGCGGCTGCACGGCGGCATGGGCGGACCATTGGACCGGAATTCGGACGGTGCGGAATCCGGCGTCGGCGATGATGCGGAAATCGGCGTCGGCGATGGGCCGCCCCCATGCGCCTTCGCGGGGAGCCTCAAGGTGGTTCGCCATATTCACGCAAGCGCCGATGGCGCGCGCTGCGTTCGCGGGCGGATTCGTGGCCGAAAGGAGAAGCGATGCGCAACCCAGCAATCCGAACCTCATCACAGCGTCGCGCATGTCAGTGTCCCGGTTCGACAGCGAGCGCCGCGCGGGCCAGCGCGATCGAGCCGAGCGGTCCGGCCTGCGCTCCGAGGGACGGCGGAACGATGTAGGGGCCGTTGGCGGGCAGCGACAGATAGCCGTTCAGGCTCGCGCGCAGCATAGGCTCGATGCGCGGCAGCAGATGGTCCTGCTTCATGAACACCCCGCCACCCACCGCGATACGCTGCGGCCCGGTCGTGCAGATCAGGCTGTGACACAGCTTCGCGACGGCATCGGCCACGCGCGTCCAGACCGGATGATCGGCAGCGATGTCGGAAACCGGTGTTTCTCCGAGAACCGCCTCGATCGCCGGACCCGATGCGAGGCCCTCCACACAGTCACGATGGAAGCGGCAGGCGCTCGGTCCATCGTCGCCATCGAGCCGCGGCACCAGGATGTGGCCTAGCTCGCTATGGCCCACACCGCGGGTGGGTTGGCCCCGGACAATCAGCCCAACGCCGACCCCGGTGCCCACGGTCACATAGGCAAAGTCGGACAGGCCTTTTCCTGCACCCCAGGCCATCTCGGCGAGCGCCGCGCCATTGACGTCGGTATCGAACGCCATCGGCACGGGGTGGCGCGACGACAGTCGCCGCGCGACATCGGTCATGGTCCACCCGCCCTTGTTGGTCGCAAGGACGTAGCCGTAGTTGGCGGAGTCGGGATCCAGATCGACCGGTCCGAAGCTGCCGATACCGATCGCCGCGAACGGGTGGTCATGCGCCCATCGATCGAGAATCCCGTCGATCGCACCGAGCGTGGGCTCGGGCTGTTGGGTAGGAATGGTGCGTTGTTCGACGATCGCCCCCGGGCCGTGCGCGAGCGTACAGACGCATTTCGTTCCGCCAAGCTCGATACCGGCAAACACCGGCATCCCCCGCCCCCCTGTTTCGGGGAGCGGCATCGGATCTCGTATTGGCTTCATGTCTGGCATTCCCGAAACTGCGGCAGAACCGGCATCGGCATCGTCGCAGCCCTTGCGGCGGCGAATGCTCGTGCAATCGCCGCCATCGGGTGCCGCTCAGAAGCTCATCCGCGCACTGATGGTGTAGGTGCGATCCGCCTTCGAATATTGGCGTGGTGATTCAAGTCCTTCGCCGTTGAGGCGGAAGACCGTTTTGGTCGTCGCATCGAGCAGATTCTGCACCTCGATCCCGATCTTGAAGCTCTGATTGACGGCGTAGAAGGCTGAACCGTCCAGCTGGCCGTAAGACGCTGCATAGACCGGCAGGAACGGGAAGCAGCAATCGCGGTTGGTCAGCAAATATTTCGACCGCCAGCTATAGGCCGCCCGCAGATACAGCCCGTTGCGGTCATAGAAAAGCGACGCGTTGAAATTGTGTTTGGAAAGACCCGGAAGCTCGAGATTGTCGTAGAGGCCCTGCACGTCGAGCGGTGGCTGATAGCCATCGCCCTCCAGCGGCGTGGGGTCGGCAGACGCACGATAGTCGGGCGGGGCGATCTGGACCTTGCCCGCGTCGATATAGGTATAGGTCGCCTGCACGCCCAAACCGGCAAGCGCACCGGGCAGGAAATCATAGGTCTGCTGATAGCCGAACTCGAGGCCCTTGATCTTGGTCGTGCCCGGCGCGTTGGCGGGGCCGCTCAACTGGAGCGTGTAGGTGGAGCCGTTGTTCGATACGTCGCGGCTAAACCCGCTGTTCGCGAGGATCACGTTCTTGAGCGATTTGTAGAACGCCGCGGCGGTGAACGAGCCCACTTTTGCGAAATACCATTCGGCGGTCAGGTCGAACTGGTCCGCGGTGATCGGTCGCAGGAACGGGTTGGACGATCGCGCCTCGAACGCCCCAGTCGAGCCATTGAAGCCGATCGACAGGAAGTTGCGCAGATCGCCGAAATTCGGCCGCGATATGGCGCGTGACGCGGCGAAGCGGAACAGCAGCTTGTTGGTCGCATCGAAACGCAGGTTGAGCGCCGGCAGGAAATTGTCGAATTCCTGCCTGGCGGTTTGCGGCAATTGCGATCCGTCGGCGAAGGCCAGCACGGCATTGCGCTGCGCGTCGGTCACGCCGGGGCGGCATAGCGCGGGCAGCTGCGTTTGCGGCGGCGCGTTGCTGACGGGGCCGGGCGGGGGCGGCTGATTGGCCTGCGATTGCTGATCCGCACAGTAGCTCGCGAAATCCGGGAAGGTCGAGATGACCTGGGTGCGCGAAGGGAAGGTGATCGCCCCCACCGAATCGTCGCGGGTATGGACGTAGCGCGCGCCGATATTGCCCGACAGGCGCCGGCCGCCGCCGAAATCGGTCGCGAAGTCCAGCCGGGCATAGCCGGCATAGGTCTTTTCCGAATTCTCGTAGATTTCGCCGGGCCGGAAATACCCGTCGATCAGGTCCGTGCCGCGATCCTCGATCGGGGTGTAGCTGAACTGCCCCGACGGATCCTTCGCGCGGTTGACGAGCAAGTCCATGAGGGCATCGTGGTTGCGCAGGATGCTCTCGTTGATGAACGGCGATGCCGGCGGCGCAGTCGTGCCGCCACGAAAGAAATTGCCGTAGCTGTAGAGGCCGACGTCGTTCGGCGTCACCTCGTTGACGAAGCGCGGGCCCTGATCGGTCCATGTCGCGGACAGGCTGCCCCAATTGTTGTAGTCGTTGGTGCGCACCGTCTGCTTGCGGTCCGCATAGCGGCCGCCGACGCGAATCTTGCGGAAGAAGCCGTCGTCCGACAGATCATAGTCGGCATCCACGCGGAACGCCCATTCGTCGCCGTCGCTGATGTTCCGGTTGTTGTAGGCGTCGTTGTAGAAGATCGTGCTGTCGACGCCCGAGAAATAGCGCGCGGTGTCGAAGCCCGGCGTCGCAAACGAGATTTGCGGCACCTTGCCGGTCAGGTCGATGGTCGGATTGGCATAGGTCTGCAAGTCGACGATGTCGTCGATCTGATCGGCCTCCGACTTCACATACTGCCCGTCGAACGTCAGGTGCAGCCGCTCGGTCGGCGTCCATTTCAGGTTGAGCGAAAAGTCCTGCGCCAGCGAGCGTGTCGCATTGTAGCGGTTGGTGAAGCGCACCCCGGTGCCGGTGCGCACCAGCTGCGGATAGGGGCAGTAGGTATTCGTGTACGGAAACCCCTGGTTCGGGATCACGCACGGCGTCGTGACATTATGCTGCTGGGTCGTGTTCGTCTCCTCCAGCGTGCCGCTGGTGAAGATGCCGTTCTTGTCGAACGTGAACTGGTTGGCAGGATTGTAGGCGAAGCCGCCCGGCGTGGTCATGCCGTTCGGGCTGAACTGGTTCGGCGCGAGCGTGCCGGCCGGAAAGGTATTCCCGATATCATTGTAATAGACCGATGGCTCGGTCGTGCGCTCGACCCAGTTCTCCTTGCTCAGCGCGCGCAGATACTGGCCGGTGATGAGCAGCGATCGGTCGGCATTCTCATATTGCAGCGCGCCGGAGAAGCTGGTCCGCAGCCGGTCGAATTCCTGCGAGCCGAAGCCGCCGCCCAGCGGCGTGTACACCGTGTCGAACCCCGCCGGCACGTTGAACGCGTCGCAGGCGCGCACGGCATAGGGCGTGCCCTGGTTGAGGATGCGGCCTTCGTTCGGATTGTTGCCGTCGCACAGCTGCCCGTCATATTGCGAGCCCTGATAGTTGCCGTTGACCGCATAGCCGTCGACCCCGTCGTTCGGGGCGTTGAAGCGCGGCAGGAAGGACGACAGGAACACCCGGTCGGAGCGATTATACTGGCGGTTGTAGCTGCCCGACGCGAGCACGCCGATCCGCCCGCCGCCCGGCAGGTCGAAGGTCTTGCTGGCCAGGCCGGCGAACCCCGGCGCCGACTTCTTCACGAAATCGCCGTAATTTACCGAAGTCGAGAGGTAATAGATGTCTTTCGTGCTGTCGAAGGGCTTGCGCGTGTTGATGCTGACCGTGCCGGAGATGCCGCCTTCGATCAGGTCGGATGTCAGGCCCTTGAAGACCTCGATGGAGCCGACGAGTTCGGTCGGCACGTCGCTGAAGCCGATCTCGCGCCCACCGCTGGCGGCAAAGGCGTCGCGGCCGTTGAACTCGCCGCGAACATAGCCAAGCCCGCGGATGACGACGCCGGACCCCTCGACCGAGAAATGCTGTGAGTCGTCAGGGGCGGCGAAGCGGGTGATCGCGACTCCGGGGATGCGCTGAAGCGCTTCGTTCACCGACCGGTCGGGCAGCGCGGAAATGTCCTCCGCGCTGATCGCGTCAACCACGGTATCCGCGTTGCGCTTGATCTCCTGCGCGTTCTGCAGGCTGGCGCGGATGCCGCGCACGATGATGTCGTCGCCCTCATACGCGGGCGCGTCATCCTGCGACGGCGTGGCCGCGGTCTGTGCCTCGGGTTCGGGGGTGTCCTGCGCAAATGCCGCTGGCGTCGCGCCTGCGAGCGCGATCGCGGATACGCCGCCGAAAAACCTGGAAAGCTGATTGCGCGATGATCGCGAACGCGAAAAATCCATGATTGCCCCTCCATTGTCTGGCGCGCGGTCTTTTGCCGGCTCCAGTGCGCGATCCTCCCTAAAGATCGCTTGAACGTTACATCTCGCATGCGGCGCGACCGCGCAAGATGAAAAAGGAAAATTGATTAAACTAAGATGGAGGGCTAGTCGTCGGGCTCCGGACGCGCCACAAGTCGATCAGGGGGGGGGCGGCAATGGCGGACGCACGGCCGCGCACGCGCGTGGTCATTCTGGGCGGTGGCACCGCGGGGTGGATGACTGCGGCAGCGCTGGCGAACGACCTTGCGCCGATCGCCGACATCCGTCTCGTCGAATCCGCCGACATCGGCATCGTTGGCGTGGGCGAAGCGACGCTGCCGCATATCCGGCAATTCGTGCAACATCTGGGCATCGACGAAGGCGCCTTCATGGCGGCGACCCATGCGACCTTCAAGCTGGGTATCGCGTTCGAAGGGTTCGGCGCGATCGGCGACCGGTATATTCATCCCTTCGGCACCTTCGGCCGCGATCTGGCCGGCGTGGCATTCCACCATTACTGGCTGCGGGCGGGCGGGCGAGTGCCGATCGGCCAGTGGTCGGTCGCGGTCGCCGCGGCGGAAGCCAACCGCTTCGCGCATCCAAATCCTGCCGACCCGGAGCTCGCCGGCAGCTATGGCTATGCTTATCAGTTCGACGCCACCCGCTTCGGCCCGTTCCTGCGCGACTACGCCGTCGCTCGCGGCGTCGCGCGGACCGAGGCGACCGTCCGATCGGTGGAACGCGATGGCACGACCGGGGACATCGCGGCCTTGCATCTGGATACCGGCGAGCGGATCGCCGGCGATCTCTTCGTCGACTGCTCCGGCTTTCGCAACCTGCTGCTCGGCGGCGAGCTGGACGAAGCATGGGAGGACTGGAGCGGCTGGCTGCCGTGCGATAGCGCCGCCGCGATGCCGTGCGCGTCGCCCGAGGGCGCGATCGAGCCCTACACGCGCGCCGTTGCCATGCCGGCGGGATGGCGATGGCGGATTCCGCTCCGGCACCGGGTGGGCAACGGCTATGTCTTTGCCAGCGACCATGTGTCGGAGGACGAAGCCTGCGAAGCGCTGATCGCGGCGGTCGAGGGCGAGCCGCTCACCGAGCCGCGCGTCCTGCGCTTTCGTGCCGGGCGGCGGCGGCGCAGCTGGGTGCGCAACGTGGTCGGTGTCGGCCTCGCCAGCGGCTTTCTCGAACCGCTGGAATCGACGTCGATCTATCTCGTCCAGGCCGCGATCACGCGGTTGATCGAGCTGTTTCCGGCAGGCGGCATCGCGGACGCCGACCGTAACGCGTTCAATCGTCTCGTCGACATGGAATATGATCGCATCCGCGACTTCCTGATCCTGCATTATCATGCGACCCGGCGCGACGATTCGACCTTCTGGGATCACGTGCGGACGATGGCGGTGCCCGACAGCCTTGCCGAAAAGCTGGCCTTGTGGCGCGCGACGGGGCGCGTCGCGCGCTATGGTGAGGGACTGTTTCTGGAACCGAGTTGGGTCGCGGTGTTGATCGGACAAGGCATTTTGCCCGATGCCTATGATCCGCGCGCCGCCATCCCCGACGATGCCGCGATGGATCGCGCGATGCAGGATTTGCGCGCGCGGGTTGGCGCGACCGCCATCGCCATGCCCGAGCACCGGGCGAGCCTGGCCGCGATGCGATGAGCCGCGCGGTCACGGCCCGTATGCCGTTGTCGCGCGTCCTCGTCATCGGCGGGGGCCAGGTCGCGCTGCTCGCAGCGATCGCGCTGCGCCGCGCGCTGCCGCACACCATCGTCGCACTTGCAGACGCACCCGTGGCGCCGCACGCCTTGGCGGACCTCGCCCATACCACGCTGCCGTCGCTCGGCCAGTTTCATGCAAGGATGGGCATGGATGAGGCCACCCTGATCGGTCGCGCGGCCGCGACACACCGGCTTGCGATCCGATATCTTGGCTGGCCCAGTGAAGGCGCCGAGTGGCTGCTGGCCTATGGCGCGGTGTCCGAGGGCGGAGTTTCGATCGGCGCGGCGCTTGCAGCGGAAGAATATTTTGCCGAACCCGGCGACGCCTTGGACGATCCGCTG
Source organism: Sphingomonas sp. EC-HK361 (assembly GCF_902498785.1). Classification (GTDB taxonomy): domain Bacteria; phylum Pseudomonadota; class Alphaproteobacteria; order Sphingomonadales; family Sphingomonadaceae; genus Sphingomonas. The sequence continues at coordinate 24,643 of NZ_LR701491.1, forward strand.
TCCGATCTCGATCCCGCGCTGCGCTTCGATCCTGCGCTGCATCTGCGCGGTTTGCGGTCGCTGGCGCGCCATGTCGGAGTCGCCGCCGGCGATGCGGACGATGGGGCCGATCTGATCATCGACACGCGCGCCGCGCAAGCGGGCGGGTCGAACTGGATCGACTGGAGCGATCGCTTGCCCGGGCGCAGCATCGCGGCGGAAACATGCGCGCCGGCGCTTTCCGTGATCGACACCGTCACCGCATCCGAGGCGGGCTATCGGATCGCGTCGCCTGGCAGGGCTGCGACGCGCACGCTTACGATCGGATACGCACAGCCGACGGTGGACGACGTCCCCCTGTCGCAGGGGCGCATCGCGGCGGGCTGGGTCGATCGCACCGTCAAGGTCGGCGACGCGGCGGCGGTGTTCGAGCCGCTCGGCTGGTGCAACCTTCATCTGGCGATCTGCCAGATCGAGCTGCTGCTCGAGCTGCTGCCCGGACGCGATATCGTGCCGCTGGAGCGCGCGGAATATAACCGGCGCTGGGCACTGCTGACCGACCGGGTCGCCGATTTCGTGGCGGCGCATCATCTCGGTCGCCCCGGCATCGTGCGTTCGCCGGGTCTGGACCACACCGTTGCCGAGTTCGTCCGGCGCGGGCGCATCGCGTATGTCGAGGAAGACAGCATCGGTCCGGACCTGTGGCGCCAATTGCTGGGCCGCGTCTGTCCGCAGCATAGCCCGGCGCCGATCGCGATCGCGCGGGACGACAAGGTGCAAGCCAGCCTGACCGCCGCGCATCGAGCCCGTGCCGCACGCGCGCTGGCGACCGCCTCACCCTATCCGGCGTGGCTCGCCGATCGCTTGAAGGATTGTCGATGACCCCGATCGAATCCGTCGTGATCGTGGGCGGCGGGACCGCGGGCTGGATGGCCGCCGCCGCTGCGGCGCGGTTCCTGGACGATGGCCATCGACGAATCACGCTCGTCGAATCGGATGCGATCGGGACCGTCGGCGTCGGCGAGGCGACGATCCCGCCGATCCTCGGCTTCAACCGGCTGCTCGGCATCGACGAGGCGGAGTTCGTCCGCGAGACCGGCGCGACTTTCAAGCTTGGGATAGAGTTCGTCGACTGGGGCGGACGTGGCGAACGCTATTTCCATCCGTTCGGCGAGCACGGCCGAGATTTCCAGGGCGTGGCCTTTCATCAGTATTGGCTGAAGCACCGGCATGCCGCCCGGATCGGTGTGCTGTCGGACTATGCGATGGCGGGGGTGGCCGCCGCGGCGGGCCGCTTCGCCCCGCCCGCGACGGACCCGCGTGCCCCGCTGTCGCAGCTGGCCTACGCCTATCATTTCGATGCCGGGCTCTATGCCGCCTTCCTGCGCCGCCGCGCCGAGGCGCAGGGCGTCGTGCGGATCGAGGGCAGGATCTCAGGCGTGGAGACCGATGCGCAGACGGGGTTCGTGGGCGCGGTCGTGCTCGAGGACGGGCGCCGCGTGGCGGGCGATCTGTTCATCGACTGCTCGGGATTTCGCAGCCTGCTGCTCGGCGAGACGCTGGGCGTGGGCTACCGCGACTGGTCGCACTGGCTGCCGTGCGACCGCGCGGTCGCGGTGCCGGCCGCGCGCGCCGCGCCGCTGCCGCCCTTCACCCGCGCGACGGCGCAGGCGGCGGGCTGGCAGTGGCGGATTCCGCTCCAGCATCGCACCGGCAACGGACTCGTCTACGCGAGCGCGCATCTGAGCGACGACGCGGCCGAAGATGCGCTGGTCGCGGGTGTCGATGCGCCGCTCGCTGCACCGCGCCGCCTGTCCTTTACTGCCGGCGTGCGCGAACGGCTGTGGGATCGCAACGTCGTCGCGCTCGGCTTGGCGGGTGGCTTCATCGAACCGCTCGAATCGACCAGCATCCATCTGATCCAGACCGGCATCTCGAAACTGTTCTGGCTGTTTCCCGACAAAGGTTTCAGCGCGGTAGAGCGCGACACCTACAACCGGCTGATGACCGAGCAGTTCGAATATGTCCGCGACTTCATCGTGCTGCATTACAAGGCGACGCGGCGCGACGACACGCCCTTCTGGCGCTACGTCCGCAACATGGCGATCCCCGACAGCCTCGCGCACAAGATCGCGCTCTTCCGGGAAAAGGGGCGGGTGATGCGCTTCGACCATGATCTGTTCGCGGTGCCCAGCTGGGTCGCGGTCATGCTGGGGCAGGGGATCGCGCCGCAGGGCTATGATCCGCTGGTCGACGCGATGGACGATGCGCGGATTTGCGCCGCGATGGCCGAGATGCGGGCGGGCTATGCCGCGCAGGCGCTGCGGATGCCGCTCCACGCCGACTATGTCGCGGCGCATTGTCCGATGCCGGGGGTCAGCGGCGGGTGAGCGCCTCGACGAGATAGTCGACGATGCGCTGGGTGCGGGTCGGCGACGGCGCATCCATAACGCCGCGCGCATGGTCGGGCAGATGATCGGCGCGGGTCGCGGCGTCTTTCGAGAACACATAATGGTCGAACCACACCCGCCACGCCTCGCGTTCGGTGTGCGGCAGGTCGCGCACCGCCTGCATCGCATGGACCAGCGCGGCGAAGGGCGATCCGCTGGGTGGCTGGCCATACCAGTAGTTCAGCAGGATGTTGAAAGGGCCCTCGGCGACGACATTGTGCCACCACAAGGTCGGTATGTAGATCGCGTCGCCCGGCTCCAGTTCGGCGCTCAGCGCGGCACTCATTGCCTTGGCGAAGCGGGGGTAGCGATCCAGATCGGGCGCGCGCAGGTCGACCATGCTCACTGGCTGGCCGGCGATCGTCATGTCCAGCGGTCCGACATAGAGATTGGGGGTCTGATCGGGCGGGAACAGCGTGAAGCGGCGGCGCCCCGCCGCCACGACCGCAATATTCTCCGACGCGTCATAGTGCGTCGAGATGTGCGAGGCGTTGCCGATCCAGATGCGCGGCGTCGCGCCGGGGGTGGCGAGCGGCATCGGATTGGCTTCGGCGAGACCCGGCAAATGCTCGGGCGTGGAAGCCGACCCGGCGTAGAGCGACGGCGCATCGTCGCGGTCGAGCCACAGGATCAGCTGGCGGATCAGGACCGTCATCGGCACCTGCGCGGTCTCGAAATTGAAGCCGCGCATGTCAGGCGTGTAGAAATAGCGGCCCCGTTCGGCGGGGGCGGCGCGCATCGCGCGTGCGGTGCTGCCGCGATCGAACCGCGCGAGATATGCCGCCGCCGCCTCGGGCCCGGCGCGACCTGCCGCGACCAAAGGCCAGTCCGCGGCGAGTCCGCGAAGCACCAGCGGGCCGGGATCGTCGGCCACCGCCTGCGCAAAGGCATCGGCGCCTTCGTAGCGGATTTCGCGGATCGGATTTGCTGGGATCATGCAGATGCTCTCCGCCGATCCGGGGCGGGGTGCAACGTCTTCCGTCCCTTTCGACGCCCACCATCTTAAAAAGGAAATTTGTTTTGGCAAATCCCCGGAGATCGCGCGATTAAGGCGCAACCCGATCCCGAACTGAGCGCCTGCAACTGGAGAAGCCATGACGACCCGCCGCGAGATACTGGCTGCCGGCACCTCCCTGCTCGGCCTGACGGCGCTACCTGCGATCGCCGGTTCAAGGCGATCACGCACATCGTCCGATTTCGTCACCGTTGCGGGGCATGGCTTTCGCCTGCACGGCAAGCCCTATCGCTATGTCGGCGCCAACATGTGGTACGCCGCCTATCTCGGTGCCGACACCGCCTATGGGGACCGTGCGCGACTGGGGCGCGAACTCGACCGACTGGTCGCGCTCGGCATCGATAATGTTCGGGTGCTGGGCGCATCGGAGGACTCGCCGCTTATCGGTGCGATCTCGCCGGCGTTTCGCGGGAAGACGGACGTCTATAATCCGGACTTGCTGGCCGGGCTGGACTGGTTCCTGGCGGAATTGGGCAAGCGCGGGATGCGCGCCGTCATCTATCTCAACAATTTCTGGGAATGGTCGGGGGGCATGATGACCTACCTGTCCTGGGTCAATGGCGGGAAATATATCGACGCCCACGATCCGGCGCATCCCTGGCCGGAATTCGCGGACTATACCGCGGGCTTCTACACTCATCCGCGCGCGGTGGCGCTGTATCACGCCTATGTCTGCGCGCTCGTCGGCCGCACCAACGGTGTGACGGGACGGCGCTATGCGGACGATCCGGCGATCATGGCGTGGCAGCTCGCCAATGAACCGCGCCCCGGCGAAAGCCCGGCAACGACCGCCCGCATCCTTCCGGCCTATCAGGCCTGGATCCGCAAGACCGCCAGGCTCATCCGGTCGATCGACGCCAATCATCTGGTGTCGAGCGGGGCCGAGGGCACGATCGGGTGCGCGAACAGCATGGCCTGCGTCGCCGATGCCGCAGCCCCGGTCGACTATATGACGATCCACATCTGGCCGCAGAATTTCGGCTGGATCGATCCGGCCGATCTCGCCGGCACCCGCGCGGTGGGCGAGGCGAAGACATTGGCCTATATTCGCGATCACCGCGCGCTGGCGGTGAAGCTGGGCAAGCCCCTGGTCATCGAGGAGTTCGGCTATCCGCGCGATGCCGGCTATGCGCCGGGAACGCCGACCATCCACCGCGATGGCTATTACCGGCTCATCATGGAAAGCGTGGCGGCCGATGCGCGCGCGGGCGGCCCGCTCGCGGGGCTGAATTTCTGGGCGTGGAACGGCGAAGGGCGTGCCCAGCATCCCGATCACCGGTTTCGGACCGGTGACCGAAGCTATCTCGGCGATCCGCCGCACGAACCGCAGGGATGGTACGGCGTCTTCGATCAGGACATGACGACAAAGCGGCTCATCCGCCGCTACGCGACCGCCTTCGCACGATCGGCTGAGGCTGCCCTGGGACATGTCAATCCTGCAATAGCGTGGCCAATTTGTCGTCTTGCATTATAAAAAAGGAAGTTCCTTTATTTAATCCTTGACGATGACTGCGTGCTGCGGAATGAGCGATACGAAGGCTGACGTTCGAGCAGCTCGGGAGGATGTGGCGACCCAGGCATGACGGCGGGGTTGCGGATCGGCGGCGCAGGATTGCGCCCGTCCCGGCAGCGACACTTCGGCTTTCTACAGGTCACCCCCATGCGGGCGGCCAAAAGGACAATGCGCCTTACAAGTGGGGCGGTGCCGAAGGAGCAGGTTGATGAAGGGTTTTGATCGCACCGCCGCAAGCCGGGTTCGCCGGGGGGCAGTTCTCGCTGCGGCCTCGCTCGTCGCGATCGCGCTGTCCCAGCCGGCCTGGGCGCAGGCGACCGCGAGCGATCCCGCGCAGACATCGGGGGCGGCGCAGGACAATTCCACCGGTCAACCGAGCGCGGACTCTGCGGCGGACGACATCGTCGTGGTCGGCGTGCGCGGCGCGCAACGCGCGGCGGTTCAGATCAAGCGCCAATCGGCCGAGATCGTCGACAGCATCGTCGCCGAGGATATCGGCAAGCTCCCCGACGCGACCATTGCCGATTCGCTCCAGCGTGTGCCCGGCATCCAGATCGGGCGCTCGGCAGGCGAGGGATCGAGCGTCAATGTGCGCGGGCTGGGGCAGGTGCTGGTGACGCTCAACGGCGAGCAGTTCCTCGGCGGCCAGAGCATCGACAACGCGCAGCCCAACTTCACCGATATTCCCCCGTCGCTGTTCGCGGGCGTTGATGTTTACAAGTCGCCGAGCGCGCGCCAGGTCGAGGGCGGGGTCAGCGGCACGATCGACCTGAAGACGCGGCGCCCGTTCGACCTGAAGGAGGGGCTGACGGCGACGGGGTCGGCGGAAACGTCGTACGGGTCGCGGGTCAAGAAGTTCAACCAGCTCTATTCCGGCCTGCTCGGCTATCACAACGGGCGGTTCGGGCTGCTGGTGGCGGGGTCCTATTCGAAGGCCAGGCTCGCCAATATCGGCATCGACACCGGCAACAGCTGGCTGATCTCGACCGACGCGCTATCGGGTACCGACCTGCGCGGCGACGGCGACATCACCGACAGCAACAAGTTCGCCGATAAGGATTACGTCTATCAGCCTGCGGTCGTCAGCAACTCCAACCGCCAGACCGAGCGCGAGCGCTATGGCCTCAACGCGTCGGCGCAGTTCGCGATCACCGATCAGCTGACGCTCACCGGTTATGTCGCGTATACCAAGCTCAACGACGATCTGCGCGCGGTCAACATCCAGCTGAACAGCGGCTATGCGCCGCGCCCGCTGCTGCCGGGATCGCAGGTGGACGAGAACGGCGTCGTCACGGTCGGCAATTTCGCGCTGCCGGGCTTCACCGCCAACAGCCTGGCGACCAACAGCCGCTCGCGCACCTATAATACCAATCTCGAGCTCACCTACGAGAATGACGGCGTGTTCAAGGGCACGCTGCGCTGGGTGCACGGCGATGCGCGGCGCACGTCGGATTCATCGCAGGCGGATTCGAAGCCCGTCACCGGCCCGACGATCACGCGCGGCACGACAGCGGCCTGCCGCGTCAACCCCGCACCCGCGGCGTGCACGGGTTTCCAGAACCCCAACGGCTTTCCGGCCGTGAACGTCGGCATCGACTACACCACCAAATATCCGACGCTCAACTTCGGCACCGATGTCAGCAATCCGGCCAACTGGATCCTGTTCTCGACCTGGGGCTATGGCGACGAACGCACCGCCAAGACCGACGCGTTTCGTGCCGATGGCACCTACACGGTCGGCGGGTTCCTGAAGACGATCGACGCCGGCATCCGCTACAACACCCGCGACGTCTCGGTATCGGAATACAAGCTGCTGGCGCCGGTGACGGTCGACGGTCTCGGCACGCTGAACGGCCCGGGCGATCTGTATTACTTCAAGGATGCCGGCATCGGTCATACCGGCAACGCGGCGATCGAAGGCCGCTCGGTGCTGCCGATCTACACCTTCGCGCAGCTGGGCGACCGCGTGCGCAACTACAACAACTTCATCTTCGGCGGCGTGCCGAGCGGCGGCATTCCCGCGATCGATCCGAACGCGATGTCGGACCCGCTCGCGTTTCAGAACAGCCTGTATCCCGGCAATGCGGCCTATAACGATCCGACCCGCAGCTTCCGCGTGACCGAGAAGACGGGCACTGCCTACCTCCAGGCGAATTTCGGTACCGAGAATGGCGGGCTGTTCGGCATGGACCTGTCGGGCAATGTCGGCGTGCGCTACACGACGACGCGCCGCAGCGTTTATGCGAACACGACCGATCCGAACCGCTTCATCGGCACGGGCGGCAATTACAACGGCGTGTTCATCAACCTCGGCACCAACGTCACGCGCAAGACGATCGACCGGTGGTTGCCCTCGCTCAATCTGACGCTCGACATCGACGATCGTCAGAAGCTGCGCTTTGCCGCGGCGAAGGTCGTGGGCGAGCTCAACCTGTTCGATCTGGGCGCCGGCCGGGTGCTCTATTACGGCGCGAACAACGGCCGCTACCCCAACCTGCCGTCCGATTTGCAGGTGTTCCTGCAGGGCAACTCGGGCAACCCCGATCTCGAACCGTATCAGTCGAACAACTACAACGCCTCGTACGAATTCTATTTCGGGCGGGGCGGATTGTTCAGCGCCGCGGTGTTCCTGTTCGACGTGAAGTCGTTCCCGCAATCGATCAACACCATCCAGCCGATCGCCGATGCCGACGGCGTGGTGCGCGCCGGCGGCGTCATCTCGACGACCGGCAACGGAACCGGCGGCAAGATCAAGGGAATCGAGGTCGGCTATCAGCAGCAGTTCGATTTCCTGCCGGGCTTCCTGAGCGGGTTCGGCGCGAACGCCAATTTCACGCTGTCCGACAGCGAAAGTTCGAACAGGGATCTGTTCGGAAAGACGCTGCCCGTTCCGGACAATTCGAAATATCAGTACAATCTCATCGGTTTCTACCAGAAGGGCCCGGTCCAGGCGCGTGTTGCGTATAACTGGCGCTCGAAGCGCTTTGCCGGGCTGCAGTCGGTCAACGGCGTGGCCGATGGCGACGTGCTCGCCATCTATTCGAAGCCGGTCGGCTATCTCGATGCCTCGGCCAGCTACGATATCACCCCCAACTTCACCGTCTTCGCACAGGGGACCAACCTGACGAGCGCGAGCGACCAGCAATATGCCCAGTTCGAGAATCTCTATTACCAGCAGAACATCTTCGAACGGCGCCTGACCTTCGGTATCCGTATCCGGAACTGACGATCGGCGCGGTTTTCCCATCGTCCTCCCCGGACGAATCTTGGCCGCCGCGATCCCGCGCAATCGGGGCGCGGCGGTTTCTTTTCTTTCGGCGCGGCCGTGACGAAGGGTGAAGCGATGACGGACGATCGGCTCCGTATGCCTGCGCTAACACGGCGGACGCTGCTGGCCGGCGCCTCGCCGCTGGTCGCCGCTGCGCTGCTGCCGGGATGGGCGCAGGGCGCCCAGGGCATCCCCGTCGATCGGATCGAGCGGCTGCACGACGGGGTGCTGATCCACAGGGGCCCGGCCGTGACGCGCGTGCGCATCGCCGCGGCGGGGGTCGCCAGCGTCATCCATTGCCCCGCAGCGAAGCTGGCAAGCGCCGGCGGCTTCTTCGCGCATGACGGTCTGCCCGTGCGCTTCGCAGAAACCGGCCCTGTCCTTGCGATGATCGGCCAGGGCATTCGCGTCGCGATCGATCGCGGGACCGGGTGTCTGGCGTTCCATACGCCGGATGGGGGGCGTGTCATTGCCGAGGCGCCGACGCCGTTGCCGCTCGCGGGTGTCGCAACGACCCGGCGGCAGGGCTTCACGATCGGCGCGACCGAACGCCTGCACGGCCTAGGCCAGTTTCGCGAACCGGTGTTCGATTACCGCGGCCAAAGCGTCTTTCTGGCGCAGGCCAACAGCGATGCGGTGAACCCGTTCCTCGTCTCGACCGCGGGGTGGGGACTGCTGTGGGATACCGGCACCGCGGCGCATTTCCGCTCGCACGGTCGGGCGATCGACTATCATTCGGTCGCCGGCGATACGATACGCTATCATGTCTGCCTCGGCGTCGACATGGACGCGGTGATCCGCGGCTACCGCGCGCTAACCGGCGCGGCGGCGCTGCTGCCGAAATGGGCGTACGGCTATTGGCAGAGCAAGGAGAGCTACGCGCGCCAGGTCGATCTCGTCGCGGTCGTCGACGAATATCGCCGCCGCGGCCTGCCGCTCGACGCGATCGTGCTCGATTACAAATACTGGGGCGGGAATGAAAACTTCAGCGGCATGAAGTTCGATGCAGCGACCTTCCCCGATCCGAAGGCGATGGTCGATCACGTCCACGCGGCCGACGTCCATCTGCTCGCCTCGATCTGGCCCGCCTTCGGCACCGCGACCGATCTGTACCGCGCGATGGGCGCGAAGGGCTATCTGCTGCCCGGCGAGCACTGGTCTGGCGGCAAGGTCTTCGATGTCAGCAACGCCGACGCCCGCGCACTCTACTGGCGGTCGATCAAGCGCGGGCTGATCGACATCGGCGTCGACGGGCTGTGGACCGACGGCAACGAACCCGAGCTGCGATCGACCGGGGAGCGTTACGGCACCGCTGCCAGCTTCGCCGCCAACGGGTGGATGGCCGCCGGGCCGATCGCCGAGAATCTGCTCACCTATTCCTGGTATCAGGCGCGCGGGCTGAGCGACGCCATGCGGCGCGACATTCCCGCGAAGCGCCCGGTCATCCTCAGCCGCTCCGCCTATGCCGGGCAGCAGGCATTCGGCGCGGTCACCTGGTCGGGCGATATCTTTGCCAGCTGGGGCACGCTCGCCAACCAGATCGTCGCGGCGCTCAATTTCTCGATGGCGGGCATTCCGTGGTGGACGTGCGACATCGGCGCGTTTCTCGTCTTTCATCGCTATCCCGAGGGGCTGGCCGACCCGGCCTACAAGGAGCTCTACGTCCGCTGGTTCCAGTTCGGCGCGTTCCTGCCCGTCTTCCGCGCGCACGGCACCCACATCCCGCGCGAGCTGTGGCAGTTCGGCGAGCCGGGCGACCCCCATTACGACGCGCTCGAAGCGGCGCTGCGCCAGCGCTATCGGTTGATGCCCTATATCTATTCCGTCGCGGCTGCGGCCGTGTATGACGGAGACACGCCGATGCGTGCGCTGGCGATGGACTTTCCGGACGACCCGCGGGCCCGCGCGGAACAGGCGGCGTTTCTGTTCGGCCGCGACCTGCTGGTGCGGATCGTCGACCGCCCGTTCGAGCATGCGAGCCGCAACATGCAGGAGTTCATCCCCAGCCGTTGCGTCCAGGGCGCTGCGGCGCCCGCTGCGCGGATCGAATATTATGAAGGCGCGCAGTTCGAACGGCGCGTGTCCTCACGCCTGACCGACGACATCAAGATGAGCTGGTCGGGCGATCTGCCCGCCGCGCTTGCCGGCAAACCCTATTCGCTGCGCTGGACCGGCCGCATCGTTGCCGAGGAAACCGGGCCGCACCGCTTCAGCGTCATCGGCAAGGGCGCGATCCGCCTCGTCTTCGATCACCGTGTCGTCGTCGATGGCGCGTCGGGTGCCGCAAAGGCGGACGGCGCGACCGGCGGCGTGTCGTTCCGCGGCCACGAGGGCGATGCATTCTTCGACTTCACCGCCGATCTCGTCGTCGGCCGCGCTTATGATTTCCTGCTGGAGCAGCGCCAGCCAACTCCCGACGCGGTCAGCCTGTGGTTCGAATGGATCACGCCTTCGATCCGCCGCCGTCAGCAGCTTCCGGCACGCCATGCGCTGCCGGTCGTGCTGCCGAAGGGACGCGACTGGTACGACCTCCATAGCGGGCGGCGTCATCGCGGCGGAACAGCGCCGATGATCGACATCACGCTGCAAAGCCATCCGCTGTTCGCGCGCGCCGGCGCCATCGTGCCGATGGTGCAGGGACTCGATCGGACAGCGACGCCCCCCGGCGAGATCGAAATCCATGTGTATGCCGGCGCCGACGGGCATTTCGTGCTCTACGACGATGCGGGGAATGGGCAGGGCCACCTGAACGGCGAAGCCACGCGGATCGCGTTCTACTGGAACGATCGTGCGGCGACCCTCTCGATCGGGGCGCGACAGGGGGCTTTTTCGGGAATGCCGCCATCCTTGAAGATGAAGCTCGTCTTCCACGACGGCGCCAACCACGCGTCCATACGCCCGCTGGTCTATGAGGGCGCTGCGCAGGTGATCCCGCTGCGCCAGTCGATGCGCGCTGAGGAACCTGGCGGCTGATGTGCAGGGCGCGTGCGCGGCGAGACTGCCTGCCAAGGCACGAGCATCCGCGACGAGAACCTTTAGGCTATCGTCATCGACACCGCGGCCGAACGGCTATTTCGTCCCGAGAGACTTCGCGAGTTCCTCAGCCAACGTGCTTGATGACAGCTCGGCTGCGGTGCGCGAGTGTCAGGCACCTGAAGGCGTTTCGCACCGAACCAGAGTCGAGGGCGCGGTCCAGAATATGTTCGACTTCACCGAGCAGGGCCTAATCTCCGCCTGCGATGTCGACTTCACCGCGCGGCTCGCCGTCCAGCGAACCCGCCGCACTGATCTCCAGCAGGAAATCCTGCTGATCGAGCGGCAGTTATCCTCCTCCGATCGCAAAATGACCGCGCAAGCCGTTGATCGGCTCGGCGAGGTGTTTCTGGCGAAACTGCGCGCGAGTGACGCCGCGAACCGTCAAGGCTATGCACGCCAGTTCATCGCCAAAGCCTGGGTCGCACCCGATCGAATCATGTCAGCGGGCCGATGAAGCCACTCGAAATCGCGGCTAATGGCGATCCCGACCATTAGGCACCCATGGAGCCGTCGCTTGATCGGGAGTGGTGCACCACTCTCGTGAAAATCCATCTCATAGAAGACAAAAGCGGGCACCCGCCTGCGGGGTTGCCGCGTTTCACGCTTGACTTGTTGGAAGATGTTGCTCAGATGTTCTCGCCGCAACAATGGACGGGGCGGCATGATCGAAAAATCTGGCGGTAAGAGATCGAGCGCTTTTTCATGTTGGCTGCGAACAGGAAAGCTGCCGCCCGCTCTCAGCACTGACGGTCTCGAACTCAAGTTCAATCCATGGCACAATCCGGCTGACGGCCGGTTCACCTTTACGGGCGCGGGACAACGTTATAGCGCGAGCGGAACCAATACGGCCGACGGCGCGAGCGGTCGCGTGTCTGCTTGTAGCAGGCGCGCCCCGCGTATGCGGGATCGTATTAACTTGCGGACCGCGACAATGCCAACGGCAGATGCGCCGCGTGCCGGATCGCTTGCAACAGATCGCCAGAAATCAGTAGAGCGTCCGTCGGTCGACGTGCAACCAAAGCGCGTTCCAGCACCGCGGCCCGCTAACCAGCCAAACCCTGTCGCCGAATTCGTCGATGGCGTCGGCGAGGGACTTCACGACGTCGGAAAAGAAGCGGTGGCGGGAGTCCATGCTGCGCTGACGACGAATCCAGCGACCACCGTTCGCAACGCGGGCCGCGGGGTGGCGGGCATGATTGATGCCGCGATCGCTGGCGAGGATACCCCAGCTCATATCCAGATGTCGCGCGCTGCAAATGCCGTCGCCAACGCGTCGGCGCGGGATTTCGGTCGGGCCACGGGGACGGTTGTCGGAAACGTCGCGCTGATGGCAGCGCCGGGGGCGGCGCTGTCCAAGACTGCCGCATTACGGCAACTTCGCATGGCCAGGCCGCGCACGATATATGAGCCGCCGCAGATCGGCTGGGTGAGGGAGACGACCAGATCGAAAAAGCCTTGGAAAGCCTATAACGACACCGCGCCCGGTGCACGCGCCGGTGAGGCGCCGACGCTGATGCGGACGATGGCCGACGGTTCGAAGCGGCCTGTGAAGTTCGACGGCATCCAGGGCGATTATGTGATCGACCGGAAATGGTCTGTCATCGATAGGCCGCACGCGCGGGCCCAGATTTTGCGGCAGTCGGAGGTGTTGGCAGAACACCGTCTTATCGGAACGTGGGAAGTTCCCACGCCTGACCAAAAAATCAAGGCGCTGAAGCTCCTTAAGAAGATGAACGTCACCAACATTCACGTAAAGGTGGTGAAGCCATGATCGCCATGCAGGTTGCGGAGATTATTGCGGAGTATGTCATATTCCTCGAACTGACCGATGAAGAGGAATTAAACCCCGATACGGCGGTAAAGATGATGGAGGCTCTGGGCGGCCATCTCGAAGAGATGGACAAGGGATTCCTCCGGGAACTGGTGGATGCGTTTGCGATCATAGCAGCAGGATACAGCGGCGAGGCGCAGGAGGTGGTGCGCAACATATCGTATGGCTACTACCTCGAAGAGGTGCTGGCAGCCGACGACCCCGTCAGGCTGGCCGAGTTGGAAGCGCTGCGCGACGCGCGGGACTAAATGGCGGATTCGAGCCCGCGAACAGCACAAGGCCACGCAATTTCAAGACCTATGCCTTTACCACTGCGACTGACCGAAATTTCCCAACAACCTGAGTTCCCAGCTTTGTTCCCCGTGGGGCCCCATCGGGGACAAAAATGGGCACTCGGATCATTGGAGAATTTCTATGTCACGCGGCTGAAATTGGCTGGCATGTGCCCGGCACCGTCAAGTCAGAGAACATTCTCTACATTACTTTACGACAGCCTGTATGGCCACAAGGCGATCAGCCTTTGATGGCGGGGTTGCCTGCCCAGCCCGCCGGTAGGCGCCAAGCCTCGAGAGGCATACGAGCGTTGCACGCTGTGGGTTCGGTAGCGCCGGGCGCACGACAACGCGCGCCGATGGTCATCGCGCCAGCCGGTCAATTGGTAAAAAATCCGGCCAGCTTCGGCGGCGTGTCGCACGTTGAGCGCTAAAACGCGGTCGATGGGAACGCCTCAGTCGATACTTGCTGACAGGTCGCGACCATCCATTACTATTCGACGCCGACCGCGACGGACGAACCGGCGCTCGTTTACCAGCTTTTGCCCATGAATCGAAGCGGGAGGTGACCGAGGCGGATGGACGTGCAAACCAAGGTCATCCGAGATGACCGCCGTCGGAACTTTCTATCCGGCGGCGGTCACTTCGATCAGAAGTTCGCCAGCTTCAGCGTAACGAGCAGCCGGCGTCCCGGCATGACGACCTGATCCTTGTTGAGCGCGGTCGACAGCCGCTGGACATCGTCGGTCAGATTCTGGCCGACCAGCGCCAGCTCGATCCCCGGATAGCGCGTGAACGGCCGCACCGCGATCTGCCCGTCGAGCGCGACATAGCCCGGCGTCGGCGTGTCGAACACGCCCGGTTTGTCCTGCCGCCCGGAATAGATGAGGTTGAACCCGGTATCGAGCCGGTCGCCCTTCCAGTTCAGCCCGCCGCCGATGCGATAGGGCGGGATGCGCGGCACGTTGCTGCCGTCGTCCAGCGTCGCGCGGACATAGTCGCCGAGCAGGCTGAACTGGTAGACGCCGTGCTCGGTCTTGACGAGATCGTAGCTCGCCTCGCCCTCGACCCCGCGAAAATGCGCGCCCTGCTGGCGGTAATTGAGCTCGCGCAGATCGCCGTCGCCACCCACGGCGCAGACGCCGTCGTCGTCGCAGGTCCGCCCGGTCAGGTCGCCATAGATATAGTTGCGGAACCAGGTGCTGTAGATGCTGCCGTCGAGCCGGAAGCCGCCCGAGCGGACGCGTAGCGTGCCCTCCAGCGAGTTCGCGCGTTCGATCTTCAGGTTCGGATCGCCCGTCTCGAAGGTGTTCGGCCCGTCATGCCCGCCGCGCGCGAACAGCTCGGTCAGCGCCGGCGCGCGGCCGGTGCTGGAGAAGGTCACGCCCAGCTTGATCGCCGGGATCACCGTATAGAGCGCGCCGATCGCGCCGCTGACCGGGGTGTATTCGGGCGTCGTGAGCACGTCGGATGCCGGCGTGCCCTGCAACCGCACATGCTCGACCCGGCCGCTCGCCTCGATGTGGAGGCGGTCGGCGAGCTGCATGTCGGTGAAGAGATAGCCGGCGACGCTCTCCTGCGTGGAGGGAAACAGGTAGGAGCTGTCCTCGCCGATCGCGGAGAAATCGCGATGCTGATATTCGACGCCGAGCGCGGAATTGTCGATGAAGCCGATGCGGTTGAACACCAGTTCGGCGCGACCGTTATATTCCTTGTTCTTGAACGTCGTGTCGATCGTGCCGTCGGGCTCTTTCTCGTCATGCGCATAGTCGGCATAGCTGCCGTCGACGTTCAGCGACTTGAGCAGTCCCGATCCCAGCGCGAAGGAGGATCGCGTCATCACCTTCGTCTGGCGCATGTCGATATAGGTCGTGTCGCTCGGGATGCCGTATTTCGCGTCATATTGCGACACCGCCACGCCGACATGGCTGTCGTTGCTGCCGCCGAAGAAATAGGAGCCGCCCAGCGACCCGCCGTGCCCGCGGAAGAACGAATTCTGCTGGGTGCCGAGTGGCGTGTCGTAATCGCCTTCGTCGCGGATGAAGCCGTCGGCGTGCAGCGCAAGATGGCCCAGCGTCGCATCGACCAGCGCCGCCCCCTGCCCCAGGTCCGATGCGGTGCCATAGGTGCCGTCGAGCTCTGCCTGGAACGGCTTGTCCGACAGCGTCGTCGGCACGCGGTTGTTGATGACGTTCACGACACCGCCGATCGCCTGGCTGCCGTAGCGCAGCGTGCCCGCGCCGCGCACCACCTCGATGCTGCGCGCCGCCAGCGGATCGATCGGGATGCCGTGATCGGGGCCGATGTCGGACACGTCCGAGGAGCTCGTGCCGTCCTCCAGGATGCGCACCCGCGTCGCGTCCATGCCGCGGATGATCGGCCGGCTGGCGCCCGCCGCGAAGCCCGTCGCGGCAATGCCCGGCACCTTGGCAAGCGAATCGGCGATGCTCGCGCCGCCCTGGTGCAGTATGTCCTCTGCATCGACCTTGGCGACGATCGCGGGGGTATCGTCGCGGTCGTGTTCGATGGGGGATGCGGTGATGACGATGTCCTTGCTCGTATCGGCCGGGGGTGTCGCGTCGGGGGCGACTTGCGCCAACGCACAGGCGGGAACGAGCGCGGCAACGGCCGCGCCCAGCAAAAAGGTGGAACGCATGATGAACTCCGAGAATCTGGATGATCCGCCTTGCGGCGTAATGCAGGCGACACAGCGGTCGGTCCTGCCGCCCCGCTGCATCGCCAATGATCAGATCAACCGGAAACGGGTGGAGCGCGGCTTTGCCAATCGTGCGCGCGAGCCGCGAGCAGCAGTGACTTCGTGAACTGGAGAGACGCTGAAAAGCTTGGGGTGAGACGGACGGAGAATGCAACCGCGGTCGGTTGCACATAGGGCTCGTCAAACGACAGTGCCTCGCAAAGCGGACACGGCTCATCCGCGCCTTGGACTAGAACCAGCGGTGCGGCGTTGGTTGCCACATGATGCGTGGCGCCAACCCCCCTATGCTCCAGATGTCGATGCGCCTGCAGGATCAAGGCGTTGGCGACAAATGCCAGCAGGCTGATCAGCGCGGCAAGGTGAAACGATTGTCGCCGGAAAGCTTTCAGGAAGCGCAACAACTCGTTCAAGCACCGGCTCCACCAAGCTCCGCCGATCGACCCGGACCTCGGCTCAACACGCTGGTGGGGTGCTATTGACAGACTACGAGGCATTCGCCGTTGTCCCCGTTCGGCTGCTGGGCTGTCGACCAATCCACTTACCTCAGTCGAGCGGTGGTCGTGCAGGATCGATGACGAGCAGGAGTCTTTCCTTACCCGTACCTGCGATCGGGGGCGAGCGGTGGACGATGGGATTGTCCGGTGCCCAATCACGCCCTTTGAAGAGGCCGACCGCTCCAGTCGCCAATCGGCGCGTCTTGGCAGCAGCGGCATCACACCATTCGGTACCCTGTCCGATATAGGTCGTGATCAGGCGTGCCGTTGTATAATCGGCGTGGAATTTCCAGCAGGCGTTGGTCGTCACGCGCTCGAGCCTAACCTCCACCTCATCGGTCGCCATGATATCGGCGAAACGCGCGGCGAGAAACGCGATATCGAGACGCAAGGCTTCGGCAAACGGCAGATCGGTCAGATCCGATGCGGCAAGCGCCGCGTCAATTGTCGTCGGATCGCCACGCAGGCGAACCTCGGTGAATCCGCCAAGATTATGCTGCGTTGCTCGAAAAGGCGGGGGCCGATTCCAGATCGCGATGTTGATGGCTTCCTGCAAAATCGAACGCAGGACGACCGGATCGTCGTGCTCGACCGCGTGAGACGCAGAGAGGACCGTCGCCATCACGCCGCCTCCCGCACGCCCCAGGCGGGAAAGGGATCGGGCAGATCTGCCCAGAGCTGTGGCGTAAACGCCGTGGCCGGAAGCAGGCACGCATCGAGGCGGCGGCGGATATCGGCCTGGTCCATGCCGATGCCGATGAACACCAGTTCCTGCCGCCGGTCGCCCCAGACCGGCGACCATTTCTCGGCCATCATCGCTTGGAATGCTTCGCCGGTCGGGTGCCGTGCGGGCGGGATCGCGGCCCACCACCGGCCGAGCGCCTGTGTCATGGTCTGCGCCCCCGCCTGCGCCAGCTCGCCGCACCAGTCCGGGCGCGTGGCCAGCCAGAAATGCCCCTTGGCGCGGATCACGTTCGGCCAGCCGCCTTCGGAAAAGGCGTGGAACCGGACCGGATCGAACGGCGCGCGGGCGCGATAGACGAAGCTCTCGATACCATATTCCTCGCTTTCGGGACGATGATGCGCGAAGCCGTATAGCTCCTTCGCCCAGAGCGGGTGCCGTTCCGCCTCCGCATCGTCGAACAGGCCGGTGTCGAGGACGGTAGTCAGCGGTGTCCGCCGTCAGCGCCAATGGCACAGATTTGAGGTTGTGATGTAAGGAGGATTTGGGCTTCGTCGTAGTGACGAAGGAACGAAGATGAAGCCCAAATCCTCCAATGCAAAATCGCTGGTGAAGGCCTCTGCCGAGCGGGTGGTGAAGGATATCCGGCGGCAGACCCGCCGCCATTTCT
>NZ_LR701488.1 GCF_902498785.1 Sphingomonas sp. EC-HK361
GGCGGCGGGGGTGGCGGCGGAGCCGCTTCTTCCGGCGCACCGAAGTTGTAGGTGATGCCGCCCAGGATGCTGTGCGAGCGGTAACGGCCCTCATAGCCACGGTTGGCAACGTCGATCAGCTTGACGTTGTCGGCGTTGAAGAAACGATACTTCAGCGTCGCGTCGATGTGATCGGTCAGCGGCGCGCGAACGCCTGCGAGACCCTGATAGGCGAAGACCGTATCGGAATCGTCGAGGAAGTCGCCACGCGTGTTCAGGCCGTAACGCGCCTTGACGCGCGCGACACCGACACCGCCGCCGACAAAGCCCTGGATGCCGTCATCGTCACCGAAGTCGAGCAGGCCGTTGACCATGAAGCTGAGCGCCGAGGTGCGGCCGCCTGCATAGTCGTATGAGCCGGCAGGCGCGGTGCCCAAGCCAGCTGCGGTGTACGCCGGCGTGCCGACCGTCGAGCGGTAGCCATCCACCGTCGCGCTGCGATAGCCGACTTCGGTTTCGAGGCGGAATGCCCCGAAGTCGTAGCCGATCACGCCATCGACGTCATACCCGTAATCATGGTCGACGGTCGCGGCGGTCTTGACGCCATTGATATCGAAGTCGATGTCTTCGACGATCATCGCGCCACCCTCGACGCCGACGTACCACGACTTGTCGCGGGCGAGGGCGGGCGAAGCGAGCGCGGTAGAAGCGAGTGCCAGAACGACGGCAATCTTCCGCATCATAATCCCCTTTCTGAGTTGTCACTACGGACAGCGCAAACTCACTATCGGAAGGTTGGTTTCCTCGCAAGCGAACAAAATTTGGGGCCTGTTGCGCAATTGCAACAATTGCCGATGGTTAAGCGGCGATCAATCCATGGGTTCGCAGCGCGGCCAGGATCGCCGCGACGGTGGAGCGTGCCTCGGCATCGATCAATGGCCCGCCGATCGGGTCCGCGATCGCGGACGACTGCGCCCCGACGACGCGCACGCCCCCGATAACGAGCGCCGAGCCCGCGATCCTCCCGATCGACCAGGCAGCGCCATCGAACGTGGCGAGACACCCATCGGCGATGCTCCACACAGCAAACCCCTGGAAAGGCGAAACAAACCGCCAACCCCCCGCCGTGAACCCGGCCAGCGCCAGCGCATTGTCCGCCCATTCGCCGGTCGGTGCAGACCCCACGATCCAGCATTGGCCGACCTGGGGCGCGGAGGGGGGATTGGCATCCCCCACCGATTGCGCGACCGGCTGCACCGCGATGTCGATCAGCGCCAGGGCCTCGTTGTGGAACATTTCCTTTTGCGCCTGCGAAGGCTGAAGCAAGGGCAGCGCAAGTCGCGCGCTCCGATCGTCGTTCATTTCGCGCTCTCCTTTTATCGAGTCAGACCACTACGGTCGCCGCACGCGAGACACCCCGACTCCCGACCTGGCGTAGGATGATGCCCGCGGGCGTCCCGGGCGCCTCGCCGACCGCGAGCATCGCCGCCGGCTCCGCAATTTCCCGCACCGCGTCTTGCCCCTCGACCGACAGCAGATAGGCCTCGCGGTCCTCGCACAGCGGAACGTCCGTCCCGTCAATCCACCGCCCGCCGCTTCGCGCGCGCCGCACCCAGCTCGCACGCACGCCGCCGTCATCGCCGCGGGATGCGCGCAGATGGACCGGTGCTGGTGGCAGGATTGCGGCGCCGGTCATCATGTGCGTGACGACGACCGGCGCCGCATCGCCAACGCCGGCGGCCATCACCTGCACGATTTGCCCCGGTTGCGCCGCGAGCGAGATCGCCACCGCACTCCCTGCATCGATCACCGTAAAGGCCGCACCCGACGGGTGCTCCGCAACACCTGTCGCCACGCGCCCGCGCCACAATCCGCTCAGCCGCCAGCGACCCGGCGCGATCCGAGTCGCGGTCTCGAACTGGATCAGCTCGTCACCCACAGCCGCCAGATTGGCGCCCGCATCGATCCGCCCCGGATCCGCCCCCGTCAGTGTTACGCCATCATGGGGGAAACTGACTTCCACTGTCCGGCTTCGATCGACCAGCGTCGCCGGCCCGTCGCCCAGCGGCGCGGCGAGCTTGCCGATCGCCCCTGCCGGCGCGGTCGATCCGATCGGAACCCAGCTTGCGCCGTCATCGATCGAATATTGCAGCACCGCGCGACGCCAGCCCGGTTTGGTTCCGCACGCCACGATCGTCAGTCGCGGCTGGCTGAGCAGCGCATCGTCAAGCGCGGGGGCTTCCACGACCGACAGAATCGTTCCGCCCGCCATAAGGTCCAACGCGCTCGAAACCCTGCCGCTCGTCGCCTCGATCGCCGGAACCGCGCCGGCGAGCGCCACCAGGTCCAGCGTGACGACGAAGCCTTCGCAAGCCGCCTTGGACACGCGCCACCGGCCCCGCTCGCCTGCAATCGCGACGATCGCACCCGGCGCGATACCGAGCGCGCCGAGCCCCAGTGCGACGGTGCGCGTCCGCCGCGCGGCCTGCGTCGCGGCCATCCGTGCCTGCGCCACGCCCTTGGCCGCGCCGGCCGACAGGCTTGCGGGCAGATCGGATCGCTCGGCGCGCCAACCCGCACCCGCCCGCGCCGCCTGCTGCACCCCGGTCTGATAGTCGCGCGCGGGGTCGTAATGCGCGACGCTCAGCGTCTTCGCCGTCGTCTCGATGGGCGCAATCCGCCGCTGCGCACGCGCACCGCCGACGCCGGCATCGGCAAGCTCCGCCGTTAGCGCGTCCCCGCGGGTCACCAGTCGCAAGGAACCCGCATCGCTCGCGAACCATCCGCCGTCGATACCGCCCAGCGTCTCGATCACGGCGCGCGCGCCGTCGCCGTAAGCGGAAAACCCTTCCAGCGGGACGCCGTGCCCTGTGCCGGCGACCACGCCCGCGCCTATGGCTTCGGCGATATCGCCCGTCGCCATCGCGCCGTCATCCGCAATCACCTCGAAGGTCAGCGACGGAATGCGATTGCCATATTCGGCAAGCGCGAAATCCTCGAACACCGCATAGGCGATGCCGCGGTGCGCCGGCGCCAAGCCTGCGCCTTCCGCCGCAGCGATCAGCGGATCGACCGGCTGGTCCTCCGGACCGCGGTGCAGCCTGAACCCCGTCTCGGTCTTGAAGTCGCCGCTCGCCCCCCGCAACAGCTTGCCGTCCGCCCAGATCCGCCCGACGTCCGCGACCGCACGCCCCGACAGCGCAACCGCGAACGACACCGAATAGCTGTATTGCGTGACCGAAGGCTGGCCCTTGCCCCCCGACCGGTGAC
This sequence comes from Sphingomonas sp. EC-HK361, assembly GCF_902498785.1. Classification (GTDB taxonomy): domain Bacteria; phylum Pseudomonadota; class Alphaproteobacteria; order Sphingomonadales; family Sphingomonadaceae; genus Sphingomonas. Next base: position 3,250 of record NZ_LR701488.1, read on the forward strand.
TCGCTTCCTTCAGGTCGGTCGCCCAGATCACGCAGCCCGCAACCCGCATCCGCCCGAACACTTGCGGAATCTGCGTGCCATAGGATGACGTCTGGACCTGCAATTCCGTCAGCCGCGGCCCCTGTCGCCCTTTCGGCGCGAACAGCGTCCGCGAATCCACGGCCTGCCCGAGTAGCGCGCCGATCGCGCCGCCCACCGGTCCGCCGATCGCGGTGCCGACCGCCGTCAGCAGCAAAGTCGCCATTTCAATCCCCCAAACGATAGGCGCCGATCACCGGCCATGGCGGCGCGCCCGGCCGCTCGACGACGTGCCCGATCGCGGCATCGGCGTGGATGATCCCCGCGCCCGTGCCGATCGCCAGATGCAGCTGCCCCGGCCCGCTCGCGCACAGCAGCAGCGCGCCCGTTTCGTCTTCAGCACACGGCTCCAGCCCGGCCGCGAGCATCTGCCCCGACACCCGCGCCGCATCGCCCCGCCGCAGCGCATAGCCCTCAGGCACCGCGCCTGCGAAGCCGCCCGCCTTCAGCGCCACAGCCGCCAGCCCGACGCAATCCAGCGCCTCGCCGGATATACGCCCCTGCGCACGGAATGGTGTCCACAGCGCCGCCCGGGCCGCCGCGACGATCCTCACCCCCCGGGATAGCGGGTCAGCAGGTCGATCCCCGGCAGATACGGCTCGCCCCGAAAGTTCGCCGCATTCCCGAACCGCGTCGCGCACGTCGCCAGGCTCTTGTCGCATCCCTCGCTCACCTCGATCAGCGTGCCCGCGGCCACGTCGAACGCCGGCGGCTGGTCGAGCGTCGCGGTCGCGACCGCCGACAGAACGACCGCGCTCTCCAGCCCGCAATTCTCCCCCGACAGCCAGCGCACGCGACCCCCGCCCCATCCGTTCGGCGCCGGCTCGCTCCGGTCCAGCGTCAACGTAGTGTCGTCGACCCCCACAATCCGCGCGAAAAACCGCCGCGGCGCCATCGCCACGCGGCACCGCGCATCGCCCAGCATCGCCCGGCATTCGGGTGAGGTCGCGTCTACCACCGGTCGGTCGAGCGCTGCCGCCAGCCCGCGTAGCTCGGCCGAAAACCCGCCGTCCTTCGTCTCGACCGCGCCGATCGTTCCCTCGCCCAGCGCTACTCGCCGCGTCAGGTCGCACCAATCGACCGCAAAGATCGCGACCTGCGCGCCGTCCCATCGCCCCGCCAGCAGATCGCGCTCGCCGATCGCCGCAGAGGTCAGCGCGCCCGATACGTCCATCGTATCGGCATCCAGCCCGTCCGATCGGCTGATCGCCGACGGCACCATCCCGGGCGCGGCGCGGTGGACTAGCCCGTCAATGACGAGATCGCGGTCATGGTCCGTCAGCCCGATCGCCACCCCGTCCCACCGCTCGACCCGCCAGCAGACCGCGACCGTCGTTAGCGTCTCGTCAAACATCCCCGGCTTCCTCGCGGATCTCGATCAGCGGGACCGACGTGGCCACGCCCGCGCCGAACGTCGCGCGACTGACGCTCAGCCGATCCTCGGCAAAGCGCACGGGCACGTCGAACAGGAAGCTCGCGGTCACCGCCGCACCAGCCGCCGGCGCCGTATCCAGAACGACGCGACCACCCGTCTCCAGCGTAAAGCCCTGCGTCGCCACGCCCGCCACCGACACCGAGGCGCTCCCAGCCACCGGCCGCGTGATCCGCCGCGCACTCTCGCCGTAGTGCTTCACTAGCGCGAACCCGGTCGTCACCCCGTCACCGGTCCCGATCGCCTCGTCCACGCCCGTAAAGTCGAACGGATCGCGCAGCCGAAACCCGCGCGCCGGCCCCATCCGCGCGCGGAAGAAGCCGAGCAGCGCCGCCACGTCCGCTTCGCTGCGCACCCCCGGTCCGACATCATAGCGCGTCCGCGCCGCCGCCCAGCTCGCATTACGCGTCTCATGCCCGCCCGCGCTCGTCAGGATCGCGGTCGCGGTTTCGGGCACCACCTCCGCCTCGCGGCCGAGTGCCAGCGGAAAGCTCACATCGTCGAACGCCTGCACATCCGCCTCCTCTTCCTCGTCGAAATGCACGAAGCCGTCGCGCGCGACCTGGGGCAGCGCCCATACGAAGGCGCGCGCCACGCCCCGCGCTTGCGCCGCGCGCGCCGCCGCATCGATCCGCCCCCATTGCGCCGATTGCTCCGGCCGCAGCACGAAGCCCGAAAGATAGTCCTGTTCGCGCACCGGATAGCCGAGCCGAACGCTGGCCGCCGCCACGCCCCGCGCGGTCGCAGCGGTGTCGCCAGTGGTCACCCAGTCATAATCCTCCAGCTGCAGCCGGTCGAACGCCGGTCGCGCCCATCCGGTCGGCAAATTCGCGCGCCTGACTTCCGGTGCCGCCGGATCGAGCACGCTCGGAAGATAGGCGAGCAAATGCGTCTCGCACTTCGGATGATCCAGCCTCACCGCCGCGGTCAGCGCCGCGGTCGATGCCGCCAGGCACGCCCCCGCCGCGTCCAGCGTCGCTTTCGCCGCGGCCGACTGCGCGCCCTTCACGCTCGCGATCGGCACGGGCGCGAAGGCAGCCACCGCGCTCGCGTCATACAAACACGGCCGCCCGTCCGCCGTCACCCACCACCACGGCTCGCCGATCTGGAACTTCGGCGCCAGCCCCGCGCCGCCGCCGATTGCGACGAACGCGCGCGCTACCGCCTGCAGATACCCCATCGCCCCCGCATGAGCCGGCGACAGCAGCGTCGATGGCGGCACCCACCCGGTCAACGCCGGCGATCCGTCGCTCGCGCGCTGCTTCCAGTCGTTCCAGCAATGCGCGTCGAACAGCTCGTAGCTCAGCGACCAGATGATATCATAGCCGAGCTCCGCCGCCTTCGCCGCGAAGTCCCGGTGCCAGGCGACACACGCCGCGTTCAGCGCGCCCCCCGTCAGGCTCACATAGAAACCGCCGCCCAGCTGCTCGAGCCGGAAATAATGGCTCATGCCCACATAGTGGCAGATCGCCCCGCGATAGCCGAGGTGCAGCGCCTGCCGCAGCAACCGCGCCGGCGTCACATTGTAGCTGTCGTCATACCCGCTCGCGATGCTGAACCCATGCTCGGGCACGACCACATCGCCCATCGCGATCACCGCTCCCGGCCCGTCGCAGCGGATGTCGGACAGCTCCGCCCATCCTTCTGCAGCGCTCGCCAGCACCGCATCGGCACGCGTAAAGCCCGGCGCGACGAGCGAGATGAACATCCGGTCGATATCCCCCGCCCATACCGGATCGGCCTCGCCCGGCAGCAGGAACCCGCCCTCCAGTCGCCCGAAGTCGATCGACACGCGCGCATCCTCGGGCGTCCCGCGCGCATAGTTCCACAGCCGCACATACCAGGCGCGTGGGCGTCCTTCGGCGTCGCGCCCCTCGATCGTCAGCGTCGGGCCATCGACCGCATCGAGCGGCTTCACCCCGCCCGCCCGCCAGCGGAACGCCAGCCGGCACCCGCGAAAATCGCGCGCCGTCTCATACCGCAGCAGCGGATGATCGATCGCGTACGCCGCCTCCCAGATCACCCCCGCCAGATCGTCCTGCCGGTAGAACACGCAATCGACCCTGAGCGTATCGGGCGCCGGCGTCGTCGCCGCTGCCATCATCGGCCGCGGAAAATTGACCGTCCAGAACCGCGCATCGAACCGCTGGATCGGATCGCTCGCCTGCCCCTTGCGGGCGGATGCCAGCCAAAAGCCCATGCAAAAGCCTCCCGCTCTTTATCGTCACGAGAATGTGCTCCCGCGAAGGCGGGAGCCCAGACTGGGCCTCCGCCTTCGCGGAGGCACAGGTTGAGGAGCGGAGCCGCCAGCCGGATTCCTAATCCTCGACCGCCATCAGCGCCGCCTTCACCGCGCGCGCCACCTGCGCGCTCGACTGCGCTAGCGCCGCGGGTGCCTCGCCGCCGCGCGCGTTCACCGTGATCGCGACCCGCACCTCGCGCGCCGCCCCACCGCTCCCCGACGCAGCAACGCTCCCGCTCGTCGTCGGCACGAACAGTTCCGGCCCGCGCTCGCCGACCATATAGGCACGCCCCGGCGACACTGGCCCGCCCGTCGCCCGCCCCGGCGCCCCGCCGATCAGCCCGCCGAGCAGCCTCACCA
>NZ_LR701487.1 GCF_902498785.1 Sphingomonas sp. EC-HK361
GGGGCGCTGCATGCGGCGAGCTTAGCGGGCGCGGGGGGTGTAAGACAGGGGGCTGTGGTCGAGAGCGGTCGTCAGCTAACCAATCTTCCCCCTTGCGGAGGAGGAATTGGGACGCCCGCAATGAGCAGCGGCAGTCCTCATTTGGCGATCAAGAAGATCGCAACCACGATCCCGGCTACAGGCAATGTCACCAAGGCGATCGCAGCAGAAACTGCGGCGACCCTGCCGAAGCGATCTTCGACCCAAGGCATGATCGTTTCAGCGAACGCCATGTAAATCATATCCATCCAGCGTGAATACCAGATCGATCAATGGCCGCAATTCAGGACGCCGATCCGCTCGAAAACGGCAATAAGTGGCGGCATTTTCTGCGTTTTATGAAGATCGTAACGCCGCGGGCAAAGCCCGCGTCGTCGGACGGGGCGTTGCCCCGCCGGCCGCGCTTGCTTGCGTGGAGCGGCGCAGCCGCTCTCTCGCAAGCTGCGCGGTGGGAGCCGGACGACCCGGGGCGAAATCGTTGCGGCTGCTTCCTTCCGGACCTGACCGGGTTGGCGACGACCACGTCCGCCCGACTCCCGCGGGCCATATGATGGCCCCGGGCGGCGTGATCAAGCCTTTATCGCCCTACCAGCGGGTGCGCACCCGGCGGCAGACGCGGACCCGGCGGTGATGCCGCCAGCGGGTCGTGCACACCGTCTTCCAGTGCCAGCGCCCGCCACCGTGCCAGCCGTGACGCGGCTGAGCGACCGACGGGGTCGGGGTGATGGCGGCGGCCGCGACCAGGCCCGCAGCTACGAATGCTAGTAACTTCATCGCATCTTCTCCCTATGCCGTTACGGCACCGTGACAATGCCGTTACGGTCACACGGTTCCCGCGCGGCCGGATCGGCCGCGCAGGAGCGCATCACCAGACGCGCGAGCACCGGCGGACGGGGCCGTAATAGCCGCGATGAATACGGCAGACGACACGGCCGCGCGGGCGATAATAGCCGCCATAACCGCCGCGATAGTAGCGCCCGCCGCGCCACCCGTAATGCCGTCCACGGTCCCAGCCGCGATGGCCGCGCCAACCGTGACTGCCATGCCACCCCCTGTCGCCATGCCAGCCGTGGCGCGGCTGCGCATCGGCCTGGATCGGGGTGAGTGCCATTGCCGACAAGAGGCCGGCGGCAGTAAGCGCAAGGATTTTCATGGGCCTTCTCCCGTAGTTACTCGCCCGAATACGCGGGCACGGGAATAATGGGTCAGCGTCCCTGCATGTTCCGTGAACCGCCGGGAATCGTCACGGTCAGCGTCCCCAGCGCTTCGTTCAGCGTGATCTGGCACGACAGCCGGCTCGTCCGTGTCGCGCCATAAGCGAGGTCGAGCATGTCCTCCTCCTCCTCGCTGGCCGGGGGTAGCCGGGCGAAATCCTCGGCCGCGACGATGACGTGACAGGTCGCGCACGCCATGTCGCCTTCGCAGGTGCCCTCGAGCGGCTGATTGTCCGCCTGCGCAATGTCGAGCAGGCGCGCGCCGTCCGCGGCCGTCACTTCGCTGACCGTGCCGTCGCGCTGGATGAAGCGGACCTTCATGCAGCCAGCCTCTGCGAGTCCGCCGCCGCCACGATGCGGTCGATCGCGGTCGCCAGTTCGTCCTCCGTCGTGTAGCGGCCGAACCCCAACCGGATCGATGACCGCGCTTGTGTCTCGCTGAGGCCGATCGCGCGCAGCACGTGACTGGCCCGCCCCGATCCGCTGGCGCAGGCCGACCCTGCGGAAAAGGCGATGTCGCGGCAATCGGACATGAGGCGCGCGACGTCGAGGCCGTCGCGGCGGATGTTGAGGTTGCCGTGATAGCGGTGACCGCTGGAACCGTTGATCGTCCACACTCCCCTCCCTGGAAGGCAAGGGTCGGGGGTGGGTTGGCCCGCAATGAACGTATCGCCCTCCCCACACGCACCCACCCCCCTGTCCCTTATACAC
>NZ_LR701494.1:0-1193004 GCF_902498785.1 Sphingomonas sp. EC-HK361
GGTGGGAGGGCGGGGAGGCCCACACCCGCGTCGATGACGGCGTGCGCGAGGGCGGCGAAGTCTCGATGTTCTACGATCCCATGATCGCCAAGCTCATCACCTGGGCGCCCACGCGAGAGGAAGCGATCGATGCCCAGATCGCCGCGCTCGACGCGTTCGAGATCGAGGGGCCGGGGACCAACCTCGATTTCCTGTCCGCGCTGATGCAGCATCCGCGCTTCCGATCGGGCAACATCACGACCGGCTTCATCGCGGAGGAATATCCCGACGGGTTCCACGGCGCACCCGCATCGGGCGACCTGCTGAAAACGCTGGCTGCGGTCGCCGCTTTCGCCGCGACTGCCGAGGCGGACCGGGCTCGGCGTGCGGACGGGCAGCTCGGGCAACGGCTACGCCCGCCGGCGGACTGGGTCGTGCGCGCGGGCAAGATCGATCATGCGGTCAGCATCTCGACCGACGGGATCGTCGTCGATGGCTACGAACTGGAAATTGGGATCGAATACACCCCCGGCGACCGGCTGGTTTCGGTCGATACCGACGACGGCGTGCTGTCGGTCAAGCTGGCGCGCACGCGCACCGGGTTCCGACTGACGACGCGCGGCGCGAGCCACGCCGTGCGCGTTCTCCCTGCGCGGATCGCGCCACATGCCGAGCATCTGATCGAGAAGGTGCCCCCCGATCTGTCGAAGTTCCTGATCGCGCCGATGCCGGGGCTGCTCGTCCGGCTCGATGTGAGCGAGGGCGACAAGGTCGAGGCCGGCCAGCCGCTCGCGGTCGTGGAGGCCATGAAGATGGAGAATATCCTGCGCGCGGAGAAGTCCGCGGTGGTGAAGTCGCTGTCGGCAAAGGCGGGGGATAGCCTCAGCGTCGATCAGGTCATCCTGGAGCTGGAATAGATACCGGTGACGGGAGGTGGCATCCCGTCGTTCTGAACGAAGCCGCAGATATCGTCACACATTGCGACACAAAAGCGCTGGACGACGGCCGGTGTGGTGGTCATCCATGACGCAATGACGTTTCGTACCCGTTCCCTGCTCCTAAGCGCCGCGGCATTGGCGGGTTGCACCGTTGGCCCGGACTACCGTCCGAAGAGCGCCGCGGAGTTGGGCGTGCCCGACGCCTATTCGGTCACTGCTGCGCCGACGCGTGAGGATCTGACGCGCTGGTGGAGCAAATTCGACGATCCTGTCCTGGGCCAGCTCGTCGAGCAGGCTGCGTCCGCCAATCTCGACGTCGCGCAAGCGGTCGCGCGGCTGCGGCAGGCGCGCGAGGCGCTCGTGGTCAGCCGGGCGAGCCTGTTGCCCAGTCTCAACGGCTCTGCGGGGTATAGCCGGTCGGAGCCGTTGCGCGGCGGCGGCACGACGATCACGCTGCCCGATGGCACGGTGACGACGGCCGGCGGCGGTGGGCGCAACAGCTTCTCACTCGGGCTCGACGCCAATTATCAGGTCGGCCTTTTCGGCGAGGTGCGGCGCACGGTCGAGGCGAGCCGCGCGCAATATGAAGCGTCCGGTTTCGACTATGCGACGGTGCTGCTGTCGGTCGAGAGCGAGGTCGCGCAGAATTATGTGCTGGCGCGCGCGTATCAGGCGCAGCTTGCGAACGCGCAGGCGAACCTTGTCATCCAGGACGACAATCTGGAGATCGCCGGATACCGCGTGCAGGCCGGGCTCGTCTCGTCGGTCGATGCCGAGCAGGCGCGCGCGACGCGCGCACAGACCGCGGCGTCGATCCCGCAGATCGAACAGCAATATAATGCGGCGGTATCGCGGCTCGGCGTGCTGACCGCGCAGGCGCCGGGTGCGCTGAAGCCGCTGCTCGCTGCGCCCAAGCCAATCCCGCGCGGCCCCGCGACGGTCGGGGCGGGCATCCCCGCCGATGCGCTTCGCCAGCGTCCCGACGTGCGCGCAGCCGAACGCAACCTCGCCGCGGCGACGGCCAATATCGGCGTCGCCAAGGCCCAGCTTTACCCAGCGCTCGCGATCAGCGGCAGTCTGGACGCCAATGCGACCAGCTTCGGCAATATCCTCGACACGATCACCGGCGGGCTGTTCGCGGGGCTGACTCAGGCGATCTTCAACGGCGGGCGGTTGCGCGCGGAAGTGCGGTCGAACGAGGCCGCCGCCGACGCGGCCTTTGCCGCCTATAAGTCGACGGTTCTGACCGCACTGGAGGATATCGAGAATGCGGTCGTCGCGATGCGGAGCGCCGAGGAGCGCGAGAAGCAGTTTGCGATCGCCTATGACGCGTCGAACAATTCGGCGATCCTTGCGCGCAGCCAGTATCGCACCGGCCTGACCGATTTCACGACGCTCAACACGCAGGAGGCCGCGCTGATCTCGGCGCGCAACGGGCTGGTTCAGGCCCGGTCCGACAAGGCGACCGCACTCGTCGCGCTTTATGTCGCGCTCGGCGGCGGCTGGGATGCCACCACGACACCCACGGCCCCGCCGCGGGTCACCACCCCGGGACAGAATTGATGGCCGACGAAACCGATGAATTTCTGGGTGTGAAGCCGCAGCCGGCGTGGCGTCGCTATGCCAAATGGGGGGCGGTCGCGGTCGGCGTCATCCTGCTTCTGCTGCTGCTCAAGAGCTGCTTGGGCGGGGCGGCGGCGACCGACTATGCGACGACCCCGGTCGAGCGCGGCGACCTGACGACGACGGTGTCGGCGACGGGCAAGCTCGCGCCGACCAATCAGGTGACGGTGGGGTCGCAGCTTTCGGGGCTGGTGACGCAGGTGCTGGTGGACGTGAACGACCGGGTGACCGCGGGTCAGCCGCTCGCCCAGATCGATCCCGAGCAGCTCGACGACCAGATTCGGCAGGGTCAGGCGCAGCTTGCCGCCAACCAGGCGAGCGTCAACCAGGCGCGCGCGACAGTTGCGGAATCACAGGCGCAGCTCGCGCGGCTGGAGGAAGTCTACAAGCTGTCGGGCGGCAAGGTGCCATCGAAGACCGAGCTCCAGACCGGGCGCGCCGATGCGCAGCGCGCGAACGCGGCGCTGAAGGTCGCGCAGGCGAACGTCGTGGCGGCGCAGGCGACGCTCGCGCAGAGCCAGACCCAGCGCGCACGGGCGATCATCAAGAGCCCGGTGAACGGCGTCGTCCTCGCCCGCCAGGTTGATCCCGGCCAGACCGTCGCGTCGTCGTTCAACACCCCCACGCTGTTCGTCATCGCCGAAGACCTTACCAAGATGAAGCTGGAAGTCGCGATCGACGAGGCGGACGTGGGATCGGTGAAGCAGGGGCAAAGCGCGTCGTTCACCGTCGACGCTTTTCCCGGCAAGACTTTCCCGGCGACGATCACGCGGGTCGATGTCGGGTCGAACCTGTCGGTGCAGGCGGCAAGCTCGTCCACGACGACGACCAGCACCTCGACCAGCCAGGTCGTGTCCTATGCCGCCGACCTGTCGGTCGCGAACCCGACGCAGGAGCTGCGCCCGGGGATGACCGCGACGGCGGATATCGTGACATCGGCGAAGAAGAACGTCCTCCTCGTCCCCAACGCCGCGCTGCGCTTCAAGCCGACGAGCGACGGGCCTTCGAGCGCGCAAGGCAGCGGCGGGATCACGGGTGCGCTCACCTTCCGTCCGCGCCGCGGCAACCGCGCCGATCGCACCGCGACGATCGGGCGCGGCGGCAGCCAGACGGTGTATGTGAAGGGCGAGGACGGCCAGCCCAAGGCGGTGCAGATCACCACCGGCGATACCGACGGCACGCAGACCGAAGTCCTCTCGGGCGATCTCAAGCCGGGAATGCAGGTCATCACCGGTCAACTTGCCGGCGGCGGCGATCAGTCCTCGTCACGCGGCGGCGGTCGCCGGCAGGGCGGCGGCCAGCGTGGCGGCGGGGGCGGTGCAGGTGGCTGACGCGCCGCTCATCTGTCTGCGCGGCGTCACCAAGACCTATGGCGAGGGCGCGACGCAGTTCCAGGCGCTGAAGGGTGTCGATCTGGACATCGCCGCCGGCGATTTCGTCGCGGTGATGGGGCCGTCAGGCTCGGGCAAGTCGACGACGATGAACATCCTCGGCTGTCTCGACGTGCCGAGCGCCGGCACGTTCCTGTTCCGCGGCCATCATGTCGAGGCGCTCGACCGCGATCAGCGCGCGTTGTTGCGGCGCAAATATCTCGGCTTCGTCTTCCAGGGCTTCAACCTCCTTTCGCGTACGTCGGCGCTGGAGAATGTCGAGCTGCCGCTGCTCTACCGCGGCGACGAGAAGAAGGCGCGGCGTGAGGCGGCGATGGCCGCGCTCGACAAGGTGGGCCTGAAGGACTGGTGGGATCACACGCCGGCCGAACTGTCCGGCGGCCAGCAGCAGCGCGTCGCCATCGCCCGCGCGATCGTCACCAGCCCCGACGTCCTGCTGGCGGACGAGCCGACCGGCAATCTCGATTCCGAACGCTCGGTCGAGATCATGGAACTGCTGACCGATCTCAACCGGGCGGCCGGCATCACCGTCCTGATGGTCACCCACGAACCCGACATGGCCGCGTTCGCGCGCACCGTCGTCCACTTCAAGGACGGATTGGTAGAGCGGATCGAAGCCCGGCATGTCCAGGGTGAGGCGGTGAGCGCGTGACATCATCGGGGCATATTTCCGTTTGGGCTGAGCGACGTCGAAGCCGCTGCGCGGCCCTTCGACTTCGCTCAGGGCAAACGGCATGCGGGGTCGGGCGCTGATGCTCGGCACCACCGTCATCCTCGCGCTGCGGTCGATCCGGCGGCATCTGCTGCGGTCGTTCCTGACCATTCTCGGCATCGTTATCGGCGTCGGCGCGGTCGTCACGATGGTGACGCTGGGCAAGGCGACGACGGCTGCGGTGCAGACGCAGATCGCCGCGCTCGGCACCAACATCCTTCAGGTGCGGCCGGGCCAGGGGTTCGGGCGCGGTGGTGGTGGTCCGCCGCCGCCGCCGCTGACCGACGATTATCTCGAGCCGATCCGCCGGCAGATCAACGGCGTCACCGCGGTCGCCCCGCAGGTGCAGCGCAGCGTCACCGCGATCTATTCGGGCGCGAACTGGACGACGACGGTCAACGGCACGACCGACGCCTATTTCAAGGTCCAGCCCTGGCCACTCACCGCCGGGCGCACCTTCGAACCGGCAGAGGAGCAAGCGGGCAAGGCGGTCTGCATCCTCGGCAATACGGTGGTCAAGAACCTGTTCGCGCGCACCGATCCGGTCGGCAAGCGGCTGCGCGTCAACGATATTTCCTGCACCGTCATCGGGACGCTTTCGACCAAGGGGCAGGCCGGGTTCGGCGGCGATCAGGACGATACAGTGCTCATGCCCCTGAAGACCGTCCAGCGGCGACTGACCGGCGACGACAAGATCGCGGCCATCCTCGTCGGCGTCGATCAGGCCTATGACACCACACAGGTGCAGGCATCGCTCACCAGCCTGCTTCGCCAGCTTCGCCATCTGGAAGCCGGCAAGGACGACGATTTCAACATCTTCGATACCAAGCAGATTTCGGATACGCTTACCGGCACGACGACGCTCCTGACCCGCATCGTCGCTGCGGTGGCCGCGATCAGCCTGGTCGTCGGCGGGATCGGGATCATGAACATCATGCTCGTCTCGGTCACGGAGCGGACGCGCGAGATCGGCATCCGGCTCGCGATCGGCGCGGTCGCGAACGAGGTGCTGCTGCAGTTTCTGGTCGAGGCGGTTGCGCTGTCGTGCCTTGGCGGGCTGATCGGACTCGTCATCGCACAGATCGCGATCATCTCGATCGCGCCGCTGATGCAGGTGCCCTTCATTTTCGACGTGCGGATCAACCTGATCGCCTTTGCGATCTCCGCCGTGATCGGGGTCGTCTTCGGCTATTTCCCCGCGCGGCGGGCGGCGGCGCTCAACCCGATCGACGCGCTGCGCCACGAATAGGCGCGGCGCTTACCCCCGCCGTTCGGGGGCGTGGACGAGCTGCATCAGCCGTTCCAGGTCTTCGGGCGTGTCGATGTCGATGAGCTCCGCGGGGCTGGTGACGACGTGGCGGCCGGCACGGACGAGGTCGCGCGCACCCTGATCGCCCTTCAGCGACTGGAGGAAGCCGAACCGCCCGCGGCCGAAGACGGCGGGCGGGCAGGGGTTCACCCCGTCGCTCGAGGTGACGACCGCGTCGTCGCCCTCCACCGCATCGAACAGGCGGTAGATGTGCGTCGCGGTGACGCGCGGCATGTCCGCGAGCGCGATCAGCACCGCCTTCGCCTCGGTCTGCGCTGCGCGCGCGACCCCGAGTTTCACCGAATGCGCCATGCCGATTTCCGGCGCGTCGTTGTGGATGACCTCGCACGCGGCGAAATGCAACTTTGTCCCGTCCGTGACCACAAAGCGCGCGAGGAACGGCACCGCCTCGAGCGCGGTAACGACGTGCAGCCCGACCGGCTGGGCAAGGAACTCCGCCTCCAGCTTGTTGCCGCCGGGAAAGCGGGTCGATTGCCCCGCGGCGAGCAGGACGAGGGCAACATCCTCAGCGGCGATCATGGAAGGCTCCTATCATGGCGGCGGCGATCGACAGCGCGATTTCGGACGGGCCAACCGCGCCGATATCGAGCCCGACGGGGGCGTCGATCCGGTCGAGGTGGGTTTCCGATACACCCGCCGCGGCGAGCCGTTCGCGCCGTGCGGCATGGCTGCGACGTGAACCGAGCGCACCGACATAGGCGGTGGGTGCGGCGAGCGCGGCAATAAGCGCGGGGTCGTCGATCTTCGTGTCGTGGCTGAGCGTTACCACGGCGGTCGCCGGGCCGGGAGCATAGGCGGCGACCGCCTCATCGGGCCAGCGATCGTCGAGGGTGACGCCGGGGAAGCGTTCATTCGTCAGGAAGCGCGCGCGCGGATCGATGACGAGGACCTCGATTCCCAGCGTCTGCGCGAGGGCGGCGAGGCTCTGCGCGATCTGCACCGCGCCGACGATCAGCAGCCGCCGCGGCGGATCGTAGCGGTTGACGAAGGCCGAGCCCTCAAGGGGGCGCAGCGAGCTCTGGCCGCTATCGAGATCGGTCGTGACGGTCAGCGCCTGTCCCGCGTCGCGCGCCTCCGCGATACGATCGAACAGTTCGGGGTCAAAGCCCTCGGCCGACACAGGCTGGACGAGCACCGAAATTTCGCCGCCGCAGGGAAGGCCGACTTCCCACGCGGCAGCGTCCGCTACGCCATATGTCTTGAGCTGAAAGGGTTCGCCGGCGATGACACCGGCGGCGGCCGCGAGGATATCCGTTTCCACACAGCCACCCGACACCGACCCTTCGAAACGGCCGTCGGCATGGACGATCATATGGCTGCCCCGTGGGCGCGGCGCCGATCCCCAGGTGGAGACGACGGTCGCAAGCGCCAGCGGCTCGCCCTTCCATGCGCTGGCGGCGGCGAGGACGGTATCATTTTCGGCCATCAGGCGTCCTTCAGAGATCGGGCAGGCCGGCGAGCAGCTTGTCGGGCGTGATCGGAAAATCGCGCACCCGGACCCCGCACGCATTGTAGATCGCATTGGCGACCGCCGCCGCCGCACCCGAAATGCCGAGCTCGCCGATCCCCTTCGCGCCGACCGGGTTGGCGTGACGATCGATCTCCTCGACGAACGACGCCTCGATCTGGGGGACGTCGGCATTTGCGGGAATGTGATATTCGCCGAGGTCGCGGTTCACATACGCGCCGGTGCGCTGATCGACGACGGCATGTTCGTGGAGCGCATAGCCCAGACCCCAGATCATCCCGCCGATCGCCTGGCTGCGCGCGGTCTTGGCATTGAGGATACGGCCGCAATCGAAGACGCCGAGCATCCGTTTCACACGCGTCTCGCCGGTCACCGCATTGACCCGGACCTCGGCGAATTGGGCGCCGTGGGTGGCTTGCGAAAAGCTGCTGTTGTTCTTGCCCGGATGGATCGTACCGATCGCTTCGATCTGCGCGTCGCCGACCAGATCGGACAGCGCGACGCGCCGATTGCCGGCGATGGCGTGGCCGTCCTTCAGGGTCATGTCGGACGGTTTGGCGTCCATACGCTTCGCGATCTCCGCAACGACATCCTCGCACGCGAGCGCGACCGAGGATGCGCTGGAGGCGGCGCCGAACGACCCGCCCGACCCTGCGCCGGTCGGGAAGTCACTGTCGCCAAGCCGCACGTCCACGTGATCGACGGGCAGGCCAAGCGCTTCGCCCGCGACCTGGGCCAGGATCGAGTAGGTGCCGGTGCCGATATCGGTCATGTCGGTTTCGATGGTCGCATGGCCATCGCCCGACAGCCGCACGCGGGCCGACGAGTCCGCTAGGAAATTGACCCTCGCCGCGGTCGCCATGCCGAGTCCGATCAGCCATTCGCCTTCACGCCGCGCGCCGGGTTGGGGGTTCCACGCATCCCATCCGAACGCCTTCGCACCCTCGTCGAAGCAATCGAGCAGGCGACGCGAGGAAAAGGGCTTGCCGCTCGTCGGATCGACCTCAGGCTCGTTGCGGCGGCGCAGTTCGAGCGGATCGATCCCGAGCTTCTCGGCAAGTTCGTCCACCGCGCATTCCAGCCCGATCATCCCCACCGCCTCGCCCGGCGCGCGCACCGCGCCGGTGGGGGTGAGGTTCAGCGTCACGATTTTCGTCGTGAAGCGGCGCGCGGGCGCTGCGTAGAGCCCGACCGAGCCGAGCGCCACGGGCTCGAAAAAGCCGCCGCCCGGCTTTTGGCTGACATGGCTGTCCTGCCCGATCCCGGTCAGCGTGCCTTCGCTGTTCGCCGCGAGGCGCAACCGCTGCTGCGTGTCGGACCGGCCATAGACCGAATGAAAGAGCTGCTGCCGGGTCAGCGACACCTTGCATGGCCGGCCGAGTCGCTGCGCGCCGATCGCGGCAAGCACCGTTTCCGGCCCGCCGATCTTCCCGCCGAATCCGCCGCCGATATAGTGTGAGATGATCCGCAGCTTGTCCGGCGCCAGATCGAGCGACTTCGCGATCATGCCCTGCGCGAAGCCGAAGAGCTGGATCGAGCCGTAGAGCGTCAGCGTATCGCCGTTCCAGTCCGCCATCGCCGCATGCGGCTCCATTGCCGCATGGACCTGGCGCGGCGTGTCGTAGGTGACGTCGATCGCGGCATCGGCGGACGCCATCGCGGCGTCGAGATCGCCTTTCACGACGTCAGGCAGCATCGCGCCCTCCGCCGGCCCGCTCGCTGCGTCGGCGTTCGCCATCATGGCGTAGTCGCCGTTCTCCGCGACATGGACGACGTCCACCGCGAGCGCCGCAGCGCGTGCGGCCTCGAAACTGTCGGCAAAGGCGACGCCGACGATCTCGCCATAGCTTTCGAAGGTGCCGGTGACGCGGTTCATCATCTCGGCGCGGATCAGCGGGCTTTCGCGCGGCAGGCGCGGATCGTCGGTGATGATGGCGAGGACACCGGGCAGGCGTTCCGCCGCTCCCGTGTCGATCCGCGTCACCCGGCCCTTGGCTGCGGCGACTGTGATCGCGACGCCGTAGGCGATCGGCCGGTCGAACGCGAACTCCGCGGCATAGGTCGCGGCGCCGGCGACCTTGGCGGGGCCGTCCTTGCGGTCGATCGGCTGGCCGAGCACGCCCTGCACCCCGCGATCGAGCGCCAGGCCCTCATGCGCTGCGTCCATGCGGTATTCGGTCATGCCCGGTTCTCCTGCCGACGAACGGCGCGCGTTTCGGTGCCTGCGATGCGGGGATTCATCCTGCGATCCCCGTCAATTGCCGCAGCGACGCAATGAGCGTGCGGCGCATCAGCGGAATCTTGAAATCGTTCGCGCCGAACCCGCGTGCATCGGCGAGCAGCGCATCGGCCGCGGCGTTGAACGCGTCGTCGCCCGGCGCCTCGCCGACCAGCACCGCCTCCACGCCCTCGTCGCGCCAGGGCATTGGACCGAGTCCGCCGAAAGCGAGGGTAGCGGAGGCGATCTTCCCCTCCGCTACCCGCACCACCCCCGCGACCGAAACAAGCGCGAAGGCATAGGACGCGCGGTCGCGGACCTTGCGGTAGAGGTGCCGCGCACCCTCGACGGGGGCGGGCAGCTCGACATGGGTGATGAGTTCGCCCGGCTCCAGCACGGTCTCGATCTCGGGCGTTTCGCCGGGGAGGCGGTAGAAATCGTGGATCGATATCCGCCGCCGGTCGCCGTCCGGCTTGAGCGTCAGGATCGTCGCATCGAGCGCGCGCATCGCGACGGGCATGTCGCCGGGATGGGTCGCGATGCACTGTTCGCTCGTCCCCAGCACCGCGAGGATACGGTTGAACCCGTCGCGCGCATCGCAACCGCTGCCGGGGTCACGCTTGTTGCAGCGCGCGGCGATGTCATAAAAATAACAGCAGCGCGTCCGCTGGAGCAGATTGCCGCCCGTCGTCGCCTTGTTGCGCAGCTGCCCCGATGCGCCAGCGAGCAACGCGCGCGCTAATACTTCATACTTCGCGATGACGCGCGGATCGGCGGCGAGATCGCTGTTCGGAACGAGCGCGCCGATCGTCAGCCCGCCATCCCCGCGCTCCTCGATCCCGGCCAGATCGAGCCGGCTGATATCGACGAGCTTCGTCGGGGTTTCGATCTGCAGTTTCATCAGGTCGAGCAGGTTGGTGCCGCCCGCGATGAACCTCACGCCCGCGCCGCTGGCCCGGACCGCGGCTTCGGGGCTGTCGGCCCTCGCGTAATCGAACGTCCTCATTCCGCCGCCTCCGCAAGCCCGGTGTCGGCCGCGGCAACTTCGCGGATCGCGTCAACGATGTTCGGGTAGGCCGAGCAGCGACACAGATTGCCGCTCATCCGTTCCGAAATCTCGTCGTCGTCGAAGCCGGGACGGGCCAGGTCGGCCGAAACATGGCTCGGCCAGCCCTTCGCCACCTCATCCAGCATGCCGACCGCCGAGCATATCTGCCCCGGTGTGCAATAGCCGCATTGATAGCCGTCAGCCTTCACGAACGCCGCCTGCATGGGCGAGAGATTGTCGGGCGTGCCAAGTCCCTCGATCGTCATAATGTCATCGTCCTGATGCATCACCGCCAGCGTGAGACAGCTATTGATCCGCCGCCCGTTCACCAGCACCGTGCACGCCCCGCACTGGCCGTGGTCGCAGCCCTTCTTGGTGCCGGTCAGCCCCAGATGTTCGCGCAATACGTCGAGCAGCGAGGCGCGGATGTCGGGTTCGGCGTTCAGCGTCGCGCCGTTGATGGTGAAATGCATGGCTCGCCCCTTGGAGTTCGCTTTCGAAACGCTTTCGCGCCGGTTGGTTTCCGCAATCCGCTTCACCGGCCCGGTCACTGGCCTCGTCTTCATCGCGCTGGCGTCGCAGCCTGTCGCGGCGCAGACTGCGCCGATGACCAGCAACGCGCTTTCCGCCCCGATCGTCATCGCGCACCGCGGCGCGAGCGGGCTGCGCCCCGAACACACGCTCGCGTCCTATGAACTCGCGATCGAGCAAGGCGCGGACTTCATCGAGCCGGACCTCGTGCCGACGAAGGACGACATCCTCGTCGCGCGGCACGAAAACGACATCACCGATACGACCGACGTCGCCGGGCACCGCGAATTCGCGGACCGCAGGACGACGAAGACGATCGACGGGGAGAAACACACCGGCTGGTTCGTCGAGGACTTCACGCTTGCCGAGCTGAAGACGCTGCACGCGAAGGAGCGCCTGCCGCTGCTGCGCCCGGCCAATGCGAAGTTCGACGGCCGGTTCGAAATTCCGACGCTCGCCGAGATCATCGCGCTCGCCAAGCGCGCCACGAAGGTGACAGGGCGCACGATCGGCATCTATCCGGAAACCAAGCATCCGACCTATTTCGCGAGCATCGACCATCCGACTGACACGCTTTTGGTGAACCAACTACGCGACGCGGGGTGGGACTCGGCCGATGCGCCGGTGTTCATCCAGTCGTTCGAGGTGAAGAACCTGCAGCATATCGCGACGCTCACGAAAATTCGCCTGATCCAGCTCGTCGATGGCGCGGGCGGGCCTGCGGACGGCGCCGCGCCGAGCTACGCCGCGATGACGACCGCTGACGGGTTGAGAGCGATCGCGCGCTATGCCTGGGGAATCGGCCCGAACAAGGCGCAGCTGTGGAACGGGGACGCGCCAACCGCGCTCGTCGCCGACGCCCATGCGGCGGGGCTGCGCGTCCATCCCTGGACCTACCGCGCGGAGAATTATTTCCTGCCCTCCCGGTTTCGCAAGGGGATCAATCCGCGCGGTGCGGGCGACGTGGTGGGCGAAATCCGCGCCGCGCTGGCGCAGGGCATCGATGGCTTTTTCACCGATTTTACGGCATTGGGAGTTGAGGTCCGTAATGGCGGGCGCGGGGAGCACGAGTAATGCGTAAGATGCTGATTGTTCTGGCCTTGCCGCTGGCGCTCGGCCTTGGCGGGTGCGTGAAAACGGTGGCGAGCGTGGTGAAGGCACCCTTCCAGGCGGCAGGACAGGTGGTCGACTGGACGACGACGAGCCAGGACGAGGCCGATCGCAACTACGGCCGCAAGATGCGCAAGAAGGAAGCGCGCGAAGGACGCGAGCGCCGCGATTACGAGAAGCGCTGCCGCAAGGATCCGCAGAGCTGCCAGGGCTATGACGGCTATCAGGCCGCGGTGGACCAATAGTCGACGCTATGCTGCGTCACTCGATCAGTCTCATGACTTTAAGTGATTGGACAGATCAGCGGTGTGGGTCGAGGATCGCCCTTCGATAACCCCGAGCAGAAATGATTGGAGATGCGATGAACGCCGAGAGCCAGTGCCCCATGGGCGCATCGGGTGGGCCGACCAAGGACGGCGCGATTCAGGGCGCGCGTGTCGATGGCGCCGCCGTCCTCTTCGAGATGACCAACCGGCTGTGGTGGCCCAATCAGCTCGACATTTCGGTCCTCCACACCAACCCGCCCTCGGGCGATCCGATGGATGATGGGTTCGATTACGCCGAGGCGTTCAAGTCGCTCGACCTCGATGCGGTAAAGGCCGACATCACCGCGCTGATGACGGAGTCGCAGGATTGGTGGCCGGCGGATTTCGGCCATTACGGCCCGTTGTTTATCCGCATGGCGTGGCACGCGGCCGGCACCTACCGCATCGGCGACGGGCGCGGCGGCGCGGGCGCTGGGCAGCAGCGCTTCGCCCCGCTCAACAGCTGGCCGGACAACGCGAACCTCGACAAGGCGCGCATGCTGCTCTGGCCGATCAAGCAGAAATATGGGCGCAAGCTCAGCTGGGCCGACCTGCTGGTTCTCACCGGCAATGTCGCGCTGGAATCGATGGGCTTCGAGACTGCTGGCTTTGGCGGTGGCCGGGTCGATGTGTGGGAACCGGACCAGAGCGTGAACTGGGGCGCCGAGCGCGAATGGCTGGGCGATGAGCGCTATTCGGGCGACCGCGACCTCGCCCACCCGCTCGCCGCGGTCCAGATGGGGCTCATCTACGTCAATCCCGAAGGCCCGAACGGCAGCGGCGATCCCGTTGCCGCAGCAAAGGACATCCGCGAGACGTTCGCGCGCATGGCGATGAACGACGAGGAGACGGTCGCGCTGATCGCCGGCGGTCACACCTTCGGCAAGACCCACGGCGCCGCGGTGCCCGATCAATATGTCGGCGCCGAGCCGGAGGGCGCGGGCATCGAGATGCAGGCGCTTGGCTGGGCCAACAGCTTCGGCAAGGGCAATGCCGGCGATACGATCACCAGCGGGCTGGAGGTGACGTGGACGCAGGAGCCGACCAAATGGTCGAACCTGTTCTTCAAGAACCTGTTCGAGAACGAATGGGAACAGACGACGAGCCCGGCCGGCGCGAAGCAGTGGGTCGCGAAGGACGCGGCGGCGGACGTGCCGGATGCGCATGATCCGACAAAGATGCATCGCCCGACGATGCTGACCACCGACCTGTCGCTGCGCTTCGACCCGGATTATGAGAAGATTTCGCGCCGGTTCTACGAGAACCCCGATCAGTTCGCGAAGGCCTTTGCCGAGGCATGGTACAAGTTGACCCATCGCGACATGGGTCCGCTCGTCCGCCTGCTCGGCCCGGAAGTGCCGGCCGAACCGCGGCTTTGGCAGGACCCCGTGCCTGCCGCGACTGGCGCTGCGATGAGCGATGGCGACGTCGCCGATCTGAAGCAGCGTATCCTCGCATCGGGGCTCAGCGTTTCACAGCTGGTGAAGACGGCGTGGGCGTCCGCATCCAGCTTCCGCGCCACCGACAAGCGCGGCGGGGCCAACGGCGCGCGGATCCGGCTGGCGCCGCAAAAGGACTGGACGGTCAACGAGCCAGCCGAACTGGCGCAGGTGCTGTCGGTGCTGGAAGGTATCCAGCGCGATTTCGGCAGGGGCGTGAGCCTTGCCGACGTAATCGTGCTAGGCGGTTCGGCAGCGGTCGAGAAAGCCGCGAGGGATGCGGGGCATGACGTGACGGTGCCCTTCACGCCGGGCCGCACCGATGCGAGCCAGGACCAGACCGACGCTCAGTCCTTCGATCCGCTCGAGCCGCGCATCGACGCTTTCCGCAACTATGTCGGCGAAAGCTCGGTCTATTCCGACGAGGAACTGCTGGTCGATCGCGCGCATCTGCTCGGCCTGACCGCACCCGAGATGACGGTGCTGGTGGGCGGCCTGCGCGTGCTGGGCGCCAATCATGGCGGGTCACGGCACGGCGTGTTCACCGACCGGCCGGGACAGCTGACCAACGACTTCTTCCGCAATCTGCTTGGCACCAGCTTCACGATGACATGGGCGAAGGTCGATGACGGCACCTTCGTTGCCCGGGACCGCAAGACGGGCGAGCAGACATGGACCGGCACGCGGGTCGATCTGGTCTTCGGGTCGAACTCGCAACTGCGCGCGCTCGCCGAGGCCTATGCCACCGAGGATGCGGAAGGCCACTTCGTCAACGCCTTCGTTCGCGCCTGGACGAAGGTGATGAACGCGGACCGGTTCGACCTGCGCTGACGCCACGCTTCGGGTCGCACCGGGCGGACAGGGACGGGGTCTGGCGCGGTGCGCCGGATTCCGTTTTGCCGCTAAATGGATGCGCGATGAGCGGCATCTGCGGATCGTGGCTGGCAGAAGGCGAGCGCACGTAGTACCCGCCAGATGGTAAGCATACGGGCGCAAGAGGGGCTGGCTTGGTCGAACTGTCGGTAATTGCCGTGTCGCTGGGCGGCGGTTTGCTGGCGCTCCTCATCCTTGGCGCCGGGATTTTGTTCTATAAGGGACTGCGCCTGCGCGAGGCGACGGCTGCGGCGGAGGAAACGAACGTGCGACTGGCGGCGCTGCTGGCCAGCGCGCCGGCGATGGCGTTCACCGTTCGCGCGGATCGGCGGATCGACATGGCGCCCGCGCTGGCGACGGTCTTCGGCTTCGACCGTGCCCCGGCCGATCTTGGCGGGCTGCGCGGCGACAGTGCCGGATTGGGCGCGGAGGACCACGCTGCGCTCGCCCGCGGGGTCGAGGCGGCGCGCACGGCGGGGCGCGACTTCTCGCTTGTGATCATCCCGCAGGGCGGTGCTCGCACGCTGGTGCTCCGCGGCGCGCGGGCAGGCGATGGTTTCGGCACGCCGGGCGCGGTCGTGATCTGGGTCTTCGACGCGACCGACAGCGAGGCGCGGATGGCGCGGCTGCGCGACGAGCGCGACGGGCTGGCGCAGGCCTATGATGCGCTGACCGGGCTGATCGAGGCGGCGCCGTTGCCGATGTGGTATCGCGGCGGCGACCTGAAGCTGTCGATGGTGAACAGCGCGTATGTCGCCGCGGTCGAGGCGCGTGATGCGGGGGAGGTCATCGCGCGCGGGCTGGAACTGGTCGAGGCGGTCGGCGCGGGCGGGCCGCTTGCCGGGGCGGCAGCAGCGAAGGAGGGCGGGCGACCGCACGATCAGGCGGTGCCGGTGACGATCGACGGCGCGCGGCGGATGATGCGGGTGATCGACGTGCCGCTGCCGACCGGCGGGGTCGCCGGGTTCGCGCTCGATATCGACGAGCTGGAGCAGGCGCAGGGGCGGCTGGTCCGTTTCGGCGAGGCGCAGCGCGCGATGCTCGACCGGCTGTCGGCGGGGGTCGCGCAGTTCAGCGCCGATCGCAGCCTCATCTTCTGCAACCAGCCGTTTCGCCGCATGTTCGCGATGCGCACCGAATGGCTGGCCGACCGTCCTGAGTTCGACCGCGTGCTCGATCGCATGCGCGAGGCGAACCGGCTGCCGGAAGTGCGCGACTTTCCCGGATGGAAGGCGGAGCGGCGCGACTGGTTCGTGCCCGCAGAGGGCGCGATCGAGGAGACGTGGCATCTCGTCGGCGGCACGCACATTCGCGTCGTCGCGCAGCCGCTGCCCGATGGCGGCCTGCTGCTGATCTTCGAGGACCGGACCGAGCAGGTGCAGCTGGCGAGCGCGCGCGACACGCTGCTGCGGGTGCGCACCGCGACCTTCGACAATCTGTTCGAGGCGCTGGGCGTCTTCGCGGCGGACGGCCGCTTGCAGCTGTGGAACAACCGCTTCCGGGCGCTGTGGGGGTTCGAGGAGGAGTTCCTGAGCGCGCATCCGCGCGTCGATACCTTCGCGCAGGCCGCTGCGGATCGTCTCGCCAACCCTGCCCGCGCGTCGCTGATCGGCGAGCTGGTGCGATCCGCCACGATCGATCGCCAGCAGCGCGGCGGACGGGTGGCGTTTGCCGATGGGCGGCATTTCGAGTTCGCCGCAGTCCCTCTTCCGGATGGCAACGCGCTCTTCACGATGCTCGATATTTCCGACAGCCGCCGGATCGAGCAGGCGCTGCGCGACCGCAACGAAGCGCTGGTGGCGGCGGACAGCGTGAAGACCGCGTTCGTCGCGAACATGAGCTACGAACTGCGCACGCCGCTGACCTCGATCAGCGGCTTCGCGGAGATGCTTCACGGCGGCTATGCCGGCAAGCTGTCAAAGGACGCGGACGGCTATGTCGAGGCGATCCTCGATTCGGTCGAGCGGCTCGGCGTGCTGGTCGATGATGTGCTCGACCTCACCCAGTCGGAGGCCAATGCGGCGCTGACCCGCGAGGACATCGATCTGGGCGACGTGGCGCGTGCCGCCGTCGATACGCTGATGCCGCTGGCGACGCGCCGGAAGGTCGATTTCGTGGTGGAGATTTCGCGCACGGTGGGGCGCGCCTCGGGCGACCCGAAGCGGATCCGGCAGGCGGTCGAGCATCTGCTGCGCCACGCGATCAGCGCGGTTACAGAGGGCGGTCGTGTGCTGCTCCACGCCGACGGCAGCGCGACGCGGGCGCGGATCGTGGTGTCCGACGATGGCGCCGGGATGGATGCGGATGCCGTGGCGCACGCCTTCGATCGCTTCGCACGGCCGGGTGTGACGGGCGAGGGCGAGCGCGCGCTCGGCCTCGGCCTGCCGCTTGCGAAGCAGTTCGTCGAGGCGCACCGCGGCACGGTGCAGTTGGTGAGCGAACCCGGCGCGGGGACGCTCGTCACGATCGAGCTGCCGCGGCGATGATCCTGAAGAACGCGGCAGCCACCGAGGCGATCGGAGCGGACCTCGCACGGGTGGCGCGGGCGGGGGACGTCATCACGCTCGCCGGGCCGCTCGGCGCGGGCAAGACGAGCATCGCGCGCGGATTCCTCGCCGCACTCGGGTTAGCAGGCGAGGCGCCGAGCCCGACCTTTGCGATCGTCCAGCCCTATCAACCGCCTGAAGTGCGGATGCCGGTGCTGCACATCGACCTCTACCGGATCGACGCCGTTGCCGAGATCGAGGAGCTTGGTCTGGACGAGGCACGCGCGGATTCCGTGCTGCTCATCGAGTGGGCGGAGCGTGCGGGGGCCCACGCATGGCCCGACGCGCTCGCGCTGACGCTGGCGATCGAACCGGACGGCGCACGATGCTTGACTTGGGTGCGGCCAGCGGCATGGGAAGGCCGATGGAAAGCCTGACGCTGCCGGGAGCGGCGACCCCTGATATGACGCCGCCTGCGGGCGCGCCTGCCTTTCTCGCCGCGCATGGCTGGGGCGGAGCGGACATCCTGCCGCTCGCCGGGGACGCGTCATTCCGTCGCTATTTCCGCGTGCGCATGGGAGAGCGCGGGGCCGTGCTGATGGACGCGCCGCCGCCGCATGAGGACCCGCGCCCCTTCCTCGCGATCGCGCGCTGGCTGGTCGAACGCGGCTTTCCCGCGCCTGCGATCCTGGCAAGCGACGAGGCGGCGGGACTGGTCCTGATCGAGGATTTCGGCGACGCCCGGATGCGCGAGGCGATCGATGCCGCACCCCACGCCGCGACCGATCTCTATGCCGCCGCGATCGACCTGCTCGTCGCGCTGCGCGGGCACCCGGCAGGGGCGCTCAGGCCCTATGACCGGCGGGAGCTTCACCGCGAGGCGGCGCTGCTCACCGAATGGTATTGCCCGGCGATCGGGCTCAACGTCGATGTCGCGGGCTACACGCGCGCGTGGGGCGATGTCTTCGGCCGCTGGGTCGATGCGCCGCCGGTGGTGGTGCTGCGCGATTATCATGCCGAGAATCTGATGCTGCCCGGCGATGGCCGCGTGCTCGGGCTGCTCGACTTCCAGGACGCGCTGGCGGGGCATCCGGCCTATGACCTAGTCTCGCTGCTGCAGGATGCGCGACGCGATGTGGAGCCGTCGCTGGAGGACATGATGCTCGCGCGCTACCGCCAGGCGACGGGCGAGGGCGACGATTTCCTCGACGCCTATCACGTCCTCGGCGCGCAGCGGAACGCGAAGATCATCGGCATCTTCACCCGGCTGTGGAAGCGCGACGGCAAGCCGCGCTATCCCGGCATGTGTCCGCGCGTCTGGGCCTATCTCGAGCGCGACCTGTCCTTCCCCGCGCTCGCGCCGGTCGCGGACTGGTTCGACGCGAACATCCCGCCCGAACTGCGCGGCGATCCGATGGTGTTGAGCGGGACGGACGCCCGCGCATGACCCGGCCCGTCAATCTCCGTCCCGATCCTGGCGCGCCCGTGCCGAAGACCGCGATGGTGATGGCGGCGGGGCTCGGCAAGCGGATGCGCCCGTTGACCGCGACCCGGCCCAAGCCGCTGGTCGAGGTGGCGGGCAAGGCACTGCTCGATCACGTATTCGACCGGTTGCGATCTGCCGGGGTGGAGCGAGCGATCGTCAACGTTCATTACCTTGCCGACGCGCTGGAGGCGCACCTCGCCAACCGGGTGAAGGGGATTGCGGTCACGGTGTCGGACGAGCGTGGGCGGCTCATGGAGACCGGCGGCGGCATCGTCCAGGCGCGTGATCTGATCGGCGATGACCCGTTCCTCGTGGTCAACAGCGACAATCTGTGGGTCGATGGCCCGACCGACGCGATCCGGATGCTGGCTGCGCGGTGGGACGATGCCACGATGGATGCGCTGCTACTGCTCGTGCCGCTGGCGCGCGCGCACAATCACGGCGGGCAGGGTGATTTCCACCTCGACGCGCAGGGGCGGATCGTGAAGCGGCGCCAGAGCGGCCGATTGGCGCCCTTCGTCTATACCGGTGTCCAGATCCTGTCGCCGCGCGTCATCCGCGACTGGCCGGACGGTCCGTTCTCCACAAATTTGTTCTGGAACCGCGCGATCGAGACGGGGCGCGCCTACGGCCTCGTCCACCAGGGACTGTGGTTCGATGTCGGCACGCCGGCGGCGATCGGGCGGACGCAGGCGATCCTTGCCGATGGCTGAGGGCCGGCGGCCCCGGCTCTACACTATCCCGGCGCACCGCGCGTTCGCGGATGCGCTGGTCGCGGGGCTGATCCGGCGCTTTGGCGGCGAACCACTGAGCCTCGCACGCGGCATGGTGCTGCTACCCAACAACAGGTCCAAGCTCGCGGTGACGCAGGCGTTCGTGCGCGCGAGCGGGGGGGCGTTGCTGTTGCCGCGGCTCGTGGTGCTGGGCGATATCGAGGCGGGAGAGGCAAGCGCGGCGGCGCTCGATCCCGCGGGCGATGGCGAGGCGGTGTCGCCAGCGATCGATCCGCTCGCCCGGCGGATGATCCTCGCGCGGCTGGTGCAGGACGAGCGTGCCGCGGGCGGCCGGCCGATCGACGGGGCGGAGGCGGTGCGGCTCGCCGGCGATCTGGCGCGGACGCTCGATCAATTGACGGTCGAGGAGGTGTCGCCGCGGCGGCTGCGCGACCTCGATATCGCGCCCGACCTTCCGCGACACTGGCAGACTTCGCTCGATCTCTTCAATCTCGTCATCGATCGCTGGCCCGAGGAGCTGGCGCGGCTTGGGCGGATCGATGCGGCGGACCGACGTTCGCGACTGCTGCGGCGAATGGCGGAGCGCTGGAAGGCTACGCCGCCGGAAGGGTTCGTGTGCGCGGCCGGCATATCCGATCCCGCGCCCGCCGTCGCGCAGGCGCTGCGCTGCATCGCGGACCTGCCGAACGGTCTGGTCGTGCTTGCGGGGCTCGGCACCGGCCTTAGCGACGAGGAATGGGACATGATCGGGCCGCACGCGCCCGATCCGGTCACCGGGCGGCGCCGGCGATCGATCGAGACGCACCCGCAGTTCCAGCTGAAGCTGCTGGTCGAACGGATGGGGGTTGCGCGGGGCGAGTTCTCCACCTGGCGCGACGGCAGCGATCTCGACGCGAGCATCGCGCGCGGACGCGCCATCGCCGCTGCGCTTGCGCCGCCCGAGCTTACCGCGCGGTGGGGCGATCTCCGGCCCGAGCATCGCCGGCTCACCGGCGTGACCTTTGCCGAACTCGCGACCCCGGCGGAGGAGGCGCAGGCGATCGCGCTTGCGTTGCGCGAGGCGCTGGAAGCGCCCGAGCGGACGGCGGCGCTGGTAACCCCCGATCGCGGGCTCGCGCGGCGCGTGGCGGCGCTGTGCCGGCGCTGGGGGATCACGGTGGACGATTCGGCGGGAAGGCCACTGTCGATCCTGCCGCCCGGCACGTTGATGATCGCGATCCTGGAGGCGGTCGCGCAGGACTTCGCGCCGCTCGCGCTGATGAGCCTGCTCAAACATCCGCTCGTTCGATCCGGCGAGACGCGCGCTGCATGGACGGACGGCGTGCGGTTGCTCGACCGTGCGTTGCGCGGACCGCGCTGTGCCCCGGGTCTTTCGGGTGTGACGGCGCATCTGGCCGATGGCCCGGAGCGCGAGCGCGGCATTCGCGCGGCCGCTGCGGCGTGGTGGCCGGAAGCGGCGGCGGTTCTCGAGCCGGTCGAGCGCACGCTCGGCGCGGCGCGGACGCTCACCGAAATGGTCGGCGCGCTGCGCGAGGCGGCGTCGGCGCTCGCCGGCGATGCGGTCTGGGCGGGGCCGGCGGGGCGCGCGGCGGCGGAGATGCTCGCCGACCTCGAACGCGAGGCGGCGCGGGGGCCGGCGGGGCTTTCGGCCGAGACACTGGCGACGATGCTCGGCACGCTGATGGACGAGGTTGCGGTGCGTCCGCAGCAAGGCGGGCATCCGCGGCTTGCCATCTATGGGCTGATCGAGGCGCGGTTGCAGAGCGCGGACCTTGTGGTGCTCGGTGGACTTAACGAGGGGAGTTGGCCGTCGGTGCCTGCGCCCGATCCGTGGCTCGCGCCGCGCATCCGTGCCGAACTCGGGCTGGCGGGGCTCGAGCAGCGCATCGGCGTCGCGGCGCATGATTTCGGGCAGGCGCTTGGCGCGGCAGAGGTGCTGGTGACGCGCAGCCGACGCGACGCGCGCGGGCCTGCGATCGCGTCGCGACTGTGGTTGCGACTGGAGGCGCTGGCGGGCGAGCGGTTCGAGCGCGCGCGCGATCTGGAGGCTTGGACGCACGCGCTCGACGCGCCGGGTGAGCATGTCCCGGCCGATCGCCCAGCGCCGATGCCGGCGCGCGCGCTTCGCCCTACCGCGATCTCGGTGACCGAGGTCGATCGGCTGAAGGCGGACCCTTACGCATTCTACGCGCGGCGCGTGCTGAAGCTGATGCCGCTCGACGCGATCGATGCCGATCCGTCGGCGGCGTGGCGCGGCACCGCAGTCCACGGCGTCCTGGAGGCTTGGGCGAAGGAGGATGACTGCGCGCTCGATGCGCTGCGTCCGCGCGCGCTGGCGATGCTCGACGATCCGGCGGCGCACCCGCTGCTGCGCGCGTTGTGGCAGCCGCGCCTGATCGCCGCGATCGACTGGATCGCCGATCGTATCGCCGCCAACCGGGCAGAGGGGCGCGACGTGCTGCGTGCCGAAGGGCAGGGGGGAATCGAGATTGCGGGCGTGACGCTGTCCGGCCGGTTCGACCGGATCGACCGGCTGGCGGACGGCACGCTCGGCATCATCGACTACAAGACCGGTTCGGCGCCGTCCGCCAAGGCGGTGCGCGCGGGTTACAGCCAGCAATTGGGGCTGCTGGGGTTGATCGCGGAACGTGGCGGGTTCGAAGGCCTTGCGGGCACCGCGATGGCGTTCGAATACTGGTCGATGGCGCGTGACGGTGATGGTTTCGGCAAGATCTCGACCCCGGTCGACGCGGCCGAAAAATACGGGCGGATCAAGACCGAGGATTTCACCGCGATCGCCGCGCACAATTTCAGCGAGGCGGCGGGGAAATGGCTGACCGGGGACGAGTCCTTCACCGCCAAGCTTGTCCCCGAATACGCGCCCTTTGCCGACTACGACCAGCTGATGCGCCGCGACGAGTGGTATGGCCGTGACCGCTGACTTCGCGAAACCGCTACCTCCGCTGAAAGGCGCGCAGGGGCAGGCCAGCGATCCGGCGACGCATGTCTGGCTGTCGGCGTCGGCCGGGACGGGCAAGACGCAGGTGCTCGCGGCACGGGTGTTCCGCCTGCTCCTCGCCGGTGTCGATCCGGCTGCGATCCTGTGCCTGACCTTCACCAAGGCAGGCGCGGCCGAGATGGCAGGGCGGATCAGCCAGCGGCTGGCGGCGTGGGTGCGGATGCCGTCGACGGAATTGAGCATGGACCTTTCCGCCCTCGGTGAGAGTCCAAACCCTGTTCTGAAGGACCGCGCGAGGACACTGTTTGCCAAGGTGCTCGAAGCGCCGGGCGGTGGTTTGCGCATCCAGACGATCCACGGTTTTTGCCAGGGTTTGCTCGCCGGTTTTCCGGTCGAGGCGGGGCTGGTGCCCGGTTTCCGGCCGCTTGAGGCGCGCGAAGAGACGTTGCTGGCGCGCGAGGCGCTGGCGGCGATGCTCGTCGAGGCAGAGGCGGCGGGACGCAGCGGGCCGGTGGAGGCGATCGGCGTGCTGTCGCTGCGATTGGGCGAGGAGGGGGCGGAAGGCTTCCTGCGCGACTGCGCGCGGGCCCGCGACGCGCTGGAGGCGTTGCCATCCGGTATCCCGCCCTTCCTTCGGCGCGCGTTCGATCTGCCCGCGGGCGATGTCGAGGCAGCGATCCTCGACGCGTGCGGGGACGACGCGATCGACCGCGAGGCGCTGGAGACGATCGCTGCGCTCAACCGTGCATGGGGAACGAAGGGGGGCATCGGGCGCGCCGACGCGATCGGCCTGTGGCTCGCGGCCGAACGTGAGCAGCGTGCCGCGACGCTCGATCAGCTCCATGCGGTCTGGGCGAAAGCGGACGGCGATCCGCGGTCATTTGACAGGGGGCAGGCGCCATCCGACCCGGCCTATGCCGATCTCGCGATGCGGATGCATGGGCACTGCGGCCGCCTGCTCAACCTGCGCGTGCAGGCCGCCTATGCCGATCTGCTCGCGTCGGCGCTCGAGGTCGGCCGCGACTATGCCCGCGCCTATGCCGCCGCCAAGCGCGCGCAGGGCGCGGTCGATTTCGACGATCTGATCGCGGCGACGGTGGCGCTGCTCCAGCAGGACGGGATCGGCGACTGGATCCGCTACAAGCTCGACCAGACGACCGAGCATGTCCTGATCGACGAGGCGCAGGACACCAACGTCGCGCAGTGGACGATCGTGCGTGCGCTGGTGGACGAATTCTTCGTCGGGCGCGGCATCCATGCGCCGTCGACGCGCACGCTGTTCACGGTCGGCGACTACAAACAGGCGATCTTCGGCTTCCAGGGCACCGATCCGCAATTCTTCGAAGCCGCGCGGGTGTTTTTCGACGCGAAGGCGAACGCGGCGCGGGGCGATGACGACATGCCCGATGACGAGCGCGGCGCGCCGATGGCGCAATTGTCGCTCGTCCATTCCTTCCGCTCGACCGAGCCGATCCTGGAATTCGTCGATTCGGTGATCGACACCGTCGGCGCCGATGCGCTCGGCCTCGCCGACGGGGTCGAGCCGCATGCGAGCCAGGTGCCGGGGGCGGGAACGGTGACGCTGTTGCCGCCCGTCGTCGCAGGCGGCTCCGGCGACGACGAGGAGGGCTGGATCGACGATGCCGTGCGCGAGAATGCGACGCGGATCGCCAGGATGGTGCGCGGCTGGATCGATGAGGGGCTGCCGCTGCGTGGCGGCGCGGTCACGCCAGCCGATGTGATGATCCTCGTCAAGCGGCGCGGCGATCTGGCGCAGTTGCTCGTCGCCCGCCTGCATGCCGAGGGGGTGCCGGTCGCGGGCGTCGATCGGCTCCGGCTGAACGCGCCGCTCGCGGTGCAGGACCTGCTGGCCGCGGTG
Organism: Sphingomonas sp. EC-HK361; assembly: GCF_902498785.1. GTDB lineage: Bacteria > Pseudomonadota > Alphaproteobacteria > Sphingomonadales > Sphingomonadaceae > Sphingomonas. The sequence goes on from NZ_LR701494.1 coordinate 24,510, forward strand.
CGCTTCGTCCTGCAGCCCGACGACGATCTGAGCCTTGCGAGTCTGCTCGTCTCACCGCTGATCGGCTGGTCGCAGGAGCAGCTGCTGGCGGCGGCCGCGCCGCGCTCGGGGAGTCTCTGGCGGCATCTGCAACGCAATCCAGCGATCGATCTTTCGGCCCTGCTCGGCCTGCTGGCGCGCGCCGATTTCACCACGCCGTATCAGTTTCTCGAGGAGATCCTGTCGGGGCCGCTCGACGGGCGGCGCCAGCTCATCCGGCGCCTCGGCGAAGAGGCACGCGACCCGATCGAGGAGCTTCTGAACGCGAGTCTCGCCTTCGAAACGCAGAGCACGCCGTCGCTCCAGCGCTTTCTCGACTGGTTCGACCGCGGCGATGTCGAGATCGTGCGCGATGCCGGGGCGCCATCGGATGCGGTGCGGGTGATGACCGCGCACGCGGCGAAGGGCCTGCAGGCGCCGGTCGTGATCCTGGCCGACGCGACGTCGGACCCCGATTCCTCGCCGCGATCGGTGCTGCGCTGGACGCCGGAGGGACTCGACGCGGCGATCCCGGTCATCCGCCCGCGCACCGCCGAGCGGATCGAGGCGCTGGCACCGGTGATCGACGACGCGAAGGCGCGCGAGCGGGCGGAGCATTGGCGGCTGTTCTACGTCGCGGCGACGCGTGCGGAAGAGCGACTGGTCGTGGCGGGGTCGCTGAGCGCGAAGTGGAATGGCGTGCCGCCCGAGGCGAGCTGGTATGCCGCCGCGGACCGCGCGCTCGAAGCGCTGGGCGCGCCGACGGTGGAGGGCGAACGGCACTTCGAGGGGCGCGCGCCGCAACCGGCGGTGCGGGGCAAGCGTGCCGCTCCGAGCGTCGCGGTGGCGCCCGCCTTGCCCGGTTGGGCGCATACAGCCGCGCCGCAGGAGGCCCGCCCGCCGCGCCCGCTCTCGCCGTCCTCGCTCGGCGACGACGCGGTCCCCGATCCGCCGCCGACGCCGGCGATGCGTGCCGCGGCCGAGCGCGGGCGGCTGATCCATGCGCTGTTCGAGCGACTGCCCGGCATCGCCCCCGCCGATCGCGAACGTGCGGCGGATCGATGGCTGGCCGAAGTCGGGCAGGTCGAGGATTCGAACACGCGCGCGACAATCGCGGGGGCCGTGCTTTCGGTGTTGGCCGATCCAGCGATGGCCGATCTCTTCGGTCCCGATTCGCTCGCTGAGGCGCCTATCACCGCCGTCGTCGGCGACGGGCTGGTTGTCGCCGGCACGGTCGATCGGTTGCTGGTGCGTGGCAATCAGGTGCGCATTGTCGATTTCAAGACGGGTCGCCAGGTGCCGCGCGGGATCGAGGAAGTGCCCGAATATCACCTGCGCCAGATGGCCGCCTATGCTGCCGCGCTGCAGGTAATCTTTCCGGCAGCGACGGTGGAGGCGGCGCTGCTCTATACCGCCGCGCCCCGCCTCATCACGCTGCCGCCTGACATGCTGGAGGCGCACAAGCCGCGCTTGACCGCGCGCGAGGAAGGCTTGGCCGCCGGCGCTTGAGTGCGACCCCGCGCATCCCTAGATTGCCCTTCAAGCAAGGAGAATTTTCCGATGGCCACCAAGAAGATCACCGATTCCAGTTTCGATGCCGACGTGCTCGGCGCCGACAAGCCGGTGCTCGTCGATTTCTGGGCGGAGTGGTGCGGGCCGTGCAAGATGATCGGGCCGAGCCTGGAGGAGCTGTCCGACGAACTCGGCGAGCAGGTGACGATCGCCAAGATCAACATCGACGAAAACCCCGACGCGCCGGGCAAATACGGCGTGCGCGGCATCCCGACGATGATCCTGTTCAAGGGCGGCGCGCCTGCCGCGACCAAGGTCGGCGCGGAGCCGAAGGGCCGGATCAAGGCGTGGCTCGAGGACGCGCTGGCTTAACGACTTTACGGTTGATGGCATGGGAGGCCGGGATCTGATCGACGGATTCCGGCCTGCGTGTGTGGGTGCCCGCGCTAGCTTCGGTAATCGGCGTTGATCGAGATGTAGCCGTGGGTCAGGTCGCACGTCCAAACGGTCGCGCGGCCATCGCCCAGCCCAAGATCGACCCCGATTTCGATCTCTTTGCCCTTCAGATGGGCGGAGACTGGCGCCTCATCATAGCCTTCGACCGCCAGACCGTCGCGTGCGACCTCCGTATCGCCGAAGCGGATCGACAGGCTGTCGCGCTCGGCCGGCTCGCCTGCCTTACCGACCGCCATGACAACACGGCCCCAATTCGCGTCCTCGCCCGCGATCGCGGTCTTCACCAGCGGCGAGTTCGCGATGCTCATCGCGATGCGGTGGGCCGATCGGTCGCTCTCGGCGCCGGTCACAGCAATCTCGATCAGCTTCGTCGCGCCCTCGCCGTCGCGCACCACGAGCATCGCGAGCTGGCGGCACAGGTCGTTCAGCGCCGAGCGGAAGGCATCGGCGCCGGGGCTGTCATCATCGGTAAGCGGCACGTTGCCCGCCTTGCCGGTCGCGAAGGCGAGCACGGTGTCGCTGGTCGAGGTGTCGCCGTCCACCGTGATGCACGAGAAGCTCGGCGCGTTGGCGGAGAGCAGCGCGCGCTGGAGCCAGTCCGCCTCCACCGCCGCATCGGTGAAGATGAAGCCAAGCATCGTGGCCATATCCGGCGCGATCATCCCCGATCCCTTGATGATGCCGGCGAGCGTCACCGTGCGCCCGTCGACGACCGCAGTGGTCACCGCGCCCTTGGGATAGGTGTCGGTCGTCCCGATCGTCTCCGCCGCCGCGCGCCAGTCGGCGGGGTCGGCGGTGAACGCCGCATCAAGCCCGGCTTCGGCCTTGTCGATCGGCAGCGGCACGCCGATCACCCCTGTAGAGGCGACGAACACATCGGAAGGCTTGCACCCGAGATGCCCCGCCGTCCGCGCCGCGATCGCCTCCACCGCTGCCCGCCCGCGGCTGCCGGTAAAGGCGTTCGAATTGCCCGCGTTGACGACGAGCGCGCGCGCCTCGCCCAGAACCAGCGCCTTGCGGCACCACTCCACTTCGGGAGAGGGGCATTTGCTCTGCGTTAGCACGCCCGCGACCGCGGTGCCGGGATCGACCGTCACGAAGGTCAGATCGCACCGATCCCAGGTCTTATATCGCGCGCGCGCGACGCGAACCGACACGCCCGCGATGGCTGGCATTTCGGGGAAGGGCAAGGCGAGCGGGGAGATGGACGTGTGCATGCAGGGCGACATAATCCGCCCAAGACGAATGTCACGGCCGAAAGCTTGACCAAGAGGGTTGGCCAAGCCATCTTCGTTCCATGACGATTCACGTCAACATCGGAGAAGCCAAGACGCGATTGTCCGAACTGGTCGCGGCGGCCGTGCGCGGCGAAGACGTCGTTCTTGCCAAGGCCGGCGAACCGCAGGTGCGGCTGATTCCGGTCAGCGGCATCGAGGCAAGCCAGCAGGCGCGCGAGCGGATCGCGACCGGTCGTCGCGCGGCTATCGGGATGTGGCGCCACAAATTCCAGACGATGCCGCAATTCGATATCCGGTCGATGACGATGTCGGATGCCGAGTGGGAAGAGCATTATCGGAAGAAATTTGGCGATCCTGCTTGATACCCATGCGCTGGTCTGGGTGGGGATTGGCGATCCCCGGCTGAGTGAGGCGGCGCGAAACGCTATCCTCGATCCGGACCAGCAGGTTCTCATCAGCGCGGTGACGGCCTACGAGTTCGTCGACCTCAATCGACGCGGGCGTTTCGGTGCGGACTTGCCATTTGCGGAAATCGCGACGCAACTGGGCGCGTCGATCATGGACTATCCAGCTGCATGCTCGGTCATCGCCGGGTTGTTGCCACTGCTGCACCTCGATCCCGTCGACCGCATGCTAATCGCCTTTGCCGTTCATTCGGACCTGCCGATCGTGACGGCAGACGCCACGATCCGCCAGTATCCCGTGCGCGTCATCTGGTAAGCGAATTGGATTGGACGGAAGGCCGCCGACTTCCTATGTCCCGCCTGCGATGAACCTTCTGCTCCTTCTCTCTGCCCTGATTTCGGCGCTGACCGGCGTCGGTGGCGGCGTGCGGGATGGGCAGGCGGTCCAGGCGGTGGCGGAGCGGCGGGCGACTGCAGTTGCGGCCGCTACGGTCGTGCGGACACAGACCATTCGCCCTGTAATGTCTTTGCCGACGCTTGCCCGGCAGGCGTTCCCGACCGCATTTGTCCTGGTTTTCGTGAATCCGTTTGCTCCGATTTATGCGAGCCGCCGGCGCGAGTAGCGAGATGCCCGTCGCCCGAAATTGCGGCGATCCTCGTGACATTTTCTCCCAATCGGCGCGGCCCGCTTTCACGCAGGCCCGCGCGTTCAGACCATCAGGACACCACCGTCATGCTCGGCAGCATCGCCAAATCGCTCTTCGGCTCGTCGAACGATCGTTACGTCAAGTCGCTCAGCCCAACGCTCGCGAAGATCGCGAGCTTCGAACCCACGCTCCAGGCGATGTCGGACGCGGACCTTGCCCAGCAGACCGGGCGGTTCCGCGAACGGCTGGCGGGGGGCGAGACGCTCGACCAGATTCTTCCCGAAGCCTTCGCGACCGTTCGCGAGGCGGCGAGCCGCGTGCTCGGCCAGCGGCATTACGACGTCCAGATGGTCGGCGGCATCGTCCTTCACCGCGGCGAGATCGCCGAGATGCGCACCGGTGAGGGCAAGACGCTCGTTGCGACGCTGGCCACCTATCTGAACGCGCTGCCGGGGCAGGGCGTCCACGTCATCACGGTCAACGACTATCTTGCCGCGCGCGACGCCGACTGGATGGGGCAGGTCTACCGCTTCCTCGGCCTGACGGTCGGCACGATCATCCCGAACCTGACCGACGAGCAGCGCCGCGACGCGTATCATTCGGACATCACCTATGGCACGAACAACGAATTCGGCTTCGATTATCTGCGCGACAACATGAAATATGATCGCGCGTCGATGGTCCAGCGCCCGTTCGCGATGGCGATCGTCGACGAGGTCGATTCGGTGCTGATCGACGAGGCGCGCACGCCGCTCATCATTTCCGGTCCCACCGACGACAAGTCCGATCTCTACATGCAGGTCGATGCGGTCGTGAAGCAGTTCGGCGAGGAGGATTACGAGAAGGACGAGAAGCAGAAGTCGATCATCCTGACCGAAGCCGGCACCGAGCGCGCCGAGCGGATGCTGGAGGCGGCGGGGCTGCTCCAGGGCACGAACCTCTATGATTTCGAGAATACACAGGTCGTCCACCACCTGAACCAGTCGCTCCGCGCGAACAAGATGTTCAAGGCCGACACGGATTACATCGTGAAGGACGGCAAGGTCGTCATCATCGACGAATTCACCGGGCGCATGATGGACGGGCGGCGCTGGTCCGATGGCCTGCATCAGGCGGTCGAGGCGAAGGAAGGCGTGACGATCGAGCCCGAGAACCAGACGATGGCCTCGATCACCTTCCAGAACTATTTCCGCATGTATCCCAAGCTTTCGGGCATGACCGGCACCGCCGCGACCGAGGCGGCGGAATTCTACGATATCTACAAGATGAACGTCGTCACCATCCCGACGAACGTGCCGGTGCAGCGCGTCGATGAGGAGGACGAGTTCTACAAGTCGACCGAGGAGAAGTTCGCGGCGATCGCGAAGCGCATCCGCACGCATGCGGAGCAGGGCCAGCCGGTGCTCGTCGGCACCGTGTCCATCGAGAAGTCGGAACTGCTGTCGGCATTCCTCACCCAGGAGGGTGTCGAGCATGAGGTGCTGAACGCGCGCCAGCACGAGCGTGAGGCGCACATCGTCGCACAGGCCGGCCGCAAGAGCGTGGTGACGATCGCCACCAACATGGCGGGTCGCGGCACCGACATCCAGCTGGGGGGCAATCTGGAATTTCGGGTTGGCGACGAGCTTGCCGATCTGCTTGAAGGTCCGGAGCGCGATGCCGCGATCGAGCGCATCCGTCAGGAAATCGCCGCCGAAAAGGCCGAGGTGCTGGCGGCGGGCGGGCTGTTCGTGCTCGGCACCGAGCGGCACGAGAGCCGGCGCATCGACAACCAGCTGCGCGGCCGCTCGGGGCGTCAGGGCGATCCGGGGCTCAGCCGTTTCTACCTCAGCCTCGACGACGATCTGCTGCGCATCTTCGGCCCGGATACGCTGTTCGCCAAGATGATGCGGTCGAACATCGAGGACGGCGAGGCGATCGGGTCGAAGTGGCTGTCAAAGGCCATCGAGACCGCGCAGAAGAAGGTCGAGGCGCGCAACTACGATATCCGCAAGCAGGTCGTCGAATATGACGATGTGATGAACGATCAGCGCAAGGTCATCTACGAACAGCGCGCCGACATCATGGATGCGGACACGATCGGCGATGTGGTCGAGGACATGCGCACCGAGACGGTCAACGCGGTCGTCGGCGAGGCGTGTCCGGTCGGCAGCTATCCCGAACAGTGGGACGTGGCGGGCATGAAGGCACAGCTAACCGAACTGCTCAACATCGAGCCGCCGGTCGAGGCGTGGCTGGACGAGGAATCGATCGATCCCGAAATCGTGCTGGAGCGGGTGAAGGCAGAGGCTGACGCGATGGTCGCGCAGAAGGAATCGGAGCTGGAGCCCGATACGTGGCGCCAGATCGAGAAGTCGATCATGCTCCAGACGCTCGACCATCACTGGAAGGAGCACCTGTCGACGCTCGATGCGCTGCGCCAGGTCGTCCATCTGCGTGCCTATGCGCAGAAGACCCCGATCAACGAATACAAGCAGGAAGCGTTCATGCTGTTCCAGCGGATGCTCGATGCGATCCGCGAGGATGTGACGCGCACGATCGGGCACGCCCAGTTCCAGATGCAGCCGGTTCCGGAATTGCCCGAGCTTCCCGACTTCATCACCACACATTTCGATCCGTTCTCGGGCGAGGACGACACGCGCGATTTCGACGCGGGCGCGTTTTCGGGGGTGACGACCCAGCTGCCGCCGCTCCAGATGCCACAGCCGCAGGCGTCGGATCTCGGCACCGATCCCTCGACCTGGGACGGGCAGGTTAGCCGCAATGCGCCGTGCCCGTGTGGTTCGGGGCGCAAATACAAGCATTGCCACGGTGCGGTCGGCGCGCCGGTGGAATGAGGACTGCGGCATGAGAAAAAAGGCCTCGCGGATCGTCTCCGCGGGGCCTTTTCTACAAGACGAAGCTGGTTGCTTTACCGCTTGGGCAGCACCACCGTCGGTCCGATCCGGTCGGCGACTTCGCGCGCATTGAAGGCGCGGACGTTGTCGGGGCCGGGATTGCCCTTGCGCATCACGATCTCGGCGCTCGCTTCGTAGCGATCGACGGTGCGGACGTCGAAATCGTCCCAGCCGAACCCGCCGAAGCCGCCATAACCGAAGCCGCCACCGAACCGGCGCCAGCCATAAGGCCGACCGTAGAAATTCCACGAGGGACCCCAGAACCCGCCAAAGCCATAGCGCGGGCCGAAACCGGGCGTCGAATAGGTCTGCGCCTGACGATCGGTGTCACGCTGGACCATGATGAAATAGTCATAGCCGTTCTGGAGCGTCAGTTCGGCCGCACGGAACAGCAGATACCGCTCCACCGTGTCGCGATCGGTCACCGTATTGCCGGCAAACGTCACCAGGAACCGGTTCGATTCGACCTGCCGCTCGCTATAGCCGGTGCGGTTGAAGCCCGATCCCGTCGCCGGGCGGTAGGGGGTTTCCGTGGCGCAGGCCGACACCAGCAGCGTCGTTCCGGCCAGTGCGGCGATGACGGCACCGCGACCCAGTTTACTTGCTCTCATTTGTCCGTCTCCGTGTTCGCCGAGGGGCGAAACGCTCCTGCGTTTTAGTGTCCCCCAGTGGAACGTGCGATGAACGACTTGGCTCCGTCAACCAACGGTTCGTCGCGGCGCCCGGTCGCGGCAGGTTCGAGCGTGTTTGGGGGCTGGCGGCAAAGCGCCGGGGGCGCTAGCCAGCGCGCGGCATGAAGCACGCAGGCATCAAGAACGGGGGCATGAAGGACTGGCTCCACTTCGCGACCCGCTTGGCGCGCAACCCGCGCGCGGTCGGCGCGATCGCGCCGTCGGGGGCGCGGCTTGCCCGGCTGATGGCGGCGGAGGTGGATTCGATCGGCCATGGCCGCGTGCTGGAATTGGGGCCGGGCACGGGATCGATCACCCGCGCGCTCGTCGCGCACGGCATCGCGCCCGACCGAATCGTCGCGATCGAGGCCGATGCGCGTTTCGCGCGGACGATCGCGAAGAAGTTCCCCGGCATCACCGTCATCCAGGGCGACGCCTTCGATCTGAAGCATCTGGAAGGCGATGAGCCGTTCGATGCGGTGATTTCCGGGATTCCGCTGCGCAATTTTCCCGGCGAGCGCGGGCAACAACTGATCGAGGGCATGCTCGATCGGCTACCCGGCCACGGGCTGTTCGTGCAGTTCTCCTATGGGTTGCGCCCGCCTGTCGAACGCCGCAATGGCCTGGGCGTGCGGCTGGCGGGGACGAGCTGGCGCAACGTGCCCCCAGCGCGGGTCTGGGTGTATCGCAAGACTGCGTGATTGTCGGGAAAGAAGGCGATGAGCGCAACCGCATCGCGGCGTTCGCTTCGGTGGCTCCCTGAGTAGGATTCGAACCTACGGCCGCTCGATTAACAGTCGAGAGCTCTACCGCTGAGCTATCAGGGATCGTTGCCGAGGGCGCGTCTATAGCCCGCGCGCGGCGGGATGCAACCCAGATTGTGGGCCGATTATGACAGAAACTGCTCCATCGTGATCCGGTCGTCGAGCGCATGTTCGGGGTCGAACAGCAGCGTCAGTTCGCGGGCGCGGTCCATCGCGATATCGACCTGCGCCACGTCGCGAATCTCGCGCTGGTCCGCGACGGCGGAGACGGGCCGCTTGTCGGGTTCGAGGATGCGCAGGGACACCCGCGCCTTGTCGGGCAGGATCGCCCCGCGCCAGCGCCGCGGGCGGAACGGGCTGATCGGGGTCAGCGCGACCATGCCCGAGCCGAGCGGCAGGATCGGTCCCTGCGCTGAGAGGTTGTAGGCGGTCGAGCCGGCGGGGGTCGCGACGAGGATGCCGTCACAGGCCAGTTCTTCCAGCACGATGCGGTCGTTCACGGTGATCTCGATCTTGGCGGTCTGCCGCGTCTCGCGCAGCAGCGACACCTCGTTGATCGCGGGGAGGCGGTGAATGCGACCGTCGATCCCGGTCGCGGTCATCAGCAGCGGCGTGACCTTGAACGCCTTCGCGCGCTCCAGCCGACTGTCGATGTCGTGCGGGCGCCATTCGTTCATCAGGAAGCCGACGGTGCCGAGGTTCATGCCGAATACTGGCACCGCAGGTTTGCGCCATTCGAGCATCGTGTGGAGCGTCTGGAGCAGGAAACCGTCGCCGCCGAGCGCGATGATGACGTCGGCCTTCTCGATATCGACCCAGTCATATGCGTCGGCGAGCGCGTTTGCGGCCGCCTGCGCCGGCGGGGTCGGTGAACTGACGAGCGCGCGCCGTGGGTAGAGGGTCATCCGCCAGTCACGCTCATGTGGCGGCTGACGGCCGGCGCCTCCCCGGCGCCGATGCGGAAATCGTGCGCGCGCGGTTTCGTTGCGACCGCCGAGTCGATTGCTGCATCGAGCCCGGCGACGCCGCCTTGGCGCAGCGCGGCCTTCAGATCGACCGCCTCCTCATGCCCCAGGCAGGCGTGAAGCTTGCCCTCCGTCGTCAGCCGGACGCGGTTGCAGCCGTCGCAGAAATTGTTGGTAAGGGGCGAGATCAGCCCCAGCCGCGTCCTGGTCCCCTCCACGCGCCAGTATCGTGCCGGACCGCCGGTGCTGCTGTCGTCGCGCACCAGCGGAAACAGCGCGGAGAGGTCGTCGAAGACGGCGGTCAGCGGCACGAACCGATCCGCGCGATCCTCATCGATGGCGCCGAGCGGCATCGTCTCGATGAGGGTCAGGTCGTGACCCTCGGCGATGCACCAACGCAGCATGTCGGCGATGGCGTCGTCGTTCAGGCCCTTCAGCGCGACCATGTTGATCTTGACCGCAAGCCCCGCGTCGCGTGCCGCGGCGATGCCGCCGAGGACCTGATCGAGATCGCCGTGGCGCGTGATGAAGCGGAATGTCCCGGCGTCGAGGCTGTCGAGGCTGACGTTGATCCGCCGCATGCCGGCATCGAACAGCGCGCCCGCATGGTCCGCCAACCGGGTCGCGTTGGTCGTCATCGTCAGCTCGTCGAGGCCCCCTTGCGGACCATTAGCGCCGACATGGCGGCCGAGGCGCCGCGCGAGGTCGATGACATCGCGCCGCACGAGCGGTTCGCCGCCCGACATGCGCACCTTGCGCACCCCGCGGGCGATGAAGCGTTCGGTGATGATCGCCAGTTCGTCCAGGCTCAGCAGCGCCGCGCGCGGAAGGAAGGTCATCTGCTTCGCCATGCAATAGCGGCAGCGCAGGTCGCAGCGATCGGTCACGGAAATGCGCAGATAGCGGATTGCCCGTCCGAAGCCGTCGACGAGCCCGGACGGCGGCGACAGCAAAGCCTCCGGGGGTAAAACGTCGCGGGGTGCGGGGGCGTCGGCCATCTGTGCCGAGCTAGGACGTCACGCCGGCGATGTGAAGGGCCACGCGGCATTTGCGCCGGCTGCGGCTCGGGCTACAGCGATGCGTGTGGGGGAGCGACAGGAACACATGCAGACAGACGCGCCGGACGCCGTTTCGATCCACGGTGACGCGCCGGGCATCGCGGCGGCGGCGCTGCAGGCGGGGTTGCGGATTGCTGATGACGGTGCGGTGATCGTGGTCACGACGATCATGGCGGTCGAGGATGCGGCGGACGAGGCCCGGCAACGGCGCCAGGCGCTTGTTGCGATCGTCGGCGCCGATGACGCGGATGCCGCGATCGAGGCGGGGGCGACGCATGTCGTGAGCGCGAACGCCGATCCGGCCGAGGTCGCGCGCACACTGCGGCTGGCGGTGCGCCACGTCCGCCGCCTGCGCGACCTGCCCTCGCCCGCGCGCCGCCGGGGGGAGAGCGAGGTGGTGCCGGCGTGGGTCACGGCGGCGCGCCCGGTGGCGCTGGCGCTCATCGCGCTGACCCGGTTCGATGTCGTGAACGCCGCCTATGGCCGTGCACGCGGCGACCGGCTGCTGGAGAGCGTGCTGGCGCGGCTGCGGAGCGTGGTCGGGCCGGGTGCGCAGGTTGAGCGGCTCGACGGGGCGGAGGTGCTGATCGCCTGGCCAGACCCGGCCGGGGCGAGCGACGACGCGATCGAGCAGGCGCTGGCGGAGCCGTTCGATATCGATCGCACCGCGATTCTGCTCGGCAGCCGAGTCGCGGTGCTTCCCGTCGTGCAGGGCGATGTGGCGGACACGCTGCGGCATCTGCGGTTGCGGATCGAGGAGCCGTCGGCGTCGCCGCTGACCGGATCGGTGCTTGTCGAGCAGCTCGCGATCGACGTCCACCGCGCGATCGAGAATGGCGAGATCGGCGTCCTCTTCCAGCCGCAGGTCGTGATCGCGACCGGAGCGATCAGCGGAGTGGAGGCGCTGGCGCGCTGGGCGCACCCGACCCGCGGCGAGATCGGTGCCGAACTGCTGTTCGCCGCGGCTGAGCGCGCGGACGTTGCGCTGCCGCTGTCGGAGCATGTCCAGGCGGCGGCCATCGCGGCGGCGGCGGCGTGGCCCGAATCGCTCGCGCGGCTCCGGCTGTCGATCAACGTGACGGCGGCCGATCTTGCCCGCAGCGACTTCGCGCCGAGGCTGCTCGCGCAGGTGGATGCCAGCGGCTTCGCGCGCGGGCGATTGACGGTCGAGATCACCGAAAGCGGGCTGATCGCCGAGCTCAATTCGGCCGCGCGCCTGCTGTCGCATCTTCGCGGCGCGGGGTGCCACGTCGCGATCGACGATTTCGGGACGGGCTATTCCAGCCTCGCCTATCTGAAAGCGCTGCCGCTCGACTATCTGAAGATCGATCGCAGCCTGACCGTCGACATCGCCGGCTCCGACCGCGACCGGGTGGTGGTGCGCGGGGTCATCGCGATGGCGCGTTCGCTGGGGCTGGAGACGATCGCGGAAGGGGTGGAGGATGCGCGCCAGCGCGATCTGCTCGCGGCGGAGGGTTGCACGCTGTATCAGGGCTATCTCTGCGCGCCGCCGCTGACCGGCGCGGCGCTGGTCGATCTGGTGGAGGGGCGATGAGGCATATTCTGGCGGCGACAGCGGTCGTGATTGTGGCGGCGACGCCCGCGGCCGCGCAGGCGCAATCGGCGCAGCAGGCGATCACGGCGGAAATGGCGAAAAGCGCCGCCGGCTGGAACGGCGGGAATCTCGATGCCTTCGTTGCGGTGTATGCCTCGGACGCCATCTACGCCGCGGGTAACGAGATCGCGCGAGGGCGCGACGCAATCGCCGCGCGTTATGCGAAGAGCTTCGCGAACGGCACGAACACGCGCGGGCGGCTCGCGTTTCAGCCCGTCGCGTGGCGAACTTTGAGCCCCGTGCACATGCTCTTCGTCGCGCGCTGGACGCTGACGGGAGCGAAGACCGAAACCGGGCTGACGACGCTCTTGTTCGAGCGGCGGAAAGAGGGCTGGCGGATCATTTCGGATCACAGCAGCTAGGAGCGAGAATACTCCCCTCCCTGGAAGGGAGGGGAGGGGTGGGTGGGCTTCCACAAACGCTGAGCCAACCGGAGAGCAACCCACCCCCGGCCCCTCCCTTCCAGGGAGGGGAGTCAGGACCCCGCCGCCTTCGCCAGCCCCTTCGACAATTGCAGCGCGCCGTTCAGCCGCGCCTGCGGGTCCGGCCAGTTCCGCGTCAGCGCCAGCTTCGAATCCGGGCGCAGCTTCGCGATGCCGCCCAGCCTTTCCACATAGGCGAGCAGCCCGTCGATGTTCGGCGGCTTGTCGTCGTGGAAGGCGACGAGGGCGCCCTTGGGTCCGACGTCGATCTTCGCGACGCACGCAATCTTAGCGTTCAGCTTGATCTCGATGACCTTGACCAGATTGTCGGTCGCGTCGGGCAGCGGGCCGAACCGGTCGATCATCTCGGCAGCGAACGCATCGATCTCGCGGCGGTCGTCGAGCTCGTTCAGGCGGCGGTAGAGCCCCATGCGAAGGTCGAGATCGGGGACATACTCTTCCGGGATCAGGATCGGCGCATCGACGGTGATCTGGGGGGAGAAGTCGCGCGGGCGCTGGAACGCGCCGCCGGCCTTGGCGTCCATGATCGCCTCCTCCAGCATCGCCTGGTAGAGTTCGTAGCCGACCTCGCGGATATGCCCGGACTGCTCATCGCCCAGCAGGTTGCCCGCGCCGCGAATGTCGAGATCGTGGCTCGCCAGCTGGAAGCCGGCCCCCAGCGAATCGAGGTCGCTCAGCACCTTCAGCCGCTTCTCTGCGGTGTCGGTCATCTGTCGCTCCGGCGGGGTCACCATATAGGCGTAGGCGCGGGTCTTCGATCGCCCGACCCGCCCGCGCAGCTGATAGAGCTGGGCGAGGCCGAAGCGGTCGGCGCGGTTGACGATGATCGTGTTGGCGCTCGGGATGTCGATCCCGCTTTCGATGATGCTGGTCGAGACGAGCACCTCGAACTGCTTGTCGTAGAATGCGCTCATCCGTTCCTCGACCTGCGCCGGCGCCATCTGGCCGTGCGCGATGACGTAGCGGATCTCCGGCACGTCCTTGCGCAGATACTCCTCGATATCGGGCAGGTCGGCGATGCGCGGCGTCACGAGGAAGCTCTGCCCGCCGCGATAATGTTCGCGCAGCAGTGCCTCGCGCAGCACCACGGGATCCCACGGCATCACATAGGTGCGCACCGCGAGGCGATCGACCGGCGGGGTCTGGATCACCGAGAGCTCGCGCAGGCCCGACATCGCCATCTGCAGCGTGCGCGGGATCGGCGTCGCGGTGAGCGTTAGGACATGGACGTCCGCCTTCAGCGCCTTCAGCCGCTCCTTGTGCGTCACCCCGAACCGCTGTTCCTCATCGACGATGACGAGGCCGAGGCGCTTGAAGTCGACGCCCTTGGCGAGCAGTGCGTGAGTGCCGACGACGATGTCGATGCTGCCGTTTGCCAGACCGTCCTTGACCTGTTTCGCCTCCGCTGCACCGACGAGCCGCGACAGCCGCCCGATCTCGATCGGAAACCCCTCGAACCGGCTCGAGAAGTTGATCGCGTGCTGGCGCGCGAGCAGCGTCGTCGGGCAGACGACTGCGACCTGCATCCCCGCCATCGCCGCGACATAGGCCGCCCGCAGCGCGACCTCGGTCTTGCCGAAGCCGACATCGCCGACGACGAGCCGGTCCATCGGCTTGCCCGCGCCGAGATCGCCGAGCACATCGCCGATCGCGCGGTCCTGATCGTCGGTTTCCTCATACGGGAAACGATCGACGAAACTGGGGTAACCGCTGTGATCCGGTTCCGCGACCTGCCCCTCGCGCAGCGCGCGTTCGGCGGCGACCGCGATCAGCTCACCCGCGATCTCGCGGATGCGTTCCTTCATGCGGCTCTTGCGCCGCTGCCACGCCTCGCCGCCGAGACGGTCGAGCGCCGCGCCGTCCTCGCCCGATCCGTAGCGCGACAGGACCTCGAGATTCTCGACCGGCACGTAGAGCTTGTCGCCGCCCGCATATTCCAGCGCGACACAGTCGTGCGGCGCCTTGGCGACCGGAATCTGGGTCAGCCCGATATAGCGGCCGATGCCGTGATCGACATGCACGACGAGATCGCCCGGCGACAGCGTCGCGAGCTCGGCGAGAAACGCGTCGGCCGACTTGCGTCGCTTGGCGCGGCGGATCAGCCGGTCGCCGAGCATGTCCTGCTCGGTCAGCAGCGCAATTCCGGGCGCGGTGAAGCCGTGGTCGAGCGGCAGGACGATGAGCGCCGTCTGCGTTTCGCCGACGCCGAGCGCCTCCTGCCACGTCTCGACCGCCTTCGCGCCGGTCAGGCCGTGATCGTTCAGCAGGTTTGCGAGCCGATCGCGCGCGCCGACCGAATAGCTGGCGAGAATGGCCTTGCGCTTGTCCTTGCGCAGCTTGCCGATGTGATCGACGACCGCCTCATAGACGTTCGCTGCGTTCGCGCGCTCGGGCGCGAAATCGCGCGGGCCATCGACATCGAAATCGAGGACGGTCGCGCTTTCGGGCTCGTGAAACGGGCTGACGAGATGCGCGGGCGCGGCGGCAAGCCCTGCGGCCCACTCCGCTGGGTCGAGATAGAGCGACGCGGCGGACAGCGGGCGATAGCTTCCTGGCTGCGATCCCTCCGCGCGCATGCGGTTCTCGTAATAATCGGCGATCGCTTCGAAACGTTGCTCGGCGGCCGCCGCGACGCCCGAATCGCGCACGACGATGGCACCTTCTCCCAGATGGTCGAAGAACGTGGACAGCTTGTCCTCGAACAGCGGCAGCCAATGCTCCATCCCCGCCAGCCGCCGCCCTTCGCTCACCGCCTGGTAGAGCGGGTCGCCGGTCGCGGTCGCGCCGAAGCGGTCGCGGTAGCGCGCGCGGAAACGCTTGATCGATTCGTCATCGAGCAGCGCTTCGGACGCCGGTAGCAGGGTGAACCCGTCGATGCGGCCCGTCGTGCGCTGATCCTCGGGCGCGAAGGTGCGCACGCTCTCGATCTCGTCGCCGAAAAAGTCGAGCCGCAGCGCCTGTTCCTCCCCGCTCGGGAACAGATCGACGATGCCGCCGCGCACTGCATATTCGCCCGCGTCGTGGACGGTATCGGTGCGGACATAGCCGTTCGCCTGCAGCAGCGCGCCGAGCGTGTCACGCCCGATCCGCTCGCCCGGCGCGAGCTTCGCCACGAGCTGACGGATGCGGAACGGGGTCAGCACGCGCTGCGCAGCCGCATTGGCGGTGGTGACGACGAGCTGCGGACGCGTCGCCTTCGCCTGCAGCCGGTGGAGCGCGGCAACTCGCTCTGCCATCACCCGCAGCGTCGGCGACGCGCGATCGTAGGGCAGGCAGTCCCAGGCCGGAAAGGTGACGACCTCCAGCTCGGGCGCGAAATACGGTGCGGTCGCGGCGATGGCGCGCATCGCGTTCTCGTCGGGGGCGATGAACACTGCCCGCGTCGTCGCGGCACGCGCGAGATCGGCGAGGAGCGGGGGCAGGAAGCCGTTTGTTACGCCCGAAAGGGTCAGCGGGGCCTTGGCGGCGAGGATGGTCTTCAGGTCGGGCATGGAGGTTCCTGCGAACGTACGCGAGAGGCCTAGGTCAAAATGTGCTCTCGCGAAGGCGGGAGCCCAGGCTGGATTCCCGCCTTCGCGGGAATACAAATGGCTTCAAAGACTTCGGCCGCTACTTCGCCACCGCCACGTAATCGATATCCCGCATCGCCTGCATCATCGACCCCTCCCAACGCGCCGGGACCGATTGCGTGCCGAGCGCCCAGGCCATGATATCGACGTCCTGCTCTTCCAGCAGCGCTTCGAACAGATCGATCTCGTTCGCCGACCAGCCTGCGGAATACGCGTCGAAATACCCGCCGATCATCATGTCGGCCTCGCGCGTGCCACGGTGGTGGGCGCGAAAGTGCAGGCGCTTCAGTCGGGTCTCGCGGTCCATCACGGCTCCATAGGCAAACGCCCCGTCGCCGATTGGCGCGAGGATCAATCTTCTCCGTTCGCCCTGAGCTTGTCGAAGGGCCGTCTTTTCTCCTACCGAAGCGAAGAACGGGGCTTCGACACGCTCAGCCCGAACGGAGTGTTCGCGCACAGATAGGCATGCGACCCGATATCCTCAATCCACTCTTCGCAGAGGTCGCGGCGCTCAAGGGCGTTGGGCCAGCGCTCGCCAAGCCGCTGGAACGGCTGGGACTCGCGCGCGTCGTCGATGTCGCCTTCCATCTGCCGAGCGGGTGGATCGATCGTCTGCCGCGCACCGAGCTTGATGCGGCGGATGCCGGGCGCACGATCGCGATCACCCTGACCCCGCGCGACATCAGGACCTCCAGCTCTGCCCGCGGACCGACCCGCGTCAACGCCTTCGATGCGGCGGGCAATCACGTCAGCCTCGTCCATTTCGGCGGCTCGTCGGGCTGGGTGCGGAAGCTCTATCCGCTTGGCGAGCCGATCCGCGTCTCGGGCAAGCTCGAGATGTATGGGCAGGAACTCCAGATCATCCATCCCGAGCAGTTGGAGGAGGGCGCGCTGCGCGAGCGCGAGGCGATCTACCCGCTGTCCGAAGGCATCACCTCGCGCCGTGTCGCTGCGCTCGCCGAACAGGCGATCGCCCGCGCGCCCGACCTTCCCGAATGGATCGAGCCGGGCTTGAAAGCAAAGCATGGCTGGCCGGGCTGGCTCGCCGCGCTTGCCGCGATCCACGCCGACCCCGCCGACGCGAAGGCACGCGAGCGGCTCGCTTATGACGAACTGTTCGCGAACCAGCTCGCGCTGATGATCGTGCGGGCGGACACCCGAAAGCGTCGCGGGCGGGCGCTGAAAGGCGATGGGCGGCTGCGCAACCGGGTGACGCTCCCCTATCCGCTCACCGGGGCGCAGGCGCGCACGATCCGTGAGATCGAGGGCGATCTGGCGCAGGACGCGCCGATGCTGCGGTTGCTCCAGGGCGATGTCGGTTCGGGCAAGACGGTTGTCGCCGCCGAGGCGCTGCTGATCGCGGTCGAGGCTGGCGCGCAGGGCGCGTTTCTTGCGCCGACCGAAATTCTCGCGCGCCAGCATTACGACACGCTGCGGGCGCTGCTTGGCGGACTGCCGGTCAACATCGCCGTCCTCACCGGCCGCGACAAGGGCCGCGCGCGCGAATCGACGCTGATGGGGCTGGCGTCGGGCGAGATCGACATCCTGATCGGCACCCATGCGATCTTTCAGGAGGCGGTCACCTATCGCGATCTCGGCCTCGTCATCGTCGACGAGCAGCACCGTTTCGGCGTCGCGCAGCGGATGCTGCTGCAGGCGAAGGGCCAGCGCCCGCCGCATTTGCTCGCGATGACCGCGACCCCGATCCCGCGTACGCTGACGCTCGCCCAATATGGCGAGATGGATCAGAGCCGCCTCGACGAGATGCCGCCGGGGCGCGAGCCGGTGGAAACGCGCGTGATCTCGGAGGATCGCCTCGACGAGGTCGTCAACGCGCTCGGCCGCCATCTGGCGGAGGGAAAGCAGGCCTATTGGGTCTGCCCGCTGGTGGAGGAGAGCGAGAAATCGGACATGGCGGCGGCGGCGGCGCGGGCCGCGATGCTCGCCGCGCGGTTCGGGGCGGAGCGTGTCGGTCTCGTCCACGGCCGGATGCGGCCGGTGGAAAAGGATGCCGCGGTCGAGGCGTTCGCGTCGGCGCGCACCGGGGTGCTCGTCGCGACGACGGTGATCGAGGTGGGGGTCAACGTGCCCAACGCGACGCTGATCGTGATCGAGCACGCCGATCGCTTCGGGCTTGCCCAGCTTCATCAGTTGCGTGGCCGGGTCGGGCGCGGTGGCGGGCAATCGATGTGCCTGCTCATCCGTGGGAGCGCGCTGTCGGAAACCTCGCGCGCGCGGCTCGCGCTGATGCGCGAGACGAATGACGGCTTCCGCATCGCCGAGGAGGATTTGCGCCTGCGCGGCGGCGGGGAGATTCTCGGCACGCGCCAGTCGGGCGAGGCGGCGTTTCGACTTGCGACGCCGGAAATCCTGACGGAACTCCTGCCCGCGGCGACCGACGATGCGCGGCTGCTGATC
Source organism: Sphingomonas sp. EC-HK361 (assembly GCF_902498785.1). GTDB lineage: Bacteria > Pseudomonadota > Alphaproteobacteria > Sphingomonadales > Sphingomonadaceae > Sphingomonas. The sequence continues at coordinate 43,185 of NZ_LR701494.1, forward strand.
GACCGCGACGGCGGGCTGGAGGGGCCGCGCGGGCAGGCGGCGCGGACGGCGCTCTATCTGTTCGAGCGCGACGCCGGTGTCGCGCTCTTGCGGTCGGGTTGAGCTAAGCCGACGCGAGCAGCCGCTGGGCTGCTTTCAGATGCGGCGCGTCCACCATCTTTCCGTCGAGCTGCAGCGCGCCCGCGCCGGGATTGGCGGCGAACAGGTCGACCACCGCCTGTGCGTGCGCGAGCTCTTCTGCCGAGGGCGTGAAGGCGGCGTTGATGACTGCGATCTGGCTTGGGTGGATCGCCATCATGCCGGTAAAGCCGTCACGCCGCCCGCGCGCGGCATAGGCGGCAAGGCCATCGGTATCGCGGAAATCGGGATAGACCGTCTCGATCGCGGGCACGGCGGCGGCGTGCGCGCCGAAGAGGGTCAGTGACCGGACCATCTCGTAGGGTGCCGTGTAGCGGCCATCGGCCTCGCGCGCGGAGGCCGCGCCGATCGCGGCGGGCAGATCCTCCGCCCCCCAGGTCAGCCCCGCGAGCCGGGAGCCGACAAGGCGGTAGCTGCCGAGCTCGAAGATCGCAGCGGGCGTTTCCGTCGCGACGGGCAGGACGCAATAGTCGCCGGGGAGCCGCGTCATCAGTGCCTCGACCGAGGCGGCACCTTCCGCCTTGGGCAGGACGATGCCGTCGATCGGCACCCCCGACAGCGCGGCGATATCCTCTGCCGCTTCGTCGCTCGTCACGGGGTTGATCCGCACGAAGATCGCGACGTCACCGATCCGTTCGCTGAGAAAGCGGACGACCGCGCCGCGCGCCTCCGCCTTTTTCTCCGGCGCGACCGAATCCTCGAGATCGAGGATCAGCGCGTCGGCACCGAGGCCCAGCGCCTTTTCCATCCGTTCCGGCCGGTCGCCCGGCACGAACAGCAGCGAGCGCAGCCGGCCGATCACCGCCCCATCTCCGCGAGTTTGCGTTCCCAGGCGAGCGCGTCGCGGACGATCCCGTCGAGGTCGTCGCGCTCGGGTCGCCAGTCGAGCGTCGCGAGGATCGCGGCATTGTCGGCGACGAGCATCGCGGGATCGCCAGCGCGGCGGCCTTCCAGACGGCGCTCTATCGTGCGGTTGGTGACCCGATCGACCGCGTCGAGCACCTCGAGAACCGAGAAGCCGCGGCCATAGCCGGCGTTGAGCGTGTGGCTCTTCGCCGGTTCCGCGACGAGCAGCTCCAGCGCCGCGACGTGCGCTGCGGCAAGATCCGACACATGGATATAGTCGCGCACGCCGGTGCCGTCGGGGGTGTCGAAATCGGTGCCGTAGACGCCGACCGCGTCGCGCTTGCCCGTCGCCGCCTCGACCGCGATCTTGATGAGATGGGTCGCGCCGACCGTCGACTGGCCCGAGCGTGCCTGCGGATCGGCGCCCGCCACGTTGAAATAGCGCAGCGCCGCGTAGTTCATCGGATGCGCGGCCGCGACATCACGCAGCATTGCCTCGGTCATCAGCTTCGACATCCCGTAGGGGTTGATCGGCACGGTCGGATCACCCTCGGCGATGGGCACGCGGTCGGGCGTGCCGTAGGTCGCGGCAGTGGAGGAAAAGATGAAGTGCGGCACGCCGCCCGCGACCGCGCTTTCGATCAGCGACCGCGAGGCGGCGGCGTTGTTCCGGTAATATTTCAGCGGATCGCTGACCGATTCCGGCACCACGACCGATCCGGCAAAGTGCATCACGGCGCGCACGCGGTGTTCGCGGATCACCTCCGCGACGCGCGAGTCCTCTACCGCCATCTCGACCAGCGTCGCGCGAGAATCGACCGCCCAGTCGAATCCGGTGACGAGATTGTCGATAACGACGACCTGATAGCCTGCATCACACAGCGCCAGCACCGCGTGGCTGCCGATATAGCCGGCCCCGCCCGTCACCATCACCTTGCCGTCGATCATGTCACGCGCGCTCCAGCTATTCCGCTCGCGTTAGCGGCTTCCTATCTTTCGGGCAAAGGAGACTGCGATGACCGACTATGCGATTGTGGCGGGTGGATGCTTCTGGTGCACCGAGGCGGTGTTCAAGGACGTGATCGGCGTGGAAAGCGTCGAGAGCGGCTATATTGGGGGCCATGTCGCTAACCCGACCTACAAGCAGGTGTGCGGCGGCGACACCGGCCATGCCGAGGCGATCCGTATCGGCTTCGATCCCGAACAGCTGTCTTACGGCGACCTGCTCGACATCTTCTTCGCGACGCACGACCCGACCCAGCTGAACCGGCAGGGCAATGATGTCGGCACGCAGTATCGCTCGGCGATCTTCCCGACGACGGTGATGCAGGAAGAACAGGCGAATGAGGCGATCGCGCGGGCTCAGACAGATCATTCGCAGCCAATCGTGACGACGATCGAGGACTTGGCGGAATGGTATCCGGCGGAAGGGTATCACCAGGATTACTGGGAAACCTCGGGTCGGTCGAACCCCTATTGCATGGCGGTGATCCCGCCGAAATTGCAGAAGCTCAGGAAGAGCTTCGCGGCAAGGTCGAAGGCCGCGGTGGAGGCGTAACGTATTCCCGCGAAGGCGGGAATCCAGAGTAACGAAGCGCAACTCTCGCGACTCTGGATTCCCGCCTACGCGGGAATACTGTCGGCTGCTACCGCGTCGGGACGGGCGTATCCCCGGAATAGTCGTAGAACCCGCGCTTGGTCTTGCGGCCGAACCACCCCGCCTCGACATATTTCACCAGCAGCGGCGCCGGCCGGAACTTCGGGTCGCCGGTCCCCTCGAACAGAACGCGGGTGATTTCCAGGCACGTATCCAGCCCGATGAAATCCGCCAGCGTCAGCGGCCCCATCGGATGGTTCAGGCCCAGCTGGCACGCCGCGTCGATATCGGGGATCGTCGCCACCCTCTCGCCCAGCGCGAAGCATGCCTCGTTCAGCATCGGCATCAAAACGCGGTTGACGATGAAGCCCGGCGCATCGTTCGCCCGCACCACGCGCTTGCCGAGCGCCTTCGCATAATCCTCGACGATCGCCACCGTCGAATCCGAGGTGGCAAGCCCGCGGATCAGCTCGATCAGCCCCATGACCGGCACGGGGTTGAAGAAGTGAACGCCGACGAAGCGCGCCGGATCGGGCGTCGCCTGCGCCAGCCGGGTGATCGGGATGGACGACGTGTTCGATGCCAGCACCGCCTCCGCGCCCAGCACCTTGCCGATATCGGCGAAGATCGCGCGCTTGATCTCCTCGCGCTCGGTCGCCGCCTCGATGACGAGTTCGGCGGATGCCATTGCGCTTACGCCCTCGACGGCTTCGATCCGCGCGAGCGCCGCATCGCGCGCGGTCGCGTCGATCTTCTCCTTCTCGACCGCGCGGGCGAGTTGCTTCGCGATCCCCGCCTTGCCCGCCTCGGCACGCTCCAGCGACACATCGGTGAGGAGCACGCGATAGCCCGCCTGCGCCGAAACCTGCGCGATCCCCGCGCCCATCTGTCCCGCGCCGATGACGCCGATCGTCTGCATGGCCAATCTTCCTGAAATCCGTGACTGGCGGCCTCCTAGCCGCTTGGTTAGGCTGGCGCAAAAGGAGAGAAATATGCGGGTCGTCGGCTTGATGGGGTGCCTTGCGCTGGTCGCTTGCGGGGACGACCGCGGCAGTGACAACGCAGCGGCGTTCAACGTGGTCGCGGCGACCAGCGCCCCATCGTCACCCGCGTCGTCACCGGCGACGCCGGTGGCAGCGGCCCCGACGGATTCCCGCGCGACGCCGAAGCCGGGCATGCTTAAGACCTTCGGCGACTGGACGGTAGGGTGCGACAATGTGCTGACCTGCCAGGTGGGATCGCTGCTGCCCGAGGGGGATTTCGACGGAGCGGTGACCGTCGCGCTGTTGCGGGAAGCGGGGGAGCCGGGTGGGATCACCGTCTCGGCCTCTCCGCGTGAGGATAATATCGCGCCGGCGGCGATCCTGATCGACGGTAAGCGGATCGCGGGCACGGCGGCCGATGGCCGGGTGAGGGGTGCTGACGCGGTGGCGCTCGCGCGGGCGATGACCAACGGCACGACGATGGACGTGATGGGCAAGGCCGGGCGGATCGGCCGCGTGTCGCTGAAAGGCGCGTCGGCGGCGCTACGCTATATCGACGCGGCGCAGGGGCGGGCCGGAACGCAGAGCGCGATCGTCGCGCGGGGCGGCAAGCCGGACACGACGATAGCGCCATCTCCGCCGACGATCCTCGCGGTAAAGGCCGAGGGCAAGCCCGTGACCCCGAGTGCGACGCAAATCGCCGAGATGAACCGAACGGGCGCGTGCGCGATGCCGGACGGCGTCGACGTGAAGCCCGTTCTCGGCGCGCTTGGCGGCGGGAAGACGCTGGTGATCCTGCCGTGCTCGACCGGCGCCTACAACCTGATCGGCGCGCTGTTCGTCGTCGACGGTGTCGCGATCACACCGGCGCAGGTCGACAGCCCGTCGGGATTCGAAGCGACGGGCGCGGATTCGCAGACGCCCGTGCACAGCGTCATCAATGGCGACTTCGCAAAGGGCGTGCTGTCGAGCTACGCCAAGGGGCGAGGGCTCGGCGACTGCGGGGTTTCGCAGGAGTTCGTCTGGGACGGCACCCGGTTTCGCCTTTCGAAGCAGACCGAAATGGGCGAGTGCCGGGGAAATATCGATTACATCACGACGTGGCGGGCAAAGGTCGTGCGTAGGTAGGGCAAGTCCTTCGTGTCCCCGAGAAGGCGGGGACCCAGTCTGGACTCCCGCCTTCGCGGGAGCACGACGAGCGCCGGACTAGGGCGCTGGCCGCTCCGCCTGCGCCTCGGCGAGATATACCGCGAACCTGTCCTCGGGGTCGGTCCATTCCGTGACCGGCGTCCACCCGCCCGACCGCAACAGGATGCGTGCGTCGCGTGGGCCGTATTTGTGGCTGTTCTCGGTGTGAATCGTCTCGCCCGCTGCGATCGTGAACGGCCGTCCATCGATCGTGAAGGCGGCGTCGCGCTCCGCCTCCAGGTGCATTTCGATGCGCGCGCGGTCGTCGTTCCAGATAGCGCGGTGGCGGAAGGCATCGACAGGAATTGTGCCCGAAAGCTCGCGGTTGATGCGATCCAGCAGGTTCAAATTGAACGCCGCCGTCACGCCCTGCGCGTCGTCATAGGCGTTGACGAGCACGTCCGCATCCTTGATCCGGTCCATCCCGATGAGCAGCATCGCGCCGACCCCGAGCGAAGCCCGCATCGCGCGGAGCAGATCGACCGCCATCAACGGAATCATGTTGCCGATCGTCGATCCGGGAAAGAACCCCAGCTTCCGCGCCTCCGCGATCGTCCGAGGCAAAGCGAGCGGGCGCATGAAGTCCGCCTCGAACGGCAGCACGAGCAGGTCGGGAAAGGCCTGGCTGATCGCGCGCGAGGACTCGCGCAGGAATTCGCCCGAAATGTCGATCGGGACATAAGCGGACGGCTTCGCATGGCGCAGCAGGATCGGTGTCTTGGTCGAGGAGCCGGAGCCGAACTCGACGACCGCGCGGCCCTCGCCGATCCGGTCGGTCAGCGTCGGGCAAAGCGCTTCGAGGATCGCGGTCTCGGTGCGGGTCGGGTAGTATTCGGGCAGGTCGGTGATCGCCTCGAACAGCTCCGATCCGCGGTGATCGTAGAACCAGCGCGCCGGAATAGCGCGCGGCCGCGCCTCGAACCCGCGCAGCACGTCGGCGCGGAATTGCGGATCGGCGAGCGAGGCCTGGCCGTCCTCGATTTCCTGGCGGAGCATCACAGGTCCTTTGCGAGCCGGACGCCGGTGAACTGCCAGCGCTGATGGGGATAGAAGAAGTTGCGGTAGGAGGCGCGCGCATGGCCGCGGGGCGTGGCGCACGAACCGCCGCGCAGCACGAACTGCCCGCTCATGAACTTGCCATTATACTCTCCGACCGCGCCCTCGGCCGCGCGAAAACCGGGATAGGGGCGGTAGGCGCTGCCGGTCCATTCCCACACATCGCCGAAGAAGGCGGGGCCTTCGGTGGCGGGGCGTGGCTCGACCGGCCCGGCGGCGTCCATGAAGTGACCGATGTTCGCATCGTGCGTTTGCGCGGCGGCTTCCCATTCGGCCTCGGTCGGCAACCGCGCGCCGGCCCAACTCGCATAGGCATCCGCCTCGAAGAAGCTGACATGGGTGACGGGCGCGGCAGGATCGATCGGGCGGCGGCCATCGAGCCCGAAGCGGGTCCATGCGCCATCGCGCTGTTCCCAATAGAGCGGCGCGGCGATACCCTCGGCTTTCACCCACGCCCAGCCATCGGACAGCCAGTGGCGCGCGTCGGCATAGCCGCCATCGGCGATGAACGCCGCCCATTCGCCGTTGGTGACGGTGCGGTCTGCAATGGCGTGCGGTGTCAGCAGAACCTCATGGCGCGGCCCCTCGCAATCGAACGCGAAAGCGCCTCCGTCATGGCCGATCGTCGCGATTCCGCCGGAGGGTGAAATCCAGCCTACCGGCCCTGGCATTGCCACCGGCACCTTGCGCGCCGCAGGCCACAGCGCCGGTTCGAGCGGATTCTCCGAAAACAGGTGTAGGATGTCGGTGACGAGGAGTTCCTGATGCTGCTCCTCATGGTGGCAGCCGAGCGCGACGATTGCCCGGGCGTCATCCCCCAGCGTCGGCAGCGCCGCCGCCATCGCCGCATCGACATGCGCGCGGTATGCCCGCACCTCGTCCAGCGTCGGCCGCGTGATCATCCCGCGGCGGTCGCGGGCATGGCGGCGGCCTTCCGCCTCGTAATAGCTGTTGAACAGAAACGGCCAGCGTTCGTCATGCAGCCGGTAGCCAGGCACCGAATCGCGCAGCACGAAGGTTTCGAAGAACCACGTCGTGTGCGCCAGATGCCATTTGGCGGGCGACGCGTCGGGCATCGACTGCACCGTCGCGTCCGCATCGGACAGGGGTGCGGCGAGCGCAAGACTCAGCGCGCGGACGGATTCGTAACGGCGGGCAAGCGGCTGGTCTTGGATGGATGCCGCGGCAGGTGCGCGCATGGCTCTCTCCAGATCGTGAACACGTGGGATTACAACACGCGGGAATACAAGGGGCTTTCCACGCTACGCTGGACTTAACGCACGCCCCCAGGAACCCACAGAACGTCTCCCGCCCCGTTTTTGTTCACGGATCGTGCCGCGACGAACAGAAAATCCGACAGCCGATTGAGGTAGGTTAAGGCCTCAGGGTTGATCGGCGCCGCAACCGCGACTGCCGCACGTTCTGCCCGCCGCACGATCGCGCGGGCGAGGTGGAGCGCGGCCGCGCCCGACGAGCCGCCCGGCAGGATGAAGCTGGTGAGCGGCGGCATGGCCGCGTTCATCGCGTCGATCTCCGCCTCCAGCCGCGCCGGCTGCGCGGCGACGATCCGGAGCGTCATCTCAGACGGCGCGAAATCGTCGCCTGGTGTCGCAAGGTCGGCGCCGAGATCGAACAGGTCGTTCTGGATGCGGGTCAGCGCCGCCGCCAACGGGTGCTCGCCAAGCGCCGCGATCGCGACGCCGATCGCGCTGTTCGCCTCATCGACATCGCCGATCGCCGCCATCCGCGCGTCGGCCTTGGACACGCGGCTGCCGTCGACGAGGCCGGTCGTGCCGTCATCACCGGTGCGCGTGTAGATCTTGTTGAGCTTGACCAGCGGCTCAGGTCCGGCCGGCGGCGAACAGCAGGATCACGACGATCACCACCGCGATCGCCTGGAACAGGATACGCTGCTGCATCATCCGGTTCGATTTCAGCGCCGACGCGCTTGGCGCATCGCCATGCGCCTCTGCGGTGGACTGCTGAAGGAAGGTGACGATCCCGCGGACGAGCGCCACGACCGTCGCGATCATCGCGGCAATCAGGAGGATGACGAGGAAGGTCTGCATGGCCGCAAGGCTAGGCGCTTGCGACGCCGTTGGGAAGGCGTCCGGCACGGATTTCGTCCGCCAGCGGGCGCCCATCCGCCCCGGCCTCGCGCATCGCCGCCAGTGTCGGTGCGCCATGCCGCTTGGCGAGGCGTTGACCATCGGCACCCAGCAGCAATGGATGGTGGTGATAGCGCGGTGTCGGCAGCCCCAGCAGCGCCTGGAGCAGCCGGTGGATATGCGTCGCATCGAACAGGTCTTGTCCGCGCACCACATCAGTCACGCCCTGCGCGGCATCGTCGACCGTCACCGCGAGGTGATAGCTCGACGGCACGTCCTTGCGCGCCAGCACGACATCGCCCTGCGCCAGCGGATTCGCGGCGACCTCGCCCGTGCACTCGTCCCACCATGTCAGCGGCCCGGCTTCCGCCACCGCCTTCGCCATGTCGAGCCGCCAGCAATGCGCGTCGTCCATCCGCGCCGACGGGTCGATCGCGCGGCAGGTGCCCGGATAGACCGGCCCTGCATCGCCGTGCGGTGCGGAGGCGCTCGCCGCGATCTCGGCGCGCGTGCAGAAGCAGGGATAGACGAGCCCGCGCGCTTTTAGCGTCGCCAGCGCGGCGGCATAGAGCGCCAGCCGCTCCGACTGAAAGACGACCGGCCCGTCCCATGCCAGTCCCAGCCAGGCGAGGTCGGCCAGAATCGTCTCGACATGCTCCGCCCGGCTGCGCGTGCCGTCGATATCCTCGATCCGCAGCAGGAAGTGCCCGCCAGCCGCGCGGGTCAGATCATGCGCGCGGATGGCGGAGAGCGCGTGGCCGATGTGCAACCGTCCCGTGGGACTCGGCGCAAAGCGGCCGATCACGCACGCCGACTCTTGACCGGGCGAGTCGCTCGCTGTCATCATGGCGTCACGGACGTAGGCGATTGCGACCACCGACACGCCGGGCCGGATGGCTTCCGGGCTGGCAAGCCTTGGGAGGATACGTGTTTCATCCCGATCTGATCCGCCATCCCGACAGTTGCCCCACGCTCGTCCTGAATGCCGATTATACCCCGCTCTCCTATTATCCGCTGAGCGTCTGGCCCTGGCAGACCGCGATCAAGGCGGTGTTCCTCGACCGCGTCGATATCGTCGCGCACTATGAGCGCGAGGTGCATAGCCCCACCCACACGATGAAGCTGCCCTCGGTCATCGCGCTGAAGCAGTTTGTCCGGCCCTCGCAATTTCCCGCCTTCACCCGGTTCAACCTGTTCCTGCGCGACAAGTTCTCGTGCCAATATTGCGGGCACGGCCGCGATCTGACCTTCGATCACGTCATCCCGCGCGCGCAGGGTGGGCGGACGACGTGGGAGAATGTCGTCACCGCCTGCGCGCCTTGCAACCTCAAAAAGGGCGGGCGGACGCCGAAGCAGGCGCACATGCCGCTCCACATCGAGCCGATCCGGCCGACCAACTGGCATCTGCAGGAGCATGGCCGGCGCTTCCCGCCCAACTACCTGCACGAGACGTGGCACGATTGGCTCTATTGGGACGTTGAACTGGAAGCCTGACCAAGCTAGCCGGGCGAAGAGGGAGACGTCGATGCTGAATGTCCGTGGCGGGGCGCCGATGATTGTCGCGGCGCTGATGGTGGCGGCCTGTTCGGGCAAGGGCGAGGACCATGCCGACAATATCGCGGCGGTCAGCAACTATATCCCGCCCTCGGTCACATCCCGCCTCGACTTCGGCAGCTCGATCGAGCGGCGCTTCCAAGCGCTCGATCGCAACGCGGATGGCAAGATCACCAAGGACGAGCTGCCGCGGCAGGATTCTCGGCTGGCAAGGCTCGACAAAAATGGCGATGGTGTGATTTCAGCGGACGAGTTCAGCAAGGGCTTGCTCGCGCGGTTCGACAGCTGGGACCTGAACAAGGACGGCAGCGTGACCACCGAAGAACGCCGCCGCGCGGAAGCGCAGCAGGCAACGGGCGAGAACTCCGCCGCGCCAGCGAATTCGAACGCGCCAAGCCGCTGATGCGTTGACCGGGGCGATAGTGCGGTGCAGCATGAAGCGATGGCAGCCCTTCCCCCCGTCACCAACAATCCCGACATCCGCTATCTGGGGCGCGTCCTCGGCGATGTGATCCGCGCTTATGGCGGGGAGCGGCTGTTCGATCGGACCGAGGCGATTCGCGCTGCCTCGGTCGAACGGCACCGAATTGGCGGGGGCGAGGGCGCCAGCGACGCAGCGTCCGATCCGCATCTGGAAACGCTAAGCCTCGACGAGACGCTCGATTTCGTCCGCGGCTTCATGCTCTTCTCGATGCTCGCCAATCTCGCCGAGGACCGGCAGGGCATCGCTGCCGACCCGGACGCCGATGTCGCCGCCGCATTGAAGGCGCTGGCGAAGGAAGGAATCGACCGCACCCGGGTGCTCGAACTGCTGAACCACGCGCTCATTGCGCCCGTCCTGACCGCGCACCCGACCGAAGTGCGCCGCAAGAGCATGATCGACCACCGCAATCGCATCGCCGCGCTGATGACGGTGCGCGACAGCGGCGCCCCTACGACGCCGGACGGCGACGACGTGGACGAGGCGATCCGCCGCCAGATCGCGCTGCTCTGGCAGACCCGCGTGCTGCGCCGCGAGCGGCTGTATGTGAAGGACGAGGTGGAGACAGCGCTCAGCTATCTGCGCGACGTGTTCCTGCCGACGATCCCTGCGCTCTACCAGCGCTGGGACCGCGCGCTCGGCGAGCGCGTGCCGAGCTTCCTGCGCCCCGGAAGCTGGATCGGCGGCGACCGCGACGGCAATCCGTTCGTCACCGCGGATTCGCTCCGCACCGCGCTCGCCGTCGCCAGCGAGGCGGTGCTCGGCCATTATCTGGATGCGGTGCACGCGCTTGGCGCCGAGCTTTCGATCGCAACCGGCCATGCCCACGTGGCCGATGACGTGCTGGCCCTCGCCGAGCGGAGCGGCGACGAAGCCGAGAGCCGCAGCGACGAGCCCTATCGGCGCGCCCTGTCCGGCGTCTATGCGCGCCTCGCTGCGACCCATCAGGCATTGACCGGGAAGCCCGCGCCCCGGGCCCATTGGCTGATGGGCGATCCCTATCCCGACCCGGTGTCCTTTCGCGCCGATCTCGTCACGATCGCGCGAGGGCTGCGCGCGGACGGGGAGGGGGTGCTGGCGTCGGGCGGCCAGCTGGGGCGGCTGATCCGCGCCGTCGATGTCTTCGGCTTTCACCTCGCGACACTCGATCTTCGCCAGAACAGCGCCGTCCACGAACGCGTCGTCGCCGAGCTGCTCAGGGTCGCGGGCGTCGAGGCGGATTACCTCGCGCTCGACGAAGCGCAGCGGGTGATGCTGCTCCGCCACGAACTGTCGAACGCGCGGCCGCTCGCCAGTGCCTTTGCCGATTATTCCGACGAGACCCGCAGCGAACTCGCGATCGTGAAAGCGGCGGCGGAGGCGCATGCGCAATACGGCCCGGCCGCGATCCGCCAGTATATCGTCTCGATGGCGAAATCGGTGTCCGACCTGCTCGAGGTGAACCTGTTGCTGAAGGAGGTCGGGCTTTACCGCACAGGCGATGAAGCGAGCGCCGCGATCATGGCGGTGCCGCTGTTCGAGACGATCGAGGACCTCGAAGCCGCGCCCGCGATCATGGCCGAATGGTTCGCGCTGCCCGAGGTCAAGGCGATCACCGCCGCGCGCGGCCATCAGGAAGTGATGATCGGCTATTCCGACTCGAACAAGGACGGCGGCTACCTCACCTCGACGTGGCAGCTGTCAAAGGCCTCGACCGCGCTGAAACCGATCTTCGAGGCGGCGGGCGTCGGGATGCAGCTGTTCCACGGCCGCGGCGGCGCGGTGGGGCGCGGCGGCGGCTCGGCCTTCGCGGCGATCCGCGCACAGCCGCCGGGAACGGTGCAGGGCCGCATCCGCATCACCGAACAGGGCGAGGTGATCGCGGGTAAATACGGCACGCGCGAGAGTGCTGCGACCAATCTGGAGGCCATGGCGGCGGCGACGCTGCTCGCCACGCTCGAGCCGCCGCCGCTTTCGAACAGCGAGGCGGCGCGGTTCGGCGCGGCGATGGACGCGCTGTCGGATGCCGCCTTCCGCGCCTATCGCAACCTCGTCTACGGCACCGACGGCTTCACTACGTTTTTCCGCCAGATGACCCCGATCGCGGAGATCGCCGGCCTCAAGATCGGCAGCCGGCCGGCCGCCCGCAAGAAATCCGACGCGATCGAGGATCTCCGCGCGATCCCCTGGGTGTTCAGCTGGGCGCAGGCGCGCGTCATGCTGCCGGGCTGGTACGGCGTCGGCCAGGCGATGGCGGCGTTCGAGGACAAGGCGCTGCTCGCAGAGATGGCCGAGGGCTGGCCGCTGTTCGCCGCGACGCTCGCCAACATGGAAATGGTGCTCGCGAAATCCGACATGGGGATCGCGGCGCGCTATGCCGGGCTGGTGGAAGATGCGACGTTGCGTGACACGGTGTTCGGGCGAATCCGCGACGGCTGGCAGGCAACACATGACGGCCTGCTCACCGCGACCGCGCAGTCGCGGCTGCTGGAAAAGCACCCGGCGCTCGACGCGTCCATCCGGCTACGGCTTCCCTATATCGAGCCGCTGAACCTCCTCCAGATCGAGCTGATGAAACGTCACCGCGCCGGCGAGGACGATGCGCGGATCGGCGAGGGTATCCTCCTGTCGATCAACGCGATCGCGACGGCGCTGCGCAACAGCGGCTGAATGCGCAGCAACGGGGAAACTAGAGCGCCTCGATCGTGGAAAATGCACGGGCCGCGAGCGCCGGGGCAAGCGCGCGTTCGCGATCGGTGAGTGCGGTGAAAACGGCGACGTCGCCACCGGTCCGCCGCCAGCTTTGGCCCGCGGTCAGAAACGCGATGCGCCGCGCGATGCCGGGACCGCCATCGACGAAGACAACCGGACGCGGCGCGGCCGTCGCAAGCTCGTCCTCCACCAGCGGAAAGTGGGTGCAGGCGTTGACGATGACGTCGATCGCGGCGCCGCCCGGCTGATCGAAGAGCCCGGCCAGCACCGCGCGGTAGGCGGCGGGGTCGTTCGCTTCGCCGCGCAGCTTGGCCTCCGCGAGCTCGACGAGCGCGGCGGAGCCGTGGCGCAACACCGTGCAGTCGGCGGCGAACCGCTGCGCGAGGTCGTCGACATAGGCTTGCCGCAAAGTGGCGTCGGTGCCGAGCACCCCGATCGTCCGCGTCTTGGAAATCGCGGCGGCAGGCTTGATCGCGGGCACCGTCCCCACGATCGGCAGGTCAAGCGCCGATCGCACCGCCGGCAGCGCGATGGTCGAGGCGGTGTTGCAGGCGATGACGATCAGCCGCGGGCGGTAGCGTTCCGCCAGCCGACCAAGGAGTGCTGGCACGCGCGCCGCGATCTCGCCTTCCGACTTGGTGCCGTAGGGGAAGCCAGCCGAATCGGCCGCATAGACGAAGCGCGCGTCCGGCAACAGCGCGCGCGCCGGCGCGACGATCGACAGGCCGCCCACGCCAGAATCGAAGAACAGGATCGGGCGGTCGGCGGCATCCATGCGCGCGCTCTAACGAAAAGCGCCAAGTTGATACAGATCGTTGTCAGAGCGTCACGGGATGCGCTAGGCATCGGGAACAAACGGGGGAAACGCCGAGTCTTGGCAACCGAAACGCTCTGGATCAACCCGACGGCTGCGCTGCTGATCGGCTATCTGCTGGGCTCGATCCCGTTCGGCATCCTGCTGACGCGCGCGTTCGGCGCGGGCGATCTGCGCCAGATCGGATCGGGCAATATCGGCGCCACCAACGTGCTGCGTACCGGTCGCAAGGGGCTGGCGGCGGCAACGCTGCTGCTCGACATGCTGAAGGGCTTCGCTGCGGTCATGATCGTCGCGGCGCTGCTGCCCGGTGAGGAGCAGCTGGCCGCGGCTGGCGCGTTCATCGGGCATTGCTATCCGATCTGGCTGCGCTTTCGCGGCGGCAAGGGCGTCGCCACGCTGATGGGGATCGTGCTCGCGCTGCACTGGCCGGTCGGGCTTGTCTATGCGGTGGTGTGGCTTGGGCTGCTGGCGACGCTGCGGATATCCTCCGTTGCGGGGATGGCGGCGGCGGTCAGCACCCCGGTGTCGGCCGCCGCGGTCGATCGGATGGACCTGGTGCCCCTGTTCCTGGCGCTTGCCGCCCTGGTATTGTGGACGCACCGCGCGAACCTCGGTCGTCTGATCGAGGGTACCGAGCCGCGGATCGGCGGGGCGAAGAGCGCCTGAGCCGCGGGGACGACAACGCGAACGACGGCGAGGCCGCGACCGCGCGGCTGCGGCTGATCCGCACGCCGAAGGTCGGCCCTGTGACCTATCGCCAGCTGATCGCCCGCTTCGGCAGCGCCGATGCGGCGATCGCAGCGTTGCCCATGCTCGCGAGCCGGGGCGGCGGGGCGCCCCCGCCGATCGCGACCGACGACGATGCGCGACGCGAGATCGCGCGGGCGGCGAAACTCGGCGCCCGGCACCTCTTTCTCGACGACGCCGATTATCCGCCGCTGCTGTGCGAACTCGACAATGCGCCGGCCGCGATCGTTGTCCGCGGCGATATCGCGCTGGCGCGGCGGACGTGCATCGCGATGGTCGGCGCGCGCAACGCCTCGGCTGCGGCCTGTCGCTTCGCGCGCAGCCTTGCGCACGACCTCGCCGCCGAGGGCGCCAGCGTCGTCTCGGGTCTGGCGCGCGGGATCGACACGGCCGCGCATGTCGGATCGCTCGACGGTGGGACGATCGCGGTGATCGCGGGCGGCATCGATATCGCCTACCCCCCGGAAAACGCGGCGCTGCAGGATCGCATCGCCGAGACGGGGCTGCTGATCGCCGAGATGCCGCCGGGGACCGAGCCGCGTGCACGCCACTTCCCCTATCGCAACCGGATCATCGCCGGTCTGTCGGTGGGCACCGTCGTGGTCGAGGCGGTGCCCAAATCCGGCTCGCTCATCACCGCGCGGCTGGCGGGCGAGGCGGGGCGCGAAGTCATGGCGGTGCCCGGCCATCCGCTCGATCCGCGCGCGCAGGGCTGCAACCTGCTGATCCGCGAAGGCGCGACGTTGGTGCAGTCGGCGGCCGACATCCTGGAACAGGTCCGCCCGATCGACGTCCGCGCCGTTCGCGCGCCGGGATCGTCCTATGGCGCGCCGCCGCTCGAGGATGCGAACGATGCCGACCGCCGCGTGGTCGTCGCGCTGCTCGCGCCCGTTCCGGTCGCGGTCGACGAGCTGATCCGTCAGGCCGGTCTGAGTCCCGCGATCGTCCAGACGGTGCTGCTCGAACTGGAACTTGCCGGACGGATCGAGCGTCACGCCGGCGCGCGCGTCAGCCTGTCCTGACTTGCGGCTTGCGGGCAGCGCCCCACTTGACGCACATCGCCGGGCATCGCCACCCTCGCGCGTATACGTGAGAGACTTCACCAAAGGCCCCCATGCAGCTTGTCATCGTCGAATCGCCCGCCAAGGCGAAAACCATCGAGAAATATCTGGGCTCCGACTACCGGGTGCTCGCGAGTTACGGCCATGTCCGCGACCTGCCGCCGAAGGACGGGTCGGTGAACCCCGATGACGGGTTCGCGATGGAGTGGGAGAATTACGGCGACAAGGCCAAGCAGCTGAAAGCGATCGCCGACGAGGCGAAAAGGGCCGACCGGCTGATCCTCGCGACCGACCCCGACCGTGAGGGCGAGGCGATCAGCTGGCATGTGCAGGAGGTGCTGCGCGCGAAGAAGGCGCTGCCGAAGGACGTCGAGCGCGTCACGTTCAACGCGATCACCAAGGCGGCGGTGACCGAGGCGATGCAGCGCCCGCGCGAGCTCGATACCGATCTGATCGATGCCTATCGCGCGCGGCGTGCGCTCGATTACCTCGTCGGTTTTACGCTGTCGCCGGTGCTTTGGCGCAAGCTGCCGGGGGCGAAATCCGCCGGGCGGGTGCAGTCGGTGGCGCTGCGCCTGATCGTCGAGCGCGAGCGCGAGATCGAGGCGTTTCGTGCGCAGGAATACTGGTCGGTCACCGCGCAGCTGGAGCAGGACGGCGCGCCGTTCACCGCGCGGCTGGTGCAGTGGGCGGGCAGGAAGCTCGATCGGCTGTCGATCGGCGCGGAAGGCGACGCGCTGAAGGCCAAGGCCGATGTCGAGGCGGGGCGGTTCAGCGTCCAGTCGGTCGAAACCAAGCCAGCGGGCCGCAACCCGCCGCCGCCCTTCACGACCTCGACCCTCCAGCAGGAGGCGGCGCGCAAGCTGGGTTTTTCTGCCGATCACACGATGCGGATCGCGCAGAATCTCTACGAGGACGGCGCGATCACCTATATGCGCACCGACGGCGTGCAGATGGACGGCAGCGCCATCTCGGCGGCGCGCAGGGCGGTCGCCGATCGCTATGACGCCAGCTACGTGCCCGACAAGCCGCGCCAGTATCAGACGAAGGCCAAGAACGCGCAGGAAGCGCACGAGGCGATCCGCCCGACCGATTTCGGCAAGGATCGGGTCGGCAGCGGCGACCATGCGCGGCTCTACGAGCTGATCTGGAAGCGCGCGCTGGCGAGCCAGATGGCGTCGGCCCGGATGGAGCGCACGACGATCGAACTCGCCGACGGCACCGGGCGTCACATGTTGCGCGCGACCGGGCAGGTGGTCCTCTTCCCCGGCTATCTCGCGCTCTACGAAGAGGGCCAAGACGACAAGGGATTTGTTGCCGGCTCTGGCCAACAGGCCGACGCCGGTGACGACGACGCCAAGCGCCTGCCGCGGATGAAGGAAGGCGACGCGCCCGCGAAGAAGGGTGTCGAGGCCGAGCAGCATTTCACCCAGCCGCCGCCGCGCTTTTCGGAGGCGAGCCTCGTCAAGCGGATGGAGGAGCTCGGCATCGGGCGGCCGTCCACCTATGCATCGATCATCAAGACGCTGAAGGACCGTGCTTACGTCCGCGTCGAGAAGAACCGCTTCTTCGCCGAGGAAAGCGGCCGACTGGTGACGGCGTTCCTCGAGCGCTTCTTCGAGAAATATGTTGGGTTCGACTATACCGCCGAGCTGGAGGAAGAGCTGGACGACGTGTCGGGCGGCCGTGCCGCGTGGCAGGCCGTACTCGAAGCGTTCTGGCGCGACTTCAAGCCGCGCACGGCCGAGGTCATGGAGCAGCAGCCCTCGGCGATCACCGCGGAGCTCGACACCTTCCTGGCGCCCTACCTGTTCCCCGAAAAGGTGGACGGCAGCGATCCGCGGCTCTGCCCCAATTGCGGGGTCGGGAAGCTGGCACTGCGCGGCGGCAAGTTCGGCGCGTTCATCGCGTGCAGCAACTATCCGGACTGCAAATACACCCGCCGCTTCGCGCAGCCGGGCGGCGATGCCGGCGAGGATACAGGCCCGGAGACGCTGGGGCAGGACCCCGACACCGGCTTGCCGGTCGAACGCAAATCGGGGCGGTTCGGGCCGTATATCCAGCTCGGTGAGGGCAAGGAGGCAAAGCGTGCGTCGATCCCGAAAGACCTGCCGGGCGAACTCGATCTCGAATGGGCGCTGAAGCTGCTGAGCCTGCCGCGCACGGTCGGCTCGCATCCGGAGAGCGGCAACCCGATCACGGCCTCGATCGGCCGCTATGGCCCATATCTGGCGCATGACGGGAAATATGCGCGGCTTTCCTCGACCGCGGAGGTTTTCGAGACGGGAATGAACGCCGCGGTCGTGAAGCTGGCCGACGCAGCGGCTGGCGGTAGGCGTCCACAGCGCGGAAGTCGCGAGCCGCTGAAGGTGCTTGGCGCACATCCCCGCACCGAGCTGGAGCTGAAGCTGATGGAGGGCCGCTATGGTCCTTACGTCACCGACGGCACGACCAACGCGACGCTCCCCAAGACGATCGCGCCCGACGCGCTGACGCTGGAGGAGGCCGCGCAGCTGATCGATGCGCGCGCGGCGGCGGGGCCGGCGAAGGGGAAGAAAAAGGCCGCGCCGAAGAAGAAGGCCGCGGCGAAGAAGGCGCCGGCGAAGAAGAAGGCCGGCTAATCCTCCCCTGCAAGGGGAGGGGGACCAGCGAAGCTGGTGGAGGGGTGTCGCGCTATCGAGAGGGCGCTACCCCTCCGTCAGCGCTACGCGTTGCCACCTCTCCTTTCAGGGGAGGATTGGACGGAGCTTGACCCAACCCCGCTCATTCCTTATTAACACACGTGTCAGTAAGGAATCGCGCATGACCGAAGCCCGAATCGCCGACAGCTACAAGCGCAACTGGGGCGCCGCGCTCCGTGCGCTGCGCAAGCTCCTCGCCAATGGCGACGACACGCAGCAGGTGTTCATCATCATGCGGTCGTTGAACGGCACGTCCACGCGCAAAGGCTATGACCGGCTGTTGCAGGACCCGGCGGGGGCGCGGATGGCGTATGAGCGGGTCGAGCTGGCCGAGCGGCTGTCCGATCCCGACTATGTCGCCGGCTTCGCGCCCGGCACGCTGGGCGCGGCCTACCGCGATTTCCTGGCCGAGACGGGCTATACGGCGGCAGGGCTGGTCGAGGTGTCGAACATCGACAACCCGCTGGAGCAGATCCGCCACCCCTATGCCTGGTTCGGCCGGCGGACGCGCGACGTCCACGATCTGTGGCA
Source organism: Sphingomonas sp. EC-HK361 (assembly GCF_902498785.1). Classification (GTDB taxonomy): domain Bacteria; phylum Pseudomonadota; class Alphaproteobacteria; order Sphingomonadales; family Sphingomonadaceae; genus Sphingomonas. The sequence goes on from NZ_LR701494.1 coordinate 61,664, forward strand.
CGTCCTGACCGGCTACAAGGCCGACGAGACGCTCGGCGAAGCAGCACTGGTGGCGTTCAGCTATGCGCAGACCGGCGGCCTCGGCTGGGCATGGATCGGTGCGGGCGCGGCCTTGAAGAGCCTGCGCGAGACGAAATCGACGCTGTTCGCAAAGGGCGTGTGGGAGGGCTATCGCCACGGCAAGCAGGCGCACTGGCTGCTGGGCGAGGATTGGGATGTCCTGCTCCACCAGCCGATCGACGAAGTCCGCGCGCGGCTGAACATCCGCGAGCCAGTCGCCTATCGGCGGGCGCAGCGCGAACTTGGCGCGGCGCTGGCTTCCTATGCCAGCAAGCAGAAGGCGAAGGCCGAAGCGCAGGCGGTCGACGCAGCGCTGGCCTGATCAAACCGTTCCGTTCGGCCTGAGCGCAGTCGAAGGCCAGGCGCAACGACGTGCCCTTCGACTGCGTTCAGGGTGAACGGAGATTGGGTGATTCCAGTGCGCCCGGCTTTCTTCTAGGGCGGAGGCGATGCTGTCGCGCCTCGTCCTTACCGATTTCCGCAATCACGCCGCGCTGACGCTGACGCCGGGCGACGGGTTCGTCGTGCTGACGGGCGCGAACGGGGCCGGCAAGACCAACATCCTGGAGGCGGTATCACTGCTCGCGCCTGGGCGTGGGCTGCGCCGCGCGCCGCTTGGCCAGATGGCGCGTGAGGATGGGTCGGGCGGCTTCGGCATCGCCGCGAACCTCGCCCGCGACATGACGATCGCGACCGGCACGCAGCCGCCAGCGACCGAGCGACGGATCGTGCGGATCAACGGCGCGGCCACCTCCGCCAATGCGCTGGCCGAGCGGCTGTCGGTGCTGTGGCTGACCCCGGCGATGGACCGGCTGTTCGTCGAGCCGGCGAGCGAGCGGCGGCGCTTCCTCGATCGGCTGACGCTGGCGTTCGCGCCCGCCCATGCGGTTCACGCCGCGCGCTATGAAGCTGCCATGCGCGCGCGCAACCGGCTGATCGTGGAGGAGATGCCCGACACGGCATGGCTGAGTGCGCTGGAGGGCCAGATGGCGACGCACGGCGCGGCGATATCGGCGGCGCGGACAGAGACGGCGGCGCTGCTCGCCGACCGGCTGGCAATCCCGAACGGCGAGTTTCCGAGCGCCGGCTTGTCGCTGGAGGGATGGGCAGGCGATGCGCCGGCGCTTGCCGCGGCGCTCGCCGAGGGCCGCGGGCGCGACGGGGCAGCGGGTCGCACGCTCGTCGGCCCGCACCGCAGCGACCTGATCGTCACCCACCGCGACAAGGATCGCGCGGCCGCGCTCGCCTCGACGGGCGAGCAGAAGGCGCTGCTGTTGTCGATCGTTCTTGCTCATGCCGATCTGGTCGCCGAACGGACTGGGCGTGCGCCCGTACTGTTGCTCGATGAGGTGGCGGCGCACCTCGATCCGGCACGGCGTTCGGCGCTGTTTGCGCGGCTGAGCGGCCGGGGACAGGTGTGGATGACGGGAACCGAGCCGGCGTTGTTCGAAGGGATCGACGCCGCGACGCGGATTGCGCTGCCGCTGGCCTGAACCGCGGCTGTCGGGGCGGATCATCGGCAATTCACCCGAAACCGGGCAATTCGGCGCGCGTAGCGGGGGCTACGAAGGAGAATTGCGATGAAGACACCCCTGATATGTGCGGCCCTCGCCACCACGATGCTCGCCGCGATGCCGGCGGATGCGCAGCGCCGGCTCGACTGGGGGCCTGGCGACCGCGCCTATCGTCTGGACGGGGCGGGCGTTCCCATCCTCTACCCCGAACTGCGCGGCACGGTGCGCGGGCGCGCGTTCGTGATGCGCAATTTCGACTGGAACGACGACGGCTTCATCAACCCGCGAGAAGCGCGCGCCGCGAACCGCGCCTTTGCCGACGCCGCCGGCCCGAATCGCGCGCGGTTCGACTGGGATCATCCGACCCGCGTCGTCGTGGTCGAGCGTGACGGCCCCGTGCGCGGCGGGTGGGATCGCGGCGCGATGCGCGACTATCACTTCCGCCAGACGCCGCGCGGCGCGACGCTGACGCTGCAGGAAGACGTGCTGTTCGCGACCGACAGTTCGGTGCTGCGCCCGGGCGCGATCGAGAAGCTGCGTCCGCTCGCCGCCTATCTGCGCGCCAATGCCGGGGTGCGCGTCGCGATCGACGGGCACACCGATTCGCGCGGTACCGATGCGCACAACGATGCGCTGTCGCTGCGCCGCGCCGATTCGGTGCGCGCCGCCTTCGACCAGATGGGCGTGACCCGCGCGCGCTTCTCTGTTCAGGGTCACGGCGAGCATCAGCCGGTCGCGACCAATGCGACGGCCGCGGGCATGCGCCAGAACCGCCGGGTCGAGGTTACCCTGCTCGGCCAGCGCGCGGATCGTTTCGCTGCGGCAAATTAACTTGCGGCAACCCCGCCTTAACGGCTCGATCGTTAGGGCGGGGTATGCACCGCGCCTTCCCGCATTCGCTGATCGACATGCCGACCGGGTCGCCCGCGGGCATCGCGGCGCTGCTCGACCGCGCGACCGCGGCGGCCGGTATCGGCGTGTGGGCTTGCGATCTGGCGAGCGATACGCTGACGTGGAGCGCAGGCGTCTATGACCTGTTCGGGCTCGCGCGGGGTTCCGCCATCTCGCGGCAGGAAACCGTGCTGCTCTATGACGAACCGTCGCGTGTCGAAATGGAGCGCCTGCGCGCCGACGCGGTCCGCTATGGTCGCGGCTTCACACTGGATGCACGCATCGTCCGTGCGGACGGCACCCCGCGGTGGATGCGACTGACGACCGATGTCGTGATGGATGCCGGCCGCGCCGTCGCGCTCTACGGCACCAAGCAGGACGTGACCGACGAACGCGCGCGCTGGGATGCGCTGCGCCGGCTGGCCGATAACGACGTGGTGACCGGGCTCGCCGGGCGCACCGCCTTCCAGCACCGCTTCTTCGAGGCGGGCGCAAGTGACGACCTGGGTGCGCTGATCCTCATCGACCTCGACGATTTCAAGCTGGTCAACGACCGGTTCGGCCATGCCGCGGGCGACGCGTGCCTGCGCACGATCGGCGAGCGGCTGTCCGCGTGCTTCCCGACGGCGACCACGATCGCGCGGATCGGCGGCGACGAGTTCGCGGTCGTGATGCCCGGATCGTCCGGCAGCGAGCAGGTGCGTGACGCGGTCGATCGCGCGCTGGAGCGTTGCGCCTTGCCGACGACGTGGCGCAGCCGGTCCTTTCGCGTCGGCGCGTCGGCGGGGATCGCCTTTGCGGGGCCGCTCCGCCCCGATCCGGAGGCGCTGTTCGCGGAGGCGGACGCGGCGCTGTATGCCGCCAAGCGCGCCGGGCGCGGACGAGCGCGGCTCGCCGGACCAGCCGATGTAGGGCGCCGCATCGGCTGACCATTCCGGGCGTATCGCACGGCGCCATTTCGCTTTCGTTTCGGGCGCGCCAACCCTATATACTCGCTATGGCAGAACCCCAGAATGCGAACGACTACGGCGCCTCCTCGATCAAGGTGCTGAAGGGCCTCGACGCGGTCCGCAAACGCCCCGGCATGTATATCGGCGATACCGACGACGGCTCCGGCCTCCACCACATGGTGTTCGAGGTGTCGGACAACGCGATCGACGAGGCGCTGGCAGGACACTGCGACCGGATCGACATCCAGCTGAACGCCGACGGCTCGGTTTCGGTGACCGACAACGGCCGCGGCATCCCGACGGGCATTCACCCCGAGGAAGGCGTGTCGGCGGCCGAGGTCATCATGACCCAGCTCCACGCCGGGGGTAAGTTCGAGAACACGTCGGACGACAACGCCTACAAGGTTTCGGGCGGACTGCACGGCGTCGGCGTTTCGGTCGTCAATGCGCTCAGCGAGTTTCTCGATCTCACCATCTGGCGCGATGGCGAGCAGCACGAGATGCGCTTCGCGTTCGGCGATGCGGTCGCGCCGCTCAAGGTGACGGGCAAGGCGGCGCCGGGGCAGAAGGGCACGCGCGTTACTTTCCTGCCCAGCCCTGCGACCTTCAAGATCGTCGAGTTCGATTTCGAGAAGCTGGAGCACCGGTACCGCGAGCTCGCCTTCCTCAATTCGGGCGTTCGGCTGTTCCTGACCGACGCGCGGCACGAGGAGCCGAAGACGGTCGAGCTGTTCTACGAAGGCGGGATCGCCGCGTTCGTGAAGTGGCTTGACCGCGCCAAGCAGCCGCTGTTTCCCGAGCCGATCGCGATTGCCGGGCAGCGCGACGATATCGGCATCGACGTCGCGCTGGAGTGGAATGATTCCTACTACGAGAACGTGCTGTGCTTCACCAACAACATCCCGCAGCGGGATGGCGGCACGCATCTGGCGGCGTTCCGATCGGCGCTCACCCGCACGCTCAATGCCTATGCCGAGAAATCCGGAATTCTGAAGAAGGAGAAGATCGCGCTCACGGGCGATGACATGCGCGAGGGGTTGACCGCGATCGTCTCGGTGAAGCTGCCCGATCCGAAATTCAGCTCGCAGACCAAGGACAAGCTCGTCTCGTCGGAGGTGCGCCAGCCGCTCGAATCGCTGCTCGCCGACAAGATGGCCGACTGGCTGGAAGAGAACCCGCAGAACGCGCGGCAGATCGTCCAGAAGGTGATCGACGCCGCCGCCGCGCGCGAAGCCGCGAAGAAGGCGCGCGAGGCGAGCCGCAAATCGGTGATGGGCATCGCCTCGCTGCCCGGCAAGCTCGCCGACTGCCAGGAAAAGGACCCCGCAAAGTCCGAACTCTTCCTGGTCGAGGGTGACTCCGCCGGTGGCTCGGCGAAGCAGGGCCGCGACCGGCATTTCCAGGCGATCCTGCCGCTGCGGGGCAAGATCCTGAACGTCGAGCGTGCGCGCTTCGACCGGATGCTTGGCAGCCGCGAGATCGGCACGCTCATCCAGGCGATGGGCACCGGCATCGGCCGCGACGACTTCAAGCTGGAAAAGCTGCGCTACCACAAGATCGTCATCATGACCGACGCAGACGTGGACGGCGCGCATATCCGCACGCTGCTGCTCACCTTTTTCTACCGCCAGATGCCCGAGATCATCGAGGCAGGGCACCTCTTCATCGCGCAGCCGCCACTCTACAAGGCGGCGAAGGGGCGATCGGAAGTGTATCTGAAGGACGACGCGGCGCTCGACGAGTATCTGATCGAGGGCGGTGTCGCGGGCACGGTGCTGGAGACGCAAGGGGGGTCGCGGAGCGGCGCAGACCTGCGCGACCTCGTCGAGCATGCGCGCCGGATGCGCACCCTCATGCGCTATGTTCCCCGCCGCTACGATCCGATGATCGTCGAGGCGCTTGCGCTCGGCGGCGGGCTCGATCCGGTGTCGTCGCGCGATGACCGTGCGGCGCGGCTGGCGACGGCGGTCACCCGGCTCGACGCGGCGGACGCCGAGGCGCGCTGGTCGGCGCGGATCAGCGAGGAAGGCGGCTATCATTTCGAGCGGCTATGGCGCGGCGTGACCGATCATCATGTCGTCGAAGGCACGTTCCTGCTGTCGGCGGAGGCGCGCAAGCTTCATGCGCTCGCGGTCGAACAGGCCGAAAGCTATCTGCTGCCCTCGAAGCTCGTGTCGTCAAAGGCGGCCGCCGCGGCCGAGACCGAAGCGGACGTCGCAGTCGACGAAGCCGAAGAGGCGCCCGTTGCCACGGGTGTCGTCGGCAAGGGCGAAACGCTCGTCTCGCGTCCCTCGCAACTGCTCGACGCCGTGCTCGCGGCCGGCCGCAAGGGCCTGTCGATCCAGCGCTACAAGGGGCTGGGCGAGATGAACGCCGAGCAATTGTGGGAAACCACGCTCGATCCGTCCGCCCGCTCGATGCTCCGTGTCGAGATCGCGCAGGCTGACATGGCGGACGAGATTTTTACCCGCCTGATGGGCGACGTGGTCGAGCCGCGACGCGAGTTCATTCAGGACAACGCGCTGAGCGTGGCGAATCTGGACGTTTGATTTCGGAAGATTGACCGCCCCCCTTCCGTTCGCCTCGAGTAGCCGTCGAGCCTGTCGAGACGGTGTATCGAGAGGTCGCAGCCCGCCCGCCGATCTCTCGATACGGGCTCTCGACGAGCTCGATCCCTACTCGAGACGAACGGGATGGGTCGATCTATACCGGCCGCTCAGCCAACACCCTCCAGCGCGCGGGCGCGGCGGCGTTGGACGGAGCTGCCGATGCCCATCGCCTCGCGGTATTTGGCGACCGTGCGCCGCGCGATGTCGAAGCCCTTGGCGTTCAGCAGATCGACGAGCGTATCGTCCGACAGGATCTTCGCGCCCTCGTTCGCGATGAGTCCGCGGATCGCCTGCTTCACCGCCTCCGCCGACACGGCGTCGCCGCCGTCCGCGGACTGGATCGCGCTGGTGAAGAAATATTTTAGCTCATACAGCCCGCGCGCGCAGCTGAGATATTTGTTGCTGGTCACGCGGCTGACGGTCGATTCGTGCATCTCGATCGCCTCGGCCACCCGGGCGAGGGTGAGCGGGCGGAGGTGGGCTACGCCGTGAAGGAAGAACGCCTCCTGCTGCTTCACGATCTCCGTCGCCACGCGGATAATCGTGCGCTGGCGCTGGTCGAGCGCCTTCACGAGCCAGTTCGCGCTCGCCAGCATTTCGCCGAGCCAGGCCTTTGATGCCTTGTCCTGCTTGCCGCCGGCAAGCTCGGTGTAATAGCGTCGATTGACGAGGACGCGCGGCAGCGTCGCGCTGTTGATCTCGATCCGCCAGCCGTCCTTGGCGCGTGCGACGTAGAGATCGGGGACCACCGCCTGCATCGGCTCGCCACCGAAGCGGCAGCCGGGCTTGGGATCGTAGCCGCGCAGCTCGCGGATCATGTCCGCCATGTCCTCGTCGTCGACCCCGCACATCCGCTTGAGGCGCGCGAGTTCGCCGCGCGCGACGAGATCGAGATTGTCGATCAATCGCGCCATACACGGATCGTAGCGATCGGCGTCCTTCGCCTGGAGCGCGATGCATTCGGCAAGATCGCGCGCGCCCGCGCCGGTGGGATCGAAGGTGTGGATGACCGCCAGCGCGTCCTCGACGCGGACGAGCGGCACGCCCAGCTGGTCGGCGATCTCGCGCAAGGTGGCGGTCAGATAGCCGGCGTCGTCGATCTGATCGATCAGATGCTCTGCGATGAGCAGGTCGATGCCGGACAGAACGCTGCCGGCCTGCGCGCGCAGGTGGTCGTGCAGATTGAGGTCCTCGGCGGCGAAGCTGTCGAAGTCGAGGCCGTCCTCGCTGCCGGCGCCGCCGCCGCTCGCACCGGTCAGGCCCAGCGTGCCGTCGATCGGCCCGGCGGAGTCGCTCGGCCCGTCATCGAAGCGTTCGGCGGTGATATCGACGTCGAGCGCCGCTTCGCCCGTGCCCTCGCCGCCAAGGACGAGCTCGTCAGCCCCTGCGGGTTCGTCGCGGGCAGGGGCGGCGGTTTCCGCGGCAATCGTCGGTGCGTCCTCGGCCGCGGGCAGTGCCTCGAGCAGCGGATTGCGCTCGATCTCCTCGGCGATTACGCCTTCGATCTCCAGGTTGGACAGCGCCAGCAGCTTGATCGCCTGCTGAAGCTGCGGCGTCATCACCAGCGATTGCGACTGGCGCAAATCGAGGCGGGGGGCCAGGCTCATGCGCAAAATCCTCCCCTGGTGGGGGAGGTGGCAGGCCGAAAGCCTGACGGAGGGGTAGCGCCCGACCGTTCTGGGGATACCCCTCCACCAGCTTCGCTGGTCCCCCTCCCCTTCCAGGGGAGGATTAAGGGACAGATCACATACATGCCGCTACAGCGAGAAGCCCTCGCCAAGATACAGCCGCCGGACGTTCGCGTCGGCGACGAGTTCGGCCGGCGAGCCGGTGAACAGCACGCGGCCGTCATAGATGATGTAGGCACGGTCGACGATGTCGAGCGTTTCGCGGACATTGTGATCGGTGATGAGGACGCCGATGCCGCGCTGCTTCAATTGGCAGACAAGATCGCGGATGTCGGCGATCGAGATGGGGTCGATGCCGGCAAAAGGTTCGTCGAGGAGCATGATCGACGGATCGGCGGCGAGCGCGCGTGCGATCTCGGCGCGGCGCCGCTCGCCGCCAGACAGCGCCATCGCCGGCGATTCGCGCAGCCGCGTCAGGCCGAACTCGTCGAGCAGGCGATCGAGCTTTTCGCGTCGCGCGGCGGGATCGGGCTCGGAGAGCTCGAGGACGGTCGAGATGTTCTTCTCGATCGAAAGCCCGCGAAAGATCGACGTTTCCTGCGGCAGATAGCCGAGGCCGAGGATGGCGCGGCGATACATCGGCAGCCCGGTGATATCCTCGCCGTCGAGCATGATGCGGCCCGAATCGGGTTTCACCAGCCCCATGACCGAGTAGAAACAGGTCGTCTTGCCGGCGCCATTGGGGCCGAGCAGTCCGATGACTTCGCCACGCCCGACCGATACCGACACGTCGGTGAGGACCACGCGCTTGTCGTAGGATTTGGCGATCGAGACGACCGACAGGCCGTCCATGACCGGCGTCTCGTGGATCGGCTCGACCGTATCCAGGGGGGTGACTGCGTCCATCGTCTGGCCCGTGGCTCCGCTTGGTTGGCAGGATTCATGCATGACAAGGACCGCGAGGCCAACCCCCGGCGCGACGAAGCGTGGCGGTTTTTACGGACCCTAGTTGCGCTTCGGCACCGAGAAGGTGCCCGTGACGCGGCCTGACGGCGCGGCGCTGACGCTGCCCGGCGTGCTGCTGGACCCACCGCCCGCGACCGACGATCCGTCGATGACCGCCCGGCCGGTATCGAGGTTGATCGTCAGCCGGCCGCCGCGGATCGTGTTCGCCGCCTGGGTCAGGCTGACCGCGCCGAGCATCGTGATGACGCGGCGGTTGAGATCATAGACCGCAAACTGGCTACGCGCGGTCTGATCGGGGCGCTTCACCAGCACGCCCCCGGACGCGTCGAGCCGCGAAACCTGCGGGCTGCCGCCGACGACCTGGCCGGTATAGGCGACGGTCATCCGCGCGGCGTTCAGCGTCATGTCGGCCTGGCGCACCGCGACATTGCCGGAAAGGACCGCGCGATTCGCCTTGTCCTGCAGCTCGATATGGTCGGCGCCGAAATCGATCGGGGCGGCCGAATCATGCCTGATCTGGGCGATGGCGGCACCACCGGCGACCAGAAAGGCGGGCAGAAGGGCGGGCAGCAACAGGGCGGGAACGGCGCGGCGCATCATGGCCGCTATTTCGGCGCTCGCGGGTTGATGCGCAAGCGGGCATTGCCGTCAAGCGTGACCGTGCGGCTTTCGAGGTCGGCGCGCATCCTGTCCGCGCGGAAATTGCCCTGAGGGACGGTGCCGGTGACCTCGCCAGTGCCCCGCAGCTGGCGCGACTTCAGGTCGATCGTCGCGTCCGAGGTGTCGAGCGTGTAGCCGCCCGCGGATCGGAAGGCGACGGGGCCGTCGACCTTCACCTGTTCGGAATCCATGTCGTAGCGCCCGCGATCGGCCTTCAGCTGCGCCGGGCCATCGGTCAGGCCGATCTGTGCCGCGAGCGCGTTCAACTCAACGATCGGCTGGGCGGAGCTCTTCTGGATAGCGGAGCCCGCATTCAGCGAGAAGGGCTGCCCCTTCGCGTCCTGCCCGCGATACTGCGCCGCCTGGATCTTCAGCCGCTCTTTCGCGACCTCGACCTGGTTCTTGTCGAGCAGGAAGGACACGTCGCTACCGCGAAACAGCGGCCACACGATGACAAACGCGCTCAGCACGCCGATCAGGACCGGGAGCAGCCACTGCGTCACGCCGATCACACGGTCGTGCCGGCTACCCGGCGCTGCCCAGCGCGCGCGTTCGGACCGGATGCGGCGCGCGGCCTCAGACATGCGCGAAGATGTCGATTTCGGGCCAGCCGGCCAGATCGAGCGCGGCGCGGTGGGGCAGGAAATCGAAACAGGCCTGCGCAAGGTCCATACGCTCCTCGCGCGCCAGCCGGCGGTCCAGCTCCTCGCGCAGCCGGTGAAGATAGCGCACGTCGGACGCGGCGTAATCCTTTTGCGCGTCACTGAGTTCGGGGCTGCCCCAGTCGGAGGATTGCTGCTGCTTCGAGATTTCCTGGCCCAGCAGTTCGCGCACCAGCTCTTTCAGCCCGTGGCGGTCGGTGTAGGTGCGCACCAGACGCGACGCGATCTTGGTGCAATAGACCGGCGCGGCCACGACGCCGAGATAATGCCGGATCGCGGCCACGTCGAAGCGGGCGAAGTGATACAGCTTGTCGCGACCCGGATCGGCGAGCAGCGCGCGCAGATTTGGGGCGGCATAGTCGCTGCCGGCGGCGAAGCGCACCAGATGCTCGTCCGCGCCGCCATCGGACAACTGAACCACGCAGAGCCGGTCGCGCGGGGTGATGAGGCCCATCGTCTCGGTATCGACCGCGATCGAGGCGCCGTCCGCGAAGAGGCCGGCCGGGATGTCTTCTTCGTGCAGATGAACCGTCATTGCCCTGCCGTAGCGGGGCGGAGCGGAACGCTCAATGCCGCTTTGCGAAGGGCGTCTCCAAAGGGCCGCCAAGCGGCAAGCTGTGCCTTTGGCGCGACAGTCGCGCGCGGATCGCCGTTTTGCTGCCTGAATCGACGACGAATCTATTCGCCCACCGTGAAACGATACGCTATGACCGGCTCAATAGGCGCATGTGGTTTGTGCCGGGGTTAGCGTGCGTCGTCCGGCGCGCCAGTCCTGACGGAGCGATCGGGCGAACCGGGAAGACGAACAGGGTTATGGGTTTCGACAAGGGCGGCCGCGGAAATCGCGGCGGGCGTGGCCGCGATAAGCGCGACAATTTCGGTGGCGACGATTTCGGTGGCGGATTTGACGGCGGCTTTTCCGGTGGCGGTGATCGCTTTGGCGGCGGCGGCTTTGGTGGCGGTGATCGCGGCGGCTTCGGCGGCGGCGGTGGCGGTTTCCGCAGCGGCGGTGGCGGCTTCGGCGGCGGCGGCGGTGGTTTCCGCAGCGGCGGCGGTGGTGGCGGCTTCGGCGGCGGTCGTGGCGGCGGTGGCGGCATGCCCCCCCAGGTCGTTGGCGAAGGCACCGGCGTGGTCAAGTTCTTCAACGCGCAGAAGGGCTTCGGCTTCATCGTGCGCGATGATGGCGCTGAGGACGTGTTCGTTCACATTTCGGCGGTCGAGCAGGCCGGCCTGACCGGTCTGGCCGAGGGTCAGCCGCTCGGCTTCACCCTCGTCGATCGTGGTGGCCGCATCTCGGCGACCGAGCTGAAGATCGACGGCGAGCCGATGGAAGTGACCGATCGTGCACCGCCGCGCGAGCCGCGCGAGGGTGGCTTCGGCGGCGCACCGCGTGGTGCCGGCGCCGGTGGCCCGCAGCGCCAGCTGACCGGCGAAAAGGCGACCGGCACGGTCAAGTTCTTCAACGCGATGAAGGGCTTCGGCTTCATTCAGCGCGACGATGGCCAGCCCGACGCGTTCGTCCATATCTCGGCGGTCGAGCGTGCCGGCATGCCGACGCTGAACGAAGGCGACCGTCTGGAGTTCGAGATCGAGGTCGATCGGCGTGGCAAATACGCCGCGGTCAACCTGACCCCGGGCTCCTGATCGCCTGACCAGATAAAAAACCGGCCGGCCTTCGCGATAGCGAGGCCGGCCGGTTTTTTGTGTCTGGGAGAGGCGAGGTTCAGAGGAGGCGCTAAGGCGCAAAGAGCAGACGTCTCTTAGAGCCGAGACGCTGGCACCCGAAGATGGCTCGCTTGTGAGCTTCATCCATATTCTGCGTCTAATCGAGTGGTCGCTTGCTCGGCGTGGGCGGCAGGTCATTGCAGCGCGCACCCCATAAGCCACTCTGCCATCGTCATTCTTCGAGGCTTAGAGAGCATCCAAAATCAGGCCTGACCCGTTCGTTTCGAGCGAAGTCGAGAAACGATCGCGCGTTACTCCGCTGCGGTTTCTCGATTGCGCTCGAAACGAACGGGAACGCAGGTGAGCCCGGTTTAACGGGATCCGCTCTTGCCCCTCTCTCAACCTCTTGTCGATTAGCGACCGCGTTCCACGGTCTATGGCCGGACCACGCGAAGCGGAGCGCACGCTTTGAATTTGCGCCGAATGCCGCGAGCCGTCCTTCGACAAGCCAATAGGGACGATAGGGCGGGCGACTACAATCGCGGACCCGACACCGCGCGGCGTGCCTTTTTCGGCGTCTCGTCGATCACCTTGGCGATTGCGGTCGCGCGGTCGTCATTGTGGGCATAGTCGCGCGCCGATTGGCCGGCGAGGTTGTCGGTCTGGTCCGGATCGGCTCCGCCGTTCAGCAGCACGCGCACGAGGTTCAGATCGCGCTTCTGCACCGCTCGGATCAGCGGCGTCTCGCCGCCCGAATTGCCGAGATTGGGGTTCGCCTTGTTCCTGAGGAGAATATCGACGAGGTCGTTCTGCCCGCCCTCGATGGCGAGCATCAGCGGGGTATTCCCCTTGCCGTCGCGCAGATTGGGGTCGGCGCCCTTGGTCAGCAGATAGCGAAGATAAAGCGAGTCGCCCCGCTTGATCACGATGTGCAGCGCGCCTTCGCCGGTTGTCCGGTCGCGCGAGTTGATGAGCGTCTGGCCCGGCGTGTCGAGCATGTTGGTAACGTCGTCGTTCTTCGAATTGCGCACTGCCTCGAGGAACTTGTAGCTTGGCGACTGCGACAGCTGCGCGGTGGCGGACGACGCGACGAGCGCGAGGCCGACCAGAATATGGCGGGCGTTCATGGCGAAAACAGCGATCCCTATCTGCGACTTGCGTGGGGCTGCCTAACAGATCATGGCTGGCCCCGCCATGAACATGCGCGCCTTTGCTTCGCTCGCCCTGATCCTTGCCGCCGCCGGCTGCTCGTCGGAACCCAGGGCCGATCAGCGCCCGCCGCTTGCCGGCGCGAAGATCGGCGGCCCGTTCGCGCTGACCGACCAGAACGGTCGCGCGGTGACCGACAAGAGCTTCGCCGGCCAATACCGCATCATGTATTTCGGCTACACCTTCTGCCCCGATGTCTGCCCGGTCGATGTCCAGAACCTCGCCGCGGGGCTGAAGACGCTGGAAGCGCGCGACGCTGCGCTGGCGAAGCGGATCACCCCGATCTTCGTGTCGGTCGATCCCGAGCGCGATACGCCGGCGGTGCTCAAGCAATTCGTCGGCGCGTTCCATCCGCGCATGGTCGGACTCACCGGATCGCCGGACGCGATTGCAGCGATCGCCCAGGAATACGGCGTCTATTATGCCAAGGGTGAGACGACGCCGGGTGGCGGCTATATGGTCAACCACAGCCGGCAGGCCTATCTGATGGATCCCGATGGCAAGCCGCTCGCGCTGCTTCCGCAGGATGGCAAGCCCGCGGAGATCGCCGACGAAATCCAGCGATGGGCGAAGACCTGACCCCGTGACCGACAGCAAGCGCTTCTGGGAAGACACGCCGCTCGAAAAGCTCGACCGCGCGCAGTGGGAGGCGCTGTGCGACGGATGCGGGAAATGCTGCATCCACAAGCTGGAGGATGAGGAGACTGGCGAGCTCGTCGCTACCAATGTCGCGTGCAAGCTGCTCGACCGGCGGGCCGGGCAGTGCTCGAACTACCGCCATCGCCATGCCTTTGTCAGCGAATGCGTGCGCCTCACGATGGCGAATGTGCGCGCCATCGACTGGCTGCCGACGACCTGCGCCTACCGGCTGCGCGCGGCGGGCGAGCAGCTTCCGGCATGGCATTATCTCGTCTGCTGCGACCGCGAGGCGGTGCACCGCGCCGGCCAGTCGGTGCGCGGATGGACGATCAGCGAGGACGACGCAGGCGACCTGGAGTTCCATGTCGTGGACCGCGAATTGTGAATTTGCCGCTGGAGGTCGTGCGCCATCCGCAGGCGAGGCGCGCCAAGCTGAGCGTCGATCCCGCGAGCGGGCGCGTCCGGCTTGTCCTGCCGCCGCGTGCGGCGCTGAAATCCGCGCTGGTGTGGGCAGAGGCGCATGGCGACTGGATCGCGGCGCAGCGTGCGGCGCTGCCTCAGGCGCGTCCGTTCGTGGATGGCGCCAGCGTGCCCTGTGATGGCCGCGACCTGACGATCTGCTGGCGCGAGGGCGGTTCGCGCGCTGTCACGGTCGATGGCGATCGGCTGGTTACTGGCGGGCCGCAGGAAAACCTGTCGCGGCGTATCGAGACCTGGCTGAAGCGCGAGGCACTTCGAATCCTTGCGGTGGAGACGGCGGAGGTCGCGAGCCGCGCAGGTGTCAGCGTGGAGCGGGTCAGCGTCGGCGATCCGCGCGGTCGGTGGGGGAGCTGCGCTGCGTCAGGCGCGATCCGCTACAGCTGGCGACTGATCCTCGCGCCGCCCGCCGTGCGGCAGGCGACCGTCGCGCACGAGGTCGCGCACCGGGTGCACATGAACCACAGCCCGGCCTTCCACGCGCTTGTCGCCGATCTCTTAGGCCGCGACCCGACTCCCGAACGCCGCTGGCTGAAGGCGAACGGCGCGGCGCTTCACTGGTTCGGGCGGTCGTCGCCGGCATAGGGCTGGGGCGGGTAGCCGTCACGCGGCGCCCGCCCGCCGTTGCCCTCATCGCCCCCCGATCGATTGGGCGCACGATCGCGCGGTGCCGCATCGCGGCGCGGATCGCGACCGGTGACCCGGTCGATCCAGTCCTGGTTCAGCTGCTGACCCTGCCCCTGACTTTGGGGCGCGCCGTCCTGCGCCGGCGGAACGGCGCGCGGATCACGCGGGTCACGCTGCTGCGGTTGCGGCTGCTGCTGGGGCGGGACGCCGTCGGGATAGCCCTGCTGGTCCGGATAGGCGGGACGTTCCGGTCCATAAACGCCCTGATCGTCGGGGATCGGCGCGCCATCGGGCGGGCTTACCGGGTTGCCGTTCTCATCGACGAAGACGCCGTTGTCGGGCTGGCCGAAATAGCTCTCCTCGTCCATGTTCTGCTGCCATTCGGGGAGCGTGACCTGGGTTTCGAACTGCTCGATCGGCCGCTTGGCGACGGCGACACGCATATAGGCGGCAAAGGCCTTGGCGGGTGCGGTGCCGCCATGCAGCCCGGCGACCGGTTTCGCATCGTCGCGGCCCATCCACACACCCGTCGTGAGGCCGCTGGAGAAGCCGAGAAACCAGCCGTCCTTTGACGAGGTCGTCGTGCCCGTCTTGCCAGCGACCGGCCGGCCGATCTGCGCGGCGCGACCGGTGCCGGTGTTGACGGTGGTCTGGAGGAGGTCGGTCATCTCGGCCGCCACATAAGGCGCGACGAGGACGTGGCTGCGATCGACCTCATGCTCGTAGATCACCTGACCGTCTGCCACGACACGGGTGATGCCGAACGGCGTCACCGCGACGCCCTTGTTCTCCACGCTGGCAAAGGCGCGGGTCATGTCGATGACACGCACGTCGGAAGTGCCGAGGACCATCGAGGGGTGGGTGTTGACGGGGGTCGTGATGCCGAAGCGGCGCGCCATGTCGGCGACAGTCGAAAAGCCGACCTGCTGGCCGAGTTTCGCCGCGACGGTGTTGAGCGAATAGGCGAAGGCAGTCCGCAGCGTCACCTGACCGGAAAAATGGCGCGAATCGTTGCGCGGGCTCCAGCCGTCGATGGTCACCGGTTCGTCGACTTCGGTATCTTCCGGCTTCTTGCCGGCCTCCAGGGCGGAGAGATAGACGAAGAGCTTGAAGGCGGACCCCGGCTGGCGGACCGCCTGGGTGGCGCGGTTGTAGATTGACGCGACATAATCCTTGCCGCCGACCATCGCCCGGACGGCGCCGTCACGGTCGAGGCTGACGAGCGCGCCCTGCGCGCCTGCGGGCACGTTCGCGCGGATCGCGGAGTCCGCTGCACGCTGCATCGACAGGTCTAGCGTCGTCCAGACTTCGAGCGGCTTTTCGGTCTCGTCGATCAGCGTATCGAGCTGCGGCAGCGCCCAGTCGGTGAAGTAGCGCACGCTGTTCTGCTTCGGCTCGGGGGCGAGCTTGACGGCATGCGGATCGGCACTCGCGGCCTGCTCGGCGGTGATCGCGCCGTTTTCGACCATCGTGTTCAGCACGACGCCCGCGCGCGACACCGCGGCGTCGGCATCGGCGGTGGGCGAATAGTTGGACGGCGCCTTCACCAGCCCGGCGATGATCGCGGCTTCGGGCAGGTCGAGCGTCGAGGCGCCGTGGCCGAAGAATTTCCGGCTGGCGGCGTCGATGCCGTAAGCGCCGCCGCCATAATAGACCTTGTTCAGATAAAGCTCGAGGATCTGGTCCTTCGTGAACTTTCGCTCCATTGCGAGCGCGAGGATCCATTCGCGGAACTTGCGGCCGAACTTCTTCTGGCTGGACAGGAAGATGTTGCGCGCTAGCTGCTGCGTGATCGTCGAGCCGCCCTGCACCCAGCGCCCGCGATCGAACCGGACCTTCAGCGACCGCGCGACGCCGATCGGATCGACGCCGAGGTGCGAGCGGAACCGCTTGTCCTCGACCGAGACGGTCGCATCCCGCATGACGCGCGGGATGCGATCATAGGGCAGCCACTCGCCATAGCTCGGCCCGAGCGAGACAAGCACCGTGCCGTCGGCGGCGTGGACGCGGATCATCTGGCCGTTGGGCGAGGATTTTAGCTGGTCGAAGCTCGGCAGCTGCGCGCGCGCGACATAGACCGCGATGACCAGCGCCGCGACGGCGAGCACCGCAAGCGCGATCGCGATCTTGAGGGCGAGGCCGAGGCGCTTGCGCCACGGCGAGCGCGGCTGCGGGACACTGGATCGGGGCGATCGGGGGGAGGGGGCGCGGGCCATAGGTGTGGCCGTGGCGGATACCGGCTTGCGGCGTGCTTAACAAGCGATGCGGACGGATCGCCTCCGTCCGCATCGCGGCCGCTCAGGCCACTGCGTCGCGGGGGTGAAAATCGAGACAGATCGAGTTGATGCAATAGCGCAGGCCCGTGGGCGGCGGCCCGTCAGGGAAGACATGCCCCTGATGGCTGTCGCAGCGCGCGCAGCGGGTTTCGGTGCGCACCATCCCGTGGCTGCGGTCGCTGTGATCGGTCACCGCATCCGCCGCGATCGGCTGGGTAAAGCTGGGCCAGCCCGATCCCGAGTCGTATTTGTCGGCGGAATCGAACAGCGGTGCGTCGCACGCGGCGCACGTGTAGGTGCCGTCCGCCTTGTTGTCGGTGTAGCGGCCGGCGAACGCGCGCTCCGTCCCGCCTTCGCGCAGCACATGGAACTGCTCGGGGGTCAGGCGCTTGCGCCACTCGGTTTCGGAGAGGGTGAGATGGTCCATGACGCGAATGTCGGAAGCCCACCGCCCTGCGTCAATGGCCTGTCCCGGGCAATCGCGTGAGCCGGGCGATGCCGCGGACGGCCGGCGGGAAGGCGGCCGCGGCATCGATCAGCCAGCGCGCGGTCGCTGGACGTTCGGCGAGATGCCAGATGAATGCGGCGATGCCGATCGGGCGGCGGGTCGCGCGCGCGAAGCCGGCCTGCCACGCTCGCGCTGCCGCCGCGCCGCCGCGCAGATACGCGGCAGCGGCATCGCTGCCGCTCGCGAGCGCGATCCCCATGCCTTCGCCGGCGAGCGACGGGATGACCCCGGCCTGGTCGCCGAGCCGGAACAGCCCGGGCTCGCCCCGGGTCGCGCGCCAGCCATAAGGGACGTTGGCGACGGCATCGGCCGGTGCGTCCGGAAGATCGACGAGCCGTTCGCCCAGATGCGGCGCAGTTTCGCCGAGGGTGCGGATGAGCGCCAGCGGATCGCCCCCTGCGCGCATCGCCGATCGGCGCACCGCGAGGCAGAGGTTGCCGCTGCCGTCCTCCTGGCGATCGAGCCCGGCATAGCCGCCGTCGAACAGGTGCAGCTCGATTGCGTCGCCGACGAGCCGGTCGAGTGTCGCGGAGGGCGGCAACCGCACGCGCAGGCCCATCGCCGGATCGTCGCCGCGTGCGCTTGCCGGACGGGCTGCGCCCCGCACATCATGCTTGCCGCTGGCGAGGAACAGCGCATCGGCGGCGATTTCGGCGCCATCATTCAGCCGTGCGGTCGTGGCCTCGATCGATCGCACGGCGATACCTCGTTCGATCGCGGCGCCCGCCTGCGCCGCGCGGTCGAGCAAGAGGCCGTCGAGCCGGTGGCGCGATACCCCGCGCGCGGGGCGGGGCAGGCGCGTCTCGGCATGGCGGGAGCCGGCGAACAGCCGGATGCGGTTGATCGGCTGCCGGTTGAGGTCGTCCGCATCGATGCCGATCGCGGCGAGCGTTTCGAGCGTGCGCCAGCTCAGGAACCCGCCGCACAGCATGTCGCCCGTCTCGCGGGTGCGCTCGATCAGCAGATGCGGCGCGCCGGCACGGGCGAGTGTGATCGCCGCCGCCGCACCGGCGGGCCCGCCGCCGACGATCAGCGCAGGCGTTCGACGCACAAGCGAAACGGGAAGGCGCGGAAGACTCGGGCGCCGCTCACCCCGGCCTCGGCGAGGATCGGCGGCCATTCGTCCCGGCGGTAGCTGCGCGCGATCGAGAGGGTGCCGTCGTGGCGGACGATCGGGTGCCAGCGCGCGAGCGTGGCGAGGAGCGGAAAGCCGCGATAGGCGAAGCCGTGGCGGTGGAGATCGTTGACGAGCCAGCCGACTCGCGCCTCCGCCTCCATGAAGCGCAGGAAGGCCACAAGCTGATCGTGCGTCATGTGATGCGCGACGAGGCTGGAAAGCACGCAATCCCACCCATGTCCGGCAAGGTCGGCATAGTCGCCGGTGATCCAGCGGATCGCCACGTTTTCGGGTGTATGCGCGCGCGCGGCTATTTCGCTGCGCGGATTGAGATCGACCCCGACGAGATCGACCGCAAGATCGTGCCGCTCCGCCCAGCGCGCGATACGGCGGAGCATGTCGCCATCGCCGAACCCGACGTCCAATATCCTGAGATGGCGACGCGTCGCCGCTGCGCGTTTCAGGAAGGCGAGCGTCGGACGCGCGGCCATGGTGACGACGTTGACCTTCGCGAGATCGCCGACGACCGCGGCATAGGTCGCCGCGTCCAGATCGTCCGCGTCCATCAACTCCTCGGCCTGGGCGCGCACGCCGAGCATCACGCCGCGCTCCGGAATCCGAAGCCTTCAGCGGCCAGACCGGGGCCGAAGGCAAGCGCGACGCCGTTGGCGATCGGCGGGCCTGCAAGCAGCCTGGCGAGCACGAACATCAGCGTCGCCGATGACATGTTACCGTTGGCGGCGAGCACCGCACGCGATGCGTCGAGCGCGTCGGCGGGCAGATGGAGCGTGTTCTGGACCGCGTCGAGGATCGATCGTCCGCCAGCATGCACCGCCCAGCCGTCGATCGCCTCGACCGGCCGTCCGCCCGTCGCCGCGCGGGCGAAATCGGCATCGGCGAGCCCCGCCGCGATCCGCGCCGGCACCTCGCCCGACAAATGCATCGCGAAGCCGGAATCGGTGATGTCCCAGCGGATGAGGTCGTGCGAATCGGGCAATGTCGTCGCGAACGGCGCATCGATCGCGAAGCCGCCCGCCTCGCCCGTCACCAGCGCCGCCGCGGCGCCATCGCCGAACTGCAGCATGGCGAGCAGCGGCTCGAGCTCGGTCGCGGGCTGGAGGTGCAGTGTCGACAGCTCCACGGTGACGACGAGCACGCGGGCTTGCGGGTCCGAGCGGACGATATGGCGTGCACTGCGCAGCGCGGCGACCGCGGCGTAGCAGCCCATGAAGCCGACGAGCAGCCGCTCGACCGAGGGCGAGAGGCCAAGGCGGCGCGCGATGATCTGGTCGATTCCTGGTGCCACGAACCCGGTGCAGCTCGCGACGACGAGGTGAGTGATGCCGTCCAGCGCGATCTGATCGCCAAGCGCGGTGATCGCGGCGAGGCTAAGCGCGGGCGCATAACGCGCGTAGAGCGCCATTCGCGCCGCGGTACCGGGCAGCGGGTCGGCCGCGTAGAAACCTTGGGCGGTAACGGGTGATTCGCCGTCTGCCCCGCGCGGCAGCACCGACCATCGCTGTGCGATCCCCGATCGCGCCGCCATCCGGTCGAACAGCGCCGCGTGACGCGGCTCGGCCAGCCGCTGGCGCGCCCAGGCGACGAAGGCGGTATGGATGTCGTGATCGGGAACTGCCGTTCCGATCGCGTGGAGGTAAGCCGGCACGGACGCCCTTTGCAACACAAGCAGGACGCGACAACGCCTGAAGGACCCTGTCGGCCCCGATTGCAAGTGTGCGCCGCTCTTCGGTTTCTTGCAACAGGCGCGGCGGACTCAGTCGTCCTCGTCCTCGAACCCGACAAGCGCCAGCGCGCGCGCCTTGATCTGGCGGGTCATGCACCAGTGGACGAGCGCGTCCTCGCGGCCATGCGTGACCCATACCTCCTTCGGCGCGATCTCGGTCAGGGTATCGGTCAATTCACCCCAGTCGGCGTGATCGGACAGGATCAGCGGCAGCTCGACATTCTTCTGCCGCGCGCGCTGGCGCACCCGCATCCAGCCGCTCGCCATCGCGGTGATCGGATCGGGCAGCCGCCGCGACCAGCGATCGTTGAGCGCGGACGGCGGGCATAGCACGATATGGCCGGCGATTGCCGCCTTCGGCACGCCGGTCGCGGGGATCAGTTCGCCAAGCCGCACGCCGTGCTCGGCATACAGGTCACACAGCCGTTGCAGCGCGCCGTGGATGTAGATCGGCGCTGCGTGCCCGCGTTCGCGCAACTCCGCGATCACGCGCTGCGCCTTGCCCAGCGCATAGGCGCCGACGAGGACGCAGCGGGTGGGATTGGCGTGAAGCGCGGCGATCAGCTTGTCGATCTCGTCCCCCGTTTCGGGATGGCGGAACACCGGCAGCCCGAAGGTCGCTTCGGTCACGAAGACGTCGCAAGCGACGGGTTCGAACGGCGTGCAGGTCGGATCGGGGCGGCGCTTGTAATCGCCCGAGACCACGATGCGTTCGCCGCGGTAATCGAGGACGATCTGTGCAGACCCGAGGACATGGCCGGCCGGCACGAAGCCGATCTCGACGCCGTTGTCCGCCGCGCCCATGCGGATCGTTTCGCCATAGGCGACCGGGTTGCCCGCCTGCGGGCCGTAGCGCGTCTCCATGATCGCCAGCGTTTCGGGCGTGGCCCATACCGCGCCGTGCCCGCCGCGCGCGTGATCGGCGTGGCCGTGCGTGACGAGTGCCTTCGCGACCGGCTCGGACGGGTCGATCCAGGCGTCGGCCGGGCGCACGTAGAGGCCGTGCGGGTGCGGCTCCAGCCAGTCCCCGAGGCGCTTTGCGCCCGGTTTGTGCGCGCGTCGTTCAACCATGGCCCTGTGGTGTCCCGAAATCGGAAAACGCCAATATGTTACCGTCGTTGCGCGGAGACCACCCCCGGCCTAGCCATATCCGATGACCGGGCAGCTATCGCCGCGGACGGCGCAATCCCGCACGGGCCTTCCGCTGTCCATCAGTCGAACCCCTTCTCCCGATCTCGCCCGTCATGTCGTTCGATATGTGATCACGCAATTCGACCAGCCCGACGATGCGGTGCTGGAAGACTTTCTGATGCACGAATGGGGGTATCTTCGTGTGCCGATCGGAGACGGGTGGGCGATGCGCCGGGACGGCGCGTGGCACGCCCATGAGGGGCCGATGGTCTTCGGTGCGCAGCAAAGACCGTTCTGGGTGCGATGTCGCGGCCCGGTGATCGCTGCCGGCATCGTCATTCGTCCCGCTTCGTGGTTCACCTTTTGCGATCGATCGGCGAATATGCTTGCCGATCGGCTGGAGTCGGTGACGGGCGAGTTGGCCGCGCGGTTGCGCTGGGCCTGTGCCGACGTGGCGGATCATGAACAAACCTTCGCGCGGCTGGAAAAGGTCGTGCGATTGATGGTCGAGGAAAGCGTGCGCGAGTCCGATCCGATCGCCGAGCAGTTCGAAGCCGTCGCGCGGCACGACCCGTCGCGCAGCGTTGCGGGGATCTGCGAAATGCTCGGCGTGCCGCAGCAGCGGCTGGAACGGCGGGTGCGGACCTTTTTCGGGCATATGCCGAAGACGGTTCTCAGGCGCAGTCGATTCCTCGACATGGCAGCGGTGATGCGCGGGCTTGCCGTCCCCGCGGCCGATGAACTTGCGGCGATGCGCTATTATGACCAGAGCCATCTCAACCGCGAGTTCCGCCATTTCGCGGAGATGACGCCGGCGCAGTTTCGCGCGGCGCGCACCCCGCTGCTGACCGCAGGGATCGAGGTGCGCCAGCAGCTGAAACTGTTCGATGCAACGGCGCATCCGCATGACGTGCCGCCCCCCTGGGTCCGGCCGGTGCAGGGCCCCGCGCCGTGACGCTGGTCGCGCGAACCGGGCAATCGCGCTTCGGCCATCCGCTGTCCGACCTGCGGGTTCCGCCGGACGACCTCGCGCCCTTCATCGCGCGATTCTTCATCACGATCATCGACCAGCCCGACGCGCAGTTCACGGAAGACTTTCTGCTGAACGAAACGGGCTTCGTCCGCATCCTCGTCCGCGGCGACTGGCAGGGTTGGACGGACCAGTGGGTATCGCGCGACGGGCCGCTGATCTTCGGTCCGCAAGCCGTCCCGCTGAAAGTCCGCGCCCGCGGATCGATGGCGGTCGCCGGCTTCGCAATCCGCCCCGGCGGGTGGTTCGCGATCGAGCAGGAATCCACCGATCTGTTTGCGGGCCAGTTCATCTCCATGACCGGCGACTTCGCGAGCGCGCTGCGGGAGGCGGCAAGCGAGATCGACGATGTCGATACGACATTCGCGCGCATGGAAGCCGTCGTGCGCGCGCGCGTTGCCGCGCTCGGTCGGCCTCATCACGCCGCGATGGCAGCGTTCGAGACGATGGCGCGCAACGATCCGACGGTAGCGGTGGCAGATGCTGCGGCGGCGCTCGGCTATTCCTCGCGTCATTTCGACCGCCTCGTCCGCTCGCATTTCGGGCACGGGCCGAAGACCGTGCTTCGCCGCAGCCGTTTCCTCGATATCGCGGCGGTAATGCGCGGTTTTGCTGTCCCCGATGCCGATGCGCTCGCCGACATGCGCTTCTACGATGCGTCGCACCTCAACCGCGAGTTTCGCCACTTCACCGGCATGACCCCCAACCAGTTCAGGCAGACCGCGACTCCGCTGCTGACGCCGGGGCTGATGCTGCGCCAGCATCGCAAGATGATCGACCAGGGGATCGATCCCGCCAGCGCGACGTAAGGCCGCGAGCGGTTGCGGCGAGGCAGCGCGAACCGCATTTAGGGGTCGATGCAGCTCCCGCTTGTTATCGAACGCTGGTTCGCCGATCGGGGCTGGGCACCGCGCAGTCACCAGATCGGCATGCTGGACGCCGCGCGCGACGGGCGCCATGCGCTGCTCGTCGCGACGACGGGCGCGGGCAAGACGCTTGCCGGGTTCCTGCCGACCATTGCCGACCTGATCGCAGACCCGGGTGAGGGGCTGCACACGCTCTACGTCTCGCCGCTGAAGGCGCTTGCAGTCGATATCCAGCGCAACCTCATGGCCCCCGTGACCGAGATGGGACTCGATATCCGCATCGAGACGCGAACCGGCGATACGCCGTCCGATCGCAAGGCCCGCCAGCGCATCAAGCCGCCGCAAATCCTCCTCACGACACCAGAGTCTCTGTCGCTTCTGCTGAGCTATCCTGACAGTTTCACGATGTTCGCCGGGTTGAAGCGGATCGTCGTCGACGAAGTCCACGCCTTTGCGACGGGCAAGCGCGGCGACCTGCTCAGCCTGTGCATGGCGCGGTTGCAGCGGATCGCGCCCGGCCTGCGCCGCGCCGCGCTGTCTGCAACGGTGGCCGATCCCGACGGCTACCGCGCGTGGCTGGCGCCCGATGGCGATATCGACACGGTGACGCTGGTGCGCGGCGAGCCCGGCGCCGATCCCGACATCGCGATCCTGCTGCCCGAGGGCCGCGTGCCGTGGGCGGGGCATTCGGGGCGCTATGCCGCGGAACAGGTCATGGCGGAGATCGAGACGCACAGGACGACGATCGTCTTCTGCAACACGCGCAGCCTTGCCGAACTGATCTTCCAGGATCTCTGGAAGGTGAACGCAATGTCGCTGCCGATCGGCGTGCATCACGGATCGCTGGCGCAGGAGGCGCGGCGCAAGGTGGAATCGGCGATGGCCGATGGGCGGTTGCGCGCGCTCGTCGCGACCGCCAGCCTCGATCTCGGGGTCGATTGGGGCGATGTCGATTGCGTGATCCAGATGGGCGCGCCCAAGGGGTCGTCAAGGCTGCTCCAGCGGATCGGGCGATCGAACCATCGGCTCGACGAATCGTCGGAGGCGATCGTCGTGCCGGGCAACCGCTTCGAATATCTCGAGGCGCGCGCCGCGCTCGATGCGGTGGAGGCGGGCGAGCTCGATCCCGACGTGTTTCGCATGGGCGCGCTCGACGTCCTGGCGCAGCATGTCATGGCATGCGCGTGTGCGGCGCCCTTCGTGGAAAGCGAACTGCTCGACGAGGTGCGATCGGCGCTCCCTTATTCGGCGCTGTCGGACGATCTGTTCGCCAAGGTCCTCGGCTTCATTCGCGACGGCGGTTATGCGCTGAAGGCATACGACCGGTTCAAGCGGCTGACGCAGGAGAGCGACGGCCCTTCGACGGGCTCAGGACAGGCCAAATGGCGCGTGACCCATCCGCGCTTCGTCATCCAGCACCGGATGAACGCGGGGATCATCGTCGAGGCGACGATGCTGACCGTGCGGTTCAAGAACGGTCGCAGCCTGGGTAAGGTCGAGGAAGGCTTCGCCGCGACGCTGAGCCCCGGCGACACCTTCTTCTTTGCAGGCCTCAGCCTCGAAGTGCAGCGCATCGACACCGAGGATCTGCTGGTCCGCGCGACGACGCGGCCGGCGCGCATTCCGACCTATGGCGGCGCGCGCATGCCGCTTTCCACCAACCTCGCCGACCGCGTCCGGCACTTCCTCGCCGAGCCGGAGCAATGGCCGCGTTTCCCCGACGATGTGCGCGAATGGCTGGAATATCAGGCGCTGCGATCGGCGCTGCCGAAGCCGGGGCAACTCCTGGTCGAGACATTTCCGCGCGAGGGGCGGCATTTCATGGTCGCCTATAGCTTCGAAGGGTGGAACGCGCACCAGTCGCTCGGCATGCTGCTGACGCGGCGGATGGAGACGCAAGGGCTGCAACCGCTTGGCTTCGTGGCCAACGATTACGCCTTGGCGACCTACTCGCTCAAGCAGGTGACCGACCCCGCTTCGCTCTTCTCGCCCGACATCCTTGAGCACGAGTTCGTCGACTGGGTGCAGCAATCGCATCTGCTGAAGCGCGCCTTCCGCGAGGTCGCGGTGATCGGCGGGCTGGTCGAGCGCCAGCATCCCGGCAAGCGCAAGACGGGACGGCAGGTCACCTTTTCCACCGACCTGATCTACGACGTGCTGCGCAAATATGATCCCGATCATATCCTGCTGGAGGCGGCGTGGGCGGATGCGCGCGCGCGGATGACCGATGTCGGCCGCCTCGCTGATCTGCTGGGGCGTGCAGCGGACACGATGCTGCATATCGACCGCGACCGCGTGACGCCGCTGGCGGTGCCCGTTTTGACGCTGATCGGCCGCGAGCGGGTGGCGACGAACAGCGCCGACGACGCGCTTCTGGTCGAGGCCGAGGCGCTCGCGGCGGAGGCGATGCGGCTGGATTGATTTCCCGCTTTGGACGCGCCCGAAACGGGCGTATGCTGCGCAGCATGTTGCACGCGTGGCTCGCCCTGCCGCTGCTCGCTTTCGCCCTCCAGTCGCCGGGCGACGTCGTAACCACGCCAGCGGGCGTTCCCCAGGCGGTCAACGAGGCGATCCCCAGTCTTGCCGACCAGCTGACATTCGGCGTCAACGGCCCGCGCATGACGGTGCCCGTCCAGATCGCGAGCGCAGGGCCGTTCGATTTCATCATCGATACCGGCGCGCAGCGCACCGTGATCTCGCGCGCGCTTGCCAACGAGTTGAAGCTTGCGCGCGGACGCGATGTGCACGTGATGGCGATGACCGGGGGGAGCTCGGTCAGCACCGTCGTCATCCCCGATATCCGGGTCAGCACGATCGGCGGCGAACGGATCGAGGCGCCAGCGCTTGATGGCACGAATCTCGGCGCGCCGGGGATGCTTGGTATCGATACCTTGCAGGGTCACGCGGTCGCGATCGATTTCGACCGGCAGACGATGGCGCTGACGCCGTCGTCGCGCAAAACGCGAACCGAGCGCCACGACCCTGATGAAATCGTGATCCGCGCGCGTAGTCTGCTCGGCCAGCTCGTCGTTACCGACGCCTATGTGAAGGGCGACCGGGTGCGCGTCATCATCGATACCGGGTCGGTGGTTTCGATGGGCAACGAGGCGCTGCGGCGTAAGGTCATGCGCCGCAAGCAGCCCGATGCGCCGATCCAGCTCATCAGCGTGACGGGTGGGACACTGCAGGCGGACTACACCGCGCTCGACACGATCAAGATCGGCGATCTTTCGATCAATGCGTTGCCGATCGCATTTGCCGATGCGCCGCCCTTCGCGACCTTCGGCTTGAAGGACAAGCCTGCGATCCTGCTCGGCATGGACGCGCTCCGCCTGTTCCGCCGCGTCCATATCGACTTCGCCAATCGCGAAGTGCGCCTGTTGATGCCGCGCGAGGCACGGCGCGGCTGAACGATAATCGCCAGCAGATATTACCGTGCTTGTCCGCGCCGCTGGGGAGGCGCAGTCTTCCGCGTCATGGAGCGGATGATTGCAAGAGCGGCAGGCGCGTTACTGGCCCTGACGGTTGCGGTTGATCCGTTGCTCGCGCAATCGACCGCGCCCTCGCAACCTGTGCCGGCCGAGCAGGTCGTCGTGTTCAGGGAAAGCGCCAACCGGATGACCGTCCCGGTGAAGATCGGGGCGCAAGGACCCTACCCCTTCGTTGTCGATACCGGGGCGGAGCGATCGGTCATATCGAGGGAACTGGCGGCATCGCTCGGCCTTGGCCGCGGCAAGCGCGCGCGGCTGTTCGGCTTTGCCGGCGTCAGCGAGGTTCAAACCGTGCATGTGCCCTTGCTCAGTGTCAGTCGTATCGGCACCGCGTCGATCGAGGCACCGTCGCTCGCAGTCGCTAATCTCGGTGCTCCGGGGATGCTCGGAATCGATGCACTGCAGGGACACAGGGTTTCGATTGATTTCGGCCGCAAGCGAATGACGCTGGTGCCCACGCACAAGCGGGCGAGCGGCGACTTCGTGGTGCGCGCGCGCGATCGACTGGGGCAGCTGATCGTCACCAATGCCAAATTCGAAGGCCAGCAGATATCCGTCGTCATCGATACGGGCTCGCCTATCTCCGTCGGTAACAGCGCGATGCGCGCGCTTGCAAGGCGGGACCCCCGGCGGTTGGGACCGATATCAGTCGTTTCGGTCACAGGGCAGTCGTTCGACGCGACTTACGTCGCGGTCAACGACGTAATGATCGGCGACGTCCGGTTCGGCAATCTGGGCCTTGCGTTCGCGGACGCACCGCCCTTTGCCCGCTTCGGGCTCGATCGCACCCCGGCGCTCATCCTTGGCATGGACACGCTTCGTCTGTTTCGGCGCGTCGATATCGACTTTGCCAATCGCGAGATCCAGTTCAGCCTGCCGCGCCCGCCGATCGATTTCAGCCGATTGTGCGGGGCCGGGTCTCCATGCACAAGTTTCTTCCGACAATAGCAGAAGAAGGGGGACCATGATGCCGAAGGTTCGAACGACGTGCGTGTCGCTGGGGGTTCTGGCGTTGGCCGGTGCCCTACCAGCCGCCGCGCAGACCCGCCCCGATCAGAAGTCGTTCTTCGGACTCTACAAAGAGCTGGTCGAGACCAACACCGTCGTCGACGAAGGGAGCTGCACCCAGGCGGCGGGGCAGATCGCGGCGCGGCTGAAGGCGGCGGGGTTTACGGACGGCGACGTCACGCTGTTCTCGGTGCCTGACCATCCCAAGGACGGCGGGCTCGTCGCGGTTCTGGCGGGAAGCGATGCTGCGGCGAAGCCGATGCTGCTGCTCGGGCACCTCGATGTGGTCGCCGCCAAGCGCGCGGACTGGGTGCGTGATCCGTTCAGGCTCGTCGAGGAAGGCGGCTATTATTACGCGCGCGGCACCGTCGACGACAAGGCGATGGCGGCGATCTGGGCGGATACGTTCATCCGCTTCCGGAAGGAGGGCTATCGGCCAAGGCGCACGATCAAGCTCGCGCTGACGTGCGGCGAGGAAACGACCTTCGCGTTCAACGGCGCGCAGTGGCTGGCGAAGAACAAGCCCGATCTGATCGCGGCCGAGTTCGCGCTGAACGAGGGTGGCGGCGGGCGCACCGATGCGGCCGGCAACCGGCAGTTGCTGGCGGTACAGGTCGGGGAGAAAGCGGCGCAGAACTATACCTTCACGACGACGAACCCGGGCGGGCACAGCTCGCAACCGATCCCCGCAAACGCGATCTACGAGCTCGCGGACGCGCTGAAGGCGGTGCAGGGTTACGAGTTCCCCGTGAAGTTCACCGACACCACGCGCGCCTTCTTCGCCATGACGGCGAAGGGGCAGGGCGGCGAGGTGGGGGCAGCGATCACGCGGCTGCTCGCCAATCCGAACGACAAGGGGGCGGATGCGATCGTCAGCCGCGACAAGGCAATGCACTCGACGTTGCGCACGACGTGCGTCGCGACGCTGGTGAATGCCGGGCATGCCGAGAATGCGCTGCCGCAAAAGGCGACCGCGAACGTCAACTGCCGCATCTTTCCCGGCGAAACGGTCGAGGCGACGGCGGCGAAGCTCAAGGAACTGGCAGGTCCGAAGGTGACCGTGACCACCAACCAGCCGGTGCGCCCGGTCGCGGTGCCGCCGCCGCTCGATCCGAAGATCACCGGGCCGATGGAGGCGGTCGCGAAGACGCACTTCCCGGGCGTGCCGCTGTTGCCGCTGATGTCCACCGGGGCGACCGACGGAATCTTCCTGGAGGCGATCGGTATCCCGGTCTACGGTGCGCCCGGTATCTTTATCGATCCCGATTTCGGCGGCATCCATGGCCTGAACGAGCGCATTCGGGTGAAATCGCTCTACGACGGGCGGGATTATCTCTACGATCTGGTGAAGGCGTATGCGGGGTAGGTCCCCCCTCTCCCGGCGGGAGAGGGGCAAGCCGCAAAGCGGCGCGGGGTGAGGGCAATTGCTTGTGCTCAAGCTGTCCTCACCCTTCCGCCGCGCAAGCGCGGCTCCCTCCCTCTCCCAAAGGGAGAGGAATTAAACCGTAACCTGCTCGCCTAGCTCGAGCACCTTGCCGGGCGGAATCTTCAGGAAGTCGGTGGGGTCGCTCGCGTTTCTCTGCAGGAACATGAAGATCCGGTCCTGCCATAGCGGCATGCCTTCTTCGGCGGTGGGCTTCAGCGTGTTGCGGCCGATGAAGAAGGACGTGCGCATCGGGTTCGCAATCAGCCCCGTCGCGCCACCGAAACCGAGCGCGGCGGGAATATCCGGCGATTCCATGAACCCGTAATGCAGGACGACAACCGAGAAATTGTCGTCGATCCGCCGTGATTCGATCCGCTCGTCCTCGCTCACGGTCGGACGATCCCGGGTGCGGATCGTGACGATCAGGTTCTGGCTGTGCAGCACCTTGTTGTGCTTGAGATTGTGGAGGAGCGCGCCCGGGGCGCTCTCGGCGTTGGCGGTCAGGAACACCGCCGTGCCCTCGACTCGCTCGGGCGGGCGCTTCGACAAGGCGGCGGCGAGATCGACGAGCGGGATCGCCTGGCGCTGTTCGAACGCGCGGACGATGCCGCGCCCGCGCACCCAGGTGTAGATCATCAGCCCGATGAACGCGGCGACGACCAGCGGCACCCAGCCGCCCTCGATCACGCGCAGGATATTCGCGCCGAAGAAGATGGTGTCGAGCGCGAGGAACGGCGCGACGACGAGTGCGGAGCGCGCGCGGCTCCAGTGCCAGCTGTGCCGTACGACGATATAGGCAAGGCACGTCGTGATGAGCATCGTGCCCGTCACCGCGATGCCATAGGCCGCCGCCATCGCCGAAGAATTCTTGAACTGGACGACGAGCAGCAGGACGCCTGCGAGGAGCAGCCAGTTGATCGCGGGCAGGTAGATCTGCCCGGCATGGCGCGCCGAGGTGTTGCGGATGCGCAGCCGCGGCAGCAGGCCGAGCTGGATCGCCTGCTGGGTCAGTGAATAGGCGCCGGTGATGACCGCCTGGCTCGCGATGATCGTGGCGAGCGTCGCGAGGATGACGAGGAACGGGCGTAGCGTATCGGGCGCCATCAGGAAGAACCAGTCGGCATTCTTGAACACCACACCCTGAGCCTGTGCTGCCTCCAGGGCGTTCAGCGCGAAGGCGCCCTGCCCGAGATAGTTGAGCATCAGCGCCGGGAAGACGAGCAGGAACCACGCGAGCCGGATCGGCACCGGGCCGAAATGCCCCATGTCGGCGGTCAGCGCTTCCGCGCCGGTGACGGTCAGGAACACGGCGCCGAGCACGAACAGCCCGATGACGCCGTGATCGCGCATGAAGGCGATGCCATACCACGGGTTGATCACCCGAAAGATCGATGGCTCGTCGGCGATATGCCAGATGCCGAGCGCGCCGATGACGAGGAACCAGAAGATGCAGACCGGCCCGAAGAGCGCCGAAACGCTCGCGGTGCCGCGGCGCTGGATCATGAACAGCGCGACGAGGATGACGATCGTCAGGAAGCGGATCGTGCCTTCATGAAAGACATCCTGCATCCCCGGAATCGTCCGCAAGCCTTCGACCGCCGAGAGCACGGATAGCGCGGGCGTGATGATCGCATCGCCATAGAATAGTGCGGCCCCCGCCGCACCCAGCAGCAGCGCGATCCGGCTGCGCATGCCCAGCGCGCGCCTGGCCAGTGCGGTCAGCGCCAGAACTCCGCCCTCACCCTGATTGTCGGCACGCATCAGGAAGGACACATATTTGACCGTGACGACGAGGGTCAGCGTCCAGAGCGCAAGGCTCAGCACGCCGAGGATTTCGCTGGCATCGATGCCGTCCCCGGCCGATTGCGCCAGCGCCTCGCGAAAGGCGTAGAGCGGGCTCGTTCCGATATCGCCGAACACCACCCCGATCGCGCCCACCGTCAGCGCGATCAGCGCCGGATGATGATGGGAAGCGGCAGGGGAGGGGGCGGTTCCGGGCTGGGTCGCAACGGACATGGGCGCAAGGGGACCTTCTGATCGGACGGCGCGCTCTACGCCCTTCGACGGGACGCGCAAGCGCAATCATCCGCGACGATAGCGTTGATCGGCTCCCGCTTCTACGGCATGGGACGGGCATGGTTCCCTTTTCGTTCGGCGATCAGCAGCTTGTCGCGCTGCCCGAAGGCGCGTTGTGGTGGCCGGCGCGGCGTGCGCTGCTGGTCGCCGACCTGCATCTGGAAAAGGCGAGCTGGTTCGCGAAGGGCGGGCAGATGCTGCCGCCTTATGACTCGCTGGCGACGCTCGGCGATCTGACGACGATCGTCGCAAGCTACGCGCCCGCCGAGATCTGGTGTCTGGGGGACAGTTTCCACGACATCGAAGGCTGCGACCGTCTGCCTGCCGCTGCGCGGTCGGCGCTCTTGGCGCTGACGGCGGCGACGCGCTGGACATGGATCACGGGGAATCACGATCGCATGGTGGTCGATCGCTGCGGCGGCGCGGTGGTGGACGAGGTGGTGGTCGACGGCCTTGTGTTGCGTCACGAGGCCGACCCCGGCGATCCGCGACCCGAGCTGTCAGGGCATTTCCACCCGAAGCTGCGCATACGGGTGCGCGGCAAGCTCGTCGCGCGGCGGTGTTTCGTGGCAACTGCGCGCAAGCTGGTGCTGCCGGCCTTCGGGTCGCTGACGGGGGGGCTGGATGCCGGGCACCCCGAGATCGTGCGTGCGGTAGGGCGGGTGGCTGAGGCGCTGGTGCCGGTCGATAACCGCCTGCTGCGATTCCCGCTGGCGGCTTGAGCGCGACCTAAATCCTCCCCTGCAAGGGGAGGGGGACCAGCGAAGCTGGTGGAGGGGTGTCGCGCTATCGAGAGGGTAATACCCCTCCGTCAGTCGCTAGCGCGACTGCCACCTCCCCTTCTAGGGGAGGATTTACGGGCTACACCGCCAGCTGCGGAAATCCCGCGCGGAACGCCGCCAGCTTTGGCTTGTCCCACATCACGATATACGGATGGGTCGGGTTCCGGTCGAAGAAGTTCTGATGATACGCCTCCGCCGGGAAAAAGCGCCCGCCCTCCAGCTTCGTCACGATCGGCTTGGGGAAACTGTGCGCGCGCGACAGCTGCGCGATGTATCGCGCAGCGACGATCTTCTGCTGCGGCGTCTGCGGGAATATCGCGGAGCGATAGCTGATGCCGGTGTCCGGCCCCTGGCGGTTCAGCTCGGTCGGATCGTGCGCGATCGAGAAATAGACGCGGAGCAGCGTGCCATAGCTCACAACGCGCGGATCGTAGCTGATGCGAACCGCCTCGGCATGGCCGGTCCGTTCGCTGCTGACTTGCGCGTAGTTGGCCGTGGCGCTCGTGCCACCGGCGTAACCCGCGGTGACCGACTTCACGCCCTTCACATGCTCGAACACGGCTTCCATGCCCCAGAAGCACCCGCCGGCAAGCACCGCCGTCTGCATGCCGGGCGTCGCCGGCACGTCCTGCGCGGGCGCGGGAAGGGGGACGGCGCGCTCAGCGGCGGCAAGGCCGGCAGTCAGCGCCGCGGCAATGATGGCCAGTCCGGTGAGCGCTGCCTTCATCAGCGATTCGCCTCGATCTGCGTCGGCGCCTTTGCATGCACGTGCATCGCGTCCGCCGACTGGACCGCGACGAGCCCCACGGCGCCGATGGCGAAACCGCCGACGAACTGCCACAGGAAGCTGGATTTCAGAAGCGCACGCATTGCCCGTCCTTTTCGGATCTGACTGGTGAATAGTTACGGCCGCCAGATCGGAATGATGCGATCCTGCGATAATGTCGTTTTTAGAAACACTGGATTAACGGGCCGTGGGCGACCCGTTCATTTGCCAGCTAGGCGGCGATGCTCACCGCGCCCCGATCATCGCAGGGGATTATCGCAGGGCGGCGCACGCCGTCTGGATCCGCTCGCAGGCCTCGCGCAGCAATCCTTCCGAGGTCGCGTAGCTGATGCGCATCGCCGGAGATAGGCCGAATGCGACACCCTGAACCGCCGCCACCCGCGCGTCATCGAGCAGGTAGCCGACGAAATCGGTATCGGTCTCGATCCGCTTGCCCGCCGGCGTGGACCTGCCGATCAGCCCCGAAATCTCGGGATAGACGTAGAACGCACCTTCCGGCCGCGGGCACGTCACGCCGTTGATCTGGTTGAGCATCGACACGACGAGATCGCGGCGCGACTGGAAGGCGGTGTTGCGCTCCGCCAAAAACGACTGGTCGCCGTTGAGCGCGGCGGTCGCCGCAGCCTGCGCGATCGAGCAGGGGTTCGAGGTCGATTGCGACTGGAGCTTCCCCATCGCCTTGATGAGCC
Source organism: Sphingomonas sp. EC-HK361 (assembly GCF_902498785.1). Taxonomy (GTDB): domain Bacteria; phylum Pseudomonadota; class Alphaproteobacteria; order Sphingomonadales; family Sphingomonadaceae; genus Sphingomonas. The sequence continues at coordinate 95,152 of NZ_LR701494.1, forward strand.
ACGGCGCGCCGCCGGCAAAGCCGATCCGCCAGCCGGTCATCGCATAGGCCTTGGAGCAGCCGTTGACGGTCAGCGTGCGCTCGTAAAGCTCGGGCACGACCTGCGCCATCGTCGCGAATTCGAAGCCATCATAGACGATATGCTCGTACATGTCGTCGGCGAAGACCCAGACGTGTGGGTGGCGCAGCAGCACCTCGCCCAGCGCATTCAATTCGGCTGCGGTATAGGCCATGCCGGTCGGGTTGGACGGCGAGTTCAGGATGACCCATTTGGTCCGCGGGGTGATCGCGGCCTCCAGCGCGTCCGGCGACAGCTTGTAATTCTGCGCAGCGCCCGCCTGCACGACGACCGGGGTCGCGCCTGCAAATTGCACGACGTCGGGATAGCTGACCCAATAGGGTGCCGGCACGATGACTTCGTCGCCCGCGTCGAGCGTCGCGACGAGTGCATTGAACAGCGTGTGCTTGCCGCCGACGTTCACGCTGATCTGCTGCGCGGTGTAATCCAGGTCGTTGTCGCGCTTGAACTTCGCGGCGATCGCCGCCTTTAGCTCGGGTGTGCCGTCGACGTTCGTATACTTCGTCTTGCCGTCGCGGATCGCCTGGATCGCGGCATCCTTGACGAAATCGGGCGTGTCGAAATCGGGCTCGCCCGCGCCCAGCCCGATCACGTCGATACCCTCGCGCTTCAGCTCCATGACGCGCGACGTGATCGCGAGCGTCGGCGAGGGGCTGATGCGGTCGAGCGCGGCGGAGGTCTTCATGGCAGCGGGCCTTTCGGCGTCTGGAGGCGCGCGCGCTATAGCGATGCGGATGACCTTGCGGCAACCGTAACATCCGCAACCATCAACCCGCGCAGCGCATTGCCGATATAGCAGCCGTCAGCGAGATCGGCGGGGGTCAGGTCGCCCTCGATCGCTGCGCCGTCCGCGATCAGCCGTGCGCGCAATACACCGGGCAGAAGCCCGCGCGACAGCGGCGGGGTTACGAGGCGGCCTTCGCGCTCGACGAAGACATTGGTGAAGCTGCCTTCGGTCAGGAAACCGTCGGCATCCACGAACACGACCTCATCGGCATCAGCCGCGTGCCGCGCCGCGTCGTAGAAGCCGCGCGCGGTCGTCTTGTGGCGCAGACGGATATCGCTGGACGCGACGGGCAGCGGCACGACGGCGACCCGCATCCGGTCGGGCGTGGCGGGCAGCGACCTTACCTCGATCGCGATCGCGCCGGAGGGCGCCAGCGCGAGCTTGATCCGCGCCGGCTCTCGCAACCGGAAGGTCGCCGCCTGGAGTTCGTTGCGCGCTTCGTGCCGGTCGAAGGCGAACCCGAAGGTCTCGGCGCTATCCCTCATGCGCCCCAGATGATCCTCGAGGTGGAGGAGACCTTCGACGGGGTCGAAGCGCATCGTCTCGAACAGGTCGAACCGCGGCGCATCGCGGGTGACGAAGGCGGCTTTGGCGAGACACTCCGCCCATTCCTCGTCCGCGCGGCTGTCCGCCACGATGCCGGAGCCGATACCGAGCGTCGCGGTGTCGCTGCCCGGCTTCAGATGAAGCGTGCGGATCGCGACGTTGAAGGTCGCACCGCCGTCCGGGTCGATATGGCCGATCGCGCCGGTGTAGATGCCGCGTGGGCTGTCCTCGATATCGCGGATCGCCTGCATCGCGCGGACCTTGGGCGCGCCGGTGATCGAACCGCACGGGTAGAGTGCGGCCAGCACGTCGATCGCGTCATTTCCGTACGCAAGTTCGGCGGTGACGCGCGAGACCATCTGGTGGACGGTGGGGTAACGCTCGACCTCGAAGAGTGCAGGCACCGCGACGCTGCCCGGCGTCGCGACGCGCGACAGGTCGTTGCGCATGAGATCGACGATCATCAGGTTTTCGGCGCGCTGTTTGGCATCTGCCGCCAGGTCCGCCGCAAGCCGTGCATCCTCCGCCGCGCTGGTCCCACGCGGCGCGGTGCCTTTCATCGGTCGGCATTCGAGCGCACCGCCATCCAGCGCGAAGAAAAGCTCGGGCGATAGCGACAGGATCGTGTCGCTGCCGGTTGCCACCACCGCACCCCAGCCCGCGCGCGATGCGGCACGCAGCCGCGCATAGGCTGCCAGCGGATCGCCGAGCAGCGGCACCGCCGCGCGAAAGGTCAGGTTCGCCTGATAGAGATCACCCGCCGCGATCAGCGCCAAGACTCGTTCGAGCTGCACGTCATATCTCGCGCGGTCGATCGACGGCTCAGGCGTGCCGATCCACGCGCCCGCCGGGTCGGGGAGGTGCGCGGGGACATCGTCGGCGGCGATCGTCTCGACCGCATCGAAGAGGCCGAACCAGAGAAGCGGGATGTCCGCCATCGGTAGATCGCCGACGCTCGGCTCGAACGCGGCACCGGCTTCGTAGGCGAGGAAGCCGGCGGCGTGCAGCCCTGAGGCCGCCCCTTCGCGGACGGCCTCAAGCGCAGGGCGAACCTCGGCGATGGTTCGCGCTTCGATGATCTGTACCGGATTGCGATACAGTCGCGCCGGGACGCCGCTCTCCCGCGCATCGTCGAGCAGCACGAAGGGGGCAGTCGCGGCCGACAGCATGGCTGTCAGCGATGCCGAGGCTTCGCCGTTCGCGCAAGCGCCGATTGTGCGCGTCGCATACGCGGCCTATCTGGCGGGGCATGACCAATCCCCCGATGCGCGCCGCGATCGTGCCCGTCACCCCGCTCCAGCAGAACTGCACCATCCTGTGGTGCACCGCGACGATGAAGGCGGCGATCGTCGATCCGGGCGGCGATATCGACAAGGTGCAGGCGGCGCTCACGCATCACGGGCTGACAGCGGAAAAGATCCTGCTCACCCACGGCCATATCGACCATGCCGGCGAGGCGAAGCCGCTCGCCGAGGCGCTGGGCGTGCCGATCGAGGGACCGCATGAGGCCGACCGGTTCTGGCTCGCGCGGCTCGACGAGGACGGCCGCAACTACGGCATTCGCGGCGTGGTGTTCGAACCCGATCGCTGGCTTGTCGAAGGCGACACGGTCAGCATCGGCGATCTGAACCTCGACGTCTACGAGACGCCCGGCCACACACCGGGTCATGTCATTTTCCACCACGCGCCCTCGAAATTCGCGCAGGTCGGCGACGTGCTGTTCCAGGGATCGATCGGTCGCACCGACTTCCCGCTCGGCAATCACAAGCAGCTGATCGAATCGATCGTCACGAAGCTGTGGCCGCTCGGCGACGACACCAGCTTCATCCCCGGCCACGGCGGCGCGAGCACCTTCGCGCACGAGCGCCAGCACAACATGTTCGTCAGCGACCGCGCGCTCGCGGCCTGACGCGTCAGCCGCGCGCGAGTGCCGGCGGGACGGGGGCGGAGGGCACGCTGCCCCGATCGGCGATCAGGGGCAGGACGATGGCATAAAGCCCGAGCCCAGCGAGGGTCAGCAGGGTCACGATCGTTCCGATCGTCCGCCCCTGGCCGCGCCCGTCCATGCCGATGCCGTGCACAATGCGCGCGACGACGAACAGCCCTGCGACAACCGCGAGCCATGTCGATGTCCCGCTCGTGAATTCGATCAGCCCGACGAGCGCGAGGACGAAGGGCGCATATTCGGCGAAATTGGCGTGCGCGCGCATCCGCCGAATCACGCGTTCGTTGCCGCCGTCGCCGACGCTCACCTTTTCGGCCGTGCGCACCTGCCCGACCCGGTAACCGAGCCAGACGTTGACCAGCGCCATCGCGCCAGCACTGACGAGCGTGATCGGCAACAAGACCGTCGACATCGGCATCCCCCCTGGTTCGCCAGGCCGCGATCCCGCGCCTTTGGCAAGGGCTGCGACGATGGCAGGCGTGGCGCGCGCTTGCAACGTCCGCGCTTTTCGCTATAGCCGCACCCTTCGCGACGCGTCCGGACGCCTGCGCGGCCGGTGCTTGCGCCGGCGGCTCATGGTTCTGCCGGACCTGTCGGTTTTGTCGTTCATACCAGAATCAAGGTGCCGCAATGGCCGTCCCCAAGAGAAAGACTTCGCCCTCCCGCCGTGGAATGCGCCGCGCCCATGACGCGCTGAGCATCGCGTCGTTCCAGGAATGCCCGAACTGTGGCGAGCTGAAGCGCCCGCACAATCTGTGCGGCGCCTGCGGCCATTATAACGGTCGCGAAGTCGTCTCGGCCGAAGGCTGACGCCACCACCACTGCCGAAGGGAAGTTGCCCGCCCATGTCCGACAGTTCCTGGATCGCCGTCGATGCGATGGGCGGTGACAAGGGGCTGGCGGTCATGCTGGCGGGTGTCGCGCGTGCGCGACACCGCTTCCCGGACATGCGGTTCTATCTGGTCGGTGACGAGCAGGCGATCGCAGACGGGCTGAACGCCCACCCCAATCTCAGCGCGCATGCCGAGATCGTCCACGCGCCCGACGTCGTCGGCTCGAGCGACAAGCCGAGCCAGGCGATCCGGCGCGCCAAGACGACATCGATGGGTATGGCGATCGACCTGGTGAAACAGGGCCGCGCCGGCGCCGCCGTATCGTCGGGCAATACCGGCGCGCTCATGGCGATGGCCAAGCTGGCGCTCCGCACGATGAAGGGGATCGATCGTCCAGCGCTTGCGGCGATGCTGCCGACGCTTGGCGACAACGACGTCGTGATGCTCGATCTCGGCGCGAATACCGATTGCGACGCGCGCAACCTCGTCCAGTTCGCGGTCATGGGCGCGGCCTACGCGCGCACCACGCTCGATCTCGCCAACCCGCGCGTCGCGCTGCTCAACATCGGCAGCGAGGATCAGAAGGGCACGGATGAAGTCCGCGACGCGGCGCAGGCGCTGAAGGACGCGACCCATCTGCCGATGGCGTTCACCGGCTTCGTCGAGGGCGACCGGCTGGCGCGTGGCGATGTGGACGTGATCGTGTGCGACGGCTTTTCCGGCAATATCGCGCTGAAGACCGCCGAAGGCACCGCGCGCTTCGTGGCCGATCTGCTCAAGCGCGCGTTTCGCAGTTCGGTGCGTTCGAAGATCGGCTTCCTGATTTCCAGGCCGGCGACCGAATTGCTGCGCGATCACCTCGATCCTAACAATCACAATGGCGCGGTGTTTCTTGGTCTCAATGGCCTCGTCGTAAAAAGCCATGGCGGCGCCAACGAGCTCGGCGTCGCGACTGCGATCGGCAATGCGGCCAAGATGGTGAAGAACGACCTGACCCGCCGGATCATCGACGATCTGCGCAATTTCGAGGCGGCGCCGGCAGCGTCGGCTTCCGCGGCGGATGCGGCATGATTCGCAGCGTCATCACCGGCACCGGCTCGGCACTTCCCGCGCACCGCGTGTCGAACGCGGAACTGGCGAAGCGCGTCGATACCTCGGACGACTGGATCGTCGAGCGCACCGGAATCCGCTTCCGTCACATCGCCAGTCCTGACGAAACGACGGGCACGCTCGCAACCGATGCGAGCCGCGCCGCGCTCGCCGCTGCCGGCATCGAGGCGCAGGCGATCGACCTGATCGTGCTCGCGACGGCCACGCCCGACCAGACCTTCCCCGCCACCGCCACCAAGGTGCAGGCCGCGCTCGGCATCGACGATTGCGTCGCGTTCGACGTGGCCGCGGTGTGTTCGGGCTTTCTCTACGCGGTGCAGGTCGCCGACAGCATGTTGCGCAGTGGTGCCGCGAAGCGCGCGCTCGTCATCGGCGCGGAGACGTTCAGCCGGCTGCTCGACTGGGAAGACCGTACGACCTGCGTGCTGTTCGGCGACGGCGCGGGCGCGATCGTGCTGGAGGCGCAGGACAGCGCCGACGATGGTGGGCGCGGCATTCTCGCGTCCAAGCTTCACGCGGACGGGCGACACAACGAACTGCTCTACGTCGATGGCGGGCCATCCACGACGGGCACCGTCGGCAAGCTGCGCATGAAGGGGCGTGAGGTTTTTCGCCACGCCGTCGTCAATCTCGCCGCGGTGATGGAGGAGTCGCTCGGGCTTGCCGGGCTGACCTCCGCCGATGTCGACTGGGTCGTGCCGCATCAGGCGAACGCCCGCATCCTCGATGCGACCGCCCGCAAATTGGGGCTGCCTGCCGAAAAGGTTGTGATGACCGTCGACCGCCATGCCAACACGTCGGCCGCCTCGGTGCCGCTGGCGCTCGATGCGGCCGTTCGTGACGGGCGCATCAAGGCGGGGCATGTGATCGTTCTCGAGGCGATGGGCGGGGGATTCACTTGGGGTGCGGCTGTCGTTCGTTTCTGAGGCGTTTCGAACTTACCGATAAATTTCTTTCGCTTGAGACTTTCGCTGTGATAATCTTCGCGCGGGGGAAGGAGATGCCATGACCACCGGGGGTACACTTACAAGGGCCGATCTGGCCGAATCGCTGCATTCGCAGGTCGGTCTGTCGCGCGCCGATTCGTCGCGCCTCGTCGAACAGATTCTCGACAAGATGTGCGGCGCGCTCGCCAATGGCGAGAACGTCAAGATTTCTGGTTTCGGCACATTCGTGCTGCGCGACAAGGGCGAGCGGATCGGCCGCAATCCGAAGACCGGCGTCGAAGTGCCGATCGCGCCGCGCCGCGTTCTGACCTTCCGCGCCAGCCAGATGATGCGGGAACGCATCGTCTCCGCTGGCTGACACGATGGCGGCAGGCGACGGCCCCGCGAAGGCTGCCGGTGCATTCCGCACGATCGGCGAGCTTTCGCGCGATACGGGGCTGCCGCCGCACATCCTGCGCTATTGGGAGACGCGGTTTCCGCAGCTGCGGCCTGTGACCCGTGCCGGCAACCGCCGTTATTATCGCCCGGACGACGTCCGGCTCGTCCAGCGTATCGACGCGTTGCTCAACCGCGACGGGTATACGGTCCGCGGCGTCCAGCAGTTGCTGGCGCGTGAGGGCGGGGTGATCGCCGGCGGTGACGCTCCCGGCGGCGATGACGATGACACGCCGAAGCCGCTCGCCGATCTGATCGCGATCCGCGACGCGCTGGCGGGCGCTCTACGCACGGACGCGCGCTAGCCCCGGTTTCGGTGCGCCGAACGGCCGCACTCGAACCATCGCCTAATCCTTTGGCGTGATCCCGTCGCGCAGCATTGCGGCCACGATATCGGCAACTTCGCCTGCGCTGCGGTCCTCGCCCCACACGGCGAAACGAAGCCCCAGGAACACGTTCATTCCCATGATCGCCCAGGCGTGCACGTCGCCAATGTCCGCGATGATCTCGCCGCGGTCGGCGGCGACGCGCAGGCGCGCGGCGATGCGGTCGGCGGTCACCGCATAGTGGCTGCGAAAGCTTTCGGGATCGACGAATTCGGCTTCGTCGATGATCCGGTAGATTTCCTTGTGCCCGCGGGCAAAGGTCAGGAACTGCTCGAGTCCGGCGCGCTCGGCCGAAATCTGGTCGGATGCGGCGCGAATCGCGGGGGCGACGTGGTCGCGCACCTGATCCGACATATCGCGCACCAGCGCGCGGAAGACGGCGTCCTTCGAGTCAAAATAGGTATAAAAGCTCCCCAGCGCGACGCCCGCACGGCGCGTGATGTCGCTGATCGACGCGTCGTGGAAACCGCGTTCGCCGAATTCCAGAGCGGCGGCATCGAGAATCGCGCGAAGCGTCCGGCGGCCGCGTTCGGTGCGCGGGGCCTTTCCCTCGCTTGCCGGTGACACGGCATCGGCCGAATCGGTGCCGGGCGTCGCGCCGGCCGTCCTGCCCATCCTCTTCCCCTCCGCCACGCCTGTGTCCTCCCCAACACGCCATTTCCACAATCGGCGCAAGACCAAGTTGAATCCTGGTTCATGTTTCAGTATAGCCCTGCTCGAACGGTGCACAACCCGGTCGTGGAATCGGGGTCAGCGCTACAAGGGGAGGGGTTATTTCGATGATTCGTGATCTGCGCGCGTTCCTCAATCTCGGGGCCGCTTCGCTCGCCATCCTGTCGGCGCCGGCATTGGCGCAGGAGCAGACGACGCCGGCCGAGGGGACCACGACAGCCGCCACCGCCGATCCGACGGACACCGCCGCCAACACGCAGGATACGCCCGACAATGGCGAAATCCTGGTCACGGCGCGTCGCCGGGCGGAAACGCTGCAGTCGGTGCCGATCGCGGTCACGGCCTTCACCGCCGACAAGCTGGAAAAGATCGGCGCGATCGATCTGACCGATATCCAGAACACGACCCCGAACACGACGCTGAAGGTATCGCGCGGCACCAATTCGACGCTCAGCGCCTTCATCCGTGGCGTTGGCCAGCAGGACCCGGTGCCGGGGTTCGAGGCGGGGATCGGCGTCTATCTCGACGACGTGTATCTCAATCGCCCGCAGGCGGCGGTCCTCGATATCTACGACGTCGAGCGGATCGAGGTCCTGCGCGGACCGCAGGGCACGCTCTACGGTCGCAACACGATTGGCGGCGCGGTGAAATACGTCACCAAGAAGCTGCCGAGCGACGTGCAGCTGAAGGTCAAGGGCACCTATGGCAGCTATAACCAGGCCGATGCGATCGTCAGCCTGTCCGCGCCGATCGGCGACATGTTCAAGGTCGGCGTCGCGGGCGCGCGCCTGTCGCGCGACGGGTTCGGCGAGAACGTCAACCTCGGTATCGACAACTATAATAAGGACCTGTGGGCGACCCGCGGCACGATCGAGTTCGAAAGCCCGGACACGCGCCTCTTCGTCCGGCTGACCGGCGACTATACCCACGATACGTCGAACCCGCGCAACGGGCATCGTCTCATTCCGGGCCTCCTCTCTGGCGCGCCGGTGCTGGATGACGTCTTCGACACCCGGGCCGGGCTCAACGTCCCCAAGCAGGACGTGCAGGCGGGTGGCCTGTCGATGACCGCCAATGCCGAGCTGACCGATCGCCTGACGCTGCGGAGCATTTCAGCGTGGCGCAAGGACACGTCGCGGACGCCGATCGACTTCGACGCGCTGCCTGCGGTCGATGTCGACGTGCCCGCCATCTACCGCAACGAGCAGACGAGCCAGGAATTCCAGCTGCTCTACAAGTCGGACAAGCTGAACGGGTTGGTCGGCTTCTACTATCTGGGCGCCAAGGCTTCGACGGTCTTCGACGTGCTTCTGTTTCAGCAGGGCGCACAACTCGGCTTCCCTACGCTCAACGCGAACACGGCCGGCGACGTGAAGACGGAAACCTCGTCGATCTACGGCGATTTCACCTATGATTTCACGCCCCAGCTCAGCCTGTCGCTCGGCGGTCGCTATACGTGGGACGAACGCAACGCCTATGTTTTCAAGGCGAACAAGATCGGGGGTCTTTCGTCCGAGTTCGGCGGCAGTGCGGTGGTGCTTGGCGCGCCGCTGACGAATTTCCGCGGCAAGGCGAACTTCAAGCGCTTTACCCCGCGTGCGTCGCTCAGCTTCAAGCCGACGCCCGATCACATGATCTACGCGTCCTATTCGGAAGGCTTCAAGGGCGGCGGCTTCGATCCGCGCGGGTCGGGGGCGTCGGCGCCGCGACCCAATCCCGCGGTCGCGCCCACCTATCAGCAGATCTACGACTATCTCTCGTTCGATCCTGAAACGGTGAAGAGCTACGAGATCGGCTGGAAGGGCGCGGTGTTCGACCGGCGGCTGACCTTCGCGCTCGACGGCTTCTATTCCGATTACAACGACGTGCAGGTGCCCGGTTCCGCGGCGCAGACCGTGAACGGGATCACCACCTTCATCGGCATCACGACCAACGCCGCCAAGGCCAGGATCAAGGGCGTCGAGCTCGAGGCGAATGCGGCGCTGGCGCGCGACTTCGCGGGTATCGGCTCGCTGGTCTCGCTGGCCGGCACGATGGGCTATATCGACGCGAAATACGATCGCTTCATCGGCCCGACCGGATCCGACGTGTCTCAGTTCCGTGTCTTCCAGAACACGCCAAAATGGACGGCCTCGGGCACGCTGACCGGTGCGGTGCCGGTTGCCGACGGCCTCTTCACCGCCAACACAACCGTCAGCTATCGCAGCCTGACCCATCAGTTCGAGACGGCGAGTCCGTTTCTCGATCAGCCGGGCTACACGCTGTGGGATGCGGGCGTCACCTATGCCTTTGGTGATACGCGGCAATATTCTGTCGGCGTGTATGGCCGCAACCTGACCGACAAGAAGTACAATACGAGCGGCTATCAATATATCCGCACCGACGTCGCCGGAAATCCGGTCAACATCGCCAATCAGCCGGTCCCCAACGGGCCGTATGTAGCGACGCTTGGTCGCGAGGGCATCGCGACGGCCTTCTACGGCAACCCGCGGCAGGTTTTTGCGAGCTTCTCCGCGAAGTTCTGATCGATTAGGGGCAAGGGAACGGGGCCGGCGCACCTGCGCGACCGGCCCCTTTTCTTGTGCAGCGATACCGGGAACCGGCATGACTGAAACGGCAAACACGTCCTTGCCCGCGCCGGCAGCGTCGAGCGGATATCGCGCGGCGGTGCTGGCGATGCTGCTGCTCGTGTACACCTTCAACTTCGTCGATCGGCAGATCCTCGGCATTCTTGCGCCCGCGATCAAGGCGGATCTGTCACTCAGCGATAGCCAGCTCGGGATGCTTGGCGGGCTTGCCTTCGCGCTGCTCTACTCGACCCTCGCGATCCCGCTCGCATGGCTCGCCGATCGCACGAGCCGCAGCTGGGTCATCACCGTCAGCCTCGGCGTGTGGAGCGCCTTCACCGCGCTGTGCGGACTGGCGGGCAGCTTCGGGCAGCTCTTCCTCGCGCGTGTCGGTGTCGGGGTGGGGGAGGCCGGCGGGGTCGCGCCGTCCTATGCGCTGATCACGGATTATTTCCGGCCCTCGTCGCGCGCGCGGGCGCTGGCGGTCTATTCGCTCGGCATCCCATTGGGCTCGGCGGCGGGGGTGATGCTCGGTGGTTATCTGGCGAGCGCGATCGACTGGCGCACCGCGTTTCTGGCGGTGGGGATCGCAGGCCTGGCGATCGCGCCGCTGTTTCGCCTCGTCGTGCGCGAACCCAGGCGCGCCGCTGCGCCAGCGGACGCAGTGCCGATCGCGCGCGTGTTCGGAATTCTGGCCGCAAAGCGCAGCTTCTGGCTGCTGTCCTTCGGCGCGGCGTCCAGCTCGATGTGCGGCTATGGTCTCGCTTTCTGGCTGCCGTCGCTGCTGAAGCGCAGCTTCGCGCTCGATCTGGTCGCGACCGGCAAATTCTACGGCGCACTTCTGCTGATCGGCGGAGTTGCCGGCGTGATGCTCGGCGGCGTGCTCGGCGACCGGCTCGGTGCGCGGGCCAAAGGTGCCTATGCCAAGGCGCCGGCGATCAGCTTCTTCATCGCGGTGCCGCTCTTCGCAGCCGGCATCCTGTCGCACACGACGACCGCGGCGTTTCTGTTCCTGCTGATCCCGCAGGCGCTCGCCTATGTGTGGCTCGCCCCTGTCATCACCGCGGTTCAGCATCTGGTGCCGGCGCATATGCGCGCGACCGCCAGCGCGACCTTTCTGCTCATCAACAATCTGATCGGGCTCGGCGCCGGAACATGGGTGATGGGCGCGCTCAGCGATGGCTTCACCGCGCGTTTCGCGGAGGATGCGCTGCGCTACGCCATGCTCTCCGGGCTGGTCTTCTACCTCCTCGCCGGGCTGCTCATGTGGCTGGGCTCGCGGACGCTGGCGGAGGATTGGGTAGACTGAACGATGGCAGCAAGCGCGCGGGTCGAACGCCCGATCCCCCGCCTTTCCGCCGCCTCTCGATCTTCGTCGGGCAAAAAAATAGCGGCCCGAAGGCCGCTATTTCTTCGAAACTGCTGACCAGCTTAGTTGCTGGAAGCGTTGTCGTCCGAGTCGGCGATGATCACGATGCCCGCGATGACCGCAGCCGCTGCGAGAACGGCGATGATGATACCGCCGCCAGCAGCCTTCTTGGCGCCGGTGGTCGGAGCAGCAACGCGAGCCGACTTGGCGACCGACAGGCTCGAAGCGGCATTCGGAGCCGCAACCGCGGGAGCAACCGCCATCGAGGCAGCGGCAAACGCCGCCATATACTTTGCAAAACGCATGATAAACTCCCTCTTGGAAACTTCACGGCGGCAATCGCACAAAAGATTTTTGGGCGCAACCGCAAACAGAACCGATCGGCCTTTGCACTGAACACGTTGCCGCATTGCAACACGTGCTGCCGATCGGGCGACGCCTATCAAGATTGCGATCGGTGCGAAAGGCTTGTCGGCCGATCTTGGAAAGATTCGTCAGCCGGCGCTCTGAAGAAAGCCGCGCTCCTGCCCGTCCAGGACCAGCGCGGTCAGGATGCCGTGAAGGTAAGCACCCGTGTCTATTCCGATGCGGCCGGCCTGCTCGTCCGGCGATTCGGTAATAGTGTGTCCGTGGACGATCATCCCGCCGGTTTCGCGGGCGCTCAGAAAAGGCTCCCTGATCCAGCGCAGGTCGCGCGGTGACTGCTCGTCGAGCGGGACGCCGGGGCGAATCCCCGCATGAACAAACGTGTAGTCGCCGATTCGGATGATGTCCTCGAAATCGCGCAGGAACGCGGCATGCCGATCGGGGACCGCGGCAATGAGCAACGCATGGAGCTGCCCGAAATCGGCGCGCTCATACGCGATCGGGTCGATCCCGTAGCTGAGTGCCGTCTCGCGCCCGCCGACGCGCGCGAACATGCGCAGACCCTTTGCGTCACCATCGAGCGCGCTCAAGAAAAGCTCCTCGTGATTGCCCTTGAGGAAGCGGAGGTTGCCGCGGTCTTCCGCCAATTCCGCGAGCCGATCCACGACCCCGGCCGATTCGGGCCCGCGATCGACGAGATCGCCAAGGACGATGATCGTCGTTTCGGCAGGCGCACGGCGCGAATCGTCGGCGTCGATCCGTGCGATGAGATCGTCGAGCAGGTCGAGCCGGCCGTGGATATCCCCGATTGCATAGACCCGCTGACCGTCGGGAATGGTGGGAAGCGGCGCCGGCGCGCGGCGCGATTTCAACAATCTGGAAAGCATGCACAACCGATCTAGGGAATGCGCGCCAGATAGGCTTGCATCGCGCGGTGCGCAACGCGCCGGGAGAGGTAGGGCTGTGGCTCAGCCCGCGCGAAGCAGGGGGACCACCGGTGCAGCCGCAGGTAGCGCGTTGCCCCAGATTCCCCGCGTGTCGAGCACAGCCTTGCCCACGCGCTCCTCGGCGGGGACCGATTTGAACAGATCGTGATCGACCAGGACGATCATGATGCCGCAGTCCTCGATCGCCGTATCGATGTCGATCAGGCGCGCCCCCGTCCCGGCGAAGGCGGTCGGAAGCGCGGTCGCATAGGGCTCGACAATGCGGATGCGCTGGCCGAATCGACGGGCGAGTTCGGCCACGATCTTCAGCGCGGGACTTTCGCGGAAATCGTCGATGTTCGCCTTGAAGGCGAGGCCCATGCACGCGACCGGCACGCCGGGCATCGATTCGATCAGCGCGGTGGCTTTCTCGACGACCCTGTCGGTCTTGCCGTCATTCACTTCGCGTGCAGTGCGGATCAGCGCCGTGTTGTCGGGGTCGGCATCGACGAGAAACCAGGGATCGACCGCGATGCAGTGCCCGCCGACGCCCGGGCCGGGCGAGAGGATGTTGACGCGCGGGTGACGGTTGGCGAGGCGGATCACCTCCCAAACATCGACGGCCATGGTGTCGGCGATCAGGCTCAGCTCGTTGGCGAACGCGATGTTCACGTCGCGAAACGCGTTCTCGGTCAGCTTCGTCATTTCGGCCGCGCGCGCGTTCGTCGTCACGCAGGCGCCGCGCACGAAGCGGCGGTAGAAGGACAGCGCCTTGCGTGCGCATCGCGGGGTGATGCCGCCGATGACCCGGTCGTTGTCGATCAGCTCGACGAGGATGCGGCCGGGCAGCACGCGTTCGGGACAATAGGCGATCGCGATGTCGGGCTGATCGCCGCTGCGGCCCGGCACCTTCAGGTCGGGACGGAGATCGGCGAGGAGATCGCGCACCTTTTCGGTCGTTCCGACGGGCGAGGTCGATTCGAGGATGATCGTGTCACCCGCTTTCAGCACGGTCGCGATCGTCGTCGCGGCGCGCAGCACATAGCCGATATTGGGCGCGTGATCCGCGTTGAACGGGGTTGGCACCGCGATGACGAAGACGTCCGCTGGCTCGATCTCGAGAGAGGCGCGCAGGCTGCCGCGCGCGACGACGCCGGAGACGAGGCCGTCGAGATCGACCTCCTCGATATGGACCTTGCCGGAATTGACCGTCTCGACGACCGCGGGTGTCACATCGACGCCGAGGACCGCCGCGCCCGTCCGCGCGATGACCGCGGCGGTCGGCAGGCCGATATAACCAAGACCGAGGACGACGACCTTGAGATCAGAGTCCGAAAGCATCCGCGACGATCCCCGCAATCCGTTTGGCAGCGTGGCCATCGCCGAACGGATTGTGGGCGCGGGCCATCGCGGCGTAGGCGCCCTTGTCGTCGAGAAGGGTGAAGACTTCGGAAACGATGCGGTCTTCGTCGGTGCCGACGAGCCTTGCGGTGCCTGCTGCCACGCCTTCTGGCCTTTCGGTCGTCTCACGCATGACGAGGACCGGCTTGCCGAAGGCTGGGGCTTCCTCCTGCACGCCACCCGAATCGGTAAGCGCGAGATCGCAAGCGCCGAGCGCGCGGATGAAGTGGGGATAATCCAGCGGCGCGATGCGCGCGACATTGGGCGCATCGCCAAGGATGGCGTCCATGACCGACGCGACGTTCGGGTTGGGGTGCATGGGAAACAGCACCGCGACGTCGTCGCGCGCGGCGATCCGCGCGATGGCGCGCGCGATCGCGGCCATGCCGTCACCGAAATTCTCGCGCCGGTGGGTGGTGACGAGGACGATCCGCTTGCCGGCAAAGCGCGCGAGCGTCGTATCGAGGCCGGCCGCCATCAAGGGGTCTGCCGCGATCCGCGCGCCGGTCCAGTGCAGCGCATCGATGACCGTGTTTCCGGTCACGTGGACGCCGTCGGTGATGTTCTCGCGTGCAAGGGCGGCGGCGGCGGTCTGCGTCGGCGCGAAGTGCAGGTCGGCGATCGGCGCGACGATCCGGCGGTTAATCTCCTCGGGCCAGGGATGGTAGATGTCGCCGGAGCGAAGCCCGGCCTCGACATGGGCGACCGGCACCTTGCGGTAATAGGCGGCGAGTGCGCCAGCCATCGCGGTTGCGGTGTCGCCCTGGACGATCACGCGATCGGGCGTCTCGCGGTCCATGACGCCGCCGAGCGCCGTGAGCAGCCGCGCCGTCAGCCGGTCGAGCGTCTGCCCCGGCTCCATGAGATCGAGATCGATATCGGGCACGAGGTCGGCGATCGAGAGCACCTGGTCGAGCAGCCCGCGGTGCTGCGCGGTCACGCACGTCCGCACGGTGATTCCGGCACGATCGGCGAGCGCGCGAACCACGGGAAACATCTTGATCGCTTCGGGGCGGGTGCCGAAAATGACGAGAACGGTTCTGCTGGCCATCGCAAAAGGGTAGGGTGGATTGGCTTAATTTGCAGCTAAGCCGCCGCTTGCCCAAATTGCGGCGCGCACGGGCGTGCGATATTCGACGCAGCAGTCATAAAACCCGGAGCATGCTTTGACCTTCAAACCCGTCCGCAAGGCCGTTCTTCCCGTCGCGGGGCTGGGCACGCGCTTCCTGCCCGCCACCAAGGCGATGCCGAAGGAGATGCTGACCGTCGTCGACAAGCCGCTGATCCAGTATGCGGTCGAGGAGGCGCTGGAAGCGGGAATCGAGCAGATCATCTTCGTGACGGGGCGCAACAAGAGCGCGCTCGAGGATCATTTCGACATCTCCTATGAGCTCGAGGACACGATGCGCGCGCGGGGCAAGAGCCTGTCGGCGCTGGAGGGGCTGCGCCAGAAGCCGGGCTCGCCGGTCTATGTCCGCCAGCAGGAGCCGCTGGGGCTGGGACACGCGGTATGGTGCGCGCGCGACATCGTTGGCGACGAACCCTTCGCGGTGCTGCTGCCCGACGAGCTGATGGCTGGCACGCCAGGCTTTCTCAGCCAGATGGTGGAGGCATATCGCCAGGTCGGCGGCAATGTCATCGGCGCGCTGGAAGTGGCAGACAGCGAGACGGACAAATACGGCATCATCTCACCCGGCAAGGTCTATGGGCGGCTGACCGAGGTCACCGCGCTCGTCGAAAAGCCCGCCCGAGGCACCGCGCCGTCGAACCTGATGATCCCGGGCCGTTACATCCTCCAGCCCGAGGTCATGCGTATCCTGGAAACGCAGGAAAAGGGCGCCGGCGGCGAAATCCAGCTGACCGATGCGATGGCGCAGCTGATCGGGCGCCAGCCGTTCCACGGCTACACCTTCGACGGTGCACGCTATGATTGCGGTGACAAGGCGGGGTATATCCAGGCCAATCTCGCGCTGGCGCTGCAACGCGAGGATATCGGGCCTGTCGTGCGCGAATTTGCTAGGGCGTTGCTGAATTAGGCTGACGCGTCGCCGCACCATCGGCAGCCGGGGTCCTTCGGCAGCGCAAGCGTGCGGAAACGGAGCGACAGCAGGTCGGCGAGCAGCAGCGTGCCCGCGCCGTCGGTGCCGAAACCGACGATCTGGCGCAGCACCTCGAGCGCGGCGAGGCTGCCGAGGATGCCGGTAACCGGGCCGAGCACGCCGTCCTCGGCGCAACTTGCGCCCGGTGTTTCCGGACTGCCGCCGACGAAGCAGCGATAGCAGGGCTTCTCCGCCTCCCACCCGCGATAGACGGCGAGCTGGCCTTCGAACTGGCCGACAGCGGCCGAGACGAGGGGGATGTGAGCCGCGAGCGCGTAATCGGCGACGATGAGCCGGGTCGCGAAATTGTCGCAGCCGTCGAGAACGACCTCATGGTCGCCGAGTAGCGCGCCGACATTCTCGCTCCCCAGCCGCGCCGTGTGCGCGGTAACCTCGACGTGCGGATTGAGCGCTGCGAGCCTAGCGCATGCGGCCTCCACCTTGGGCATGCCGACATCGTCCGCGGCGAACAGCGTCTGGCGTTGCAGGTTCGACGGATCGATCCGGTCGTCGTCGATGACGGCGATGCGCCCCACCCCGGCCGCGGCGAGATACTGGAGCGCTGGCGATCCGATCCCGCCGGCGCCGATCACCGCGACGCGCGCGGTCTTCACCCGTCGCTGGCCCGCCCCGCCGAACTCCTTCAGAACGATGTGCCGGGCGTAGCGCTGAAGTTCGTCCGGCCCGAGCGTCACTGCGGCCATGCAAAGACGATCGCGGTGCGGAACCAGCCCGCGGTGGGCAGCACGTTGCCGCGCGCCATGCGCGACACGATGCCGCTCGCATATTGCTCGACCGTCGGGCAACCGATCGCGCGGGGGACCACTTCGAGCACGGTTCCGTTGGCGCCGATCCGGACGATCAGGTTGACGGCGAGGGTGTAGCCGCCCGCGATAGTGTGGCGAGCGCTCGCGCAGCGTCCCGCGTCAACCTCGCCACGAACGAAATCGGACAGTGAGGCAGGGAGCGGCGCCGGGCGGATCAGCCGAAGGTCGGGAAGCGTCGTCCAGTCCGTGGGTGCAATGGTCGCGGGGGCCTGAACCGGCGCGGGCACGGACGGCGGGATGACCACGGTCTGCGCGTCCCCGATCAAGGCGGCCGCAATGAAGGCGAGCGCGATCACCGACCGGTCGATCCGAACCCGCCGGCGCCGCGCGCGGTTTCGTCGAGTTCCTCGACGAGATCGAGCGTTGCCGGTTGCACCGCCGCGGGGACAAGCTGCGCGATCCGCTCGCCCCGCACGACCGCGAAGGGCGCGTCGCCCAGATTGGCGAGGATCACCTTCACCTCGCCGCGATAATCGCTGTCGATCGTGCCCGGCGTGTTGAGGCAGGTGATGCCGTGCTTGAGCGCAAGGCCGGAGCGCGGACGGACCTGAATCTCGTACCCCGGCGGGATGGCGACCGCGAACCCCGTCGCGACCGCGTGGCGCGCGCCGGGAGCGAGAGTCACGTCTTCGGCGGCCACGATGTCCATCCCCGCCGCGCCATCGGTGGCGTAGGCAGGTTGGGGCAAGTCGTCGCCATTGAGCAGACGCTTGAGCTGAATCCGGATCGGCGAGGTCATCGGAGTCGCCATATCGTAACGCCAGCAGCGAGTCGAACGGCGCCCCTTTGAATCACCCCAGCGCGGCGGCGATCTTCTCCGCCAGCCGGTACGCCACGACGTCCTTGGTCGCCCGGTCCCAGCTTTCCACGCCATCGGCGGTAACAAGATGGATGCTGTTCGAATCGCCGCCCATCACGTCGCCCGAAACGTCGTTGGCGACGATCCAGTCGGCGCCCTTGCGCGCGCGCTTTGCCGTCGCGTGATCGATTACCCGCTCCGTTTCGGCGGCAAAGCCGACCAGCAGCCCCGGGCGATCCGGGCTGCGCGACAAGTCCGCGAGGATGTCGGGATTCTGCGCCAGCGCGATCGATGGCGCCGCATCACCTTTCTTGATCTTCTGAGCGCTTGCCTGCTCGACATGCCAGTCGGCGACCGCGGCGACCATGACGGCGGCGTCGACGGGCAGAGCGGCATCGACGGCCGCCGCCATTTCGCGCGCCGTTTCCACATTGACGCGGGTCACGCCTCGCGGCGTCGGCAGCGCAACCGGGCCGGCGACGAGCGTGACGCGCGCGCCGAGATTGGCGAGCGCGGCGGCGATCGCGAAACCCTGTTTCCCCGACGACCGGTTGGCGAGGTAGCGCACCGGATCGATCGGCTCATGCGTCGGCCCGGCGGTGACGAGGACGTGCTTGCCCGCCAAAGTGCCGGTGGCCTCCGCGCCGAGCCGGTCCTCGATCACGGCGAGGATCGCGGCGGGCTCGGGCAGGCGACCGGGGCCGTATTCGCCGCACGCCATCGCGCCTTCGTCGGGTTCCATGACGTGCACGCCGTCCGCGCGGAGCTGGGCGACGTTGCGGCGCGTCGCGGCATGCTGCCACATCCGCACGTTCATCGCAGGCGCCGCGAGCACGGGCGTGTCGGTGGCGAGCAGCAGCGTCGTCGCGAGATCGTCGGCGATCCCGGCGGCCATCCTTGCCATGAGGTCGGCGGTCGCCGGCGTGACGACGACGAGATCGGCCTCGCGGCTGAGCTGGATATGGCCCATCTCCGCTTCGTCCTTCAGGTCCCACAGCGTCGTGTAGACCTTGTCCTCGCTGAGTGCGGCGAGCGTCATCGGGGTGACGAAGTGGCTGCCGCCCTCGGTCAGCACGCAGCGCACCGCATGGCCGCGCTTGCGGAGCAGGCGGACAAGCTCGCACGCCTTGTAGGCGGCGATGCCGCCGCCGACGATGAGGAGAATTCGGCTCACGGCGTGATCTCCGGCGAATCGGTGCGGCGGACGCGGGTGATGGTGATCCGCCGCCGGTCGGTGCCGGCGCGGTAGAGGTCGCGCAGCGCGTCAGGCACGAACGCAAGCCCGGCGAGCAAGATCGGTGCGACGAGCAGCCCCCAATAATAGGTATCGGTGCGGCAGAAGAGCGCGATCAGCGCGGCATAGGCGGCGAACACCGCGACCGCTCGCGGTGCCACCGGGTCAGGCAGCGCTGTCCATCCGAAGAGCGCGAGCGCGACGAGCAGCGCGCCCAGCGCCAGCGGGATTGCGTCGAGCGCGGTCAGCAGCGTCATCGTCTTCACGAAGAAGCCGAAACCGAGCATCCCCGACCAGCCTGGCCCGGTGCCGTCATCGGTGCGCACGACCTGACTCCAGCCATGGATGTGCGCCGCGACGACGAGCGCGAGGAGCGCCAGCGCGACGCACCAGCCGATCGCCTCGCGCCGGCGCCCGCCGAGCAGCGCCATGGCGAACATCGCGATGGCATAGAGCGCCGCGGTTTCGCGGATGACCATCGCGCACGCCCCGAGCGCGACCGCACCGACCCAGCGATCCGGCCGCCACCAGGCGAGCGACAGCGCGATCAGCAGCCCCGCCCAGATTTCATGGAAGGGCGAAAGATCCGCGCGGACATAGACCATCGATCCGCACCCGATCAGGATGACCGCGATGAGCAGCGGCGGCGTGCGCACGAAGAGCGGCCGGAGCCGCGCCAGCCACGCGGCGAGCACGGCGGCGACCAGCGCGTAGAGCAGGAACAGCGTCGCCCAATCGGGAAGTGCGGCCTGCACCAGCGCGAGTGTGGGCAGCCGCATCGTGACGAAGGGCCGCATCGGATAGCCGCTCGCGCGCTGCGCGTCGGCTGCGACGTGGTAATAGTCGCCCCCCCCGCGAAGTCCCGCGATCACCGACTGGTAGAACAGGACGTCGGCGCGGTCCTCGACCTTGGCGATGCCGCCGCTCGCATCGCGGGTGACTGGTGGCGGGCCGGCGCTGATGAGCGCGGTCAGCGAGAGGAGGAGGAACCCGGCAAGGATCGCGACGACGATCCGCGCATCGCGCCGCGTCAGCCGCGCCATGCGCGTCGGGCGGGTCAGCCAGAGTGGCGGGGCCGGCCGCGCCATCGTCAGCCGTGCACCGCGAGCCAGGTCGCGGCGATGCCGGCCGCTGCGCTCAGCACCGCGACCGCCGCATAGCGCCAGCCGCCTCCGATCCGCACGACCTGGATTTCCTTCAGCGGCGGGGCCGGGGGGGCGCCGCCGCTGAAGGAGTTTAGCGAAGTGCGGGGGCGGGGAGGGCGGCAAGATGTTGCCGGGCGGTTGCCGGTCAGCGGCAGGCGTTGCCGCCGGTTGTGCTCCCGCGAAGGCGGGAGCCCAGTCTGGATTCCCGCCTTCGCGGGAATACACAGTGTTGCAGGCTGCTGAGCACAACTGGCCCGCGCCTTGCATCGTATGCGCCATGACCACGCTCGATCCGGCCGCCTTTTTCGATCCCATCGCGCTTGCCGTCGTCGGCGGGGGCACTCTGCTCGCGACCGTCCTGCGCGCGCCGGCGCGCGATGCGGGACGGGCCGTGGCGGCGCTGCCGGTGCTGCTGCGGCGCCGCTACGATGCCGACGCGGCACTCGATCAGATCGCGGCGCTCGCCCGGATCGCGCGCAAGCACGGGGTCCATGCGCTCGACCGCACCGTGATCGCCGATCCCGATGTCGCAGCCGCGATCGCCGACATCGTCGACGGCGCGAAGCCCGATGCGGTGGGCGACCACCTCGCCCAGCTCCGCCGCGCGCGGATCGAGCGGCACGCTGCCGCCGCCGATGTGTGGGCGGGCGCGGCCGAAGTCGCGCCGGCGATGGGGATGATCGGCACGCTGATCGGCCTCGTCGCGATGTTCACGCGGATGAGCGATCCGGCGACGATAGGCGGGGCGATGGCGGTCGCGTTGCTCGCTACTCTCTATGGCGCGGTCCTTGCAAATCTGATCGCGATGCCGATCGCAGCGCGGTTGCGCAGCGCGGGCCGGGCGGAGGCCGTGGGACGCCAGCGGCTCGAGCCGGCGCTCGTGGCCCTCGCCGCACGTGAGGCGCCGCGCGCGGTTCATTTCATGCCCGCGTCGGACACGCTCTATGCAGAACCGATCGACGATGCGGCGGACGCGATGATCGACGGAATCGAAGACGCGGCGTGACCAACGAATTTCCCTCCAGCCCGCCCGCGCGGCCGATCTGGTTGATGACGCTCGCCGATCTGGCGTTGCTGCTCGTCGGCTTCTTCGTTCTGATCCAGGCGACGAGCCACGGCGACCGTGAGGCACTGGCGCGCGGCATCCGCGAGCGCTTCGGCGGCACGGTGACGCCGGCCCCGATCCCGATGGCGGCAGCCGCGATGCTGAACTTCGCGCCGGCATCGGCAGCCTTGCCGTCGGACAGCGCGAGCCTTGCCGCCTGGGCCCGCGCGACGCTTTCCGATCCGCGCGTGGCGCTGACCATCGCGGGCAGCACCGACGGATCGCCCGCCGACGTCGATGCCGCGACCGGCAGCCGCACCGTGCTTGCCGCTGACCGTGCCCGCGCCGTCGCCGCCAGCCTTGCCGCAGCGGGCGTGCCGAGCGACCGGTTCCTTATCGTGAATGCAGACGCCGCGACCCGCGGGCGCCGCCAGGTGGTGGTGACGATGGGCTTTGCCGGCGACAGGAGGCATCAATGACGCGTTTTCTCACGCTGGCCGCGCTTGCGGTGGCGACGCCCGCACTCGCCGCGCCCGGATTTCAGGATACCACCGCGATCGACCGCGGCGTGGCCGGCTTCACCGGGCAGGCGATCGGCGCGATCGGCGGCGCGCGTACCGAGGTCGACAGCCGGCTGCGGCTGAAGACCTGCCCGATGGTCACGATGGCGTGGCGCAGCGAGGCGCATGACGCCGTCGTCGTCAGCTGCACCGGGCCGGACTGGCGCATCTTCGTGCCGGTGCGCGCTGCCCCGGCCATTGCGACACCCGTCGCGACGGGCGCGATCACTGCGCCTGCGGCCAAGCCGGTGGTCGTCATCAAGCGCGGCGACCCGATCCTCGTAGAGGCGGGCGGGAGCGGTTTCGCAATCCAGCGTGACGGCGTCGCGATGGGTGACGCGCCCGCGGGCGGACGCTTTCTCGTGAAGATCGACGGTGCCAAAGGCCCCATTCAGGCGGTCGCGGTCGAGGCAGGCCGGGCGACGCTGCCGGGCTGGAGCGAATAAAATGTTAAACCCCGCGGCGCATCGGTCGTTTCCTGATCCGTTGTCGATCACCGATAGGTGCGAAGATGGTGGATTCAGTAGGATCAGTGCCGGGTTCGATCACCGACCGCAGGGTCGGGGCGGTCACGCGTGTGCAGACGGTCAGAACGGTCTTTTCGGCCGCGAATGCAGGCGAGGCGGCGGCGGTGCAGGCCCCGCAGACGCTCGCCGCGGAACTGGCCGCGGCGGCGCCGGTCGATCTGGACCGGATCGCCGAGATCAAGGCAGCCGTGCAGGCGGGCACCTTCCCGATCCTGCCCGCCAAGATCGCCGACCAGCTTATCGCGCTGCGTCTCGAGTGGATGCGCGATGACCAGGCGTGACGCGCTCGTTCGCGTGATCGATCTCCTCCACGACGAGATCGAGGCGCTGAAGACCAATGACGTGAACGCGCTGGAGCGGGCGACCGCGGGCAAGCTCGATGCGATCGAGACGCTGCGCGCGCTTGGCGACGGGCCTGCGGGTCCGGAGTTGCGCGCGCTGGCGGAGGAAGCGGACCGGCTCAACGAGACGTGCCGCATCTATGTGAACCTGATGGCGGCAAATGTTCGCCGCCGCCTGCAAATCCTGTCCGGTAACAGCGGGCAGGCCTACGGCCGCGGGGTTCACGCGGCTTACGCTTAACCCTCCGAGTTACAAGACACATAAATCCTCCCCTGGAAGGGGAGGGGGACCATGCGAAGCATGGTGGAGGGGTGTCGCCCTCTCGATAGCGCGATACCCCTCCGTCAGCGCTGCGCGCTGCCACCTCCCCTTGCAGGGGAGGATTTTATGCACGCCTGACCGGTGCCTCCAAAGACTGGCACGCCTCTTGCTGATCGCACGGCATGACCGTCACTCCGATTTCCAATACCGGCCGCATCCAGTCCGCGATTGCGTGGGCTGCTAACAAGGCCGGGGTCGATTTCAGCTATCTGCTGGGACAGGCGAAGCTCGAGAGCGGGCTGAACGCCAGTGCGCGCGCATCGACGTCGTCGGCATCGGGGCTTTACCAGTTCATCGACCAGAGCTGGCTGTCGGTCGTCAAGCAGCACGGCGCGCAATATGGGCTGGGCTGGGCGGCGGACAGCATCCAGTCGTCGGGCGGGCGGATGAGCGTGGCGGATGCCGGCACCCGGCAGGCGATCCTGGCGCTGCGCAACAATCCCGACGTGGCGGCGGCGATGGCGGCGGAGCACGCGTCGGACAATGCCGACGCGCTGCAATCGACGCTGGGGCGCACCGCCAACGGCACCGACCTTTACATGGCGCACTTCCTGGGGCTGGGCGGCGCGCGCAAGTTCCTCGGCGCGATGCAGGCGAGCCCGGGCGCATCGGGCGCAGCGCTCTTTCCCGCGGCGGCTCGCGCCAACCGGAACGTCTTCTACAACGCCGACGGCTCCGCGAAGTCGCTTGCCGACATCTACAACCGCTTCTCCGACAAGCTTGGGGCGAGCGCGGCAGCGGCCGGCACGACGCAGCCGCTGGCGCCGATGGACATGGTTTCGCGCACCCTTGGGCTGGGTGGCGAGGCGACCGTCATTACGGGTGCTGGCGAAGATGCGAGCGAGGCGGTGCAATGGGCCAGCACGACGCTCGACCAGCTCCGCGGCGCGCAGACCACCGCACAACAGATGGCGCAGAGCGCGAGCGTGCTGCGCCCGACGCCTGACACTGCGCGGCTCGCCTATATGATGCTCGCGAGCCTTGGAGGGCAGGCATGATGGGCCGCCTGCTGCCCAACATGCGCTCCAGCGCGCTCCCGGCCGCGATCCTGCTCCTCGTGGTGCTGATGACGGTGCCGATCCCGGCGGCGATGCTCGACATCTTCTTCGTGATGAACATCGCGATCAGCCTCGCGGTGCTGATGGTCGCGCTCAACGCGCAGAAGCCGCTCGATTTCTCCGCTTTCCCGACCGTTCTCCTGTTCGCGACCCTTTTCCGCCTCGGCCTCAACGTCGCCTCCACCCGCGTCGTCCTCGCGCACGGGCATGAGGGCGAGGCGGCGGCGGGCCATGTCATCGAGGCGTTCGGCAGCTTCCTGATCGGCGGCGATTATGTCGTCGGCATCTTCGTCTTCGCGATCCTCGTCATTATCAACCTGATCGTGGTCACGAAGGGTGCCGGCCGCGTCTCCGAGGTGTCGGCGCGCTTCACGCTCGATGCGCTGCCTGGCAAGCAGATGGCGATCGACGCCGACCTCAACGCCGGCCTCATCACCCCCGACGAAGCCAAGAAGCGCCGCGTCGATGTCGCGACCGAGGCCGAGTTCTACGGATCGATGGACGGTTCGTCGAAGTTCGTGAAGGGCGATGCCGTCGCCGGCTTGCTGATCCTCTTCGCCAACATCATCGGCGGGCTCATCCTCGGCCCTGTCAGCCACGGCCTCGCGATCGGCGTCGCGGCCAAGACCTATATCCTGCTCGCGATCGGCGACGCGCTCGTGGCCCAAATCCCGAGCCTGCTGCTGTCGATCGCCGCCGCCGCGATCGTCACCCGCGTCAATTCGGAAAAGGACCTTGCCGGCCAGATCGGCAGCCAGTTCGGGTCGGCGAAGACCTGGACGCCGGTGGCGGCGATCCTCGGCCTGCTCGGCATCCTGCCGGGGATGCCCCACATGGTCCTGCTGCCCGCCGCCGGGATCGCCGGCTTCACCGCCTGGAAGCTGCGCCAGATCGCCCGCCGCCCGGCGCCGGTCGAGGTGATCGCTGCCGAGCCGCTCGATCAGTCCAAGATCGGCTGGGACGAGGTGACCGACGCGATGCAGGTCAATCTCGACATCGGCTATGGCCTGGTGCCGCTGGTCGATGAGCGCAAGGGCGCGCCGCTGATGGGCCGCATCACCGGGGTGCGCCGCCAGCTGTCGAAGGAACTCGGCTTCGTGGTGCCGCAGGTCCGCGTGCGCGATGACATCAACCTCGCGCCCTTCACCTACCGTCTGCTCGTAAATGGGGTTGTCGTGGGCGAGGACAGTGCGTCGCCCGACGAGATGCTGGCGCTCGATACCGGCAACGCGGTCGGGCAGCTGCACGGCAAGAAGGCGAAGGACCCGACCTTCGGGCTCGACGCCACATGGATTCAGCCGGGCGACGCCGATGTCGCGACCGGTTCGGGCTATCTCGTCGTCGATGCGGGCACGGTCGTCGCCACGCATCTGAACCATGTGCTCGGCGCGAACGCGTCCGATCTGCTCGGCCCCGATGAGGTGCAGGCGCTGCTCGACGGGCTGAAGGAGCGCGCGGCGAACCTTGTCGCGTCGCTGTCGCCCAGCCCGCTTTCCCTGACGACGCTGACCACCGTGCTGAAGTCGCTGCTCGCCGAGGGAATCCCGCTCAAGGAGTTCCGTCGCATCGCCGCGTCGATCGCGGTCGCCGCGCAGCGCACGCAGGATGCCGAGGAAATCCTTGAGCTGATCCGCCCCGATCTCGGTGCGCTGATCATCCAGAAGCTGTGCAGCGTGCGGGAGCCGCTGCGCGTGATGACGCTGGAAGGCGGGCTGGAAGGCATCCTGAACCAGGCGGTGCGCAGCGATCCGTCGCGCCGCCACGTTATCGAACCCGATCTCGGTCGCCGCATCGTCGAGGCGCTGCAGCGCGCCGCGCAGCCGATGATCGCCGAGGCCAAGCCCTTCGCGCTCGTCGTCCAGCCGGCGATCCGCGTTGCCATCCGCAAGCTCGTGAAGACGGTCCTCCCGGACACGCCGGTCATGAGCTTTTTCGAAGTGCCCGAGGACAAGGCGGTCGAGGTCGTCGCTGTCATCGGCGCCCCACAGGCGATCCCGGCATGAGTCACGAACCGATGAAAGGGGCGTTCGAGAACGCCCAGCCGATCAATGCGCCGCTGACCTACAAACCGGCGCAGCGCCGCGACGAATCCGCGCTCGTGCGCGAGCATCTGCCGCTCGTGAAGAAGCTCGCCTGGCATGTCCACGGCAGCATGAGCACCGCGGTCGAGGTCGAGGACCTCGTCCAGGTCGGCCTCGTCGCGCTGGTCGAGGCGGTGGCGGGCTTCGAGGATCGCGGGCTGGTGACGTTCCGGCAGTATCTTGCCACCCGCGTACGCGGCGCGATGATCGACGAGCTCCGGCGCCACGCGGCGATGACGCGCGGCGCGATCCGCCGGCGCAAGGACTATAACCGCGCGCTGTCGGCGCTGAACGCGGCGCTCGGCCGGACGCCGACCGAGCGCGAGATCGCGGGGCATCTGGGCGTCACGCTCGACAAGCTGCGCCAGGATTATGCGACAGCGGAGGCGGTGCGCTTCGAGCCGATCGACGACGTCTATACCGACGACGCGCCCTGGTTCGCGAGCGGTGAGCCCGACGCGTTCGACCAGCTGGCCGAGAGCGAGCAGCGCGACTTGCTGATCGCTGCAATTGCAAAGCTCCCCGAGCGCGAGGCTTTGGTGATCCAGCTCTATCATGTCGAGGAACTGAACCTGGAGGAGATCGGTCAGGTCCTCGGCATCGGGGCCGCGCGCGTGTGCCAGATCAAGAGCGCGGCCCACGCCAGATTGAAGAAGGCCATGCTTGCCCGCTAGCCACGGCGAGCCGTGGCAGGGCAAAGCTGATCTTTAGGCAATAGATCGAAATAGCCATTGGTAATCCCACCAATCCGATAGAGTTTATCGAGGTTGTCAGGGAGATGCGCGATGCTGATCGAATTGCTGTCTTTTGCGTTGCAGGTTGCCGACCAGACCACAGTGCCCAATCCGCCGGTTCCCGCGCAGGCGGACGACGATGGCACTCGGGCAGGTCCGGCCGCCCCCGACGCGGGCGGTGATATCGTCGTGACGGCACGGCGGCGCGCGGAAACGGTGCAGAGTGTGCCGATCGCGATGTCGGTCATCGGCGGCACCGCCATCGCCGACACCGGCGCCTATAATGTCGGCCGGATCACGCAGCTGCAGCCGACGCTGCAATTCTATTCGACCAATCCGCGCAACTCCGCCGCCAATATCCGCGGGCTCGGCGCGCCGTTCGGGCTGACCAATGACGGGATCGAACAGGGGGTCGGCATCTATGTCGATCAGGTATATTACAGCCGTATCGCATCGGCGACGTTCGACTTCACCGATACCGAACGGATCGAGATCCTGCGCGGGCCGCAGGGCACGCTCTATGGCAAGAACACGACCGCGGGCGCAATCAACATCACGACCCGCAAGCCCAGTTTCACGCCGGAGGCTCGGCTGGAACTGAGCACGGGCAACTACAAGTTCGTTCAGGCGAAGGCGTCCGTCAGCGGCCCGCTGGTGGATGACAAGGTCGCGATCCGGCTGTCGGCCTCGGTCACGCGGCGCGAGGGCACGATCTATAATGTGCGCCAAGGGGAACACGAGAACGCGCAGGACAACCAGAGCCTGCGCGCGCAGATCCTGTGGCGGGCCTCTCCGTCGATCGATCTGACGCTCTACGGCGATTACAATCACCAGAACCCGAATTGCTGTGTGCAATATTATGCCCGGGTTGGGACGACGCAGCGCCCGCTCAACCGGCAATATGCAGCGCTGGCAGCGGCGCAGGGCTATGCGGTGCCGTCGACCGACGCGTTCGACCGGCTGACCGACGTCGATACGCCGCTGCGCGCAAAGCAGGAACTTGGCGGGCTGTCGCTGCTCGCCAACTGGGATTTGGGGCCCGCGACGCTGACGTCGGTCACGGCGTGGCGATTCTGGCACTGGGACCCGTCGAACGACCGCGACTTTATCGGGCTGCCGATCACGACCGTGTCGGCGAACCCCTCTCAACAGAGCCAGTTCAGCCAGGAGCTGCGGATCGGATCGAACGGCAAGCGCGCCGTCGATTACACGCTCGGGCTGTTCTATTTCTACCAGACGATCGATACGCAGGGGCTGCAGGTGCAGGGTCAGGCGGCGAGCCGGTTCCTGCTCAATCCGGGCACGGCACCGGCCGGCTCGGCACCCGGCGCCTGCGCGACGCCGACGACCAATGCCTGCAACCCGGCGGTGCTGAACGGATTGACCGCGCGCAACACGATCGGCTTCACCAACACCAGTGCCGCCGCCTTCGGGAAGCTGACCTGGCACGTCACCGATGCGCTTTCGATCTCGCCGGGCCTGCGCGTCAACTACGACAAGAAGGACGGGTCCTATGTCTCGGTGGTGACGACCGGGGCGGGGGCCACGCTCGATTGCAGCGTGGCGGCGCAGGCGGCGAGCTCGACCGTCCGCGATCGTTGCGGCGTGCTGTCCCCGCAAAGCTATTCGCCCACCTTCGACAACTGGAACCTGTCGGGCGACATCACTGTCGCCTATACGGTCACGCCCGATATCCATGCCTATGCGACCTATGCGCGCAGCTACAAGTCGGGCGGTATCAACCTGTCCGGCCTGCCGCTCGATGCGAACAACGGCCCGATCCTGACCTCGGCGACGGTCAAGCCTGAAAAGGTCAATCACTATGAGATCGGGCTGAAGACGCAGTTCCTGGATCGTCGCGCGACGTTCAACCTTGCGGGGTTCTGGACCGAGATCACGGATTACCAGGCGACGGTGACCAACGGCCAGCTCGGCGTGCTGCGCGGATATCTGGCCAATGCCGGCAAGGTCCGCACGCGAGGCGTCGAGTTCGACTCGGCGTTCCGGCCGACCGAGCGGCTCAACCTGTATGTGAACGGTGCCTACACCGACGCCAAATATCTCCGCTTCGTCGACGCACCGTGCCCGCCGGAGCTGGCAGGCGGAACGACCGCGGCGGCGGGACAGGCGCCGAGCCCGGCGGCCACGCCCGGCGGGATCAGCCCGCAGAACTGCGACATTTCCGGCCAGCGCCTGCCGGGCGTCTCGAAATGGGCGTTTTCCTACGGTGCCGAATATGACTTGCCCGCCCGGATCGCGGGCCTGGATGGGCAGGTCTATGCCGGATATGACGGCA
This sequence comes from Sphingomonas sp. EC-HK361, assembly GCF_902498785.1. Lineage (GTDB taxonomy): Bacteria > Pseudomonadota > Alphaproteobacteria > Sphingomonadales > Sphingomonadaceae > Sphingomonas. The sequence continues at coordinate 124,588 of NZ_LR701494.1, forward strand.
GCTACCGCTCGCGCTTCTCGTCCAACCCGTCGCCCTCGCGCTATACAGAGATCGACGGTTATGCGCTCAGCAATTTCCGGCTCGGCTTCAAGCAGCGCGACGGAATCAACGTCTTCGCGTGGCTGCGCAACGCGTTCGACCAGGATTACTACGAGGTGCTGGCGACCCAATCGGGCAGCACCGGGCTGATCGTGGGGCAACCGGGCGAGCCGCGGACCTATGGCGTGACGCTGTCGACGCAATTCTGAAGGAGGCAAAGGCCCGCAGAAATCGCGTGACGTAACTGCGGTTACGTTGCTACCCGCTAATGATGGCCACCGCGATCGACCGCGGCCTTGTCGCTGACGAAGGCCTTGTTCCGACGAGCCACATGCATGTCCTGAGCGACGCCGCAGGCGGCGTCGAAGGGGGGCTGACCTATCCGTTCGGCGGGCGGGCGCCGGCACCGGGCGAACTCGTCACCGTGTTGCCCGGCATCCGCTGGTGGCGGGTGCCGATGTCGGGGCCGCTGAAGCACGTCAACGGCTTGATCCTGGACGATGGCGCCGGCGTGATGGCGGTCGATACCGGAACGCGTGGTGAGGACAGCGTCGCCGCGTGGAAGGCGCTGCTCGCCGGGCCGCTCGCCGATACGCCGGTTTCGCGCGTGTTGTGCACGCATTTCCACCCCGATCATGTCGGGCTTGCGGGGTGGCTGTGCCACAGATTCGACGCGCCGCTGTTGATGACGCGCACCGAATGGCTGATGGTGCGCATGCTCGTCGCCGATGCGCAGCCCGAGGTGCCGCAGGGCATGACCGATTTCTGGCGCGGCGCGGGCTGGGACGCGGCGCAGATCGCGACCGCCAGCGCGCGCGGCTGGGGCAATTTCGGCAGATATGTCTCGCGCCTGCCGATCGGGTTCACGCGGTTGCGCGATGGTGAGGCGCTGACGATCGATGGTGCTGCGTGGGAGGTGGTGACCGGCAGCGGCCACAGTCCCGAACATGCGTGTCTGCTCGACCGCGAGCGCCGGGTGCTGATCGCGGGCGATCAGGTGTTGCCGCGGATCAGTTCGAACGTGTCGCTGACGGTGAGTGAGCCGGAGGGCGACCCGCTGGGTGACTGGCTCGCGTCGATCGCCAAGCTGAAACGGCTCCCTGACGACCTGCTGGTGCTGCCGGGGCATGGCGATCCCTTCTACGGACTGCACGCGCGACTGGATGCGCTCGATGCCGAACACCGCGAGCGGCTGGATGGGCTGGAGGCGTATCTCACCGAGCCGCGCCGGGCGGTGGACTGTTTTGCGCGGCTGTTCCGCCGCGCGATTGGCCCTGACGTCATCGGCATGGCGACCGGCGAAGCGCTCGCGCATCTGCGCCGGCTGGAGGTCGAGGGCCGCGCGGTGCGCGAGACACGCGACGGGGTGTGGTGGTACGCGCGCGGCTGACGTAACCTGCTGCATTCCGGCAAGCATATCGAACGGGAGAGCGTGATGATCGACCCCAGGCTGCGTGACGAGGCGGTGCGCCTCTACGACGATTTCACCCACGAGCATCATGACCGGCGCACATTGCTGAAACGGATGACCGCGCTTGCCGGGTCGGTCGCGGCGGCGGAGGCGCTGATCGCCGGCATCGCGGCCTCGCCGGCGGCGGCGGCGATCGTCGCAGCAGACGACCCGCGGTTGAAGATCGATGCGAAGGCCGGTCTTCCGTTGCCTCACGGCAAGACGCTGCGCGGCTATATCGCGCGACCCAAGGGCGCGGCCGCGAAGGCGACCGTGTTCGTCATCCACGAAAATCGCGGGCTCACCCCGCATATCCAGGATGTCGCGCGGCGGGTGGCGCTTGCCGGATTTTTCGCGGTCGCACCCGATCTGCTGTCCGACCAGGGCGGGACGCCGGCGGACGAGGACAAGGCCCGCGAGATGATCGGCAAGGCGGATCTCGCCGCCGTCACGCAGGAAGTCGTCGATAGCGTCCGCCACTTCGGCGGCACGCCCCACCGGACGAAGGTGGGCATTATCGGCTTCTGCTGGGGCGGTGCGATGGTCGACCGCGTCGCGGTGTCGGCGGGCGATGCGGTGGACGCGGGCGTCGCCTATTACGGCCCGGCGCCCGATCCGTCCGAGGCGGCGAAGGTCGGCGCGCCGCTGCTGCTCCATTATGCCGGCAAGGATGCGCGCGTCGCGCAGACCGGCGAGCCCTGGGTCGCGGCGCTCAAGGCGGCGGGGAAGTCGGTGGAGGCGTTCACCTATCCCGGTGTCGATCACGCGTTCAACAACGATACCTCACAGGAGCGGTATGACAAGGCGGCGGCGGACCTCGCCTGGGGGCGGACCATCGCATTTCTCCATCGTCATCTTGACGGCTGACGCTCGCTCTGTTCCATTTTCGTTCTGACAAATCGGGAGAGCAGCGATGGCCGGCGCGATCACATTCTACACCAACCCCATGTCGCGCGGGCAGATCGCGCGCTGGGCGCTCGAGGAGTCGGGCGCCGCGTATGACGAGGTGATCCTCGATTATGCCTCGACGATGAAGGGGGCGGAGTATCTCGCCGTCAACCCGATGGGGAAGGTGCCGGCGATCGTCCATCAGGGGCATGTCGTCACCGAATGCGCCGCGATCTGCGCGTATCTGGCGGAGGCGTTTCCGGCGGCAGGGCTTGCGCCGACCGCGGAAGAGCGCGCCGATTATTATCGCTGGCTGTTCTTCGCCGCCGGACCGGTCGAGCAGGCGGTCACCAACAAGTCGATGAATTTCGCGCCGACCGACCAGCAGCAGCGGATGGCTGGCTATGGCAATTACGATCTGGCGGTTGATGTTCTCGAAAAAGCGGTGACCGCGCATCCGTTCATCGCCGGCAGCCGGTTCACGATGGCCGATGTCTATGTCGGGTCGCAGGTTTTGTGGGGCGTGCAGTTCGGATCGCTGCCCAAGCGCGAGGGGTTCGTCGCCTATGCCGAGCGTCTGGAAGCGCGCGAGGCCTATAAGCGCGCGAAGACGCGCGACAACGCGCTGATCGCGGAGATGCAGCCGGCGAGTTGATGCGCGATTACTGGTCGAAATTCGTCGCGATATCGCTAGCAACCCTATTGGCCTTGGCGGTCGCCGCGGCATCGTCGGCCACGGTCGACGGGATCGCCTCGCCATAGCTGGCCGGGTCGATCACCTCGTCGGTGACGACGACGGTGCCGCCGAGCTTCGTCGCGGCGAACAGCTTCTTGGCGAAGGCGGCGGGCAGGCGGATGCAGCCGTGCGAATCCGGGAACCCCGGATTCTTGCCCGCGTGGAGCGCGACCCCGTCCCAGGTCAGGCGCTGCATGTAGGGCATCGCGGCGTCGTCATAGAGGTTGGAATGGTGCACCTCCTCCTTCTGGAGGATGGTGAAGGCGCCGACCGGGGTTTCGTTGCCGTCACGGCCCGTCGAAACGGTCGATGCCGCGACGAGTGCGGTGCCGCGATACACATAGGCGCGCTGGTCCGGGATGCTGACGACGATCGCAACCGGGGCAGCGGCGACGGGCGCCACGGTGCTGGCATCGTTCCATACATAGCGGTTCGGCGCCAGCGCTTCCGCCGCCACCGCGACATCGGCCATGCCGCCCGAACCACCCGCCAGCGCCAGCGCCGGCGTCGCGGCGAGACCAAGCACGAGGGGAAGGAGGAGGGCTGTACGTGGCGACATGAACTTGCTCCTTCAAGGATTTTCCGGACCGGTGTTTCCGGCAACTGTCCCCCCTCCAACGATTCGTCGCAGCATCGGTTCAACCGCGACGGACGGCGCGGAATGCGCGGTGAAGCGCGGCGCAGGCGCGGTGGATGTGCGGAACATTAAGAAAAGCGGCGCCAATTTCATGCTATAGGGAATGCCGCTGAGGGGCATTTTCACAGGTGAGTATGACCGAAACCTCCACGGGCGCGCGTTCGCGCCGTTCCTTGCTCAAGACCGGTGGCGTTCTCGCCGGCACGCTGTTCATTCCCGATCTTGCCGCGGCGTCGTTCCGCATGGCGAATCCGGCGCCGGCGCCCAGGACGCCCGAAGCGTATCTGCCGCCAAAGGCCTTCGCGCAGCCGATCACGTCGCCCCGCGTCGTCCGCCCGGACCTGATGCGCCGCGCGATGGCGTCGCTCGATGCACACAGCTCGCACGGGATAACGCGCGACCGCTTCGCCATCGCCGATTTCGCCGCGCCGTCTAACGAGCGCCGCTTTCACATCGTCGATCTGACGAACGGCCATTCGACCTCGTTCCTGGTCGCGCACGGCAGCGGATCGGACCCGGCGCATACGGGCTGGCTCCAGCGCTTCTCGAACGAGCAGGGGTCCAATGCGTCGTCGGAAGGCGCGTTCAGGACCGACGACTATTATTACGGCCAGCACGGTCGCTCGCAGCGTCTCGTCGGGCTGGATTCGACCAACAACAATGCGCTGGACCGCGCGATCGTCGTCCACGCCGCCTGGTATTCGAACCCCGACATGATCGCCAAGCACGGCATGCTCGGCCGCAGCCAGGGCTGCTTCGCTGTCGGCGACGACGATCTCGCCCGCGTCTTCGACCGGCTCGGCCCCAATCGCATGATTTTCGCTGCAAAGATCTGATCCGCCGGCCGACGACTGACCCGAGACTTGCGCCGGGCGCGAATCCTTGAAAGGGGATTTGGCGAACGGAGAGAATATGTCGTCAACGATCGCCGAGCTCGAACGTCGTCGCAGTGCCGCGCGCCTGGGAGGCGGCGAAAAGCGCATCGCCGCACAGCACGCCAAGGGCAAGCTCACCGCCCGAGAGCGGCTCGACGTGCTGCTCGACGAAGGGTCGTTCGAAGAGCTCGACATGTATGTCGAGCACAACTGCGTCGATTTCGGCATGGAGACGCAGGTGATCCCGGGCGACGGCGTCGTCACCGGATCGGGCACGATCAACGGCCGCCTCGTCTTCGTCTTCAGCCAGGATTTCACCGTCTTCGGCGGGTCTTTGAGCGAGCGCCACGCGCAGAAGATCTGCAAGGTCATGGACATGGCGTTGAAGGTCGGCGCGCCGGTCATCGGCCTGAACGATTCAGGTGGCGCGCGAATCCAGGAGGGCGTCGCGAGCCTTGGCGGCTATGCCGAGGTGTTCCAGCGCAACGTGCTGGCATCGGGCGTGGTGCCGCAGATCAGCCTCATCATGGGGCCGTGTGCGGGCGGCGCGGTCTATTCGCCGGCGATGACCGACTTCATCTTCATGGTGAAGGATTCCAGCTACATGTTCGTCACCGGCCCCGACGTGGTGAAGACGGTGACGAACGAGGTCGTGACGCAGGAGGCGCTGGGCGGCGCCGTCACCCACACGACCAGGACGAGCGTCGCGGACAATGCGTTTGACGACGATATCGAGGCGCTGCTGGCGGCGCGCGACTTCTTCGATTTCCTGCCGCTGTCGAACAGAGAAGCGGTGCCCGAGCGACCGACCGCGGACCCGTGGCACCGCATCGAGGACAGCCTCGACACGCTGATCCCGGCGAGCGCCAACCAACCCTACGACATGCACGAGCTGATCCGGAAGACCGTCGACGAGGGCGACTTCTTCGAGGTGCAGCCTGCACATGCGGGCAACATCATCGTTGGCTTCGGGCGGATCGAAGGCCGGACGGTCGGCATCGTGGCGAACCAGCCGATGGTGCTGGCCGGGGTGCTCGACATCAATTCGTCGAAAAAGGCGGCGCGCTTCGTGCGCTTCTGCGACGCGTTCGAAATCCCGATCGTGACCTTCGTCGACGTGCCGGGCTTCCTCCCCGGCACCGCCCAGGAGCATAACGGCATCATCAAGCACGGCGCGAAGCTGCTGTTCGCCTATGCCGAGGCGACCGTGCCCAAGATCACCGTCATCACCCGCAAGGCCTATGGCGGCGCGTATGACGTGATGGCCTCCAAGCACCTGCGCGGCGACCTGAATTACGCCTGGCCCACCGCCGAGATCGCGGTGATGGGCGCGAAGGGCGCGGTCGAGATCATCTTCCGTGGGAAGACGCCCGAGGAGATCGCCGAACGGACGGCGGAATATGAGGCGAGGTTCGCTAATCCGTTCGTGGCGGCGTCGAAGGGCTTCATCGACGAGGTCATCCAGCCGCACTCGACCCGGCGACGGATCGCGTTGGGATTACGCAAGCTGCGGGGGAAGAGTCTCGAGAATCCATGGAAGAAGCATGACAACATTCCATTGTGATGCTTCGGTCTGCACATTATAATGTGATGTTAAGGAGCGGCCAATGCAGACCGAACGCGTGACGATTTTGATGACTCCTGCAAAGAAGGCCGCTCTGGCGGCGCGGGCAGCGGCACAGAGCATGTCGATCGGGCAGTATGTTCGGCGTAAGGTTGAAGATGAGGATGAACTGACGCCAGAGCAGGAAGCCGAACTTGCCTTGCTGGTAGCCGAGGTGAACAGGGCGGTGCCGCACATGATCGAGCAGTTGGATGAGATGAGCGCTATGCTCCGCGCGACGCACGAGGATGTCGACCGTACCTTGCGCGCTGTCGGGATCCGCAAGTGAGCACACTTGGCGATGCGCTGGCCGCCTTGAAGAATATCGTGTTGTTGCAGGAGCGCCTGGAAGGCGTGCAACGCGACATTTCGCGCATCTCGGCGGACGTTAAGGGCGTGAACGAATATGTTCAGACGATCGACAAGCGCGTGATCCGTATCGAGACGATGATCGAAATGTCGCGCGGAAGCGGCGGCAGCGCTACGCCAAGAATCGAAAGGTAACGGGCTGATGCAATTGGGCAGCCTCAACCATGTCGGCGTGGCGACGCCGTCGATCGAGAAGTCGATTGAGATCTACCGCAATCTCCTCGGCGCGACTGCGATCGGGGAGCCGTTCGATCTGCCGGCGCAAGGGGTGAAGGTGTGCTTCATCGATGCGCCCAACACGCAGATCGAGTTGATCGAGCCGTACGACGAAAGCTCGCCGATCGCGGGGTTTCTGAAGAAGAATCCGGCGGGGGGGCAGCATCATGTGTGTTTCGAGGTGTCGGATATTTATGAAGCGGTCGCTGACCTGAAGGCGAAGGGCGCGACCGTGCTCGGCGAGCCGCGGATTGGAGCGCACGGGACGCCGATCGTGTTCGTGCATCCGAAGGATTTCGGCGGGATGCTGGTGGAGTTGATGGAGACGCCGAAGGGTGGACATTAAACCCAACCCCCGCTTGTGCTGAGCGAAGTCGAAGCACGTCCTGCCACCGCCCTTCGACTTCGCTCAGGGCAAACGTAAGGTTGGAGCCACAATGGCTTACGAGACGATCCTGACCGAGCGGCGCGGCGATGTGCTGGTCCTTACGCTCAACCGGCCTGACCGGCTGAACGCCGCGTCGCTTCAGATGGCGGATGATCTCGCGGCCGCGCTTTATGACCTGGACGGTGCGCGGGCGGTGCTCGTTACCGGGGCGGGGCGAGCGTTCTGTTCGGGGGCGGACCTGCAGGCGCGGGGCGACCGGGCGATCGGTGGGGGCGATGCCAGCCACATGGCGCTGACCCGCCACTATAATCCCACGATGATGGCGTTCGCCAACCTGGGGGTGCCGGTGGTGAGCGCGGTGAACGGCGCGGCGGCGGGGATCGGCTGCTCCATCGCGCTGGCGGCGGATTTCGTAATCGCGGGGCGCAGCGCGTATTTCCTCCAGGCGTTCGTCAATATCGGGCTGGTCCCCGATGGCGGCGCGTCTTGGATGCTCGCGCGGCTGGTCGGCAAAGCGCGCGCGACCGAGATGATGCTGCTGGGCGAGCGGATCGGCGCGGAGAAGGCGGAAGGCTGGGGACTGATCCACCGGTCAGTCGACGATGCGGTGCTGATGGACGAAGCGCTGGCGCTCGCGACCCGGCTGGCGGCTGGGCCCACGGTAGCGCTGGGGGTGATGCGGCGGAACATCGCGGCTGCGCTCGACGGGACCTACGCGCAGGCGCTGGATGCGGAGGCCGCCGGGCAGCGTATCGCGGGCGGCGCGCAGGATGCGCGCGAGGGGGCGATGAGTTTTCTGGAAAAGCGCAAGCCAATGTTTTCGGGGCGCTAATCCCTCCGTTCGCCCTGAGCTTGTCGAAGGGCTGACCTCCTGCGCTTGCGGAACGGGAAAGAACGGTGCTTCGACAGGCTCAGCACAAACGGTATTTGAAGACGATGACTGAAAAGCACACCCTCGACGACTGGAACGCGCTCGCTGCCAAGGAGGTGAAGGGTCGCGACCTCATCTGGCCGACGCCCGAGGGCATCGAGGTAAAGCCTCTTTACACTTCTGACGACGTGACCGCGGACCCCGGCCTCCCCGGCTTTGCGCCCTTCACCCGTGGCGTCCGCGCATCGATGTATGCGGGGCGGCCGTGGACGATCCGGCAATATGCGGGCTTTTCGACCGCGGAGGAATCGAACGCCTTCTATCGCCGCAACCTCGCCGCGGGGCAGAAGGGGCTGTCGGTCGCCTTCGATCTCGCCACCCACCGCGGCTATGATAGCGACCACCCGCGCGTCGTCGGCGATGTCGGCAAGGCTGGCGTCGCGATCGACAGCGTCGAGGACATGAAGATCCTGTTCGACGGCATCCCGCTCGATCAGATGAGCGTGTCGATGACGATGAACGGCGCGGTCATCCCGATCCTCGCCTTCTTCATCGTCGCCGGCGAGGAACAGGGCGTCGATCGCAAGCTGCTCGACGGGACCATCCAGAACGACATCCTGAAGGAGTTCATGGTCCGCAACACCTATATCTACCCGCCCGAGCCGAGCATGCGGATCATCTCGGACATCTTCGCCTACACCTCCGCCGAGATGCCAAAGTTCAATTCGATCTCGATCAGCGGCTACCACATGCAGGAAGCCGGCGCGACGCAGGTGCAGGAGCTTGCCTTCACCATCGCCGACGGGCGCGAATATGTGAAATATGGCGTCGCGTCGGGGCTGGATATCGACAAGTTCGCCGGCCGCCTCAGCTTCTTCTTCGCGATCGGCATGAACTTCTTCATGGAGGTCGCGAAGCTGCGCGCTGCGCGGGTTCTATGGCACCGAGTGATGACGCAGCTCGGCGCGAAGGACGAGCGCTCGAAGATGTTGCGCACCCACTGCCAGACGAGCGGTGTCTCGCTGACCGAGCAGGACCCGTACAACAACGTCATCCGCACTACGATCGAGGCTATGGCGGCGATGCTCGGCGGCACGCAGAGCCTCCACACCAACGCGCTGGACGAGGCGATCGCGCTCCCCACCGATTTCTCCGCCCGAATCGCGCGCAACACGCAGATCGTGATCCAGGAAGAGACGGGGATGACCAAGGTCGTCGATCCGTTGGGCGGAAGTTACTATGTCGAGGCGCTGACGCAGGAGCTGGTCGACAAGGCGTGGGCGATCATCGAGCGGGTCGAAGCCGATGGCGGCATGGCGAAGGCCGTCGCACACGGCTGGCCCAAGGCGATGATCGAAGAGGCTGCCGCCGCCAGGCAGGCGCGGGTCGATCGCGGCGAGGACGTGATCGTCGGGGTGAACCGCTATCGCCGCGAGAGCGAGGATCATCTTGAGACGCTCGAGGTGGATAATGCGAGGGTCCGGGAGGGCCAGATTGCGCGGATCGCGAAGGTGAAGGCGGCCCGGGACGAGGCGGCGTGCCAGGCGGCGCTGGACGCGCTGAGGGAAGCGGCTCGCGAAAGTCCTCCCCTGCAAGGGGAGGGGGACCATGCGCAGCATGGTGGAGGGGGAGCGCCCTCTCGAGAGCGTGACACCCCTCCGTCAGACGCTGACGCGCCTGCCACCTCCCCTTCCAGGGGAGGATTGAAGCACAACATCCTCGCCCTCGCGGTCGAAGCGGCGCGCGCGCGCGCGACGCTGGGCGAAATCTCCGCCGCGATGGAGGATGTATTCGGCCGCTACGGCACGCAGCCGACCCCGGTAAAGGGCGTCTACGCCGCGCCCTACAAGGACGACACGCGCTGGGCGCAGGTCATCGCGGGGGTCGAGGCGGTCGCGCGCCGCCTGGGCCGCAAGCCGAAGCTGCTGGTCGCGAAGATGGGGCAGGACGGGCATGACCGCGGCGCCAACGTCATCGCCAGCGCGTTCGGCGACCTCGGCTTCGATGTGGTTTCCGGGCCGTTGTTCCAGACGCCCGACGAGACGGTCGTCCTGGCGATCGACAGCGGGGTCGATGCGGTCGGCGCGTCCAGCCTCGCGGCGGGGCACAAGACGCTGATTCCGGAACTGATCCGCGGACTGCGCGAGGCTGGCCGCGGCGACATCAAGGTGATCGCCGGCGGGGTCATCCCGCCGCAGGATTATGAATTTCTGCGCGATGCCGGCGTGCAGGGCATATACGGTCCCGGATCGAACGTGGTCGAATGCGCCGCCGATGTGCTGCGTCTGCTCGGTCACAACATGCCCCCGATGGAGGAAGCCGCCGAATGAACCGCCTCATGCTCATTGCCGCCGGGATGCTCGCAGTCCCCGCCACCGCGCAGACCCAGACCGACATGAACCAGCAGGCCGGCTCCGCCTTCAAGGCCGCCGACGCCGTGATGACCGCGCAGTGGACGCGCACCTACGCCTATATGAAGCGCCTCGACGCGCAGGACACGTCGCGCGGCGGCGGCTTCGGCTATGCGGCGGCGGCGCTCAACAGCCAGCGCGCGTGGTTGAAGTACCGTGATGCCGAATGCGTGATCGAAGGCGGCGAGTTCGCCGGTGGATCGCTGCAACCCATGACCCGCGCACAATGCGCCGCCCGCCTGACCCGCGACCGCACCAAGCAGCTCATAGCCCTCCGTTGGAAGCACCCGTGACCGATACCGACATCCGCACCGACTGGACCCGCGACGAGATCGCGGACCTGTTCGACCTGCCCTTCGACGCGCTGATGTTCCGCGCCCAGACCACGCACCGCGCGCATCACGCCGCGGGCGAGGTGCAGCTCTGCACGCTGCTCTCGATCAAGACCGGCGGCTGTCCGGAGGATTGCGGCTATTGCTCGCAGTCCGCGCACGCCGACAGCGGCGTCAAGGCGACGAAGCTGATGGACCCGCGCGCGGTGCTTCAGATGGCGGCGCAGGCGAAGGATAGCGGCAGCCAGCGCTTCTGCATGGGCGCCGCGTGGCGCAACCCCAAGGACAAGGACATGCCCGCCATCGTCGAGATGGTGAAGGGCGTCCGCCAGATGGGGATGGAGACCTGCATGACGCTGGGCATGCTCACGCCCGCGCAGGCCGGGATGCTCGCGGACGCGGGCCTCGATTACTACAACCACAATATCGATACCTCGCCGGAACGCTATGCCGAGGTCATCACCACCCGCACCTTCGGCGAGCGGCTGGAGACGCTGGAGCATGTGCGAGAAGCCGGCATCAACGTGTGCTGCGGCGGCATCGTCGGCATGGGCGAGACCCGCAGCGATCGCGTCGGCTTCATCCACGCCCTCGCCACCCTGCCACGTCATCCCGAAAGCGTGCCGGTCAACGCACTTGTGCCGGTGAAGGGCACGGTGCTCGGCGACATGCTCGCCGACACGCCGCTCGCGAAGATCGACGACATCGAATTCGTCCGCACCGTCGCCGTCGCGCGGATCACGATGCCGATGAGCATGGTGCGGCTGTCGGCAGGGCGCGAGAGCATGTCGGAGGCGACGCAGGCACTCTGCTTCCTCGCGGGCGCGAACTCGATCTTCACCGGCGACAAGCTGCTGACCACCGGCAACCGCGGCGATGATGCGGACGCGGCGCTGTTCGCGAAGCTCGGCGTGCGGCCAATGGTGGCGGAGGAGCCGATGCGGGTGGCGGCGGAGTTGGTGGGATGAGGCTAATTGGACGTCTTGCGACGATGCTTGGCCTAGCGGCGTCCCCCGCGCTGGCTGGCGAAGGGATCACTTGGCCAGACCTGCCAACAACCGGCTTTGTCGTGGGCCGGACGGCGACTGTCGAAGACGCTAAAAAAGGTAACGCCACTTTCTCGATGGACGGAAAGAGTCAGGGTGCCCTGCCCATCGCAATTCCTCAATATGTATGGTGGACTGATGAAACGGGCTCAAAGCATCCCATGATTTTAGTTCAGGCCGAACTCGCGCCCGATGGCACGAAAATCGTTGGGCTTCGTGACTTTGGTGGAGAGGGAACGGTTGCAACTCTGCTGGAAGTCGAACTTCTCGGGACGAAAAAGCCAAACTAATGTTCAAGAAAATCCTGGTCGCCAATCGCGGCGAGATCGCGTGCCGCGTCTTCCGCACCGCCAAGCGCATGGGCATCGCCACCGTTGCGGTCTATTCCGACGCCGACGCGCGCGCGCCGCATGTGTTGATGGCGGATGAGGCGGTCAGGCTCGGGCCGGCGCCGGCGGCGGAGAGCTACCTCAAGGCCGAGCTGATCCTGCTCGCCGCGAAGGAGACCGGCGCCGACGCGATCCATCCCGGCTACGGCTTCCTCTCCGAACGCGAGAGCTTCGCGCGGGCCTGCGCCGAGGCCGGCATCGCGTTCATCGGCCCGCCGCCGAACGCGATCGCGGCGATGGGCGACAAGATCGAATCGAAGAAGCTGGCGAAGGACGCGGGCGTCAACGTCGTCCCCGGCTTCCTGGGCGAGATCGCCGACACCGATGCCGCGGTGAAGATCGCCGGCGACATCGGCTACCCGGTAATGATGAAGGCGAGCGCGGGCGGCGGCGGCAAGGGGATGCGGCTTGCCTGGTCCGAGCAGGACGTGCGCGAGGGCTTCGAGGCGACGAAGCGTGAGGGGCTGGCTAGCTTCGGCGACGACCGCGTGTTCATCGAGAAGTTCATCGAAAGCCCGCGGCACATCGAAATCCAGGTGCTAGGCGATCAGCACGGCAACATCGTCTATCTGAACGAGCGCGAATGCTCGATCCAGCGCCGCCACCAGAAGGTCGTCGAGGAGGCGCCGTCGCCGTTCGTTTCGCCGGAGATGCGCCGCAAGATGGGCGAGCAGGCCGTCGCGCTCGCGCGGGCGGTGGGGTATTACTCCGCAGGCACGGTGGAGCTGATCGTCTCGGGCGCGGATACCACCGGCGAGAGCTTCTACTTCCTCGAGATGAACACCCGGCTCCAGGTCGAGCATCCGGTGACGGAGGAGATCACCGGGCTCGATCTGGTCGAACAGATGATCCGCGTCGCGGCGGGGGAGCGGCTGGCGTTCGCGCAGGCGGATATCGGCATCAACGGCTGGTCGGTCGAGAACCGGGTGTATGCGGAGGACCCGTATCGCGGCTTCCTGCCGAGCATCGGGCGGCTGGTGCGGTATAATCCGCCTTCAGCCACTCCCACTCCGTTTGCCCTGAGCGAAGTCGAAGGGACGGGATCGCAAGGTGCTTCGACTTCGCTCAGGGCAAACGGAGTGGGAGTGGCTGAAGGCGGATTATACCGCACCAGCCGCCCGATGCCACCCCTACCCCTCCCTTGCAGGGAGGGGGGAGTTTTCGACATGCCTTCCCATTCCGGCCTCTTCACCATCATCGAGCGTGCCGCGCGCAAGGCGGGGCCGCGGCTGCGCCGGGACTTCAACGAGGTCCAGCAGCTTCAGGTCAGCCGCAAGGGGCCGGCCGACTTCGTGTCGATGGCCGACCAGCGCGCCGAGCAGACGCTGTACGAGGAACTCTCCAAGGCGCGGCCGGACTGGGGCTTCCTCATGGAGGAGCGGGGCGAGGTTGCGGGTGATCCGAACAAGCCGCGCTTCATCGTCGATCCGCTCGACGGCACCTCGAACTTCCTGCACGGCATCCCGCATTTCGCCATGTCGATCGCGGTCGAGGAGCCGCTGCCGAACGGCAGGCGCGAGATCACGACGGCACTGATCTACAACCCGCTGACCGACGAGAGCTTCTGGGCCGAAAAGGGCCGCGGAGCGTGGGTTCAGTCGGAACGGCTTCGCGTGTCGTCGCGGCGTGATCTGTCGGACGCGCTCATCGCGACTGGCATCCCGTTCCTGGGCCATGGCGATTTCGTCCAGTGGAGCCGGATCTTCGGTGCGGTTGCGCCGCAGGTCGCGGATATCCGCCGCTTCGGATCGGCTGCGCTCGACCTCGCCTGGGTCGCGGCCGGGCGCTATGACGGCTTCTGGGAGAGCGACCTGAAGCCGTGGGATGTCGCCGCCGGGCTGCTGCTGGTGAAGGAAGCCGGCGGTTTCGTCACCGATTTCCGCGGCGGCGATCGGCCGATGGAGCGCGCGGAATATCTTGCGGCGAACGACGTACTGCATTCCAAGCTCCACAAGCTCGTCGCGAACGCGCTTCGATAGGATTGCCGCAGAACGTCAATTGAGAGTCATTCTCACGGCCCTATGCCTTGCCCCTATCGGGTCATCGTCCTAAAGCGCCGCCACGCCTATACCGCACCTGCGAGAGAAAATGGTCGACCTGTCGCAATATCTGCCGATTCTCCTGTTCCTGGGGGTCGCGCTCGCCCTTTCGGCGACGTTCGTGTTCCTGCCGATGGCGGTCGGACGTCTGACGGGCGCGCACAAGCCGAACCCGGAAAAGCTGAGCGAATATGAGTGCGGCTTTCCCGCGTTCGAGGACCCGCGCAGCCAGTTCGACGTGCGCTTTTATCTGGTCGCGATCCTCTTCATCATCTTCGATCTTGAAGCAGCGTTCCTATATCCTTGGGCGGTGTCGGTCTTCAGCCTGGGCTGGACCGCCTGGATCAGCATGATGATCTTCATCGGCGAGCTTGCGCTCGGCCTCGTCTATGCCTGGAAGAAGGGAGCCCTCGATTGGGAGTAGAGCTTACGCCCGCGACCGGTTCGGCCGTGCTGCCCCCGGATCAGGGTTTCTTCGATAGCCTGAACGGCGAACTGACCGACAAGGGTTTCCTGGTCACCTCGACCGAGGAGCTGTTCCAGTGGGCGCGCACCGGATCGCTGTGGTGGATGACGTTCGGGCTGGCGTGCTGCGCGGTCGAGATGATCCACGTCAACATGCCGCGCTACGATCTGGAGCGCTTCGGCGCCGCGCCGCGCGCATCGCCGCGACAGTCGGACGTGATGATCGTCGCGGGCACGCTCTGCAACAAGATGGCGCCGGCGCTCCGCAAGGTCTACGACCAGATGTCGGAGCCGAAATACGTGATCTCGATGGGGTCGTGCGCGAACGGCGGCGGCTATTATCACTATAGCTACAGCGTCGTGCGCGGATGCGACCGGATCGTGCCGATCGATATCTACGTGCCGGGCTGCCCGCCGACCGCCGAGGCGCTGCTCTACGGGATCATGCAGCTCCAGCGGAAGATCCGCCGCAGCGGGAGCATCGAGCGTTGATGCACAATCATCTTCCGTTCGCACTGAGCTTGTCGAAGTGCCGTTCTTCTTGCGTGCAGAAGAAGCAAGGGCAGGGCTTCGACAAGCTCAGCCCAAACGGTGATTTGCTATGAGGGCGCCGGCTCCTGCCTTTGCCGCCGATCTGAACGGCGCGACGATCGACGCGGCGCGGGGTGCGATCGGCGCGGCGCTGCTCGATGCGCGCGACGCGGTCGGCGAGGTCGCGCTGTTCGTGACGCGCGAGGGGCTCTTGCCCGCGATGACCGCGCTGCGCGATACGCCCGGCCTCGAATATCAGCAGCTCATGGAGATTGCGGGCGTCGACTATCCGGAGCGCGCGGAGCGGTTCGAGGTGGTGTATTGCCTCCTGAGCCTCACGCGGAACCACCGCCTCCACGTTCATGTCTCGGCGACCGAAGATACGCCGGTGCCGTCGGTGACGGGGCTGTGGCCAGTCGCGGGCTGGCTGGAGCGCGAAGTCTACGACATGTACGGCGTGCTCTTTGCGGGGAACGCCGACCTGCGTCGCATCCTGACCGACTACGGCTTTCGCGGACACCCGCAGCGCAAGGACTTTCCGCTCACCGGCTATGTCGAGCTGCGCTATTCGGAAGAGGCGAAGCGCGTCGTGTATGAGCCGGTGCAGTTGGCGCAGGACTTCCGCACGTTCGATTTCACCTCGCCCTGGGAAGGCGCCGAATATGTGCTGCCGGGGGACGAGAAGGCGAAGCTGCCCGAAGCCAAGGGCGCGCCGACCCCGCTGAAGGCGGACGAGATCCAGAAGGCCGACGCCGCGCAGACCGCGAAGGCGGAGCCGACCGAGGCGAAGACGAGCGACAGCACCGCGAAGACCGGCGCCGGCGAGCCGCATCCGGGTAACAAGCCGGAGGGCAAGCCGGCGGATGCCGATGTCGTGAAGGGTGACGGCGCGGAGAAGAGCAAGTGACTTCTGTTTTGTCCCCGTTCGCACTGAGCTTGTCGAAGTGCCGTTTTTTCTTTTCTCCTGTCGAACGGAAGGACGGGGCTTCGACAAGCTCAGCCCGAACGGTGGTATATGGTTGATACCGTCCAAGCGCCCGATCCCGCGATCGAGAAGATGCTGCATCGCACGGACGATGCACATCCTTCCGAGGGCGACGTCGCGATCCAGAACTACACGATCAACTTCGGCCCGCAGCATCCCGCGGCGCACGGCGTGCTGCGGCTCGTCATGGAGCTGGACGGCGAGATCGTCGAGCGGGTCGATCCGCATGTCGGGCTGCTCCACCGCGGCACCGAAAAGCTGATCGAATACAAGACGTACGCGCAGGCGCTGCCATATTTCGACCGGCTCGATTACTGCTCGCCGCTCTGCATGGAGCACAGCTATGTGCTGGCGGTCGAGAAGCTGCTCGACCTCGAGGTGCCGCTCCGCGCACAGTATCTGCGGGTGCTCTTCGCGGAACTGACCCGCATTTCGAACCACATGCTGAACCTCGGCAGCCATGTCATGGACGTCGGCGCGATGACGCCGAACCTGTGGATGTTCGAGGTGCGCGAGGATTGCCTTAACTTCTTCGAACGCGTTTCGGGCGCGCGGATGCACTCGAACTATTTTCGCGTGGGCGGCGTGCATCAGGATGCGCCGCTGAAGCTGCTCGCCGATATCGGCGACTGGCTCGACACGCGGCTGCCGCGGCTGTTCGAGGATGCGATCAGCCTCGTCGCCGACAACCGCATCTTCAAGCAGCGCAACGTCGATATCGCGGTGGTGAGCCGCGACGATGCGATCAAATGGGGCTTCTCCGGCCCGATGATCCGCGGCTCGGGTATCCCGTGGGACCTGCGCAAGTCGCAGCCCTATGACGTGTATGACCGGATGGACTTCGAGGTGCCGGTCGGCACCCGCGGCGATTGCTACGACCGGTTCATGGTTCGCGTCGAGGAAGTCCGCCAGTCGGCGAAGATCATCAAACAGTGCCTCGCTGAGATGCCCGAAGGGCCGATCGCAAGCCTCGATCGCAAGGTCGTGCCGCCGAAGCGCGGCGAGATGAAGCAGTCGATGGAAGCGCTGATCCACCACTTCAAGCTCTACACCGAAGGGTATCACGTGCCGGCGGGTGACGTGTATGTCGCGACCGAAAGCCCCAAGGGCGAGTTCGGCGTGTATCTGGTCTCTGACGGGACGAACAAGCCGTATCGCTGCAAGATCCGGCCGACTGCGTTCAGTCATTTGCAGGCGATGGATTTCATGATGAAGGGCCACATGCTGGCGGATACAACCGCTGTTCTGGGTGCGCTGGATATCGTGTTCGGGGAGTGCGACCGGTGATGACCTGGCGCCGCGAAATTGGCGACACACTCGATGCGTCAATGGAAATGCCTGAGCAGTATGGCGATCGCTATTATTGGCGATATCAGCATATCTCGGCTCTGATTGGATTTGTCGTGATTCCGGTCGCCGTCCTGCTAAATGTTTTCGATATTCCTGCGAGGTATAAAGATATTGCGGGCGTCGCAGTCGTGTTCTTCATGCTTGCGGTCGGTGTTTTTTTCGTTCGACGCGATCGTGCCGTTCAGAAGCGTATCGACGAAACGGGTTCACCCATCGCTGATAGAGAGCCGTACTAATGGCTGACGCACCTCAAATTCCCGACGAGGCAGAAACCCGCGCGCGCTGGGGCGATTTCACGTGGACGGACGAGAACCAGGTGAAGGCGAACGAAATTCTTGGCCGCTATCCCAAGGGTCGCGAGCAGTCGGCGTCGATTCCGTTTCTCGATCTCGCCCAGCGGCAGGTCGGCGCGGAGACGAATACGCAGGGCTGGCTGCCGGTGCCGGTGATCGAGTTCGTCGCGCGCCAGATCGGCGTGCCGTACATGCGCGTCTATGAGGTCGTGACCTTCTACACGATGTTCAACATGGCGCCGGTCGGCCGCTATCATGTGCAGGTCTGCGGGACGACGCCGTGCGTGCTGCAAGGCTCCGACGATGTGTTCGCCGCGTGCAAGAACCGCGGGCTGGTAAAGGGCGGGACGACCCCCGACGGCGTGTTCACGCTGACCGAGGTCGAGTGCATGGGCAATTGCTCGAACGCGCCGATGATGCAGATCAACGACGATAATTACGAAGACCTCGATTACGATTCGACGACGCGCATCCTGGAGGCGCTGGCCAAGGGCGAGCAGCCGACGCCGGGGTCGCAGACGGGGCGCAAGTCGAGCGAGCCGGCGGGCGGGGTGACCTCGCTCGCGGCGATGGTCGACGAAAATCACGATTATCGCGGGGAGTGGGCGTGATGCTTGCCTTCATCGTCACCCCGGCCTTGACCCGGGGTCCCGCTTCTCTTTCTGCGGGACAAGTCAGCGGGACCCCGGCTCAAGGCCGGGGTGACGCAGGAAATCTGGAGGGCGCACGCCGTGCTCGCTGACAAGGACCGCATCTTCACGAACCTCTACGGCTTTCAGTCATGGAAGCTCGACGCGGCGATCGCGCGCGGGGATTGGGATGATACCAAGGCGCTGATGGCCAAGGGGCAGGACGCGATCATCGACGTCATCAAGGCGTCAGGGCTGCGTGGGCGGGGCGGGGCGGGGTTCCCGACCGGCACGAAATGGGGCTTCATGCCCAAGGAGCCGAAGCCCGATCGGCCGAACTTCCTGGTCATCAACGCCGACGAGTCCGAGCCCGGTTCCTGCAAGGACCGCGAGATCATCCGCCACGATCCGCACAAGCTGATCGAGGGTGCGCTGATCGCGGGCTATGCGATGCGCGCGCGCGCGGCGTACATCTACATCCGCGGCGAATATATCCGCGAGGCGGAGGTGCTCTTCGCTGCCGTCGCCGAAGCGTATGACAAGGGGCTGATCGGCAAGAACGCATGCGGGTCGGGCTATGACTTCGACGTGTTCGTCCACCGTGGTGCTGGCGCCTATATCTGCGGCGAAGAAACCGCGATGCTCGAAAGTCTGGAGGGCAAGAAGGGCCAGCCGCGGCTGAAGCCGCCCTTCCCGGCGGGCGCGGGGCTTTATGGCTGCCCGACGACGGTCAACAACGTCGAATCGATCGCGGTCGCGCCGACGATCCTGCGACGCGGCGCGGAGTGGTTTGCGTCGTTCGGGGCCGAAAACAACAAGGGCACCAAGCTTTTCCAGATCAGCGGTCATGTGAACCGCCCATGCGTCGTCGAAGAGGCGATGAGCATCAGCTTTCGCGACCTGATCGAGACGCATTGCGGCGGAATCCGCGGCGGCTGGGACAATCTGCTCGCGGTGATCCCGGGCGGATCGTCGGTGCCGTTGGTGCCAGCGGCGCAGATCATGGACTGCGCGATGGATTTCGATGGGCTGAAGGCGGTCGGATCGGGCCTCGGCACCGCGGCGATCATCGTCATGGACAAATCGACCGACGTCGTCCGTGCGATCAGCCGCATCTCCTATTTCTACAAGCATGAGAGCTGCGGCCAGTGCACGCCGTGCCGCGAAGGCACCGGCTGGATGTGGCGGGTGATGGAGCGGCTGCGCACCGGCGACGCGGCGATCGAGGAGATCGACATGCTCCAGCAGGTGACGAAGCAGGTCGAGGGCCACTCGATCTGCGCGCTGGGCGATGCGGCGGCGTGGCCGATCCAGGGGTTGATCAAGCATTTCCGGCCGGAGCTGGAACGCCGGATCGTCGAGCGTGGCGGCGACGCGGCGCCGATGATGGAGGCGGCGGAGTGACGGACGAACAGTCCCGCCTCGCCTTTGACCTGCTTGTCCGCATCCAAGATGATCTGGTCGAGATCAAGGGCGCCCTCGCAAGTCAGAATGCTGCGCTCGAGCGGATGATCGTTGCGGCTCATCAATTCGGAATGAACAATGCCTAAGGTCAAAGTCGACGGCGTAGAGATCGAGGTCCCGCAGGGCGCGACCGTGCTTCAGGCGTGCGAGCTGGCGGGGAAGGAAATCCCGCGCTTCTGCTATCACGAGCGGCTGTCCATCGCGGGCAATTGCCGGATGTGCCTCGTCGAGGTGAAGCCCGGTCCGCCCAAGCCGCAGGCCTCGTGCGCGCTGCCGGCGGCGGATAATCAGGAGATTTTCACCACCACGCCGATGGTGAAGCACGCACGCGAGGGGATGATGGAGTTCCTCCTCATCAACCACCCGCTCGACTGCCCGATCTGCGACCAGGGCGGTGAGTGCGACTTGCAGGACCAGTCGATCGCCTATGGTCGCGGCCATTCGCGCTATGTCGAGAACAAGCGCGCGGTGACCGAGAAATATATGGGTCCGATCGTGAAGACGGTGATGACGCGGTGCATCCAGTGCACCCGCTGCGTCCGCTTCGCCGAGGAGGTCGCGGGCGTGGAGGAGATTGGTGCGATCTTCCGCGGCGAGAACATGCAGATCACGACCTATCTGGAGCATGCTGCCAAGAGCGAGCTTTCGGGGAACGTGGTCGATCTCTGCCCGGTGGGCGCGCTGACCTCGAAGCCCTATGCGTTCGAGGCGCGGCCGTGGGAACTGAAGAAGACGTTGACCATCGACGTGATGGATGCGGTCGGCACCAATATCCGGCTCGACAGCCGCGGGCGGCAGGTGCTGCGCTGCGTGCCGCGGATCAATGACGACGTGAACGAGGAATGGGCGACCGACAAGACGCGCCATGCGGTCGACGGGCTGGTGCGGCGGCGGCTCGACCGGCCGTTCGTGCGGCGTGGTGGCAAGCTGGTCGCGGCAACCTGGGACGAGGCGTTCGCGGCGATTGCTGATGTTGCGAAGGATGCCGGCGACAGCGTTGCGGCGGTTGCGGGCGATCTCGTCGATTGCGAGACGATGTTCGCGGCCAAGGCGCTGGTGAAGAGCTTCGGTTCCGATCTGCTCGAAGGCCGCCAGACCGGCATGGACTACGACACGTCCAGCCTCGCTGCGGTGAACTTCAATACCACGATAGCGGGCGTCGAAACGGCGGACGCGATCCTGCTCGTCGGCACCAATCTGCGCTGGGAAGCGCCGCTGGTGAACACGCGGGTCAGGAAGGCGATTAAAAAGGGCGCGAAGGTCTTCGCGGTCGGGCCGGAAACGGATCTGACTTACAAGGTTGAGTGGCTCGGCGATGACCTTGCGCTGCTCGGCAATCTGCCCGATGCGGTGACCGAGGCGTTCGGCAAGGCGGAGCGGCCGGCTGTGATCGTTGGTGGTGGCGCATTGAAGGGCGCGCACGGCGCCGCGATCGGTCTCGCCAAGACGCTGAACCTCGTGCGTGAGGGCTGGAACGGTTTCAACGTCGTCCATATGGCGGCATCGCGGATGGGCGGGCTGATGCTCGGCTACGCACAGAAGGCGGGCATTTCCGCGCTGCACGATGCCAAGCTCGCGTTTTTCCTGGGCGCGGACGAGGTGTACTATACCCGCTTTGCCGGGTTCAAGGTCTATATCGGGCATCACGGCGATGCCGGCGCGCATCACGCCGACGTCGTTCTGCCGGGCGCGAGCTATGCCGAGAAGTCGGGCACGTGGGTCAACCTCGAGGGCCGTGTCCAGCGCGGCGAGCGGGCGGTGTTCCCGCCGGGCGATGCGCGCGAAGACTGGACGATCCTGCGCGCGCTATCCGAAGCGCTGGGCAAGACGCTGCCGTTCGATACGCTGGGCGAGCTTCGCGCGGCGATGGCGCTCGACGTGCCGGAACTGGCGAACGAGGGGCTCGTCCGCTTCGACTGGAACCCGCCGGCGCTCGATACGAAGGCCGAGGGCGTGATGAGCGGCTACCCGATCAAGGATTTCTACCTCACCAACGCGATCTGCCGCGCGTCGCCGACGATGCAGCGCTGCTCGGCCGAATTGCTCCACGGTGAAGCGTTTGCGGAGGCCGCGGAATGACCGCGCAGTTTGTTGCCTGGGGCATGGATTACGGCTGGGCGTGGTTCCTGGCGACGATCGCCGGCATCCTGCTGATCGCGCTGCCCGTCATGCTGGCGGTCGCGATGATCATCTATGCCGATCGCAAGATCTGGGCGGCGATGGCGCTGCGCCGCGGACCCAACGTGGTGGGGCCGCTCGGGCTGCTCCAGTCGTTCGCGGACGGACTGAAGGTGTTCCTGCAGGAAACCATCATCCCGACCGCCGCCAATCGCGGCCTGTTCCTGCTCGCGCCGATCATCACCTTCACCGTCGCATTGATCGTGTGGGCGGTGGTGCCGTTCCAGGCGGGCGTGCTCCTCGCGGACATCAATGTCGGGCTGCTCTACGTCCTCGCGGCGTCCTCGCTCGGGGTCTACGGGATCATTCTGGCGGGCTGGGCATCGAACTCGAAATACCCGTTCTTCTCCGCGATCCGCGCGGCGGCGCAGATGGTGAGCTACGAAGTCGCGATCGGCTTCGTGCTGATCTCCGTCGTGCTGTGGGCCGGCAGCTTCAACCTGACCGCGATCGTCGAGGCGCAGAAGGGCGTCGGACTCGGCCTCGTCAACGGCTTCTGGATCAACCCGCTGCTGTTCCCGATGGCGGTCGTGTTCTTCATCTCGAGCCTGGCCGAGACGCAGCGCGCGCCGTTCGACCTGACCGAAGCGGAAAGCGAGCTCGTCGCGGGGTATCAGACCGAATATTCGTCGATGAGCTTCGCGCTCTACTGGCTCGGCGAATATGCCAACGTCATCCTGATGTGCGCGCTCAACGCGACGCTCTTCTGGGGCGGGTATCTCCCGCCGCTGGACATTCCGATCCTGTATGCGGTGCCGGGCATCATCTGGCTCTTCGCCAAGATGCTGTTCTTCTTCTTCCTGTTCAGCTGGGTGAAGGCGACCGTGCCACGCTATCGCTACGACCAGTTGATGCGGTTGGGGTGGAAGATATTCCTGCCGCTGTCGCTGTTCTGGGTTTTCCTCGTATCCGGCGTCCTGATGTGGATGCGGGTGGGATTTTGAGATGAGTATCGCCTCCACGATCAAGGCCTTCACGCTCTGGGAGTTCCTCAAGGCGCACGCGCTGACCTTGAAGTATTTCTTCAAGCCCAAGGCGACGATCAACTATCCGTATGAGAAGAACCCGATCTCGCCGCGTTTTCGGGGTGAGCACGCGCTGCGTCGCTATCCGAACGGCGAGGAGCGGTGCATCGCGTGCAAGCTGTGCGAGGCGATCTGCCCCGCCCAGGCGATCACGATCGAGGCCGAGCCGCGCGACGACGGCAGCCGCCGCACGACCCGCTACGACATCGACATGACCAAGTGCATCTATTGCGGGCTGTGCGCCGAGGCGTGCCCGGTCGATGCAATCGTCGAGGGGCCGAACTTCGAGTTCGCGACCGAGACGCGCGAAGAGCTGATCTACGACAAGGCGAAACTGCTCGACAACGGCGACCGTTGGGAAAGCGCGATCGCGGCGAACCTTGCCGCCGATGCGGCGTATCGGTAATGGCGCGAACATTCGCTGATCGTGTTCCCGCGAAGGCGGGAACCCAGTCTCTTCTTTTGGGCTGGACCCCCGCCTGCGCGGGGGTGCTGGCATGCAACATGGACCGGCTCCCGGCATGATCCAGGCAATCGCCTTCTACCTCTTCGCGCTCGTCACGATCCTGTCGGGCGCGATGACGATCTCGTCGCGCAATCCGGTGCATTCGGTGCTGTGGCTGATCCTTGCCTTCTTCAACGCGGCCGGGCTGATGGTGCTTGTCGGCGCCGAGTTCATCGCCATGCTGCTGGTCATCGTCTATGTCGGGGCGGTCGCGGTGCTGTTCCTGTTCGTCGTGATGATGCTCGACATCGACTTCGCGGAGCTGCGTGCGGGGTTCGTGCGCTACGCTGGCATCGGCCTGGTTCTTGCCCTCGCGCTCGTCAGTGAAATCCTTATCGGTATCGGTGCGTGGAGCTCCGGAAAAATCGCGCTCGGCCGACGCGCCGCGCCGATCGATCCGTCAGTCGGCAACATCCGCGCGATCGGCGATCTGCTCTACACGCGCTATTTGTTCGTGTTCGAGGCGGCAGGCTTCGTGCTGCTGGTGGCGATGATCGGCGCGATCGTGCTGACCCACCGCCAGCGCGCGGGCGTTCGCCCACAGAACATCGCGCGTCAGGTCGCTCGGCGCCCGCAGGACGCGACGCGTAATATGAAGCCCCAGGTCGGGCAGGGGGTTTCGCTGTGAACGCGCAGATTGGGCTGATTCACTATCTCGTGGTGGCGGCGATCCTGTTCACCATGGGGGTGCTGGGCATCTTCCTGAACCGCAAGAACATCATCGTCATCCTGATGGCGATCGAGCTGATCCTGCTTGCGGTGAACATCAACCTCGTCGCCTTCTCGGCGGCGCTGGGTGACCTTGTCGGCCAGGTCTTCGCGATGTTCGTGCTGACCGTCGCGGCGGGCGAGGCTGCGATCGGGCTTGCCATCCTCGTCATCTTCTTCCGCGGCCGGGGCTCGATCTCGGTCGACGATCCCAGCCGGATGAAGGGATAAGTCCGCAGTGATCCTCTTCATCGCTTTCCTGCCGCTGCTGGCGGCGGCCGTCGCAGGGCTCGGCAACCGCGCGATCGGCAACGTGCCCGCCAAGGTCGTGACGACGGGCGCACTGTTCGCGTCGTGCCTGCTGTCATGGCCGATCTTCATCGGCTTTCTGAGCGGCGAGAATGCAGCGACCGTCACGCCGGTGTTCCAGTGGATGCAGTCCGGCACGTTCAATGCCGCATGGGCGCTGCGCGTCGATGCACTGACGTCGGTGATGCTCGTGGTCATCACGTCGGTCTCCGCGCTCGTCCATTTGTATAGCTGGGGCTATATGGAGGAGGATCCGGATCAGCCGCGGTTTTTCGCCTATCTGTCGCTGTTCACCTTCGCGATGCTGATGCTGGTCACCGCGGACAACCTCATCCAGATGTTCTTCGGCTGGGAGGGCGTGGGGCTCGCGAGCTACTTGCTGATCGGCTTCTGGTTCAAGAAGCCGTCGGCCAATGCCGCCGCGATCAAGGCGTTCGTCGTCAACCGGGTCGGTGACCTGGGCTTCATGCTCGGCATTTTCGGCACGTATCTGGTGTTCAACACCGTCTCGATCCCCGAGATTCTCGCGGCGGCGCCCGGCATGGCCGGTTCGACGATCGGTTTCCTCGGCCACCGTTTCGACACCATGACGGTGCTGTGCCTGCTGCTGTTCGTCGGTGCGATGGGCAAGTCGGCGCAGCTTGGGCTGCACACCTGGCTGCCCGACGCGATGGAGGGTCCGACCCCGGTGTCGGCGCTGATCCACGCAGCGACGATGGTGACCGCGGGGGTGTTCATGGTATGCCGCCTGTCGCCGATGTTCGAAACGTCGCCGACCGCGATGGGCTTCGTCACGTTCATCGGCGCCGCGACCTGCCTTTTCGCCGCCACGGTCGGCACGACGCAGACCGACATCAAGCGCGTCATCGCCTATTCGACCTGCTCGCAGCTCGGCTACATGTTCTTCGCAGCGGGCGTCGGCGCATACGGCGCGGCGATGTTCCACCTGTTCACGCACGCGTTCTTCAAGGCGCTGCTGTTTCTCGGTGCCGGCTCAGTGATCCATGCGATGCACCACGAGCAGGACATGCGTTTCTACGGCGGGCTGCGGAAGGAGATTCCGATCACCTTCTGGGCGATGCTGCTAGGCACGCTCGCGATCACCGGGGTTGGTATCTACGGCATCGGCGGCTTTGCCGGCTATCATTCGAAGGACGCCATCCTCGAGGCGTCGTTCGCAGCCGGGGGCGGTGGGCAGATGGCGTTCTTCGTCGGCGTGTTCGCGGCCCTGCTGACAAGCTTCTATTCGTGGCGGCTGATGTTCCTGACCTTCTGGGGCAAGCCGCGCTGGGCCGCGTCCGAGCACATCCAGCACGCGCTCCATGATGCGCATGGGCATGGTCATGACGAGGCGCATGGCCACGGCGATGCCGCGCACGAGGATGCCGGCCATGCGCCCTCCGCCCATGCGCGCGGCGCGGACGAAGTGCCGGCGGGCACGGGCGGCTATCACCCGCACGAAAGCCCGCTAACGATGCTGATCCCGCTGATCGTACTGTCGATCGGCGCGGTCGCGGCGGGCTATGTCTTCAACCGCTGGTTCATCGAGCCGACCGCGGGCGAGGAATTTTGGAAGGGCAGCGTCTTCTTCAACGAGCATCTGATGCACGCCATGCACGGCGTGCCGGTATGGGTGAAGCTGTCCGCGACGATCGTCATGCTGACCGGCTTCGTGGTCGCCTGGGCGAGCTATATCCGCAATCCGGAGTTCCCGGCGAAGTTCGCGGATACGTTCCAGCCGATCTACCGCCTGTTCCTCAACAAGTGGTATTTCGACGAGCTCTACAACTTCCTCTTCGTTCGCCCCGCCTTCGCGATCGGGCGGCTGCTCTGGCACAAGGGCGACGAAGGCACGATCGACCGGTTCGGGCCGAACGGCTCGGCCTGGGTCGTGCAGATGGGCGCGCGCGCCGCGGGCAAGCTTCAGACGGGATATGTCTATACCTATGCGTTCGTCATGCTGATCGGGCTTACCGCCGCGATCACCTGGGCCATTGCGGGTTGAGGGGCGGACGATGACCGGATTTCCCATCCTCTCGCTGATGCTCGCCGTCCCCGCGATTGCGGCGGTGGCGTGCCTGTTCCTGTCGGCCAGCACCGCGCGCTGGCTGGCGCTGGCGGCGACGCTCGTCGATCTGGCGCTCGGCGTCCTGCTCTGGGCCAATTACGATATCGGCGGCGCACAGTGGCAGTTCGTCGAATACGCGCCGCTGTTCGGCCGTTTCGGCTGGGCGCTGGGCATCGACGGCTTCGCGCTGATGCTTATCATGCTTTCGGTTTTCCTGATGCCGATCTGCATCGGCGCTAGCTGGCAGGCGATCGAGAAGCGGGTGCCGGAATATATGTCGGCCTTCCTGCTGACCGAGGTGCTGATGATCGGCACCTTCGCGGCGCAGGATCTGTTCCTGTTCTACATCTTCTTCGAAGCCGGCCTCATCCCGATGTATCTCATCATCGGCATCTGGGGCGGCGCGAACCGCATCTACGCGAGCTACAAGTTCTTCCTCTATACGCTGCTCGGCTCGGTCCTGATGTTCATCGCCATGCTCTACATGGCGATCGACGCGGGGACGACGAGCATCCCGGCGCTGATGGCGCATGACTTCCCGGCGCATGTGCAGACGTGGCTATGGCTTGCGTTCTTCGCGTCGTTCGCGGTGAAGATGCCGATGTGGCCGGTCCATACCTGGCTGCCCGACGCGCACGTCCAGGCGCCGACCGCGGGATCGGTGATCCTGGCGGGCGTGTTGCTGAAGCTTGGCGGATACGGCTTCCTGCGCTTCTCGCTGCCGATGTTCCCGGAAGCCTCGGCGCAACTCACCTGGCTCGTGTTCCTGCTGTCGGCGATCGCGGTGGTCTATACCAGCCTCGTCGCGCTGGTGCAGTCGGACATGAAGAAGCTCATCGCCTATTCCTCCGTCGCGCACATGGCGATCGTGACGATCGGCCTCTTCGCCTTCAACGCGCAGGGGATCGAGGGCGCGATGATGGTGATGCTCGGCCACGGCCTCGTTTCGGGTGCGCTTTTCCTGTGCGTCGGCGTGATTTATGACCGGCTGCACACCCGCGAAATCGCGCGCTACGGTGGTCTTGCGAACAATATGCCGCGCTACGCGGTGCTGTTCCTGCTGTTCACGATGGCGTCGGTGGGGCTGCCGGGGACAAGCAACTTCGTCGGCGAATTGCTGAGCCTCATGGGCACCTATCAGGTGTCCACCACGATCACGCTCGTCTGCACGACCGGGATCATCCTGGGCGCAGCCTATATGCTGTATCTCTATCGCCGCGTCGTCTTCGGCGAGATCAGGTCCGACGAGGTGCGCGCGATGCCCGATCTGTCGAGCCGCGAGCTCTGGCTGCTCGCACCGATCGCCGCCGTGGTGCTGTGGATGGGCGTGTATCCGGAGAGCTTTCTCGCGCCGATGCGCAAGGATACGCAGACGCTGCTGGCGCGGATCGAGCGGGCGAGGCCGGCCGGGGATTCGCGCCCGACCGAGGGCAAGGGCCTGGTGGCAGCCGCTCACGCTGACGTTTCGCGCGGGGGAGCGCACTGATGGATTATGCCGCCAATCTTGCGATGACGCTGCCCGAAGTGGTGCTGTCGCTCGGTGCGCTTGCATTGATGCTCGTCGCTGCATGGGGTGGGCAGGCTTCGACCCGCGCCGTGTCGTGGGCTTCGGTGGTCGTGCTCGCAGGCGCCGCCTTCGCGCTTCTCGGACCGGCCTCCACGGGCGGCCCGGCGTTTGACGGGCTGTACCGCGCCGACGCGTTCGCCGCGTTCGCCAAGGTCCTGATCTATATCGCCGCGGCGATCGGCATCGTCATGGCGCCCGGCTTCTTCCAGCGCACCTCGGGCGACGATCTGCGGCCGGAATATCCGGTGCTCATCCTGCTCTCGGCGGCAGGCATGGGGATCATGGTGTCGGCGGGCGACCTGCTGACGCTGTATGTCGGACTCGAGCTCCAGAGCCTTGCCGCCTATGTCCTCGCCAGCTTCATGCGCCGCGATACGCGGTCGGCAGAAGCGGGGCTGAAATATTTCGTGCTGGGCGCGCTCGCCAGCGGCATCCTGCTCTACGGCATCAGCTTCGTTTATGGCTTCACCGGCTCGACGATGTTCGATCAGATCGCGCAGGCCTATGCCGGCAACGCGGCGAGCGGAGCGAAATCGCTGGGGCTGATCTTCGGGTTGGTTTTCGTGTTCGCGGGGCTGGCGTTCAAGATTTCGGCCGTGCCGTTCCACATGTGGACCCCCGACGTCTACGAGGGCGCGCCGACGCCGGTCACGGCCTTCTTCGCGTCGGCCCCCAAGGTCGCGGCGATGGGGCTATCGGTGCGCGTCGCGATCGAGGCGATGGGGCCGGCGACCGACCAGTGGCGCCAGATCGTGATCTTCGCCGCGCTAGCGTCGATCATCCTCGGTGCGGTCGCGGCGATCGGTCAGACGAACATCAAGCGCCTGCTTGCCTACTCGTCGATCAACAATGTCGGCTTCGCGCTGATCGGTCTCGCCGCGGGCACCGCGGAGGGTGCGGCCGCTGTCCTGACTTACATGACGATCTACATCGCGATGACGCTCGGATCGTTCCTCGTCGTGCTCCAGATGCGCGGTGATGACGGTCAGCCGATCGAGACGATCGCGAGCCTGTCGGGCCTGTCGCGCACGCGGCCGGGGCTCGCGGCGGCGCTCGCGATCTTCATGTTCTCGCTCGCCGGCATCCCGCCGCTGTTCGGCTTCTACGCGAAGTTCGCGGTGTTCTACGCAGCCGTGCAGGCGGGGCTGTTCCCGCTCGCGGTTCTCGGCATCGCGGCGTCGGTCATCGGCGCCTATTATTACCTGCGCATCGTGAAGACGATGTATTTCGACGATCCGGCACCCGCCTATGCGCCTATGGACAACCGGGTCGAGGGCGGACTGATCGTGCTGAGCGCCGCGTTCGTCTCGCCGCTTGGCTATCTCGCGATTCCGGCGCTTACCGCATGGTCGATGGCTGCTGCGAAAGCCCTGTTCTGAGCGTCATTCGCACGGTTGCCGAGACGGGATCGACCAACGCCGATCTGATCGCGCTTGCCCGCAGCGGGGCCGAAGAGGGGCTGTGGCTGCGTGCGGAGCGACAGACCGCGGGGCGCGGACGGCAGGGGCGAGAATGGGTCTCCCCGCCTGGCAATCTTCATGCGAGCACGCTCGTGCGGTTGCGTCGCACCGATCCCGCCGCCGCATCGCTCGCCTTGGTAACGGCGGTCGCCGTCGCAGAGACGGCACGCGTTTATGTTCCTAAATCTGAGGCCGTGACGATCAAATGGCCCAACGATGTGCTGGTCGAGGGCGCGAAGGTGGCAGGTATCCTGCTGGAACGCGCCGATGACGCGGTTGTGGTCGGGACGGGGGTCAACCTCGTCGGCCATCCCGACTTGCCTGACCGGCCGACGACCGACCTCGGCGCGCATGGCAGTGCGGTGGAGGCGACTGCGTTCCTCGAAACGCTGGCCGAGACGTTTGCGCGCTGGCTTGCGCGCTGGCGTGGCGAAGGATTGGCGCCGGTTCGCCACCGATGGTTGGAGATGGCGCATCCGGTCGGCACCGCGCTCACCGCCCGGCTGCCCGATGGCGACGCGGTCGAGGGGTTGTTCGACGGTCTCGACAGCGACGGCGCGCTGGTCCTGCGCTTGGCGGATGGCACGCGGCGTGTCATTCACGCCGGCGACGTGTTCCTGGTCTGAGGGTCCCATGCTGCTCGCGATCGATGCCGGCAATACCAATGTCGTGTTCGCGCTCGTGGACGGGGAGCGCATCGCGGCGCGCTGGCGGATCGCGACCGACCCGCGCCGCACCGCAGACGAATATGCGGTGTGGCTGAGCCAGCTCCTGAGCCTCGAAGGTTTCGATCACAAATCGGTGAGCGCGGTCATCATCGCGACTGTCGTGCCGCGTGCGCTCCACAACCTGCAGGTTCTCGCCAGCAAATATTTCAGGACCGAGGCGCTGATCGCCGGTCGTCCACCGGTAGAGTGGGGCGTCGCGATCGATGTCGACGAACCGGCCTCGCTCGGCGCGGACCGTGCGGTCAACACGATCGCGGCGCACGCGCTGTATGAGGGCGACCTGATCGTCATCGACTTCGGCACCGCGACGACGTTCGACCTTTCCGACTATTCGGGCGCCTATAAGGGCGGAATCATCGCGCCGGGAATCAACCTCTCCCTCGACGCGCTGGTGAGCGCCGCCGCGAAGCTGCCGCGGATCGCGATCGAGGCGCCGGCAACGGACAGCGTCATCGGCCGCAACACCGTCGATCAGATGAACATCGGCATCTATTGGGGCTATATCGGCATGATCGAAGGCCTCGTTGCGCGGATGAAGGCCGAAGTCGGGCGCCCGGTGAAGGTCATCGCGACCGGGGGACTTGCGACATTGTTCGAACAGCACACCAATGTTTTCGACGCCATCGAGCCCGATCTCACGATACAGGGACTGGCGATGATGTGGCGGCGTGCCCATATGTGAAGCCAACGCGCTCGCGCCGAGACGGCCTGCGGGCGACCTGAATTTCTCTTTTTCGAAAGTTTTTACGTGACTCCCAAGAACGAGCTTTTGTTCTGCGCCCTCGGTGGATCGGGCGAGATCGGCATGAACGTCAATCTCTATGGCTGCCAGGGCAAGTGGGTGATGGTCGACTGCGGCATCACCTTTGCCGATCTGAACTATCCCGGCATCGACGTGATCCTGCCCGACCTCGCCTTTATCGAGGAGCGGATCGACGACCTGCTCGGCATCGTGCTCACGCATGGGCATGAGGACCATATCGGTGCGTTGCCCTATCTTGCCGAGGACCTGGGCGTGCCGCTGTTCGCGACGCCGTTCACCGCGGGCCTCATCCGCGGCAAGCTGGAAGAGGAGCGGATTGCGGACCGCGTGAAGCTCCATGTCATCGAACCCGGCAAGGGTTTCGATCTGGGGCCGTTCGGCTTCCAGTTCGTGCCGATGTCGCATTCGATTCCGGAAGCCAACGCCTTGCTGATCGACACGCCTGTCGGCCGGGTGTTTCACACCGGCGACTGGAAGCTGGATGCCGCCCCGCTGATCGGATCGCCGGCGACCGCGGAGCAGCTGACCGCGATCGGCGACGACGGCGTCGACGTGCTCGTCTGCGATTCGACCAATGTCTTCAACGCCGAGGCCTCCGGGTCCGAGGGCGAGGTGCGGCTGGGTCTGGCGCAGGCCGTTGCCAAGGCGCGTGGACGCGTGGTGGTCACGACCTTTGCCTCCAATGCCGCGCGCGTCGCGACGCTGGGCGAGGTTGCGAAGGAAACCGGGCGCAAGCTGTGCGTCACCGGGCGCTCGCTCGACCGGATCATCCGCGTCGCCAAGGCCTGCGGGTATCTGAAGCATTTTCCCGAGACGATCGACGCCGATACTGCGATGCGCCTGCCGCGCGACAAGGTGCTGATCGTTGCAACGGGCGGACAGGGCGAGGCACGCGCGGCGCTTGCCCGCATCGCCGAGGGTACCCATCCGATCGCACTGGACGCGGGGGATACGGTGATCTTCTCGTCCAAGCAGATTCCCGGCAACGAGGTGGCGATCGGGCGGATTCAGAACACCCTCGCCGGTCGCGGGGTGGAGATGGTGACCGAGCGGCAGGCGCACGTCCACGTCTCCGGCCATCCCGGCCGCCCCGAGCTTGCGGCGATGTATGGCTGGATCAAGCCCGACCTGCTGCTGCCAGTGCACGGCGAAATGCGCCACATGATGGAGCATGCGCGTTTCGGGCTGTCGCAGGGCATCCCGCAGGCACTGGTGCAGAAGGATGGCGATGTCGTTCGGTTGCTGCCGGGCGCGGCGGAGAAGATCGGCCATGTGCAGGTCGGGCGGCTGGTGCTCGACGGCGACGTGATCCTGCCCGCCGACGGCACCACGATCAACGAGCGACGCAAGGTCTCGCTGCACGGCCAGATTTCGGTTGCGGTAGCGGTGGGTCGTGACGGCCGGTTGAAGGGCGAGCCGGAGGTTCGGCTTCAGGGTGTGCCGGTCGAGGAGGATCGTCCTCCCTTCACCGCGGAGGCCGTGGCGGCCGCCGCGGAAGCGGCGCGGGGCGGGGGTCGCGACCGTGACAAGCTGCGCGAGGGTATCCGCCTGGCGGTGCGCCGCGTCGCGACGCGCTGGACGGGCAAGAAGCCGATCGTCGACGTGCTGCTGATCGAGGTCTGAGTCCGTGCGCTGGACGTCGATGCTCGCGATCTACTTCCTTATCTGGGCGTTTTCGGTCTTCCTCGTCCTTCCTTGGGGCGTGCGCACCACGCGCGAGGCGGGGGGCGAGGCCGTCCCCGGTCAGGCGGAGAGCGCGCCGCACGAGTTCGCGCTCGGGCGAATCGCGGTGCGGGTGACGATCGTCGCGACGGTGATCTTCGCCTTGTTCTACGCAAACTATGTGTTCGGGTGGATCACGACCGACATGCTCGACGTGTGGGATGTCGTTAACGCTGAGTGAGCCGAGGTTGCGCCGGCGTCGGTTTCGCGAGAAATTGGCCGCATGCCGCACGTAAGCATCACGCGATTGCGTATCCGGTCTTAC
Source organism: Sphingomonas sp. EC-HK361 (assembly GCF_902498785.1). Taxonomy (GTDB): domain Bacteria; phylum Pseudomonadota; class Alphaproteobacteria; order Sphingomonadales; family Sphingomonadaceae; genus Sphingomonas. The sequence continues at coordinate 157,892 of NZ_LR701494.1, forward strand.
CGTTTCATGCCGTCCTTCGCGGTGCTGACCTGGATGACGACGCGACAGGCGCGACGCGCCGACGGTTTCCTCGCCGGATCGCTTCTGCCCGACCGCGCGCGGACCTTCTGGACGATGACGCTATGGCGCAATTCCGCCAATATGAAGCGGTTCATCACCGACGGCGCCCACCGGAAGGCGATGCCGAAGCTGCTCGATTGGTGCGACGAGGCGAGCATCGTTCACTGGAACCAGGTCGAGAGCGTGCTGCCGGATTGGGTCGAAGCGGACCGGCGAATGCGCGCGCAAGGCCGCCCCTCCAAAGTTCGCCACCCGAGCGCGGCGCACCGCAATCTCAGCTATGCCGAGCCCCGCATGAGCCGCGCGGCGTCGATCTAGCGCAGTCGCTCGATCGCCTGCGCCAGCGCGACGTAGAGCTTGCCCATGTCCGACGAGAGCAGCGTCACGCCGAGCGGTGAGCCGTCGCGCTGGGCGAGGATCGTGCGCAGCATCGACTCAAAGTCGTGGATGTAGCGGTTGACCTGGTCGCGGAATGACGCGTCGTCGTCGTAGAGCCGCGCGATGTCGCGCTGTTCGTTGGCGTCGAGCAGGCGCACGGCCCGTCTCGTGAAGACCCCGCGGTCGCCCTTCAGATAGGCCGCCCAGGCGCTGTCGGCGACTTCGGGGCCGAAGGTGCGGGTGATGTCGATCGCGGCGGAGTTCATCGCCTCGATGAGGAGCGAGGCGCGGCGGGCGAAGCTGTCGCGGTCGGCATCCTCACGCCGCGCTATATCGGCCTCGATCCGGGTTTCGACGATCGCGGTCGCATCGGCGATGGCCTGGATCTGGCGTTCGAGCCGTTCGGAGGCGCGGCTGGCGGCGCCGACCGCGGCTTCGGCGACGTCGGCGATCGCCTTCACCTGAACCTCGACGCCTGATTCGGTCGCACGGCGCATCGCGTCGCCGCTGGCGGCTTCCAGCGCTTCGGCGGCTTCGGGGATGACGGTGGCGAGCGTCTCGCGCGCGCGTTCGGCCGCGGCACTTGCGGTGTCGCGGACTCGCAGCAGCGCGTCGAGCAGGCGCGGCGCGGCCTCGTCGGCGAAGCGGTTGGCCTGGCCGATCGTCTCCTCGACCATGATGCCGAGCGCATCGGCCTTCGCGCGGCCGGAATTGAGCGTTTCGAGCAGGGTACCCGAGAGTTGATCCACCGTGCGGCGCTGGTCGGCGATGACCTGCGCGACGGCTTCGATCGCGTCGTGGGTACTCTCCGCCGCGGTCACGAGCGCCATGAGTTCGGGCTTTGCCGCGCCGACGACCGAGCGGCTGGCGTGGATGCGCTGGTCGAGCCGGTCGAGCGCGTCCGGCAGCGTCTCGTCGATCTCGCGCGCCGAGGCGTCGAGCGCGATGAGGAGCGATTCCGCCGTCCCGATCGCGCGCGTCGCCATCGTATCGCCTGCCTTCAGCGCCTCCGTCATCGCATCGGCCGATCCACCGAGCGCGCTGATCGAGGCGGCGAGCATCTGCGAGCGTTCAACGCCCTGGGTGTGGAGCGTATCGAGCTGGCCGTGAACACCGGCAAGCCCCGATTCGAGCTGGCCGACGATCGCGTCACCCGATCGGCGCTGAACCTCCAGCCTTTGTGCGATGCGGTCGATAAGGGCTTCGACTCCCGCGATCCGCTCGGCGAGCGCTTCGGCGCTGCCCCGCGCGGCCGAATCGAGCGCGGCCTGATTGGCACCGACCATCGCGAGCATCGCATCACCCTGCGCGGCGATGCCCTTGCGCGATTCGTCCACTGCCTGTGCGGTGCGATCGAGCAGCTGATCGACCGCCGCGGCCATTTCCGCCGTCACCGATTCGAGGCGGGTGCTCGCAGTCTCGCTCGTCGCTTCCATGCGCGCGATGTGTGCGGCGAGCTTCTGCGCGGCGCCGCCAGCGACCACTTCGGCCTCGCGGCCGCGATCGGCGAGCGCCACGACCTGCGCATCGAGCGCCGACGCGTGACGACTGACCGACAGAGCCGAGTCGTCGAGCATCTGGCCGAGCGCCTCCGCCTCCGCCTGGACGCGTGGCATGGTGGAGAGGAGGACCGACAGCTGGTTGTGCGCGACCGTAGCGGACTGATCGAGCGACCGGGCATTGATATCGGCCTGGTCGATCTCTTCCGACAGGTTGCGGCCGATCGCGGCGAGGCGCTGTGTCGCGCTGTCACCGATCGCGGTCAGCGCGCGGATCTGGTCGGCCAGGGCATCGCGGTTGGCGGCAATCGTCTGCGACAGCGCGGCGACGCGTTGCTCGAGGCTGTCTGCCTCCGCTCGCATGGCGCGCGCGGTCTTGCCGAATCGCTGCGCTTCCGCCGTGCTGGAGCGTAGCGCTACGAGCCATACGATGCCGGCCAGCATGGGCACCACACACAGCGCGGCGATGAACTGGGCAAGCGCGGGGGCTGGCATGGTGGGCAGGGCAGCGCGAGCGAGCCACAGCATCCCTCCGACCCAGGCCAGCGAAACGATCGCGAGCGCGACAGGACCGACAATGCGCCACGGCGATGACGGCTTGTCCTCCCATTCGCCATCCGACCAGACCTGGTCGACATCGATCGACGCAGGATGAGCGTCCACGACATGCGTCTCAGCCGGCTCCACATCTGCGTGTGGCGCCCGATCCACGGCATCGCCGTGAATCCCGATGATCGATGATCCCCCGTTCATGCCCCATCCTATCACGTTTCCACGTGACCGAAAGCTTCGTGGGCGAAACCATCCCTTAAGTCTGTCGCATTATTGTGGCGGGTGATGGCGTATGATCCCGGACAGATCGATGCGGCGCTGGCCGCGGCAGTGGGCGACGAACCCGGACTGATCGCGGAGCTGCGGCTCGCGTTCCTCGAAGGTGCGCAGGCGCATGTCGCGGCCCTGGACGCGGCGCGCGATGGCGAGGCATGGCGTGCGGCGGCCTATCGGCTGCGCGGGCTTGCCGCGAGCTTCGGTGCGGTTCGCCTGATGGCGCTTGCCGGCGAAGCGAGCGAAGCCCGGTTCGGCGACGTCGAAATGGTCCGCAAGCTGCAGCGCGCGGTCGCGCGGCTGTAAACACCTGCAAGACCAGCACGGTCTTTGCTTTGCGGGCGCCACCCCCTAACAGCTTGGCGCATGATCGCTGGCTTGCTGTTCGCTACCCATGATGCCGAGGACCGGGCCGGCGCGCTGACGGCCACGCTGCCGTTCGGCGGCGTGACCCTGATCGAATATCAGGCGCGGTTGCTGATGCAGGCCGGGGCGGGGCAGATCATCGTCGTCGTGTCGCGTTTGATGCCGGAATTGCTTGGGGCGATCGCGCGGATCGGCAAGCGGGGGGTGACGGTGGATACCGTCCGCTCGGCGGCGGAAGCGGCGGCGAAGGTCCATCCGCTGTCGCGCGTGCTGGTGCTGGCCGACGGGCTGGTGACGACCGAAGCCGTCGTCGCGCCGCTGGCGCGCGAGGGCGCCGACACGCTGCTGGTGATCGACGAAGCAGAGGCGCCTGCGGGGTTCGAGCGGGTCGGCGGGCGCGCGGCCTGGGCTGGTGTCGCGCGGCTCGACCCGCAGCGCCTGAGCGAGGTCGCGACGCTGCCGCGCGATTACGATATCCAGTCCGCACTGCTGCGCGTCGCCGCGCAGGCCCGCGCACAGCATCTGCTGCTCACCGACCGCGAGCTGAAGCAGGGGCACGGCATAGAGCACCGGGCGGCAGCGCTCGATCTGCGCGGCGACGCGGTGATGGCGTCCGCGCTGTCGGGCCGGCGCGCTTGGTTCGACCGGTGGATCGTCGCTCCGCTCGCGAGGCTCGTGATGCCGCGGCTGACGCGCGGCGCGGTGCCGACGGTGCCCGTCGCGGTCGGTGGAGCGCTTCTGGCGGTGTTCGGCGTCGTGGCGATCGGCTGGGGGCATGGCGGGATCGGCGTTCTGCTGATGCTGGCGGGGACAATCGCCGCGGCGATCGCCGCGGCGCTCGCGTGGTTGCGTGACGAGCTGCATCTCGGCCGCGCGCTGGCGATCGGGGTGATGGTGCTCCCGGCGGCGGGGTTGCTGCTGTATGGGCGGGCGGTCGACCGGCTGAGCGGCGAAGTCAGCGGCGGGCTGCTCGCGCTGTTCGCGGTCATGGCGGCGGGGCTCGCCGAGCGCGCAGCGGACGAGCACCACCGGCGGCGCTGGTGGGGCACCGCGCCCGGTTATCTGGCGCTGCTTCTCCCCTTTGCGATCGTCGGTTGGCCGATGACCGGGCTCAGCGCGGTGGCGCTCTATGCCAGCGCGACGCTGGCGCACGCGATCGAGACGCTGCGCCGGCACGCTTAGCGCCCCTTTAACGACATTGCGGCTATGGGCGGAAGAATGCCGGTCAAATCCCTCGACGCTGCCGATAACGGCGCGCGTAAAGCGATACTGCTTTTGAATGGCGCCGAAGCTCGCGGCGTCTTTCCGCGTGACGCGGTACGGCTCGACGACGAGACGCGCGCCGACGTCGGGGACCTCATCGTTGCGTTTGTAGGCGATATCGTGCGCGCCCTTTGCGACCGGATGGCGGTGCACCAAATCGACGCCGAAGCCGTAAGCGTACGGCTGGCGAGGGCCGGCATGCTGCGCGACACTGACCTTGTCGGGGAGGTGATCGATCGGGCGCGCCTGTCACGGATCGCGTCGCGATTGCCGCTGATCGCTCGCGAGAGTGAAGCAAGCTTTCTCGTGCGCCTTTCGGACTGTCCGGATGACCGGGTCGCATCGGCAGCAACGGCATTGTTGCGCGCTGAAAACCGGCGCCGCGCAGGCTCCGGCGGAACCGAGCTTCCCGCCGAGCTTCATCACCGGATGGTCTGGTGGGTGGCGGCGGCGGTTCAGGACATGATCGCGCAGCCCGCCACGGACCGCATGATCGTCGATGCCGCGCTGGCCATTCTCGGCACCCATGATGAGGGCGAGCGCGTGGAAGCCTGTGCCTCGCGGCTGGCGGCGGCGATTGACGCCCGGCCTGCAGAGCTGGGCGAGGTGCTGCTCGCCGCTCTGGGTGATACCCGCCTCGCGCTGTTCATCGCGGTGCTGGCGCGCGCGACGGGCACGAGCTTCGACAACGTACGTCAGGCGGTGCTCGATCCGGAGGGGGACCGGCTCTGGCTGTTGCTGCGCGCGCAGGATGTCGCGCGACCGTTCATGGCCGAGATCGGTGTTGCGCTGACAGCGGCAGATCGCCGGCGCGATGTGCATGCGATTGCCGACTGGATCGATTGGGCGTTTGCGATTGATGTGGAGGCGGCGCAGGCCGCGATTTCGGACCTGAGCATTCCCCGCGATTTCCGCGCGGCCCGCCGCGCTCTGGAAGACGCGACATGATCGCGCCGATCCTGCACGCCAAACTCGATGGCGAGGGGTGCTTGCTGGAGGGCGACCGTGCGTTCGCGCTGATCAACGGCGCGGCGGGCGGCGACGCGGGGCGACCATTGGCGCTGCCGGCGCTGGCGACACTCGTGCGGCTCGCACGGCGGCTGGGCACACTCATCTCGCGCGAGGTGACCTTTGCCGACGGCGATCGCGAAATCGATGCCTGGGCGCGCGTGCAGCCGGAAAGTGACGGATTGCGTCTGACGTTGTCGCAAATTCGCGAACGACCGTCGGGGAGCCAGACTGCACTGGCGCGAAGATTACCCGCGCCGATCGGGGCCTGGCAGTGGGAGACCGATCGGGCCGGGCGAATCACGTTCGTGTCGGCCGGTGCTGAGAGCCTGGAACATGTGCTCGGACGGCCGATCGATCAGCTTTTTGTGTTCGGTAAGGGCTCGGCGCTCGACGAGCAGGGTTTTTCCGAACAACCGGCAGCGATGGAAGGCAGCGGAACGGAGGTGCTGGTAAGCGCAGTGCCGCGGCTTGATCGCGACGGGCTGTTCGCCGGGTATCGCGGCGCGGCGGTGCGCGCGGCTGCCCGCCCGACCGATGCGCCCGGGCTGAACGATCTGTTCACCTCGCGGCTCGACCAAGCGCTGCGCGGACCGCTGGGGCAGATCATCGCCAATGCCGACAGCATCCACGCGCAGGCCGATGGTCCGGTGAGCGAGGATTATGCGGGCTACGCCGCCGACATCGCCAATGCCGGACGCCATCTGATGGCGCTGATTGACGATCTGGTCGATCTGGAGGCGATCGAGCGACCGGATTTTCGCATCGACGCCGAGCCTATCGACCTCGCTGATCTCGCGCGTCGTGCAGCGGGGCTGTTCGCGGTGCGCGCTGCCGATGCCGAGGTGACGATCGTTCGGCCACCCGAAGGCACCAGCTTGATGGCGATGGGTGAATTCCGCCGCGTCCTGCAGATCCTGGTCAACCTGATCGGCAACGCCATCCGCTATGCGCCGCGCGGATCGGAGGTGATCGTTGCGGTCGCCGGGGATTCGACGCGCGGCTGGATCAGCGTCAGCGATGCCGGCAAGGGGGTCGCCGAGGCCGATCAAGGGCTTGTGTTCGAGAAATTCGGCCGCGTCGATCCGGGCGAGCCCGGCGGCAACGGACTTGGCCTCTACATCGCGCGGCGCCTGGCGCGGGCGATGGGCGGGGACCTGACTCTGGACAGCGCGGCCGGGCAGGGCGCGCGTTTCACCCTTACGCTGCCAGCCTGACGGCTAGCGGCGCATCCGCCGCGCGACCAGGATCAGCAGCAGGCCGAGCACGGCGATCGCGGCGCCGCGATCGGCCCACACGCGCTGATCGAGCATCGTGCTGGATGCCGGCCAGTGGATATAACCAAGCCCCTGCCCGATGAAGAGCAGGCCCATCAACGCCATGATGACGCCGACCAAGACGAGGATGGGCCTGATCTGCATCGATCAACGCTCCCCGATTGGAGCGTAGCTGCGCTGGGTCGGGCCGGTGTAGAGCTGGCGGGGGCGGCCGATCTTCTGGTCGGGATCGGTGATCATCTCGTTCCACTGCGCGACCCAGCCGACGGTGCGGGCGAGCGCGAAAAGAGCCGTGAACATCGAGGTGGGAAAGCCGATCGCCGAGAGAATGACGCCCGAATAGAAATCGACGTTCGGAAACAGCTTCTTTTCGACGAAATACGGGTCGTTGAGCGCGATTTCCTCGAGCTTCAGCGCCACGTCGAACACCGGGTCCGATACGTTCAGCGCGTCGAAAACCTCGCGCACCGTCTTCTGCATCACCGTCGCGCGCGGATCGTAGTTCTTGTAGACGCGGTGGCCGAAGCCCATCAGGCGGAACGGGTCGTTCTTGTCCTTCGCCCGCGCGATGAACTCGGGAATGCGATCGACCGAGCCGATCTCGTGCAGCATGTTGAGCGCGGCCTCGTTGGCGCCACCATGCGCCGGACCCCAAAGGCAGGCGATGCCGGCCGCGATGCACGCGAACGGGTTTGCGCCCGACGATCCGGCGAGGCGCACCGTTGAGGTCGAGGCGTTCTGCTCGTGATCCGCATGGAGGATGAAGATGCGGTCCATCGCCTTTTCGATGACCGGGTTCACCTCATAGGGCTCGGCCGGCACGCCGAAGGTCATGCGCAGGAAATTGCCGGTGTAGGAAAGCGAGTTGTCGGGATAGAGGAAAGGCTGCCCGACGCTGTATTTATAGGCCATGGCGGCGATCGTCGGCATTTTGGCGATCAGCCGGTGCGACGCGATCATGCGCTGCTGCGGATCGTGGATGTCGGTGGAATCGTGGTAGAAGGCCGAGAGCGCGCCGACGACGCCGCACATCACCGCCATCGGGTGCGCGTCGCGGCGGAAACCGCGGAAGAACGTGGCCAATTGCTCGTGGAGCATCGTGTGGCGGGTAATCGTGCTCTCGAACGTCGCGAGTTCATCCGCATTCGGCAGCTCGCCGTTAAGGAGGAGGTAGCAGACCTCCATGAAGCTCGACTGTTCGGCCAGCTCGCCGATCGGATAGCCCCGGTGGAGCAGGACGCCCTCGTCGCCGTCGATATAGGTCAGCTTCGACTGGCACGATGCGGTCGAGGTGAAGCCGGGATCGTAGGTGAACGCACCCGTCTGCCCGTACATCTTGCGGATATCGATGACGTCCGGACCCACGCTGCCGTGCATCACCGGATAGTCGAAGGATTTGTCCGCCAGATTGAGCTTTGCGGCATCCGTCATTGATCGTCCTTCCTAGCGTTCAGGCGCGCGGCCGCATCGGCGAGGCGCGCCAGGCTTTCATCCCGTCCCAAGAGGACGAGCACGTCGAAGATACCGGGCGAGGTCTTGCGCCCGGTCAAGGCGGCGCGGAGCGGCTGCGCGACCTGGCCGAGCTTCACGCCCTGCTCCTCGGCCACACGCCGTACTGCGCTTTCGAGCGTCTCCGTATCCCACTCGTTCGCGGCGTCAAGCGCAGCGTGCGCGGCGTTCAAAATCGGAGCGGAATCAGCGTTTAGCAGGGCCGCGGCGGCCTCATCCATCGCGATCGGCCGGGTGTGGAACAGGAACGCGGCGCCATCCGCCATTTCGTTGATATTGGCCGCGCGTGGCTTCAGCGCCGGCATCGCCCGGGTGAGGACGGCGCGGCGAGTGTCGTCATGCTCGAAATCCAGCTTTCCGGCGACGAGATCGGCGAGCCGCTCATCATCCGCCATCCGGATATAGTGACCGTTGAGGTTCTCGAGCTTCTTGATGTCGAAGCGCGAAGGGCTCTTGCCGACACCCGCCAGATCGAACCATTCCGTCGCCTGCTCGCGGCTGATGATTTCGTCGTCGCCGTGCCCCCAGCCGAGGCGAAGCAGATAGTTGTCGAACGCTTCCGGCAGGATGCCCATCTCGTCGCGATATGCCTCGATCCCGACCGCGCCGTGGCGTTTGGACAGCTTCGCCCCGTCCGCGCCGTGGATCAGCGGGATGTGGGCGTAGGTCGGCTCCGGCCACCCCATCGCCCGGATGATCGGGAACTGGCGGAAGGCGTTGTTGAGGTGATCGTCACCGCGGATAACATGGGTGACGCCCATGTCGTGATCGTCGACGACCACCGCGAGCATATAGGTCGGCGTGCCGTCCGATCGCAGGAGGACGAGGTCGTCGAGCTCGCCGTTCTGGACCGTTACCTCGCCCTGTACGAGATCGCGGATCGTCGTCGCGCCCTCGGTCGGGGCCTTCAGGCGGACGACATAGGGCTGATCGGCCGGGTGATCAGTGCGGTCGCGCCATGGGCTCCGGATGCGCAGCGGCGTTTTCGCGGCCTGGGCGGCGGCGCGCATCGCGGCGAGCTCGTCCTGCGTCAGGTAGCAGCGATAGGCATGGCCGTTCGCGACCATCTCCTGCGCCACTGCGGCGTGGCGATCGGCGCGGGCGAACTGGAAAACGGGTTCGCCGTCCCAATCGAGCCCGAGCCATCGCATGCCGGCCAGGATCGCGTCGATCGCCGGCTGGGTCGAGCGGGCCCGATCGGTGTCCTCGATCCGCAGCAGGAACTCGCCGCCGTGATGGCGCGCATAGAGGAGGTTGAACAGCGCGGTGCGTGCGCCGCCGAGGTGGAGAAATCCCGTAGGCGAGGGCGCGAAGCGCGTGACGACGGTATCGGTTGAACGCGCGGGGCTGCCCGCGGCGAGATCGGTGGTTGCGCCCAAGCGCGCGTGCTCCCAAGCTGTGAAGTCGATGGCCAGTTCAGCCGCGCCAGCCCCTAGCACGCAGCCTGTGCGGCTTCAAATCGCGCCGGGGGTGCGCGCTGCGCGCACCCGACTGGAGCGCTGGCTGGAGGCGGAGCGCGACCAGTTGCCGCTGTGGCTGCCGGTTTCGGTCGGCTTTGGGACGGCGTTGTGGTTCCTGTTGCCGGCGCCGCACGCCTGGATTGCGGCAATGCTGGGACTGGCGGCGATGGCGCTTGCCGCGGTGGCACTCGGGCGGGGCGGACGCGCCGGTCGCGCTATAGCGATCGCCGCTGCGGCGGCCATCCTCGGCACCGGGTCGATCTGGTGGAGGGCGGAGCATGTCGCGGCACCGGTGCTGGCGGCGCCGACGATCGCCAGCTTCGAGGCGCGGGTGATGCGGGTCGATACGCTCCCGGCGCGCGATCTGGTGCGGGTGTGGTTGCGACCAGAAGGGCGGGCAACCGCGGCGGGGCGTGACAAGACGGCGGTGCTGCCGCCATCGGTGTGCGTGAACATCGCGACCGCGGATACACCTGCGGGACTCGGCGTGGGCGATCGGCTAAAGTTGCGGGCGCGACTGATGCCGCCGCCCGAACGCGCGTTACCGGGAGCGTATGACTTCGCGCAAACCGCCTGGTTCCTGGGTATCGGGGCGACCGGACGCGCCTTCGCCCCGATCGAACGGCTCGCGGGGGACCCGCCACGCGACGGGCTGCGCGCGCGGCTGTCCCGGCACATCGAAGCCCGGCTGCCGGGAAGCGCGGGCGGGATCGCGTCGGCGCTCGCGACCGGGGATACCGGCGCGATCGGCGAAGACGATTCGGAGGCGATGCGGCGGGCGGGGCTGGCGCATCTGCTGTCGGTCAGCGGATTGCACATCACCGCGGTCGTCGGGCTGACGATGCTGGCGGCGATGCGGTTGCTGGCGCTCAGCCCTTGGCTGGCGCTCAAATGGAGCTTGCCGCTTGTCGCGGCCGGCATCGCTGCCGCTGCGGCGATCGGATATACGTTGCTGACGGGAAGCGAGGTGCCGACGGTGCGATCGTGCATCGCGGCGCTGATGGTGCTCGCCGCGATGGCGCTGGGGCGTGAGGCGATCACGCTGCGGCTCGTGGCGACTGGCGCGTTGATCGTGCTGCTGCTGTGGCCGGAGTCGCTCGCCGGGCCGAGCTTCCAGCTGTCGTTCGCAGCGGTCACCGCGATCGTCGCGCTCCACGAAAGTCCGCAGGTGCACCGCTGGTTCGTGAGACGAGACGAGGCCGCGTGGCGACGCTGGGCGCGCGAAGGCGGCTCGCTGCTTCTGACGGGCCTCGTCGTCGAACTCGCGCTGATGCCGATCGCCGCGTTCCATTTCCACAAGGCCGGGGTCTACGGCGCGCTCGCCAACATCGTCGCGATCCCGCTGACGACCTTTGTGGTGATGCCGCTCGAGGCCTTGGCGCTGGTGTGCGACGCGGTTGGCGCTGGTGGACCCTTCTGGTGGTTTTGCGGAAAGGCGCTCGCGTTGCTGTTGTGGCTCGCGCATGTCACCGCCGATGCGCCGGGGTCGGTGGCGATGCTCCCAGCAATGCCGAAGGAGGCCTTTGCGGCAATGGTGGCTGGCGGGCTGTGGCTGGCGCTCTGGCGGACGCGTTGGCGGATGCTGGGGCTGGTGCCGATTGGCGTCGGGGCGATCTGGACGCTTCTGACGCCGGCTCCGGACCTGCTGATAACGGGCGACGGGCGGCATATCGCGGTGCGGACGGCTGGAGGTGACATGGCGATGCTGCGGGATCGGGCGGGTGACTATACCCGCGCGATGCTGGCGGAGAATGGAGGCATCGACGGCGAACCACTGCTGCTGTCGGACGTGCAGACCGCACGGTGCAGCCGCGATCTCTGCCTCGTTGATCGGACGGCCGGCGGACGCCGGTTCCGCATTCTGGCGACGCGGAGCACGTATCTCGTGCCCAGCGCCGACCTCGTCACAGCATGTGCCGGCGCGGACATCGTGGTCAGCGAGCGCCGATTGCCGAAAAACTGCCGCCCCCGCTGGCTGAAACTCGACAAGTCCGCGCTCACGCGAACCGGAGGCATCGCGATCACGCTCGCGACCGGTCGAATCCAGACCGTGCGCTCACCCGGCGACCAGCACCCGTGGGTCGTCGCCGGCGTCAGTCGTAGCGGCGGAGGATACCGGAGAGCCTACCCTGCACGCGGACCTGATCGGGGGCGTAACGCTGCGGATCATAGGCGCGGTTGGCGGGATCGAGGCGGACCATCGCGCCTTCACGGCGGAAAAATTTGAGCGTCGCCTCGCTCTCGTCGATCAGCGCGACGACGATCTCGCCGTCGCGGGCCACCTCCTGCCGCCTGATGAGGGCATAGTCGCCGTCGAGGATGCCCGCCTCGACCATCGAATCGCCGGACACTTCGAGCGCATAATGGTCGCCGGTGCCGAGCAGCGCGGCGGGCACGGACAGCATCGACGTGCCCTCGAACGCCTCGATCGGCATGCCGGCGGCGATCCGGCCGTGCAACGGGATCTCGACCACGTCGTTGGCGGGTTCCGGAAGGTTCCGAAGGTTCCGGGACAGCGACAGATCGTGGACCTTCGCCCCGGCCCGAGCCTTCGCATCGGCGCGTTCGGGCAGTTTCAAAATCTCGAGCGCGCGGGCGCGATTGGGCAGGCGACGCAGGAAGCCGCGCTCCTCGAGCGCGCTGATGAGGCGGTGGACACCGGACTTCGACTTCAACTCGAGCGCGTCCTTCATCTCCTCGAACGAGGGAGAAACACCCGTCTCCTTCAATCGATCGTCGATGAAGCAGATGAGTTCGTGCTGCTTGCGCGTGAGCATGGCGGTCCCTTCCGCATCGAACAGATGCCGAACCTTAATAGAACATCGCGCGGAACGTCAAGCGCTTGTTTTATCCGAGCAGCAGGATTTCCGCCGATTCGCCGGCTCGCGCCGATGCAGCATGGGCGGGGCGAATGACGAGGCAGTCGGCACGGGCAAGGGTGCGCAGCATCGAGGAGTCCTGGATCGTCGAGGCGAAGACGCGGCCGGCTTGCAGGGTCGCGCGCAGATAGTCGGTACGCGCTCCGTTGGCGGGGAGGTCCTCGCCGAGGGTGGCGGTGACGGGGACGGGCAGCGGATCGCCGGCGCCGGCGAGCGCGGCGATGACCGGGCGGACGAAGAGCAGCGCCGTCACGAAGGCGGAAACGGGGTTGCCGGGGAGCCCCAGCACCGGCATCGCACCGATCCGGCCGGCCATCATCGGCTTGCCGGGGCGCAGCGCAACGCGCCAGAAGTCGATCGTGCCGCCCGCTGCTTCGAGTGCTGGGCGGACGAGATCGTGATCGCCCACCGACGCGCCGCCGGTGGTGACGAGCAGGTCCGCCTCCACCCCGGCGAACGCATCCCGCAGGACGGTCAGCTCGTCCGGCAGGATGCCGAGGTCAATGATGTCGACGGGCAGGTCGGCGAGCATCGCGGACAGGAGCAGCCGGTTCGATTCCGGGAGCGCGGTGCCGGTGACGGGCTGGCCCGCGGCGACGAGTTCGTCCCCCGTCGCGGCGATCGCGACGCGGACGCGGCGGCGGACGGGGACCTGGCTGTGGCCACCGATCGCCAGGACGGCGAGGCGGGCGGGGGTCAGCCGCTCTCCCGCGCTGACCAGCGTGTCGCCTGCGAAGAAGTCCAGCCCGCGGGGGCGGACGTTGCGGCCGCGGGCGGGCGGGCCTTCGCCGGTGAGGGTCAGGTGCTGGCCGTCGCGCGCGGCCTCTTCCTGGATCAGCACGCTATCGGTGCCGGCGGGCATCGCGGCGCCGGTGAAGATGCGCGCTGCCTCGCCGGGGCCGACCGTGCCGTCGAAGGGGCGCCCGGCCGCGCTCTCACCGACGATACGCCAAGGGCCAGGCATGTCGGCGTGGCGGATCGCGTAGCCGTCCATCGCCGAGAGGTCGACCGCAGGCTGATCGCGGCGCGCGGGCATGTCGGCTGCGGCCCAGCGTCCGATGGCTTCGGTGAGGGTGACGTGCTCGATGGGCACGGGCGTGAGGGTGGAGAGCAGGCGGCGTTGCGCTTCTTCGACGGGGATGAGCGGGGTCATGAGTGTCGGCTGCCAGATTTACGGGCGGGGGGACAGGGGTGTTAAGGGTGGATCATCGGCTTGTCGGATAGATCGGCCACTTATAGATAAGTAGCGGATGTCGGGAATTACGTGGGTGGCTGAACGGGCATTTCCAGAGCGCAGCCCATTGTTGGCGCAGTTGTCGACCTGCATAGCCTGCCCTAAGACTTTACCATGAATCTGGAAGAGATCAGGCGGCGCACGTCAAAGGCGATTAAACCTCTCAAGCAAGCCGAGCTTGATGCTGAGGCCTATCTGCAACTGCTTATGTCAGCGAAGCGGACGGATGCCGGGCGGCAGCTGCCAGCCTATTATTTAATTTATTTCCTACTGGTTGACTTGCTCGGTTTTCGCAACAACGGGCAGGGGGAAAAGACAGCGTGGTCTGTCTCGGTCGAGCTTGAGGGAACGCCGTTCCTGATCGATCATCGCAAGTTCGGACTTGGCATCTTCGGGATTAATGGACCGGCCACGGAGGTCACCGCAGCGCGGGTTGCAACTTGCCTGCATCGGGCAGTGAAGGTGGCGCAACCCTACTTTGATTGGCGGGCGGAAACTGCCGCCAGCCAATCGCATCTCAACGTGGCTAACCGCTCGCGAGACTTAATGGACTATGTTCACTTCCATCTCAATCAGTATGAAACGCGGGCAGCGGAAGCGGAGGCTCGCAAAGACGAGGTTATCACGACCCAGATCAGGCCCAACGCATGGACAACGCACTGGCCATCTTACGATTTGCGGCGCGAGGCTCGATACTATGCGATTGCCGTGATTGAGGGATTCTTTAGTTGGACAGAGCATGTATTTATTCACGTCGCAATCCTTAACGGTGCTCTATCGACAGGTAAGGAGGTGGGTGATCTCGCGAAGGCCGGATGGGCCGTTAAATACAAGATGGCGCTCGATGTCAACAATACGGCTGACAAACGCTACTATGATCAACTTACTGATCTACGCCGTCAGCTACGCAATTTCGTAGCGCACGGATCATTCGGCAAGGATGGCGAGGCGCTTCACTTTCATTCAGGCGCTGGCGCAGTGCCGATGCTTTTGCCGCACAACCACAGCAGGACAGCCTATCGCTTCGGCTCCGGTCTCGATTTTCGACTTGAGCCGTCGATCGCGCTCATCAAGTCGTTCATCGAACATTTTTGGACAGGGGCACGTGCTCCAGCAAAGATCTATATTCAAGATTACCAGCATCCGGCAATCCTGACCTATGTTATAGACGGAACGTATGCAGCAGCCATGCGCTCTGGCGGCGACATGGAAGAGTTCGCCTCATTTCTCGCGCATCAGATGGACAACGCGGCGAATATGGACTTCTAACTTTTACGAAGTTGGTAAGGCGAGGCTTTACGTTCCGCTTCAGCCCTCGAGATCGACCCGGAACAGGACCTGGCTGACGGTGGGGAGTGACGGCGGGCTGTGGCCGACCCGCCTCAATCCATCGCGACGTGCGGCGTGTCCTCGCCCGGTTTTGCAGGGGCTGGCCGCTTCAGGAGCAGCACCAGGGGGATCGCGACCAGGGTCAGGATCATCATCAGCTTGAAGTCGTCGAGATAGGCGATCATCGCGGCCTGCTGGTTGACGATCGCATCGGCCATCGCGAGCACGCTATCGGTCGAGCTGCCGAGCATCGAGCTCACGACCGGATCGGACGCGGTCAGGCCCGGATCGGGGATGTGCGCGGCGAGGACCGAGTGGTTGGTCTGGATGTTGCGCGCCAGCAGCGCCGTGACCACCGAAATGCCGACCGAGCCGCCGATGTTGCGCGACAGGTTCATCAGGCTCGCGCCCTCGGTCCGCTGGTGCGGGGGCAGGGTGCCGAACGCGATGATGTTGAGCGGGATGAAGACGAAGCCGAGGCCGATGCCCTGGATCAGCCCTGTGACGATGAAGGGCGTGGAGCCCATTTCGATCGTCCAGCCGGTCATGTCCCATAGCGACCAGACGACGATTGCCAGCCCTCCGCCGACCATGATGCGCGGGTCGAAGTTGCGCTGGATCAGCCGGCCGGCGAGATACATGCTCGCAACGATCCCGACACCGCGCGGCATCAGGAGGATGCCGGTCGTCAGCACCGGATAGCCGAACAGGTTCTGGAGCATCGGCGGGAGCAGCGCGAGCGTTGCGGTCATCAGCACGCCGTTCACCGCCATGAAGCCGATGCCGGTCAGGAGGTTGCGATTGGTGAACAGGCTGCGCTCGAACATCGGCTCCTTCGCGGTGATCATATGGACGAGGAACATCCATGCGGCGGCGAGCGCGATCAGGCCTTCCAGCCAGACCTCCCAGCTGTCGAACCAGTCCTGCGTCTGGCCGCGGTCGAGCATCAGTTGGAAGACGCTGATCGCGACTGCGAGCATCGAGAAGCCGAAGAGATCGAACCCGCGGCGCTTGATCTCGCGGCTGGGGAGCAGCGCCCAGAGGATAGCGAAGCAGGCGATGCCGACGGGCACGTTGACGTAGAAGCACCAGCGCCAGTCGTAATTGTCGGTCAGCCAGCCGCCGATGACGGGGCCGAGGATCGGGCCGACCATGACGCCCATGCCCCAGATCGACATGGCGCTGGCCTGTTTCGACTTGGGGTTGATGTCCATCATGACCGTCTGGCTGAGCGGATTCATGAACGCGGCGGCGACGCCTTGCAGCAGGCGGAACGCGACCATCTCGGGCAGGCTGGTCGCCAGGCCGCAGAGCATCGACGCGGCGACGAAGCCGACGATCGCGTAGAGGAACAGGTTGCGGCTGCCGATCCGGTCGGCAAGCCAGCCGGTCATCGGAATCGCCACCGCGGACGCGACGATGTAGCTCGTCAGCACCCACGTGATCGTGTCGGCAGTGGCGCTGAGAGAGGCCTGCATGTGCGGAAGCGCGACGTTGGCGATCGTCGAATCGAGGATCTGCATGATGGTCGCGGCCATCACGCCGACAGTCAGCAACGGGCGGTTGCTGGTGTAGAGGGCGGCGCGCTCCTCCAGCGGCTCCGGCGATTCGCTCGCCGGAGCCGCTGCCGGGTTGATGCTAGCGGTTGCCATGGTTGCGGACGTCGACCGTCACGTCGGCGCTGAGGCCGGCGATGAGCGGGCGCGGGCTCTTTTCGTCGATCGCGATGCGGACGGGCACGCGCTGCGTCACCTTCACCCAGTTGCCGGTCGCGTTCTGCGCAGGAAGGACCGAAAATTCGGAACCGGTGCCCGCGCCGATCGACTGGACATGGCCCTTCAGCTTCAAGCCCTTGTATGCGTCGAAGGTCACTTTGGCGGGCTGGCCGACGCGCATGTTGTTGAGCTCCGTCTCCTTGAAGTTCGCCTCCACCCAGGACCGGTCGCTCTTGACGATCGATACCGCGGGGAGTCCGGTGACCATCTGTGCGCCGACCTGGAGCCGGTCCGACTGGCTGATCGTGCCGCTATAGGGGGCGTAGACCGACGTGCGCTTCAGATCGAGCGCGGCCTTGTCGCGCTGTGCCATCGCGGCCTGGATCGCGGCGGGGCGACCCGAGGCGCTGGTGCCGCTGCCGAGCTGGCTGCGGGCCTTGGCGGCGCTCGCCTGCGCGGTCTCCAGCCGGGCCTTGGCCGCTGCGACCTCGTGCGACGCCGCGTCGAAGCTGGCCTTGGTCGTGAAGCCGCGCTTCATCAGGGCGGCCTGGCGATCATAGGTCGCCTGAGCGAGCGCGATATCGGCGCGCGCACTCGCGATGTCCGCGGCGGCGCTGCCGGTGTCGGTGGCGAGCGTGCTGACCTGGACGCGCGCGGTGGCAAGAGCCGCGTCCTGCTGTTCCAGCGCGATGCGGTAAGGCTCGGGGTCGATGCGGAAGAGGAGGTCGCCGGCCTTTACCGGCTGGTTCTCGCGCACGGCGACCGATACGATGCGGCCGGCAACGTCGGACGAGACGGAGACCTTGTCCTGCGACACATAGGCGTTGTCGGTCGAGACGAAGCGTCCGGAGGTGAGCCAGACATAGCCCGCAATCGCGGCAAGGAGGAGCGGCACGCCGAACATCAGCAAGGGACGGACCCAGCGCTTGCGCGTCTTTGCGGGCGTCGGCGTATCCTCCGCCGGAGCGGTCTGGACGACGGGCGTTTCGATACGATCGTCGGCGACGATCGGGCGTTGGGGGTCGGCATCAGCCATGGGCGGTCTCTTGATTGGGCGAGGGCGTCTGAAGATTGGTGCGAATGCGCGCGAGAATGTCGGCGAACTTCGCCTGGTCCGCCGCGTCGATCCCTTCGAGCGCGCCCGCGGTCAGATCGTCGGCAATGGCGCGCAAATCGGTCAGCATGGGGCGGGACGCCTCGGTGAGAAACACGTTCCAGGCGCGACGGTCGCCGGGATCGCGGCGGCGCTCGACGAGGCCGGCATCCTCCAGACGGTCGATCATGCGACACAGCGTGATCGGCTCGATCTCGAGCAGATCGGCGAGGCCGCCCTGGTTCATGCCCTCGTTGCGGCTGAGCGTGGTCAGCGTCTTCCACTGCGCACGCGTCGCGCCGATCGCGCGGGCGCGTTCGTCGAACTGCCGCCGGGCGATGCGCGATACGTCGCTCAACTGGATCAGGAGCCCCTGTTTCATGGGCACCCATATAATAAGCATGCTTATATAAGTGAAGTGCTGCCACATGCATTGTTTGCATGCGTCGTTGCAGTGATTGGTGGGTCAGGTTTCCAGAACGGGAACCTGTTCGTTGCGGTGGAGCATTGGACGCAGGCGGATGCCGATGCAGATGACGGTCGGCCAGAACAGTGTGTTGCCGATATCGCTCAAGGTATCGTCCCAACGCCATGAGCCGAAATGCAGGCGATCAAGGATTTCGTTGCCGGCCTCTGCTGCGATCACCACCGAAAGCGGGACGAGCGTGCCGAGCGACCGGCGGGTGACGATGCGCGCGAGCATCAACACTGCCATTCCCGCATGGATATGGAGAATCGTGTCCGGCAGGCCGGTGCCGTCGCCGATCCAGTCGATGAGGCTGTGATAATAATCCGGCAGGTTCATGGCGGGGGCTTTCGAAAATATGCGGCAAATTACGGGCCGTGCCTGGTCCTAGCTGACGAGCACCCACACTGCCATCGTCGCCTTTGGGGGAAGCCGGAAGGCGACGGAAGGGGTAGCGGATCGGGGTGTTCCACGTGGCCCATTCGTGCTGTAGCAGCGGGATGATGATCGAAGCCCCCCGCACCGGCAGTGCTATCGGACGCGGTAAGCCCCGATGACGACGGTCCTGGGTATCGATCGTTCGATCCTCGGCCAGCCTTGGCGGTGGCGCGCGCTTGCGGCCGACCAGCGCGATGGGTTCGTGCCGGATGATCTGGTAACGCAGCTTCTGCTTTCGCGGGGCAGCACGCGCGAAACACTGGACGCGCACCGCACCCCGACCATCCGGGCCTTCATGCCCGATCCTTCGATTTTCCGCGACATGGACAAGGCGGCGGCGCGGCTGGCGGATGCGGTGGAGGCGAAGGAGCAGGTCGCGATCTTCGGCGATTACGACGTCGATGGCGCGACGTCGGCGGCGCTTCTCGTCCTGCTGCTGCGCGATCTGGGGATCGAGGCGCGGCCGTATATCCCCGATCGCATGCTGGAAGGCTATGGCCCGACCGGGCCTGCGCTCGTTCGGCTGAAGGACGAGGGCGCGTCACTGATCGTGACCGTCGATTGCGGCGCGCAGGCGTTCGACGCGCTCGATATCGCGCATCGGGCCGGGATCGATGTGGTCGTCGTCGATCATCACAAATGTGCAAGCGCGCTTCCCGTGGCGCACGCGCTCGTCAATCCCAACCGGCTGGATGAGGGCGAAGGCGCCGCGCACGGTCATCTCGCGGCGGTCGGCGTGGCCTTTCTTCTCGGCGCCGCGCTAATTCGCGTGCTGAGAGCGCGCGGCTTTTTCGCGGCGCGCTCGGAGCCGCGGCTGATCGATCTTCTCGACCTTGTCGCACTAGGCACCGTGGCGGATGTGGCGCAACTGCGCGGACTCAACCGCGCGTTCGTGGCGCAGGGTCTGAAGGTTATGGCGCAGCGCCGCAACATCGGCATCGCCGCGCTGATCGAGGCGTCGCGCCTGACGGGTGCCCCTGTGTGCAGCGATCTCGGCTTCGCGCTCGGGCCGCGAATCAATGCTGGCGGGCGGGTCGGGCGTTCCGATCTCGGCGTCCGGCTGCTCACGACGCGCGATCCTGACGAGGCGCGCGCGATCGCGGCCGAGCTCGACCGGCTGAACGAGGAGCGCCGCGCGATCGAGGCCGCGGTGCAGGAAGCGGCCGACGCGATGATCGCGCGCGACCGGTCGATCATGGTGATCGCGGGCGAGGGCTGGCACGCCGGTGTCATTGGCATCGTCGCCGGGCGTCTGAAGGAGAAACTCGGTCGCCCCGCAATCGTCATTGCCATCGACGGGAATGGCGTAGGCAAGGGCTCCGGACGGTCGATCACCGGGGTGGATCTCGGCGCGGCCATCCTTGCGGCCAAGGAGCACGGATTGCTGGTGGCAGGCGGCGGGCATGCGATGGCTGCCGGGCTGACGATCGCGGCGGCGGACGTGCCGGCCTTTGCCGAATTCCTCGAAGACCGGCTTGCGGCGGACGTTGCGCGCGCGTCCGAAAACCGTGCGCTGCTGATCGACACCATCGTCGCACCGGCGGGGGTGAACCCCGATCTCGTCGGCGCGCTCGACGTCGGCGGGCCGTATGGCACCGGCTGGCCGAGTCCGCGCGTGGTCGCCGGCCCGGTGCGGCTCATCAAGGTCGATATCGTCGGCAACGGCCATGTCCGGGCGGTCGTGGCGGGCGACGACGGGCGCAGTATCAAGGCAGTCGCATTCCGCGCCGCCGACACCGCGCTGGGCGCGGCCCTCCTCGGCGCGCCGCCGCACCGCCGGCTCTGGCTCGCAGGGCGCGCGAAGATCGACGACTGGTCGCAGCGGCCCGCAGCCGAGCTGCACATCGACGATGCCGCCTGGGCCGATTGAAGCCCTTGACCGCACCCCAGCATTTCCCTAACCGCCCTTCACGCCTGACGGCCCCTTCGTCTAGCGGTTAGGACGCGGCCCTTTCACGGCTGAAACACGGGTTCGATTCCCGTAGGGGTCACCATAACTCGCCGGTCGATCTGGCGATGCGGCGAACAATCACGGCATTCCTGCATTACCCATGTCATCACGATGGGATGTGCGCGATGAAGATTTTCACGATCGGCTATGAAGCCACGACGATGGCCGATTTCCTCGCCGCGCTCACGCGTGCCGGTGTCGAGCGGGTGATCGACGTGCGCGCGCTTCCACTTTCGCGCCGGCCGGGTTTCTCCAAATCCTCGCTTGCCGCTTCGCTGAACGATGCGGGGATCGGCTATGTCCATCTGAAGGCGCTGGGCACACCGAAGGCGGGGCGCGACGCGGCGAAGAAGGGCGATGTCGCGACGCTGGAGGCGGTCTATGCGGGCCAGCTCGAACTGCCTGAGGCACAGGCGCAGGCGGCGCAGATGCTCGACCTCGCACGCGCGATGCCGAGCGCGCTGCTCTGCTACGAGCGCGATCCCTGTCACTGCCACCGCACGCTGTTGTTGCAGGCGGTGGCGGAAAGGGCGGAAGTCGTGGACCTCTATCCCTAGCCCGCGACGGGCAGACGGACCTTGCCAGCATGATCGCGCTCCAGCGGACCGTAGGCGAGGACCGCGGCAAGCGGGAGGGGGCCGTAGATGTGCGGGAAAAGCTGGCCTCCGCGCGATTCTTCCCATTTCACCGGATCGTCGAGCGCGTCCAGATCGACAGCGGCGACGTGAAGGCCGCTTTGTCCGGCAAAGTGCTTGTCGACGGTTTCGGTGAGCTGCGCCGCCGTCGAGAGGTGAATGTAGCCATCCGCCAGATCGATCGGCGCCCCGGCGAAGCCGCCGTCAGCCTCGAGCGCCGCCATCTGCTCGCTCGTCAGGACCTTGTAGGCGGTGGACGGTGCTACGGCTGCATCGCTCACTGGCCGTCCTCCGGGCCTTCGGCAAGGTCGTCGCCCGGTAGAGCATCGGGCACCGGCGCTTCGGCGACGGGACCATCGGACAGGTCGATTTCCGCTTCGTCCTCACTCTCTTCAATCCGCGCCGCGGAGACGACGTGCTCGTTTTCGGCGACGCGGAAGATGGTGACGCCCTGGGTGTTTCGTCCCGCGACACGGATGTCGCCAACGGTCGTACGGATCAGCTTCGCCTGGTCGGTCACGAGCATCAGCTGCTCGCCATTATGCGCGGGGAAGCTGGCGACGACGGGGCCGTTGCGCTCCGACGTGACGATGTTCGTAATGCCCTGACCGCCGCGGTTGGTGCGGCGATATTCGTAGGCGGACGTCCGCTTGCCATAGCCGTTGGCCGTGACGGTGAGAATGAACTCCTCCGCCGCCTCGAACTCGGCCATGCGTTCGGCGCTGAGCGTGACCTCGCGGTCGCCGTCCTTCCACGGGGCGGCTTTCAGATAATCCTCGCGCTCCTGCGGGGTCGCGTCGAAGCCGCGCAGGACCGAGAGCGAGATGACTTCATCCCCATCGGCCAGCCGGGCACCACGCACGCCGGTCGAATCGCGGCTCTGGAACTCGCGGACGTCGGTCGACGAGAAGCGGATCGCCTTGCCCGCGCGGGTGGCGAGCAGCACGTCGTCATCCTCGGTCAGCAGCGATACGCCGATGAGCCGGTCGTCCGATCCGTCCTCGAACCGCATCGCGATCTTGCCCGACGATCGGATGTTGGCGAACGCGTCCATCGAATTGCGCCGCACGCTGCCCTTCGCTGTCGCGAACATGACGTGAAGCTTGCTCCACTCCGCCTCATCCTCGGGGAGCGGCAGCACGGTTGAGATCGTCTCGCCCGCTTCGAGCGGAAGGAGATTGACCATCGGGCGGCCTCGGGTCGCCGGACCACCTTCGGGCAGGCGCCATACCTTGAGACGATAGACCTTGCCCGCGGTCGAGAAGAACAGGACGGGCGTGTGCGTCGAGGTCACGAACAGGTTCGTGATGACGTCCTCGTCCTTCGTCGCCATCCCGGCGCGGCCCTTGCCGCCGCGCTTCTGCGCGCGGAAGGTCGCGAGGCTGGTGCGCTTGATATAGCCCTCGACCGTGACGGTGACGACCATGTCCTCCCGCTCGATCAGGTCTTCGTCGTCGATGCCGTCGGCGGCGTTGGCGATCTCGGTGCGGCGCGGGGTTGCCGATTCATCGCGGACCGCGATCAGTTCGTCGCGCATCACCGCGAACAGCTTCTTGCGATCGGAGAGGATGGCGAGCAATTCCGCGATCGAGTCGGCAAGGCCTTGCAACTCGTTGCCGATCTCGTCACGCCCCAGCGCGGTCAGACGGTGGAGGCGCAGGTCGAGGATCGCGCGGACCTGGATTTCGGACAGGCGGTAGGTGTCGCCGGTGACTTCGGCCTCGACCGCTTCGACGAGGCGGATATAGGGCGCGATCTCCGCGATCGGCCAATCCCGCGAGAGCAGCTTCGCGCGCGCATCGGCGGGCGACGACGCGCCGCGGATGATCTTCACCACCTCGTCGAGGTTGGTGACCGCGATGACAAGGCCGAGCAGGATGTGCGCGCGGTCACGGGCCTTGGCGAGCTCGAACTTCGAACGCCGGGTGATGACCTCCTCGCGGAAGCCGATGAACGCCGAGATAATGTCGCGCAGGTTCAGCAGTTCGGGCCGACCGCCGCGGATCGCGAGCATGTTGGCGGCGAACGAACCCTGCGCGGGGGTGTGCCGCCAAAGCTGGTTGAGCACGACTTCGGGGGTCGCGTCTCGCTTCAGGTCGATGACGATCCGCACGCCTTCGCGGTTCGATTCGTCGCGAATGTCGCTGACGCCCTCGATCCGCTTGTCCTTCGCGGCTTCGGCGATCTTTTCAACCAGCGCGTTCTTGCCCTGCTGGAACGGGATTTCGGTCAGCACGATCGATCGCCGATCGCCGCGTCCTTCCTCGATGATGTGGCGCGATCGCAGCAGGATCGAGCCACGGCCGGTTTCGTAGGCCGATCGCGCGCCCGAGCGGCCGAGGATGATCGCCCCCGTCGGGAAATCGGGGCCGGGGACGATCTCGAGCAGCTCCTCGGTCGTCAGCTGGGCCTCGCCGCTCTCCATCCGGTCCATGAAGGCAAGGCACGCGGTGATGACTTCGCCCAGATTATGCGGCGGGACGTTGGTCGCCATGCCGACCGCGATACCGCCGGCGCCGTTGACCAGCAGGTTGGGAAAGCGTGCCGGCAGGACGGCAGGCTCACGTTCCGATCCGTCATAATTGGGGACGAAATCGACGGTGTCCTTGTCGATATCCTCGAGCAGCGCATTGGCCGACTTCGCAAGCCGCGCCTCGGTGTAGCGCATGGCCGCGGCCTTGTCGGGATCCATCGACCCGAAATTGCCCTGACCGTCGATCAGCGGCAGCCGCATCGACCAGTCCTGGCTCATCCGCACCAGCGCCTCGTAGATCGAGCTGTCGCCGTGCGGATGGTATTTACCCATCACGTCACCGACGATGCGGGCGCACTTGCGATAGGGGCGGTTGTAGAGGAAGCCGTTTTCGTTCGCGGAATGCAGGATGCGCCGGTGCACCGGCTTCAGCCCGTCGCGCACATCGGGCAGCGCACGGGCGACGATCACACTCATCGCGTAATCGAGATAGCTCGTCTTCATCTCCTCGACGATGGAGATGGGGGCAATGTCCGAAGGGTCGGCGAGGACGGTCTCGTCGGTCAAATCTCAAGGCTTTCGGGTTGTGTCGAATTGGTGACACATCCCTAGCCCAGCGCGCGGCGCCTGACCACCCCCGCGCGCACGTGTACGCGTGCGCGCGGGGGTGGCGCTTTCCGCTATTTCTTGCAGGCCGTCTTGTTCGCGTTGCCCGCCTTCGAACAGTTGTAGGTGATCGACTTGCCGGTGCTGGTCTTGGTGGTGACCATCCGGCCGGCCACAGCCGGATGCGTGGTGCGCGCGACGGCGTGGGTCGTCGTCTTCATCGCGACCGTCTTCGTCGCCGTCGTCTTGGCGGGCGTCGTCGCCGCGAACGCGCTGGCGCCGCTGATGAGTGCCGCGCCGGCGAGCAACGTGAAGGGCAGGGATTTCGTCATGATCCATCTCCTGTGCACGGTCGCCGGGGGGACCGCGACCTGTGGATCATGATATGCGCCGGATCGGCTGACGTTGCGGTGGCGTCGCGATGAAATCGTCGTCATCCGCGCAATCGCCGGATTACGGCGCGATTTCGCGGCCCTCCCAGTCGAAGACCTTGCCGCTGTCCGGCGCCTTCAACCCGTCGAGCACATCGAGAAGCTGCACCGCGGCGCGGTCGGGTGCAAAGCGGCGCCCGGGGCCGACATTACCCTGAAACGGCTTGGACAGCGCAGTGTCCACGGTGCCGGGATGCAGCCCGACCACGATCGTGCCGTCGTTGCGACGGCGCTCCTCGATCGCGATTGTTCGGATGAACTGGTTGAGCGCGGCCTTTGAGGCGCGATATCCGTACCATCCGCCCAGCCGGTTATCGGAAATGCTGCCGATCCGCGCGGACAGCGCGGCGAAGATGCAGCGGCCGGAGCGCGGCATGACGGGCAGGAAATGCTTGGCGACGAGCGCGGGGCCGACCGCGTTCGTCGCGAAATTGCGTGCCAGCCAGGTGGGGTCGAGGTCGCGCATCGCCTTTTCGGGGCCATGCTCGCCATCATGAAGCAGCCCGGTCGCGACGATGACCAGATCGGGTGAGCCGACGGTCGTCGCGGCGGCGGCGATGCTTTCCTCGTCGGTCAGGTCGATATGCCGCGATCCGAAGGAGCGGGCGAGGCGGTGGACGTCCACGCCCTCGTCCTCGATCGCGTCCGCGAGCGCCTTGCCGATCCCCCCGCTCGCGCCGATGACGACCGCGCTCATGACTGCCGCACGAAGCGCCAGCGATTGGCGTCGCTCCCCGCAGCGTCGAAGGCATAACCGGCGCTGTCGAACCCCTTCATCGCCTCGACCTGATCGATCCGGTGCTCGACCAGCCAGCGCGCCATCATCCCGCGCGCCTTCTTCGCGTGAAAGCTGATGAACCGGCCGTCCGCTTCTTGGAATTCGACCGCAATGACGCGGATGTCAGGCGGCAGCTGCCCGTCGACCGATGCCCAATATTCCTGGCTGGCGAGATTCAGGATCGTCCCCGAGCCTTCCGCCTCCACATCTTCGGCCAGCACGCGGGCGATGCGATCCTGCCACCAGTCGGTCAGTTTCTTGCGCCGCGGCGCCCAGCGGGTGCCCATTTCCAGGCGATAGGGCTTCATCGGGTCGAGGGGGCGCAGCAGGCCATACAGGCCGGAAAGCAGGCGGACGTGATCCTGCGCGAAGGCGATCGCGGCTTCGTCGAGGGTCTTTGGTTCCAACCCGGTGTAGACATCGCCCGCGAACGCAAAAATCGCGGGGCGGGCGGGGGCATCGGCAAAGGCGCGGAAACGGTCACTGTTCAGCTTTGCGAGCTTGTCGGAAATATGCATCAGCGCACCGAGCTTCTTGTGGCCGAGCCGGGCCGCCGCCGCTGCCAGCATTTCGGCCTCTGCCGCGAAGCGCGGCGTGCCGATGGCTGCCATGGGTAGCGGCGATTCGTAATCGAGCGTCTTGGCGGGCGAGAGCGTTGCGATCATCGCGGCTGCGCCTAACCGCGCGGCGGGCAGTGTTCAATCGTCGTTCAGCGGTGGGGCGGCAACTGCATCGCGGCTCGGGCGTTCGCTTGAACGATTCCGATGCGCTGTCTAGAGCAGCGCTGCACTACGGCGCATCCCCTGCGCTGCACCAGGAGAGTTTCGACGATGAAGATGGTCTCGAAAATGGCGTTTGCTGCGGCGCTGATGGCCGGCGCCGGAAGTGTCGCAATTTCGACCCCGGCCTTCGCCAAGGACAAGAAGGAAGAGAACAAGGCGCCCGCGCTGAAGCTCAGCCCTGACGTCATCAAGGCAGCGCAGCCCGCGCAGACCGCGCTTGCCGCAAAGGACGTGGCGACGGCGACGCCGCTGGTCGCGCAGATCGAGGCGGCCGCGAAGACGGAGGACGATCGCTATGTCGCGCAGGCGCTGCGCCTGCAGCTGGAGGCGACCAAGCTTCAGGGCCAGAACGGCGCCGGCGAGGCCGCGCTCAAGGCACCGCTCGACGCGCTGATCGCGAACCCGAAGACGCCGGCGACCGACCTGCCGCGCTTCGTCTATCAGCGCGGCGTCATCGCGTTGAACGAGAAGGACTATGCGACCGCGAACACGAGCTTCGCGCGCGCCAAGCAGCTCGGCTACAAGGATGCCAATATCGACCTTCAGATGGTGAAGGCCAAGATGGACTCGGGCGATATCGCGGGCGGCAGCGCCGCACTTCAGGCCGCGATCGATGCGCAGACCGCAGCGGGCGGCAAGGCTGACGAGCAGCTTTACAAATATGCCATCGCGAAGAACAACGCGAAGAAGGACAGCGCGGCAACGCTTGGGTGGGTCAAGAAGTGGGTCGTGGCTTATCCGACAACCAAGAACTGGCGAGACGCAATGGTGCTCTACGGCATCCAGCCCAACGCGCTCGCCACCCTCGACAAGGGGCAGAAGGTCGATCTCTATCGCCTGCTACGCGCGGGCAAGGCGCTGGCCGACCAGTATGATTACGAGATCTACGGCCAGTGGGTCTTCGACGCCGGCATCCCCTACGAAACGAAGGCGGTGCTGACCGAGGGCAAGGCTTCGGGCAAGATCCCAGCGAACAGCGACAACGCCAACAGCTTGCTGGCTGCGGCGAACAAGTCGATCGCCAACGAAGGCTCGCTGGCGGGGCTAGTGACCAAGGCGAAGGCGGCGGCAAACGGCAAGCTCGCGGTCGGCACCGGCGATGCGTATCTCGGCTCGGGCAATTACGCGCAGGCCATCGAACTCTACAAGGTTGCGCTGCAGAAGGGCAGCGTCGATGCCGACGCGGTCAACACGCATCTCGGTATCGCGCAGGCGCTGTCGGGTGACAAGGCAAGCGCCAAGGCCACATTTGCCTTGGTGAAGGGCCAGCCGCGCGCACAGATCGCCGAATTCTGGACGACTTTCCTCGACAATCCGCCCGTCGCGGGCTGACCCGTCGAACCTGACCTGAGGAGAGGGCGGTGCCTTGGTGCCGCCCTTTTCGTATCAGTCGATGACGGGGACGCCCGATTGCGACTTCGCGGTGCGGATCGTCAGCGACGTCTTCACGCTCGCGACGTTGGGCGCAGGTGTGAGGTGGGTCGTCAGGATGCGCTGGAAGCTTTCCAGATCGGCGGCGACGATCTTCAGGATGAAGTCGATCTCGCCGTTCAGCATATGACATTCGCGGACTTCGGGAATCGCGGCGACGTGGTCCTCGAAGCTCGCGAGGTCGCGTTCAGCCTGGCTGCGCAGGCTGACCATTGCGAAGACCGTGATCGGGAAACCAAGCCGCGCGGGATCGAGATCGGCATGATAACCCCGGATCGCGCCCGCTTCTTCCAGTGCGCGCACCCGGCGCAGGCAGGGTGGGGCGGTCAGCCCGACGCGCTCCGCCAGATCGACGTTGGTCATCCGACCGTCTTCCTGCAACAATTTCAGGATTTGCCGGTCGATCCGATCGAACGCCATTCCAAAGCCCCTCTCTTTTACGCCACAATCGGCCGACGCTGGTGCGTTTGACCATAAGATAATTACCCCTGAACGCAATTGTCCCACATTGCAACGTGGGGGCAAATGCCCGCTTCCACCGCGGACTCGAGCAGGTTAAACAATCGCCGCGCCGCATCGCCGATGCGCGCGGAGCAAGGGGCGACGAGTGCGGTTCGACGACAGCCTGAAGACCGTCCTGGCTGCCGATACGACCACGGCATTCGGTGCGCAGTCGGCTTTCCGCCAGCTCGTCGATCTCCTCGGCCGCCGTCGAATCTCGAGCGACCCCGACCATATCGACCGCCTGCGGGTGCTTCGTGCGCACGTGCCGGCGAGCGTTCGCGCCGCCTGTGCCCGGGCGCTGGCGCTCGCGGTTCCCGAAGCGCCGCTCGTGGCGTTCTTCGCCGAGGATGAGCCATCGATCGCCGCCCCCGTCCTGCGCGGCGTCACGTTGACGCCGGAGGCGTGGTGCGGTCTGCTGTCCGGCCTTGGCCCGACCGGGCGCGCGGTGTTGCGATCGCGGCGCGATCTACCAGCAGAAGTCATGCGCGGACTCGACAGCTTCGGGTCGGTCGACTTCTCGCTTCCTGGCCCGAAAGTGGCAGCATCTGCGCCGGCAGCGGTCAACCAGCCTACGGCACCCGCGCACGGTGCGGGACCCTTCGTGGCGCTGGGCGAGGTCGCGCGCAAATTGCCCGTCGTGGAGGAGGCGCTCCGCCATGCCGAGGGTGCGCAGACGGAAGACGCGCCAGCCACAGCGCCGCATTTCGAGATTTCGGACCTTGTCGCGCGGATCGCCGCCTACCAAAAGGACCGAACGGTTCCCGAGGCCTCAGCCAGCGACGCCCCGGCCGACCGCTTCGATTTCGAAACCGATGCCGGCGGGATCGTCTGCTGGGTCGGCGCCGGCGTGCGCGGTGCGCTGATCGGGCTGTCGCTGACCGGGCTGCAGGGGGAGGACGGTCACGTCGTGGACGGCGTCGTGGCGGGCGCCTTCCGTCGGCGTAGCGGCTTTCGCGATGCGCGGATGACGGTCGGCGGCGGATCGGCAATGGCCGGGCCCTGGCGCATTTCGGCGGTGCCGTGCTTCGACGAACATAGCGGACGGTTTACTGGCTTCCGCGGGCTCGCAAGGCGCCCGCGCGCCGATGAAAGCGCGGCGCCGAGACGGTCGGTGAATATCGGCGCATCCGAATCGCTTCGTCGCCTGGTGCACGAACTCCGCACGCCGACCAACGCGATCGCGGGCTTTTCGGAATTGATCGAAACCGAGCTCATGGGCCCGATCGACCCGCGCTACCGCGATCGCGCCCGCGCGATCCGCCTGCAGGCAGGCGACCTGATTGCCGCGATCGAGGATCTCGATATCGCGGCGCGTATTGCGGGCGATACGCTCGAATTGCGTCCCGGCCAGGTCGATGCAGGGGCGTTGATCCGGGGTTTGATCCGGGACCTCGAACCCTTGGCGAGCCTTCGCGGCTCTCGCGTAACGCTCGACGCAATAGACGCCGCGGTTGCCGTCGCGGGCGACGACCGCGCGGTGGAGCGGCTGATCGGGCGATTGTTGTCGGCGATTGTTTCGGCCGGTGGCCCGGGCGAAGCGATCGGCATTACGCTTCGCCGCGAAAACGACGCTATCGCGATCGATGTGGACCGCCCGGCCGCGCTCGCGGCGATCGGCGACGATGCGCTGCTGCGGATCGACGCGGAAAGCGAGGCGGCGATGCCCGGCGCGCCGCTTCTCGGCACAGGCTTTGCTCTGCGCCTTGCGCGCAATCTCGCGCTGGAGCTTGGCGGCGAATTACAGCTCGAGGCGCGCCGCTTGACTCTGCGTTTGCCCGCCGTGCCTTATGCACCCATGGAGCAGGCGTCGATCCACTGACGTGACTGGCGCGGCGGCACCATCCGGCGTGTTCCGGCCGGCCGCGCCCGCGCCCGGCGCACGTATCCGCTGGCCGGAAAGCTTCGGGTCCCGCTTCTGCCTGTTCGTCGATGCCGAGGAGGAGTTCGACTGGTCGCGGCCGTTCGACCGCACCCAGCGCGCGACGACGGCGATGGCGGCGTTGCCGGCCTTCCATCGGCGCCTGTCGGATCGCGGGATTGCCGTCACCTATATGGTCGACCACCCGGTCGCGACCGATGCCGCTGCGGTCGATGCTCTGAAGGCATGCCTCGCCGATGGCCGGTCGGTGATCGGCACGCAGCTTCATGCCTGGGTCAATCCGCCTTTCGAGGAGGAGCCTTCGGTCCTGGCGAGCTTTCCGGGAAATCTGCCGCCGTCGCTGGAGAGGGCGAAGCTGGACGTGCTGACCGACGCGATCACGGCATCCTTCGGGGTTCGGCCGATCGCGTATCGGGCGGGGCGCTACGGGCTGGGATCGGCCAGTGCGGCGATGCTTGCGACTAGAGGATATCGGTTGGATACGTCGATGCGCGCGCGCCATGATTATTCGACACAAGGAGGCCCCGATTATGCGGGCATAGGGCCGGAAAGTTTTTGGTTTGGGAAGTGTGGCGATCTGATCGAGGTTCCGCCGACGACGATCTATACCGGGGTATTGCGTCGGCGCGGGTCGGGGGTGCACGGCGTCGCTGGCCGTATATGGCGGGGGCGTGGCATTTTGGCGCGAACGAAGCTGCTGTCGCGCGTCCCGCTGACGCCGGAAGGCGTGCCGCTGCGCGAGGCGAGGGAGGCGGTTCGGGTTGCGCTCGGCGAAGGCTTGCGGCTGCTCAATTTCGGCTTCCATACCCCGTCGCTGGTCCCTGGATGGACGCCCTATGTGCGCGATACCGCGGATCTACGCAGGTTTAACGCTTGGTGGGACGGGGTGCTCGATCTGCTCGCGCAGCTTGGGTGCGAGCCGGCGTCGCTCGACGACATTCTCGCGGCGGCGCGGTGAAGCCTTGCGCTTGGCGGGCGCGCTCCGCTAGGCGCTTGGGGCGCGTGGGGGGCCTGTAGCTCAATGGTTAGAGCTGGCCGCTCATAACGGCTAGGTTGCGGGTTCGAGTCCTGCCGGGCCCACCGCGCGCCGGCCGTCGCGATAGCGAAGCTATCGCGCGGCGCTAGGCGCGCGCGGCCGACGCCGCTGAAGGCGCCGTTCGACGAAGCGGCTTTGCCGCGGCGGGGCTTTCGGAGACAATCTGGGAACTTGCACGGGGTAGCGCCGCGGCAAAGCCGCGTCGTCGGTCGCGGCTATGGCCGCGCCGGCCGGGCGTGCTGCGGTTTGCTCGTCGTAGCTGCGCTACGACTTTGCGCAGCACGCCGTGGTCGGGGAGACAGGATTCGAACCTGCGACATCCTGCTCCCAAAGCAGGCGCGCTACCAGACTGCGCCACTCCCCGACTGGAGGGCTGCGCCTAGAGGGTAACGACGGGGGTGGCAACCCACTGCGCAACGAAAAAGGGCGCCCCCGAAGGAACGCCCTTTCCTGTAGAACTTCATTCGAGCCCGAGGGCCCAAACGAGGCTTACTGCATGTTGTCTGCCTTGGCGTCAGCGGCATCGCGGACGTTGTCGGCAGCGGCGTTCATGTTGTCGGCCGCATTCTCGATCGCATCGGATGCCATCGTGTTCGCCGTGTTGTCGGCCATCGCGTCCATATTGTCCGCAGCGGCTTCCATGTTGTCGGCGACCATGTCCGCGTTGTTTTCAACAGCGGCGGCTTCCGGCGACTTGTTGCAGGCTGCCAGCGACATCAGGCCGGCGGCGGCCGCAACGAGGATCAGCTTCTTCATCATAAACTCCTCCAATCAAACCCCGGGGGTTCGATCAGTTCATGTTGTCAGCCTTGTCCTCGGCGGCGTCACGGACGTTGTCCGCGGCGTCGTGAACGTTTTCAGACATGGCTTCCATGTTGTCTTCTGCCATCGGGTTGGCAGTGGTGTTCGACATATCGGCCATGTTGTCGGCCATCGCGTCCATGTTGTCCGCGATCATGTCGCCGTTGTTCTCGACGGCTGCCGCTTCCGGCGACTTGTTGCAGGCTGCCAGCGACATCAGGCCGGCGGCGACGGCAACGAATGCGATCTTCTTCATTCGGGTTGCTCCCCAAGCATTGTAACAATCGCGGCCGACCCTGATGCCGTCGCGAAGCGGCTGCAATTAAACTAGCTGACCCACGCGTCAATCGGCAAATTCATGCTCGGTCAATGTGGGACGCTCGGCCCGGCTCATTTCCGCGGAGTGACCGGGCCGATATCTTCGGGCGCGTTGGCCACGACGCCGAGCATCGCCGTCCACGCCGCGACGTTCTGGCGGAGCTGTTCGGGATCGATCCGGTCCAGCGTGTCGTCAGGCGTGTGGTGGGTGTCGAAATAGCGCAGGCCCGACTGGTTGAGATCGACGCCGGCGACACCGAGCGCGACGATCGGCCCGATGTCGGAACCGTCGCCGGCGGTGCCGGTCCCGCGCGTGATGCCGAGCGGGGACAGCGCGACCTGGAGCCGGTCGCCCACCGCCTTTGCACTTTCGGGCAGGTTGGTTTCGAACCGCCACACCCGGTCTGCCCCGAAGTCGCTCTCGGCGGCGACGACATGGCGTTCCTTGCCGTGGCGTGCGGCGTAATCGCGACCGCCGAAGCCGCCGACCTCCTCCGATCCCCACCATACGACGCGGATGGTGCGGCGCGGGCGCTTGCCCGAATCGAGCAGACGTTTCGCGGCAGCGGCGGTGATCGCGACCCCGCTCGCGTCGTCGATCGCGCCCGTGCCGAGGTCCCAGCTGTCGAGATGGCCACCGATCAGCACGATCCCCGCCTTGGGATCGGTGCCGGGCACTTCTGCGATGATGTTGCCCGATTCCCGCGTGCCGATCTGGCGGGGGGTGAGCGTCAGATGCAGCGTGATCGGCTTGCCGCGATCCGCCATCCGTTCGATCTGCTCGGCATCGGGAACGGAGAGCGCCGCGGCGGGGATCGGCGTCACGCCGTCGGGGAAGTTGGTCAGGCCGGCATGGGGGATGCGGTGATGATCGGTGCCGATCGAGCGGATCACCATCGCGGCCGCCCCTTTGCGCGCCGCAAGGGCCGGGCCGACGAAACGCGCCGCGCCGTTCGCGCCATAGCCGGACCCGTCCTGCGTCGGCTCCATCGCATTGCCGACATAGACGATACGATCCTTCACTGCGCTGTCAGGTGCCGCCAGCAACGCATTGAAGTCCTTGAACACGGCCACCGGTGCAGTCAGCCCCTCGGCCGGCGTCGCGCCGGAATTGCCGAGCGCGGTCAGATACAATTTCTGGGGGAAGGGCGAGACGATCTCCGCCGTTTCGGCCCCGCGAACCCAGACCGGCATCTGATAGGGTTCGGCGCGCACATTCTTGAACCCCAGCGCCTTAAGCTTGGCGACGGCCCAGGTCCGCGCGCGTGCTTCCGCCTCGGTGCCGGCAAGGCGCGGACCGACTTCGGTCGTCAGACCCTCGACGATGTCATAGGCCACATCGTCCTTCAGCGCCGCGTCGCGCATGTCCTCGACCGCAGGATCGATGGGTGGAAGCGGCGCGGGGAGAGTTCGCTGTGCGAGCGCCGGCACGGCGACCATCGTCAGCAGCAAGGGAAGCGACCGCGTCATTCTCATTCTCCCCGCACCTTGTGATGCGGCCACGCTTTGGAGAAGCGCCCGCGGTTCGGCAAGCGTTTGCGCAGCGGACGCCCAATCGCTACATGGCGCCCAACCCATTTCCATCCCTGTCGAAACACGGAGCCCGGCACCCACATGGCCGTCCAGTATACCTATGTCATGAAGGGTCTGACCAAGACCTTCCCCGGCGCCAACAAGCCGGTGCTCAACAACATCCACCTGCAGTTCATTCCGGGCGCGAAGATCGCGATCATCGGCCCGAACGGCGCGGGCAAGTCCACCCTGATGAAGGTCATGGCGGGGATGGACACCGAGTTTTCCGGCGAGGCGTGGGCCGCGGACGGCGTGCGCGTCGGCTATCTGGCGCAGGAGCCCCAGCTCGATCCGTCGAAGGACGTGATGGGCAACGTGAAGGACGGCGTGCGGCCCGTCGCGGATCTCGTCGATCGCTTCAACGCGATTTCGGCGGAGATGGGCGATCCCAGGGACGACACCGATTTCGATGCGCTGATGGAAGAGATGGGCGATCTCCAGGCCAAGATCGACGCAGTCGATGGCTGGACGCTCGACAACCAGCTTGAAGTCGCGATGGAGGCGCTTCGCTGCCCGCCGGGCGATGCCGATGTCACGAAGCTTTCGGGCGGTGAGAAACGCCGTGTTGCGCTTTGCAAGCTGCTGCTGGAAAAGCCCGATATCCTGCTGCTCGACGAACCGACCAACCATCTCGACGCCGAAAGCGTCGCGTGGCTGGAGAACTTCCTGAAGGAATATACGGGCAACGTCATCCTCGTCACCCACGACCGTTACTTCCTGGACAACGTCGTGAACTGGGTGCTGGAGCTCGATCGCGGGCGCTACTACACCTATGAGTCCAACTATTCGGGCTATCTGGAAAAGAAGGCCAAGCGGCTGGAGCAGGAGGAGCGCGAAGAGGCGGGCAAGCAGAAGGCGATCGCCGATGAGCTCGCCTGGATGCGCCAGACCCCCAAGGCGCGCCAGACCAAGTCCAAGGCCCGCATCCGCGCGTTCGACGAACTCATGGAGAAGCAGGAGAACCGCGTCGCCGGCAAGGCGCAGATTCTGATCCAGCTTCCCGAGCGGCTGGGCGGCAAGGTGATCGAGGCTAACGGGCTGACCAAGGCTTATGGTGACAAGGTCCTTTTCGAGGACCTGACCTTCACGCTGCCGCCCGGCGGCATCGTCGGCGTGATCGGCCCCAACGGCGCAGGCAAATCGACCCTGTTCAAGCTCATCACCGGGCAGGAACAGCCCGACGGCGGGACGATCGAGATGGGGTCGACGGTGAAGCTGGGCTATGTCGATCAGAGCCGCGACGATCTCGATCCGAACAAGAATGTGTGGCAGGAAATTTCCGACGAGCTGGAGGTCTTCCGTTTCGGCAAGCAGGAGCTCGGCACGCGTGCCTATGTCGGCGCGTTCAATTTCCGCGGGCCGGACCAGCAGAAGAAGGTCGGTCAGCTGTCGGGCGGTGAACGCAATCGCGTCCATATGGCGAAGATGCTGAAGGAGGGCGGCAACGTCCTGCTGCTCGACGAACCGACCAACGATCTCGACGTCGAGACGCTGCGCGCGCTCGAGGAGGCGCTCGAGACGTTCGCGGGCTGCGCGGTGGTCATCAGCCACGACCGCTTCTTCCTCGATCGCCTTTGCACGCACATCCTGGCGTTCGAGGGCGACAGTCACGTCGAGTGGTTCGAGGGCAATTACGAGAGTTACGAGGAGGACAAGCGCCGCCGGATGGGCGACGCCGCCGATCGTCCGACCCGGCTTGCCTACAAGAAGCTCACGCGCTGATCGGCGGCCGAGAGGATTGGCATGAGCGTCATCGAGCAATCGCCGGGCGGTGACGAGCCGCCATCGCAGGGTGCGCTGCGATATCGGCTGCGGCAGCAATCGGTGCTGGCCGATTTCGGGATCGAGGCGCTTCGTGCGCGCGATCTCGACCCGATGTTGCAGCGCGCGGTCGCGCTGTGCGCACAGGGCATGCAGTCGCGCTACGCCAAATTCCTCGAATATTGCGTTGAAGCCGATCGCCTGCTCGTCCGCAACGGCGTGGGCTGGGACGACGGGGTCGTCGGGATGGTCGAGATGGGCGCCGATACCGGGTCGCCGGCCGGGTATGCCTTCAAGACCGGCGAAGCCGTGATCTCCAACCACCTCGAGAATGAAGAGCGCTTCCGCACCCCCGGCTTCATGGCGAGTCACGGCATTCGCCGCGCGATCAACGTCCTGGTCGAGGCGGGCGGCGAAAAATACGGCGTGCTGGAAGTCGATAGCGGGGATGAAGGAAAGTTCGAGGCGGACGACCTCGCCTTCATGCGCGGCTTCGCCAACCTGATCGGCGTCGCGATCGAACGGCAGCAGGCGGAGACTCGGCTCAATCAAGCAATCGAGCATCAGGAACTTCTGACCCGCGAGGCGAGCCACCGGGTGAAGAACAGCCTTTCGCTGGTGTCAGCCATGCTCAACCTGCAGATGCAGGAGGATGACGATCCGCGTATCGTGCGACTGCTCGGCGACGCGCAGGCGCGCATCACCGCGATCGCACAGGCGCACGACAAATTGTGGCGCGGCGATCAGGTCGGCATGGTCGCGCTTGACGAGCTCGTCTGCGGAATCGTCTCGGGGCTGGGCGAGCAGGCCGACGGTGCCGCGCTGTCGTGCGACGTCGCCAAGATCGATATCAGCGCAGACAGCGCGATCCCGATCGGGCTGCTCGTCACCGAACTCACCACCAATGCATTGAAATATGCGGCGGACGCAGGGCCGGTGTCGGTGACGATCGCGCTTCGCGATGACACGTTGACGCTGACGGTCACCGATCGCGGACCGGGTATGCCCGAGGATTTCGACGAGCAGACCAGTTCGCGCAGCAGCCTGGGCATGAGGATGATCGCAAGCCTGACGCGTCAGCTCCGCGGTCAGATACGCTTCGAGAATGCCGAGCCGGGCACGCGCGCGGTGCTAACCTGTCCCGATCCGCGCGCCGCGTAATAGCTTAGCGCAGCCGCTTCACGAAGACGCGCCCGTCCGCGCGGCGTTCGGACTGGAAGTTCGGCACCGCCTCGATGAGATCGGACAGCCGGCGGTAGCCGTAATTGCGCGCATCGAAGCTGGAACGGTTGCCGGCGAGCTGGCCCATCGCCGACAGGCTGACGAACCCCTTGTCGTCCCGCTTCACCGAATCATACGCGTCGATCAGCAGCTTGAGCAGCTCGGGATCGACGCCCGTCGGTTTCTTTGCAGTCGCCGTGGCCGTGCCCAGCGCGGGCGGCAGGGATTGCTCGATCGGTACATCGGCCGGCGTCGGTTGTGCGGGCTCGGTTTCCTGGCGAAGCGCGCCGACATCGATGAAGCGCGTGCACGCCTGTTTGAACGCTTCGGGCGTCTTCGCGCCGCCAAAGCCGTAGACCGGGATGCCGTCCTGCCGGATGCGCATGGCGAGCGGCATGAAATCGCTGTCGGACGACATGATCCCGAACCCGTCGACACGACCGCGGAACAGCAGGTCCATCGCGTCGATCGTCATCTTCATGTCGGTCGCGTTCTTGCCCTTGGTGATATCGAACTGCTGCTGCGGCTCGATCCCGTGTTTGACTGTCATGTCCTTCCAGCCCTTCAGCGCTGGCTTGGTCCAGTTGCCGTAGACGCGCCGCACGTTGACGTTGCCGAGCTCGGCCAGCACCGTCAGCACCGGATCGACATCGTTGTGCGAGGCATTGTCGGCGTCGATCAGGAGCGCGACGTTGCGATTTGGCTGGTCGGTCATGGCCGCGGTGGTAGCAGGCGAGGGGGCCGCTGCCACCCTGTTTCGGCCCCGCTCCGACAAAGACGAAACCGCGCTTGACGGCGGCCGCGCCGCGCACCTATAGGCGCCCCTCCTCAGCGTGGTTGGGCGGAGTAGCTCAGCTGGTTAGAGCACGGGAATCATAATCCTGGGGTCGGGGGTTCAAGTCCCTCCTCCGCTACCACGCCGAGGCATTTCCACGGATCGTTGAACACCAGCATCGCGTCCGCCCGGGCGAGCGCGACGAGGGTGAGGCGGTGCGCACGGGCGTGATCGATCGCCATCGTGGTCGGCGCGGAGATGCCGACGACCATCGGCGCGCCGGCGACCAGCGCCTTGTCGACCATCTCGAAGCTGACCCGCGAGGTGAGCAGGATGAAGCCGTCCACGCCCCGCCCGTCCACGGCGAGCGCACCGATGAGCTTGTCGAGCGCGTTGTGGCGGCCGACATCCTCCCGAACCATGACGATCGCGCCCGTGCGGTCGCAGAGCGCAGCCGCGTGGACTGCGCCTGTGAGCCGATTGAGCGGTTGATGGTCGCGGATCGCTGCGATGGCGGCAAACAGGGCAGTGCGTTGAATTCGCGGCTGCGGCGCAAGTGCGGCGACGGGGCGGTCGATCTGTTCCAGACCCGAGATACCACAGAGACCGCACCCGGTGTCGCTCGTGCGGTGCCGCACCCTGTCCGTGATCCGGGCGCGGCAGCGCGGCGCGAGTGCGACACGGACGATCCAGCCGCGATCGGTTTCGAACGGCTCGATCGCGCGGATATCGTCGATGGTGTCGGCCAGGCGCTCGGTGAGCATGAAGCCACGCGCGAAGTCCGCCAATTGCGTGGGGGTCATCATCATGACCGCATAACCGAAACCGTCTACCTCGATCGCGACGGGCGTTTCGACCGCGACGTCGCGAGCGTGCCTCTCAAGCCCATGCGGCGTCAGGGCGCACGGAGCCTCGCTTCGGCTACTCACCGTGCTTCCAGCCGAGCGAGATCGTCGGGCGTATTGAGATTGGCGATGCCGGGCCAGGCGATGCCGACGGCGCCGATCGAAGAGGCCCAGCCGCGCACCGAACGCTTCGGATCGCTGGCGGCATAGGCAAGAGCCTCGCCGGCGCTCCTGACGGGCCAAAAGCCGATGACCGGATTGTCGGTGCACCAGGCCGCGTCTTCGGCGAGCAAACGCTTCAGGAGAGCCGGTGGAACGACAGGCGTATCGCAACCCATGGTGAGCACGCCGGCATAATCCATGTCGCGGGCGAAGCCGAGAGAGCCTGCAATACCGCCCATGGGGCCTAGGCCGGGGCCTGGCCTGTCCGGGACGGACTGGAGCCCCACCCATTTCCGACCCACGATGGCGACGTCGTCCACCAGCGGTGCAAGTGTCGCAACCGCATGATCGATCAACGCACGTCCAGCGAAGAGCGCCGCGCCCTTGTCACTACCGAAACGTCGTGCCGCGCCGCCGGCGATGATCGCACCCAGCACTCTGGGCGCGGGCACCATGTCAGGCAGGAACGCCGAACAGGTCGTGCTCGTCGGCATCCTCGATCACCACCGGCACGATGCTGCCGACCGTCAGATGGCCCGCATCGCGCAGCTGGACCTCGCCGTCGATCTCGGGCGCATCGGCATAGGAGCGACCCGTCGCGCCTTCTTCCCCCACAGCGTCGATGATGACATCTAGCGTCCGGCCGATCTTCGCCTGGAGTTTTGCTGCGGAGATCGCCGCGGTCTTTTCCATGATGCGTGCGTAGCGTTCCTCTTTCACCGCTTCGGGCACCGGATCGGGGAGCGCGTTGGCCGACGCGCCCTCCACCGGTTCGAAGCGGAAGGCACCGACGCGGTCGAGCTGCGCTTCGTCCAGCCAGTCGAGGAGATACTGGAAGTCGTCCTCCGTTTCGCCGGGGAAGCCGACGACGAAGGTCGATCGGATGGCGATATCCGGGCAGAGCGCGCGCCAGCTATGGATACGCTCCAGCACCTTCGCTTCATTGGCCGGGCGCTTCATCCGGCGCAGGACTGCGGGGGCGGCGTGCTGGAAAGGAATATCGAGATAGGGGAGGATCAGCCCCTCCGCCATCAGCGGGATGACCTGATCGACGTGCGGGTAGGGGTAGACATAATGCAGGCGCACCCACGGCGCGATCTTGCCGAGCTCGCGCGCCAGATCGGTCATGTGCGCGCGGACCTCATGGCCCTTCCACGACTTCGACGCGTGGCGGATGTCGACGCCGTAGGCCGAGGTATCCTGGCTGATGACCAGCAGCTCCTGCGTGCCCGCCGCGACCAGCTTTTCCGCCTCGCGCAGGATCGCATCAGGACGGCGGCTGACGAGATCGCCGCGCAGGCTGGGGATGATGCAGAAGGCGCAGCGGTGATTGCAGCCCTCTGAAATCTTCAAATAGCTGTAGTGGCGCGGCGTCAGCTTGAGCCCGGCATCGGGCACGAGATCGAGATAGGGTGAGAGGTTCGCTGGTGCAGCCTCGTGCACCGCCTCGACAACCTGCTCATATTCGTGTGCGCCTGTGATCGCGAGAACCTGGGGGAAGCGCGCACGGATCGCCTCAGCTTCCTTGCCGAAGCACCCGGTCACGATGACACGGCCATTCTCGGCGATCGCTTCGCCGATCGCTTCCAGGCTCTCTTCCTTGGCGCTGTCGAGAAAGCCGCAGGTGTTGACGAGCACGACGTCGGCCCCGGCATAGTCGGGCGACATCTGATAGCCGTCGGCGCGAAGCTGGGTAAGGATGCGTTCGCTGTCGACCAGATTTTTGGGACAGCCGAGCGAAACCATGCCGACGCGCGGCGGGGAGGGAAGACGGGTTGCCATGAGAACGCGCCCCATAGGCGAGTTCGGTCCGCTTTTCCAGCCGCCGCGCGACGCCGACGATCACAAGTTGAGGATCAGTGCGCCGTCGGCTTGCTTGCAGGCGCTTTCCGGGGGGCGGGCTTTTTCGCAGCCGGCTTCTTGGCGGGCGTCTTGGTTGCCGCCGTCTTCTTCGGCGCGGTCTTCCGGGTTGGCTTGTCCTTGTCGATCACGAAGGGGGCGGCAATGGCGGCTGCCGCGCCCGCAAGAACGGTCGCGCCGATCGCGGCAGCGGTCTTCGGGTTATCCTTCACCGCCTTCGTCACGGTTTTCGTCCGCGGATCGGCCTTGACCTTGGCGACCACGTCCTTTGCCGCCTGCTTCACCGACCGGGGCTTTTTCGCGGGCTCGTCCTCGTGCGGCTTCGGGTGCGGCATGGCGGCGTTGGGGATGCTGGACATCGAAAGATCCTCCGTCGTTGCGAATGTGTTACGGGTTGAACCGGACAACCGCCCTTATTGTTCCGATCGTCGCAGCAATCGGTCGCTTCGTGGACAGAGTCCGGCGCATGGGCTGGTTGGATTAATCCATGTGAGTATGACACATTTCGGGTCGAGTCGCCGGGGTGGGATCGCCACGATGGAATCAGATGTTCGCTATTATCTGCGGCGTATGCAGTCGGAGCGTGCCGCCGCGCACCGTGCGCTGACATCCGCCGCGCGGGAACGGCGCCTGGCGCTCGTTCAGATCTACGAAGCGAAGCTCGCCGCGCTCGGCGGCTGACGCTTACCGCTTGCGCGTCAGTTCGCGCATCGCCTCGTCGAGCCCGGCGAGCGTCAATGGAAACATACGGTCGTTCATCAGATCGCGCATGATCTTGACCGATTGCGAATAGCCCCACTGCTCCCTGGGCACAGGATTGAGCCAGGCCGCCGCCGGGTAGGTCGTCGTCATCCGGTGCATCCACACCGCACCCGCTTCCTCGTTGAAGTGCTCGACCGAGCCGCCGGGATGCGTGATCTCATACGGGCTCATCGACGCGTCGCCGACGAAAATCAGCTTGTAGTCGTGCCCGAATTTATGGAGCACGTCCCACATCGGTGTCCGCTCCGAAAAGCGGCGCGTGTTGTCCTTCCATACGCCTTCATAAGGGCAGTTATGGAAGTAGAAGAATTCGAGGTTCTTGAACTCGCTCGTCGCAGCGGAAAACAGCTCCTCGCATAGCTTCACGAACGGATCCATCGATCCCCCGACGTCGAGGAACAGCAGCAGCTTCACGGCATTGCGCCGCTCCGCGCGCATATGAACGTCGAGCCATCCTTGCCGTGCGGTGCCATCGATGGTCGCGTCGATATCCAGCTCGTCGGCGGCCCCTTCGCGTGCGAACCGGCGCAAGCGACGCAGCGCAACCTTGATATTGCGCGTGCCGAGCTCGCGCGTGTTGTCGAGATTGCGGAACTCGCGCTGGTCCCAGACCTTCAGCGCGCGCTTGTGTTTCGATTCGCCGCCGATGCGGACGCCTTCGGGATTGTAGCCCGAATTGCCGTACGGGGAGGTGCCGCCGGTGCCGACCCATTTGTTGCCACCTTCGTGGCGCTTCTGCTGCTCCTCCAGACGCTTCTTGAGCGTCTCCATGATCTCGTCCCAGGAACCGAGCGACTTGATCGCCTCCATTTCCTCCGGCGTCAGATATTTCTCGGCGACAGCCTTCAGCCAATCGGTCGGGATCTCGGCGTTCTGCGTGCCGTAGGTGGCCGCGATCCCCTTGAAGACCTTGGCGAAGACCTGATCGAACCGGTCGAGCAGCCCTTCGTCCTTCACATAGGTAGCGCGGGCGAGGTAGTAGAAGTCCTCGGGTGTGCGCGAAATGACGTCACGGTCGAGCGCTTCGAGGAGAACCAGATGCTCCTTCATGCTGGCGGGAATGCCGGCCGCGCGAAGCTCGTCGAGGAAGTTCAGAAACATCGGTATGGCCTGCGCTGTTCGCAGAGACCATGGCAGAGCGCGAAGGGCGAGGACAACCCCTAGCGGGTGATCGCACCGTAGCGGGGGGCGTAGGCATCGATCAGGGCGCCGACGAAATCGGGGGCGCGCGCAGTCAGTTCGTTTGCGGCGTGGCCGTGCCCGTAGATGAAACCGTAGACCGGGTAGATTCCGCCGCCCAGCCCGTCGCTGTCCCTGTACCAGACCTTCACGCGGCTCCAGTCATTGTCGTCCGACACATCATAGAGCGTCACGTCCTGCTCGGCATGACCGCGCTCGCCATTCTGGCGTGACCAGTTGGCATGGGTGAGCATCAGGACCCGCTTCTCCACAACCCGGCTGACGACCGCGACATGACCCAGCGGCAACCGCGCGGTTTTGGCGAAGACGATGACCGAGCCGACCTTCGGCGTGTCGCCGCGGTCATAACGATCGCGTGCCTGGCCCCACCACGTCCATGCATCGCCATAGATCTGAATGCCCGATGCCGCCCGCGCGAACGGCACGCACTGACCGACATAGTCGAGCAACGAGGCTGCGTGTGCGGGCAGGCTGGTCGATGCCAGCAAGCACAATCCCGCAAGATACGACACGCCTCGCATGCAGCCCCTCTACCCGGCCCGCTCTTGCCCAAGCGTGTGCCGGAAAGGTTAAGATGCGCTTAACCTTTGGCGCGGTCCATCCGTAGCTGTTGTTTTTGCGACGAAATCGCGATTTTCGCGGCGGGGCGAGCGGCGGTTCCGATCCATCCGATGACGCAGTGGCCAAATTTTGCTATGGTCCGGTCGGCGTCGCGAACTGGCCTAACAGGGCCGTTGGCTAGGACCGACCAATGGAAGACTTCGACGAATCGCGGCTCCACGCGCTGGTGGGGAAGATGCTCGGCGACCTTGGCGGCGCCTATGGTGTTCCGACGACGCGCATAGGATTTCGGCTGGGATTGTTCGAGGCGCTGCAGGAAGGCGGCCCCGCAACGGCGGCACAGCTCGCCGCGCGCGCTGGCGGGCTTGCCGAGCGCTATGTGCGCGAATGGGCGCTCGCGCAGGCGGCCAATGGTTACCTTAGCTATGACGGCGATGCGGACAGTTTCAGCCTTTCGCCCGAACAGGCGATGATCTTCGCGGTCAAGGACAGCCCGGTCTATCTCGAAGGCGCGTTCGACCTGGCCGCGGCGATGATCGAGGGCGAGCCGAAGGTCGAACACGGCTTCCGGACCGGCGAGGGCGTCGCCTGGGGAGAATCGGCCGGGTGCCTGTTCTGTGCGGTCGGGGCGTTCTTCCGCCCGGGCTATCTCAACAATGTCGTCGCCAACTGGCTGCCGGCGCTCGACGGGGTCACCGACAAGTTGCGCGCGGGCGGGAAGGTCGCCGATATCGGATGCGGGGTCGGATTTTCGACGTTGCTGATGGCGGACGCGTTCCCTGAGAGCGAGTTCGTCGGCTATGATTTCCACGCGCCGTCGATCGCGGAGGCCAACGCGCACGCGAGGGCGCACGGCGTCGGCGACCGCGTGCGGTTCGAGACGGCAGCGGCGAAGGACATCGCCGAGCGCGACTTCGATCTGGTGACCGCCTTCGATT
This sequence comes from Sphingomonas sp. EC-HK361, assembly GCF_902498785.1. Lineage (GTDB taxonomy): Bacteria > Pseudomonadota > Alphaproteobacteria > Sphingomonadales > Sphingomonadaceae > Sphingomonas. Next base: position 201,973 of record NZ_LR701494.1, read on the forward strand.
GCCTCCACGACATGGGCGATCCACGCGGCTGCGCGCGCCATGTCCGCGGGATGATCGCCACCGGCGGCGCGTGGATGATCGTCGAGCCGATCGCGGCGGACAGGCCGGCGGACAATATGGGCAACCCTGTCAGCCGGCTCTACTACAATGCCTCGACGATGATCTGCGTGCCGACGTCGCTGGCGCAGGAAGTTGGCGAAGCGCTGGGTGCACAGGCAGGGGAGGCGGCAATTACCGGCGTGCTCAACGATGCCGGGTTCGCCCATGTGCGCCGCGCCGCCGAAGGGCCGTTCAACATGATTCTCGAGGCCCGTGCGTAGGATTGCGGATCAGCGACACGAGCACGAAGGAGATGATCATCAGCAGATACCATGCGCCCAACTTCTCGGGCGAGACGAGCGCCCAGCCATCGCGCTGCGCCGGATAGACCCACGCGCGCGCAAAGGTGCCGAGATTTTCGGCGAACCAGATGAAGCTCGCGACCAGAAACCAGCCGACGAGCAGCGGCATCGATCGCTCGGCGCGCCACGGCGTGAAATGCACGCGGCAGCGCCGGAAAAGCACCGCCGTGACCGCGAAGAGCAGCCAGCGCAGGTCATAGACCCAGTGGTGGGTGAAGAAATTGGCGTAGATGCCCGCCGCGAGGGCGACAGTCATCCACCGCGCGGGATAGTAGGTGAAACGGAACGCGAATATCCGCCAGACCCGCGCGATATAGCTGCCGACGGCTGCATACATGAACCCCGAGAACAGCGGCACGCCGCCGACCCGCAGCAGGCTCGGCTCCGGATAGATCCACGATCCGTGCGCCGTCTTGAAAAACTCCATGACGGTGCCGACGACGTGGAAGGCGAGGATCACCCATGCCTCGTCATGCGTCTCGAGGCGGAAGGCGAGCATGCCGGCCTGGATGAGGGCCGCGCCGATCACCAATGCGTCATACCGCGCCAGCGGTGCGCCGGCGGGATACCAGAGGTGCGTGGCAAGCAGCAGCACGAGCATCAGCGCGCCGAACAGGCAGGCCCAACCCTGTTTGAAGACGAACAGCGCGAATTCGTAAAGGGCAGCCGGTGCGCCGTGGGTCGGCTGCGCCGCCTCCAGCCGCGCGCGAATCCGTGCGAAGCGCGTCGCGTCGATCGCGGGCGGTGTCAGCCCTTGTTCGCCTGACGCTTGGCCATGAACGCCAGCCGTTCGAACAGCATCACGTCCTGCTCGTTCTTCAGAAGCGCACCGTGCAAGGGCGGGATCGCCTTCGTAGGATCGCGGTTCTGCAGCACGTCGAGCGGCATGTCTTCGTGCAGCAGCAGCTTGAGCCAGTCGAGAAGCTCGCTCGTGCTCGGCTTCTTCTTGAGGCCGGGGACGTCGCGCACGTCGTAGAAGATGTCCATCGCCCTGGAGACCAGGATTTTCTGGATACCCGGAAAGTGCACGTCGACGATCGCCTGCATCGTCTCGCGATCGGGAAACTTGATGTAGTGGAAGAAGCAGCGGCGCAGGAACGCGTCGGGCAGCTCCTTCTCGTTGTTACTGGTAATGACGACGATCGGGCGTTCGGCCGCACGCACCGTCTCCTTGGTCTCGTAGACATGGAATTCCATCCGATCGAGCTCCTGAAGCAGGTCGTTTGGGAACTCGATGTCGGCCTTGTCGATCTCGTCGATCAGCAACACGGGCGGGGCGGGCTGGGTGAACGCCTCCCACAATTTGCCGCGGCGAATGTAATTGGCGATGTCGTGCACCCGCTCGTCGCCGAGCTGCCCGTCACGCAGCCGCGCGACGGCGTCATATTCATAGAGGCCCTGCTGCGCCTTGGTCGTCGACTTGATGTTCCATTCGATCAGCGGCGCGCCGACCGCCTTCGCGATTTCATAGGCGAGGACGGTCTTGCCGGTTCCGGGCTCGCCCTTCACCAGCAGCGGGCGGCGCAGCGTGACGGCCGCGTTGACCGCGACTTTCAGGTCGTCGGTTGCGACGTAGCTGTGGGTTCCCTCGAAGCGCTGCATGCCGTCCGTCCCGTCCTTTTCGAAGACCGGGTCTGGCGATAGCGGGCTTTGGGGAGGCAGCGCAACCCGGCCGCGGGTCAGCGGGCGCCGCGGGCCTCGGCGCGCGCTTCCAGGAGCTGCCACAGCGCGCGGTGCTGGGCGAGGACCTGCTGCGTGCCGAACTTCATCGCGCGGTCGATCGCCGGCGTCAGCGCAAGCGCACCCAGCATCGCGTTGGTCGCTGCCGGACGAGGCAGGAGCATCGCATCGCACGCAATACCCGAGCGTTCGGCCGCGTGATCCAGAAGCGTGCGGATCGCCGGCCAGTCGAGGACCAGCGCCACCGCCGCACCCAACGAAACGCCGAACCGATCGGAGCAGGCGAGCATGTCGAGGGCATGACGCTGGGTGACGAGCGCGGCTTCGGTTTCCGCCTGGCCGGGAGTCGAGGGCAGGGGGCCGACCGAGGCCGTCAGCGTCGCGATGTATGTGCGCTCAACTGCAAACCCGGTGGCGGCGCGTGCGAGCCATTCGGCCGCGGGGCTGCCGCCATCGCGCGCGAGAGCGTGATCGACGATGCCGGGGTGCGCGCCGTGGACTGCGCAGATGCCGTGAACCGCATCCGCCAGGTCGACCATCGGCGACTGGTAGCCGCACAGTCGATGGACGTGGGCGAGGCTGTCGCTGCCGTCCAGTCCGACCAGCGAGCCGAGCCCGCCCGCCGAAACCGCCATCGATGCCCGTTCTGCGCTGTTCAAAATCCTGCTGTCCCGTCCGTGGTGCCACCGGATCATGGCGCCGCGGCACCGTCCTTCGCAGCAGGGATATAGCAAAGCGCGTAAAGACAGGGTTTATGCCACGTTAGCCGTCCCGAAAATCATCGCCGGCGTGCGCGATCGCGGCGCTGACCCCCTCGATCGAGGCGGCCCCGCGGCGGATCGGCGCGAGGCCGACTCGCACGGACAGCGGGTCGCCACGATTGACGAGCAGGGTAGCGGAGAGGCCGGTAGCGCCGCTGCCATCGATGACCCGCTCCATCGCGGACCCGACCGACACACGGGTGGCGACGTCGAACAGCGACACGAACCGTGCGGTCGCAAGCGTTTCGGCAGCAAGCCCCGTGAGCGCCATGAGCGACTCGTCGGGCACTTCGACATAGCCGCGCAACGAAATCCGCGCGCTTGCGGACCGGCCTGCTGCTTGTCGCGCCTCGACCTCGGCATGACGTTCGGCCTGAATCGTCCGGATGTCGTCGTTGAGAGTCGCATCCGTGATCGCGACGAGTAGCCCGTCATGGACCGGAGTCATGGTCAGTGCGAGGGTGCGGGCCGAGTCGCGCGGGGACGCGATTTCTGCCGTTTCACCAAGCGAACCCGACGACGCGCGTTGGATGGCGGATGCGAGCGGCCCGGCCGAGGTTCCGGCCAGCGCAGTCAGCGTCGTGCCGTTGCCGGGACGCGCGCCGAGCAAAGCGCGAGCCGCGCCGTTGATCGCCGTGATCCGTGCCTGATCGTCGACCAGCAACAGCGGTGACGGAACAGAATCGATAATCTCGGACGCGCCTCCCTGCGGATCGGCATCCCGTGCTGCGGGCGCAAGCAGGGCCTCGAGGATCTCGACCGAGAGCATCGCCAGCCGCGGGCGACCGCGGTGAAGGATATAGACGGGCGCGTGCGCGGCGCGCTCCTGCCAGACACCGAACTGGCGCACCAGGACGGACGCCGTGACGAGATTCGCGCGATCATGACCTTGCGGGACGCGACTTTGCGGGACCGGGGGATGCGGGATCATGTGTCGGTGATCCCCAGCCAAGCGGGGCCACGCAACCGAACCCCTCCGATACGGACATTCTTTGCGAGATGGGGCTTAGCATTGGAGCGAACAGTTTTGGCCGCGGGCGACAAGGCCGGGCCTAGCACTACGCAGTTTGCGGAGTTTTTGTCCGAATGGCGACAGTGCTCGCGTAACGTCCCGACGCTAGAAGCATGGCTGTCGCGGCATCACATGAAATGGGCCGCGAGGGTCCCAGAAAAGCCGTTCGCCGCACGGTCCGGCAGGCGAATGCACAAGGCCTGCAAAGGAGGCAGGCAACATATCCCGGCGGGGCGCTGGTCCCTCTCCGCCGGGATTTTCTTTGCTTACTGGTCGAGGAAGGAACGCATCTTGCGGCTGCGGCTCGGGTGCTTGAGCTTGCGCAGCGCCTTCGCCTCGATCTGACGGATACGCTCGCGCGTCACGCTGAATTGCTGGCCGACCTCCTCCAGCGTGTGATCGGTGTTCATGCCGATCCCGAACCGCATGCGCAGCACGCGCTCCTCGCGCGGCGTGAGGCTCGCCAGCACCCGCGTCACCGTTTCCTTGAGGTTCGCCTGGATCGCGGCATCGACCGGGATCACCGCATTCTTGTCCTCGATGAAATCACCCAGATGCGAATCCTCCTCGTCGCCGATCGGCGTTTCGAGGGAGATCGGCTCCTTGGCGATCTTCATCACCTTGCGGACCTTCTCGAGCGGCATGCTCAGCCGCTCCGCCATTTCCTCCGGCGTGGGCTCGCGGCCCTGCTCGTGGAGAAACTGGCGGCTGGTGCGCACCAGCTTGTTGATCGTCTCGATCATGTGAACCGGAATGCGGATGGTGCGCGCCTGATCGGCGATCGAGCGGGTGATCGCCTGCCTGATCCACCAGGTCGCGTAGGTCGAGAACTTGTAGCCGCGGCGATACTCGAACTTGTCGACCGCCTTCATCAGGCCGATATTGCCCTCCTGGATCAAATCCAGGAACTGCAGCCCGCGATTGGTATATTTCTTGGCGATCGAGATCACGAGGCGCAGGTTGGCCTCGACCATTTCCTTCTTGGCGATCCGCGCCTCGCGCTCGCCCTTCTGGACCATGTTGACGATGCGGCGGAACTCGCCGAGCGCCATGCCGGTCTGCTGCGAGATTTCGGCGATCTCGATGCGGATGCGATCGACCGCATCGGCCTCGTTGGTCGCAAACGCCGTCCATTTCTTGTCGAGGCCGTTCACCGTCGCCAGGAAGGTGTCGTCGAGCTCATGGCCCATGTAGCGGTCGAGGAAATCCTTGCGGTTGACCTTGTGTCGCTCCGCCAGCCGCAGCATCTGACCGCCCAGCGCGGTCAGGCGCCGGTTGAAGCTGTAGAGCTGATCGACGAGATATTCGATCTTGGCGTTGTGGAACTGGACGCTTTCGACCTCTGCGGTCAGCTCCTCGCGCAGCTTCTGATACTTCCGCTCGTCACCAGTCGACAGCTCTCCGCCCACCGCCATCGCGTCAAGGCGCGACTGCTGCATCTTCGAGAACTTCTTGTAGAGCGCGGTGATGCTCGCGAACTTCTCGAGCGCCTGCGGCTTCAGCGTCTCTTCCATCTGCGCGAGTGAGAGCGTGTTGTCCTCTTCCTCGTCGTCGGACGGGCGCGGCGTGCGCCGCTCGGTCATCGATTCCTCGTCGTCGTCGGCGGATGCCTCTTCCGGTTCTTCCTCCTCCTTGAACGAAGGACCGGCGTTCTTCTCGCTGATCTCGCCGTCGCCGTCTTCCTCGTCGTCGCTCAGGCTCTCGGGAGCGGGGTCCTTGGAGAGCATGGCGTCGAGATCGAGGATCTCGCGCAGCTGCATTGTGCCCTCGTTGAGCGCAGTCGACCAGTCGATGATCGCGTTGAAGGTGATCGGCGATTCGCACAGGCCAAGGATCATCGTGTCGCGTCCGGCCTCGATCCGCTTGGCGATCGCGATCTCGCCCTCGCGTGACAGGAGCTCGACCGCCCCCATCTCGCGGAGGTACATGCGGACGGGATCGTCGGTGCGATCGACCGTCTCCTTCTTCTTCGCTTCGACCGGCGGGGCGTTGTCATCGGAAGAATCGACCGATTCCACCTCTTCCTCGGCCGCCTCGTCCGAATCGCCTTCCTCGCCGGCTTCCTCGTTCTCGACGACGTTGATGCCCATCTCGTTCAGCGCGGACATGATGTCCTCGAGCTGATCGGACGACATCTGGTCCTGCGGCAGCGCGTCGTTCAGCTGGTCGTAGGTGATGTAGCCGCGCTTCTTCGCCCGCGCGAAGAGCTTCTTCACGTTCGCGTCGTTCAAGTCGATCAGCGGAGCGTCCCCGGTTTCATTCACTTCGGGGTTTTCCGCCATGTTCGCCTTCGCCATCAATCTTCCCTAAGTCCTAAGGCCTGTCCCAACGCGCGGGCGTCTTCGTTCGACTGCACGAGATTTGCAAGTCGAAGCTCCAGCGCCTGCTTCTCCTTCACCAGCGCAACCTGCCGTTCGAATGCCTCGTCACTGAAACGCGCCTGCATCGTCGATGTTGCCTCGGCGAGCATCGCGTCGACCTCAGGCCTTGCGACAAGGATCGCGATCGCTTCGTCCAGATCGGAACGGGCGATAGCGGGATCGGCACTGGCTTGAGTGAACGAATACGGCATCGTGTCGGCTCTCAGCAGGTCGTTGGCGACCGTTTCGAAACCGGATTTCACCAATATGGTGACGAGGCGCCTGCTATCAAGCGCCTGATCTTCCAGCGCGAGATCGACCACTGCTTCGAACAGCCGCCCCAGCGCGCCGCCAGCCAGACGCAGGCCGCCAAGCACCTCCATATGGCGTGCAATCTCGATGGGATGGCGGATCAACCCTGCCAGCACCGCCTTGGCGAGAACACGGTCGATGCCGGCGGCGCGGAACGCCTTCGCGTCTTCGGTGACAGGGGCGGGTGGGGGCGCCCACTTCTGGCCGGGCTTGCGCGGTGCACGCGGCGTCCATTCCGGCCGTTTGCGGACGAACGCGTCATCGAAGCGGTTGCGGAACTCCGCCTGATATTCGCCGCGCACTGAGGGATCGGCGATCGTCTGCGCCAGCTCGCCAAGCCGGCTCTTGAGCCCGGCGCGCTGCTCCGGTGTGGTTAGTGGTTCCGCTGCGAATTCATGTGTCCAAATCCGATCGACAAGCGGTTCCGCCTCGCTGACGAGTAGCTCCAACCCGGCCGCGCCCTTCGCCTTTACCAGATCGTCGGGGTCCAGTCCCTGCGGCAGCGTGACGAAGGCGAGGCTTCGCCCGGGCGCGAGCAGGGGCAGCGCACGGTGCGCGGCGCGGATCGCGGCTTTCTGACCGGCCGCATCGCCATCGAAGCACAAGAGGGGCACGTCGACCATCCGCCAGAGCCGCTCCAGCTGATGCTCGGTGAGCGCCGTGCCGAGCGGGGCGACCGCTTCGCCGATCCCCGCCTGGGCGAGCGCGACGACATCCATATAGCCCTCGACCACGAAGACCCGCGCGGCCTTGCGCGTCGCGGGGCTCGCCCGGTCGAGATTGTAGAGCGTGCGGCCCTTGTCGAAGAGCGGGGTGTCGGGCGAATTCAGATATTTCGGCTCGCCGTCTCCGATGATCCGCCCGCCGAACGCGATCACGCGCCCGCGCTGGTCGCGGATCGGGATCATCAACCGGCCGCGGAACCGGTCGTAGGGCTCCTTGCCTTCAACGCTGATGAGTAACCCCGCCTCGATCAGCATCGCGTCACCGAAATCGCGCAAGGCGGTGCGCAGCTTGCCTCGAGCGTCGGGCGCGAAGCCGAAGCCGAAGGCGCGTCGGGCCGCATCGGTGACGCCGCGGCGTTCGAGCAATGCGCGCGCCTCGGCGCCGTCCAGCCCGCCAAGCTGCGCCTCGAACCAGTCGGCCGCGGCCTGCATGACGTCGTGCAGGCCCTTCGCGCGCTCCGCCTTCTCCGCTGACCGCTTGTCCTGCGCGGGGACTTCGAGCCCAGCCGCGGCGGCAAGCTCCTTCACCGCATCCATGAACGGCAGTCCGCGCTGGTCGGTCATCCAGCGGATCGCGTCGCCATGCGCCGAGCAGCCGAAACAGTGGTAGAAGCCCTTCTCGTCATTGACGTAGAAGCTGGGCGTCTTCTCGTTATGGAACGGGCAGCAGCCCTTATATTCGCGGCCCGCCTTGGTGAGCTTCGTGGTCTTGCCGATAAGCGTCGACAGCGCGGTGCGCGCACGCAGTTCGTCGAGGAAGGCGGGGGTGAGGGTCACACAGGCATTATATCACACCCATGCCCTCATAGGCGGGGCGGTGGCAAGCCGCGCGAAAATAGTTAGCCGAGCGCCGCCTTCACCAGCCCGCTCGCCTTCGACATGTCGAGGTTCGCCGCATGGCGCGCCTTCAGCTCCGCCATCACGCGGCCCATGTCCTTCATGCCGGCCGCGCCCAGATCGGCCTTGATCGCCTCGATCGCAGCCGTCGTCTCCGCTTCGCTCATCTGGGTGGGGAGGAAGCGCTCTATCACCGCGACTTCGGCCTTTTCGGCGTCGGCCAGTTCCTGGCGGCCGCCTTTTTCGTACATCTCGATCGATTCGCGGCGCTGCTTCACCATTTTCTGCAGAACCTCGACGACCAGCGCGTCGTCATCCGCGGGTGCGCTGCCGGTGCGCGCCTCGATATCGCGGTTCTTGATCGCGGCCTGCATCAGGCTGATCGCGCCGCGCGCGTCCTTGTCGCCGGCCTTCATCGCGGCGATCTGGGCGGCTTTGATGTCGTCTCGAATCATGGGTTCATCTCATATCAGATTGACGCCGCGGATGGGCGGCCTTAGCGCACGGGGCTTAGCGACATCGCTGATCCATTCAAGGAGTGCCCGCCGATCATGGCCGACGCCAACGCTAGCCTTGCGCCAAAACCTGAAGGGGCGACGGGAGTCCTCGTCCTGGCGAGCGGCGAGGTGGTGTGGGGCTGCGGTTTTGGCGCGGAAGGGCAGGCGGTTGGCGAGGTGTGTTTCCACACCGCGATGACCGGCTATCAGGAGATCATGACCGACCCGTCCTTCGCCGGGCAGATCATCACCTTCACCTTCCCGCACATCGGCAATGTCGGCGCGAACCCTGATGACGTGGAGGCGGATATGCCCCACGCACTCGGAATGATCGTGCGCGAGGACGTGACCGCACCGTCGAACTTCCGCGCGGTCGAGCGTCTAGACGGCTGGATGAAGCGGCATGCGCGGATCGGCCTGTCCGGCATCGACACGCGGGCGCTGACGCGGCGGATCAGAACGGGCGGCGCGCCGAACGGGGTGATCGCACATGCGCCGGATGGGGTGTTCGACGTCGATGCGCTGCTGGCGATGGCGCGCGCGTGGCCTGGGCTGGAGGGGAAGGATCTCGCCAAGGCCGTGACACGCGAGACGCATGGCGGCTGGGATGGCGGCGTCTGGCGGCTGGGGTTCGGGTATGGCGACGGGTTCTCGACCGACGCTTCTCGGCTTCGCTCGAAGCTGCTCGAACCGAACGGAACCCCTAATGCCCCGTTCGTTTCGAGCGAAGGGTCGAGCCTGTCGAGAACCGAAGTCGAGAAGCCCCACATCGTCGCCATCGATTACGGCAGCAAACACAACATCTTCCGCAACCTCGTTCACGCCGGCGCGAAAGTCTCCGTCGTCCCCGCAGCCGCGACCTTCGACGAGATCATGGCGCTCGCCCCCGACGGCATCTTCCTGTCGAACGGCCCCGGCGACCCCGCGGCGACGGGCGAGTATGCCGTCCCGGTGATCCGGCAGCTGCTGGAAGCCGGCAAGCCGCTGTTCGGCATCTGCCTCGGCCACCAGCTCCTCGCGCTCGCGGTGGGGGCTAAGACGACCAAGATGTTCCAGGGCCATCGCGGCGCCAATCATCCGGTCAAGCGCCTCTCGGACGGCGCGGTCGAGATCACGAGTATGAACCACGGCTTCGCAGTAGAGCGCGACAGCCTGCCGGCGAATGCGCGCGAAACGCATGTGTCGCTGTTCGACGGCTCGAACGCGGGGCTGGAACTGACGGATCGGCCGGCGTTCAGCGTGCAGTATCATCCGGAGGCAAGCCCCGGGCCGCAGGACAGCTTCTATTTGTTCGAGCGGTTCGTGGGGTCGTTGCGGTGAACTTCGTCCTATTCTTCGTTGCGGCGACATCAGGGACTGTTGCGGTTACAACGGTCAGTGGAGACGCTCGATTTCGTCGGGAGGCCGTCATCGCGCTAAGTAATTGCGACTTCAAGAACGTGAAAACTAAGCACGGGAGACGCGAGATCAAAACGGATTATCTGTTCAAATCTGAAGAGCATATCTGCGCAGTCCGCTGGCGCGATAAACACTATCCGGGGGCCTTTTTGGGAGGTTCCGTCGAGGTGATAACTTACTAATGCCCAAACGCACCGACATCTCCTCCATCCTCGTCATCGGCGCCGGCCCCATCGTCATCGGGCAGGCGTGCGAGTTCGACTATTCCGGCACCCAGGCGATCAAGGCGCTGAAGGAAGAGGGCTACCGGATCGTCCTGGTCAATTCGAACCCGGCGACGATCATGACCGATCCGGAATTGGCCGACGCGACCTATGTCGAGCCGATCACGCCCGCAGTCGTCGCGCGGATCATCGAGGCGGAGCGGCCGGATGCGGTGTTGCCGACGATGGGCGGGCAGACCGCGCTCAACACCGCGCTCGCGCTGTTCCGCGACGGCACGCTGGAGAAGTTCGGCGTCACGATGATCGGCGCCGATGCCGAGGCGATCGACAAGGCCGAGGATCGGCTGAAATTCCGCAATGCGATGGACCGGATCGGGCTGGAAAGCGCGCGCTCGGCGATCGCGCATACCGAGGCCGAGGCGCTGGAAGGGCTCGACAAGGTCGGGCTGCCGGCGATCATCCGGCCCAGCTTCACGATGGGCGGGTCGGGCGGCGGGATCGCGTATAATCGCGAGGAATTCCTGACCATCGTCCGCTCCGGGCTGGACCTGTCACCTACCACCGAGGTGCTGATCGAGGAGTCGCTGCTCGGCTGGAAGGAATATGAGATGGAGGTGGTCCGCGACCGCGCGGACAACGCCATCATCATCTGTTCCATCGAGAATGTCGATCCGATGGGGGTTCACACCGGCGATTCGATCACCGTCGCGCCGGCGCTGACGCTGACCGACAAGGAATACCAGATCATGCGCAACGCATCGATCGCGGTGTTGCGGGAAATCGGTGTCGAAACAGGCGGTTCGAACGTCCAGTTCGCAGTCAACCCCAAGGACGGGCGGCTCATCGTCATCGAGATGAACCCTCGCGTCTCTCGGTCGTCGGCGCTCGCATCCAAGGCGACCGGCTTCCCGATCGCCAAGGTCGCGGCGAAGCTCGCGGTGGGCTATACGCTCGACGAAATCGAAAACGACATCACCGGCGCCACACCCGCGTCATTCGAACCGACGATCGATTACGTGGTCACCAAGATCCCGCGTTTCGCCTTCGAAAAGTTCAAGGGCGCGGAGCCGGTGCTCGGCACGGCGATGAAGTCGGTCGGCGAAGTCATGGCGATCGGGCGCAACATCCACGAATCGCTGCAAAAGGCGCTCCGCGGGCTTGAGACGGGGCTGTCGGGTTTCAATCAGGTCGACCGGCTCGTCGGCGCGCCGCGCGCCGAGATCGAGGCGGCGCTCGCACTAGCCACGCCCGATCGGCTGCTCGTGGCGGCACAGGCGCTGCGTGAGGGGTTCACCGTGTCCGAGGTCCACGCGATCGCGAAATACGACCCCTGGTTTCTTGAGCGGATCGCCGAGATCGTTGCGGCGGAAGCCGAGGTGATGGCGCACGGCCTTCCGATCGACGAACCGGGCATGCGGCGGCTGAAAGCCATGGGGTTCAGCGACAAGCGGCTCGCCTGGCTTGCGCTCCAGTCGGCGCATCTGGCGGGGATGCAGCGCGGCATCGCGCGGGGATCGGGGCTGATCCACGAGGCGGTAAAGGCGATGACCGGCGGGGTGACCGAGGACGAGGTGCGCGAGCACCGGTTGAAGCTCGGCGTCCGCCCTGTCTTCAAGCGGATCGACACCTGCGCGGCGGAGTTCGACGCCAAGACCCCCTATATGTATTCGACCTACGAAGCGCCCAGCTTCTCGACTTCGCTCGAAACAGGCTTCGGCCAGCCGGAGAACGAGGCGCAGCCGTCCGACCGGCGCAAGATCGTGATCCTGGGCGGTGGGCCGAACCGGATCGGGCAGGGGATCGAGTTCGACTATTGCTGCTGCCACGCCTGCTTCGCGCTGGCGGATGCCGGGTTCGAGACGATCATGGTCAACTGTAATCCGGAGACGGTCTCGACCGACTACGACACCTCGGACCGCCTCTATTTCGAGCCATTGACGGCAGAAGACGTACTGGAAATCCTGCATGTCGAGCAGTCGAAGGGCGAGCTCGTCGGGGTTATCGTTCAGTTCGGCGGGCAGACACCGCTCAACCTCGCGCGCGCGTTGGAGGCGGCGGGGATTCCGATCCTGGGAACATCACCCGATGCGATCGATCTGGCCGAGGACCGTGAGCGTTTCGCGGCGCTCGTCAACAAGCTGAAGCTCAAGCAGCCAGCGAACGGCATCGCGCGCAGTCGGGAAGAGGCGCTCGCGGTCGCTAATCGCATCGGCTACCCGGTCCTCATGCGGCCGAGCTACGTGCTTGGCGGGCGCGCGATGGAGATCGTCGATAGCGACCAGCAGCTCGAAGACTATATCCAGACCGCGGTGCAATTGTCTGGCGATTCACCGGTTCTCATCGATCAATATCTACGCGACGCGATCGAGGTGGATGTCGATGCGATCGCCGACGGCACCGATGTCGTGGTGTCCGGGCTGCTCCAGCACATTGAGGAAGCCGGCGTCCATTCCGGCGACAGCGCCTGCTCGATCCCGCCCTACAGCCTCTCGGCCGACGTCATCGCCGAGATCGAGCGCCAAACTGTTGCACTCGCGCAGGCGCTATCGGTCGTCGGGCTGATGAACATCCAGTTCGCGGTGAAAAGCGGCAAGGTCTACCTCATCGAGGTCAACCCGCGCGCCAGCCGCACCGTGCCCTTCGTCGCCAAGGCGATCGGCACGCCCATCGCCAAGATCGCCGCGCGAGTCATGGCCGGGGAGAAGCTTGCCGACCTGCCGCCGATCGACCGTCACATCGATTATTATGCGGTGAAGGAAGCGGTGTTCCCCTTCAATCGCTTCCCCGGGATTGATCCGGTGTTGTCACCGGAAATGAAATCCACTGGCGAAGTCATGGGAATCCATAAGGACTTCACCACTGCGTTTGCGAAGTCTCAGCTTGGCGCAGGCACGATCCTGCCGCGCACGGGCACCGCGTTCGTCAGCGTGAAGGACGGCGACAAGGCGCAGATCGCAGGCGCGGCGCGGACGCTGGTCGATGCCGGCTGGTCGATCGTCGCGACCGGCGGCACGGCGGATCATCTCCAAGCAGCGGGCATCCCGGTCGAGCGGGTGAACAAGGTGGCGCAAGGCCGCCCGCATATCGTCGATCGGATCAAGGACGGCGGGATCGACCTGATCTTCAACACGACCGAAGGGTGGCAGAGCCTGAAGGATTCACAGCCGATCCGCGCATCGGCATTGGGGCAGAAGATTCCGTATTTCACGACGGCCCCGGCCAGCGTGGAGGCAGCCAAGGCAATCGCGGCGGGGGGCGACGCGCACCTTGAAGTCAAGCCGCTGCAATCCTATTATTCGCAATCGCACAATTGATCCCCGACAATTGAAGAGGATGTGCGGGCGGTCCTGACCGGGCTGCTTGGGGCGAAGAGGAATTGGGGAACGCGATGGCGACCGTCGAAAAGATGCCGATGCTCCAGGAGGGGTATGAGAAACTGAATGCCGACCTCAAACGGCTGAAGGTGGAACGCCCTGAGATCGTGGATGCGATCGAGGAGGCGCGCGCGCACGGCGATCTGTCGGAAAATGCCGAATATCACGCCGCAAAGGAACGTCAGGGCCAGATCGAGGCGTCGATCGCCGATATCGAGGACAAGCTGGCGCGCGCCCAGATCATCGATCCGCGCGATCTTTCCGGCGACAAGGTCGTGTTCGGTGCCACCGTCACGCTGCTCGACGAGAATGACAAGCCGGTGAAATATCAGATCGTCGGCCAGACCGAGGCGGATGCGAAGACGGGCCGGATCAGCTACAACTCACCGCTCGGCCGCGCGCTGATCGGGCGCAGTATCGACGATGAGGTCGAAGTGACGGTGCCCTCGGGTGACCGCTATTACGTCGTGTCGAAGATCGAGTTCATCTGACCGGCATGGCGGCGCGCGGCGGCTTGGCGACGATCGTCATCGCGGTCGTCACCGCTGCCGTGTCCCTTGCGATCCTTGCGACAGACAATCTCTCCGGCATGGCGATTGCGGGCGGGTTCATTCCGCTGCGCTTCGATGGCGGGGTTGCGCCGGCCGATCATTATTTCGCCGTTCCCGCCTGGCTCACGCCGCTTACAGCGACGCTGATCCATGGCGGCATAGCGCATCTTGCGCTCAACCTCGTCATTTTCGTATATTGCGGGCTGATCGCAGAGCGCGCGATCGGGGCGGGCGGCATACTCGTGCTTTATCTGGTCGGCGCCTATGCGGCTGGGCTCGGCCACTGGGCGTTCGAGCCCGCTTCGCCGATGCCGATGATCGGCGCGTCGGGTGCGATTTCCGCAGTCGTGGGGGCGTATGCACTGCTCTTCGGACGCCAGCGTACCCGGGCGATCGGGCCGCTCTCCGCCGGGTTCGTCCACGTCGCGTGGCTCGCCATCGCCTGGATCGGCATCCAACTGCTGATCGGGGTCGCCGGCATAGCGGGTGGCGCCATCGCGATCGGCGCGCATATCGGTGGCTTTCTCGCGGGGCTGGCGCTGGCCCGGCCGCTGCTTCTTTGGCGCTACCGCAGCGCCTGATATGGCCGTGACGCTACCGCCGTCGCTAGCCGATACGATCGATGGCTATCGCTGGGCGCGTGAACGCTCGGGTGAATCCGGCGGTACGGTTTTCCGGCTGGATGCCGAAGCCTTGCCATCCCTTTATTTGAAGCACGGCAAAGGCCGCGTCGCCGCCGACATTTTTGATGAAGCGACCCGCCTGACTTGGCTTGCGGACGTGCTGCCGGTGCCGGAAGTGCGGCATTTCGTGGCGACGCCGGATGCAGCTTGGCTGCTGACCACCGCGATTCCGGGGCAGACGGCGGATGCGCTGCTGGCGGACGACGCGGCCAACCTTCCCACCATCATCGACGGTGCAGCCGCTTTTCTGCGACGCCTTCACGCGATTCCTGCCGCGAACTGCCCGTTCGAGGCCGGCCATGCTCACCGCCTCGCAGCCGCGCGCCGCAACATCGATGCGGGGCTGGTGGACGAGGAGGACTTCGACAGCGATCATGACGGCTGGTCGGCGGAGGATGTGTGGGACGAACTCGTCGCGCTCCAGCCCTTCGCGGCCGAGCGGTCGGTCACCCATGGCGATTATTCGCTGGGCAACCTGCTGTTCGCAGACGGCGCGGTCGTCGGTTGCATAGATGTCGGGCGCGCGGGGCTCGCCGATCCATATCAGGACATCGCGATATTCTGGCAGAACCTCGCTGAATTCGGAGAAGGGGCGCAAAACGCATTCGTCGCCGCGCTCGGCATCGAGCTCGACGAACGTCGCTTGCGTTTTCACCGCTGCCTCGACGAGCTGTTCTGACGGGTCAGGCGGCGGGCGGGCTCAGCAGGTCGGGTTCGAGCAGGCGGTGCAAATGCACCACGACATATTTCATCTCGGCATCGTCGACGGTCCGCTGGGCGGCCGCACGCCAAGCCTTTTCCGCGCTGGCATAATCAGGGAAGACCCCGACGACGTCGATGCTAGCGAGATCGCTGAAGTCGAGGGTGCGCGGGTCGCTGACGCGGCCGCCGAAGACAAGGTGGAGCTTGCTCATGAAAAGGGTCCCGAAATGGATTTCGGGACCCTCTAGCGCTGTGCGCTGCAACATTGAACCCGCTGCGTGTGGGAAATCAGCGCTTGCGGACCTGCTCCGACCCGGCTTTGACCGCAGCATTTCCCGCGCTGGTTGCGGCCTTGACCATATCGCCGAGCAGCCCGCGGACCTGCGACTTGGCAGCGGAAGCAGTCAGCCCGCGCGCCTCCAGTTCACCCTTGCCTGCTTCCTTTGCAGCCGCGATCGCGGCGGTTGCGGCAAGGCCGACGCCCTTGCCGATCGGCGCCAGCAGCTTCTTCTCGCGCTCGCCACGCGGGATCACTGCCGCGACAAGCGCACCGAGCGCAAGGCCGCCGACGAGGACGCCGACCGGATTGCTCTCCATTGTTTCCGCCGCCTGACGAGCAGCCTGCTGCGCCTTTTCGCGCGAGGCTTCGACGGCGTCGGTCGCCCGTTCGCGTGCGGCTTCGTAGGCGTGGGCGGCCTTTTCGCGGGCGGTATCGATACCGTCTTTCACGCGGTCGGTCGCCTTGGGGTCGGAGATCGTATCGCTCATCGTAACTTCCTTCCTTGTCGGCCCCATGGGGCCGCTTGTCGGTTCGAACGCCCGTCAATCGGTGAGGTTGCGTTTTCCTTTGCGCAGCAGCCGCGCGATCTGGTGCCGTGCGAGAAATGCGACGGCAACGGCAACCGCACCTGCGGCCTTACCTGGATTGTCGCGCACGGTATCGACCCCCGCGCGTGCAGCGCGGTCTGCGGTATCGGCAAGGCCCTGCGTCGCTTCACGCGCTAGTGACCGCGGGCTGAGACGTTCCTGCAATTCGCCGACCGTTCCCGACAGTCGTGCTCTCGCCGCCTGCGCGCGCAATTCCGCCGCTGTCACGCTCGTCGTCATCAAACTTCCCTCGGCTCCAGCCGGCCACGGCCAATGAGGGCGAAGAGCCCTGCGACCAAAATCGCCCCGCCAACCGTGACCGTCGTTGCCCATCCCGGCCCGATCCGCGGTGCCATCGTCATGATGAGGCCGACGAGCAGCGCGACGAGGGCAGCAAGCGCCAAAGCGCCAGCGACCGCGAAGAAGATCGCCGCCGCCCGGTAGCGATCGACTCGCGCCAACACCCTGGCGCGTTGCAACGCGATCTCGGACCGGGCGACTTCGCGCCCGTCCTCGATCAGGCGTTGGAACAGCTCCCCGACGCCACCCTCCGGATCGGCCCCCGTCATTGGTCAGTCCTTGTCGCGCTGATCGAAACCCGCGCCGATGACACGCGCGAGGACGAACCCGAGCGCCGCCGCGGTGCCAATCGCAACCGCCGGGCTCTTGCGCACCATTTCGCGCATGTCCCCGATCAGGTCATCGACCGACTTCGCCTTCAGATTGTCGGAAAAACCGGCCACGCCTTGCGCGGCGCTGCGGGCATACCCGCCATATTGCTCGCCGAGCTTGTCATCGACCTTGCCGGCCGCTTCGGTCAGCATCTCGGCGAGCTGGTCGAGCGCGCCGCCAGCCCGCGTCTTGCCGTCCTCGGCGAACAGGCGCGCCTTGTCGCCGGCCTGGGCGGTGAATTTCTGCGTGTTGTCCTTGAGCGCCTGCCGGGCGTTGTCGAACTTGCCGGCGGCGTCTTCGGCGGTCGCATCGATATCGGTCGCGATATCGGCGGGTTTCAGCGTGTCAGCCATGATCCAAGCCTTTCCATTATCGATCGCTAGAACCACGCGAAGCCGAGCCCGGTTCCGTCGCCTTCCCCGCGATCGGGTTTACGGCGGGGGGCACGGGCATGTAGAGGCGCGCGCATCCATCGTCCGCAATCGTAGAAGGATCATTTCGTGACCGCAATCATCGACATTCATGGCCGCATGATCCTGGACAGCCGCGGCAACCCGACCGTCGAGGTCGAGGTGATGCTGGAGGACGGCGCGTTCGGCCGCGCGGCGGTGCCGTCGGGCGCATCCACCGGCGCGCACGAGGCCGTGGAGAAGCGCGACGGCGACAAGACGCGCTGGGGCGGGAAGGGCGTCGATCAGGCTGTTGCGGCGGTGAACGACGAGATCGCCGACGCGGTGCTCGGCCTCGAAGCCGAAGACCAGGTCGAGCTGGACCAGGCGCTCATCGCGCTCGACGGCACCGACAACAAGGGGCGGCTGGGCGCCAACGCGATCCTTGGCGTCAGTCTCGCAGCGGCGAAGGCGGCGGCGGATTCGCGCGGGCTCCCGCTCTACCGCTATGTCGGCGGGGTCGCGGCGCACGTCCTGCCGGTCCCGATGATGAACATCATCAATGGCGGCGAGCATGCCGACAACCCGATCGACTTCCAGGAATTCATGGTGATGCCGGTCGGCGCGCCGACCCTGGTCGAGGCAGTGCGCTGCGGGGCGGAGATCTTCCACACGCTGAAAAAGGGGCTGAGCGAGAAGGGTCTGAACACCGCGGTCGGCGACGAGGGTGGCTTTGCGCCAAATCTGGCGAGCACGACCGACGCACTCGACTTCATCATGACCTCGATCGAGCGCGCGGGCTACACACCGGGCGATGACGTCATGCTCGCGCTCGACTGCGCCGCGACCGAATTTTTCAAGGACGGCAAATACGACATTTCGGGCGAGGGCAAGGTGCTGGAGCCGGGCGCGATGGCGGACTACCTCGCCGATCTCGTCGCGCGTTATCCCATCCTTTCGATCGAGGACGGCATGGCGGAGGACGATATCGAGGGGTGGAAGGCGCTGACGTCACTCCTCGGCCACAAGGTGCAGCTTGTCGGCGACGACAATTTCGTGACCAACCCGAAGCGACTGAAGGCCGGCATCGAGGGCGGGATTGCCAACTCGCTGCTGGTAAAGGTCAACCAGATCGGCACGCTGACCGAAACGCTGGAGGCGGTGTCGATGGCGCAGCGCGCGGGCTACACCGCGGTGATGTCGCATCGGTCGGGTGAAACCGAGGACGCGACCATTGCCGACCTCGCGGTCGCTACCAATTGCGGGCAGATCAAGACCGGCAGCCTCGCGCGTTCGGACCGGCTCGCGAAGTATAACCAGCTCATCCGGATCGAGGAGGAACTGGGCGATGCGGCGGTTTATGCGGGACGTTCGATCATCCGGCGCTGAAACCGCTTGATCCCGGGATTCGCCGGTGCGAAGACGGTAGCTAATGAGCAGGAAACCATCACGATTCAACGCCGTCTTCCGGCGTGCAGCGCTGCCCGCGGCGGCGCTGGTCGTGATGGCGTTCTTCGGCGCCTATGCCGTCCTCGGCCCCAACGGCCTGCTCGCCTATGGCGATTACAAGCGTCAGCTTGCGAAGCGCGAGCATGATTATGCCGCGCTCGACGCGCGGCGTGCGACGTTGAAGAACCGGGTAGCCCTGCTTGACCCGCGCCACGCCAATCCGGACATGGTCGACGAACTCGTCCGGAAGGAGCTGAATGTCGCTCATCCGGACGAGGTCATCGTTCCGCTGAACTAGCGCCCCAGGAACGTCAGGAGATCGCCCGTGAAGCGGTCGCTTTCCGTGACCGTCAGCCCGTGCGGTGCGCCGTCATATTCGACCAGCTGGCTCTGGCTGATGCCCTTCGCCGCCGCGCGGCCCGACGCGTCGATGGGCACTGTCTTGTCGCTGGTGCCGTGGACGATCAGCGTCGGGACGCGGAACGCCGGAAGGTCCCCCCGGAAATCGGTATGCCCGAAACTCTCCGCGCACTTCAGGATACCGCGCAGTCCCGCCTGATTGGTGACCTGGCAGGCCCAGTCGACCGTCTCGCTGCTGACCGGGCTTGAAATAAAGCCGACCCCGAAGAAATCCTGGAAAAAGCCGGGGAAGAAACCGTAGCGATCCTTCTTGATGCCGTCGGCGATCGATTGCAGCGTCTCTTCGGGCACGCCGTCAGGATTGTCTTCGGTCTTCAGCATATAGGGGACGACCGAGCTGATGAGCCCTGCGCCGATCACGCCCTTGCCGTCATGGCGGCTCATATAGCGCGCGACCTCGCCGCCGCCCATCGAGAAGCCGATAAGCGTCGCGTCCTGGCCGGCGCCGGTCTGGTCGAGCACGTCGGCAAGATCGTCCGACAGCGTGTCGTAATCATAGCCGTTCCACGGCTGGCCCGAGCGACCGAACCCGCGACGATCATAGGCGATGGCCCGGAAGCCCGCATCAGCCAGCGCCATGGCCTGCGCATCCCAGCTGTCAGCGGAGAGTGGCCAGCCGTGGACGAGGACGACCGGGCGGCCGCTGCCCCAATCCTTGACGTAGAGATCGGTGCCGTCGCGCGTCTTGATATAGGGCATTGAAGAACGTCCTTTTGGTCGGAGGAACGTTTTCGTTAACGATGCGGCTTGGCAGGCGTTCCGCGCATGTGTGGATCAGCGCGCCTGACGCAGCACCGGCACTTCGTCGCGCGTTTCCGTCATCGTCGGGTTGCGGATGGACGGGCGAAGCCGCGCGACGCTGCACAGCCCTGCAACGAGCGCCAGCCCGGCCGCGACGAGTGGCGGCGCCATACCCGTGCCGATCCCGACCGCGAGCAGGGCGGCAACCAGAGTCGCGCCGGTCGTCTGCCCCGCAAGCCGCACGGTCGAGACGAGGCCCCCGGCTGCCGCTGCGCGCTCGCGCGGGGCGGAGCCGACGATCAGGCGGGCGTTGGGCGGCAGGAAGGTGCCGAACCCCGATCCGCACAGCGCCATCCGCCAAGCCACGTCGAAATAGCCGGGATGCGCCGGCATGAAGGCGATCAGGAGCAGCGCGGTGATTGATACGGTCATGCCGATGCCACCGAGAAGCCCTGCCGGGATGCGATCCGAGAGAAAGCCGGACAGCGGGGCGACGATCATGTTGGTCATCGGCCACGGCGCGATGGCGGCGCCGATCGCGGCGGCACCGAAGCCCATCGTCGCAAGGCGAAACGGCGTGGAGATCAGCAGCGTCATAGACGCGGTAAAGGCGACGAAGCCGCCGAACGCGGAAAGCGCGAGGACCGGCCGCGCGAGGAGATCGATCGGCAGGATCGGGTTGGCCTCGCCGCGCTCCCGCCGGACAAAATAGACGCCGACGAGAATGCCGACGATGACGATGGCGGCGGAGATGACCGGGCTGTCGCCGTGCACGGCGCTTTCCAGCCCGCCGATCACCAGCCCGAACATCGATGCACACAGCACCGCGCCTGGAACATCGAAGGTCGCGAGCCGCGGTTTCGGGTCGGGGATCGCGCGACCGAGCGCGAGGCTCATCAACGCAAAGGGGATCGCGCTGGCAAAAACCCAGGGCCACGGCGCGACCGCGAGGACAAGCCCGCCGATCGTCGGCGCGATCGCGGCCGAACTCGTCACCACGACCGAATTGATACCCAGTCCGCGACCGAGCTGGTTGGCCGGGTAGATCTGGCGGATGAGCGCGGACGCGACGCTCAGCACCCCCGCCGCGCCGAGCGCCTGAACCGCCCGCACGATCAGCAGGAACGGCAGGCTTTTGGCGAAGAAGCACAGCAGCGTCGCGATCGTGAAGATCGCCTGACCCGCCTGGTAGGTGCGCTTCAGCCCGATCCGTTCGCCGAGACCCGCGAAAGGCAGGAGCAGCATGACGAGCATCACCTGATAGACGGTGACGATCGAGACGACCGCGCTCTGATCGACATGGAGATCGCGCGCGATCGTCGGCAGCGCGACGTTCGCAACGCCGCCATCGATGATGACGAGCGCCGATCCGAAAGACATCGCCGCGATCGCGACGTAGCGGCGGGGTTTGGGAAGGCCGTCCTGCATGGATGCCGCGCTTAACACCGAAATCGCCCAAGCGATGCATTGCGCGGCACTTTTTTGGCCGGCATGATCGCGCGAAAGTTCGAAAGGGGATAATGATGCGAAGCGGTGTGCGGGCGATTGTGGCTGCGATGATGATGGGTGGCACGCTTGCCGGCGGCGCGATCCATGCGCAGAGCACCGCGATGACCAAAAATGCTGAAGACCCCTATCTGTGGCTCGAGGACAAGGACGGCGCCAAGGCGCTTGCCTGGGTGGAGGCGGAGAACGCGAAGACGCTGCCGCGGCTGCAGAACGATCCACGCTACAAGACCTTCTACGACGAGGCGCTGACGATCGCGGCCGCCAAGGACCGGATTCCGATGCCGGGGCTGGTGGGTGGCAAGGTCGTCAATCTCTGGCGCGATGCGGATCATCCGCACGGGCTGTGGCGTTGGACGACCGAGGCGGATTACGCGTCGGCGTCGCCCAGATGGACGACGCTGATCGACCTCGACGCGCTCGGCAAGGCCGAGGGCAAGCAGTGGGTCTGGAAAGGCGCGACCTGCCTCCAGCCCGAAGAGCGGCTCTGCCTCGTCGCGCTGTCGGAGGGCGGCGAGGATGCGGTGACGTGGCGCGAGTTCGATCTCGCGGCGGGCAAGTTCGTCGATGGCGGCTTCGCGCTGCCCAAATCGAAGCAGAGTGCCGCCTGGATCGACAAGGACACGCTGCTCGTTTCGCGCGATTGGGGCAAGGATACGCTGACCGCGTCGGGCTATCCGTTCGTCATCAAGATGGTGAAGCGCGGCCAACCCCTGGAGGCCGCAACCGAGGTGTGGAAGGGCGCGCCGACCGATCAGCTGCGCACTGCGGCCGGAGTCGTGACCGACGGGCAGGGCAATCGTTTCGTCGCGCTATACCGCGGCGTGACCTTTTTCGGCGGCGAAACCGCGATCTGGACGCCGAAGGGGATCACGAAGCTCGACATTCCACCGCGCACCACGATCTCGGGGATGGTCGATGGTCAGGTGATCTTCCAGACGAGCGAGCAATGGGGAGCGGTGCCGGCAGGCGCCATAGCGTCCGCACCGCTCGCCAGCGTTTTGACCGGCAAATTCACCCCGACCGTGATCTTCGCCCCCGGGCCGCGCCAGACGGTCGATGGCGTCATGACGACCAAGTCCACGCTGGTCGCCGCCGTCTATGACAACGTCCGTGGCCGCGCGATGGTCTTCACGCCGGGCAAGTCGGGATGGACGAGCCGGACGCTCGACCTTCCCGACAACCTGTCGGTCGATATGGCGGCAAGCGACGATCGCAGCGACCGTGCCTATCTGACGGTCGCCGGCTTCACGACGCCGACGACGCTCCAGGGGTTCGATGCCAGCGCTGACGCCAGACCGCGCACCGTCAAGACGCTGCCCGCGAAATTCGACGCCACCGGTCTTACCGTCGATCAGTTCGAGGCGACCTCGACCGACGGAACGAAGGTGCCCTATTTCGTCGTCCACAAGGCTGGGGCAAAACTCGACGGCACGACGCCGACGATCATGACCGCCTATGGCGGCTTCGAGCTGCCGATGACGCCAAGCTATGCGGCCACGACGGGCAAGCTCTGGCTGGAGCGGGGCGGGGCCTATGTCCTCGCCAACATCCGCGGCGGCGGCGAGTTCGGACCGAAGTGGCATGATGCGGGCCGCAAGACCAAACGGCAGGTGATCTATGACGATTTCGCCAGCGTCGCGAAGGACCTGTTTGCCCGCAAGATCACGTCGCCGGCGAAGCTGGGCATCTATGGCGGCTCCAATGGCGGGCTGCTGATGGGGGTCGAGTTCAACCAGCATTCCGATTTGTGGAAGGCAGTGACGATCCAGGTGCCGCTGCTCGACATGATGCGGTATGAAAAGATCGCGGCGGGCGCGTCCTGGGTCGATGAATACGGGTCGGTCGATGTGCCCGAGGAGCGCGCATTCCTGGCGAAGATCTCGCCCTACCAGAATCTGAAGAAGGGCGTGGCTTATCCCGAGCCCTATATCTGGACCACGACGAAGGACGACCGGGTGGGACCGCAGCATGCGCGCAAGTTCGCGGCGCGGATGAAGGAATACGGCCTGCCCTATCTGTTCTACGAGGATACCGCGGGAGGCCACTCCGGCGACGCCGATATCAAGCAGGGCGCGCGGCTGCAGGCGCTGCAGATGACCTATTTCGCGCAGAAACTGATGGGAGCGGCAAAGCCGTAACGGCCGATACCTTTTTGGGTCTTGCTGCGACGCAGCGGCGGGCGGTAGGGACGCGGGCGATGACCGAAGCACCGCGTCCTACCCAGCCGCCACCTCCGACGACCCCGACCATGTTTGAGGCGATCGTGAAGAAGCAGGCGGTCGCCGCGACCTATAATCGGGGTGAGGTGATCCTCGCGCCGCACGTCCTGTATACTCGCCACGACGAGCTGCACGTCGATGCCATCACGCTGGAACGCGACGGCAAGCCGCCGCGTGAGGAAAAGTTCGGCACCTTCAAGCTGGCGGGCCTCGGCCCGATCCGCATCACGCCGCGGCGTTTTACAGTCAGCGAGCAGTTCGACGCGACCGATGCGCGCTATGCGGGATCGGTGCTGATGGCGGTCGAGCCGGACTGACCCGACCGCGCATCGGCCGTTCAGCGGCAGCGCACCTGGCTGTTGTTCTGATCGATCGCCTTGCCGGCCAGCGCGCCCGCCGCACCCCCAAGCAACGTGCCGACGATACGCGAATGGCCGCCATCGATCACGTTGCCAAGGATGCCGCCGGCCGCGCCGCCGACGATAAGGCCGGTCGTGCCGTCCGACCGCTTGCAGTAATAACGCCCGTCCGTGCCGGCATAGACACGGTCGTCGGCGCTCAGCGTCCGCTCCTGATAACTGGAGCCGGAACGATAATAGCGAGACGGATCGTAACCGTTCTCGTAGCGATCGTCCTGCGTGTAGTCCGGGGCTTCGCGGTATGCGCCGGATGGGGGCGGGGGGGCGTAATATCCGCCGCGCGATCTCGCGGCCTGATAGCGATCGGCCTCCTGCCGGAAGATCTGATACTCACGGTCGAACCGATCCTGCGCTGCGCGGAAGCGAGCGTCGTCCGCGGATGATTGGGCGAGGGCGGGCATCGACGCCGCGGCTCCGATCGAAAGCGCGGCTGCGGCGAGGGTAATCGAAAATCTGCGCATAACGAACTCCTGTGCCGGCGCCGACAGCTTGGTGACGCGGCGCTGCGCTCGGCATTACCTGCGGGAAGAGAAATCGTTCCTGAACGGGACATAGCGGAGAGGTAGGGCGTTCGGACACCAACGACACATCTCGCATCAGGAGCGCGCAAGTGACCGACGCCATCAAGACGACGACCGGCAACGGCGGAGAAACCCACCAGCAGGCGGGTGGCGGCGATGCGCTGACGACCAACCAGGGCATCCGCGTGTCCGACAACCAGAACAGCCTGAAGAGCGGGGCGCGCGGTCCGACGCTGCTTGAGGATTTCGTGCTTCGCGAGAAGATCTTCCATTTCGACCACGAACGCATTCCCGAGCGTATCGTCCACGCGCGCGGCTCTGCTGCGCACGGGTATTTCGAGGCGACCGAGGATATCTCCGACCTTTCGAAGGCGGCGCTGTTCAAGAAGGGCACGAAGACGCCGGTCTTCACCCGCTTCTCGACCGTCGCGGGCGGTGCCGGGTCGGTCGACACGCCGCGCGACGTGCGGGGCTTCGCGGTGAAATTCTACACCACCGAAGGCAATTGGGATCTCGTCGGCAACAACATCCCGGTGTTCTTCATCCAGGACGCGATCAAGTTCCCCGACCTTGTCCATTCGGTGAAGATGGAGGCGGATCGCGCCTATCCGCAGGCGGGCAGCGCGCATGACACGTTCTGGGACTGGGCATCGCTGATGCCGGAGACGACGCACATGCTGATGTGGGCGATGTCCGATCGCGCGATCCCGCGGTCGCTGCGGATGATGGAAGGCTTCGGCATCCATACCTTCCAGTTGGTGAATGCCGATGGCAAAGCCACCTTCGTCAAATTCCACTGGAAGCCGAAGCTCGGCTTGCAATCGACCGTCTGGGACGAGGCGCTGAAGCTGCAGGCGGCCGACAATGATTATCATCGGCGCGACCTGTTCGAAGCGATCGATGCGGGCGACTTTCCCGAATGGGAACTCGGCATCCAGACCTTCGACCGCGCCTTTGCCGAAGCGCAGTCTTATGATGTGCTCGACGCGACGAAGCTGATCCCCGAAGAGGTGCTGCCCGTCCGGATCATCGGGCGGATGGTCCTCGATCGCAATCCCGACAATTTCTTTGCTGAAACCGAACAGGTCGCGTTCTGCCCGGCAAACATCGTGCCCGGCGTCGATTTCTCGAACGATCCGCTGCTGCAGGGGCGGCTGTTCAGCTATCTCGACACGCAAAAGTCGCGGCTGGGGACGGCGAATTTCCACCAGTTACCGATCAACGCGCCGAAATGTCCGGTCATGAACTTCCAGCGCGACGGGCAGATGCAGATGAACGTGCCGAAGGGGCGCGCGAACTACGAACCGAACAGCCTGGCCGCGCACGGCGAGGAAGGCGGCCCGCGCGAGTGCCCGATGACCGGGTTCACCACTAACCCGGCCTCGACCGGCACCGACGAGAGCGGCGAGAAGCTGCGGGTTCGCGCGGAATTGTTCTCCGACCATTACAGCCATGCGCGGCTGTTCTGGACGTCGATGACCGACAATGAACGCGCGCATATCGCGTCGTCCTTCACTTTCGAGCTGTCGAAGGTCGGACTTGAACAGGTCCAGCCGCGGATGGTCGCGAACCTGCGTAACGTCGATGAGGGGCTCGCCAAGCGCGTGGCGGACGGGCTGGGAATCGATCTGCCCGCCAAGACGAAGCCAGCGCGCGCGGCCGTCGATATGGAGCCATCTCCTGCGCTGTCCACCCAGAAGAACATGAAAGCGACGCTGGAAGGCCGCGCGGTCGGCATTCTCATCGCGGATGGGTCGGATGCGGGCGACGTCGCCAAGGTGAAGACTGCGGTCGAAAAGGCTGGCGGCAAGCCCGTTGTCGTCGCACCGAAGGTGGGCGGCGCGAAGCTTTCCGACGGCAATGTCATGAAAGCCGACGGCCAACTGGCGGGCTCGCCCTCGCAGATCTTCGATGCGGTCGCGATCGTTCTGTCGGACGATGGCTGCCGGGCGCTGATGAAACAGGGCGCGGCGGTGCAGTTCGCGATGGACGCGTTCGGCCACCTGAAGGCGATCGGCGCCTCGAAAGCGGCGAAACCGCTGCTCGACAAGGCCGGCATCGAGGCCGACGCGGGCGTCACCGATCTGGGCGACGCCTTTGTGAAGGCCGCAGCGAAACGCTTTTACGATCGCGAGCCGAAGGTGCGCGCGCTCGCCTGAATGGATATCGGGGTGGTCGCCGGCGCGATCACCCCAGGCTGACGAAGCTGTCCATCACCCGCTTGCGGCCGGCCTGCTCGAAATCGATCTCGAGCTTGTTGCCCTCGATCTCGGCGATTTCGCCGTAGCCGAATTTCTGGTGGAAGACGCGCATTCCGACCGCCAGATCGTCGCGGCCCTTGTTGCCGAGGCTGATCGCGCTGGCGCGGCTTTCGACCACACGGGACGGACCCGCGGTGAAACTGGTGCCAGCGCCGGCCGCGCGCTGCCAGCCGGGGCCGCGGCCGGTGCCTCGGCCGACAGTGCTGAACGGATCGGCATGTTCGGACCAATTTGCGCGCCACAGGCTCTCGCCGCCCGACATCGTCGTTTCCGTTTCGATATGCGCATCCGGCAGTTCACCGACGAAGCGCGAGGCGATCGATGACGACCACTGGCCGTAGATGCGGCGATTGGCGGCGTGGAGGACCACCGCGCGGCGGCGTGCGCGGGTGATCGCGACATAGGCGAGGCGGCGTTCCTCCTCGAGCGCCGACGTCCCGCCTTCGTCGATCGCGCGCTGCGAGGGGAAAAGTCCTTCCTCCCAGCCGACGAGGAAGACGGTATCGAACTCGAGGCCCTTCGCGGCGTGGATCGTCATGATGGTGACGCGTGGGTCGCCGGCGGCGGCCTCGTTGTCCATTACGAGGCTGACATGCTCAAGGAACGCGCCGAGGCTTTCATATTCCTCCATCGCGCGGACGAGTTCGGAGAGGTTTTCGAGGCGGCCGGCGGCCTCGGTCGATTTCTCGGCCTGCCACATCGCAGTGTAGCCGCTTTCGTCGAGCAACTGGCGGGCGAGCTCGGCATGGGGCAGGTCGCGCGCCATGTCGCGCCAGCGGGCGATATCGCCGACGAGGTTGCCGAGCGCGCGGCGGGCCTGCGGGGTCAACTCGTCGGTATCGAGAATGCGCGCGGCGGCGATGGTGAGGGGCACGCCCTCCGCCCGCGCGAGCATGTGGAGCTTGGCGAGCGCCTTGTCGCCGAGGCCGCGTTTTGGGGTGTTGACGATGCGTTCGAAGGCCAGATCGTCGGCGGGCTGGTTGACGACCCTCAGATACGCGAGCGCGTCGCGGATCTCCATGCGCTCGTAGAAGCGTGCGCCCCCGACGATGCGGTAATTCATGCCGATCGCGATGAAGCGGTCCTCGAACTCGCGGGTCTGGTGCTGGGCGCGCACGAGGATCGCGACATCGTCGAGGCTGGTGCCGTTTCGCTGCGCCGCCTCGATCTCCTCGCCGACGCGGCGCGCTTCCTCGGGGCCGTCCCAGATGCCGAGGACCTTGACCTTCTCGCCGGCGCTTTCCTCAGTCCACAAGGTCTTGCCGAGGCGGCCGCCATTATGGGCGATGACGCCGGAAGCGGCGGCGAGGATGTGCGGAGTGGAGCGGTAATTCTGCTCCAGGCGGATGACAACGGCGCCGGGGAAGTCCTTCTCGAACTTCAGGATATTCTCCACCTGCGCGCCGCGCCAGGAGTAAATCGACTGATCGTCGTCGCCGACGCAGCACAGGTTGCGGCGCTCCTGCGCGAGGAGGCGCAGCCAGAGATACTGGACGCTGTTGGTATCCTGATACTCGTCGACCATGATATAGCGGAAGCGCTGCTGATAAGCGCTGAGCACCTCACGGTCGCGCTTCAGGATGGTCAGCATGTGGAGCAGCAGGTCGCCGAAGTCGCAGGCGTTCACTGCGCGCAGCCTCGCCTGATATTGTTCATACAGTTCGCCGCCGCGGCCGTTGGCGTAGCGCTCGCTTTCGCCGGCATCGATCTCTGCGGGGGTGAGGCCGCGGTTCTTCCACTGGTCGATGAGTCCGGTGAGGCTGCGGGCGGGGAAGCGCTTCTCGTCGATATCGGCGGCTAGTATGAGCTGCTTCAGCAGGCGGAGTTGGTCGTCGGTATCGAGGATCGTGAAGTTGGATTGAAGTCCGACGAGCTCGGCGTGGCGGCGAAGCATCTTCGCGCCGATCGCGTGAAAGGTGCCGAGCCATGGCATCCCCTCGACCAGGTCGCCCACCAGCCGTCCGACGCGTTCGCGCATCTCGCGCGCAGCCTTGTTGGTGAAGGTGACGCTCAGGATCTCCGAC
Source organism: Sphingomonas sp. EC-HK361 (assembly GCF_902498785.1). Classification (GTDB taxonomy): domain Bacteria; phylum Pseudomonadota; class Alphaproteobacteria; order Sphingomonadales; family Sphingomonadaceae; genus Sphingomonas. Next base: position 230,981 of record NZ_LR701494.1, read on the forward strand.
GGATAGGCCTTGCGCGTGTAGAGGAGGTGGGCGAGCCGGGCGGTGAGCGCGGCGGTCTTGCCGGTGCCTGCGCCCGCGAGGACGAGGACAGGGCCTTCGGTGGTCAGCACCGCCTCGCGCTGCGGCGCGTTCAGGCCGCGGAGATAGGGCGGATCGGCAGGGGAGGGCGCAGGTGGGGTCACGCGTGAACAGCTAGGGAACGCGGGCGCTCGAAGCAAGCTCTCGCGGGCTTGCCGCGACGAAGCGATCGTGAGAACATGAAGCGAACGACCGGGAGAGAATCGATGCCCAGCGGAGGATGTCATTGCGGCGCGGTACGCTACACGGTGGAGGGCGCGCCTGCCCACGCGGCGCTGTGCCATTGCCGCGATTGCACGCGGTGTTCCGGGGCTCAAATGGTCGGATGGGCGCTGTTCCCGCGCGACGCGGTGACGATCGTCGGCGAGACGAAGGAATACCGGTCGTCGGAGGATGGTCGCCGGCAATTCTGCGGAACGTGCGGAACGGGGTTGTTCTATACCAGCGAGGCGGCGTTTCCCGGTCAGATCGACATCCAGATCGCTACACTCGACGATCCCGACGCTTTTCCCGCGACCGTCCATATCCAGATCGCCGACGACCCGGCGTGGATGAAGTCGACGGGTGACCTGCCGCGATTCGAACGCTATCCCGGCTGACCTCGGGAGAGGATGGCGCCCTGAAGACGTGATCAGGCCGACAGCGAAACCGCCGCTGGATCGATCGCTGTCATCAAATTGTCATCGATCGGGGCGAAGGCGGGATCATCATGGCTACCAATGCTCTCGCGGCCGGCGAGTCTGCCTCGCCCGCTCGCTCGCCGCATGGCATCGATCGCCCGCTTCATCCCTCCGTGCGCCTTGCGTTTTTGGCCGCGAGCATCGCGGGACTGGTGTATGCGGGCTACAGCATCTTCATCGATACGCAGCAGGTCGGCGAGACGCTGGCGACCGGGGTGTTCCTGTTCCTCGGGCTAGCGCTGCTGATCGCGCTGGGATTCGAGTTCGTGAACGGATTTCACGATACCGCCAACGCGGTCGCGACAGTGATCTACACCAACGCCATGTCGGCGCCGGTTGCGGTTATCTGGTCGGGTGTGTGGAATTTCATCGGCGTGATGGCCTCGACGGGGGCTGTCGCGTATTCGATCATCACGCTGCTGCCGGTCGATCTCATCCTGAACATCGGCTCGGCGGCCGGCTATGCGATGATCTTCGCACTGTTGCTGGCGGCAGTCGGATGGAATCTCGCAACCTGGTATTTCGGGATTCCCAATTCTTCCAGCCACGCGCTCATCGGCTCGATCCTCGGCGTCGGCGTTGCCAACGAGCTCCTGTCGGGCACCACCGGGGGGACTTCGGGGCTCGACATGGGACAGGTCGAGACGGTGTTGTCCGCGCTGCTGATCAGCCCGCTGATCGGCTTTGGCGGCGCGCTGATCTGCATGCTCGCGATGAAGGCATTCGCACGCGATCCAAAACTCTTCCGCGAACCGGAAGGCGATGCGCCGCCGCCCAGGGGCATCCGCGCGCTGCTCGTCTTCGGCGCGACGGGCGTCAGCTTCGCGCACGGCGCCAATGACGGGCAGAAGGGCATGGGGCTCATCATGCTGATCCTCATCGGCTGTGCGCCGACGGCCTATGCGCTCAATCGCACCGTGCCGGAAAGCGCAACGCCGGCGTTCGTCCAGAGCGCGACGCAAGCGGCCAATGTGTTCCGCATGAAGGCAGGCGGCGAGCAGGTCGCCATGCCTCAGTCGCGCGCAGTGCTTGCCGATGCGCTGCAGGCGAAACAGGTCGACAGCCCGCGGGTGTTCGCCGCGCTCGATACCGTCTCACGCGACGTGACGCAGCGGATCGCGAGCTATGGTTCGCTCGGCAAGGTGCCGTCGGCGGCGACGCCGAACCTGCGCAACGACATGTATCTCGTCCTCGATACGACGAAGCTGATGGTGAAGGGCGATCATGTCGGCGCCGGGCTATCGGCCGCCGATGCCACCGTGGTGCGCAGCTATCAGGGCAAGCTGGAGACGGGCACGCGCTATATCCCGACCTGGGTCAAGGTGACGGTCGCGCTCGCGCTCGGCCTCGGCACGATGGTCGGCTGGCGGCGGATCGTCGTGACGGTCGGCGAGAAGATCGGCTCGTCGCACTTCAGCTATGGCATGGGGGCTTCTGCGCAGATCATGGCGGCGGGCACGATCCTGCTCGCCGCGTTCAAGGGCCTGCCCGTTTCGACGACGCACATCCTGACATCGGGCGTGGCCGGTGCAGCGGTCGGCAATGGCCAGTCGCTCCAGCGGCGCACGATCATCAACATGGTGCTGGCCTGGTTCATGACGCTGCCCGTTGCGATGGCGCTGTCGGGCGGCTTGTACTGGCTTCTGCTGGCGATCGTGCACGCGACCGGACACTGACAAAAAATGGGCGGCCGCAACGGGCCGCCCGCAGTTCAGGGAAGGGCCGGGCAGGGGGCCACGCCCGGCAGATGCGCGGCTCAAACCGCGACAGCATCCTATTGACGCAAATTCGTGACAATCGCGTGGCAGCGCATGCAGGATTCTGCTTTCGGCGCGGTTTGACGTGTCGAGGCGGCCAGCGCACAGAGGCGCGGTGTCTGCCGCTGTGTCGTCCCGCCGGATTCTGACTGCGAGCCTCGTCGGCACCGCAGTCGAATTCTACGATTTTTACATCTACGCGACCGCCGCCGCGTTGGTTTTCGGGCCGTTGTTCTTTCCGTCCGACAGCGCATCCGCGCAACTGATGCTGAGCTATGCCAGCTTTGGCCTCGCCTTCGTTGCGCGGCCGGTCGGCGCCATCATATTCGGTCATTTCGGCGATCGGCTCGGTCGGAAGTCGACGCTCGTCGCATCGCTGATGCTGATGGGCGGATCGACCGTCGCGATCGCATTCTTGCCGACCCACGCGCAGGTCGGCTGGGTCGCGCCAGCACTCCTGTGCCTGCTTCGCTTCGGCCAGGGGCTGGGCCTCGGCGGCGAGTGGGGCGGGGCGGCGCTGCTCGCGGTCGAGAATGCCCCGGCCGGACGGCGCAACACCTGGGGGATGTTCCCGCCGCTCGGTGCGCCCGTCGGCTTTCTGGCAGCAAACGGCTTCTTCCTCCTGCTCGGGTTCGTCCTCACCGACGCGCAATTCCTTGCCTGGGGCTGGCGTCTGCCGTTTCTAGCCAGCGCGGTCCTCGTCGCGCTGGGGTTATGGGTTCGGTTGAAGGTGACCGAGACGCCAGCCTTCCGCGAAGCAGCCGCCGCAGACGCGCTGCCCAAGGTGCCGATCGCGACGTTGTTCGCCGGTCATGCGCGGGCGGTGCTGACGGGCACGCTAGCGGTCGTCGCCTGTTTCTCGCTCTTCTACCTCGCGACCGCCTTCGCGCTTGGTTACGGCACGACGGCGCTCGGCTATTCGCGCCAGGCTTTTCTGGCGATCGAGCTTGTCGCGATCCTGTTTCTGGCGGCGGGGATCATCGTGGCGAGCGTCACCGCCGACAGGCGTGGCGCGCGGGCGATGCTCTGGATCGGTTTTGCCGGCTGTGCTCTTGCCGGCGCGCTCATGGGGCCGATGCTTGCCAGCGGCGCGACCGTTGAAGTCTTTACATGGCTCGCGCTCGCGCTGTTCGTGATGGGCTTCGCCTATGGACCGCTCGGCGGATGGTTGCCGAGCCTCTTCCCGTCGGGCGTCCGCTACACCGGCGTGTCAGTGACGTTCAACGTCGGCGGGATCATCGGCGGCGCGCTTGCCCCGATCGCCGCGCAGGCGCTGGTCGAGCGCGGTGGGATCGGCATCGTCGGGCTCTACCTTGTGGCGGCGGGTATCCTGAGCGGCGCAGGACTGTTGATCCTCAAGCGCGGCGAAGGAGCGTGACCCGCGCCTTGCCGTGAACCCGGCTGGCATCGACCGCGAAACCGTCCAGTGCGACCTCTTCCTGCTTCGCGGTTTCGAGGCTCACCCATGTTGCGGGGCCGATCCAGCCAAGCCGGCTCAATTTGTCGAGCGCAACGATTCCCGCGCCGGTGCCATAGGGCGGGTCCATGAGGATGAGATCGCGGGGGGCTGGCGTGGGGCCCAGCGACAACACCGACCCCGCGCGGATATCGGCCTTGGCGCCGAGCTTGGCGACATTGGCACGCAGCGCGTCGAGCGCATCGCGATCCTGCTCCACGAAGAGGCAGGAGGTGGCACCGCGCGACAGCGCCTCAAGTCCCAGCGCGCCCGATCCGGCAAACAGATCGGCGACGCTGAGTCCTTCGAAGCTGCCGAGACGGCTGGCGAGCATCGAGAACAGCGCTTCACGCGTGCGATCGGCGGTTGGGCGCGTGACATCGCCCTTCGAGGCGGTGATCGGCCGACCGCGCCACGTTCCGGCGATGATCCGCATTGGTTACTTCCGCGTCCGCGGCGGCCGGGCGGGCCGGGCACCGGAGCGGGGCTCTGGATACTTCCCGCGTGGCACTTGGGGCTTCCATTCGGCCGCGGTCGTCGAGCCAGTCGCGTCGCGGTGCGCGCGGACTCGTGCGGCGCGAGCGGGCTTCGCGATCGTGTCGTGCGAGGGATCCCGCTCGCGGCGTCCACCGCGTGCGGGCACCGCCGTCGGTGCAGGCCTTGCCGGCCGCTGCACCTGCTGCGGACGAGCGGGCCGCTGCGGCCGGGTCGATGGACGTTCGGGTTCAACCATGCCGACCTTTGCGATCGACGCGCGCGCAGTCGAGGGAGCGGTGTCCGGCGCGTGCATAGGCTGGAGTGTCTTGCTCGTCGGGTTCTTGCGAAACGCGGCCAGGTCGCGCTGACGCACCTCGCCGATGCCACCCACCGGCAAGTCGCCGAGGATGAACGGGCCGTAGCGCGTCCGGATCAGTCGGGAGACTTCGAGGTCGAGATATTCGAGCACGCGGCGCACTTCGCGGTTCTTGCCCTCGGTCAGGATCATCTCGATCCAGACGTTGGCGCCGGTCCGGCGTTCGAGATTGGCGTCGATCGATCCGTAGCGAATGCCCTCGATCTCGACGCCTTCGATCAGGTCCTCCAATTGCGCCTGCGTGACATTGCCGTAGGCGCGCGCCCGGTAGGCGCGTTCGACACCGGTCGCGGGCAGTTCGAGCAACCGCTTCAGCTCCCCGTCGGTCGTCATCAACAGCAGCCCCTCGGTGTTCAGATCAAGGCGGCCGACGGGCATGAGCCGGGGCAGGTCCTTCGGCAGGCGGTCGTAAATGGTCGGGCGGCCGGCGGGATCGCGCTCCGTGGTCAGGACGCCGCGCGGCTTGTGGAACAGGAACAGCCGTGCGGGCTCGGCCGCGGCGACGGCATTTCCGTCCACGGTGACGCCCGCCAGCGAGGTCAGGATGGTCGCGGGCGTATCGATCGCGACGCCATCGATCGCGATCCTGCCTTCGCCGATCATCCGCTCGATCTCGCGGCGCGACGCGACGCCCGCTCGGGCCAGCAGCTTGGCGATGCGTTGGGGCGCCTCACCCGATCGGGCGGATGGAGGGGCGGATTTCGGCGGAAGCGACATGCGCGTGCTGATACAATCATTGTGTTGCCGCGTGCAGAATATTTTGCAGCCGATTCGCCCGCGCGGCGTTATGGGACAAAAGGCGAATATCGCGTGCGGGCCGTGGCGGCACGGCGCGGGTGGAGCGGGACATGTTCGGGAAGAAGAAGCGTCAGATCCTGCGTCTCCTCGTCGTCGAGGACGAGCCGCTGATCGCGTTCGATGCCGAGCATCTGCTGACCGAGCAGGAATATGTGGTGGTCGCTACGGTCGATCGGGTCGCCGACGCCGTGGCGGTGCTCGAGGGGGATAGTGAGGTTCACCTGGTGCTGGTCGACGTCTCGCTGGCGGACGGCAGCGGGCTGGACGTCGCCCGAGCGGCCCAGGCCCGATCGATTCCTGTCCTGTTCGTGACCGGGCATGCCCCTCAGGAGGCGGAGGCGCTGGCGATCGGGTGGCTCAGCAAGCCCTATACGCAGCGCGGATTGCTGTCGGCGATCGAGACGTGCGAGAAGGTGCGCGCGGGCAAACCGCCGCGCCGCCTGCCGAGCGGATTCACGCTGTTCGGTGTTGCTGCCTGAGACGCGCTACAGACGCGCCTCGACCTGATCGTGAAAGGTGCGGATACCGGCTTCGAGCGTGCCGAGCGTGATCCGATCGATCGCGCCCGACTGCAGGCCCTGCTGGCCAAGCGCAGCGGCTCGGAAGTCCTCGCTGGCGAAGACGCCGCCGTCCAGGAGGTTCCAGCTACGCTCCCAGTGGTCCAGTGCCTTTTCGGTTGCGAGCGCCTCGGGAATGAGCATGAAATCCTCCACCAACACGCGGTCGTGCGCCTGCGGCATCAGGGTCATGAGGTTCACATAATCGGGGCTGACGATCAGGATCGTGCCCGGGAACATCTGGTAGGTGTAGGTGATCGCCGAGCGAAGCGTGGGCCAGTCTTCGGCGGCGACAGCCTCCGCCGACACGTCCCGCCCGACGGCCGAGCGCTGGTGCGGCCCGATCATGTCTCCGGTAGCGACGCCGTCCCGGAAGAATTTGCCGATCGTCGCCGCATGCAGGCGCTGGACGTGATAGCTTTCCAGAAACGCATCCATGATGAGTTTCCAGTTCGCAGCCACATCATGGGTGCGGCGGCGAAAGAGATATTGGCCAGCAAGTCCGAACGCATCGAAATCCTGACCCAACTCGTCCGCCTCGGCAAAATCGGCGTCGTCGTTGAAGGCGAACCAGATGAGCCCGCCCGCCTCACGCGTCGGCAGATGCTTTAGCGCGAAATCGCGCTTGTCGAGGCCGGGAAAGCTGTCAGGTCGCGGCAGTCCGGTCAGCGCGCCGTCGAGGGAGTACGTCCAGGCGTGATAGGGGCAGGTGAGCCGCGGCGCGCAAATCCTCTCGGTGCCCTCGACGAGCCGCGTGCCTCGATGTCGGCAGACGTTCAGAAGGACGTGCGCCTCTCCGTCCTTGTCGCGCGCGATCAGCAGGGGCTTGCCGAACCCGTCATGCGGAACCGACATGTTACGCTCGGGCAAGAGCGCGGACGGCGCGATCACGAGTGGCGTGCACGCGAAGATCTGCGCTTGCTCCGCCGCGTGGCGCCCGGGCGACGTATAGGCGTCAGCATTCACATGCGTGATAGCATCCGCCGCGCGAGAGCCGCCTTGCGCCAGCCGCGCCGCCAGCGCGAGCTGGCCGGATGTGGGGGCTAGGCGACCTCTGGTTGCGTTCATGCCTTTCCTCTCCGTCCTTAGACCCCTAGTGTTCTCTGCTTGGGTGAGGGGAGCAAGCCTTGAGTGACGGCGTAAGCGTTCGCGGAGCGACATGGTGGGACGGCGTGCGGCCGTATCTGGAAAAGGCGCCGATCGCGTCACTCGCACTGGGCCTGTCGTCCGCCTTTCCGCTGACGATGATCAACAGCACGCTCGCCAGCCGCCTTGCCGAAGCGGGGATCGAGAAGAAGAGCGTCACCGCCTTCGCGCTCGTCATCCTCACCTATAATCTGAAGTTCCTGTGGGCATGGATCATCGAGGGGGTGCGGATCCCGGTCCTCGGCCGGCTGGGACAACGCGTGTCGTGGCTGATCGTGCTTGCGGCGCTCGTCGTGATCGCCACGTTCAACCTGGGGCTTGCCGATCCGAAGGTTTCGCTTGCCAGCACTGCGACCGCCGCGCTGCTGCTCGGATTTGCGGGGGCAAGTTTCGACATCGTCATCGACGCCTACCGGATCGAGCTGCTCGAGCCGCGCCAGCTCGGCGTGGGCGCAGGGATGGGCCAATATGGATGGCGGATCGGTTCCGCGCTGCTTGGCGCGCTCGCGCTGGTCATCGCGGCACGCGCGGGCTGGACGACGGCCTACATGTTCAGTGCGGTCTTTGCCGCACCGGCCTTGCTCGTCGCGCTGTTCATGGGCGAGTCCAAGCGGCACGAGGAAGTTACCGCCAAGCGGCCGCGCCTCGATATCGGCACCGCAATTATCGGTCCGTTCGCGGAATTCTTCCAGCGGCGCGGCGCGGTGCTGGTGCTGGTCTTCATTCTCATCCACAAGATCGGCGACACGCTCGCCAATCTTACCTTCCGGCTGCTGTTCAACGATCTGGGCTTCAGCAAGGACGAGATCGCGATCTACGACGTGGGCGTCGGCTTCTGGGCGCTGCTGATCGGCGTGTTCGTGGGCGGCGTGATGTATGCGCGGCTTGGCATGAAGCGATCGGTCCTCATCAGCCTTGTCCTGATGGCGATCTCCAATCTCAGTTTTGCAGGGCTGGCCGCCGCCGGCCATTCCAATATCGGCATGGCGAGCGCGATCGGGTTCGAGAATTTTTCGAGCGGAATCGGCGGCGTCACCGTCGTCGCCTATTTCTCCGCGCTGGCGAATCTGCGCTTCACCGCCGCCCAATATGCGCTGATTTCCGCCGCCTCCAGCATCGTCGGCCGTTTCCTGAGCGGCACGACGGCGGGCGGGCTTGTCGAGAGCATCGGCTATGTCGATTTCTACCTGCTGACGACGGTCGTCGCGCTACCGGGCGTCTTCCTCTTCTGGTGGATGATGCGCGCCGGGTTGATCGATCAATCGATCGGCACCGCGGGAACGGTCGGCGAAGGCGATGCGCGCGCTGGACCTTCGGGGGGTGCGACCCTAGATTAGCGCGGCGCGGGTCCAACGGGGGCTGCGTCCGACGCCGGGGGAACCGGCGCACCGCGGGGCAAACTCCGCCAAAAGCAAGGACCTACGCACATGGCCGAAAAACAGAGCTCGCTTCAGGATCTGTTCCTGAACTCGCTGCGCCGATCCAAGGCGCCGGTCACGATGTTTCTCGTCAAGGGCGTGAAGCTCCAGGGCATCGTGACGTGGTTCGACAATTTCTCGGTGCTGCTGCGCCGCGACGGCCAGTCGCAGCTGATCTACAAGCATGCGATCTCCACCATCATGCCATCGGGGCCCATCGACGTGGCCGGAATCGTCGACGCGATGGGAGAAGTGCCCCGCAAGCAGCCGTTGTTGCAGGAGGTTTTCCTCAACGCGGTAAGGAAGTCGGAAGACCCGGTCACCATGTTCCTGGTCAACGGCGTGATGCTGCAGGGCGGGATCGCCGCCTATGACCTGTTCTGTATGCTGCTGCACCGCGATGGCATGGCGCAGCTCGTCTACAAACACGCGGTATCGACCATCCAGCCTTCGCGTCCGCTGAATCTTGCTGACGAGCCGGAAGAATCCGACGACAACTAAGGATCATCGATTGAGTACCGGCTTCGAACGCGACCGCGACGAGTTCTCTCGCGGGGCGCGGGCGCTTATCGTCTATCCGGACCAGGGCGCGTCATCGCGCGACGCGGAGGCGCGACTGGAGGAAACGGCTGGTCTGGCCGAGGCGATCGGGATCGTCGTCGCCGACAAGCACGCGATCCGCGTCCGGGCGCCGCGCCCGGCGACGCTGATCGGGTCGGGGCAGGTCGAGGCGCTGGCTGCCTCCGCACGGATGGAGGAAGCGGATCTGGTCGTTTTCGACGCCGCGCTCACGCCCATACAGCAGCGGAATCTGGAAAAGGCGATCGAGGCGAAGGTCATCGACCGCACCGGCCTTATCCTGGAAATCTTCGGCGAGCGCGCGGCGACCGCGGAAGGGCGGCTGCAGGTCGAACTCGCGCATCTCGACTATCAGGCCGGGCGGCTGGTGCGAAGCTGGACCCATCTCGAGCGCCAGCGTGGTGGGTTCGGCTTCCTCGGCGGCCCCGGCGAAACCCAGATCGAGGCGGATCGGCGGCTGATCCGCGATCGCATGGCCCGCCTGCGGCGCGAGCTCGAGCAAGTGACGCGGACTCGCGGGCTGCACCGCGATCGCCGTCAGCGTGCGCCGTGGCCGGTCATCGCCCTCGTAGGCTACACGAATGCTGGAAAGTCGACCCTTTTCAATCGGCTGACAGGCGCTGACGTCATGGCGAAGGACTTGCTGTTCGCGACGCTGGACCCGACGTTGCGCCAGATCTCGCTCCCCGGGATCGACAAGGCGATCCTATCGGACACTGTCGGGTTCGTGTCCGAACTTCCGACCCAGCTGGTCGCAGCGTTCAAGGCGACGCTGGAGGAGGTCGTATCCGCCGATCTGCTGATCCACGTCCGCGACGTGGCGCATCCCGACAGCGAGGCGCAGCGCGCGGACGTCGAGGCGGTGCTGGGCGAGATCGGCGTGCCCGAGGGAACGCCGACAATCGAGGTCTGGAACAAGCTGGACCTTTTCGACGCCGAACGCCGCAATACGCTGCTGGCCGACGCCTCGCGGCGGGACAATGTCGTCGCGCTGTCGGCGCTGACCGGGGAGGGGACTAACACGCTGATCGCGGCGGTTAGCGAGCTACTGACCAAGGGACATCGCCGCTACACCGTCGCGCTGGACGCCTCGGACGGGGCCGGCGCGGCATGGCTTCATGCGCACGGCGAGGTCCTCGCGCATTATGTGGACGGCGAACGCTCCGTCTACGACGTGCGGTTGGCTGAACGCGATTACGAACGCTTCAACCGGCGGTGACCTCATCTTCCGCAATATCCGTGGGTTGACTGGCCTTCTTCACCTGAAACCATAGCTCCTCCTTAGCGTCGAGCGACAGGCCTGGAAAGGCATCGCCGGCGACCGCTTCCATCGCACGGAAGCGCATTTCGAACTTCGCGTTGGCCGCGCGCAAAGCCGATTCCGGATCGACGTCCAAGTGCCGCGCCCAATTGACGATGGCGAATAGGAGGTCGCCGACTTCGCCCTCGACCTCTGCCGGCCCGGCCGCCTCGATCTCTGCGAGTTCCTCATCGATCTTCGCGCGGGGACCGGCCGCATCCGGCCAGTCGAACCCGACACGCGCCGCGCGGCGCTGCAGCTTTTCGGCGCGTAGGAGCGCGGGTAGCCCGGCTGCGACTCCACCCAGCGCGCCGTGCGTCGATTTCTCGCTCCGTTCGGCCGCCTTGATCGCTTCCCAACCGGGCGAGACCGCCGCGTTACCGAAGATATGGGGATGGCGCCGCTCCATCTTGTCGCTGATCGCTTCGACCACATCGGCGAACGCAAACGCGCCGGCTTCCTCGGCCATGCGAGCGTGGAAAATGACCTGAAGCAGCAGGTCGCCGAGCTCGTCCTTCAGATCATCGGTGTCGTTGCGCGCGATGGCATCGGCGACCTCATAGGCTTCCTCGATCGTATAGGGTGCGATCGTCGCAAATGTCTGCGCGCGATCCCATTCGCATCCGTATTCAGGGTGACGCAGGCGGGCCATGATGGCGATGAGCCGATCGATCAACGGATGGGTCCTTTCGGCAAATCAGATATACCGATAATATATATTATGTTAATTGTCGGCGTGTTTCGGTTGGAGGATAAGCGTGGTGCCCTCGACCCGCCAGCCTTCCAGTCGCGACAGGAAGTTCATCCCGATCACGTCGGTTTCGTCGAACGCATCGGACACCACCACCGGCAGATCGCGCGCGACGATGCCGCCGACCTGCAGGCGCTTCGCCGTCGCGGTCCTTGCCGTGATCGTTCCGTTGGCGGTTTCGATCATCACCGGCAGCGGACTCTCGTCGACATCGATGCCGGCTGCGCGCGCCGCATCGACGGAAAGCGCAGTCGTCGTCGCGCCGCTGTCGATGAGCATGCGTCGCCGCACGCCATTGATATCCGCCTGCGCCCAGAAATGGCCGTCGGCGGCCATCGCGATGCGCACCGTCTCGCCGGAAACCCGCTGGTCGCTGTCCAGCAAGGCGGTGCTTGCGCGCTGCCAATAGGGTTTGATGCGATCCTGCTGCGCGACGAGCAGCAGGCCGACGACAAAGATCGCGAGCCATGCCAGCGCCATTTTTACCGTCGCGCCGATCGGCACGCGACGTGCCAGGAGCGCTGACAGCGGCAGGATAAGCATCAGCGCATAGATCATCGCCTGACCGGTCTGGTCATTCACAGATGAAACTCCAGACCGTCGAACCCCGGCTCGACGCCCTTCGGGAGTTCTTCGCACAGCGTCCGGTAGTCCATCGACTGGTCCATATGGATGAGCGCAGCGCGCCGGGGCTGAAGCTGTCCTATCCAGCTCAGCGCCTGCTCCAGGGTCGGATGCGATGGGTGTTCGCGCCGGCGCAGCGCATCTACGACCCACACGTCAAGCCCGCTGTAGAGCGCCGCCATCGCATCGGTTAGGTTATGAAAATCCGTGGCATAACCGGCATGTTTGTCGTCATGACTGAAGCGAAGACCGGCGGTGTCGATTCCGCCATGAGGTTGATCGGCCACACCGATCGCGATGTCGCCGATCGTCAGGCGATCGGGCAGCGGCTGGAGATCGACCGTCGGCGGATAGCCGTGAGCCCCTTCAAACACATAGTCGAAGCGGTGACGCAAAGCCGCGATCGTCTGCGGTCGCGCATAGCCTTTCACCGGGCGCCCGATCATGTGGTAGACTTGACGAAGGTCATCGATGCCGAACGTGTGGTCGGCATGATCGTGCGTCCAGATGACGGCGTCGAGTGCGCCTACATTTGCCGCCAGTAGTTGCTCGCGCATATCCGGGCTGGTATCGACCAGGATCGTCGTGTGCTTGCTCTGAACGAGGACCGACGCGCGGGTGCGCCGGTTGCGTGGTTCCTGCGGGTCGCATGCACCCCAATCATTCCCGATTCTCGGCACGCCCGACGAGGTGCCCGAGCCGAGAATGCGAACCTTCACGCCTTGGTCCTGGCGAACAAGGTGTGGAAGTTGCGCGCGGTAATTGCCTTTAGTTCTGTGACATTTTCACCGCGGAGATCGGCGAGAAACGCCGCTGTGTCCGCCACAAAGGCTGGCTCGCCGGTCTTGCCACGATGCGGGACGGGCGCAAGGAACGGAGCATCGGTTTCGATAAGCAGGCGATCGATCGGTAGCCGCGCGGCGGTTTCCTGAAGCTCGCGCGCATTCTTGAACGTCACGATACCCGAGATCGAGATGTAGAAGCCAAGGTCGAGCGCGATATCGGCAAAGGCGCCGGTGCCGGTAAAGCAGTGGATGACGCCGGTATAGGTGCCCTTCCCCAGTTCGTCTCGCAGGATCGAGGCGGTCTCGTCCTCCGCATCGCGAGTGTGGACGATGACCGGGAGGCCGGTTTCGCGCGCGGCCGCGATGTGGGTGCGAAAGCTCGCCGCCTGACGGGCGCGGTCGGAATGGTCGTAGAAATAATCGAGCCCGGTTTCGCCCAGGCCAACGACCCGCGGATGTGCTGCGCGCGCTACGAGTTTGGCGACATCAATTTCGGAATGGGCATCAGCCTCATGCGGATGGATGCCGATGCTGGCCCACACATCCGGCTCACGCTCCGCGGTCGCGACGATATCGTCCCATTCGCGCTCACGGGTGGATATGTTGAGCATCGCGGTAACGCCGCGAGCGCGGGCGCGCTCGAGCACCGCGCGCTGATCCTCGACCAAGCCCTTGTAATTCAGATGACAATGGCTGTCGGCGAGCACTACGGGTTTACCTCAGCGGGCAACTCCAGCCGTGGAAACACCGGGGTCGGCGGTGCGATGCGGAAACCGCTGGCGGCCTGCGCCTCATACCAGCCGTCATCATCGATCGCCGCATGATCGCGCGCATCGGCACCGATCTGGTCGAGCACCTTTGCCGCTGCGGTCGGCACGACGGGCAGGATCGTGATCGCGAGAATACGGATGGCCCGGACCAGCGTGCGGAGCACCGCGTGCATCCGGTCGGGATCGGTCTTGCGCAGCGCCCACGGCGCCCGCGCATCGATATACTGGTTGCACGCAAAGACGCCGCGCAGCCACGCCTCTACGCCCTGGCTAAGCGCCAGATCCTCGAATGCCGCCTTCATCGCCGCTGCCGCGACGATAACTTCCTCGATCAGAATTCCATCGGCGTCCTCGGGCTTGCCCGACTTGGGAAACTCGCCATCCAGGTTCTTGGCAATGAACGACAAGGTTCGCTGCGCGAGGTTGCCGAACGCGTTGGCGAGCTCGGCGTTGACGCGGGTCACGATCGCTTCGGCCGAATAGCTTCCATCCTGGCCGAAGCTCACTTCGCGCAACAGGAAATAACGCAGTGCATCGATCCCGAATGCGTCGGCCAATTCACTCGGATCAACGACGTTGCCAAGGCTCTTCGACATCTTCTCGCCCCGGTGGAGCAGGAAGCCGTGGCCGAACACTGTCTTCGGCAGAGCGATCTTTGCAGACATCAGGAATGCCGGCCAGTAAACGGCATGAAAACGAACGATATCCTTGCCGATCAAATGAAGATCGGCCGGCCAGTAGCGGTTGTCGCCGGTCGTATCGGGATAGCCGGTCCCGGTGAGATAATTGGTCAACGCATCGACCCAGACATACATCACATGGCCATCGCTGCCCGGGACCGGAACGCCCCAATGGAAGCTCGTACGGGAAACCGACAGGTCCGAAAGCCCGCCTTCGACGAAACGGACAACTTCATTGCGCCGGCTCTCGGGACGGATGAAGTCCGGTTGTGACGCGTAGAGATCGAGCAGCGGCTGCTGATATTTCGAGAGACGGAAGAACCACGTCTCCTCAGCGGTCCATTCGACCGGCGTGCCTTGCGGAGAGAGTTTCGCGCCCCCTTCCCCGACGACGAGCTCCTTCTCGTCATAAAAGGCTTCGTCACGAACCGAATACCAGCCCTCGTAACGATCGAGATAGAGGTCGCCCGCAGCCGCCATTGCTTCCCAGATCGCCTGGCTGGCGCGGTGATGCGCAGGTTCGGTGGTGCGGATGAATCGATCGTAGCTGATATCAAGCGCATCGCACATCGCCTTGAAGTGCGATGACATTTCTGCAGCAAGATCCTCGACGCGCTTGCCGGCCTCGCGCGCGGCTTGCACCATCTTCAGTCCGTGCTCGTCGGTGCCGGTCTGGAAGCGGACGTCGCGACCACGCTGGCGCTGGAAGCGCGCGAGCGCATCGGCGGCGATCGCCTCATAGGCGTGGCCGATGTGCGGCCGTCCATTGGGGTAGCTGATCGCGGTGGTGATATAGAAGGGGTCGCCCATCCGCGTCCCCTAGAACAACGCGCGCGCGGCGTGAAGCGGCTAGGCACAGGCGAGACGCGCGACGATCCCCGCCATCTCGAACACCGTGCCCTGCGCGTCGAGCGACAGCCCGCGTGCGGCGCCGGCAAGCTCGCGCGCCGCATCATAGGCGTCGAGCGCGGTGCGCAGGCTTTCGCCGCGACGGTGCGCCGCGGCCTCGGCGATCATCGTCGGGGCGCGATCCAGAAAGAGCTCGTATCGAGGCTGCGCGGCCTTAAGCGACAGCGCCTTCGCCAGTCGCGCCCGGGCCGTATTGCCCGGATCGCCATCGCGCGCAAAGCCCGCCAGCGCGGTATCGATCGCCGGCAGATCGAGCCCGGCATAGCGGAGCGCCCTGCCCGGCGCGCCGTCACCGGCGTGCGCCAAGGCATCGATCTCTTCGGCTGATGCGTCCGGCAGTTCCGACCGCAGCGCCGCCCGCATGTCGGCATCGTCCAGCGGCTCGAAGCGGAGGATCCGGCAGCGCGAGCGGACCGTCGGCAGCAATCGTCCTGGCGCGTGGCTGACGAGGAGGAAAATCGTGCCCGCGGGCGGCTCTTCCAGGCTCTTGAGGAGTGCGTTGGCGCCGCCCCGCTCCAGATCGTCGATCGCATCGATGACGATGACCCGGCGCGGCGACAGCGACGGCGTGGTCGCCAACATCGGCAGCAACGCGCGAACCTGCGCAATGGTGATGCTGCGCGCGCGCTCGCCATCGGGCTTGTCGGCGTCCTTGGGCAAGCGAGTGAGACGCCGGAAATCGGGATGCGATCCCGCGGCGATCAGCGATGCTGCCGGATGATCGCTCGGCACGTCAAAGTCGGAAAACCGCACGCCGGGCGCCGCCCCTTCGGCCAGCAGGCGGAGTGCGGCGGCCACTGCGAAGCTGCCCTTGCCGACGCCCTCCGGACCGGCAAACAGCCAGGCGTGATGCAGGACGCCACTGTCGATCGCTGCCCCGAACGCGGCGCGGGCGGCGGCGTTGCCGTAGAGTGACGTCATGGCAGCCAGTCGGCCAACCCGGCGAGAAGTGCTGCGGTGACGGCTCCGGGCGCCACGCCGGCATCGATCATCCGGAATCGCTCCGGCTCGCGCGCCGCAAAGCCTTCGAACGCGCGCGCCACGTCGGCATGGAAGCCGGCCTCGCGCGCGGCGAACCGATCCGCTGCGGCGCCGTCCCGTCCTTCCGCGCGCCGTGCGCCGTCCGCGGCGGGCAGATGAAGGACGAAGGTCCGGTCGGGCAAAAGTCCCCGGCTGCCGAACGCGTGGAGCGCCAGAATCGCGGCATCGTCGATCCCGCCCGCGACTCCCTGGTAGGCCCGCGTCGAGTCTAGAAAGCGATCGCAGATAACCCAGCTGCCCGCGGCTACGGCCGGCCGGATCGTCTTTTCGACATGGTCGGCGCGCGCCGCCGCGAACAGCAGCGCCTCGGTATGCGGGCTCCAGCGCGCGACATCGCCCTGCATCAGCAACGCGCGGATCGCCTCCGCGCCCTCGCTGCCGCCGGGTTCGCGCGTGACGAGGGTGTGGACCCCGCGCGCCTCCAGAGCCGCGGCGAGCGCCCGCGCCTGCGTGGATTTGCCCGCCCCTTCCCCGCCCTCCAGCGAGAGGAAGCGACCGATCATCCGCCCCGCCTCAGCCGAACAAGCCGGTCAGGCCAGCCCAGGCGCGACCGAAGAAACCGGCCTCGCCGACATCCTTTTCGGCGACCAGCGGCAGTGTCTGCTGTGGCAGGCCGGGCGAGGTGATGACGAGATCGGCGACATGCGTGCCGGCCTTGATCGGTGCCTTGATCGGACCCTGATAGACGACCTTGCCCTGCATCTGCGGGGTCATGCCCGCGGGCAGCGTGACGGTGAGGTTGCGCGGGGCGACGAGCCCGACGGTCGAGGCATCGCCCAGCTGAACGGCGGCGTCGGCGACCTTGCGACCCTGCTTCACGACGGGCTTCGCCTGCCAAGCGCGAAAACCCCATTCCATGAAGCGCACCGAATCGTTCACGCGCTGGTTCCAGCTCGTCATGCCTGCCAGCACCATCACGAGGCGGCGACCATTCTGTTCGGCCGAGCCGGTAAAGCCGTAGCCGGCCTCTTCGGTATGTCCGGTCTTCAGGCCATCGGCGCCAGCGACCCGTCCGAGCAGCGGATCACGGTTCGCTTGGGTGATCGCATCGCCCGAGCCGAGCGTCTTGCCCCAGGTAAAGTCAGGGCGCGAATAGAACTGCTTGTAGAGCTTGGGATAATCCTCGATCGTGCGGGCAGCGAGCGTGCCGAGATCGCGCGCCGACACATAGGTCACGCCGTTGTCGGGCCAGCCGTTCGCGGTACCGAAATTGCTGTTCGTCAGCTTCAGCTTGTCGCGCATCTGGTTCATGCGATCGACGAACGCCGCCTCGGTCCCCGAGATTCCTTCCGCCAGCACGATGCACGCGTCGTTCCCCGACAGCGTGACGATGCCGTAGAGCAGATTTGCGACGCTGACCTTCTCGCCAGACGACAGGAACATCGTCGATCCCTGCGCATGCCACTTCTTCCACGTGTCGGGCTGCATCGTGAATTCGGTATCGAGCTTCAACTCGCCCTTCGCGACCATGTCGAACGCGACATAGACGGTCATCATCTTCGCCATCGACGCCGGCGGCATGCGGCGGTCGGCATCACGCTCGAACAGCACCGCGCCTGACGAAAGGTCGGTCATGTAGGCGACCGGCGCTTCGGTCTGGAACTGCGGCGCAGGCGCCGCAGCCGTCGAGGGATAGGCGCCAACGATGGCAACGAGCGGGAGGGCGAGCGCGGCGGCAATTCTGGTCATGGGAGAAACAAATCCGTTCGAAAGTCAGTCGAAAGCAACGATGCGGGCATCGCCATAGCCGCGTGCCGCCGCGGCGTCACGTGCGCGTTGCGCGGCGCGACCGCCCGTGAAGGGGCCGGTTTCCACGCGCCAAAGTCCGTCATCGCTGACGGCTTGGCCGTGGAGCGAGTCCGCAAGTGCCTTTGCGCGGACCTTGTTCGAAAAGGTCGCGACGCGAACGGTGTATCGCGCATCCTCGACCAGCACGGGCTGCAGCGGCATCGCAGCGGGGATTGCTCCGGGTCGGTCGCCGGAGCGATAGCGCTTCAACGCGGCGAGGAGTTCGGGCGAAGCGTCGAGGCGCAGCGTCGCGCTGCCCTTGCGCTGAGCGGCGATCTCATCGGCGCGTGGCTGCACCGCGCGAATCCGCACCAGCGCCTTCGGATTGCGATCGATGCCGAGCATTTGCGCCGCCCGGCGCGACAGATCGATCTCACGGTCGCGCCGGCCGGGTCCACGATCGTTCACCAGCACCAGCAGCGTCCGGCCGGTATCGAGCGCGGTCACCTCGACATAGGAGTTGAGCGGCAGCGTCCGGTGGGCAGCGGTGACCGCGGACGGATCGAACGGCGTGCCTGACGCGGTCCTCGCGCCTTTGAGCTCCTCGCCATACCAGGTGGCAACGCCCACCCGGTCGAACGACACAGCGGTCGGCGCAGCCATCGCCGTGCCGCCGGCGATCGAGGCCCACAGCGCGAGGGCGAGCATCTCAGCCAGCGATCGCATCGGCTAGCAACCCTACTGAAAGTGCATAGAAATTCGAGCAATTGTAATCGAGGATGACGCGGTAGTTGCTGGTCAGCAGATACGCGGTCTTGCCGGGGCCGTCCGCCTCCAGCAGCGTCGCCATCACGCTATCGCCCGGCCAGCGCCCGTCCCGCGGCCGGATGCCGAGCGCACGCCATTCGGCCATCGTCCGCCAGCCACTATGTCGCTCGAACACGCGTGGGCAGCGCGGCGAGACCATGCGGTTCGTCACTTCGGACCGGTTGAAGCTGGCGGGCACATCGACGGCGACGCCCCATGGCTGGCCTGGCCGCCAGCCGGCGTTGACGAAATAGTTCGCGATCGAAGCCAGCGTGTCGGCGGGGCTGTTCCAGATATCGGCGCGGCCGTCCCCGTCGCCGTCGCGGGCGAGGCGCAGATAGATCGAAGGCAGGAATTGCGGGTTACCGGTCGCGCCGGCCCAGCTGCCCTTGAGTTCGCTGCGCGTCACGCCGCGGTCGAGCATCTTGAGTCCCGCGATGAACTCGCCCGAGAACAGCGCGCGTCGGCGCCCCTCATAAGCGAGCGTGGCGAGGCTGCGCAGCAGATCGAAATCCCCGGTATAGCTGCCGTAATTGGTCTCATGCCCCCAGATCGCGACCATTATCGATTCCGGCACCCCGGTTTCGTTCTCGATCCGCGCGAGCCGGCTACGCTGCGCCTGATAGGTCGAGCGTCCCCGTCCGATACGCGCCGCATCGACATGCTTGATCCGGTAGGGCGCGAACATCGACACGGTCGTGGAATTGGGGTTGCCGGGCTGCGCCTGATCGAGCTCAACCACGCGTGGATTGTAGCTGAGCGTCGGGAACACCGCGTCCACCGTGCGCGTCGACACGCCCTGCGCCAGCGCCTGCTGGCGAAGCTCCACCATGTATCGCGCAAAGCCGGCATCGTCCTGCGCCAGCGCGGGCCCTCCCGTCGCCGCCAGAATGATCGCCGCTATCGAATTACGAGCGCGCCGCGCCCGATCCCCCCAAAAAGCCATGGCCGAACAGTGCCACAGTCGCGGCCGAAGCCATAAACCGGTCGTCGCGGGTCTTGCACAAGCGGGCGCACCCGGTCAGAAGCGGCGCGGCTGCGGAGAGGTGGCCGAGTGGTTTAAGGCAGCGGTCTTGAAAACCGCCGTGGGTTCACGCTCACCGTGGGTTCGAATCCCACCCTCTCCGCCAGCGTCTTCAATGTCTTACATGATGAACGTGTAGAAGCAGATGAAGAATGCCGTGAAGCTGAGCACGAACAGCTTCAGGTCGTGATCGTCTCCGCGCGGTGCCGGAGCGATACGAACCGGAGGCATCCGGCGGCGAAAGGGGTGTCCGGCCCCCTCGTTGGTCAGGACGAAATTTCTGGTCATGGCGCGACGTTAACGCCGCGTTTACGATTCGGTCGCGCGCTATTGAGGGTTAACGCGAGACTGTCCGCCGATGGGACGGAATTTCAGTCGATCCGTGCCGTCATCGTCACCGTCCCGCTATCATCGCGCACCCACAGAAACGGCCCGTTGCGCGCAACGGTGAACGGGCGATCGACGATCAGCGGCGCGTGCCCGCGATAGGCAAACCGGCTGGGCCGAGCGCCGTTCTCCAATGCGAAATTCATCAAAAACATCGCCTGGAGCGGGCCGTGGACGACGAGATCAGGATAGCCCTCGACGTCTCGCGCATAGTCGCGATCATAATGAATCCGGTGCGCATTGAAGGTCAGCGCGGAAAATCGAAAGAGCAGCGTCGCGTCGGCCATCATCACGCGCGACGCGGCCGGCGCCGGCACGTCGATCGCACGCGGCGGTGCAAACGGCGCGCGAGGAAGAAAGACGAGGTCCTGCTCCTCCTCGATCGCGCACGTTCCATCCGTGGAAATCTCGTGCCGGAGCGTGACCAAGGTCATCGCGCCGCTCCGCCCCAGTTTCCGGGTAATCGCCGCAATGGTCGTTTGCTTCTCGATCACGGCGTCAATGGCGATCGGCGCCAGAAAGGCGACGCGGCCGCCCGCCCACATCCGCTTCGGCTCGGCGATCGGTGGCAGGAAATCGCCGCGCGCCGGGTGTCCGTCCGGGCCAAGCGCCGACCGGTCATCCTCGGGCAGATGATAGAGCCAGTGCGCCAGCGGTGGCACGAACCCGCTGCGCCAGCGCTCCGCCGCATCACCGAGCGCGGCGGCCAGTCTCCTCAACGACGTCGCGTCAGCCGTGTCCGTCGCAACGCGTGACCGGCCTATCCACGACGAAAAATCGCCGTCAGTCATCGACTGCGGCGCGCAAGAACGGAAATCTACGGGAGGATGGTGGAGCCGAGGGGGATCGAACCCCTGACCTCTGCAATGCCATTGCAGCGCTCTCCCAGCTGAGCTACGGCCCCATCGTCTCGGGAAGGCGCGTCCCCTAACCGGGCTTCGCGGGCTTGGCAACGGGCCATTTCGCTCCATCGCCAAAAAAAGGATCGCTGCGATCGTCGCAGGATTATCGAGGCGCCCGCGATACGCGAACGCCCCGAATTTCGATCAGTTGTCGTCGTCCTGCTTCTCTGTTTCGACGCCAAGGTCGTCATCGCCGCCCAGATCGACCTCGTCATCGGGCGACGGTTCCTCGTCTTCACCGGTATCGATGTCCAGATCTTCGTCATCGCCCGCCAGATCACTGTCGGGTGCCTTCTCGGTCTTTGCCTGTTCGAACGGCAGGGGCTGTTTCGACTTCAGGATCGGCTCGGGCTCCCAGGCATACCCGCAGTTGATGCAGGTGACGGGATCATCCTTTTCCAGGTCGTAGAAACGCGTCGCGCATTTCGGGCACGTACGCTTCGTGCCCCATTCCGGCTTGATCATGCCGCGTGTTACCTCGTAAAATTGGGTCAAGGAAAATGCTGATTGCGGGGGTGTCCCCGGCAAAGTGGTGGGCGCCTTGCCATAGCGCAAGCGCACTGTCAAAGCGCGCACCGCCCATGTCGCACCCAGCCCCTCGCCCCTTCGAAAGCGCCCCGCGCGGCGCACTTGCCGGCACCGCCCGCGTGCCCGGCGACAAGTCGATCAGCCACCGCGCGCTGATGTTTTCCGCGCTCGCGGTCGGGCGCAGCCGGATCGAGGGGCTTCTCGAGGGCGAGGACGTCCTCGCCACGGCGGCTGCGCTGCGGGCGATGGGTGCGACGATCGCGCGCGACGATGATGGCATCTGGCACGTCGACGGGGTCGGCGTTGGTGGGCTCCTCCAGCCGGCACAAGCGCTCGACATGGGCAATTCCGGCACCTCGACGCGGCTGCTGATGGGGCTGGTCGCCAGCCATCCGATCACCGCGACCTTCGTCGGCGATGCCTCCCTGTCGGGGCGCCCGATGGGCAGAGTCATCGCTCCTCTGGGCACGATGGGCGCCGACATCACCGCGAGCCCCGGCGGCAAGCTGCCGTTGATGGTCCGCGGCCTGTGTCCGGCGGTGCCGATCACCTACACGCTGCCGGTCGCCTCCGCGCAGGTGAAGTCGGCGATCCTGCTCGCCGGACTGAACACGCCGGGCATCACCACGGTCATCGAGCCGGTTCCGACCCGCGACCATAGCGAGCGGATGCTCGCCGGCTTCGGTGCCAAGTTGAGCGTGGAAGAAGGCTCCGAAGGCCGGGTCATCCGGATCACCGGCGAAGCGGAGTTGAAGCCGCAGCAGATCGTCGTCCCGGGCGATCCGTCTTCCGCTGCATTCTGGATGGTCGCCGCGTCTATCGTCCCGGCAAGCGACATCGTGATCGGCAATGTCGGGCTGAACCCGACCCGCACCGGACTCATCACTGCACTCAGGATGATGGGTGCCGATATCAGCGAGGCGCAGCCCCGCACGATCGGCGGCGAGCCGGTCGCGGACCTGATCGTCCGCCATGCCCCCCTTTCCGCAATCGACGTGCCGCCCGAGCTTACGCCGTCGATGATCGACGAATATCCCGCGCTTTTCGTCGCGGCGGCCTTCGCCTCGGGCCGCACCGTTGCGCGCGGCGCGCACGAGTTGCGGGTCAAGGAGTCGGACCGGATCGGGACGATGCGCGCCGCGCTGGAAGCATGCGGCGTTTCCTGCACCGAGCATGAGGACGGCCTGTCGATCGACGGCACGGGCGGCGGGTCGATCGCGGGCGGCGCGCAGATCGCCTCGAAACTCGATCACCGCATCGCAATGAGCATGGTCGTCGCTGGACTTCATGCCGCCAAACCCGTCACCATCGACGATGCGTCGCCGGTCGCCACCAGCTATCCGGCATTTTTCCAGACGCTTGCAGAACTGACCGGGGGGTCGCGTTAGTCTATGATTATCGCCGTCGATGGGCCGGCCGCATCGGGCAAGGGAACGATCGCCAAGGCGCTCGCCCGCCATTACAATCTCCCGCACCTCGATACCGGGCTGCTCTACCGCGCGGTTGCCGCGACCGTGCAGCGGCTCGAGCTCGATCCGGCGATCGAGGCCGACGCGGTTGCGGCCTGCGATTTCGACGAGCTGACGCTCGCCGATCCGCATCTTCGCGACGACGAGATCGGCAAGCTCGCTTCGGTCGTCTCCGCGCATCCGCTCGTGCGCTCCGCCCTCCTCCACCGGCAGAAGCGGTTTGCGCATCAACCGGGGGGCGCGGTGCTCGATGGGCGTGATATCGGGACGGTCATCGCGCCCGACGCCGATGCGAAGCTCTTCATCCGCGCGACGCCATCGATCCGCGCGAAACGCCGCCATGCCGAGCTTTCGGCGCACGGCAGCTTCGTCAGTCTGGACAAGGTGCTGGCCGACATTCGCGCGCGCGATCTTCGCGACAGCAGCCGCAGCACCGCCCCGCTGGTGCCGGCGCCCGACGCCGCGCTGCTCGATACCAGCTTCCTGTCGATCGAGGCATCGGTGCAGAAGGCGATCACGCTCGTCGAGACGCGGCTGGGGACGAAGCGCGCCGCTGTCGGCTAACGGACTCCCCTCCCTTGGCATGAGGAGAGCCTCAGCGCATCCGCGCCTCGGTCGATCCGCTTGCCCTTGTGACGCCCTTGCGCTAAGGGCGCGCGGTCCTGCGGGCTTGGTTTCGCGGAGGTCGGCGTGCGGCATTGCCGCAAGCGCCCATTTTTGCGCATCCGCGTAGAAGCCCTCCGCCGATTAGGCACGGGATGCCGCGAACGGCAATCGGCCGCCGCGGCAAGGAAGGCCAAGACCGCCGGAACCAACCGGCTGGCCGGAAACGAACGACTTAGGAACGCTACTCTTTATGGCCACTACGGCAACCCCCACCCGCGACGATTTCGCCGCAATGCTGGACGACATGTTCGGCCAGACCGACAGTTTCGAAGGCCGCGTCGTCCACGGCACCGTCACCGCGATCGAGAACGACCTGGCCGTCATCGACGTCGGCCTGAAGTCCGAAGGCCGCGTGCCGCTGCGCGAATTCGCCGCTCCCGGCCAGAAGGCCGAGCTGAAGGTGGGTGACGAGGTCGAGGTCTATGTCGACCGCGTCGAGAACATGCACGGCGAAGCGATGCTGTCGCGCGACCGCGCCCGCCGCGAAGCCGCCTGGGACAAGCTGGAGCTGGAATTCTCGAAATCGGCCCGCGTCGAAGGCGTGATCTTCGGCCGCGTGAAGGGCGGCTTCACCGTCGATCTGTCGGGCGCCGTCGCTTTCCTGCCGGGTTCGCAGGTCGACATCCGCCCGGTGCGCGACGTCACCCCGCTCATGGACATCCCGCAGCCATTCCAGATCCTGAAGATGGACCGCAAGCGCGGCAACATCGTCGTGTCGCGCCGCGCGGTGCTCGAGGAAACCCGCGCCGAGCAGCGTTCGGGCCTGATCCTCAGCCTCGCCGAGGGCCAGATCATCGAGGGCGTCGTGAAGAACATCACCGATTACGGTGCGTTCGTCGACCTCGGCGGCATCGACGGCCTGCTGCACGTCACCGACCTCAGCTACAAGCGCGTCGGGCATCCGTCGGAAGTCCTGAACATCGGTGACACGGTGAAGGTGCAGATCATCCGCATCAACAAGGACACCCAGCGCATCTCGCTCGGCATGAAGCAGCTCGAGAGCGATCCTTGGGAGGCCGCATCGGTCAAGTATCCGGTCGGCGCCAAGCTGTCGGGCCGCGTCACGAACATCACCGAATATGGCGCGTTCGTCGAACTGGAGCCGGGCATCGAGGGCCTCGTCCACGTCAGCGAAATGTCCTGGACGAAGAAGAACGTTCATCCGGGCAAGATCGTCTCGACCAGCCAGGAAGTCGAAGTCGTCGTCCTCGAGGTCGATGCCGAGAAGCGTCGCATCTCGCTCGGCCTCAAGCAGGCGATCAACAATCCGTGGGAAGCGTTCGCCGCTGCCCATCCGATCGGCTCGACCGTCGAGGGCGAAGTTAAGAACGCAACCGAATTCGGCCTGTTCATCGGCCTCGACAACGACGTCGACGGCATGGTCCACATGTCGGACATCGCCTGGGGCGTGTCGGGCGAGGACGCGCTGGCGCTGCACCGCAAGGGCGAGACCGTCCAGGCGGTCGTGCTCGACATCGATGCCGAGAAGGAGCGCATCTCGCTCGGCATGAAGCAGCTTGAGCGTGGCGGCCCGGCAGCAGGCGGCATCGCCGCGGCTGGCGAGCGTCTCAACAAGAACCAGGTCGTCACCGTGACCGTCCTCGAAGTGCGCGACGCGGGCCTCGAAGTGCAGGCGGGCGACGACGGTGCGACCGGCTTCATCAAGCGCACCGATCTCGGCCGCGACCGCGACGAGCAGCGCGCCGAGCGTTTCCAGGTCGGGCAGAAGTTCGACGCGATGGTCACCGGCTTCGATCGTTCGAAGAAGCCGACCTTCTCGATCAAGGCGATGCAGATCGCCGAAGAAAAGCAGGCGGTGGCGCAGTATGGCTCGTCCGACTCGGGTGCGTCGCTCGGCGACATTCTCGGCGAGGCGCTGAAGGCACGCGATACCAAGAACTAAGGCTGGTATCCTGACCTAAGTATCGGGGCTGGCGCAGAAAAAGCGCCGGCCCCTTCTTTTTGTGCGGCGGGCAGAGTAGTAATGTCCGATCCGTCCAATATTTTTGCCGCGCATCTGTATCAATGTCGAAACGGACCTATTGTCCGGTTTGATGACCCTGTTACCCGTTCAAACCCTGGGGGAAGCGATGATCCGTTCCGAACTCGTTCAGCAGCTTTCGGTGGACAATCCCGAGCTGTCGCTGCGCGATATCGAGACGATCGTGACGGTCTTCTTCGATGAGATCGGCAAGCGCCTCGCCAATGACGGCCGCGTAGAGCTTCGCGGCTTCGGTGCCTTTTCCACCCGCGCCCGCGATGCTCGCACCGGCAGGAACCCGCGCACCGGCGAACTGGTGCCGGTCGAAGCGAAGCGCGTACCCTACTTCAAGCCGGGCAAGGATATGCGCGTCCGCCTCAACATGGGCTGACGGACGAAGCAGTTATTCCCCGAACAGGTCGCGCTGCGCCTTCTCGATCTCCTCGGCGTAGCGCCGGCGGACATAGCCTTCGGACACCAGCCCCAGCACGCCGCGATCCGGACCGATGACCGCAAGCTCGTCGCCGCCCAGCGTGTCGAACGCGCGCATGACCGCGACGATATCCATGTCCGGCTTCAGCGCTGCGTCCTGCGCGCGGGCGATCGTTCGCACCTCTGCGCTCTCGTCGATACCGTCTCGATACGCCGCTGACGGTTGGGCGATGCCAGCATAATGCCCTTCCCCGTCCGCCAAGACGACCCGGCTCGTCGAACCAAGCGGGAAACGGCGGCGGAATTCGGCGATGGTGATATCGGCGGGCGTCGGGTTCGCCTCGCGCCGCATCATGCTGCCCGCCGTCAGCGTCTTCACCCACCCGACGTCGCGCGCGCTCTTTACCGTTTCGCCGCGAAGATGCAGGCGCCACGTCGAGAAGGAATAGCCGAACGTCTCGCGCACCAGTGTCGAGGAAACGAGCGCGGCCGCCAGCACCGCACCGGTCAGGGTAAAGTCGTGGGTAGCCTCCAGCACGATCATCGCCATGGTCATCGGCCCGCCGATCACCGCCACCGACAGCGCCGCCATGCCTACGAGCGCACCGTTGCGCGGATCGATGACGACATGGCCCACCGCATTGGCGAGGATGATCGCGAACGCATGGCCGAGGAGCGATCCCAGGAACAGCGAGGCAAAGAACAGACCGCCGCGAAAGCCGAAGCCGAGCGATACGATCGACCCCAGCGCCTTCGCCGCCAGCGCCGCGAGCAGGACACCGAGCGGCACCCCGAAGGCGAGATTGGTGTAGAGCGCTCCGTGCCCGGCCGAGAGGGCCTGCGGCGTCCACATCGCGAGCGGGATCATCACGCATCCGCCGATCGCCGGACGCAGCCAGTCGGGACCGGGCAACAGCCGCGCCAGCCGCTCCATCTGCGACACCGCGAGCATAAGCAATATGCCGAAGAGCGCGCAGACCGCGCCGAGCCCCGCATAGACGAGGAAGTGGTGTGGCTCGACCGGCAGGCCGGCCTGCGCGGAAATGACATAGGGCTGCGCCCCGAGAACCTGCGCGACGAGCGTGCCGGACAGCGCCGCCGCGGCGACCGGCGCCAGGCTCGACGGGGTATAGGCGCCGATCACGATCTCGAACGCATAGAAGGCGCCCGCCAGCGGCGCGCCGAACGCCGCGGCGATCGCGGCCCCCGTCCCCGCCCCGACAAGATTGCGCAGGTCCTTGCGCCGCAGCTTCATCCACTGACCGACGATCGATCCCGTCGCCGCGCCCATCTGCGCATAAGCGGCCTCCAGCCCAACCGACGCCCCGAAACCGTTCGAGATGATCGTCTGGCCGGAGACGATGAGGCTGTCGCCAAGCGTCATCCGCCCGCCGTGCAGCGCATTGGCCTCCACCGCGTCGACGAGGTTGCGCTTGCGCGACCGCGTCGCCCAAGTGAAACCCGCCAGCACCAAACCGCCGATCGGCAAGGCAATCAGGCTTGTCGTCGCGATGCGGTCCATCGCGCTCAGGTGGACGCCCGACGGTGTGCCGTAGAAGAGATGCTGCAACCCGCGCGCGATCCCGCCTTGGATCACGCTGAGCAGCCCGGCCAGCGCACCGACCGCTGTCGCGAGCAGGATGAAAACGCTTTCGTTCGATCGCGCCCAGCGCTGGAACCGGTTGAGCAGCACGGTCGGCCGCTCGATCCGCGGCAGGTCGAAGGGATGACGGTGCGATCTTGGCGGGGTGATGGGGCGACGTTCGCTCAACTGCGCGGACCTGCCTGGAGGGTTTCGGGGCAAACCGCTCCTTGCACAGGGCACCGCGGCGAACAACCGCAGCCGTTCACGCTTCAGGCGTGGATCGCGGTATCCAGCTGATTGAGATCGGTCCCGCGCGTCTCGCGACCGAGCCAGGCTATGAGTGCGAGCGACAGCGCCGCCGGCACGAGGATCAGCGCGGCGACCGTCGCCAACTGCGGCACCGCCCCCGCGATCGCGAGCGCCTGCGCGCCGAGTCCACCGGCCTTCGAGCACGCCGCGACCCAGCCCGTCGCGCGGCCGCGAACGCGCGCGGGGAAGCTCTCGGCCACATAGGGCAGTAGGATCGCGATGATCGCATTGACGCCGATGATGAGCGCCGCGACCGGCAGCACCGGGCTCACCTCGCCTGCCTGCCGCTCGATCCAGAGAACACCGCCCAATCCGACGACGAGGACGGCGATTCCGATGATCAACGATCCCTTGCTGCTCCACCGGCTGTAGAGCAGCGCGGCGGCGAAGATCGTCGGCACCGCGATCAGCGCAGCCTTTGCGAGCAGCGCGCTCGCCACGCCGACGCTGTAGCCGCGCGCGACGAGATCGGCGGGCAACCACAAGAGCAATCCGAAATTGGCGCATCCCCAGGCGAGCGCGACGATGCTGAATGCCATCAGCGCGCCGCCCTTGCGGAGCGCGGGAACCGGGGTCGCGGCGTCGGTAGGACGCACCGCCGGACGCTCCTCGCGAACCTCTCCGCCGCCGAAGCGCCGCAGCACGCTGGCCGCTTCCTTCAAGCGACCCTGCACCACAAGATAGCGTGGCGATTCCGGGATCAGGCGGCCGAGGAAGATCAGGAGGAGGCCGGTGGGCAGGTTCGCCAGCCACAGGATGCGCCAGCCGAAGATGGGCTGGAGGATCGCCGACAGCCCGCTCGCGGCAAAATAGCCGCCCGCCGCCCCCAGCCCGCCGACGAGAACGAGGCTCCACCCGCGGTGACGGTTGGGCATCATCTCGGCGAGCAGCGCGTAGGTCACGGGCAGCATTCCGCCGGCCGCGGCGCCCATCATGAAGCACATCGCGACGTTCCATGCCAGGCTGGGCATCGCGCCGCAGATCGAGGTTCCGACGAACATGACCGCAGACAGCAGGATCGATGCCTTGCGCCCATAGATATCCGCGACGAAACCCCAGACGATAGACCCGACGACGGTCCCCGACAGTGCGGCAAACGGCACGAGCGACGCGGTCGCGCGCAGCACTCCGTACTCTTCAGTCATTCCAGACAGCGTGAAACCGAGCGAGGCCGGCTTCATGACGTCGATCGTCAGTGCGACGACGAGCGCGCCCATCATCACCCAGTGCGCCGAGCCGAGCGGCGCGTCCTGCGGCCCCTCGACGACCATGTGCCGCAAACGGGCGCGCAGCCGCAGCGCGTCGCGTGGCAACAGGCCGTAGCCGGCGAGCCCGGTCCCGCCGACGATCAGCGCCATGCCGAACAGCATCCCCGCGTCCATCGGCATCCCGGCCATGTGGTAGTGCATCGACCGGGCCATCAGGAACATCGGCAGGTGCAGGATGACGCCCGCCGTCACCGCAACACAGCCGGCCACGAACGCCCACCGCGCCCGCCGCCCTGCCAGGATCGATTCCATCACCCCTGCCCCGTCGCTAACCCGGCGCGCTCTCGCTGCCCATCTCCGCCAGAGCACAGGACGATTTGGCGAGCAATCCCGCAGCCTATCCCGTGACGACATGCGCCGATGCGGGGATCGGATAGTCGCCACCGGGATCGTGCGCCAACCCGCCACGAACCCATGTGCCGTGGGCATGCGCTGTTCCGATGACGGCAGTTGCGGCGTGCCCCGGCCAGCTCTTCACGCGAATGACCTGTTGGGCAAGCGCGCGGTCCGGCTCCATCATCACCCAGCCGAGCGGACGTTCGGGCGTTGCGCGATTGCCCACCTCATTCATCATCTCGCGGATCGCCTGCGCGGTTTCGTCCGGCAGATATTGCCAGACGACGGAATGCATCAACACCCGCGTGACGCCCGCGTCCTGCGGCACGGCAAGGCGTTCGGCGAGCCACGCCGCGGCATCCGCGCGTTCGAGCATCACGCCCCGATCGCGCTGCATCGCGATCGCCCCGCGCAGGCGCTCGGCCCGCTCCGGGGTTTCGGCCCAGACATAGGCGGCGAGCCGTGCCCCAACCGTAGGGTCGGTGGCGTCGAGCGGCTGGACGTCGCATCCGCGGATGGAAACGATCTCTACCGGCACAGGTTCGGGCGCTACACCGCGCCATTCCGGGGCGATCGTCACCGGCGCGTCGTCCGGCCCGACCGTCACTCCGCCCAGATCGAAGCGATAGCGGTCGATCAGCAGGTTCAGCCCCGCGCTCGATCCGATCTCGAGGATTTCTAGACGCGGTCCATGTCGCCGTGCGATTTCCATGAGGCCGAGCATCAGCGCGGCCGATCGTCCCGGCTCGTTGGTCTGCGGCGGGCCGTCGAGCCATGGCAATAGCGCATCGTCATGCGCATGAAGGGCTGACCGGAGTGCAGTCGCGATCGCTTCCCGGTCGGTTATCTCACCGCGAAACACCGCCGCGAGCCCGGAATCGCTGCCCGCCTGCACCAGCGCATGGAGCCCACCGACGAAGCGCAACGGCAAGGCATCGCGCGTCGGTTCGCCCGCCCAGCCGAGAATGCGCGCGCCGGTTCGTGTGTCGGGGGTGAGCGCGTCGGCAATGACTTCGCAAAGCCGCGCATAGATCGGCGCGTCCATCCGCGAGCAGTAGAAGGCCTGGATCCGGAACGCTTCCCGGTTTGCCGCTTCGTCCGCCATGCGCCATTCCTCCTCGGCGCATCTGTTGCACCCGCGAACGGCCCCGCGTAAAGCCCCGCACCTCTATGCCGATGCCGATCATCATCGCCGTGCCAAAAGGGCGCATTCTCACCGAAGCGCTGTCGCTGCTCGCGGCGGCCGGCGTCCGTCCCGAGGCTGCGTTCGGCGACGAGGACAGCCGCGCGCTTCGGTTCGCGACCGACGATCCCGGCATCCAGCTGATCCGCGTCCGCGCGTTCGATGTGGCGACCTTCGTCGCGCACGGCGCGGCGCAACTCGGCATTGTGGGCTCCGACGTGCTCGCCGAATTCGCCTATTCCGAACTCTATGCGCCCGTCGATCTCGGCATCGGGCATTGCCGGCTCTCGGTCGCCGAGCCCGCCGACATGGCCGCGAAGGACGACCCACGCGGCTGGAGCCATGTGCGCGTCGCGACCAAATATCCGCACGTGACCGCCGCGCACTTCGCCAATCGGGGCGTGCAGGCGGAGTGCGTGAAGCTCAATGGCGCGATGGAGCTCGCCCCCACGCTCGGCCTCGCTCCGCGCATCGTCGATCTCGTGTCGTCGGGACGGACGCTCAAGGAAAACGGGCTGGTCGAGGTGGAAGAGATCATGCAGGTGACGAGCCGCCTGATCGTCAACCGCGCGGCGATGAAGACGCGCGCGGAGGTCGTGCCGCTGGTCGAGGCGTTCCGGCGGGCGGTCGAGGCGCGCGAGGCCGCATGATCCGCCTTTCCACTTTGGACCCGACCTTTGATCGCGATTTCGCCGCGCTGGTCGATGCCCGCCGCGAAACCGACGCCGACGTCTCTCGCGATGTCCGCACCATCCTCGCGAGCGTCCGCGAGGAAGGCGATGCCGCGCTCGCCGCGTTCACGAAGAAATTCGACGGCCACGATCTCGATGCAACCGGCTGGCGGATCGAGCCGGCCGCCTGTGGAAACGCCTTCGACGCGCTCGACCCGGTCTTGCGCGACGCGCTGATCCTCGCGCACGACCGGATCCGCGCCTATCACGAGCGCCAGCGGCCGGAGGACAGCGCGTTTACCGATGCGGCGGGTGTCAGGCTCGGTGCACGGTGGCGCCCGGTCGATGCCGCCGGCATCTACGTCCCCGGCGGGCGGGCGGCCTACCCCTCTTCACTCCTGATGAACGCGGTTCCCGCGCGGGTCGCCGGCGTCGAACGACTGGTCGTGGTCACGCCGACACCGAAGGGCGAGATCAATCCGCTCGTCCTCGCCGCCGCACACTTGGTCGGCGTCGATGAAATCTGGCGGGTCGGCGGCGCGCAGGCCATCGCCGCGCTCGCCTACGGCACCCGCCGCATCGCGCCCGTCGATGTCGTCACTGGCCCCGGCAACGCCTGGGTCGCGGAGGCGAAGCGCCAACTCTACGGCGTCGTGGGCATCGACATGGTCGCGGGACCATCGGAGATCGTCGTCGTCGCCGACGCGAAGAACGACCCCGACTGGATCGCCGCCGACCTGCTGAGCCAGGCCGAGCATGACACGACGACGCAGTCGATCCTGTTCACCGACGACGCCGATTTCGCCGATGCAGTCGCCACCGCCGTCGATCGCCAGATCCCCGACCTCACCACCGCCGCCACCGCTCGTACCGCCTGGGACGCCAACGGCGCGATCATCGTGACCGATACGCTGGACGCCGCGATGCCGCTGGTCAACCAGCTCGCCGCCGAGCACCTCCAGCTCGCGGTCGATGATCCCGACGCGCTGTTCGCCCAAGTGCGTCACGCAGGCTCGGTTTTTCTCGGCCGCTACACGCCGGAAGCGATCGGGGATTATGTCGCCGGGCCCAATCACGTGCTCCCGACGGGCCGCCGCGCGCGCTTCTCGTCCGGGCTGTCCGTGCTCGACTTCATGAAGCGGACGAGCTTCCTCGGGCTGGACGAAGACAGCCTCAAGGCGCTTGGTCCGGCAACGGTCGCGCTGGCGAATGCCGAAGGCCTTCCCGCCCACGCCGCCTCGGTCGCGCTGCGGTTGCGCCTGAACCACTGAATGTCGGTCCCCGCCGAGGGTGACGACCCCCGCCTTTCCCCCTAAATGGAATCCCATGTCCCGCACCGCCCATCGCACCAAGGCCCGCGCCGCTGCGCGCCTCGCCGCCGTCCAGGCGCTTTACCAGCACGAGATGGAGGGGACGGCGATCCCGTCGCTCCTGCACGAATTTCACAATCACCGCCTCGGCGCCACGATCGAGGATGTCGAATATGCGGAAGCCGAGGTCGGCTTTTTCGACGATCTGGTGAAAGGCACGACCGCGCGGCTCGGCGAGATCGACCGCGCGATCGAGGCCAAGCTGGCGAGTAGCTGGACGCTCGGGCGCCTCGACAAGCCGATGAAGGCGATCCTGCGCTGCGGCACCTATGAACTGCTTGCACGCAACGATGTGCCGGTCGGCGCCGTTATCAGCGAATATGTCGATGTCGCCCACGCTTTCCACGACCGACGCGAGTCGGGGTTCGTCAACGGTCTGCTCGATGCGATCGCCAGGGATGTGCGGGTCTAGGCCAGTCTTCCCGGTGGATGGCCCCGCGAGATGAACGAAGCAGAGTTTCTCGCCCGTCTGCGCACGCTGCCGCTCCACCCGGGTGCGCGGCTGCTTGCGGACGATACGGCTGCGCTGGGGCGCTACACGCTCACCACCGATACCCTGGTCGAGGGTGTCCACTTCCTCACTGGCGATCCGCCGGGCGATGTCGCCTGGAAACTGCTGGCGACCAACCTGTCCGATCTTGCAGCCAAGGGCGCCAAGCCCGAAGGCGTGCTGCTCAACTACCCGCTCAGCGACGCGGCCTGGGATGCGGCCTTTCTGGACGGGCTGCACCGCGCGCTCACCCGTTTTTCCGTGACACTTCTCGGCGGCGATACCGTGTCGCTGGCGGCCGGAGCGGCGCGCGTGCTCTCGCTGACCGCGATCGGGGTTGCCGGGCCTGCTCCGCCCCGTTCGGGGGCGCAGGCTGGCGACGGGTTGTGGGTCACGGGCACCATCGGCGATGCTGGCGCGGGCCTCGCCATTGCGCAGGGTGCGAGGGGGCCGGATGCGCTGCTCGATCGCTACCGACGCCCAATCCCACGCCTCGACGAGGGACGGATGCTCGCTCCGCAGGTGCATGCGATGATGGACGTGTCCGACGGCCTGCTCATCGACGCCGCGCGGATGGCGGCGGCGAGCGGTCTTGGCGTCACGATCGACCTAGCGCTGCTGCCTATTTCTGCCGAGCTTGCCGCGTTTCGTGACGATCGCCTGGCCGCAGCGACCGCGGGTGACGACTACGAACTGCTCTTCGCGGCGATCCCCGCGACCAGCCCGCATGCGCAAGCGACGCGCATCGGCAGCTTCGCGCCGGGCGAAGGCGTGACCTTGAGGGACGGCGAAACGCCCGTCGCTCTGCCCGCGCATCTGGGCTTCCAGCATCACGCTTAACCGCGCTTGCGCAACTTCCTTGCGCCCTTATACCTTTCCGCAAGCCGGGGGTGCGTCCGCATCACACCGGAAAGCGAAGAGAGGGAAAGTGCTGCATGACGACCGTGTATTTCGCCATGCTCTGCGGCGTGATTGCCGTGGTGTATGGGTTCGTGACAAGCCAGCAGGTGCTCCGGCAAGGCGCCGGTAACGACAGGATGCAGGACATCGCCGCCGCCATTCAGGAGGGCGCGAAGGCCTATCTCGGCCGGCAATATACCACGATCGCGATCGTCGGCGTCATCGTTGCGGTCATCATCGCGGTCACGCTGGGCATCATTTCCACGCTCGGTTTCGTCATCGGCGCAGTTCTCTCGGGCGTTGCGGGCTATGTCGGCATGAACATCTCGGTGCGTGCGAACGTCCGCACCGCCGAGGCCGCGCGCACCAGCCTGCAGGGCGGCCTCACCACCGCTTTCCGCTCGGGCGCCGTCACCGGCATGCTCGTCGCGGGGCTCGGCCTCCTCGCGATCTCGACCTTCTTCTGGTATCTCACCGGCCCCGCCGGCCATGCGCCCAATGACCGCATCATCGTCGAGGCACTGACGGCGCTTGCGTTCGGCGCCTCGCTCATCTCGATCTTCGCACGTCTCGGCGGCGGCATCTTCACCAAGGCCGCGGACGTGGGCGCCGACCTCGTCGGCAAGGTCGAGGCCGGCATTCCGGAGGACGACCCCCGCAACCCCGCCACCATCGCCGATAACGTCGGCGACAACGTCGGCGACTGCGCCGGCATGGCCGCCGACCTGTTCGAGACGTATGTCGTCACCATCGGCGTCACGATGATCTCGATCGCGCTGCTGATCCAGGCGGATGCGGCCGAACTGCTCAAGCTGATGACCCTGCCGCTCGTCGTCGGCGGCGTCTGCATCATCACCTCGATCATCGGCACCTACATGGTCCGCCTCGGCAAGGGCAGCATCATGGGTGCGCTTTACAAGGGGTTCTGGACCTCGGCGCTGCTCTCGATCCCCGCCATCTATGTTGCCACGCAAGTGACGCTTGGCGACATGAACGCGGTGATCGGCGGCGCGGGCTTTCTGGACGCGCCGAGCGACTCCCTCACCACGGACGTGGCGCCGGTCGCTCCAGCGGCCGCGGCCGGCTTTACGGGCATGGACCTGTTCTGGTGCATGCTGATCGGCCTTGCGGTGACCGGCCTGATCGTCTGGATCACCGAATACTACACCGGCACCAATTACCGCCCGGTCAAGTCGATCGCGAAGGCATCGGAAACCGGCCATGGCACCAACGTGATCCAAGGGCTCGCGATCAGTCTCGAATCGACCGCGCTGCCGACGCTCGTCATCGTCGTTGCGGTGATCGCCGCCTATCAGATCGCCGGCATCATCGGCGTGGCCTTCGGCGCGACCTCGATGCTGGCGCTCGCCGGCATGGTCGTCGCGCTCGACGCCTATGGTCCGGTCACCGACAATGCGGGCGGTATCGCCGAAATGGCGGGCCTGCCCGACGACGTGCGCCACCGCACCGACGCGCTCGATGCGGTCGGCAACACGACCAAGGCGGTGACGAAGGGCTATGCGATCGGCTCGGCCGCGCTCGCCGCGCTCGTGCTGTTCGGCGCCTACACGACCGATCTCCAGACCTATTTCCCTGACCTGACCGTCGATTTCAGCCTGTCCAACCCGTACGTCATCGTCGGGCTGCTGCTCGGTGCGCTTCTTCCCTACCTGTTCGGCGCATTCGGGATGACCGCTGTTGGCCGGGCCGCCGGCAGCGTCGTCGAGGAAGTGCGCGCGCAGTTCCGCGAAAATCCGGGCATCATGGAAGGAACGAGCCGCCCCAATTACGGCCGCACCGTCGATCTGGTGACCCGCGCCGCGATCAAGGAAATGATCGTGCCGAGCCTGCTGCCGGTGCTTTCACCCATCGTCCTGTATTTCCTCATCACCGCGGTCGCCGGCCAGGCCTCGGGCTTCGCGGCGCTCGGCGCGATGCTGCTCGGCGTCATCGTATCCGGGCTCTTCGTCGCGATCTCGATGACCTCGGGCGGCGGCGCGTGGGACAATGCCAAGAAATATATCGAGGACGGCAACCACGGCGGCAAGGGCAGCGAAGCCCACAAGGCCGCGGTGACCGGCGATACCGTGGGCGATCCCTACAAGGATACGGCCGGCCCGGCAGTGAACCCGATGATCAAGATCACCAACATCGTGGCACTGCTGTTGCTGGCGGCACTGGCTGCACACGGCGCAGGCTGACCGGCAAAAGCGCTGCAGAAGCGGGCCATCGGCACAAGCCGGTGGCCCCTTTTTGTTTGGGACGGATCGCAAATGGAGCAAATTCGAAGAGCGGGTCGACCCGGGATCGTCCATAGCGGATTCGATCGTCCGCGCGAACTGCGCCCGACCGTGCATCTCCTGCGCGATGCGAAACCGGCCTTCCAACCAGCTCTTCTACGGCGACAATCTCGCGGTTCTCCGCAAGGAGATTCCCGACGCGAGCATCGATCTGGTCTATCTCGACCCGCCGTTCAATTCGAACGCGAACTATAACATCCTGTTCAGATCGCCGGCAGGCACGTCGGCCGATGCCCAGATCGAGGCGTTCGAAGACACATGGCACTGGAACGACCGAGCCGAGGACGCCTTCGATCAGGTCGCGCGCAGCGGCAACACCAGAGCGTTCGACCTGCTGAACGCAATGCGCGGCTTTCTCGGCGAGAACGACATGATGGCTTATCTGTCGATGATGGCGATCCGCCTGATCGAGCTCCACCGCGTCCTTAAGCCGACCGGCAGCCTCTACCTTCACTGCGATCCGACCGCGAGCCACTATCTGAAGCTGCTGCTCGACGGGGTATTCGGACCGAAGCTTTATCGGAACGAAATTATTTGGAAGCGCCAAAGCGCGCACAGCGACGCGAAGCATAAGTTTGCCGATGTCAGCGATACAATCCTTTTTTACGCACGTTCTGCAGAGACCAGGTTCAAACCCGCTTACTGCGAACACGACAGCGAATATGTTACCAAATTTTATCGGTTCGACGATGATGATGGCCGCGGGCTGTATCGTCTTGGTGACGCGGCTAGCCCGAACCCCCGACCGAACATGATGTATGATTGGAAGGGTTACGCCTATCCTGCGAAAGGCTGGCGATACGAACGCACCACGATGCAGCGCCTTCATGACGAAGGACGCCTATATTATCCAATAACGAGTTCCGGCGAGCCCGATTTCAGTAAAAGAATAGCTCTCAAGCGCTATCTTAACGAGCAGCAAGGCTCGATCGTGACGAACGTTTGGAATGATATCAGCCCGTTGAATGCCACCGCACGAGAAGCCCTTGGTTACCCTACTCAAAAGCCCCTGTCACTTCTCGAACGCATCATCGCCGCGTCTTCCAGCGAGGGCGACGTCGTGCTCGATCCCTTCTGCGGATGCGGCACGGCCGTTCATGCGGCACAAAAACTGGGCCGGAACTGGATCGGCATCGACGTCACCCATCTCGCGATCAGCCTGATCGAAAAGCGCATGAAGGCTGCGTTTCCCGGGGTGGCCTTCATCGTCGAGGGCACGCCCAAGGATCTCGCGTCCGCCGAGGACCTCGCCGCCCGCGACAAATACCAGTTTCAGTGGTGGGCAGGATCGATGATCGATGCGATGCCGTTCGGCGGAAAGAAGAAGGGCGCGGACGGCGGGATCGACGGGATCATCTATTTCAAACCGGACGGAAAGCGCACCGAGAAGGCGCTCGTCTCCGTCAAGGGCGGCGACCATGTCGGGGTGCAGATGATCCGCGACCTCCACAGCGTGATGGAGCGGGAGAAGGCGCCGATCGGCATCTTCATCACCAAGGCCTTGCCCACATCCGCGATGGAACGCGAGGCCGCCGCGGTCGGCCGTATGCTGTCGGACGCGACCGGAAAAACCTATGCCAGATTGCAGATCCTGACCCTCGCCGATCTGTTTGTCGGCAAGCGCCCGGACATACCGCTGGTCGATCCGGGCGCCGGCTTCAGGCGCCCGGATCGGGAATCGGGCGAGAGACAGGCTGCCCTTCTCTAACCTTGCACCGGGCCGCGTCCCGAAGGTCGCGGCCCGCTTTCGGCCTATTGACGCGCGGGCTGCGGCGCAGCAGCCGCGTCAGCGGGGGGCGGAGGCGGCATCTGCCCCGCCGCGCCAACGGGGGGTGGCGGTGGCGGCAGTGGCGCGCCGTTGCCGCATCCGGCGGGCCCGGGCTGCCCCGCAAACCGCGCAGGTCCTGCATCGGGACCACCGGGCGGTGGAGGCGGCGGCGGCGGGCCGCCATCGCCCGGGCCACGCGGTCCTGCCCCCGGCCCGTCAGGACCTTCACCGCGCGGGCCGTTATCGCGCGGCGGACGCGGCGGGCGACCGGCGGGGCCGACCGCTGCGATCTGACCCTGCGGATCGACGAGATAGGATGCGTGCACCTGCCCGTCGTCGAACCGTCCCTGCACCGTCATCGCGGCACCGCGCTGCACCGTGCCCCGCGCCTCGCGTCCGGCGTCGATCATCGTGCGTCCCGTCGCGTCCTGCAGGACGAAGCGGTCGCCATAGACCTCCGCGACACGGCCCTTCACGGTGACCACGCCCGATGCGCTCGGCAGCTTCGCGATCGCGGTCGACACCGTCGGCGCCATCTCGATCGACGGGCGGGTGAGCGAAACCGCCCCTGCCCCGCCGGCTGCTCCCAGCGCCAGCAGCGTCGCCGCGCCGAGGCTGATCTGCGTGCGGCGCGACACCCGCGGCACGAAGGATTTCATCGCATTCATTCCATCATCTCCACTTCATGGTCGATGACGGAGCTTCTAGGCCGGCGCGCCGTTTCCACGCTGAACCCTCCGGTTCAGTTTCCGTTTAACCCCTCCGGATAGCCAGCGGCATGCGCATCCTGCTTGTGGAAGACGATCCCGACCTCGGCCCCGCGATCGCGCGCGCGTTGCGGAGCGAGAATTGCGCGGTCGACCTGGTCGCGGACGGCATCGATGCCGGGCATTTCGGCGACACCGAACGATACGACGCCGCGATCCTCGATCTCGGGCTGCCGGGCAAGGACGGTGTGTCGATCCTGACCGCCTGGCGATCGGCTGGCCGCGACATGCCCGTCCTGATCCTGACCGCGCGCGACGGCTGGCCCGACAAGGTCGCGGGGTTCAAGGCCGGGGCCGACGATTTCATGACCAAGCCGTTCCGCGTTGAGGAGCTGATGCTGCGCCTGCGGGCGCTGGTTCGCCGCGCTTCGGGGCACGCGGCCAACCGGATCGAATGCGGTCCGCTGACCTTTGACGCCCTGTCCGGGCAGTTCGAACTGGACGGCCTGCCGCTGAAACTGACTGCATTCGAATGGCGCGTGCTCTCCGCACTGATGCTGGCGCGCGAGGCAGTGATTCCGAGGCTGGAACTGCTCGAGCGCGTCTATGAAGGGGACGCGGATGTCGATTCGAACAGTCTGGAGGTCATTGTCGGTCGCCTGCGCCGCAAAATCGGCGCGTCGCTGATCGAGACGGTGCGCGGACGGGGGTATCGGCTGACTGCGGAACACAGCGCGTGCGCCTGATTCCGCGCTCGATCCATGGGCGGTTGCTGGCGCTTTCGTTCGTCGCGACGCTGCTCGCTCTGGCGCTGGCAGGGGCGGCGATCGCGGGGGTGATGGAGCGGTTCGTGATGCAAGGGCTCGACCAGCGCCTCGATGCGCAGCTTGCATTGCTCGCGACCGTGATCGACGGAGACGGCCACATCGACAAGTCCCGCATCGGGCGTGTCCGCGGCCTTATCGAGGACGGGCCGGATTGGGAGTGGCGGATCGCGGGCCCTGATGGCGTGATGGGAACCGGCGATCTTCCGGCACTCGTGCAGCCGCCCGGTCCGCCACCCGGGCCCGGCCCTCGCGCAGTCGATGAGCGACCACATCCCGGCGACGTGCGGGATGCGCGCGGGAAGCCGCTGCACACGCGGCAGGCGATCATCCAGACGACACGCGGCGCCGTCACCCTCACCGCGGGGGCGCCGGCGGAGATCATCGCCCGCCCCGTTCGCGCGGCTGTGGTTCCGCTACTGACGATCCTCGCGGTCCTCGGCCTTGCGCTTGGCGTCGCCGCGGTCGTCCAGCTGCGCCTTGGCCTGCGTCCCTTGCGCCGTCTGCGCGGCGAGGTGGCGGCGGTCAGGACGGGACAGATGGACGCCGTGTCGGCCGAGCAGCCGACCGAACTGGTGCCGCTGATCGACGAATTGAACGCGCTCATCCGCGATAACGCAGCATCACTCGCGACCGCGCGGGCATCCGCGGCAAATCTCGCCCATGCGCTCAAGACGCCCGTCGCGACACTGGCGCTGGAGCTGCGCGATGACCCTTCGCGTGCCGCCCAGGTCGATCGCATCTACCGCACGATCCGCCATCACCTCGCGCGCGCCCGCGCCGGCAGCCTGAACACACGCTCGGCGACCGCGCTTTTGCCCGTCGTCGACGATCTCGTGGCGACGATCGCCCGCATCCACGTCAATCGTTCTGTCGATATCGTCTGCACGATCCCGGATGACCTTGCCGCGGCGATCGATCCGGCCGACCTGTCGGAGCTCGCGGGCAATCTCATCGACAATGCGGCGCGGCACGCGCGCAAGCGCGTGGAGATTTCCGCGGCGACGAGCGGGCGCCAGATACGCCTTGCCATCGCGGATGACGGCGCCGGCATGTCTGCGCCGGATCGGACGCGCGCGCTCCAGCCCGGCGTGCGGCTCGACGAACGCGGCGATGGGGACGGCTTCGGGCTCTCGATCGCGCAGGAAATCGCGGACCTTCACGGCGGCAGCCTCGCGCTCGGCACGTCGGATTTGGGGGGGCTTCTCGTGACGGTCGCTTTGCCCGCTGCGCTCAGGACCGGGTAAGCGCGGCCTCGATCCATTGCGGACAATCCGGTGAACCCTCCAGTCGCACCCGCAAGATCCACCAGCCATCGAAGAAACTCGGATCATAGACGCTTTCCCCAACCCGGCCGGTGCGTGAACTCGCCTCGAACACGCGCATCGCCCAGCCGCCCGGCACGGGCATCGCTTCCGAATAGATGACTATATGCCCTTCGCGCAGCAGGACGTCGCCCGGCAGGATCTCGCGCAGATGCCGCACCGGCTCGGCGCAGCCATGATCCGGGCCGTGGGGGACTTCCACGAACCTGCCATCGGAGAGCCGGAGACGGCGCGGCGCAACCATTTCTGCGGTCGAGCGGACCCTGATCCCGAAGATGCGTGCAACGAGTGCCGAACAATCGATGCCAAGCGGATAATTCGCCGCCGCGTCCGGCCATTCCAGTCCCTCGCGAATGTGCCCGATGGGAGGTGGGAGCGCGGGCGATCCCGCGCGGTAGGTATCCGCCAGGCGCACATCGAACGTCTCGACAAGGTCGAACCCGCCGATCGAATAGGGGATGCCGCGGAACGTCTCACCGGCCCTGGCGTCGATCAGGTCGCGGGGCCGCATCCACTCCGCCCCGCCTCTGCCGTCGATCTTGTCGCCGACCGGCGTGGAGAACGCTTCGCCGCTGCCGAGCGCGCCCGATGCATCCGCGCCGACGATGCATCGATCCGCGCCGCCACACGGCCGCGCCGCCGCGCCTTCCGGGTAGGCCCATGCATGCGTGGCCTGCGCGCGCAAACGATCCCGCACGGACCGGAACCACGCGTCGCGCGGTCCCGCCGGAGGTTCGTCGATCGTCACGACGACAGGTGGCGGGGCGGAGTGCACGGGATTATCGCGATCGACCGCACTGGCATGCGGATCGACGAGCGACAGGGTCGCATGCTCGCCCGGCGCCAGTTCGCTGAGGTCGCAAGCAAGGAGGTTGAACGCAGGGATCGCGGCGGTATCGGCCGCGACGATCCACAACGTATCGTCGGTTGCCGCCAGATATTCGAAGCCCGGCTTTACCAGCAGCGAAGGGTTCGGCAACGACGAGTTGGGAGCTAACGGACCATAGGTGGCGGTGACGATTTGGACCGTCGACACCGGTCCGCTCCCGTCACGATCGAACACGCCGACAAAGTGCGGAGCGGACACACGCCCCCCTCTGGCGATATCGTGCGCCGAGCCATCGATCTCACTCCACCACCACAGCGAGCGTCCGTCCGAAAGCGAGCCTGCCCGGCGTAGGGCGCAGATCTCTGCTCCATCACCACCAAGAGGAATGAAAGACGGCGTGCTGGCGCCATCGTCAGGGCCGCGCCAAGGCGTAATGGGGAACGCGGATACGCCCGAAAGCGGCATCACCTCGACCATCGCCTGCGCGATCGTCATGCTTGAGCGCGGACGAAAATCGTAGCAATCCTCACCCCCGAACGGCTCGCTGATCAGCTGGACGTCATCCCCGTCCCACCTCGTGCGCCACGGCGCAAAGCTGCGCGGAAAGGTCACAACATGGGGCGGCGCATCGATGTTGGCGGCGCTGTAGCGTCGGATTTCCGAAGCCCATGGGTCGATCACCAGCAGATATTCGCCAATCGCTATGAGGTGACTGGGGCCGGCGCCGTCGCTTACCGGCCGAAGGACCACGCGCCTGTCGAAGGGAAGCACGCGGCTCAATACGACATGCCGCCCGGCGTGAAGGTGATCTTGATCCGCACCCATGCGCCGATCATCTGCTTTCCGCCGACACGCGGTGGCTTGACCCGGAACTGCCACGCCGCCAGTCGCAAGGCGCGCGCGACGCCCGATCCGGCGGGCGACTCCGCCAGCGCGCGGCAGTTCTCGACGCGGAAATCCGGCACCGTCTGGCAAGCGATCAGGCCGAAGCCGATCGGTGGCCCGCCCGGCGGCATATACCCCGTCAGCTCCGCGTTGGTCGGCTCGCGATACCATTCGGCGTTGTAGAGCCGCACACCGCCCGGCCCTTCGCCCGGGCCATAGGCGGCGACGCTTTCCTTGCCGCTGTCGGCATTGCCGCGCGCACCGTCATCGCTCTTCGATCCGAGTTTGGAGATGTCGGCGGCATCGAAGAGTTCCATCCCGCCCGGTAGGAGAAGCGGCGCCTTGACCGGCGGCGCGGGTGGTGGTGGCTCGGTCGGTGCCGTCTTCGGCGAGGTCTTGGTCGGCTCGCCGCGTTTTGCCTGGGCTTTCGTGGTGGCCTTGGCGTGTTGCTCCGCAGGGGCTGCGGCGGGCAAGGCATCGAAGGTGGAAAGGCTCGTCTCGCCTTTCGGCGGCGGGGTCAGCGAGGGCGCGAGGCGGAGCAGCAGGAGCACCACCAGCACATGCGCTGCGATCGCCAGCGAAAGGGAAAGGATGCGGCGGCGAAGCGGGGTGCGCTCGCGGTTCGAACCGGACAGATACGACGCCGCGGGCATTGGCGCTTCGCCTAATATGCCGGGGCCTGCGACGCTAATGAAAATAAAGCTAATGAAAATCGCGTGATTTTGGCAGCAATCGCACATCGCGGGGATGATGCGCCCGGACGGGCGCTGCCGTGGCGGTATCGTCGGGGTCCTCGGTCAGCTTGCCGAGCAGTGCCGAGCGATCGCGGATGCGCGCCGCCATGACGTGGAGCACGCCCTCCGGGCTGCGCTGAAGCTCGCCCGTCACCTCCATCAGCCGAGCGGACATCACCGCGCGGCGGAACCGGTCGAAGGTGCGCGCCCACATGATGATGTTGATGACGCCGGCCTCGTCCTCCAGCGTGACGAAGATCGCATTGCCCTTGCCGGGCCGCTGCCGGACGAGAACGATCCCCGCGACGGTCAGCCGGGCGCCGGCCTTGATCCCGGCGATGTCCGCGCTGCTTACCATTCCCTCCTCCGTCAGAACGGGGCGGATGAAGCGCATGGGATGATCGCGCAGCGACAGCCGCATGGTCTGGTAATCGATGGCGACATGTTCCCCCGCCCCCATTTGCGGCAGCGCCATGTCGGGTTCGACCGCAAGCTCGCGCGCCCGTGCCGCGGCGAACAGCGGGAGCTCGTCACGCGGCGTGCGCCTTGCCTCCCAAAGCGCCCCGCGCCGATCGAGACCGAGTGAAGCGAATGCGTCCGCCTGCGCCAGCGTGTCGAGCGCCGCGCGCGGCAGGTTCGCGCAGCGTGCCAGGTCTTCGATCGTGTCGATATGCGCCGACGCTCGCGCCTGCGCGATCGCCCCTGCCCACACCTCGCGAAACCCGTCGAGCTGGCGAAAGCCGAGCCGCAAGGCGAGGCTGCCATCGGCGCGGCTTTCCAGGCTGTTGTCCCAGAAACTCGTCTTCACATCGATCGGGCGCACGTCCACCTCGTTCTTGCGCGCATCACCGACAATCTGCGCCGGCGAGTAGAATCCCATTGGCTGCGAGTTGAGCAGCGCACAGGCGAACACCGCGGGGTGATGGCACTTGATCCACGACGAGACATAGACGAGCCGCGCAAAGCTGAGCGCGTGGCTTTCGGGAAAGCCGT
This sequence comes from Sphingomonas sp. EC-HK361, assembly GCF_902498785.1. Taxonomy (GTDB): domain Bacteria; phylum Pseudomonadota; class Alphaproteobacteria; order Sphingomonadales; family Sphingomonadaceae; genus Sphingomonas. The sequence goes on from NZ_LR701494.1 coordinate 275,564, forward strand.
AGCTGCCAAACCCCTCGATCTGGCGATAGCAACGCTCGGCGAAATCACGCTCATAGCCCCGCGCGACCATGCCGTCGGTCATCTTCTGGTGGAAATCGTGCATCTTACCGACGTTGCGGAAGGTCGCCATCGCCCGTCTCAGCCGATTGGCCTCTTCCGGCGAGAAGCCCGCCGCCACGATCGCCAGCTTCATCGCCTGTTCCTGGAAGAGCGGCACGCCGTATGTCTCCCCCAGCAACGTCTCTAGTTCTTTCGGATCATGCGGCGGCGCTGGCGAAGGGTATTCGACCTTTTCCAGACCCTGCCGCCGGCGCAGATACGGGTGCACCATCTCGCCCTCGATCGGCCCGGGGCGCACGATCGCCACCTGCACCGTGAGATCGTAGAGCTTGCGGGGACGAAGACGCGGCAGCATGTTCATCTGCGCGCGGCTTTCCACCTGAAACACGCCGAGACTCTCGCCGTCGCATAGCATGTCGTAGACCTTGGAATCTTCGGCATCGAGATCGACCTCGAGGTCGTGATCGCCAAGACCGTGTTGCCTCATGAGATCGAAGGCCTTGCGGATGCAGGTCAACATACCCAGCGCGAGTACATCGACCTTCATCAGCCCCAGCGCGTCGATATCGTCCTTGTCCCATTCGATGAAGGTCCGGTCGTCCATCGCGGCATTGTGAATCGGCACGGTCTCGTCGAGCCGATCCTGGGTCAGCACGAAACCGCCGACATGCTGTGACAGATGCCGGGGAAATCGCAGAAGCTGATCGACGAACCCGCGCAGGCGCAGCACGTCGGGACTGTTCGGGTCAAAACCCGCTTCGGCGTAGCGCTTCTCTTCCATGTCGCTGGCGAAGCTGCCCCAGACGGTGCCGCTCAGCCGCGCAGTGACGTCTTCCGTGAAACCCAGCACCTTGCCGATCTCACGCACGGCGCTGCGTGGCCGATAATGGATGACGGTCGCGGCGATCCCCGCCCGGTCGCGGCCATAGCGATCATAGATATACTGCATCACCTCCTCGCGCCGCTCGTGCTCGAAATCGACGTCGATGTCGGGTGGCTCGCTGCGCTCCTTGGACACGAAACGCGAAAAGAGCAGATCATATTTCAGCGGATCGACCGAGGTAACGCCCAGCAGGAAACACACGATCGAATTGGCCGCCGATCCCCGCCCCTGGCACAGGATCGGCGGCTGGCGCGTCCGCGCGAACCGCACCAGATCGTGAACGGTCAGGAAATAATAGGCGTATTCCTGGGTCCGGATCAGATCAAACTCTTCGTCCAGAAGCCTGCGCACCTTGAGAGGAAGTGTCGCGCCGTAACGCTCGTGCGCGGCGGCGGTGACGATATGCTCCAGCCAGTCCTGCGGCGCCCACCCTTCTGGGACAGGTTCGTGCGGATATTCGTAGCGGAGGTGGTCGAGCGTGAAATTTATCCGTTCGGCAAAACGCCGCGTTTCGGCGATCGCTTCGGGATAACGGCGGAACAGCCGATTCATTTCCTCGACCGGCTTCAAATGGCGCTCGGCATTGGATTCCAGACGACGTCCGGCCTCGGTGATCGTAACGCCTTCGCGGATACACGTCATCACATCGTGGAGCGGTCTCTGCGCTGATGTCGCATACAGCGCATCACCGACTGCGATCAGCGGCACCCCAGTGTGCGCCGCGGTGGATGCGAGCCGCATCATCCGGCGATCGTCCGCACCGCGGCGATGTATCGTTGCCCCAAGCCACACCCGCCCCGGCGCCTGGCCGGAAAGATAGGCCAGCACAGCGGGTAACGCGCGTGACGCCGGCGGAGCGAGGCGGAGCGGCGGGCGTTCCGTTGCTGCGAATGGTGGGGGGTTGCGATGCGCCGTCTGCTCGGTTGCAGTCGATTCCGGAAGCACGATCAACAACAGATCGTCGAGATGATCGGCAAGATCATCGAGCCGCAGGATGCAGTCGCCTTTGACGGCGCGGCGATTTCCGAGGGTCAGCAACCGCGTCAGTCGTCCCCAGCCGCGACGTGTTGCGGGATAAGCGACGATATCCGCGGTGCCGTCCACAAATACCAGCCGCGCGCCGACCAGCAAGCGCATGTCGATGCGACAGCCGGCGTCTTCCGCTTCGCTCGGATCGGGCGGCTCGTTCGCTGCGGATCTTGCTTCGATCAGCGCCGCGCGGGCCATGTCCGGCGCATCGCGCAGCGCGACATAGGCACGCACCACGCCCGCCACGGTGTTGCGATCGGCAATGCCGATCGCTGCATAGCCGCGCTCAAGAGCAGTCCCGACCATGTCCGAAGGCTGCGACGCGCCACGCAGGAACGAATAGGAGGTTGCCGCGACCAGTTCGGCATAGCCGGTCATGCGAACAGTCCGTGGATATACCAGCGCGCATCGACGACCTCATCACCATAAAGGCCGTGCCGGAAAATCCAGAAACGGTGCCCGCCCCCATCCTCCACCCGGTAATAGTCGCGCGTCAGTCCCGGGCGATCTCGATGCCTCCACCATTCGCAGCCGATCCGTTCGGGCCCCTCATGCCGCAGCACCTGATGCTGCATTCCGCGCCATCGGAATCGGTAAGGAGGGCCATCGGGGACTTCGGCCAGCACCTCGACCGGCTGCGGAGGATCGAACAGATGGAGAGGGCGCAGCGGTGGTTCGCCGGGAACCGGCGCCTCCCAAACGAGGCTGGCCCGCACCTGCGCGGCTGGCACCGCCGATACGCTTCGCTCGGGAATATGTGTGTCACGCGCGATGAGGCGGCACAGCTGCTCGGCGCCGACCCTTACCCCCAGCCGATCGGTCAGCGCTGCCAGCGTATCGGCGCCAGCGCGGCCTTTCCCGTCGAGCTCCGCCTGTTCGGCCGCCAGCGGCTCTGCGACGGGCACCCAGAGGCGGATCACATCGAACCCGAAGCCGGGATCGAGCGGATCGGCCAGCGCGTCGATCCGTTCGCGCAGCAGCCTCATCACCACTCTCGGATCGCGCGTCGGCAACCCTGTCTCGACCGCCAGGTCACGCACCGCGCCATCCGTGCGCCACAAGCGCGCGACAAAACAGCGCCCGCCGTCACCGCGGCCGGCAAGCGCACCCCCCGCTTCGACCAGAAGATCGGCGAGGATTTCGAGCGCCATCTCCGTCCGCGCGATCGGTTCGGCGCAGCGGCGTTCGAAGACCAAGGCCGGCAAACTGTGGCGCGGGACGATGCGGCTGTCGGCACGGCCGAGCAGGCGGTCGAGCGCTGCGGTCGCGAGCGAACCGAAACGCGCGGTCAGCGGCGTGGTGGGTCGTGCGGCAAGATCACCGATCGTCTTCAACCCCGCCCGAACCAGCGCCGTTTCCGCTGCCGCACCGAGCCGGAGCGCCGCGATCGGCAAGCGGTGGAGATTGCCCTTGGCCAGCGGGAAACGCGCAAGCGCTGCGGCGGCCTCCGGCGTATCGGCAAAGGCATGGCGGGTCCGCGCGCCCATGCCGTTCAGCCGCTTCGCCGCATCTGCGCCCAACGCCGCCTCCCCCCCGAACAAATGCGTGCAGCCGGTGATGTCGAGCAGGATGGTATCGGGCAGATCGATCGCGACCGTCGGCGTATAGCGGCCGCACGCCCCCGCCAGTTGATCGAGCCAGCGCTGGTCGGCGACGGGATCATGGTCCACCGCTTGAAGTTCGGTGACGCGTACGCGGGCATCCGCCAGCGTCATCCCTGGTTTCAGGCCGGTCGCCTGTGCAGCCTGATCGATCGCGGCGATCCGCAGCGCGCCGCGATGCTTTTCGATCAGCGCAAGCGGGCCATCATCCTCCGCTTTGCCGGCGCGGTCCTGCGCCCGGCGCCAGCGATCCGCCGAAAGCGTCGGGCACGCGATCGCCAGATAGCGGCGCTGCGTGATCGCGAAGTCCGGGTTCGACGAAGCGTGCTCGCTCACGATCCCACTCCACTCGCCAGCGGCCGGCCTGCGCGCGTCCGCGCTGGCGCAGCAGTTCCACGTCGAAGGTCGCATGGCCGGGCGCGTTCGCCGGCAACGGAGCCGAGGGCGCCGCCGTCACCGACCAGCGCGTCTGCGCAACGCTGGGCGACGGTTCGGCATCGATGCGCAGCAAAAGAACGGTCGTGCCCGCATTTTCCGCCGCGACCGCCAGCCGCCGGCTCGCGACCTGATCGAGCTCGCGGGGCGTCTTCCACAGCTCGATCAGCGCGACCCCCACGTCGGGACACCGCGCGATATCGATCCCCGCGCGCAAGACCGACACCGCATCGGGCAGCACACCGAAGATCGCCGTCGAAGGATCGAGACCGATCTCGCAAAGCCCCGGCGCGTAAAGCTTGCCGCCGATCCGCTCCTCCTTGCCCATCCGCACCCAGAGCAAGGCACCCCCGATCAACCGCGCCAGCATCGCCGCGAACCCCGCCGCGCTGCTCGCATCCTGCACGTCGCGAGCGAAGATCTCGTGCAGGCGCCCTGCCGCGATGCCGCCACCGAGCGCGGCATCGATCGCGGGATGACCCATGGCCATCACACGCGCAGGTGGCGGGGTACAGGATCCTTCGATCCCGGCCACCGTGCGCCGAAAGGCGGTAAGGCGATCCATCGATTCTCATACTCATGTTCACTTTATGTTCTTATCGCTCCGGATCGCGTCGAACGTCAAGTGCCCATGCAGCGGAAAGTCAGGCCGCGAACTTCACCCCCATCAGGTGATCGCGCAGCGCGGGCCAGTCGCTCAAGCCCCAGCGATCGGGGTCCTCGCGCGAAATCACCCCGTCGCCGCCGAGATGATCGGCAAGCTGGATGCTATGCGGCTCGATCATCTCACGGTCGCAGGTCGAGTAGAAGGCGAGCATCTTGGGTCGAGAGCCGCGCCGGCCATTGGGCATCGCGATCGCGAGCTGGTTGGATCGCAGCCGCACGAGCGTGCCCGGCGGATACACCCCGATACTCTTCATAAACGAAAACAGCAGATTGGGATCGAAATGCCCCGCCCACTGCTCCATCGCGGTGATCGTCTCGACCGGGGTCCACGGTTCCTTGTAGGAGCGTCGCGACGTGATCGCGTCATACACATCGCAAATCGCCCCCATCCGTGCGGCCAGGCTCACCGCGTCGCCTGCGAGCCGGTGCGGATAGCCGCGCCCGTCAAGCCGTTCGTGATGGTGAAGACACACGTCGAGCACGCGGTCCGGCACCTCGCCGCCCTTTTCGAGTATCGCGTGGCCGATCTCGGCATGACGGCGAACCGCGACATATTCCGCTTCGCTGAGGGCGCCGGGCTTGTTCAGGATGGCCTCGTCCACCCCCATCTTGCCGACGTCGTGGAGCAGCCCGGCCAATCCCATCTCGCGAACCTCGGTCTCCTTCAACCCGATCTCGCGCGCCAGATTGACCATCAGCGCACAGACCGCGACCGAATGGAGGTAGGTATATTCGTCCTTCGACTTCAGGCGGGTAATGCCGATCAGCGCGGTGCGGTTGCGATCGACCTCGTCCTCGATTGAGGCGACGACGTCGGTGACTTCGTCCATCCGGATGGCGCGGCCCAGCCGGCATCCGTCGAACACGCGTTTCATTACCTTTTTCGAGGCGCCTGCGACCTTCGTCGCGCGCGCGCGGTCGGCGGCATGGGGATCCGAAACCGGCCACACCTCGCGCGCCGGCGGCTCGGACGAAGCCCAGCGCCGGGCGACATTGCCGGCCCGTGGCGGTTCGGCAGCCGCAACCTTTTCGCCCACAAACGACACCGTGCTGCGCGCCTCGTCGACCAGCACCGCCTCGACCCTGCTCGCATGGATCAGCAGCACGTCTTCCGGATCGGTCAGCAGAAACTTCGAACGCCAGAACGGATGCGACAGCCAGCTTCCCTCGAAGCCCTGCACATACATGCCAAGGGTAACATCGGTAGGCGCAAGTCGTCGCGTCATCGCAAGTCCGTTTGGTCCGAACCGGATTGATACTGCAGACGTGCTTACCGAACCGTTATCGCTTGCGTGTTGTAAGGAATAGACAAAGGGGCGAGGCCATCGCTGGCCCCGCCCCCGGACGATCCCGATACGCGGATCGATGACTTCATCAGAAGTGGGTGATGATACCCATCATCGGACGGAAGCTGTGCGCCGCGCCGAAGGTCGAAACTTCGGTGCGGATGCGGAAGCCGGCATTGCCCGTCAGGCCCTTCAGACCAATGTCCTTGGGTCCGAATTCCGCGCCGATGCCGTAGGTCACGTCGTTATAGTCGTGGCTGTCGTCGCCGAACTTGTCGAAATTGACCCACTGATATCCGACCTTGCCGTAAAACAGGCCGCTCTCGCCGGCGCGGAAGCCGAAGCGGCCGGCAGCGCCATATTCCCAATCGATATCGCCCGACACGCCCTTGGTCGCGTTCCCCTCGACGCCCACGAAGACGGGACCCAGCGGCACGTTGAAGCCGACCACGCCCTGCACCAGTGCGCCGTCCAGCTTGTAGTGGCGATTGATCGTGCCATCGGCATTCACGGCCTGCGGGATGCCGGCCGGGTTGCGTTCGTTGTCGAACTGCTCCCAGCCGCCCATCACGCCGACGTACGGATCGATACCGAATGCGCGGGTGCCGTCGGGCGCCTTGGGTGCGTCGTCGGTGGTGGTGGTCTGGTCATAGGTGGGGGCTGGCGCGGTGGCTGCCGCGGGATCGGCCGGAGCCGCCATGTCCTGGGCAACGGCCGGGACGGCGAGGAACACGACGGCGGTGGCGCCGAGCAACGCAAACTTACGCATGGAGATCTACCTTCTCATCTGTTTCTTCTCCGCTGCCCGAAAGTTGGTTTGCGACCCGGGCCATTCACGGAGGAACCCGCACAACCGCCGCATGCGCGAATTGTTGCGCCGCACACCAAAGATTGACGGAACTATCCGGGCACTGTGGCTCGCATGCCACGGTTTCTGCACCAAAGATGAACGATTTGCGGCGACCGAAAGGCACCGCCATGGTCTCGCCATTGTTGCGGCGCAGCAAGGATCGAATTTATCGCCCGCCGCGAAACAGCCCGCCCAGGACACCGCGCACCAGCCCGCCGACGATCCCGGAGCCAGCGCCGCGCGAGGAGCCGAATACGGCCTTCGACACTTCGTTCGCGACCTGACGGCCGACCGCGGACGACGCGGAGCGCGTCGCGGAGGTGATCGCCCGGTTCCACGGCGAATTGGCGGCTTCCCGCTCGGCGGTGCGCTGCGCCTGTGCCTGGAGACGCGCCTGCCGCTCCGCCTCCCGCTCGGTCGCCAGCCGAACGCGCTCGGCCTCCTTCGCCGCCTTCGCATCGTCCTTCGCCTTGATCGCCGCAGCCTTTTCCGCATCGTCCGCAGCCCGCGCGGCCGCCGCCGCTGCCGCCGCCTCAGAAGACTTCGCCGCCAGCAGCTCTTCTGCCGACTCCCGGTCGACGACGGTGTCGTATTTGGTCCCGATCGGGTCGGTCTGGATCAGGACGCCGCGTTCCACAGGCGTGACCGGCCCCACCCGGCTCGCTGGCGGCTTGATAAGCGTGCGCTGCACCGGCGTCGGCGCGCCATCGGGCTGGAGCAGGGAAACCAGCGCTTCGCCCACCTTCAGTTCGGTGATCGCCTTTTCGACATCGACGCCGGGATTGGCGCGGAAGGTGGTCGCCGCAGACTTCACCGCTGCCTGATCGCGCGGGGTGAAGGCTCGCAGCGCATGCTGGACGCGGTTACCGAGTTGCCCTGCGACCGTATCGGGAATATCGATCGGGTTCTGGGTGATGAAATACACCCCCACCCCCTTCGACCGGATCAGCCGCACGACCTGCTCGATCTTCTCGAGCAAGGCTTTGGGCGCGTCGGCGAACAACAGATGCGCCTCGTCGAAGAAGAAGACCATTATCGGTTTGTCGGGATCACCGACCTCGGGAAGCTGCTCGAACAGCTCGCTCATCAGCCAGAGGAGGAAAGTCGCGTAGAGTTTCGGGCTCGCCATCAATTGATCGGCGGCGAGGATGTTGACGGTGCCGCGGCCTTTATCGTCGGTGGTGATGAAATCGTGGATATCGAGCGCCGGCTCGCCGAAGAAATGCTCGCCGCCTTGCGAACGCAGTTGCAGCAACGAGCGCTGGATCGTCCCGATCGATTGCTTCGAGACGTTGCCATAGGTCGTCGTCAGCTCGTCCGCCCGCTCGGCGCAGCTCGCGAGCATCGCCTGGAGGTCGTCGAGATCGAGCAGCAGCAGACCCTCTTTGTCAGCGACATGGAAGGCGATCGTCAGCACGCCCTCCTGCACCTCGTTCAGGTCCATGAGCCGCGACAGCAGCAGCGGCCCCATTTCGGAGACGGTGGTGCGGACAGGATGGCCCTGCTTGCCGAACAGGTCCCAGAACTGAACCGGGGTGTCGGCATAGGCCCAGCCGGCATAACCGATCTCCTTCGCCCGCGCGGCGAAGATCTCGTGGGTCTTGGCCTGCGACGATCCCGCCATCGCGAGACCGGAAAGGTCGCCCTTCACGTCGGCGACGAAGCTCGGCACGCCGGCGGCCGAGAAGCCCTCGATAATGCCCTGGACGGTCACCGTCTTGCCGGTGCCGGTCGCGCCCGCGATCAGCCCGTGGCGGTTCGCGCGCTTGAGCTGGAGGACCTGCGGATCGGCGCCGCTGACACCTGCGCCGATGAAGATGCCGTCAGACATGAAAACTCCTCCCCGAACCGGTCGGGGAGGAGCCTAAGCCGCGGCAGCAATGCCGCCAAGCGGTTACTTGATCTTGACGGGGATGAAGACGCCGCCCGTGCGCCCCCGCGACACATTGAGCAACACTTGCGGCCGTCCAGCCGCCTTGGCCTGCGCCACGACCCGGGCCACGTCAGCCGCGGTCCGAACGGGCGTACTGTTAATCGACGAAATCACGTCGCCGCGCTTGACCTTTTGGGCAGCGTCACTCGACGGATCAACCTGCGCGATGACGACACCTTGCGTTGTTGCATCAACGCCGAGCGAGCGCGCGATCTGAGGCGTCAGCGGTACGACATTGATCCCCAGCGAACTTGATGCCGGTGCCGTTGTACCCGGCGCGTTCTCATCGGGCAGGCCATCGTCATCATTATCGGTTGTTTGGGCGAGCTGATCCTCGGGCGGCCGCTTCGCCAGGGTTGCGGTGACGCTGGTCGGCTTGCCGTCGCGAATGACGTCCAAGCGCGCGGTCCCGCCGGGCGCCACATTCGCTACCAGGTAGGAGAGCGATTGTTCAGGCGTCACGTCCTTGCCGTTGACACGAGTGACTACGTCACCAGCACGCAGGCCAGCCTTTGCACCAGGACCAGCCGGCTCGACGCGGCCGATGATCTCGCCCCGGTTCTTGGGCAGTCCGAGCGCTGCGGCGATATCGTCGGACACGGGCTGGATACCCACGCCCAGATAACCACGCTGGATCGCCTCGCCCTTCATGAGCTTCTGGATGAGCGGCTGAGCCGACTCCGCAGGAATCGCGAAGCCGATGCCGATGTTACCGCCTGATTGAGAGAATATCTGGCTGTTGATGCCGATGACGTTGCCGTTCATGTCGAACATCGGGCCGCCCGAATTGCCCTGGTTGATCGCCGCGTCCGTCTGAATGAAACGGTCATAGGCACCCGGTTGCCCTGTAGCGCGATTGATCGCGGAGATGATTCCGGCCGTTACGGTGCCGCCAAGACCGAATGGCTCGCCGATCGCGATCACCCAGTCGCCGACGCGGGCGCGTGTCGAATCCCCGAACTTCACGAACGGCAGAGGTCCCGGCGCGGTGATCTTGAGCACTGCAAGATCGGACGCCTGATCCTTGCCGACCACCTTTGCGGTGTATTCCTTGTGATCCGACAGCGTCACCGTGATCGAGCTGACCGTCGCGCCAGCGGCGCCCGGCGCGATCACGTGGTTGTTCGTCACGACATAGCCATCGGGCGAGATGATGAAGCCCGAACCGAGCGAGGTCGCGTCGCGGGTAATCGGCGTGCCATCGCCGCCGCCCGGATTGCCGAATCCGAAGAGATCACCGAACGGCGTGCCCTGGAAGGGATTGGCCGGCTGGCGCATGGTGACCTTCTGGTCGGTCGAGATGTTGACGACGGCGGGCTGGAGCCGCGCGACCATGTCGGCAAAGCTCATCGGCGCGCCAGCACGCGGCGCTGTCGCCTGGATCGCACCGGGCTCGTTCTGCGCGACTTGCGCCGATGCCTCGGGCTGAAGGGTGATGGCGGCGGCGGCGCCGCCAAGCAGAAGGGCACCAGTTAGAGCGTAGGCGTATCGCACTGTCTTCTTTTCCTCTCGTTCCGTCGATCCCGGATCGATAACGTCTGTGGTCGATCCTCGATGAACGCTGTTTGAATATGAACGAACCGAAAGCTGTTCCGGGCTCAGCGCCCGCGGCCTTCGAATTCCTTCAGATACCCGTTATTCGGACCCATGATGATCGATGTGCCGCCCTTTGGCGGCGGGTTGCCGTCGGCGCCGAACGTGTGGCGATAGGACTGCATCGCGCGGTAGAAATCGTAGAAGTCCGCATCCTTGCTGAACGCATCGGCATAAATTTTAGCAGCCTGGGCATCGGCATCGGCGCGAACGATCTGCGCCTGCTTCAAACCCTGCGCGCGGATCGTGTTCGCCTCCTGCTGGCGCGCGGTGCGCATCCGGTCGAGCGCGCTTTGCAGCGGGCTGCCCTCCGGCAGGTCGGCCTGCTTGATCCGCACATCGACGATTTCGGCGCCATATTGCTGCGCGTTTCGCTCCAGCGACGTCTGGATCGCGTCCATCACCGCGCCGCGCTCGGGGCTCAGCAGATCGGCGAACGGTACCTTGCCCAACTCGTTGCGCAGCGCCGTGCCGAGTAGCGGGCGAAGCTGCGATTCGACACCCTCCACGCTGCCGGCCGTCACCACCATCTTCAGCGGGTCGATGATCCGGTAGCGCGCAAAAGCATCGACCTCGAGCCGGCGCTGGTCGGTCGACAGCACCGACGTGTTGTCCAGATCGACGTCGAGCACGCGCTTGTCGACCCACACGATCTTGTCGACGAAGGGAATGCGCGCGACGAGCCCGGCGCCGGAACGCCCGACGACCTCGTTCGGCTTCCACGCATTGTAGATGCCAACCGGCTGCTCGAACCGCAAAATGACGGCCTGCTGGTTCTCGGGCACGATCGCAAAGGTCGCCGCGGCGACGATGACGGCGCCAAGCGCGGCGAAGCCGAGCGCGACGGGGTTGCGAAGCACGCTCACTGGCCACCTCCCTGCGCCGGCGCCGCCGTGGCCGGCGCTTCCGGTTCGGGAAGGCGCTTCGCCCGATCGAGCGGCAGAAACGGCGCGATCCCGTTGGGCTCGACGATCGTCTTGTCGGTATTGGCGAGCACCGCTTCCATCGTCTCGTAATACATGCGCCGGCGCGTCACCTCGGGGGCGAGCTTATACTGTTCGTAGACCTTGTCGAACGACGCCGCCTCGCCCTGCGCACGCGCGATGACCTGCTGGGCGTAGGACCGCGAATTGTTGAGGTTGCCGGCCGCTTCCTGCTGCGCGGCGGTGACGGCGTTGAAATCGTCGATCAGGCTCGCCGGCGCAGACGCCTGCTTGATCGACACGCCCTGCACCCGAACGCCGGACTTATAGTCGTTGAGGATCTGCTGCATAAGGCCCTGGACGCGCGCCTCGATCACGGTGCGCCCCGCGCCGATCGCGTCGTTCAGAGTCGTCGTCGCCAGCACCGCGCGCATCGCGCTCTCCGCAGTCGCGCGCACCGTCTCTTCCGGGTTCTTGATCTGGAACACGAAGTCCTTGGGCGAGGAAATATCCCAGCGCACCGAATAGGCGAGGTCGATGATGTTCGAATCGCCGGTCAGGACGTTCTCGTCGCCATCGCGCGGGAAGTCGTCGGTGCGGATCTTCTGCACGTCCAGTTTCTGCACCTGCGCGATCGGGGCCGGCAGCGTCAGGCGGATGCCGGGATCGAGCGTGCCGGCATAGCGACCGAAATAGGTCACGACGCCGCGCTGCTGCGGACCGATCGGATGCACCGACGTGTAGAGGATCCACACGCCGACGATGATCGCGACGCCGATCAGCCACAACGCGCGGGCGTTGGCGCCGCCCGGCAAGCCACCGCCGCCAAGCCCATTGCCGTCGCCGCCGCCCCGGGCGCGTTTCAGGAATTCATCGAGCGCGGTCGGCTTCGCGCCACCCTTGCGGCCCGATGGCGGGGTCGCCCAGGGATTGCGCGGCGGGCCGCCGTCTCCGCCCCCGCTTCCATCGTTGCCGCCTCCGCCCCATGGCCCCTTGGGTGCGTCGATCGATAGAATGGAAGGGCGCCTCAACCAGGCCGGCAGGATCGTCATGCCGCTCTTTATAGGTGCGCCGTCGCCGAAAAACAGTGGCAAGCAACGGTTGCGCGCGTATCGGGTCGCGGATGACCACAGACGCTGCCATTTCCGCCGCCATCGCGGCGATCGCCGGAGACCGCGCCACCGTCCGTTTCGAAGGGAGCAGGGTCGGGATCGTCCTTGATGCGACCGGGCTGTCGGACACGGAGCGGGATACGCTGTCGTCCGATGTCGAAGCGACAGCGCGCGCCGCGGCGCCCGGCCGTGAGGTTCGCGTCGTCGTAACCGTGGAGCGAGTCACGCGGAAATTGATCGCGATCGCCAGCGGCAAGGGCGGTGTCGGCAAATCGACGCTGGCGGCCAACTTAGCCATCGCCATGCGCGTAGCCGGAAGACGCGTTGGGCTGGTCGATGCCGATATCTATGGTCCCTCACAACCGCGCCTCATGGCGGCGGAGGGTGAGCGCCCTCAGGCGAAGGACAAGGTGCTGCTGCCCGTGCCGACGCCCTATGGCGTGCCGATGCTGTCGATGGGGCAGCTGGTCGAGCCCGGCCGCGCGCTTGCGTGGCGCGGGCCGATGGCGGCCGGTGCGCTCGGCCAGCTGGTCGATGGCGACTGGGGCGCCGCCGACACGCTGGTGCTCGATTTGCCACCCGGCACCGGTGATGTGCAACTCACCATGGTGCAGAAGCACAAGCCGGCGGGCGCGGTCATCGTATCGACCCCGCAGGACCTCGCGCTGATCGACGCCGAGCGCGCGATCGACCTGTTCGACAAGGCCGGCGTGCCGATCATCGGCCTGATCGAAAACATGGCGGGCTATGCGTGCCCGCGTTGCGGCGAGATTTCCGACCCGTTCGGCAGCGGCGGCGCGGAGGCGGAGGCGGTGCGGCGCGGGATACCGTTTCTGGGACGCGTCCCCCTCGACATCGCCATCCGCAAGGCGTCCGACGCGGGCATGCCGCCCGCCGCGGCGGGGGGCGACCAGGTCTTTCGTCCGATCGCCGACAAAATCGTCACGTGGCTGGGAAACCGTTGAGGCCTCAACACGTTGATCTGATACCGGTCGTGCCGCGTGCGTAAAGCGTCGGCACGAGCGGACCAGTTCCTGCCGTGGACACGATCATGCCGCTGACCACCGACGATGAGATTCGTGATCTGCTGACGAGCACGCGGACGATCGCGCTTGTCGGCGCGTCGGATCGTCCCGAGCGGGCGAGCAACGGCGTGATGGCGGCGCTACAGGCGCACGGCTACCGGGTCATCCCCGTCAATCCGCAGATCACCGGGGAGCATATCCACGGCGAATTCGTGTTTCGCGACCTGTCGCAGCTTGGCGATCCGATCGACATGGTTGATATCTTTCGCAACTCGGCTGCGGCAGGCGATGTCGTGGACGAAGCGATCGCTGCGGGCGCAAAGGCGGTCTGGATGCAGTTGGGCGTCGTGAACGAAGCGGCTGCGGCGCGGGCAGAGGCGGCAGGGCTAGAGGTGGTCATGGATCGCTGCCCAAAGATCGAGATCGCGCGACTAGGCATCGCGCCTGTCAGGAAAGCGTAGGCGTACCCGTTAGCCGTTTTAAGCGAACCAGGGGTGCTTGATATGTCGATCGTCCTAGCAGCATTCATCTTCGCGGGTGGCACGCCCGATACGCTCGTCGCGACCGCAGCGAAGCGGCTTTCCGTCAGCGATACGCAGGTGGCGCCGCGACGCAGCCCTTACCGGATCGATCCTTCGGCCGGAGATTCGCCAAACGCCAAGGATCGCGCCTTTGTCGAGGACGGGCAGCGGTGCCAGGTCGTCGGGGCGCGGATGTGCACGAAGCGACCGCGAGCCTTGCTGTCGACGCCGCTCACGGATTGACGGGGCGTCTTAATCCGCGTCGCTCGCCTGGATTGCGCCGGTATCGCCGCGCATCTTGGGTGCGATCGGCACCATCTCGATCACGTCCAGCCCATCGTCGCGCCGCGGAATGACCAGCCGCCAACGAAAATCCCCGATGCGCTCGAGCGACCCGGTGACCGATTTTCCGGCATCGGCGCCATAGCCCGGCGCACGTCCGGTCTTTCCCGGCGCCTCGCCGCCAAGCAGGACCATCCGGTCGGCCTTGTCGGCGAACAGATAACCGTCCGGCCGCGCCGCGCCTGTCTGCATGATGAAGCCCAAACCACGCTCGGTCGCCTGCACCGCGCAAAAGCCCGGCGCTTCGCCGACGAAGCTGCGCGGGCTGGTGCCGATCCGCACGCGGCGGCAGCGATAGGGCCCCGGCGAGGGATCGGGATAGGCGAGCGCCCCGCCCGGTTGCAGGAGATCGCCTTCGGTTTCCAGCCGCTTGGCGCTCACCCGCCGCGCTGCGGTGCGGGCATTGACCCACCGCCGCGCGATATCGTCGAGGCGCGTCGCGTCCTCTGGCAAGATCAGCGTTTCCCAGGTGGGTGTCGCCGGTGGCGCCTCGGCAGCAACCGTCGCAGCAGGCGGTGTCTTGTGTCCGGCGCACGCCGCGAGAAGGCAAAGCGGGATCGCAGTCATGATGCCGCGCATGAATATCTCCTGCCGATACGAGCTAGCCCTGACAGCCGCTCAATTCGTTAACGAGTCATGATCCCAAATGGTAAACGACGCGTTAACCGCTCGATCGACTGAATGGCGGGACAGAGCGAACGTCGGGCACGTCGCTGGCACCCAGCGTTACGCAGCGTGCGGTTCGGTCGATCCGGATCGCGATGCTATCTTCGGCCTCCGACAGCTGAAGAACGAACCCCTGGCTCGCAGCGCCTTGCCAGTCCGCGGCAGTCAGGGGTTGGCCATCAAGGCTCAGCCAGCGGGCGTCGTGGCGAATGGCGGGATCGCCAACCGCAGGATGCCGCCTTCGCCAGGCCATGGCCTGCGCGAACAGCGCCTCAAGCGCGCGGTCGCGCCCTCCCCAATCGATCCAGAACTCTGCGTTATCCTGCGCGTAGGCGTTATTGTTGCCGGCTTGGCTCCGTCCGAATTCGTCGCCCGCGGTGATCTGGATCGTGCCGCGGGAAGCCGCGAGAGTCAGCAGCAGCGCGGCGGCGTCCGCCTGCCGCTTCTCGATAATCGAAACATCGCCGGTCGGCCCTTCCACCCCGTTATTCCAGCTGTAATTCTGGCCGTGTCCGTCGCGATTGCCCTCCCCGTTCGCCGCGTTATGGCGTTCTGCATAGGCGACGGTATCGGCCAGCGTGAACCCATCATGCGCCGCGACGAAGTTCACCGTCCGCGTCACCGTATCGCCAAAGACGTCGCTCGATCCGGCAAGTCGCGTCGCCAGTGCCCCCGCATCGCCATCACCCCGCCAGAATCGGCGCACATCGTCGCGGTAGCGGTCATTCCATTCCAGCCAGGTCTGCGGAAAGGCACCGAGTTGATACCCGCCCGGCCCGATATCCCACGGCTCCGCGATCATCGTCCGGCCGCGAAGCACCGGATCGGCGGCAATCTCGGCAAAGATCGCGGCCTGCGGATCGAACCCCGGATCGCGCGCCAGCACCGGCGCGAGGTCGAAGCGGAACCCGTCCACACCGGCGTGCTCCACGAAGTATCGCAGCGTATCCAGGATCAAGCGCCGCACGACGGGATGCCCGGCCCTCAGCGTGTTCCCCGTGCCGGTGTCGTTGATGAGGCTCCCGTCCGGCGCATGCGCATAATAGGTCGCACCGTCGAGGCCGCGGAACGACAGCGTCGCGCCGTGCACGTCGCTCTCCCCGCTATGATTGAACACCACGTCGAGGATCACCGCGATTTCCGCGGCATGGAGCGCTGCGACCGCGGCGCGCAACTCTGCAATTCCGCCCGGCGCGATCCGCGGGTCGAGCGCCATCATCGTGATCGGGTTGTATCCCCAGGTGTTGCGCAGCCCCAGCGGCGGCAAGTGGCGCTCATCGATCCACGCCGCGACCGGCATCAGTTCAACCGCATCGACGCCGATCCGCTTGAGGTGCGCGATCACCGCCGGATGCCCAAGCGCCGCGATCGTGCCGCATTGCGCTTCCGGGACCTCGGGATGCAGCATCGTAAATCCGCGGACGTTGAGTTCGTAGATCAGCCCGCCCGGCGTGAAGGTGACGTGATCGTCCACGGCCGACATTGGCGCACGCACGACCGCCTTGGGCACCAGATGCGCCGTCTCCCGGCCAGGTTCCGCCAGATCGGGATGCCAGGCAAACGGCACATCAATCTCGGTCGCGTAAGGATCGACGAGCAGTTTCGCCGGATCGGTTTCTGTTCGGAAGCCGTAGCGCGTTCCCTCGCCGGCGCCCGGCACCGTCGCCACCCACAGCGCGCCCGCCCGCGCCATCGCGATGCGTCGCTCGGCCTTGCCGTGGAACAGGCAAAGCGTCGGCTGCGTCGCGGCATGAACTGCGAAGCGCACGCCGTCCGCGACCAGGACCGCCCCCGGCGACACTCAGGTCACGACGTCAGGCGCGGTCCTGCCGGTGTGGCGGACGATCCCGGCGATCCGGTCCGCCGCGGCGACCAGATCGGCGAGCATCGCGCCGGTCTCGCCGTCGATCACCTCGGCTTCGTAGCGTTCCAGATACACACGCAGCGTCGCTCCGCTCGTCCCCGTCCCCGACAGACGAAAGACGGTCCGGCTGCCGCCCTCGATCAGCACCCGCACGCCCTGATGATCGCTCACCGAGCCATCGACCGGATCGTGATAGGCGAAGTCGTCGGCCGCAGCGACCGTAAGCCCGCCGAACCGCGCACCCGGCAGCGTCGGCAACGCCGCGCGCAACTCCGCCATCAGTGCATCCGCCGCCGCGCTGTCGACGCCTTCATAATCATGCCGTGCATAATAATTCCGCCCGAACCGCGCCCAGTGATCGCGCGCCAGTGCGTCCACCGACACGTCGCGCACCGCGAGGATGTTGAGCCACAACAGCACCGCCCACAGCCCGTCCTTCTCGCGCACATGATCGGAGCCGGTCCCCGCGCTCTCCTCCCCGCAGATCGTCGCGAGGCCCGCATCGAGCAGGTTGCCGAAAAACTTCCATCCGGTCGGCGTCTCATAAGCTCGGACGCCAAGGCTTTCCGCCACCCGATCCGCCGCCGCACTCGTCGGCATCGACCGCGCGATTCCCTTTAGGCCGCCCGCATAGCCCTGCGCGAGATGCGCATTAGCCGCCAGCATTGCGAGGCTGTCCGATGGCGTGATGAACCGCCCGCGCCCGATGATGAGATTGCGGTCGCCATCCCCGTCCGACGCCGCACCGAAATCGGGCGCGTCCGGCGCCATCATCGCCTCGTACAGTTCGCGCGCGTGAACGAGGTTCGGATCGGGGTGATGCCCTCCGAAATCCTCCAGCGGCGTGCCGTTCCGAACCGTCCCGGCCGGAAACGCCAGCCGCCGCTCCAGGATTTCGTGTGCATACGGCCCCGTCACCGCGCTCATCGCATCGAAGATCATGCGGAACCCACCATCGACCGCCCGCCTGATCGCGGCGAAATCGAACAGCGTCTCCATCAGCGTCGCATAGTCCGCGACAGGATCGACGATCTCGACCGGCATATCGCCGACCTCAACCGTCCCCATTGCATCCAAATCGACGTCGTCCGCGTCCACCGTCAGCCACCGGTCGATCGTCAGCGTCCGCGCATGGATCGCCTCGGTCACCTTCTCCGGTGCCGGCCCACCATTGGCGATATTATACTTGATTCCGAAATCCTCGTTCGGGCCACCGGGATTGTGGCTTGCGGACAGCACCAGCCCGCCGATCGCACCCCGCTTGCGGATCAGGTGGCTCGCGGCCGGTGTGGAGAGGATGCCGCCCTGTCCTACCACGACCCGACCGAACCCGTTCGCCGCCGCCATCCGGATCGCGCGCTGAATGACGCTGCGGTTGAGATAGCGCCCGTCGCCGCCGATGACGAGCGTCGCGCCGGCCTTGTCCTCCACCACGTCGAAGACCGACTGGATGAAGTTCTCCGCATAATTCGGCTGCTCGAACACGCGCACCTTCTTGCGCAGCCCCGATGTGCCGGGCTTCTGGTCGTCATAGGGCGTGGTCGGGCATTCGCGGATCATGAGTCCCTCGTCAGGTCGCTGTAGAGCCGCGCATAGCGGGCGCCGCTCGTTCCCCAGCTGAAGTCGGCGCGCATGCCCGATCGCTGGATCGTCTGCCAGCAGCCGGGCGACGCATGGAGCGCGATCGTGCGACGGATCGCACGCGTGAGCGACGCCGCGGTCACGCCGTCGAACTGCACGCCCGTCGCGACCCCCGCCGCCAGCGCAGCCTCGTTCGCGTCGATCACCGTATCCGCCAGCCCGCCCGTCCGCGCAACGACGGGCACACAGCCATAAGCGAGGCCGTAAAGCTGGGTCAGCCCACACGGTTCGAACCGCGACGGGATCAGGATCGCGTCCGCCCCGCCCTGGAGCAGATGAGACAGCGCCTCGTCATAGCCTATCCGCACCCCAATGCGCCCCGGATGCCGGGCCGCAGCACCGTGGAACGCCGCCTCCAGCCCCGCATCACCCGATCCCAGCAGCGCGAGCCGCCCGCCCATCGCCACCAGCGCGTCGAGGCATTCGACAAGGACGTCCATCCCCTTCTGCCATGTCAGCCGGCTGACGACGGTGAACAGCGGGCCATCACTGCGATCGAGCGCGAACTGCGCCTCCACCGCGCGCTTGTTCGCGCGCCGCTTCGCGAGCGTCCGCGCGGTATAGCGCGCCGGCAGCGCCGCGTCGGTCTCCGGGTCCCAGATCGCGGGGTCGATGCCGTTGACGATCCCCGTCAGCCGATCCTCGCGCGCGGCGATCAGCCCTTCCAGCCCCATGCCATACTCAGCCACGAGGATCTCGGTCGCATAGGTCGGGCTGACGGTCGTGATCGCGCTCGCCGCCGCAAGCCCCGCCTTCAGGAAGCCAACCCCACCGAAATACTCCACCCCGTCGAGCGCGAAGGCCGATGCGGGCAGGCCGAGTTCGCCAAACACACTCGCCTCGAACCGCCCCTGGAAGGCGATATTATGGATCGTGACGACGCTCTTCGTCGTCGCGCGGTCGTAACGCAGATACGCCGGCGCCATTGCCGCCTGCCAGTCATGGGCGTGGAGAATGTCGAACCGGCTGCCGATCGCGATATCCGCCGCGGCACGGGCGAGCGCCGCGAACCGCCGCCAGTTGTCGGGCCAATCGCGCCCCATCGCATCACCGTAGAGCCCGCCCTCGCGCGCGAAGAGCTTCGGCGCATCGAGGACCAGCAGCGGATGCCCGCCGATCTCCCCCTTGAGCAGCCGCGCCTCGACGCCGAGCAGCTTGGGCCAGCGGTGCACGATCTTCGCCCGTTTCACCTGCGCGCCGACAGACGGATAGCCGGGAAGCAGCGTTGTCGTCTCCACCCCGTGCGGCGCCAGCGCTGCGGGAAGCGCGCCGACAACATCGGCCAGGCCGCCGGTCTTAACCAGCGGATAGGCCTCGGATGCAACGGAGAGGACGCGCATCACATTCCCTCTCCCGATGGGAGAGGGAGGGAGCCGCGAAGCGGCGGAAGGGTGAGGGCGGCGAATTGCGCACTGTACTCGCCCTCACCCCGCGGCGCTTCGCGCCTTGCCCCTCTCCCAAAGGGAGAGGGGATTAGGCCGCCCCCCCTCACAACCGATCGATCATCGGCTGCGTAATCAGACACACCCCGTTATCCGTCCGCCGGAACCGGTGCGCGTCCAGCACCGGATCGTCCCCGACCACGAGGCCATCCGGAATCACAACGCCGCGATCGATCACGACCTTCCGCAACCGCGATCCGCGTCCGATATGGCAATGCGGCAGCACCACCGCCTCGTCGAGCATCGCAAAGCTGTGCGAGCGCACGCCGGTGAACAGCAGCGACCGGTGGATCGACGATCCCGAAACGATGCAATCCCCCGATACGAGACTCGCCACCGCCGACCCGCGCCGCCCGTCAACGTCATGGACGAACTTCGCCGGCGGAGTGATCTCCGAGTAGGTCCAGAGCGGCCAGCTGCGATCGTAGAGATCGAGCTGCGGCAGCACGTCGGTCAGGTCGATATTCGCCTCCCAATAGGCATCCACCGTTCCCACATCGCGCCAGTAGCTCGTCGCCTCGGTCGTCGACCGCACGCAGCTATCCGAAAACCGGTGCGCCACCGCCTTCCCGTGCTTCACGAGATACGGAATGATGTCCTTGCCGAAATCGCGCGAGGACCCTTCGGTGTCCGAATCGCGGCGCAGTTCGTCGAACAACCGCTTCGTGTGGAAGACGTAGATTCCCATCGACGCCAGGCTGACGTCGGGTTTGCCCGGCATGGCCGGTGGATCGGCGGGCTTTTCGACGAAATCGATGATCCGGTCCTCATCATCGACATGCATCACCCCGAAACCGACCGCGTCCTTTCGCGGCACCTCGAGACACGCCACCGTTACATCGGCACCGCTGTCGACATGCTGCTGGAGGATCAGCTCGTAATCCATCTTGTAGATGTGGTCGCCCGCGAGAATGACCATGAACTCCGGCGCATAACTCTCTATGATGTCGATGTTCTGGTAAACTGCGTCGGCGGTGCCGTCATACCATTGGAACTCACTGATCCGCTGGCTGGCGGGCAGGATGTCGAAGCTTTCGTTGCGTTCGGGGCGCAGGAAGTTCCAGCCGCGCTGGAGATGGCGGATCAGGCTGTGCGCCTTGTACTGGGTCGCAACCCCGATGCGGCGAATGCCCGAATTGAGCGCGTTCGACAGCGCGAAGTCGATGATCCGGCTCTTTCCCCCGAAATATACCGCAGGCTTGGCCCGGGAATCGGTCATTTCGTGAAGGCGACTGCCGCGCCCGCCGGCAAGCACATACGCCATCGCGTCGCGGGCCAGCGGCTGCTTCCTCTCGACCATTCCACCTTCTCCCGTCGCATCGTTCTGATTGCCCGTTCGTGCTGAGCGAAGTCGAAGCACGTTCTGCCCTTCGACTTCGCTCAGGGCGAACGGACGTCCGAATGCGCGCCAGACCATTCCAGCATCAACGTCGCCAGCGGCGGCAGCGTCACCCAGGCCGCGCCGTCCTTCGCATCGACCCCGCCAAGATTGCCGAGGCCCGACCCCCAATAATCATGCGCGTCGGAATTGATGACCTCGCGCCAGCGCCCATCATGCGGCAGGGGCACGCGATACGGCGCGCGCGCAATCGGCGTCATGTTGCAGATCACCGCGACAGGCCGCGCATCCGGCGCCTTGCGCAGCCAGGCAAAAACCGAGTTCTCGGCATCGTCGACGACCAGCCACTCGAACCCCTCCGCCTCACAGTCGCGCGCGTGGAGTGCGGGCTTGGCGCGGTAGAGCCGATTCAAGTCGCGGACGAGCTTGCGCACGCCTTCATGCGCCGCCGAATGCTGGAGGTTCCAGTCGAGCGCGCGCTCCTCGCTCCATTCGCGGCGCTGCGCGAACTCCTGCCCCATGAACAGCAGCTTCTTGCCGGGGTAGCCCCACATCATCGCATAATAGGCGCGCAGATTGGCGAATTGCTGCCAGTCGTCGCCGCTCATCTTCGTCAGCAGCGATCCCTTGCCGTGCACCACCTCGTCATGGCTCAAGGGCAGCACGAAATTCTCGGTAAAGGCATACATCAGCCCGAAGGTTATGTCGTCGTGATGATGGCGACGGTGGACGGACTCGCGCGCCATATATTTCAGCGTGTCGTGCATGAAGCCCATGTTCCACTTGAACCCGAAACCCAACCCGTCCTCATGCACCGGGTTGGTAACGCCGGGCCAGGCGGTCGACTCCTCGGCGACGGTGAAGACACCCGGATGCTCGCCGTAAACCGCGATGTTGGTCTTTCGCAGGAAGTCGACCGCCTCCCAATTCTCGCGCCCGCCTTCCTTGTTCGGAATCCACTCGCCCGCCTTGCGGCTGTAGTCGCGGTAGAGCATCGACGCGACCGCATCGACGCGCAGGCCGTCGATATGATAGCGCTCCGCCCAGAACAGCGCGTTGTTGACCAGGAACGACGAAACCTCGCGCCGCCCGAAATTGTAGATCGCGGTATTCCAGTCGGGATGATAGCCCAATCGCGGGTCGTCATGCTCGTAGAGCGCGGTCCCGTCGAACCGGGCCAGTCCATGCGCGTCGGTCGGGAAATGCGCCGGCACCCAGTCGAGCAGCACGCCCAGCCCCGCCCGGTGCGCCCCGTCCACGAACCGCGCGAACCCCTCGACATCGCCGAACCGCGCAGACGGCGCATAAAGTCCGGTCGTCTGATAGCCCCAGCTCGGATCATAGGGATGCTCGCTGATCGGCAGGAATTCTATATGGGTGAATCCCATCTCGACGACATAGGGGATCAGCCGGTCGGCGAGCGCGTCCCAGGTCAGGAACCAGCCACTATCGTCGCGCTGCCACGATCCGGCATGGACTTCATAGATGCTGATCGGCACGCGCCGCGGATCGACCTTCGCCCAGGCCGCGCGGTGATCGGCATCGCCCCACTCGTGTTGCGGAGCGCCGGTCGTCAGCGAAGCGGTCGCCGGCCGCAGTTCGGACGCAAAGGCGAACGGATCGGCCTTTAGCGGCTGCACGATGCCGTCCGCGCCGACGATCTCGTATTTGTAGGCGCGGCCCGCACCAAGATCGGGCAGGAATATTTCCCACACGCCGGTATCTGCGCGTTTGCGCATAGGGTGGCGGCGCCCGTCCCAGTCGTTCCAGTCGCCGACCACCGAAACGCGCTTCGCATTGGGCGCCCAGATCGCGAAGTGAACACCCTCGGCGCCTTCATGCGAAATCACATGCGCGCCGAGCTTGTCGTAGAGGCGGAAATGCGTCCCCTCCCCCATCAGCACGTCGTCGATCGGACCGAGCACCGGCCCGAAGCTGTAGGGATCGGTCACCCACCATTCGACGCCCGCCGCACCGGCGCGATACTTCACCGGCTGCGGCTTGCCCTTGATCGGGCCTTCGAACAGCCCTTCGTCATCCAAGCGTTTCAGCGCGCCGAGTTCGGTCCCGTCGAGCGCAAAGGCGGTCGCGACGTCCGATCCCGGCAGCCACACCCGTGCGAAGCTCCCCTTTGGCCCCGCATGGACGCCGAACAGCGAAAAGGGATCGTCATGCCGCCCTTCCAGCAATGCCTTCAGCGCGGCAATCGGTGGTTTCACATCACCCCCCAGATCTGCTCCGCATATTCGCGGATCGTTCGATCCGAGGAGAACCAGCCGACGCCCGCGACGTTCCGGATCGCCGCCGCGCGCCACGCCGGCTGGTCGTCCCACCAGCCGTCCACCCGCCGCTGGGCCGCCGCATAGGCATCGAAATCGGCCGCGACCATGAACCAGTCGTGGTCGTAGAGGCCGTTCATCAAGTCCTTGTAACGATTGGGATCATCGGGCGAGAACACGCCCGAGGCGACCGCGTTCACCGCCTGGGCCAATTCGCGCGAAGCCTCGATCACCGCGCGCGGTTCATACCCGCCGCCCCGCTTCGCCGCCACCTCGTCCGCGGTCAGCCCGAAGATCACGATATTGTCCGCGCCGACATAATCGCGAATTTCGATGTTCGCGCCGTCCAGCGTCCCGATCGTCAGCGCGCCGTTGAGCGCGAACTTCATGTTGCCGGTGCCAGACGCCTCCATCCCGGCGGTGGAAATCTGCTCCGAGAGGTCGGCGGCAGGGATGATCTTCTCGGCAAGGCTCACATTGTAGTTCGGCACGAACGCAACCTTCAGCAGCCCGCCGACCGATGGGTCCGAATTCACCCGTCGCGCCACGTCGTTCGCCAGCTTTATGATGAGCTTCGCATTGTGATAGCTCGACGCCGCCTTCCCCGCGAACAGCTTCACCCGCGGCTGCCAGTCGCGTTCCGGATGGCTCCTGATCTGGTCGTACAGCGCGACCGTCTCCAGGATATTCAGCAGCTGCCGCTTATATTCGTGGATGCGCTTGATCTGCACGTCGAACAGCGCGTCCGGATCGAGCCGCAGCCCCATCACGCCCTTCAGATGATCGACCAGCGCGACCTTGTTCGCGCGCTTCACCGCGTCGAACCGCTCCTGCACCTGCGCGTCGCCCGCATGATCCGCGAACGCCGACAGCGCGGAGGCGTCATCGAGAAACGCATCGCCGATGCAGTCCCGAATCAGCGCGGTCAGCCCCGGATTGCACTCGAACAGCCACCGCCGCGGGGTGATGCCGTTGGTCTTGTTGTTGATCTTGGTGGGATAGAGCCGGTGCAGGTCGGCAAACACCGTCTGCTTCATCAGTTCGGTGTGCAGCGCCGCCACCCCGTTCACGCTGTGCGCGCCCACGAACGCCAGATTCGCCATCCGCACCCGCCGCTCGCCCCCCTCGTCGATCAGACTGATCGCGGCGATCGCGCGGTCGTCCACCCCCTCGACCTTGCGCGCCTCGCGCAGCAGCTTCGCGTTGATCGCATAGACGATCTGCATGTGGCGCGGCAGCAGCCGCTCGAACAGCGGCAGCGGCCAGCTTTCCAGCGCCTCGGGCAGCAGCGTGTGGTTGGTATAGCCGAAGGTCGCCTTCGTGATTTCCCACGCCGCGTCGAACGCGATCTCGTGATGATCGACGAGCAGCCGCATCAGTTCCGCCACCGCCACCGCGGGATGGGTATCGTTCAACTGGATCGCCGCCTTGTCTGGCAGCGTGCGGATATCACCGAAATACTGGACGTGCCGCCGCACGATGTCCTGAATCGACGCGGAGGAAAAGAAATACTCCTGCCGCAGTCGCAACTCCTGCCCCGCCGCGGTCGAATCCGCCGGATACAGCACCCGCACGAGGCTCTCCGCGCGCACCTGCCCTGCCAGTGCGCCCTCGTGATCGCCGGCATTGAACTGGTCAAGCCGGATCGGATCGAACGCCACCGCGGTCCACAGCCGAAGCGTATTGACCCGCTTCCCCCGCCATCCGACGACCGGCGTATCGACCGCGACCGCCTCGACGGCTTCCGCCGGCGACCAGTGCACCTGTCCCGCCTCGTTCGCAGCCACGTCTCCGCCGAAGCCGACGAAATAGGCGCTCTCCCGCCGCTCGAACTCCCACGGATTCCCGTGCGCCAGCCACGTCTCAGGCAGCTCGACCTGCCACCCATCGTCGATCCGCTGGCGGAACATGCCGTTCATATAGCGGATGCCGTAGCCATAAGCCGGCAGCTCCAGCGTCGCGAGGCTCTCCATGAAGCACGCCGCCAGCCGCCCCAGCCCGCCATTGCCGAGCGCGGCGTCCGGCTCGATCTCCTCGATCTCCGCCAGATCGACGCCGAGCGACGCCAGCGCCGCCGTCACCTCCGGCGTCCGTCCCAGATTGGCGATCGCATCGCGCAACAGCCGCCCGATGAGGAACTCCAGGCTCAGATAATAGACCCGCTTCGCCCCCGCCGCGTGCGCCTCGCGGGTCGAGGCCATCCACCGGTCGATGATATCGTCGCGCACCGTCAGGATCGTCGCGGCGAGCCAGTCGTGCGGCCGCGCGGCTTTCGCATCCTTGCCGACCCGGTGGATCAGCGTGTCGAGGATCCTCGCAGCCAGCGGATCTTCGGTCGCATTCGGCATCGGCGCGGTTGCGGTCACGAATGGTCCCTGTCGTTGATCGGGTCCACCCTAGCGCCGCCCCGGTGCCCGGTCACTCATCCTTATGCGCCGTCGGTGCGGGGCCGTGCGCGGAGCTCGTCGCGGATCTCGCGCAGCAGCACAACGTCGGCCGGATCGGCGGCGGGCGCCGCCTCGGGCTTCGGCACCACCCGGTTCACCGCCCGGATGATGAGGAAGATGATGAAGGCGACAATGACGAAGTTCACCGCCTGGGTGATGAACTCGCCATAGCCCAGCAGCGGCACGCCGGCCTTCTTGAGCGCGGCATAGTCGCTCGGCGACCCGGTATAGTTTGCCGGCACCTCACCCAGCCGGACGAAGTAACTGGAGAAATCGAGACCGCCGAACACCTTGCCGATGATCGGCATCAGCACATCGTCGGTCAGCGACGTGACGATCTTCCCGAACGCCGCACCGATGATCACCGCGACCGCGAGATCGAGCACGTTGCCGCGCATGATGAAGGTCTTGAACTCTTTCAGCATGATCGAACTCCCCGCTGGTCGATGTAGCGACGAAGCTACAGTCCGATTTCCTCTTCGCCAAGCGGTTCGAGTGTCCTATATGGGTGAGACAGGCCGGCATCGACGGCCCTACAGGAGGACTCAATGAAGACGTTCCGTGCTCCGATCGCGATCACGCTCGCCGCCACGCTCGCTGGCTGCGGCATCAATAGCGTGCCGACCGCCGAAGAGAACGCCAAGGCGCGCTGGGCCGATGTCCAGAACGCGTATCAGCGCCGCGCCGACCTCATCCCCAACCTCGTCTCAACGGTGAAGGCCGCGGGCGCGCAGGAAAAGGATATCCTCGTCCAGGTGACCCAGGCCCGCGCCGGCGCCAATGCGGTCAAGCTCTCGGGCGACGACCTGAAGGATCCCGCCAAGGTCGCGAACTACGAGCGCGCGCAGAGTGCGGTCACGCTGTCGCTTCAGCGGCTCCAGGAGGCGTATCCCGAACTCAAGAGCCAGGGCAACTACACGACGCTCATGAGCCAGCTGGAAGGCACCGAGAACCGCATCTCGATCGCGCGCGGCGACTACAACAACGCAGTGCAGGCCTACAACACCCGCATCCGCACCTTCCCCGACGCGGTCGGCGCACGCATATTCTACGGTGCGAAGCCGATGACGCCGTTCCAGGCGACCACGCCGGGCGCCGAAACCGCGCCGAAGGTCGATTTCGGCGGTAACGGCTAAGGTCCGATCCTGATCGGGCGGCGTGTCCTGGTGCGCCGCCCACCCCTTTCGGACGGAGAAAACGACGTGTCCTTCGACAGGCTTCGCGCGCACCGCGCCTTCTGGGTGATCGCGCTCGTCCTCGCCTTCTTCACTCTGCCAGCCACCGCGCAGACCTTTCCCAAATTCACCGGGTTCGTCGTCGACGACGCGCACGTCCTTTCGCCCGAAACCGTCCAGGCGCTCACCGCAAAGCTCGACGCGCTCCAGAAGGACACCAAGCGCCAGCTCGTCGTCGCCACCATCGCCGATACGCAGGGCTATCCGCTCGAGGATTACGGCTACCGGCTCGGCCGCGCCTGGGGCGTCGGCTTGACCGACGTGAACAACGGCGCGATCCTGTTCATCGCGCCCAACAATCCCGCGGGCCAACGCGGCCCGCGGATCGAGGTCGGCACCGGTCTGGAACCGATCCTCACCGACGCGCTCTCCAGCGTCATCATCAACGACGACATGATGCCGAAGCTGAAGGCGGGCGACATCAACGGCGCGGTGACCGCGGGCACCGATGCGATCATCGGCCAGCTCCGCGCCTCACCCGAGGAAGCGAAGGCCCGTACCGACGCCGCGATTGCCGAGTTCGATCGCTCCCACAAAGCCCGCCGCTCCGGCAGCGGCGGCATCCCGGTAGGGCTGATCTTCTGGGGCATCATCCTGTTCTTCGTGATCCTGCCGATGCTCTTCGGCGGCCGGCGCGGGCGGCGCTACCGCGGTGACGGCGGCGGCATGTTGCCCGTCGTGCTGTGGTCGATCGCCAACGAGATCGGCCGTGGCGGCGGCGGTGGCGGCTGGGGTGGCGGTGGAGGCTCCGACGGTGGCGGAGGCGGCAGCTGGGGCGGCGGCGGCTTCTCCGGCGGTGGCGGCGGATCGTTCGGTGGCGGCGGCGCCTCGGGGAGCTGGTGATGCGACTGACGCAAGCCGATCACGACCGCGTCACGTCCGCGGTCACCGCTGCCGAGGCGCACACCGACGGCGAGATCGTCACGATCGTCGCGCGTCGCTCCGACGCGTATCACGACGTCGCGCTCCACTGGAGCATCCTCGCGATGCTGCTCGTCCTCGCCCTCCTCGCCGCCTTCCCCGCCGCGATCGAGCATCTGCACGCGCTCACCGGCGACCCCTGGACCGACCACATCTCGATCCGCGCGACACTGACGATCGCGCTCGTCGTGCTGGCCGCGGCCTTCCTCGTCGCGCGCGTCATCTTCGCCTGGCGCGCCCTGCGCCTGGCGCTGACGCCGGCCGCCACCAAGACCCGCCGCGTCCGCGCCCGTGCCCTCGCCCTGTTCCGCGCCGGCGTCGAGAAGCGCACGGTGGCAACAACCGGCGTGCTGCTCTACCTCTCGATCGAGGAGCACCGCGCCGAACTCATCGCTGACGCCTCGATCCACGATCGGGTATCCGAGGACCACTGGGGCGCGGCAATGGCCGCGCTTGTCACGGCGGTGAAGGACGGCCGCCCCGGCGACGGCATGGCCGACGCGGTTACCGCGATCGGCGTCGTCCTCGCTGAACATTTCCCCCGCAGCGAGGGCGACGTGAACGAACTTCCCGACAGGCTGGTCGAATTGTGACCCTTCGACCGGCTCAGGGCGGGCGGCCCGAAACGATGTGGGAAGGCCGCTTCATCAAGGTGGTGAAGGACGGCCGCTGGGAATATGCCGCCCGCAATCGCGGCATCGAAGCCGCGGTCATCCTCGCGATCGACGCCGAGGATCACGTCATCCTCGTCGAGCAATTCCGCGTGCCGCTGGGACGCAACTGCCTGGAAATTCCCGCCGGGCTCGTCGGCGACGATACCGCCGGCGAGCCGATCGCCGAGGCCGCCAACCGCGAGCTTGAGGAAGAGACGGGCTACCGCGCCGACCGAATCGAGGAACTGGGCGTCTTCCACGCCTCCCCCGGCATGGTCAGCGAAGGCTTCACCCTGGTCCGCGCGCACGGCCTCACCAAGGTCGGCGAAGGCGGCGGCGATGGCGATGAAAACATTACCGTCCACCGCGTGAAACGCTGCGAGGTGCCCTCCCTTGTCGCGGCGAAGCGCGCAGAAGGATGCGCGATCGATGTCAAACTTCTGTTGTTGCTGGCGGAAACGCTGCTGAACCCTCACACCGCCGGGTAGAGTTTGCCCCCGGTCATCGGCTCCGGCGCTCCCGTGGTGCTGGGGAATGTGATCGGCAGCCCCCGCACCGCCCGCGCCGCGACATAGGCCATCATTTCCGCCTCGATGAAATCGCCGCGCAGTCCCAGCGCATCGGCATCATCGCATTGCCCGACGCGCTCACGCAGGGCCTGCATCAGCACCGGATTTCGCCGGCCACCCCCGCAGATGACCCAGCGCAGCGGCGGCTCGGGAAGGCGGCGGGTGGCAAGCGCGACCGCCTCTGCGGTGAAGGCGACGAGTGTCGCCGCCGCGTCCTCGATCGACAGCGCGTCGACGGCCTCCATGGGAAAATCATACCGGTCGAGCGATTTCGGCCCGATTCTGGTGAAATAGGGACTCGCCAGCAGCGTCTGCAGAATCCCGCCATCGACCCGCCCGGCAGCAGCATGGCGGCCGTCCTCGTCATACCGTCCCGCGCCCCGCGCCTGCATCACCAAGTCGATCAGGCCGTTCCCCGGCCCGGTATCGAAGGCGAGCATGTCGCCGCCCGCAGTCAGCGCAGTAACGTTCGCGACCCCGCCGATATTGAGGAAGGCGACCGGCCGCTCCGCCCCGACATAGCGCGCAAGCGCTTCGTGATAGATCGGCACCAGCGGCGCGCCCTGCCCGCCCGCGGCAATGTCGGCCTGCCGGACGTCGCCGACCACGTCGATGCCGAGCGCATGGGCAAGTGCGAGGGGCGACCCGATCTGCACCGTCAGCCGCCGTTCCGGGCGGTGAAGAACGGTCTGGCCGTGAAAGCCGATGAGATCGATTCTTCCGGCGTCAGGCTCGGCAAGCAGGCGCCGCGCGCAACGGACATGCGCATCGACGACCAGCGCATCCGCCTCGACCAGCCGGGCGGGATCATAGGCATCGGCCGCGAGCGTCGCTTCGGTCGCGGTCTTCAACAGCGCACGTTCGTCGTCCTCGAACGGCATCAGCAGCGCGGGGCCGAAACCGGTCACGACCTCGCCGTCGGTTTCGATGATGGCGGCGTCCACCCCGTCCAGCGAGGTACCGCTCATGAAACCCAGCACGCGCATCTCGTTCTCCTCACCCGCTCCCTCGCGACTTGGCGCGGGCGATGCAAGTCGGCATGAGCGAAGGATGACGCCGGAACTTGGAATCATCGAGGGCCGCTTCGGCCGAGCATGGACGTGGGAGGATCGGGCGGCGGTGCTCGGCATCCTCGCGCCGGCAGGCTATCGCTTCTGGCATTACGGCCCAAAGGCAGACGCCCATCTGCGCCGCCGCTGGCGCGAGCCGCATCCGCGCGCCGAGGCGGAGGCCATCGCCCGGTTCGCCGATCTCTGCCGGCCGCGCGGCGTCCGGTTCGGCATCGCGCTGACCCCGATGGACGCGAGTCACCCCTTCGACGCCGACACGCGGGCTACGCTTGCGCGCCGAGTGGCCGAGCTTGCCGCACTGGGAATCGACGATCTGGCAATCCTGTTCGACGATCTGCGCGGCGACCTGCCCGGGCTTGCGTCAGCGCAGGCCGACATCGTTCATGCCTGTGAAGAGCACGCCCGCGGCGCGCAGCTGTATTTCTGCCCGACCTATTATTCCGACGACACGGTGCTGGACCGTGTGTTCGGCGCTCGGCCGGCGGATTATCTTCCAGATCTGGGCCGGCGGCTCGATCCGTCAGTGCGCATTTACTGGACGGGCGAGGAAGTCTGTGCGCGGGAGATCCGACCGGGCCACTTGCAGGATGTGGAGGAACGGATCGGGCGACCGGTCTGCCTGTGGGACAATTACCCCGTCAACGACGGCGCGCGCATGTCGCAGCATCTCCATCTTCGCGCCTTTACCGGGCGCGACGCAGGCAACGGCGCGCACTTGACGGGCCATGCGATCAATCCCTCGATCCAGCCGCTTCTGTCCTGCATTCCGGCGCTCACCTTGCCGATGAGCTATGCACGCGGCGCGGAGTATCGCTACGGCGCAGCGTTCCGCGAGGCCGCGGAATCCGTCGCTGGCCCGGCGCTCGGCGCGCGCCTGGAAGCGGACCTGCTCGCGCTGCAGGATGCCGGGCTGGGCCGGCTGCCGGACGCGAAGAAAGCCGCGCTGACCGAAATCTACGCCGCCTTCGACCATCCCGTCGCGCGCGAGGTGCTTGGCTTCCTCGCCGGCGCCGACACGATGACCGACGAAGAAGTCCAGACGCAGTAGCTATTTCTTGATCAGCCCGATCTCGACCAGCCGTTCGTGAAGGTAATCATGGGCGGTGATCGGCTGCGGATAGCGGTTCGGGCGATCTGCGGTAATGCAGCCGGGCAGCGTCTCGATCAGGAAATCGGGCGCGGGGTGCAGGAAGAACGGCATCGAATAGCGCGAATGACCGCGGCGCTCGGGCGGCGGATTGACCACGCGGTGGGTGGTCGAGGGCAGGACATGGTTGGTCAGACGCTGCAGCATGTCGCCAACGTTGACGACCATCGCGCCTTCGGGCGGCTTAACCTGAAGCCAGCGCCCGTCCCGATCGAGCAGCTCGAGCCCGGCTTCCTCGGCACCCAGCAGCAGCGTGATGAGGTTGATGTCCTCGTGCGCGCCGGCCCGCACGCCTTCCGCATCGGCCGGTATCGGCGGATAATGGAGCAGGCGGAGCACCGAGTTGCCGTCCTTCACGGCCCGGTCGAACCAATCTGGTGCGAGCTTCAGATACCGTGCGATCGCGGACAGCAGCTTGTCGCCGGCAGTATCGAACGCTGCGAACAGCTCGAGGAAGGTGTCCTTGAACCCCGCCGGCACGGTCGGCCAGATGTTCGGCGACATGACGTCGGCAAAGCGATGCCCCGCGGGAAGCTCGCGACCGACGTGCCAGAACTCCTTCAAGTCGACATGCTTCGCGTCCTTCGCGATTTCGGTCTTGAACGGAGTATAGCCGCGTGCGCCGCCGCCGCCGGCGACGTGATAGCCGCGCTTTTCCGCTTCGGGACGTGCGAAGAGCTCTTCGGTCTCGCGCCACGCGCGCTCGATCAAAGCCTGCGGAATGCCGTGGTCGGCGACGATCGCGAAACCGAATCGCTGGAAGGACGAGCCGAACGCCTGGGCAAAGCCGTCAGGATCGGAAGCCTGATCGCCGAGCGACAGCGTCGGAACCTGGGCAGTGGGGGTATCGAGCATGGGAAAGTCAGTCCGTCCAAAGCGACAAACATCGACCATAGGCGCTCCCGGCGTCGGAGCCAATCGCCGGGTGCGCCTAGAGCGACTTGCCCGAGCGACCGGCCAGATCGACGATGTATTGCCAGGCAACGCGCCCGGAGCGGCTGCCGCGCCGCGTTGCCCAGGCGACCGCCTCGCTTGCATCGAACGGCAGGCCGTTTGCTTCCGCATATCCGCGCACGATCGCGAGATAGCCGTCCTGATCGACGACGTGAAAGCCAAGGCTCAGTCCGAACCGATCGGCGAGCGCGAGTGCATCATCCACAGCATCGCGCGGATTGATCGCGCTTTCCTGTTCGGCGATGTCGCGCGGCACCAGATGGCGGCGGTTGGCGGTGACGACCAGCCGCGCATTCGATGGTCGCGCCTCCGCCCCGCCTTCGAGAAGCGAGCGCAGCGCGCGGGCATCCGACGGCGCGTCAAAGCCGAGATCGTCGACGAACAAGACGAATGCGCGTCGGACCCGCGCGATCACGTCGAACAATCGCGGCAGCGTCGCCAGCATGTCGCCGCCAGTTTCGATCAGCGCGAGGTCGCTGGTCGCCTGAAGATGCCCGACCGCCGACTTGACCAGCGCGGACTTGCCCGTCCCCCGCGCGCCCCACAGCAGCACGTCCTGCGCGGCAGCACGGTGCGCCAGTCGGTCGAGATTGGCGATGAGCGCATCGCGCTGAGCGTCGATCCCCTTCAACGCGTCAAGCGGCTGCGGCCGGAAATCGCGCGCCACGGTGAGCGCACCATCGCGCCATATATAGGCCGGATACGCCAGCGGATCGGCGGGGGGTGCCGGCGGCGGCGACAGCCGTTCAAGTGCCGCGGCAATGCGATCAAGGGCGTCCGACATCGCCCGAGCCTTATCGAAGCGCGGCCCGCAACGCCACCGCCGCGGCGCGATCGGCGAACCGAGGATCGGCGAGCGCCACGTCGATGGCGATGCGCGCCTTGGCATCGCGGCGGGCATCGGCGAGAACCTGCGCTTCGTGCCAGCGGATGGAGGGATCGCGCGGCGCGATCGTCGCGGCTTTGCGGAGCAGTTGCAGCGCCTCGCGCGGCCGGTCTGCCTGATACGCCGCCCAGCCATAGGCATCGACAACGGCCGGGTTCATTGGCGCCAGGGCATAGGCCGCGCGGCCATAGGTCATGGCGATGGTCGCATGTCCTGCACCGGCATAAGCGCGCGCGAGCGACGCCAGCAGCGCCGCATCGCGCGCGCCGAGATCACGCCGCAAGCCTTCGAACGTTGGGATCGCGGCATCCCAATCCTGCGTATCGAGCTGCAGATTGCCGACCATCCGGCGCGCCGCGACGCTCTTCGGGTTCTGCGAAAGATACAAGGCCAATACCTGTGCGGCGCCGGCCGCGTCGCCACTCCGCGAACGGGCATCGACGAGCCGCAACATCGTCTGGAGGTCGAAGCGAAGATCGGCAGCACGCGCATAGGCCTGCGCTGCCTCGGCCATGCGACTCTCCGCCGCCAGCGTGTCGCCGACGAGCAGATGGGCTTGCGGCGCGCCGGGGCTGACCGATGCGATCGCGCGGGCACGAGCGAGCGCGCCGGCCTCGTCGCCCGCCTCCAGCAGAGCGCGGATATAGCCGACGGCTGCAGCAGGATCGCCGGGGTTCTCGGCCATCTGCCCGGCGTCGACCGACGCGTCGTCATCGGTGCCGAACGGCACGGAGCTGACGCTCCCTGACAACGCCGCGCGATCGAAAAAGCGCGCTGCCCAGTTCGGCTCGCCGGTCGCGGTGAACGCGCGGGCTATCAGCGAGAGTGCATAGGGATCAGCATCGCCGCGCAGACCGATCGGGCGCAGAACCTCCAGCGCGCCCTTCGGATCGCCCGATTTGAGCAAGGCCGCGCCCGCCAGCCGCCGCGCCTCGATGTTCATCGGCTGGCGTGCGACGAGATCGCGAAAGCGCGCGACGGCCTGCTCGTAGCGCCCCTGCGCATAGTCGATTGCACCGGACAGCAGCATAACGCCGGGAACGTCGTCCTCCTCGCCGCCGGTCTTGTCGAGCATCGCCTGGGCGAGGTCCCATTTCCCGGCGCGCGCCGCGAGAACGGCCTGCAGATACAGCGCCTCTCCGCTTCCCGGCCGTGCGGCAAGCGCTCGCCGCGTTGCATCGAGCATTTCGGTGTAGCGCCCCATATCGCCCAGCGTCGCGGCCGCGGCGATGAGCGCTGGATGAAAATACGCATCCCGCGCGAGCGCTGCTCGAAACCAGGGCAGCGCGGCGGTCAGGCCATATTGGCTGCGCGCCGTCTCCCCGCGAAGCACGAGCGCGTCGAGGTTCGCGCCGTCGAGGGCCACCGCACGCGCCGCCGCCGCGGCCGCACCGCCGACGTCACCGGCCGTCAGTCTCACCCGTCCAAGATCAGACCAGAGCCGGCTGTCGGACGGGTTGCGGTCGGACAGTGCCGTGAGACGCTGCAGCGCTGCCGGATAGTCGCCCTGATCGGCCAAGGCGCGGGCACGCGCTCGCTCGGCATCGACGTCGCCAGCGGGTGCCTTGCCTGCTTCCGCCAGCGCGCGATCGGAGTCGCCCTGCAACCGGGCAGCCTCGGCGAGCAGGCCTGCGGTGGAGGCGGGGCTGGCTCCGGTGGCGCGCGCGCGCATGACTGCGCCTTCGGCGGATGCGCCCTCGCCCAATCGGACATAGGCGCGAGCAAGCGCGACATACGCAGCGATCATTTCAGGACGCTGCTCGATCGCGGACTGGGCCTGTGCTCGCGCGGCATTGTAGTTGCCGGCCGCAAGCAGCTTGCCGCTCAAGGCCAGTGCGGTTTCCGGATCGAGACGCTCGGCCTTTCGTGCCAGATGCACGATCGCCGCGACGAGCGCGAGGCTCACCAGCGCGACAAGCCCCAGCCGCAGCGCACGCGCCGACGGCACCCTTGACCAAAATCGCCGAACGCGCGAACGCCGCCCGCCCCGGAGCATCGGATATATCGCGCTCGCGTCAGCCATGCAGATCGTAAGCCTTGAGCAGGTCGTAGAGCGTCGGCCGGCTCACCCCGAGCAGCTTCGCGGTGTTCGAGATATTCCCTTCCGCCCGGGCCAGCGCATGCCGGATCACCGCGCGGTCGGCGACTTCGCGCGCGGCGCGCAGGTTGATCGGCAGCGCGGCTCCATCGGGTAACGCGAGGTCGAGATCGGCTGCGGTCACCAGCTTGCCGTCCGCCATGATGACCGCCCGTTTCACGCGGTTTTCGAGCTCGCGGACGTTACCCGGCCAGCCCCAGCCATCGATCGCGGCGCGCGCATCGGGGGCAAAACCGCTTACCGTTCGCCCCATCTCGCGCGCGTGGCGGTCGAGGAAATAGCGCGCGAGAAGCAGCGCATCGCCCGCGCGCTCGGCAAGTGACGGGATGCGAACGACGATCTCGGCCAGGCGATAGTAGAGATCCTCGCGGAACCGTCCGTCGGCGACCATCGCATCGACGTCCTGATGCGTCGCGCAGACGATCCGCGTGTCGACCGCAATCTGCCGCCGTCCGCCGATCCGCTCGATCGTGCGTTCCTGAAGGAAGCGAAGCAGCTTCACCTGAAGCGGTAGCGGAATGTCGCCCACCTCATCGAGGAACAGCGTGCCGCCATTGGCCTGCTCGATCTTGCCTTCGGTCGTCTTCACCGCGCCCGTAAAGGCGCCCTTTTCATGCCCGAACAATTCGCTTTCGAGCAAAGTCTCGGGGATTGCGGCGCAATTGATTGCGACGAAGGCGCCGACGCGACGCCGGGACGAATCGTGCAGGCCGCGCGCGAGCAGTTCCTTGCCGCTGCCCGATGCGCCCAGCAGCATGACCGAGACGTCGGCAGGCGCCACCCGCTCGATGGTCCGCGTGACCGCGAGCATCTCGGGCGCCGCGGTGATGAGGCCGCCGAGCTCCTTGCCCGCATCTCGCGCCGCCAGCCGCCGGTTTTCCGCCTCCAACGCGTGGACGTGGAAGGCCCGCGCGACGATCAACCCCAACGCATCGATATCGATCGGCTTCGCGTAGAAATCCCAGGCACCGTCGGCGATCGCCTGACGCGCGCTATCGCGCGCGCCGTGCCCGGATGCCACGATCACCTTGGCGTCAGGCTTCAACGCCAGAATTTCGGCCAGCGTCGCAAACCCTTCCGATACACCGTCCGGGTCGGGCGGCAGGCCGAGATCGAGCGTCACGACCGCAGGCTCGTGCAGGCGAACGGCGTCGATCGCCGTAGTCCGATCGCTCGCGACGACGACCTCGTAATCGTCATAGGCCCAGCGGAGCTGACGCTGGAGGCCGGAATCGTCCTCGACGATCAGCAGGATCGGCTTGTCGCTCATGCCGCCGCCTTCTCGTCGCGAGCCATGGGTAGCGTTACGCGGAAGCGGGTGCCTTCGCCTTCGCGGCTGGCCACCGTCACCTTGCCCCCCATTGCCTCGGCAAGCTGGCGTGCCTCGAACGCGCCGATCCCGAAGCCGCCCGGCTTGGTAGAAGAAAACGGTTTGAAGAGCTGTTCGCGCACGAAGACCGCATCCATCCCGCTTCCGCGATCGATGATGTCGATCGTCACGCGTCCTTCGTCTTCGCCGACGACCAGCATCACGGCATCCGTCGGCGCGCTGGCCTCGATCGCGTTCTGGACGAGATGGCCCAGCAGGACTTCGAGCGCGCCGACATCGGCGAACGCAAGAGCTTCACCCTGCCCCGCTGCGGCCACCGGGTGCTGCGCGCGCCGTGACTCCGCAATGCGATTACACAACACGGCAACGTCGATCCGCTCGGGCACGCTTCCGCTACCTCCGTGATGTTGCGACAGTCTGGCCAGCAAACCGTTCATGCGATCCGCGGAATCCTTCAGCGTCGCGATCATGTCCGCCCGAAACGCAGGATTCTCCGCATGTCGTTCGGCGTTGCGCGCGACGAGGGTCAATTGGCTCACCAGGTTCTTGAGGTCGTGCATGATGAAGGCGAAGCGGCGATTGAACTCATCGAAGCGCTCGGCATCGGCGAGGCGGGCGTGGGCGCGGTCTTCGGCGAGGTAGCTCGCGACTTGCCGCCCTGCGAGGCCGAGAAGATCGAAGTCCTCCCAGTCAAGCGCGCGGTCCACAGGCGGCCGGGCAAGTACGATTGCGCCCGCTAGCGCGCCGAAATGGAGCAGGGGAACGATCGCCCACGCATCCTGCTGGTCGATCGCCCAGCTCGGAACGACGATGTGCTCGTCGGCCGGTGCCTCGCCCGCCCGGACCGCGTCGAGCGCGATGATACGAGCGGTGCGCGCCAGATACTCCGCAAAGTCGCTTCCCGCGGCGCCGGCACAATCGCTGGTGCAGTTCCACCGCGCCGCCACGCCCAGCCCGCCGTCATCGGGGGTCAGAAGCAAGGCTGCCGGGGAGTCGGTGAGATCGGCGACCGCTTTCGTCACGCGGGCTTCCAGCGTCGCTTTACCCGCCTCAGGCGCCCCGATGGTGTCGGTAAAGCGCAGCCATTCGTCGCGATAGTCATAGCGGTGGCGATAGAAATGCTTGGCGATGACGACCTTGAGCCACGCGTTGAGCCAAGGGTTCGACGCGAGCGTCAGGATGGCGACCGTCATGCCGCATACAAAGGCCGTCTGTGCGAGCGGCGCGTTGGCACCCGCGACCGAGCCGAGGATCGCGGTGCCGAAGCCGATGACCGCGACGTAGATCAAGACTCCGCCCGCGACGGCCCAGCGCATCGCCATCGTTCGCGAAAGCTGCAGCGTCCAGTCGCCGCCACGGTTCGCGGCGATGCCGAACAGCGGCGCGATCAGCAGCATGAGCGCGCCGCGCAGCGCAACGATCATGGTCGAAGGCGGGCCGCCCGCATAGATTGCGAGCGCGTAGAGCAGGTCGGTTCCCCACAATATGCCGAGCGCGATTGCGACCAGCCGCACGCCCCCACGCTGCACGCCACGGCTCTGGATAACGAGCCGGTGGACCAGGATCAGGGCGCCGGCCGCCGTCATCATGCGGATCGTCTGACGGACGTCGGCAGCGGCGTGCGCCAGGTGCCGCGCACCAGCGCTCGCCTCGATGCCCGCGACACCCATTCCGACGACGGTGAGTAGCCCGAGCACGACGTACAGCGTGATGACCGCGGACCGATGCGGCGCGCGGCGTTCTCTGAACGACAGCGTCGCCATGAAAACGAGCCAGGCAAGATTGAGTACGCCTTCCGCGACCCGCGTGACGAGATCGGCGGGCTCGATGCCGGACACCGCCAGCGCCCACAAGGCGGTCGCGCCGAGCGCTGCGATGAAGGCGATCCGCCCCCCGCCGCCCGCGCGCTGCTTCGTTTCGCGGAGCGCCACGATTGCGAAGGCGAGCGCGGTCAGGGCATGGATCCACACGATCGTTGCCGGCGTCATCGCGCGCCTTCCGGCCAGAGCACCACGCGCAGCGTCTGCAACAGGATCAGCAGGTCGAGGAAGGGCGAGTAGTTCTTCGCGTAATAAAGGTCGTATTCCAGCTTGTGCCGCGCATCCTCGACCGAAGCGCCGTACGGATAGTTGATCTGCGCCCAGCCGGTGATCCCCGGCTTCACCATGTGGCGCTCGGCGTAGAAGGGCAGCTCGCGCTCAAGGTCTTCGACGAATTGCGGGCGCTCGGGGCGTGGGCCGACGAAGCTCATCTCGCCCTTCAGCACGCT
This sequence comes from Sphingomonas sp. EC-HK361, assembly GCF_902498785.1. GTDB lineage: Bacteria > Pseudomonadota > Alphaproteobacteria > Sphingomonadales > Sphingomonadaceae > Sphingomonas. The sequence goes on from NZ_LR701494.1 coordinate 314,633, forward strand.
CCAGCACTGCGGCAGTTCGTCGATCCGGACCTTGCGGATGAAGCGACCGACGCGGGTGATGCGTGGATCGTCCTCCGCCGCCCACACCGCCTGACCCGCAATTTCGGCGTCCTGGCGCATCGATCGCAGCTTCAGGATATCGAACCCCTGGTTGAACAGCCCCACGCGGCGCTGGCGATAGAATGCGGGTCCCCGGCTTTCGATCTTGATGGCGATGGCGGTAACGACAATGACCGGCAGCGCTATGGTCAGCAGCAACAGGCTGGCGGCGATATCGAACAGCCGCTTGGAAATGCTGGAGAACAGCCGTCCGGACGAGAAACCGTCGGAGAAGATGAGCCAGGACGGGTTGACGGTCTTCAGGTCGATCCGCCCGGTTTCCCGTTCGAGAAAGCTCGCGAAGTCACTGACGAGCACGCCGGTCGTCTTGATCCGCAGCAGGTCCTTGAGCGGCAGCGCGTTGCGCCGTTCTTCCAGCGCAAGGACGACTTCGCTCGCATTGAGCATCACCACATGGTCGGCCAGATTATAGATCGCCCCGCGCCGGATCGCTTCGGGGATCGATGGCTCCCCGTCCGACATCGCGACGAAGCCGACGACGGCGAAACTGGCATTATGCTCGGCCGCGAGGGCTTTAAGCCGCTCTGCGCGCGCGCCGGCTCCCAGAACGACGATACGGCGACGAAAGGCGCGACTCCCCAGCATCCGCCCGAGCAAGACACGCACGAAGATGAGCAGCGGCACCGCGAACAGCATCGCATACGCCAGGTTCGACCGCCAAAGCGTCAGCCCCGGCACCGCGAAGTAGATCACGCTCAGGATCAGCACGCCGAGCGATACCGCAACGAAAATGCGCGCGGTCGCGAAGCGGAGCGATTGGAGCGAACGGGGACCATAGGCGCCGACCGCAACCATCGCGGTCTCGAGCGGCAGCGCAAAGGACAGGAGCTGCGGCACGCGCGCGGTCGTGGCGCCGACCGCGATGTCAATCTGCCAGGCACGCAGGATCCAGCCCGCCTCGCCCGCAATCAGCAACAGCAGCGTGTCGAGCACGCCGAGAATGACGACAGCGTGCGGCACATAATGTTTGAACACGCGGATCACCGCGCGCTCCTGTAAAATGCAGACCGCTGACCGGCCACTGTCAAATCCTCCGACACCTGACCCTGCTCTCGCAGCAATTGGCAAAGAAAGGCTGAACACACCGGGATACGCCCGCGCGATCGGGCGTTTGCCCGACGCCCTGCTGTCGGTTAGGGCGACATATCTTCTCGGGAATATCGAACCTTATGCCGAATGCGCACGCCATCGTCCCCGTCATCCTCTCCGGCGGATCGGGAACCCGATTGTGGCCGATGTCGCGACCCGAAAAGCCGAAGCAGCTGCTGGCGCTGACGGCCGAAGAGACAATGCTCCAGCTGACCGCCCGGCGGGCGTGCGGCGCGCAATTCGCCGCACCGATCGTCGTCGCGAATGCGCGCCACGCCGACGATGTCGATGCGCAGCTCGCCCATGTCGCGACGACCGCGCAGGCGCTGATCCTCGAGCCGATGGGGCGCAACACCGCGCCGGCCATCGCGCTTGCTGCAATCGCGGCGGGCGGCGGCCCGGCGCCGCTGCTCGTCATGCCGTCGGATCACGTCATCGCCGATGTGGACGCGTTCCACGCCGCGATCGCCGCCGCGATGCCGCTCGTCGCCGAGGGTTGGCTCGTCACCTTCGGCATCACCCCCGATGCCCCCGAAACCGGCTATGGCTACATCAAGATCGGCGAGGAAGTCGCAAGCGGCGCCCACAAGGTCGCGCGCTTCGTGGAAAAGCCCCCGCGCGCGGATGCGGAGGCGATGGTCGCGAGCGGCGATCATGCCTGGAACGGCGGAATCTTCCTGTTTCGGGCGGACATCTATCTCGGTGCGCTGGCCAGCTACGCGCCCGACATGCTGGTCGCCGCGCAGCAGTCGATGGACAAGGCGCGGCGCGACGGCCGTCGCATCTATCCGGACGAGGACGCCTTCGCCGCCTCGCCCGCCGATTCCATCGACTATGCCGTCATGGAGAAGTCCGAACGGGTTGCGGTCGTTCCCGTCTCGATGGGGTGGAACGACGTCGGCAGCTGGGATGCGCTCCACGCGATCAGCGCCTGCGACGAAGCGGGTAACGCGACCAACGGCGAGGTCATCAACCTCGATACGAGCAACTGCCTCGTGCGCAGCGACGGTGCCCGGATCGCGATGGTCGGCGTGAGCGACCTGATCGTTGTCGCCAGCGGCAACGATATCCTGATCCTCCCGCGCGGGCGGAGCCAGGAGGTGAAGCAGCTTTTGGAAGCCATGAAGGAACGCTGACCCGTATTACTCGCTCGATCCGTCATCCCCGCGAAGGAAGGGATTCATGACTGTGGGTAGCGTGTCCGTCCGGCAGACATGGACCCCTGCCTGCGAAGGGGCGACAGATCCCGCTTCACCCCATCAGTGCTTCGATCTGGTCCATCGTCTCCTTGAACGTCTGCACGACGGCACGGTACGGTGCCGGCGTCGCCATATCGAGCCCGGCTCTCTTGAGGATGTCGACCGGATAGTCCGATCCCCCCGCCTTCAGCACGCCGAGGTAATTGTCCCGCTCCTTGGCACCGCCCTTCAGGATCACGCGGGCGAAGTAGGACGCGGCGGAGATGCAGGTCGCATATTGATAGACGTAGAAGCTGTTGTAGAAATGCGGGATATACGCCCACTCCGATCCGTAGACGTCGGACACCGCGACCTTCGGGCCGTGATAACGCTTCAACAGATCGAGATACATTGCGGTGAAGGTGTCGCCCGACAGCCCCTCGCCCGCTTCCGCCTTGTCGTGCGCGGCCAGCTCGAACTCGGCGAACATCGCCTGGCGGTAGAAGGTGCCGCGGATGCTCTCTAACTGCTGGCCGAGGTAGAAGATCTTCTCCGCCTTGGTCTTCGCGTTCGCGACCATATAGGCCGCAAGCAGCTGCTCGTTGCAGGTCGAGGCGATCTCGGCGAGGAAGATCGGATAGTCGGCCTTGTCGAACACCTGCGTCTTGTTCGCGAGCAGCGTGTGCATCGCATGGCCCCATTCGTGCGCGTAGGTGCTCATCCCCTCGTAATTCTGACCCAGATTCAGAAGGAGATAGGGGTGCACGTCATACGCAGCGCCGGGGTTCATATAGGCGCCCGATTTCTTGCCGGGGCGGGGCAGCGGGTCCATCCATTTGCCCGCAGTCGCCTTCGCGAACATCGCGCCATATTCGGGGCCGAGCGGCTTCAGCGCCTCGATCGTCGTCGCGCGCATCTGCGTCAGCGAGACCTTCTCGTCGAGCTGCACCAGCGGCGGGTAAATATCGTAATAGGCCATGTCGGGCAGCTTCAGCAGCCGGCGGCGGAGTTCGAAATAGCGGTGGAGTTGCGGCAATCCCGCATTCGTTTCCTTCACCAGCGTCCGGTAGACGGCTTCCGGCACATTGTTGCCCGACAGCGCCATGGCGAGCGATGTCGGATATTTGCGCGCCTTCTTCTCGAAGACATCCGCCTTGACGTGACTGAGATAGGCCGCGCCCAGCGAATTCTTGAACTTGCCGTATTCGCCCCAGAAGGTGTCGAAGACGAGCTTGCGGTCAGCACGGTTGGGCGCGTCGCGGTTGAGCGTGTAGGCCTGATCGTCGAGACGGACCTGCTTGCCGGTCGACAGCGTGACCGTCGGCCACGGAATGTCAGACGCGACGAGCTGTTCGCGAATATCGCTTGGCCCCGAAAACGGCGCGGACGTGCCGGCGAGCAGCATCTCGCCTTCGGGGGACAGGACGTGCTCCGCCTGCCGGATCGCGTCGCGGAGCAGGAAATCGAACCGGGTGCCGAGCGTCTTGTTCGCGGCGATGAACCGCTCGATTTTGGGTTTGCCGAGCGTCAGGATTTCAGGCGTCACCCACGCCGTCGCCTCACCGAAGGCGGTGAACATGTCTTGCGCCAACGCCTGCTTTTCCTGGTTGGCGGCGATCCGGAGATCGGCGTCGGCCTTGAGGCTGGCATAGGTGTAGACGCGCGCGCCTTCGCGACCGAGGTCGGACTGGGCGACGAGCTGGGCGGCGAGCGTATCGGCGCTGTCGCCGAGATGGCCCTTGTTCTTGGCGAGACCGGGAATCGCCGCCAGGACTTTCTTGCGGGCGGCGTCCCAGGCTGAGTCGCTGGGATAGAGGTCCGCCAGGTCCCACGCAGCGGCGTCGGGCGCGGCGGCGCGGTCCTGCGCCCAGGCGGGAAGCGCGGTTGCGGCGGTGGCAAGCGTCGCGGCGACGAGCGCCTGGCGGCGGGTGAGTTCGGTCATGTGGCAGCCCCCAGAGGATTCGTTCGATGAGACAATGTTACGGTGTGCAGAGGGTGTGTCAATTGATTAAGGCACTGGTGACGAGGTGAAGAAAAGGGCCGGCAAGCGGGTGCTTGCCGGCCCTGATCTTTTTTGGACGGTGGCGGCAAAGCCGCCGCTGGACGTCAGCCCGGATCGGCGTCGCCGACCGGCTGGCCGTTCTGATTTTGTGTCGGGAGCAGCTTTGCTGCTCCCGTCCAAAATCAGAAGTCCATGCCACCCATGCCGCCCATGCCGCCGCCGGGCATGCCGGCCGGCGCCTTGTCCTCGGGCACTTCCGAGACGGCTGCCTCGGTGGTGATGAGGAGGCCGGCAACCGACGCCGCGTTCTGGAGCGCGGTGCGGACGACCTTGGTCGGATCGATCACGCCGGCCGAAACCAGGTTCTCGTAGGTGTCGGTCTGGGCGTTGAAGCCCTGCGTCGGGTCGTTGCCCTCGAGCAGCTTGCCCGAGACCACCGCACCGTCGTGACCGGCGTTGGTCGCGATCTGGCGAACCAGCGTCGTCAGCGACTTGCGGACGATGTCGATGCCGCGGGTCTGGTCGTCGTTCGAGCCGGTGAGTCCTTCGAGCGCCTTCGTCGCATAGAGCAGCGCCGTGCCGCCGCCGGGGACGATGCCCTCTTCGACCGCCGCACGGGTCGCGTGGAGTGCGTCGTCGACGCGGTCCTTGCGCTCCTTCACCTCGACCTCGGACGCGCCGCCGACCTTGATGACCGCGACGCCGCCGGCGAGCTTCGCGAGGCGCTCCTGGAGCTTCTCGCGGTCATAGTCGCTGGTGGTGTTCTCGATCTGCTGCCGGATCGCCTCGGTGCGGCCCTTGATCGCTTCGGCATCACCGGCGCCATCGACGATGGTGGTGTTGTCCTTGTCGATCTGGACGCGCTTGGCGGTGCCGAGCATCGAGACCGTGACGTTCTCCAGCTTGATGCCGAGATCTTCCGAGATCATCTCGCCCTTGGTCAGGACGGCGATATCCTCGAGCATCGCCTTGCGACGATCGCCGAAGCCCGGCGCCTTGACCGCTGCGACCTTCAGGCCGCCGCGCAGCTTGTTGACCACCAGGGTGGCCAGCGCCTCGCCCTCGATATCCTCGGCGATGATGAGCAGCGGACGGCCCGACTGGACGACCGCTTCCAGGATCGGGAGCATCGCCTGCAGGTTCGACAGCTTCTTCTCGTGGATCAGGATGTACGGATCGTTGAGCTCGACCGTCATCTTCTCCGGATTGGTGATGAAGTAGGGCGACAGGTAGCCGCGGTCGAACTGCATGCCCTCGACGACGTCCAGCTCGAACTCGAGACCCTTGGCCTCCTCGACGGTGATGACGCCTTCCTTGCCTACCTTTTCCATCGCCTCGGCGATCTTCTGGCCGACGACCTCGTCACCATTGGCCGAGATGATGCCGACCTGGGCGATCTCGTTCGAGCCCGACACGGGCTTGGAGCGTGCCTGGATGTCCTCGACGACCTTGACGACGGCGAGGTCGATGCCGCGCTTCAGGTCCATCGGGTTCATGCCGGCCGCGACCGACTTCATGCCCTCGCGCACGATCGCCTGGGCGAGCACGGTCGCGGTGGTGGTGCCGTCGCCGGCATTGTCGTTGGTCTTCGAGGCCACTTCGCGCAGCATCTGCGCGCCCATGTTCTCGAACTTGTCCTTCAGTTCGATTTCCTTGGCGACGGTGACGCCGTCTTTGGTGATGCGGGGTGCACCGAAGCTCTTGTCAATCACGACGTTGCGGCCCTTCGGCCCGAGCGTCACCTTCACCGCATCGGCGAGGATATCGACGCCGCGCAGAATGCGCTCACGCGCGTCGCGGCTGAATTTCACGTCCTTGGCTGCCATGTGGCTACCCTTTCAATTGCAATGGAAAAACGGCATTCGGTTGACACGGTTGACACCAAGATCGCTGTTTCGCGATCCGGCACCGAAATCAGCCGACGATGCCCAGGATGTCCGATTCCTTCATGATCAGCAGGTCTTCACCGTTGACCTTCACCTCGGTGCCCGACCACTTGCCGAACAGGATTCGGTCGCCGGCCTTCACGTCCAGCGGGGTGACCTTGCCGTCTTCGGCCTTCGTGCCGGTGCCGGCAGCGACGACCTCGCCCTCCTGGGGCTTTTCCTTGGCGGTATCGGGGATGATGATCCCACCGGCCGTCTTCTCTTCCGCCTCGACGCGGCGGACGAGAACACGGTCGTGCAACGGACGAAAGTTCATGCGGTTGCCCTCTTGCTCATGCGAGTTGATATGCCTGGCACTCCCCGGTCGGGAGTGCCAACGGCCGGCATATGTGCACCACCGCATAGGCCGTCAACGGCATGCGCCACTTATTTTTCAGACGCGAGACAATCGCGCGTCACGCCGCATCCAGCGTGCGACGAGAAGCACCGAAACGACGGCAAGGCCAGCCGCCAGGCCGATCCAGATGCCGACCCCGCGCAGCCCGCCGGGAAAGCCCAGGACGATCGATGTTCCGAAGCCGACGACCCAATAGCCGATGCCCGCGATGATCATCGGCACGCGCGTATCCTGAAGCCCGCGCAGGACCCCCGCCGCGACGGCCTGCGCGCCGTCGAAAAGCTGGAACATCGCGGCGACCGCGAGATACTGGACCGCAAGGCCGACGACCGCCGCATTCGCCGGCGCCGCTGGATCGATATAGATGCCGACGAACAGCCGCGGCACCGCCCACATCGCGAGCGCGGTCAAACTCATGAATGCGGTGCCGACGACGATCGCGACCCAGCCCGCCCTGCCCAGCCAATCCCGGTCGCGCGCACCGAAGGCCAGCCCGACCCGGATCGTCGCCGCCTGCGCGACTCCCAGCGGGACCTGAAACGCGATGGCGGCGATGTTCAGCGCGATGGCGTGCGCCGCCACCTCCGTCACGCCGAGCAGCCCCATCAGGATCGCGGCACCGCCGAACAGCCCTGCTTCGAGCGTAAGCGTCAGCGCGATCGGCACGCCCAGCCGGACAATCTCGCCGAACCGCGACCATTCGGCGCGCCACCAACGGCCGAACAGCCGCCAGCGGCGGAGCGGCGGGTCGAACAGCAGGATCGCGACATAGGCGAGCATCATGAAGGCGCTCGTGACCACGCTCGCCAGCGCCGATCCCTCGAGACCAAGCGCCGGAAAGCCGCCATGCCCGAAGACGAGCAGCCAGTTCGCCAGAATGCCGACGCCCAGCGCGGCCGCCGTCACACCGAGCGCCCAGTTCGGCCGGCCGAGCGTCGCGGCGACGGTGCGCATCACCGCGGTCAGGATGCCCGGCAGCAACGCAATCCACAGGATATCGAGAAAGGCGCCCGCGCGCGCGGCGACGCGCGGGTCCTGCCCGGCGAGGCGCAGCACGGTTTCGCCGTGGACGAGGATGAGGATGAACGGCACCGCTGCGAATATGCCGAGCCACATCGCCATGCGGAACGATCGCCGCACCTCGCGCACCGCGTGCGACCGCTGGCCGAGTTCGGCCGCGATGATCGGTGCGCAGGCATTCGTGAGGCCGATCAGCGCCCAGAGGATCAGGCTGTAGAGGAACACGCCGAGCGTCGCGGCGGCGAACTCGATGGTGCCGAGCCGCGCGACGAACATCACGTCGACCGCATAGACCGCCATCTGGAGCAGGTTCGCGCCGACGAGCGGCCCTGCAAGAAGCGCCAGCGCGCGCAGCTCGCCGCGGGTGTCCGCCGAACGCTGGCCGGTCTTGCCGGTCGGGAGGACGACGGGTTCCATCCGCGTCCCCTTAGGGACACGATATGCCCGCGTCCATTTACCGCGATAGCGTATTGCCCGACCATGACACGTCGGGCTATCAGGACACCAAAGGCTGGGAGTCCCGGCGCGAGGAGAATCACGTGAAGCTGGTACGCGGCGCCTGGAAACTGCTGGTCGGCATCAAGGACGCGCTCGTGCTCGTCGCGATGCTGTTGTTCTTCGGCGTGCTGTTCGCCGCGCTGAACGCGAAGTCCGCGCCCGCCACGATCAAGGACGGCGCGCTCGTGCTCGACCTGAACGGCCCGATCGTCGAGCAGCCCGAAGAAGTCTCGCCCTTCGCGATGCTGTCGGGCGGCGAGATCATGCAGCAGTATCGCTTACGCGACCTCGTCCGCACGATCGACGCGGCGAAGGACGATGCGAAGGTCAAGGCGATCGTGCTCGACCTCGACCGGTTCGGCGGCGCGTATCCCGCCGCGCTCGGCGAAGTCTCCGACGCGCTGCTTCGGGTGCGGACGTCCGGCAAGCCGGTGCTCGCCTATGCGACCGGCTACACCGATGGCGGCTACCGGCTGGCAGCGGCGGCGAGCGAGGTGTGGATGGACCCGATGGGGGGCATCCTGCTCGCCGGGCCGGGCGGATCGCAGCTTTACTACAAGGGCCTGATCGACAAGCTCGGCGTCAACGCGCACGTCTACCGCGTCGGCAAGTTCAAGTCGTTCGTCGAACCCTATACCCGCGCCGATCAATCGCCCGAGGCGCGCGCGGCGTCGGAAGCGCTGTACGGCGTGCTGTTCGACCAATGGAAGCAGGCGATCGCGAAGGAGCGTCCCAAGGCGCAGATCGCACCGCTGCTGACCCAGCCCGAAGCGGTCGTGACGGCGGCGGGCGGCGATATCGCCAAGGCGAATCTCGCGGCCGGCCTTGTCGACAAGCTGGGCGACCGCACCGCCTTCGGCCGGCGGGTCGCGCAGATCGCTGGCGGCGACACATCTAAGCCGGCGGGCTACTTCAACGCGATCAAATACCAGGCCTATGTCGATTCGAAGCCGCTGCCCAAGACCGGCGACATCGGCATCGTGACCATCGCCGGCGAGATCGTCGACGGCAAGGCGAAGGCTGGCTCCGCCGGCGGCGACACGATCGCCAAATACATCCTCGACGGACTCGCCAAGAACGACCTGAAGGCGCTCGTCGTTCGGGTCGATTCGCCGGGCGGGTCGGTGCTGGCGTCGGAGAAGATCCGGCTCGCGATCATGGCAGCCAAGAAGAAGGGGCTTCCGGTCGTCGTCTCGATGGGCGGGCTCGCGGCGTCGGGCGGCTATTGGGTGTCGACGCCGGGCGACGTCATCTTTGCCGAGCCCTCGACCATCACCGGGTCGATCGGCATCTTCGGGCTGATACCGACCTTCGAGAACACGCTCGCCAAGATCGGCGTGACGACCGACGGAGTGAAGACGACGCCGCTGTCGGGCCAGCCCGACGTAATGGCCGGCACCAACCCGCAGACCGACGCGGTTCTCCAGGCCGCGATCGAGCACGGCTATGCCCAGTTCATCGGCCGTGTCGCCGCGTCGCGCCACATGACGCCGCAGCGGGTCAACGAAATCGCGCAGGGCCGCGTCTGGGACGGCGGCACCGCGCATCAACTGGGGCTGGTCGACCGGTTCGGCACGCTTTCCGACGCGGTGGCAGAGGCTGCTCGCCGCGCGAAGCTCGATCCGAAGACCGCGCAGGTCCAGTATCTCGAAAAGAAGCCGGGCTGGGCCGCGGAGCTCGCCAAGCAGCTCGCCGCGCGTGACGACAAGGACGACGACGCGTCCGGCCCGCCTTCCGACGCCTTCGGGCGGATCGCATGGGAACGCCGCCAGCTGTTCGCGCAGGCGCTGGGCGATGTGAAGCGGCTGGCGACCAGCGGCGGCGTTCAGGCACGCTGCCTGGAATGTGCGGGGCTCGGCCCCGTAGGCGGCGTGGCGAGCGACGGGCGGTTGCTCGATCTGGTGCTCGCAAAGATCGGACTGTGAGCGCGGCGAAGGGTGTCCTTGGCGTCCGCGCGTTCATTCCGGCGCGCGACTTCGCCTTGTCGCAGCGATTCTACGCCGCGCTCGGCTTCGAAGCCGGGCATGTCGATGCGCAGGTCGCGGTGCTCACCCTTGGCGAGTCGGGGATCATCCTCCAGAATTATTACGAAAAGGCCTTTGCCGAGAACTGCATGGTGCAGCTGATGGTCGAGGATGTGGACGATTGGTGGGCACGCGCAGTGCCGCCGGGGCTCGCCGCCGAGTTCGATGTGCAGCACCCCAAGCCGCCCGTGATGCAGAGCTGGGGGCTGAAGGTCGGCTTCATCTGGGACCCTTCGGGCGTGCTCTGGCACGTCACCCAGCGGCCGGCCTGATCCCTTCCCCTTTTGCGTTGCTCCTGACGCTCCGCGTGCGATAGCGGGGGCACGAGGGAGACCCACATGATCGACATCCGCGCCGCACGGCCCGAGGACGCCGCGGCCATCGCTGCCATCTACGCACCCTATGTGCTGACCGGCACGGTGAGCTTCGAGACGGAGGCACCCGATGCGCGCGGCTTCCGGGCGCGGATGGCGGCGTCGGACGGGCTGTATCCCTGGCTCGTCGCGACCAATGGCGATCCGGAGGGCGGCGTGCTCGGCTATGCCTATGCGGGCAAATTTCGCGATCGGCCGGCGTATAAATATGTCGTCGAGACATCGATCTACATGGCCGGCTCGGTCCAGCGTCAGGGTGCCGGGCGGCTGCTTTACGAAGCACTGATCGATACCGTGCGCGCGCAGGCCTTCACCCAGGCGATCGGGGTCATCTCGCTGCCCAACGACGCCTCGATCACGCTCCACGAGTCGGTCGGCTTCCGCCGGGCGGGCGTCTACCGCGAGATCGGCTACAAGCAGGGCCGCTGGATCGACGTCGGCTTCTGGCAGTGCGAACTGAACGATTCGACGATCCCGCCTGCCGAACCGAAGCGCTTCGCCGATCTAGGCGTCGTCCGCGGCTGAGCCGAGTCCGGAGTCGCGCCCGCGATAGGCGGGCAGCGCGAGGTGGTAGCGCAGCGCGATCGCCCGGAGCGCAAATCCCGCCAGCGCCCCGACCACCGCGGCAATCGCCACCGGCACGCCGAGCAGAACGAGCGTGACGTAGCTGGCAGACGCAAGCGCGGCTGCCGTCACATAGATTTCCGGGCGCATGATGATCGACGGCTCGCCCGCCAGCACGTCGCGGATGATGCCGCCGACGCACGCGGTCACCACCCCCATCAGCGCGGCGGGCAGCGGAGGGATGCCGTAACCAAGCGCCTTCGCCGCGCCGAACACCGCATAGGCGGCAAGCCCGACCGCGTCGAACCAATCGAGCGCGGCGCCTTTCCACCAGCGCTCCGGCGTCGCCCAGATCACGAACGCGACGCCCAAGCAGACGCCCGCCGCGCGGCTGTCGTGCACCCAGAACACCGGCGCGCCGATCAGCAGATCGCGCAACGTCCCGCCGCCGACGCCGGTGATGAGCGCGAAGAAGGCGAGCGTGACCATCGTCTGCCCGCGTTTCGCCGCCGCCAGCGCCCCTGATGCCGCGAAGACGGCGAGCCCCGCGAGGTCGAACCAGGGGCCGAGGGTAGGAAAAAGGACCGAGGGAGGCAGCATGACGCATGCGCTACGACGGGCAGGCAGGCAGCGTAAAGAGAAGCTTGGGAAGACGGCGCCTGCCCTGCTAAAGTCGCGTGCGATCGGAGGCACCATGAAACTCAGCGCACGCAATCAACTGCCCGGGCGGGTCACGACGATCACGCCCGGCGCCGTCAACGCCACGGTGAAGGTCGATATCGGCGGCGGCATGACGGTGACCGCCAGCATCACGGGGGAAGCGATCGCCGACCTCGCGCTGGCCGAAGGCGATAGCGTGACGGTCGTCATCAAGGCCAGCGACGTCCTGATCGGCAAATAGCGTGCGCGTCGGTGCGCTCAAGCTGAAGCTGCAACTGATCTGCGGCGACAGCTATGCGATGGGTCCGGGCAAGGCCGATGTTCTCGACGCGATCGACCGCGAGGGATCGATCTCGGCTGCGGGCCGCGCGCTCGGCATGAGCTATCGCCGCATCTGGCTGCTGGTGGACGAGATGAACCGCTGCTTCGCCGAACGGCTGGTCGAGACGCGGGCGGGTGGCAGCCGGGATCGCGGTGCCCACCTGACTGATTGCGGGCGAGAGGTGCTGGCGGCGTTTCGCGATCTGGAGGCACAGTCAGCAGCGATCACCGAGAGCGCGGCGTATCGCGAGCTGACTCGCCGGGTGAGAGAAACCCCGCTGATCGATTGATCGGTGCACGCGGCAACGGCCGCTTCCTTTTGCGAGCCACGCTATATACAGCCGGATATATCGAGTCGGCATACAGTCGATCCAAAAGGGTGGCCATGCGAACGACGTTGACGACCGCGATGACCGTCTTGGGCTTCGCAGCGTTTGGATCGCCCGTGCACGCGCAACAGGCCGGGCCGCCGCCTGAGAAGCGGGGCGAAGCCCAAAGCGACGCAAGCGCGGAAACCCACATAGCAATTCCGCCGATCACGGTCACCGCGCGGCGGCGGGCGGAGGATGCGCAGCGCATCCCAGGATCGTTGTCGGTGGTCGGCGGCGAACTGCTCGACCGGTCCTACACCGTCAACACCCAGCAGCTTTCGCAGCTCGTCCCGGCACTCAACTACAGCTCGGCCAATCCGCGCAATACGGCCTTCACGATCCGCGGCCTTGGCAGCAGCGTCGTTGCGGTCAGTCAGGCCAATGACGGACTGGAGGCCGGGGTCGGCTTCTACGTCGATCAGGTCTATCACGCGCGCCCCGCAACCGCCGCGTTCGATTTCAGCGACATCGCGCAGGTCGAGATACTGCGCGGGCCGCAGGGCACGCTGTTCGGCAAGAACAGTACGGCGGGCGCGATCAACATCACGACGCGCGCGCCGACCTTTACGCCGGAGGCGCAGGAAGAGCTGTCGATCGGCAGCTTCAGCTTCGTCCAGGCGAAGGCGGCAGCCTCGGGGCCGCTGGTCGGGGATGTCCTGGCGGGGCGCATTTCGGCAGTTGTCACGCGCCGCGATGGCGTGATCCGAAACGTGCGGACGGGGCAGGATCACAACCAGATCGGCAACCAGGCGGTGCGCGGGCAGTTGCTCTACAAGCCGTCCGATCTCTTCCAGCTCAAGCTGAGCGCGGACTTCACCAATTTCGAAAGCGATTGCTGCACCCAGGTCTATTACCGCGTCGCCGCACGCGACGTGCCGCGGACCGCCTCGCGGCAATATCCCGCGCTTGCCGCCGGGCTCGGCTATGCGCCGCCAAGCCTGAACCCGTATGATCGCGTGACCGATATCGATGCGCCGCTGGGCGTTAACACCAACGAGGGCGGCGTTTCCGCGATCGGCGACTGGAATGTCGGGCCGGTGACGTTCACGTCGGTGAGCGCGTGGCGGTTCTGGAACTGGGATGCGGCGAACGACCGCGACTATACCGGTGTCCCGATCCAGCTCACGCAGCACATTCCGTCGCGGCAAGATCAATATAGCCAGGAACTGCGCTTCGCGTCGAACGGCGATCGTGCGCTCAGCTATGTCGGCGGTCTCTACTTTTTCCGCCAGCGCCTGATCGGGCGGCCGATCTCGATCTACGGCCCGCTGGCGGCCTATTGGCTGATCGGGCCGACCACCGGCGCGAACGCGACGCCGGTCCCCGGCAACCTCCTTGACGGCTACGGCACGGACGGGCGCACCGATTTCCAGTCGAACAGCTATGCGGCGTTCGGCGAGGTGAACTGGCGCCCGATCGATCGGCTGACGCTGACCGGCGGCCTGCGCTACACCTATGAGCACAAGACCGGGACGTACGACACCTTCGTCTTCGGCGGGCTGCAGACGACGAACGCCGCGCTCAACAGCGCCAAGCTGTCGATCCTGCGCGGGCAGAGGTATGCCGCGAAGGTGAATGACGGCAGCCTCACCGGCCGCGCCAATATCGCTTATGAAGTCACCAGCAGCGTGCTTGGCTATGTCAGCTTCGCGCGCGGGGCGAAATCGGGCGGGATCAACATGTCCGGTCTGCCGCTCGACAACACCAGCCGGCCCGCGCTCGGCACCGCGGTGGTGCGGCCGGAGCAGAACACCAATTACGAGATCGGCCTGAAGACCTGCCTGTTCGACCGGCGGCTGATCTTCAACCTCGACGGCTTCTACACCCGCGTCACCGATTTCCAGGCGAACGTCACCGACACCCGCGCTGCGGCTGCGTTGCGCACTTATCTGGCAAACATCCCCAAGGTGACGGTGAAGGGGTTCGAAGCCGACGCCACCGCCGCGCTCACCCGCAATTTCTCGCTGCGCGCCTCGGCCACCTATGCCGACGGCAAATATGTCGACTACCCGACCGGCTCCTGCCCGATCGAGAAGATCGGGAACGCGACGGCGGCCTGCGACCTGAGCGGCGTCGGCCTGCCGGGCCTGCCGAAATGGTCGGTGACGCTGGGCGGCGACTATGCCTACCCGATCCACGCGCTCGGCGGCGGCGCACTGGTGCTCCATGCCGATTCGAGCTCGAAGACCCGCCAGTTCGGTGACCCGACCGGCTCGCGCTATACCGTCATCGACGGCTATACAGCGGTGAACGGCAGCATCGGCATCCGCAGCGACGCCGGCTGGGAGCTCGCCATCTTCGCCCGCAACCTGTTCGATCGGGACTATATCCAGAACGTGACGATCCAGGCCGGCAATTCCGGCCTGATCCTCGCGACCCCCAGCGACCCCCGCACCATCGGCGTGACGTTCCGCGCGCGGCAATAGGCGGTCATTGACTGACGCGCGACGGCGTCCACGATACAAAAAAGGGGACCGGCATTGCTGCCGATCCCCCTGTCGCCGGACCTTGATCCGGACCACGTCTCGAAGACCGTTGGCCCGCATCCGGTTTCGGCGGCGCGCATTGTCCCGTGCCGTTGCCAGCGCCGGGGGTAGCGCTTCGGATGCGGCTTTCGTGTCCGATTGGCGATCCCGAAGGGCCGTCATCCTGATCCGTCGTCGCATCCAGCGTGACCATCGCTTGCCGCAAGCGGCAATATCCGGTCCCGCTTTCGGTCATCGGGGCCGGCGGTGTCATCCGCGAACGGACGTGCCTGCCGGACCTCGATGGCCTGCTCCCCCACCGTATCCGAAGATCCGGTAGCTTCGCTGTGCCGCGCCTGCCTGCCTGACGCTCCACCGGTTTCGGCCCGAAGACCTCGACCTGCTTTCAGCGTCACGCCGCATCGTCGCGACCGGCAATTGCGATGCGTGCGAACACGCAGACCGCCGCTGCCGTTTCGGACGCCCGCTCCGATCCCGCTCGCTTCGTGTCCGACTTGCGCCGGAAACCACGATCGGTGTCTTTGCACGGCATCCCGTTCGATCGCTGCATCTCCGCGTTCGTCTCGCGACGGCGCGGCGCCTTCAATCAACCGGCAAGTTCTTGCGTTTCCTGTGATTTCTCACCGTTCCCGCCGTCTGCTTACAGTCATGATGCTGTCACCGATCGCGAGTCGCACCAACAGGAATTCGGCCCCGTTCGCCTGTGGATAACGTGGATATCGGGGATCGATGAGCGGGCTCTCCAGCTGCATGAACGCGACGTTGTTTTGGGTTCATGCAACCTGGGCTAGTTTCGATACGTTACGGACGCAGATCGACTTTGAGGGTCGGTTTCTACTGGGAGTGAAAGACATGCGTAAACTGATGCTGGCGCTTGGCGCCACCGCGATGGTCGTTCCGACGCTGGTCATGCCGGTGTCGAGCGCCGAGGCGCGCAAGCACTATTCCTACAAGGAATGGCGCGGCAAGGACGGCCGTTATCGCTGCCGCAAGCCAGACGGCACGACCGGCCTGATCGTCGGCGGCGTGGCCGGTGGTCTGCTCGGCCGCACGATCGATACCCGCGGCGACCGTACGGTCGGCACGCTGGGTGGCGCGGCGCTCGGTGCGCTGGCCGGTCGTGAGATCGAGCGCGGAACCAGCAGCCGCCGCTGCCGTTAAGCTCGACGGAAATCGCCGACTTTGAAGGGGCGCGGTCCGACGGATCGCGCCCCTTTTCCATTCGAAGGGAGTATCGCCATGACCACACGCAGCGGATCGGCCCGGTATGACGGCCTGGGCAAGGACGGCAAGGGTTCGGTCTCGACCCAGTCCGGGGTGCTTTCCGACAGCCCCTATGGCTTCGGAACCCGGTTCGAGGACGAACCCGGCACGAACCCCGAGGAACTGATCGCCGCGGCGCATGCGAGCTGCTTCACGATGGCGCTGAGCTTCGCGCTGGCAAAAGCGGGACAGAAGCACGGCACGCTGGAGACGACGTCGAAGGTTACGCTCGACAAGGATGGCGACGGGTTCAAGGTCACGAAATCGGCGCTGTCCCTGACCGCGCGCGTGCCGGGTCTCGGTGCGGACGATTTTCACCGGATCGCTGATGATGCCAAGGCCAACTGCCCCATTTCCAAGGTGCTGAACTGTGAGATCACGCTTGAGGCGCAGCTGGCGGAGTAACGCGCGGCTTTCGGTTGCGTGAACGCGAAGTAGTTTTCCGTTCACGCAACTTGACAGGTCTTCGGCGTGTTTTTGCTACACTGACGTTTTTCGAAGGAGTGAAAACGATGCGTACCCCGATTCTTTTTGCTGCACTGGCAGCGACTTCGCTCAGCGCTGTGCCCGCCGCGGCGCAGGACACCCCGCGTGAGGCAAACCGCGAATATCGCGATCAGGTCCGCGATGCGCAGCACGATTATCGCAAGGATCTGCGTGACGCGGATTCGCGCCGCGATGTGCGCAACGCCCGCCGCGAATATCGGGACGAAGTGCGCGACGCCCGCCATGATCGCCGCGACGACATGCGTGACATCCGCCAGGATCGCGCGCGCGACTGGCGCCAATATCGCAATTACGACTGGAACCGCCTGCCGCCGGGCCAGCGCAACTATTACGCCAACCAATATTATCGCGACGGGCGCTATTATCAGCCGCGGCGGCTGACGCGTGCCGACCGCATCTATCGCGGGACCGACAACCGCTATTACTGCCGCCGCTCGGACGGCACGACCGGCCTGATCATCGGCGGACTTGCCGGTGGTGCGCTGGGCAACATCATCGCGGGTGGCGGTTCGCGCCTGCTCGGCACGGTGATCGGTGCGGGTGGCGGCGCGCTGCTCGGCCAGTCGATCGACCGCGGTCAGGTGGTCTGCCGCTAAGCACGACAGCCTGACGAGCGAGAGGCCCGGCGTCGAAAGGCGCCGGGCCTTTTCGTATCAGAAAATCCCGCCGCCAAGCGAGAGGCGAACGATCGCGACCAGCAGGATCACGATGTTCACGTTGCGGCCGGTGTTCCGCGACGACAGCATGCCGACGATCAGGCCCACCACCGCGATCGGCACCGCGATCCAGTTCAGGATGCCGAGAAGCGGGATGATCCCGGGGATGGCAAAGAGCAACGCGACGAGGCCGATCAGCACGGAAAGAATATTCAGCATGCGGGCGAACATGGCGCGGGTGTGTTACGGTTGCAAGGCACGATCAGCGCTAATTTAACGCTTTGCGCGCTAGGCCAAACGCGACCACTTCGCCGGACAGACCGATTGCGCCGCTGCACCGCCATCCTTGCCGTCTCGATCATGCTGGCCGCTTGCGGCCGGAAGCCGGCGCCGCATGACGTTTCGCTGGACGACGAGCTTTCGGAGAACGCCGCAGCGACCGCGAACGACCCGGCGCTTCGCGCGGCGCTGCGCGGGTCGATCATGGTCGATCCCACGCTCGTCGGTCGCGCCAATGCGGACGCGATTCGCCCGCCGGTCGAACCCTATGCCGCAGCGATCCCACCTGAGGGAATTGCAGACACCGGCAAACCGGCGGAGACGGACACGGTGCAACCGGCGCCGGCCGCGAAGTCGCCGTGCCCGCAATGTTCGGCCGCTCGTGGTGCCTTGACGCTGGCCGCGCTGGCCGAGGCCGAGGGCGCGCCCTTCGCGCGGTGCGCCGGCGCGATCGGCTACTCCGCTGCATGGGCGAGCCGCCTGCCCGACACCGTTCCGCTCTATCCGCGCGCCGACGTGATCGAAGCGGCGGGTGCGGACGGCGCCGGCTGTATGCTCCGCGCGGTGAACCTGCGGTCCTCCGCCGCGCCCGGTCGGCTGCTCGACTGGTATGCCACGAAGCTGCGCCGGGCCGGGCTTGCCGTAGAACATCGTGCCGATGGCCGGCAGCATGTGCTCGCCGCCTCGCGCCCCGACGGGACGGCTGCCCTGATAATGGTCGGCGGCAACAGCATCGGTGGCAGCGAGGCGACCCTTCTCGTCGGCAGCGATCGCTGACCGCCACGCCGCTATGCGGGAGCGCGCGAAAGCGCTAACGCGGGCGCGATGATCCGCCCCTGCCCTACTTCGCCCCGTTGCCTCCGATCGCCGGCGTGCGTCCGATGACCGACGCCGTTCGCCAGTTCACGGTCGGCTATGACGACGACGGCATCCGGCTCGACCGGTGGTTCAAGCGGCATCTTGTCGACACGAGCTTCACGACGGTCGCCAAATGGGCGCGGACGGGGCAGCTGCGTGTCGATGGGTCGCGCGCCACGCCGGGCGACCGGCTGAAGGCAGGCCAGATCCTGCGCGTGCCGCCTCCGGAAGCCGCCAAGCCCGACGCCGCCCGACCGAAGCGCGAACGCGCGCCGTTAAGCGAGGACCAGATCGCGTTCGCGCGCGAGATGGTGATTCACCAGGACGCGCAGGCGTTTGTGCTCAACAAGCCGCCCGGCCTCGCGACGCAGGGCGGGACCAAGACGTCGGAGCATGTCGATGGCCTGCTCGATGCGCTGCAATATGATGCGGAGGGACGGCCAAAGCTCGTCCACCGGCTCGACAAGGACACGTCGGGCGCGCTGCTCGTCGCGCGCACGTCGCGCGCCGCAGCGTTCTTCGCGAAGGCGTTTTCGGGGCGCACTGCCAAGAAGGTCTACTGGGCGCTGATCGTCGATGTCCCTTCCATCGAGGACGGGATGGTCGAGCTGCCGATCGGCAAGCAGCCGGGCACCGGGGGCGAGAAGATGCAGGTCGACGAGGAGAACGGCCAGGCCGCGCGCACCCGCTACCGCGTGATCGAGCGCGCGGGCAACCGCACCGCCTGGGTCGAGCTCCAACCTTTCACCGGGCGCACGCATCAGCTGCGCGTCCATATGGCGGCGATCGGCCACCCGATCGTCGGCGACGGCAAATATGGCGGCGCGGCCGCGTTCCTCACCGGCGGGATCAGCCGCAAGATGCATCTGCACGCGCGCCGCATCCGCGTCGATCACCCCGATGGCGGCAAGATCGATGTCGAGGCCGAATTGCCGACGCATTTCCGCGAGAGCCTTAAAAGCCTCGGCTTCGACGAGATGCTGGGCAACATGATGCCGCTCGATGAACCGACGCCGCCGAGCAAGGCACAGATGAAAACGCGCGCGAAGGCCCATGCCAAGACGGTGCGCAAGGCGCGGCGCGGCGAACGGCGCGTGCGCGGGGAGCGCGAAAAGGCATGACACGCCTCGCCGTATTCGATTGCGACGGAACGCTCGTCGATAGTCAGGCGAATATCTGCCGGGCGATGGAGGAAGCGTTCGCGGCCGCGCGGCTTGCCCCGCCGATGCGCCAGGATATCCGGCGGATCGTCGGCCTGAGCCTCGTCGAAGCGGTGACGGCGCTGCTTCCGGATGCCGATCCGGCGCTCCACCGCTCGCTGGCGGCGGCCTACAAGGCAAATTTCTTCCGGATGCGGAGCAGCGGCGAGCTTGATCCTGAGCCGCTGTTCGATGGCATCCCCGATGTCATCGCGGCGCTGCTCGATGCCGGCTGGGTGCTCGGCATCGCGACGGGGAAGTCCGATCGTGGCCTTACGCATATCCTCGCGCATCACGCGCTGACCGCGCATTTCGTCACCCTGCAGACCGCGGATCGGCACCCCTCCAAACCCGATCCGGCGATGCTGCGCGCGGCGATCGACGAGGCCGGCGCGGCGCCCGAAACCACCGCAATGATCGGCGACACGAGCTTCGACATGGTGATGGCGCGGTCCGCCGGCGTGCGCGCGATCGGCGTCGCCTGGGGATATCACCCGGCCGAAGAGCTGCTGGCGACCGGCGCGCATAGCGTGGCCGACAGCCCCCGCGCACTCATGGCTCATCTGTCGTGAACGATCCTGCGCGCGGGCGCTATTTCGCGATCGTCGCGACGCGGATCGCGGGCGCCGCGGGTGCGGTGCTCGGCGTCGTCCTTCTCGCACGGGCACCGACGATCGGCCCCAAATTGCTCGGCGTCGCGATCGTCCTGTCGGCGATGGCGATGATGGCGATCGTGCCGCGTTCGCTCGCGCGCAAGTGGCGGACTCCGCCAGAGTGAAGCGGTTCTGGCGCAACGTCACGATCGATGCGGAGCGGGTGGTGCGGCTCGACGACCGCCCCGTTCGCACGCCGGGTCGTACGCCGCTCGCCCTCCCCACGGCCGCGCTGGCGGACGCGGTCGCGGCGGAATGGCGCGCGGTCGGCGATACGCTAGACCCGCGCGAGATGCCGCTGACCGGACTCGCCAACGCGGCGATCGACCGGATTTCGCCCGATACGGCAACCTTTGCCGCTGGCCTGGCGCGCTATGCCGAAAGCGATCTGCTCTGCTACCGAGCCGATGAGCCTGCCGAGCTGGTCGCGCGACAGCGTGCCGCGTGGGATCCGCTGCTCGATTGGGCACGTGGCCGCTACGACGTTCATTTCACGATCGTGACCGGGATCATGCACGCGGCTCAGCCTCCGGCGACCCTGAAGCGCCTGACGGATGCCGTCGGCGTGCGTGATGCCTTCGCGCTTGCGGGACTCTCGCCGCTGGTCACGACGACCGGCTCGCTCATTGGGGCACTGGCGCTGGCGGAGCGGGCGTTTACACCCGATCAGGTCTGGCAGGCATCGCAGATCGACGAAGCGTGGCAGGCGGAGCGCTGGGGAATCGATGCGGACGCCGAACGGGTCACCGCGGCCGCCAGGGCGGATTTCTACGCTGGCGCGCGGTTCCTCGCTGCTTTGGCCGCTGGCGACGAGGTTACCGCGTTAGCCCGCGGATGAAGCCGATGAGGCCCGTCTGGCGGGATCGCTTGAGACGTTCGGCCGCAAGGATCGTCTTCACCTTCGCGAAACAGTCCTCGACATCGTCATTCACCAGCACATAGTCATAACCGTCCCAGTGGCTGATCTCGTTCGCGGCGCGGGCCATGCGGCGATCGATGATTTCCTCCGAATCGGTCGCGCGGCGTTTCAGGCGCTCGTGAAGCTCCTCCATAGACGGCGGCAGGATGAAGACGCGGACGACGTCGCCGCCTGCGATCTGATGGAGCTGCTGCGCGCCCTGCCAGTCGATGTCGAACAGCACGTCATGCCCCGACTTCAGCATCGCATCGACCGGCGCCTTGGGAGTGCCGTAGCGCTCGCCGAAGACATGCGCCCATTCCAGAAACTCGTGATTCGCGACCATGTCGCGAAACGTTTCGAGCCCGACGAAACGGTAATCCTTGCCGTCCTGCTCGCCCGGACGGATCGACCGGGTCGTTGCGGACACCGACATGTAGAGATCGGGCTCGTCGGCCAGCAATTTGCGCGCGATGGTCGACTTTCCCGCGCCCGACGGCGAGGACAAGACGAACAGGAGGCCGCGGCGCTTGAACCGGTGCGGATCGGCTTGGTCGTAAACGGACATGCGCGCTAGTGGCGTGGCGAAGGGGGAAGCGTCAAGCATGACGACGAGGAGAAACGCCGGATACTGGCTTGCGATCGGCGGAATCGTGCTCGTCGCGGGCGCGATCCTGCTCGCCATGGGTCGCGCGCCGATCTGCCCGTGCGGCCATGTCGCGCTGTGGGCGGGCGAGGTCCAGTCCAACGAGAACAGCCAGCAGCTGACCGACTGGTACAGCTTCAGCCATGTCACCCACGGCTTCCTGTTCTATCTCGCGGGCTGGCTGCTACTCGGGCACGTGCCGTGGCAGGCGCGGCTCGTTCTTGCGACCCTGATCGAGGCCGGGTGGGAAATCCTGGAGAACTCGCCGATCATCATCGCTCGCTACCGCGCCGTCACGATGGCGTTCGGCTATTCGGGCGACAGCGTCGCCAATTCGGTGAGCGACATCGCGATGATGGTGCTGGGTTTCGCGGTAGCAAGGCGTCTGCCGTGGTGGGGCACCGCTGCGCTCGGGATCGGGTTCGAGCTCTTCACCTTGTGGGCGATCCGCGACAACCTGACGCTCAACGTGGTGATGCTGATCGCGCCGTCCGACGCGATCAGGCACTGGCAGATGGGCGTCTAGAAGCCGCTTCAAACCCGTGGCGGCGCGCCCCGCTGGCGGTCACGGTGGCGGTCATACGCTTTCTTTGCGACATAGCCGCCGCCAAGAAGGAGACCGAGCGGCCCCATCCGCGTCACCGCGCGTGCCGCAAGCGCGCCGATCGCCGCACCTTTCAACCCGCCGCGGCCGTCGCGCCGATCGATTTCGCTGCCGACCAAGGCACCGATTAAACTCCGCAACATCCGATATTCCCTTTTCGACTGGCGCGCGATCCACCGACGCCGCTCGGGAATGAAAGCGTCAGTAACCCGCGGAAGTTCCGTCAGCGCCCCAGCATCGCCTCCGGCCGCACGACGTGGTCGAAGGTTTCTGCGTCAACGAGTCCGAGCGCGAGACCGGCTTCCTTCAGGGTAAGACCTTCGGCGTGCGCGTGTTTGGCAATCTTCGCCGCGCTGTCGTAACCGATTTCGGGCGCCAGCGCGGTGACGAGCATCAGCGACCTGTCGAGCAGTTCGGCGATCCGCGCGCGGTTCGGCTCCAGCCCCTCGATGCAGCGTTCGGCGAAGCTTTCCATGCCGGTGGCGAGCAGGTCGATCGAACGCAGCACGTTCGCCCCGATCAGCGGTTTGAAGACGTTGAGTTCCAGATGTCCCTGCATCCCGCCGACGGTGATCGCCACGTGATTGCCCATCACCTGCGCCGCAACCATCGTCAGCATCTCGCACTGGGTCGGGTTGACCTTGCCGGGCATTATCGAGCTACCGGGTTCGTTGGCGGGCAGATCGAGTTCGCCGAACCCGCAGCGCGGACCCGAGCCGAGCAGGCGGATATCGTTGGCAATCTTGGTCAGGGACACAGCCAGCGTATTGAGTGCGCCCGAGAGATGCACCAGCGAGTCGTTTGACGCCAGCGCTTCGAATTTGTTGGGCGCTGTAAGGAACGGCAAATCGGTCAGTTCGGCCATCTCAGTCGCAAAGGCTTCTCCAAAACCCTCAGGAGCATTGAGGCCAGTTCCGACGGCCGTACCACCCTGTGCCAGTTCCAGAACACCGAGCGCCGCGTCTCGCACGCGGTCGAAGCCCATCCCAATTTGACGCGCATAGCCAGAAAACTCATCTCCGAGTGTGAGAGGGGTCGCATCTTGAAGATGAGTTCGGCCAGTCTTGACGATACCGCGCCATTGCTCCGCCTTCTCCATCATCTTGTAGAGCAGCAGCGCCAGCGCTGGTTTCAAACGTGTTTTGATCGCTAGACTGACTGCGGCATGCAGCGCGGTCGGGAAACTGTCGTTCGACGACTGGCCCATGTTCACGTCGTCATTGGGATGAACGGGCACCTTGCCGCCGCGCGTGCCGGCCAGCATCTCGTTGGCGCGGCCGGCGATCACCTCGTTGACGTTCATGTTCGATTGCGTGCCGCTGCCTGTCTGCCAGATGACCAGCGGGAACTGGTCGTCGAGCTTGCCGGCTACGATTTCCGCCGCCGCCGCCTCGATCGCGTAGGCCTTGTCCGCGGCGAGTCCGTGTGCGCGGTTCACCCGCGCCGCGGCCTGCTTCACCAGCGCGAGCGCGTGGACGATCTCGATCGGCATCGCCTCGCGCGCGCCGAACGGGAAGTTCTCGACGCTGCGCTGGGTCTGCGCGCCCCAATAGGCGTCGGCGGGGACTTCGATCGGGCCGATCGAGTCGGTCTCGGTGCGGGTGGCGGTCACGTCGAACTCCTGTTCTCCTCTCCCATAGGGAGAGGGAGGGGCCCGCCGCGTAGCGGTGGGAGGGTGAGGGCGAAACGGCTTCCGGCGCCCTCACCCTTCCGCGGCTGCGCCGCTCCCTCCCTCTCCCAATGGGAGAGGGATTTATTTTTTCCGTTTGAAATCCACGCTCACCACGTTCGACCCGTCCTCCACCGGCACGGCAGTCGGCTCGTCGTTCGTCGCCTCGTCGTGCGGCTCTGGCCCATCCTCGACCTGTGCCTGGAAGCGGAGCTCGAAATTGACCGCGGGATCGTGGAATCCGGTGATCGCCGAATAAGGAATGACGAGCTTCGACGGCACTTGATTGAAGCTCAGCCCGACCGAGAATTTCCGGTCGTCGACCTCCAGATCCCAATAGCGGTTCTGCATGACGATCGTCATCTCGTCGGGGAACCGCTCGATCAGGCGCTGGGGGATATCGACACCGGCAGCCTGCGTCTTGAAGGTGATGTAGAAATGATGCTCGCCGGGCAGGCCGCCGCTCTCGGCGACCGTGCCGAGGACGCGGCCGACGACGGCGCGCAGCGCCTCCTGCACGATCTCGTCGTACGGAATCAGGCTGTCGGGCATCTGGTCGGTCATCGCGCCATGGGTAGCGCGCTTTGGGGTGCGGTCAAGATTGCACGGATGGCCATTGTCGCTATGGGATGCCGCCCATGCGCACCGCCACGATCAACCGCGCCACCGCCGAGACGAAAATCGCGGTCACCGTCAATCTCGACGGGACTGGCCAGTATCGAATCTCGACCGGCATCGGCTTTTTCGATCACATGCTCGAACAGCTCTCGCGCCATTCGCTCATCGATTTAGACGTCGATACCAAGGGCGATCTCCATATCGACCAACACCATACGGTCGAGGACACCGCACTCGCGATCGGGCAGGCGATCGCTGAGGCGCTGGGCGACAAGCGCGGCATCCGCCGCTACGGCGATGCGCTGTCGCCGATGGACGAGACGCTGACCCGCGTGGCGCTCGATATCTCGGGACGGCCCTGGCTCGTATGGAAGACGGACTTTACCCAGAAGCGGCTGGGCGAGATGGATACCGAGCTGTTCCAGCACTGGTTCCACAGCTTCGCGCAGACCGCCGGGATCACGCTCCATATCGAGACGCTATACGGCGAGAACAACCATCATATCGCCGAAAGCGCGTTCAAGGGACTGGCGCGCGCGCTGCGGATCGCGGTCGAGATCGACCCGCGCAAGACGGACGCGATTCCCTCGACCAAGGGCGTGCTGTAGCGCAATGGGCGGGATCGCCCTCATCGATTATGGCGCGGGGAACCTCCACTCGGTCGCGAACGCGCTGAAGGCTGCGGGCGCGACGGACCTTGCCGTCACCGATGATCCTGCCGCCGTGCTCCGCGCAGACCGGATCGTGCTGCCCGGCGTCGGCGCCTTTGGTGCCTGTGCGGCGGCACTTCGCGGCGTGCCGGGGATGATCGACGCGCTCGAGCGACGCGTCCGCATCGAAGGCGTGCCGTTTCTGGGCATCTGCGTCGGCATGCAATTGATGGCGGATGCGGGCGAGGAAATGGGCACGCACGAAGGCCTTGGCTGGATCGACGGCCGCGTGCGGCGTCTCGATCCTCACGGCGCCGACGCGAAGGTCCCGCATATGGGCTGGAACGACGTGGCCCCCACCCGCCCCCATCCTTTGATCGAACCGGGCGAGGCGTATTTCCTCCACAGCTATGCGTTCGAAGGCGCAGACGTGATAGCGACGACCGATCATGCCGGGCCGGTGACTGCCGCGATCGGGCGGGACAACATGATCGGGGTTCAGTTCCATCCCGAAAAAAGCCAGCGCTACGGGCTGGCGCTGCTGGAAAGGTTTCTGGAGTGGCGACCGTGACCCCTTCGACTTCGCTCAGGACGGGACTGATCGTCTTTCCCGCGATCGACCTGAAAGGCGGCGAGGTCGTCCGTCTGGCGGAGGGCGATATGGACCGCGCGACCGTCTATGGCGACGATCCCGCGGCGCAGGCCATGCTGTTCGCCGATGCGGGCGCTGGATATCTCCACGTCGTCGACCTCGACGGCGCCTTTGCCGGCAAGAGCGTCAATGGCGACGCGGTGAAGGCGATCGTCGCGCGCTTTCCCGGGCATGTGCAATTGGGTGGCGGGATACGGACGCCCGAAAGCGTTGCCGGGTGGTTCGACCTAGGCGTCTCGCGGGTCGTCATTGGCACGGCGGCGCTCGAACAACCGCAATTCGTCCGCGACATGGCGAAGGCGTATCCGGGCGGGATCGTCGTCGCGGTGGACGCAAAGGACGGCCTGGTCGCGACGCGCGGCTGGGCGGATGTGTCCGACGTGACTGTCACTGACATGGCGCGTCGGTTCGAGGATGAGGGCGTCGCGGCGTTGCTGTTTACCGATGTCGGCCGGGACGGGATGCTGAAGGGGTGCAACGTCGAAGCGACCGTCGATCTCGCGCGAGCTGTCGATATTCCGGTGATCGCCAGCGGTGGGGTGAAGGGCATCGCCGATATCCACGTGCTGGCGCTGCATGCGCGGGACGGCGTGGAGGGCGTCATCACCGGCCGTGCGCTCTATGACGGTCGGCTAGATTTGGCCGCGGCGCTCAGCGTAGCTGGGGCAGCGTGAGCGATTTTGCATTCGGAATGCTCGGGCTTGTCATTATCGGTCCGTTCTTTGTGTGGACGGTCGTGCGAGGACTGAGCAAAGGACGAATATGGAGCCGCTTTGGCCCGGACTTTCGTCGCGACAAGCAGCCAATTCTGTTTTGGCTGAGTGTTGTCACCTACGGCGTGATCGCGACTGTGACATTCGCATCGAGCATGCGGATGGTGACTTCATCCCCATGACCGTCCGCGCACGTGTCATCCCTTGTCTCGACGTGGCGAACGGGCGCGTCGTGAAGGGTGTCAATTTCGTCGATCTGATCGATGCCGGCGATCCCGTGGAGCAGGCCCGCGCCTATGATGCGGCGGGCGCGGATGAGCTGTGCTTTCTCGATATTACCGCCAGCCACGAGGCGCGCGGCACGATTCTCGATGTGGTGCGGCGCACCGCCGAAGTCTGCTTCATGCCGCTGACCGTCGGCGGCGGGGTGCGATCAGCGGAAGACGCCCGCGCGCTGCTGCTCGCGGGCGCGGACAAGGTTGCGGTCAATTCGGCTGCCGTCACCCGTCCGGAGGTCGTCGCCGACATTGCCGAGCGTTTCGGGAGCCAGTGCTGCGTCGCGAGCATCGACGCGCGGCGCGTGGGCGACGGACGCTGGGAAGTCTCTACCCACGGCGGGCGGCGGGAAACCGGTATAGACGCGGTTGCACACGCCTTGCGGCTGGCGGACCTCGGCGCGGGCGAACTGCTCGTCACGTCGATGGACCGCGACGGGACGAAATCCGGCTACGACCTCGACCTCATCCGCGCCATCGCCGACCGGACTACGGTGCCGGTCGTTGCCTCCGGTGGTGTCGGCGGGCTCGACGATCTCGTCGCGGGCATTCGCGACGGTCACGCCAGTGCCGTTCTCGCCGCGTCGATTTTCCATTTCGGCCAGGCGAGCATCGCCGATGCCCATGCGGCGCTGGCGGCGGCGGGCATCGCCGTTCGAAAACCGGCGGGCGACAAAGGGTAAGGCGGTCTTAACGACGATGGCGTAATCCTCACGACGACCCTCAACCGGAAGAACCGATGCCACGCCGGATACGCGCTCTCCTGTCCTCGCTTGGCGACGAAGTCCGGTCCTTCGCGAACGAAAGCGAGGAGATTGCAGGCCGCACCAACCTGCTCGCGCTCAACGCCACGATTGAGGCGGCGCGTTCGGGGGAGGCGGGGCGCGGATTTTCGGTGGTGGCGCAGGAAGTGAAAAGCCTCGCATCGCAAGCACGCGGTTCGGCCGCGAAGTTTCGCGAACATGTGCTCGGCGGTCTGAACGCCGGCACCATGATCGCCGATGAACTCGTCGGCGAGGTGGAAGGCGCGCGGCTCGCCGAACTGGCCGAATCGATCGTCCAGTCGATTTCCCGTTCGCTTTACGATCGATCGATCGATATCCGAATGCTGGCGTCCGACACCTCCGTCGTGGAGGCTGCTGCCGATCAGGGTCGCGATCCGCGGACCGTGGCGCGCGCGCTCGTGCGACTTCAGGCGCTGCTCAAACACTCGCCCTATTTCCTCAACGCCTTCATCGTCGATGCGACGGGCCGCATACCCGTCTGCGCCCACGCCAATGCGTCGGTTCGCAATGAAAATCTCGGCGATGCGCCGCAATATCGAAAAGCCATGAACGCCCGCGCGGGCGAGGACTGGTTCACCGACGCGGTGTGGGAGAATCCCTGGTCGGGTCACCGCAAGGTGCTCGTCTATGTCGCGCCGATCCGCCTCGAGGGCGACGTCGTCGGCGTATGCTATCTCGAATATGATTTCGAAGGGCAGGCATCCCGGATCATGGACGTGATGAAGGCGAGCGCGACCAATTCCGTGATCTCGATCCTCGACGAGCAATCGCGTGTTGTCGCAACGACCGGCGCCTATGCGTTCGGCCACCGCGTCACCCACGACGAGCAGAGCCGGTCCGCCGTGGCCGGGAGCGACGGCAAGATCGCGGCGCTGTCCGGCAGCAGCCCCTATTACGACTTTGACGGCCTGAACCTGCGGTGCCTTATCGAACATCAGGTGCCGACCGAGGATGAAATTGCGCTTGCACTGAGGCGTGTCTTCCGCGGCGTGGAGCGGTGAAATCTGTAACCGGGCGCGGTCGCGCGGATAGGGAGTCAAGATGCCCGCGTTGATCCTCGTGGCGTCCGGCCATGACGGGGTCGTTGCGCCCCGCTCGGGGTTCGCGCTGTCCGACGTCGCGCTGTTCGTAATGGCGGCCGCTGGCGTGTGGCTGGTCCGTCGTGCGCTGCGCAAACGCTTCCGCAAGGATTGACCGCGCGGTCGCGTCGCGCCACCGGTGCGCGTCATGGACCCGTTCGACCGCCTTGAAGCCACGATCCGCGACCGCCGCGGCGCCGATCCCGCCTCCTCCTATGTCGCGAGCCTGTTCGCGAAAGGGCGCGGGCGGATCGCGCAGAAGCTGGGCGAGGAAGCGGTGGAGACGGTCATCGCAAGCCTGGGCGACGATCCGGCGAAGATCGTGCCAGAGGCGGCGGACCTGATCTTTCACCTGATCGTGCTGCTGGCCGACGCGGGTGTTTCGCTGGAGGATGTGCGGGCGGAACTGGCTCGACGCGAGGGTGTGTCGGGGATTGAGGAAAAGGCGGGGCGCGCCGAATAGTCGATTGTATCCCCGCGAAGGCGGGGATCCAGACTGGGCTCCCGCCTTCGCAGGAGCACATCGTGGAGAGACGACATATGCCGATCGACGCTACCCTGCCCTATGACGACCAGAACGTCTTCGCAAAGGTGCTGCGCGGGGAAATTCCGTCGAAGCGCGTCTATGAAAGTGCGCATTCGATCGCCTTTCACGATATCGCCCCGCAGGCGCCGACCCATATCCTCGTCATCCCGCGCGGCGCCTATGTCTCGTGGGACGATTTTTCCGCGCGCGCCAGCGACGCGGAAATCACCGATTTCGTCCGCGCCGTGGGCGAAGTCGCACGCGCAGCGGGGCTGGTCGAACCCGGTTACCGATTGCTCGCCAATGTCGGGCAGGACGCGCATCAGGAGATCGCGCACCTCCATGTCCACATCTTTGCGGGCCGAACGCTCGGTCCGATGCTTGCACGATAGTTGCGCGCGGGCGCACTAAGGGATTGCGCGGGGCGCGGTTGCCGCTAGGTTCTCGCGCTTACCACGAAGGCCGCGCCACGAGGCAGCGGCCATTCCCGGGGGAGTAGTTGATGATTTTCGGGCGCGTAAAGCCTCTCGACGCCATTCTGGCAACCGCCGAGAAGCGCGGTCTCCATCGTTCGCTGGGCGCATTCCAGCTCACCATGCTCGGCGTCGGCGCCGTCATCGGCACCGGCATCTTCGTGCTGACCTCCGAAGCCGCGCAGAAGGCCGGTCCGGGCATGATGCTGTCGTTCGTCATCGCGGGCTTCGTCTGCGCGGTCGCGGCGCTCTGCTATTCCGAACTCGCCTCGATGGTGCCGGTCGCCGGTTCCGCCTACACCTATACCTATGCGGTGATGGGCGAGCTGCTCGCATGGATGGTCGGCTGGGCGCTGATCCTCGAATATGCGGTCGGCGCGAGCGCGGTCGCGGTGGGCTGGTCCGGCTATGTCGTCGGGCAGATCCGCAATCTGCTGCACATAGACATACCGATGGAATGGGTGAACGGGCCGTCCGCTGGCGGCTATATCAACCTGCCCGCGGTCATCATCTCGCTGCTCGTCACGTGGCTGCTGGTGATCGGCACGACCGAAAGCGCGCGGGTCAATGCGATCCTCGTGGCGATCAAGGTCGCCGCCCTCACGCTCTTCATCGCGCTGTCGGTGCCGGTGATGAACGGCGCGCATTTCACCCCGTTCATGCCGACCGGCTTTGCCGGTGTCGCAGGCGCGGCGGCATCGATCTTCTTCGCCTATGTCGGCTTCGATGCGGTCTCGACCGCGGCGGAGGAAACCAAGAATCCGCAGCGCAACGTGCCGATCGGGCTCATCGCGTCGCTGCTGTTCTGCACCGTCTTCTACATCCTCGTGTCGGCCGGCGCGATCGGATCGCCGATCGGGGCGCAGCCGGTGCGTGACGCGGCGGGCGTCGTCCTGGCCCCCGGCACGTCGGAACTGGCCGACCGGTGCCGCGCGATCGTCGCCGGCGGCACGATCGAACCGCTGTCGTGCAGCCGCGAGGCGCTGGCGCATGTGCTACGCGTCATCGGATGGGAAAAGATCGGCAATCTGATCGGCCTTGCCGCGACGCTGGCGCTGCCGTCGGTCGTGCTGATGATGATGTTCGGCCAGACCCGCGTGTTCTTCACGATGGCGCGCGACGGCCTGCTCCCCGAAAAGCTCGCCTCGGTCCATCCGAAATACAAGACGCCGCACGTCGTCACGATCGTGACCGGGCTGGCGGCGACCGGGGCCGCGGCGTTCCTGCCGGTGGGCAAGCTGGCCGACTATTCGAACTCGGGCACGCTGTTCGCGTTCTTCATGGTGGCGCTGTCGGTGATGGTGCTGCGCAAGGCCGACCCGACACGCAAGCGGCCGTTCCGCACGCCGATGGTGTGGGTCGTCGCGCCGCTCGCGATGATTGGCTGCGCCTATCTCTACATCTCGCTGCCGCTGCTCGCGATCCTCGTGCTGCCGGTATGGGGTGCGATCGGCCTGGTGATCTACTTCGCCTACAGCCGTCGCCGCAGCTTCGTCGGCCGGGGCATCTTCGACACGCTCGACGACCCCGCGATGATCCCGGAAACCGCCAAGCCGCTCGCCTGACGGGTTCGGGCGACACAAAAAAGGGCCGGGGATTCCTCCCCGGCCCTTTTTATTTGCCTTGAAGGCGGCTCAGCCGAGCAGCGGCCCGGCCAAGGCCTTCAGGTCGACCTGCGGTCGGGCGCCGACATGGCTGATGATCTCCGCCGCACAGACCGCGCCGAGTTTCAGCGAGGTTTCGAGATCGACGCCGTGGGTCTGCCCGTAGAGGAAGCCCGCCGCGAAAAGATCGCCCGCTCCCGTCGTATCGACGACCTTGTCGATCGGCTCCGCCGCGACCGTCGTGCGCACGCCGCCGCGCACCGCGAGCGCGCCCTTCTCGCTGAGTGTCACGACAAGCGTCTCGACCTTGGGCGCGATCTTCGCGATCGCCGCCTCGACATCGTCGCACTCGGTCAGGCACATCAGCTCGGCTTCGTTGGCGAAGATCAGGTCGATCAGGCCGCCATCGATCAGCGCCTGGAAATCGGCGCGGTGACGATCGATCACGAACTCGGCGGAGGTCGTGAACGCGACCTTGCGGCCGGCGGCCTTGGCAACCTCGATCGCGGCGCGCATCGCGGCGCGGGGTTCCTCGGGGTCCCAGAGATAGCCCTCGATGTAAAGATAGGCGGCATCAGCGATCAGCGCGCGATCCAGCGCCGCTTCGGGGAGATAGTGTGAGGCACCGAGGAAGGTGTTCATCGTGCGCTGCCCGTCGGGCGTCACGAAGATCAGGCAGCGCCCGGTCGTCGGCGAACCGGCGCGTGCGTCGGTATCGAAACGGATGCCGCTTGCACGGATGTCGTGGGCGAAGACCTGACCCAGCTGATCGTCGGCGACCTGGCCGATGAACGCGCACTTGCCGCCAAGCGTCGCCATGCCGGCGATCGTGTTGGCGGCCGATCCGCCCGAGACTTCCTGCCCCGGCCCCATCTTCGCGTAGAGTGCATCGGCATCCTCGGGCGAAAAAATGAGCTGCATCGCGCCCTTGGTCATGCCGTTGTCGGCGATGAAGTCGTCATCGGCATGGGCGAGGATATCGACGATGGCGTTGCCGATCGCGACGACGTCGTAGGTGGGTTGAGTCAAATGGGAGACCTTCCGTGTCACCGTTCGCCCTCAGCTTGTCGAAGGGGCGCCCCAGTAGCGAAGGGACGGGCTTCGACAGGCTCAGCCCGAACGGAATGGGTGATGCGCGCCCCTAGATCGCGAGGCTTGCTTGCGCAACCGGGCGGGGCACGCCATCCCCTGTCGCATGTTTCGCGCGCTCGCCCTTTCGGTCGCCCAACTGAACGATCCGGTGATCCGGCGCGTGCTCGTGCAGTCGCTGGCGCTGACGCTCGCGGTCTTTGCTGGGTTAGGCATACTGGTGTGGTGGGGAACGCGGGCGCTGCTGGCGACGTGGTCGGGCGCGTATAGCGGGGAGATCGCGTCGGTCGTCGCGGTGCTGGCGACGCTGCTCGCGCTGTGGCTGTTGTTCCGCGCGGTCGCGATCCTGGTGGTCGGGGTGTTTGCCGATGCAGTCGTCGAGACGGTCGAGGCGAAACACTATCCGGCCGCGCTCGCTTCGGCGCGGGCTGTACCGTTCCACCAGGCGATGATCATGGGTCTGCGATCGGGGTTGCGGTTCGTGGTCGTGAACCTCGTTGTGCTGCCGGTGTACATAGCGCTGCTCGTCACCGGGGTCGGCGCGCCGATATTGTTCTTCGCGGTCAACGCGTGGCTTCTCGGTCGTGATCTGGGCGAGATGGTCGCTGCCCGGCACATGGACGCAGCGGCGATGCGGGGCTGGCGCAAGGCGACCGGCGGGCCGCGATTCCTGCTTGGTCTTGCAGCGACGGCCCTGTTCGTGGTTCCGGTGCTCAACATCCTCGCGCCGATCCTCGGCGCGGCGATGGCGACACATTTGTTTCACGGAGGCCGAAAGGGATGACATCGCGCGTAAAGGTGGGTTCGGGGCTGGGCCTGGTAGGGCTGAGCGTCGCCGGCTGCACCGTGCCCTCGGCTGCACCGCCAAGCGTCGCGCCGGTTGCGGTGCCCTACACCAGCGTCGGACTCGAGCGGGTCATCGGGCAAAACGCCGCAGGCCTCGTCCGCCTATTCGGCGACCCCGATGCCGACGTGCGCGAAGGCACCGCGCGCAAGCTGCAGTTCACGTCGAAGATCTGCGTGCTCGATGCGTATCTCTATCCCAAGGACGGCGAGCCGCGCGTGAGCTACCTCGACGCGCGCGAGCCGGACGGGAGCGCGATCGACCGGGCGAGTTGCGTCTCAGCGCTCACCCGGCGGGATGGCGGGAAGTAAGCGCTAATCCTCCCAGGCACGGAGAGGGGTACCGCGTTCGAAGAGCGTGGTGGAGGGGGCCGGCCGCAGGCGGCGCATTGGTGGTCAGCCCCCTCCACCAGCTTCGCTGGTCCCCCGTCCCGTGCCGGGGAGGAATTGGAGCGCCCATCGCGCGGCCTCGCGCACCACTCCGTTTGGGTCGTCGAGCAGCGAAGTAAGCACCGGCACCAACCCCGCATCGCCGCTGTTCCCTGCCGCGATACAGACGTTGCGCACCATCCGGTCGCGGCCGATCCGCTTGATCGGCGACCCGGCGAACACCTGCCGGAACCCGGCATCGTCGAGCGCAAGCAGATCGGCGAGCAGCGGCGCGGTCAGCTCGGCGCGCGGCGCAAAGGCCATGTTGGCGCGCGCGTCTTGCGCGAACTTGTTCCACGGACACACCGCCAGACAGTCGTCGCAGCCATAGATTCGGTTGCCCATCGCGCGGCGGAATTCGTGGGGGATCGGCCCTGCGTGTTCAATCGTCAGATAGGAAATGCAGCGCCGCGCATCGAGCTGGTAGGGCGCCGGAAACGCGTCCGTCGGGCAGGCGCGCTGGCAGGCATCGCACGATCCGCAGCGGTCGCGACCCGGCATATCCGGCGCCAGATCGAGCGTCGTGTAGATCGCGCCGAGAAACAGCCAGCTGCCATGCTCCCGGCTGACGAGATTGGTGTGCTTGCCCTGCCACCCCAGCCCCGCCGCCTCCGCGAGCGGCTTTTCCATGACGGGTGCGGTATCAACGAAGACCTTCACATCCGCACCTGGCGCTTCCGCAACCAGCCAGCGGGCAAGCGCTTTCAACTGGCGTTTCACCACGTCGTGATAGTCGGCGCCTTGCGCATAGACCGAGATGCGCCCGACCCCGCCCTCGCCCGCCAGCCGCAGCGGGTCTTCGCGCGGGGCGTAGCTCATGCCGAGCGCGATCACGCTCTTCACCGCGGGCCATAGGGCGGCGGGAGCCTGGCGGTGATGCGCCCGAGACTCCATCCAGATCATGTCGCCGTGGCGCCCGTCGGCCAGCCATTCGCGCAGCCGCGCAGCCGCCAGCGGCGCCGCATCGGCGTGCGCGATCCCGCAAGCGGCGAAGCCGAGTTCGACGGCCTGTGCCTTTAACCGTTCTTCCAGCTTGTCTTTAACCACCTGCCCCCGCTACCACGATGCGATCCTCGATGGGCACCCCCAACCCGTTCGGGCTGAGCTTGTCGAAGCCCGGTCCGCACCGCGCCGGGACGCCCTTCGACAGGCTCAGGGCGAACGGGGTTTATGGCGGGCATGCATTCTGAGCTGGCGGTGACCGCCGAGGGCCTGGTCAAGCGCTTCGGCGAGCGGCGGGTGGTGGACGGGGTCGATATCGCGGTGCCGAAGGGCGCGATCTACGGCGTGCTCGGCCCCAATGGCGCGGGCAAGACGACGACGCTGCGGATGCTGCTCGGCATCATCGAGCCGGACGAGGGCAGCCGGACGTTGCTTGGTCGCAATCACCCGCGCGAAGCCTCCGATCACGTTGGCTACCTGCCCGAAGAGCGCGGGCTTTATCCGTCGATGAAGGCGAAGGAAGCGATCGCGTTCATGGGCGCGCTGCGCGGCCTCGACTGGAAGGTGGGACGCGCCCGTGCGGTGACGCTGCTGGAAAATGCCGGGCTTGGCCACGCGGCCGACGAAAAGATCCGCAAACTCTCCAAGGGTATGGCGCAACTCGTCCAGCTGCTCGGCTCGGTCGTCCACCAGCCCGACCTCCTCGTGCTCGACGAGCCGTTTTCCGGGCTCGACCCGGTCAATCAGGAGAAACTGGAGGCGCTGATCGTCGCCGAGCGCGATCGCGGCGCGACGATTCTTTTCTCCACCCATGTCATGGCGCACGCGCAGCGGCTGTGCGACCGTCTCGCGATCATCGCCGGCGGCAAGCGCCGGTTCGAGGGGACGGTGGACGAAGCGCGCGGGATGCTGCCGCAGCAGGTGCATTATGTGCCCCACCACGAGGATGACGCGATCCGGTCCCGCCTGCCGCGTGACGCAGTGCGCGACGGGGAGGGTTGGCGATTCGAGCTGCCGTCGACGGGTATCGAGGCGCTGCTCGTCCAGCTGATCGATGCGGGTTACGGCATTTCCGGTCTGTCGATCGAGCGGCCGGGTCTGCACGAGGCATTCGTGAAAATCGTCGGCAGGGATGCGCTGAAGGACATGCAGGAGACGACACAGGAGTTGGGAGCATGAGCAATGTCCGCCGCGCGCTCCGCCAGACGCTGACCATCGCGCGTCGCGATTTCGTGGCGACGGTCTTTACGCCCATCTTCCTCTTGTTCCTGTTCGCGCCCGTCATCATGGGATCGTTCGGCGCGATCGGCGGCATCGGGGCGGCGACTGTCGCCGACGGTTCGGTCGATCGCTCTCTCATCGTCGCCATCGTCGCGGAGCCACAGGCCGACGTGATGAAGCGCGCCGACGCGCAGCTTCGCCGCGTGTTCCGCACGACGGAGGCGCCGCCCAAGCTGCGGATCGATACCCCCGAGGCCGATCCTGCGGCGCAGGCGCGCGCGCAGTTCCACGCCAAGGATTTCGACGCGTCGGCGGTTCTCTATGGCCCGCTCGACCGACCGACCGTGCTTTACGGCGCGCAGGGCGCGCGGACGGCCGACTATATGGCGGAGCTTGCCGAACAGACGCTGCGCGCCGACCGCAGCGGCGGCGCCGACCTGTCGAAGGCGACGAAGACCGCGGTTACCCGCACCTCGGCATCGCTCGGCGGCCGCAACCAGGCTGCGTTCATCGCGGTCTTTGGTATCTTCTTCCTGACGCTGTTCCTGGCAGGACAGGTCGTCGGAACGATGGCGGAAGAACGCAACAACAAGGTGATCGAGGTCCTCGCCGCCGCGGTGCCGCTGGAAAGCGTGTTCCTCGGCAAGCTGCTCGGCATGTTCGGGGTCGCGGTGCTGTTCGTCGGCTTCTGGGGCACCGTCGTCAGCCAGATCGGTCTGCTGCTGCCGCCGTCCGCCGCCGCAGGGCTGGCCGAGCTTCGTCCCGCGACCGGGGTCGGTCCGTTCTCGGTCTTGTTCTTCGCCTATTTCACGACCGCCTATCTGCTGCTCGGATCGGTGTTCCTTGGCGTCGGTGCGCAGGCGTCGACGATGCGTGAAATCCAGATGCTGTCGCTGCCGATCACCGTGCTGCAGATGGGGATGTTCGGGCTTGCCGGCGCAGCGGCGTCGCACCCCGGCACCTGGCTGGCGACCGCGGCGGAGGTTTTCCCGCTCTCCTCGCCCTTCGCGATGGCGGGGCATGCGGCGAACTCGCCTGCTCTGTGGCCGCATTTCGCCGCGCTCGCGTGGCAGCTCCTGTGGGTCGCCATCTTCATCACGATCGGCGCGCGACTATTCCGGCGGGGTGTACTCAAATCGGGGAGTGCGAAGCCTGTGTGGAAGACGATGTTCGCCCGCGCCTGATCGTCGTCACGCCGCAACGCTATTGACACTCCTGTCAATTAGGTTTTCTCTCGCAACTCAACAGGAGAGAGCCATGGCGACGCTGGCGCAGGAACCGGTCCACACCTATCCCGTCGATCCGCTCGATGTCAGCCGGGCGGAACTATACCGCGACGACAAGTGGCAGGAACCGTTCGCGAAACTGCGTGCCGAGGCACCGGTCTACAGGACCGAGCACAGCGATTATGGCGCGTTCTGGAGCGTCTCCAGCTACAAGCCGATCGTCGAGGTCGAGTCGCTCCCGGAGCTCTATTCGTCGGAAGTCGGCGGGATCACGATCGCCGATTTCTTGCCCGAAAGCGACGTGCGGATGCCGATGTTCATCGCGCGCGACCGGCCCGTCCATACCGGCCAGCGGCGCACCGTCGCGCCGGCCTTCACCCCGTCCGAGATGCAGCGCATGTCCTCCGACATTCGCCAGCGCACCGCCGAAGTCCTCGACAGCCTGGAATGGAACACGCCGTTCGACTGGGTCGACAAGGTTTCGATCGAGCTGACGACGCAGATGCTTGCGATCCTGTTCGATTTTCCGTGGGAGGATCGCCGCAAACTGACCTTCTGGTCCGACTGGGCCGGCGATATCGAGCTGGTGAAGACCGAGGAGCTGCGCAAACAGCGGCTCGAATATATGTATGAATGCGGTGCCTATTTCCAGAACCTCTGGAACGCGAAGGTCGGCAAACCGCAGACGCCCGATCTCATCAGCATGATGATCCATTCGGACGCGATGGCGCACATGGATCATTTCGAGTTCATCGGAAACCTGATCCTGCTGATCGTCGGCGGCAACGACACGACGCGCAATTCGATGACCGCCGCGGCCTACGGCCTCGACCGGTTTCCCGATAGCCGCGCGAAGCTGGAAGCCGACCCGTCGCTGATCGCGAATGCCACGCAGGAGATCATCCGCTGGCAGACCCCGCTCGCCCATATGCGCCGCACCGCGACGCAGGATACCGAGCTGATGGGTCAGCAGATCAAGGTGGGCGACAAGCTCGCGCTCTGGTATATCTCCGCCAATCGCGACGAGAGCGTGTTCGGTGCGGACGCCGACCGCATCGTGGTCGATCGGCCGAATGCACGGCGGCATCTCGCGTTCGGCCACGGCATCCACCGCTGCGTCGGCGCGCGGCTGGCCGAATTGCAGATCGGCATCCTGCTGGAGGAAATGGCGAAGCGCCGGATGCGCGTGAACGTGCTCGGTGAACCGACGCGGGTCGCGGCGTGCTTCGTCCATGGTTATCGTTCGATGCAGGTGGAGATCGGCAAATATTGATCGCGTTACCCGCAACCTGCTGATAGCAAGGCGCGCATGTCGGGGGGCATCGAAACAGCGGCGGATATCGCCACCGGGGGATTGTTCGCACGCGCAGTCGAACCGCGTGCGGGCGAGGCGTCGCACGGCGCGCAGGAGCACGGCCTCTGCCTCAATTGCGGCACGGCGCTGATTGGCGAGCATTGCCACGCCTGCGGACAGGCGGCGCACGTCCACCGCTCGCTCGGCGCGATCGGCCACGAGCTTGCGCACGGCATCTTCCATTTCGAGGGCAAGATCTGGCGCACGCTGCCGATGCTGGTTCTGCACCCCGGCGCGCTCACCCGCCGCTATGTCGCGGGCGAACGCGCGCGATTCGTCTCGCCGCTCGCGCTCTTTCTGTTCACAGTCTTCCTGATGTTCGCGACGATCAGCGCGGTCGGCGGCGAACTGCTGCCCGACATGACGAGCCAGCAGCAGGCGCAGGCGAAGGCGACCCTGGACACGCAGCTCAAGTCCGCCCGCACCGAACGCGCCCGCAATGCGCAGAAGATCGCGACCGCCGAGCGCGCGGGAAAACCGGTCGGCGAAATGCAGCGCGACCAGAAGGCGCTCGATGCGACGATCGTCAGCCTGGACACTGCAACGCGCGCGCTGACGACGACCGGTCGCCCGATGACGATCACGGACCTTCACACCGGCTGGGAGCGGCTCGACCACGGGATCGCCAAGGCCAACGCCAACCCCGCGCTCGTGATCTACAAGCTGCAGACCAGCGCCTATAAATATAGCTGGGGCCTCATCCCGCTGTCGGTGCCGTTCGTCGCCCTGCTGTTCCTCTGGCGCAGGCGCTTTCACCTCTACGACCACGCGATCTTCGTGACCTATTCGCTTGGGTTCATGATGCTGCTCGTCATCACGCTCATCCTGGCGGGTGTCGTCGGCGCGGGCGCGGGGATCATCACGATGGCGGCGCTGCTCGTGCCGCCCGTGCACATGTTCGCCCAGCTTCGCGGCGCCTATTCTCTGCGCAAGCGGTCCGCGCTTTGGCGCACGATCGCGCTAACCATCTTTGCCTTCGTCGCCCTCACGACCTTCCTGGTCCTGCTCCTGCTGCACGGACTGGCCGAGTAGACGCTTCGGCTTGCCATGCAGGGCTCGCCCTGCTAGGCGCGACCCATGTTCGGCAGGAACCACGCGTTTCGTGCCGCTAATGCCATTTGACCGGAGATTTACGGGTTTATGCAGATTATCGTTCGCGACAACAACGTCGACCAGGCCCTTCGCGCACTCAAGAAGAAGCTGCAGCGCGAGGGCGTGTATCGCGAGATGAAGCTGCGCCGGCACTATGAAAAGCCGTCTGAAAAACGCGCCCGCGAGCGTGCGGCTGCCGTCCGTCGCGCCCGCAAGATGGACCGCAAGCGCGCAGAGCGCGACGGCGCGCGGTAAGCACCGCCTCCCGATCGGCGAGGCGTAAGCGCGGCCTCGCCCGTCCGATATTTTCCAGAATGACGCCGCGCCCGCGCGTGGCACCGATTCGAGGGGCTGCCCCATGTCGACCGTGACCGCCGTTCCGATCGCGCCGGTGAAGCGCGGCTATCTGGTGTGGCTGTGGATCGGCATCGCGGTTGCGGTGCTGGCGGCCGCAGCCCTCGCATGGGCCGCCCCGACCGATCCGGTGACGAGCGTGCTCGCAAAGAATCGCAGCCAGCCGGGCGTCGTCGAGACGGCCTCGGGACTGCAATACAAGGTCATCCGCCCCGGCACCGGTGCGAAGCCGACCGATACCGACGTGGCGCTGGTGAATTACGAAGGCCGGCTGAACGACGGCACCGTCTTCGACAAGTCGCAGCAGCCGACACCGATGCCCGTGGGTGGCGTGGTTCCCGGTTTCGCCGAGGGCCTGAAGCTGATGCCCAAGGGATCGAAGTATCGCTTCTGGATCAAGCCGAGCCTCGGCTACGGCGCGAAGGGCGCTGGCCCCATCCCCGCCAATTCGCTGCTGGTCTTCGATGTCGAGCTGCTCGATTTCCTGCCCGAGGCGTATATCCGCCAGCTCCAGATGCAGCAGCAGATGCAGCAG
Source organism: Sphingomonas sp. EC-HK361 (assembly GCF_902498785.1). Taxonomy (GTDB): domain Bacteria; phylum Pseudomonadota; class Alphaproteobacteria; order Sphingomonadales; family Sphingomonadaceae; genus Sphingomonas. The sequence goes on from NZ_LR701494.1 coordinate 355,315, forward strand.
GGCGGCGCACCGGGCATGCCCGGCGGCGCTCCGGCTCCGGGCGCACCCGGTATGCCCGGCGGCGCTCCGGCACCGACCGGTCGCTGATCCGACGAATGTGCGACAAGGCTGCGTGTCAGCCTTGTCGCTACCGGCTCGACGCGACTAAGGCACGCGCATGACCGGCGCCCCGCTTCGACTGCACAACAGCCTGACCCGCACCACCGAGGTATTCGCGCCGATCGATCCGGCGAACGTGCGCGTCTATTCGTGCGGGCCGACCGTCTACAATTACGCGCATATCGGCAATCTGCGCGCCTATGTCTTCACTGATACGCTCTCGCGCGTTCTTCGGTGGAAGGGCTGGCCGCTCACCCACATCATCAATATCACCGATGTGGGGCATCTGACGTCGGATGCCGATGCCGGCGACGACAAGATGGAAGCGGCGGCGCGCGAGCGCGGGCAGGATATCTGGGCGATTGCGGCGCACTATACCCAGGCCTTCAAGCAGAACCTCCGCGACCTCAATATCGACGATCCGATGCGCTTCCCGCTGGCGACCGATCACGTCGCCGAGATGATCGACTTCGCATCTGCCATCGCCGACCGGCATTGCTACACGCTGGACAGCGGGCTCTATTTCGATGTCTCGACCGTTCCGGACTATGGTCGCCTTGCGCGATCGAAGGAGGATGACGGCGAAGGCCGGATCGATCCCGTCGCGGGCAAGCGCAATCCGCAGGATTTCGCGATCTGGCGCGCGTCTGGTCCGGGCGAGAACCGCCAGATGGAATGGGATTCGCCCTGGGGACGCGGCGCGCCGGGCTGGCACCTCGAATGCTCGGTCATGGCGCGCAAATATCTGGGCGACGAATTCGATATCCATACCGGCGGGATCGATCACCGCGAAATCCACCACCCCAACGAGATCGCGCAGAATCAGGCGCATTGCGGCGTCGACGGTTCGTGCGCCGACCATGCCGGATTTACCGGTGCGAAGCTGTGGATGCACAACAACTTCCTCGTCGATCGCACGGGAAAGATGTCGAAATCCTCCGGCGAATTTCTGACCCTCCAGCGCCTCGTCGATCGCGGCTTCCATCCGCTAAGCTACCGGTTGATGTGCCTACAGGCGCACTATCGATCGGAAATGGAGTTCAGCTGGGAGGGCCTAGCCGCGGCGCAGGTGCGGCTGAAGCGCCTTGTTCAAACGGTAGAGAGCCTGCGTGCGCAACCGCCCAAGGCCGGGAGCGTGGATACGACGGGCTACCGCGGCGCGCTCGATGCCGCAATTTCAGACGATCTCGCGACGCCGAAAGCGCTGATCGTGCTCGACGCGATGCTCGCGGACAAGGCGATCCCGGCAGCCGACCGGCTGGCGGCGCTCGCTGATTTCGATGCGGTGCTCGGCCTCGACCTTTGCCGCCTCGATCGCCGCGCGCTGAGGACTCGCCCGGCGGAGGCGACCATCGACGAGGCGGGAATTGCGGAGAAGCTCGCCGAGCGCAGGCAGGCCCGTGCCGCCAAGGACTTCGCCACCTCCGATGCGATCCGCGAGGCACTGTCCGCGGCCGGGGTGGAAGTGATGGACGGCGACGCGCTGGAATGGGACTGGAAGCCGACGCAATCGGCCTAGCCCGCGGCTCCGCCAGTCTTTTGCGCTGACGGGCCATTCATGCTGGAGCAGGACGCGGCGGTCTAGTAGACGGGGTAAGTGCCACCGGTCGGTGGCGGCCCCGTAAAGCGTTTGAAGAAGGGATTGATCCTTGAGCGGATACCGCGCCTGTTTCCAGCGGCTTGGCATGGGGATCGCGATCACGGCGATCGGGATGCCCGCGACCGCACAGATCGCACAGGCTCCCGCCGTCCCGCAGACCGCGCCGGTCGTGCCGCCGCCGGTTCAGCCGACCCAGACGATCCCCGCGCCCGTGGCCATACCGGCGCCCGTCGTTCTGCCGCAACTGAGCGAAGCGCAGCACGCGCAGCTCGCCGATCTCATCGCGAAGAACGCCGTGACGCAGGGCCTGCGCGAGCGCGCGCGCCCGGCCCAGGTCGATCTGGACAATGACGGGCTTGTCCGCGCCGCGCTCGATCATGCGCGCGCGGTGCATTCGGGACGGCTCGACCAGGCCGACTTCCTGAAGGTCTGGGGGATTCGCCCGCAGCCCTATGACCCCCTGCCCGCCTTTGCCGCCGCGGTGCGCAGCGACACCCTCGCCAACTGGATCCGCACGCTCGGGCCGCCCTGGGCCGGCTATGATGCGCTCGTCGCCGGCCTCGACCACTACCGCACGATCGCGGCGAATGGCGGGTGGCAGACGCTGGCGAGCGGCCCCGACCTCACCCTGAACGCGACCGGCGCGCGCGTGATCGCGCTCCGGAAGCGGCTCGCGATCGAGGACAAGGCGGTTTCCGTGACCGGCGACCGGTTCGACCAGGCGCTGCTCGACGCGGTGCGCCGGGCGCAGCGCCGCTATGGGCTCAATCCCTCGGGCATTGTCAGCACCCAGACGCTGGCGATGCTCAACGCGCCCGTCGAAGCGCGTATCCGGCAGATCATGGCGAACATGGAACGCTGGCGCTGGCTGCCATCGACGCTGGAGCAGAACCGCATCCAGGTGAACATCGCGGCGGCTGTGCTGACGCTGTTCGACGGCGACAATCCCGTCATGTCGATGAAAGCGGTGACGGGGCGCCCCGGTGACGAGACGCCGATGCTCGTGTCGCAGATCCACTCGATCGTGCTCAACCCGCCCTGGAACGTGCCGACCTCGATCGCGACGCGCGAGTTGTGGCCCAAGGAGCGCGCGAATCCGGGCTATCTGCGCCGCGCGGGCTTCCGTGTGATCGACAATGGCGATGGATCGAAGCGGCTTCAGCAATCGTCGGAAAAGAGCGCGCTCGGCCGGTTCAAGTTCGATTTCCCCAACGAGTTCGCGGTCTATCTCCACGATACGCCGGCTCAGGCAGGGTTCGCGAAATTCGACCGGCTGGCGAGCCATGGCTGCGTCCGGCTCGAGAAGCCCGAGGCGCTGGCGACACGCCTGCTCGCGACCAACCCCGAATGGCAGGTGCCGGAGATCAAGGCGACCGTCGCCGGCGGCAAGACCGTGCGCGCGCAAATGGCGGACAGCGTTGCGGTCTATCTGCTCTACTGGACGGCCTTCGCCAATCCGGACGGCACGGTGAGCTTCCGCGACGATCCTTACAGCTGGGACGGCGTGCTGGCCGACAAGATCGAGGCGCGTTCCGCGGCACAAGCCGTCGCCGCGCGCTGATACCAACAGGGAGAAATGACGATGCGCAAGACACGCGCCCTGATGCTCACCGCCGCGGTTTCGAGCGGCCTGCTCGCGCTCGCGGCCTGTTCGAAGTCCGAACCGGAATCGCCGCCCATCGAGAATATCGAGACGCCGGCGCTCGAGGAGATGCCGACGATGAACGAACCCGCGCCGATGCCGACGGAAACCGCGGCGCCGGTAAATACCGCAGACGCGCTGCCCCCGCCTGCGCCGGTCGAGCCCGACCAGCAGATGCTCGACGACGCCGCCGCCGTCGGCATGACCGCCCGCGCCGATCGCAGCCAGCCGAGCGAGGAAGCGCCGGTCGAGAACGCCCAGCAGTAGGAGCCGCCGCCCGTCACTGCGGACTTGATCCGGGGTCCCGCTACTTCCCGATAGCGCAATAAGCGGGACCCCGGCTCAAGGCCGGGGCGACAGGGATCGAACTCCCCACGCTCTTTCCGGCCGCGGAGTGGTGACACTGGACAGACCGGCCCGGCGCGCGCCAATGGACCGATGTTCTTCGCGCGCCTCCGCCGTTTCCTTGCCGAGGAAGACTGGACCTTTGCGGCGCACGAGCAGCCGACGCTGCCCGGCTCCCCCGGTGCGCCGGAGCATCCGACCGCGCGGCGCTTTGCCTATGGCGCGATCGGGGTGCTGCTCGGGCTGACCGGCGGGCTCGGCAGCGCGCTCGTCTCCGCCAATACGACGACGCTACAGGGCGCGCTGGGCCTCGATCCCGCACAGATCGCGTGGCTGCCGACCATCTATGTGATGACCAACGTCAGCATCAACCTGCTGCTGATCAAGTTTCGCCAGCAGTTCGGGTTGCGGCCCTTCGCGCTCATCTTCCTCGGCCTCTACGCCGTCCTCACCCTGGGCCACCTGTTCGTCCGCGATTTCTGGTCGGCGATCGTCGTGCGCGGTGCGAGCGGGATGGCGGGCGCGGCGCTCTCCAGCCTCGGCCTCTATTACGTCATGCAGTCCTTGCCCGCGAAATGGCGGTTGAAGGCGGTGGTGATCGGCATCGGCATACCGCAATGCGCGACGCCACTCGCGCGGCTGTTCTCGCCCGACCTGCTCGCCATGTCGCAGTGGCGAACGCTGTACCTTTTCGAGCTCGGGCTTTCGCTGCTCAGCCTCGCCGCGGTCGCGCTGCTGCGCCTGCCGCCGACCAACCGGATCAAGGCGTTCGAGCCGATCGATTTTCTCACCTTCACCCTCTACGCGGTCGGCATGGGGCTGGTCGCCGCGGTGCTCGGACTCGGGCGCATTGTCTGGTGGACCGAGGCGCGGTGGATCGGTGTAGCGCTGCTGCTCGCGATCCCGATGCTGGCCGCCGCGCTGATCATCGAACATGGCCGCGAGAAGCCGCTGCTCAACACCCGCTGGCTCGCGAGTTCGGATATCCTGCGCTTCACGATCGTCACGATCATGGCGCGCATCGTGCTGTCGGAACAGACCTATGCTGCTGTCGGCCTGCTCCAGACGCTGGGGCAGAACAACGATCAGCTGGGGCCGTTCTTCCTCATCATCTTCTTCGCATCCGTCGCTGGCGTCGCGGCAAGCGCGGTCACGCTGAACGTGGAGAAGCTCGCCCATCCGGTGATGCTCGCGATCGGCCTCGTCGCGATCGCCGCCTTTGCGGACAGCCATTCGACCAGCCTTACGCGCGCGCCGCAGCTTTACGCCAGCCAGGCGGTCATCGCTTTCGCCGCGACCTTCTTCCTCGGGCCGTCGCTGCTGTTCGGGATGACCCGCGCGCTCCAGCAGGGCGCCGGACACATCATCACCTTCATCGCGCTGTTCGGGATCATCAATTCGATCGGCGGGCTGGGCGGCACCGCGCTCCTCGGCACCTATCAGACGGTGCGCGAAAAGGCGAACAGCGCGGCACTCGTCCAGACGATCGATCCGACCGACCCGATCGTCACGGCGCGCATCCAGGCTGGTGGCGCCGCGGTCGGGCGCGTCATCGGCGATCCAGCGCTCCGCTCCGCCGAAGGCGCCGCGCTCCTGTCACAGACGACGACGCGCGAGGCGAACGTCCTCGCCTATGACGACGTGTTTCGGCTGATCGCGCTGCTTGCCGCCTTGACCTTCGGCTATCTTCTGTTCCTGCTGGGCAGGCGTGACTGGCGCGAACGCCGCGTCCGCGCCAAGGGGGCCGCATGACCGATACGCGATCGACCACCGTCGTCCCACCCACCGAAGAGAAGCTTGCCGAGATGGAAGCCGAGCAGCCCGCAGCGCCGACAGGTTCGGGCTGGACGCCGCGGCTGCCCGGGCGGACGGGGCTGTTCATTATCATCGTCCTTGCGATCGCGGGAATCCTCGCGGTGCTCGCGGCGTGGCGCTTTCCGCCCTTCGCAACCGCCAGCGAGCAGACCGACAACGCCTATGTACGCGGGCGCACCACCGTCATCGCGCCGCAGGTCAGCGGGTATGTGACGCAGGTGCTCGTCCGCGATTTCGCGCAGGTGAAGCCGGGCGACGCGCTGGTGAAGATCGACGACCGCATCTACCGCCAGCGGGTCGATCAGGCGTCGTCTCAGGTCGAGGCGCAGCAGGCGACCCTCGCCAACGCACAGCAGTCCGAGCGCAGCCGCGAGGCGAGCCTTGCGGCGCAGGATGCCGCCGTCGCCAATGCGGGCGCGCAGTTGCTGCGGGCGAAAGCGGATATGGCGCGGGTCAACGATCTCGTCATCGATGGCTCCGTGTCGCTACGCGAGCGCGACCAGACCCTCGCCGCGCTGAAACAGGCGCAGGCCGCAGTGCAGCAGGCCGCTGCCGCGCGGGAGATCGCCCGACAGGATATCCGCACCGTTCAGGTCGGTCGCGGCGGTCAGCGCGCTGGCGTGTCGGGCGCGGCAGCCGCGCGCGAGCTTGCCCAGATCGATCTGTCGAACACCGTCGTCCGCGCGCCGGAAGCGGGGCAGCTAAGCGAAGTCGGCGTGCGCGTCGGCCAATATGTCACCGCCGGCTCGCAGCTCATGTTTCTCGTGCCCCCCGACACTTGGGTGATCGCAAACTTCAAGGAGGCTCAGACCGCGCGCATGGCCGTCGGTCAGCCGGCGTCGTTCACTGTCGATGGGCTCGGCAATGCGCGCTTGACCGGCAGGGTCGAGCGGATATCCCCCGCCGCCGGGTCCGAATTCTCGGTGCTGAAGCCAGACAATGCGACGGGCAACTTCACGAAGGTGCCGCAGCGGATCGCGGTGCGAATCCGCATCGATCCCGGGCAGACGCTGACGGCAAGGCTGCGCCCTGGTATGTCGGTGCAGGCACGAGTCGATACCAGCGGCGGGCCGGCCGCACGATGAGGCGGATCGGTGCCGACCTTCACCGTCACCCCGGACCTGTTCCGGGGTCCACCGGGCGGCACGCGTTGCCCTTGGAAGCGCGAACGCGAGCAGCGCGGCTCCGTGGACCCCGGAACAAGTCCGGGGTGACGAAGGCCAGCCTACTGCCCACCCTCCTCCTATCGCTGACTGCCCTCGCCGGATGCATAGGCCCGCGCCCGCGACCGCCCGCTGCCGCAGCGATCGTCCCCCCGCCCGACTGGCGCACCGCGCTCCGCGCCGGTGCGCCGATCCGCACCGATTGGTGGACCGCGTTCGGCGATCCGGTGCTGAGCGATCTGGTCACCCGTGCGCTCGCCGCCAATCTCGATATCGCGACCGCCGCCGCCCGGGTCGAGGAAGCGCGCGCGCAGGCCCGGCTGGCGCGCGCGCAACTGGCGCCGACGCTCGGCGGCAACGCGGGGACGACGGCGGGGCAGACGCTCAGTCCCTTCGGCACGCCCAGCGACGCGATCGGCGCGCAGCCGGGGGTTTCGGCGAGCTTCGATCTCGATCTCTTCGGCCGCCTGAAGAACGCCAGCCGCGCCGCCCGTGCGCAACTGCTCGCGACCGAAGGCGCGCGCGATACCGTCCGGCTCGGCATCGTGACCAGCGTCGCGACCGGTTACATCACGCTGCGTGCGCTCGATCTGCGGCTCGCGGTCGCGCGTCAGACGCTCGCCGCCCGTGCCGAGGGCCTGCGAATCGCCAAACGGCGTGCCGATGTCGGCTACACATCGCGGCTCGAGCAGCGGCAGGCCGAGGCGGAATATCATGCGACCGAACAACTGGTGCCGGCCGCCGAACTTGCGATCTCGCGGCAGGAAAATGCGCTGCGCCTGCTGCTCGGGGAATCGCCCGGCGCCATAGCGCGCGGCAGATCGCTCGACGCGTTAACGCCGCCGCCCATCCCAGACGGGCTGCCCGCAGACCTGCTACGCCGCCGGCCCGATCTTTTCCAGGCGGAGCAGACACTGGTCGCCGCCGACCGCAGCCTCGACAGCGCGCGCGCCGCGATGCTCCCCAACGTCGCGCTCACCGGATCGGCGGGGCTGGTGCTCTCGACCGCGCTCGCGAACCCGGTGGGCATCTTTTCGGTCGGCGCGAGCATATTGGGGCCGATCTTCGATGCGGGCCGCACCCGCGCGCAGGCTGACGCCACCGCCGCGCGCCGTGACCAGGCCGCTTACGGCTATGCCAAGGCCGCGCTCACCGCGTTCCGCGAAGTCGATGACAGTCTGGCTGGCGTCCTGAAGTCGGGCGAGCAGGCCGACGCGCTCGCCGCGCAGCGCTTGTCCCTGGCAGGCGCGCTGCGCAATGCGACCAACCGCTACCGCGCGGGCTATTCGTCCTATATCGAACAGCTAGATGCCCAGCGCGGGTTGCTGACCGCCGAGCTGACGCTCGTCCAGGCGCGCGCGGATCGGCTGGTCGCCTATGTCACGCTGTATCAGGCGATGGGCGGGGGATGGTCGCAAGCGGACGTCGCGGAGACGCAGCACTGATGGGCGAGATCGTAAACCTGCGTATCGCCCGCAAGCGCAAGGCGCGGGCCGAGGCAGCCGTGCAGGCGGACGCCAATCGCGCGAAACATGGGCGGACCAGGGCGCAAAGGGACGCCGATGCGCGCGAGGCCACGCGACGCGATGCTGTGCTGGACGGGGCGAGGCGCGAGCCGAAGTGAATTAGCGCGTCACCCCAGCGAAGGCTGGGGTCTATCTCTAGTCGAAATGCCAATCGGCAGAGACATGGACCCCTGCCTTCGCTGGGGTGACGATTAAAAATGTGCCACCGTCGCGCAGTCCGGGCAGCCGTCATTCTTCCCCGGCGGGCACTGGCAGGTCGGGCAGAGCCGCCGCTCCCCCGGTTCCAGCCCATGCTTCACCGTCACCCGCCGGTCGAAAACGAAGCACTCGCCTTCCCACCGGCTCTCCGCCTCGGGCACATGTTCCAGATAGTTCAGAATACCGCCCTTGAGATGCAGCACGTCGGGCACACCTTCCGCCTTCAGGAACGCGGTCGCCTTTTCGCAGCGTATGCCGCCGGTGCAGAACATCGCGACGCGCGCCTTGCCGGCCATCAGCGCGTCGCGGTTCGCCCGAAACCACGCCGGAAACTCGCCGAAGCTGCGGGTGCCGGGATCGACCGCGCCCGAAAACGTCCCGAGGCCGATCTCGTATGCATTGCGCGTATCGATCACGAGCGTTTCCGGGTCATCGACCAGCGCGTTCCAGTCGCCGGGCGCGACATAGGTGCCGGCACCCTCGACCGGATCGATATCGGGCTGGCCCATCGTCACGATCTCGCGCTTCAGGCGCACCTTCATCCTGTCGAACGGCATCGTCGGCGCGCGGGAGTATTTCACCTCAATCGCGGCACAGCCGGGCAGCGCGCGGATATGCGCGAGCACCGCATCGATCGCCGCATCCGCGCCGGCAATTGTGCCGTTGATCCCCTCGCCCGCCAGCAACAGCGTGCCGCGAACCCCCCTGTCGTCGCACAGGGCGAGCAACGGCGCGCGGATCGCGGCGGGATCGTCGAACCGGCTGAATTGGTAGAGCGCCGCGACGCGAAACGGGAGAGCCTGGGACATTCTGGCAGGCCAAGACACGGCGGGCGCACACTTTGCAAGCGTCTGCGTTGACGCGCGCGACCGCGCAGCTACGCTTGGCGGCGATGAAAGCCGTGCTCCCCGCCCTTGCCCGCCCGCTCCTCGAACCGCATCTGCCGGGGGACCTCGACGTGGCGTGGTTCGCTTCGCCGGCAGACGCGAATACGATGATCGCCGACGCCGATATCGCGTGGGTGGACATGCAGCCGACCCATCTCGTCGCCGATGCGATCCGCGCGTCGGGACCGAACCTGAAATGGGTGTCGACGATCTATGCCGGGCTCGACGCCTTCCCGCTCGACGTGCTGCGGACGCGCGGCGCGATCGTCACCAACGGCGCGGGGATCAACGCCTATGCGGTCGCGGAATATGCGGTTCTCGGCATCCTTGCCGCGGCGAAGCGCTATGACGAGGTCGTCCGCGCGCAGGACCGCCATGAATGGCCGAAGGACGCGCCCGGCAAGGTCGAGCTGTTCGAGACCGCCGCCCTCGTCATCGGCTATGGCGCGATCGGGCGGTTGATCGGCGAGCGGCTGGAGGCGTTCGGGGTCGATGTCACCGGCGTCACGCGATCAGGCCGCGACGGAACGATCACCCCCGACGCTTGGCGGGCGCGGCTCGGCGATTTCGATTGGGTTGTCCTGGCCGCCCCTTCGACCGATGCGACGAAAACGATGATCGGTGCGGACGAGCTGGCGGCGATGAAGCGCTCGGCCTGGCTCATCAACATCGCGCGCGGCGACATGATCGACGACGATTCGCTCATCACGGCGCTGAAAACCGGGCAGATTGCGGGCGCCTTCCTCGATCCGACCAACCCCGAACCGCTGCCCACCGATCATCCGCTGTGGACCGCGCCGAACACGATGATCTCGATGCATCTGTCGGGTCGCAGCCAGACGAAGATGTTCCAGCGTGCCGGCGCGTTGTTCCTGCGCAACCTGAAGGCGTTCCTCGACGGCGCGCCGATGGCAAACGTCACCGATCTCGCGGCAGGCTACTGAAGCTTCGCGTCGCGCGTCGCCAGCATCGGCGGCGTATAGGGGATCGGCGCATTCGCCGGGATCGCCTTTATCTCCGCCTCGATCCGGTCGGCGCGCGCGGACGAGGATCGGTGCGTCCGGCTGCGGAACAGCCCGCCGTCGATCTCGCCGCCATGCGCGCGCCAGAATTTCGGCGCGCTCTGCGGGTCGTAGCCGGCATTACGCAGCAAATGAACGCCCAGCTGGTCAGCCTGATCCTCGATCAGCCGGTTGAGCCGCCCGTTGCGGCCCAGCTCTGCCAGCAGCCCGCCATTAACCCCGGCAGCATCCAGCCGCTCGCGGTGATGCAGGATCGAATGCGCGAGTTCGTGCGCGACGATCACCGCGACCTCGTCGTCGGTGTAGCGCTCGAAATACCCCACAGCGATCTGCACGATCTTGCCGTCCGACTGTGCGGTCATCCCCGGCCCCAGCAGCACTTCGAAGCTTGACGCGCAGCCGGGCGATGCGGCGATGCGAAGCGCCTTGCGGGCGCCATCGCGCACGACATCGAGCGCGACCGTGTCGTTCGCTGGCTGCGCAAGCAACGCCACCGCAGCATCCCGATCAGCGCTGGTCGCCGCGTCACCGGCCGAAGCAGCCAGCCGCGTTCCGCCGATCGCCACGACGCCGTCATCGGCGCGCACGCCGGCCTGCTCCGCAACGCTTCCCCGCACTACCGCCTCGACCGCGACCGGCGCCGCAAAGCCGAAGACGCTGCGCGCATTCGCCCGCGTATCGGGCGCATATTGATCGAGCGCGTGGAGAACGATGCCCGTCTGGCGCTGAAGATCGGTGCACAGCGGCGCGTTCGCCCGCGTCAGCCGATAGGCGATCGCGGCAAGGCGCGCGTCGACGCGGCGCAATTCCTGCAGCTGGACTGTGCTGAGCGTCTGGGCGGGGGAAGGGCTTGCCGCGACGAACAACGCGGCGGCGAGAAGGATACGCGGCATATCGCGGGTCTAGCCGAGCCGCGCGGCGCGCGCCACTCGCCTCATAGCACTTCGCCAGCGGCGGCGGCGCGTGCCTCGCGGGTCCGCTCCGCCTCGGGCACCAGGCGGTAAGCCATGACCGCGCAGAAGACGGTGATCGGTGCGGTCAGCACCAGCGACAGGACGCCGGTCGACAGGCTGCCGGTCAGCGTGGAAACGCGCCCCGCCAGATACGGCCCCATCGCCAGCCCCAGCAGCGTCGTGCCGATGAAGAAGGTCGCCGTCGCCGTTCCGCGCATCCGCGGCATCACCAGATCCTGCGTCGTCGCTGCTGCCGCACCCAGCGCGTTGCTGGAAAAAAGCCCCGCAAGGAACAGGCAGATGGCGAACAGCACGGCACTCGTCGTCGTGAAGGCGACGATGACGAAGGGGATCGGCAGGATCGCGCCGGAGATTACGAGAACCAGCCGCCCTGCGGGGTTCGTCCGGCGCAGCCGATCCGCCAGAATCCCGCCCAACGTCGTGCCCAGAAAGCCCGATACGGCGGCCGTCCCGCCGATCATCAGCCCCGCGGTCGCCGGCGCCATGCCGAGATCGCGCAGGACATAGGGCGCTGCCCAGAAGCCGACGGCATAGCTGATAAACGCATTCAATCCATAGCCGACAACCGAGTAGAGGAAAGCGGGTGTGCCGATGATGAGCGCGAAGGTCGACGGATCGCGACGTCGCAGGGCGCACGCCCAGGAATACACCGCGTAGACACCGGTGCCGACCGCGATCCATTGCGGCTTCGGCTCGCCGATTGCGAACAGCAGCAGCACGGCGGCAACCACCACCGCCAATCCTGCCAGATTCAGCATCAACGCGCGCGATCCCTGCCGCGCAGCCGTGACGAGCGTGAAGGGCGGGACGATCGTCATCAGTTCCACCCCGAAACTGCGGAACGGCGCCGGGTGCGCCGGCGGCGGCGCCAGCCCTTCCGACTGCCCCCGCGTCGGCTCGCGCAGCGTCGCAATGACAATGGCGAGGATCAGGCCCGGAACCCCGACCGCCATGAACGCCGCCTGCCAGCCCACCAGCCCCAGCGGTCCGCCCCCCGGATATGCCGCGTTCCAGCGCTGGACGATCAATCCGCCGACGAACAGCGACGCGCCGACACCGACATACAGGCCGGCGGCGTAGACCGACAGCGCGGTTGCGCGCAGCCGCTTGGGAAACCAGTCGGAGAGGAGCGAGTAAGCTGCCGGGCTGGCAGTCGCTTCGCCGATCCCGACGCCGATGCGGGCCATCGCGAGGTGTCCGCCAGTCCGCGAGAACCCGGAGAGCGCGGTCATGGTGGACCAGAGCGCCAGCCCGACCGTCATCAGCCGGACGCGGTGCCAGTTGTCCGCCAGCCGCCCGAGCGGGATACCGAACAGCGCGTAGAAAACGCCGAACGCGGTGCCGTAGAGAAAGCCCAGATCCTCGTCGCGCAACCCCAGGTCGCGCTTGATGTCTTCCGCCAGGATCGAGATGATCTGCCGGTCGACGAAGTTCAGGATGTAGACGAGGAAGAGCAGGAACAGGACATACCAGGCATAGCGCGGCGCGCGTTGGGCCGTGTCCGTCTCGCTCATATCCTGCTCCCTGCCACCGGTTTCGCGTGGGCGTAACAGAGGTCAGGGCAGATTGAGAAGCGGCATTGCGGCCTCGGTCATCGTTCAGACGCCGCCAGCTGCGCCCTGAGGTTCGCGAGCGTCGTCGCATCGACGGCGGGCAGTTCGGATGCGGACTTGCCCCTACGCAGGCGTTCGCGGTCCCGCTGCGACGGTTCGACACGCCTGACCCGCACCGCCGCCGTTCCGACCCTGCGCACACCGAGCGCCTCCGCCGCGCCGCGCGACAGATCGATGATCCGCGCGCTGCGGACGAACGGCCCACGGTCGTTCACCCGCACCACGATCCGCCGCCCGGTATCGAGCGCGGTCACCTCGACATAGGTCGGCAGCGGCAGCGTGGTATGCGCAGCCGTGATCCAGTTGCCGCGAAACCGCTCGCCATTGGCGGTGCGATTGCCGGATTCGCTGCCATACCAGCTTGCATAGCCGAGCATGTCGTACGTCGGATCGGCGGCAGGCACGAAGGTCGTGCCGCGCACCGTATAGGGCTGGCCGACGCGCACCGGGAAATCGCGGACGGGCCGGTAGTTGCCGCCGGCGCAGGCGGATAGCGCGAGGATTGCCGCAATTGGAAACCCGGCGCGCGCGGCTGTCAGACTCTGCATGGACGAAACCCTAGAGGACGACACCGCCGATCGTCACCCCACTGCGTTCAACGGCCACTGCGCCAGCACGTCGTAGCGTGCGCCGTCCCGCCCGAGCGTGCTTTCGTTGAGGACGATGCGGTCTATTGCGAACGGCGCGCTCGTCAGGGCGAGATTGGCCGCGATCCATGCATCGACCTCGCCTTCCGCACCGGCGCTGCGCGGCAGGCGGGCGAGCGTGATGTGCGGCAGAAAGGCGCGATGTTCGGGCGGCAGTCCCAACCGGACCAGCGCGCGGTCGATCTTGCGGTGAAGCGCCACCAGCGCGTCGTGGGGAGCGACTCCCGCCCACAGCACGTCGGTCCGTCCCCGGTTGGCGAACCGCCCGACCCCGCCCAGATGCACCGTCGGCACCGGCGCGCGCAGCTGCGACAGCGCGATCGCAACATCCTCCGCAACGCGCTCGTCGACCTCGCCGATATAGCGCAGCGTCAGGTGCAATTGGGCGTCGTCCTGCCACCGGGCGCCAGGCACCCCGCCCGCCAGATCGAGCAGCACCCGGCGCACCGCGCGCGGCGGACGGAGGGCGACGAAGAGGCGAATCATGAACTTTCTGTCATCTTTTTTGAGTATCGGCCCGAATGTGACCCCGGATTCACTTGAAAACGCCTCGCGCTGCGTTGATATTCCCCTGTAACCGGTCTGATTGCGTTTTGGCATTTCTGGCGACCGGCCGAAGGAGCTTATACATCATGGCAAACTGGTCCGACCCCCGGCCGAGCGCCGCGCCGTTCGGAACGACCGCCGCAGGGACACGTGACGCCGCAGTGGATGCGGGTCTGCGGTCCTACATGCTCTCCGTCTATAACTACATGGCCTCCGGCGTCCTGCTGACGGGTATCGTCGCGCTTGGCTTCGCGCTGTCGGGCATGGCCGCGCAGGTTTTTGTCGGCGGCGGCATCCTTAAATGGATCATCACGCTCGCGCCGCTGGGCTTCGTTTTCGGCATGAGCTTCGGCCAGGGCAGGATGTCCTCGGGCACGCTGAAGGCGATGTTCTGGGGTTTCGCGGTCACGATGGGTCTGTCGCTCTCGACGATCTTCCTCGTCTATTCGCCGCTCGCCATCGCACAGGCGTTCTTCGCGACCGCCGCGGGCTTCGCCGCGCTCAGCCTCTATGGCTACACAACGAAGAAGGATCTGTCGGCGTTCGGCACCTTCCTCATCATCGGCCTTGTCGGGCTGATCGTCGCGAGCCTTATCAACCTGTTCGTCCAGTCCGGGCCGCTCGGCCTCGTGATCTCGGGCGTCGGCGTGCTGCTCTTCGCGGGCCTCACCGCCTATGATACGCAGCGCACCAAGAGCCTGTATTTCCAGGTCGCCGGTTATCCGGAACTGATCTCGAAGGCGGTCGTGATGTCGGCGCTGAGCCTCTACCTCGACTTCATCAACATGTTCCTCTTCATCCTGCGCCTGTTCGGCTCCAGCCGGAACTAAGCGAAGACAAAAGAGCTACAGCCTATCGGGGCCCGGCGGGACGACCTGCCGGGCCCCTTCCTTTGTGCGACAGGAACGCCATGCGGCTCTCGATCGACGTTCATCTGGACTATTACTTCCCCGAGCCTGCCGACGTGCTGTTGCAGGTGGAAGCGGCGGCGATGGCCGATCAGCGGCTGATCGAGCAGTCGATGATCGTCCATTCCGACAATCCCATCCGCGCCGTTCCCGGCGAGGACGGCATCGGCCAGCGTTGCTGGATCGCCGCGCATGACCGCGTGCTGGTCGATTACAAGGCAGTGGTGGAAATCGATCGCCAGCCGGTCGCGCTCGACCAGTTTGGCGCAACACCGGTGCGAGCGCTGGCGGCGGACCTGACCGCGTATCTGCTCCCCAGCCGCTACTGCGAGGTCGACCGGTTCGACGGGTTCGTGCGCAAACGGTTTGCCGGGCTTGACGGCGGGGCGCTCGCCGCAGCCCTGGTCGAATGGGTCTATACCCACCTGACCTACGACATACGGGCCAGCGGCGGCGATACGAGAGCGCTCGACGTGTTCGCGGCCCGCCACGGTGTATGCCGCGATTTCGCGCATCTGCTGGTCGCGCTCGCCCGCGCTGGCGGGATTCCCGCCCGATGCGTGTCGGCCTATGCGCCGGGCGTCGATCCGCCCGATTTTCATGCGGTCGCGGAACTCTGGCTGGACGGCGCGTGGCATCTGGCGGACGCCACCGGAATGGCCGCGCGCGAGGACATCGCCCGCGTCTGCGTCGGGCGCGACGCAACCGATATCGCCTTCATGACGATCTTCGGCCGCGCCGATCTGTGGGCGCAGCGAGTCACCGTCACGCGCATTCCCTAAGCTTTATTCGCTGAACCTTTACCCTTCGTGCGCATTGAGCGTATGTGACAGTTCAGTGACGCTCCACCTCTCCCCTTCTCGCCTTGAAGCGATCCGCGCGCCCTCGATGCTGCTGGCGCTGACCGAGGTGCCACGTGCGTTCGGCGAATATCGCGCTCTGGCGCGCGCGTCGGCTCTCGCCGACGAGGTGCCCGCCGGTGACGGCCATCCGGTGCTCGTCATCCCCGGTTTCATGGCCGGCGACGGATCGACAGCAGGCCTTCGCAGTTTCCTCGGCGATGTCGGGTATGACGCGCGCGCATGGGCGCTCGGCCGCAATTTCGGACCGCGCTCGATCGGGAAAGAGGGCGAGCAGCTGATCGCGCGGCTTGAGGACATTCACGACGAAACCGGGCACACCGTCAGCCTCGTCGGATGGAGCCTCGGCGGGATCATGGCGCGGATCATCGCGCAGCGCGTGCCGCAATGCGTTCGGCAGATCGTGACGCTGGGATCGCCGTTTGCCGGATCGCCGCGTGCGACCAATGTGTGGCGGGCTTATGAATTCCTCGCGGGGCATCGCATCGACGACCCCGCTGCGCAGATGCTGCTCGAGCTCGGGATGCAGCATCCGCCGGTGCCGACGACCGCGCTCTACAGCCGCGCTGACGGCGTCGTCGCCTGGCAGAATTGCCGCCAGCGCGCGAGTGCGACGACCGAAAATGTCGAGGTCGCAGGCAGCCATCTGGGCCTCTGCGCGAACCCGGCGGTTCTGCGCATCGTTGCTGACCGTCTGGCCCAGCCGGAAGGCGAATGGCAGCCCTACGCCGCCACCGCCTGACCGTCATCAGTCCTTGCGATTGATCGGCGCGACCGCGTCGCGCCCGAATTGCAGGATCAATTCCCCGACCTCGCGCGCCTGGGTCATCGAGCGCGATCCCTGGTCGCGCAGGAAATCGCCCTGGATCTTCATAACCTGCGACAGGTCCTTCGCCTCGGCCGCCGCGCGCATCGCCGCAAAGGCCTCCTTCATGTTCGCCTCGGCCTGATCGAGCAGCTTGACCCCGATCGCCGACGAGTTTTCCGCCGCCTTGGCACCGGCGTCTTTCATGCGCTCGCCCGCACGGCGCGCCGGCTCGGTGACATGATCGGCAAAGCCCTGTTTCGCCTTGTCGGCCGCCGCCTTCATCGTGTCCGCAACCGATTCCGTCGTCTTTCCAGTGGTGCGCCTCGCGTCTGCCACGGCAACTCTCCTTGATCGTTCAGCTATCGCTCAACCTGCCGCGTCGCATATGGTTGCGCAACCGGAAGGACGTGGCACGCGTTCTCGCCCGGATCTTGAAGCTTGGGAGTCGAATGCGATGTTGACGGCACTGTTGCTGATGCTGGCGGTTCAGGACCCCGCGACCGACGCCGCCTGCACCAACGTTCGCCCGGCGATTCCCGCGGCGCTGTCCGGGTGGAGCCAGCAAACGCCGGTGACGGCGGGGACGAAGAGCGGCGACGGCGCGACGCTTTCGATAGGACAGGCGACAAATGTTTCGTTGCATCGCGGGTCGACGCTGACGCTCTCGCCCGCCCCCGCCAAGGCCGCCGCGGCAGACAGCTATGGCGGCACGCTGACGCTTTCGGTCGCTCAGGCGGGAACCTACCGCGTCGCGCTCGGCGGCGGCGCCTGGATCGATCTGCTGCTCGGCGGGAAGGCCATTGCCTCGGTGGCGCACGATCATGGCCCGAAATGTTCGGGCATAGCGAAGATCGTCGACTTCAAGCTCGATGCGGGCACCTATGTCATCCAGCTGAGCGGCGCGAAGTCGAATGCAATCGCCGCAATGGTGGTGAAGGCGTGAGGCGCGCGGTCGCGGTGTTGCTGCTGGCGACGATCGCCGCGCCCGCCCCCGCGCAGAATGCGCCGCGCGCTCTTGCGCAGAATGCGCCGTCCGCCCCCGCCCCGGTCGCTACGCCGCTGCCCGCCACGCGGGTGACGCTGACCACCGCCGATGGCCCGATCGTGATCGCGGTCGATACCGTCCACGCGCCGATTACCGCCGCCAATTTCCTGCGCTACGTCGATCAGAAAAAACTCGACGGTGCAGCCTTCTACCGCGCGGTGAACGTCGCGCCGGGCTATGGCCTCGCCCAGTTCGGAACGCGCAACGACCCGAAGCGGACGCTGCCGCCGATCGCGCACGAGCCGACCTCGCAGACCGGGCTCAGCCATGTCGATGGCGCGATTTCCATGGCGATGGCGAAGCCGGGGACCGCGGCGGGCGACTTCTTCATCGTCATCGGCGATCTGAAGTCGATGGACGCGACCACCTCCGATCCCGGCTTCGCCGTCTTCGGGCGCGTCGTCGAGGGCATGGATATCGTGAAGCGCATTCTGGCCAGCCCGACGAGCCCGACCGAGGGCGAAGGCGTGATGAAGGGGCAGATGCTCTCCCCGACGATCCGGATCGTCAGCGCGCGCAAGACCGCACCCTGACCTTTGCACCGGCGGGCGCGGGGGCCTAGGCTGACGGCAAAGGAGTCGTCTCAATGACCACCACGCTCGATCGCCGCACCGACTGGACCGCCATCGGCGCCGCGGAGCTGCCCGATATCGTCGCGCTTCGCCGTGCGATCCACGCCGATCCCGAAATCGGGCTGCACTGCACCCGCACGACCGAGAAGCTGAAGGCCGCAATCGCCGGCCTGCCGCTGGAAATCCACGACAGCCCATCGACGAGCGGGTTCGTCGCGATTCTGCGCGGCGGCGCGGGCAACGGGCGCACCGTGCTGCTGCGCGGCGACATGGACGCGCTGCCGATGACCGAGGAGACGGGGCTCGATTTCGCGTCGAAAACCCCCGGCGCGATGCACGCCTGCGGCCACGATGCGCACAGCGCGATGCTGGTGGGCGCCGCAAAGGCGCTTTCCGCGCGCAAGGATGAGCTTGCCGGCACCGTCGTCTTCATGTTCCAGCCCGGCGAGGAAGGCCATCACGGCGCGCGCTTCATGATCGAGGACGGACTGCTGGAGATCGCGAAGCCGGAAGCCGCGTTTGCGCTTCACATCTCGCCCAACGCGCCTGCCGGTGTTCTGGTGGGGCGTCCGGGTCCGCTGCTCGCCTCGACCGACACGGTGCATGCGATCATCAAGGGCAAGGGCGGTCATGCCGCGATGCCGCACGACTGCATCGATCCGATCCCCGTCGCGTGCGAGATCGTCACCGCGCTCCAGACTCACATCGCGCGGCGCGTGCCCGTCGCCGATCCGGCGGTGCTGACGATCACCAAGATCAACGCCGGATCGTCGCACAACATCATCCCCGGCGAGGTAGCGCTGATGGGAACGCTGCGCACCCTGTCCGAACGCACCCGCGAGGCGACCCGCGCCGCCTTTCGCCAGATCGCGGAGGGGATCGCCGCAGCGCATGGCTGCACCGCGGAGACGAGCATCGAGGAAGGCTATCCCGTCACGATGTGCGATCCGCGCGCGACTGCGCTGATGCGCGGCGTGGCCGAGGATTTCGGTGGCGAGGACGGCTGGTCGCCGATGCCCGCGCCGATGATGGGCGGCGAGGACTTTTCCTACGTTCTTCGCGAAGTGCCGGGCGCGATGGCGTTCATCGGCGTGGCACAGGAAGGCACCGATCCACGGACGAACCCCCCGCTCCACAACACCAGGATGACGATCGCGGAGGATGTCATGGCGCGTGGGATCGCGGTGCACTGCGCGGTGGCCGAGCGGTTCCTGGAAAACGGATTCGACGCCTGACAAACCGCCGCCGGAGCGAAAGCCCCGACGGCGGCGGACGAACCTCAAGGATCAGTAGCGGTAGTCGCGGTCATAGCCGCGATAGTCGTCACGGTCCCACCGATCGCGGTGATGATGCCGGCGACGCGCCTGTTCGCGCGCCCAGCGGCGCCGCTGCTCCCAGCGCTCGCGGGCATAGTAACTGCCGCGATCGTTACGATAACCACGGTCGTTGTCATAGTAACCGCGGCCCTGCTGATAATAGCCGTTGCCATAACCATAGGACTGCGCGGACGCGGCGGTTGGCGCGATCGCTGCGAGCGAACCGACGATCAGCGCGGCGGGAATTGCAAGTTTGCGGAAAATATAAGCCTCCACGTTTCATCGACGAAAACACCGTCAATGATCGTGGTTTAGGCGCCCGATGATGCGCACGGACTGAACGGCACTGGCAGCCGCCGTTCAGGATCGCGGGTCACCGATACGACACATCGTCCCACCACGGGAAATAGTCTGGCATGTCCGTCGACACCTTATCGGGAAAAACGGGCGTGCGCTTTTCCAGAAACGAGGTGACGCCCTCGGCCACGTCGCGGCTGCGGCCACGCGACAGGATACCGCGGCTGTCGACGCGGTGCGCCTCCATCGGATGCGCCATGCCGAGTCCACGCCACAGCATCTGCCGGGTCAGCGCGACGGACACGGGCGCGGTATTGTCCGCGATCTCCCGCGCCAGCGCCCGCGCGGCGGGAAGCAGGTCCGCCTGCGGCAGCACGCGGCTGACAAGCCCGCCGGCGAGCGCCTCCGCCGCATCGAAGACGCGCCCGGTCATGCACCATTCCAGCGCCCGGGCGATGCCGACGATGCGCGGAAGGAAGAACGACGACGCGGCTTCCGGCACGATCCCCCGGCGCGCGAAGACGAACCCGATCCGCGCCGTATCGCTCGCCAGTCGCATATCCATCGCGAGCGTCATCGTGGCACCGATGCCGACCGCGGGGCCGTTGATCGCGGCGATCACCGGCTTCAGGCATTCGAAGATGCGCAGCGTCACTTGCCCGCCGCCATCGCGCGCGCCTTCAGCTGAATAATCGACGCTGCCGTCCTCGTGGATCGGGGAGTTGTCGCGTGTGCCGCGGTCGAAGGACGATGCGCCCGCGGCCAGATCGGCGCCTGCGCAAAAGGCCCGCCCCTCGCCGGTCACGATCGCCGCGCGCACTGCGTCGTCGCCGTCGATCAGGTCGAACGCCGCGATCAGCTCGCGCATCATCGTGGGGGTGAAGGCATTGAGCTTGTCGGGACGGTGGAGCGTGATCGTCGCGACACCGTCGTCGACCGCATAGCGGATCGTCTCGAAATCCACGCTCATCCCTTCATCTGCCGCGCGACCGACTTCATGGTCGCGGCACCATAAGGCGGCTTGAGTCCCGCAAGCTTCGCCACGTCGATCTTCGCCTGCTTGAACACCGCCTTAGCGTGGCTGAAGGTACGGAAGCCGTCGAGCCCGTGATAGCTGCCCATCCCCGACGGCCCGACGCCGCCGAAGGGCAGGTCCTCCATCGAAACGTGGAACACGACGTCGTCCACCGTAACCCCGCCCGATATGGTGCGATCGAGCACGCGGCGGCGCTCCTCGCCGTCGGGGCCGAAATAATAGAGGCCAAGCGGACGGTCGCGGCGGTTAACCTGGCCGATCGCATCGTCGATGCCGGAATAGCGCCGCACCGGCAGGACGGGGCCGAAGATTTCCTCCTGCATCAGCGTCATGTCGTCGGTCACGTCGGTGACGATATGGAGCGGCATCTTGCGTGCGTTCGATGCGCCGAAATCCTCGCCCGCCGGGTTCACGATCTCGACCTTCGCGCCCTTCGTCCGCGCGTCTTCGAGCCAGTCGCCCAGGCGCTGGAAGTGCCGGTCGTTGACGACCGAGGTATAGTCGGGATTGGCGAGCAGCGACGGATACATGGCCGTCGCCGCCGTCTTCAGGCCATCGACGATCCGCGCTTCCTCGCTCGCCGGCACCAGCATGTAATCGGGCGCGAGGCAGATCTGCCCCGCGTTCAGCATCTTGCCGAGCGCGACCCGCTCGGTCGTCTGCTTCACATCCGCGCCGGCACCAACGATGACCGGCGACTTGCCGCCCAGTTCCAGCGTCACTGGCGTCAGATTGTCGGCGGCGGCATGCAGGATGTGCTTGCCGATCGCCGTCGCCCCGGTGAACAGCAGATGGTCGAACGGCAACTCCGCGAAGGCCTTGCCGACATCCGGCCCGCCGGACACGAATACCAGCTCGGTCGCGTCGAAATACTGTCCGACGACCTCCTCGAACAACGCCGCCGTCACCGGCGTGTATTCGCTCGTCTTCACCATCGCGCGGTTGCCCGCCGCGAACACGCCGGCGAGCGGCGAAATGATCAGGTTCACCGGGAAATTCCACGGCGCGATGATGCCGACGACCCCCTTGGGTTGATACTCCACCCAAGCCCGCGCGCCCAGCAGCCCCAGCGGGAACTGGACGGGGCGGCTATCCGGCTTCGACCATCTTTCGAGGTGTTTGATCGCATGGGTGATCGGCGCGATCGATCCGGCGATGTCGGTCAGCATCGATTGCTCGCGGCTGCGATGGCCGAAATCCTCGCTCAGCGCGTCACAGAAGCGATCGGCATGGTCGCGGATCATCGCAGCGGCGCGTTTCAGCCGGTCCTTGCGGGTCGCGATGGAAACGGGCAGCTCGGCCATGAACGCCGTCCGCTGCGCTTCGAGGATATGCCGCACGCGCTCTCTCCTGTGGGTCGTTACCCGGTCGCCAGGAGAGTTGCAGATCGAAACCTCAGCGGCAACCCCGTGTCAGACGCAGCCGATCAACCCCGCAACCGGCAGCACGATCGAATCCCTGCCCGGCCGATCGACGCGGAGCGTCGCGTCGGAGACGATCGCTCCGGCGGTCAGATCGCCGCGGGTCGTGATGGTCATGTCGAGCGTCGCGGTCACGTCGCCGCCGCGATATTCGGTGGAGCCGGAAAATCCGAAGCCCGCCGGCGTCTTCTCGGCGCTGCGGGCGTAATCCGTCGCCTTGCCGTCGACCGCGATGCGGAGTTGCGCAGGATCGGCCCCGGCCACCGCGACGAGCGCCTTCGTCGCGCCGGTGGAAAAGAGATAGGCCGCGCATCCCTTCGCGGGAAGTGCCTGTTTGGGCAATCCGGCGATCGGCAGCCCGTCGATCATGGTAGGCGGCGGCGGGGGCGGCAGAGCCTTTGCCTGCGACGCGGCGAGGAGCGAGAGGAGCAGCGACAGCATCATGGCATGCTCCCTATCATCACCAGCCACGCCGGGTAAGCCGCGACCGCGAGCAACGCACCGAAGGGCAGCCGCGTGTCACGCGCCATCTTGCGTCCGGAAAGCATCTCGGCGAGCACGAGTGCGAGGCCGACGGCGCTCGCGAGCAGCAGGACGATCGGCAGCATTCGCCAGCCGAGCCACAATCCGATCGCCCCGAACAGCTTCGGATCACCCCCGCCCAACCCCTCACGCTCACGCAGCCGGCGATAGGCGAAGGCGACGAGCCAAAGCGCAGCGAAGCCCCCCGCCCCGCCGATCACGCGATCGGTAAGATCGGGCGCGATCCCCGCGATGCCGCTCACAAGCCCCGCAACCGCAAGCGTCGCGGTGAGGGCATCGGGAAGCCAGAACTCCGCCACGTCGATCGCCGCGAGGGTCAGGAGAAGCCATCCAAATATCGCGCCCGCCACCGCAACCGGTCCCGCCACGACAAACCCTGCCGCAGCGCCGATCAGCGCGCAGCCAAGCTCGATCTGCCAATGGCGCGGGTCGATCGCAGCGCTGCACCCGCGACATTTGCCGCGCTGGATCGCAGCGCTTACCAGCGGGATGAGCTCGCCCGCGCCAAGCGTCTTCCCGCACGCATCGCAGGCCGATCGCCCGCGCATCACCGACTGTTCACGCGGCCAGCGGATCGCGAGATTTGCGAGAAAACTGCCAGTAATCGCGCCGAGGACAAACAGCGCGAGCGCCCAGGCGGCTGCCTCAGTCATTCTTCTTGCGGATCAGGTAGCGATAGACGCCCAGCATATTGATGCCGAACAGCACCGCATTCTGCGTGCCGAGCGCCCAATCCTGAGCCAGCGCCGCCCCCGCGATCCACGCGACCGACGAGGCGAGGAAGATGACGAACCCCCACCCCGTCACGCGCCGCCCCGAATCGAGCGACACCATCAGCGCGGCGATCATGCCGGAGCCTGAGGCGAACCATTTGAGCGCGGTCGTCAGCGTGTCCATGTCAGCCGGTTTGCGGGCGGGCGCGGCGCGCTATTCCGCCGCCTCGGCCATTTCCTTGAATTCGGCCGCTGCAAGGAAGCGTTCGGCGTCGAGCGCGGCCATGCATCCGGTGCCGGCCGCAGTCACCGCCTGACGGTAGACCTTGTCCATCACGTCACCGCAGGCGAACACGCCGGGCACGCTCGTGCGCGTCGTCCCCGTCTCCACCTTGATGTAGTGATCGGCGTCCAGTTCGAGATGCCCGCGGAAGAGTTCCGTCGCGGGGTGATGACCGATCGCGACGAAGCCGCCTTCGACATCGATCCGGCTGTGCTCGCCCGTCTGCGTGTCCTCGAGGTCGAGCGCGACGAGCCCGGCGGTGCCGCCACCGTCGACGAATTCGCGGACCTCCTTGTTCCAGACCACGGTGATGTTCGGGTGCGCGAACAGACGGTCCTGCAAGATCTTTTCGGCACGCAGCGAATCGCGGCGGTGGATCAGCGTCACATTGTCGCTGTGGTTGGTCAGATACAGCGCCTCCTCGACCGCGGTATTGCCGCCGCCGATCACTGCCACGCGCTTGCCGCGGTAGAAGAAACCGTCGCAGGTCGCGCAGGCGCTGACGCCCTTGCCTTTCATCGGCTCCTCGCTGTCGATGCCCAGCCACTTCGCCTGCGCGCCGGTCGCGATGACCAGCACGTCGCCTTCGTAAATATCGCCGCTGTCGCCGGTCAGGCGGAACGGCCGCTGGGTCAGGTCGACCGCGACAACCGTGTCCCACATCAGCGT
Organism: Sphingomonas sp. EC-HK361; assembly: GCF_902498785.1. Lineage (GTDB taxonomy): Bacteria > Pseudomonadota > Alphaproteobacteria > Sphingomonadales > Sphingomonadaceae > Sphingomonas. The sequence continues at coordinate 379,863 of NZ_LR701494.1, forward strand.
TGTGCCGACATGCTCTGCCTGCTTCTGCATCTGCTCCATCAGCCACGGGCCCTGAATGACGTCGGCGAACCCCGGATAGTTTTCGACGTCGGTCGTCGTCATCAGCTGGCCGCCGGGCTGGATGCCCTGCACGAGGATCGGCTTCATGCCCGCGCGCGCGCCGTAGATGGCGGCGGAAAGGCCGGCCGGGCCGGAGCCGAGGATGAGCATGCGCGTCGAATGGGTGGTCATGATGTCTGTTCCGAATGGAGTCGTTTGACCGACATCTAGGGTTCACGAGTTGCCACGCCAAGCCGCGCCTGCTTTGGTCGGCGCCATGACCGATTTCGCCAGCCTGCTCCAAGCCGATCGCGGCCAGCCCGCGCGCAGCATCCACATCGTTCATCCCGATCGCTGGGAGGCGTGGCTGTCGGCACAGCCACCGCGCGCACGCACGGGGGTGCATGCGCACAAAGGCATCGGAAAGGCCGGTAACCGCGCCGTGCTGCCGGGGGATGCAGCGGACGACTGGTCGATGCTGCTGGTCTGTGACGAAGCGGAGACGTCGCCCTGGCGAATCGCATCGCTGGGCGACAGTCTGCCCGAAGGCACGTATCGCCTGGCAGAGGGGGAACCCGGCGCGGCGATGCTCGGCTGGTGCCTCGCCCAGCACCGCTTCACACGGTATAAGGCGAACGATCCGCAAGGACCGCGGGTGCTCCTGACGAGCGAACCTGCGCGAATCGCCGAGGTCGTCCGTATCGCAGAGGCGACCGCGCTGGTCCGCGATCTCGTCGATACCGGCGCCTCCGATCTCGGCCCCGCTGAACTCGCTGCCGCAGTCGAAGCGGCGGCGAAGCCGCACGGCGCGACCGTCACGGTCACGCAGGGCGATGCGCTGGCCACCGGCTACCCCATGATCCACGCGGTCGGCCAGGCCGCGACCCGCGACCGAGCGCCGAGGCTCGTCGAGCTGGAATGGGGCGACCCCGCCCACCCCCGCGTCGCGATCGTCGGCAAGGGGGTCGTCTTCGATTCGGGCGGGCTCGATATCAAGCCGGCGGCGGGCATGCGGCTGATGAAGAAGGACATGGGCGGCGCGGCGCACGCGCTCGCGCTCGCCGGCCTTGTCATGGCGGCCAGGCTGAAGGTGCGGCTGCATCTGCTCATCCCCACGGTGGAAAACGCGATTGCCGGCAACGCCTTTCGTCCCGGCGACGTGCTGAAGACCCGCCAGGGGCTGACGGTCGAAAACACCAATACCGATGCGGAAGGGCGGCTGATCCTGGGGGATGCGCTGACCAAGGCGGTCGAGGGCAGCCCGGCGCTGATCCTCGACTTCGCAACGCTGACCGGCGCGGCCCGCGTGGCGCTCGGCCCCGATCTTCCCGCGACCTTCGCGAACGATGAAACGCTCGCTGCCGATCTTCTCGCGGCCGGGACGGCGGTGCATGACTCGCTGTGGCGCCTGCCGCTGTGGGACGGGTACGATGCGATGCTGCAATCTGATGTCGCAGACATGGTGAATGCCCCGGACAGCGGCTTTGCCGGATCGATCACGGCGGCGCTGTTCCTGCGCCGATTCGTCCCCGCCGACATCGCTTGGGCGCATCTCGACACGTTCGCGTGGCGGCCAGCCGCGAAGCCGGGACGGCCCAAGGGCGGCGACGCCTACGGCCTGCGTGCAACCTACGCGCTGCTCAAGACTCGCTACGCTTGAGCAGCACGCGACCGGCGCCGCTCACGCCGCCTCGATGATCGGCACAAACTTCGCTGCGGTCAGACTCGCGCCGCCGACCAGCGCGCCATCGACGTCGGCAGTCGAGAGGATCGCGGCGGCATTGTCGCCGGTCACCGACCCGCCATAGAGGATGCGGACCTGTGCCGCCGCGTCACCGATGAGCGCGCGCAGCTTGGCGCGAGCGATGGCGTGGATGGCGGCGATATCGTCGAGCGTCGGGGTCCGCCCCGTGCCGATCGCCCAGCGCGGTTCATAGGCCAGCGTCAGCCAGTCGCCGGTCGCGTTTTCAGGAACGGATTTCTCGATCTGCGCCTGCACCACCCGTTCGGCGCGGCCGGCATCGCGTTCGGCCTCGGTTTCGCCGCAGCACAGGATCACGTTCAGTCCGTGACGATGGGCGGCGGTCGCCTTTGCCCATGCATCCTGGCTCGTCTCGTGCTGATCGGCGCGGCGTTCGGAATGGCCGACGATCGTGAAGCGCGCACCGGCCTCGCGCACCATGGCCGCCGATACGCAGCCGGTGTGCGCCCCGCTGTCCGCCGCATGCACATCCTGCGCGCCGATCGAAAGCGACGGCACACGCGTTGCGGCCGGGGTAATCAGCGTGAAGGGCACCGCGACCGCAACGTCGATATCGGGCCGCGCCTTCGCCGCCGCCGCAATGCCGTCCAGCTCGGCCAGCGTCGCGAGGCTGCCGTTCATCTTCCAGTTTCCCGCGATCAGCTTGCGGCGTGTCATCCTCATCCCCCGGTATGCGCTTGTCGTGTTCCGTCGCCGTTAGCGCGCTTGAAGCCGACCGGCCACACCCCTAAAGCACGCCGTTCCACTACAGGCACGCCACTTCATGCTCAGCTTCTTCCGCCGGCTCATCAATTCCAAGGTCGGGGTCATCGTCACCTTCGTGGTGCTCGGGATCATCGCGCTTGCCTTTGCGGCGGGCGACGTGACCGGGCTGCGGCAGGGTGGCGGATCGGTGCTGGGCAGCAATGTCGGCACTGTCGGCAAGGTCGCGGTGGGCGACGCCGAGGTGAAGCAGCGCGCGACCAGCGAGATGGAGGCGTATCGCCAGCAGCAGCCGACGCTCGACATGGCGCAGTATATCGCGGGCGGCGGCGTGGATGCGACGGTGGAGCGGATCATGTCCGGCCTTGCCCTCCAGCAGTTCGGGGCGAGCCAGGGCCTCGTCGTGTCGAAGCGACTGATCGATGGCCAGCTGGCGAGCATCCCGGGGCTGCAGGGCGTTGACGGCAAGTTCGACCAGAAGATTTACGAACGCCTCCTTGCCGAGCGCCGGCTGACCGACGCGGGCATCCGTGCCGACATTGCGAATTCGACCATGGCCGGCTTTCTGATCGCACCGACCAGCGGCGCGAGCCAGGTGCCGCAGTCGCTGGCGTTGCCCTATGCCTCGCTGCTGCTCGAGAAGCGCGAAGGGCAGATCGGATTCATTCCGACAAAGGCGATGAACGCCGGCGCGGCACCGACCGATGCGGAACTGCAGGGATGGTACAAGGGGCATCTGGCGCTCTACACCACGCCCGAGCGCCGCATCATCCGCTATGCGGTCGTGACCCCGGATCAGGTCAAGGCGTCCGCCACGCCGAGCGCGGCCGAAATCGCGGCCGCCTACAACGCCGACAAGGCCAAATATTCCGCAACCGAGAAGCGCGCCGTGACGCAGGTCACCGTGCTCGATCAGAATGCCGCGAACCAGCTTGCCGCCAAGGTAAAGGGTGGAGCATCGCTGGCCGACGCCGCAAAGGCCGCAGGGCTCGAAGCGCGCACGGTCACGCTCGATCGTGCCGCCTATGCGCAGCAGGCGTCGGCTGACCTCGCGAGTGCTTTCTTCGGCGCCGCCAAGGGTGCGCTCGTCGGACCGGTGAAGGGCACGATCGGCTTCGTCGTCGCGCGCGTCGATTCCATCGAGCAGGTCGCCGGCAAGTCGCTCGCTGAAGCGACGCCTGAGATCACCAAGGCGCTGACCGAGCAGAAGACCGTCGCCGCGCTCGGCAAAATTCACGATGCGCTCGACGATTCGATCGCGAACAACTCGAACTTCGGTGAGCTGGTCAACGACCAGAAGCTGAGCGCGCAGGCGACCGCCCCACTGACCGCGGGCGGCGTGAACCCTGAAGATGCGGCGTCCAAGCCCGACGCCAAGCTCGCCCCCGTCGTCCAGGCGGCGTTCCAGGCGGAGGAAGGCGACCAGCCGCAGCTTGTGCAACTGGGCCAGGACGGCAGCTTCGCGGTCGTTGCGCTCGACCGCATCGTGCGCGCCGCGCCGCGCCCTCTGGCGCAGGTGCGGGACGCGGTCGCACGCGACTTCACGATCGACCGTGCGCGCAAGGCCGCGCGTCAGGTCGCGGTTGATGTGCTCGCCAAGGTCAACAAGGGCACCGCACTGGCTGAGGCGCTGTCGTCGACCAAGCCGGGGCTCCCCGCGCCGCAGCCGCTCGCCAGCAGTCGCGCACAGCTCGCCGCCAACCCGCAGGGTGCCCCGCCCGCGCTCGCGCTGCTGTTCAGCATGGCTAACGGCACCGCCAAGATGCTGGAGGCGCCGCAGCAGGGCGGCTGGTTCGTCATCAAGCTCAACAAGATCATTCCCGGCGACGCGACGAAGCAGCCGGGCGTCGTTGCAGCCACCCGCACCGATCTCGGCCGCGTCGTTGGCCGCGAATATGTCGAGCAGTTCACCAATGCGGTGAAGCGCGCGGTGGGCGTGAAGAAGAACGCGGCGGAAATCGCCAAGGTGAAGGCCGATCTGAGCGGACAGAGTGGCAGCGCCCAGCCGTAACGCGGATGCCGTTGGGGCGCTGGGCGAGGGTCGTCCGGCGCTCGTCTGGCGCGCGCGGATCGCCGATACCGAAACGCCCGTTGCCGCGGCGCTGAAGCTGATCGAGCCGGAGCGGGGCGACTTCCTGTTCGAATCGGTGGAAGGCGGATCGGTGCGCGGGCGCTACAGCCTGCTCGGCCTCGCCCCCGATCTCGTCTTTCGTGCCGATGGCAAGCGCGCCGCGATCAACCGCCGCTGGCTGAGCGACCGCGCCGCGTTCGAGGCCTGCGCGGCGCCGACGCTGGAGGCACTGCGCGACCTCGTCGCGTCGTGCCGGATGGAGGTGCCCGCCGCGCTGCCCCGCGCGCTCGCCTGCCTTGTCGGCTATTTCGGCTACGAAACCGTGGGTCTGGTGGAGGATCTTCCCCGCCCTGACGCCGATCCGCTCGGCCTGCCCGACATGATGTTCGTGCGGCCGACGGTCATCTGCGTCTTCGATCGGCTCGCCGACACGCTGTTCCTCGTCGCACCGGTATGGCCCGACGCCGCACGGGGCGCAGCCGCGATCGTCGATGAGGCCGAAGCGCGGCTGGATGCGACCGAAGCGCGGCTGGCGACCGCGGCACTCCCGCCCCCCGCGCGCATCGATCCGCTCGCGATCGAACCGTCTCCGCAGCTTGCACCCGAGCGCTATCTGGAAATGGTGGCGGCGGCAAAGCGGTACATCGTGGCTGGCGACATCTTCCAGGTCGTGCTGGCGCAGCGCTTCACCGCGCCTTTCCCGCTGCCGCCTTTCGAGCTCTACCGCGCGCTGCGGCGGATCAACCCGTCGCCCTTCCTATACCACCTCGACCTGCCGGGCTTCTCGCTGACCGGATCGAGCCCGGAAATTCTCGTCCGCCTGCGCGACGGCGAGGTCACCATCCGTCCGATCGCCGGCACCCGCCCGCGCGGGCGCACGGCGGTGGAGGACGAGGCGAACCGCGCCAGCCTGCTCGCCGACCCGAAGGAGCGTGCGGAGCATCTGATGCTGCTCGATCTCGGGCGCAACGACACCGGCCGCGTCGCAAAGCCCGGCACGGTGCGCGTGACGGACAGCTATACGGTCGAGCTCTACAGCCACGTCATGCACATCGTGTCGAACGTCGTCGGACAGATCGCGGACGGTCGCGACGCGATCGACGCGCTGCTCGCCGGCTTCCCCGCGGGCACCGTCAGCGGCGCGCCGAAGGTGCGGGCGTGCGAGATCATCGCCGAGCTGGAGCCGGAAAAGCGCGGTGCTTACGCAGGCGGGGTCGGCTATTTCTCGCCCGACGGATCGATGGATTCTTGCATCGTCCTGCGCACCGCGATCGTGAAGGACGGCGTGATGCACGTGCAGGCGGGCGCCGGAATCGTTGCGGACAGCGATCCTGCGGCCGAACAGCGCGAGTGCGAGGCGAAATCGGGCGCCCTGTTCGCTGCCGCGCGCGAAGCGATCACGCGGGCGAGCGAAGCCGGGTTCGGCCAATAGCGCTTAGGGAATGCTTTCCGCTTCGCGGCGCTGCTGGCGCTTGTCGGCTGCCCATTGCTGGTTCTGCTGAAGCGCGCACCCGGTCTGCCCACCGGTGCCGACCGGCGAGCAGGTATCGGGCAGGCCACCGGCAACGCGGCTGACCTGATCCATTGTCGCGGCGCGGTTGACCCAGCTCTGGTTCTTCGCCGGGATTTCGGCCGGGCGTCGCAGTCCTTTGGGGATGCGATACGGATCCTCCAGCGGGCGACACACGACAATCTCGTCGGCCTGCGCCTTCGGGCAAGCCTGCCCAGCGGCCAGCGACACGTCGCGCACCTTCTTCGGCGGCTGGCCGGTTTCGGCGGGAACGGCCTGTGTCGTGGCAGCAGCTCGCGCAGGCGGCGCGCCCGTCTGCGCCGCGGCAAGGCCGGGCATCGACAACAACAAGGCTGGCAACAACAGACGCGGCATCGTTTTTCACTCCTCGGGTGCGACCGTAACGTTCGGCGCCGTCGGATTGCTCCCCGCTGAACGCCGATCGCGATATCGACCAACTATGATATTGGAACGCGATCGACGGATTGCGATGCTGTCGGCTTCGTTTATGGCACGCAGCCATGATCCTGGTCGTCGACAATTACGACAGCTTTACCTGGAACCTCGTCCATTACCTGATGGAGCTTGGCGTGGAGGTGAAGGTCGCGCGCAACGATACGCTGACGGCCGCCGACGCGCTGGCGAGCGGGGCGGACGCGTTCCTGATCTCGCCCGGCCCCTGCACCCCGACCGAAGCGGGCATTTCGCTCGATCTCGTCGCGGCGTGCGCGGATGAGAAACGTCCGCTACTTGGCGTGTGCCTCGGCCATCAGGCGATCGGGCAATATTTTGGCGGGAAAGTGGTGCGCGGCGGGCTGATGCACGGCAAGACGAGCGCGATCGTCCATGACGGCACCGGGGTGTTCGCGGGCCTCCCCTCGCCCTTCACCGCGACGCGCTACCACTCGCTGATCGTCGAGGATGTGCCCGAGGTGCTGGCCGTAAACGGACGAACCCAAGACGGCATCGTCATGGGGTTCCGCCACCGCGATCTGCCGATCCACGGCGTCCAGTTCCACCCCGAAAGCATCGCGACCGAGCACGGCCACGCCATGCTCGCCAATTTCCTGCTCGATGCGGGCATCGACGCGCGGATGCCGGCATGACGACGATCGCCCTCCTCCCCGATCCGTCATCGCCGCTGTCGCGCGAGACGGCAGCGCTCGCCTTTGCCGATATCCTCGATGCGAAAACCAGCGAGGACGCCATCGCCGCGTTCCTAATCGGGCTGAGCGACCGCGGCGAGACAAGTATCGAAATCGCCGAAGCCGCGCGCGCACTGCGCGACCGGCTCATCCCCATCGACGCGCCGCCCGGCGCCATCGACGTATGCGGCACCGGCGGCGACGGCCATCACACGCTCAATGTCTCCACCGCGGTCAGCCTCGTCGTCGCGGCGGCCGGCGTCCCGGTCGCCAAGCACGGCAACCGCGCCGCTTCGTCCAAGGCGGGCGCGGCCGACACATTGGAAGCGCTGGGCCTCGATATGGAGCGTGCCGGCGCGCTGGCGGAGGCGACGCTCGCCGATCTCGGCATCTGTTTTCTGTTCGCGGCCAACCATCACCCGGCGATGAAGCGGATCACCCCGATCCGCCGCCGCATCGGCAAGCGCACGATCTTCAATCTGATGGGCCCGCTCGCCAATCCTGCTCGGGTCACACGGCAGCTGATCGGCATCGCGCGGCCGGATTATGTCCCCGTCTACGCCGCCGCGCTGGAACAGCTCGGCACCGAAGCCGCGCTCGTCGTCTCGGGCGAGGAGGGGCTTGACGAGGTATCCGGCGCCGGCCCGACGGTCGCGGTCGGCATCGGGCAAGTTTCGCTTCCCGATCGCATCGTGCCGGAGGATGCCGGCCTGCCACGCCACCCGATCGCAGCGATCCATGGCGGCGACCCCGCGCATAACGCCGCAGCGCTCCGCCGGCTGCTTGCGGGCGAGACCGGCGCCTACCGCGACGCTGTTCTCCTCAACGCAGCCGCCGCACTCGTACTGGCGGGCGACAGCGACCTAATTACAGGGGCCGAGCGCGCCGCCGCTGCGATCGACTCCAGTGCCGCCGCTGCCCTTCTCGACCGCTGGATCGCCTATTCATGACCGTTCTTGATCGCATCATCGATACCAAGCGCGCCGAGGTCGCCGCCAAGAAGGCGACCATACCGATGGCGGAAATCGACGCGCGGATCGCAGCGCAGTCGGCCCCGCGCGGGTTTCGCGCTGCGCTCGATGCGCGTGCACAGGTTGGCCACGCCCTGATCGCCGAGATCAAGAAGGCGAGCCCGTCCAAGGGCGTCATCCGCGCCGATTTCGATCCGCCTTCCCATGCCCGCGCTTACGAGGCCGGCGGGGCGACGTGCCTGTCGGTGCTGACCGACGAGCGCTGGTTCCAGGGCGCCGACGCTTACCTGACCGCAGCCCGCAATGCCTGCGCGCTTCCGGTGCTGCGCAAGGATTTCATGGTCGATCCGTGGCAGTGCCACGAAGCGCGCGGGCTTGGTGCCGACGCGATCCTTATCATCATGGCTGCGCTCGACGACGCGCGCGCCGCCGATATCGAGGCGGCCGCGCTGGACTGCGGGATGGATGTGCTCGTCGAGGTGCATGACGCAGACGAACTCGAACGCGCGCTGAAACTCCAGTCGCGCCTCATCGGCGTCAACAACCGCGACCTGCGCGATTTTTCGGTCAGCTTCGACCGCACCTACGAACTTGTGGGTCAGGCGCCGGCTGGCTGCACCTTCGTCGCCGAGAGCGGCCTGACGACTCGCGCCGATCTCGACGCGATGGCAGAGCACGGTGTGCGCTGTTTCCTGATCGGCGAGGCGCTCATGCGCGCGGACGATGTCGCGGCAGCCACGAGGGCGCTCGTCGGGTGAGCGATCTCACCCATCTCGACTCCGCGGGCGCCGCGCAAATGGTCGATGTGTCCGCCAAAGCCGACACCGCCCGCGAGGCGACCGCGACCGGGCACATTGCCATGTCGGCCGAAGCTGCCGCCGCGATCCGCGCGGGTGCGGTCAAGAAGGGCGACGTTCTCGCGGTGGCGCGAGTTGCCGGAATCATGGCGGCGAAGCGGACGAGCGACCTGGTGCCGCTCTGCCATCCCCTGCCGATCACACGCGTGTCCATCGACCTCCAGACCGATGATGCCGGTGTGACGGCGACGGCGACGGTCGCGACGACCGGCAAGACGGGGGTCGAGATGGAGGCGCTGACCGCGGTGTCGGTCGCGCTGCTCACCATCTACGACATGGCGAAGGCGCTGGATCGCGCAATGACGATCGGCGACGTCCGCCTGCTCGCCAAGTCGGGCGGCCGATCCGGCGACTGGCACGCGTGACGACAAGCTTTCAGGAGGTAGCATGCCCGGTCTCTGGTTCGAACAATTCACCGTCGGCCAGCGCTTCGTCCATGAAGTGCGGCGCACGGTCACCGATGCCGACAACATCCTGTTTTCCGCGCTGACCTACAATCCGGCGGCGATCCATATCGACCACGCCTATGCAGCGACGACGGAGTTCGGCCGGCCGCTGATGAACTCGCTTTTCACGCTCGGTCTCGTCATCGGGCTGAGCGTTCAGGATACGACCTTCGGCACGACGATCGCCAATCTGGGCATGGAGGATACCAGCTTTCCCAAGCCCGTATTCTCTGGCGACACGATCCGCGCGGAAACCGAGGTGAAGGCGATCCGCCCGTCCAAATCGCGCCCGGGCCAGGGCATCGTGACGTTCGAACATGTCGGCCTCAACCAGCGCGACGAGATCGTCCTGTGCACCACCCGCGCGGCGCTGATGATGGCGCGTCCGGACGCCTAACGCGGCAGCGTGACGGCTGGGATCGCGCGCCGGTGATCGATCACCGGGATGCGGCGGCGCACCTCCGCGACCCTCGCCGGATCGATCGTCGCGTAGCCGAGACCTGCACCTTCGCCCATGTCGAGCACGACCTCACCCCACGGATCGATGACGAGCGAATGGCCGTAGGTTGCGCGGCCGTCTTCATGGACGCCGGTCTGCGCCGCGGCGACCACCCAACACGCATTCTCGATCGCCCGCGCGCGCACCAGCACGTGCCAGTGCGCAACGCCGGTGGGACGGGTGAAGGCTGCGGGGACGCCGAGAACGCTCGCGCCCGCATCGGACAGCGCACCATAGAGCGCTGGAAAGCGCAGATCGTAGCAGATCGACAAGCCGAGCGCGCCGACCGGCGTATCGATCACCGACGCGCTCACCCCCGCGGCATAGGCGGCCGACTCGCGCCAGCTTTCCCCGGTCGGCAGATCGACGTCGAACAGGTGCAGCTTGTCGTAACGCGCCCGGATCGCGCCCTCATTATCGATGACGAAACCGCGATTGGCGAACCGCCCGTCGCTCCTTCGCACCGCGATCGAGCCGAGGTGGACCCAGATGCCTGCCCGCACCGCCGCCTCGCGCACCGCTGCGAGCACGGGATCATCGTCCTCCGCAACGATGTGCGCCGCGGCACGCGTGCGGTCCCGGTCAATGAGTCCGGACATTTCCGGGGTGAACAGCATTGCAGCGCCGTTCCGGGCGGCGTCGGCGACTGCGCCGGAAAGCACCACGGCATTGGCGGCAGGCGAAATGCCGCTCGTCATCTGGAGAAGCGCGATACGGGTCGGATCGATTGGCATGACCCGACGCTGCGCGCGAGGGCAGTGTGAAGTCAACCGCGGGCACATCGTCCTTGACGCACCCCGGAACCCCACGTAATGGCGCCGCTTCCGCGCAAGGACGGCCCCTTCGTCTAGCGGTTAGGACGCGGCCCTCTCACGGCTGAAACACGGGTTCGATTCCCGTAGGGGTCACCATGTTCTGATACCGCACGCTGCGGGTTGCCCTTGGCGACCATGGCGCTACTGCCCCCGCATGACTCATGACATCCAGATCGTCGGCGGCGGACTCGCCGGTTCGGAAGCGGCATGGCAGCTTGCCGAGGCCGGCTTTCGCGTCCGTCTGTCCGAAATGCGTGGCAGCGGGGATACGACACCGGCGCACCACACCGACGGTCTCGCCGAGCTCGTCTGTTCGAACAGCTTTCGCTCCGATGATGCGGAAAGTAACGCGGTCGGACTGATCCATGCGGAGATGCGCGCACTCGGCTCATTGATCCTGCGCGAGGCCGACATCCACAAGGTTCCGGCCGGCTCGGCGCTCGCCGTCGATCGCGACCGGTTTTCGGACGGTGTCACCGCGGCGCTTACCGCGCATCCCAACATCGAGATCGTGCGCGAGCGGGTGGACGCGTTGCCGCAGGGTCCGGCGATCATCGCGACCGGGCCGCTGACCGGCCCCGCGCTCGCCGAGGCGATCGGCACGGCGACGGGCAGCGACGCCCTCGCCTTTTTCGACGCGATCGCGCCGATCGTTCACCGCGACAGCATCGATTTCGACACCGCCTGGTTCCAGTCGCGCTGGAACAAGGTCGGGCCGGAAGGCGACGGCAAGGATTACATCAACTGCCCGATGTCGAAGGACGAGTATCTCGCCTTTCACGCTGGGCTGCTCGCGGGCGAGAAGACCGAATATCGCGAGTGGGAGAATGTGCCCTATTTCGAAGGCTGCATGCCGATCGAGGTGATGGCCGAGCGTGGCCTGGATACGCTCCGCTTCGGCCCGATGAAACCCGTCGGCCTCGACGATCCGCGCACCGGGCGCTGGCCGCATGCCGTCGTTCAGCTGCGCCAGGACAACGCCGCGGGCACGCTCTGGAACATCGTCGGCTTTCAGACCAAGCTGAAACATGCCGAACAGGTGCGCCTGTTCCGAACTATTCCCGGCCTGCAGAATGCGGAGTTCGCGCGGCTTGGCGGGCTGCACCGGAACACCTTCATCCGTTCGCCCGTGCTGCTCGATCCCGAACTGCGCCTGAAATCGCAGCCCAATATCCGCTTCGCCGGGCAGATCACGGGCTGCGAAGGCTATGTCGAAAGCGCCGCGATCGGCCTGCTTGCGGGGCGCTTTGCCGCAGCGCAGCTTGGCGGCAAGACGCTGGCCCTGCCCCCGGTCGAAACCGCGCTCGGCGCGCTGCTCGGGCATATCACCGGGGGTGCGGAGGCCGAGACCTATCAGCCGATGAACGTCAATTTCGGCCTTTTCCCGCCGATCGAGGGTCGCACGAAGAAGGCCGACCGCAAGAAGATGTATACCGCCCGCGCGCGTGACGCCTTCGCGCGCTGGCGCGAAGATCAGCTTTCGTCGCCCTGCCCGGCCTGAACCGGCGGGCACGGCGCGCGGCGGGCGGGCTTGCGCTTGACCGCGGTGGTGGCGAACTCGGCTGCGTTCATCGCGCCGGACCTGTCCGCATCGGCCGCCGCGAATTTCGCGGTCGCCTTCACCGCATATTCCTCGAACGACAGAACACCGTCGTGATTGGTGTCGAGCTTCGCATAGGCCTTCCGCCGTTGCGCCAGATATTCGTCGCGCGTGACGGCGCCGTTGCGATCCTTGTCGTAGCGATCGAAGCGCTTCTGCTCGCGCGTCCGCTCGGTCGCTTCGGGAACGGTCGCGGGCAGGCCATCGGCAGCGGCAGGCGCGTTCGTCGCTTGGGCCTGCATTGCGGGAAGCAGCGGCTGCGCATCGCTGCGCGACCGGCCGCCAATCAGCAGCCACGCCGCGATGGCGGCCAGCACCACCCCCGCCCCGCCCGCGATCCATCGCCACATGCCCTGTTCCCCCATTGCCCTTTGTCGCAAGACTAACGCGCTGGGACCGCCTGGCAATTCCCTATCGGCCGGTCAGCCTGTGGCGAAGCAGCCGGACGGTGCGCGGCAGCGACCCCGCTGGCGCACCGCCTGAAAGATCGATGCGCGCAGCCAGCGCCATGGCCGATAGCGGGCGAAGCGCGACCGGCCAGCGCCGTTCGGTGAGACGCGCGAGGTGCGCGCGCGCGGCATCGGCGCCCTGCCCTGTGCGCGCCGCAGCCTGCGCCAGCGCCCAGCCGCGGCCCGCTTCTGCCAAGCGATCGTCGGGTGCGCCGAATATCCGACTCGCAACCTCGAACAGCGCGGCGCCGCGATCTTGCGCATGTCCCTCCAGCGCCTGATCCGGCGCAGACTCGATCGCGAGCAATGCCTCCCAGCCATCGACGAGCTGCGCGAGCGAACGCCCGGTCACGCCGCGCGGCAGGAGGTCGGCATGCACCGCCCGCAAGGTCGGCTCCGCAGGCGGCGGGGCCGTATCGAGCGCGCACAGCGCATCGTGCCACCACGTCAGCCGCATCTGCCCGATCAAGGGATCGCGCGCCGCAGCGACGATCTCGCCGAGCCGGTCGTCGAGCGCGAGCAACGCCGCCAAGGCCGCACGGTCGGGCGCGCGCGCATAGCTCAGGATGATACGGCGTTCGATCGCCGAACCGGCTTCATCGGGGTGCATAGGCCGCGCCTGCAAAGGATCGCCGGCAGGGTCAAGCGCGGTCGGCGGACCTTGAGAATTTCTTAAGCCTGCCGCGTGTAAGTCCATTGCGGACCGTTTTGAATTGGACCCGCAAGCATGGCGTCGACGCCAAACAGACCATTGCGAAAGGCCGGGGCCACGGCGCGCCTTCGCGCGCTCGCGCGCGATCGCAGCGGCGCGACCGTCATCGAATTCGCGCTCGTCGCGGCACCCTTCGTCGCGCTTATCATGGCGGTGCTGCAAACATCGGTGGTCTTCTTCTCGCAGCAGGCGCTCGAAACCAGTGCCGAGCGAACTGCGCGCCAGCTGATGACGGGACAGGCCCAGACGAGCGGGACGACCCAATCCAGCTTCAAGACCACCGCATGCAACAATCTGCCGCGCTTCATGAAATGCGCAAATCTGATGATCGACGTCCAGAATGCCGATAACTTCTCTTCCGTCGACACGTCGATGCCTGCGCTGACCTACGACAGCAGCGGCAACGTCACCAACGCCTGGAAGTTCTCGCCCGGCGGCGCGGGTAGCATCGTCATCATGCGGACCATGTATCAACTGCCGGTGATATCCGGCCCGTTGGGATTCGACCTGTCGAACATGGGCTCGAACAGGCGCCTGCTGATCGCGACATCGGTGTTCAAGACCGAACCCTATGGGAGCACGGGCTCGTGATCGCGCGTGCGGCAAGGGCGCTGCGCGCCGCTCGCGCCTTCGTGCAGGACCGCCGCGCGGTCGGCGCGATCGAGTTCGCGATGACGGCGCCATTCCTGATCCTGCTCTATCTGGGCGGCTATCAGCTGATGGATGCGATCTCGGCCTACCGGAAGACGTCCATGACCGTGCGGACGATGGCGGACGTCACGACGCAGTTCACGAGCATGCAGGCAGCCGATGTCGACAACGTCATGGCGGCCGCGACATCGGTAATGACGCCTTATGCCGCCAGCAACGCGGTAACGCGCGTGTCAGAGATATGGATCAATCCCGGCACGCAGCCAAAGGTGAAGTGGAGTCGATCGAAGGGCGGCCAGCCGCTCAAGAACAGCGATCTCAACAATCTGATCCTCTTTCCCAACGGTGTTGTCCCAGCCGCGCTTCGTGTTCCCGACACATACCTCGTCTTTGCCGAGATCAGTTATTCCTACACGCCGATCGCGGGCGGCAAATTGATCGGGCCGATCACGTTCAAGGACCAGCTGTTCATGAATCCCCGCCGGTCCAACGATATCCCCTGTTCGGATTGCTGAGCATGACCAAACCAGCACTCATTCCATCGAAGTCGAAGGCCGAGCCGATGACGATCAAACGCTTTCTTTCCCGGTTGCGCAGCGATGCTTCTGGAAACGTTCTCATCATCTTCGGCTTCGCCGTCGTGCCGATGACGTTCGCCACGGCGATGGGCGTCGATTACGCCCATGCGGCACGGTTGCAGACCAAGATGAACTCGCTCGCAGACGCTGCAGCCCTTTCCGCCGTCACGCAGACGATGATGGACGAGGATGATGCGACCGCGACGACGACTGCGCGCAACATGTTCAACACGCAGGTCGCACTGCTCGACGGCGTGACCTACAACCCGGCCAATCTGACGATCACGATCACGCATCCCAACGGCACCGGATCGCGCACCGCCGTCGTTTCCTATAACGCGCTGTCCTTGAATTCCTTTTCCGGCGTGCTCGGTTCACCGACGATCGCGATCGGCGGCTCCTCGACCGCCAACAACATGGTCGCGCCGGATATCGACTTCTACATGGTGCTCGACAACTCGCCGTCGATGGCGATCGCCGCCACCCAGTCGGGTATCGATCTGATGGTTTCGAAGACCAGCGCCCAGGGCGGCTGCGCTTTCGGGTGCCACCATGTGTCGACGAGCAGCACCAGTGGCGACGCCAAGGGGAATCCCAAAGATCCGAGCACCGGCAAGACGATGGACAATTTCGCGCTGGCGCGAAGCCTCGGTGTGACGCTCCGGTCTGACCTCGTCGTCGAAGCGGCGGCGGATCTCACCGATACCGCTACCCAGACGGCTGCCAGCAACGGCGCGAATTACCGCATGTCGGTGGCGACCTTTGACGCTGCATACCAGCAGCTTCAATCGATGACCCCTGACCTTGCAAAGGTGAAGCAGGTCGCGTCCGCGATCACGATTCCGCCCATGTGGGCCAACAGCTACGCGCTCGCATCGGACGGCAAGTCAGGGGTCTATAACAACGACACATCGACCAGCTTTACCGCGATGACGAACGGAGTGACGTCGAATGCTTCGACGCCCGGAGGCGGAACGCGGGTGAATGGCGACAAGCCGCAGGGCGTCGTCTTCATCGTGACCGATGGTGTGCGGGACGAGGCGGTTGGCGGAAACGTCAACAACCGCTGGATCGGGCAGCTCGAACGGCCTTCATCGAAATTTCCGTATTCCCGGTCGCCCTACACGCTCGATCCGCAGGTCTGCGAGAACATCAAGAACAACCTAAAGCTGCGGATCGCAATCCTATACACGTCCTATCTGCCGCTACCGACGAACAGCTTCTACAACAGCAACGTGAAGCCGTTCCAATCGGAGATCGGCGACAACCTTTCGGCTTGCGCCTCTCCCGGCCTTTACACCGAAGTAAAAACGGACGGGGACATCTCGGGCGCGTTGGCGAAACTGTTTCAGGCCGCGGTGGCAACCGCTCGCCTGACCAAATAAACGAACGCCCGGCGACATATCTATGTCGCCGGGCGTTTCAAGGCTTCAAAGAACCTTCTTCACCACCGCGACGATCTTCGCGGCGCTGATCAGCGCCTGCTTCTCCAGATTCGCCGCATAGGGTAGCGGGACGTCCTCGTTGGTCACGCGCAGCACCGGCGCGTCGAGGTCGTCGAAGCCTTCTTCCATCACGATCGCGGTGATCTCGCTCGCGATCGAGCAGGTCGGCCAGCCTTCTTCCACCACGACGAGCCGGTTGGTCTTGGCGAGACTCTTGAGCACCGTCTTTTTGTCGAGTGGACGCAGCGTGCGCAGGTCGATGACTTCCGCTTCCACACCCTCGCCCGCCAGCGTCTCGGCGGCTTCCAGCGCCAGTCCGACGCCGATCGAGTAGCTGACTAGCGTCACGTCTTGCCCCTCGCGCATCACCCGCGCCTTGCCGATCGGCAGGACGTAATCGTCGAGCTTCGGCACATCGAACGAGCGGCCGTAGAGCAGCTCGTTCTCGAGGAAGACGACCGGGTCCTCGGTGCGGATCGCGGCCTTCATCAGGCCCTTGGCGTCGGCTGCATCGTACGGCGCAATAACGATGAGGCCGGGCACGCTTGCATACCAGGGCGCATAATTCTGCGAGTGCTGCGCGCCGACCCGGCTCGCCGCACCGTTGGGGCCGCGGAACACGATCGGGCAGCGCATCTGGCCGCCGGACATGTAGTTCGTCTTGGCGGCGGAGTTCACGATGTGGTCGATCGCCTGCATCGCGAAATTGAACGTCATGAACTCGACGATCGGACGAAGCCCGCCCATCGCCGCGCCGGTGCCGACGCCCGCAAAGCCATATTCGGTGATCGGCGTATCGATGACGCGCTGGTCGCCGAACTCGTCCAGCAACCCTTGCGTGACCTTGTAGGCGCCCTGATACTGCGCGACTTCCTCGCCCATCACGAACACGCGGTGGTCGGCGCGCATTTCCTCGGCCATCGCATCGCGCAGCGCTTCACGGACGGTGAGCTTCACCATCTCGGTGCCCTCGGGAATGGCCGGATCGCGGACCTCGGCGTCATGCTTCGCCGCCTCGAACATCTGGCGTGCGCCGGTCTCGACCTTTTCCTGCGCCGGGTGCGCCGAATCCTCGACCTTATCGGTCTTGGCCGGCTCAACAGCCTCGGCTTTGGCGGGAGCGGCAGGCGCTGTCGCTTCCTCACCCTCCTCGCCAAGCTGCGCGATGACGGTGCCGACCTTCACATTGTCGGAACCTTCGGCGACCAGGATCTTGAGGATCGTGCCCTCATCGACGGCCTCGAACTCCATCGTCGCCTTGTCCGTTTCGATCTCGGCCATGATATCGCCCGACTTCACCGTGTCGCCTTCCTTGACGAGCCACTTGGCGAGCGTGCCTTCCTCCATTGTGGGCGAAAGCGCCGGCATCTTGATGTCGATCGCCATCTCAATAGGTCTCCACAAGCACGTCGGTATAGAGTTCGCCCGCATCGGGCTCTGGGGTCTGCTCGGCGAAATCGGCCGCTTCGTTCACGATCTTGCGGATTTCCTGCTCGACCGTCTTCAGCGCATCTTCCTTCACGCCTTCGGCTTCGAGCAGCTTCTTAACGTGCTCGATCGGGTCGGACTTGTCGCGCACCGCCTGCACCTCGTCGCGGCTGCGATACTTGGCCGGATCGGACATCGAATGGCCGCGGTAGCGATAGGTCTTCATCTCGAGGATGACCGGCCCCTTGCCCGCACGCACCCAGGCGAGCGCCGTCTCGGCCGCGCCGCGGCAGGCGAGCACGTCCATGCCGTCCACCTGGATGCCGGGGATGCGGAAGCTCTCGCCGCGGCGATACAGCTGGTCCTCGGAGCTTGCGCGATTGACGCTGGTGCCCATCGCATACTGGTTGTTCTCGATGACGAAGATCACCGGCAGCTTCCACAGCTCCGCCATGTTGAACGCTTCATAGACCTGGCCCTGATTTGCCGCGCCGTCGCCAAAATAGGCCATGCATACGCCGCCGTCGCCGCTGTATTTGTGTTTGAAGGCAAGGCCAGCGCCGAGCGAGACCTGCGCACCGACGATGCCGTGGCCGCCGTAGAACTTATGCTCGGTCGAGAACATGTGCATCGACCCGCCCTTGCCCTTCGAGATACCGGCGGCGCGCCCGGTCAGCTCGGCCATGATGACCTTGGGGTCGATGCCGTAGGCGAGCATGTGGCCATGGTCGCGATACCCGGTGATCACCGAATCCTTGTCGCCGTCGAGCGCCGACTGAAGGCCGACCGCGACCGCTTCCTGGCCGATATACAGATGGCAGAAGCCACCGATGAAGCCGAGACCATAGAGCTGTCCCGCCTTTTCCTCGAAACGCCGGATCAGCAGCATTTCCTTGTAGAACTGCAGCAGCTCGTCCTTCGACGCCTTGTAGGGCTGCGGTTCGGCTGGGCGCTCGCGATTGGGGATCGGCGGTTCGGCGCCAGTCGGTGTGGATGTCGGCGCGGTCGCTCGGGGGGCTTTGGCCACGATTGGAAAAACCTCGGTTCCGTAGGGGAGAGCGCGCCTATAGCGCCGCTTTTGCGCCAACTGCAATTCCTTGGAAGGGCGAAGCCGTGCGCAGCCTTGCCCTTGCAAGACGCGCAGGCCTAAAGCCGATGGCGATGGACCGCCCGCTACACCCCTTACGCATCGCGAATTTCCGCGCTTACTGGATCTCCCGCTTCCTCGGCACCATCGCAATCAGCGCGCAGGGGATCATCATCGGCTGGCAGGTTTACGGCATCGCGCGCCAGACGATGGATATCCGGGAGGCCGCCTTTCTTCTCGGCATGATAGGCTTTGTCCAGTTCGTGCCGCTGTTCCTGCTGACCCCCGTCGTGGGGCTCGCGGCCGATACGTTCGACCGGCGCTGGATCGTGCGCTGCACGATGGCACTGCTGACGCTGAACGCGGCGATGCTCAGCGTTCTCACCTATCTGGGCGACCTGTCGCTGCCATTCCTGTTCCTCGCCGCGGCGTTCGTTGGCGTCGCGCGCGCCTTTTCGGGGCCGGCCTATTCCGCGCTCGCGCCCAACCTCGTGCCGCGCGAGAGCCTGCCGACGGCGATCGCGGTCAGCTCGATCGCGTGGCAGACGGGGACGATCGCGGGCCCCAGCGTCGGCGGCGTGCTCTACGCCATCCACCCCGACATCGCCTATGCGACGATCGCGGTGCTGTTCGTCGTCGCGCTGGGCGGCATCTTCTTCATCGGCAAGGTGCCCCAGCCGCCCGCGCAGAAGGATCGCCACCCCCTCCACCGGATCATCGACGGCTTCGCCTATGTGCGCAACAACCGGCTGGTGCTGGCGGCGATCACGCTCGATCTCTTTGTCGTGCTGCTGGCAGGCGCGGTTGCGCTGCTGCCGGTCTATGCGCGCGATATCCTCCATGTCGGCGCGAGCGGGCTGGGGCTGCTGGCGGCCGGCATGGGGATCGGTGCGGCGGCGGGATCGATCTGGTTTTCCTTCCGCCCCATGAAGGCGAATGTCGGCGTGAAAATGCTCATCGCGGTGCTCATCTTCGCCGCCGCGATCCTGACCTTCGGTATCTCGACCTGGTTCCCGCTGAGCCTCGCCGCGCTCGTCGTCGCGGGCGCCGCCGACATGGTCTCGGTCTACGTCCGGCAATCGCTGATCCAGCTCCACACCCCCGACGAGATGCGCGGCCGCGTCGGCGCCGTGTCCCAGCTCACGATTTCGGCGTCGAACGAACTCGGCGAGGCGGAAACCGGCTTCATGGCGTCGCTGCTCGGCCCTGTCGGCGCGGTTACGTTCGGCGGGGTCGCCGCAATCGTCGTGACGCTCATGTGGTCGCGGCTGTTTCCCGAGCTGAGGCTTGCAAAGACATTCGACCCGCCCGAAATCCTCGATACACCCCCGCAACACGGAGTGACCCAATCATGAAGGCGAACACGATCCTCGAGACGATCGGCAACACGCCGCATATCCGTCTCCAGAAGCTGTTTCCCGGATCCGAAGTGTGGATCAAGTCCGAGCGGTCCAACCCCGGCGGATCGATCAAGGACCGCATCGCGCTCGCGATGATCGAGGCGGCGGAGCGCGACGGGCACCTGAAACCGGGCGGCACGATCATCGAGCCGACGAGCGGCAACACGGGCGTCGGGCTGGCGATGGTCGCCGCGGTCAAGGGTTACAAGCTGATCCTGGTGATGCCCGAATCGATGTCGCTTGAGCGGCGCCGGCTGATGCTGGCCTACGGTGCGACGTTCGACCTGACACCGCGCGAGAAGGGCATGAAAGGCGCGATCGAGCGCGCGCTCGAGCTCGTCGACCAGACGCCCAATAGCTGGATGCCGCAGCAGTTCGAAAATCCCGCCAATATCGACGTTCACGCGCGCACGACGGCGCAGGAAATCCTGAACGATTTCCGTGATTCGCCGATCGACGTCATCATCACCGGGGTCGGCACCGGCGGGCACATCACCGGCGTGGCCGAGGTTCTGAAGAAGGAATGGCCGGACCTGAAGGTCTTCGCCGTCGAGCCCACGCTGTCCCCGGTGATCTCCGGCGGTCAGCCCGGGCCGCATCCGATCCAGGGGCTTGCCGCGGGCTTCATCCCGGCGAACCTCCACACCCGCGCGCTGGACGGCGTGATTCAGGTCGACGCCGATATCGCCAAGGACATGGCGCGTCGCTCGGCGAGCGAGGAGGGCATCTTCGTCGGCATCTCGTCGGGCGCGACGCTTGCCGCGATTCTCCAGAAGCTGCCCGATCTGCCGGAGGGCGTGCGCGTCCTCGGCTTCAACTACGACACCGGCGAGCGCTATCTGTCGGTGCCGGATTTCCTGCCGGAGTCATAGGTCGGCTACGGTGTTCGCGATGTGCTCCCGCGAAGGGGCACCCCACAAAGTATTACTTTGCGGGGACCCCGAAGGCGGAAGCCCAGGCTGGGTCCCCGCCTTCGCGGGGACCCATTCGGCCGGCAGCGCTGTTTTATGAGTTTCCGCACTCTCCAAATTGCATCCGTGGTGATCGCCGTGGGAGCCATCACGCTGCCGACGCTTGTGGTGCTGCATCCGCCGCACATCCCCATCCGCGTCGCCGCCAAGGTCAAGCGACCCCAGCGCGTGGCCCCCGCCACCGTCGTTCCCGACGTCGAACCCGTGGAAATCCAGGACTTGGCGCCCGAGGATGCCAAGGCGTTCAACGCCAGCATCCCGTTCGTCAGCGGCCCGAACCCGGCCGCCCGCGCCTACCATTTCGCCGGCAGCACCGATAACCTAGCGCGCGCCACCGACTGCCTCGCCGCGGCCGCCTATTACGAAGCGGGCGACGACGCGGTCGGGGAGCGCGCCGTTGCGCAGGTCGTCCTCAACCGCCTGCGTCACCCGGCATTTCCCAAGACCGTGTGCGGCGTCGTCTTCCAAGGATCGGAGCGATCGACCGGCTGCCAGTTCACCTTTACCTGCGACGGCGCGATGTCGCGCACCCCATCCGACACCGCGTGGCGCCGCGCGCGACAGGTTGCGAGCGCGGCGCTCGCCGGCTCGGTCTACAAACCCGTCGGCTATGCCACCCATTATCATACCGATTGGGTCGTGCCGTATTGGCAATCGAGCCTCGACAAGCTCGTCGAGGTCCACACGCACCTCTTCTTCCGCTGGACCGGCTGGTGGGGGACGCCGCCTGCGTTCAACCGGCATCCCAGCGGGGTCGAGCCCGCCATCGCGAAGCTCGCGATGCTCTCTCCCGAGCATCGCACCGGCGTCGCGCTGGGTGAGGCCGATGCCGCGATCGTCGAGGCGACGCCTTATACCGGCGGCGCGCCACTACCGCTCGCCAGCGAGCCAGGGACCTTTCTCACCAACCTGCCGACCACGCGCGCCGGTGAATTTCCCGCCCTCGCCAGGCAGGCGTGCGGGGACCTCGCGCAGTGCAAGGTGCTGGGCTGGACGGATCTCCGCCAAAAGGCCGCAGCGCTGCCGATGACGCCCGAACAGATGAACGCGATGTCGTTCAGCTACCTGCGCGATCGAAGCGCGGGGCTCGAGCGGATGCTGTGGAATTGCGCGGAGTTTCAGCGCCCTACGGCGCAGTGCATGAAGCGGCAGGTGCTTCGCCTGCCCCCCGTGGTTGTCCCGCCGCAAAACGGTGCGGTTGCGCCGCCAGCGGTCGTTCCGACGCGCGGAGTCGGCGACCTCTCGGGTGTCCGCCGCAAGCCCGCCGGACCGCCGGCGCCGATCGCGACGCCGACTGACCAGTCAGGCCCGGTCACGCAGCCATGAACATCTCGGGCGGTAGCGCCATGATGGCGTCCGCCCCGCCTTCGATCTTGCGGCGCAGCGCGCCCGTGTCGGGCATGACGCGTTCAGCGAAATAGCGCGCGGTGACAAGCTTGGCGTCGAGGAATACCGCGTCGCCCTCGCCCGCCGCCTTCAACGCCGCCGCCGCAGTCGCCATCCGCAGCCACATCAGCCCGGTCGCGACGATGCCAAGCAGGTGCATATAGCTGTAGGCGCCGGCGCCGACATTGTTCGGGTTCTGCATGCCGTTCGCCATGAACCACATGGTTGCGCCCTGAAGGTCGCCCAGCGCCTTCTCGAGCCGACCGGCGAACTCGGCAACGGCGTCATTTCCCTTCGCTGCAGCGATCTCGTCGCCAACCAGCTTGAAGAACGCCTGCACCGCGCGGCCGCCATTCTGCGCCAGCTTGCGCCCGACAAGATCCATCGCCTGCACCCCGTTGGTGCCTTCGTAGATCATCGCGATCCGCGCATCGCGGACATATTGCTCCATCCCCCATTCGGCGATGTAGCCGTGTCCGCCGTAGACCTGCTGGGCGTTGGTCGCGATCTCATAGCCCTTGTCGGTGCCGACACCCTTGATGACCGGGGTCAGCAGCCCGATCAGGTCGGCCGCGAGCTGCCGCTCGCCCTCGTCTGCGGCGGCATGTTCCAGATCGACCTGCAACGCACCCCACAGGCACAGCGCGCGCAGGCCCTCGGTCCATGCTTTGGCGTCCATCAGCATCCGCCGCACATCGGGATGGACGAACAGCGTGTCGGCCTTCTCGCCCGGCTCGGCCGGACCGGTCAGCGCGCGACCCTGCCGGCGATCCTGCGCATAGTGCACCGCATTCTGATACGCCGTCTCGCCGACCGCGAGGCCCTGCAGCCCGACACCGAGCCGCGCCGCATTCATCATGATGAACATCGCGGCCAGGCCCTTCATTTCCTTGCCGACCAGCCAGCCGGTCGCGCCGTCATAATTCATCACGCAGGTCGAATTGGCGTGGATGCCCATCTTGTGCTCGATCGAACCGCACGACACGCCGTTGCGCGCGCCCAGCGAGCCGTCTTCGTTCACCAAGATTTTCGGCACAACGAAGAGCGAAATGCCCTTCGAGCTGTCTGGCGCGCCCGGCGTCTTGGCAAGGACGAGGTGGATGATGTTCTCGGTCAGGTCATGCTCGCCCGCCGAGATGAAGATCTTGGTGCCGGTGATCGCGTAGGAGCCGTCCGCCTGCGGCTCCGCCTTCGTCTTGATGAGCCCCAGATCGGTGCCGCACTGCGGCTCGGTCAGGTTCATCGTCCCGCCCCACGCACCAGAGATCATGTTCGGGAGATACTTCGCCTGCTGTTCCGGACTCCCCTTCACCAGCAGTGCCGCGATCGCGCCGTGCGCGAGTCCCGGATACATCGCGAACGCCATGTTGGCGGAGATCATATACTCCTGGAACGCAGTGGAGACGACGTGCGGCATCCCCTGCCCGCCAAACGCCTCTGGCGCGCTCAGCGTCCCCCATCCGGACTCGACGAACTTGGCGTAAGCCTCCTTGAACCCCGCGGGCGTGGTCACCGACCCGTCGGCGTTGCGCGTGCATCCTTCCTGATCGCCCGACAGGTTCAGCGGAAACAAAACCTCGGCCACGAAGCGCCCGCCTTCCTCCAGCACCGCATCGACGACGTCGGGTGTCGCGGCGGCGAACCCTTCGACGTTCGCATGATTCTGCAGGCCGACGACATGGTCGAGAACGAAGCGCGTATCGCGAACGGGGGGCGTGAATTGCGGCATGTCAGGCGTCCTTGGGATGCGGATTGGTGTCGAGCAGCGCGACGAAATCGTCGAGTTCGGCAATGGCGGCGTCGATGTCGCGCTTCTGCGCTTCGAGCAGCGCGATCCGCTGGCGGCAGCGATCGATGGTGACCGCGCGCTGCGTGTTGCGCCCATCGCCGACATCGTAGAGGTCGATCATCTCGCGGATTTCGCCGAGCGAGAAGCCCACCCGCTTGCCGCGCAAGATCCACGCCAGCCGGGCGCGGTCGCGGTGCGAATAAATGCGCGCCGTCCCGCGCCTTTCGGGCGAGATCAGCCCCTCGTCCTCGTAGAAACGCAGCGCCCGCGGCGTCACGTCGAACTCGGCGGAGAGATCGGAAATGGAAAAGGATTCGCGGTCGCGACGCGGCTCGATCGCGGCATAGGCGGCAACGGTCGACATGGCTGCCGACTAACTCGCCTTTACGTGAACGTCAAGACGCGCAAGGCATCCCGCCGCGCGGATCGCGCATCGTGCGCGCTTCCGACATGCTCGCGCCGAGACGCGGCACGGTGAGAGCGGCGAGCGTGACGCGGCCGGTGCAGGACCGGTCGCAACTTCGCGGCAAGTTCGTTGGAAAGACAATTCTATCGCCTTCGAACCTCGCGGTGAAGCGGCAGCCAGCGCCAAACTCGACCTGCATCTGCGCGCCATCGACACGCGCCGTTCCGACGGCGCCGCAGCCTTGCGAATTGCCGTAATCGATGACCGCACCGATCCTGAAATCGGTCTTTGCAGGAACAATGCAGACCCGGTCGGTATCGGCGACATAGAGCCCGGTCGGGTCGCCGATCGGCGCGATCAGCCCCGCCTTCGCGGCGGCGCGCTCCAGTCTCTCGCCGGAATCCCGCGTCTGCGCCGGGGGCGCCGGCTTCGCCGCGCCGCACCCGGCGAGCAGCAGTAGCATGATCGCGGCAACCGCGCCTCTCAAGTCAGCGGCTCCAGCCCGTCCTCGCCGATCCGCCGGAAGAAGCAGCTCTCCGCCCCGGTATGGCACGCCGGCCCGGCCGGCTCGACGATCAGCCACACCGCATCCTGATCGCAGTCGATCCGCATCTCGACGACCCGCATCACATTGCCGGAGGTTTCGCCCTTCTTCCACAATCGCCCTCGACTGCGCGAAAAGAACGTCGCCTCGCCGGTGGCCCGCGTCGCGGCGAAAGCCTCGGCATTCATGTGCGCGACCATCAGCAGCGCGCCTGTTGCGGCATCGGTAACGACGGCGGTGAGGATCCCGGCCGCGTCGAATTTCGGATTGAGCGTCAGGCCGGTGTCGCGATCGTCGGGCATGACGCCTGCTACCGCGTTACGCCGCGGCCTGCCAGATGCTCGCCTATCTCCACCCCCATGCTGCGCTCGAAACCGAAATATGTGACACCGCCGTGTCACGGGGCGCGACAAACCCGGATCGCCACCCTATATGGCGGGCGCCATCATAGACGGACCGTCATGCTGACCACGCACCCCTACGACGACGACAAGCTGCGCGAGGAGTGCGGCATCTTCGGTGTTTCCGGCACCGACAGCGCCGCCGCCCTCGTCGCGCTTGGCCTCCATGCGCTCCAGCACCGCGGACAGGAAGCGGCCGGGATCACCAGCTTCGACGGCGAATCCTTCCACACCCACCGGGCAATGGGCCATGTCGCGGGCAATTTCGACCGCGACGAGATCATCCGCGCGCTGCCGGGCGAGGTCGCGGCAGGCCATGTCCGCTATTCGACAACTGGCGAGACGGCGCTGCGCAACGTGCAGCCGCTCTACGCCGAACTTTCGACCGGCGGATTTGCGGTGGCGCATAACGGCAACATCTCGAACGCGATGCGGCTGCGCAAGGAACTCGTGCGCCGCGGCTCGATCTTCCAGTCGACCAGCGATACCGAGACGATCATCCATCTCGTCGCGACGAGCAAATACCGCACGCTGCTGGATCGCTTCATCGACGCGCTGAAGCAGGTCGAAGGCGCCTATTCGCTGATCGTGATGACGCCGGAAGGCATGATCGCCTGCCGCGATCCGCTCGGCATTCGTCCACTCGTCATGGGCAAGCTGGGCGATGCGGTGATCTTCGCGTCCGAGACCGTAGCGCTGGACGTTGTCGGCGCAACGTTCGAGCGTGCGGTCGATCCTGGTGAGCTGGTCATCGTCCAGAACGGCGAAATCCGCTCGATCCGTCCCTTCGCCGAGCAGCCGGCGCGACCGTGCATCTTCGAATGGGTGTATTTCTCGCGTCCCGATTCGATCGTCGACGATCACTCGGTGTATTCGGTGCGCAAGGCGATCGGCGCGCAACTGGCGATCGAGGCGCCGGTAGAGGCCGATCTGGTCATCCCCGTGCCTGATTCGGGGGTGCCTGCGGCCATCGGCTACGCACAGGAAAGCGGCATCCCGTTCGAGCTCGGCATCATCCGCTCGCATTATGTCGGGCGCACCTTCATCCAGCCGGGCGACAAGGTCCGCCATCTCGGCGTGAAGCTGAAGCACAACGCGAACCGCGCGCTCATCCAGGGCAAGCGGGTTGTCCTCATCGACGATTCGATCGTTCGCGGCACCACCAGCCTGAAGATCGTGCAGATGATGCGTGAAGCCGGCGCGGCGGAGGTGCATATGCGAATCGCCTCGCCGCCGACGCGGCACAGCTGCTTCTACGGGGTCGACACGCCCGAGCGCGCGAAGCTGCTCGCGGCCAAGCTCGACCTCGGCGGGATGACCGATTTCATCCACGCGGACAGCCTGTCGTTCGTGTCGATCGACGGCCTCTACAAGGCGCTTGGCGAGGCCAAGCGGGCGGATGTTTCGCCGCGATATTGCGACGCCTGCTTCACGGGCGACTATCCGACCACGCTGACCGACCACGACGAAATCGCCGACGTCGATCAGTTTGCGATGCTCGCCGAGCGCGTCGCCTGACCCCTAAGATCCGCATGGGAGATACCATGACCGACACGCCCCTTGCCGGCCGCCTTGCGCTCGTCACCGGCGCCAGCCGCGGTATCGGCGCCGCGACGGCGATCGCCCTTGGCCGGGCGGGCGCGCACGTCATCCTGACCGCCCGTACCGCCGGCGGGCTGGAAGAGGTCGAGGAAGCGATCCATGCCGCCGGCGGCAGCGCCACCATCGCGCCGCTCGACCTGACCGAGACCGATTCGATAGCGCGGCTGGCCAAGGCGATCGGCGAGCGGTGGAACGCGCTCGACATCCTGGTGCTGAACGCCGCGATGCTCGGCGCGCTCGCCGCGGTGCCGGCGATCGATCCCAAGGAATTCGCCTCCGTCCTGACGCTCAACGTCAGCGCGCAGGCCGCGCTGATCGCCGCGTTCGACCCGATGCTGCGCCGGTCGAAGGATGCGCGGATCATCGGCATCACATCGTCCGTCGGTCGCACGCCGCGCGCCTATTGGGGGCAATATGGTGCCTCCAAGGCGGCATTCGAAACGCTGCTGCTCGCTTATGGCGACGAGATGGAAGAGATCAGCCGCATCCGCGTCGCGATCGTCGATCCCGGCGCCACGCGCACGAAAATGCGCGCGCGCGCCTATCCGGGCGAGGATCCTGCGTCGGTTAAGGACCCGGCGGTGGTGGGCGACCGGATCGCCGCGCTGGCGTCAGAGGGGTTCGCGGCGGGCCATGTCGAACGCGTCGAAGCCTAGCGCTTCACCAGCGTGATCTGCGCCACGTCGATCCCGCCGCCGCGAAAGCCGCCCTCGCAATACATCAGGTAATAGCGCCACAGATCGACGAACCGCGCGTCGAACCGGGCCGGCAGGCGCCCCTTGTCCACGGCAAGATCGAACGCCTCGCGCCAACGCCGGAGCGTCTCCGCATAGTGTAGCCCGAAGCCCGCGCAGTCCTGCCACATCAGGCCATGCGACTCCGCAATCGCGCGGAACCGGGTTTCGGACAGCAGCAGCCCGCCGGGAAAGATGTAGCGCTGGATGAAGTCCACGCCGTCGGCATATTCCGCGAAGATCGCGTCATCGATCGCGATATACTGGATCGCTGCCCGCCCGCCCGGCTTCAGCGCGCGCGCGATGACCGCGACATAATCGTCCCAATATTCGCGGCCGACCGCTTCGACCATCTCGATGCTCACGACCGCGTCGAACTTCCCCGCCACGTCGCGATAATCGGTGATCGCGACCGAAACGCCGGGCAGTGCCTGCGCCTCGACTGCCTCCTTCTGCTCGCGCGACAGCGTGATGCCGTGGACACGCACCCCGGCCGCCGATGCGATCGCCGCGAAGGATCCCCAGCCGCACCCGATCTCTAGGATGGTGTCGCCCGCCTTCGTCTCCGTCCGCGCTAGTACCGCGCGCAGCTTGCGCGTCTGCGCCTGCGTCAACGGCTCCGCCACATCGATCGGCTCGGCAAAGATCGCGGACGAATAGGTGAGACTGTGATCGAGCCATTCGCGGTAGAAATCGTTGCCCAGATCGTAGTGGAACGCGATGTTGCGCCGCGCGCCGGCGCGGCTGTTGCGCCGCAGGCGATGCCACGCGCGCGCGGCCAGTTTGGCGGGACCACCAGCGCGACCGACTCGGCGCAACGTCACCGCGTTGCGCATGAAAAGATCGAACAGCGGCACCGGATCGGGGCAGGTCCAGTCGCCCGCGACCCAACCCTCATACCAGCCGACCGACCCGCTGCTGGCGAGGCGCCAGAGCGCACGCCAGCGCACGACATGAACAATGGCAAGCGGCCCCTCCACCCGGCCGCCGAGCAGCCGCCGCGTCCCGTCGGGCAGCGACGCCTCGATCGCGCCCGCCGCCAGCCCGGAATCGACCCGGTCGAGCATGCGGTGGAATATCGGCGCGACGATGCGCGCGATCCTGCCGCCCGGCTTTTGCCGCTCCTGCCGCGTTTCCCTGTTCATCGCTCCGGCTATCTGCACATTCCGCCGCCCGAGAAAAGGGGATCAGCGCGCCTTTTCGCCAGCCGCCAGCGCACGCTCGCGCCCCTCGCGGTGGCCGATGATCTTGGGTGGGTAGGATCGGGGGCGGCAGGCGGCGCTTTCCGGGTCGTGGATCGCATCACCGCGCACATCGGCGAGTTCGGGGACCCAGGCGCGGATATAGTCGCCCGCATCGAATTTTTCGGACTGGACGAGCGGCGCCATGATCCGCCCGAACATGTTCGAATCGACGCCCGTCCCCGCGACCCATTGCCAGTTGACCGCGTTGTTGCCGTAATCGGCATCGACCAGCGTATCCCAGAACCAGCGCTCGCCCTCGCGCCAGTCGATCAGCAGATGCTTGATGAGGAAAGACGCGGCGATCATCCGGACGCGGTTGTGCATCCAACCCGTCCTCCACAGCTGGCGCATCCCGGCATCGACGATCGGATACCCCGTCTGCCCGCGCTGCCACGCCCTCAGATCGGCTTTCGCCGCCTTACCGCTTCGCCACGGGAGCTTGTCGAACTTCGGCCGTCCGTTCGCGTCGGCATAATCGGGCAGCGCAGTGACGACGCCAGCAGTGAAGTCCCGCCACGCCAGCTCCTTGCGGAACGTCTGCACCCCCTGCCCGCGGCCGCTGATCGAATGCCACACGTGGCGCGGGCTGACTTCGCCGAAATGGAGGTGCGGCGACAGGCGCGATGTGCCCTCGATCGACGGCAGGTTGCGGTCGGTTTCGTAAGAATCCGCGATGGGCGCGAAAGCGGCGACGGCCTTGCGCGCGGCCGCCTCGCCGGGCGTCCATCCGGCAAATCCCTTCGCCCAATCGGGCTTGGTCGGCAGCAAGTCCCAATCACCCAGCCGGTCGGATTTCGGCCAATGTGCCGGCACGTCGATCTTGCGCGGCATGGGCAGCGGCTCGTCGGGCGGCATCTGCAGCGACAGCGCCTTCCAGAAGGACGAATAGACCTTGAACTGTCCACCCGCGCCGGTCGTCACGCTCTCGGTTGGTGCGAGCCGGTTGCCGTCATGCAGGCATAGCGTGTCGCCAAGCGCGTCCTCCGCCTCGCGCCACCACGGTTCGCAGTGCCGCGTCGCGTGGATTCGCGTGGCACCCGTTTCCTTGAGCAGCGCCTTCAGCACACTCGCCGACTTGCCGCGGCGAAGGATCAGCCGCGATTCCCTCGCGCGCAGCGATTCGTCAAAGGCGTTCAGCGTATGGTGCAGCCACCAGCGCTGCGCCCCGCCCATCCGCCAGTCGCCCGGCGTATCGTCGTCGAGGATATAGACGGGAACGACCACCCCTTCGCCCGCGGCAGCTACGAGCGCTGGCTGATCGTGCAGCCGCAGGTCCTGCCGCAGCCAGAGAAGGACGGGTTCGCTCAAATCTCGTGCGGTTGCTTGTCGACCATCCAGGTCTGGCCCTTGGACAGAAGCTTTTGCAGGTCGGGCTGCTTGCCGGCCGAGGCTGCGCGATTCTGCTCGACGACCGCGCTCTCGAAGGTCGGCGCGGGATCGTCGAAAATGACGCCGAGCGCCATCGGGAATGTGCCTGCCGGCATCTCGACGAGCATGTGCGCGAGGCCGCGATTGGTCTGATCATGGACGATCACGTCCGCACCGTCCCAATCCCCATCGATCACATCCACGACCTTCAGGACCAGCCGCTCGCGGTCCATCGTCAGCCCCTTGGTCCCGCCAGCGAAGAGCAGAGGCTTGCCGTGCTCGACCCAAAGCTGGTTACCGGCCGCATTCGCCTTGTCGGTGAAGGGTGCGAACACGTCGTCATTATAGACGATGCAGTTCTGGAAAATCTCGACGAACCCGGTGCCCTTGTGGGCGTAGGCAGCTTTCAGAACCGAGGGCAGGTTCTTGTGAACGTCGATGGCGCGCGCGACGAACCGCGCCTGCGCACCGAGCGCGAACGCGCAAGGGTTGGCGGGGCGATCGACCGAGCCGAACGGGGTCGAGGGGCTGGTCGTGCCGATACGTGAGGTCGGCGAATACTGCCCCTTCGTCAGCCCGTAGATCTCATTGTTGAACAACAGCACCTGGCAATCGAGATTTCGGCGGATGAGGTGCATCGTGTGGTTGCCGCCGATCGACAGCGCGTCGCCGTCGCCGGTGATGATCCATACATCGAGCTCAGGATTGGCGAGCTTCACCCCCGTCGCCACCGCCGGCGCGCGACCGTGGATGGTGTGGAAGCCGTAGGTCTCCATGTAATAGGGGAAGCGCGACGAGCAGCCGATGCCGCTGACGAACACCGTGTTTTCGGGCCGCGCGCCGATTTCCGGCATCGTGCGCTGCACCGCCTTCAAAATGGCATAGTCCCCGCAACCCGGGCACCAGCGGACCTCCTGATCGGTTTCCCAGTCCTTGGGCTTGGTGGCGATTGGCGTCATGTCGTTCATGCGAGCGCCCCTTCAATGGCGGCTTCGATCTCGGCGATGCGGAAGGGTTGGCCGGACACCTTGTTGAGCGGCTTCGCGTCGACAAGATACCGGTCGCGCAGCACCGTCTTGAGCTGGCCGGTGTTCATTTCCGGTACGATGATCTTCTCGTAACCCTTGAGAAGTGCACCGAGATTGCGCGGCATCGGCACGATGTGGCGGATGTGGATGTGGCTGACGTCGAGCCCGCGCTTGCGTGCCCGGCGGACCGCCTGATGGATCGGGCCGAAGGTCGATCCCCAGCCGACGACCGCCAGTCTGCCGCTCGTCTCGCCGAGTTCGACCCCCTGGTCTGGCACCGCGATCCCTGCGACCTTCTCATGCCGGATATCGGTCATCTTCTGGTGGTTCTCGGACCCGTAGTCGATGTTCCCGGTGCCGACCTGCTTCTCGATCCCGCCGATGCGGTGGAGCAGCCCGGGCGTGCCCGGCTTGACCCACGGCCGCGCCAGCTTGTCGTCGCGCGCATAGGCCTTGAAGCCGCCCGCCGGCGCTTCTTCCAGAAACTTGACGCCAAAGGGCTCGAAGCTGCTCGTATCAGGGACTTTCCACGGCTCGGCGGCGTTGGCGATATAGCCATCGGTCAGCACCATCACCGGGGTCATATATTGGGTGGCGATCCGCACCGCCTCGATCGCCACCTCGAACGCATCGGCGGGCGAACGCGCCGCGATCACCGGCATCGGTGCATCGCCGTTGCGACCATAGACCGCCTGATAGAGATCGGATTGCTCGGTCTTGGTGGGAAGCCCCGTCGACGGCCCACCGCGCTGCGAATTGACGATGACCAGCGGAAGCTCGGTCATGATCGCAAGTCCCATCGCTTCGCCCTTCAGCGCGATGCCCGGGCCGGACGACGAGGTGACGCCGAGCTGTCCCGCATAGGAGGCGCCGATCGCCGAGGCGATCGCGGCGATCTCGTCCTCCGCCTGGAAGGTCGTGACCCGGTATTCCTTCAGTCGCGACAGATGATGGAGGATCGCCGATGCCGGGGTGATCGGATAGCCACCGAAGAACATCGGCAGATCGGCGAGTTGAGCGCCCGCAACCAGGCCGAGGCTGATCGCCTCCGCGCCGGTCACCGTGCGGTAGAGCCCCGCCTCGGCCGGCGCCGCGGCGACGGAATGCTGTTTCATCGGCCCCGAAAGTTCGGCCGTCTCGCCATAGGCATGGCCGGCGTTGAGCGCCGCGATGTTCGCCTCCGCCAACACCGGCATCTTGGCGAACTTCGTCTTCAGCCAGTCGATGATCGGCTGCCGGTCGCGATCGAACATCCAGAGCGCGAGGCCCAGCGTCCACATGTTCTTGCAGCGCAACGCTTCCTTGTTGCCGAGCCCGAACGGCTTCACCGCTTCCAGCGTCAGTGCCGACATGTTGAGGCTGAGCAGTTGCCAGCGTCCGAGGCTGTCGTCGGTCAGCGGGTTGGCGGTGTATTTCGCCTTGGCGAGGTTTCGTTCGCCGAACTCGCCTTCGTCGGCGATGATGAGTCCGCCGGGCTTCAGCGCCTCGACATTGGTCTTGAGCGCGGCCGGGTTCATCGCGACGAGAACGTCGGGCGCATCGCCCGCGGTTTCGATCGCGGTCGAGCCGAAGTTGATCTGGAAGGCGGAAACCCCGAACAGCGTGCCCTGCGGCGCGCGGATTTCCGCCGGGAAGTCGGGGAAGGTCGCGAGATCATTGCCGGCGAGCGCGGTCGAGAGGGTGAACTGGCCACCGGTCAGCTGCATGCCGTCGCCAGAGTCTCCGGCGAAGCGCACGACGATCGATTCGGCGGCTGGATGGGACGACGCCTCCTGGGGCGTCACTTCGTGGGCGGCGGTCGCCATTACTGCACTGTTCCTGCGGACATCGTTGTCAGACGCTCTAGGCAAGGCCTGCGTGCCAGCCCAAGCGAGATGAACCATCAGCCCTACAACTCCAGCTTCACGCCGTCACCCCTAAGCGTAAGGCGCGCGCATCCGCGAAGCATCGGCCGAGCGTCAGGATCGCGCCGACATGGCGTTTTGCGATGGCGAGCGCGTCGTCGCCATAGCCGCCGCCAACGGTGCTCGCGAGCGGGATGCCGCGATCGATCGCAAGGCGTGCGACGAGCCGTTCGCGCGCAGTCAGGCCCTCGAGTGAGAGCGCAAGCCGGCCGAGCCGGTCGTCCATGAAGGGATCGACCCCCGCCTGATACAGGATGAGTTCGGGCCGGTGCGTATCGAGGAACGGCGCCAGCGTGCGCTCCAGCGTTTCAAGATACGCCACGTCACGTGTCGCGTCGGGCAATGGCACATCCAGCGTCGAGCGCGCCTTGCGGGCCGGAAAATTCTTTTCCGCATGGATGGAATAGGTGGCGATACCTGGATGCCCCGCGGTCAGCGCGGCGCTACCGTCGCCCTGGTGCACATCGCAATCGACGATCGCGACGCGATTCAGCGTGCCCTCCCCGACCAACCGCAGCGCGGCAATCGCGAGATCGTTGAAGACGCAGAAGCCCGCACCGGTATCGGCAAGCGCGTGATGGCTCCCACCCGCAGTGTTCGCCGCATAGCCGCGTTCCAGCGCAAGCTGCGCAGCCAG
Organism: Sphingomonas sp. EC-HK361; assembly: GCF_902498785.1. Classification (GTDB taxonomy): domain Bacteria; phylum Pseudomonadota; class Alphaproteobacteria; order Sphingomonadales; family Sphingomonadaceae; genus Sphingomonas. Next base: position 414,044 of record NZ_LR701494.1, read on the forward strand.
ATACGTCCCGCCGGGCACAACAGCTGCGCGCGCCGCGACCGCCCGAGTCACGGGAAACCCGATCCGGCGTATCTTGGCCGCAGGCACGCGGCACTCCAGCACTTCTGCGACATAGGCGGGATCGTGCGCTTCCTCGATCCAGCGCGCCGACATGGGCAGCGGCTCGTGCCAGTCGATCGCCGCGCCTTCCGCCAGCAGCAGATCGCGGATCAGGCCGTTCTTGTTCCAGCGATAGGTCGATCGCGCCGGCGCTTCGGCGACATAGTCGGGATGGTGGACGACCGCGATCATCGCGCTAAGTTAGGCAGACGAACGCAGCGCCGCCAGCGCCGGCGCAAGGAGAGCGACATGGCCGACATGGAAATCGAAGTGACGCTGGAAGAGCGACCCGCGCCCGATAGGCCCTATGTCCGCCCGGACGTCGAAGCCTTCCTCAACTACGTCAATTCGGTGCCCGGGCCTAAGATGCACGAACTGCCGCCAGAGGGCGCGCGCGCGATCTACCATGCGATGAAGGACATCGCCGACCCGCCGGTAGGCGAACTGGCGACGATCGCGGATTTCCGCGTGTCCGGCTCCGGTGGCGATATTCCCGTGCGGCTCTTCGATCCCCGTCCCTCGCGCGAGCCCGGGCCGGTCGTCGTCTTCTTCCACGGCGGCGGGTTCGTGATCGGCAATATCGAGACGCATGCGAGCTTCTGCGCGGAAATGGCGCGCCAGCTCGATCTGCCGGTCGTGTCGGTCGACTACCGTCTGGCGCCCGAGGCGAAGTGGCCGGCGGCCCCTGACGATTGCGAAGCCGCCGCACGCTGGGTCGCGGGGAATCCTGCGGAGCTCGGCCGCACCGCGACCGGTCTCGTCCTGTGCGGCGACAGCGCAGGCGGAACGCTGACCATCACCACCGCGATGGCGCTGCGCGACTCGCCCGCTGCCGTTCCCGTGCTCGTGCAGGCGCCGATCTATCCCGCCGCCGACATGGCACGCGACGACTACCCGTCCTTCGCCGCCTTCGCGGACGGCTATGTCCTGACCCGCGACGGCATGATCTGGTTCGGCGAACATTACGGCGCGGACATGAGCGACTATCGCGGATCGCCGATGACCGGCGACCTGACCGGCCTGCCGCCTGCGGTCGTCATCACCGCCAGCCTCGATCCCATCCGCGATCAGGGCCGCGCCTATGCCGCAGCGCTGATCGAAGCCGGCATCCCCGTGACCTACCGCGAGGCGGTCGGCAACATCCACGGCTTCATCACCATCCGTCAGGGCATTCCGTCGTCGCAGGGCGACGTCGCGGGGTATCTGGCGCAGGTGAAGGCAGCGATCGTCGAAGCGGAGGCGCAGCGGGTCATGGCGCAGGCGGCTGGCTGAGTCACGATGACCGACCTGCCTTACCGTCCCTGTGCCGGGGTGATGTTGCTCAACCGGGACGGACGCGTCTTCGTCGGCCAGCGGATCGATTCGACGCTGGAAGCGTGGCAGATGCCGCAGGGCGGGATCGAGCCGGGCGAGGACGCGCGCGACACCGCGATCCGCGAACTCGGCGAAGAAACCGGTATCCCCGCGCATTTGGTCGAGCTGATCGCCGAGGCGCCTGAGGAACTTCTCTACGATTTGCCGCCGGAACTCGTCGGCAAGCTGTGGAAGGGCCGATATCGCGGTCAGCGCCAGCGCTGGTTCCTCTTCCGTTTCACCGGGGAGGACCGCGACGTCGACATCCAGACCGCGCATCCCGAATTCCGCGCGTGGCGGTGGGCCGATCCTCGCGATCTCCCGCATATGATCGTGCCGTTCAAACGCGCACTATACGAGCAGGTTCTGGCGGCGTTCGACCCGTATCTCTCCCCCGCCGCGTCGTAACGCCGCGCGGACTCGTTCCGTCGCGTTAACGGTTTCAATCTTCTTTATCCGACGTTACGGAAGCGGTCGTGCGCAGGCTGCTCCCCCTCCTCATCGCCCCGCTGCTGATCGCTGCCGATGATCCGCCGCTGATTCCACCCCCGATCCGCGCGATGCTCGATGCGGCGCTGTCGTCCGGGAATGAGAGCGAGGTTTCGACGATCGTCAAATATGCGCGCTCCGCGGACCCGGCGAGCGGCGACGCGGTGCAGAAGATCGCCGACACATGGCTCGCCGAGCGTCAGCGCGCACGCAACGAGCGGATCGAGGAAGCAGGACCGCTCGAGCTGTGGCGCGGGCGGGCGGAACTTGGCGGCTACGTCACCACCGGCAATTCCGACACGTTCGGTTTTACCGGAGTCATCGACGTGACTCGCGAGGGCCTGCAATGGCGCCACAAGCTGCTGCTGCAGACCGACTATCAGGAATCGCTCGGCATCAAGACCCGGGAGCACTACCTCGCCTCCTACGAGCCCAACTACAAGATCGACGCGCGACGCTACGTCTACGGCGCGGCGCAGTTCGAGAGCGACCGGTTTCTGGGCTACACCGATCGCTATTCGGCGTCGGTCGGTGCCGGGTATAGCGCGATCCAGAAACCGGCGCTGAAACTCGATCTGGAATTGGGGCCGGCGTACCGGAGCACCGCTTTCACCGACGGGACGGTGCAGAGCAGTCTCGCGACGCGCGGGACGATGGCGCTCGCCTGGAAGCTGACCAACGGGCTGACCTTCAACCAGAACGCGTCGGCCTATCTCCAGCGCTACAACAGCACGGTCAGCAGCACGAGTGCGCTTGCAGCGAAGCTGATCGGACCGCTCTCCGCGCAATTGTCCTATAACGTTCAGTATGAAAGCGAGCCGCCGATCGGGCGGGTCGGCACCGACACGATCGGGCGCGCGTCGATCGTCTACAGCTTCTGACTGGCGGGGTGGCGCGACGCGCCGCTTTCAGGCTAACAGCGGCGCCATGGCGGGTTTATCGAGGGTAGAGCAGGAGGTCATCGGCGGGCTTTCGCACGACGCGATGCTGGCGCGGACGCGGGCCTGGTCGGCGGTCAACAGCGGGACGGGCAATGTCGCCGGTCTCGCGCAAGTCGCCGGGATGCTCGCAGACGCGTTCTCGGTGCTCCCCGGCGAGCTCCGCCTTGTCGAACCCTCGCATGCCGAGCGTATCGGCGTTGACGGGCGCGTCAGCGACATCGCCAATGGCCGGCATCTGCACCTGTCCGTCCGCCCCGAGGCGCCGATCCGCATGCTCTTCACCGGCCATATGGACACGGTCTATCCCCCCGATCATTCATTTCAGACGCTGGCCGATCTCGACGACGGAACCCTCGGCGGCCCCGGCGTGGCGGATATGAAAGGCGGGCTGTCGGTGATGCTCGGCGCGCTGGAGACGATTGAGGCCTCCGGTGCTCCGCCCAAGCTCGGCTACGACATCGTCGTCAATTCCGATGAGGAAACCGGCTCCTTCTCGTCCGCGGCGCTGCTCGCCGAGGTTGCGGCGGGCAAGGTCGCCGCGCTCACCTACGAGCCGGCGCTCGCCGATGGCACCCTCGCCGGCGCGCGGGGTGGCACCGGCAATTTCTCGATCGTCGTCACCGGCCGCAGCGCCCATGCCGGGCGGAATCCGGAAGAAGGCCGTAACGCAGTCGTCGCTGCGGCGGAGATCGCGGTTCGGCTCGCGGCGGAAGGCGGCCCCGCGCTCGCGGTGAACCCGGCGAAGATCGACGGTGGCGGGCCGAACAATGTCGTCCCCGACAGTGCCGTGCTCCGCATCAATTTCCGCCCGAAGGCCGCCGCCGAAATCGAGCGCGCACGCGCCGCGATCGATCGGATCACGCGCGAGGTCGCCGCCGCGCGCGACGTCGGCGTCCATGTCCATGGCAGCTTCAATCGCCCGCCCAAGCCGATCGATCCCGGCGCCGGAAAACTCTTCGCGCTGGTCAAGGATGCGGGCGCCGATCTTGGCCTGTCGATCGCGTGGCGCGATACCGGCGGGGTTTGCGACGGCAACAACATCGCGGCCTGCGGCGTCCCCGTCGTCGATACGATGGGCGTGCGCGGCGGCGCGATCCATTCTCCGCAGGAATTCATGATCCCCGAAAGCCTGGTCGAGCGCGCCGCGCTGTCGGCCGTAACCATTTTGCGCATTGCCGAAAGAGGTCGCCCGTGAGCTTCGTCATCCGCCCCGCCACTGATGACGATCTGGGTCCACTCTACGAAATGGCCAAGCTGACTGGCGGCGGGTTCACCAATCTGCCGCCCGATCGCAAGGCGCTGCAGGCGAAGCTCGATCGCAGCCAGGACGCGTTCGAAAGCGATCACGCCGCACCGCGCGACGAGTTGTTCGTGCTGATGCTCGAAAACACCGAAACGCGCGAGGTCCGCGGCACCTGCCAGATCTTCACCCAGATCGGCCAGACGCATCCGTTCTACAGCTACAGAATCGGCACGCTGACCCAGCACAGCCGAGAACTCGACCGCACTTTCCGCGCCGAGATGCTGGCGCTCGCGACCGACCTGGAAGGATCGAGCGAGGTCGGCGGGCTGTTCCTGCATCCCGGCGAGCGCGCCGGAGGCCTCGGCCTGCTGCTCGCGCGCGCGCGCTACCTCTTCATCCGTGCCAACCGCCCGCGCTTCGCCGACCGCATCCTCGCGGAACTGCGCGGGATCATCGACGAAGGCGGCGGGTCGCCCTTCTGGGACGGGCTGGCCGGCCGCTTCTTCGGGATGAATTTCCAGGACGCTGACCGGTTCAACGCGATCAATGGCCACCAGTTCATTGCAGATCTCATGCCCAAGCACCCGATCTACACCGCGATGCTTTCCGAAAGCGCGCGCGCGGCGATCGGCCTGCCCCATCCTTCCGGCCGCGCGGCGATGCGAATGCTGGAAAATGAAGGCTTTGCATTCGAAAACTACATCGACATCTTCGATGGCGGACCGACCATGACCGCGCGAACCGACCATGTCCGCACGATCCGGAATGCGCGCGACGCGCGGGTCGAGGCGATCGACCGCGACGGCGGCGTCGACTCGCTCGTCGCCAGCGGCCGGCTGAAGGATTTTCGCGCAACCTTTGGCAAGGTCCGCGAGGTCGGCGACCGCGCCGTCCTCGACGCCGAAGCCGCCCGTGCGCTCGGCGTGCGGGAAGATGCGACGATCACCTACGTGCCGCGCAGTTGATGCTGCGCGAGATCAACTTCGACGGGATCGTCGGGCCGAGCCACAATTATGCCGGTCTCAGCCCCGGCAATCTCGCCGCCACGCGCAACGCAGGTGCCGTATCGCATCCGCGCGCCGCCGCGCTGCAAGGGATCGCCAAGATGCGTGCGAACCTCGCGCTCGGGCTGACTCAGGGCATACTTCTCCCTCATCCGCGCCCCGATCACCGCTGGCTTGGCGCGTTGGCGACGAACTACGCCGCGGCACCCGCGCATCTGCAGGCGCAGGCGATGTCGGCGTCCGCCATGTGGGCCGCCAATGCCGCGACGGTCTCGCCCGCGCCCGATACCCGCGATGGACGCTGCCACCTGACCGTCGCCAATCTCGTGACGATGCCGCATCGCAGCCATGAGGCGTCGGCGACTCTCGCGCAACTTGCGCTCGCCTTTGCGAACCCGGCGTTCGTCGTTCATCCACCCGTTCCCGCGCCGTTCGGGGACGAGGGCGCGGCGAACCACATGCGGCTCTGCGCCGATCACGCCAGCCCGGGCATCGAGGTCTTCGTCTACGGTGTCAGCGGCGGCCCCTTTCCCGCCCGTCAGCACCGCGAGGCAAGCGAGGCGATCGTGCGGGCCCACGGGCTCGATCCGGCGCGCACGCTCTTCGTCCAGCAATCGGAGGAGGCGATCGCTGCCGGCGCCTTCCACAACGACGTCGTCGCGGTCGCGAACGAGCGCACGCTCTTCGCGCATGAGCTGGCCTTTGCCGACAAGGACCGCGTCTACGCCGATCTGCGCGCGCTGATGCCCGAGGTGGAAATCGTCGAGGTTCCGGCAAGCGCGGTCAGCCTGGCGGACGCGATCGGATCCTATCTCTTCAACGCGCAGCTCGTCAGCCCGCCAGGTGGTGAGCAAGCGCTGATCGTTCCCGGCGAATCGCGTGACAATCCCGCGGTCTGGGCCTGGTTGCAGAGCCATATCGCAGGCAACGGTCCGATCCGGGCCGTCGAGGTCGTCGATGTGCGCGAATCGATGGCCAATGGTGGCGGCCCCGCATGTCTGCGCCTGCGTGTGGTCGCCGATCCCGCGACCGTGGACCCGCGCTTCCTCGTCGACGATGGGAAGCTCGACCGGATCGCGGACGTCATCCGCTGCCATTGGCCGGAGACCATCGACGCCGCAGCGATAAGCGAAACGGCACTGGTCAATCAGATCGAGCGCGCGCGCGCGGCGCTTCTCGGATGCCTCGATCTTGTCGGGTTAATTGACAGTTAACCACTGGCGTTAACGCGCAAATGGCGGATTTCTGCGGTTGGCGCGGGCTTTGCTTAACGATTGGCATGTGGACCCGAATCAGCCGCTTGTTCGTCATCAAGACCAAGTTCGAAGCGTTCGCCGTCATCTACGGCCTCGGCACCGGTGCGGTGGAGCGCGGGGTTCATTATCTCCACCAATATCCCGGCTTCAGCGGCAAGATGCTGTTCGCGGTCTGCCCGATCGCGGTGTTCATGGCGGGCGCCCGAATCCTCGATTCGCTGGAACGCGAAAACGCGTGATAAACACGAAAAACGGGGCCGGATCATCGCTGATCCAGCCCCGTCCGAATTCTTGGCGCGCCCGGAACGATTCGAACGTCCGACCCTCAGATTCGTAGGGCGATAAAGCGCCTTCCAGCTACGTCCCAGAACGTCTCTTTCTGGTGCAGATACAACAACTTGTATGTTCCGGACGTTCCCTGTATGTTCTAGGGTATCGCGACCCATTTGTTACCTAAGGTAACAGCATGGCGGCCGGAACGAACCAGGATCATAGCTATGCCCAGCAAAGCTGTAGGTCTCACGGATGCCAAGATCCGAGGCCTCACCCCGCCAGCTTCCGGCCAAGTGGAGCTACTGGATCAACTCGTCAGCGGACTCCGCGTTCGCGTTGGCGCCTCCGGCGGCAAAACCTTCATTCTGCGCAAGCGCGTTGGAGGCTCTGTTCGGAACGTTACCTTAGGTCGCTTCTCGGATGCGTTCACGCTAGCAGACGCACGTAAGAAGGCTCGATCGTTGCTGATCGATCTTGAGTCCGGAAAGGGACTGCCTCAGCCGGCGACTAGCACTGGTGGCGCAGTTGGACGCCTCTCCTTTTCCGTTCTCTGGACTCAGTACATAGAACGCGCCGTTCGCGGAAAAAAGAAGAGTGCTTTTGAGATCGAACGCATCGGGAAGAAGTTCATCCTCCCTCGGTTTGGCGATCGGCTTGCCGACACGATCACCCGCTCGGAGGTGACCGCGCTGGTCGAGGACATCACCTACCGAGACGCGAACAACCCCACGCCAAGAGCGGGGTTGGGAGTGCACCAACAGCTGAGCTCTTTCTTCACTTGGGCCATGCCGAAGCTGGAAAAGCTACCAGCCAATCCCTGTCGCGATGCCGGCCGCCCTCCCCTCCCGAAGGCTCGGGATCGCTTTCTCTCAGATGCCGAAATCCGCGTTTTTTGGCAGGCATGTAACGCCATGGGCTGGCCGTTCGGCCCTGGCTTCAAGCTGCTCCTCTTAACCGGTCAACGTCGCGGAGAGGTGTTCGACGCAGCCCGTTCCGAGTTTGACGGCGCCACCTGGGTCATCCCAGCCGCTCGAGCAAAGAACGGCAAAGCTCATATCGTGCCGCTTACGACAGCCGCCAAGGCATTGATCGAGGATCTTCCGGTGATGGATGGCTCGAGCAAGCTCTTTCCCGTCGCAGGTAATCCCGACGCTTCGGTCAACGGCTTCAGCAAAGGGCATCCGCGCCTCCTCCGGGAGATGGCCAAGATCATGAAGGTAGACGCGGTGGATCACTTCATCCTGCACGATCTGCGACGTACGGTCGCAACAGGCATGCAGCGCCTAGGAGTACCGATGCCCGTTACCGAAGCCGTGCTGAACCACATCAGCGGCTCCCGATCAGGTATCGCCGGCGTCTACCAACGCTACGATTACCAGCGGGAGAAACGAGAGGCACTGGAGAGCTGGACTGGCGAGCTCGAACGGATTGTAGGCGGGATAACGCCGACCTTACCTTGACGACACTGTACTTGAAGCGGCGGACCGCCAGTCGTCGAGGTGTCGAACGATAGCATAGATTATGTAAAATCGCGAGGCTGTTTCTTCGTAAGTGGGGTCCGCCAGACCGCAGCAAGCTGCGTACTCGACGCGATTGGCTCGAGCGCTCGAGGCCGTGCGATAAACTCGAGAACCGCGAAAGCGCACTACGGTTCGACCGCGAGACTCGCCGCAGAGAGCTAATCAGGCCGCCGGGATTGCGCGGCCATTTAGGATGTGATTTCGAAATGAGGGGACGAGCACCGGACGATACTGCCGGCAACATGCTTGGCCGGTGGAGCGGCGTGGCAAGAGGACCTTCGACGCGGAAGAGCGGGACACATGACGATGATCGATCTTGACACACTGCGGCGTGAAATCCGCGCGCTCGACTTTGTGCGAGGCAGTCTCGCCGAGGATGCGATGTGGCGCGAGGACGACAAGGATGCCCGCGCTAATCTCGAGATCGAGGGCATGGCGCTGACGCCTGGCGATGAGGCGCTATTCGACCTGATGCGCGACGAACGTGTGCCCCCTGCCCTCTGTTCGCAAATTCTCCTCAGGCTGTTCGGCCATCCCGATGCCGATTCAGCGCTGGCCATCACGCCCACCGACGCGACCAGCTGACGCCGACACGAATCGAGCCGGTTTAGGATGCTGATCGGGGGGATAGTCCTGATGGCGAGCGGTAGCTGGTTCAAGGGAGATCTTCGGCGTCGGCAAGGTCGTAATCGACGTGCGGTTCCTGCTCACCGGCCTGATCCTGTCTGCGACATAACCGAAGCTGGAATGGTCGTCGAAAGCACGAAGATCGGCAGGTCGACCCTACCGATGGCCAGCAGCTCAGCCTAGAAATCCCAATCTTCGTGCTTTCGACGACCATTGGTGTGCCACGTGGCACATCCATCTTTCGAGGAGACTTGTCCGAAGAGGAGACAGCCCCTATCAGGTCAGGACATGCGGCATCCACTGGATTGTCCGTTTCCCGCGTAGGGAACTAGCACCGGGGCCGCCCTACAAGGCGGCCCTCGGTTTTCCTGACCAGCCTGTTCCTTCAGATGCAGTAGGATGCGTGCAACATGGTCGTCCCCGCTGTTGCCTTTGGCATCAGGGGGCGGCCTTCGTAGTGCTGTTCGTGGGTCTTGCGACCTGGCGGCCCCTACCGCCGAAATCAGCCGATCGCCTTGAACACATCGTCAACGAAGCTACCCCGCTCAACTTTTCCGTTCAGCTTGCGGATCATCACATCGGGATTGTCGCTCTCGAGCCAATAGAGCGGCACGTTCTTCTTCACTGAAAGCCGGACGCCGGCCTTCGCCAATCGCTCTGTCACTCGCTCGAGCGCTTGGGTGCTGGCTTTTACACTGTGCTGGACTAACGCTTCGGAAGGCGCAGGCGCTCTCACCGTTACGCTGCCGAACCGCGTTTTACTGGTTTTCACCTTCTTAGCGCCGGGCTGAATGATGCTATCGGTCATCGTCATATCCTGCACACGCAGCTGAGTTAGATTGTCCATTCAAACATAACGCCTGTGGCGTCTTACGGTTAGGGCCGGCCTCTGAATCGCCGACGATAGCGACGAACTGCGCGCAAGGCTCTCGGCATCGGGAGCTGATCCTATTTGCTTATGTGCACTGCAGCCTCTCCGCGCCTGGATGCTAACTCTGTGGGGCCGTCGCGACGCTCGATAGATCGATCATCGGATCGATTGGCACCCCGGATTCCTTGCGCTCGGAATAGCGGTCGACGAGCTGGGCGGCGTGCGGGCGCAGCAGCACCGTGAACCGCACCAGCTCCTCCATCACATCGACGATCCGGTCATAATAGCTGGACGGCTTCATCCGCCCGGCGTCATCGAACTCGTTGAACGACTTGGCGACGCTCGACTGATTCGGGATGGTCACCATCCGCATCCAGCGGCCCAGCACGCGCAATGTGTTGACGCTGTTGAACGACTGCGATCCGGCCGACACCTGCATGACCGCGAGCGTTCGCCCCTGCGTCGGGCGCATCCCGCCCATCGACAGCGGCAAATGGTCGATCTGCAACTTCATGATGCCGGTGATCTGACCGTGGCGTTCCGGGCTGCACCACACCTGACCCTCCGACCATAAAGACAGCTCGCGCAGGTCGTGGACGGCCGGATGGTCATCGCCGGCATGTTGGTCGGGCAGCGGCAGGGTCGACGGATCGAAGATGCGTGTCTCGCAGCCGAAGAACCGGAGCAGGCGCGCCGCTTCCTCGACGCACAGCCGGGAGAAGGACCGTTCGCGCAGCGAACCATAGAGCAGGAGGATACGCGGTGCGGGATCGAGCGGGCCAAGCCCCAGCGCCGGCCGCTGGATGGCATAGGCAGGATCGAGCGCCGGCAGGGTATCGGGATCGGCAAGCGTGCGGAGCGGCATCAAGAGGCTTTCAGTATCGTCATGCTCCGCGTGGGCCGAGCAGGATGACGCAGGTTCCGACGAGACAGAGGGCTGCACCGCCTACGTCCCAGCGATCGGGCCGGACGCCCCCGACGCCCCATAGCCAGAGCAGCGAGGCGCAGATGTAAATGCCGCCATAGGCGGCATATGCCCGGCCTGCGGCTTCACTGTCCACGCGGGTCAGCAGCCATGCGAACAGGATCAGCGAGGCGATACCGGGTGCCAGCCACACCGGCGACTTTCCCATGCGAAGCCACGTCCAGAAGGCGAAGCATCCGGCGATCTCCGCGAGCGCCGCGCCAATGTAGATCAGTGCCGTCATCCGATCATGATCCTCACTGCGAGAGCCGCGAGCGTGACGAGCAGCACCGGCACGGTAAGGGTGACGCCAACCCGGAAGTAGTAGCCCCATCCGATCCGCACGCCCTTCTGCCCGAGAACGTGGAGCCACAGCAGCGTCGCGAGCGACCCGATCGGCGTCAGCTTGGGGCCGAGATCGCAGCCGATCACATTGGCGTAGATCATCGCTTCCCTGATCGCGCCCGTGGCGTGGGTGGCGTCGATCGACAGCGCGCCCACCAGCACGGTCGGCATGTTGTTCATCACCGACGACAGGACGGCCGCGATGACGCCCGTGCCCAGCGCCGCGCCCCACACGCCGCCTTGCGCGGTGCGATCGAGCAGCGCCGCCAGATGGTCGGTCAGGCCGGCGTTCCGCAGGCCGTAGACGACCAGGTACATGCCGAGCGAAAAGATCACGACCTGCCAGGGCGCGCCGCGGAGCACCTTGGCCGTTGGGATCACATGGCCCCGCCCCGCGATCACTAGCAACAGGATCGCGCCGGCCGCGGCCACGGCGCTGACCGGCACGCCGAGCGGTTCGAGCAGGAAGAAGCCGGCGAGCAGCAGTGCAAGAACGATCCAGCCCGCACGGAACGTCGCGGCATCGCGGATCGCGTCACGCGGCGCGCGCAGTGCCCCCACGTCATAGTCCGCCGGTATGTCGCGCCGGAAGAACAGCAACAGCGCGCCCAGCGTGGCGGCAATCGACACCAGATCGACCGGCACCATCACGGCGGCATATTCGCCGAACCCGATCTTGAAGAAGTCGGCCGACACGATGTTGACGAGGTTTGACACGACCAGCGGCAGGCTGGCGGTGTCGGCGATGAACCCCGCCGCCATGACGAACGCCAGCGTCGCCTTGTCCCTGAACCCCAGCGCCCGCAGCATGGCGATGACAATCGGCGTCAGGATCAGCGCCGCACCGTCGTTTGCGAACAGCGCGGACACCGCCGCTCCGAGCAGCACGATCAGGACGAACAGCCGGCGACCGTGCCCCCGGCCCCAGCGGGCGACATGGAGCGCCGCCCATTCGAAGAACCCGGCTTCATCGAGCAGCAGGCTGATGACGATGATCGCGACGAACGCGGCTGTCGCGTTCCAGACGATGCCCCATACCACCGGCACGTCGGACAGCGTGACGACGCCCGCAAGCAGCGCGACGACAGCCCCGCCCATCGCGCTCCATCCGATCCCGAGACCCCTGGGTTGCCAGATGACAAGCGCGATCGTGGCGACGAAGATCAGGACGGCAAGGAGCATCAGGCGACGCGCTGGCCCGAGGCATCGACCACCTGTTCGCCGTCTTCTTTGGCGAACGCGCCGAGCTGGTCTCTCGGCAGCAGGTCGAGGACGGCTTCGGACGGCCGGCACAGCTTCACGCCGAGCGGTGAGACGACCAGCGGCCGGTTGATGAGGATGGGATGCGCCATCATCGCATCCACCAGAGCCTCGTCGGGCAGCGACGTGTCTTCTAGGCTCAGCTCCGCATAGGGCGTCCCCTTTTCGCGCAGCAGCTCGCGGGGCGTCATGCCGGCGCGGTCGATCAGCTCGACCAGCATCGCGCGAGCGGGCGGGGTCTTCAGATACTCCACCACATGCGGCTCGATGCCGGCATTGCGGATCATCGCCAGCGTGTTGCGCGACGTGCCGCACTCGGGGTTGTGGTAAATGACGATATCGACGGCCACGGGGCGTCCTTTCAGCAGCAGGGGGTGAGTTCGGCGACGAGCGGCGCGCACAGCTCCGCATTGCCGGCGCAGCAATCCTTGACGAGGAACAACGTCAGCGCGCGCAGGCCGTCCAGATCGGCACGGTAGATGATCGAGCGGCTATGCCGTTCGGAGCGAACCAGGCCGGCGCGCGCGAGGATGCCGAGATGCGCCGACAGGGTGTTCTGCGGCACGTCGAGCTGACGCGCGATATCGCCGGCAGCCAAACCATCCGGTTCGTGCCGTACCAAGAGGCGGAACGTGTCAAGGCGCGTTCCTTGTGCAAGAGCACCCAGCGCCGAGATGGCATCCTCGTTTTCCATATATCCAGCATAATGGATATGCTTGGTGTGTCCAGCCCCGTATACCCTGCCTTACCGGTCGTTGGCCGGGATGGTTGGGGCCAGGGCTTGGTTGATGCGACAAGCAGCGACCCTGTTGCGGCTACCAGTATTTTGAGATTGCGCGGAATTGCTCCACCGCGACTTTCGTGCCCTCACCTTCTTCGGCATGAACAGGGCAATGATCGATATGATCGTTGATAAACGCTTGCTTGGCGCTGGCGATGATCTCGTAATGATGAGCGCGATAGGGAAGCATCTGGAAGATGGTCAGGACGAGGAACAGGCCATCGCCGATGGCGCGATGGAACGGGTGCGTCCGGTCCTGATGACCGCGATGGTGGCGTCGCTCGGGTTGTTGCCGATGGCGCTTGCCACTGGAACTGGCGCCGCGGTGCAGCGGCCCTTGGCGATCGTCGTGATCGGCGGTCTAATCACATCGACCGTGCTGACCCTGCTGGTGCTGCCGGCGATCACCGCCTGGGTGTCGCGGTTGAGGCCGCGACGCCGGACGGACACGGCCTTATCCTCGGCCTGACAGTCGCGAGAGTGGGAGGCGTTGCGGTTCTGTTCCGCGACGCCTCCCATCCTTCACCGACTAACGATGAAGATGGTCCTCGTCCCCGCATTGACGATCTGACCCTTCGGTCTGGATCGTGCTATGCTCGATCTCGTATTTTTCCAGAAGGACGGCCTGGACAGCGGTGCGAGTGGCATCGACGTCCGCGCCCTCCTTCAGCACGACATGGACCGTGCAACTCACATCGTCGTTGCTCATCGACCAGACGTGAAGATCGTGGAGGCCGGCGACGCCGGGAACGCCGGCGATTGCCGTGCGGACCTCGCCGAGCTTCAGTCCACCCGGCACGCCTTCGAGCAGCACGTTGGTCGTATCGCGGAGCAATATCCACGTCCGCGGCAGCACCCACAGCCCGATCGCTACTGCGACGATGGGATCGATCCAGGTAAAGCCGGTGAACTTGATGGCGAGCGCGCCAAGAATCACGCCGATCGAGCCGATCATGTCGGCCCACACCTCCAGATAGGCGCCCTTCACGTTGAAGCTGGCGTCCTTGCCCGCTGTCAGCAGCCGCATCGAAATCAGGTTCACGACGAGACCGATCGCCGCGACCGCCATCATGCCCCAGGACTGGACTTCCTGCGGCGCATTGAAGCGTTTGATCGCCTCCACGAACACATAGATAGCGATGACGAACAGCAGCACGGCGTTGAACGCCGCCGCCAATATCTCGAACCGCCGGTAGCCGAACGTCCGCTTTTCGTCGGCTGACTTGCCGCCGAGCTTGATCGCCATCAGCGCGATCACGAGCGCCGCGACATCGGTCATCATGTGCGCGGCGTCGGAGAGCAGCGCGAGACTGTTGAAAACGAACCCGCCGATTACTTCGGCGACGAGATAGGTGGCGGTCAGCCCCAGCGCCCAGGTGAGCATCTTCGCGTTGGCGCCCGCCGTATGGTCGTGGCTATGGCCGGCTGCGCCATGATCGTGCGGCATCAGGAAGTTTCCCAAGTTTCAGAAATGAACGGCCCCACAACCCGTTCGAGAAGGGGTGCGCAGATTGAGTTACGATAAACCCTCACGTTGTAACGCTCCGGGTTCGATAATCATGACCAGAGCGATACTCGACGTCGATGTGTTCCACTCTCTCAATAGGCACATCGGCGATCGACGCGCTGAACGGCACTAAACGCCTTACCCTTGTTGAAAGAGTGCCGTTCCAACGTGTGTCGACGCTGTATGGGTTAGCCAAGTCCTTGATGAATGCGGTGACATGGAGATGACCTCCAAGTCCGGGGCCGAACATACCGGCGCGACGGACCATGCCACTGACGCGCAATCCGGTTTTGGTCGGGTAGGTCCGCGTCCAGACTATTTCTACGCGATTATTCCCCATCGCGTGCAGGGGAACCTTCAGCGGGCGAGTTGAGGCGCAGCTTGTCGTTGACATAATCAAGCACGCGCCGAGTGGCATCGCGACTAGAATGCGGCGCTTGGTCACGCTCGGCACGGCGGGCATCGATCGACTATTGGCCATTTAGCGCTCTCCTAATCTCTCCAAAATCCGAACGGCTTGAATGAGGCGGGTTCGACATCAGTTTTCTGGTCACAGCGCGATCTCCTCGATGAGCAGCAGCGCCAGGAAGCCGGCGAAGAACATCGCGCTGATGAGCGGCGTGTCCGGTTTCTCGTGCGCCTCGACCAGCAGTTCTTCGGTCACGAGGTAGAGGAGCGCCATGAGGCCGAAGCTCAGGAAGCCGGTGATCCACGCGGGCGACAGCAGCGCGACGGGCTGCGCGACGAGCGCGCCGATCGGCACCAGCAGCGCCAGCGCACAGGTAAGGCCGATCGCCTTCAGCTTGCGATACCGACTTGCCAGATCATTGGTAAGCGTCAGCGCCAGGAACAACACTTCGAGCGTCAGCGCGACGGCCAGCAAAGTGCCCGCCTTCTCGCCGGCGATGAAAGCGAGGCCGAGGACCAAGCCGTCGATGGCGAGATCGAGGCCGATCGCGGCGAGCAGCGCGACCGGACCCTCGAAGCGGGCTTCCGCAGCCTTGAGGCAGAGCATCACCGCAACACCAACCGCACCGCCGATCAGCGTCGCGGTCGGCGATCCGCCGTGCACCACCAACGGCAGTATTTCGGTCGCTGCCGCAGCGAATACCACGCCGGCCGCGAGGTGCTGCATGGCCGCTACCAGCTTCTCGCCAGGGGTACGCCACCCGGCGACGAGCGCCCCGATCATGATCGCGATCATGGGGATAAGGGAGAATTTGAGCGCGGCCATCCTCAATTTGTCCCCTCGTTGCGGCGGTGGATCATCCAGTGGTTTCCTTCCGGCAGCGGATGGAGGGTTTTCCAGCGGCCTCGATCGTGAGTTCGCTGCCGGCGAAGGTCGCGCTGGTCGCCTCGCCGACATATTGGAGTCCCTGCATGGGGGCTGTCAGGACGATCGGCTTCGTTCCCGCGCTCCATCGAAGCTCGATTGCCAATCCTTCATCCTTGAAATCGACTAGGAGCTCACGGCGATCGGTGCAGCGAAACAGATGGCGGCCGGGCACTCGGCTCGCGACGCCGCTGTCGCCGGCGTGGATTTCCTGTTCGGTCGGCGGCCCCTTGCGCGGCTGTTCGGTGCAACCGGACGACGCCAGTGCCAAGCCGATACCCAAGCCGACGTCCCGGACCCAAAGGCACGTCATCGCCGCTTCCTCGCCCTTCGCGAGGCATGGTTCGACGACACAGGTCTTGGCCTCGCTATTGGTTGTGTCGCCAGACGCCGCAAATGACGCTCCAAGCACCGATCTGCGGTAACAAGGCTCGCTTGGATTTTGCGGCGCATCAACGCCATCAGCGGGCGGGAGAACAGCCCGGAGAAGCGCACACTATGGCGCACCTGTGTTCCGCCGGGATCGTCCGCCAGTTCGTAGCGCTCCTCGAACAACAGCATCTTCGCGACACCGGCGGTCCAGGCAAACACCACAGGTTTTTCGAAGCGGATGATCGTTGCTTCGCTTGTCATGGGTTTTTCCAACCCGCCGATGCGAAAGCTGTATGTCGCCTCGCCACTTTCAATGGCCTCGCCAGCGAGCTGGATGAAAGGCTTCCAGCTCTCATGTCCGGCAAAGTCGGTAAGAACGGACCAAACGCGCAGCGGCGATGCCGCAACGATCGCCACATGATCGACGATCCGCGCCCGATCGCGCCCGAAACCGGCGGTATTATCCTCATTCCCGCTCATCGCTCGCGTCCGCGATGATCTCAGGATCGATAACCTCGATCGCTTCAAGCGTCATCAGGCCGATGCCCGTGATGTCGCGCAAATCGGCGATAAACGCGCGCAATCGCGCATCTTCGTCGACAATCTCGATACCACCGACCGATCGTTTTCCAGAATGTGGCGGCGGTGCGTGTGCGCCGATCGCCCTATCCCCAGCATCGCCTCGATCACAGTCGCGCCGCCCAGACGGGCGTCGCGGGCCCGTTCGGCAATGAGTTCAAAGACCTTGCGATCCCCAAAATAGGCGGTCTCGTCGGTATAGACCCGCAGCAGCTTCATCATGGTCATGCCGTCACCTCCAAGGGGGCGTCCGTTGATGGATCATCCTTCCCCCGCTCCCGCGAAGTCGCCCCTAGGACGACCTTGGCGATGGCGGGCAGTACGAGCAGGGTGAGGATCGTCGCGGCGACGAGGCCGCCGATAACCGTCGTCGCGAGCGGTTTTTGCACTTCCGCGCCGGTGCCATGTGCCAGCGCCATCGGCACGAAGCCGATTGCCGGCACGAATCCGGTCATGATGACCGCGCGCATCTTCTCGGCCATGCCCTCGCGGATCGCCTCTGCGACCGGCAGCCCGGCTTCGCTGCGTTCCCGGATCGCGCTCATCACGACGAGTCCGTTCAGCACCGCGACGCCGGCGAGACAGATGAACCCGACCGCAGCGGATACCGAGAAGCTGATGCCGGTCAGCACGAGCGTGAACACCCCGCCCGCGAGGCCGAGTGGCACCGCCAGGAATACAGACGCCGCTCGGCCGAACCCGCCGAGCGCCATGTAGAGGAGCCCGAAAATTGCGAGGAAGCAAAGCGGCACGACGATCGACAGCCGCTTGGACGCCGCCTGTAAATTCTCGAACTGACCGCCCCATTCGAGGTAGTAGCCGGCAGGCAACTTTACCTGCGCGATCTTAGCCTGTGCTTCTGCCACGAACGATCCGGCATCGCGTCCACCCAGGTTGACCTGGACGACGACGCGGCGCTTGCCGTTCTCACGGCTGATCTGGTTCAGACCCTCCGTTAGCCGGATTTGCGCGACTTGTGCGAGCGGTACCTGGGAGCGGGGCCGTCCTTCGACTGCGGGGAGCAGCACCGGCAGCGACCGGATATCGTCGAGGTTGGCGCGTGTCGCGTCGGGCACGCGCACGGTGACGTCGAACCGACGATCGCCCTCATAGACCAGCCCCGATTCACGCCCGCCAAGCCCGGCCGCAATTGTGTCCGACACATCGCGAACTGTCAGGCCGAGCCGCGCGATGGCCGCGCGATCGAGCTTGATGTCGAGGGTCGGCGCACCGCCCACCTGGTCGGCCTTTACGCTCGCCGCGCCGGGTATGGTTTGCAGCACGCGCACCATCTCGTTCGCGGTTTGCGCCATCTTGTCGAGATCGTCGCCATAGAGCTTGATCGCGACATCGCCACGGACGCCCGCGATCAGCTCGTTGAAGCGGAGCTGGATCGGCTGACTGACCTCGTAGAGATTGCCGAGCTGGCCGCCTGTCGCCTTCTCAATCCGGGCGATCACGTCCGCCTTGGTTTCCACGCCTGCGGGCCATTCCTCCTGCGGCTTCAGGATGACGAAGCCGTCCGAGACGTTTTGGGGCATCGGGTCGGTTGCGACTTCGGCGGTGCCGGTTTTGGAGAACATCGTTTCGACTTCCGGCAGTTTCTTGACCGCCTTTTCGACCTCCCGCTGCATTGCGAGCGACTGTTCGAGGCTGACTGACGGCACGCGCGTCGATGCGACCGCCAAGTTCTTTTCATCGAGCTGTGGGATGAACTCCGAGCCTAGCAGGCCGAACGCCGGGATCGCCGCCAGGAAGAAGGCGAGGCCGCCAAGAATGAACGGCCACGGCCGCGCAATCGCCCTATCGAGCAGCGGCAGATAGCGTTCCTTGGACTTGCGGATCAGCCACACGTCCTTTTCCGCGACCTTGCCCCGGATCATAATCGCTACCAGCGCCGGCACCAGCGTGATCGCCAGTAGGAACGCCGCAACGAGTGCGAGCATGATTGTGATCGCCATCGGCGAGAAGGTCTTGCCCTCGGTGCCGGTGAAGGTCAGCAGAGGCGCGAAGGCGAGCAGGATGATCGCCTGCCCGAAGACGGTTGGCTTAATCATATCCTGCGCCGCCCGCATCGTCTCCTCAAGCCGCTCGCGCAGCGAGAGAAGCCGCCCTTCGTGTTCCTGCCGGTGCGCCAGTCTGGCGAGGCAATTTTCGATGATGATGACCGCACCATCGACGATCAGGCCGAAGTCGAGCGCGCCGAGGCTCATCAGATTGCCGGGCACGCCGAAGGCGTTCATCCCCATCGCCATCATAAGAAACGAGAAGGGAATGACCAGTACGGCGATGATCGCCGCGCGCCAGTTGCCGAGCAGCAGGAATAGCGAGGCCGCGACCAGGAGCGCACCTTCCGTCAGGTTGCGCTCGACGGTGCCGACGGTGGCGCCGACGAGCTTTGCGCGGTTCAGCACGACCTTGACCTCGATGCCGGGCGGCAGCGTTTTCGCCACTTGGTCCAGCTTGGTCGACGTCTGATCGGCAACGATACGGCTGTTCTGACCGATCAGCATCAGCACCGTACCGATGACCGCTTCCTGCCCGTTCATGCTGCCCGCGCCGGTGCGCAGGTCGCCGCCGACCTTGACGTTCGCAACTTGGCCGATCGTGATCGGCGTCCCGCCGCGCGTCGCGGCGACCGCGTTGCGGATTTCATCGACCGTGCGGACGCGGGAATCGACGCGGACCAGATAGGCCTCGCCGCCCTTGTTGAAGTAGTTCGCGCCGACCGCGAGGTTCGCGTTTTCGAGTGCCTGTCCCAGCTCGCTATACGAGATGCCAAAGCTGGCGAGCTTCACCGGGTCCGGCTCGACCACGAAGGTCTTGGCGAAGCCGCCAATGGAATCGACGCCGGCGACGCCGCCAACCGAGCGGAGCTGTGGGCTGATGATCCAGTCCTGCACGGTCCGCAGATACCCTGCCTTTGCGACGGCATCGGTCAGCCGCTCGCCTTCGGGTGTGAGATAGCTGCCATCGGGCTGCCAGCCCGGTTGCCCCGCGGCCTTCTTCGCCCCCTTGCCGTCCGGGTTGGTGTAGCCGACCGTATACATGACGATTTCGCCGAGACCGGTTGTGACCGGCCCGATCTGTGGCTGCACGCCGTCAGGCAGATTTTCGGTTGCCTGCCGAAGGCGTTCGCCGACTTGCTGGCGCGCGAAATAGAGGTCGGTCTTGTCGGTGAAGATCGCTGTGACCTGGCTGAAGCCGTTGCGCGAGATGGATCGCGTCGTCTCCAGGCCGGGAATGCCGGCGAGCGAAATTTCGACCGGATAGGTGACGAGTTTCTCGATCTCGACCGGTGAAAGCCGCGGATCGACGGTGTTGATCTGGACCTGTTTCGTAGTGATGTCGGGCACCGCGTCGATCGGCAGCTTGGTAAGCTGCCAGACACCGAGGCCGGCGATGACGAGGAAGAGCGCGAGCACCGTCCAGCGTGCGCGGACGGAAAGCGCCATGAGGTTCGCTATCATGGTCTATTCTTCCTCGCCCGCGCCCTTGCCGAGTTCGGCCTTGAGCAGGAATGCATTCTTGGTCGCGACCTGGCTGCCGTCCGGCAGACCCTTGAGGATCTCGACACGGCCGTTGCTGCGTTGGCCGATTGTGACCGTTTGCGCGCGGAAGCCTTTCGCGGTGCGGACGAACACCACGTCGCGCCCTTCGAGCGATTGCACCGCGTCTTCCGGCACGACGATCGCGTTCGAGGTATCGCCGCGGCTAGGTAGCAGCCGCACCCTTACCGCGAGGCCTGGTTGAAGCGCGCCGGGAACATCGAGGACCGCCGTCGCCGAGCGGGTCTCGCTCGCCAGCCCCGGCGTGACCGCACGCACCCGCGCATCGATCGTGCGCCCATCGGCCAACTCGATGATGGCACGGTCGCCGGGCGAGAGCCGCTGCGCGTCCCCCGGTCCGACCGCTGCCTCGATCTGCACCTTCGAGGCATCCGCGACGCGCATCAGCTCGGTTTCGGGCTGCACGAACGCGCCTAGGGTGGCGCTCTCGGCCGTGACGCGTCCCGAGATCGGGCTAGTCACGATCACGCCTCGACCATCTGCTGTTACACGGGCAGCACCCGCCGCCACGCTCGCGCGCCGCGCTTCCGCTGCGGCCGATGCCGCTTCGGCCTGCGCCTGTTCCAGCTCCACTCGCGCCGACACCTTCTGGCGATAGAGGTAGCTTTCTCGCGCGAGCGCCTTCTGCGCCAGCGTCGACTTGGCCGCTGCTGCGGTGCGATCGGCCGCGATCTGCGCCGCCTCGCGGCTTTCGACGATCGCCAACGTTTCGCCGGCGCGGACCGGATCGCCAAGCCGCTTCATCAGCCGCGTGACGGCACCGGCTGCGCGCGCGGTGACAATCGCCTCGCCCTGCGGTGAGGCGTTCACCGTCGCCTGCGCGACAATCTCTGCGCCAAGCCCGCCGGACCGGATCGTCTCGGTCGCGATTCCTGCCTGGTCGATCGCCTGCGCGGTCATCGTCAAGGTATCCGGGGCTTTTTCTTCCGGGGCAGCGGCGGTGCTGTTGCCGGTCGCGGCTTCAGTCGTGGCGGGCTGGTCGGCGCTGCACCGCGCGACGGCGAAGCCGCCGAGCGCGGCGACGAGGGCAATGGCGGCACCGCCGCCCAGCAGGCGCCGCTTCTGGTTAGCGTCCTGATCGATCATCGATTGTCTCCAGAAGAGGGGGCCGGCGTCGTGAGCCGGTCGAGCCGCGCCTGTGCGTCGTGATAAGCCGCGAGGGCATCGACGTAGGTCTGGCGGGTCTGTGACAGGGTGCGCTCGGCATCGAGGAGCGCGATCTGGTCGAACTTGCCCTGCGCCCATCCAATCCGCGCAATGCGGGCGGCTTCCTGCGCCGCGGCGAGACCGGGACCACCGGCCGCACGAGCAGTCGCGGCGGCATTCGCCACTTCCGTTTGTGCGCTGGCAATGGCCTGGCGGGTGTCGATCAGCGCGAGATTGCGCTGCGCGAGCGCCACCGTCTGTTCTGATCGCGACTGCGCCACGAACGCACTGCCGTTGTTAAATAGCGGGATCGGAATCGAGATGCCGACCACCGCGGCGGTGTCACCCGTTGCCTTTAACCGCCGGGCGAAGGTGCTGACGGTCAGGTCCGGCACGCGGAGCGACCGCGCGACGCGCACTTGTGCGTCGGCGGTGCGAACGTCGGCTTCCGCCGCCGCAAGCGTCAGGGTACCCTCGACCTCGGTCGGGCGCGGCGGGCCATAGCCGTCGATCCGTTCGAACCATGCGCGATCAAGCGGGCCGTCGATCGGACCGGAGAGCAAGGTCGCGAGATTGGCTCGCGCGGCCTGTGCCTGCCGCGCCGCGCTGTCGGCAGCGACTTGTGCGTTGATCCGCAGCACATCGGCGCGTTGCTGCTCGATCGGCCCAACGTCGCCAACCTGGACGCGGTCGCTGGCGATGCGAAACGCATTGTTGGCGATGCTCGCCTGCTCACCCAGCACTTCGGCGCGCCGCTCGGCTGCCGCTGCTTCGATATAGAGCTGGGTGATCCGCAGCCGCAGGTCGGCGCGCGCGATTTCGGTCTGAACCTGCGCCCGCGTTAGGCGTGCGGTCGCCAGGGCTACGCGCGCCGGACGTTTGCCGCCAAGTTCGAGAGGCAGGGCGACGCCGACCGTCGTTTCGGAGCTGCGCAGCCCCTTATAGGCGCCCGTCCCGGCGATGTTTTCGACCTGGGCCTGCACTTCGGGATTGGGACGCAAGCCGGCGACGCGCCGGGCGGCCGTGGCGGCATCGACGCTGGCGCTCGCCGCCGCGACCGACGGCAACGCCGACGTCGAGCTGGCCCCCGAACTTGAAGACGCGGCAGAACTGGCGGTGGCAGACGGCACACCGCCGGCTGCGAGTGCGCTTTCGAGCGAAAATGCGCCCATCGCCTGAGGTGAAGCGGTCGCTGCCGGGAAGCCCGGCGGCGGTGCCGTCTGCGCGCCCGCTGTATCGGCGAGCGACGCCGCAGCCAGCACGGCCGCGATGATACGATGCATTGATGATGTCTCCTGACGAACCGGGTCCGCCCCGCACGGCACAGGCCGGCAGGGTCAGCGG
Organism: Sphingomonas sp. EC-HK361; assembly: GCF_902498785.1. Taxonomy (GTDB): domain Bacteria; phylum Pseudomonadota; class Alphaproteobacteria; order Sphingomonadales; family Sphingomonadaceae; genus Sphingomonas. Next base: position 436,920 of record NZ_LR701494.1, read on the forward strand.
ATCGTCAGGCTTGCGGCGGCCTCAGCGCAGGATCGGCCGTCGAGCGCGGACGCACCGTCTCGACCAGCGGCACTGGGATCGTGCGGTGATCGCGCACGGCCGTATCGGAGACGACCTTGACCGGCGCTGCGACGTGATCGCCGTGGCAGCCGCCATGATGGTGCGGAAAAGCCTTGTCGCCATCCGCCGGCACTTCGTCAGAATCGCCGGGCGCGTGGCCTTGGACTATTTGCTCGCCCGCCGACGTATAACCCGCGACGCTGACATCCGGACGCTCCAGCGCGTGCGCGGTCGCCGTCGTTCCCAAGGAAGCGACGAGCGTGAGGCAAGCAAGGATGTTCAGCAGGCGTCGCACGTTTGTCTTGTTAGCAGCATCGTTGTTCGTGGGATAGCGCTTCAATCTTCACAGCAGCATGGCGGGACGGCGAGACGCGCGGAGGCAAAAGCGCAGAGCTTGGCGAAAAGTAGGGGCGGTTGCCCGCCCCCGCCCTATGAACTAGCGATGCTGTTCGGCTGAGGCGGGCGCGGCGTGGTCGCCACCCTTGGCCTCGCCACTATCACCGCAAGGGTCCGCGCTGTCTTTGCAGCACACCATATCCGGGCAGCAATCGGCCGCGATGGCGGCGAAAGCGGCGGACGAAATGGTGAGCGCGACAGCCGCGCCGATGAGCTTGAACTTCGACATTCTTAGTTCTCCGAACAACAATGTGTGAGTTTGGATCGTCACATGGTTCGCCTAGTGAGCTGTCGCTGAGCCAGAACCCGAGCGAGATCGGTTGCGCCCGTTCCAAGCTAATCCGACCGCGATGACAACCGCCATCAGAAGTTGCGCCAGCACCGATTGCCAGGTGGGGAACACGCCTAGAACCGACAGCCGTGGCACGTCCGTGAGCGGCGCGATGTTAATAAGGCCGGCTTCCTGGAGCGCGGCGACGCCTTTGCCGGTGCCAGCCGATTCCGACAAGGGTTATCCGCACCATCATGTGACTTGCCATGGCGACCACATCGGCGTGCCGGTGACGCCCGCCCCCGTGTTCTCGGCGAGCGCAATGCGCGTGTGCCCGCTGTCGTGGGATCAAGGGTCGATCACGCCCGCGACGAGCGACCCGGCTTTACGGCCTCCACAAGCCTGACGAACCCCTAGCACCTGTGCGCGCGCACGGGCTTCCAGGTTTGTCAGGAGACGATCATTCATGTCCCGTGTCATCGCGGCCCTTATGGCCATCGCGTCAGGCGCTTCGATAGCGCAGGCGCAAACGGCCGCGCGGCCATCCCAGGCCGCTACCGATCCGCCCTTCATCCTTGAACGCGCGCTCGCACCGGGCGGCGCTGCATTCCATCCGCTGGTGGTCAGCAATGCCGGCGTGCAGGCCGTGACCGCACGCCGGGTCGTCGTCGCCCTTCGCCCCAGTTTCGAGATGGGAAAGCACAGCAGCGAAATTAGGGCTTGCTCCTCTAGAGACTGTAGGTTGCATGAGCGCAACCTGCGACATGAATCGCGGGAAATCGGATGAGCAAGCACCAAGTTCGACAGAAAAGCTGGAAGAGGAAGAGCCTAGTCGCAGTTCTGCTCCTCGCATTCCCCGTGTCGGGATCACTGGCGCAGACGTCCGCACCGTCATCGGCCGTGCCTTCGGAGCCTCCCTTCACCCTTGAGCGCGCTCTGGCGCTTGGCGGCGCCGTTTCTCCTTCGATTGCGGCCGGAACTGCAGGCGTACAGGCCGCGACGGCTGGTCGCCGCGTGGCGGCGCTTCGCCCCAACCCCGAGATCGTCGTCGAAACCGAGAACGTCGCCGGCAGCGGCGAATATCGCGGACTCCGCAGCGCGGAAACTACCGCGGGCTTGGCGCTTCCGATCGAGCTTGGCGGCAAGCGATCGGCGCGAGTCGCGGTCGCGGACGCGCAGATCGACCGGGCGCGGATCGGCGCGGCCATCGCGATCGCCGACCTCACACTCTCAATCACGCAGAGCTACATCGAGGCTGCGGCGGCCGAGCGGCGGTTGATTGTCGCACGCGAGCAAGCCGGCCTTGCGGCTGAGGGCGCGCGGGCGGCACGGGTGCGTGTGACAGCAGGCGCGGCGTCGCCGATCGAGCAACAGCGCGCCGAGGTGCTTCGCATCAACGCGGAGACCGCGGTGGAACGGGCCGCGCGCACTGCCGAGGTGGCGCGCGCGAACCTGGCGAGGCTGATCGGCCAGCCCGTGACCGGGCCGCTGGATACGGCTTGGTTCGAGCGGATCGGCGGCTACGGACCCACCCAGCTTATCTCGGCCGAGGGCACGCTGGCGCTGGCAGCGGCCAATGCTGACGCGCGCACCGCGAGCGCCCAGGTCCGGCTCGCGCGGGCGCAGCGCATCCCCGACGTGACGGTGAGCGCGAGCGCGCGCCGACTTGAGGCAACGAACGATGTGGCGGCGGTATTCGGCGTGTCGGTCCCCTTTCCGGTGTTCAACAATGGTCGCGCGGCCATTGCCCAGGCCCAGGCACAGGCAACCCAGGCGGAGGCGCTACGCCGGGTGGCGTTGCTAGAGGCCGATCGGTCGATCGCGAGCGCGCAGGCCGAGCTTGCCAATGCCGCGACGACAGCGCGCACGGCGGGAGGACCGGCGCTGACCGCAGCCGCGGAGGCCGCCCGCATCGCACGCCTCGGCTACGCGGCGGGCAAGTTCAGCCAACTCGATCTTTTGGAGGCCGAGCGGACGCTTCGCGAAACGCGCGCCGCAGCGATCGACGCCCTTGCCACATACCGCGACGCGGAGGCCCGCCTGGCGCGGCTCACCGCGCCAGCCACCCTATCGGCCGAGCAGACGCCCTCGAGTGCGCGCCCCGCCATCCCCGGAGATATTCGATGATCTTATCTGACAAGCGTTTGTTGGGCGGCGTGGCAGCGGCGGTGCTCGTTGCGGCGGCGGGCGGGTTCACCGTCGCACGATGGACGGCCGACACCCCGGCCGCGCCCGCGCCCGAGGGTGGCAAGTCCGAGGCGGCCGAAGCGGAGGCGGCGCCGAGCGATACGCTCCCGATGAGCGCCGAGATGATGAAGAGAACGGGCGTCACCACCGAAACCGTCAATCCAGGCGGGTTGGCGGCCGAGATCGTGGCCCAGGCGACGGTCGCACCGTCGCCCACGGGCGAGGCGATCGTGACGGCGCGCGCGGGGGGCGCGGTGACGCGGGTATTCAAACGATTGGGCGATCCTGTCAGACGCGGCGAGGCGCTGGCGATCGTCGAAAGCCGCGACGCCGCCCAGATCGCGGCCGACCGGACAGCGGCCGCGGCGAAAGCGACTCTTGCCCAACGCAACCTTGCGCGCGAACGCTATCTTTACGGCCAAAAGGTCTCGCCGCGTGTTGACCTCGAAACGGCGCAGGCGGAAGCCGCATCAGCGGCGGCCGAGGCGCGGCGTGCGAGCGTCGCGGCAGGAGCGGCCAATGTCACCAGCGACGGGCGCGGCGTCGTCGTCGCCTCTCCAATCGCGGGACGCGTGACATCGGAAAATGTCAGCCTGGGCGCGTTCGTGCAACCGGAGACCGAGTTGTTCCGCGTCGCCGATTCCAGTCAGATACAGATCGAGGCGGCGGTTGGACCTGCGGACGCGCAGCGGCTCGCGCCTGGTGACAGGGCGATCATCGACCTGCCAGACGGATCCACGACCAGCGCCCGTGTTCGCGCCGTGACGCCGACCTTGAGCGGCGAAACTCGCGCTGCGACCGCGGTGCTCGACGTGATCGGCGGTCGGCTTCAGCCGGGCTTGGCCGTGCGCGTGCGGCTGTTTCCGAGCCGCAGCGGTGCATCGACCGCGATCGTGGTGCCCGAGGAGGCGGTGCAATCGCTCAATGCTCGCGACGTGGTGTTCGTCCGCACGCCCAAGGGGTTCAAAGCCGTCCCCGTCACCACCGGGCAGCGCAGCGCCGGCCGCATCGAGATCGTGTCCGGTCTCGCATCGGGTCAGACCATCGCCACCAAGAACGCATTCCTGCTCAAGGCCGAACTCGGCAAGGGCGCGGGCGAGGAAGAATAACAGATGATCGTCAATCTCATTGCGCTGGCTGTCCGCGCGCGTTGGGCGGTTCTGTTCATAATTTTGGGGATCGCCGGCATCGGTGTTTGGCAGCTCACCAAGCTGCCGATCGACGCCGTGCCCGACATCACCAACAACCAGGTGCAGATCAACACGGTCGATCGGCGTCTTTCGCCGGTCGAAATGGAAAAGCTCGTCACTTATCCGATCGAGACCGCGCTTGCCGGCATCCCCGGCCTAGAGACGACCCGATCGATTTCGCGCAACGGTTTCAGCCAGGTCAGTGCGATCTTCTCCGAAGGCACTGACCTCTATTTCGCGCGGCAGCAGGTAGGCGAGCGGCTGACCCAGGCGCGCGACACGCTTCCCGATGGTGTCCAGCCGCAGATCGGCCCCGTGACCACCGGGCTCGGCGAAATCGTGATGTATACGGTCCGCTTCGCCAATCCGGGAGGAAAAGGAGCCAGGAGCGCGAACGGCCAGCCCGGCTGGCAGTCTGACGGGAGCTATCTGACGCCGGAAGGCGAGCGGCTGACCAACGAGGTTGAACAAGCCGGATACCTGCGCACCGTGCAGGACTGGATCGTCCGGCCGCAGCTACGTTCTGTTCCCGGCGTGGCCGGCGTCGACTCGATCGGCGGATATGCCAAGACGTTCGTGGTCGAACCCGATCCGGTGAAGCTCTCCACCTACGGCATCTCCTACAGCGAGCTTGGTGAGGCTCTGGAGAACGCCAATCTGGCGGTAGGCGCTAACTACTATAATCGCGGCGGTGAAGGCTATCTCGTGCGCCTCGACGCGCGGGTGCGCTCGGTGGACGAGATCAAGAACGCCGTCGCTGCCACCCGAGGCGGCGTGCCGATCACGGTGGGACAGATCGCCAACGTTGAGAGCGGGGGCGATCTTCGCACCGGCGGGGGCAGCGTGAACGGCAAGGAAGCCGTGATCGGCACCGTTTTGATGTTGATCGGCCAAAACAGTCGGATCGTCGCGCAGGACGTGGCCGCGAAGCTGGATCAGATCGGGAAAACATTGCCGCCGGGCGTCGAAGTCGAGATCGTGCTCGATCGCGCCAAGCTCGTCAGTGCCACGGTCGCGACGGTCGAACGTAACCTGACCGAGGGCGCGATCCTTGTTGCCGCGGCGCTATTTCTGTTGCTCGGCAATTGGCGCGCGGCGCTGATCGCGGTGCTCGTGATCCCGTTCTCGTTCCTGATGATGGCGATGGGGATGAACGCCTTTCGCGTCCCCGGAAACCTGATGAGCCTGGGCGCGCTCGACTTCGGCCTGATCGTCGATGGCGCGGTCATCATCATCGAAAACTGCCTGGCGAGGCTCGCGCACCGGCAGGAGCATGAGGGGCGGCTCCTCACCCTTCGCGAGCGGCTTGAGGAGACCATGCGGGCCTCCCAGGAGATGATTAAGCCCACCGTGTTCGGGCAGGCAATCATCCTGCTCGCGTTCGCGCCGCTGCTCATGTTCACCGGCGTTGAGGGCAAGACCTTCTCGCCGATGGCGATCACGATCATGCTCGCGCTTGTCGCCGCGTTCATCCTCGCGCTGACCTTCGTGCCCGCGATGGTCGCGCTGCTGATCCGGGGCCGCGTCGCCGAGAAGGAAGTGTGGCTGATCGCCAAGACCAAGGCACGCTATCTACCGCTCCTCGACAAGGCAATTGCGCGCCCGTGGCCGTTCATCCTTGGCGGCCTGGCATTCTTTCTGGCGGCGATCCCCGCGTTCGGGCTTCTGGGAAGCGAGTTCATCCCCCAGCTCGACGAGAAGAACATCGCGCTCGCGTCCACACGCGTGCCATCCGTCAGCCTGGAACAGTCGTTGGTGATGCAGCGCGAGGTTGAAGCGGCCGTCACCAAGCTGCCCGAGGTCGAATTGATGTTCTCGAAAACCGGCACGGCCGAGGTCGCGACCGACCCCATGCCGCAGAATATGTCGGACGGGTATGTAATTCTTAAGCCGCAGGATCAGTGGCCGGCAGGCGTCCATACCAAAGCGGACGTGATCGAGCGGATTGAGAAAGCGTCTCGGGGTCAGCTCGGTCAGCTCTACGAGATGAGCCAGCCGATCCAGCTCCGCTTCAACGAGCTGATCGCCGGCGTGCGCGGAGACGTCGCGATCAAGCTCTACGGCGACGATCTCGACAAGATGGCGCAGACCGCTGGCGAGATGGTCCGCATTCTACAGTCGATCCCCGGAGCGGGCAGCGTCAAGGCCGACCAGGTTGGCGGTGCGCCCACGCTCGACGTCAAGCTCGATCGCGCCGCCATCGCGCGCTACGGCCTGACGGTTAGGGAAGTCGCCGATACCGTCTCCGCGGCGTTGGGCGGTCGCGAATCCGGGTTGCTCTACGAGGGCGACCGGCGGTTCGACATCACCGTGCGGGTGCCCGAGGCTACACGAATCAACCTCGATGAAATTCAGGCGCTACCGGTGTTGCTGCCCAGCGAAGCCGGCCAAGCGCGCCAGCAGGTGCCGCTTGCCCAGGTGGCGCAGATACGCGTCACCGAGGGGCTGAATGAGATCAGGCGCGAGAACGGCAAACGTCGCCTCGCCATCCAGGTCAACCTCTTAGGTCGCGATGCCGGGTCGTTCGTCACAGAGGCACAAGCCAAGATCGCGCGGGTGAAGCTGCCTGCCGGTTATTATCTTGAATGGGGCGGACAGTTCCAGAGCCTCCAGGATGCGAGCCGCAGGCTCGCGGTCGTGGTGCCCTTGTGCTTCCTTGCCATCTTCGGGTTGCTTTACATGGCGTTGGGCGGGTTCGCGCGCGCCGGGGCGGTATTCTTGGCCGTGCCCTTAGGGCTGGCGGGCGGTGTGTTCACGCTCGCGCTGACCGGCATCGCCTTTTCGGTGTCGGCCGCGGTCGGGTTCATCTGCCTTGCCGGCGTTGCCGTGCTGAACGGACTGGTCGTGATGACCGCGATCCGGGAGCGTATCGAGAACGGCGCGCCGATCGCCGAGGCGATCCGCAACGGCATGGCGGACAAGATGCGCGCGGTTGTCATGACCGGGTTCGTGCCGGCGATCGGCTTCGTGCCGATGGCACTCGCGCACGGCACCGGCGCCGAGGTGCAAAAGCCTTTGGCGACGACGGTGATCGGCGGCCTAATCGCCGCCACCATCCTGACGCTGCTCGTCCTTCCCGCCATTGCGCGGGTGGTGCTCGGCTGGGGCGAGCGGGCGAGCAAGCGCGGTGATCCCGCACGGCATGATCCCGAACCGCACGACGGCGGGGGAGCGCACCAGCTCCCTGGACCGGGCACGATATGAAAATGGAGCCAAGCATGAACCAGCAAGCCAGACTGCTCCGCATCTACACCGACGAGGCCGCCTATGTCGGAGATCGCAAGGTCTATGAGGTTGTCGCCTCTCGGGCGCGAGACGCCGGGCTTGCCGGAGTGACGGTCCTGGAGGCGCTCATCGGATTCGGCCGATCGGCGCACGTCCACCGTCGCCATGTGCTCGAAAGCGACCGCGCCGTGGTCGTCGAGATCGTCGACGAAGACCCTAGGCTGCGTTCGTTTGCGACCCAGCTCGCCGACGTTCCGGAGATCGGACTGATTACCTTGGAGGCGGTCGAGATCATTACCCCGACGGCCGACGCTGACCACAACGGAGGGGCGAAACGATGATGAGGCAAGTCGATCTCTTCCCTTCGGAGGCGCATCCAGCATCGTTGCGCCGCTTCGTCATGCTGGTCGCGCTAACCGCGCTTGCCATGATCCCAGCCATTATTCTGAGGATCGAGGGGTGGCGGCCAAACCCTCTGCTCGACGCCATGCTGTTCGGCGCTGCCATCCTGGCAGCCGGCTTCTACCTGTCATGGGGAGCGGAAGCCGCGGAGTCGCGCATCTCCGCGGGCCTGATCGTCGCCATCGTGGCGCTGATCACCGTGCTCCCGGAATATGCCGTGGACTTCTACTACGCCTACTCGGCTGGGGCTAATCCAGGGTCCAATTACGTCCACTATGCGGCAGCAAATATGACCGGTGCGAACCGGCTGCTGGTCGGCATCGCCTGGCCGCTTCTGGTGCTGCTTCATTGGCGCAAGACAGGCGAACGCGCAATTTCGCTTTCTAGCGCCAACCGGGTCGAGATCCTCTTCCTCCTCGTGCCCAGCCTTTATGCGTTCAGCGTCCTCTTGAAGGACGCAATCAGCATCGTCGATACGGTCCTGCTCATTGCTTTGTTCGGCCTGTATATGTGGCGAGCGAGCGACAAGGGTGAAGGCGCGGGCAGCGACGACGACGATGATGACGAGCCCGGTCCTGCGGCTGCGCTCACCCTGCTCTCTCCGACGCGCCAATGGCTTGTCATGGGCGGACTGACCTTGGTGGCAGCCGCGGTAATCCTCGCGTCGGCGGAGCCGTTCGCCGAAGCGATGGTCGACTCCGGCCGTCAGCTCGGGTTCGACGAGTTCCTGCTGATCCAATGGCTCGCGCCGCTCGCCAGCGAAGCCCCCGCGGTCACAGTCGCCATTCTCTTCGTGTTGGCGAGGCGGTCCGAACAGGGCTTAGCGACGATGATTTCCGACAAGATCAACCAGTGGACCTTGCTGGTCGGCATGTTGCCCCTCGCCGTCAGTCTAGGTGCGGGCCAGCTTTCGAGTTTACCACTCGACGCGCGCCAGCATGAGGAGTTCTTCCTGACCGCGGCGCAGTCGCTGTTCGGCATCGCCCTCCTACTTCGCCTCGGGCTGAGCTTGCTTGGGGCGGCAGCGCTTGCCGGGCTATTCATCGTTCAGGTCGTGCTCGCTGTAGCCTGGCAGGGTGATGAGGCACGCACTGTCGCCAGCTTGACCGCACTCGGCTGGTTTTACATCGTGCTCGCCGGCGGGCTCTTTGCTTTGAACGCCAAGTATCTGGCGGGACTCGTGGGTGCCATTCGACCTCAAAGGCATCGGGGAGAAAATGCATGATGTTTCGGCAATGACGATGGAACCGTTGGCAGGATGAAACAGCGGCACCCCGTCGTCCTCGATCGCGATTACGTGCCGCGCTGGGCCGCCCCGAGCTGACCGGTCTATACGATCATGCGATAGCGTTGCTGACGCGCGAGCGCCGATGGCGAACCGCGCTGCTGCAATTGGCGGCCCCCAGCCCGAGCGAAACGATTCTAGATGTAGGATGCGGGACGGGCAGCTTCGCAATCATGGTGAAGCGGCAATGCCCGGCCGCGCGCGTTATCGGGGTGGACCCCGACCCGTCCGTGTTGAAGATCGCCCACGCGAAGGCAGCCAAAACGCGCGCCGCGATCGAATGGACCGAGGCGATGGGTGACGAGCTGGCGAGGACCGGGATCGAGCCGGTCGATAAGGTCGTGTCGAGATTGATATTCCATCAATGCCCGCTTGTCATAAAACGGGCGATCCTTGACGCGATATTTGACGTTCTGCGGCCAAGCGGCGCGCGTTTCGTTGCCGACTATGGCGAGCAGCGCAGCCGGACGATGCGGGCTCTGTTTCGGCAGATTCAGCGCCTCGACGGGTTCGCGAACACCCAGCCGAACGCTGATGGCGTGCTACCCCGCATGTTCGCCGCGGCGGGGTTCGATCGCGTGATCGAGCGCCAGTCGATATCAACGCCGACCGGCTCCATTTCTATCTACTCGGCACACAAGCCTTAGCTCGGTATCAGCCGAAAAGGCGGGGGCGGACGGTTGCCTCCATCAAGGGCGCCTGTCGCGAGAACTCTCTGTCATCACGGCCCTCCGTCCGTAGCTGCCGGGCGTTCAGCGCCATTCCGGCGAAACGCTTCGGCCGTCGATCCTCTTGCGGGTAAGTATGGCCCGAGCAGCAGTAGCCCGACCCCGAGCGAAATCCACACGTCGGCGAGGTTGAAAACGAAGGGGTGCCAGCTCCCGAAGTGCAGCCCGAGGAAGTCGGTTACAGACCAGCGTGCGGCGCGGTCGATCAGATTGCCCACGGCGCCGGCCGCGGCGACCGCTAAGGCCGTGCGCTGCCAGCCCTGCGAGCGGTAGGCCCACGCGACAAGGCCGAGGGTCAGGATTGCCGTGAGCCCGATCAGGAGGGCGCGCCCGACGTCGCCATCAGAGGCGAGCAGGCTGAACGACACGCCCTCGTTAAAGGTCAGGCGCAGCGAGACGAAGGGCAGGAAATCGCCCGCCGGCCCATAGGGTTCGAGCGCAGCCCGCGCCCATGCCTTGGTCGCCAGGTCTAGCGCGGCCCCCGTGGCGATCAGCAGCGTGGCCGTGCCCGCTTTCATGTCCGCTGCGTACCCGCGAGGTCCTGGCGCCCGTCGCGGATGCGCGACATGCCGGCCAGTGTGCGCGAGCGAAGCGGGGGCAAATGCGAGCCTCGCCTAGTGAGCCGTCGCCGGGCCGGAACCCGAGCGAGATCGGTTGCGCCGATTCCAGGCAAACCCCACTGCGATGGCGACCGCCATCAGGAGTTGCGCCAGCACCGATTGCCAGGTGGGGAATAACCCTAGCATCGACAGCCGCGGCACGTCCGCGAGCGGTGCGATGTTGATAAGGCCGGCCTCCTGGAGAGCGGCGACGCCCTTGCCCGCAAGCACGACGGTCAGAACGGCCATGAGCCAGGAGCTATAGCGGAAGAACTGCGCGATCGGCAGCTTGCGGCTGTAGCGGAGCATTGCCCAGGCGATCACACCAAGCAGTCCAATGGCCGATCCGGCACCGGCGAGCAGCATCCCGTTGTCACCTTGCGCGGAGAGAGCGGCGTAGAACAGGATCGTCTCGAAAACCTCGCGATAGACGACCACGAAGGCGAGTCCGAACAGGAACCAGCCCGACCCGCCCGAGAGCGCCCGCGACATCTTCTCGCGAATATAGCGCTGCCACTGATCGGCTTGCGCCTTACCGTGCATCCAAATCCCGACCGAGAGCAGCACGACCGCGGCGAACAGCGAGCCGAACCCTTCGGTCAGCTCCCGGCTCGCGCCGCTGATCCCGATTGCATAGGTGGCGACCGCCCAGGTGATTCCGCCCGCGATGATCGCGCTGACCCAGCCGCCATGAACGTAGCGCAGCGCCTCGCCGCGGTCGGCTTTACGCAGGAATGCGATCATGGCGACGACGATGAGCAGGGCTTCGAGCCCTTCACGCAGCAGGATCGTGAACGCGCCCAGGAACGTGGACGCCTCGGTGGCGGCATCGGGCGCGAGCGCCGCTTCTGCATCATCGAAAAAGCCGCCCAGCACCGTGACCTTCTCCGCGAGATCATCGGGCGATGCGCCCCGGTCGATCGCGGCGCGGAACTCCCCCATGGCGCCCTCGATTCGGCCCATCAGCGTCGCGTCGCGCGCGGTGAGCGTTGGTTCGATCGGCTCGAACCCATCGAGATAGGCTGACAGCGCCAGCTCTTTTGCCATCCGCGCATCGCCACGCCGGGCAGCGGCCACGCTTTCGGCGAGTTTGGCGCGGGCGACCGCGAGCGAGCCGGGAGCCTGTTGCATCACCTGTTCAGGGTGGCGACGCAGGAACGCGAGCACGGCGTCAGCCTTGGCGTCGCCGATCGCCGCGCCGAGCGCGGCCGGGGTGAGTGCGACCAGGGTTTTCAGGTCCGGGATGCGACGGCGAAGGGTCGGATCGGATTTCCACAGCCGCTCGCCTTCGCGCGCCTGCGCGTCCGTGAAGGCGAAGCTCCCGGCTCGGAATGCTACCGCCCAGCGCTGATCGTTCGGCAGATCGGCGAAGCTCTGCATCGCCGTCCCGTCGATGCCCTGCGTCACCACCTGATAGAGCGCGAAGACGCTGCGCTGGCGCGCACGTTCGGCATCGGTAAAGGCGATCGGGGGTGTCGCGAGCTTGGCGGCGTCGGGGCCACGGCCGTTGCCCGTCATGCCGTGACAGGACGCGCAGGATTGTTGGAACAGGGCATGGCCGGAGACGAGGTTCGGAGCCTTATCGGGCGCGAGCGGCACCGGGTAGGCGCGCAGCAGATCGGCCGCGAGCCCGTGCGCCAGTGTTGCCACCTGTTCAGTCGATCCCTTTTCCGCGATTACCGCTTGGAGGTTGGCGGCCCGCTGAATGAGGGCTTGGCGCTCCGGCTTCGCCGGCAGGCCTTGAAGCCGTGTCGAGACCGACGCGGCAAACTCATTCATTTCGGCGTATTCCGACGCGCTCTTGATCCGACCGTTCGCGACCGCGCCTCCATAATCGACGGCCATATAGTCGAGCAGCCGCCATGCGGTTTGCACGTCGCCGGGTTCGGCGAATGCCGCAGCAGGGATCAGCAGCGCAGCGAGCGCGGCGAGCAGCCGCAGCGAGAGCATTGCCCGGATCAAGGTGAGCAGACGCACTACCGCTCTCCCAGTTCGCGCCGAGCGCCAGTGACGATTTCATAAGCGGAGTGGAGGAACAGGAGGGCGATGAGGCCGGCGACGGCGAGGTCCGGCCAGGCGCTTCCTGTCCACGCCACCAGACCGGCCGCGGCGATCACCGCGACATTGGCGAGCGCGTCGTTGCGGCTGAACAGCCAGATCGCGCGAACATTGGCGTCCCCTTCCCGGAAACGCGCAAGCACCAAGGCGGACACGACATTGATCGCGAGCGCGACAACGCCGATTGTGCCCATCAGTTCGGCATCCGGCGCGGTTGCGTTCAGGGCGCGCCAAATCGCGAAACCGATTACGCCCACGCCAAGCGCACCGAGAAACAACCCCTGCGTCAGCGCGACCTTTGCCCTCGCCCGTGCGGACCAGGCAAGCGCGAGAAGACCGATAAGGCTGATCGACCCGTCCCCGAGAAAATCGAGGGAATCCGCTTTCAGCGCTTGGCTATCGGCGATGAACCCGCCGAACAGCTCGGCGACTCCGAAGCCGAGGTTGAGCACCACGACGGTCAGCAGCGCACGGCGATAGGCCGGATCGGTTTGCGCGCGCGCGGGCTCCCCGTGGCACCCGCAGCTTTCGGTAGAAGCATTCATGCGGCCTTCCTTACCACCTCCAGTCGCTGTAGAAGCAAGCGAAATGTGCGACACGTTCGCATTAGCAAGGATGGCATGATGAAGCCGGTGATGATTGGGCAGCTCGCCAGCGAGACGTCGACAAAAGTGACGACGATCCGGTTTTATGAGTCGATCGGGTTGCTGCGCTCCGCCCCGCGCACGGCGTCGGGCCGTAGAACCTATGATGCCAGCGACATCGAGCGTTTGCACTTCATCCGCAACGGTCGCCGGCTCGGCTTTTCGGTCGACGAAATACGATCGTTGATGGGGCTGGCGCAGAACCCGGACCAGGATTGTGGTGCCGCCTCAGCTATCGCTGCTCAGCACCTCAAGGATGTTGAGGAGAGGCTGGCGCAACTCGCGGTGTTGCGGGATGAGTTGGCAATGCTCAGCCAGAGCTGCACCAAGGCGCGCATGGCCGATTGTCGGATCATGAAGGCGATCGGCAAAGGCCACCCTCAAGCCGATCAGTAATAGTCGGCTAGCCTGAGGTCGCGCACATCACCCGAGGCCATCGTCAGCTTTACGAGGGTGCCAGCAGGCCGGGAGCGCACTTGCCAGAGCTCCCCACGCGTATAGTTCGCATCGATCGAATGGCCGTTCACCGCCACGATCCGGTCGCCGACCGCCCAGCCAGCCTTTTCCGCGGGACTGTTCGCCGCCACATGAACGACGGTGAGCGCCGTTGGTGAGGCTGCGAGGCCAAGGCCGCTACGGTCCTTCAGCATCGGCAGGCGACGACGAGGACCGAGTGGCCGGAGCCACACGAATCCGGCGGTCACGTCGAACACCACGTCGAATTGAGCGATCAGCGGTAGGCCGACATTGCCAACCGTGCTGGTGGAGAGCCAAGCTCTCATCCCGAGTGTGGGGACGTTCGAGACGCCAAGCCCTTCAATGTTGATGTTCTGGGTTGTGAAAGCATCGTTGACTCGCACGCCATCGACGCCGCCGATCGCCGCGGTCGAGACGAGCTTCCCGTTCAACAGCCCTTGATCGCGGGCATAGGCCGACGAGAGCATCAGCGCGGCCGAGCTGCCAAGATCGATCATCAAGGGCACGGGAGACAGGCCCTCGACGGAGGCCCGGATGAACAGCTCCTGCTTGGCACCGCGTCCGAGCGCGACAGCGCGCCAGTCGGGGCCGGCGAGAAACGTGCCTGACTTGACGACCGCCATACGCCTGTTCGCGAAATCGAGCGCGATGCAGCTGCCCGTGAACATATCGGCACCGAGGAGAACGTCGATCGGTCGTCCGAAGGCCGCCGACACTGAACTCAGATCACCAACAACGGCAAAGGGTAAGCGACGGGTTTCGCGGGCGAGCTGTACGTCGATGTCGCGGACCAGCAGCACCGGGGCCTTGGCGCTCAGCCCGCTAATCATGCGCCGCTCACCATTGTTCAAGCCGAGCTTCGCCGCGAGCGCCGTGCTCATGATCGACGCGCCGCTGCCACTGTCGAGCACCGCCCGCGCCGGCACTCCGCGCACTTGTGCCGAAACAAGGAGGGTATCACCCGTGCCGACTTCCAGCGGCTCCCATTCGAGGTGAGCCGCGCCGAAGTTCCACGAGGCCGCAGACCGGGAAGTCTGTCGCGCGAGCGTTGGAGAACCGAGCACCAAGCCGGTTCCACAGGCCACCAGCCGCGCCACTAATGAGCGTCGAGACATACCGATTGCTTCAACACGGGCCGTCAAAAAGCCACCTCCAGCCCCCCGTCCGCAGGAGAGCAAATTGCGGTTACATGCTCTAGCAACTGGAGGAGCAAGGGTTTTTGAAGCGCCCGAAATGCTATCCTGTTCAAATGCCCTCTCGAAAATGAGCAGTTGAGGCAGGTCAGGAACCGGTCGAATAAGACCGAAGTAGGCAATTTCGCTTGCGCGACCTTGGCGAGCAGGACCCCAGTTCACGAAGAAACGTGAAGCTATCGCCTCACCCGCAGCAGCCCGCCACAGTCCCGTTTGCTTTCGCTTCCTGGATCGGAGGGCATGGGACATCGCCAAATGAGCAGAACACGCAGCAGTCGCCAGCCAGGGGCCGCAGCACCACCGCGCAATGCCGGCAATCATAGAAGAATTGGCAGGCGTTGGTGGGCATCCTTTCGGTGGCCACCCCGCCGCATTTGGGACAGGTCAGGGTTGAGGTGAGCTGCATCAGGAAAGCGCGTTCATCAGCGGCGCTTCTAGGAGGTCCCAGGCGAACGCGATAAGCGTCAGAACCGTTCCAATCGCGAGCAGGATAGGTGTCGCGCGCGAGGGCAGCGGCATTGTGCAGGACCGGTCCCCAGCACAGGACCTCCGCCGCTGCGCGTAGGCCCACCACCCAGCAGCCAAGCCGATGAGGGAGGTCGCCGTTAGCGGCCACCGTAGTGGTATCAGCGCGGCGAAGTTGCTGGACAGGCCCGCCCCCAGGCCGAGCGCCGCGAGTGCGAGGGGCAGGACGCAGCATGACGCCGCAGCTAGAACAGCGGCTAAGCTCGCAAGCGCGCCGAGGGCGGATAGCCCCGTGTCGGCGCGACGTCGTGACGTTGGTGCGCCTAGGGGTTCACGCGGGATGGTCTCTTGGTTCATCTATCGCCTCTAGCGGGTTAGCCCGTTATGCATCCTGTAGTGACTACAGGAGCAAGCAATATATGCGCGTTGAGGAAAGCATCACGATCGGCGAGCTGTCTCGCCGGACTGGCGTGAATATCGAGACGATCCGGTACTTCGAGCGCGTTGGTGTTCTCGCAACGCCACCCCGCACAAGCGGCGGGCGGCGGGTATATGGGACCGGTCACGTCCGCGCACTTGGGTTCGTCCGTCGCGCGCGCGAACTCGGCTTCTCCCCGGCCGAGGTGCGCGCGATCCTGTCTCTTGGCGGTTCTGCGCAGGCGTCATGCAGTGAGGTCCGCGAGATCGCGGCTCACCATCTAGAGCGTGTGCGCGCTAAGATGGAGGATCTGGCGCAACTAGAAAGCCTGCTGGCTGCGACCATCGACCGTTGCGAAGGCGACGGGGCGGCGAGGTGCGCCGTGATCGACTTGCTGAACCAACATTCGACTGCGTAGATGTCGCATCGCACCCCGTACTCGCGCAAACGGTCGATAACGGAGCCGATCACCATCACCACGGCACGCGGCCCTAGCCACCTATGTGGACGTTGCGCATCACGAAGCCGCTTTTCGGAAGCGCTGGCAGCCTGGCGAAATCGATGCTCAGGTCTTGGTCCGGTACGTCATAGCGCATCGCGTTGACGAGGAGGTGTGCCGCCACCTTCATGATCGCGAGGACGATCCATTCGCCGGGACAGCGATGGCCGAGATAGTGATCGCCGCCGCCCTGCGGAATGAAGTTGAAGGAGTCTTCGTCCCAAGCCCTGAAACGCTCAGGGCGAAACTCCTGGGGGTCGGCCCAGGTCGCTGCGTCGTGATTGCTCCCATAAAGGTCTAGCACCACTTGACGCCCTTCCGGAAAGGCCATCCCCTCCCACTCGAAATCTTGGCTCGCGCGCGCCACCACAGCGGGAAAGAAGGGATAGAATCGGCGGACCTCTTGGACGAAGAGCTCGGCATAGTCCGGCTGCTGAACCAAGGCCGCCCTGATCCCTGAACAGGTTTGCAGCGCGTGGGCGACGAAGGTGATGTACACTGCGATCGCGACGGTCGGGCGAAGGACATTTACCAGTTCGACCGCTGCGACGTGCGGCGAAAGAAGATCGTCGTGCCGGTCGCGATGCCAGGCTATCGCGTAAGCCGCGGTCCCCGAGCCCGAGCCGATGCTCCCGGCCCGAATGCCTTCAATGATCCGCTTCGCCCATGCGTCGACGCGACGACGGGCCAGCCGTGACCAAAGATGCCTTGGGCTCGCCGAGCCGGCGGCGTCGAACAGCGCCCGCAGCTCGCCCGCGCGGTTGCCGGCTTCATCGTCCGGAAGAGGAACTCCCGCCCAAGCGCATACCGCTCGCGTCAGCGGCTCATGCAACTCGTCATAGAAGACGATCTCTCCTTTGCGCGTCCAGCCCGGCACCGCCCTGCGCCACTCGGCCTCGAACAATTGCGCCAGCGCCCGCACGCGCTCTGGTGTCATCAGGCCCATGAACATCTGCTTGCGGTGCCGATGGGTCTCGCCGTCCAGACCCTGAACGCCGCCTTGGCCCAGCAGTGTCTTCTGAATAGCGACCGGCATGGCACCTTCGCGCTCGAAGCGGGTCGTATCGTAGAAGATTTCGGCGGCCTTGGCCCCCTTAAGGCAGTTGGTCTTTTTCAGCAGGAAACGGGATTCAAAAGCGTTTGCGCCTAGGCGCTGGCACTGCCTGGAGATGAACCGATAGGGATCGGCGAGGAGAGAAAGGGTTTCGTCCGGGCCTTTCGTGTGTGGTGTCTTAGGCATGACCGGTCCGGTGATTGTTGGGTCTCCTTTGATTAACTCGGAGGAATATCACGGGTTGCAGGCTCACGACAGGTGACGAACGAGGACGATCAGGGCGGAGCAGGCGCGGCCGAGGCGTTCGAGGCCATGCGCGGCGAGCTGGCGCTGCGCCGTGGAGGGCTTGGCGGCCGAGCGCGGCGATCGACATACCCGACCATACCGAGACGCTTGGCGTGCTCCAGCAGAACGTGAACACGGCAGGCGAGAACGTCGCGCGCATCGGCCAATTCCTGAAAGCGGCCCCGGCGCTGGCGATGACGCCGGAGCAGATGGCGCAGCGCATCGCCGCGGCGGGCAGCGCCGCCCGGCGCGAGGATCAGGCGGCGCTCGCCAAGGCGGGCGAGGACAAGGCCCGCATCATGGCCGATCTTCGCGCCATCGCCGGGTCCGCATGGACACGCGCCGACCAGAAGAATCGGCAGCTATGGTTTGCCCTGGGTGGGGTGGCGGCCGGCATCCTCGCATGGGCGATCGTGCCGGGCCTGGTCGCGCGCGAGATCGCACCGGCGAGCTGGCAATGGCCCGAGCGCATGGCGGCGCGGACGCTCGACTTGCCCCGCTGGGAAGCCGGGCAGCGTATGATCCAGAGCGCCAGTCCCACCGCGTTCCGCGCCATCGTCGGGGCCGACAGGATCGTGACGGCCAACCGCGCGGCGATCGAGGGGTGCGGCAAAGCCGCAGCGCGAAACGCGTGAAACGGTGCGACGCACGATCACGCTCAAGTGGAGTAAAAGTTAGCCGCGCAAGTTATTCAGCCAAGCGTTCGATGATCGGACAATCAGGCCGATCATCGCCATGACAGGCTTGGGCGAGCCCGGTAAGCGAGCGGCGCATGGCGTCCAAGACGCGGACCTTGCGGCCCAGTTCGGCAGCGCGGGCTTCCGCCAGCGTCTTCACTTCCGCGCTCGACCGATCGCGATCCGACCACAGCCCCAGCAGCGTGCGGATTTCCTCGATCGGGAACCCCAGGTCGCGCGCGTTGGCGATAAATCGCAGCCGATGAACGTCAGCGTCGGCGTAGTCCCGGTAGTTCCCGCGCCGTGGCGGCGCGGGCACCAAACCAATCTTTTCATAGTGGCGGATCATGCGTTGGGAGACGCCGCTGGCGTCCGACGCCGCTCCGATGTTCACAGCTTTACCGCGTTGAGCCGCAGTGCGTTCAGGACCACGGTGAAGGACGAGAGCGCCATCGCTGCACCGGCCAGCATCGGCGACAGCAGGATACCGGCAACCGGGTAAAGCACGCCGGCCGCAACCGGCACGCCGATTCCGTTGAACAAGAACGAGAAGAACAGGTTTTGGCGGATATTTCGCATCGTCGCGCGAGCGAGCTTGCGGGCGCGCACGATCGCCGAGAGATCGCCGCGCGTGAGCGTCATGCCGGCGCTTTCGATCGCCACGTCTGTTCCCGTTCCCATCGCCAAGCCGACATCCGCGGCGGCGAGCGCCGGGGCGTCGTTGATCCCATCGCCCGCCATTGCGACCCTTGCGCCGCTCGCTTTCAGCTCGCCGATGATACGCGCCTTGTCTTCCGGCAGCAGATCGGCGCGCACGTCATCAAGACCGCCCACGGCGCGCGCGACAGCATCGGCCGTCCCACGATTGTCGCCGGTGAGCATGACGACCCGCAGGCCCTCCTTGCGAAGCGCGGCAATAGCGTCGCGCGCCGATGCGCGCACCGGATCGGCGACTGCGAGCAGACCGGCGAGCGCCCCGTCGATCGCGACGAGGATGATGCCCGCGCCTTCGCCACGGTGACGATCGGCCGCGGCGTCGACCGGCTTGAGATCAGCGCCGATCCGGCTCATTTGCACCGCATTGCCAATCACGACCGAGCGGCCGCCCACCGTGGCGCTGACACCCAGCCCGGTTTGCGAGGCAAAGTCCGCGACTGTGCCGAGCTGCAATCCTCGTTCTTTGGCGGCAACGACGATTGCGTGCGCGAGCGGATGTTCGGATTGGCCTTCGACGGCCGCGGCAAGCGCGAGCATGTCGTTCTCTCCGACCGCGCTGACCGTCTCGACCGCGATCAGCTTGGGCTTGCCTTCCGTGAGCGTACCCGTCTTGTCGATGACAAGGGTATCGACCTTTTCCAGCCCCTGTAAGGCTTCCGCGTTCTTCACCAGCACGCCGGCCTGAGCGCCGCGTCCCGTGCCGACCATGATCGACATGGGCGTGGCGAGCCCGAGCGCGCACGGGCAGGCGATCACCAGCACTGCGATGGCGTTAAGCAGGGCATGGCCCATGCGCGGCTCAGGGCCGACCAGCGACCAAGTGATGAAGGTCGCAATCGAGATCAGCACGACGAGCGGCACGAACCATCCTGAAACCCGATCGGCGACCGCCTGTATCGGGGCGCGGCTTCGCTGCGCTTCCGCGACCATGCGGACGATACGCGCGAGCATCGTGTCCGAACCAACCGCGCGGGCTTCCATCACCAGGCTGCCCGTCCCGTTGACGGTGCCCCCGGTAACGATCGCCTCGACTTCCTTGAGGACCGGCGCGGGTTCGCCGGTGAGCATGGCTTCGTCGACCGACGAACGACCCTCGACCACGACGCCATCGACCGGGATGGCTTCACCGGGGCGGACCCGCAGCCGGTCACCGGTTGCCACGTCGGCAAGCCCGACTTCTTCTTCAGAACCGTCAGGCTGCAAGCGTTGCGCCGTCTTGGGGGCGAGATCCATGAGAGCGCGGATCGCGCGCCCTGTCGCCGCCCTAGCGCGCAGTTCGAGCACTTGCCCGAGCAGCACCAGTGTCACCACGACGCCGGCCGCCTCGTAATAGACGGGAACCATGCTCCCATGCGTGCGGAAGGTCGCTGGGAAGATGCCCGGCGCGAGCGTCGCGACCACGCTATAGAGGAAGGCGGCACCTACGCCGATCGCGATCAGTGTGAACATATTGAGATGGCGGGTACGAAGCGATGTCCACCCCCGCTCGAAAAACGGCCAGCCCGCCCACAGCACGATCGGCGCGGTGAGTGCGAGCTGGACCCAAGGCGAGGCCGCAGGGCTAACCACATGCAGGCCTAACATTTCCGCGAACATCGAGACGACGAGCAGCGGGATCGTGAGCGCGCCCGCCACCCACAGTCGGCGCGTGAAGTCGACCAGCTCAGGGTTGGGAGTATCGTCGAGCGACGGTTCTTCGGGTTCGAGCGCCATGCCGCAGATTGGGCAAGTTCCCGGCCCTTCCTGGCGAATTTGCGGGTGCATCGGGCACGTCCACATCGCCCCCGGCGTCGCCATCGGCTCCGGTTTCGGCTTATCGCTCAGATAGGCGTCAGGATTGGCGACAAACTTGCTCCGGCACCCTGCGCTACAGAAATGATAGGCATGACCAGCGTGCTCGGCATGGTGTGTCGTTTTTGCGGGATCGACCGTCATGCCGCACACCGCGTCGATCACTGCTGCTGCGGCATCGTTGTCCTTACTGCCCGAGCAGCAGCCGCCCGCTTCGGTGTGATGATGTTCGTGCTCGATCTTTGCGGGAGCGGCCGAGCCGCCCCCGCAACAGGATGAGGGCGTGGAGACCGATTCAGGCGCAGGCTTCGAACAGCCGCAACCCCCGGCTTGGGAATGGGAATGAGGGTCGTTCATGGCAAGACTCCTTCGACCCGAGAGCATGTAGGGTATGACACCGTGTTAGGGTCAAGGCCCTGTCGGCACCGCTGGCGTGTATGTTGAATCTACGCGCGGGAGCGGCGTTGCCCTCATATTGCGGGGGCCAGCTCTACACCCTCGACGCCATAAGGGCCGCAGCTTAGGTCTATTACTAGCTCGCCAAACGCGGGCCGGGGGCAATCGGGGACATATGGCAGCGCAGATCGACAGTCTTTCTACTGGCACCGACCATGACGGCCTGGTGCGCCGCTTAATTGCCCGCTGGCGTGACGATCAGGGCGCGACCTATCGGAGCTGGTTTCTTTGGGACGAACGGTTGAAGAACTTCCGATCAATCCGGCGCGGCATCACCCAGGTTGTCGGCGAGATCGAGCGCGGCACGTTCGGCGTCGCCTACCGCGGATCGTCGCTCGAAACCGTCGTCCATTCCGTCGCCGAGCAGCGGCAAATCTTCAAGGGCGCGGACCATGCGTTCCTCTGGAAGCCGAAGCTCCGCATCCCCGACATTTACGAGAGCCCCGACAATCAGCGCGCGTTCGGCCGCTTGCTCGACGCCTGTTCCTGTTGCGACACGGCCGAGGAGATCATCAGCCATATCCACGCGATCGACCGTTTGAAGATCAAGGGGCTGGGTCCGGCGGTCGCCAACCTCCTCTACTTCCTTCACCCGACGCTGGTGCCGCCCTTCAACACCGCAATCGTTAAGGGCTACAACGCGCTGACGGGGGCGAATGTGAAGCTCGGGAGCTGGGAGCATTTTCTGGCGATGCGGACCGGCATCCTCGATCTCAACGACCGCTTCCGCGAGCTGCTATCGAATGATTTAGGCGCGATCGGCGGTCTGTTGTTCGACATCGGCTCCGATCGCTATCCGGCTCCGCCCCTCGACGTGAGCGGCGCGACGCTGGCGAGCTGGGGGCAGCGGCTTGAGGCGGCGCGCGAGGAAGCGCGCACGCTCAGCAAGGCCGCTCAGCGCGAGGGCGAGAACGAGCGCACCCATACCGAAATCCAGGCATGGCTTCGCGATCTAGGGTTGGCGCTCGGCTATGACGTATGGATCGCCGCGAACGACCGCAGCCGCGCCTTCGACGGATCACCCTTGGGCGCAGGATGCCTTGAGCGCCTGCCCGACACGATCGCGACGTCGAAGGGCGCTGACTCGATCCGGCTGATCGACGTGCTGTGGCTTGAGAAGGCCGGCGATCATGTCGCCGCGGCGTTCGAGGTGGAGCATTCGACCTCGATCTATTCGGGCATCGTCAGGATGCTCGACCTGGCCTTGAGCGGTGGCGACCTTCACGCGACCGCGGGGCTGTTCCTTGTCGCGCCCGACGCGCGCGAGACGGACGTTCGCGCGCAGTTGCAGCGGCCCGCGTTCAGCCGCGTAGCCGACCTCGACATATCCTACCTGCCCTATGGCGAGCTGGAGAAGAACCGGGAGGCCATCGCGCGGTTCGGATCGGGACTGAAAGCGATCAAGGCCGTTTCCAGCAAGCTCGCCTAGCCCGCTCCGCGCAAGGGATGATCCGGAGAGCCGCGTATCCTCTAGCATGTAGAGGAGTGCTGCCGTGACGATGCCATCCCCGGCCCCCTGGCTCGACGCCGTGCTGATCGGGTGGTTCGTGCTGACCGCCCTTTCGGTCGCTTACGTCGCGTGGGATGCCTTCACCCGCAACCCCGAGCTGCGCGTGATGAAATGGGGGTGGCTGTTGGTCACGCTCTATGGTGGCCCGATCATGGCCGCGGCCTATGTCCTGTCCTGCCAGGAGCCGGCGAACGAGCGGCACGAGGATTTCGTTCGACCGCTCTGGAAGCAGGCGTTCGGCTCGGCCATCCATTGCATGGCGGGCGATGCAACCGGCGTCATCGCCGCAGCCGCGATCACCACGGCGCTCGGCCTGCCGATGTGGCAGGACGTGATCGCGGAATATGTGTTCGGCTTCGCGTTCGGACTGCTGATTTTCCAGGCGCTTTTCATGCGCGACATGGCGGGCGGTTCCTATTGGGGCGCGCTTCGCATGTCGTTCATCCCCGAATGGCTGTCGATGAATGCCGTCATGGCCGGCATGATCCCGACGATGGTGGTGTTGATGAGCCGCGACATGGCCGCGATGCACGCCAGCTCGCTCCGCTTTTGGGGCGTCATGTCGCTGGCGACACTCGTCGGGTTCGCAGTCGCCTATCCGATCAACCTTTGGCTGGTTGGCGTGCGCTTGAAGCACGGCATGGGCACGGTGCGCGCGCTGGGGCATGGCGGACACGAAGTCGGCGCGGACCGGCAATCGGCCACGCCGATGCCGGACATGGGACACGACGCAATGGCAGGGATGAGCGGCATGGCGGCCGGCGCGCGCGTGACCGGACCTCAGATCGCCGCGATGACAGTGTTGACGCTCATCATGCTTGGCGCGGGCATCATCATTGCGACGCTGTTCGGTCGGTGGGCCATGTAACTTGCCGCGAACGACGGAGATCGCGGCAAGGGGTGATCGCGCGGCGCGCGTATCTAGGAACAGGCGGGGGCTCATACGGAGATAATGCGATGCACCAGATCGACCCCGGCATGAAGGCGTGCATGGACGCCTGCCACGAATGCCATGTGACCTGTCTTCACATGGCGATGAACCATTGCCTCGAAATGGGCGGCCAGCACGCCGCGCCCGAGCATATGAAGATCATGGCCGACTGCGCGCAAATTTGCGCGGTTGCGATCGACTTCATGGCGCGCAAGTCCGCCCACCATCAGCATATCTGCCGCGAGTGTGCCGAGATCTGCCGGGTTTGCGCAGCGAGCTGCGAGGCCCTGGGCGGCATGGAGGATTGCGTGGCAGCGTGCCGGAAGTGCGCCGATTCCTGCGATCGGATGGCGGCATAGCGGGGCTTGCGCGGGCGGTCGCCCGCCCGCGCAGCTATCTGCATATCAACGGCCCATGCTCGCGATCACAGCGAACAGCTCGGCCGTGAACTTGGTCAGGAGCTCGGTCGCTGCGCTCCCGAAAATCACCAAACATACGCCTAGCGCGATCAGCTTAGGCACGAAGCTCAGCGTCTGTTCGCTAATCGACGTCGCCGCCTGGATGATGCTGATTATCAGCCCGACGATCATCATCGGCACGAGCAGCACCACGCAGATCAGGCCGGCCACGGCCAGCATCCTCCCCGTCTCGTCGAGCAGGATCGACTGATCCATCAGGCGCGGCCCCGTGAACGGCCGGGGACCGCGAGGGCTCCCCGGCCGCGCATCACATCGCCGATGCAGGCGGCGCGAGCGTCCCGAGCCAGGCGATCAGCCCGAGAACCGCGATGACACAGGCGGTTTCGATCGCCAGACTTGTCCGCAGCGCGCCGAGGGCGCCCTTGTGATCGTCCGCTGCGATCGACCGCTCGAATGCCGGCGTGAGCCGGAAGCGGTTGAGCGAGGCGAGCCCTAGCATGGCGACGAACAGCGCCAGCTTTGCGATCAGGAGCTGACCATAGAGCGTCGCAGGAAGCGTGGCGAGGTTGCCGATCCCGACCAGCATCCAGCCGTTGACCAGGCCGGTGACGAGGATCGTGCCGACCACAACCGTCCCGATCGCGCCGAACCCGTGCAGCGCGCGGTGCGTCAGCCCCAGATGCGCCGCGTCTACGCGCGCCGCGGGTCGGGAGACGAGCAGGAGCAGCCCCAGTAGTGCGCCAACCCAAGCGCCCGAGGCGATCAGATGGAGAATGTCGACGATGAGGTGGACCCAGCCCATCACGGCTTCGTCCATCGCGCCGTGTCCGGTCCACGCCAGCGTTGCGAGTGCCACGGCCGAGCAGAGCGCGACGATGCTCAGCCAGATGCCGCGCCCGCCCGCGACCAGCGCTGCCAGCGCCGCGAGGGCCACCATGACCATGCGCAGCTTCCATGCTGCTCCGATCGCAGAGCCGGTGAGCAGCGCGCCGACTGCTTCACGGTCGATCGGCCAGGCCGGCGTTCCGGCCATTGAGGAGGCCATCAGCACGACCCAGGCGCCTGAAAACAACAGGCTCAGGCCAGCGCTGGCGATGAACCAGGGACGCAGCGCGAGCGCGTCGCCGCGCTCGCGCGCCCGCAGCCCATAAAGGCTGAATGCGGCAAGGCCGAACAGCGCAGCCAGCGTCACGTAGAGCGCGAAGCGGACGCCGATAAGCGACCAGTCCCCCATCGCCTCACTTCACCGCGAAGACGTAGGTTCCTGCGACCTTGTGGGTGTCGGTCGAGACGACATTCCACGCGACGCTATACCGACCCGATGGGAGCGGCGATTTCGGGGTGATGACGAGGGTCCGGCCATCGGACGAGAGCGCGGAGGCGCTGGCCATCTTCATGGCTGCCATGCCGGGCATCGCTGCCATCGTGAGATCGGCCTTGGAGAAGGCTGGCATCAGCTTCTCGCTGAAATGAAGTTCGATACGAGCGGGCTTCGCGACCGTCGCATTGGCGGCCGGCGATGCCGACACCAGCTTAGGATGGGCGTTCGCCGTTCCGGCGAACATGACGAGAGCGGCAGCAGCAGTCAGAACGGATAGGCGGCGCATAGGGGGCCTTTCGACAGGAGGGTTCCTGTCCTTCATTACGCGCCCCGATCGACCACCCCTCACGGATGGATTTGAGGGATGGGCGCGTCGCTTGCGTAATCCATGCTAGAGGGGTGGAGTGAACGACATGGACCTCGACGCAGTATTGATGAGGCTGGCGCAAGCACCCGTGCCCGCGAGCCTTGATGGCATGGAAGATCGCGTGCTGGCGCGGGTCGCCGCACGTCCAGCGGCGCGCGCCGGCTTAGGCGTTGGGGCAATGACGATCGCTGCGGCGCTCGTCATGGGCATCTTCGGTGCCGGTGTGCCCGCGAAGGAAGCCAGCGCGGCTTCGCTATCGCCCTTGGGGCCGGTGTCGCCGCTCGCGCCCTCCACGCTGCTCGTCGGCGTGCAATGAGCGGCCGCATCCGCCTTCTGCTTGGCATTGTCGCGTGCTTCATCGCCGCGATCATCGGTGTGTTCGTGGGGCGGGCGCTACTTCCGCCACGTGCCCAGCCCGGCTCGGAGCTGCACGACGTGCTGCATCATAAGCTGGCGCTGGACGCCAACCAGGAAGCGCGACTTGAAGTGCTGGAGCAGCGTTTCGCCGTGCAGCGGCGCGCATTCGAGCTGGAATTGCGGGCGAACAATGCCCGGCTCGCTGAAGCGATCGAGGCCGAGCATGGCAACGGGCCGCGCGTCGCCGCAGCGGTCGACCAGAGCCACGCCGTCATGGGCGAGCTCCAGAAAGCGACGCTGGCGCACATCTTCGCCATGCGCCAGCTCTTGCGGCCCAATCAGACCGGCCAGTTCGATCAGGCCGTGGTGAAGGCGCTCACCGACGACGCACGTTGAGGTTCGGCGCGTGAGCCTCGACTGGACCACGCTTACGGACGGCGAGCTGGCGACCCTCAGCATCGCCGGGCGCGAAGCCGCCTTCGCCGAGATCATGCGCCGCCATCGGCAGTCAATCTTCCGCATGGTGCGCGCGTGCGTCGGCGAGGCCGACGAGGCGCTGGACCTTCTGCAGGAGACCTTCGTCGCGGCGCATCAGGCCCTGCCCCGCTACGACGGCGATCGATCGATGCGCGCGTGGCTATCGACGATCGCGATCAACAAGTGCCGCGATTGGGGGCGCAAGCGCACCGTGCGGCGCTTTCTGGCGTTCGCCGCACCGATCGGCCCGGAAGCCGAAGCCATTGCAGACGACCAGGTGGCGATCGACGACGCGACGGGCGACCGACAGGAACTCGACCGCGTGACGCGCGCCATTGCGGGCTTGCCGACCGCATTGAAGGAATCCTTGGTGCTGCGCACGATCGAGGGGTTGAGCCAGGCTGAAACCGCGGCAGTGTTGTCGATCAGCGAAAAGGCGGTAGAAACCCGCCTCTATCGCGCGCGATCGAAGTTGCTGGAGCGATTGGGCGGGCGCTGAGGGATAGCGCCCTGAGCTGCGTATCAAGGCTAGAGGGACACTCCCGTTCGAGAGCCTTGAGGACCGTATGAGCCGCACTATCGATCGCCGCCAGATGCTTCGCGGCGCCGCCCTTGCTGGCGGTGGCATGGCGCTGACCGCCTATATGCCCGCGTGGGCGCAGCCTGTCTCGGGCGGGATCGTCAAACCGCTGCCGACCGTCTCGGGCACTGACATCGCGCTGACGATCGACAGTTTCAGACTTCCCGTCGACGGCAAGTCGACGCCCGCAATCGGCGTCAACGGCACGGTGCCGGCCCCTCTCATTCGCTTGAAGGAGGGGCAAAAGGTCCGCCTCTCCGTCACCAACAATCTCGACGAGGACAGTTCGATCCACTGGCATGGGCTGCTCGTGCCGTTCGCGATGGACGGCGTGCCCGGCATCAGCTTCCCCGGCATCAAGGCGCGCTCGACCTTCATCTACGAGTTCCCGATCATCCAGTCGGGCACCTACTGGTATCACAGCCATTCCGGCGAGCAGGAGCAGGGCGGACTTTACGGGCCGATCGTGATCGACCCGGCCGGTGCCGATCCGATCGCGTTCGACCGCGAGCATGTGATCGTGCTGTCCGACCACAGCCAGATGACCGGCGAGCAGATTTTCCGGAAGCTGAAGCAGATGGGCGGCGCCTATTTCAACTATCAGCGGCCGACCCTCGCGGGCTTGCTCGCGGGTCGGGAAATGCCGCTCAAGGACCGGATCGAGTGGGGAAAGATGCGAATGGACCCCGCCGACATCGCCGACGTCACCGGCTCGACCTATACCTTCCTGGTCAACGGCTACGGGCCGTATGACAACTGGACGGGGCTGTTCAAGCCGGGCGAGCGGGTCCGCTTGCGGATCATCAACGCCGCGGCGCAGACCAACTTCAACGTCCGCATCCCCGACCTGCCGATGACCGTCGTGCAGGCCGATGGGCAGAATGTCCGTCCGGTGAAGATCGACGAGTTCCAGATCGGCGTTGCCGAGACGTTCGACGTGATCGTGACGCCCGAGGACCGGGCCTACAGCTTCGTCTCCGAGGCTATCGATCGCTCCGGCATGGGCCGGGCGACGCTCGCCCCGCGTGAGGGGATGGTCGCCCCGGTCCCGCCGCTTCGTCCGCGCACGCTGCTGACCATGACCGATATGGGCATGGACATGGGGAGCATGGGCGGGATGCAGGGCATGTCCGGCATGAAGGACGAGAGCCCGGTCGCCACGCGCGGGCCGGACCCCACCTTGATGCAGAACGCCTCGCGCAATCTTTGGAAGCTGACGGGCTGGAAGGGGCCGACCGATCACGGGACGGTCGCGGCAGGCGCAGCGATGGCGGGCATGTCCGGCATGTCGGGCATGGACCACAGCCAGATGGGCGGCGCTGTAATGCCCGGGATGGACCATAGCCAAATGGCAGCGGGCGGTGCTGGCATGGCCGGCATGGACCATAGTGCCATGTCGGGCGGATCGGGCCAGGCTGGCGGCATGGCCGGGATGGACCACGGGTCGGGTGGCGGCATGAACATGAACATGCGCGACCCGAAGAATGCGCCGGGCGTGAAGATGGGGCCGGGCGTGCAGACCATCTCCCCGATGCCGAAGGACCGTAGCGGTGAACCGCCCCAGGGTCTGGAGGGCCTGGATCACCGCGTCCTCACCTATCGCGACCTCGTTTCGCTCGCGCCCAACCCCGACGTGCGCGCGCCGTCGCGTCAGTTCGAGATCCATCTGACCGGTAACATGGAGCGCTACATGTGGGGCTTCGACGGGCAGAAGCTGAGCGATCCCGCCGACCCCATCCCGTTCCGCAAAGGCGAGCGGGCGCGGGTGACGTTGGTCAACGATACGATGATGCCGCACCCCATCCATCTCCACGGCCATTTCTTCGAGCTGGTGACGGGGCACGGCAATCATGCGCCGCGCAAGCACACCGTCAACGTGCCGCCTGGAGGCAAGATGACCTTTGATCTGACCGCCGATGCACCCGGCGATTGGGCGTTCCACTGTCACAATCTCTACCACATGACCGCAGGCATGATGCGCGTCGTCACCGTTCGCCCGTTCGCGGGAGAGGCGGCATGAACCGGCTGACCGCGGCGCTCGCCGCCACCACCATGCTCGGCATCGCCGGTCCTGTCGCCGCTCAGTCGATGCAGGGCATGGATCATTCGGCAATGCCGGGCATGACCATGCCGATGCCTGCGAAAAAGAAGCCGGTGGTGAAGCCCACGGCCAAAGGCAAGCCGGCCAAGACTAGGTCAGCTCCTGCGAGGCGACCATCAGCTTCGACGACGAAACGCCGCGCCGCGCCAACGGCCGGCATGAATGGTATGGATCACGGGACCATGCCGGGCATGGATCACTCGTCTATGCCCGGCATGGACCATGCGGCTCCGCAGGGCTCACAGCAGGGCATGGAAGCCATGCCGGGGATGCAGATGCCCGGAAACGGCCAAACGGTCCCTCAGGGCTCCCAGCAGCCGATGCAGGGCATGGACCATTCGGCGATGCCGGGGATGACCATGCCAGCCGACCAGCACAGCGGCCACGACATGCAGGGCATGTCGGGAATGGCCGGAATGCCAGGCATGGCGGCCGATGGGGTGCAGCAGACTGGCACCGCGCTTCCCGCAGGAAACGCCCCCGCCCCGCCCCTGCCGACCGACCATGCGGCCGACAGCGTTTACGGCGCGGACGCGATGGCGATGGGTCGCCATCACCTTCAGCAGCATCACGGCGGTCAAAACTTCAGCCAGGTGCTATTGAACCTCGCTGAGTATCAATTCCGCAACGGTCGTGACGGCTATCGCTGGGATGGCGAGGCGTGGTTCGGGGGTGACATCAACCGCCTCTTCATCAAGTCTGAGGGCGAGGGAGCCTTCCGCGAGGGCATCGAGAGCGCCGAGGTGCAGGCGCTCTATAGCCGGACCATTGGCCCTTATTTCAATCTACAAGCGGGTGTCCGCCAAGATTTGGGGCCGTCCCCGAAACGCACCTATGCGACCGTCGGGCTGGAGGGGCTGGCACCGGGCTTCTTCGAGCTAGAGGGCGCGGTATTCCTGTCCAACAAGGGCGACCTGCTAGGGCGGCTTGAGGGCTATTACGACCAGCGCATCACCCAGCGGCTGATCCTGCAACCGCGCGCCGAGCTCAATTTCGCTGCGCAGGACGTGCCGGAAAACCGGATCGGATCGGGCCTATCCAACGCCGAGCTTGGATTGCGGCTGCGTTATGAGATCCGGCGCGAGTTCGCCCCCTATGTCGGCGTGTCATGGGATCGCCGCTTCGGCGACACCGCCCGCTACGCGCGCGCCGATGGGGATCGCGCAACGTCCAAGAGCATCGTCGCCGGCGTTCGTGTCTGGTTCTGATCGTTGGAGGAACAGATGGCTCAAGACGGCAGGCGCTCGATAAGGCAGCACTTCCCGAGCCTGCCGTTCGTAGGCGCCCTGGCGATCGTCCTGGCGCTGGGCGCAGCCGCGTTTATCTACCTTGGCGTGTATAACATCGCGGCCGACGAACCGCACACGCCGGCGGTCTATTCAATGCTCGAACGCCTGCGCGATCGGTCGATTGAGGCACGCGCGCGCGGCATAACACCCCCGGCCGATCTGGCATCGGCGCAGCGCGTGTCAGTCGGCGCGGGCCTTTACGGAGAAGTGTGTTCCGGTTGCCATCTCGGCCCCGGCGTCGAGAAATCCGAGATGAGCCAGGGCCTCTATCCACAGGCGCCGGAACTCGCGCGCGCTCAAGATCTCACCCCCGCCCAGCAATTCTGGATCATCAAGCACGGGGTGAAGCTCAGCGCCATGCCGGCATGGGGCAAGACGCATCCCGACCCCCTAATTTGGAATATGGTCGCGTTCGTCCGCAAGCTCCCCGGCATGACGCCCGAACAGTATAAGGCACTGGTCGCGAGCGCCCCGGCCGATCACGACGAGATGATGAAGGACATGCCGGGTATGAAGTGACCCCGGCGACGAGGTTGAGGGAGGAGTGGTTCTGAAAAGCGCGAAACTGAGGCTGCATCTACTCGCGAGCCGCACGCACAAATGGCTCGCGATCATCATCGGCGCGCAGCTCCTGCTATGGTTCGCAAGCGGCGCCCTGATGAGCTTCCTGCCGATCGATCGGGTGCATGGCGATCACCTCGTTGACCGCAAAGCCGCGGCGCCCCTTCCCCGCGGCAGCACGTTCGCCCCACCATCGGCGATCGTAGGCGCAGCAGATGCGCCCATCGAGGCCATCACCTATCGCATGTGGCTTGGCCGCCCGGTCGCCGAGGTCGCGACAGCCAAGGGAACGCGCCTGTTCGACGCCGCGACGGGCCAAGCGCTGCCAGCACCAACGGCTCGTGAGGCCGAGGAGATCGCGCGTTTGGCATGGCGTGGCGGTGCTCGACCAGCGGCGAAGGTAGAGCGGATCGAGCGCGCCAGCCCCGAATATCGCGGCACGCTCCCCGCCTGGCGCGTCGCGTTCGCCGACCTCGATTCCACCCGCGTCTTTGTCGCGGCCGACACCGGTCGGATCTCGGCTGTCCGAACCGGCACTTGGCGGCTCTACGACTTCTTCTGGGGCCTTCACATCATGGATTGGACGAATCACGAGAACTTCAACACGCCCTGGCTGCTCGCCTTCGCGATCGGTGGGCTTGCGCTTTGGTTAGGGGGGGCAGTGCTTCTCTACATGCGATGGCCCAAAACGCGGCGTCGCAACATCGTGATCGAGGCATAATATACGCGGCTCAGGAGCGTAGCCCTCGGAAATAAAGTCCTGTTTCCTGACAATTTCTCGCGCGTTCTAGCACCCCGGGTGAGGGATAGCCGCCTCGCACGCGTAGAAGTCTTAGAACCCAGGGAGATCAATAATGCGCTTCGCACCAACATTCGCAGCTTTGGCGCTGCTCGCCACGCCCGCCCTCGCGCAGCAGAGCGGCGGAATGCAGGGCATGAACCACGGTCAGATGGCCGGCATGAACCACGACGACATGGCGGGCATGATGGCCGGCAATCCCTACGGCCAGGCCGAGATGGACATGCATCAGAAGATGATGGCGGCCAAGCAGGGCGACGCGGCCGAAATGTGGACGCGCAAGATGATCGAGCATCACCGAGGCGCCATCGCCATGTCGCGCGTTGCGGTGCGTGACGCGCGCGACGCCGAGACCAAGCGCATGGCGCAGATGACGATCACGAAACAGGAAAAGGATATTGCCGAGCTGCAGGCGTGGCTCAGCAAGCACGGCAAGCGCCCGCAATAAGGGAGCGCTGCCCCGCCCTGTCGATCCCCCTACCCCCCGGCAGGGCGGGGATTTCCTTTTAGGAGCTGATGATGAAGAATGGTGTTCGTGGCGCCGTCGCCGCCTTGCTAATGACCATCCCAGCGGTCGCATCGGCCGCGGCCGACATCGCCATGCACCGCGATCCGGGTTGCGGCTGTTGCGAGAAATGGGCGGCGCAGGTGCGTCAGCAGTTCGGCCGCAAGGTCCAGATCATCGACGATGATCGCCGTGAGGTGCTGCAGCGTAAGATCGGCCTGCCCGCTGACCTCGCGTCCTGCCATACCGCGATCATCGACGGCATGGCGTTTGAGGGACATGTCCCGATCGCGGACATGAAGCGCGCGCTGGCCCAGCATCCTAAAGGCGTGCGCGGCTTGGCCGTGGCCGGAATGCCGATGGGCTCACCGGGCATGGAGGTGCCCGGCATGAGAACCCAGCCCTATGACGTCATTGCGTTCGGTGCCGCTGGCCGGCGTGTCTTTGCTAGCCACGGCGCCTAAACGACAGGTTGTCTTGTGAGCGGCAAATCTTCCCCGGCGCTTCATGCCGGCACTACGGCACCCGGCAAACCACCCGTATTGACCTCGGCGTTGACAATTGGGATAGTATCCGGGTGTTGAAAGCTCGTCTTTCTCTCTTGCTTCTTGTTGGAGCGTTGCTTGGCCTTTTGGGCCAAGGAATTGCGTATGCGGCCGGCCCATCGCTCTCACCCAAGATGGCGATGAGCCATGTCACCCCATCCCGCATGGATTGCGCGGGTATGGCGACCCCGGATCCGTCATCGGAACACCCATGCAAAGGACTGACGCTGGCGTGTATCGCCCAAATGGGATGCGTTGTTCCCATGACGTTTGAGGAGCCGGCAAGAGTGCTGAAGCGCTCGATCGCATCTCAAATCGTTATCTGGCCTGCCAGCCGGGCACTTGCCGGCCTCAACGTCGCTCCCGAGCCCGAACCGCCTACCGTTTGATCGAGTCAAGCCGTGTCAGGCTGCAGCCGTTCGCCGGTTGCGGCTCTGCCGATTTTAAATCTCGATCAAATTGGAAAGTGACATGAAAACGTTCATCTTGGCGGTATTTGCCGCTAGCCTCGCCGCGTCGGCAGCGACGGCGGCCACATCTGAAAATAAAAGCAATGGTCATTGGGAGTGGCGTTCCAATTACCAGCCGGGCCCGCGGGCGCCGCTTCAAGCCCCACGTCGCGTATGGGTTACGGACGTTCCCCAGTCGAGCGCCTGCGTGTGCCCGATGATGGAACGCGGTCGCGACGCCTGCATGTCAATGAAGGGCGGCCAGTCAACTTAAGCTGGCGAGCCTGAACAGGTGCCGGGCTCCGATCAACCATTTGGAGCCCGGCCATCATTATGACATGAAGGGACTAGAGGGATGCGCGCATCCATGATGCTCGCGGTCGCCGCGCTCACGACGAGCGCCGCGCACGCGCAGACACTTACCTATGACCAAGCGCTGCGCGATGCGGTTGCCAACGCCCCGGGAGCGGTTGCCGGTCGCGCGGGGGTCAGCGCCGCCCAAGCCGATGCACGTGCGGCGGGAAGCCTTCCGGACCCCCGTGTGTCGATCGGAATCGAGAATTATCCTGTCTCTGGGCCACCCGCCTTCTCCCTATCCAGAGACGACATGACGATGGGGCGTGTCGGTTTCCAACAGGACCTACCCAACCTTGCCAAGCGTCATGCCGCGCAAGCGCAGGCACGCGCCGTGATCGCAACGGCAGAAGCATCGCAAGCGACCAAGCTCCGGGAGGTGCGATTGGGAGCGGGGCAGGCATGGATCGACCTTGCTTATGCCGAGCGTCGACTAGCTGCCCTCGACACCGTTCTGCTATTCCTTCGATCTCTCCCTTCCGCTGCGCGGGCCGCCGTGACGACCGGTTCGGTCCGCCCTGGTCAGACACTGACGACCGATCAGGAGATCGCGGCACTCGACGACCGCCGCGACGAGTTGATGGCCGCCGTTGCGCGCGCCCGCGCGATGCTGGCTCGCTGGACCGGCGTATCGGCGCCCGAGATTGCCGGCGATATGCCCGCGATCGATCTGGCTCCGGCGCGGCTGCGGGACGCGCTCAGCCTTCACTCCGACATGGTTCTCGCCGAGGCCGGTATTCAGCGCGCCCAGGCCGACGTGGATGCGGCGCGAGCGGAGAAGCGACCCGATTGGGGGGTAGAGGTAGCTTATCAACGCCGTGACCCCCGGTATGGCGACATGGTGTCGGCGGGAGTTTCGATGAGCCTGCCGCTGTTCGCTCGATCGCGTCAGAACCCGCGCATCGAAGCCCGCAAATCCGCACAGGCGCAGGCCGAGGCCGCGCGCGAAGAAACCCGGCGCACATTGGCAGCCGATCTGGAGGCCGCGCTGGCGGACCACCAAATGCATCACAGCCAATGGCAGCGCGCGCGCGACGTGCTCCTTCCGCTCGCTCGGAAGCGAGCCGATCTGGAGATAGCGAGCTACTCTGCCGGTCGCGCGAGTCTTGCGGATGCCATCGAAGCCAAGACCGCGCTCGCCGACGCCGAGCTGACCGTGCTCGACCGTGAGGCGCTCGTCGCCGCAGACTCTGTCCGCCTCACCATTACCTTCGGGAGCGCCGATCGATGAGCGACACTACCATTACCCGCGCCCGCCTTGTCACCGCGGTAAGCGCGCTGGTGCTGGTCGCAGGGGGCGTGGGCTTCGGGCTCGCGAAACTTGGCACGTCCTCGGCTGCCGATCAAACGGCATCCCCAGCCCCGCAGAAGAAGATCCTCTACTGGTATGATCCGATGATCCCGGGGGAGCGGCACGACGGCCCGGGTCTCTCGTCGATGGGGATGAAACTGATCCCCCGCTATGCCGACGAGGGCGCAGGCGGTAGCGCCGCACCGGGCGTAGCGATCGATCCGGCCAGCCTCCAGCGGGTCGGCGCGCGGATCGTCACGGTCGAACGCGGATCGTTGTCAAACTCGGCCTCGGCAACCGGCAGCATCGAGTTCAATGACCGCAACGTTGCGGTCGTGCAGGCACGCAGCGGCGGCTTCGTTCAGCGCGTCTATGCGCGCGCGCCAGGCGATGTCGTGCCGGCAGGCGCCCCGCTCGCCGATATCCTTGTGCCCGAATGGGCGGGCGCGCAGGCGGAGTATCTCGCCGTGCGCCGCACCGGGGATGCCGGGCTCACGCGGGCGGCACGAGAGCGCCTGTTGCTTCTCGGGATGCCCGCCGGATCGATTGCATCGGCGGAGTGGCGCGGCCGACCGCAAGGTGTGACGACGATCAGCACGCCCGTGGGGGGCGTCATCAAGACGCTCGGCGTCCGACAGGGGATGACGGTCGCGCAAGGACAGACACTGGCGGAGGTGAACGGCCTCGCCACCGTGTGGCTGAACGCGGCTGTCCCTGAGGCCCTCGCAGGAAACCTGCGGATCGGCACGCCCGTCATCGCCACGCTGGCGGCTTTCCCGGGCGAAAGCTTCAGGGGCCGCATCGCTGCGATCCTGCCCCAGGCCGAGGCAGCGAGCCGCACGCTCACAATCCGCGTCGAGCTCCCCAACCGTGCCGGCCGGTTGCGCCCCGGTATGTTCGCCAGCGTGGCGCTCGACCAGGGGAGCCGCGATGCACTCCTTGTTCCGAGTGAGGCCGTGATCCGGACCGGCCGGCGCACACTCGTCATGTTGGCAGGGCCGGGTGGACGCTTTCGACCCGCCGAGGTTCGCACTGGCGCAGAAGGCGGCGGCAAAACCGAGATAGTCGCCGGCCTGACCGAGGGTGAGAAGGTTGTCGCGTCGGGCCAGTTCCTGATCGACTCCGAAGCGAGCCTCGCTGGCCTCGATGCGCGTCCGATTGGTGTCGAAGCGTCACCCGCAACAAAGCCGGCCGTGAAACCCACCGCGTCGATCTACGAGACGGTCGGCAGCATCGAGGCGATCGATCGCAGTTCCGTCACCCTGTCCCATCAGCCCGTTCCGGCGATCGGCTGGCCGGCCATGACAATGACGTTCCGCGTCGCCGATCCCGCGTTGGTGCGTGGGTATCGCAAGGGTGAGCGGGTGCGGTTCGGCTTTGATCAACCCGCCGATGGTCCAACGCTGCGCCGCATGACGCGCGAGGCTGGGCGATGATTGCCGCGATCATCCGCTGGTCGGTCGCGAACCGCTTCCTCGTCGTCCTGGCGGCCATCGCGCTCGCCATGGCCGGGGTGTTCGCAATGCGTGCCACCCCCGTCGATGCGCTCCCCGACCTGTCCGACACGCAGGTCATCATCCGCACGAGCTGGCCGGGCCAAGCCCCGCAGATCGTCGAGAACCAGGTGACGTATCCGCTCACCACGACGATGCTGTCCGTGCCTGGCGCGAAAACCGTGCGCGGCTATTCGTTCTTCGGCGACAGCTACGTCTATGTCCTCTTCGAGGATGGGACCGACCTCTATTGGGCGCGCTCACGCGTGCTGGAGTATCTGAGCCAGGTGCAGGGACGGCTTCCCCAAGGCGCGCAGGCCGCGCTGGGTCCTGATGCGACGGGGGTCGGCTGGGTCTATGAATACACGCTGTTGGACCGCACCGGCCGCCGTGACCTGTCGCAGCTCCGATCCTTGCAGGACTGGTTCCTACGTTATGAACTGAAAACGCTGCCCGGCGTTGCGGAGGTGGCGAGCATCGGCGGAATGGTGAAGCAATATCAGGTGCTGCTCGACCCGACGCGGCTCGCCGCATTCGGTGTCACGCACACTCAGGCCGTCGATGCCATTCGCCGCGCCAATCAGGAGGCCGGCGGGTCCGTCCTCGAGCTGGGCGAAGCCGAATATATGGTGCGCGCGTCAGGTTACTTGCGCACCGTCGACGATTTCCGCGCGATCCCGCTCAAGGTCGCCGGTGCCGGCGTCCCCGTTACCTTGGGCGACGTCGCGTCGATCCAGATCGGCCCCGAGATGCGCCGCGGCATCGCCGAGCTGAACGGCGAAGGCGAGGTCGCGGGCGGAGTCGTCATCCTGCGTCAGGGCAAGAATGCACGGCAGACGATCGAAGCCGTCAAGGCCAAGCTCGCGGAACTGAAAGCGAGCCTTCCCCCCGGCGTCGAGATCGTCACCACCTATGACCGCTCGCAATTGATCGACCGCGCGGTGGAGAATTTGACGGGCAAGCTGATCGAGGAGTTCGTCGTCGTCGCGATCATCTGCGGGTTGTTTCTGTGGCATGTCCGGTCTGCGCTGGTCGCGATCGTCACCTTGCCTCTGGGGGTGCTCGCGGCCTTGCTCGTCATGCGTGTGCAGGGGGTGAACGCCAACATCATGTCTTTGGGCGGTATCGCCATCGCGATCGGCGCGATGGTCGATGCCGCGATCGTGATGATCGAGAACGCGCACAAGCGGATCGAGCGATGGGAACACGACCATCCGGGCGTGGCGCTGGCGGGCGAGGAACGCTGGCGCGTCATCACCGAGGCCGCGGCCGAGGTCGGGCCGGCGCTGTTCTTCAGCCTCGTCATCATCACGCTGTCGTTCGTGCCGGTGTTCACGCTCGAAGCGCAGGAGGGACGGCTGTTCGCCCCGCTCGCCTTCACCAAGAGCTATGCGATGGCGGCAGCGGCGATCCTGTCGGTAACGCTCGTGCCGGTCCTGATGGGATGGCTGATCCGGGGACGCATTCCGGCCGAGAACGACAACATTATCAACCGCGTGCTCACCCGTGCCTATCGCCCGGCGCTCGACCGCGTGTTGGCGCGGCCTTGGGCGGCGATCGGCATCGCCGCCCTGGTACTGGCGACGACGGCATGGCCGCTGACCCGATTGGGTGGCGAGTTCATCCCGACGATGGATGAGGGCGATCTGCTCTACATGCCGTCCGCGCTTCCCGGCCTTTCGGCCGCGAGCGCCTCGGCCCTGCTCCAGCGCACAGACCGGCTGATAAAAACCGTTCCCGAGGTCAAAACCGTGTTCGGCAAAGCCGGGCGCGCCGAGACCGCGACCGACCCGGCACCGCTCGAGATGTTCGAGACGACCATCCAATTCAAGCCGCGCGATCAATGGCGCGCGGGGATGACGCCGGCAAAGCTGGTGGAGGAGCTGGACCGCACAGTGCGCGTGCCCGGCCTCACGAACGTATGGGTGCCTCCGATCCGCAATCGGATCGATATGCTCGCGACCGGCATCAAGAGTCCCATCGGGGTGAAAGTGTCGGGGTCCAACCTCTCCGAGCTGGACCGCATCGCCGGCAGCATCGAACGTGTCGCCAGGACCGTGCCGGGCGTCAGCTCGGCATTGGCAGAACGGTTGACCGGAGGCCGCTATGTCGATGTCGATATCGATCGGGTGACCGCGGGGCGCTACGGTCTCAACATCGCCGATGTGCAGGAGATTGTGTCCGGCGCGATCGGCGGCGAGACGATCGGCCAGACGGTGGAGGGCCTTGCCCGCTACCCGATCAGCGTCCGCTACCCCCGCGAGCTGCGTGACAGTCCGGAGGGACTGCGAACTCTCCCAATCGTCACCGCATCGGGTCAGCAGATCACACTCGGCACCGTCGCATCCGTGTCGATCGCGGAAGGTCCACCGATGCTCAAGACGGAAAATGGTCGACTCTCGACATGGGTCTATGTCGACGTGCGCGGGCGCGACCTGGCCTCCACGGTCGCCGATCTGCGCCGTGCTGTTGGCAAAGATGTTCGGCTCAGCCCCGGCGTCTCGATCGCCTATTCCGGACAATTCGAGTATCTGCAGCGTGCCGAGGCTCGGTTGATGCTCGTCGTGCCGGCGACACTCGCGATCATCTTCCTTCTCCTCTACCTTACCTTCGGTCGCCTCGACGAGGCGGCGCTTATCATGGGCACACTGCCCTTCGCGCTGACCGGCGGCATCTGGACATTATGGCTGCTCGGCTATGCGCAATCGGTCGCCACAGGTGTCGGGTTCATCGCGCTCGCCGGCGTGTCGGCGGAGTTCGGCGTCGTCATGCTGATCTACCTGAAACACGCATTGGCCGAGCGCGGGCCGTCACCGTCGGGCGAGCAAGTATCGGAAGCGATCAGGGAGGGCGCGCTGTTGCGGGTACGTCCCAAGGCGATGACCGTCGCTGTCATCGTCGCCGGGCTGTTCCCCGTGCTGATCGGGCATGGCGCCGGATCGGAGGTGATGAGCCGGATCGCCGCGCCGATGATCGGTGGAATGCTGACCGCCCCTTTCCTCTCCATGTTCATCCTGCCAGCCGCCTACTTGCTCTTGCGGCGGCGAGCTTCAACCCGCCCCGAAAGGAAGATCTGATGAAAGCCACTTTCTCCATGCGCGCCGCATTCATGCTACTAGTCACGCCGATCGCAGCGAGCGCTCTTGCTCAAGGCAGCAGGCCGGCTGCATCGGCTGTAAAATCCGGCAGCGGATCGGGGACGATCACTGCCGTCGACGCGAAAGGTGGAACCGTAACCATCAAGCACGGCCCGATCCCGACGATCGGCTGGCCCGCAATGACGATGACCTTCCGGGCATCCCCCCCGACCCTGCTCAAGGGACTGCGGTCGGGGCAGCGGGTCGCATTCACCGCCAAGGCGAAGGGTATGACGGCAGAAGTTACGGCGATCAGCCCGCATTGACGACGCGTGCCGACCTTCGCGTCAGTGCGCCATCGCCAGCACGGGCGGCGCAGCGATCATCCACAGCGCCATCGCGACCATCATCAGGTTTTCGGTGAGCGAGATGAAGCCGAGCGGCACGTTGCTGTCCCCGCCCACGCACGCGCATTTCAGCTCACGCTTGTCGATGTAGACGGCCTTGAACACCGACACCGCGCCGATCGTACCGATAACGAGCGCGACGGGCACCGACAGCCAGGTCAACGCGCCGGCTGCCATCAGGACGCCCGCCGCTCCTTCCGCGTAGGGATAGACATAGGAATAGGGCACCCAGCGCTTCGCGAGCAGATCGTAGTTGAGGAACATGCTCGAGAAGCTCTCGACGTTCTGGAGCTTGAGCATCGCCAGAGCGCACATCGAGAACGCGATGAACCATTCACCCGCCCGCACCGTGAAGGGCGTGCCGAGTACCGCATAGCTGGCGGCGAGCGCCATCAGCGCCGTCATCGCGAACACGGCAATCACCGGGCGATAGGTGACGGCCTTGGGGTCGCGGACCATCTTGCCGAAGAAGCGGCGCAGATCGTCATAGCCGCCGACCCGCTCCCCGGCGATAAAGATCTGCGGGGTCGTCTTGACGCCGTGCTTCGCCTTGAAAGCGTCGGTTTCTTCCCGCGTCATCAGCCAATGGTCATCGACCGCATAGCCTTCCCGGCGCAGAAGATCCTTCGCCTTCAGCCCGAAAGGGCAGGTATGTTCCGGCATCACCATCCGGTAGATCGTCGCCTGTTTGGCGGGGGCGCTCGCCATGCCGCTTCTCCAATATCCTCGCCCCGCCTATATAGGGTCCGTACCATAGTACGGAGTCAAGGCATGACCGGCATGACGATCGCGGCGCTCGCGCGCGAGGGCGGCGTCGGCGTCGAAACGGTGCGCTACTATCAGCGTCGCGGTTTGCTGGACGAGCCAGACCGGCCGACCGGGGCTGGCGCCGGAGGCGGCATCCGGCGCTACGGCACCGATGACGCCCGCCGCCTTCGCTTCATCCGCTCGGCGCAGGCAGCCGGTTTCACGCTCGAGCAGATCGGTGAGCTTCTGGCGCTGGATGCGACCGACGATCGCGCGCGTGCGCGCCAGCTCGCCCATGAGCAGATGGCGGCGCTGGATGCGAAGATCGCCGAGCTTGAACAGGCGCGTGCTTCGCTGCGTCGGCTTGCCAGCGAGTGCGGCTCGGGATCGGCAGGGCCGTGCCCAATCCTGACAGCGTTCGATTCACCGACTGAGTGATCTTTGATTAGCTCCCAGGCGGTCAGCAGGAGATTTCGGATCAGGCAAATAGATCGCCGATCGCACGCATACGGAAGGCGTTGATCCACCGACGTCGGCGATGCTCGCTGGCGTCGTGGCGCATGTGGCACCGCTGGCAGAGTGCAGCGAGGTTGCGTGGTCGGTTATCGCTCGGATCATGGTTCAGATGCGCGCTAGCAAGAACCACGCGCGTGATCCGCACTTGTGAAGGTGGATCAATGCCGACGAAGCCAGGTTGCGCGCATAAGAGGGCGTCGGGCGGCGGCAGGCGGCGAACGCACCTGCCCTGCCCGTTGCGCCACCTGCTTATGTCCTCATCCCACCAAACACCATCGCCCAGATGCAGCACATGACGACCATGCGGGCGCTGACAATGTTCGCAGCGTCCTTTGGCGCGGCCAAACCGGATGAAGGCAGATAGTTCACGCCAGTCAATCGGGTAGAGCCAGCGATGTTCACGCGCGATTGGCATAACAATTCTATGATTCAGTATCGTGGAGAACGAAAGCAGAAAACAGCAGTGACTCAACTTATCCATTACGGCTAGGTCACTAAGCGATTAGCTGACTTGGCTACTCAAGGAATGGTGTCAAAACCGTTCGGTTGTGACACTGGTTAGGAAGCCGAGCGATCAGCTGCCAAGCATTTTTCCGTCAATCTCCTGACCATAATAGTCCCCTTTGGGGTGAAACTGCTTACGTGCGCTCTCGACAGTCCCGGTCTGCCGCGGATCGCGGGGTCGCTCGCGACTATCGACATAGGCGGCGACATCCCACGCCTGCTGATCCGTCAGCGTGTTGCCCTCACCATAAGGCATGTTGGCCTTGATGAACCCGGCAGCCGACGCCAGCCCGGTCATGCCCGCACCCCAATTGTAGGAGCGCGCTCCCCACAGCGGCGGGATAGTATAGCTGCCGTCCGGGTTCGCCTGCCCTTGGCCGTTCGCACCGTGGCATGATGCGCACTGGCCGGCGAACACAATCGCGCCGCGAACCGGATCGTGCCCGATCGGGGTTGTGGCGAGCTTTATGAACCCGCGACCGGGCAGCGGCTTGCCGGATGGCGCGCCGGTCGCGAGCCAGGCGAAATAGCTCTGGAGATCGCGGTAGATATCGTCGCCATAGGGCGGCGGGGCGCCGGCTTTCGAGGCGGGCGCGTTCATCGAGTAGAGGAAGCAGTCGCGGATGCGATCCTCCATCGTGTTCACCCGGCCGTTCTTCGCGCGATAAGCTGG
The DNA here is from genome assembly GCF_902498785.1 of Sphingomonas sp. EC-HK361. Taxonomy (GTDB): domain Bacteria; phylum Pseudomonadota; class Alphaproteobacteria; order Sphingomonadales; family Sphingomonadaceae; genus Sphingomonas. Next base: position 479,270 of record NZ_LR701494.1, read on the forward strand.
GTAGCTGACCCAGGCCGCCCACATCGGGGACGCATCGGCCTTCCGCCCGGCATCGAGGTGACAGTTGCTGCACGTCAGGCCGTTGCCGACGTACTGGCCGGCATGAGCCGCGCTCGCGGTGAAGATCAGTCGACCGCGCCGGATCGCGTCGCCGTCCGGCCCGGCGGGGATGGTGCTTTCCGCCGGTGGCGAAAAGGCGGCGTCCGCTGCTACCTCGACGGGTGCCTGCACGGGCGCGTCAGACTGCCCTACCTTGTAGGTGACGACGAGGACGAGCAGCGCGGCGGTAATGGCGAAGATGATACGCTGGGCATCGCCATCATCACCGGGCGTTGGCGGCGTTGGTTCGGTCATTTGCCCGCGCCGAAGTGGTTGAGCGGCACCTTGAGGAACGCTGTGCCGCACGCCTCCGGCTCCGGCAGGCGACCGCCGCGGATGTTCACCTGGAGCGCGGCAAGCATCAGGTCCGGCAGCGGCAGGGTTGCGTCGCGCTTCTCGCGGGTGGCGACGAACTCGGCCTCACCGATGCCGTTGTGCACATGGATGTTGTCACGACGCTGGTCCGCCACGGTCGATCGTCCAAAGACTTCGCGCCCGTCCTTGCCGTAGTCGTGGCCGACATAGGTCGCGGTGCTGGGCGGCAGTTCGAGGATCGCCCGGATCGAGCGCCACAGCGCGCGCGCGTTGCCGCCTGGAAAGTCAGCCCGACTGGTGCCGCTGTCGGGCACCATCAGCGTGTCGTGGACGAACGCCGCGTCGCCGACGACGTAGGTGATCGAGGCGAGCGTGTGGCCGGGCGACAGCATGACGTGCGCGTCGAGCGAGCCGATCCTGAACTGCTCGCCATCGGCGAACAGGCGATCCCACTGGCTACCATCGACGGGCAGGTCAGGCAGGCAGTAGATGTCCTGCCAGAGCTTCTGCACCTCCACGACCTTGGTGCCGATCGCGGTTTTGCCCCCTGTCTTTTCCGCGAGATACGGCGCGGCCGAGAAGTGATCGGCATGGGGATGGGTATCGAGCACCCATTCCACAGTAAGTCCCTTGGCGCGGACATATTCGAGGATCATATCGGCATTGTCGGTTGCGGTCGCACCGGCACGGGGATCGAAGTCGAGGACCGGATCGATAATCGCGGCGGTCTTCGTGGCTTCGTCGACCACGACATACTGGAAGCTGCCGGTGCGCTCGTCATGGAGCGACGCAACCGTCATGCCCTTGTGATTATACTCGATCATGTTTCGTATCCTCTCGCATCGTCAGCTTTCTTCCCGCGCACGCGCGAACAGCCGTTGGAAATCGCTGGCGTCGATCGCGCCCATCACCAGCATGGGACCGGCAAGATAACCCGGGGTGCCCGCCAGTCCGATCGAATAGGCTTCCTGTCCGTTCGCCCGCAGGCGGGCTGCGACAGCGTCCGCGTGGGCGGCAAGCCAGGTCATCGCGCGCAGCCAATCGCCGCCAGCGCGCATCACGACGTCCCGCAACACGTCGTCGTCGATCGTGCGGCTGTCCGTCATCAACGCACGATGGACGGTCGGGTAAACTCCCTGTTCGGCGCACGCGAGCGCCACGCTTGCGGCACGTTCGGATGGCGGACCGAAGATGGGCCAATCCTTGTAGATGACCCGCACCTTGCCGTCGCGTTGCACAGCCTCTTCCAGGGCGGAAAATCCATGACGGCAGGCCGGGCAACGATAGTCGGTGAACACGGCAAGCCGGAGCGTAGCATCGGCAGGTCCGTCCTCGGGCGAGCCGTTACCGGCAAGGATCAGGTCGGCGGTCGGCCCGACGTCGCGCCCGATCGGGGCGGTACGCCGTAGAACCTGCCCGACTGCCCAACCACCCACGACCACCGCGCCCAAGCCGGCAAGCTGTCTCCGATTGAGCGGCCCGGGCATGGTCAGCGCGCCGCTGGTTTTTTGCGCGCTTCCGCGACGAGACGACGCAACGTCGGGAGATCGACAGCACCGGCGACGACCTGCGAGCCGACGATCAGCGCTGGTGTTCCGTTGAAACCGATCGCCTGGGCGATGCTATCGGTGCGCGTAAGCAGCGCGTCGATTTCGGCGCCACGGTTCTTCAAATCGCGTTGCAGACGGGGCCAGTCGACCTTGGCTTTGGCAGCCGCTGCCTTGACGCCCGCGCTGTCGAGCCGCGCCGGCGAGGTCATCAGGGCCTCGTGAAAGGCGGCATGCCTGCCCTGCCATTGGCTCGCGACAGCCGCGCGTGACGCCTCACGCGAGGCAGGTCCGAAGATCGGCCAGTCCCGGTACACGACCCGTACCTTCGGGTCGGAGCGAAGCAGGGCGTTCAGCACCGGCTCCATGCGACGGCAATAGGGGCAGTTATAGTCGAAAAACTCGACAACCGTGACGTCGTAGGTCCTGCCGGCGCGCTTGGAAGCCACGGGATCGTCAACGACCGCCTTGCGCGACAGATCGGGCTGCTGGGCCATGAGAGGCGTGATCGGCGCGGCGAAGGCAAGCGCGGCCAGGAGGCCCCGAGACAACAGGTTGCGACGATTCATCGGTGTTTCCTTGCTAATTCGATTCCATCGGCGAGCGCAGCGCGTGACAATTCACCGAGCTGGAGCTGTACGATCGTGCCGTCGCCCGCAACGAAGGCCGTTGCGGGATACCCCGCCACCTTCAGGGCTTGAGAAAGGCCACGATCGGGGTCGAGCGCGACATGGCGCGCTCCGATATTTTCACGGCCGAGAAAACCGCTGACGATCGCTTGCGCCTCGCCCTGATCGGCAAGAAGGATCGGGACCTCGCCAGGGCGCGACGCAACCGCATCGAGCATCGGCAGCTCACGCCGACACGGACCGCACCATGTCGCCCACAGGTTGACCACGAAGGGCCTGCCACGGAAGCGATCGAGTGGAAGCGGCGCGCCGGACGGGGTTGTCAGGTTGAGATGATAGGGGAACGGGCCGTAGGTCACGGGAGGGATCAGCGCCTGAAGCGAGAACCAGAGGCCACCCGCAACAGCCAACGCTCCCCAGCCTGCCGCCAGCGCGCTTGAGCGGCCAAGCCGGATCGCCAGCATCGCCGCAGCGCCCAGAAGCCCTGCAACGGGGGAAAAGCCACCCTGCCACACGGCAAGGATGGACAGCGGAGCGCCGGTGTAGCTCGACCAATGCGCTGCGACGTAACCGATCCGTGCCGTGACCAGTCCAGCGACGATGGCGCTGGTGGAGACCGTCGATACGCGAGGGAAGCGGAACCGACCGGCCAGTGTCGTGAGGCCAAGGAACACGACGATGCACAGCACGGCAAGCCCGCGATCGACGGCCAGCATCAGCGGCCCGATGGCAATCGCACCCGCCATCAGAGAAACGCGGCCGCGCTTTTCCAGAGCATGTAGGCCGCCACCACGAAGATCAGGACGGCGAAGACCGTGGTGAGCGTGCCGCCCGTACCGAGGCGCTTCGCGATGCGCGTGCCGATCAAGCCGCCGACAACTCCACCGGCGATGAACACGAAAGCCAGCGGCCAGTCCACCAGACCCGAAAATGCGTAATTGGCGGCCGTCGTCAGCCCGAACGCGGTGACGGCGATCAATGACGTGCCGACGGCGTTCAGGATCGGCATGCCCGTCGATCCGATCAGGCCGGGGACGATCAGAAAGCCCCCGCCGATGCCGAAGAAGCCCGAGAACAGACCGGTGCCGAGGCCGTAGCCCAGCACCTTCGGCGCCTTTTCCCGGTTGCACTCCGCCCCCGGGTTGCCCGTGTCACCGCGCCCGCGCAGCATCAGGACGCCGACGACGACCATGACCAGTGCGAACAGAAACAGGAGCTTGCCGCCGTCGACGGCCTTGCCCGCGGTAGAGCCGAACAGGGCGCCGATGACGCCGGCGGTCGCATACATGCCGCCACAGCGCCATTTGACGTTATGCGCCCTTGCATGGCCGATCAGCCCCGTGGCGGCGTTAGCCGCGACGGCGAACGCGCTCGTGCCGATGGCGAGATGGGCGTCGGGCACGCGCACCAGATAGACCATGAGTGGGACGGCGAGGATCGAGCCGCCCCCGCCGACAAGCCCGAGGGTAAAGCCCACCAGGCTGCCGGATAACGCACCCAGCAGATACTGGATCGGTTCGAGGGTCATGCCGCTTTGCCGATCTTATGCGGAGCCGCCATCCATTCATGGCCTTTCAGCATGCCTTGCCAGTAAATCGGGGGCAGCATCCGCTCCTTCAGGAACCAGGCAGCGCGCGTCGGGCGCGTGCCGTTCAGCAGCCACGACGGAAAGCTGGGGAGCAGTTTTCCACCATAGCCGAACTCGGCGAGGACGATCTTGCCGCGCTCGACGGTGAGCGGGCACGACCCATAGCCGTCATAGTCGACAACAGGAGGCTTGCCTTCGAGTGCGGCGAGCGCGTTGACCGCCACCACGGGTGCCTGCTTGCGGGCTGCCGCAGCCGTCTTCGCATTGCTCGTCCCCGCAGCATCGCCCAAGGCAAAGACGTTGTCGTATCGCTTGTGGCGCAGCGTCGCCTCATCGACCTCGACGAAGCCGTTTGCCGCCGCGAGCGAACTTTTGGCAACGACGTCATGCGACACCTGCGGCGGCACGACGTGGAGCATGTCGAACCCGCGCTCGATCCGCTCGCTGACACCGTTCTGCTTGCGCTCGAAGGTGGCAATACGCCGATCGGCGTCGACCGCGACGAGGTTGGATTCGAGCTTGAGGTTGATCCTATACTTCTCGACATATTCCATCAGCGCAGGGACATAGGTCGCGACGCCGAACAGCGCCGCACCGGCGTTGTGAAATTCGACGTCGATCGCGGGGAGAACACCGCGTTCGCGCCAGATGTCGCAGGACAGGTACATCGCCTTTTGAGGCGCGCCGGCGCACTTGATCGGCATCGGCGGTTGCGAGAACAGCGCGCGTCCCCGCTGCAATTCCTGGACAAGCTGGTAGGTGTAGGGCGCCAGATCGTAGCGGTAGTTGGACGTGACCCCGTTGCGGCCCAACGCTTCGGTAAGCCCCGCGATCTTCTCCCACGCCAAACGCAGGCCGGGGGCGACGATCAGGACACGATAGGCGATCGTATCCCCGTCGCCCAGGGTGATCGCCTGACGCTCGGGGTCGATGGTGATCGCCGGCAGCCGGATCCATTCGACGCCCTTGGGCATGACATCGGCTTCGGCCTTGCGGGTCTGTTCGGGGGTGAAAACGCCTGCCCCGACTAACGTCCAACCGGGCTGGTAATAATGGTCCCGGGCCGCATCGACGACCGCGATCGACACCTTGGCGTTACGTTTCAGGATGCTGGCGGCGGTTGCGATGCCCGCAGCTCCGCCTCCGATGATGACGATGTCGTAGGTCATTTGCCGGTTCTTTCGGACCGGCGAGCGAGCGCCGGCTTCAGATCGGCCAGGTCGTACCCGGCTGCCTTGGCCTGACCGACGATCGTTTCGGGATCGGCATGACTCGCCTCCGCCAGCGCCCATAGGGTAGCCGCCCGCGTGCCGCTTCGGCAGAAGCCGAGCGTCGGTCCCGGCAGCGCAGTCAGCGCTTCCTTCATCCGGTCCGCATCGGCATCGGTCGCCTTGCCCGGCACGATCGGGACATGGGCGAACGCAAGGCCGTGTTCTTCGGCGATCCGGGCCATCTCGTGTGCGCTCGGCTGTCCCTGCTCCTCGCCATTTGGCCGGCTCGAAACGATCGAGCGAAACCCCGCCTGTGCGGCGGCAGCGACATCATCCCGGGTGAGCTGGGGAGCAGCCGAGAAGGACGGTGTGATCTTCTTGAAGGCCATGTAATGTCTCCTGTCCGGTCACGCCGAACGGCGTGGGATGAGTGCGAAGCGGTGGATGGCTGCGCCGAGCGCCATTGCAGCGGTGAAGAGCAGCGCGGGGGCAGGCTGGATCGCGAGCGCGGCGATGGCGGGGCCGGGGCACAGGCCGACAAGGCCCCAGCCTATGCCGAACAGGGCGGCACCGCCGAGGAGGCGCGCGTCGATCGGCGACGTGGCCGGCGTATGGAATTGCTCCGCGACGATCGGCGTAGAGCGTCCACGCACGATGAGCCAGGCTATCGCCATCGGCAGGATCGCTCCCGCCATGACGAATGCCAGGGTCGGGTCCCAGGCACCGGCGACGTCGAGAAACGCCCGTACCCGCGCAGGATCGATCATGCCGGACACGGCGAGGCCGGCGCCGAACAGCGTGCCGCTGACGAGCGAAAGAAGGCTCTGGCGCATCACGATACCACTCCCGCGAGACGCATGAGGGTCACGGTGGCGATGCCGGTCGCCATGAACGTGCCGGTCGCGACGATGGACCGCGGCGACAGGCGCGACAGGCCGCAGACGCCGTGACCGCTGGTGCACCCCGCGCCGAGCCGCGTCCCGATCCCGACGATCAGCCCGGCGACGGCGATCAGCCCGAGCGACGTCGGGAAGCGAGCTTCCACATTCACATTGGCTGCGGTCAGCGCCGCGCCCAGGGGCAGCCCCGCCGTGAAAAGCAAGGCCATCATCCAAGGCGCTCCCCCTTCAGAGAGAGCGAGGACACGCGCGAACATGCCGCTGACCCCGGCGATGCGGCCGTTGCCCAGCAACATGATCGCCGCAGCGAACCCGATCATCAGGCCGCCGATGAAGCCGGCAAGCGGCATGGCATGGGGAAATCCGGGCATCACAGCGTATCCAGTGGAATCTTGAGGTAGCGGGTGCCGTTGACTTCCGGCTCCGGCAGATGGCCGCCGCGCATATTGACCTGCACCGATGGCAGGATGAGCTTGGGCATCGACAAGGTGGCGTCCCGACTGGTGCGCATCGCGACGAAGTTGTCTTCGTCCACCCCCTCATGAACGTGGACGTTGCCGACGCGCTGCGCGCCCACGGTCGTCTCCCAGACATACCGGTCGCGCCCCGCAGCCTTGTAGTCGTGGCACAGGAACAGCCGCGTCTCGTCGGGCAACTGCATCAGTCGACGGATCGAGCGGAATAGCTGGCGCGCATCACCACCGGGGAAGTCTGCGCGTGCGGTGCCGTAGTCCGGCATGAACAGGGTATCGCCGGTGAAGACTGCGTCGCCGATGACATAGGCCATATCGGCGGGGGTGTGCCCCGGCACATGCAGCGCGATGGCCTCGATGTCGCCGATCGTAAAACGGTCGCCATCGTCGAACAGGTGGTCGAACTCGGAGCCGTCCCGTTCGAAGTCGGTGCCGGCGTTGAAAATCTTGCCGAAGACGTTCTGCACGCGAATGATGTCGCGGCCGATCGCGAGCTGACCGCCCAGCGCCTTTTGCAGATAGGGCGCCGCAGACAGGTGGTCGGCATGAGCATGGGTTTCGAGCAGCCAGTCGACCGAAAGGCCGTGCTCCCGCACATAAGCGATTACTGCATCCGCCGACGCCGTATTGGTGCGACCGGCCGCAGCGTCGAAGTTCAGGACACTGTCAACGATCGCCGCCTTTCGCGTGGCGGGGTCCCAGACGACGTAGGTCGCGGTGTTGGTCGGCTCGTCGAAGAACGAGTGAACGACCGGCGCTACCGCCGCCTTCGCACGTTCAATCTGCGCAACTGCCTCATTCAACGCCGATTCCACGATCGCCTCCAATTATTGATTTCATGGTTTATGTAGTTGTGTAATCCGCTTGCGTCAACGGACTGCCCGTGCCATCTGAAAAGCATGGAAACGATGGATGCAGACGTACCGCGCTCGTTGCGCATCGGGGACGCGGCCCCGAATTTCACCGCCCGCACGACGCAGGGCGCGATGTCGCTCGATCAGTATCGTGGTCGTTGGGTCGTGTTCTTTTCGCACCCGGCTGATTTCACGCCGGTCTGCACCAGCGAGTTCGTGGCCCTGGCGAAGGCCGCACCGCAATTCGAGGAGCTCGACTGCGCCTTGCTCGGGCTGTCGGTTGACAGCCTGTATTCGCATGTCGCCTGGTTGCGCGCGATCAAGGATGTCTTCGGTGTAGAGGTGCCGTTCCCGGTCGTGGAAGACCCGTCGATGGCGGTGGGTTACGCCTATGGCATGCTTGACGAACAGGCCGGCGACGCCTCGGCCGTGCGCGCGACCTATTTCATCGATCCTGAGGGCATCATCCGTGCGCTCAACTGGTATCCGATGAACGTCGGGCGATCGGTCGACGAGATGCTCCGCACGGTGAGGGCATTGCAGCGATCGGCCGATGGGCAGGCCTATACGCCGGCCGACTGGCAGCCGGGTGACGACGTCCTGCTCCCGCCCGCCTTGCCGTGCAGCGCCGGTGCCGACTGGTTTCATCAGTTGAAGGCCGATCGATGACGGCGATCCATCAATCCCGCGCGATCGCCGATGCGGCGGTCGAAAAGCTGCGCGTGTTCGCTCAACCCCAGCGCCTCATGATCCTGTCCTATCTGCTGGGCGGTGAGCGGCAGGTTGCGGACATAGAGGCTGCGACCGGCGTGACCCAGCCGGCCCTCAGCCAGCAGCTTGCCGAGCTGCGCCGCGCCGAGCTGGTGAAGACGAGACGCGAGGCAAAGCAGGTCCATTACCGGCTCGCCGATGACGCAGCCGCAATGTGCGTGCGCACGCTCGAGGCGATATTCGGCGCCGATGATCTAGCCGTGCATGAGGCAGCGCCCGCTTCCCGACCGTCGCGAGCGCGCGGGGCGTCGGCTGCCACGCGGCCGCAAAATATAGGCGCAGCCGTATTTGCGAGGGTCGGATAATCATTCCGGTTTCGAAAGGACAAACCAGATGCGGCTTCCCGCTATCGCAGTTGCAGGATGCTTGGCCGTCATGAGCAGTGCCGGGTCAGCAGGCGTCACCGCGCAACAACCCGTGATTGCCGGCTATGGCAGGATCACGCCGGTAGAAGGCGCGGTTGAGCGGCCGGACCACTCGCTGCGATATCGTGTGCTGTTCAGTGTGACGAAGGCGGCGTCATCTCCCGACAAGGTCAATCCCTCGCTGGAGAAGGTCGCACGCTTCCTGAACCTGCTCGGGGCGGACGGCGTGCGGCCGGCACAGGGAGATGTGATCGTGATCGTCCACGGGCCGGCGACACCGATTATTGCCGATGATGAGGCATATGCGACGAAAACCGGTGCCACGACGAACCCCAATCTTGCCTTGATAGCGGCGCTAAGGCGGGCAGGCGTGTCCGTTCGAGTGTGCAGCCAGGCTTTAGTCGGGAATGGGATCGCTCCGGTCACGGTCGATAAGGCTATCGAAGTCGATGTCTCGGCTCTCACCACAATGGCGACATTGCAGATACGTGGTTGGGCGCTGATCCCTGACTGATCGTACCGAACTTCCTGTTTTATCATTCCAGTCCGTAACGCGGCCGGTGTCACAACCGTCCGGTTGTGACACCAGCTATCGTTCGCCGGCTGGGAAGTGACGGTAGAAGGTCGAGCGGCCGACTTGCAGCAGTTTGGCGACCTTGGCGGGGCTGTCGCCCGCCGCCAGCAGCTTGCGCGCAGTGTCGAGCATGTCTGGCGTCATCACCGATTTGCGACCCCCGCCGGTGCCACCCTTGGCACGCGCTGCCGCTAGGCCGGCGATGGTCCGTTCTTTTATCAGCTCGCGCTCCATTTCCGCAACCGAGGCAAGGATATGGAACAGCAGCCGCCCCGATGGCGTGGACGTGTCGAACCCATCCGTCAGCGACCGGAAATCGACCTTGCGCGCCGAGAGGTCGGCCGCCAGTTCGATCAGGCCTTGGATCGAGCGGCCCAACCGATCGAGCTTCCAGATGACCAGCGTGTCGCCGGCCCGCACGAAATTGAGGGCCTCGATCAGGCCGGGCCGGTTCAGCTTCGCGCCGCTCACCTTGTCGGTGAACAGCATTTCGCACCCGGCTCTGGTCAGCGCATCGGTTTGCAGCGTCAGGTCCTGATCGGACGTCGAGACACGCGCATAACCAACCAGCATGAGTCCCGTTATCCCAACTCGAACAGCGAATTTCGGGACTCATATTTCGGGAACATATTTTGGGAAAGCTCCGGCGTTCATCGGGCGCATTTTTATGCTGGTCCGATCCGTCCCGTTGAAGGTTCCTTTACGGGAACGCCGATCAGGCTCTGGTTAGCTCAGTTTTGCGCGTGATAGTCCAATGCTCCAGTCGTTTGTAGACGATCACCTTGTCGCCGATCAGATCTCCATGCCGGCGACAGAAGAGGTCGAGCTGATCGCGATCGCCGACCAGTTCGACACAGATCGTCAGATGCGGATCGGCAATTTCCGAGCCGTTCTCCCGGATCGGTTCGTGATTGCTGAAGCCGTAATGGGTATTTTGCGCGACGGCGTTGATGATGCCGTCCGCCTTCGCGGTGCGAATCAGCTCGCGATAGAGCGGCTTTGCCCCCCAGAAGCGACGCGGGCCGATCTTGTCGGACGGTTTCAGATAGATGCGCAGCATCCCGACTTCGCGGTGATGGACGGTGAAACGATTGGGCATGACGGGCTTTCGACAGGAAACAGGATCAGGCGCGCGTGCGCCGGCGAGAAGCGCGGTGCGTGCGGGCATCGCGCAGGGTCGCGTCGGGTGTGAGGTGTGCGGCAGGTACCTTTGGCACAGCGACGCGCTGCGACAGGTAGATGCCGTTGTGGCCTGAGCAGAGGTAGGCGACGAAGCACGCGACTGCGATCGGCACCGTATAGGCCGCGCCGAACAACTCGATCCCCATGAACGTGCAAGCCAGCGGTGTGTTGGCCGCGCCCGCGAACAGCGCGACGAAGCCGATCGCTGCGAATAGCCCCGACGGTACTCCGAACATCGGCGCGAGCGCATTGCCGAGCGCCGCGCCGATAAAGAACAGCGGCGTGACCTCGCCCCCCTTGAAGCCCGCGCTCAGGGTCACGACGGTAAAGAGCAGCTTCAGCGCCCAGCTCCACGAGTGCGTATCGGGACCAAAGAAGCTGGCGATGGTCAGGCTGTCCGGTGTCGCGGCGAGCGTACCCAGGCCAAGATAGTCGCGGGTTCCGAGCAGCCAGACCAGCGCAATCACGGCCAGCCCGCCGATAACGGGTCGTAGTGGGCCATAGGGGATCACGCGCTTCAACCATCCGCCCAGCGCGTGATTGGCCTCGGCAAAGGTCAGCCCGGTCAGACCGAAGGCAATGCCGGCGACACCGGCCTTGGCGACGAGCAGCGCGTCGACCGGCACCAGCGCATCGACATGGTAGACGCCGTGATGAATGCCCCAGGCAAGACAGGTCCAGTCACCGACCAGCGCCGCGACCAGGCATGGCACCAGCGCGCGATACTCGACCCGACCGATCGCCAGCACCTCCAGTGCAAAGACCGCGCCCGCAATCGGCGTCCCGAAGACCGCGCCGAACCCAGCCGCGATCCCGGTCATAAGGAGGGTGCGTGTCGCTTCCGCATCCAATCTGAGCGCGCGTCCAAACCCGCTGGCAAGACTGCCGCCCAACTGCACGGCGGTGCCTTCACGTCCCGCCGATCCCCCGAACAGATGTGTCACGACCGTGCCGAAGAAGATGAGCGGAGCCATGCGCAGCGGCACGCCGCCCCCCGGTTCGTGGATTTGCTCGACGATGAGGTTGTTGCCGCCTTCGACCGAGCGCCCTGTCAGATGGTAGAGCAGTCCGACCACGAACCCGCCGATCGGCAGCAGGTAGAGCAGCCAGGGAAAGGCGAAGCGAAGCCGGGTTACGGCGTCGAGGCTCCGCAGGAAGGCCGCGCAGAGCGTTCCCACCGCTGCGGCCATCGGGACCAGGATCAAAGCCCACCGCAGTACCGACGTGGCATGGGTGCGGCGATCGCGAATGAACGCTGCCATGTTGAACTGGTCATAGAGATTGCGAAATGTCGCGCGCACGATTCCTCCTTGCTGCCTTGCGGCGCCTGGTAGGAATCATCGGCCCTTGCGAGGGCGGTTCGACCGAATGGCCCGGCGGAAATCCATCGCCGTGCCTGCGCATATGCTGTCCGACCGCGACCCGGTCAACCAACCGCAGAAGCATGAGACTATCGTTTTGGTGAGGACCGATAAAATGGCTTTGGCCACGGAATAAACCCCGACGAGCATCGTCTACGCTTTCGAGACCGATGCGCTGGAGGCTTATGCGTAGACGAGATTGGATGCTGGGTCTGACGGCTTCGGCCCTACTTACCGGCGCAGTCGCGGCCGCCCCCGCCGATGGCTACGCTACCATGATGTCTGTCGCGATGGACCGGATGATGGCGGGCATGATGGTCAAGCCGTCCGGTGACGTCGACCGCGACTTCGTGGCGATGATGCTTCCGCATCATCAGGGTGCCATCGATATGGCGGTGGCGGAGCTGCGCTACGGCCATAACGAGCAGCTCAAGCGCATCGCGCAGGAAATCATCATCGATCAGCAGCAGGAGATCGCCGCCATGAAGCTGGCGATCGGCCAGCCGCTACCGCCTTCGACGCCAGCCCCGACGCAGGGCGGCGACCACCATAGCCCTATGGAGCACTGACATGATCCGGACCATCCTGCGCTCGGCCGCCTTGCTGATGAGCGCCGCACCGGGCCTCGCCATGGCCCAGCAGGCGCCGTGGAACGCTAAGGACATGCCCGTCAGCCACCGCGACCGCGTCTATGCGTCTGAACAATTCTCCAACACGGTGTCGGTGACCGACCCGGCCGACAACCGGCTGCTCGGCGTCATCAAACTCGGCGATCCCCAGCCGATGAACTTCTCCCCGCTCTACAAGGGACAGGTGCTGGTTCACGGCCTGGGCTTCTCGCCGGACGGGAAGACCTTGGCGGTCGTGTCGATCGGATCGAACGCCGTGTCGTGGATCGACACCGCCACCAACACCGTCAAGCACACGACCTATGTCGGGCGCAGTCCGCACGAGGCGTTCTTCACGCCGGACGGCAAGGAGGTGTGGGTCACGGTCCGCGGCGAGGATTATATCGCCGTGCTCGACCCCACGACGTACAAGGAGACGGGGCGCATCAAGACGCCCGGTGGTCCGGGCATGACGATCTTCTCTCCCGATGGCCGGTACGGCTATGTCTGCTCTTCGTTCAATCCGGTATTGGCTGTGTTCGATGTCGCGACCCACGCGCAGGTCGGACAGGTGGCGCAGCCAAGCCCCTTCTGCCCCAACATCGCCGCGACGCCGGACGGCAAGCAAGTGTGGTTTACGCTGAAGGACATCGGCAAGACGGTCGCATTCGATGCTCGGCCACCCTTCGCGATCCTGAAGGTGCTGGATACCGGGCCTATCACGAACCATGTCAATTTCGCCCGCACGGCCAAGGGGCAGTTCGCGTATGTGACGGTCGGCGGAGAGAATGTGGTCAAGGTGTTCCGCACGTCCGACTTCACGCCGGTGGCAACAATTCCGGTCGGCAAGATGCCGCACGGTGTTTGGCCATCGGGCGACGGCCGGCGCGTTTATGTCGGGCTAGAGAATTCCGATGAGCTGGCCGCGATCGACACTGCCGGCAACACGGTCGTCGCTACCGTGCCGGTCGGACAGGCACCGCAGGCGATCGCCTATGTGTCGAACGCAGTTCCGACAGGCCCCGGCACCGACAATCTCCAGCCGCTCGGCACAGCGGGCAAGGCGCTGCATCTGACCATGGGGCCGATTGGCGGCAAAGGTACGGCAAGCAGCATCACCCTCTTCGACCAGGGCATCATTCAGGTCGTGCAGAGTGCCGTTACCGGTTTGCAGCCCAAGAAGCCTTACATGCTCGTACTGACCGCCAATGCGGACGGCAGCGGCGCTGTAGAGCCGCTTGCGAACTTCATGAGCAACCCGGCAGGTGCGGCGATCGTCAACGCATCGGGTCCGATCCGCCAGATCGTTCAGGGCAGCACCGCGACACCCCGGCGCTTTCTGGCGGTTGCGGAGGTGGTGAACGGCGCGCCGGGGCGCATCGTGCAGGTGCAGCGCGACTGAGATGGACCCGCTTGCCGCCGCGATCGAACCGCTGATCCCTGGGCTGCGCCGCTATGCCCGGTCGTGGTTGCGCGACCGGGTGATGGCGGATGACGTGGTGCAGGATTGCCTGGAGCGCGCGGTCGGGCGCTGGCGACAGCGACGGGGTGCGGAGGTCCGCCCGTGGGTCTATGCGATCCTGCACAATTTGTTGGTCGATCATCAGCGGCAGCATAGCCGGCGAGGTACGGCGGTTCCGCTCCACCTCGTGGACGACGCCGCGCTCGGCCGCCCGGCCGATCAGGACACAGGCCTGCACCACCGCGACCTGCTGCGCGCGCTTGATGCGTTGCCTGAAGAACAGCGAACGGTGCTGCTCCTGGTCTCGGTCGAGGGCCTGCCCTATGCGGAGGTCGCTGCCGTAGTCGGCGTGCCGCTGGGCACGGTAATGTCGCGCATATCGCGGGGGCGCGACCGTCTGGCGACCCTCCTCCGGGAGGGTGAACGGCCGCGATTGAGGAGCGTGCAATGACCAGCCCGATCGGCGAGGACGATCTGGCCGCATGGATCGATGGCAGGCTGTCGCCCGAGCGGCAGCGCCTGGTCGACGCCTATCTTGAAGGCCAGCCGGACGTGCATGCCCGTGTGCGAGAGCAGGCGGAGCAGGCGCGAGCCCTTGCATCCCTGTTCGCCCCCGTCGCGGATGAACCGATCCCGGCGACGATGCGCGTGGCAGCGATCAGGGGACGGCAACGGCAACCGCGTTGGCAGCTCGCCATCGCCGCGTCACTTCTGCTGGCGTTGGGGTTTGGCGGTGGCTGGTCGAGCGCGCGGTGGAGCGGCGAACCCCGCGCGGGCATCGCGGCGCTGGCCAACGAGGCGAGTGATAATTTCCGTGTCTATGCCGCCGACCGGATACGACCGGCGGAGATCGGCCCCGACCAGCGCGCCATGCTGATCCGATGGACCTCCGCTCGATTGGGTGAGCGCGTCACGATCCCGGACCTCAGCACGGCCGGCTATCGCTATGGCGGGGGGCGACTGGTCGCGACGCCCCACGGCCCTGCGGCACTGCTCCTCTACGACGGACCGCAAGCGTCGAAACTTGCGGTGCTGACGAGGCCCATGCAGATCGACAAGACCGCGAGCATGACCAGCACGTCCAGCGGGACCATGGGCCGGGTCACATGGGCGGTCGACGGGATCGGCTATAGTGTGGTGGGCGAGCGACCCGCGGCCGAACTGCATCCGATCGCCGATGAAGTCCGGCGTCAGGCAGATGCCGCGCTTGTGTCCTGATAGCGCCTTGCCGCCTCCCGGCGCCGACGGGCACCGGGCGGTCCAGCGCGATCACGGCTTGCGCTCGACATCCTTCCTGTCGGTCTCGGCCGGCGTCAGACGGGCTCGCTCGCGGATGCGGCGTTCCAGCGGCGCGCCGACGAACAGGACGAGCATTGCAAGGCTCACCCCGCCGATGATGAGCGGCCACACCGCCAACCCTGCTGCCGCGCCGATCGTGGCTGTCACCCAGATGCACGCGGCGGTCGCCAATCCATGCACTTCCTGACCCTGGCCGACCCGCAGCACCGCACCGGCACCGATGAAGCCGACGCCGGACAGAATGCCCTGCATCGCCCGTCCTGCGGCATCGGCGTTCACGTTCGGCAAGCCACTATGCACGATCGCCTGAACGGCGATGCAACTCGCCAGACCGACCAGACCCAGCGTCCGCAGGCCCATGATCTGCCGGTTCTCACGCGAGCGTTCCCAGCCGAGCACCATCCCGGCCGCGGTCGCCACCACCAGCCGGCCAATCGCATCGATCCAGAAAGCGACGTCCGGTGCCGCTGATGCTTCGATCATTCGACCAGCACGTGAACGTGATGCCAGGCGGTGCACAGATAGCCGGCGAAATTCCACATCGTATCCGGCCGCTCGGGCTGTCCCTGCCCGGTCTCGTCGAAGGCACGGGCGACAAGGTGCTGGCGTCCCTTGGCAAGTGTGGCGTCAAGGATCCAGCGCCGCCAGCCCCAGCGCGTCTCCGGATCATCGGCGAAGGTCGCCTGTTGCCAGTCGCGACCGCCGTTCACCGACACTTCGATCCGAGAAATACGGCGGTCATAGGCAATGGCATATCCCTCAATCCGCACCTCTCCGGCGGCCAAACTCTCGCCCGCACCGGGCGAGCAGATCGCGGCGTTGAGCGGCATGGCATTGATCGTCAGACCCTGGCTCCAGTCGACGGTGTCGCTCGTCACAGCGGCGGGGAAGAGCTTGTAGTCGTGCGCCTGGATCGGTGCCTCGGAGGGCGTTTCACGCACCTCGATCCGTGTCAGCCATTTGGCGCTGCGGACCCCGGCATAGCCAGGCACCACCATGCGGAGCGGGGCGCCATGTTCGGGCGTCAGCGGCTCGCCATTCATCGCCCAGGCGAGGAGTACGTCGGGCTCCCGCGCCTTGCTCATGGCGATCGATACCCCGAACAAGGCTTCTTCACCCTCCACGTCCACCTCGTCCGCGCCGGTGAACGCCACGAACAGCTCGGACGCATCCGGCGCGCCGACCGCATCGAGCACATCGGCCAAGCGTACGCCGGTCCACTCCGCATTGCCGATCGCGCCTACGTCCCACGGATCGCCGGAGGTGTTGGCGACCTGCTGGAGATCGGTACGCCGGTTGCCGGCGCACTGGAGAACCGCCGTTACCGTGCGCGTGGCAAACGTGCTCTTCAGTTCCTGCACCGAGAAGAAGCGGCTCGCCATGCCCCTCCCGCTCACCTCGATCCGATGATTGGCGGGCAGATCCGGCACCGGCCCGTGGCTGCGCACGTAGAACAGCGCCTGCGGCGTCAGAAACCGCTCGATCAACGCACCGGGCGTCGGCTCGGCATTGTAGGGATCAGAACTGCGCTCGATCATATCGGTCATGGACGATCAAACGTCGCGGGCACGCGTAACGCTTCAAGTCTTCGAGACCATCGCAGACGAAAGGCTGCCGACCATTCCGATATCCAGATTGGAATGACCATATCAAACGGTTGGTCGTATCGATCTAAGTACGCGATATATGCTGCATGACTTTGGAGCAGCTCAGAATATTCGTCGGTGTCGCGGAGCGCGAACACGTCACCAAGGCAGCGGAGGCGCTGAACGTCACGCAGTCTGCTGCCTCCGGGGCGGTTGCGGCCCTCGAAGCGCGCTACGGCGTTCCGCTGTTCCACCGCGTCGGGCGTGGCATCCAGCTTACCGAGGCAGGCCGCGGCTTTCTGGAGGAAGCGCGCGCGGTGCTGGGGCGGGCAGCGCATGCCGAGACGATGCTCGCGGACTATGCCGGGCTCGCGCGTGGTTCGTTGCGGATCGTCGCCAGCCAGACGATCGCGAGCTACTGGTTGCCCGCAAAGCTCGCCGCCTTCCACGAACGCCACCCGCAGATCGCGGTCGAGCTGGCGATCGACAACACTGAGGGTGCAGCAGCGCAGGTCCTGAGCGGCGCGGCCGAACTCGGCTTTGTCGAGGGCGAGGTGGACGAACCGGCGCTGGCGCATTGGATCGTAGGGCGTGACCCGATGGTACTGGTCGGCCGCGAGGAAGCCGAACGCATCGACGATGCCTGGCTGCGCGCTGCACGCTGGATCGTCCGTGAGCAGGGATCGGGTACGCGCTCGACTTTCGAGGACGTGCTGCGAACGCGCGGGTTTGATCCGGCCCAGCTGACGATAGCGATGACGCTGCCGTCCAACGAGGCGGTGCGCACCGCCGTTGAGGCCGGTGCCGGCGTTGCCGTCTTGTCGCGATTGGTCGTCGCGCGCGCGCTCAAGGCTGGCGATCTCGTCGAGCTGCCGCTCGGGCTGCCCGACCGCGCCTTTCACGCGCTGCGCCACAAGGAACGCTATCGCACCCGCGCGGCCGACGCGCTGACGGATCTCATCAAGGAGCAGGTCGCATGACTGCCGACACGCACTCCGTTCTCAGCGGCCTCAAGCCGCTCAGCCGGCTCGATCACCCCCGCGAGATGATCCGCCAGTTCACGCCCAACTGGTTCGCCGCGACGATGGGCACGGGCATCCTTGCCCTCGCGCTGCCGCAGGTGCCCGGCATCGGGCCTTCGCTTAAACCTGTCGGCGAGGTGTTGTGGTTCTTCAATATCGCGCTCTTCGCGCTGTTCGCCGGCCTCTATGGCGCGCGCTGGGTGATGTTCGGGCACGAGGCGCGGCGCATCTTCGGGCACAACACCGTGTCGATGTTCATCGGGACCATTCCGATGGGGCTGGCGACGATCATCAACGGCTGTCTCGCCTTCGGCATCGCGCGGTTCGGAAATGGCATCGTGCCGGTCGCACATATCCTGTGGTGGATCGACGTCGCCATGTCGCTCGCCTGCGGCGTGCTGATCCCCTACCTGATGTTTACCCGCCACGAGCACAGCCTGGACGGCATGACCGCCGTATGGCTGCTGCCGGTCGTTGCTGCCGAAGTGGCGGGCGCCAGCGGCGGGCTGCTCGCGCCGCATCTAACCGATCCCCACGCGCAGATAGTGACGCTCGCGACCTCCTATGTGCTGTGGGCCTATTCGGTGCCGGTCGCGTTTGGCATCCTCGCCATCCTCATCCTGCGCATGGCACTCCACAAGTTGCCGCATGAAAGCATGGCGGCATCTTCCTGGCTGGCGCTGGGGCCGATCGGCACGGGTGCTCTGGGCATGCTGGTGCTCGGCGCGGATGCGCCGGCGATCCTCACCGCGCACGGGCTAGCCGGCGTCGGCACCGTCGCGCAGGGGATCGGCGTTGTCGCCGGGCTCTGCCTTTGGGGTTTCGGCCTGTGGTGGCTGGCGCTCGCGACGCTTATCACCATCCGCTACTGGCGCGCGGGCGTGCCGTTCAACCTCGGCTGGTGGGGCTACACCTTCCCGCTCGGCGTCTACACCGTCGCCACCTTCCGCCTCGGCACGACGCTGAACCTTATGTTTTTCGGTATCGTCGGCACGGTGCTGACGGTTGCGCTCGCGGCGATGTGGCTGCTGGTCGGTGCCAAGACGCTAGCCGGTGCATGGCGGGGCAACCTGTTCGTCTCGCCCTGCATCGCCACCCCGAACTGATCCGCCATGATGATCGGATCAGTCGGTCCGATCACTTGCAGAATGCCCCTTCGATCCGCCAGCGTGACTGGCCACAGGAGAGCCTTGTCATGGACAATTTCGACGCCGGGCTGGCGAGTGAGACCAGCCGTCGCCGCTTCCTCAGCCATGCCGCGCTCGGCACCGCCGGCCTTGCCGCCGCGCCGGCACTGGCGCAGCAGCTCGTCGACCTGAAGCTGCCCGGCGGCAATGCCGAGCGGCCGATGACCAGCGCCTTTCCCGGCAAGGGCAGCATGATCCTCCAGCGCGTCCATCCACCCTTGCTGGAGACGCCGATGGAGGTCTTCGACAAGTCGGTGTTCACGCCCAACGACCAGTTCTTCGTCCGCTGGCACTGGGCCGACATACCGACCTCGATCGACGTCGAAAGTTTCCGCCTCAACGTCTTCGGCCACGTCAATCGGCCGCTGTCGATCAGCCTCGCTCAGCTGCTGCGCCTTCCACGGGTCGAGATGGCGGCGGTGAACCAGTGCTCGGGCAACAGCCGCGGGCTGTTCCAGCCGCGCGTCGCCGGCGCGCAATGGGGCAATGGCGCGATGGGCAACGCCAAGTGGCTCGGCGTTCGCCTGCGCGACGTGCTCGACCTCGCCGGGGTCAAGGCAGGCGCGGTGCAGGTGCGCTTCGGCGCTCTCGATCAGCCGGTCGTGGCGGGCGCTCCTGACTTCGAGAAGGCACTCGACATCGACCATGCCCGCGACGGCGAGGTCATGATCGCCTTCGGCATGAACGGCGAGCAACTGCCGCTCCTCAACGGCTTTCCCTGCCGGCTGATCGTGCCGGGCTGGTACTCGACCTATTGGGTCAAGATGCTGAACGCGATCGAGGTACTGCCCGGCCCTGACGACCAGTATTGGATGGCCAAGGCCTACAAGATCCCCGCGACACCCGGCGCGAATGTCGCGCCCGGTGCCAAGGACTTCCCGACCGTACCGATCAATCGCATGATCCCGCGTAGCTGGATGACCAGCCTGCCCGATGGTCAGGCGATCGCCTATGAAGCGTCGATCCCGGTCGGCGGCATCGCAATGGGCGGCGATTGCGGCGTCGCCAAGGTCGATGTGTCGTCGGACGGTGGCCGCACCTGGTACAGGACGACGCTCGGAGCGGACGAGGGCAGGTACAGCTTCCGGCGCTGGGACGGGCGGGTGCCGCTGAGACGCGGGCCTAACCCCATCATGGTGCGCTGCTGGAACACCAACGGTGTCGCTCAGCCGATGAAGCCGATCTGGAATCCCGGCGGGTTCATGCGCGGCAACATTGAAACCACCACCATCATCGCGGCCTGAGGAGCGAGCAAATCATGAAGACTCCGTCTCCCGGCATGATGGCTGCTGGCCTGATCGGCCTGACCGGCATCATCCTCGTCTCGATCGGCGCGCCGAGCAGCCGCAAGGCGCCCGTTCCGATCTCCGAGATGTCTGAGCCGGCACCGGCCGCCAGCGTGTCAGCGCGCGGCTTCTCGCTTGCCTCGACCAGCGTCGACCTGCCGGCCGACGACGCGACCTACCCCGACGGTCCGCACGCCGACGTCATCAATGCCAATTGCACCTCGTGCCACTCAGCCAGCATGGCGCTGACCCAGCCTGCGCTATCGGCGGATCAGTGGAAGGCGACCGTCACCAAGATGCGTGAGGTGTATAAGGCGCCAGTGGCCGAGAAGGACGTCGATGCGATCGTTGCTTATCTCACCGCTATGCCGAGCCAGAAGGTGGCACCCGCGACCGGCAAGGCGCAGGACCCGGACCCCAAAGTGGCTCCTGATGTCTCAGGTGGAACCGGCTAACCGATCTACTTCCATAATCCCGAAATACCATCCCAATCGGGACGGTGTCGGAGCCGTCCGGTTGTGACACCTGCGTAGCACCCCAGCTTTTCCGCGGGTCTACAGGTGTCGGAACCCCGTGTCAGAATGGCAGTTTGGAAGCGACTATGCGCGATTATCCTGCGGTGATACCCAGGATGCCGCTCTGCTGCTCCACGCGGAGACCAATCCGCGGTGGGGTTCGGTCTGCCACGACCCGCAGGTAAAACATGTACGGTACTCAACTAGTCTTCTGCGGCTGAGCGGCCCTTGAGCGGTGGAGCGCGGTCACGCGCTTGACGTGGGCGATGCTGCACCCGGCGAGCTCCGCGGTCTTCGCGATGCTCATGCCCGCCTCGCGCAGACCTACGATGCGCCGGTGGTGGGCGAGGTCCGGCTTGCGGCCGGTGTACCGCCCCGCCCGCTTGGCAATCTCGATGCCCTCGCGTTGCCGCTCGCGCCGGGTCTCGTAGTCATCCCGCGCCGTCTGCAGCGCGACCCGCAGCAGCATGTCCTGCACCGCCTCCAGCACGATGCGCGCCACGCCTGCGCTATCAGCTACCAAGTCCGACAGGTCCACAATGCCCGGCACCGCCAGCCGAGCCCCCCTGCCCCGGATAGCATCCACCAGCAGTTCCGCTTCCTGCAGAGGCAGGCGGCTGATGCGGTCGATCTTCTCGGCCACCACCACCTCGCCCGGCTGCAGGTCCGCCACCATGCGCAGCAGCTCCGGCCGGTCCGGTCGCGCGCCCGACGCCTTCTCCCGGTATACGGCCGCGACATAAAAGCCGGCCGCCCGCGCACCAGCCACAATGCTCTCCTGCCGCGTCAGGTCCTGCTCGTCCGTGCTTACCCGCAAATACACCCGCGCCGCCCTAACCTCGCTGCCTGCCACCTGCTCATCACTCCTACTTGGCGTTGTTGGGTATACCTGAGTTAGCCACCGCCTTACTGGACGGCTCAAAACCCACGTCTCCGACTCTGTCGCGCCTAGCCATACACGCCGACCTTTAGGAGCCGCCCCGCGGCTCAAGGCCGAACTAATGCACGCTCGCCAGCTGCAGCTCCTCCAACGCGCTGATCACCACCGCCCAACGCGCCACAGCAGAGGCACTCTTCCGTTGCCGGACTTCATTCAGGTAGGCGCCAGCCCACGCGACCGCCTCAGCGATCCCAAGATCGGCGCGCAGATCGACCGCGATTGCCCATGCCTCATCCAGGATGGGCAGCTCGGGCGAAACGGCTGACCCTTCCGGCAGGATCTCGGACTTGCGCAGGGGAGTGTGATGGTCGCGGTCAGTCATCAGGATAGATCTCGTCTGGCCAAAACTCGACGTCTGTCGGCTGCGGAGGCGGAGGCGGTGCAGCCGGGGGCAGAACGGGCTCGTCATTATCGAAGGCCACGCGGATTGCAGCGCCGGCGGGCGTGGCCGTCAGGAAGATTGCTGTGACTGGTCGCCCGTTACGTAGCATCCCGCCGATCCACGGCGCCCTGTCAGCGGTCAAATAGCCGATCTGGACTCCGCGGCAGCTGAACACTGCTAGTGCATTCGGATCAGCGGGGTTCTTGGGCTCAGGAACAAGGTCGACGGCCTCGCCGGGAACACAGAGCAGGATCTCGAAGCGCCGGTTGCCACCGTCAGCGTTGGGGTGGTTTGCGCCGACCACGTGCAAGCTCATCTGCTTCATGGCTTGGCTTCGCACGCTCGCATCGTTCAGCTCAGCGTCCGGCCGAACCACAGCACCCGCCCGACGATATCGATCCGGCTGAGCTCGATATTCTGCCAGCTGGGGTAATCCGGGTTGTCGCTTCTAATCGATATGCCCCTGCCGGACGGCTGGCGGGCGAGGCGCTTGACCATCAGGCTGTCATCGAGCCGCAGAACATAGATGCCGTCGCGCAGGCGCCCTACTCCATCCTTGCGATCGACGAGAACGTCATCGCCGTCGGCGAGCGTCGGCGCCATGGAGTCGCCCTTGACCTGGATGATCGACAGCCCATCGGCCGACCCCTTGGTCCGCGCACGTAGCCAGCGCGGGTCGAACCCGATCGACGTCCGTCGCGCCTCGCCGAAATCGGCGGCCCCAAACCCGGCCGAGGCATAGACGTCGAGCACCGGCACCTGCTGGAGCGTCGGCTTCTCCCACTCCTCGGCGCCGCCGAGCAGCGTCTCCTTGACGCCGAAATACGCAGCTAGCCTGCGCCGATCCTCCTCGGCGAGGCGCTTGGGCGTGCCGCGCTTGATGAACTGCTGAATGTACGCGGGATTGCGGCCGATCAACCGCGATAGTGCCGCATACTCTTCCTTGTTCTCCTCGATCAGACGCTGGAGCGCCTCACGCGGATGTTCGATCGTCGGGACCATCATAGGGTATTTCCTATCGCTCCTGGCGCGAGGTATAGAACATATGGAGAACACAGTAAAGCGAGTCGGTATCGATGGACGGAGATCTCCTGCCCCGCGTCGAGGCGTTCCTGATCCGGGTCGGCATCAGCGCGACCCGATTTGGACGCATCGTGGTGCATGATCCCCGCTTCGTGTTCGATCTGCGCGCCGGTCGCCGACCGCGTCGCCTCGTCCATGCCCGCGTCGCTGCGTACCTGGTCGAGCATGGGGCCTGATCGCTGCCGCTGAGCGCAGTCCATCAGCGGGCCCCCATGCGCCACATCGCCAAGACTTTCCGGACGTAGCCGGGTGTCTCCGCATTTCCAGGAATGCCGCCGGCACGGACCACGGCCCCCGGGCCTGCATTATAGGCTGCAAGCGCGAGCGCGACCGATCCGAAGCGATCAAGCATGGCCCGGAGGAAGCGGGCGCCACCGTCGACATTGGCGCGCGGATCGAACGGGTCGAAGACGCCAAGCGCGTGCGCCGTCGCCGGCATCAGCTGCGCGAGGCCCATCGCACCTGCCCGACTGACGATGTCCGGGCGATAGGCAGACTCCACCGCCACTAGCGCGTCGAGCAGCCCTTCAGGCAGCGCGTGCCGAAGCTCCGCCGCCCGAACGAACGTCAGAAATTTCTCACGACCAGCCGGGCGTGCAAAGCCTCCTCGGGAAAGCATCGGCTGGGGCACGCTTCGCGGCTCGCCACTAGGCGGAGCGAGGCCGGATTGCTCTGGAAGAACCGAAGCGGGTGCCGAGGTGCCGATCCGATGCTCGACGAGACTGAAACTCGCGGAGATCAGTGCCTCGTCATGGGTTTGCGCCACAGCCGGACAGGACTGGCTGGCAACCGCCACGGTCGCCGCCAGGAGAAGGGATCGGATCATCATCGTCTCGCAACATGCAATTACCCTCTTCCTCGAATCGGAACATAGTGCGAACACACTCGTGTAGGAAAGCGCCGCGGCCGGAGAGGACAGGCAGCGATGCGGGGCACGCAATCAGGATGCGAGATGCCCATGACCTTGCACGATCACCGGTTCGACAGCGCGTCATCCAATGGCCAAGCCATTGTCGAAGCGCTCGGCGGCCACTGGACGCCACGTGGCGGCCTGTGCCGCTGTCCCGCTCATGCCGACCGCAGCCCTTCGCTCAGCATTCGGCCAGGTCGCCGCCGGCTGCTCTTCCACTGCTTCGCCGGCTGCCGGACGGAGGACGTGCTCAGCGCCCTTCGCGGCCTCAACCTGCCGACCACAACCGGCTGGACCGATCGCGAGCGACCCGACGCCAGGGAGCGAGGCTCGGCGCTGGCAGCGCGTCTCTGGTCGGAGGCACGACCGATTGTGGGCACGCCCGCTGCGCATTACCTTTGGCGCCGCGGCTTGGCGGCGAACTCTGCCCTGCGGTTCCACCCGCGTACGCCGCAGGGTCGCGCGCCGCTTACACGCTTCGTGCCTGCTCTGATCGCGCCGGTCCGCGACGAGACGGGTCTGGTGGCCGTCCACCGTGCCTTTCTCACCGACGACGGGCGGCTGTCTGATCGGCAACCTGCCAAGGCTGCGCTCGGACGGCTCGGCAGCGGGCTCGTTCGCCTTGCGCCGGCGGCACGAGCGCTTGGTCTGGCCGAGGGCATCGAGACCGCATTGTCAGCGCAAGCGCTGTCCGGCGTGCCGGTCTGGGCGACGCTCGGGACCGAGCGCTTCCGCCGCGTCGCGCTGCCTTCCTGTGTTGAGCAACTAACCCTCTTCCTTGATCATGACGAAGGTGGCCGCCGCGCGGAACGGCTCGCTCGCGAGGCCTTTCCGACCGTCCGCATCACTTCCCGCATGCCCGCAGATTTGGGCGAGGACTGGAACGACGTCCTTCGGCGGGAACGCCAGGCCAGCGCCGAGGCCGAGAGGAAAGACGGGCGGCAGGTCTGATGCCCGGGTGACGGCGATCGAGCCGGCCGGGGCGGAGATCCCGTCATGCACGCTGCCGTCCAACACCACGCCCTCAACCCGCATCCCGTCGTCCACGTCGCCCGGCGCTTGCTCGCCTTCCTGGAAACTGGGGAGGCGATCGATGCTCGCCTGCTGCGCTCCCTGTTCAGCGACGCGACGGGGCGGTCTCAGGCAGCTTCGGGCTGGTCGATGCGCCATGCCTATGACGCGCTCGAGCTCGCGCAGGTGCTGTATTTCAGATCGCAGGCGCTCCCCGATGACGACAACGCGGCCCTGGCCCGCATTCAGGAAATATCGGTCAATCTACCGGTGCAGAGCGTCCGCACCGATGACCAGCTCGCGCTGCAGCAGTTCTCGACCCCTGCCCCGCTCGCCTGGATCATGGCGCAGGCCGCGGCGGTGCGACCGGGCACGACGGTGCTTGAACCTTCCGCCGGCACGGGTATGCTTGTCTGGGCGTCGCCGCCGACCGCGAGGCTGCTGCTCAACGAGATCGATGTCGACCGCCAGGCCTGCCTCGCAGAGGCATTCCCGGCTGGCGCACTCACCGGCCATGATGCCGAGCTGATCGACGACCTGCTGCCACCAACGCTGATCGCCGACAGGGTTCTGATGAACCCGCCGTTCGCGCGCTCGACTGGTCGCGGCGAGGACCCCCACGCCGCCGAACGCCACGTGCGCGCCGCAATCCGGCGGCTGCGACCCGGCGGCCGGGTCGTCGCGCTGCTGCCACCCCGCTTCGATGTCGGCCGCCTCTCCTCCGACCTCACCATCCGGCTAGATGCGCTGCTGCCACGCGGCATCTATGCCAGGCACGGGACCGGCATCGCCGTGCGGCTGATCGTCTGCGATCGGCTGACGGGACCTGTCCCTGCCGACCCTTGCGAGGTCCTCGACCTGCCCGACCTCTTGCGCCGCGTGCAGGCGCTGCCCCTGCCCGATGCCTCCACCACGACATCGGTGCGGCCGGCGCTTACCGCTTCAACTCGGCTGTCGCTGTTCAGCAGGGCAACAGGGCAACGACCGGCGACACTCGCCCCGGCACCCAAACACGCCGATCGGAGCGCGCCCGAGCCGGTGAACGTGGTGGTGCTGGATGAGCCCGCGCCTGCGGGCGATCCTGCCGGCATCTATCTGCCATGGCGCGCGAGCCGCCTGCAGCTGCCCGGCGCCGCAGAACACCCTACCCCACTCGTCGAGTCCCTGGCGATGGGTTCGATCGCGGCGCCCAGAGCTCATCATGTGCCGCTGCTCCCCGCCCGGACCGTTGCCGATGGCATCCTCTCCGCCGCTCAGCTCGAGACCCTCGTCTATGCCGGTGCCGCATTCGAGCGCGATCTGCCTGGGCTCTTCGCGGCCAAGGACGAGGGCGGAGCACTCGAACCCGCCGAGCAGGGCTGCGCCTACACCCAAGGCTTCTACCTTGGCGACGGGACAGGCGCCGGCAAAGGGCGCCAGGTCGCCGGCATCATCCTTGATCAGTGGCTCCGCGGGCGTCGCCGGCATATCTGGTTCAGCAAGAACGAGGCGCTGCTCGAAGATGCTCGCCGCGACTGGACGGCGGTCGGCGGCGTGGCGCTCGACGTCCAGCCGCTCTCGGCCTGGAAGCTCGGCGCTGCGATCACGCTCGACGCGGGCGTCCTGTTCGTGACCTACCCGACGCTGCGGTCGGGTCGCGAGGACGCGACGCGACTTCGACAGATCCTCGATTGGGCAGGTGTTGGCTTCGACGGCGTAATCGCCTTCGACGAAGCGCACGCACTCGCCAATGCTGCGGGCGGTGAAGGCTCGCGCGGTCGCATCAAGGGTTCGGAGCAGGGCATCGCCGGACTACGCCTCCAGAACCTCCTGCCGCGCGCCCGCGTCCTGTACGTCTCGGCGACCGGCGCCTCGGACGTCGCCAATTTGAGCTATGCGACACGGCTTGGGCTCTGGGGGCCAGGAACCGCCTTCGCTGATCGAGAAGCCTTCGTGTCGGGTGTTCGCCAAGGCGGCATCGCGGCAATGGAACTCGTCGCGCGCGACCTCAAGGCGCTCGGTCTCTACACCTCCCGCGCGCTGTCTTTCGCCGGCGTCGAATATGATCTGCTCGAACATCAGCTCACGCCCGAGCAGATCGCGACCTACGACGCCTATGCCGACGCCTGGGCGATCATTCATCGCAACCTGACCGCCGCACTCGAATCGACCCGCGTCGTCGACAGTGTCACCGGCTCCACGCTTAACGCGAACGCGAAATCCGCGGCGCTGTCGAGGTTCGAGAGCGTCAAGCAGCGCTTCTTCGCGCAACTGCTGCTGTCGGCGAAGCTGCCGAGCCTGCTTCCCGCGATTGAGCAGGATCTCGGCCGCGGCAACGCGGTCGTCGTCCAGCTTGTCTCGACCGCCGAAGCGATGCTCGGCCGCCGGCTCGCCGAACTCACTCCCGAAGAGCGGGAAAGCCTCGAGATCGACCTGTCGCCGCGCGAGTACGTCATTGACTATCTGCTCGGCGCTTTCCCGACCCGGCAGATGCGCGTCTTCACCGATCCGGACGGCAATACCCGCTCCGAACCGATGTGCGACGAGCACGGCAACCCAGTTCATTGCCGCGAGGCCGAGGCCGCGCGGGACGCTCTGGTAGAGCAGCTTTGCGCCCTGCCGCCGATCGCGACCGCTCTCGACGCCATGATTGAGCGCTTCGGGGTCGACGCGGTTGCCGAAGTTACGGGACGCACCCGCCGGCTGGTGGTCGGCTCGGACGGCGCGCAGCGCATCGAGCGCCGCAGCCAGCGGGCGAATCTCACCGAGGCGCAGGCATTCATGGACGGCGCCAAGAAGCTGCTCGTCTTTAGCGACGCCGGCGGGACCGGCCGCAGCTATCATGCCTGCGTGCACGCGAAGAACCAGGCGCGCCGCATCCACTATCTCATCGAGCCAGGCTGGCGCGCCGACGCCGCGATCCAGGGTCTCGGCCGTACGCACCGAAGCGCACAGGCATCGGCGCCGCTGTTCCGACCGGTGACCACCGATGTGCGCGGCGAGCGACGCTTCATCTCGACTATTGCCCGGCGGCTCGACACGCTGGGCGCCCTGACGCGCGGGCAGCGCCAGACCGGCGGGCAGAACCTCTTCAACCCCGCTGACAACCTCGAGAGCAGCTACGCCAAGGACGCGCTGCTCGCCTGGTACCGCCTGCTCTTCGCCGGCAAGCTCGCGTCGATCACGGTGGCCGACTTTCAGGAGCGATCTGGCCTGAGCCTCGAGGCAGAAGGCGGCGGCCTGCGCGAGGACCTGCCGCCCATCCAGCGCTGGCTCAACCGGCTCCTGGCGTTCCCGATCGAGCTGCAGAACGCCATCTTCGACGAGTATCTCGGACTGGTCGAGGCCCGGGTCGATGCGGCTCGCGAAGCCGGCACGCTCGACCTCGGCGTCGAAACGCTGCCGGTCGAGGACATCCGGATCGTCTGTGACACGCTGCTGCGCACCGATCTGTCGAGCGGCGCCGAGACCCACCTGCTGGAGCTGGCGCTGACACGCCGGCCGCGCCCGCTCACGCTGGCGTCCGCACGACGTTTGGCTCAAGGCGGCAACGGTCGCCTGCTCGTCAACGCCCGCTCCGGGCGCGCGGCGGTGCGCCGCGACGGGCGCAGCCTGCTCACCGAGGATGGACAGCTGCAGCGGCGATACGAGCTCGTCAGGCCCATGAAGCGCGAGCATGTCGCCGCCGATCGCTTCGGCGAGACGAGCTGGACCGAGGCCGATCCGCAAGCGTTCGAGCGTGCCTGGCAGGAGGAAATGGACGAGGCGCTCGCCTCGACTTCGACCGAGACACTCTATCTCGCGACCGGACTCCTGCTGCCGATCTGGAACGTCCTGCCGGACGATCAGGTCCAGGTCCTCCGCATCGTCGACCAGGCCGGCCAGTCGCTTCTCGGCCGCGAGGTCCCGGCACTCGCGTTGCCTGAGCTTGGCAAACGTCTCGGGCTTGATCTCGATGGCGCGCTCGATCCCAAGCTCATCGCGAGTGCCGTGCTCGACACGGGCCGTCCCTGTCAGTTGCCCGGCCTTGCCCGCCTGACGCTCAAGCGTGCGCTCGTGGGCGGCGAACGGCGGCTCGAACTCGCCGGGTTCGAGCCGGAACGTCTGCCCGAATACAAGGCGCTTGGCTGCTTCACCGAGATCATCCGTTATCAGACCCGGCTCTTCGTCCCGCTCGATCGTGCAAACGCCATCCTGTCGTCGCTCGCCACCTAATCGCCGCCATGCTCGACACGCGCCATCTTACCACCTATTTAGGTGTTGCCACTAGAAAGGCTTCGACATGGAACGCGCGATCACCGCCAGCGATGCCAACCAGCGCTTTTCCGAACTGCTGCGCGAGGTGCAGGACGGCGAGACCTTCGTCGTGACCTCGCGCGGACGGCCCGTCGCCAAGATGGTCCCGGTCGACGACCTCGATCGGCAGGCGCCTGCGATCGACGCTCTGCTCGCGCATGTCGAGACGCTGCCGCGGCGATCTCTCACTGGCTGGAGCCGCGCGGACCTCTACGAGTGACCCGCGTCGCGCTCGACACCAACATCCTCGCTTATGTCGCCGGCGTCGATCGCCACGCCGATGATGCCGCCAAGATCGACGCAAGCCGCACGCTGTTGAAGCGCCTGCGCGGACGCGCCTCGCTGGTCGTTCCGGTCCAGGTGATGGGCGAGCTGTTCGTCGTACTGACGCGGGCTAGCGCCAGCCGCAGCGACGCGCGTGCGACGGTGCTGCGCATGACCGAAGCCTTCGGCACCGCCGACAGCGGCGCGTCTGCGCTCTACTCGGCACTGGATCTGGTCGCGGCGCACCAGCTTCAGTTCTGGGACGCGCTGATCCTCAATGCCGCGGCCGAGGCGGGCTGCACGCTCCTCCTGTCCGAGGACATGAGCAGCGGCTTCACCTGGCGGGGCGTCACGGTTCTAGATCCGCTCGCGGCAACGTCCGACGATCGGTTGACGCGGCTGTTCGCCTGAGCGCCTGACGAGAGAGGAAAGGCGGGCGCCGGGCGGGTAAGCCTCGGGCGCAATCGGGCGCCAGGGCTCATGGAGCCTGTCCCATGATCCAGACCATCCCGCTCAACAAGCTCGTCCCGTCAACGCGCAACGTCCGGCGACGGAGCGACGAGGCGGCGGACGCCCAGCTGCGCGCCGACATCGAAGCGCGCGGCCTGCTGCAGAATCTGATCGTCACCGCCAACAAGAAGCCGCGCGGCACCTTCGCGGTCGAAGCGGGCGGCCGCCGCCACGCGGCGCTCAAGGCGCTGGCCGAGGCGGGCACGCTCGCGGTCGACGTCGCGGTGCCCTGCCTCGTGCTCGACGACCTCGGCAGTGCCGTCTCGGAAGCGAGCCTCGCCGAGAACTTCCAGAAGCTCGCCCTCAATCCCGCCGACGAATGCCTCGCCTTCCAGCACTTCATCGAGCAGGGCTCCGACGTCGAAGGGATCGCGCGTCGCTTCGGCGTCACCGTCCGCTTTGTCGAAGGCCGGCTGCGCCTCGCCAGCCTCGCTCCCGTCGTCTTCCAGGCGCTTGCCGATGGCGAGATCACGCTCGATGTCGCCAAGGCTTATGCCTCGACGCCCGACCGCGAGCGTCAGGCCCATGTCTTCGACCAGATGAGCCGCGGCTATGGCGGCGCGCATCCCGACAGTGTGCGGCGCATGATGACGCAGGCCACCGTGTCGGCGAGCGATCCACGCGCGCGACTCGTCGGCGAGGATGCTTATCTCGCGGCGGGTGGCCGGATCGACCGTGACCTGTTCGCCGACGATGCCTCGACCCGATGGCTCGACATCGCCATTCTCGAGCGGCTCGCCAACGAGAAGATGGAGGAGGCCGCTGCAGCGCTGGCGGCCAAAACCGGCTTCGCCTGGGTGCGCCCGACGCTCGACCGCTACGTCGACTGGCAGCAGACCGAGGGTATGACGCGCGTTGAACTCGAAGCAGCTGAGCTCAGCGATGACGAGCAGCGCCAGGTCGCCGAGCTGGAAGCGCAGGCGGCGGACCAGGTCGGTATGCTGGAGGATGAGGCCAGCAGCGAGGAGGATCGCGCCGCCGCCGAAGCCCGGCTCGAAGCGCTCGACAAGGCTATCGAGGCGATCACCGACAAGCCGCCGGTGCTGGGCGACGACCTTCGTCCGACCGTCGGCGCGTTTCTGGTGCTCGGTCCCGATGGCAAGCCGAAGCTGCACCAGACCCTGTACGCCGATCGTCCTGTTCCCAGCGACAGCGAGGACGGCGAGGCGCCGGCTGATGGCGTCGACACACCTTCACCGCGCATCATCGGCCTCTCCCAGCGACTGACCGATGAACTCGCGATCCAGCGGCGCGATATTCTGGCCGTTTATGTCGCGGCCGATCCGGACTTCGCGCTCGATCTCGCCATCTTCCTTATGGTCGATCGCCTGTCGGGTCACCGGACGGACCGCTACGGCTCGACGCTGAGCGCTCGTCCGCCCCAAGAACCGGTGATCGGATTCCGCACGCCTGGGGCGGCCGCGACGATCGCGCGGGCCGAAGCCGAGGAGCAGCTCGATCGCAGCTGGGCCGGGCATGACCAGGTCGAGGCGCGGTTCGACGCTTTCCGCGCGGTCGACCCGGAGCAGCGGGCGGCGTGGCTGGGGCACGCGGTCGCAGCATCGCTCGAGGCCAGCATCGGCGGGACGGGCGCGAGTGCGTGCCGGTTCCACGATCATCTCGGGCACCTGCTCGAGGTCGACGTCGCGGCCTGGTGGCGTCCCACCGCCACCAACTTCTTCGACAAGGTCACCAAGCCGGTGATGTTCGAGGCACTCGATCAGATCGAAGGACCGGCGCTCGCCGCACGCTACGGCGCCGCCAAGAAGGCTGACCTCGCCGGCACGTGCGAGCGCATCTGCGCAGGCGATTTCATCGGTGAGGTCGGAACGAAGGAGGTCGCGCGCGCTTGGCTTCCCGCAGCAATGCGCTTCGCCTCGCCCACCGGTGATCCCGACGCGGCGACCGGCGCCGCGACGGATCCCGAGCTCGTCGATGCTGAAGGCATCGAGGAGCCAGGCGACATCGGAGATCCCGCAGCGCCGCGCGCCGCCGCCTGAACCTCTCACCTGTAGAACGTCCGGGGCGATCTCGTCGGCGAGGTCGCCCCTTTCTCCTGTGCGCCTTCGAAAGAGGAAAGGCGGCTGGCGCCGGGGCGAGCCGATCCCGGCTCGTCAGAGGGAGACGCGCCATGCGCCAGTATCGATCAGACAAGGTCCCGGCCAACCCCGCCGAGACGATCACCCGAGCCATCATCGAACGCCTCGAGGCGGGCGTCCGCCCGTGGCGGCAGCCGTGGACCGGTGGTCCTGTTTCCCGGCCCTTGCGCGTCTGCGGCACGCCCTACCGCGGCGCCAATGTCATCTGGTTGTGGATGGCGGCACAGGCGCGCGGCTTCGCTTCCCCCACGTGGATGACCTACCATCAGGCGCAGCTGCTCGGCGGTCAGGTCCGCAAGGGCGAGCTCGGCACGCTCGCGATCTTCTACAAAAGCTACACCAAGGAGGTCGAGAACCCGGGCACGGGCGAGCGCGAGGATGAAGCGCGTCGCGTGCTCAAGAGCTTCACCGTCTTCAACGTCGACCAGATCGATGGGCTTCCCGAACGGTTCACGCCCGTGACGATGCCCCTGCCCGCGCCCGATGCCCGCGACCACGCGCTCGACGCTTGGTTCGCCGGCGTGCCGGCGCGGCTTCGCCACGGTGGCGGCGAGGCCTATTACATACCGTCGAGCGACGAGATCACCATGCCTGAGATCGCGGCGTTCCGCAGTCGTGACCATTATCGGGCGACGCTCGCACACGAGTTGGCCCACTGGACCGGGCACGCCAGCCGGCTCGATCGCGCGCTCGGCAACCGCTTCGGCAGCGACGCCTATGCGATGGAAGAGCTCGTCGCCGAACTCACCGCGGCGATGATCGGCGCCGAGCTCGGGCTCCCGGTCGATCATCTCGACGATCATGCGAGCTACCTCGCCTCCTGGCTCAAGGTGCTCAAGACCGACAGCCGCGCTATCCTGACCGCCGCCGCCAAGGCCGAGGAGGCCAGCGCCTTCCTGCTCGCCTTCCAGGCACCTGGGCGAGTGCAAGCGCCCACGCTGCTCGCTGCCTGATCCCACCCAGCATGCTGCCATCGATGCGCCCATTGCGGCGCCACGGCGGCGTTCGACCGGAGAAATCCCCATGACCTATGACGTCGGCTACCGCTTCTCACAGGCGCTCGATCCGAGCGGCCTCGACACTATCGCCGCGTGCCTTCACGCCCTCCAGGCAGCTGCCAAGGACTGCCGCAACGCAGGCAAGCCGTTCGAGGCTGACCCTGCCGTGGTGCTGCTGGCACAGCATCTCGGGAGCGTGGCCACGATGAAGATGCCCGACCGCTCCGGACTCCGATCGCTCTGCGGCGAGGCGCTCGCCGAGATTGCGCGCACGCCCCTCCTGGTCCTGCTCGCAGCCCGCGGCGCCTCCTACGACGCCGATGCCAAGCGCACCTTCCACACCGAGGCCCGGCGTGCGCTGAGACGGCTCGCGGGAGACCTGCAGCTGCCGGCGAAGAGCTTCGACATCCGCGTATGCGAGGGTGGGCCTGCGGTCTCCGGCGAGGTCATCCTCCATGCCGAGGAACTCTACGTCCAGGTCTCGATCGGCGGCTTTGGCGGTGGCGAGATCCTGTTCCGGCGGTGCCGCGGGCGTTCGGATTATAGCGGCGAGCGCAACCACTGGGCCCGCATGCCCGCCTTGCTCGACACCTCGGCTTTTGCCCGGCGGATCGCGCACGAGCTGGGCCTCTTCCTAGCCGCGGAGATCCAGCCCCGGCTGGTCGCGTGAGGGTGGCGGAGGGTTTCAGGCGACGCCGGCATGCGGCGCGAGAGGCCCTCTACCCGCCGGCGGGATGCGCGCAACCCGCCCGCCTGCGGCCCGTGTTGCCCGGCGACGTGGTCGCCGCCGGGCTGCCCGCGCCAGCCTTGCCGGGGAGTGGCGCCCACCCCTGATGCCGACGGGTGGGAGGGCGCGTCGCCGCACTTGCGCGGCGTCAGACCTGGAGACCTCTCATGCCCACGACCCTTGCCGCCCAGCTCGCCGCGCTGGAACTCGGTCACCTCTCGATCAGCGCCGACGCGAGCACCGCGTGCCGCAATCCCCTTCAACCCGATGCCATCGACCAGACCTTGGCGGCGGTCTGGTCCGACCTGTTCGGGCTCTTCACCGATACCGTCCTTGAGGATCAGGCCGAGGAACTCGGCTGGGGCGTCGTCAACCTGTTCCACCGCGCCGCCGCCAAGGCATCCACCCGGATCGATCGCGCGACCGACGAGATCCGGCTGCTGCTCGCCACCAACGATGGCTCGGAAGTCCACTCCACCGAACTCGAACAGCAGGTCGAGCGTGCGCAGGTCGCGGAGGACGAGATGCTGGCGCTGGAGGCGCTCCGCGAGACCGCCGCTGCTCTTTACCTCGCCGAGA
The DNA here is from genome assembly GCF_902498785.1 of Sphingomonas sp. EC-HK361. Classification (GTDB taxonomy): domain Bacteria; phylum Pseudomonadota; class Alphaproteobacteria; order Sphingomonadales; family Sphingomonadaceae; genus Sphingomonas. The sequence continues at coordinate 513,881 of NZ_LR701494.1, forward strand.
CCGGGTCATCGTGGCGGCCGGCCAGTGGCTCGCGGCTCAGCCACGACGCGCTCACCACCTCGGCGGTCGTCCAGGGGCGCGAGTTCCTCAAGGCACGCGCCGAGGGCAAGCGCCGCGCGGCGATGCCGCAGGGGACGCCGATCGTCTTTGCCGGTGGTCGGCTGAGCTTCGCCTCGACCGATGACGCCAAGACCTATGGCGATGCGATCTGGCAGACGCTCGACCGCGTGCGGGCCAATGTCGGGGACATGGTCCTCGTTCACGGCGGCGACGGCAAGGGTGCTGACCGCCTCGCGGCATCCTGGGCCGAACGGCACAAGGTGCCCCAGATCGCCTTCAGCCTCGACAAGCGGCTGGGTGCTCGGGCCGGGTTCAAGCGCAACGAGCAGATGCTCGATTTGAAGCCGCGCTACGTCGTCGCCTTTGCCGGCAACGGCGTCCTCGAGCGCCTCGTCATCCAGGCCAAGGAGCGCGGTCTCTCCGTTGTCGATCGCCGCGGTCCGCTCGGCACCAATCCCAAGCAGCATGCGCGTGCGCAGGCGTCAGGGCGCCCCTAAATCAATCGGGAGCGTGGCTTCGGCCACGCTCCTCCAGCCGTTGCGTTAGCCGCATCGCGTTGCAGGCGACGCCTTGATCCACCGCCCGAATGCCTCCAGCACCCGGCGCAGCTCGGCGTTTTTGACCGCGCGTCGGGCGTGGGGCAGCGTGAACTATCGTCGCTGCCGCTCGTGTCGCTCCTGCCAGTCCGCGAGCTCGGTCTGGACCTCGAGCGGAAATGCATCGATCCGGATCGTGCCGCCGAATCCGAGCATCGATCCGCCCGGTTGACAGTAGAGTCCGATCGGCTCTGACGCGATGCGGCCGGTCACACCTGCCTCCTCATAGGTGTCGCGCTCGGCGGACCGGGAGGCCACCAACCCGCGGGCGATCTTGCCCTTCGGCAGAATCCAGCGCCGCCGCGTGCGCGAGATCTTGAGCAGCACCGACACATCTCCGCCGGACTCGACGCGGTAGGGGATGGCGGCCGACTGAGCCTCACGGATGAGGCGAAAGGATGGTCACGATCAACGTCTAGATCACCTTCAGCCGGCACGCTCCATCACATTGTGCTTACTCGCTTTCCTACACTTGGGTGGGACCGCTAGGACGTTGCCATGTCACTCCTGCTCCTCGCTGCCGCTTCGATGGTTGTGCCCTCCGGGGAGCGTTTCACCTGCACCCCGGTCGCGGTCTGGGACGGCGATGGTCCGATCTGGTGCCGGGAGGGACCCCGCATCCGGCTGGCGGGGATCGCCGCACGCGAGATCGACGGCAGCTGCCGACCAGGTCATCCCTGTCCCCGTGCCTCGGGCCGCGAAGCGCGCGATCACCTCGTCGCCCTGCTGGGTGGAGCGCGCGGCACGCTGCGGACCGGCCATGTTATCGTGCGCGGTCCGGTGCTCAGCTGCCGCTCGAATGGCTCTGCCCGCGGCTCCCGGACGGGCGCTTTCTGCCGCTCCGGCTCGACGGGTGACCTTTCCTGCGCGATGGTCCGGGGCGGCTACGCTCTGTCGTGGTCACGCTACGATGGCAGGCTGGTCTGCCGATCGGCCCCAGGCTCGTCCTGACCCATCGCTGCCGGACGGCTCGTCTTCCTGAGCGCGTACGAAACCCTCCCCATCGCCGCCTGATCCCTATGGCGGCCGCGGATCCCTGCAACCCGCCGTTCAAGGCCCGTGTTGCGCCCGCGCTGACGCTTGGCGCTGCCCGCGCCAGCCTTGCCCGTCAGGTTCCCCTCCGGCCTCACGGCCTTCAGTGCAGCGCTCCGCTCGAGCCCGCCATGGCCGGGTTCTGCGTCGACGGGGACGGTCCCGGCGACCTTCCAGGAGTGAGCCTCATGACCAACACCGTTCTTCTCGTCGGCAACCTCGGCACCGATCCCGAGACCCGCACCACCCGCGGCGAAACCCGCGTCGTCAGCCTGAGCCTCGGCACCAGTCGGCCCAAGCGCGACAGCGAGGGCAAGACCTTCAAGGATGCGAGCGGCTACACCGCCAAGGAAACCGAGTGGCACCGCATCACCTGCTTCAACGGCCTCGGCAAGACGGTCGCGCAATATGCCACCAAGGGCATGATGGTCGCCGTGCGTGGCCGCATCCACTACAGCAAGTGGACCGACCGGGAGGGTGTCGAGCGCTACGGCTGCGAGATCATCGCCGAGGATGTCCAGTTCCTCAGCCGCGGCAAGCCGGCGGGCGGCGGCGAGCCTTCGGGCCAGAACGATATCGACGACGACCTGCCCTTCTGACCGGGCCCGATCAGCCCCGGCGGCGTCGCCGCCGGGGCCTTCTTCATGCCTGCGGGCGGGTTCCGAAATGCCGAGCGACGATCGCATCCAGGCGCCGCGTCAGCAGTGCGGCAAGCGCCAGCGCATCGCGTTCCGCATCGAACGGATCGCGCTCGCAGGACGACACGATCGCGTCACGCAGCCAATAGCTGGTCGCAGGATCGGCGAGAATCGCCAGCAACTCGACCACCTCGGCTCCGTCGAACCGCGGCTCAGGGCTGGCCATCGTCGCCTCCCTTCACACCAGGCTTTCCGGCCGTCTTGCGCCCCGCACAGGGACCCTGCGACCCGTCGCCGAGCGCCTTGCGGATGGCCACGCGGAGGCCTTCGGAGCCGAGGGCACCGCCCCCGGCGTCGAGCACGATGATGCCAAGTTCGAGTGCGGCGGCCTGGCGCAGTGCGTCGCGCAGACTGGCGAGGCGCCGTTCTTCTTCGTCATGTCGGGTGAGCGCATCGAGCGCGCTCGGCTTCTTCTTGGCCACGACCAGTCTCCTGTCGGTCGAAGCCCCTTCCGACGTCCTTCTTCGCGCAGCGGCGTGGCTGTAGGAAAGCGCTTTCTTCAGCTGCCCGGGTCAGTCCCTTTCCTCGAGCGTGCCGCATCCAATCGGCCGCCGCGGGCATCGAGCCCGCACCGGCCGAGCTCTTCTACTCGCTCGACATGGGGTAGCATGACAGCGGCGAAGACCGGGCCTCAAGGACGACGGGGCCCCACCATTTTTCCGGCCGATCGACGTTCGTCCTAACCACCAGCGTCATCGCGCGGCCGGAAAAATCGTGACCCCCATCGCCGCTGGCGCGGCCGCTCCTGCGGAGCGGTCCCTGACCCCCGATCTTCCCCGCTGTCCCTCTGACGCCGTCTTTCACTTGAACATTGAGAGGACGGACGATGACCTTCTACAGCCCGATCAACACCACCGCCGCCGCCACTGCGGACCACGACGCCTATCTCGCCGCCTACGCCAAGGCCGCCGCCAGGGCGCCCTACAGCTACTTCGACCAGCACATCATCCGCACCGACGACGGCTGCTACTGGGTCGCCGACGAAGGTGACTACGAAAGCCTGATGGCAGACCTGATCGACCGGATCGTCCACACCGTGGCCGCCGGACGCAGCGACGAGGAGTAAGACGGCGAGAGGGGCTTCGGCGCCTCTCGCTTTGCTCGTCCAGAGCATCGATCTCTTCTGAAGTAGGTGCGAGAAGCGCCTGCTCGTGCGGAGCTCCGGCTCGCATATTGACGGGACAGCCTCGCGTTCGCGCTCCTCCCGGATGACCGATCACGGCCCGATCGACAGACCAACATCACCGACCGCAGCACCTCGACGATATGGGGCAAAGAGGGCACACCCTATGCGGCAAGCCCGCAGGTTAAGTAGTTGATTTCGGCGGAGCAAACCTGTCCCACACGCCGCTCGATTTCGTGGGTCCGTTTTGGCGGACGGTCAACCTGCTGATTCGACTGGATTTCAGCTCCGCAGGTGGCGAGCGAATTCGTTTTCCTACACCCCGTCTGTCGCGCTACATCGGCCGAGCCTTGCGAAGCGCGACCACGCTCCATCCGGTGATGGAGACGTGCATGTCGTATCATGAATTCATTACCGTGCGGATGAGCGGCACCATGCGTGCCGAGCTGTTCGCCCATGCCGCCGAGCGCCAGCTCGATGTCGGCAAACTCGTCCGCGACCTGATCGCCTTCGAGCTCGCCGTCGGGCGTCATCGCGCGCGCGAGGCGCTCGGCCAGCTCCTGTTCCTGGCGATCGCCATGGACGAGCTGCTGGCAGCACACAGCGACGAGACGCTGCGCGACCATGTCATCCAGCAATGGCGCACGCGCCTCGACGAGGAGGCGTCGTCCGATGCGCAATAAGCTCGTCAACTTCACCCGCGGCTCGCAGCTCATCGGGCATTTCGGCTTCATGTTCGCCGCCGGTCTGAAGGGCCCTCTCCTCTTCGCCATCGCGATCTTCGGAGGCTTCATCTGGTGGCGCGTGTCGGCGACCCTCAGCAATGCCGAAAGCTACCTCTGCTGGATGCGCCTTTATGTCGCCGGCTACACCTGGTTCGAATTCGATCCCGGGCGCCCGGTCAATCTGGCGCGGGATGGCGCGCCCCTGCTCGTGCCGATGGCCCGTGCCGCCAGCCATCCGATCATGGCGGCCGCATGGTCGAAGTGCCTGGTCGCGGCGCGCGACGGCGCCGTGACCGCCTCCCTCATCACGGTTCCCGCAACGATTGCCTTCGCCTGGATCGCCGCGTGGTTCGGCCGCCGCTCGAAGGAAAGCAAGCATGAGCGCGGCGCCACGCTTGCCGATCTTCCGACCCTGGTTGCCGAAATCGACGCTCACAATCGCGGCGAGCGCGCGATCGAGTATCGGCGGACGCTCGGGCCCGGCTGGCGCCTCACCTCTCCGGCGGAGCGCCGCGCCGCACAGCTCTACGAACCCTATCGTCTCGCGGGCGTCCCGTTCCCGTGGCGGCTCGAGCAGAGCCACGCCATGCTCATCGGCACGACCGGCACCGGCAAGACCGTCTGCCTGCGTGACCTGCTGAGCCAGGTCCGCGCCGCTGGGCACCGCGCGGTGATCTTCGACCTGACCGGTGCCTTTATCGAGGCATTCTACGATCCGGAGCGGGACGTCATCCTCAACCCGCTTGATGCGCGCTGCCCGCAATGGTCGGTCTTCGAGGATTGCACGGACGAGGCGAGTTTCACCGCCGCCGCGGAAGCACTCGTGCCCCATGACGGGGGCGGCGCGGAGGCCTTCTGGGTACTCGCGGCGCGCATGCTGTTCGTTGAAATGTGCCTCAAGCTCGCCGCGGAGGGACGCGCGACCAATGCGGCGCTCTCGAACGAGCTGATGACGGCCAGCCTCGCCCATGTGCACCAGCTGATGCAGGGCACCGTCGCCGATCCGCTCACCGCACCCGAGGCCGCGCGCATGGCGGAGTCGATCCGAGCGGTGTTCAACGCCAACGCCAAGGCGCTCCGCATGCTGCCGGTGACGGGGGTGCCCTTCTCCGTCCGCCGCTGGGTTGAGGGCAACTGCGCCGAGGCGAGCTTTCTCTTCGTCTCAGCGCGCTATGTCGACATGTCGGTCGCCTCCAGGCTCCTCACCGTCTGGATGGACACCGCCATGAACACGCTCATGGCAGGACCGCGCACCACCGACCTCAAGGTCTGGTTCCTGTTCGACGAGCTCGGCGCACTGCATCGCTTGCCCGCGCTCGAAAAAGGACTCCAGACCGCGCGCAACTATGGCGGCGCTATCGTCGCGGGGGTCCATGCCTATGCCAAGCTGAAGGAAACCTACGGCGACAACATGGCGATGACCCTTGCCGCGCTCGCACGGACCAAGCTCATCTTCGCCACCGCCGACCGCGAGTCCGCGACCTGGTGCTCCGACTTCATCGGCCACCGTCAGTATCGCGAGATGGAGGAGGGCTACAGCTACGGGTACAATAATGCGCGGGACGCGGTGAGCCTCACGCCCAGGCGCCAGATCGAACCGCTTCTGCTGCCCGACCAGCTGATGAACCTGCCGAGGCTGCAAGGCTATCTCAAGTTCCCCGACGGCTTTCCGGCGGCACCAGTGCGCCTCGACTACGTCGCCTATCCGAGCCGTGCCGAGCCGTTCATTCCCCGCTCTTCGACGCTTCCGAGCACCTCCGGACCGGACCCCAGTGCCGCTCAAAACGAGCCCACCGGAGACACGAGCGGCGCCAGCGACCAGGGGCCGGGCCCGCGCTCACAGCAGGACCGCAAAGCCGATCCGGCGAGCGCGCGCAGGCTGCCGGACGGCCACGCGAAGCCGAAGATGCGTGCCGCCGACCGCGAGCCTGCCTTCGGAAAGGCGCCGGCAGATCCACCGCGCGACAGGCACAATGGCGAAGGCCTACCACAAGGCGCTCGGCAGCCGACCGCCTCCGTCGGATCGGCCCGGCTTCTGCTCTCAAAGGCGACCGGCGCGACTGACGGGGCCCCGGAGGCCATTGATCAAGCGACGGCGCCTGCCGCCCCGGTGACCCGGACGGGCGCAGACGCTGGCCGTCAGGGAGGTGCCACCGAACGCCCGCGACAGCAGGAGAATATCACCCGTCGAGAGCTGCGCGAGGGCATTGCGCCCTCAGACCCGCACGCCAGCGACGAACCCGAACTCGATTTCTGAGAGAAGACCATGTTGTCGGTGGCGACGGTCCGCTCAGCTCAGGGCGCGGCAGGCTATTTCGCCGCCGATAACTACTACACGGCCGACCAGCCCGAGGCGGCGGGCGAGTGGGTCGGCCGCGGCGCCGCGACACTTGGTCTGGTCGGGCCGGTCGACCAGAAGACCTTCGAGGCTGTGCTCCGTGGCGAACTCCCGAACGGTCAACAGGTCGGGGTTTCGGAGCGACACAGCGCCGGCGTCGACCTGACCTTTTCGCTCCCCAAGAGCTGGTCGCTGCTTGCCCTGGTCGGCGGCGACCGGCGCATCGTCGAAGCCTATCGCGAGGCCGTCAAACACACGCTCGCCTGGGCCGAAAAGAACGCCACCGAGACGCGAATGGAGGTGCGCGGGCGCGAGAAAGTGGTGGCGACGAACAACCTCGTCGTCGCTCTGTTCGAGCATGACACCAGCCGGGCGCACGATCCACAGGCGCACCTCCACGCGGTCGTCGCCAATGTCACGCAGGGTCCGGATGGCAAGTGGCGTGCGCTTCACAACGGCAAGCTCTGGCAGCTCAACACCTTGCTCAACGCCATCGCCATGGCTGGCTTTCGGGAGCGCGTCGAGGCCCTGGGATACAGGGTTGGCGACCGCTCCCGCCACGGCAATTTCGAAGCCGCGGGCATCCCGCGCAATCTCGTGATGGCCTTCAGCACACGCCGCCAGCAGATCCTCGCCAAGGTCGCGGAACTGGGCGCCAGAAGCCCCGCCGCGTTCGACGCCGCGACGCTCATGACCCGCCCGGACAAGGCGCCAGTCACCGACCGCGCCGCGCTTTACACCAGCTGGCGAGGCAGCGCAGCCGATGTCGGCCTGGATCTCGCCGGCGTGATGTCTGGCGCAGAGCGGATCGCCACTGCCACCGTCGCACCCTGGGCGCGCCTAGCCCAGTCGATTGGTTCGGTCGCGACGAGAATGAAGGATGTCGTCGGCGACCTCGGACGCAAGCTCGGGCTGGCGTCGAGTGACCCGTACCTGCCGCGACCAGGACCGGGTCTCCGCCCGGACAACGCCGCCGCGGCCCATGCCGTCGCCTCGGGAGTTCGGCACCTGGAGGCACGCGAGGCGGCCTTTGCCAGAACCGATCTCCTGAAGGCAGCGCTCGACACCGGGCTGCCCACCAATATCGAAGCGGTGGAGCGGCGCGTCGAGCAGCTCCTCGCCGCAGGCGCGTTGGTGCGCGGCGTGGGACGTCGGGACACGATGCTCACGACCGCGCAGGGCATCGCAACCGAGGCCGCGATCCTGGATGCGACCGAGGTCGGTCGCGGCCAGGGCCGTGCCTATCAGACGATCGCGCAGGCGCCCGCCGCGCTTCAGGACGCCGCCGCGAAGCGGTCAGGGATCAGGCTGAACGTCGGCCAGCAGGCCGCCGGCACCATGCTGTTGTCTTCGCCCAACCGCATCGTCGCGATCCAAGGCGTCGCCGGCGCCGGCAAGAGCAGCGTGCTTGCGCCCGCTGCCGAGATCATCTTGGGCCACGGTGACAAGGTGATCGGGCTCGCCGTCCAGAACACCCTGGTGCAGATGCTCCAACGCGAAACCGGTATCCCGTCGATGACCGTCGCGCGCTTCCTGAAGACGCATGAAGCCGCGCTGCGCTCCACGCCGGATCCGATCGCTCTGGCGCAGGCACGGACGACGCTGGGCGGCGCAGCGATCCTCGTCGACGAGGCCTCCATGCTGTCGAACCGCGACCAGTTGAGCCTCGTCCGGCTCGCCAATCTGGCAGGCGTCGGACGCCTGGCGTTCGTGGGCGATGCCCGTCAGCTCGGCGCGGTGGATGCCGGCAAGCCCTTCTCGGTCATGCAGCAGGCCGGTGCACCGACGGCCCAGATGAGCGAGAACCTGCGCGCGCGGAGCGAGGATATCCGCACAGCGGCTGCTGCGGCGCAGATCGGCGCCGTTGACCGCGCGATGGAAGCGTTGCGGCCCTTTACCGTCGAAGCGCCCGACCGGGCGAGTGCGGAAGCGGCTGAGCGCTGGCTGGCGCTGCCGGATGCCGACCGGGCACGCACCGCGATCTACGCTTCAGGGCGACGGCTGCGCGCCGAGGTGAACAGCGCGGTTCAGGCCGGCCTGCTCGCGCGCGGCGAGCTCGGTCCCGGCAAGCTGGATCTGACCGTCCTCGACCGTGTCAGCCTGACCGACGAGGAACTGCGCTATCCGCACAGCTATGCGGCCGGGATGGTCGTCGAGATCAGCCGCGCGCAGCCGGGCCTGCGACTGCCTCGAGCCCGAGCCACTGTCGAGCGCGTCGATGCACTCGCCGGAACGGTCACGCTCAAGCTGTCGGGTGGCGCGGAGCGCGTCATCCGCCCTGCCAGGCTCCGCATTCGTGACGGTGCCTCCCCCGTCCAGCTCTATGAGCAGAAGAGCCTGACGCTCCACGAGCGCGATCGTATCCGGTGGACCGCCAACGACCATGATCGCGGCCTCTTCAACGCCGACCAGGCGCAGGTGATGGCGATCGATAGCGGGCGGGTGACGGTCGCGACCAGCCAGGGACTGACGGTCACGATGCGCGCCGATGATCCAATGCTCTCGCGGCTGGATCTCGCTTATGCGCTGAACGCCCATATGGCGCAGGGCCTGACTTCGGATCGGGGAATCGCGGTGATGGAAACCCGTGACGCCAAGCTCGTCAACCAGCAGACCTTCCTCGTCACCGTGACCCGCCTGCGGGACTCGCTGACGCTGATCGTCGACAGTGCCGACAAGCTCCAGGCGAAGCTGGCGCGCAATCCGGGCGGCAAGACCTCAGCCCTGGAGACGACCGGCCAGCTGCGATCCGCGCCGGGCCGGGACGGCAGCCGCACATCCGTCACTCCTCCCGAACGGAGCCTGGATTTAGACCCTGGCCGCAGCAAACCCTATGACATCGGCATCTGATCCGGCCGTTTTAGCTTCGAGATTTAAGGCTCGGCATGGCCAAATGGATCGCGCTGACTAGGGTAGCTATCCATGCCGATGACCCAGGACCAGGAACGATGGGCCGAAGCGCTCGCGATCGAGCGGCTTCATGGCGGGCGGGCCATGGCCTGGATTTTGGAGCGGATCGAGGCGCTTCGGGCGAAGGGCGACGGCTTGGGCGTCGAGCGCTTCACCATCCTTGCCGCGCGCCTGGACCAGCTTCAGGTCGGCCGACACTCGACAATCGGCTGAATGCACCGACGGATCGACCGACGCCTGAACCGGCTAGGTGCCCGCTCGTTCGGTGCAGATGTCTTCGCTCGAAACCGCCTCCGTCGCTGGGACGTCAGCGTCGCCCCCGGTGACCCCGGACGGCCGCTACATCGTCGTGCGTGGCCGGCTCTGGCGGCGGGCCAACCCTGGCCTCGATGATCAGCAGCGCAAGGCGCTGACCGACCTGCTGATGAGCGCACGGCGGGCCGTGGGCGCAGCCCTGCGCGCCCGAGATGACACCGCACTCGCTGCCGCGCGGGCGCGAGTGCAGGGCGCGAAGGTCGCGCTTGGTGAGCGTGGCCCCGTCTGGTGGAGCGACGGCACGCCTGACCAGAACCGGCGGATGGCTCGGAACACGAACTATGCCGACTGGTACGAAACGCTCGGGAGCACGACATGAGCGACGTTGACGCATTGGGTCTGCCGCCCGAGGCATTTACCAAGCAGGACGGCGGGGCCGACCTCGATTGTTATGCGCCGCCCCGCCTGGTCACGCACATTGATGAGACAGCCGTCGAAGCGCTCACCGGCCACTATGCTGCGCGGTTGAAAGCCGGCGATCACGTCCTCGATCTCATGTCGAGCTGGGTCAGCCATTTGCCCGGCGACCTCGATCTCAAGGTCGTCGGTCACAGCATGAATGCGGAGGAGCTCGCGGCCAACCCGCGCCTCTGCCGATGGTTCGTTCAGGATCTCAATCAGAATAGCGTCCTGCCGGAGCCGGACGGTGCGTTCGACGCGGTCCTGGTGTGCGACGGGGTCCAATATCTTCAGCGCCCGCTGGCCGTATTTCAGGAGATCAGGCGCATTCTCACATCGGATGGGGTAGTGATCGCCAGCTTCTCGAACCGATGCTTCCCGACAAGGGCGGTGGCGATCTGGCGCGCGCTCGACATGAACGGCCAAGCTGCGCTCATACGGCTCTATCTCGAGAAAGCTGGCTTCCACGATGTCCAAGCGCATGTGCTCGCGGACGGTCAAAACGGCGATCCGCTGATCGCGGTGGAGGCGCGCCGCTGAGGTCAGCCGAAGCGGATGGTGTCCTCCAGCCCGGCAGCTTTGCTTGTTACGCCGGGCACCTCCTCGAGCTGCCGCACCGCTTCGAACCGGCCGCGCTCCTCGCGGTAGCGGACGATCTCGAACCCATGCCTCGTCAGCTGCGGAACCGCGTCGATCTCGTCCGCCGATGCCGTGTTGAGGTTGATCATACCTCTTTGCTCCACAACCGGACGAGCGGCCCTTCTGGCCTGGCTTGCCGAAGACTTCTTCGCCTTTGTCTGTACGACCAATACGCCGTCACGCCTCCAGCGCTCGGAAGCGACACCGTTGAGGTAACCGAGACGCAGCATGCGTCTTATGCGGCGATCATCGACGCATTGGCTTGCGGTTGACGCCACCGCTGCCGCAGCGATGGTTCGGTCATTCAGCTTCTGTCACTCGGCTGAGGACGCAAAGACCCATGAGACGACGTTGAACGCGCCTTATCGCCTTTTCGACTTCCGACATTCCTTCATCGGCTTGAGATCACCTGAAAACCCACTCGAATGGTGAGCATTGAGGGATGAAGCCGACGCTACCGCTGGCCCATCTGAACGGCGGCAATCCATCGATGCGGACGTTGCCTGAGCTGATGTATCGTCAGTCAGTCCCTTTGTACACCTGCGGCGCGTGGCGGCGCTACCGGCGGTATCGACGATAGAGATTGCACCTTGCGTCCCGCGCATCTCCGATAGCGCACAGATTGGCGCACGTGTTGCCTATCGCAATCTGCGCTCGCCGTCCTTCAACAGTCTAGCTATCGTAACCAGTTGAAGGGGGATCCGCTGCGGATGGACGAGCCAGCTGACGCGTCATCAAAAGGAAAGGACGATATCGCGCCGGTTGTTGCGGACCCGACGCAACGGCGAAACACGACCGATCCCGGCGACGCTACCAGTCGAAACTATCGGTATCAGCACGCCTACGGCATCATCATCATGGTCGCTGCGGATCGTGGCGTGCGGCCATATGTCGCGATCTGGTGTGAGCATCACGAAGACTTCCTCGCGCAACGCAGCGACAATGTCTTCGACGGCTATCAAATCAAGACCTCGCGGCCCGAAAGCGGAGCTTGGAAGCTCACTGATGGCGAACTGACCAAATCGATCGGTCGCTTCCTCGATCTTGTCGAAGCGTTTGGTGACAAGATCGGTGATCTGTTCTTCGTCTCGAACAAGGATTTCGACCGCGTCACGCCGGAGAGCAAGAATGAGCGCCAGAGGGGACGTTGCCCCGGTCTCTTCCTCAAGCATGTAAAAGCCTGCTCCGCCCGCAGCGAGATCGCCGCGCCCTTCGACAGTGCGTTCGATGAGCTCCAGGCCACCTGCGGTTGCAGCCCGGAGCAGCTGATCGCTGTCCTGCATCGGATGGACCTAGTCGTGGGACCCTCTCGCGGTGAGTTCGACGCGACGATCTCCAATGAGCACCTCCCTCAACTCGACGATTGTCGCAGTCTCACGCCCGACCAGCTCAACGCTTTCCGGGACGACCTCGTGGCGCTCATCCACCGGGCGTCATCGTTACAGGTGACCGATCCGATCCGACATCTTCGCCCCCTCGTCGCGCCGCGCGATGGCGATCCTGCGCTTGCTGCGAAGAAGATCGTGATCGCGGATGCGCTTCGATATGACGGCGGCTCTGCAACGCCAGACTTTCGCTATCCCGGCGATCCGAAGCTTGATCTCGGTGCCGGGCTGAAATCGGACGTCCTCGAACAGAAGTTCGACGCTGCCGGACTAAAGGAGGACATCGAATACATCAGCGAAAGGGCCCGAGCAGCGGAATATAACCTGCTCGAAGATATTATGCGGCGGCCGGAGCGTTTTCCCGCTCTGCTACGGCAAATTGAGCAGCGGGTGCATGGAGAGTTGTCCGAAGCCTATTTGCGCGCGCGCCAACAGACCGCCCCATTCGGCCCCGCCATGCTCATAGACGCGCAGGATAGGCTGCGCCGGGTAGCAGCCGATGATGCGGCAATAATCGGCGGCCATTCCTATGACTGTCTGGTGGGCGTCGCGGGATTGCTCACCGGCGAGTGCCGCGTGTGGTGGAGCCCTCGATTTCCGCTCAATCCGCCGGTGGTCACATGAGCCTTCGCCTCGTTCAAGCGGTAGCCGAGACCGAAAATCTCGACGATTTCCACCTCGGCCGATTGCTAGTTCTGCTGGCGAGCGCCGATGCTCGGAAGTCGACGCCGTCTACCAAGGCCAAGGCGGTCGAAGGCATCACCAAGCTAGCCAAGCTCGACTTCTTGCTGCGCTACCCTACGGCCTTGGAGAGGGCGCTGATCGAACTCGGCCGCGACCCGGCCGACGCAAAGGTGCAACCACGCGAACGGTCGTCGATCGAGGCGAAAATGGTTCGATTTCGCTATGGACCGTGGGATGCGCGCTATCGGCGTTGGCTGGGTCTTCTCGCGGCGCGCGGTCTCGTCATTCTGGGCCTGCAGGGCAATACGGTGCAGATCGGCCTCTCCGACGCAGGCAGAGTGCTGGCTGCCGAGTTTCAAGCGGATCCGCTGTTCGCCGACCTCGCCCGCCGTGCCGATGTGGTCATGAAGGCGGTTGGACCGATGTCGGCCACGCGGCTGAAGGATTTCGTGTACGTCGCGATCCCCGAGATCGTTGATATGAAGTGGGGAAGGGAAATCGATCTATGAGGCAAAACCTCTTGTCTCGCCCCGTCATCGTCGGCGTCCAAGCATGAAGTTCAGGCTCACCTCTCTTGTCCTGAACCTTCGGCGTGGCGCGGTTCAGATCGATTTCGCCGACGTCAGCTATTTTTGGGGTCAGATGGGTGCCGGCAAGACCAGCATCCTGCGGCTAATCGACTATTGCCTGGGCGGCAGCATCCAGCTCTCCCCCGCTATGCAGGATGAATTCGTTTCGGCGACGCTCGGTGTGTTGCTTTTGAACGGTGAAATCACGATCGAACGTCCGCGCGATTCGGACCGGGTTATCGCCAAGTGGGGCGAAGGCGACGAGGGGTTCGAGCTGAGCCTTCCGGCGCGACGTCCCGATGGTGAGGTGCTGCCGGGGACCGGTGTCGAACAACTCTCGGACTTGATCTTTTGGCTATCCGACATTCGCCCGCCCCGTGTGCGAAAGAGCAAGACACGTGACGATAGCGACACCGCCCGGCTCTCGTTGCGGGATTTGCTCTGGTACTGCTATCTCGACCAGGACGAGATCGACAGCTCCTTTTTTCACCTGGACGAGAGCGCTCCATTCTACAAACGGTACAAGAGCCGTGACGTGCTGCGGTACGTCATCGGGTTCCACGATGAGAGGGTCGCCGAGCTCGAAGCTGAACTGGATCAGTTGCGTGGCGAACGTCTCGCGCTAACGGCGACGATCGACGGTCTAGTCAAGGTACTCAAGGAAGTCGGAGTCGAGTCCGAGATGCAGATCCTGCAGCGCGTCTCGGGGCTGCGGGATCAGGCCGCAGGCTTCTACGCGGAGATCGAGTCGGCCCGAGAGCGCACGACACGCGACCAGGGAACCGACCATGCGGCCGACATCCTGCGCGCGCAGGCGCGTGAAATGGGGGTAGAACTCGGCCGCTTAGACGAAGCGATCGCGAATATTCTCGAGGCCCAGGAGCGGGACCGGCGGCATTTGCACGAGATCGAGACGCTTTCCCTCAAGTTCCGGAGGTCTGTGTCTGCCAAGGCGGTGCTGACCGGCGTCGCGTTTGAGTCATGCCCTCGGTGCGCGCAGGATTTGCCCGAACGGGATACCGGCTGCTGCAAGGTTTGCGGCCAGGCCGACAATGTCGAGATTGCCGATCCAGTCGAACTGGCGGTGATCGAGCGAGATGCGAAAGCCCGGATCGCGGAACTCAATGGCATTCTCGCGCTGCATAATGCCAAGTTAGGAGCACTGCGAAGCGAAAGGGAATCGTTGCTCGCGACAAAGGCTCGCATCGAGCGTGAGCGCAATGAAGCGATGCATCGGTACGACACGGCCTATCTTTCGACCATGATCACGGCTGAGCGCGAGGCAGCGTCGCTGTTGCAGGAGGCCGAGAATATTGGATCTCTGATCCGCCTGCCTCGCATGGTCGAGGCGCAGCGTGAAGGTCTCGCTGAGATCGTAGGCAAGGAACAGCGGCTTCGCGCGGAACTCAAGGAAACCCGAGAGGCCGCAGAGAGCGACGCCACCAACCTCGATCAACTTAAAGAGTATTTCCTCGATTGCCTGGTTCGCGCAGGCGTCCCCGGCATTACGGAGAATGATCGCGTCCAAATACCAACTCCGTCATTCTATGCGGAAGTCTTTGGCCCCAATCCCAATCAGCACGCAGTCACGACATTTGCGACAATTAGTAGCGGAGGCAAGAAAACTCTCTTCAAATGCTGCTTTGCGATCGCCGTGCATCGGCTTGCTGTTCAATTGAAAGCGCCGCTGCCCGAATTGCTGATCATTGACTCCCCGATGAAGAATATCAGCGAGCGGGAGAATCGTGATCAGTTCGAGGGCTTCTATCGGCTGCTCTACGAGCTCAAAGCCGGAGAGTTTCGCAACACGCAGCTGATCCTGATCGATAAGGAATTTTCGCCACCACTCGAGCAGACGGACTTCGCTCTGTTCGAGCGGCACATGCGGCCCGGCGACCCAGAGAACCCGCCGCTAATTCCATATTACAACGGAAAGTGAAGTCGCGAGTGGGCCGCCTCAGCGCGATTAGCAAAAGACGCGCAAACAACGCCGGGCCTGTCTGAGTCAAGAAGGCTGGGATCCGCCTATGTCCGCAAACGGCTTCTAATGGCATCTGAGAGCCCGAAAGCGGACAGGCCGCTCTCCACCCATTGTGGCGGACGTTTCTGCTTCCGCACGCATTAGCCTTCGGGGTCAACCCGGCGCGGCTACACTGAGTGGGCTTCAGCTCCCCTGAGAGGAGGTATGCTTGGCATGGCGCTTGAGCCTGTCGGATCGAGAGAAGCGCTGCTATGACACTGTGCGAGCAAACAGGTGCTGCATGCCGGACCCGACCTTTCCCGATCCAGCCCGAAGCGGCGATCGTCTCCGTGCGCTGGAGGATGAGCGCATGATGCAACGAAGCACCTACCAAGCAGACGCACTGGATGGCTTTCGCGAGGCTGGTCAGGCCTGGAGCGAGAACCGCTCAACGGCATATCTTCTGCGGAAAAGCTGGGCCGACCCCCTAAGCCGCGCTTTGACGGTTATAGTATTGTCGATCATCGCGCTCGTTTGGGCTTATCTTCTGCTTTCCTAATTCTGTTCTCCGAAAGCTGTGGAATGGACTGGCCCCAGGATCGGGCACGATCGGCACCCTTCTTCGTTGGCGGTCCAACCGCCTCGGTATCAGCCTCGCGAAGGTGGCGCGATTGGGACACTCTCGCCCTGCCCAGGTGTTGAGCCGCTTCGACTTCTGCACGAATGCTTTCGGTCTCAGCGCTAATGTCCGTCGCCTGAATTGCCCCGACGACACTTCCGGCAGCCCCTTCGCCTGATCTGAGCGCCCGGACTTCGCTGCTCCTACGAACGGTAAGCCCAGTGATCCCGGCTGAGCTTGGCTTCACTAAACGTGTCGCCAGGTCCGTCCGCATGCGATCGCTGGCGTGAGAGACATAGCGCTGCAGCAGCATGTTACGCTCGCTTTCAAGCTGGGGGTCCCCGCTGGACCAGTGCGTTGCGTTGGCGGGATCGAAGTTGCCATAGACAAGTGGTGTTTTGGCAATTTCGTCTCGGGCGAAGGTCAGGAAGGCGTCGCTAGTGTTCAGCGCACCGCTGACTGTGGCACCGTCACTCAGTGACCAGCGCTGCTCCAGGCGATTTGCTTCCTCGTAAAATTTTCGCGCCTCTCGGCTGAAGCTGTTCGCCTCGGTGATGCTCGATGACATACCGGACGCACGGCTTGCCACGTCCGTCTGCGACGTCGCCACGACTGACCTATCGAACGTGTCGCGGTTTGTCGCCCAGCCCCGGTTGGAGGACCATTGAGTGAGCGCGTCCTCAATACGGGCGCCGTCCCGTGATACGGAAGCAACGTCGTTGTCCGTCCAGCGTCGCGTGATCCCAGCACTCGCGCTTGCAGATGCGCCGATGCGAGCGGCACCGAAGTTCGCACCTATACCTGCCTCCGCACGAGCCGTACCGCTGACAAACTTCTCGACGGCGATCGAATCCGCAACCTCGGCGCGCAGCCCGAAACGGCTCTGGAGCATCCGCGACGCCTGATCTACCTCGTTGAACGTCGAAGAGATGTTCGCCCGATCCTCGTTCCCATAGCTCTCGGAAACTGAGCGGTCCGTGCTCATGGCATGGCGGAACTCCTGAAATCGGCTTACTGCATTGCTGGTGCTCTGAACCGCTTGATTGGAGAGGGTCTCACCACGGCTTCGCGTTTCCGACGCGACCTTTGCGGCCTCCGCAGCGACGGATTGGGTGACCTGCGGCATGAAGGGCAGCTTGGATACGGGTACGTCGAGGAGTTGATTGCTCGCGAAGCTCGTCGAGAGCGTGCCGGTGTCATTAAACGACCGGGTCTGCGCGGCACCGTAGGTGAAGCTGGGTGCCTGGTTCCACTGGTCGTGCTGGCGCGTTTTTACGGTCTGATTGTCGAAGCTTGAGTTCCCCAGCGCGATGTTGCCGGTGGACGCTTCTCGCGCCGCTTCCTCGGCAGCGTTCTGCGACGGATTGAGGTAGCTCGTCGCTTGGCTCGAGATCGCCATCGCGCCGCGAGCGATTCCTCCAGCGAGGAACGGGATCGAGGCCACGAGATAGCCGGCGAGAAGGCTGATGTCGTCGTTAGCCTCGCTCATGCCGGTGAAGCTTGCGAGCGTCAGACCGGAGCCGCCGCTGGCACCCGCCACCTCGGCCGCTCCTTTGAACATCATCACCATGTGAAGGATGACGTAGAGGGGCCCCCACGCGGCCAGATAGAAGAAACCGGTCAAGTATCCCTTCAGCGCATAAGGCCCGCTGCGCGGCATTAAGAACAGCGGGAAGAGCACCGGGAACAGCGCATAGAAGACCACCGTTAGGACGATGTTGAGGACAGGCACCCATTTCATCGCGGCGTGGGCAATCGAGCCGTAGGTTCGCTCGGTCTGGATGTCGGCCCGGGTCTGCGCATAGACGTCGACGTTGCCAGTGCCGCTGGTGCCCGCCGCGCTGTGCATCGCCTGCTGCATCGCGTTGATCGTGAGCGTCTGACGCATGATCGTGCTGGCGGACGCAGAGACGCCGGTCAGGTACTGATAGGCGATCGGCAGGTCGGCGAAGAGCTTGGCGCGGGCGAGATCAGCCGTCTGCTTCGGGTAGAGCTGCCGCCCGAAGGCGCGGCCGAGATCATCGACCATACCGTTCCACTGGCCGCTGAGGCTCGTGTACGCCTCGCGGCAGGTCTGAATGGTTGAGGTGACCGCTCCTGAGCCATCGCGCGTCAGGAAGCGCTGTGCACGTGCCTGGCTGCCGGGCGCGATCGCTGTCCAAAGATCAGGTGTGGTTGCCAGCGTCTCCATCGAGTAGCGGCCGAGCAGCACGTCGTAGAAGACACACTGCTTGAAATGCTCGTCGAGATTGGCCGCGAACTCGGGATCGTTGATCCTGAGGCTGCGCGTCGCCTCAAACAGCCGCGAGCCGTAGATCATGCCATTGCGGCTGTAGTCGAGGTCGCCCGGCAGGCCGAAGACCAGTTCGGACGATCGGACGAGATAGTCGCCCACCTGGCTCGTGAAGCTCGCCATCATGGCCAACCCAAGCGGCACATTGGCGACCTGCGCGGGCGCGAGGCTCGGGTTGATGCGATCGGTGACGTGCACGTCGAGCCGCGGCACCATCAGCACCATGTACATGAGCGTCGCCTGCAGGAACCAGTGCAGCCATGCCTTCCAGTCGAGGTTGAAGGCGACGATCAGGACAGAATAGGCAAGCCCCATAACCATGACCACCTGCAGGAGGCTCTTGTAGCCCCCTGCCCCGGTCCAGGCCGCGACTGCGTTGAGGACGGCGACGATGTACTCGCCCCCGCCGATCGTGAAGAGCTCGACCGTGCCCATCTAGTCTGATCCCAAAGCTTAGTTGAGGCCGCGCGCGGCGACGCCGCGGGACCAATCGAGCGACGCCGCCATCCCCGGCGACATCGAGTTCGCGAGCACGTTTTCGAGGAACTGCGTCTTCTGAATGATCGCCATGATCGCGGTCACCCGGGCCTGTGTCGTCTGCTGGCGATCGGCGAGCGTGGTCCGGGCCGTGTTGATCTGCGCCGTCCAGGTCGCGAGCTTCGCCTCGTCGGCGGCAATGAACGTCGCCTTTGACTTGCCGACCTCGCTCACCAGCTGGTCGAGGATCGCGTAGAGGAGGTCGATCGAAGCGATCTCGGCGAGGGTCGAGCGGTCGTCGGTGGAGAGCCCGCGCGCGTAGGCAGCCTGCACGGTCAGGATCTTATACAGCGGGATGGAGGAGATCTGGAGCAGCTCCTTCTGCTCGGGGCTGATCGCCGTGTCGGTTCGGATCGCCTCGACCATGCCGTCGATCAGCGCGGTCACGCGCGGCCGCAATGCCTTGGCGGTTGGCACCGACAGCGGGCTAAGCGTCGGGTTGAGACACTGGTCCTCGGTGTCGCAGTGATAGGCCTGAACCTCGCCGGCGCTGGTGCCATCGAGGAGCGCGGTGACGAGCGTCGATGTCGTGTCACCGGTCAGCGGCTGGAAGCGACCCGCATCGCTGTCGGTCGGCGGCACGTAGATGATCGTGCCGACCATGGTCATGACGTACTCGGCGAGGTCCCGATCGAAGCTGCCGCCGGCGTTGAAGAACTTGGAACCCCGCAGCACGTGCCAGGTGTAGTTGCGCGGCACCGCGCTGTTCACGGCATCCCACTTGGACGGATCGGCGCCGTTGATGGTCGAACTGCGATCACCCTTGCTGCCACAACCGTGCTTGGCGGCGGCATAGTCCGAAAAGATACCGTCCGAGTTGCCGATCGCCTCGCAGATCGCCTTGTCGGCGAGGTCACCCTTCGGCCACACCGAGCCGACGAGCGCCTGGGCGGCTTCGCAGCTCGAGATATTGAGATTGTTCATGAGCTGCGCCTTCTGGGCGAACTCATCCATGACCTTCGAGCATTCCGGGCAGACGGTGTCGATCGCGAGCTTGAAGGCGAAGCCGATCGCGTTGTTCGCGACCGCCTTCAGCATGGCGACGATTTCGCTCGAGTTGATGAAGCTGAAGCTGCCAGCGAACAGGTCGATGCCGCCGCAGCCCGCGCGCGCCGACGGCAGCTGCACGTTGGCGAGGTTGGTCGTCTTCTGCGGGAAGCGCGTCCAGACGTTGCCGAGGCTGTAATAGCCTGCCGACTGGCCCTGAAAGGCGCTCGGGCCGGTCACGTTGGCGGCACTGCCGGCTTCCGTCACAAACCGGTCCATCGCGCTGCCGACGTCCGCCGCAGCAGGCGCGGCCGGCAGCACCAGCGGCACAACCGCGCCGGTGAGGCTCAGCGAGCAAGCCAGCGTGCCCGCCAAACGGGTGTAGCGGCCAAGAGCAGCGCCCGTGGTGGCGAGCGCGGAACGGGCGAGCGCGCGCAGGCGCCCGGCAACGGTCGCTGGATCAATAGTCACTGCCGGCCTTTCGCTGGGTAAGGAGGAAGATGCGCTCCATCAGCTCGTCGGCAGCGATGATGCCGTAGCCGATGGGAATGGCGGTCTGGGTCGCGCTGTCGAACAGGACCACGGCGGGCGTGACCCTGGCGGTAAGGCCCATTCGTGTCCGCTGGTTGGTCTCGACCGTGTAGCGCGGAAAGGTCTCGGACGGCCCGCCGTCCGTCGAGATCGCACGAACCGTCAGGTGGTGGGTGTCAGCAACCGCCTTCACGATCGGCGACATGACACGGCACGAGCCGCAGCTCTGGGCGAAGAAGTAGAACAGCCCGTAGCGTGCCCCAAGCCGATCAAGCGCCTGGTCGCGTTCGACCTTGCGCGCATCGGTCCACTGCTGCTTGGCGACCGTCCCGACCGGCCGCTGAAGCGTGTAGTCGAGGTCAGGTGCCTGCCAGAGCGACCGCTGCCACACGTCGCCGAACAGTGACGCGCGATCGAGCTGGGCGCGCTGGAAGCGGATATAGGCGGTGACATTGTCTGGCGTCGGCTCGAGGATCGCTCGCGCCTTGAGCTCGCGCAGTTCGGCCGTGACCGCGTCCAGCTGCTCTGCCGCCGACTTCGCCGGCGGTGGTGGCGGGACGGTCGCCGGTTCCTCGTCTCGTGGACGCTCGCAGTAGAACCAGGTGCCGAGTTTGCGATCCTGGCAGTAGAAGCGGTCACCCGCCTGGATCGTCTGACGGTCGGCCGGCGGCTGGGCCTGCGCCGGCGCCAGCATGAGTGCAGTCGCGACGAGCGCGACGATGCGCGTAAGCATGACGACCGGCCTCATCGGCCGCCTCCATTTATCACGTAAAAGTCCTCGATCTTGCGCTGCATCGTCTCGACGGTGCCGAGTTCTTCCGGCAGCTTGGCCGCATCCTGGAACTCGGCATAGACCTCGGAGAAGTTCATGCGGCTGAGGTCAAGCCGGGCGAACTCGTCGATGGTGAAGCCTTGGCAGCTTTCCCGCTTGGGCGAGCCCCATGGTTTGTTGATCTGCGCCCGCCCCTGCTCCTGCAGGATCCGGCTGAGCTTGGACTCGAAGCAGCAATAGGCCTTCTTCTTGGTGACGCAGATGCCGAAGACACTGTCCGAACAATAGCTGCCGACATAATGGCAGAGCCCCTGCGCATCGCGCTGGTGCAGCAGCACTTCCTCGCGGTTGCAGCCGAGCGCCACCAGCAGCTGGGAGTAAGGGATCAGCGGGAAGGCCTTGCCCGCGCAGCAGTTGAGGATGCCGAAAACCTTGGAGTGGCAGGTCTCTCGCTCGCCCTTGAACAGCGTCAGGTTGGCCGGATCGAACTCCTTGCCGGCCTGCGACGCAGCGTTGAGCGCGACCGCGGCATCCTTGAACTCAGTGTTCGGCTGGCGATCGATCGTCTCGCACTCGCCATTGACGCAATAGATGTCGCCATCGCAGACATATTGCTTCTCGGGTGCGGGGCCGCCCGGCACCGAGCAGACATAGATGCGCTCGCGGGTGGGGCACGGCACCTCCTCGGTCAGGCACTCTTCCCGGGCGAACCGGCAATTGCTGTCATTCTCGAGCGTACCGCAGTCCTGCGCCGGCACCGCGCGATGGCATTCATAGGTGCGCGTCCACGCCCAGCAGGGCTTCGTGACCGAAACGCCGTCGATGACACGGGTGACCGGATCGCTCGATGTACAAGTCTCGTCCGTGCTGGTGCAGCTCGCCTCGCCCGCGAGGCTCGCGCATTGGCTCTCGTCACGCCGTTCGCTGACGCTGCTGCTCGTCTCGGTGCCGCGGAGCGTGCCGCCGGCGACTTCCGCGTCACAGAGCAGCTCATGAACCGGTTCGCCCGGCTCAGTGCACCATTCATAGGGCGGGCGATTGCGGCCCTGCAGGCAGCGCCCCTCGTGCGAGCCCGTCCGCTGGCACGAGGCCTGTTCGAAAAGGCTGCAGTCATCGACACGGTTGAAGCCGGCATTGAAGTCGCTGCACCAATAGCGATAGCCGGTCGTGCGCGTGACGCTGACGTTGAGCGGGATGGTGCAGCTGGCGGTGCGCTGTTCGAGCGCGACGCCGTTGTTGCAGGTTGCCTCATAGGTGCCCGTGGTGCCGCTCGATGGCGGCAACTCGCGGCACTTCCCCTGCCCGCCGCCAACGCTCATGCCGCTGACAAAATTGGTGGGATCATCAGAGATGGTCCGCCCACGGGCGATGGTCGCCTCGATGTCCTCAACGGCAATGCGCGGGCGGCTGTCGAGTGAGGAGCGCACCGTCGCATAGCCCTCGTTCGAGGCCGCTGCCGTTGCCGCCTGTCGCGCGATCGCGTCGGGATCGTCGAACAGGGTCGACTGGCTCGGTGTGCCCCCAAACCCCGGAACGCGATCGGCGGTCGGTTGAGTTTTGGCAGCGGTCTGCGCCTTACCGAGCACCTCTCCGCCGAACGCCTTGCCCTCCGCACGGGCCGCTTCGGTGCCGGTCTGGCTCTGTCCGAAGGCGCCGCTGCCGAGTCCGGCGGTAAATAGCGAGAGCGCCAGCGTGCAGCTGAGACGGGTCCGGCTCACCGTCGGTCTCCCAGGCGCGTACGATAGACAGCGGACACGCGCGCAGTGGCGCCGCCGCCGTCTGCGAAGGCGTCGAGCGCATAGTCAAGGCTGACATTGCCGGACATGCGGTCATGCGGCGGCAGCGCCGTGCGGCAGTCGAACCCATCGCACAGGTCGAAGTCGGTGGCGGTCACGACATATGCCGGCACCGCCTCGATGCCGAAGGCGCGGAACAGACGCGGGTCGATCCCGACGGCCGCTTTGACCTCGCCCTGCGGCAGCACCTTCGCGAGAGCGGTCGTGAAGGTGCGCGCCGAGTTGCCCGGCATGCCCCGGAACACGACGACGCCCCCGGCGCGCCCGACATCCGTGATCATCGCCTTGAGCGATGCCGGCGGCATGGAGAGGCTGGCGAAGGCGACGAGCCGCGGCGCGTCCTCCGGCGCCATCGGCCCGGCGGTCGCCGCGACCATGGTATCGAAGTCGAAGGTCGCCGTCGGATCGCCGGGACCCGCCTTCCTCGCATAGCGCGCCGACGCCGCGCGCGCGGTGGCGGCGCTCGCCGTCGCTTCCTGCCGCAGCGCCTCGCCGCGGCGCGCCACAACCTTGGTCAGCGCCTCGGCGTCCTGCGGCGACAGCTTTGCGCGGGCACGCACTCTGGCAAGGTCGAGCCCCTCGACGGTCTGCGCCGCCGATCCCGCACCCAGACCGAGGAGCAGGCCGACCAGCGCGGCGCTGCCGATAGTTAGGGAAACACGGCGCCGCATCACAGCACGCAGCAGTTGCGTTTGCGCCAGACGAGATAGCCCATATCTTCTCCGATCGCGGGATAGACTTGGCCGGCCGACATGAAGGTGGTCGACGCGCCGATCGGCGCGCAGGCGTAGCGCCCGCCGGTCTGGGGATTGGGGTTGGTGGCTTGGAAGCGGTATTGCTGCTTACGCATCACCGGCATCAGGTAGCTGCCGCACAGGCCCTTGCTGCCCATCGTGCCCCAGGCGACGAGCTCGCGGTGGAGCTTGTAGGCGAAGCGGGCAAGCGCGAGCCGTGAGGCCTGCACATGGCCGATCGACGCGCCAATGTTGCCGTTGAGCGGATACATCGTGCCCTGGCAGCCCGCGCACCAGAAGAGCGGGTCGGTCGGCAGCCTGGCGCTCGCGGCGACGCAGTCGGCCGCGCAGGCGGCGAGTGCCAGCGGGTTGGCGAACAGCACCGCCTCCGGGTTGATCAGCGCGGTGAGCTCGGAATCCTGCCAGAGCGGATCGACCTCGGTGATGTAGAGGATGTCGATCGATCCCTGCTCAAGGCAGAGGAAGTCGGCGACGATTTCCATCCAGTACAGCAACGGATAGGCGTACCAGTGGACGTGCCAGCCGCTGGTGTTCTGCGCCTTGCCGCCGATCGCGCTCGGCCCGGCGATGGTCTTGAAGCCAATGTCGAACCCGGGATCGAGCTTGAGGCCGCCCAGGTTCACGAAGCACCACGGCTTCATGCTGACGTCGGCTAGCCGCACCGGCTCCCAGAAGCCCATGGCGATGCCGACACGCAGGCCGCACGCACAGACCGGCAGCGCTGGATTGTCGGTGTCGGGGCGACCGGCGAGCGAAGGCCAGATGTTGAGCCCGCCGACCGACATCGGAAACATGCAGCTCCAGCAGACGTCAGTGATCGGATTGACGAAGCGACCCGTGCACCGCCCCGGCGTCCCCTCTGCTCTTGCCGGCGAGGCGAGTACGAAGCTGACGATCAGCACGAGTGCGGCGAGGCCCGCCAGCAGCCAGCGGACGCGCCGGCGCACGATCAGGCGGCGCCGGGCGGACGCGGCAAACCACTCGCGATTGCTCACCGCGCTCACTTGCGATCTCCTTTTGTTCCCCGAATCACCAGTTCGCGGATGGCGAGCGTGCGCCCCTGCTGCTCGACGAGCGCCGGCACGGCATGGATGCCGAAGTGGCGGGTGAGCGTGCCCTGCTGGTCGAAGTAGAAGCGGCGCTGCTCGGCCTTCATCAGCGCGAAGGGCGATCCGCCAACGAGGATGAGCTTGGCGTTGAGCGCCGTCGTCGTGCTGCGCGCCCAGGCGACCTGCGCCGGATCGTCGCCATCGAGGAACACCAGCCGCTGGCGGAGCGGCACCGTGTCGAGCGGGTTCACGCGCGTACCGGCAGCCACCACGATGCGGCCCCGTCCGTCGCGCAGATCCTCGCGCACGGTGATTGTCGGATCGAAGGTCCAGCGCCGCTCCTCGGTCGCTGGGGCGATCCCGGGCACGGGTGCCGGGCGGCGCACCCGCGCGGCGGTGCGCTCGGCCAGCTGCCGGTTCGCGCGATCAATCGCACCGCTCGCCTGCATTGTCGTCAGCCGCTGCTGGATCACCGAAAGCAGGTCCGCCTCGATGACCGGGAAGACCGCGCCCTGCTGGCCATAGTCGTGCGCCGCCGCCGGAGCGGCGAGGAGCAGGGCTGCGAGCCCGAGCGGGACAAGCCGCGTGCTCACAGGATCGCCTTTCCGACACCGATCAACTGGCGACCGCAGACCCAGCCGATCAGTGCATAGCGGCTGTCGAAGCTGTCCTTGTTGGGCGTGCCGACGAAGTAGCAGCCGCGCGGCACGATTCCGGTCGGCCCGAGCGCCAGCGGCTCGCCGCGCAGCGTTTGCTCCTTGGCGAGCGCCACCGCCCGGCCGTTGACGAGGAACAGCCGTCCCCGACGCGTCACCTTGTCACCGGCGATGCCGTAGACGACCTTGCCGAACGGCGGATGATCGCGCCCAAAGTGACGCTCGAGCAGCCGGCTCGCCGGTGGATCGAAGAAGATCGTGTCGCCACGTGCGGGCAGACGATGGCGCTCGACCAGAAACGCCCAGCTGGGCAGGCTGGTGCTCTGGTTGACCAGAAAGACGTGCCCGTCGCTCCAACTGGCCAAGCTGGCATAGGCGCTGGCCGCGGCCGCGACCGCCAGCATCACGCCCCAGCGCTGGCGGCGAACGGGCGACCAGAAGCGCCGGTCGATGGATTCAGCGGCGGTCATGCTCGGCCTCCATCGCGCGGGCGACCCGCGCCCGAACGTCAGCGGTGCGGTCGTCGACGGAGCGCCCAAGGGTTGCTTCGGACACGAGGACGGTCGTGCCGCCCTGCCCGAATTCCGCGACCGCCTTGTTGACGGCCGCGAGATAGCTCGCCGTGCGGCTTGCGGACTGTTCGGGCGTGCCGCCGTTGCGGGCCTCGGCAGCGACGAAGTCCTCGACCAGCCGCGAGAGGCTGACCGACACGATCCGGCGCTGCTGGAGCTCGACCACCGTCCGCGTCGTCCACGCCGCCCAGACGAGCGCGGCAGTGAGCAGGACGGCGGCTATTACGCGCGCGACCGGCCAGCCCGCGATCGTGCGGTGCTTGCGGACAGCGGGCTCAGCCATTTTGGCCTCCGCGCGCCAGATCGCGCCGCAGCTTGCCGACGAAGGACGGCAGCCGAGCGATGACGAGGAGGCCGACCAGGCCGAGGATTAGCGCCAGCACCTGCCGATCGAAGTGCGCGCGCGCCAGCGGATCGGCGAACAGATAATGGGTCGAGAGGTTCTGGAGGTGCGCGAAGAAGCGTAGCGGTCGCCCGTCTGCGGCGACGACCAGGAAGGCGAGCACCATCCCGAGCGCGGCCAGCAGGGTGCCGGCGAGCCAGAGGCTGACGCTCAGGCCGACATGGCAAATGTCGGACGCGATGCGGCCGGCGCGCGCGAGCCGCGCTCGCAAAGTGGGTCGGGGATCAGCCATTGCGGCGCTCCGGATGGGTGGGATCGACCTCGCCGCGCGCGACGGCGTCGATCGCTTCGGCGATCGGCTCGCCGGCCGCGACCCGTGCCTCGATGGCGGCATAGGTGTCGGGCGAGGAGGAGAAGACGGTCGCGGAGAAGCGGTCGAGCACCAGCCGGCCGATCGCCTGGCACTCCGGGCCGCGGATGAAGACCTCCGAATATTCGCTGCCCGATCGCTTCAGCGAGCGGATCAGCCCTTCGGTGCGGTCGTCCATGTCGAGCCGGGCGGACTTGCGCAGATCGGCGATCGTCTCCGGCTTCTGCTGGAGCACCAGCATCCAGTCGGAGTTCTCGAGCGCGGCGGTGGCGCCATCCGACTTGTAAAAGTCGTTGAGCGACTGCGTCGCGGTGCAGAGCGCCCCACCATATTTGCGGGCGGTACGGGCATAGGTCTCGACGAAGTCGGACATCGACCCGCCCTTGAGCATCGCCCAGGCCTCGTCGATCAGCAGCAGCTTCTTCACCGAGCGGGGTGAGCGCGTCATCGCCTGGCCGGTCATGAACATGATCGCGGTGAGCACAACCGAGCGCAGCTCCTCGCGGGTCGCGAGGTCCGACATCTCGAAGACTGTGAAGTCGGCCTCGAGCCGGAGCGTCGCCTCGCCATTGAAGAACCCGCCATAGGTGCCGCCCGCGCGGAACGGGCCCATGGCGATGGCGAGATTGGCAGCGTCGGCATTGCCGGTGCCTTCGAGCGCAAGCGCAACCGCCTCGACCGATCCTGCCCTGCCCTGCTCTTCCCAGACTCGGTTGACCGCCTGGTCGATCAGGCCGCGCTCGGTGTCGGTCAGCCGGTCAATGAAGCGCGCCATCTGGCCGACGATCGACTTGAGCATCGCCATGCAGTCGAGACGATAATCCTCGTCCTCGACGACCCGTCCGGCGTCGATCATCGAGAAGGGATTGAGGCAGAAGCCGCTCGCCAGGGTGAACTCGATGAAGCGCCCGCCCTGCAGACGGCAGCTGTTCATGAAGGAGCGACCGTCATCGATGACGACGACCTTGGCGCCCGCGCCGCACAGGCTCGCGCACATCTCCTGCAGCAGCACCGACTTGCCCGAGCCTGATTTGCCGAGAATCGCGACATTGTGGTTGCCGGCGCCATTCTCGAACGGCGACCAGAAGAAGGGCTGACCGCGCCGACCGAGGAACAGCAGGTGCGGCACGGCGCCGCCGAGATATTCACCCTGGACAGGTGCGATGTTCGCCGCCGTGGTCGACAGCATCGTCCGCATGCGCCGGCAGCGTTCGAGGTCTGCGGCGAGCCCGTCGGCGAGGGTCAGCGGCATCGCCGCGAGCAGGCCCTGCACCTGGAGGAAGCGCTCGTCGGCGAGGTCCCAGCCGGCCGACTTGTAGAGCGACTTGACCATGCGCTCGTTCCGGTCGCCGTCGCCCGCCGGCGAGAAGGTCGTCACGCCGTAGAAGGCGCGGACCAGCCGCCGGCCTTCCTGGAGCTGCGCCTGGACCTCGCGCCACTCGGCTGCCTGTTCACGGAGCTTGGGCACGTAGCGCGCGGACTTGCCTTCGGAGAGGCTGGTCGTGCGCAGGAACTTCATGCCTGCGCGCGTCGAGGCGGCCTCCTGGTCGGGATAGACGAGGCAGAGCATCGTCGCCGCGGGGCACGGGTAGCGGAGCTTGTCGGTGAACAGGTCGCCGATCAGCCGCGCGGTCTCCCACGGCGTCCAGCGCACCGGCATGTTGCGGACGCCGAAATGCCGGACGTCGAAGCTGTCGGGATAGATCTCGCCGATCTCGGGCGCCTCGCCGTCGTGCCCGCCGGTCGGACGAAAGCGCTCGGTCCGGAGCAGCATTCGGCTTTCCTCGACGGTGAGCTCTATATCGCGGCGGATCGCCTGATCGGCGATCGGGTCGAGCGGGTTGTAGTCGATGGCATCGTCTCCGCTCGCGGTGGTCGGCGAAGTCAGGTCGTCGAGGAAGGCGATGAGCTCGACTGGGTCGACGTCGAGTGCCGGCACGTCGAGCGAGCGCAGCACGCCGACGAGGCTCTCGCGCACCGCCACCAGCTCTTCCTTGGACGTGCTGCCGTTCGCGGGCACGCCGACCGACACGAGCAGCTGGTGATGACGCGCGTGGAAGGGCGCACCGCTGGAACCGCTGCTCCAGACGAGGTCGTAGAGGCACTGGGTGCGCGCCCGCGCGATCTGCTCGTACACGCCGCCACGGGCGTAGCGCGGCGCGAACCAGGGCGCGATGTTGCGGCTGATCCGTGGAGACGCCCAGTGGACGATCTGCACGCAGGCGCCCGCCGGCAGCCCTTCGGACAGGAATTGGCCGAGCAGGTCGCCGACCCGCTCGTCGGCGCCGACGAGGGGTGCGACGTTGAGGATGAAGCCGGACGAGCGCGCGTTGAGGTAGAGCTTGGTCGAGGGCTCGTAGACCCGGTACGGCAGGAAGCTCGACAGCATGTCGAGGCCCAGCACCGGACGCTCGCCCTCGCTCTCCTCGGCATCGCCGAACAGTCCGGTCATGAGCGATCCGGTGAGCGTCTTCAGCGACAGGCTCATCGCGGCTGCTCCTGCCCTGCGGGCGCGCTGAACGGGCTCGCATCACCTTCGGCTGGTGATGTGCCCTGGTCTGACCGCTTGCCCAGCCGCGCCAGATCGGGGGTGGCCAGCGTCTTGAGCCGCGCCCGCGCGGCCGCCGCGTCACCTTGCGGGAGCACGACCTTTCCAGGCGGCAGGGACGGTCGCACGGTCTTGTTCGGTTCAGCGGAAGCGGCTGACGCAGGCGTTGCGTTTCCGGTGCCGCTGCCGATCCGGTGCCCGGCGCGCGCGGCCGCTAGCGATGCCGCGGTCGGCGCGCCGGGATCGACCGCGCGGGGCAACGCGGCCGAACTGAAAGGTTGAGGGGCTTGAGCGGGAGGAGTCTCAAGCCCCTCGATCACCGGTGCCGAAGCACCGGCGATCGCCTCGCGCAGGGAGGAAGGGGCGGGACTGCGCGAGATCTCGGAATGCGAAGTCGGGTCGGTGGCCGCGGTGAAGGTCCAGCCAGGCTGCTCGACTACGGCATGGACGGTGGCCGCATCGTGCAGCACGCCGGTCTCATCGACATGCGCGGGCAGCAGGATGGAGAGCATACGCTCGCCCGTCCGGACAGCGACGCTGCCGCCACGACCCGTCCGCGGCGGGTGCCGATCGGGCCCTACTGCAGGATCGGCCCCGTCCTCGGCGACTTGGCCGATTGCGGCCGCATCGATCCTGGTCATCGGCGCGCAGGTGCCGGCCGGCGCACGGCAGGTGAAGTCGCCCTTCACCGTGCCGCCGAGCGTCGTGCAGCCACCGAGCGCCGACGCGCCGGCGAGCAGGAGCGGGAGAATGGCGCGGTTCATGCCCGGCCTCCCACGACGAAGGCCTTGAGCTGCTCGGCGGTGTGGAAGCCCTGCAGCACCGCACCATCGGCGCGGATGATTACCGGCGTGCCGCCGAACCCGTGCTTGCGGGCGAACGCCTCGTTCGCGTCGAGCCCCGACACGTCGCAGGTCTCGCCCGGCGCCACCGGCTGGCCGGCATAAGCGGCATGCGCCGCGGCGGCGGGATCGGGCGCGCAGAGCACCGCCTCGGCGAGCTTGCGGCTCTCCACGCCAAAGATCGAGATCGGGCGCTCCTCGACACGCGCACCCATGCGGGCGAGCTCGGCGGCGAGCTTGCGGCAGTAGCCACAATGAAAGTCGCTGAGGACGACGAGCCTGGGTCCGTTCGCCGGGCCCCAATGGATTGCGCTACTGGCGGGCAGGCTGGCGAGGTCGACCTTGGCAGCCGCCGGCGTCGCCGCGGCAGGCTTCGCCTCCTCGTCATCGCGCCGGCCCGCAGCGCCAGCGGCGAGCAAATCCGGGTTGAGCTCGAGCAGCCGCGTCGCGGTCAGGTCGCTGCGCGCCTCCATGTCGTAGAGCCGCCCAATCATCAGGTAGCGCGCGCTTCGGTCGACGTAGAAGAGCGTGGTGCCGGCGACGACTTCGCACAGCCCGCCGAAGCGACCGCAGTCGATCGCCCCGATGCGGGTCTTCGGCAGGCGCAACTTGAGCGCCGCGCGGACCAGTGTGGTGTCCACGCCGGCCATCGCTGGGGCGGCATGGACAGACTTGGCGACCAGCCCTGCCCCCATGCCGAGCGCGAGCGACGCGGAGGCGATCAGGCTCCAGAACGGCGCGCCTTCCATGCGGCGCATCCTGGCCAGCTCGCGGCCAAGACGAGTGTCGGACGAATTCATTGGGAGTTCCTCACATAAACGCCGTCGAGGAAGACGATTTCGACATCGATGCCGGTCGGCATCTCCACGACTGGCTGATATTGTTCGGCGCGCTCGATCAGATATTTGGACACCGTGTCCGAGGCGTCAGCGACGCCCTGACCGAGACCGCCCTGGACGATGTCGCCGCCCGAAAGCTGCTGGCGCTTGCCGTCGACTCCGGTCGTGATCCCGGAGAAGAGGCTGTTCGAGTTGGCGGAGAAGCCACGCCCGAAGCCGCCGACGATGCCCGCGAGCAGCGCCTGGCTGACGAGACTGCCCTCGCGGCTGACGACCCGGCCGCGCACGCCGGTCTTGCCGGCGAAGCTGATGAAGCCCTTCACCTCGCTGACGGCGACCCGCCCACCGGGCTGGTCGCACGTCATCTTCTGGAGCTTGACGTAGACCTTCTCGGCCGAGAGATCGCCGCGCGCCGCGCCATTGACGACGCAGCCCTGGATGCGCGTGGTCAGCAGCTTGCCGTCCTTGACGACCGAGCGCGCCGGCCCCGTGATCCGCAGCACGACCGGCAGCGGGTCGGTCTGGCTCGAGACGCCCGCCGAAGCGTCGACACCGACGATGACGCGAGCCGGCGCATAGCTGTTGGGCGGCAGATACTCGGGGCTGTCCTCGATCTCGATCGCCGGCGCACTCGGACGGCCAGCTCTGAGGCCGGTCTTCGCCGTTGCACCAGCTTCCGACGTGCCGCTCGAGAACGAGACGGTCTTTACCTGTCGCTCGGCCGGCGGCGGCAGCGCCGGGCCCTGCGCCGCAGCCATGTTCGGGTCGAGCGGCGACCCCGACGGGATCGACGGATCACGCACGGCCACCGGCGGCGGGGCAGCCGCTCGCGTCTGCGCGCGGGTCAGCTCGCCACGTAGCGTGCTGTTCTCCTGCGTCAGCGCATCGATCGTCTTGGTGCCGTCTGTCTTGAGCGCCTGGTTCTCGGCCGCGAGCGCGTCGAGCCTGGCCTGCACCTCGGGCGCGACCGCCTTGCTCTCTTCGAGCGCCTTCAGTTGCCGCGCCTGAGCATTGAGCCGATTGCCGTAGATCGCGACGAACTCCTTCTGGCTGAGGTCGCGATTGACGATGCCGTCGGTCTCGATCTTCTGCGGCGCGTCCGCGGCCGGCGTGTGATCGCCGGTGCCGCCGACCACGAACCAGAGCGCGAGCATCGCCGCCGAGCCGCCACCGCCGAGCAGCAGCATGCGCTGGCGTGCGCGCGTCTTGGCGTTGAGTGCGCCCAAAGCCGTGACGCTCTCCTGCGCCGGGTTGGACGGAGGGGTGGCCTGCTCGCTCATGCGCCGGCACTCCCGTCGAGCACGACGTAGAGCGTGGTTGCCTGCTGCGCGCCGAGCTCGCGATCGGCGACGCTCACTGAGAGACTACCGGCGGGGGTGAGCTGTGCCGGATCGATGGTAACGGGCTTGGCGCCGCGATTGTCGATCCGCAGCACACGGCCCGTGAGCGCGGCACCACGATACTCGGCGACGAGGCGTACGGTGAGGTCACCGACCCGGGTCGGGGCGGCGGCGACCTGCCGCATCGTATAGCCATCCGGCGCACGGTTCGCGGCCATGGCCTGGATCAGGCGCACCGCGGCATCGCGGGGTCCGGCCTTCGCTTCCCAGGCCTGCGCTCGCTCGCCGGCGATCGCCGGGTTCGAGACGAAGATCTGCTCGGCGTCGGGTCCGCCGACGCTACAGGCGAACTTGTAGACATAGCCCTTGCGGGTCGTGGCGAAGAAGCTCAGCCGCCCCGGCGCGAAGCCTTCGGGCACCGACAGGTAAATGTCGCCCCGGACCGGCTCGTTGGTGACGGTGAAGTCGTTGAACGGGTACCCGGTCGTGATCTTGCTGACGCTGGCGAAGGCATCGCCGACCAGGCTGATCCGCGTCAGCTCATGGTTCGAGACGACGCAATCGACCTGCGCATTATCGACGGCCTGCCGATACTGGTCGGCCCACGCCGGAGTGGCGGCGAGCGCGATGGCAGCGCCGATCAGTGCCATGCCGAGCGGCTTCAGGCTGATGTCGCGCGGTCGGGATGTGCCGGTCGCAAAGGTGGCGGCGCCGGCCCCGAGCAGGCAGGCGGGTGTCGCGGCGATCATTGGAGCGCCTCCTTGTGATCTTGGGTGAGCGCGAAGCTCGAGAGCGAGAGGCGCAGGCCGACGTAGGTCCAGCCGAACCGGAACCGCTTCTTCTCGCTGGCGATGACCTGGCCGCCGACGAAGGTCTTGAGATCGCCCTCGACGGTGGAGCTCAGGCCCTTTGGATCGACGGTCATGCCGGTGATCACGAAGGCCTGGGCGAGGTCGGAGCCGCGCTGCTCGGTGACGATTTTGACGAGCTCGGCCTTGAGCGCCCCATAGGCAGACGGGTCCGCCACCTTCAGGATCTGCTCCATCCAATAGTCGAGCCCGGTCGGCGACCTGTTGAGCAGCATCAGCGCGACGTCGCGCGTAACCAGCTCGAGATAGTCGGCCGACACGCCCGACGAGCTGATCGCCAGCGGCCGCGTCGTGACCGGCTGCAGGATCACTTCGCGGTCGCGGCTGCTGAGCGCCGTCAGCAGTGCGAGGTTCGCCAGGAACGACGCGGCAGCCGCGACGACCAGGACCTTGCGCTGGCGAAGCAGCGACTGGCTGCGCTGATGCGCGATATCGGATAGCATGGAGCCCCTCCCCTCAGCCGGCGAGCCGGCGGCAGTGGGAGGGCGGCGTGGCGCGAAGCCTGACGAAGCTTGCCCCCAGGTACCAATAGGCCGCGTGGATGATCCAGGAACTGGCCCGGCCAGCCTTGGCCTTGCGAAGCGCGAACCACGCTCCTCCGGCACCCACGAGACCCAGCAGGATGTGCTGGGAGAAGATGCCCCAGGCGAACGGCGCCGCGAGCCCCAAGAATTCGTCCAGGGTCCAAAGGCCGATGAGCTCCGGATCGTCGAGCCGCCGGGGGACAAGGTACTTGTCAGTCATGTGCGCTACGCCGCCCTCGCCGCCGCGATCAGATGATCGCGGTCACGGTGGAGGTGACGATCGGCACGCCCGTGCCGACGCCGATGCCGACGGCGACGGGGATCGCCACCTGCCCGAGCGTGAACCGGCCGGACGCCATGCCGATGATGCCGCCGGCCAGGCTGAGCACGGCGATGATCTTGCCGCCTGAGCCCTCCAGAAAGTCGGTGAACTTGGTGAGCGCCGGCCCGAAGGTCGTGTCGGCGCCGGCATAGGCCGCGCTCGCCACGGCCATGAGGCCGATCGCCGGGATGAGATAGTCGCTGGCCCGGCCGAGGCCGGCACGGGTCAGCGGGAGCTTCAGGCTGTGCATCGAGAGCGTCTCCGAAGGTGTTCGCCGCGGCCGCATCCCGACCGCACAATCACCTTCACGCCGGCTCGGGCCGCCGCTCAACGAAAAGGAACACGACGAGAACGGGTCGGCCGTTTGGTCGCGAAATCCGCGACGCAGATCGCGTCTGGAGTGTGAAGTTTCCTAGCTTCGCGCGATGCCGCTCGCGCTGAATGACAAGGCAGATGCGGTCGCTGGCGACAGCCGTCGCGAATCGCCTTTCCGGCTGCATTCCTTGCACTTCCGGTGAGAGGCCGACGGCGTAAGCGGCGCGACTCTGCCAATCGCACGTTTCACTACCGGCTAGGATGTTCTTGTTTTGTTTTCCTACAGGCTCGGCGCTTGATACCGTGCGTGCGAATCAGTCCTTGGAGTTGGAGTCGTGACCACCAGCAGCCCGGCAGCCCCGTCCTCGATACCGCTGCACATCATAGTTGGAGACCTCGTCGATCAGAGCGGGCTCAGCCAGCGCGACTTGGCGGCCAAGATCGGCCTGTCGAAGGATCAGATCTGTCGTACGCTGAAGGGCACGCGGCATCTCAGCCTTGAAGAAGCAGGATTGATGCTCTCCGCCGCCGGCCTGCCAGCACGCGGCGCCCTCACCCTCGCCCTCTTCGATCGCCGCGATCTCGCCAGCGAGTGGTCGCGGTCCGGCATGGCTGCGTTTCTGGAGACACTCGTCGCCGCGCTGCCAGACGCGCTCGCAGCCGAGCTCGCCGAAAGCAGCGATCGCGTAGATCCGCGCTGGGGGCCAGCGGTGGCGAAGTTTGTTGCTCAGCGGATCGCGAGCCACATTGATGAGCTGATCGAGCGAGAAGAGAAGCTAGGCGAGTTCAGGCCTGCCGCAGGTTTGCGGCCTTCGGCTTAGGCGTTCAGTCGCTTAATGGCGCTCAAACGTGCCCATCGGGCACGGGCTACAGGTCGACCTTATGGGCGGCGTGGTCGTCCGGTACGGCCGAAGCTGCTTTAGGATCAGGCGCGCCTTCGGTGCCAGCGGCGTTTGCGGAACACTTCAGCCGCATAGAGGCGCGGCGCGAATTAGATTCGGCGTGCATCGACTGCAGCGGCTCAAGATGGATCTTCGCACCAGTGAGCGGACATTGCCTTCTCGGCATGCACCGGTCTGATCTTCAAAGCTAGGTCATATCCGGCGTCAGGCCTCACTCGCATATAAACGCGCCTACGCCAGACGAAACACACCCTTTGCCACGCCGCTTGCAGCTAGAATACCGGCCTGAAATGCAAATTTATCTGCTTCTTGGCCGTTGCATCGCTAGCAAGAGAAACTGCCGATCGGAAAGTGCGTATAGAGATGCTGCAAATTGCAATGCATATTGTGTCATCAGGAGGAAGAGATGGCACGAATCAATTCAATCGTCGCAAAGCTCGAACGACAGAAAATGAAGCTGAGCCTCGACGATCTAGCCCGCAGAGCCGGCGTGGATAGAACGACGCTGCACCGCATCGAAACCGGACGCATGAAGCACAACGCCGAGCATGTCGTTGCACGTCTCGCCAAGGTGTTCAGACTGGAACCCGAACAGCTCACCGCCACCCAAGTAGCCGAGGTGGAGATCCCCGCCGACGACACTGAAATCGGCCTGGAGAGCCCGTTCCTCTACCGCTCCCAGCTTAATGTTCGCGTGCCGCACGAGGTTCGCAACGCGCTGCATCTTGTCGCGTGGCGCTACGGCATGCGGCCGCTCGACATCATCGAGATCGCCCCGTTGCTGTTCCATGTGGTCGCCGCGGAGACGCTCAAGCAACGGTCTGACAAGCTCGCAAGCCTGCGCGACCTGCGCAGCCGTATTTTGGACATGTCGGGAAGTTTCCCGCATCTTCATGAGCGGATGCTCAACGACTGGAATGCCGAGGAAATCGGATTGCGTGAAGAGCGCTCGATAACGGCACGCGACCTGCGCGGGGACAAGGTCGACGAAGGCGACGACTATGTCGATGCCCGACCGCTCGACTATGACGACAGTGTCGACAACCCCTTCGTCGCCCAGCTGCGCCACCGGCTCGACGCGCTCCAGCCGGCGGACAGCGAGCCCGAGCTGTTATATTGCTGGTCGGACGGCTATCCACCGCGGTACGAAATCTGCCGTGAGGAGGCGCTCGCCTATTTGGGCGGTGATGCCGATGCCGGCGAGGAGATCGTTACCGGCCGGGTCGGCCTGCACGAAATTCCCAAGGAGTTGCGCGATGTCGGCCAGGCCGAAGCCCGAGCGACGTGGGTCAAGGAGCGCGCTGCCGAACTTGGCGCGAAAAATGCCGCTTGGCTGGAGACACTCGGGCTTGGGGAGCTCGGACTGTGAGCGCGCCAATCGCAAACGGTTGTGGGGCCGGGCGCCGTACCCGACTCTCGCGCCATGCGACGACGCGGGTCCGGCAGCGGTCAATCCCTGCGTCGGTGGTCGATGCCCTGCTCGACTTCGGCGAACGGGCGCGGTCCGGTCCGGGTGCCGAGACGTGCTATTTCACCAAGAGGGCGTGGAAACGGTTCGCGGCCTATCTCGGGCAGGAGGCGCGGCATTTCGAACGCTACCGCGCCTGCTATGCGGTGATCGCCGACAACGGACAGGTCGTAACCGCCTGCTGGCGGCGCTGAGCCTCCACCTCAACCCTTGCCACCCCGCTCGCGAAACTTTTCGCGGTGCCACGCAAGATAGGGCGCATGGCGCTTGGTGAGCCTGATCCTGCGCTCCGAATCGCAACCCAGGGCGCGCAGGTCATCGCTGCTGATCCCGGGGCCGACCAGCATCTCACCGGCATCGCTGAACGATATCAAGTGGCGATCGAACAGCGCGTCAATATTGGCGACCAGCAGCAGTCCGTTAAACCGGTCGAGGCGTTCGGTGTTCGACGATGCCCGCCAGGGCTTGATATGGGATGCCCGCAGCACGGGCCGGATGACACAACCGGTGACGCAACAGCGGCATCTCCAATGGTTCAACAAGGCGTCGCGGAACACGCCCTGTCCCACGCGCGCCTTGATCAGCTGGTCCTTCTCGGTCGCCGTGAGGCCGGGGTCGCCGATGACGGCCTGCTCGGCCATGAGATCGAGCCGGTCCCGGATGTCGGCGGTGACCCAGTATTTTCGGGCAACGCCGAACGTGCCGGCCTTCGATGGTGTGAAGCCCAGCTCCAGGCAGAAGCGGTGATATTGCGCCTCGAGCGCCTCATCGAACACCGGCGGATGGCCTAGAAGCGCATTGATTTCGCCATTGGTTAGACGACCGTCGCGCGAGCTGTTGGCAGCATGCTTGATGAAGCTGTTGCCGGCATAGCCGATGAAGCGTGACGGCGCGAAGGCGATGCCGTCGGTCGTGGCATAGGGCAGGAAGCAGGTGCCCTTCTTAATGAGGCTGAGATAGGCTGCGCTGTCGCCGGGGCGGTGCCCAGTGCGCACGGCATCGAGCGTCGCAACATTGGTGAGCAGCTGGTCGAGCGTGCTGACGAACTTCATAGACCCTCCCTCGTTACGTAGGTTGCGCGCAGGATCCGGTCGAGTTGGCTCGGAGGTGTCATGGATAAAGCCGCCGGTTGCCACGCGGTCGCGTAGGCGTCGTAGCCGTGCGCTGGATTTGCCAGCCTTGCCCATCATGATCGGCGATGGTCTGGGCATGCGGGTGCCGGTAGCTGTTCCTGTCGCCATAGGACGCGATGGCGCGCTTCTGGTCGATCGCTAGCGGTGTTGCCGCATCGGAGCGGCCCCCATGATGCGGGATCGTCAACCCGCCGACGCCAGCGAGCATATGCGCTTGGATCAGATCGTAGCTGGTATCGCCGGTGAGCAGGACGGCGCGACCATCCTTCTCGTAGCGCAGCTGATAGCCCGAGCCGTTGCGGTCATTGACGCCGGTCGCAGTTCCGCGCGCCAGTGTGAACCCGGCAAACGAGGCCGGTCCATCGATAAAGGTCAGCTTGTCGCCGAGGTCGGCCTGGAAGCGAGCGGTGTTTGGCCCGATTGGTTGATCGGGCGCGAACCAGTCGAGCTGCCGATAGGGCGTATGGCGTCGGCCGAGATCGAAATGGTCCCAGTCCCAGTGCGAAAGCAGGACAAAGCCACCGGAAATGACCGGATGCGTCATGGGCTGGGGCAGTGATCCGTTGTTGAACCACAGCGGCGCGCCGACATCAAAGAAACCTATCGCCCTGCCATTGCGCTTAATCAGCGCCGCCGATGCCTGCCCAACATCGAGCACGACGATCTCGACATCACCTGAACCGCGCAGCCGGTGGACAATCCGCGACGCGGGGACCCTTTTTCGCCCCTGCATCGGCAGCGTGGCCGTCGCCATGAGCTTCATCACCAGTTCCGCATCGCCGGGCTGCTGAAGGACACCAGGTCCGTTGATCCGCCGCATCGCACTGATCGAACGCGACGGCCCCGCCAGGTAGTTGCGGTCGGCCCGCAGTTCCCATGCGCGGGGGATGTCGCCGCTGTCATCGAGCCGGAACGACAGCCAGTCGCCCTTGCCAAGATCGCCCAACCCGAAGCGTTCTTCCCAGCGCTTGGGCGTGGACATGGCGCGCACCAGTGCGAGGGCGCTGCGGTCCTCGAGTATCTGCGGCCCCATTTCCGCGAACCGATCAGCGCGCACGCAGTCGAGCAGGATGAACGAGCGGGTTCGGCCGTTGCGCGGATCCGCATCGACCACTTCCTCGACCACGCCGAGATAGTTTACCGGCTCGCGCGTTTCGAACCGCTTCCTGATCGGCACACTCGTCCCCGTCTTCGATGCCTATTAAAGCTCAATGATAATGGCGCCGGGCCGCATTGCCGCAAACATACTTCGACGACGCTCCACAGTTTCGCGCCCTGTCGGGCAAGCCATCGCTGTCAAATTGCGAAACCGGTCACCTTATCGACAGAAGCAAGTCCCCACTGTCGCGACATGGACCGGCACCCTTGCGGCCTCCGGCCAAGCGGGGGCGTGCGCGCGGGCCTGTAGGCTAGCCTCCGCCGCGCCCCGCCGGACAGAGCAAGAGAGCCGCGCGGCAGGGCAAAGGCGCGCGACCCCTGACGGCTGCGCGCAGCCGTCAGCAACAGTTGACCGCGCTCCAATCATTCTACGGAGTCACAAGCCGCTCACCGTATCTCAACCCGCCGCTGCGATGACCGGACAATGAATGCGTCCGCCAGGATCGAGCCCGCAGGGCAGATGGTCAACTTCGACGCGGCCTGCGCGCGTCTCAACCAGTGGCGCGGACAGATGATTGAAAATCTTGCGCGCGCCGAACAAGCGGTGACCGAGACGCTGGTGCGGCTCAACGAAACCGCACCGCCGGTCAAAGGCGTGAAGTTCCCTTATCTTGTCGGGCAGGATACGATCGGCTGCAATCGCTGCTCGCGGCGAGCGCAGCGCCAACCGCGCATGAAAGGGTCGCCGGAGCCGCGCTCGCGGACCTCCGAACCCATGACGCGGTGCGCACCATGTTATGTCACGGCGTGACCAAGGTTGCTGTAGACCGCGCGGGCGACTGGGTCGCCCCGATGACCCTGACCAGCTTCAAGGGCGGGACAAGCGCCACAGAGCGCCTGCCGTTGATCGAAGCCGAGGGAACCGTCCAGCTTGCGCGGCTGATCGAGAGCCGGCGCAAGCTGACGACAGCGCTTGGCCAGGCTCGACGCGCGCACAGTCACCGATCCTGAAATCGGAAAACGGGGCGCACCGCATCAGCAATGTCTTGTGGCTGACCAGATCACGTCTGCGGAAAGTACGTTTCTCGCGCGTGCTGACCTGCCGCGATCAAAACTTCGTCGATGAAGCTGAAGATCCGGTCGATGAACAGGTCCGACATATACCAGACCCAAGGCTTGCCGCCGGACTGGGCCGAGATAAACCAGTTCGCATCCCAGGTGCGCACACGCTGGGCGAATCTCTCTCGCCTCGCTGGCGGCCACTCGAATCCGGCGTGGAGCATGCCGTTGCGGTATTCGAACAAGGCCTCGAGGATTTTCCGCGTGTCCGATGGCAGCCGTGGTGCGAGTTTCGAGGCGTCGGCCAACTGCATGATCCCGTCGATCAGATTGGTCTTTACCTCGCTGGACCCGAAGCTGACGTGCGGATCCCAAAAATGGGCGCGCGCATTCTTCGACCGGGTCGAGTTCTTATCGCGCCCGAGATAGTCGTCTTCCTCGCTGCCGATCCCTCTAAAAATCCCGGTGAAGAGGTTCTCGACGAACGGCGCCAGCATGCCCACGGCCGCCGCGCTGCGTGCCGCGCCACTATAGACTGAGGCGTGGACACTGTCGGTGTACATGCCGACCAGATGGTCACTGCCAATTTCCTCGGCGCGTCGGGCCAGCGCCTTAATGTCCTTGTCCTCCTGCCGCTCATCCTCGCTCGATCGGGCCAGAAAGTTTCGGATCGCGATCAGCTGCGCTTCGAGATCGTAGTCGTCGAAATAGAAATGCGCGTAATCGCGGTCATCGAGCTGGAGCATTGGTTTCGCCATTGGGTTTTGTGAGAAATTCGAACACGAAGCTGCGCCAGCGATAACCACCGCGCCCGATCGCATCATCGTCTTCGCCCCAATCGAGACACGCCAGTCCCGCTGCTTCAGCGGCCGCCAGCACCGCATCATCGCGGTGATCGAAGAACAGATCGGCCGGTTCGCCGGAACGCGGCGCACGCAGATTGAGGCCGAGACGCCCACCCTCCCCGAGCAGCGCAGCCATGGCAGTTAGGCTCGGCGCCAGATCGCCGGACGGCACCAGCATCAAAACGGCGGAACACAGGACGAAGTCATACTGCCCCGCCTCCCCCGCGA
Organism: Sphingomonas sp. EC-HK361; assembly: GCF_902498785.1. Taxonomy (GTDB): domain Bacteria; phylum Pseudomonadota; class Alphaproteobacteria; order Sphingomonadales; family Sphingomonadaceae; genus Sphingomonas. Next base: position 554,926 of record NZ_LR701494.1, read on the forward strand.
GCCGGGAAAGATGCGGCAAACGGTCGTCGATCCAGCGAATGCCAGCGCTGTTCGCCGCGGCGATCGCGCGCAACCCGTCGGACGGCTCGACCGCGGTAACCATCATCCCCCGCTTAGCCATCGCCCGCGCGTCACGGCCGCTCCCCGCACCGACATCGAGGGCGCGTCCGGTCGCCGGCAGATAGCGCAACAGCAAGGGGTGGACGGCCTCGAACGACACCGAATTATAGCGCGCGGCAAAGCCGACCGCGTCCCGGTCATAATAGTCCGGTGCATCGAGGCGGTCGGACAAAGCCATTAATCGACCGCCTTAGTGGCAGCGGGCTTGGTGAAATAGGCGCCGGGATGGCAGCTCGCGACGAACGAGCCGAGCGCCGTCAGTGTCAGCAGCGCCGAGAAAATTCCGACAATGATGTAGTTGCCGCCGATGCAGTGCTTGCCGTCATAACGGCGGATGTCGCGCAGCACGCTCTGCATCACCCAGCGCAGGCGAATGAGCGCGCCGATCATGAGAATATTGGCGAGGCCAGCGAACAGCAGCAGCATCGACCGCGCCGGATCGCTGAGCGGAAAGCTCGCCACCGCGAACCACAAACCGCCGGTCAACGACATGATGATCAGGGGCGACTGCCACAGGAAACCGTTGAGCGACCGAAAGTCTGCACAGCGCTGTTCGTAAATCGCCTTCTGATCCGGTGCGTCTGCCGCTACATCTTCACCCATGAATCACGCGCTCCTTTCCCCGGTCCATAGCAAGGCGCTCGCCGCCGCGCGCGGGCGTGCGTGACAGTGAGCGCACCGATCTATCTCGACGGGTTCGCGACCCTGCCGCTGGCCCCGGAGGCGCGCGACGCGATGCTTGCGGCATGGGAACAGCCCGGCAATGCCGGCTCGCCCAATGCCTCGGGCGAACGCGCGGCACGGCTGATCGCCGATGGCCGCGCTAATGTCGCTGCCCTGATCGGCGCCGCCCCGTCCGAGATCATCTTCACCGCCGGTGCCACCGAAGCCAATAATCTGGCGCTGTTCGGCGTGGCGCAGCGTGCCGTCGCGCAGTTTCCGGAGCGCCGCCGGATCATCGTCTCGGCGATCGAGCACAAGGCCGTGCTCGAACCCGCGCAGGTGCTGGCGGCCCAAGGCTTCGCGGTCGATATCGCCCCGGTCGACCACAACGGCCGGCTCGCTCTCGATGCCTTCGCCGCACTGATGGGCGAGGATCTGCTGCTCGCCTCTATCATGCTGGTCAATAACGAGACCGGCACCATCCAACCCGTCGCCGAAGCCGCGGCGCTCGTCCATGCCGCCGGCGGCTTCATCCATAGCGATGCGGCGCAGGCGGCCGGAAAGATCCAAGTCGATGTGCTGGATTTCGACGTCGACTATCTCAGCCTCTCGGCTCACAAATGCTATGGGCCGATGGGGATCGGCGCACTCTATGTCGCCGCCCATGCGCCAAAGCCGATGCCGCTGATCCATGGCGGCGGCCAACAGGATGCGATGCGGCCCGGCACCGAGCCGGTCGCGCTGATCGCGGGGTTCGGCGCTGCCGCCAAAGCGGCGCGCGCCGGCCTCGATAACGATCGCGGCCACGGCGACGCGATGATCGCCGCCTTGCTCGATGGCCTGGCCAAGCGGCAATTGCGGTTCCGCCGGATCACCGGCGATGCGCCGGTCGTGTCTGGCAGCGCCGCGCTCCAGCTTGCCGGCGTCGATGCCGACCGATTGTGCGCGATGGCGGCGCGCGAAATTTCGCTGTCGACCGGTTCGGCCTGCACATCGGGTCAGATCAAACAATCGCATGTGCTTGAGGCAATTGGACTTTCCGAAATTGACGCGCGCCAGGTGGTCCGCATTTTCTGCCATCGCTACCTCGACGATGGCGCGATCGACCACGCAGCCGACCGCATTGTCGCCGCCGCGGCCCGTTCTCGGCTTGCGGCTGGAGAGGTTCGCCAGTAGCATTCCGCACAATGCGGCGGGGCTCCATAAAATTTGATTCGAGAGGGCAGTTTGCCGGTCATGAAACATTTCCGCTGCGCCTGCTGTGGTTGAAAAAGGCATTTGATGCCGTCGGCGACGGCGCTGACGCAAGAACATTCCAGGAACAAGCAGCTATCGCACGCTTCGGCGTCGGTCGCAACATGGCCGCCTCGATGCGCTATTGGGCGCTGGCGACCGGCTTCTTTATCGAACAGGACCGGGTCATTTTCCCGACCGCGCTTGGCAAGACCGTGCTGGCCGACGACGGTCTTGATCCCTATCTCGAACAGGCCGCGACCATCTGGCTCGCGCATTGGCATGTCGCCTCGACACCCGAGATGACGACGACGGCCTATTATGCCTTCAACCTGTTGAGCGCGATCGAGTTCGATCCGGCGATCCTGCTCGAGGAAATCTTCGCGCTGGTCGAGGAAAATGGCTGGCGCGCGACCCGCGGCACCTTGAAGCGCGACATCGAGGTGTTTCTGCGCAGCTATGTCCGGCGCGGCGATGCACTCAACGAGGATGCTGCCGAGCCCTTGCTCGCCGAACTCGCGATCATTCGCGAAGCGCGGCTCGGCGGCTGGTATGAATTCGTGCGCGGCCCCAAGCCGAGCCTCAGCGACGCGGTGTTCGCCTATGCGCTTGGCGATTTCTGGGCGCGCAGCGGATATCCGACGACGCTGACCGCCGAGCAGATCTGCTATGCGCCGGGCTCGCCGGGCCGCGTGTTCAAGCTCGACGAGGACAGCGTCATCAGCCGGCTGATGAGGCTCGACGATCTGACCGATGACGCCTGGAAATGGGTCGATACCGCCGGCCTGCGTCAGATCCAGCGCGTGTCGGACTTCGACCCGCTGAACACCCTGCCCCTCGCCTATCCGCGGCCGGTGCCGCTGGAGGCAGCGGCATGACCAAGCTCTCCGCGATCGTCACGATCGACCGGCGCTTCGCGCGCTCGGCGCGGCTCGACGCGGACCTGAACGGCACGCCGCCGCTGGTCGGCTATGTCATGCAGGCGAGCATCGCCAAGGCGCTGAAGACCTTGGGCGACAGCCAGTGCGACAGCCACCAGGGCGCCTTCACCTGGACCGGCCCTTATGGCGGCGGCAAGTCGAGTGCGGCGCTGCTGCTTGCCAATCTGGTCGCGGGAACCAAGGGGAATCGCAAGATCGCGCGCGACATTGCCGGCGAAGCGCTGAGCCGCCTCTACACCGAAGCCTTTCCCGAGCCCAAGGGCCGCTGGAAAGTGGTCGCGGTCACCGGCAGCCGGCAGCGACTGCGCGATGCGATCATCGACGCCGCGACGATCGCGCTCGACTGGAGCTCGGCCGAGGTTGCCGCCCATAGTGCGAGCGACGACAAGCTGATCGCTGCGCTCATCGCGGGTGGTGAAACCGCATCGAGCGGCACGCTGTTGATCCTCGACGAACTCGGCAAGCTGCTCGAACATGAAGCGCTCGAGGGCGGCGATGTGCATTTGCTGCAGGATCTCGCCGAACATGCGACGCGCAGCAAGGGCCGGCTGGTCGTCATCGGCATCCTGCACCAGTCGTTCGAGCAATATGCCGCTCGCGCCGCGCGCGATGCACGGCAGGAATGGGCCAAGGTCCAGGGCCGTTTCCACGATATCGCGTTCCTGTCCGGCGCCGACGAGACCGTCGCGCTGCTCGGACGCGCGATTTCGGCTGACCACCCGCCGTCAGCCGAGGATGTCGCCAGAACCGTCGCGGAGGAAGTCGCCAAGCGGCGGCCGACCGATACGCAGAGCCTCGCTCGCGCGCTCGCCGATACCTGGCCGCTCAACCCGGTGACCGCGCTGCTGCTGGGGCCGGTTTCGCGCGCGCGCTTCGCGCAGAATGAGCGCAGCGTCTTCGGCTTCCTGAGTTCGGCTGAACCATCGGGTTTCCAGGATTTCCTCGATCATGCCGACGACGCCGGCGCGACCTATGATCCTGCAATGTTGTGGGACTATCTCGCCGCCAATTTCGGCATGGCGCTCGCCGGCGGCACCGATGGCAGCCGGTTCAGCCTCGCCTATGAAGCGATCGAGCGCGCGGGCGCCAAGGGTGACGGCATCCATGTCGCGCTGACCAAGGCGGCGGCGGTGATCGAGTTCTTCCGCAACGGCTCGGGTGTGACGCTCGCTGACGAATTCCTCATCGCCTCGGTGCCGAATGCTCCGGAGAAAATGGTCCGCGCGGCAATCAGGGACCTGCTCGACTGGGCGGTGCTGATCCGCCAGCCGCGGCTGGGCGGCTATGCATTATTCGCGGGCAGCGACTTCGACCTCGACGAAGCGATCGGGCGCGCGGAGATGCCGGTCGACAATGTCCAGCTCGAGGGCATTCCCAACCGAGTCGGGTTCGGCTTCGCGACCGCCAAGCGCCATTATTTCCTGACCGGGGCGCTGCGTACCTTCGAGATCGCGCTGCAAGTGGTGTCGCCCGAAGACACGACCGAAACGCTGGTCGCACGCGTCAGCGCACGACCGCAGCGTGGCAGCGGACTGCTGTTGCTGTTCCTCGCCGATGGCAGCCTGCCGCGCCAGGCGGTGGAAGCGCTCGCCAAGAGCGTGGCCAAGGCGCTCAAGGCGAGCGGCCGGGTGATCGCGATCGGCAGCGCCAGCGAGAGTTTCGCGCTGCGCAGTGCCGCAGCTGAGCTGCTGGCGGTCGAACGTGTCTTCCGCGAGCATCCCCAGCTCGAGGGTGACCGGATTGCCCGGCGTGAGATCGCCGCCCGCCAGTCGCGCTGTATCGACGAACTGCACCGCAAATTGGAAGCCGCGCTCGAAGGCGCGAAATGGTATCTGGCGCCGGCCCCCAAGCGCGCGCACAGCGAGCCGCTGGCGATCATCGCGAGCGCGCTCGCCGATGCCGGCTATGCCAAGGCGCCGATCCTCAAGAGCGAATTGCTCCAGCGCGACAAGCCGTCGTCGAACGCGATGGCGGCACTGCGCGATCTGGCGCATGCGATGGTCCATGCCGGCGACCAGGCGCAGCTCGGCATGACGCAATATCCCGCCGAGCTCGGGCTCTATCTGACGGTGATCAAGCCGTTCGGGCTCCACCGCGAGGTCGAACCGGGCCGCTATGCGTTCATGGCACCGGACGAGGAACGTGTCGGCCAGTCGCTCCAGCCGGCCTGGGACGTGCTCGACGCCGCCGGCGATGAGCCGCTCGACCAGATCTATGCGCGCTGGGCGGCCCCGCCTTATGGCATCAAGGCCGGGGTGATGCCGGCGATTGCGCTCGCCTATATGCTCGCCAAGGCCGACAGCGTGGCGATTTACATCGACGGCATCTACCAGACCGCGATCGACGATGTGGTGGTCGACAAGCTGATCCAGAAGCCGGGGAGCTTCCGGCTGCGCAAGATCGATCGTTCGGTGCGCGAACTCGCGTTTTTGAGCGGACTTGGCAAATTGCTCGAGGTTGAGGACAGCAATGCGTCGCTGCCGATCGCCGCGGCGCTGTTCCAGCGCTTCGAGGCCTTGCCGAATTTCGCGAAGCGCACCCAGCGGATCGACGGGCAGGCGCGCACCATCCGCGGCGTCGTCACCAAGTCCGACGACCCGGAGAAACTGCTGTTCGACGATTTGCCCGATGCGCTTGGCGAGGCACTGACCCCCGAGGCGATCCACCAGGCGATCCTCGAGGCTGAAGCCAGCTATCCCGACCTGCTCGACGAAGTCCGGCTGGCGCTCGGGCGCGCACTTGGCATCGACCCCAATGATTTCGGCGGGATCACCGAACGGGCGGCCTTGATCAAGGGGCTGACCAACGACTATAATTTCGATGCCTTCGCCGATCGTGCTGCCGCGATCGAACAAGGCAATGGCGATATCGAGAGCCTGGTCAGCGTGTTGCTGCACCGTCCGGCGCGCAACTGGTCGGACCGCGACCGCGAGGAAGCGCTGACCGAGATCGCGCGCTATGGTCGACGCTTCCGCGAACTCGAGGCGCTGGCGGTGGTGCGCGACCGTAAGTCGCACACCGAAGCGCTGGCGCTGGTCGTCGGGCTCGATCCCAAGGCACCGCCGCTGATGCGCAGCTTCGTCCTCAACGAGCAGGAAAAGGCCGCCGCCGCCAGCATGGCCGATCGGTTGGTCGCGGCATTGCAGGCCGATGACAAGACCGGCCGGTTGCAGCTCGCCGCGCTCGCCCGCGCGGTGGCGATGCTCGCTGCCGAACATGAGGATGAGGCCGAAGCGGCATGACCAACGAACGCCATATCCTCGGCATTTCGGGCGGCCGCGACAGCGCGTCGCTCGCCGTGTATATGCGCCAGCATCATCCGCGACTGCCGCTCGAATATTTCTTCACCGACACAGGCAAGGAACTGCCCGAAGTCTATAGCTTCCTCGACAAGCTCGAGGGCTTTCTCGGCAAGCCGATCCAGCGGCTCAACCCCGATCGTGACTTCGACTTCTGGCTCGACGAATACGGCAATTTCCTGCCCTCGCCGCGCACGCGCTGGTGCACCAGACAGCTCAAATTGCGGCCGCTCGAACATTGGCTGAAGGCCGATCTTGAGGCCGGCACGGTCATTCACAGCTATGTCGCGATCCGCGCCGACGAGCCGAGCCGCGAAGGCTATCAGGCGACTCATCCCAATATGCGCGTGCACTTCCCGCTGCGCGATGCCGGGATCGATCGCGCCGGGGTGCTCGAAATCCTCGAACAATCCGACGTCGGTGAGCCCGACTATTATAAATGGCGCTCGCGCTCGGGCTGCACCTTCTGCTTCTATCAGCAGAAAATCGAATGGGTCCGCCTGTCCGAAAACCACCCCGACCGGTTCGCCGAGGCGGTCGACTATGAGAAAACAGCGCTCAAGGACGGCTCGCCCTTCACTTGGAGCCAGGGTGAGAGCCTGACCGAATTGATCGCGCCCGCGCGTGTCAGCCAGATCAAGGCGGATTATGAAAAGCGCCGCGAGCGGCTGCGCAGGAATCGCCGGTTCAATCCGCTCTCGGCCAACACCGCCGAGACGATCGACGATGTCTATGGCATCGACGAAGGATCAAGCAGCTGCGTCATTTGTCACAAATAGGTTGACCGTCGCATCACCTATTCGGCGTCCGTTTCAGAACTTCTCCAGCGCTCTGGCAAGAGGTGAAGGCTTTTGAAGATCGTTCCTGCCGGTTCCGTAATCTGGTCGTAGGTTCTGGACATCGGAATGCGTTTGTTGGGCTGAACGAGCTGCAAACGGATTAGAGACTGGATCAATAGGAGTAGCAAACGCGACATCGCGTAAAAGCGTGCGAAGGCCCAGCCGCCGGGGAGATGATAGATCGGGATGGGGTCGGAGCCATGGACGATATAGTTCCGAAAGATTCTCACTAATTCGGCGGCTGCAGCTGCTCCCTTGAGTTGATACTGCTGCTCGATTTTGCCGATATCTTCAGTGAGCACCTCATCTTTAAGGCAGCAATGCCTTGCCAGCCGGTAGGAAAAAGCAAGAAGGGGCATGTCCTCTGTCCGATCGTGAAAATCGGCAAAGTGCTTTCGCGCTTGAACTGGCAGCTTGTCTTTCTTGTATTGCGCTATTTTGGTCTCTCGGATCGCGTCCTCATAAGCCATCCAGACAAAATTGAAGACGGTCAGGCCCGCCACGTATTTCGAGGCCTGTTCACGATCGTCTTCGTCGCTTTCCCAAGCCGGGCTGCACCATGCCCAAGCCTCGGAGTCATCTGTGATTGAGGGATCCGCGAACACATCGGTGATGCTCGCTGCCATTTGAAGCGGATAGCAAACTCCCGGCCAAGCCTCATAAGCACCTTCTGCGCCCGGCAGCTGGCCTTCGTGGCCAGCTGAGAGGATGACGCGCACCAGCTCGGCGATATGATCGCGCAGCGGACTGAAAGATGCGATGTTGCAATCAGGCTTTCCGCAGCTGCAGGTAAACAGTTTCGTCGCTGGATCGATCGCTGTGTATCGGAGCGTCGCGATTCCTGCCTCGTCGTACGTCAGTCGCTCCATCCCCGGCACAAAATGAAGCGATTGACGCTCCCGAGCCGTCATGGCGTCACCTATCCCCCGCGATGATCGCATCCACCACCGCGTCGATATCGTCGTCTGACAGGAAAGGGGCCTGCGCATAGATGATCGACGGCTCGCCGCTCAATCGCGCGGCGAGATGGCCTAGCCCCAGCAACTGTTCCGCACCCTTCACGCCGAGCGCAATTTCCGATGTGCCGACGCTCGCCACCTTGAGGATCAGGCGATTGCCGAGATTGTCGCGCAGCTGCATCGGCATTACATTGGCATCGGGCCGTTGGGCTGCGAAGATCAGGTGCATGCCCGCCGCGCGCGCCTTGACCCCGAGCCGCGAAACGTTGGACGTCACCGCCGACTTATACTCGTCGGTCAGCATCCATTCGGCGAATTCATCATGGACCAGAAACACATAGGGTAGCCGCTCGGAGGGCGGGACTTTGGTGTTGAACGCGCGGATGTCGCGCGCGCCATGGGTGCGGAACAGTTCGTAGCGCCGCTCCATCTCGGCTACGAGGCCTTCCATCACTTCGACCGCGCGGGTCTGGTCGACGATGACCCCGCCTTGCAGATGCGGCAACCGCTCGATCGCCGCATAGTCGACCCCCATTTTCGGATCGATGAGATAGATGTGCGCGAGATTGCTGGCATTGGTGACAGCGATATCGAGCAACAGCGCCTGGATGAGCACCGATTTGCCCGAGCCAGTCGCACCCGCGACCAGCGTATGCGGCTCGTGCTGCTGCCCGCCGGCGAAGGGACCGCCAAGGTTGAGATAGAGGATGTCGCCGTCGAGCTCCTTCAGCCCGAGCACGAACGAGGCGTTCACGCCGGCGGCGTTGCGGTTGATCTCGCGGCGCGCCCAGACATCCCAGAGCGACACGATCTGCCGCTGCGGCCGGGCAACCCCGACGACGATCTCGCCGGGAAGCGGCGACACCGAAATCAACCGCAGGCCATGGGTGGTGAGCAGTGCTGACTGACGCGCCTCGATGTCCTCGACGCGCAGCCGGTCGGACCCCATGAAGCGGATCAGCGCGGCATTGGGGGTGAGCCGGGTGCCGGTGATCTTGGCCTGGAGATTATAGCCGAGCAGCGCCGATCGCAGCTTCTGCGCGGTCGCGTCGAGCCAGCTTTGCGCCTCCGCCGATTCTTCATGCGCCTTTTCGGCGCGGGCCTGGATCAGGGCGTCGATCGAGAGACCTGACCCTGCCTGCGCTACGGGAACAGCCGGCGCTGCCACGGGCGCGGGTGCGACGGGATCGGGCGGCGGCGGGGTCACCGGCGCTGCTTGAGCACCCGCAGACGCGGTTTCGACCGGGCTGGTCACAGCCTCGACCGGCGCAGCGCTCTCCCCTGCCCCACCGCTGTTGCCTGCTGGCGGCGATGCGTCAGGTGTCGCGGCCTCGCTTTCGGTCGGTGGGGTGGCGGTTGCTGCATCCGTCGGTGCCGCAGGCTCGCTATCCGAACCCGCAGCTGCACCGCTATCGCCGGAACCGGGCGTCGGCGCCGGCTCATCGACGGTGATGCCGCCTTCGGGATCGCCTTCGTCGTCATCCTCATCATAATCATGGACGATCGGCTTGGCGGTGGCGGCGGGCGTCGCATCGACCCCGATCGACTTGGTCCATTCGACGCGCGGGGCTGGCGCGCTGAAGTGAGGCGTATCCCAGCTGCGATCCTCGCCAAGGCTCTCGCGCACGACGGCGAGCGGCGCCCGTGCTTCATAGGCTTTCAACAGCTGGCGCAGACCCTCGCGGGAGAAGGTCTCCTGCAGACCACCCTGGATCCCGGGCAATGCGTCCTGCTCGCCCGCATTGCTGCCATCGCCGGCCGGGCCGGAGATGAAGATGTGCGAATAGCCGCGCAGGTCGATCGGAACGGCGCCGCGCCGGATCCCGTCGCGCACCCGCTCGAGCAGATTGGGCTGGCCCAGGGCTGCTGTGCCGTCGAGAAGCAGGTCGGCGATGCGCGACAGCCAGAGATCGCGGTCGAGACGGCCGGGATCGCCGAACAGGGCGTCATCAATCCGCGCGACGGTCTGGCGAAGCTGGCCGCGCGACTTGCGGCTGGCTTCGGCCGCACCCGTCTGATCGACATATTTGGCTTCGGTGACGATCGCGCGCAGCCGCGGCTCGCCCTCAGCATCGGTCGAAAGGCTGAGCCCGAGAATATCGGCGATGCCCTCCTCTTTCTGACCGAGCCACTCGGCATAATCGTCGAGCAGGAACCAGGCGATCGCGGCGCTGCTGCCCATTTCCTCCGCGATCAGCGCACGGCTGAGCACGAGCCCGATAAGTTCGCCGGCAGAGACGCCGCGCTTGGCGGCGCGCAGCACGATGTCGCCCGAGATCGCGTTGGCGTCCTCGATCATCCGCTTGGCGAGCGCACCGAGCCGCGCGTCGTCGAGGCCAAGCGACAATTCGGTCAGGCGGCGCAGAACCAGAACATGCAGAATGCGCAGTTCGGAGGTCGAGGACACCACCATGTTGCGACCATGGGTGCGCTGCCGGCGATAGCGAATGACGTTGATGCCCTGTGCGGCGAGCTGGCGCTTGTCGAGCAGGTCGTCATAGGTCGCGACCCATTCGGCGAGGCCATGGACCTCCTCGAACATCGCCTTCAATCCGCCATCTTGGAACGAAATCTGGCGCGCGGGCAGATAATGTTCGTCGGGCGCGTGGGACTGGCGGCGCACAATGTTGGCGATGGCATCGACATAGGCCCAGCCGGCATCGGGCTGGCGAGGACAGGTAAGATAGCTGGTCGCCTTGAGCTCGTCCTCGGAGGTCACGCGGCGATAGGACCAGCGCGCCGGGACATGCTCGAGCAGGGTCGGATTGTCGCTGATCGCGGGCACCGGAAACCATTGTTCGCGCGCCTGGCGCGAGACGACATCGTGCAGGAAGGCGACATCGATTTCGCGGGTGTTGCCGCCGGTGGTGGTGCCGGCGTCGAGCATCACGCCGATGCGCAGCTTGGACATGAAATTGCGCGAGGTCTCGCTGACGACGACCGCGTCGGGATCGCCTTCGGAGCGTTCGAGCAACTCGGTATAGACGCGCGAGAGGCGCGAGCGGTCGCGGTGCCGCACCAGCACATTGCAATGCACCTCGTCCTGGTCCTGCACCGAGCCGAGCGCATTGACGGTCGCGAGCGGCAGACCCGCCGCATCGCAATTGTAGAGCATGATCGACAGGTTCGAGCGCTCATGCGGCTGGAGGTCGAGATAGCGTTCGAGCAAGCTACGGATCTGCCGCGCCGCCTCGGCCGGATCGACGTCGGTGGTCGCCTCGGACGGATCGCGCACCGGCCGCTCGAGCAGGCTATAGTCATTGACCGTGCTGGTCTCGGCGAGGAGCACCGCCTCGCTGCCGTCATAGCCGACCGCGATTTCAGGAAAAAGTGGATGGGCAAGTTCGTCGCGCAGATCGGCGAAGAACAGGCGCGAATCGCCGAAATTCACATCGACATCGGACAGCAGATAATCGGCCAGTCCCGCAACCGAGCGCATCTTGGCGGCGCTGGCGGCAAGGCGCAGCGGATGCCACGGCGCGACGATCGCCGATGGCGCGCCACCGACCACGGTGACGGTGCCGAGGCTGAGCAAGGGTTCCCAGAGGTCGCGGCGGTTGAGGTCGCCGACCGCATGGGCGGCGAGGGTCGAGAGCAGCGCGCCATAGGCCTCGGCCTGCGCGATCAGCGTGCCCGAGGCATAGCCCGAGCTTTGCAGGGCGGTCAGTGCGTCGGTGTAGAGCGCGGCGAACGCGGACCAGCTCGCCTCGATCGCGGCAAAGCCGGCGGCGTCGATGCGGCCGCCGTCGCGCGCGGTCCTCAGCGCCTTGGGGAAGAGCTTGGCGATATCCTCGCCTGCATTGGTGCGCGGCACCAGCGTGCCGGCATCCTGGCCGAAGGCAGGCTGTAAGGTGCCGACATCGACGAGCGACACGGATTGCAGCGCGCCTTTGCGGCTGACCGGCAGGCGCGCGACATTGCTGCGCACGAACGGGCGCTTGAGCAGCCGGCCGACATCCTTGGGCATTTCGACCCCGATGACGCCGGGTTGCCCGGTCCAGACTAGCTGCACGGTGGCGCGTTCGCCGCCGACGCTCAGCGCGATATCGAACTTAATCTGGATCGCGCCGCGCGCGGTGGACTCATTGCGGCGATATTTCTTCTGGCGCGCCTTGGCGCGGTCGAGCAGCTCTTCATAGGCGAAGAGATGCGGCACATCCCAGTCGACTGAGGGGCCGATCAGGTCTTTCAGACCGCGATAGCGCAGACCGAAGGCGAGACCGACATCGGCGTTCAGGTCGAGCCACTGGTTGCGGCTGCGGCGTGCCGACTTGATCGTGAGCTTGCGCGTACCGCCGAGCAAATTGACCTGACCGAACAAGCGTTCGATCGCCCGCAACAGTCCTTCGAGAAAATCAGTGCATTCGATCGGGCGGCCGAAAATGAACCGCTCCCATTTGACGCGGAGCGATTTGTCCTGGGCGAGATCGTCGCGGTGGGCCTCGAAGAAATCGCGATCGTCGTCGCGCGTCTCCTTGAGCGAGCGGCCCTTGAGCGCAGTTAGATAGTCGTTGTCGGCCGCGCTCAGCCGGTCGGGCAAGGTGAACTCGAAGAAGTTGATGGTCTCCTGCGCGAAGGAGGTCTTCTTCAATTTGATGCCCGAGAAGAGCTGGAGGACGCTCTCCCCTTCCCATTCGAACGCGGCGAGCGCTTCGGCTTCCGGTCCCCAGCCCGGCGCGGTGTCGATAAAGGCGTCGATCGCCGGGTGCACTTCGGCCGGGATATCCTCGCGGACCTCCTCGAACTGGCTGCGCAGCTCGTCGCTTTCGATGATCTGGCGGTTGGGCCGCTGCTTCACCAGAAGCGGCTTGCGGTCGGAGACCAATTTCTCGAACAGCTTCTTCCAGCGGCGCGGCTGTTCGCGGTCCTTGTCGCCGAGCGCCATGAAATAGCCGCTGTCACGGGGCAGGCGCAGCGCCGGCAAGGCCCAGCCGAGCGCCGCGGCTACCGGCACGGCGTCGGTTTCGATCCGCTCGCGCGTCATCGCGACATAGGTGCCGATCTGATGGAGCGTCCAGTCATCCGCGCTGTTGAGACCGCGCAGCGCCGCCTTCCACGCGGCGATCTGGGTATCGACGAGACCAAGCCCTGCAACCGCGGCGTCGACCCAGGGGTCGGGCTCCTCGGTCAGCTGCTTGGCGCCGATCAGCGTGACGTCGCCGAGCGAGGCGCCCTGGTCGTCATCGGTATTGGCGATGAGCATCGCCGGCCGATCGCATTCAAGGTTGCGGACGCGCACGGTACGCTCGTCGGTGATGACCGTTTCGGGCAGACCGAACGGCGCGACGAGGTCGCGCGGCAGCGCAATCATCAATTTGGCCGCGGTCGCGCCATCGGCAAGCAGCGCGCGGGTGATCGCGGCGACCTGTTCGCCGGTCAGCCGGTCGAGCAGATAGCGTGCGAGTTCATCCTCGGGGGTGAGGCTTTCCAGACGCAGGCGAATGGAGGTTGCGCCGGCGGCGCCAATCAGATCGGAAGGAGTCACGCGGCTTGGGCTCGCTGGAACGGGTTTTCGACATAGGCGCAGCTGTCGGACAGGCGATTCAACAGACCGAGGCTGGCGAGCCGTTCTTCCAAACGGTGCGCATTGTCGGAGAAATCTTCCTGGTCGGCGGTGCCGGCGTCGATGAACGGCCGGGCCTGGGCGTCGCCGATAATGAGGCCATAGCGCTCGTGGAGCCGGATCAAGAAATCCTTGAACTCGAGGCGCTCGCCGACACAGGCGATGACCAGTGTCTTCAACAGTCGATCGGTAGGTGCATAGCGAACGCGCCGGCTCGAGCGCCGCGACGCAAGCCCAATCGCGCGCGACCAGGTCATGTGGATCTTGCCGACATGCTGTTTGTGGCGAACCGTCGCCCGGTCGACCAGCGCATCGACAAAATCCTGCGGGTCGGTCGAGAGCTCGTCGTCGTCGCCGTCGGGCCAGCCGAACTCGCGCTTGAGGATGTCGATCGCATTGAGCGTCGGATCGTCCGACGCCAGCGCCTCGGTCCAGACATCGGTCGCGGTGACGCGGCGCACGAAATGCTCGATCGCTTGCTGCGGCAGTATGTTGTTGTGCTGATAGCTGTCGGCCGAGAGGTCGCGCACCACCGATTTGCGCGGCGAGACGATCTCGCAGACGAGGCTGATCGGCGGCCGGTCGAGCAACTCGCGCGCGCGGTCGAGCTGATAGAGGATGAGATTGAGCCCGGTCATGGTGACGAGATGCGGGATCGCGTCATGCGCCGGAATCGGCAGGTTGAGGATTGCAAGCCAGTCGGCGGCGAGCCGGTCGAAGATCGGATGGCTCGAACAGGGCAGATAGGCGCCGGCGCGTTCGGCCTTGGCGAGCTGCCGCTCGCCCTGCAGGGCATGCGCCATGCTGTCATAGGGCACCGGGCTTTCCAGAAAGCGCGTGACGAGCAGGTTGCGCAGCGCATCGGCATGCTGGCTGCGGCTGAGCATGAGATAGAGGAGTTCGCCCGAGCGCGCGAAGAAGCGGCGGTCGTTCGAGACACTGCCGCTCGGCTTTACATTGACGTCTTCGTAGAGCGCGTGCGGACCGAACGGGAACACGAATTTCGAACTCCAGCGCTTGTTGCTGGTGCCCTCGATCGCCGAACCCTGGAGGAAGCTCAGCACGGCGGCGAAATCGTCGAAGCTCTCGAACCGGTCGCGCAAATAGGCGAAGTTGCGATCCTCGATCCCGCCGGCGGTGTCGGCCATTTTCTCGAGCCAGCTGGCCCAGGCCGCCTCGTCCGAGCGGGCCTCGGCGCGCACCGTCATCACATGCGGATTATTGAAGACCAGGTTGCGCAGCCGCAGCTGCAGCTGCGGCTTGTAGGAGAGGCTGTTGAGCCGCTCCTCCCTGAGCGCCCGTCCCTCGCGATGCTCGGCGAGCAGCACGGTCATAAACTCGAGGAAGATCAGCCAGGGCGCCTGTTCGTCGTGCAAGCGATGGCCCCAAATCGCTTCGTCGATCCAGAAGGCGGGACCAGCGCGATCCTCGAACTCGGTGGGGCGGGCAAGGATTTCCATTATCAGACTCGCACAATCACGCGGCGCGGTTGCGCGCGGCCGTCGGCACTCAGCTCGATGAAGCGCAGCACCAGTTCGCCCTCGGCGGCTTCGTCGTCGCCATCGAGCTTGCGGCGGGTTTCAGTCTCGCGCAGCAGCCGCGCCTTGAACGCCAGCAAATCCTCATGGCATTCGAGCGAGAAGCTGCTGGGCAACGCGCCTTCGGCGACGCGGCCGAGAAATTCGAAGCGGGTTGGCGAGAGCGACAGGAATACCGGCGGGATTTCGCTGCCGCGCACCAGCTTGACCGAGACGCCGAACGATCCCTCGCTCTTGTCGGCGACTATGCTGACTTCCTCGCCGCCTGAGCGGGGGACCGAGATCAGCTCGTCGAGCAGCGGGCTGCGCTTCGACTGTGAATAGCTGCCAGAGGTCGCGAGCACGAGTTCGTCCTGGTTCTGGACCAGCATGCCGGTGAAGATGCGGTTGAGGCCGCGCACCACCATGTTGAGCGCGGCGCGCGGCACCGGCTGCTTCGCGGCGACCTTCTCGGCGACCTCGAGATAGAGACCGGCGTAGCGGAACACGGTCAGATCCCACAGATCATAGTCTGCCGCCTTGTCCGCGGGCATGGTGAAGAAGAGGCGCTGACGCTGGGCGCGCAAGGCGCCCAGAAAGCTTGCCCGGTCGCCATCGTCAGTGCCTTCGAGATAACCGCGCTGCGCGTTGGTATAGGCCGGTGTCGCGCCATAGACAGGATCGCCAAGTACGAGCGCGTTATAGTCGGCGGCATATGCCGGATCGTCGGCGCCATAGACCAAAAGATTGTCGACCCGGTTGCTGGTCTCGGCACCGATGCCGAAGGCGTTAAGCTTGCGGAACAGCTCGGTTTTCTCGGCCTTACTGGGCTTTAAATTTTCACCGAAGATGTTCCGGTAGATCGACGCGCGATCGGCGTGTCCCGACGCTTGGATGCCCGCCACATCGTTGCAGCTCATCAGACCGTCGCGCGCCTCGGGATGGCCGAGAATGGCATTGGCAACGAGCGCGAGCAGCTGGCGCACCGGAAAATGGCTGCCGTTGCGCTCGCTAAGCTCGATAAGCGCGGTCAGCCGGTGCTTGAAGGGATCGTTGGGGCCATCGCCGATCAGCCGGCGCCGATTTTCAAAGATCGGACAGCTGCCGTCGCTGCTGGCACCGCATTCACCACACCCTTCCCAGCCCTCATGGTCGGTGACTTCCTCTATGATCGTCATTGCCATTTCGGCGGCGGGCGACCGGCTAAGATCGGTCAATTCGAGCGCGATGCCGGAATCGGCACTGGCGCCGGTGACGAGCAGATCCTCAACCACCTTGCTGACCCGGACCACCGCGTCGTTTGCCGGCGCCGATTTGAGCTTTTCGAGCAGCTGGCCGTGATTGGCCGCGAACAGATAGAAAGTGTCGGTCGCGGGATTAGCGACATCCTGCGCAAACTCAACGATGAGATTATTGCTCTCATCGTCACGGAGCTCGCTTAGATCCTTGACGATGACGAGCGTGCGCGCACCCACTGCGAGCCGCTGGACCTTGTCGCCGTGGTTCCAGGCCGTGACATCCCCGCCGAGCTCGGTCCAGACTTCGCGGCAGTGATAGGTTTTGCCGTCGCCGGCGGTACCGGTGATGATGTGCGAAATCGGCGCATCGCCGCGAAACATCGCGACAAGGCGGTCGCGCAGCGGCGCAGGCAAGGTGATCGGTCGAATCTTGTGGCGGCGCAGCGCGCGTTGGATCGACTCGTCATACATATTGTCGTTGGTCGGGATGGGTCCGTAGTTGCGTAGAAACCGCACCCATGCCGCCGCCGTTGAATTCACTGACAAGTTCGACCCCGACATTACGACGTGTTGCGATCAACGTGCGATTTGCGGAGGCCTAGGTCAACGACGAGCGCGCCACCGCCTTCGCCTCATAGGCGATTCGCGCGACAGGACTCGCGGAGGCTGCGAGCGCGATCGCCCTTGCAGCGCGATGCACGTCGGCAAGGCGCTGGTGAAATTATCGATGCCGCGATTCGCCTCCGCTCTACCAAGGCACAAAGCTGTCTGTTGCCGTCTACTGACGCTCCAACGTTTTCCTGACGATCCCTCAGGCCGTATAATCGTTCCGGAAGGGGCTATCCTGCTTGGAGCAGTTCATGGCCAAAGATGCTCACACACCCACGCGCCTCATCCGGCTGCCTGAAGTTAAACTCCGGACTGGTCTCGCCCGATCATCCATCTACCGCATGATGGAGCACGGCGGTTTCCCACGACCTCGGAAGCTCGGGCCACGGGCCGTCGCCTGGTTAGTGAGTGACATCGATCATTGGATCGACAGCCGGCCTGCAAAGCCGAGCGTTTGAGGGTGCAGCGAAGAGCAGAGCTGGCGTAAGGTCGGCGGATACGGAGAACAGCGTGGCAGACTCATCTGACAGCTTGAACGGCTCTCGACTCCCCCTTCAGGGGAGCGTGTTACCTAGTATGTTACCTAGAGCCATCCGGGCGAGGGATGGTCCCTGCTAACCCCTTGAAAAATGGCGCGCCCGGAACGATTCGAACGTCCGACCCTCAGATTCGTAGTCTGATGCTCTATCCAGCTGAGCTACGGGCGCTTGGGAGTGGCGCTGATATAAGGGGCTTTCGGATTGCGCAAGTGCGTTGCGCCAAGAATCTTCGCCGCCTACACGAGAGCACGATGAAAGTGTCGCTCTCCGCCGTCAGCCTTGCGCTCGCGCTCTGCGCCTGCGCGACCCCGGAAACGACGGGCTACCCCTCGCTTGCGCCGCGTCCGGTCGAGAAGCTCGGATTTGCCGAACCCGCCGCGCCCGAGGCGAAGCCCGTCGTGGCCGACCCTGCGCTCGATGCTGCGATTGCCGCGGCGCGGGCAAAGCTCGCGAGCGGCAAGACCGCGTTTGACGCGGCGGCAGACCGCGCCGGCTCTGCTGCGCGCACGGCGAAGGGCGCGGCGGCCGGCAGCGAGCCGTGGATCGAAGCGCAGACGCGGCTTGCAACGCTCGATTCGCTGCGCGCCGACACATCGCTGGTCGTCACCGATCTGGAACAGCAGGCGATCGTGCGCGCGACGGCGCTGGAGCCGGCCTATCCGGCGCTGGAAACCCTGCGCGGCGAAGCAGCCGCACAAGCCGACGACCAGGCGAAGCGGATCGCCACGTTGCAGGCGCAACTCGCGCCGCTCTGACGCACCTCAGCGCGGCCGCGTGATGCGGTAGGTGATGTGGGCGCGCAGCGGGTCGTCGAGGGCGAGATCGGGGTGATCAAAGTCGCCGGCCGGATCACGGACCATGCCGAGCCGCTCCATCAAACCCCAACTGCGTGCATTTGCAGGGACCGTGATCGCGGCAATCGCAGGCACATCGAGATTCGCCCAGCCCCATGCGAGACTGGCCTCCGCCGCCTCGCGGGCATAGCCCTGCCCCCATGCGTCGCGCGCCAGCCGCCAGCCAATCTCCGTTTCGCCCACGATCGGCGGCTTGGCGGGCTTCAATCCACAAAAGCCGATAAAGGCCGCGTCCTCATTCCGTTCAAGCGCCCAAAAGCAGTAGCCATACTCCGCTTGGCAAGCGGTCATCCTCTGGCGCGCCGATCGGACATCGGCGAGCGTCGTCGGCGGGCCAAGAAAGCGCATCACCTCAGCATCTTGCCCCATCGCGAAAAAGGACGCGTCGTCGCTCTCGCGCCAGGGCCGCAGGATCAGCCGCGCGGTTTCGATCACGCGCCGAGCAGCCGCGCCGCATGAAGCGCGTGGTAAGTCAGCACGCCCGAGCAGCCAGCGCGTTTGAACGCCATCAGCGTTTCCAGCACCAGCGCATCGCGTTCGCCTGCTCCTGCCGCGACCGAAGCCTCCAGCATCGCGTATTCGCCGGAGACCTGATAGGCGAATACAGGCACTTCAAAGGCGTTCTTCACGCGCAGAATGATATCGAGATAGGGTAGCCCGGGCTTGACCATGACGCTGTCAGCGCCCTCGGCGAGATCGAGCGCGACCTCGCGCAGTGCTTCCTCGGCATTGGCCGGGTCCATCTGATAGGTGCGCTTGTCACCTTTCAGCAGCCCGCGACTGCCGACGGCATCGCGGAACGGCCCGTAAAAGCCGGAGGCATATTTCGCTGCATAGGCCATGATCTGCACGTTCACATGCCCGCTCTCTTCCAGCGCCTCGCGGATCAGCCCGACGCGGCCGTCCATCATGTCACTGGGTGCGATGATGTCGGCACCGGCCTCGGCCTGGTTGAGCGCCTGACCGATCAGGACGTCGGCAGTCGCATCGTTCATCACATAGCCGGTGTCGTCGACCAGCCCGTCATGCCCGTGGCTGGTATAGGGATCGAGCGCGACGTCGGTCAGCACGCCGACCTCAGGCACCGAGTCTTTCAGGGCGCGGATCGCGCGGCACATCAGATTGTCGGGATTGAGCGCCTCCGCTCCGTCAGCGCTGCGCAAGGCGTGCGGCGTATTGGGAAACAGCGCGATGCACGGGATGCCCGCGTCGCGCGCCTCCTTCGCGCGTGCGACGATGCCATCGACCGACCAGCGCGAGACGCCCGGCAGGCTCGCGATCGGCTCCTCGATTCCTTCCCCTTCCGCGATGAACAGCGGCCAGATGAGGTCGGCGGGAGTGAGGACGGTTTCGCCGTGGAGTCGACGGCTCCACGCGGCAGAGCGGGTACGGCGAAGGCGGAGCGCGGGGTAGGTTGCGGACATGCGCCATCTTTTGCGCCCCGTCCCCGCGGCTCGCAAGCGTTACGGAAGCGAAACCGCCATTCGTGCGTTGAGCGCCGCGATGCCCGAAACTCCACAAGCAATCCGATCGGCGGCGATGATCGTCAACGCGAAGTCCCGCAAAGGACAGCGCCTCTTCAAAAGAGCCTGCAAGCGTCTGGACGCACTACCCTTTCCGGTCGAGGCACGCGCGGTCGACGATCCCAGGAAGCTCGTTCCCACCATCAAGGCCTTGATGGCGAAGCAGCCCGACCTGATGATCCTTGGCGGCGGCGACGGGACGGTCAGCGGGCTCGTCGATTATCTGGTGGGGACGGAGACGATCCTCGGCGTCCTGCCGCTCGGCACCGCGAACAGCTTCGCGCGCACCCTCGGCATTCCGCTCGACATCAACGGCGCGATCGAGGTGCTGCGGACCGGGGCGCCGAAGCGAATCGATCTCGGCATGATCGACAAGGATTATTTCGCGAACTGCGCCGCAATGGGGATCAGCCCGCAGATCGCGGAGACGGTGCCGCACGGGTTGAAGAAGGTGCTTGGCCGCGTCGGGTATCTCGGCTGGGCTGGCGTGCAATTCGCGAAGTTCAAACCCTTCACGCTGATCGTCGGCGAGGGCGAAAGCGCAGAGCGGCTGAAGGTCGTCGAGGTGCGAATCTCGAACGGCCCCTTCCACGGCGGCACCGAACTGGTCGATGAGGCCGCGGTCGATTCGGGCGAGATCATCGTCCAGGCGGTGCGGGGCCATGTGAAAAGCACGCTCATCAAGAACTGGGCGGCGAGTGTTCTTCGGCACGAGGCAAGGCACGAGGACACCGTTTCTTTCCGCGGGCGCGAGCTCAAGATCGCGACGATCCCGCCGCTGCCGATCTCGATCGACGGCGAGGTGCTGGCCCACACGCCCGTCACCGCAAAGATCGCGGCCGGCGTGATCCGGGTGATGGCGCCGGTCGGCGCCTAGCCCGCGGGCTTGAGTGTCCCTGCGGGTTCGAGTGTCGCGTGCGCCTGGTCCTGCGCTTCATGCTCGTGCGGGACGACGAGCCGCCCCTTCCGCCACGGCCCGAGGCGATAATACAGCCCGGCAAGGATCAGCGTCGTCGCCGAACCGGCGGGAAAACTCCACCACAACGCATCGGCGCCCAGTGCGGGCTTGAGCGCCAGGGCGATGCCGAGCCGCACCGGAAACATCGCGATTGCCAGGCTGACGAGCGGCCCCCACACCGCGCCGTTCGCGCGGACGATGCCGAACAACACCATCGTCGCGCCGAACAGGATGAACCCCCAGGTCGCGATGTAGCTGATATGCTGCGCGATCGGCAGTGCGGCGCTGCTTTCGGCCACGAACAGACCCAGGATCGTGCGGTCGAACCACAGGACGACCCCGACCATCACACCCGTCAACGCGACGTTGAGGATCAGTCCCGATCGGGTGATCCGCGATACCCGGTCCCACCGCCCTGCCCCGATATTCTGCGCCGCCATCGCGCTGACCGCGGCACCGATCGCCATCGCCGGCATCTGGACATAGGCCCATAGCTGCTGGGTAATGCCGTAGGCGGCGGTCGTATCCACCCCATTGCGGTTGACGAGGCCCACCATTGCGAGGCCCGCGGTAGAGATCACCAGCATCTGCGCACCGATCGGCAGGCCCTTGGCGACGATCAGCTTCGTCAGATCGGCCGAGGGGAGGATGTAGCGATGTTCACCCCCGCGCAGACGCAGCGGCAGGTCGCGCAGGCGAATGTAGAGCGCGAGCGCGGACACCGCGACGACATTGGCGATCAGCGTCGCGGTCGCCGATCCCGCAATCCCCATTTTTGGCGCGGGGCCGAGGCCGAGGATGAAGACGGGGTTGAGCCCGCTGTCGAGCACCACCGACAGCCCCATGAACCACAAAGGCGTCAGCGAATCACCCGTCCCGCGCAGCCCCATGAACATCAGGACGAGAATCATCGATGCGGGCAACCCGAGGAAGATGACGCGCAGATACGCCTCCGCCTGCGCCAGCGCTTCCGGCGGGGTCGCGAGCGCCTTCAGTATCCCCGGCGCGAACGCCCAGCCGGCAAAGCCGACGACGATCGATGCGCCGAGCACGAGCCCGATCGCCGACCCGAACGCGCGCCGTGCACCATCGACATCGCGGCGGCCCCAGCTTTGCCCGACAAGGATCGTCGCGGCCATGCCGAACCCGAAGACCGCACCGAACATCAGGAACATAATGATGTTCGCATTGGACGTCGCCGCGAGCGCGCCTTCGCCGAGGAAGCGCCCCACCCAGATCGCGTTGATCGAGCCGTTCAGCGACTGGAGAATGTTCGAGCCGAGCGTGGGAAGCGCAAACGCGATGAGCGTACTGCCGATCGGTCCGGCGGTCAGGTCTCGCTGGCCGGGGCGGGAGCGCTCGCGCGGAGGAACGTCGCTATCGGATGCCATCGCTGCGCTACCCCGTCATGCCGGACGTGTTCCGGCATCCGTCGTGCCGCGTCGCTCTTCGCTTTGCCTGTGCCGCAGCGTGAACCCCGGAACAAGTCCGGGGTGACGACGTGAGGTCAGCCGAGCCGCGCCAGCGCAGCCGTCAATCGCTCCGCCTCCGCGGACTTCTCGGCATGATCGGCCTTTGCCTTCTCCACCGCCTCCGGCTTGGCGCGCTCGACGAAGCTGGCGTTGTTGAGGCGACCTGCGAGGCTATCGCGTTCTTTCTCAGCGGCGGCGATGGCCTTGGTCAAGCGGGCGCGTTCAGCGTCGAGATCGACCGTGCCCTCGAGTGCGATGAAGTAGGTATCCTCGCCAACCACGAACTGCACGCCGCTGCCAAGCAATGGACTTTCGCCTAGCCGGCTTTCGCGCTCGCCGGATTTGAGATCGAAGCGCATGCCTGTGTTAAGGAAGGTTATCACGTCCACGCGGCCCATCCGGTTTATCGTCGTGCGATGCCGGTCGAATACGTCGATCAAGTCGCTCGGATAGGTCGCGGGATCGGCGCTTCCCGCTACCGTCTGTTGCCCGAGAACATACAGCGCGGGCCGTGCGCCCGGCGGAACGTTGACCTCCGCCCGCACTTCGCGCTGCGTGCTGAGGAAGTCGATCAGCCAACCGACTTCCCTTTCAGCCTCGGGATCGATCGCGCGCGCGTCGGCCATCGGCCATTGCGCGACGATGAGGTCGTGCTCTCGCGAAGCAAGCGCGTGCCACAGTTCTTCGGTGATGAAGGGCATGAACGGGTGGAGGATGACGAGAATCTGGTCGAGGACCCAGCCCGCGACGACCTTCGACTCCGCGTCGATCTCGGCTTTCACGTCGGCGTTGAAGGCGGGCTTGATGAGTTCGAGATACCAGTCGCAGAAGCGGCTCCAGACGAACTGGTAGATCGCGTTCGCCGCGCCGTCGAACCGATAGTCGGCGAGCGCGAGATCGACCGCCTGGACGGTGCGGATCGTCTCGGCGATGATCCACTTGTTGACCGCGAGCGTCGCAGCGGGCGGTTCGAGCGTCGTCGATCCGCCGATGCCGTTTGCTTGCGCGAACCGCGCGGCGTTCCACAGCTTCGTCGCGAAGTTGCGATACCCCTCGACCCGCTTCTCATCCATCTTGATGTCGCGACCCTGGCTCTCCATCGCCGCCATGAAGAAGCGCAGCGCGTCGGCGCCGTAGGTGTCGATCAGGCCCAGCGGATCGACGGTGTTGCCCTTCGATTTCGACATCTTCTGCCCATCCGCCGCACGGACAAGACCATGAAGATACAGAGTCTTGAACGGCACATCTTTCATGAAGTGCAAGCCCTGCATCATCATGCGGGCGTCCCAGAAGAACAGGATGTCGAAGCCGGAGATGAGCACATCGTTGGGGTAGCGGCCGGCGAGTTGGGGCGTGCGGTTTGGGAAACCCCAGCTCCCTTTGCCGTTTGTGCTGAGCGAAGTCGAAGCACTTGTCTCGGGCGTATCGCCTGTGGCCTGCCCTTCGACTTCGCTCAGGGCCAACGGAGACTGGGAGCCCTCCCATCCCAGCGTCGCGAAGGGCCAGAGGGCGGAGGAGAACCAGGTGTCGAGGACGTCGTCGTCCTGAACGAGGTAAACCTCGTCATTCGTTGCTCGAGGGAAATTTCGTGTGTGGTCGACTTTCACGGCAAATCTGTCACCATAGAAGGCGGCCGCAGATGCTATGGCCTCAGCCTCGGAGATCGCCACGAAGATTTGGCTCGCGAGCGCTGGCCGCTCAGTAAATGTGCCATCCGCATGAAACGTCATGTCGATATGGCTCGCCAGACCAACCTCGTCTCTGGCCGGCCCGAACCAAGCCGGTATCCGGTGCCCCCACCACAATTGCCGCGACACGCACCAGGGCTGGATGTTCTCCATCCAGTTGAAGAACGTCTTTTCCCACGTCTTCGGCACGATCCGGATCGCGCCCGATTTCACCGCTTCGATCGCGGGTTTCGCGAGCGTTGCGGCATCGACATACCATTGGTCGGTCAACCAAGGCTCGATCACCACGCCCGATCGGTCGCCATAAGGCGTCTGGATCGTGCGATCCTCGACGCGTTCCAGCACGCCGTCCGCCTCCAGCCCCGCGACGACGGCCTTGCGTGCCTCGAACCGGTCGAGGCCAAGCAGATCGGCCGGGATCAGCCCGTCCGCCGTCTGCGTCACCGCCCCCTTGGCGTCGAGCATGTTGAGCATGTCGCGCGCCTCGATCCCGGCGCGCCGGCCGACCTCGAAGTCGTTGAAATCATGCCCCGGCGTGATCTTCACCGCGCCCGAGCCGAGTTCGGGATCGGCATGCTCGTCCGCCACGATCGGGATCAGCCGCCCGGTGATCGGCAGCCGCACCCGCTTGCCGATCAGCGCGGTGTAGCGCGCGTCCTCCGGGTTCACCGCGACCGCCATGTCGGCGAGCATCGTCTCCGGCCTCGTCGTCGCGACCGAAATGGCGCCGCTGCCGTCCTCAAGCGGATAGCTGAAGTGCCAGAACTTGCCCTGCACCTCGCGTGTCTCGACCTCCAGATCGCTGATAGCGGTGCCAAGGCCGGGGTCCCAGTTCACCAGCCGCTTGTCGCGGTAGAGCAGGCCCTGGTTGTAGAGATCGACAAAGACCTTGAGGACCGCCTTCGAAAAGCCCTCGTCCATCGTGAAGCGCTCGTTCGCCCAGTCCATCGAGCAGCCGAGCCGGCGGAGCTGGCGGGTGATCTCGCCGCCGCTCTCGCGCTTCCAATCCCACACCTTCGCGACGAAATCCTCGCGGGAATAGTTGGTGCGCTTGTCTTGGGCGGCGGCCATCTGCCGCTCGACGACCATCTGCGTCGCGATCCCGGCATGATCGGTGCCGACGACCCACAGCGCATCCTTGCCCTTCAGCCGCGCGTGGCGGGTGAGGATGTCCTGCAGCGTATTGTCGAGCGCGTGGCCGATATGGAGCGAGCCGGTGACATTGGGCGGTGGGTTGACGATCGTCCACGGCTCCGCGCCAGGGCGGTCGGGGCGAAACTGGCCGGTTTCCTCCCAATGCGCGTACCAGCGCGATTCGATTGCCGAGGGGTCGAAGGTCTTGGGGAGTTCGGTCATGGCCGGGCTTTAGCCACACCACAGCGCTAGCCGCAATGTCCTCCCGCGAAGGCGGGAGCCCAGTCTGGGTCCCCGCCTTCGCGGGGACACATCATTGAGCAGCGCCGTCCTTCCCCGTCCACCGATCCATCCACCCCAGCACCTCGCCATACCATTGGCGGCTGTTCTTCGGCTTCAGCACCCAGTGGTTCTCGCCCGGGTTCACCACCAGCCGCGAGGGAATCCCGCGCCGCTGGAGCGCCGTGAACGCCGCGATCCCCTGGGTGTAGGGGATGCGGAAGTCCTTCTCGCCGGTGATGACGAGCATCGGCGTCTTCCACTGCGCGACGTAATTGACCGGGTTCCACTTCTCGAACGCTTGCGGGTCCTCGAAATAGGCCTTGCCGCCATGTTCCCATTCGTCGAACCACAGCTCTTCGGTCTCATAGGCCATCGCGCGCGCATCGAAGACGCCGTCATGCTGGACGATGCACTTGAACCGATCGGGCCACTGACCTTCGAACCAGTTCATCATATAGCCGCCATAGGACGCGCCGAGCGCGCAAGCGTTGTCCGCGTCGAGCCAGGCGAACTTGTCCGTCGCCGCCTTCAATCCCTTTTGCAGGTCCTCGAGCGGCCAGCCGCCCCAATTGTTGCGGATCGCGTCGGTGAAGGCCTGGCCGTAGCCGGTGCTCCCGTGGAAATCGACCGCGACGAGCCCATAGCCGGCGCCCGCGAACACCGCGGGGTTCCAGCGATAGGACCAGCTGTTGTTCGAGGAACCCTGCGGCCCGCCGTGGACCATATAGGCGATAGGCACCTTGCCAGCGCTGCCCGCAGGCTTCACCGCATAGCCCCAGACGGTATCGTTGTTCGCGCCCTTGAAGTTGAAGCGCGTGACCGTCGGCATGTCGATGCCCGCGAGCTTGGCGGCATTGACCTTCGTAAGCCGCTTCGGCGCGCCCTTGCCCGCCACCATGTAGAAGTCGTCCGGCGCGGTGAGGCTGTTCATCGCGATGACGACCCCCTTGGGGGTCGGCACGACGGCCGAGACACTGCCTTCCTTCGTCAGCCGCGCGACCCTGCCGCTCGCCGGATCGACCGACCAGAGCGGCGTTTCCTGCGTGTCCTCGGCCGTCACGTAGATGCGTTTCGAATCGGGCGCCCAGGCGATCGATCCGACCGAGCGATCCCAGCTTTCGGTCAG
The DNA here is from genome assembly GCF_902498785.1 of Sphingomonas sp. EC-HK361. Classification (GTDB taxonomy): domain Bacteria; phylum Pseudomonadota; class Alphaproteobacteria; order Sphingomonadales; family Sphingomonadaceae; genus Sphingomonas. The sequence continues at coordinate 581,483 of NZ_LR701494.1, forward strand.
CGCGCGCACCTGCCCGCTCGCCAGATCGCGGAGCATCAGTACCTGACGATCGGCTTCATAGGTCGGGCGCTTCATCGCGAACCAGGCGAGGTATTTCCCGTCGGGCGATACGGTCGGCAGATTGTCCATCCCGTCATTCGCGTCGGTCAGGTTCACCGGCGGCGACGATCCATCGGCGGGCGCTGCGAAGATGTCGAGGTTGGTCGAGGTCGGCTCGATCCGTCCTGCCTCGCGCAGCGCAAAATAGACGGTCTTGCCGTCCGCGCTCCAGTTTACTTCCTCGCCGCCGCCAAAGGGCTTGGACGGCGTATCGCCGACAAGCTTGCCTTCGATCGGGACGCCGTTGCCGGCCGCGCCCGCGGCGCTCAGCGGCAGCACGAACAGCTGCGACCGCGTGCCGTCCGCCCAGGTGTCCCAGTGACGCACGAACAGCTGGTCATAGGTCCGCGCCGCGCCCGCATTCGGATCCTTCTTCGTGGCGGCTGGCTCAAGGCTCGGCGCGCCGGGAAGGCGATCAGCCCAGACGAGCAGCTTGTCACTGGCGGGCGACACCTTGAACCCGCCGAAACCGCCCTTGAAGTCGGTGACGCGGTGCGCGTTCGCGCCGTCCAGCCCCACCGCCCACACCGCATCATCGCCGCCCTTGTCCGACTGGAAATAGACGGTCGAGCCGACGATCTGCGGGCTCGTCTCGTTGACATCCGCATCGGCGACGAGCTTTTCCGGTGCCGCGCCCTTGCGGGTCAGGTCGAGCCGCCAGAGGTCGAACCGTCCCTTGTCCGCGGCAAGATCGGTTTCGCGCTGTTGCCACACAAGCCAGCGGCCGTCCGGTGATGCAGCAGGCGCCCCGACGCGGCTCAGCGCGATCACGTCATCGATAGTAAGTTGCCGGGCGGAAGCAGGCACGGCGGCGGTGGCGAGCGCGGTGAGGCTCGCGGTCAGAAGCATCTTCATGATGCGGGTTAGAGCAGATCGTTACGTATGCGACAATCGCCGTCGCATCGGCGGCGAAGCGTCAGCGTTGCGCGCCGGTGATCTTCGCGATTTCGCGCTGCACCATCTGTTCGACCATCGCCGGCAGGTTGGCGTCGAGCCACTCCCGCAGCATGGGCCGGAGCATATCGCGCACCAGGCCCTCGAGCGTGCCGTCGCTCGGCGGCTCGGGCTTCACCACCAGCCGCGACAGGATATCGAGCGCACCGCGCGTCGCCTGCGCGGCCGAATCGGAGAGGATCGGCGCCGGGCTAGCAGACGGCGCATCATCGGCAGGGGTCAGCATGGCAGGCTCGGGCGCGGGGGCTGGCATCGGGTCGCTCAGTTCTAGCACCTCGTCCTCGATGACGGGTGCGGGCTTCGAAGCGGGCAAAGCGGCGCGCGGGGCCGGTTCCGCCCGGCGCGTGCGCGCCTGAACGGCGCCCTCGCCTTCCTCGGCGATGATCCGCTTGATCGACGACAGGATGTCTTCCATCGACGGTTCGGTCGTAACGTCGCCCATCTCGCCTGCGCGCTCCCCGACAACGACCGCCGGGATGTCAGCGGTTCGGTGCGTTCTCACCTGTCGTCAAAGGCGCGCCTCTGTCAACATCGCTCTCCAGCATGGGATCGAGCGACTTGGTGACCTGCGCCCCCTGCGCAGGCGTCGTGCGCGTCGTCGAGGCAACGGGCTGGGGTGCCGGGTCCGAATCGAAATCGTTGATGCGGTGACGCACGCGGTTGTAATTGGCGACCGGATCGTAGAGCGGCCCGCCGTTCAGCCCGAGGTCCTTCGCCTCCGCCTCGCCCATCGCAGCCAGTAGCGCGAAGCCGGCCACATACGCGTCGCGGCGCGCGGTGACGAGCGTCACCTGGCTGTTCAGAAGCTCCTGCTCGGCATTCAGAATGTCGAGAATCGTGCGCGTGCCGACACTGTTCTCGGCGCGCACGCCCTCCAGCGACAGCTTGTTGGCGGAAACCGCCGCCTCGGACGACTGGATCACCTGTTGCGACGACTGCCAGATCGCATAAGCCGAGCGCGCCTGCGCGATCACGCCGCGTTCGGTTTCGGTGACCTGCTCGATCGCCTGCGATCGCAGCGCCTGCGCCTGGCGCACCTGCGCGCCCGGACGACCACCCTGGAACAGCGGCAGGCGCAGCGTCACCCCGGCGGTCGCGCCGACGCCGCTCTGCCCGACCGGGAAGCCCTGCCCCGAATTCAGCGATCCGAGATAGTTGGTGTAGGTGCCGCCGCCGGTCACACTCACGGTCGGCAGCCGCCCGGCCCGCGCGACCGAAATGTCGTAGCCGCTCGCGTCGCGCTCCTTCTGCGCGGCAAGCAGCGCGGGATTGCGATCGAGCGCCACATCAACGGCGCTGTCCGGCGAGGCGGGCAGGTTCGGGAGAATCGGCGGCGCATCGAGCGTTCCCGGTGCAGTGCCGACAAACCGCACGTAATTTTCACGACTTGCGATGAGATTCGCCTGCGCAGTCTGAAGTTGTGCGCGCGCGATCGACAGCCGCGCCTCCGACTGCGCGACGTCGGTACGCGTCAGGTCGCCGACCTGGAATCGATCCCGCGTCGCTTCCAGATTGACGTCGAGCACCTTCACGTTCTGGGTATTGAGCCCGACGATCGCCTCGTCGCGGATGACGTCCATATACGCGCCGACGACATTGGTGAACACCGTCGCCTCGGTGCTGCGCAACTGGTCGCGCCCGGCCTCGACGCGGGTCTTTGCCGCCCGGACGGAGTTCTTGACCGCGCCGCCCGAATAGACCGGCAGCGAGACGAGCGCCTGCCCGTTCACGCTCCGCGCGACGCTGGTGAAGTTCGTCCCGCTGTTCAGCAGGTTCTCGGTGTAGTCGCCCTGCACGTTGGCGGACGGCAGCCCGGCTGCGCGCTGGATCGGCACATTCTCGTCGTTCGCGCGCTGCGCCGCGCGCTGGCCGGTCAGCGTCGGATTGCTGTTATAGGCCTTCAGCAGCGCATCGCGCAGCGTGTCCGCGCCGGCCGCTCCCGGCACGACGACGAGAATGGCGGCGGCAGCCAGAAGATGCGAGCGACGGTTCAGCACACTTACCTCGAAAAGGAGAAGGACGCCGGCGCGGCGAAGCCGGGCAGGACGACGCAGTCGATATCGGCGAAATCGGAAAGACCAAAGCCGCCCGCGCTGCGCTTGCCGGTCGCAAGTCGCGTGACACCGCGATCGACGATGCCGGTCACCACCCGGCCGCCGATCGCAACCTGATCGATCAGGGCGTCCGGCAGCTTTTCGACCGCGCCATCGACGATCAGCACGTCATAGGCGGCGTGATCGGGCGCGCCCGCGGGCAACGGACCTTCGACCACGGTCACGTTTGCGGCATCGGCAAGGTTCGTCCGCGCCTGCTCTGCCAACGCCGAATCGACTTCGACCGCGACGACCGACGCGACGAGGCGCGACAGCACCGCGGCGGTGTAGCCCGCGCCCGCGCCGATCAGCAGCACCTTGTCGGTGGCGCGCAGATACGCCTCGGTCAGCAGCTTGCCGGTCGCGATCGGCACGTTGGCCGAGCGTCCGCCGCCGATCGGCACCGCAGTGTCGCGATACGCGAGCGCGCCGACCGCTGCGGGCAGAAAATTCTCGCGCGGCACCTCCGCCATCGCGGTGACGAGACGCGGATCGTTGACCGCGTTCGGGCGCAGCTGGCTGGCCACCATGGCGGAGCGCAGCGCTGCGAAATCGATCGTCAAGTCGTTGGTCGCGGTCATCATTGTCTGTCCTGTCGCACAGCTGTTATACCAATGCAATACACTTCGTTCTGTCGAGGCTTCTATCGCGCCTGTCGGGTGTCGCCAAGCGTTCCCGCCGCCTGTTGCCGCTTGCGCTTGACATGGCCCCCGCATCCCCGCATCTGCGCGCCTCCCGCGACATCGAGGCCCGATGGCGGAGTGGTGACGCAGAGGACTGCAAATCCTTGCACCCGGGTTCGATTCCCGGTCGGGCCTCCATCTACGCCGCCAGATACGCGCGCAGCGCATCGACGAGCGGCACGTCGGCGGGCGGCATCGGCAGCTCGGCGAGTTCGGGCAACCCGGTCCACCTCAGCGCGGCTGCATGCAGCGGTTGCACATCGCCCGTCCAGCGGTGACAGATGAAGAGCAGCAGCAACAGGTGACGCTCGCCTCTCGGCTCGCTGGCAAACGCGAGCGGCAGGACATCCCGGATCTCGACGCCGATCGCGAGTTCCTCGCGCAGTTCGCGGCACAGTGCGACCTCCGGCGCCTCGCCGGCCTCGATCTTGCCGCCGGGGAACTCCCACAGTCCCGCCATGTCGGTGCCGGCAGGGCGCTGCTGCACCAGCACCCGTCCTTGCGGATCGATCAGCGCGCAGGCGACGACGGTGAGCAGCGCGATCGTTTCGGGGACGGCATCAGTCATTCGTTAAGGCTTTCGGCGGTATCGCGGCAGGGATGAACCTGCGTCGTCGCCTATCGCCTCGCGCCCTTGCTCGCCAGCTTTCGCGGCTGGCGGCGGACGAGCGCGGCGCGACGGCGGTCGAATACGGGCTCATTCTCGCGCTCATCTTCCTCGCGGTCGTCGGCAGCATCCAGGCGGTCGCGAACTCGACGACCGGCATGTGGAACGATGTGTCGTCGAAGGTCGCAAACGCACGCTGACCGGCGCGCCGCTATTGTAAGAAAATATCCGGCGCGGCCTTAAACTTTTCTCAACCCAGAATCCCTAATCCTCGTGCCGCTGCTCCGGTGTTCCCGGTTCAGCCGGGTGACTGAAGCGTTATTGAACGGAGACCGGACATGCAGAAGATTCGCACTTTCCTGAAGAACAACAAGGGCGCCACCGCAATCGAGTACGGCCTGATCGCCGCGCTGATCGCCGTCGCCGCCATCGCAGCGATGCAGGGCCTGGGCAACCAGCTGAAGACCACGTTCTCGAACGTGTCGACCAACATGAAGGCTTCGTAAGTCCAAGCGACTTTGCGAACGGAAACGGGGCGGCGGACCACAGGGTCCGCCGCCCCTTTCTTTTGCGGTCGGTCCCGCACCAGCAATCTCAGGCGAAGCGGCCCATCGTCAGGAACTTGGTACGGCGATCCGCCTTCAGTGCGGCCTGATCCATGCCCGACAGCGAATCGAGCTGCGCCATGATGGCATCGCCGAGCGCGCCGATCGCCGCGGCCGGATCGCGGTGCGCGCCGCCAAGCGGCTCCGGCACGATCGCATCGATGACGCCGAGCGCCTTCAGGTCCTGCGCCGTGACCTTCATCGCCTCGGCCGCGTCGGCTGCCTTGTCGGCGGTGCGCCACAGGATCGACGCGCAACCCTCGGGCGAGATCACCGAATAGACGGCGTGCTCGAACATCAGCACGCGGTTGCCGCTCGCCAGCGCGATCGCGCCGCCCGAGCCGCCCTCGCCAACCACCGCCGCGACCATCGGCACTTCGAGCGCGAGGCACGCCTCGGTCGACCGCGCGATTGCCTCCGCCTGCCCGCGCTCCTCGGCCTGGATGCCGGGGAACGCGCCTGACGTATCGACGAGCGTCACCACCGGCAGACCAAAACGATCGGCGAGCTCGAGCAGCCGGATCGCCTTGCGATACCCTTCGGGCTTGCCCATTCCGAAATTGTGGCGGAGGCGCGATGCGGTGTCGTCGCCCTTTTCGTGACCCAGCACCATGACTCGCCGCCCGCGAAACATCGCAAAGCCGCCGAGGATCGCCTGATCGTCGCCGAACGCGCGGTCGCCCGCCAATGGCACGAACTCGTCGAACAGACCCGCGACATAGTGCTTGAAATGCGGCCGCTCGGGATGGCGGGCGACCTGGGTCTTCTGCCACGGGGTCAGTTTCGCGAAGGTGTCGCGCAGCAGTTTGTCGGACTTGGCCTGCAGGCGCGCGACATCGGCATCGATATCGATTCCGCCACCATTGCCCGTCTCGCGCAACTCGTCGATGCGAGTCTGAAGCTCCGCGATCGGCTTCTCGAAATCCAGAAAACTTGGCATCGGCGGCGACTAAGGCCGCTCGCGCGTCAGGTCAACGAGCGGGTGGCGCGCGTTGACCAGATCGACCAGCCGGCTCGCATCGACATGGGTATAGATTTCGGTCGTCGCGATATCGGCGTGACCGAGCATCGATTGCAGCGCGCGAAGATCGGCGCCCCCCTCCAGCAGATGCGTAGCGAATGCGTGGCGCAGCACGTGCGGACTGACCCGGTCGGGATCGATCCCGGCATCGGCCGCGAGCGTCTTGACGAGCTGGTAGAGGCGGATGCGCGAAAGATGCCCCCTGCCCGACGGAAACAGGAACGCGCGCCCCGGATCAACATGCGCGCGCCACGCCGCCACCGCCGCGCGGGCACGGTCGGAAATCGGCACCATCCGCTCCCGCCCGCCCTTGCCGCGCAGGATGAGATAAGGCCGGTCGGGATGCACCGCGCCGCGCGGCAGCGATACCAGCTCCGACGCGCGCAGCCCCGATCCGTAGAGAAGCTCGATCAGCGCAGCTAGCCGCAGGTCCGACGGTAACGGCGCGCCCGCCAAGCGTTCGGAGATAACGCCGAACAGGCGATCCACATCATGATGATCGAGCGTGCGCGGCAGCGTGCGCCGCGCCGCCGGGCGGGGGAGTGCGTCGCTGGGGTTGTCGTCGCGGTCGCCCTCTTCACACAGGAAGGCGTAGAACCTTCGCAGCGCGGCCGCCTTGCGCGCGACGGTGGACGACGCGAGCGGGAGCCATGTTGCGGAAAGTGCAGCGATCGCGTCGCCATCCGCCGTCGCGAGCCGTCCATCGAGCGCCGACGAGGCCAGCATCAGGTCGCTGCGATAGGCGGCGAGCGTGTTCGGCGCCGCGCCGACCTGCGCCGCCATCATCTCCAGAAACCGCTCGACGAGCGCGGCGTCTCCGCCCGTGGTCACGCGCGTGTCAGCGCTTCCGCGGCGATCATCCGCGCTTCGCCGTTCAATCCGACCGCGCGCAGCGCCGCGACGATGCGGTAGAGCGCGGCCGGCGGCACGCCGTCCCACCCCGGCGTCTGCATACCCACCGCAGCGAGCAGCAATACCGTTCCCGGCTGACGCCGGCGCACCGCGACGTTCAGCGCGCGGGTCCAGCTGTTCTCGGCCCCGATCGGCACGTCGAGCGCCTGTGCCGCGCGCTCGACATCGTCGGGCGCCATGCGGCCAAGCCCGGCGAGCCCCGCGAAGAACAGCCGCTGCTTCAGCGCCGCGTCGCCGCTCCCCGCATAGCCCGACAGGGTACGATATGAGACGCGCCCGGCGAAATCGGGATCGGCGAGCGTGATGAGCGCCCAGCCATCGCTCCCTTCGTTCACGCTGTTGCGCCAGCGCGAGGCGAGCCGGTCGAGCCCTGCAGTGAGCATCGCCGCAACCAGACGATTCGCTTCGGGGTTGTCGCCGGGGCGGACTCGCGCGGCTGCGCGCGCGGTCAGGATCAGCCGCGCATAGCGGTCCGCCGGCGTCGTCGCGCCGTCCCACAGGTTCACCAGCGCCTTGGCGCGGGTCGCCGCGTCCGCGCCGACATATGCGTTCTGGATATCGCTCGCGAGAGCGGCGATCGGCGCGGGCGTGTCGTCGGCCGTATCAAGCGCGGCGTAGAGATCGACGAGGGCGGCGCTGGACAGGACGCCCATCGTCGCCGCCTGCCCCGCGACCCCCACGCGATCCGCCATCGGAATCGCCGGCGAGAGCGCGCGCCAGCCGGTGACCTGCGGCCCGACCGACGCATAGAGCGTATCGGGGATCGCGACACCGGTCGCGGCGGCAAGGCCGAAACGCCAGGCGGTGAGCTGATCGACCGCGTTCCATTCGATGGTCACCGCCTGACGGCTGTCGGCCCCTGCGCCGGCCACCTTTTCGGCGAGTTGCATGTCGATCCCGGTCGCCAAACGCTGCCGCTTCGCGGCGGCGATCAGCGGACGCGCCGCAGCGGCATCGCCCGACAGGCTGGTGCACATCGCCTTGGCGAGCACCCATCCACGTTCGTTGAACGCAGCGGTCGACGCGTTCGCGAGCGGGCACAGCCCCGCTGGGTCGGCGGTGGCGAGCATCGCCTGCATCGCGACCTGACGCAGCTTCGGCGTATAGTTGTCGTTATCGACCGCCTCGACGACGCTGCGCGCCGACACCGATTCTCCCATCCGGAGCAGCAGCCATGCACGCTCGGCAGCAAAGTCCGCGCCGTTCAGCTGCGCAGGCGTCGCGATCGGCGCGGTCAGCAGCCGGCGCAGCGCAATCGATACCCAGCGCGAGGGGACGGGCGCGGACAACCGGCGCATCAGCGTTTCGAGATAACCGCCATCGGCCTGCCCGAAAGCGTCGGCGCCGAATCCTCCGCCACCCGTGCCAACCGTCGTCAGGCTGCGGCGCGCGAACTCGGGCATCTCGTATTTTGCGAGCGTCGCCGGATCGATCGGTGTCGGCGACACAGTCGGCGTCGGGCTGGGCAGGATATCGGGCGCCACGCCGTTCACGAGCGCCGGAGCAACGGTTCCCGGCGCGGCCGGCACCGTCTGTGGCGGTTGCTGCTGGGGCGACAGCCCGGGCTGATCCGGGGCTTGCGTCGGCGCCTGCTCGCCGAAACCGGGCGGCAGCAGCGATTCGGGCTTTTCCTGTTTCTGGTCCTGCTTCTGGGCGAGGGCGCCCGCGCCGACAAAGGCCAGCGCGGCCACGCCGAGCAGAAAAATCCTAGCTCGCAAGGTTGCCGAGCTCCACCGTCTGCTCGACGCGGGTCTGCGGCTTTTCGGTCGCGCGGCTGCCGAGCAGGAACAGTCCGCCCACAACAACGACGACGATGACGACGAGAGAAACGATCAACCGGGACATCGCGTAGAACACCACCCTTGCACAAAAATTGTCGGCGCCGACCTGTCGTCGGCTTTTGCCGCGGCGCTGCTGCGCTGTATAGCCCCGGACCCGATGTTGCAAAGCCGCCCCGCCCCACCCGCCGCCTGGACCGGCCAGCCGATCGTGCTCGTCGGGCTGATGGGCGTCGGCAAGTCGACGGTCGGCCGCCGGCTCGCGGCGCGCCTCGGGCTTCCCTTCGTCGATGCCGATCACGAGATCGAGGCGGCGGCGGGCATGACCATCGCCGAGATTTTCGACCGCTTCGACGAAGCCTATTTCCGTGATGGCGAGCGCCGCGTGATCGCGCGGCTGATGGACGGCGTGCCAAAGGTCATCGCGACCGGTGGCGGCGCGTTCGTCAACGACGAAACCCGCGCGCTCATTCTTGCCGAGGCACTGGCGGTCTGGCTCGATGCCCCGCCCGAGGTGCTGGCCGACCGCGTCACCAGGCGCGACACGCGCCCATTGCTGCGCGGGCGCGATCCATTGGTCGTGCTGCGCGATCTCGCCGCCGTGCGCAATCCGCTCTACGCGACCGCGCCGATCCACGTCGCGAGCAACCGTTCCCCGCACGAGACGACGGTTCGTGCCATCCTGAAGGCGATCGGCCGATGACCGTGGTTCCCGTGGCACTCGGCGCGTGCAGCTATGACGTCATCATCGAGCCTGGCCTGCTCGCCAGCGCCGCAGACCATATCGCGCCGCTTACCGGCACGCGCCCGGTGGTCATCGTCGCCGACGCGAATGTCGGCACGCATCTGGCGACGCTCCGCCGGTCGCTGGAGAGTACCGGTCTGGTCGTGCACCCGATCGAGATTTCCGCCGGCGAGGCCAGCAAGAGCTGGGCGACGCTCGAGCGCCTTTGCGACGAATTGCTGGCACTCGGGGTCGAGCGCGGCGATCATGTCGTGGCGCTCGGCGGCGGGGTGATCGGCGACCTTGTCGGCTTCGCGACCGCGATCCTGAAGCGCGGCTGCGGCTTCATCCAGGTCCCGACGACGCTGCTCGCCCAGGTCGATTCGTCGGTCGGCGGCAAGACCGGGATCAACGCGCGCGCCGGCAAGAACCTGATCGGCGCCTTCCACCAGCCCGCCAGGGTGCTCATCGATCCGGATGTCCTGGCGACCCTCCCGCCGCGTCAGCTGCGCGCAGGCTATGCGGAGGTCGCCAAATACGGCCTGATCGACGACGCCGTTTTCTTCGCGTGGTGCGAGGAGAACGGTGCAGCGCTGCTGGCCGGCGACCGCGGTCTTCAGGCGCAGGCCATCGCGCATTCGGTGGCCGCAAAGGCGCGGATCGTCGGCGAGGACGAGTTCGAGACGACGGGTCGCCGCGCGCTGCTCAATCTCGGGCATACCTTCGGTCACGCGCTGGAGGCCGAGGCCGGCTTCTCCGACCGCCTTCTCCACGGCGAAGCGGTTGCCGCCGGTTGTGCGCTTGCCTTCGCCTATTCCGCGCGGCGCGGCCTCTGTCCGGCGGGTGCAGCGGAGCGCGTTGCCGCACATTTCCGCGCGGTTGGCCTGCCCGACGGCGTGCCTTCCGCCGGCATCGAAGCGACCGGCGCGACGCTCGTGGAGCATATGCGCCACGACAAGAAGATGGCGGCCGGCACGCTGCCTTTCCTTCTGGCGCGCGACATCGGCCAGACCTATCTCGACAAGACGGTCGATCTCGCCGACGTCACCGCGTTCCTCGATGGTCGGGATCGGTGATGCCCAACGGCGTCGCGAAAACCGATCTGCCGACCAAGACGTGCCCGACCTGCGGTCGTCCGTTTATGTGGCGCAAGAAATGGGCGCGCGACTGGGAGACGGTGATCTATTGCTCGGACGCGTGCCGCAAGAAACGCTAGCCCCGCGCGGCGATCCACGCCATCCACAGCCAGCCGCCGATCAACAGCGCGCCGCCGATCGGTGTGATCGCGCCCAGCCAGCGCGGCAGGCCCAGCGCCATCAGGTAGAGCGTGCCGGCAAAGATCGCGCCACCTGCCAGAAACAGCCACCCCGGCCCGTGCATCTCCAGCTTCGTCGCGACGAGCGCGGCCACCGCGTGAATCAGCTGGTAATGCCCACCGGTCTTCAGCCACTCCGCCGCGTCGCCGCTCGCCCCGTGCGCGCCGAATGCCCCCGCCGCGACCGCCACCGCTCCCGACAGCGCCGCCAACGCCAGCAGCAGGTTCACTTGTCGTTCCCCCAGGGTACTTGCGCTGCGGTCTGCGCACGCGCGGCAAGCATGTCGCCAGATTCGATCTGGATGCGCAGCCGTTCCTTGTCCTTGGCCCGGTACATATCCTCGGCGCGGTCGATATCCGTCTTGTCGATGCCGAGCCCCTCCATCGCGAGCCGCGCCATCTTCACCGCCGATTCGAGCACCTCGCGCACGACCAGCGTCGCCGGCCCTGGCTTCAGCTTCACGAGTGCGCGGCGATCATAGGCGCGAACGTAGAGCGCCGCATTGGGAAAGGCCTCGTGCACGCCCTCCAGGATGTCGGGGGTGATCTGGTCGCCGTCGATGCAGAACAGGATCAGCTCCGCTTCCCCGGCGCCCGCCTGACGCAGCAGATCGAGCCGGGTCCCGTCGCCATAATAGACCTTCGCACCGAACTCGCCGGCGATGTCGATCATCTCGATATCTGTATCGATCAGCGTGACCGGGATGTCCTGCGCAAGCAGCATCTGGCCGACCGTCTGCCCGAACCGGCCATAGCCGACGATCAACGCGTTGGCGCCGTCCGACGACGGTCCCTCGCGCTCCTCTCCGTCCTTCGCGGGTTCCTCGCGGAACCTGCGGGTCACGGTCATCAGGAACGGGGTCGTCGCCATCGACAGGGTGATGATCGCGCCGAACAGGCTCGCCGCATCGGGGGCGATCAGATACGCGTTCTGCGCCTGAGCCAGCAGCACGAAGCCGAACTCGCCGCCCTGGCTCAGCAGCAGGCCAAGCGCGAAGGCGCCGCGCCATTTCATGCGGAACGCCAGCCCTATCAGCGTGATGACGAGCGTCTTGGTCGCGATCAGCGCCGCCGCCATCGCAATCACGAAGACCGGCCGCTCGGCGATCGCGGTGAGGTTGAGCATCATCCCGACCGCAAGGAAGAACAGCCCGAGCAGGATCGATCGGAACGGCTCGACATCGGCCTCCAGCTCGTGCCGGTAGGGGCTGTCTGCGAGCATCACGCCCGCGATGAACGCGCCGAGCGCGGTGGACAGCCCCAGCGCCTCCATGAGCGCCGCGCTTGCGATGATCGTGAACAGCGCCGCGAACACGAACATCTCGCGCTCGCCCATATTGCCGATCAGCCGGAACAGCGGACGCAGGATGAAGCGACCCGCCGCGATAAGCCCGACGATCGCACCGATGGTATAGAGCGTCAGCAGCCATCCCGGCGGCCCGGCGGCATCGGCCGGGTTACGGCTCATTGCGGCGATGATCGTGATCATCGGGATGATCGAAAGGTCCTGGAACAGCAGGATCGAAAAGGCGCGCTCGCCGAAGGGCGTGCGCATCCGCCCCGACGATTGCAGCATCGGCAGTACCTGCGCCGTCGACGACAGCGCCAGCGGCAATCCGATCGCGAACGCCGCGGGGATCGAGAATTTGACGAACACCGCCACGATCGATGCGATCGCCAATCCGCACGCAACGACCTGAATCAGGCCGAGGCCGAAAATGTCCTCCTTCAACCGCCACAGGCGTGACGGATTGAGCTCCAGCCCGACGATGAACAGCAGCATCGTGATGCCGAGTTCGGCGATCCCGAGCTTCGATTCGGCATCGCCCACGAGCCGCAGCACCTGCGGTCCGACGACGGCGCCCGCAACGAGATAACCCAGCGTTGCGCCGAGACCGAGCCTCCGGAACACCAGCACGAAGAACAGCCCCGCGCCGAGCAGGATGAATCCGTCGCGCAGAAGCGAGGTCGCGTTCGCGGCGTCATGCATGGTGGCTGGCCCTCGCTTCGTCTGCCGCTTGCGCCGCCGCTTCGAACGCGAGGCGGATCGACGGATGACGCGCCTTGTAGTCCAGTGCCGGCGTGAACACCTCCATACCCGGCCAGTCGGGCGTGCCGCCTTCGCCGGCGAGCCACCCTGTCAACGCATCGCGCGCCTGCGCCAGTTCCTCCGGCGTGCGGCCGACCGCATGGGCGCCGAGCAGCGCGGACGACGCCTGGCCCAGCGCACAGGCCTGCACCAGCATGCCGATCTCGCTCACCCTTCCATCCGCATCGACATTCACATCAACGGTCACGCGGCTGCCGCAAATCGGCGAACGCTTCTCGGATGACGCCATGGGATCGGCCAGCCGCTCGGCATGCGACTCCGTCGCCAGCCGCAGGATCGCCTCATTGTAAAGCGGCGCGCTCATGGCCGGTCGCTCTGGCGCGGCGTGGGGCCGAGCGCGGGCAGCCCCCGCCTGCGCCGATCGACGAAATCCGAGACACTCTTGCTCGTCGTGTTCAGCAGCGGATAGGTGCGCGAATCGGTCAGCCAGACCGGCCGCCGCGCCGGCCCGCCGCGGATCGTATCGAGCACGAGCACGACGCCAAGAAAGGCGAGGCTGGCGAGGATCAGGCCCTTCAGCGCCCCGAACCCGAACCCCAGTGCCCGATCCACCGGGCCGAGGATCGACGTCCGTGTCCGCGCGCCGATCGCGTTCGCCACCATCCGGCCGAAGATGTAGGTCACCCCGCCGAGCAGCGCGAACGCCGCGACCGCCGCGCCTGAATTGGTGCCGATCATCGGCGCCAGCACCTTCGTCAGCGGCAGATGCGCGACCTTGATGACGAAGACGATCGCCACCCACGCGAACAGTGACAGCACCTCGGTCACGAAACCGCGCATGAAGCCAAGAACGGCCGCGCCCGCGACGAACAGCAACACGATGATGTCGAGCGCAGTCAGTCCCATGTCGTCCGATTCTCAGGTGATGCCCAACCCTGAGGTGGGCGACAGATCAGGATTTCGCTAGCCCCGCCCCAGCATATGGTCAACGAACTGGCCGAGCGTGCGGAAGCCCGACAGTCGCAACCCGCCCGCTTCCGACGCCATGGAGATCGGCACCAGCGCGCGTTCGAAACCGAGTTTGCCCGCCTCTTTCAACCGCAGCGCGCCGTGCGCAACCGGGCGAACTTCGCCTGACAGTGCGACCTCGCCGAACGCGACTGCATCGACCGGAACCGGCCGCTCGCTAAGCGCGGAGACGAGCGCGGCGGCGACCGCAAGGTCAGCCGCCGGGTCCTGCACGCGGTATCCGCCCGCAACGTTCAGATAGACTTCGCACGTCGAAAAGCTGAGCCCGCAACGCGCCTCCAGCACCGCGAGAATCATCGCGAGACGCCCCGAATCCCAGCCGACAACGGCACGCCGCGGCGTCGCCCCGCTCGCCAACCGCACGACGAGCGCCTGGATTTCGACGAGGACCGGCCGCGTGCCTTCGAGCGCGGGAAAGACCGTCGTTCCCGTCACCCCCTCGTCGCGCTGTGTCAGAAACAGCGCTGACGGGTTCGCAACCTCGGACAACCCGCCCGTCTCCATCGCAAAAACCCCGATCTCGTCGGTGCCGCCGAAGCGGTTCTTGATCGCGCGCAGGATGCGATACTGGTGGCTGCGCTCGCCCTCGAAGCTCAGCACGGTATCGACCATGTGCTCCAGCACGCGCGGGCCGGCGATCGATCCGTCCTTGGTGACATGGCCCACCAGCACGACCGCAGTGCCGCGTTCCTTGGCGAAACGGATGAGTTCCTGGCTCGACGCCCGAACCTGGCTGACCGTGCCCGGTGCGCCTTCGATCAGGTCGGAATGCATCGTCTGGATCGAATCGATAATGAGCAACGCAGGCGGCGCGCCCTGCGACATCGTGGTCAGAATGTCGCGCGTTGAGGTCGCCGAGGCCAGTTGCACCGGTGCGCTGCCCAGCCCCAGCCGCCGTGCGCGCAGTCGTACCTGGTCGGCCGCTTCCTCGCCCGACACATAGGCGACCGACAGCCCCGCGACGGCCATCTTCGCCGCCGCCTGCAACAGCAGCGTCGACTTGCCGATCCCCGGATCGCCACCGATCAACGTCGCGGACGCCTCGACGAAGCCCCCGCCCAATGCGCGGTCGAGCTCCGCAATCCCCGTCGCCATCCGGTCGGGCAAGGCGACGTCGGCGTCGAGGCCGCTCATCAGGATCGTCCGCCCGCCGCCTTGCAGATTGTGCTTGGCGTGGAATGGCGTGACGACCGCGCCTGCCTCCTCGACCAGCGTGTTCCACTCGGAACAATCGGCGCACTGCCCCTGCCAGCGATGGCTCACCGAGCCGCAGGACTGACAGACATAGCGCTTCTGGGGTTTGGCCATGGCGAGTGCCTAGCAGAAGCGGAACGGGAGGGGAACATGCTCCAGCGCGTTCATCCCCTGGACGGAATCTCCAGCCCGCGCTGCACCGCCGGCCGCGCCAGCCCGCGATCGAGCCATGCCGCGACGTTCGGATAGCCATCGAACCCGACGAGATCGCGCGCTTCATAGAAGCCGATCAGATTGCGCACCCAGCCGAGCATGGAGATGTCGGCGATCGTGTAGTCGTCGCCGAGGAACCATGTTTTCCCGGCAAGCGCGGCATCCATGACGCCAAGCAGCCGCTTGCTCTCGGCAAGATAACGGTCGCGCGGGCGCTTGTCCTCATAGTCCTTGCCGGCGAACTTGTTGAAGAAGCCAAGCTGGCCGAACATCGGCCCGACGCCGCCCATCTGGAACATCACCCACTGGATCGCATGCCAGCGACCCGCAGCGTCGTCCGGAATGAACTTGCCGGATTTCTCCGCGAGATACAGCAGGATCGCACCGCTTTCGAACAGGGCGATCGGTGCCCCTTCCGGGCCATCGGGATCGATCATCGCGGGGATTTTCCCGTTGGGATTGAGCGAGACGAACTCGGGCGACTTCTGGTCGTCCTTCGCGAAATCGACCAGATGCGCTTCGTAAGGCAGCCCCGCCTCCTCCAGCATGATCGATGCCTTCACCCCGTTCGGCGTGTTCAGCGAATAGAGCTGGATGCGATCGGGATGCTGCGCCGGCCACCGCCGGGTGATCGGAAAGCCGGAAAGGTCCGCCATGTTCGCCTCGCATCGTTGTCGTTCTGACGACAGGTAGGCACGCAACAGGCGAACCGCTATGCCCGCCCGCAATGCAACCTTCAGAGCTTCGCGTCGCGCTGTTCAGCGGCAATTACAATTATGTGCGCGACGGCGCCAACCAGGCGCTCAACCTCCTGGTCGGGCATCTGCTGGATCGCGGGGTGACCGTTCGCGTCTATTCGCCGACCGTCGCCGAACCCGCTTTTGCGCCGACCGGCGACCTTGTCGACGTGCCCGCTTTCCCGATGATCGGCGGGCGCGGCGAATACAAGCTCGGCCGCGGGCTGCCGGCGAAGCCGCGCGCCGATCTCGAGGCGTTCCGGCCGAATATCGTCCATGTCTCCGCACCCGAATTTCTGGGGCATGCGGCGCTGACATGGGCGCGGGCGAACGGCGTCGCGTCGGTCGCCTCGCTTCACACCCGTTTCGAAACCTATTTCCGCTATTATCACGTCGGCTTCGTCGAGCCACTGATCGAACGCCTCCTGACCCGCTTCTACAACCGCGCCGACCGTGTCGTGGTGCCGAGCCCGAGCATGGGCGCGCTGCTGAAGGAATGGGGCGTGACGACCCCGATCGGCATCTGGTCGCGCGGGATCGACCATGCGCGCTTCAACCCTGCGCGGCGCGATCTCGCCTGGCGCCGCTCGCTCAGGATCGGCGACGATGAGATGGTCATCGGTTTTCTCGGCCGGCTGGTGAAGGAAAAGGGCCTCGACATCTTCGCGGACGTCGCAACGCGACTGCGCGAGCGCGGCGTCCCGCACCGCGTGCTCGTGATCGGCGAGGGCCCGGCGCGCGAATGGTTCGCCGCGCGCGTGCCGGAGGCGGTCTTCACCGGCTTCATGTCGGGCGACGACCTGGGCCGCGCGGTCGCGTCGATGGACGTATTCTTCAACCCGAGCGTGACCGAAACCTTCGGCAACGTCACGACCGAGGCGATGGCGGCCGGCGTGCCGGTCGTCGCCGCACGCGCGACGGGCGCGGTCGATCTCGTCGTCGAGGGCGCAACGGGGTTCCTCGTGCCGCCGCGCGACGTCGATGCGTATGCGGATGCCATCGGGGAGATCGTCGGTAATCCGGCGATGCGGCGCACGATGGGCGACGCCGGCCACGCCCGCGCGGCCGGCTATCGCTGGGAGGTGGCGAACGAAGCGGTGCTGCAGACCTATCTGGAACTGCTGGGCACCCGCTGATCCCATGAACCCGTTAGCTTCGAGCGAAGTCGAGAAGCGTTTCCAGGCGCAGTCCAGCGTGTCTCGACTTCGCTCGAAACGAACGGACGTGGTGATTCCAGCCAGCCCGTTTTCGCGCTAGCCCTCGCGCCAATCGAACGTCAGCGGCGCTTCGCGAAAGGCGAAGCGATCGAGGTGGCTAGCCACCACCTCGCGCATCCGTGCCCGGTCCTCTCCGTCCGGCACCCGGAGCACGACGTCCAGGCTTTCGCTGTCCGCGCGCATCTCCAGCCGGCTGCCGTTCGAAAAGTCGATCGTGCCCTCCTGCGCGTCGAACACGACCGTCATCTTGTGGCTCCAGTGCTTGGCAAGCTGCTGGAGGTAGCGGCTCGCCGAATGCGTCGGCACCCGTGCGAGCGACACGCTCATCCCGGCGCTCACCGCAGCCGCTCGATCTTCTGCGCGACCTCGTCGATCAGCGCCGCGACGTCATGCAACGTCTCTTCGGAAAACTCACCCTTCGACAGGCGGTTCTGCAGCGCGACGCGCAGATTGCCCATCGCGCGGCGGATCGGTGCGCCATCGGTGCGCTCGCGATGCTGGCCGACCGCTTCGAGCCGCGCCATCAACTCGGCGACCTGCTCGGCATTTTCTTCCAGATGTTTGCGCCCATCCTCGGTCACGGCGAAGCGCTTCTTGGCGTCATCCGACTGCTGTTCCGCAATCAGTCCCATTTCGTCGAGCAGCGCCAGCGTCGGATAGACCACGCCAGGGCTCGGCGCATAGGCGCCGCCGGTCATGTCCTCGATCGCGCGGATCAGCTCGTAGCCATGGCGTGTCTCGTCGGCGATCAGCTTCAGCAACACGAGGCGCAACTCACCGCCATCGAACATACGCCTGCCGCGGCCGGGGCCGTGGCGTTCGCCGTGCATTTCCCAACTTACCGAAAACGGCCCGCGCTGCCAGCGCCCGCCACTCCGTGGACCGCATTCGCGGCCGTGCATTCCGTGAAACATGTTCGAACTCCTATCTCGATAGCGCTAAGATATATCTTTGATGCGCGTCGACAAGACCGGCTGTGAAAAAATTTCCACACCCCCTATCTTGAACGTATGGCCGATCTGTTCGCGGGGTTCGAACCCGCCGCCCCTGCCGATATCGCTGCGCCGGACGCGCCCCTCGCAGACCGCCTCCGCCCCCGCGCGCTCGGTGAGGTCGTCGGGCAGGATCACCTGACCGGCCCCGAGGGCGCGATCGGACGGATGGTCGCGGCGGGGCGGCTTTCGTCGATGATCCTGTGGGGTCCGCCCGGCACCGGCAAGACGACGATCGCGCGGCTGCTCGCCGACGCGGTGGGATTACGATTCGTCGCGATCTCGGCGGTGTTTTCCGGCGTCGCCGACCTGAAGAAGGCGTTCGCGGAGGCAGCGGAACATGCCCGCATGGGCACGAAGACGCTGCTCTTCGTGGACGAAGTCCACCGCTTCAACCGCGCGCAGCAGGACGGCTTCCTGCCCTATGTCGAAAACGGCACGGTGACGCTTGTCGGCGCGACGACGGAGAATCCCTCGTTCGAACTCAACGCCGCACTCCTCAGCCGCGCGCAGGTGCTGATCCTCCACCGTCTCGATCGCGCTGCGCTGGAACTGCTGCTGGAGCGCGGCGAAGCGGAGATGGACCGCCCGCTCCCCCTCACCCCGCCCGCCCGCGACGCGCTGGTCGCGAGCGCCGATGGCGATGGCCGGTTCCTTCTCAATCAGGCGGAGACGTTGTTCTCGGCCGACCTGCCCGCGCCGCTCGATCCCGCGGGCCTTTCCAGCTTCCTGCAACGCCGCGTCGCAGTCTACGACAAGGACCGGGAGGGGCATTACAACCTCATCTCCGCGCTCCACAAATCGATCCGCGGCAGCGATCCACAGGCAGCGCTCTATTATCTCGCGCGGATGCTGACGGCCGGCGAGGAACCGCTCTATCTCCTCCGCCGCCTGACCCGCGCGGCAGTGGAGGATATCGGGCTCGCTGATCCGCAGGCGCTCGTCCAGTGCATCGCGGCGA
Organism: Sphingomonas sp. EC-HK361; assembly: GCF_902498785.1. Lineage (GTDB taxonomy): Bacteria > Pseudomonadota > Alphaproteobacteria > Sphingomonadales > Sphingomonadaceae > Sphingomonas. The sequence continues at coordinate 600,667 of NZ_LR701494.1, forward strand.
AGGATACCTATGATTTCCTGGGTTCGCCCGAGGGTGAGCTCGCCATCGCACAGGCCTGCCTGTATCTCGCGACCGCCCCCAAATCGAACGCCGCCTACAAGGCGCAGAAAGCGGCCTGGCGAACGGCGAAGGAAACCGGATCGCTGATGCCGCCGGCCAACATCCTGAACGCGCCGACGAAGCTGATGAAGCAGATCGGCTACGGCAAGGACTACGCCTACGACCATGATGCCGAGGACGGATTTTCCGGCGCGAATTACTGGCCCGACGACCTGCCGCCACAGACCTTTTACGAACCGACCGAGCGCGGATTCGAGAAGCGGCTGTCGGAACGGCTCGCCTACTGGTCGCAACTCCGCGCCGAGCGCCGATCATGACCTTCGACGATTGGGATCAGGTCGTCGCCTATGCGCTGACGCTGCCTGATACCTATATGGAAAGCTTCTACGGCACGCCCTGCCCCAAGGTGAACAAGAAGGCGTTCGTCTCACCGGGCCGCGAGGCGGACAGTTTCCATGTGATGAGCCCGCACGACGAAAAGGCGGTGCTGCTGGATACCGATCCCGACACTTTCTGGCAGACGCCGCACTATGAAGGCTGGCCGGGACTGCTCGTACGCTATGGCAGCGCCGATCCGGAGCGCGTCGCACGCGTCGTCCGCCGCGCGTGGTGGGACCGCGCGTCGAAGGTGCAGCGGGGAGCGTTCGGCGATCGTCCCTGAGCATTTCAGCCGCTTCGCCGCGATCGACTGGTCGGGCGCGAAGGGAAGCCGCCACAGGGGGATTGCGGTCGCGCTTTGTGACAAGGGGGACGCGGCGCCTGTCCTCGTCGATCCGCCGGACGGCGTGTGGTCGCGGCAAGCGGTGCTCGACTGGCTGGTCGCCCGGCGCAGCGACCCAATGCTCGTCGGGTTCGATTTCAGCTTTTCTGCGCCCTTCATGGCGCGCGGCGCGCACCTGCCGGGCGAAACCGACAGCGTTCGCGCGCGTGATTTGTGGGCCTATGTCGATGCGCACAGCGCCGATGTGGATCTCGGTGCCGCGTCTTTCCTTGAAGCGCGGCGCAGTCGTCACTTCTATCTCGGCGCGGCGGACGGCGCGAAGGCCGATTTCATGCATTTTCGAGAATGCGAGACGTGGTTCAACGCGCAAGGCGGCGGCAAGCCCTCCACGGTCTACGACGCGATCGGCGCCGCGCAGGTCGCGAAATCGAGCTTTGCGGGGATGCGCCTGCTTCATCGTCTGGACGGTGCGATCCCCGTCTGGCCGTTCGACCCCGCGCCGTCCAAGGGCGCCGCGATCGTCGAAATCTACACCACCATCGCCGCCCGCGCGGCCGGCATCCGCAAGGGGCTGAGCAAGATGCGTGGCCCGGATGCGCTCGACGAAGCGCTGACGTCGCCCGCGATCGGCAGCCGCCCGCACGCGCCGCTCGCCCGCTATGACGACCACGCGACCGACGCGATCCTCACCGCCGCGTGGCTGCGCGCCTCCGCCCGGCGCACCGAGCTGTGGCACCCGCAAGCGATGACCGACGCAATCGCGCAAAGCGAGGGCTGGACCTTCGGCGTCGCCTGACGCAAAGGACGCGTGAAACGCCGGTTTAGCTCAGCTGGTAGAGCAGCGGTTTTGTAAACCGAAGGTCGCGGGTTCGATTCCTGCAACCGGCACCATTCTGGCTCGGGCATGAAGGCGCAGCAGATGACATGGCGCGGCCGCTCTCCGACCCAGTGGCTGCTCATCGCCTGCTTCGTGATCGTTGCCACCGTCACTGCCGTCGCCGTCGTCCGCACGGTGCGCGAAGTCCGCTTCTGGAACGCACACCGCGACGAGCCGATCGAGGGCTGGATGTCGATCGGCTTCGTGGCGCATTCCTATCACGTCCCGCCCTATGTGCTGGAGCAGGCGATCGGGCTGCCGCCGGGGCCGCCACCCGATCACCGCCGGCTCGCCCGCATCGCCGCCGACACCGGGGTGCCGCTGGCGACGTTGAAGGCGCGGTTGCTGAACGCGATCGTCCACGTCCGCCCGCCCTATCCGCCGCCCGGGCCGCCGCCACCGCGGCAACCGCCGGGCACGGGCAAGCCGGCATCGAGCGCGCGGTGAGCGATACCCTGCTCGGCCTGTTCGCCGATTACGGCGTCGTCGCGCTCTTCCTCATTCTCGTCTTCGCATCGGCGGGCGTACCGTTTCCATCCTCCCTGATGCTGCTCGCCGCCGGATCGGTCGCCGCGCAGGGGGAGATCGACCCGGCGCAGGCGCTTGCCGCCGCGGTCGCAGGCGCGGTGCTGGGCGACCAGATCGGCTATTGGGCTGCGCGCTGGGGCGGTCGCCGGCTCGTCCGCCGGATTACCGACGCGGTGGGCGGCGCGGACAAGGTCGATGCGGCGGAAGATTTCGCGCGCAAATGGTCGGGCGCCGGCATCTTCTTCACGCGGTGGCTGGTCGGGGCGCTGGGCCCATGGATCAACGTGACCAGCGGACTCAGCGAATATCCGTGGCCGCGCTTCATGCTCTGGGACGTTTCGGGCGAGCTGCTCTGGGTGCTGCTCTACGGCGGGCTGGGCTATATCTTCAGCGACCGCATCCAGGCGATGGCCGAGCTGCTCGGCAACGTCAGCTGGGCGATCGCCGGCGGCGCGGCCACGCTGTTCCTCGGATACCGGCTTTACCGCGCGATGAAGCCGGCCGATCTTTCCGGGGATACCGACAGGATGCCGGACGTTACGCCATCGGCATGATAAAGGTCGCCAGCTACAATATGCGAAAGGGGATCGGCGCCGACCGGCGACGCAATCCCGACCGGATCCTCGAGGTCCTGCGCGAGGTCGATGCCGATATCATCGCGCTGCAGGAGGCGGACAGACGCTTCGGCGCTCGCGCCGCGGTCATCACGCCGCATGCGCTGGCAGAGCATGGCGACTGGCAGGCGATCGACGTGGGGGTGCGCGCGGCGAGCCTCGGCTGGCACGGCAATGCGATCCTCGTCCGCCGCAGCGCGCGTATCCTCGATTGCGAACCGATTCATCTGCCGGCTCTCGAACCGCGCGGCGCGGTCAGCGCGGATGTCGCGATCGGCGATACCGTCGTTCGCGTCATCGGCATGCATCTCGATCTCTCTGGACTGTGGCGTCGCCGCCAGGCGCATGCGATCATGGCGCATGTCGATGCCTGCACCCGCCGCCTGCCGACCGTGATGATGGGCGACCTGAACGAATGGACCGCGTCTGGCGGCTGTCTGCGCGATTTCGGCCATGGCTACCGCTTCGCCGAGACCGGCCCCAGCTTCCACGCCCGTCGACCGGTGGGGCGTCTCGACCGGATCATGGTGCGGGACATGACCATCGTCGATTGCGGCGTGCACCACAGCAACACCGCGCGGCGGGCGTCCGATCACCTGCCCATCTGGGCGACGCTGGCGGCGGATTGATGCGCGAACGCGAGCTGCGCCTGGCGCTGGTCTGCTATGGCGGGATCAGCCTTGCCGTCTACATGCACGGCATCACAAAGGAGATCTGGCGCCTGGCCCGTGCGAGCCGCGCCTTCCACGACGGCGAGCCGGCGCTTGGCGGCAGCCAGGGCGTCTACCGCGCGCTGCTGGAGGAAATCGCGGCCGATGGCGACACGATGCTGCGCGTGCTGCCCGATATCGTCGCAGGCGCGAGCGCGGGCGGGATCAACGGCATCTTCCTCGCCCAGGCGCTCGCGACCGGACAAAGCCTTGAGCCGCTGACCGATCTGTGGCTGACCTCCGCCGATGTCGAGGCGCTGATCGATGCCGAAGCCGCTCCCGCTTCGCGCTTTTCCAAGGCCTGGGCGCTCCCGCTCGCATGGATGGCGGCGGGCAGGAGCGCGGAGAACATCGACGAGCTCGACCCCGGCACGCGCGACGAGGTACGCGCCAAGCTCTCCCATTTCGTCCGGTCGCGCTGGTTCGAGCCGCCTTTCGGGGGCGCGCGCTTCACCGCGCTGCTGCTCGACGCGTTCGAGGCGATGGAGGCGGCACCCAGGGGGCCGCGGCTCCTCCCGGACGGCCAGCCGCTCGATCTGTTCGTCACCGTCACCGACTTTACGGGTCATCCCGAACGCCTGCGCCTGAATTCGCCACCGGAGGTCGTCGAAACCGAGCACCGACTGGTCTTTGCGTTCAGCGATCACGGTGAGCCATCGCAGTCCCTGGGGGACGCCGCCGAACTCGCCTTCGCCGCGCGCGCCACATCGAGCTTTCCCGGCGCCTTTCCGCCGTTCAGCGTCGGCGAACTCGATGGCGTGCTGAAGGCACGGCATAGGCCCTGGCCGGGGCGCAAGGCCTTCCTTTCGCGCATCCTGCCGCGCCATGCCGCCGCCGATGCGGCGGAAAAGGCGGTGATGATCGACGGCTCGGTGCTCGCCAACGCGCCCTTCCGCCCCGCAATCGATGCACTGGCGGATCGCCCCGCCCGCCGGCCGATCGACCGCCGGTTCGTCTATATCGACCCCTCGCCGGGCATGAAGTTTCGCCTTGCACGCGAAGCGAGCGAGGTGCCGGGCTTTTTCCAGACGATCCTCGGCGCGGTGACAGAATTGCCGCGTCACCAGCCGATCCGCGACAATCTGGACGCCATCGCCGAACGCTCCGCGCGGATCGAGCGGATGCGTGCGATCGTCACCGCGATCCGCCCCGAGGTGGAGCATGAGGTCGAATCGCTGTTCGGCTACACGCTGTTCCTCGATCGCCCCACGCCGGCGCGCCTCTCCGCCTGGCGAAAGCGCGCGAATGCCGGTGCTGCGGCGAAGGCGGGCTATGGCTTTGCGGCCTATGGCCATCTGAAGCTTGCCGGCGTCATCGAAGGGATGACCCAGCTTGCCTATGCGATCGGTGGCGAGCCCGGCCCGCAGCGCTGGCGGAGGATACGCGGCGCGATTGCCGATACGCTGCGCGAACGCGGGCTGGACGAGGCGGCCGCCGGCTCGGCCGACGACCCGACGACCATCGCTTTCCTGCGCGAACACGACATCGCCTTTCGCCTGCGCCGTCTGCGGCTGCTGTCGCGCCGCATCGTCGCGCTCGAAGCCGATGTCGCGGAGGCTTCGCTGCAACCGATCCGCGATGCCGTCTACGAATCGCTTTCCGCCTATCTTGCCGCAAAGTCGCCGCCGCGGCACGCGCCGCTGCGTCAGCAGATTCGCGCGCTGCGCGGCGATGCGGCCCCGGTCATCGATGCGCTCGCCGCATCGCTCGATCTCAAGCGGATCGATGACGAGACCGATGCGCGACTGGCCGATGCGCTGACCGCGCTCGCCAAGGATGTGCGCCGTCCGCTGCTGCTCGCCTATCTCGGCTTTCCCTATTTCGACGTCGCGACGCTCCCGCTGCTCCAGGGCGAGGGCCTCGATGAGTTCGATCCGATCAAGGTCGATCGCATCTCCCCGGACGACGCGCGCTCGATCCGCGGCGGCGGTGCGGAGGCGACGCTCAAGGGCATCCAGTTCAACAGCTTCGGCGCGTTCTTCAGCCGCGCCTACCGCGAAAACGATTATCTGTGGGGGCGTCTCCACGGCGCGCAACGACTCATCGACATCACCGTCTCCGCACTCCCCGACACGATCCGGCTGAAGCCGGGACGCGTCGCCGCGATCAAGCGACAGGTGTTTCTCGCGATCCTCGACGAGGAGGCGCCCCGGCTGACCGCGGTTGCTTCGCTGATCGCCGCCGTCCGCCGCGAGATCGGCTGAGCCACCTCTGGTCAAGCGATCGCATCGGGGCTAGCTTTTGCGGCGCCCGCATGGGAGGCGGCAGCCATGCAGTTTCTCAAGATCCTCTTCTGGTGCCTCATCGCCTTCATCGCGGCGCTGTTCACCATCGGCAACTGGACCACGGTCCCCGTCCGCGTCGGCGGCGGACTCATCGCCGAAACCAACCTGCCGCTCCTGCTGCTCATCGTCTTCCTCATCGGCTTTCTCCCGACGCTGCTCTATCAGCAGGCAACCAAGTGGCGGCTGCGTCAGCGGCTCGCGGCGACCGAGCGCGCGCTGAGCGAGATTCGCCTTGCAGCGGGTCCGCCGGCTACAAGCGCGATGGCCCCGCCGCTTTCGCCAGCCGGCGTCCCGATCCCGCCGGTAGGCGAGCCTCGGCCATGACGAGCAAGATCTACGTCGCGCTCGACACCCCCGATCTCGACCGGGCAAAGGCGATCGCAGAGCGCGTTCGCCACCATGTCGGCGGAATCAAGCTCGGTCTTGAATTCTTCCTCGGCAACGGCCGGCAGGGCGTGCGCGAGATGGCCGATATCGGCCTTCCCATCTTTCTCGACCTGAAACTCCACGACATCCCCAATACGGTCGGGAAAGCGATCCAGTCGCTGCGCCCGCTCGAGCCGGCGATCCTGACGGTGCACGCCGCGGGTGGCCGCGCGATGCTGGAGGATGCGAAGGCCGCAGCGCCATCGGGGACGAAGGTCGTCGCGGTGACGATGCTCACCAGCCTCGACGACGGCGATCTTCGCACCACGGGCGTCGCGGGCAGCGCGCACGATCAGGTGATGCGCCTGACCGAACTCGCCATGAGCGCGGGCGTGGACGGCATCGTCTGTTCCGGCGAGGAAGTCGCCGCCGCGCACCGGCTCTGGCCCAAGGGTTTCTTCGTCGTGCCCGGGGTGCGCCCAGGCAACGGCGCGGTCGGCGACCAGAAGCGGGTCGTCACCCCGCGCGCCGCGCTCGACGCCGGCGCCTCGATCCTGGTCGTCGGGCGGCCGATCACCCAGGCCGAAGACCCCGACCACGCCGCGCGGGAAATCGGCGCGACGCTGTAAGTCGCGCGCCCTTCCCTCGCCCGCCGCGCGCGCTATATCGCCGCGATGCCAGTGGCCAAGATTTGCGGCGTCACGACGCCGGCGGCACGCGATGCCGCGATCGAGGGCGGCGCGCGCCACATCGGCTTCGTCTTCTTCGCGCCCAGTCCACGCGACGTCGGCTTTGAGCAAGTCGCAGCGCTTGCGAGGGACATCCCTTCCCACGTCCAGCGCGTCGGCGTCTTCGTCGATCCAGACGATGCCGTGATCGACCGAGCCGTCGCGGCGAGTAGGCTCGAAGCGCTGCAACTGCACAAGACGGCGCCCGATCGCGTCGCCGCCTTGCGAAGGCGAACGGGCCTGGAAACCTGGGCGGCGGTCGCGGTCAAGACGCGCGCCGATCTCGACCGCGCCGCGGCTTACCGCGATGCCGCGACGCGCATCCTCTATGACGCCAGGACGCCGGACGATGCGTCGCTGCCCGGCGGCATGGGCATCCGCTTCGACTGGGGGCTGCTCGATGGCTTCCACCACCCGCTTCCCTGGGCGCTGTCGGGGGGGCTGGATTCCTCGAACGTCGGCGAGGCCATCCGCCGCACCGGCGCCATGATCGTCGACGTCTCCTCCGGCGTCGAGTCCGCGCCCGGCGTCAAGGATGTGGACAAGATCGCGACGTTCCTTAAAGCCGTGGACCACGCATGAACGCTCCAAATTCCTTCCGGGCACAGCCTGATGATCGTGGCCATTTCGGCCAGTTCGGCGGTCGCTACGTCGCCGAGACGCTGATGCCACTCGTTCTCGATCTCGATCGGGAATATCGCGCGGCGAAGGCCGACCCGGCATTCAAGGCCGAGTTCGACGACCTCCTCGAACATTATGTCGGTCGCCCCAGCCCACTCTACCACGCGGAGCGGCTTACCGCGGCGGTGCGCGAAGGTGCCGAGCAGGGGATGGGTGCCGAAATCTGGTTCAAGCGTGACGAGCTGAACCACACCGGCGCGCACAAGATCAACAATTGCATCGGCCAGATCCTGCTCGCGATCCGCATGGGCAAGACGCGGATCATCGCAGAAACCGGCGCCGGCCAACACGGCGTCGCGACCGCGACCGTCTGCGCGCGTTTCGGCCTGCCCTGCGTCATCTATATGGGCGCGCGCGATATCGAGCGGCAGCAGCCGAATGTCTTTCGGATGAAGCTCTTGGGCGCCGAAGTTCGCGCCGTGACTTCAGGTGCCGCGACGCTGAAAGACGCCATGAACGAGGGGCTGCGCGATTGGGTCGCGAACGTCCACGACACCTTCTACATCATCGGCACCGCCGCCGGCCCGCACCCCTATCCCGAGCTTGTCCGCGACTTTCAGAGCGTCATCGGCATCGAAGCGCGGGCGCAGATGCTTGCCCGCACCGGCCGCCTGCCCGACCTGCTGGTCGCGGCGATCGGCGGCGGATCGAACGCGATCGGGCTGTTCCATCCCTTTCTCGACGATCCGGACGTCGCGATGCTCGGCGTGGAAGCTGCGGGTCACGGACTGGACAAGGACCATGCCGCCAGCCTCGCCGGCGGCTTTCCCGGCGTCCTGCACGGCAACAAGACCTATCTGCTCCAGGATGAGGACGGCCAGATCACCGAGGCACATTCGATTTCGGCGGGCCTCGACTATCCCGGCATCGGTCCGGAACATGCGTGGCTGCGCGATATCGGCCGGGTAGAATATGACTCCGCCACCGATAGCGAGGCGCTCGACGCGTTCCAGCTGCTCTGTCGGACGGAAGGCATCATCCCAGCGCTCGAGCCTTCTCATGCGATTGCAGCCGTCACGCGGAAGGCACGAGAAATGCGGGAAGATCAGATCATCCTCGCCAATCTGTGCGGTCGTGGCGACAAGGACATCTTCACCGTCGCCGAGGCGTTGGGGGTCGCGATATGAGCCGCCTCGGTTCGGCCTTCGAGCGCGCGAAGGCCGATGGTCGCGCGGCGCTCGTCACCTTCGTGACCGCCGGCGATCCTTCGCCAGCCGCGACCGGGGCTATCCTCGATGCGCTGGTCGAGGGCGGCGCGGATGTCATCGAGCTGGGTATGCCCTTCACAGATCCGATGGCGGACGGGCCTGCAATCCAGGCGGCGAACATCCGCAGTTTGGATGCCGGGACGACAACTGCCGACATCCTGCGCATCGCGAAGGAATTTCGGACGCGCCACGCTGGCATCCCGCTAGTCCTGATGGGCTATGCCAATCCGATGCTCCGCCGCGGCGCCGCGTGGTTCGCCGACGCCGCACAGGAAGCCGGTGTCGATGGCGTGATCTGCGTCGATGTGCCCCCCGAGGAGGACGACGCGCTTGGCCCGGCGCTCCGCGCCGCCGGGCTCGACCTCATCCGCCTGGCGACGCCCACCACCGACGCCGCGCGGTTGCCGGCGGTGATCGATGGCGCCTCGGGCTTCCTCTATTATGTGTCGGTGGCGGGCATCACCGGGTTGCAGCAGGCCGCGCAGGATTCGATCGAGGCCGCGGTCGCGCGGATCAAGGCCGCAACCGATCTGCCCGTCGCGGTCGGTTTCGGCATACGGACACCCGAACAGGCCCAAGCGATCGGCGCGGTCGCCGACGGCGTCGTCGTCGGCTCGGCCATCGTCGAGATCATCGCCGCGAACGGTGCTGATGCACCCGCCGCCGTCATCCCCTATATTCGCAGTCTCGCCGACGCGGTTTCGTCGGCCCGAAGGATTCCCGCATGAGCTGGCTTTCTAGTGTTCGCAATGCCTTGTCGCTGGTTGTTCCTACCAAAAAGGAAACGCCCGACAATCTCTGGCACAAATGCAAGGGCTGCGGGCAGATGGTGTTCGCCAAGGAAATGGAGGAAAACCTCCACGTCTGCCCGAAATGCGACCATCACGAACGGATCGGCCCGCGTGACCGGTTCGCCTATCTGTTCGACGAGGGCAGCTCTGCCGAACTGCCCGCGCCCAAGGTCGCCGAAGACCCGCTGAAATTCCGCGATTCCAAGAAATATGCCGACCGGCTGAAGGCCGCGCGCGTCGCGACCGGTGAGGCGGACGCGTTCGTCAACGCGCGCGGGCGGATCATGGGCCACAAGGTGGTCATCGGCGTGCAGGACTTCGCGTTCATGGGCGGATCGATGGGCCAGGCGGTCGGCGAGGCGTTCATTCGCGGCGCGCAGGCGGCGATCGAGGACAAATGCCCCTTCATCGTCTTCACCGCGTCCGGAGGCGCGCGCATGCAGGAAGGCATATTGAGCCTGATGCAGATGCCGCGCGCGACCGTTGCGATCCAGATGCTTCACGACGCGGGGCTACCCTACATCGTCGTGCTGACCGATCCCACCTCCGGCGGGGTCATGGCGGCCTATGCCATGCTGGGCGACGTCCACATCGCCGAACCCAAGGCGACGCTCGCCTTTACCGGCCGCCGCGTGATCGAGAACACGATCCGCGAAAAGCTGCCCGATGATTTCCAGACTTCCGAATATTATCTCGAGCATGGGATGATCGACATGGTCGTGCACCGCAAGGCGCTTCGCGAGAAGCTGGCGACCGTGATCGAATATCTTTGCCCGGAACGGGCCGCGGCCTGATCGCGCCCTGATCGCACAAGGATAGCGGCGATGCCCGACCACGCCGTCTCCTCCTCGCCTGCCGTTCAGGCACAGCTGGACCGGTTGTGGTCGCTCTCGCCCGGCGCGGATGTGCTGGGGCTCGATCGGATCACGCGGCTGCTCGATCGTCTTGGCAACCCGCAACGCAATCTGCCCCCGGTCTTCCATGTCGCCGGGACGAACGGCAAGGGATCGACCTGCGCCTTCCTGCGCGCCGCGATCGAGGCGGCGGAAAAACGCGTCCACGTCTATTCGAGCCCGCATCTCGTCCGCTTCAACGAGCGGATAAGGCTCGCCGGCGAGCTGATCGACGACGCCCATCTCGCCGCACTACTCGAAGAGGTGCTCGATCACGCCGATGGCCTGCGGGCGAGCTTCTTCGAGGTCACGACCGCGGCTGCGTTCCTGGCCTTCGCGCGCACCCCCGCGGACGCCTGTGTGATCGAGGTGGGGCTAGGCGGTCGGCTCGATGCGACCAACGTCATCGCACGCCCCGCCGTCACCGGAATCGCCGCGCTCGGCATCGATCACCAGGCATTTCTCGGCGAGACGCTGCCGGTGATCGCCGCGGAAAAGGCCGGCATCGCCAAGGAGGGCGTTCCCCTCGTCACCCTCGCCTACCCGCCCGAGATCGCCGCGGTGATCGACCGTATCGCGACCGAGCGACGCGCGCCCGTCGTGATGCAAGGCCGCGACTGGACCTGGACGGGCGAGGACGGCGTGGTGCGCTATCATGACGCCAAAGTTGCGATTGCGATGCCGATCCCGACCCTTGCCGGCGACCATCAACGCGATAACCTCGCGCTCGCCGCGGCAATGATCCGCAACCAGTCGGCCCTTCGCATGCCTGAGGAATCCATGGCGGAGGCGTCCCGGCAGGCGACATGGCCCGCCCGCATGCAGAGGCTCGATCGCGGCGACCTGGTCGATTCGCTCCCCGCGCATTGCGCGCTGTGGCTCGACGGGGCGCACAACCCCTCGGCGGCGGCGCGCGTCGCGGACGCCTTTATCGAAGCAGCGCCGCGCGGGCCGCGCATCCTCATTCTCGGCATGCTCGCCAACAAGGATGCGGCCGGCGTGCTGGGAGCCTTTGCTCCGGTCGTTGACCTCGTGGTCGCCGTCCCGGTTCCCGGGCACGACGAGCATGATCCGCAAGCGCTGGCCGACCAGGCGCGGGGGATGGGCCTGAACGCAGAAGCTGCTGGCGATATCGCCGCCGCGCTCCGCCTGGCGTCGACGGCGCAATCGAATGTAGCAGCCATCCTCATTGCAGGCTCGCTCTACCTCGCCGGCGAGGCGCTCAAGCTCAACGGCACCCCGCCCGACTGACCCCACTTTATTTGCGATTGACTTGCAATAGCGACTTGCGAGACTGTCCTCGCAAAGGAGTCGCGTCAATGGACATCGTTTCGGTGAGTCGCCCCCTGCCCCATTCCCTGCCCGCCGGCGGAACGGCACGCCTTGCCCTGTTCGTTGTTCGCCGGATCGGTGCGCACGGGCTTCACGATGCACGCGCCACGCAGATCATGATGCAGGCTTTCGGCACCGGATTCCGACGCCCGCTGTCCCTGATGCGCGCGATGATGGCCGATCTCGCCGCGAGTGCTGCCACCTGCCTGACCATCGCACCGTGCTGCTGCGCGCGCGCAACCGACGCCGAACGCGCGCTGCTCCTGCTGCTGGAATGCGCGGAAACGCGACCGGCACGCGCGCGGCTGCTGCTCGCCGACCTGCTCGGGAACCGATCCGTGGATGGCGCGCTCGCCAGCATCGCAGCGGTGTCGGCGGCCTTTGCCGATCTCGGGCACCCGATCGTCCTGAGCGACTGATCTGGCGAACAGCGGTTTCGCGAATCGCGCGGGGCGCGCATAGTCGCCCGCATGGCGCATTCCGGCTTCGTACCGCTTCGTATCTTTTCGTCCTACACCATGCTCGACGGTGCGATCGAACCCAAGGCGATCGCGAAGTCTGCGGCGAAACTGCGCTTTCCGGCTGCGGCACTTACCGATCGCAACGGTCTCTACGCCGCCATGGCGTTTTCCGACGCGGCGATGGGCGCCGGCGTCCAGCCGGTGATCGGCACGATGCTCTCGATCGCGCGACCGGGCATGCCGGACGGCGCCGCGCCCGTCGTCGACTGGATCGCGCTCTACGCGCAGGACGCCGCGGGCTATGACAATCTGTGCCAACTCGTCAGCCGCGCGCATCTCGACCGGCCTATCGACCAGCCGCCCCATGTCGAGCTGTCGACACTGCGAGAATTCAGCGCCGGCCTGCTCGCGCTGACCGCCGGCGGCGAAGGGGCGGTCGCGCGGCTGTTCGCGGAAGACCAGCCGGCGCGCGCGCTGGCCTATGCGGAGCAGCTTGCCGAGGCGTTCCCGGACCGCCTCTACATCGAACTCTCGCGCCGCGGCGATGCGATCGAGGAGGCCGCCGAGGAGGCGCTGATCGATCTCGCCTACGCCCGCGACCTGCCCCTTGTCGCCACCAACCCCTGCTGCTTTGCGGAGGCCGATTTCGGCGAGGCGCATGACGCTATGCTGTGTATCGCCAGCTCCAGCTACTTACAGAGCGAGGATCGTCCCCGCAGCTCGCCGGACGCGTGGATGAAGCCGGCGGACGTCATGGCGACATTGTTCGCCGACCTGCCCGAAGCGATCGCGAACACGCTCGTCGTGGCCCAGCGCTGCGCCGTCGCCGCGCCCAAGCGCAAGCCGATCCTGCCGAGCCTTGCGGGCGACCGCGACGGCGAGGCGGCGATGCTGCGCGAACAGGCGCGCGCGGGACTCCACGCCCGGCTCGACCGGATCGCGGCATTCGCGGCAGAGCCAGCTCCCGATGGCTGGCGCGATCCCTATATCGCGCGGCTGGAATTCGAGCTCGACGTCATCATCCAGATGGGGTTTCCGGGCTATTTCCTGATCGTCGCCGATTTCATCAAATGGGCGAAGGACCACGATATTCCCGTGGGACCAGGGCGCGGTTCGGGTGCGGGCTCGGTCGTCGCCTGGTCGCTGACGATTACCGATCTCGATCCGCTGAAGCTGGGTCTGCTGTTCGAACGCTTCCTGAACCCGGAACGCGTGTCGATGCCCGATTTCGATATCGACTTCTGCGAAACGCGGCGCGGCGAGGTCATCCGCTACGTTCAGGAACGATATGGCCGCGATCAGGTCGCGCAGATCATCACCTTCGGAAAGCTGAAGGCGCGCGCGGTGTTGAAGGACACCGGACGCGTCCTCCAGATGAGCTACGGTCAGGTCGATCGGCTCGCCAAGCTGGTGCCCAACCATCCGACCGACCCGTGGGACCTCAAGCGCGCGCTCAACGGCGTGCCAGAGCTGGCGCGCGAATATTCGAACGACAATCAGGTCCGCCACCTGCTCGACCTTGCGACGCAGCTGGAGGGCCTGCCCCGCCACAGCTCGACCCACGCCGCCGGCGTCGTCATCGGCGATCGCCCGCTCGCCCAGCTCGTCCCGCTCTACCGCGACCCGCGATCGGACATGCCCGTCACACAGTTCGACATGAAATATGTCGAGGGCGCCGGGCTGGTGAAGTTCGACTTCCTTGGCTTGAAGACGCTTTCGGTTCTCAAGAAGGCTGTCGAACTACTTAAGAAACGAGATATAGTTGTCGATCTCGATACGCTGTCATGGGACGATGAAGCGACCTTCAAGCTCATGCAGAGCGGCAACACGGTCGGGGTGTTCCAGATCGAGTCGGAGGGCATGCGCCGGACGCTGACCGCGGTGAAGCCGACCGTTTTCGAGGACATCATCGCGCTCAACGCGCTCTATCGGCCGGGTCCGATGGACAATATCCCGATGTTCGGCCGTCGCAAGAATGGCAACGAAGCCATTGAATATCCTCACGCCCTTCTCGAACCGATCCTGCAAGAGACGTATGGCATCTTCGTCTATCAGGAACAGGTGATGCAGGCTGCGCAGATCCTGGCGGGCTACACGCTGGGCGGCGCCGACATGCTCCGCCGCGCGATGGGCAAGAAGATCAAGGCCGAGATGGACGCGCAGCGCGCGATCTTCGTCGAGGGCTGCGCACAGGTGAACGGGATCGCCAAGGCGAAAGCCAACGAGCTGTTCGACTTGATCGACAAGTTCGCCGGCTATGGTTTCAACAAGAGCCACGCCGCGGCCTATGCGCTGCTCACCTATCAGACGGCATGGCTGAAGGCGCATTATCCGCACGAGTTCTTCGCGGCATCAATGTGTTACGACCTGCATCTGACAGACAAGCTCGCGATCTTCGTCGATGACATGCGTCGACTCGGCGTCGAATGCCTGCCGCCCGATATCAACGCGAGCGAAGCCGAGTTCGATGTCCAGGCGACGTCGGACGGCCACGCCGTGCGATACGCGCTTGCGGCGCTCAAATCGGTCGGCGAAGGCGCGATGGAACGGCTGGTCGAGGAACGCCAGGCGAGCGGCGCGTTCCAGAGCCTAGACGACCTCGCCGATCGCGTCGATCCGCGATTGCTCAACAAGCGCCAGGTCGAGACGCTCGCTGCTGCCGGCGCCTTCGATACGCTCGAACCCAACCGCGCCGGCGTGTTCGCCGCGGCCGAGACGATCCTCGCGGTGGCGGCCAGCAACCATGCGGCACGGATCAGCGGCCAGGGTGGGCTGTTCGGCGATAGCGCGGTCGCAGGCGACACGATCAAGCTGCCCGCGGGCGCCAACTGGTCGCTCGCCGAGCGGATGGAGCAGGAGAAGGAGGCTTACGGCTTCTACTTTTCCGCCCATCCCGTCGATCGCCACCTGCATCTTGCCCGCAGCCACGGCGCGCGCAGCTTCGTCGCGCTTGGCGAGCTGTCGATCCCCGACGATGGCACGCGGACCGGCGCGACGATGGCGGTGCTGGTCGAGGACGCGCGCTGGCGCACCTCGGCGCGCGGGCGGCGCTACATGATGGCGACGATGTCCGACGCCAGCGGCCAGTTCGTCGCAACCTGCTTCGACGACGCGGTCGCCGCCGATCTGGAGGACGCCGCGAAGAACGGCGGATGCGGGCTCATCACCGTCGAACTCGACAGGCGTCCGGGCGAGGATACGCCGCGCGTGTCGGTGAAACGAATCCAGCCGTTCGAGACGCTGGCATCGACCGCGCGCTTCGTGCTGGAGATCGCAGTCGATGATGCGGCCGCCATCCCGGCGCTTGCCGCCACACTCGCCCCGCACCGCGGCGCGCGGGGTGAGGTTCGCCTCAAGGTTCTTGTGCCGACAGGCGGAACCGCAACGCTGCTACTCGGGCGCGACTTCCTGCTCGACGGCGAGCTTGCGGGCCGGATCGAGACGTTGCACGGTGTGACCACCGCCTTGCTCAAGCCGTCAGAAACCCGGCTCGCGCTCGTCGGCTGACGCGGGAGACCGGGCGGCGTTCGCTCCGGCCGATGCGATCGACACGAACGGGAGAGCGTGGGCGGTGCTTGGCGGAATGCAGGATTTCGAGCTGCGCGTACCGCGCCTCATCGATCACGCGGCGCGCGAACATGGCGCGCGGGAAATCGTCACACACTGGGCCGATGGCCGCGAGACGCGCACCGACTGGGCCGGCATCGCACGCGATGCGCGCAAACTGGCGCAGGCGCTCGAACGAATGGGCGTGGGCCGTGGGGACCGGGTCGCGACGCTGGCGATGAACCACGCGCACCACCTCGTCGCGTGGTATGGCGCGATCGGCATGGGCGGGGTCGTCCACACTATCAACCCGCGCCTTTTCGACGAACAGCTCGTCTACATCGCCAATCACGCCGAGGATCAGGTGCTGTTCTACGACATGGCCTTCCAGCCGATCGTCGATCGATTGAAAAGCCAGTGGACCAGCATCCGTCATTATGTCGCGTTCGACGATCTCGGGCTGCAGGGCTTTGCCGCGCTGATCGATCGCGAGGACGACGACTATGAATGGGTCGAGGGGCCGGAACGCGAGCCGTGCATGCTCTGCTACACCAGCGGCACGACCGGCAATCCGAAGGGCGTTCTCTACGAACACCGCTCCACGATGATCCACGCGATGGCGGAGGTTGCGCCATGGGTCTTCGATCTCGCGCCGAGTTCGGTAGTGCTGCCCGTCGTCCCGCTCTTCCACGCCGCCGCCTGGGGCCTGCCCTTCGCCTGCGCGCTCGCCGGCGCGAAGCTCGTCTATTCCGCCGTCAATGATCCGGCCGTGCTGTGCCGGCTGATGAACGACGAAAAGGTCACCCATTCGGCCGGCGTGCCGACGGTGTGGCTGTCGATGTTCCAGCATATCGATGCGACCGGGGAAAGTCCGCGCCACCTGAAGCAGGTCACGATCGGCGGTTCGGCGGCGCCGCGCGCGATGATCGACCGGATCATGGGGATGGGCGCGACCGTCAAGCATCTGTGGGGGATGACCGAAACCTCACCGATCGGCACGGCGGGCAACGAACCGCCGGACTGGGCGAGCATGACTCGCGACGCCCAACTCGACCGGATGTGCAAGCAGGGGAGTATTCCGTTCGGGATCGAGCTGCAGGTCATCGACGACGATGGCGCTGTGCTGCCGCGCGACGGCAAGAGCTCGGGTCGCCTGCAGGTGCGCGGGCCCTGGGTCGTGAAGCGCTATTTCGGCGCGGATCAGGACGCGGTCGATGCCGGTGGCTGGTTCGACACCGGCGATGTCGCGGTGCTTCACCCGGACGGCACGATGCAGATCACCGATCGTTCGAAGGACGTCATCAAATCGGGCGGCGAATGGATCAGCTCGGTCGAGCTGGAAAACGCCGCGGTCGGCTGCGCAGGCGTGGCGGAAGCCGCCGCCATCGGCATCGCGCATCCCAAATGGGACGAACGCCCGCTCCTTCTCGTCGTGCGCAAGCCGGGATCGGCCGTATCACCCGACGAGATCAATGCGCATCTGAGGAAGCATGTCGCCAAATGGTGGCTGCCCGATGCGATCGAGTTCGTCGATTCGCTCCCGCACACCGCGACCGGCAAGCTGCTGAAGACGGCGCTACGGGACCAGTTTCGGGACTATCGACTGCCCGACGCGCGCCTCGCCGGCTGATCAGGCGCGGCCGAAGCCTCCGGGCGATGCACGGCGACCGAACCCGCCGGCGGGCCGGCGCTCGGCCAGTGGATTGGCCTCGCGCTCCAGCAGCGCGAGCGTCTGTTCGAACATCGGGCGCAATGCGACGATATCCTCGATCGCCTGATCCGGCGTATCACGCGATTCGACGCAGTCGCGCGCGATGACCTCGATCCGCTCGGCCATGTCGGCCAGCGGTTCCGCGCCGAACTGCCGCGCCTCGCCCTTCAGCGTGTGCGCGGGAATCACCATCGCGGTCGCGTTGCCGCTGCGCATCGCGTCCTCGATCGCGGCGACCGACTTGACGCCATCTTCGCGGAAATACCCCAGGATCCGCACGAATCCCGCGCCCAGCTCAGCACGGGCGCGCGAAAAGGCGGCCCAGTCCACCAGAGTGCTACCTTCGAACGACACCGTGATCTCCCCCTATCGGCGCGAACGCCGAACGGCACTGTTAAAGCGCAAGTTAGTCCGATCTGGGTAAACATGTCGTTGACGCGGGCACCGCAATCACTCGCGGCGATCGAACGGATTGCTCGGTGCGCGCAGCGTCAGCCGAACCGGCACTGCGCCGAAATTCAGGTCGCGGCGCATGCTGTTGACCAGATAGCGTTCATAGCTTGCGGGCAGCTGATCGACGCGGGTGCCGAAGATCACGAAACTCGGCGGCCGCGTCTTCACCTGGGTGACGTAGCGCATCTTGATCCGCTTGCCGCCGGGGGCGGGCGGCGGATTCGCCTCGATCGCGCGTTCGAACCAGCGGTTGAGCTCGCCCGTTCCGACGCGGCGCGACCACGCCTCGCGCGTCTCGAACGCCGCCTGGATCAACTGGTCGATCCCCTTCCCCGTCGCGGCGGAGACGGTGATGACGGTCACGCCCTTCACCTGGCTCAGCCCGTCTTCCAGCGCACGCTTGATGCCGTTGAACAGCGACGACGCGTTTTCGGCGATGTCCCATTTGTTGATCGCGATGATGAGCGCGCGGCCTTCGGACAGGACCTTGTCGGCAATGCGCAGATCCTGCGCCTCCAGCCCCAGCGTCGCGTCGAGCAGCAGGACGACGACCTCGGCGAAATCGACCGCGTGGAGCGCGTCCGCAACCGACAGCTTTTCCAGCTTGTCCTGAACCTTCGCGCGCTTGCGCATGCCCGCAGTATCGATGATCCGCACCGGGCGCACGGTGCCGTCCGCCGCGGTCCATTCCCAGTCGATCGCGATCGAATCGCGCGTGATGCCGGCTTCCGGACCGGTAATCATCCGGTCTTCGCAGAGCATCTTGTTGACCAGCGTGGACTTGCCCGCATTGGGCCGACCGACGATCGCCAGCTTCAGCGGCGCGTCCTCTCCCTCGTCGTCGTCCGCATCATCGTCGGTCGCCTTGCCCTCGATATGCGGCAACAGTGCCTCGAACAGATCGCCAATGCCCTCGCCGTGCTCGGCGGAGAGCTGGACGGGATCGCCGAAGCCGAGCGCCAATGATTCGAGGATGCCCTGCTCACCGGCGCGCCCTTCCGCCTTGTTGGCGACGAGCAGGATCGGCGTCCTGGCGCCGCGCAGCCAGCGTGCGATCTCCTCGTCGAGGGGGACGATACCGGCACGCGAATCGATCATGAACAGCGCGACGTCGGCCTGTGCAACCGCGGCTTCGGTCTGCTGGCGCATCCGACCGGGTAGCGACTGGGCGTCGTGGTCTTCATAACCAGCCGTATCCACGATCCGGAAATCGAGGCCGAGGAGGTGCGCGTCGCCCTCCCGCCGGTCACGGGTTACGCCGGGACGATCGTCGACCAGCGCCAGCTTCTTGCCGACGAGCCGGTTGAACAGCGTCGACTTGCCGACATTGGGACGGCCGATGATCGCGACCACGGGGAGTTTTGGCATACGCGCGCGATAGCCGACGCGCGCGCTGTCGTCACCCGTGATCGTGGAACGCCGGTTCCGCCCCTAGCGATAGGCCGAAAGCTGACCCTTCTGGTCGAGCACATACAGCGTGTTGTTGGCGACGACCGGCGGCAGCGAGAAGGATTCCTTCGTCTCGATCGTCGCATGCACCGAACCGTCGCTGGGGTTCGTCGCCACGATCTGGCCGGCCGAATTGGTCAGCCACAGGCGGTTGCCCGCGAGCACCGGACCGAACCAGTTGATCGGGTTCTTCTTTTTCTTGACGTTGCGATAGCCGGGCAGCTGGCTGATCCAGCGCACCTTGCCGTTGGTCCGCGACAGCGCGATCAGCCGCGCGTCGTCGGTCACGACGAACAGCCACTCGCCCGCGATCCACGGGGTGGATATGCCGGCCAGATTCTGTTCCCAAAGCCGCTGCCCGGTATCGAGCTGGATCGCGACCATTCGACCACCGACACCGACCGCATAGGCGCGGCCGTCCTCGATCACCGGATCGGCATCGACATCGGCAAGGCTCGACACCGAGGTCGAGATCGACGTGCGCGACAGCGCATCCTGCCACAGCGAGCGGCCATTCTCGTAACGATAGGCGTTGAGCTCGCCCGAGGAGAAGCCCGCAACGACCGTGCCGGACGCGACCGCCGGCGCCGCCACGCCGAAGACGCCCTGCGTTTCGAGGCTGGCGGTCTGGTTCCAGAGCACCTTGCCCGTCGCCTCGTCGAGCGCGAAGAGCTGGTTGTCCTGGCTGAGCACGTAAAGCTGGCCCCCCGCGATCGACGGCGCGCCGCGCAGCGGGCCACCCGGCTTCGCGCGCCACACTTCCTTGCCGTCCGCCGCGTTCAGCGCGACGACTTCGCCAAGACCGTCGGTCGCATAGACCTTGCCTTCGTCGTAGCTCACCCCGCCGCCAAAGCGCGCCGCCCGGTTCTTCTCGCCATCGGCGAGGCCGTGCGACCAGAGCGAGGCGCCGGTGTCGGCGGCAAAGGCGTGGACGTTGGCGTCGACATCGACCGCGAAGATCTTGTTATCCGCAATGACCGGCGCCGCACCCAACCGCGCGCGGCTCGATCCGCCGTCGATCCGGGCGACCCAGGCGCGGGTCGGCTGGTCACCGATGGCGAGCTGACCCATCGACTTG
Source organism: Sphingomonas sp. EC-HK361 (assembly GCF_902498785.1). Taxonomy (GTDB): domain Bacteria; phylum Pseudomonadota; class Alphaproteobacteria; order Sphingomonadales; family Sphingomonadaceae; genus Sphingomonas. The sequence goes on from NZ_LR701494.1 coordinate 621,159, forward strand.
GACGCATTGCCGCCGGGCTGTGCCCACGCGTCGTTGACGACTGGTGCGGGCAGCGTGACCTGAATATCGGCGAGCGTCTTGTCCGCCTCGGCGCCGTTTTCGGACACCAGGATCGGCACGCGGTTGCCCAGCGTCGGCGTCTTCTTCTGGCCGCCCTTGAACACGCCGCACGCGCTCAGCCCCATCATCGCCGCGAGGACGAGCGGGGTTGCAACAGTCTTCTTCATTGCTTGTTCTGACCTTCGTTCGCGCCGACCGTGTCGACCCCCATCGTCCCGGCCATCTGAACCGCGCGTTGACGGATCGATTCCGGAACCCCCTCGTCCTTGGCGAGCCGGCCGAACATCGCGCCCGCCAGATCGCGCCGCCCCTGCTTCAGATACGCCGCCGCCACCAGCTCGCCGGCGCTGCCGAACCACGGATTGCCCTGCACCGCGAGACCGCGCAGCCGCGCGATGACGTCATCCGGCTTCAGCGTGTCGAACTCCGCCGTCGTCTGACGCACGAGCGCAAGGTCGCGGAAAGGTTGCGCGACGCTGCTATCGTTCGCGACCGAGGCGAACTTGGCTGCCGCGCCCTTCAGATCGTCCTTCTGCAGCAGAAGGTCCGCCTGTGTGAAGATCGCGAGCGCGCGGTAGCCGTCCGCACTGGACTGCGCCAGTTCCGCCAGCGGCTTGGCCGCCGCGTCCTTTTGCCCTGCAGCAAGCTTGTCATACGCTGCCTGCAGCTGCTCGCCCTCGGCGCCGGCGGCTTCGGCCTTGCGGTGCTGCCAGAACAGATACCCGCCGAATGCCACCAGCGCGACGACCACGCCGACGACGATCAGCCGTCCCCACTTGCGCCACACCGCGATCGCCTGGTCGCGGCGCAGTTCCTCATCGACCTCGCGCAGGAAGGTATCGTTGGTATTCGGCGTGACGGCCAAGGGGAATGCTCCGGCAGGTGTGGAAAGGCGCGGACCTTAGCCGCGCGAAACGGGAAACGGAAGCGCGCTCAATCCTTGGGCGCGTAGGTCTGTTCGGGGCCGGGAAACGCGCGCGATCGAACGTCCGCGGCATAGGTCGCCGCGGCCTTCGAGATATGGCCGGCCATGTCGTCGAACCGCTTCACGAAGCGCGGCGTCCGCTCGAACAGGCCCAGCATGTCCTCGGCGACCAGCACCTGGCCATCGCACTGTGCAGACGCGCCGATGCCGATCGTCGGGCACTGAATCGCTTGTGTGATCGCGACCGCGATCGGCTCTACCACGCCCTCGATCACCAGCGCGAACGCGCCCGCGTCGGCCACCGCCTTGGCGTCGGCAACGATCTTGTCCGCCTCCGCCTTGGTGCGCCCGCGCGCGCCATAGCCGCCGAGCGCGTTCACCGCCTGCGGCGTCAGCCCGACATGCGCCATCACGGGAATGCCGCGCTCCGAAAGGAAACCGACCGTGGGTGCCATCGCCGCCCCGCCCTCCAGCTTCACCGCTGCGGCGCCGGTCTGCTTCAACAGCCACGCCGCGCTTTCGAACGCCTTTTCGGGCGACGCCTCGTAACTGCCGAACGGCATGTCGATGACGACGACCGCGTGAAAGCTGCCGCGCACCACCGCCGCGCCGTGCGCCGCCATCATGTCGAGCGTCACGGGAACCGTGGAGGGCAGGCCGTAGATCACCTGGCCCAGGCTATCGCCGACCAAAAGCAGGTCGCAGTGCGGATCGAGCAGCTGGGCGTTGCGCACCGTATAGGCGGTCAGCATCACCAGCGGCTCTGCGCCCGCTGCGATCTCCGTCTTTCGCTTCCGGATGGCAGGCACGGTCAGCCGCTTCATCGGCGCGGAAACGGGATTGGCGCGGCTCGTGGCGCTGTCGATCGTGAAGGTCGTGGACATGGTCGCGCGCTCTACACCGCGCGCATCATCCGATCCAGCCGCGACGCAGCGCCCGCCCCGACAGCCAGATGCCGAACGCTGCGATCAGCACGATCAGGATCGGGAACGGCAGGACTACGCCCGCGCCCTTGTGCGCGATGATATCGGTCGTCGCGAACAGCCAGCCGAATTGCACGATGACCGCGACCAGCGAAATGACGAAAAGCGGCCGCGCCATCGCCGATCGCACGATCAGGCACAGGCCGCCCAGAAAGCCGGTGACGACCGCCACGGCATAGACCGAATTGTACCAGATCGGCAGCGCGGCGTAGAGCGCGCGGTCATAGTCGGTCGCCGGCCCCATCGCCTCGGCGCCGTGCAGGAACTGCATCAGACAGGCATAGCAGCCCAGCATCCCCCACGCCGTCAGCAATACCGCCACGAGCTTGAACCAAACCGGTGCCCTGCGCCGTCCCGCCATCATCTGTCCCCTCCACCAAATGCTGGCGATATGCTGCGCCGCCTTTCCGACAAACGCAATCGAAGGAACGACTTGCTCAGCCAGCCAGGGGCGCGAAGCGATCCTGATCGAAGCCGACGACGAGCCGATCGCCCTGAACGACGACGGGGCGGCGTATGGCGGACGGGTTGGCGAGCATGATCGCCATCGCCTTTTCCGCGTCGATGTCCCGCTTCATATCTTCGGGCAACTTTCGAAAGGTCGTGCCCGATCGGTTGAGTAGCGCCTCCCAACCCAACCGACCGATCCAGCCGCGAAGCGCCGCTTCATCGACACCGTTCTTGCGGTAATCGTGGAAGGCGTAGGCAACACCGTGCTCGTCGAGCCAGCGCCGCGCGCGTTTCACCGTGTCGCAATTGGGAATGCCGTAAAGAGTCATCGTCATGCGCCGCTCAATCGACGAAACGCCCACCTGCTGCAACTGCCCGCGCGATCACCGCTTCTGCTGCTTGGCGAGATCGTCCGCAAAGGCGATGCGCGCTTTCGCCACCATCGTCTGGAGCAGCCCCGGCGCGACATAGGCCCGTTCGCCGCCGCGGGTATGCCGGGTCAGCACATCGGCAAACTCGGGATGCGCAGGAAGGACGACGTCGGCGTGAAGCCTCGCAAGACGATCGAAACTTTTCCGGAAATCGCTGACGATAGCCGGATAGCGCCGGTTGCCGACGAGCCGGTTGCCGGCCACGGTAATGCTGCACGGAAACACGACATCGAGCATCCGCCCCGCCCCGCGCGTCCGCATCGTCCAGGTCGTGCAGCCCGGCGTATGGCCAGGCGTCGCGACCGCGCGCAGCGTGACCCCGCCAAGGCTTACCGCATCGCCATCCCGAACGCCGCGCGCGACCGTCACCGGCGCGAAATTTACCGGCGTGTAGGTCGTTTCGCCCGGCGGCCTGCCCGACTGCAGCGCCGCCACGTCGCCAACACCAGCCACGACCTTGGCGCCGGTCGCCTTCACCATCGCTGCATCGCCGGCCGCATGGTCGAAATGCGCATGGCTGACGAGAAGGTAGCGCACGTCGCGCGGCGACACCCCGACGCTTCGGATATTGCGCAGGATCGCTGGCACATTCTCCGCCATCGTCGCGTCGATCAGGATCGCGCCGGCCGTGGTCTTGATGAGGTACGCGGCGAGCCCCTCGCTGCCGACATACCAGATGTTGCCGACGATATGGAACGGCGCGGTCGGCCGGGTCCATTCGGGCGGGTCGGCGGCAACCGCGCTCGCCGCCGGAAGGACGGCAAGCGCCGTTGCGCTAAGCGCGATACGCAGGCGCAGGCTCAGAACGGCAGCCAGCGCGATTTGTGGGTGAAATTCATATAGCCGACATTGACGCCCGCCCGCCAGCCGACGCCGAGACGCACCGGGATGAGCACGACGTTGCCGCGCCGCAGATAGGTCGCCGCAAAGCCGCCGACGAAATACAGTCGGCCTTCTGCTGCCGGGAAGCGCTTGTAGAGCTCCTCGGTGTCGTAGAGATTGTAGACCAGCACGAAGACCTTGTTGGCATCGCCGCCGACATCGAAGCCGACCGAAGGCCCGGTCCAATAGACCGGCTTCTGCCCCTCGACCTTGTGGGTCATGATCCCCGATCCGTAGCGAAGCCCCACAACGAACGCCCCCGACGCCTCGCGCCCCGCAATGTAGGCGTTGGGCTGGCCCTGGTCCTTCAGGATCTTCTCGATGATCGACGCGAACCCTTCCGCGCCCTTGCCGAACACGCCTTCGCCCGCACCGATCAGATCGTCCCGCTTGAACGTCTGGTCGGCGGTCGTCGTCGCCTCGGCCCTCCGCTCCTGCGCGGCCTCGCTGTGCGCCGCCGGTGGTGGAAGCGGCTGAGCCGGCGCCTGTTGCGCGGGGGCAGGCGGAACCTCCTGCATCGGATCGGACTGCGAACCGGATTGAACCGGTTCGTACGGGTAATTCGTCGGGTCGGCCTGAGCCGTCCGCGGCGGCGCGCTACGCTGTCCGCCGAGATCGCTGTCGATCGCCTGATTGGGATCGATGGTGCGCACCTGCGCGGGCGCCGCGGCCCCGCCCAGCAGCATCGCCGCGATTGCCAACCCGTTCAGAACCTTCCGCATGTCATTCACCCCCCGGGGCGCACCCCACCTACCTTGGTTAACCCCGTTCGTCGCAGCCGCGCAATGAACCGTCGATGACCCGAGTCGATTTCACGCCCGAATGCAGCGATCTTATCCGCGAAATGCGCGTTGATCCCGGCGATACCCGTCGCTATAGCCCTGCCCTCGCAGCGCATCCGGAGACGTGGGTGAGTGGCTGAAACCAACGCTTTGCTAAAGCGTCGTACGGGAAACCGTACCGAGGGTTCGAATCCCTCCGTCTCCGCCACCGCCGACCAGCGCCCGAAATCGAGAGCTTCTACGCGCTCAGCAGTGTCTTGAGCGGGGTCGTCGTGTCCGCAAGCTGGGCTGCGTCGATCATCGCGCGCTGTTCCACCAGCGCGCGGCCCTGCACATAGTCTCGCGTCGCATTGACGCAGTCGAGCGCGATGACCGCGCCTTCCCGCAGATAGATCAGCGAAAAGCTCCGCGTGGCGGGGTCTCCGCGCAAGACGCAGGCGTCGTGGCCGGCCGACAGTCCGACCGTCTGGAGCTTCAGGTCATACTGGTTCGACCAGAACCACGGCACGGCGGCATAAGGCTGCGGCGCGGTATCGGCGATCGCGCGGGCGGCGACCCCCGCCTGATCGACGGCATTCTGCACCGATTCCAGTCGAACGATACGACCTGCGGCAAACGGGTTCGGATGCGCGGCACAGTCGCCGATTGCGAAAATGTCGGGCAGGCTCGTCCGGCAAAAGGCATCCACCTCCACCCCGTTTCCGCCCACCGCGCCTGCATCGATGAGCGGCGCGACTTCCGGCAGGATGCCGATGCCGACGATCACCATCTCCGCCGGCAACACCGCGCCGTCGGCCAGACGCACCCCCGCAGCGCGCGCCTTCTCGACAAGGATTTCCTCCACGGCGGCGCCGAGCCGAACATCGACGCCGTGGGCGCGGTGCTCGGCCTCGAAGAAGCGCGACAGCGGCTCTCCCGCCACCCGCGCCAGCACGCGGTCGAGCGCCTCGACGACAGTCACCTGCTTGCCCAGCTTGGTCAGGACCGCAGCCGCCTCCAGCCCGATATAGCCGCCACCGACGACGACGACGCGCGCTACATCCGGCAGCTCGGCAATCACCCTGTCGACGTCCGCGCGCGTGCGAACGCTGTGGGCCCCAGCGGCATCATGGCCCGCGCAGGCAAGCCGCCGCGCAGCACCGCCCGCAGCCCATATGAGACGGCCATAACCGATCGTCTCGCCGTCACCGGTCGTGATGCGGTGCGCCGCGGCGTCCACCGACACCACCCGCCGCCCAGGCAGCAGCGTGATCTCCCGTTCAGCCCAGAAATGCCGCTGACGGATGAGGATGCGCATGAACGGCTTTTCGCCGGCGAGATAATCCTTGGATAGCGGCGGGCGCTCGTAGGGCGGCTCCGCCTCGTCCCCCAGGATCGCGACGCTCCCCGTGAACCCGATCTGGCGCAGCGTGATCGCGGCCTGCGCGCCGCCATGGCCGCTGCCGACGATCAGGACGTCATAGGCCGCCGCGTCCGTCATCAATAGACGACGACGCTGCGGATGCTCTCGCCGGCGTGCATCAGGTCGAAGCCCTTGTTGATCTCGTCCAGGGTGAGGACGTGGGTGATCATCGGGTCGATCGCGATCTTGCCGTCCATATACCAGTCGACGATCTTGGGTACATCGGTGCGCCCCTTGGCGCCGCCGAACGCGGTGCCGCGCCAGTTCCGCCCGGTGACGAGCTGGAACGGCCGGGTGCTGATTTCCCTACCGGCTTCCGCGACGCCAATGATGATCGACGTGCCCCAGCCACGGTGGCAGCATTCCAGCGCGGTGCGCATCACCTCGGTATTGCCAGTCGCGTCGAAGCTGTAATCCGCGCCGCCATCGGTCAGCTCCAGCACCTTCGCGATCGTCTCCTCGCGTGACAGCCCCCGGGAATTGATGAAGTCCGTCATCCCGAACTGGCGGCCCCAGGCCTCGCGCTCGGGGTTGAGGTCGATCCCGACGATGCGGCTCGCGCCCGCCAGCCGCGCGCCCTGGATGACGTTGAGACCGATACCGCCAAGCCCGAAGACGACGACCGTCTCGCCGACCTGCACCTTGGCGGTGTTGACGACCGCGCCGACCCCGGTGGTGACCCCGCAGCCGATATAGCAACTTGTCTTGAACGGCGCGTCCTCGCGGATCTTCGCCACCGCAATCTCGGGCAGAACGGTGAAATTCGAAAAGGTCGAGCAGCCCATGTAATGGAAGATCGGCTTGCCCTTGTGGCTGAACCGCGTCGTCCCGTCCGGCATCAGCCCCTTCCCCTGCGTCGCGCGGATCGCGGTGCACAGATTGGTCTTGCCGCTGAGGCAGGATTTACACTGGCGGCATTCCGGCGTGTAGAGGGGGATGACGTGATCGCCCGGCTTCACCGAGGTCACCCCCGCCCCGACCTCGCGCACGATGCCCGCGCCTTCATGGCCCAGCACGCTCGGAAACAGTCCCTCGCTGTCCAGACCGTCGAGCGTATAGGCGTCGGTATGGCAGATGCCCGTCGCCATGATCTCCACCAGCACCTCGCCAGCCTTCGGCCCTTCCAGATCGAGCTCGACGATCTCGAGCGGGCGTTTCGCTTCGAACGCAACGGCAGCACGGGTCTTCATGGGGACGTCTCTCTCCAGCAGGGCGGATGTCCTGTCTGGGATGCGAAAGCGCCCGCGAAGTCAATATGGCGAGTGGCGACCTCAGCGCGCGTGAAGGCCTCGGGGAATTGGCTGGGGCGGCAGGATTCGAACCTGCGAATGGCGGCACCAAAAGCCGCTGCCTTACCACTTGGCGACGCCCCAACGAGGTGGCGCTCGGCCACCCGGAAGCGCGGGCTTATAGCGGCCCGCGCGGGTTAGGAAAGACCCGTTTCCGCCTCAGTCGAGGCGCTTCAGCCAGCCATGCGGATCGGGGGCGCGGGCGCGCTGGATGTCGACGAGGCGCTGTCGGATGCGCTGGGTCATCTGGCCCGGCCCGCCGCTGCCGACGGTGAACGCGAACTCCGTGCTGGTGACCTTGCCGATCGGTGTCACGACCGCAGCGGTGCCGCAGGCGAAGCTTTCGATCAGGCGGCCGCTCTCCGCATCGGCTTGCCACTGTTGGATGGCATATGGCTCTTCGCGCACCGCGACCCCCTCGTCACGAAGCAGCGTCAGGATCGAATCGCGGGTGATGCCGGGCAGGATCGTGCCGGTCAGCGGCGGGGTGACGACGCTGCCGTCCTCGAACACGAAGAAGATGTTCATGCCGCCAAGCTCCTCGATCCAGCGGCGCTCCGCCGCATCGAGGAAGACGACCTGGTCGTGCCCGCGCGCGATCGCGTCGTGCTGCGCGGCAAGGCTGGCGGCATAGTTGCCGCCGCACTTCGCCGCGCCCGTCCCGCCGGGAGCCGCACGGGTGAAATCGCGCGTCGCCCATAGCGAGACCGCCGGTGCGCCGCTCTTGAAATAGCCGCCAACGGAGGAGGCGATGACCATGTAGAGATATTCGGACGAGGGCTTCACCCCGAGGAACACCTCGCTGGCGATCATGAAGGGGCGCAGATACAGCGAACCGCCCTCGATCGTCGGGATCCAGTCGCGATCGATCTCGACCAGCCGCTCGATCGATTCGAGGAACAGCGCCTCCGGCAGTTCTGGCATCGCCATGCGACGGGCCGAATCCTGGAAGCGGCGCGCATTTGCTTCAGGGCGAAATAGCGCGGTGGTGCCGTCGTCGAGCCGATACGCCTTCATTCCTTCGAAGATTTCCTGCGCATAGTGAAGCACAGACGACGCGGGATCCATCTGCAGCGGCGCGCGGGCATGAACCTTGCCGTCGTGCCACCCCTTCCCCTCCGACCAGCGCAGCGTGACCATGTGATCGGTGAAAACGCGGCCAAAACCGGGATCGACGAGGCGGCCGTCGCGCTCACTGGCGGCGACGGGAGAAGGGTGAGGTTCGTACGCGAAGGTCACGTCGGCTCCAGATTGGGGACAGTATAACGCAGGTTACGGCTTGCGGACGCCTAGTGCCGATGGCAAAGCCGGTCAACATGACTGCCCAAACCCAGTCCGCATCAGCCTTGTTCCTGCGCGAATCGGAGATTCGGCGCGGCATCGAACTGCTGTATTTCGCGCAGACCTACATCGCCCGGAAGATCGACGCGGACCTCGCCCGACAGGGGCTGGGGCGCGCGCATCACCGCGCGCTGTATTTCATCGCGCGTAAGCCCGACATGGCGGTCAGCGACCTGCTCGCGCTGCTCGGCATTACCAAGCAGTCGCTCGGCCGCGTGCTGAACGAACTGACCGACCGCCATTATGTCGAGACCCGGCCAGGCGAGCGCGATCGCCGCCAGCGGCTGCTGCGGCTGACGCCCGAGGGTGCGGCGTTCGAGGCGAAGATGTTCGATTACGTCCGCGATCGCTGGTCTTCGGCCTATTCGAACGCGGGGCAGGAAGCGGTCACCGGCTTCTGGTCGGTGCTGGAAGGGCTTATCCCCGAAAAGGAACTGCCGCGCGTCGCCGCACTTCGCGGATGACGATCCGGATGGAATTGCCAGAGGGCCTGTAAGCCGGGTTCTGTCCACCGCAGATGCGGATGGGCGACCATTCCTCTAGGCCTGCCGTTACCGACAGGCTCAAGCGACCAACCCGGGTAGCAGGCGGGAACACGCCCCGGACGCACGAATGCGCCCTCGCTACCCCTATTCGGTCTTGCTCCCGGTGGGGTTTGCCGTGCCGCCCCTGTTGCCAGGCGCGCGGTGCGCTCTTGCCGCACCCTTTCACCGTGGCGTCGCCTAAGCGGTCGCCGTCTGCTCTCTGTGGCACTGTCCCTGAACGGTCGGCACAAGGCCGCCCGCCCGCCGGGTGTTACCCGGCACCGTTGTTCCGCGGAGCCCGGACTTTCCTCGCCCCCCGCCTCGGGTCCCGTCAAAGTATTACTTTGACGGGCGCCCTCCGCGGGGGCCGCAGTCGCCCGGCCCTCTAGCGCGGCCTCCCTACGCGTCTCCGCGCGGCTTGGGAAGCAGGAGCGCGAGCAGGATCATTCGGCACTCGGCGTCGATCTCGCCGTCGATCAGCTCCGGGCGGAACCGGCGCTGAAAGGCCATGATCGCGGCCATCCGGTCGGTCACGTCATACCCGAACCGTTCGAGCGCGAGGCAGAAACCCGCTTCCGTCCAGAACGGGTCCATGAGACTTTGCGTCGGACGCGGCAGCGCAAGACGGAGGCGCGCCAGCCGGTGCCAGGGAAACAGCTCGCCGGGATCGCGCTTGCGCGCCGGGGCAATGTCGGAATGGCCGACGATGTTGCCGCGTGTGATCTCGTAGCGGTCCTTGATTTCCGCGACGAGGCGGATGACGGCGTCGATCTGCGCATCCGGGAAGGGGACATAGCCCCATTCGTGGCCGGGATTGACGATCTCGATCCCGATGCTCGCGGAATTGACGTCGTCGATCTCGCGCCAGTGCGACGCGCCCGCGTGCCAGGCGCGGTCACCCTCATCCACCATGCAGATGACCTGCCCATCCTCGTCGACGACGTAATGGGCGGACACCTTCGCCTCGGGGTCGCGCAGCCGGTCGATCGCGGCCTCGGCGCTTTCCATGCCGGTATAGTGCAGCACGATCATGCTGATCGGCAGCGCGCGCGCGTCGAAATTGGGGGACGGCAGATCGATCGGCGGCACCGGCATATCCTTCGATTGCAGCGGTGCTAGAGCAGCTTAGGGCGCGGACACAAGCGCCAGCGCGTCAGGCAGCGCTCGCGACCGGGCGGGACCGCTTTGCAGGTAGCGCCTCGTAGAATCCGCGGAAGCGCTGGCTGGGGGTGAAGCGGTCCGACAATCCGATCACCGTTTCACCCGCACCGAGCACCAGCAAGCCGCCCGGACGCAATGCGTTCGCAAAGCGGTCCAGCACTGCCGCGCGCAGTGGCGGGGTCAGATAGAACAGCACGTTGCGGCACATCACCGCATCGAACAGACCGACCGGCGCCGCGTCCGCGACCAGATTCTGCCGGCGGTACCGCACCATGCGCAACAGTTCGGGCTTCGCGATCCAGTCGCCGCTGACGGCCTCCGCATCGAACCAGCGCATCATGCGGCGGATTGGCAGACCGCGCTGGATCTCGAACTGGGTATAGCGCCCCTGCCGCGCGCGCTGCAGCGCGGCGTCCGAAATGTCGGTGGCGAGAATATCGGGCAGCAACGCTCCCTCGCTCTCCTCGGCGAAAATCATGGCGAGCGAAAGCGGCTCCTGCCCGCGCGCGCAGCCCGCGCACCAGATTTTCGGGCGCGCCGAAAGGCCATCCGCCGATGTCTCGCGAATCGCCTGCGCGGTCGCCTCGATGATCCCGGCGTCGCGAAAGAACGAGCTTTCCTGGTTGAGCAAGGCATCCACGATCCGGTCGCCGACGGTCGTGTCCTTGCCGTCGAGAAGCTGCCCCACAAGCTCGTCCAGCGTCTTGAGACCGCGTTCCGCCAGCAGCGGCTTCAGCGCAAGGTCGATTCGCCAGGCGCGATTGGCAGCGATCTCCTGACCGGCGCGCGCCTGCATCAGCGCGGCGATGATACCGGCTGGCCCGGGATGCGGCATCGGCATCTGGATCATGGCTGCACCCGCGCGCGCGAGGCGATCAGGCGGCCAATGGTCGGCGGATCGAGCACCGCGTTGGCGATCCCCGCGCCGACAACGGCACCCGGCATTCCCCACACGACCGATGTCTCGCGGTCCTGCGCGAAGACGGTGCCGCCGGCCTCGCGAATGAGGCGTGCGCCGTCCACGCCATCGCGCCCCATACCACTCAGCATGATCGCCAATGCGCGCGCGCCGTAAGCCATCGCGACCGACGCCATCATGGGATCGACCGACGGCATGCAGCCATTTGCGACGGGATCGCGCGACAGGCGCACCGACGCAGTGCCGTCGGGCAGCGCCACGCAAGTCATATGCGCATCGCCCGGCGCGACGATGACGCGGCCGGGGCGGATGCGCAGCCGATCGACGGCGAGGTCGCACGGCCGATTGGCGAGCACCGCGAGCTGAGCGGCGAAATAGGGCGAAAAGGAATGCGGCAGATGCTGGGTGACCAGGATCGGCGCACGAAAATCGGTCGGGATCGCGCGGAGCAGCTGGCTGAGCGCGTGAATGCCGCCGGTCGAGGCACCGATCGCGACAACGTCGATCGTCTCGGGCATCGGACCGGAAATGGCGGCAGCCTTGCCCTCGCCCTGCACCACCGGATCGGTCAGGCGCGAAAGGCGCTCGGCGAGCATATCGGCGAAGCGGCCGTTGTGTGTGCCGATACCCGGCTTCACCAGCGTATCGGCAGCGCCAAGCGCGAGCGCCTGCACCGTCGCGGATGCGCCTTCCGCACAGGACGACGACACGACGAGGACACGCGCACCGCACCCTGCCGCGATGAGGTCGGGAAGCGCTGTAAGACCATCGATACCCGGCATGTCGAGATCGAGAAGCACGACATCGACGCGTTGGTTTTCAAGGAAGGCGAGCGCGCCGAGCGCGTCGTTGACGACCCCCGCCACGACAAAGTTCGGATGTTCGCCGATCGCGCGCGTCAGAACGGCCCGCGCGACCGCCGAATCATCGACGATCAGGACACGCTGCGCCGCGGATTGCGACCGCTCGGCGATCTGGGGGGAGGACGACACCCGGCTCGCTCCCGCGTCAGGCGAGGCCGACGAGCTGCAGCTTGCTTTCGAGCGTCTCGCGATCGAAGGGTTTCATCACATATTCGTCCGCCCCCGCCTCGATCGCGGCGCGGATATGGGCCATCCCGTTTTCGGTGGTGCAGAAGACGACCTTGGGGCGCGACGACAATTGCGTGTCGCGCAGCGCGCGCAGGAAATCCATGCCGCTCATCACCGGCATGTTCCAGTCGAGCAGCACCGCATCGGGCACCTTCGCCAGACACGAATCGAGCGCCTCGCGCCCGTCGGCGGCTTCGGACACTTCGAAATTCATCGCCTCGAGAATGTGCCGGGCGACCTTGCGGATCACCTTCGAATCATCGACGACCAGGCACGTTTTCATGCGGAGACACCTCGGGGGTTACAGCCAGCAAAACCCTGGCAGACAACAGTAAGGATGGGGTTAATTGTCGGACTTCAAGCGGCCTGTGCGATCGTGGGAACCAGGCTGCCGAGATCGATGACGAGCAGCGCCTCGCCATCGCGTGTGACCAGCCCGCGGCCGATATCGGCCCAGCGCCCGTCGAGATGCAGTCCGACCGGCAGCGGCGCCGGTTCGAACGGCGCGACATCCTCCAGCATGTCGACCGGCACCGCGTAGAGGTGCTCGTCGACGCGGGTGATCACTGCGCGCCGGCCCGGCGCGCCGTAGCTAGGCAGCCCAAGCGCGACGAGCGTGTCGATGACGGTGACCACCCGGCTGCGCAGTGCAGCAAGCCCCAACACCTCGGCGCGTGCTCCCGGCACGGGCACGCTCTGCCCGAGATCGACGACCGATTCGACCTGCGCCGCGTCGATCGCAACCGCGCGGCCGGCGATGTGTGCCACCAGAAACAGCTTTTCGCTCATCACGCACCCCGCCCCGAAACACTCGCCGCGACCGCCGCCAGCAGTTCTGCGCGGTCGTAGCGGTAGACCCCCTCGCCGCGCCTGCGCCCCAGCCGCACGACGGGCGCGCCACCGCTCGCCACGCTCGCATCCTCGATCATCGCGAGACGTACATCGGCTTTTTCGCCCGACGCCAACGTCGCGGCGACGCGGTAGCCTGCGCTCTCTAGCGCGGGTTTCAGAAAGGCTTCCATCCAGCCGGCATCGCTGCCTTCGAGCAGGCAGAGCGGCTGCGCAGTTGGCTGATCCGAATCGACCGCGGACGCGAGCAACCACAGCGGATCGACAAGTTCTGTCGGCTCGCCATCGATCACCGCGACGCCAGCAATGGCGCCTCCCGGCGGAACCGCAGCGATCTCGACGGGGAGCGTCACGATTTCGAGCGCTTCCGCGATCGGGTAACCCATTTCGACCATGTCGTCATGGAGCCGCAGGACCGGCACCATGCCGGCCGCGGCAACGTCCCCGGTCGCGACCAGCGGCACGGTGCGATCCTCGACGGTCAGCCGTAAACGTCCGCCCGTGCGGGCGATCATGTGGGCCGGAACCTGCTCGACGCGATCGACCGCAGACAACGCCACGGCACGGCGGACACCATCGAGATCGCGGAACAGCAGAGCGGACGCACCGATCGGGGCGCTTGCCGTCTCCACGGCGACCTCGGACGCGGCCACGCGTTCGAAGCGGATGCCGGCCGTCGCGGCGATGCCCGAACAATCGAGCAGCAGGAGCGGCAGGCCGCTGTCCGGCAGGGTCTGCCCCGCATAAAGTCCCGCCGCCATCACCGCGGGGGCTGCCGGCTTCACCACCAGTTCCTCGGTATCCAGCACCGAATCGACGACCAGCGCGAAGCTGCCGCCGGGTACGTCGACGATCACCAGCGTCGCATCGTCGGACGGCTCGCCGCGCAGTGCCATGAGCGTGCCGAGATCGATCAGCGGCATCAGCCGCTCGCGCACCCGCACGACCATCTGCGCGCCGACTCGGTCGATCCGGATTGCCGGGGATCGCATCGCAATGATTTCGTCGATCGCCTGGCGCGGGAGCGCAAAGCAGGTGTCGTTGACCCCGACGACCACCGCCGACAGGATCGCGAGCGTCAGCGGCACGTGGATGGCGAGGGTCAGGCCGGCGCCGGGACGGTTGTCGAGTTCGATGCGGCCGCCGAGCTGCTCGATATTCGCGCGCACCACGTCCATGCCGACGCCGCGACCGGAGATCGCGGTCACCTCGTCGCGGCTCGACAGGCCGGGTTCGAAGACGAGGTCGAGCCGCTGACGCTCCGACATGCGGCGCAGCTCGGGTTCGCGCCGCGGATCCTGCGCGATCGTCTTGGCGACCAAGCGGTCGGTGTCGATCCCGCGGCCGTCGTCCGCGATCTCGACGATGATGCGATTGCCGGACTGCCGTGCGGAAACGGCGAGGCGCCCGCTCTCGCGCTTGCCCGCCTTGCGGCGATCCGCCGGCGACTCGATCCCGTGGTCGATCGCATTGCGGATGATGTGGACCAGCGGGTCGCGCATCATCTCGATCAGTTCGCGGTCGAGCTCGACATCGGCGCCGTCGATGGTCAGCGCCACCGCCTTGCCGACACTCGCCGCGGTATCGCGCACCATGCGGGGCAAGGCAGAGAACAACGCATCGATCGTCTGCATCCGCGTGCGCGATACGGTGTCGCGCATTTCCGCCACGGTCGCGCTCAGCCGCTCCAGCGCCGCTTCCGTCGCGGGGTCGCCGCCATCGCTGCGCAAACGGCGCGCGAGTTCGTTGCGCGCCAGCACCATGTCGGACATGCCGCCCATCATCCGGTCGAGAAGATCGACCGACAGGCGCACGCTGCGCGTCGGCGCGCGCATCGCCATCGATGTCGTGACGAGCGTCGCTGCGACCGCATTCTTTTCCAGCGCGGCGATCAGCAGGTCGTCGCTGGTATCGTCGAGCGCGACGCCCGCATCGATCGCCTCGACGATCTCGCCGATCCGATCGACGATCGCGAGGACCGCGTTGACCAGCGCGGGGTCGGCGCTGCGCGTGCCGTCACGCGCCGCCGCCAGCACGTCTTCGGCGGCATGGCTGAGCCGCGACAGGCGCGGCAGGTCCAGAAAGCCGCAACTGCCCTTTACGGTGTGGACGAACCGGAAGATCGAATCGAGCCGTGCGCGGTCGCTCGGATCGGCTTCCCACGCGACGATCTCGCCCGAGAGCGCTTCAAGCGTCTCGCGTGTCTCGGCAATGAATTCCTGTAGCAGGTCGTCCATGGGTCCCCGGGCGCGTCGCGTTCGCGGCCGGTATTGCCCTCAAAGACGTTAAAGCTGCGTTAGCCTTGGCGCCGCCGGTTCAACCGGCGTTGAAGGCCGCACCGAAGAGCAGCGTGCCTTCCGCCGGTTCGCTGACCTGAAGCGAGCCGCCGCCCTCCGCGACAAGCGAGTGGATGAGGTAGGCAGCGGCGGCGCGCGGGGTGACGGCGGCATCCTTTGGCCCATCGACCAGCATCGCCTTCAATTCGGGGTCGAGGATCAGCCGCGGCCCGGCCGCACGCACAACGATCTCGATCCGGCCGTCTTCGCACTCGGCGCCGATATCCAGGTTGCCGCCACGCACCAGCGCCTCGCCAGCGATCAGCGAGAGGTTGAGCAGCACCTTCACCGCGGCCTTGGGCAATTGATCCGCCTCGACCAGCCAGCCGACGGCCACGCGCTTCGATTCGGCGAACAGTCCCTCGATCGCCAGCCGCGCCTCGCGCGTTTCGACCGCATCGCCGAAGCCGCCCGCCGCACCGAAAGCGAGCCGGAAGAATTTCAGCTTGTTCGCCGATGTCCGCGCGCTTTCCGCCAGCAGATCGAGGCAGCGCTGGCGCATATCCGGATCGGTCTCGTCGGCAAGCAGCTCCAGCCCGTTGTTGAGCGCGCCGACCGGCGACAGCAGGTCGTGGCACAGCCGCGAGCAGAGCAGTCCGGCGAAATCGATCGGGGCGACGGTGGTCATTGAAAGTCCTTCGTATCAATCGCGTCTTCTGGCGAAGCGGAGTCGGCGGCGCAAGGCGCGAGGCTTACAAGCGTGACCGGATCGAAGCGCCCATGCACCGCCCCGTCGCGCACCGCGCGCCAGCCCCGCACCTCGTTTCCCGCAGCGATCAACCACAGCGATCCGTCGGGGGTGGCATCCGCTGCGTCGTGCGCGGAAGGCTCCGCGAAACCGGACGGATGTGAATGATAATGCCCCATGATCGCAGGCCCGCCAGAGCGCGCGTGCCGGTGCGCGGCGATCAGCGCGGCGGGATCGATCTCGAACGTTCGGGCTGGGTCCGTCGCGACGTTTAAGCATGCTTGCGCCGCGTGAATGGCGGTGCCGTCTCCGAACAGAAGGCCGCAGATTTCCTTTGCAGGGGAGGCCCGCATTTCTGCGACGATCTGCGCCAGCACCGTGCTTGAAATCGTCACCCGCATCGCCACATCGCTAGCGCATGGACCGGGGGGTTTCCATCTTCGAGGCGACGATCGCCCCTTCGGCTGACGGCTGGCGGCTAGACCGCGCGCTCGCCGACGCGGTGCCGACGCTCTCGCGCGAGCGGCTGAAGGTTCTTATCAATGCCGGCCAGGTCGAAAGGGCCGGCATCCTCGCCCGCGACCCCGCCCGCAAGGCTGCTGCCGGAGAGACCTTCACCGTTGCGGTCCCGATCCCGACCGAGCCGCATAACGAAGCGCAGGATATCCCGCTCTCGATCGCGTTCGAGGACGATCATCTGATTGTCATCGACAAGCAGGCGGGGCTCGTTGTCCATCCAGCGGCTGGCAATCTCGACGGCACGCTCGTCAACGCGCTGCTCCACCACTGCAAGGGGTCGCTGTCCGGCATCGGCGGGGTCGCGCGACCGGGGATCGTTCACCGGATCGACAAGGACACGAGCGGGCTGATGGTTGCGGCAAAGACCGACCGCGCGCACGAAGGGCTGGCAAAGCAGTTCGCCGCGCACAGCATCGACCGCCGCTACCGCGCGATCGTGACGGGTCACCCCCGCCCTGCCGCCGGCACTATCGATGCGCCGCTCGCGCGAAGCCCGAGTAACCGAAAGAAGATTGCGATCGTATCTACCGGCAAGCGCGCCGTGACCCATTATCGCACCCTGGAGCCGCTCGACGGCGCCGCACTGGTCGAATGCCGCCTGGAGACGGGGCGCACGCATCAGGTGCGCGTCCACATGGCATCGATCGGCCACCCCTTGTTGGGCGACCAGTCCTATGGTAGAACAAAAGGCGCCCAGAAAGCGCTTCTCGAAACGCTCGGTTTCCGCCGCCAGGCCTTGCACGCGGCCCATCTGGGGTTCATTCATCCGGTGACAAACGCCGCTTTGGCGTTCGAAAGTACAATCCCTGCTGACATGCAGGAACTGTTCAGTCACCTCCACGTATAGCTAAAGGGCAATGCGCTGCGATGCAGCGTAGGTGCCCCGAAGAAAGGGAGTTCGATCATGGCAGCCCGCAGCAACGTCCCAGCGACGATCCCCGCGCTTGGCGGAGAGGCGAGCCTCAACCGCTACCTTTCCGAGATCAAGAAATTCCCGATCCTCGCACCCGAGCAGGAATATATGCTCGCCAAGCGCTTTCAGGAGCATGGCGATACCGAAGCAGCAGCCCAGCTTGTTACCTCGCATCTGCGCCTCGTGGCCAAGATCGCGATGGGCTATCGCGGCTACGGCCTGCCCACATCGGAACTGATTTCCGAAGGCAATATCGGCCTGATGCAGGGCGTGAAGAAGTTCGAGCCCGATCGTGGCTTCCGCCTCGCGACCTATGCGATGTGGTGGATCCGCGCGTCGATCCAGGAATATATCCTGCGCAGCTGGTCGCTCGTGAAGATGGGCACCACGGCTGCACAGAAGAAGCTGTTCTTCAACCTGCGCCGGATGAAGTCCAAGCTCGACGCGTTCGAGGACGGCGATCTCAGCCCCGAGAACGTCACCAAGATCGCGACCGATCTCGGCGTGGCGGAAGCGGACGTCGTCAGCATGAACCGTCGGATGGCAATGGGCGGCGACACCTCGCTCAACGTGCCGATGCGCGAGGATGGCGAGGGCCAGTGGCAGGATTGGCTCGCCGACGATGCACCGCTGCAGGATACGATCGTTGCCGAAACGCAGGAGGCCGAGGTTCGCCACGGCATGCTCGTGTCGGCGATGGATGACCTGAACGACCGCGAGAAGCACATCCTCACCGAACGCCGCCTGACCGACGATCCCAAGACGCTCGAGGAGCTGAGCCAGGTTTACGGCGTATCGCGCGAACGCGTCCGACAGATCGAAGTGCGCGCGTTCGAAAAGCTGCAAAAGGCGATGATGCGCCTCGCTGGCGAAAAGCGACTGCTCACCGCCTGAACCCGCGCGGCGCTTGCCGCAATCCGATCCAAAAATGCAGCGGAATGTGGCGACCCCACGTTCCGCCGCGCCCGTCTTTCCTTTCGGCGCGCGATCCGCTAAGGCGCGCCGTCCTCAGATATCCCAGAATTCGGAAGGTTTTGTTTGGCCAAGGAAGAGCTCCTCGAAATGCGCGGCCAGGTGGTCGAGCTTCTGCCCAACGCGATGTTCCGCGTCCGGCTCGAGAATGATCACGAAATCCTCGGTCACACGGCCGGAAAGATGCGCAAGAACCGCATCCGCGTGCTCGTCGGCGACGAAGTGCTGGTCGAACTGACGCCCTACGATCTGACCAAGGGCCGCATCACCTATCGCTTCATGCCGGGCCGCGGCGGTCCGGGACCGTCCTGAGCCGCGGTTAGGCCGCACCTTCACACGGTTCGGGCTGAGCTTGTCGAAGCCCCGTCCTCCTTGTTTGAAGGACGAAGAAAGAACAGCCCTTCGACAAGCTCAGGGCAAACGGTTGTGTGTTGGCCCAGTCCCTCGTCCTTGCCTCCTCCTCCCCACGCCGCCGCGAACTGATCGCGCGGCTCGGAATCGAACCATCGCGCATCGCTGCGCCCGATGTCGACGAAACCCCGCTGAAGGACGAGCGCCCCCGCGATTACGCGTTGCGGATCGCGGTATCGAAGGCGATGGCCGTACCGCGCGCCGATAACGAAGTGATCCTGGCCGCCGACACCACCGTCGCCGCCGGACGCCGCATTCTCGGCAAACCCGCCGACGAGGCAGACCTGCGCCGGATGCTCGCGCTTCTTTCGGGGCGCCGCCACCACTGCATCAGCGCGGTTGCAGTCATCGATCGCGCCGGCACGCTGCGCACCCGCATTTCCGACACGACGGTTGCGTTCAAGGCGCTGAGCGCTGCCGAGATCGACGGTTACGTCGCCTGCGGCGAAGGCATGGGAAAGGCGGGCGGCTACGCGATCCAGGGCCGTGCGGAAGCGTTCGTCCGGTTCCTCCAGGGGAGTCATTCGGGCGTTGTCGGGCTGCCCTTGTTCGAAACCCGCGCGCTGCTCGTCGCGGCGGGCCTGCCGCTTGCCTGAATGGCTGTATGAGGCCGGGATCGGCGAAGCGCGCGCAGCGCTCGTCGATGGCGAGACCATCCTCGCGGCCCGGATCGAACCCGCCGCAATCGGCCTGCGGGTCGGAACGATCGCCAAGGCCCGACTGATCGAGCGCATCTCCGCGCAGATCGGTCTTGCACGGTTGAACGATGGCCGGGACATCATTGTCGATCGCCCGCCCGCCGGCGCAACCCTCGGCAGCGCATTGACCATCGAGGTCGTCCGCGAGGCGATCCCCGAACCGGGTCGCCCCAAGCTCGCACGCGCGCGCGTCGCTGCCGAGGACGCAATCGAACGCGACGCCCCGGCCCTTCTCGAACGGATCACGGCGTCCCCCCACGCCGTCCGCATGTGTCGCGCGCATGAAGCCGACGCGCTGGAAACTGCGGGCTGGTCCGAAGTCCTGGAGGAAGCCCGCACCGGCGACATCTGCTTCGCACTCGGCGCGCTGCGTCTCTCGCCGACCCCGGCGATGACGTTGTTCGACGTCGACGGCCCTGCCCCGCTTGGCCCTCTCGCGGTCGCCGCCGCGCGCGCCGTCGCTGCCGCGATCGATCGCCACGACATCGGCGGATCGATCGGCATCGACTTCCCGACACTCGGTAACAAGGCGGAGCGTCAGGCCGTCGCCGACGCCCTGGACGCGACGCTCGCCCAGCCGTTCGAACGCACCGCAGTCAACGGGTTCGGCTTCCTGCAGATCGTCCGGCCGCGTCCCCGCGCGTCGCTGCCCGAATTCCTGCGCGCTGATCCCATCGGCGCCGCCGCACGCGCGGTGCTGCGCACGCTGGAGCGGACGCCGCCGGGCGCGGTGAACGCGGTGCGCCTGCCCGCCGCCGTCATCGCGCGCATCGATAGCGAAGGCTGGCGCGCGGAACTCGAACGCCGCACAGGCGTCGTCTCGCGTATGGAGCCGAACCCAATGGAACGAGGATGACCAAGAGCGCCTGCCCCGTCTGCGGCAAGTCGCCGCATGCGCTTCACGTCCCCTTCTGCAGCCGCGGCTGCAAGGATCGCGACCTGCTGCAATGGCTCGGCGAAGGCTATCGCATTCCGGGGCCGAAAACTGACGAGGAAGGGCTGGACAGCCCGCCCGACCATCCCTAGAGACGCCGCTTCCGGACGCGGTTCGGAAATGCCCAAGTAGCTCAGTTGGTAGAGCATACGACTGAAAATCGTAGTGTCGGTGGTTCGATCCCGCCCTTGGGCACCATTCCCTTCTTCCTGAAATCAGCGCAGTCGCCGCGGCACCTTCGGGGCGAGCGCGGACAGCACGCCGCGCAGCGTGCGGACTTCCGGGCTCGACCAGCCGGGCTTCGTCAGCAGCGTCCGCAGCGTCCGCTTCGACGCGGGAACGCGGTCCGGCGGGAAGTAGAAGCCAGCCTCCTCCAGCATCGCGTCGAGCTGCGCGATCATCCCGTCGAGCTCGCCCTGCGGCGCGGGATCGGGAAGATCGACCTCGGGCGGCTGCGCCAGCGTGACGCCCTTCGACCACTCATAGGCGACGAGGATCACCGCCTGGGCAAGGTTCAGGCTGCCGAACTCGGGATTGATCGGCACCGTGACGATGGTGCGCGCGATCGCGACGTCATCCGTCTCCAGCCCCGAACGTTCGGGGCCGAACAGGATCGCCGAGCGCCCCGGCCCCGCATGGATTTCACGCGCCGCGACTTCGGGCGTGACGACGGGCTTGGTGACCCCGCGCTTGCGCACCGTCGTCGCATAGACATGCGCGCAGTCGGCAACGGCGTTCGCGACGCTGTCGAAGACCTGTGCCTGCTCCAGCACGATGTCCGCGCCCGACGCAGCCGGTCCGGCCTGCGGGTTCGGCCACCCGTCGCGCGGCGCGACGAGCCGCATCTCGACGAGCCCGAAATTGAGCATCGCGCGCGCGGCCTTGCCGATGTTTTCGCCGAGCTGCGGGCGGACGAGGACGATGACGGGGGCAGGCGTGGTGGTGCTTCCCACCGTTCGGTTCGAGCCAGCGTCGAGCGCAGCCGAGGCGCGTGGTCGAGAACGCGAGGCCGCCGATATTCCAGCCCAGTCGCTCCGGAAGAGCGCTTCCTTCTTTTTGCGTGACCAGTCTTTCACCTGGTGCTCGCGCTCAAGCGCGTCGAGGCGCGTGGGAAATTCCTCCGCCCACATCAATTCGACCGGCAAGCGCTTGCTCGTATAGCCTTCTAATGCGCCCGTCTCATGCTGAGCCAACCGGCGCTCCAAATCTTCGGTGTGACCGGTGTAATACGTGCCGTCCGAGCATCGGAGGATATAGACCCAGAACGTCATGCGCAGGTTCTCGACGATTGCATCTCGGCAAGCTCGATGCAGCTCGAACCGAACGGATCTCTTGTTGTCACCCCCGCCCCACTTCCTCCACACTGCCAGCGAATTCCTCGAAGTCCCTCGCCTCGCTGAAATCGCGATAGACGCTCGCAAAGCGGATATACGCGACTGAATCGAGTCCCTTCAGCCCGTCCATCACCATCTCGCCGATCCGCTTCGACGAAACATCGGCCTCTCCCAGCGTTTCGAGCTGGCGCTGGATGCCCGACACCAGCCGCTCGATCGCGACGCCATCGACCGGGCGCTTGCGCGTCGCAATCGCGATGGAACGCAGCAGCTTTTCGCGGTCAAAGGACTCGCGGCGCACTCCGCCCGCCCCTTCGCTTTTCACGACGGTCAGATCGCGAAGCTGGATGCGTTCGAACGTCGTGAAGCGCGCGGCGCAGCCCTCGCACTGGCGTCGCCGACGGATCGCCGCCCCGTCTTCGGTGGGGCGGCTGTCCTTCACCTGGCTGTCGTCATGGCCGCAAAAGGGGCAGCGCATCCGGTCTGGTTCCTAGGCCTTCTTGTTCTTCATATAGGCGTAGGCCGCGCCGCCGAGCGCACCGAAGATCGGGCCGACGAACGGCACCGGGATCGCCACGACCGCGCCGAGCGCCGCCCATTTCGCCATGCTCTTGCCGAGTTCAGGATCGCGCTTCACGTCGCCCGTCACTTCCTTGATCTTGTCGTCGATGCCGGCCATGCGCCGCTGCTCCTTACTGATAGATGGGAAAGCGCGCGCACAGCGTGCGCACACGGGTCCGAACGTCCGCCTCGACCTTCGGGTCCCCCGCTTCGCCCTTTGCCCGCAGTCCGTCGAGGACGTCGGCGACCATATGGCCGATCTCGCGGAATTCTGCGGGTCCGAAGCCGCGGGTCGTGCCGGCGGGCGAGCCGACGCGGATGCCGCTGGTCTTCACCGGCGGCAGCGGATCGTTGGGGATGCCGTTCTTGTTGCAGGTAATGCCGGCGCGCTCCAGCGCCTCGTCGGCATCCTTGCCCGTCACGCCGAGCGGGGTGAGATCGACGAGCGCCAGATGCGTGTCGGTGCCGCCGGAGACGATCTCCGCGCCGCGCTCTTTCAGAGTCGCGGCCAGCACCTTCGCGTTCTCGATGACGGCCGCGGCGTAGCTCTTGAATTCCGGCCGCAGCGCTTCCCCGAATGCGACCGCTTTCGCCGCGATCACATGCATCAGCGGCCCGCCCTGAAGGCCGGGGAAGACCGCGGAGTTGATCTTCTTCGCCACGCCTTCGTCATTGGTCAGCACCATGCCGCCGCGCGGCCCGCGCAGCGTCTTGTGCGTCGTCGTCGTCACGACATGCGCGTGGGGCAGCGGCGAGGGATGATGCCCGGCCGCCACCAGCCCGGCGAAATGCGCCATATCGACCATCAGCTTCGCGCCGACCTTGTCCGCAATCGCGCGAAAGCGTTCGAAATCGATGACGCGCGGATACGCCGATCCGCCCGCGATGATCAGCGTCGGCTTGTGCTCGACCGCAAGCGCCTCCAGCGCGTCATAGTCGATCAGATGGGTGTCGGGATCCACGCCGTACTGCACCGCGTTGAACCACTTGCCCGACATCGCCGCCTTCGCGCCGTGGGTCAGGTGCCCGCCGGCATCGAGGCTCATGCCCAGGATCGTGTCGCCCGGCTTGGTCAGCGCGAGCATCACCGCGCCGTTAGCCTGCGCGCCCGAATGCGGCTGGACGTTGGCAAAGCCGCAGTCGAAGAGCTGCTTCGCGCGGTCGATCGCCAGCTGCTCGACCTCGTCGGAAGGGTGACAGCCCTGATAGTAGCGCTTGCCCGGATAACCCTCGGCATATTTGTTGGTGAAGACAGACCCCTGCGCTTCCAGCACCGCCCTGGAGACGATGTTTTCGCTCGCGATCAGCTCGATCTGGGTCTGCTCGCGCTCCAGCTCGTGCGCGACGCCGACGAAGATCGTGGGGTCCGCTTCGGCCAGCGTGCGGGTGAAGAAGCCGTCCGGCTGCACGTCCGAAAGGGTGCGGGGGTTGGTGCTCATGCGAATTCCTTCCGGGATAGCTTGTCGACGCGGTGTTGGTGTCGCCCGCCCTCGAAATCGGCGTCGAGGAAGGCGGTGATGCAGGCCTTGGCCATTTCCTCGCCGACCAGCCGCGCGCCGATCGCGATCGCGTTGGCGTCGTTGTGGGTGCGCGCGAGGCGGGCCGAGAGCGGTTCGCTGACCTGTGCGCAGCGACACGCGGGGTTGCGGTTGGCGGCGATGGCGATGCCGATGCCCGACCCGCAGAGTGCGATCCCGCGTTCAACCCGGCCGTCGGCTAGCGCGCCCGCGACCGCTTCGCCATAATCGGGATAATCGACGCTGGCGGTGCCGTGCGTTCCCAGATCCTCGACCGCGTGACCCGCAGCCTCCAGCCAGGGGACGAGCACGTCCTTGAGGGCGACGGCGGCATGGTCTGATGCGATGGCGATGCGCATGGGCAGCGGCGCTCCGGCTCGGGTGATCGGGGATCGCTGGCCCCTTACCGCCCAACGTCGCGAAATGCCACAGGCCAAAAAGATTCTGCGGGACACCCGACTGGAGCGGAACGGGCGCCGCCGCGGGCGGTTGAGGATAACCTGTATCAAGAAAGGGGGTTGCGCCGATGTCGCGTGGAATACCGTTATCGGCCATGTCGTGCCTCGCCCTGATCGCCGCGTGCAGCCGGCCCGCCCCCGAAACCAATGTGACCGACGTGGCCGGGTCAGCCGGCGCGGTCGATCGCAATGTTGCCGAGGTGGCGCCTTCGCCCGAGCCTTCGCCAGTTCCCGTTCCGTCGCCATCGCCCAGCGCCACGCCCGCGAATCTCGCGGGCCGCTGGATCGGGGTCGAGGGAATGTATCTCGTGGTCAAGCCGACCGCGCCGGACACCTATGCGCTCGAAATGCAATATGACCTCGACCACAAGATGACCGCGACGGGCCGTGCGGCCGACGACGGCATCGCCTTCGAACGCGACGGCAAGACGCTCACGTTGAAACCGAGCGATGGTGCCGCGACCGGCCTCAAATATCTCGACGGGAAGCGCGACTGCCTGACGGTCGCTCCCGGCGAGGGATATTGCCGCGGCTGATGTTGCACCCAACCGGCACCGCAATGGTCGGCACAACCCGGTTGCTCGGTTTCGCCGGGCTGATTCCGCAACTGATCGCGATCCTGTTCATCGTCAGCGGCATCGATCCGGCGCTCGGCGCGCTCGCGGCGTTCCTCTATGCCGCGATGATCCTGAGCTTCATCGGCGGGATATGGTGGGGATTCGCGGTCGGGCGCGGCGAGGGCCAGGCGTCGGTCGCGGCGATCGCGGTCACGCCGACGATCGTCGCCGGCCTCTTCATCCTCGCGCGGCTGCTCGGAATGCCGGTCAGCTGGGCGCTCGTCGCGCTGGGCAGCGCGATCATGCTGACACTGCTGATCGACCGCGAACTCGTGAAGGAGGCGCGCGCGCCGCGCGACTGGATGACACTGCGGGTGCCCCTGTCGCTAACGCTGGGATCGATGACGATCCTCGCCGGCATACTTGCGCCCCATGCCATCACGATCAGCTACAGCGTCGTGAATTAGCCGATCACGCCGCGGCGCGCAGTTCCAGCCGGCCCCAGATTTCGACAAGCGCGTCGGTCAGCTCATGCATCATCGCGGCGTCATGCGTCGGGCCGGGGGTGAAGCGCAGCCGCTCGGTCCCCCGCGGCACCGTGGGATAGTTGATCGGCTGAACATAGATTCCATATTCGGCCAGCAGGATATCGCTGATCTTCTTGGCCTTCACCGGATCGCCCACCATCACGGGCACGATGTGCGTATCGCCCGTCATCACCGGCAGGCCGGCATCCGCGAGCATCGTCTTCAGCATCGCGGCGGACGCTTGCTGGCGGTCGCGTTCGACCGACGACTCTTTCAGGTGCCGAACAGACGCCAGCACGCCCGCGACCAGCACCGGCGACAGCGACGTGGTGAAGATGAACCCCGGCGCATAACTGCGAATCACGTCGATGATCGTCCGATCGGCCGCGATGTAGCCGCCCATCACCCCGAACGCCTTGCCAAGCGTGCCCTCGATGATCGTGATCCGGTCGGCGAGCGCGTCACGTTCCGAAATGCCGCCACCGCGCGGGCCGTACATGCCGACCGCATGGACTTCGTCGAGATAGGTCAAAGCGTGATATCTGTCGGCGAGATCGCAGATCGCGGCGATCGGGGCGATATCGCCTTCCATCGAATAGACGCTCTCGAACGCGATCAGCTTCGGCACCGCCGGGTCCTCAGCCGCGAGCAGCTCTTCGAGATGCGCGAGATCGTTGTGCCGGAACACCCGCTTTTCGCACCCCGAATTGCGGATGCCCGCGATCATCGACGCGTGGTTGAGCTCGTCCGAAAAGATGATGCAGCCCGGCAGCACTTTCGCCAGCGTCGCCAGCGTCGCCTCGTTCGAGACGTAGCCGCTGGTGAACAGAAGTGCTGCTTCCTTGCCGTGGAGATCGGCAAGCTCGCCCTCCAGATCGATATGATAGTGTGTGTTGCCGCCGATGTTGCGCGTGCCGCCGGACCCGGCGCCGACATCGTGCAGCGCTTCCTCCATCGCCGCGATCACCTTGGGATGCTGCCCCATCGCCAGATAGTCGTTCGAGCACCAGACGGTGATCGGCTTCGGCCCGTTATGCCCGGCGAAGCACCGCGCATTGGGAAACTGTCCCTTGTTGCGCAGGATGTCGATGAAGACGCGGTAGCGCCCCTCGGCATGCAGGCGATCGATCGCCTGGGTGAAGATCCGGGAATAATCCACCCCCAACTGAGCAGGGTGGGTCGCTTCGTTCACATCGCTCATGGCCGGCCCATCTAGGCGATCGCACGGGCGCGCACCACCCTTCAATGGGCAAGTATCACGACATCGGTATCGATTTCATCAACCGGCTCGATGCGCGGAATGATGAGGTGGACGAGCCCGAGCGCCACCAGATACGAGCCCGAACAGATTGCGAGCAGCGGGCCATAGCCCCAGCCATGGCTCAGCGACACCGCCGCCAGCTGGATCAGCACGATCGACCACATATTGCCGCAGAATGCCGCGATCCCGATGGTCGATCCCACCGCGCGCGCCGGCACCATGTCGGTCGCGAGGCCGAAGACGTTGGTGGAAAATCCCTGATGCGCGAAGAGGCCGAGCCCGAGCAGCAGCGCGGCGGTCCAGGCACTGTCGACGACCAGCACCAGCGTCACCGGCAAAATCAGCACCGCGTAGATCAGTAGCGTCGTCTTGCGCGCGCGGTTCACGTCCCACCCACGCGCCATAAGCCGCCCGGGGAGCCACCCACCGGTCAGTGCGCCCGCCGCAGCCATCACATAAGCGAGCGCGACGGGGAGCCCGACGGTGCCCTGCGGCAGGCCGAACATCCGGTGAAAGAGATCAGGCAGCCAGGCGAGCATGAAGAACCACACCTGATCCGACAGCACCTTCGCCACCGCGATCGCCCAGGTCTCGCGCCGACGAAGCAGGCTCGCCCAGCGGATCGGTGTCGGCTTGGCCCCCGTCTCGGCAACCGGCGGCACCTTTACCGCGAACCATGCGACGACCCACACCAGCCCGAGCCCCCCCGCCAGCAGGAACGCCGCCTTCCACCCGAACACGACCGCAATCGCCGGGACGACCAGCGGCGTCACGATCGCCCCGATATTGGGCGCGGTGTTGCCGACGCCGAGCGCGAAGGAGCGTTCCTTCTGAGTGAAATAGGTCGCGGCAGACTTTACCGCCGCTGGCGTTCCGACCGACTCGGCCGCCCCCAGCACCACGCGCGACGCGATAAAGCCGCCGACCGACGTCGCCACCGCGTGCGCCATCCCGGCCAGACTCCAGACCGCAACCCCGATCGCAAAACCCAGCCGCAGCCCGACGCGATCGATGAACCATCCGGTCCCCAGAAACGCGACCGCCGCCGAAACCTGGAAGGCCGACAGCATGTTGGCATAATCCTGGTCGGACCAGTTGAACTCGACCTCCAATGTCGGCTTGAGCAGCGCCAGGATCTGCCGATCGACATAGTTGAGCATGATCGCGAAGAAGACGAGCGCGACGATCCCCCAGCGCCCGCGATTTGCCGATCCCGTCATGCCCACTCCCGTTTTTCTTTTCCTGATAACGTTGTCATAACGCAGCGCGCTTGGCTATACGCAATCCGTTCGCCCTGAGCCTGTCGAAGGGACGCACTTCTTGTAAGGGAGGGCGGGGCTTCGACAAGCCTGTCCCGAGCGTGTCGAGGGGCTCAGCCCGAACGGTGATGAGATCGATGGCCAATATAAGTTCTCGCCCCCTCCCGATGGCCGCCGATCTGTACGGCGATATCGAACCCAGCCCCAGGGCGACGTGGCGCGGATACCTGCCCGGGCTCGCGATCGTCACCGCGGGGACGCTGGCCGCGGGGTTCATTTCCGATCGTTACGGCGCGCCGCTGACGCTGATGTCGCTGCTGATCGGCCTCGCGCTCAACTTCTTGTCCGCCGATTCGCGGCTGACCCCGGGCCTCGCTTTCGCCTCACGCTCGCTGCTGCGTTGGGGGATCGTCCTGGTCGGCGTGCGGATCACCTTCGGGCAGATCGCCGCGCTCGGCCCCGCAGCCTTGCTCGCGGTCGTGGCAATCGTTGCGCTGACGATCGGCGCGGGCATTCTGGTCGCGCGGCGGCTCGGATTCGATTCGGCGTTCGGCACGCTCGCGGGCGGCGCAGTCGCGATCTGCGGCGCGTCGGCGGCAATGGCGCTGGCGACGACACTGGGCGAACGTCGCGCGAGCCAGGCGCAGCTCACGCTCGTCCTCGTCGGCATCTCGGCGGCGAGCGCGCTCGCGATGGTCACCTACCCCTTCGTCGCACACTGGCTGCACATGAGCGACCTGAAAGCCGGCTTCATGCTGGGCGCGTCGATCCACGACGTCGCGCAGGCGCTGGGCGCGGGTTACTCCTATTCGGACGGCGCCGGCCAGATCGCCGCGATCGTGAAGCTGACGCGCGTCGCGCTCCTCGCGCCCGTCCTGGCGATCGTCGCGATGTTCCTTCCCAAGGGAACGAGCGGCGCGAAAGGTCCAGGCATCCCGTGGTTCGTCGTCGGCTTCTTCGTGTTGGCCGGGATAAACTCCTTCGGCCTTATCCCTGCGATTGCCGCGGGATGGGCGGAGAAGATCGCCGCCGCAATGCTCGCCGCGGCCGTCACCGCCACCGCGATCCGCTCCCCGCTCGCGCAGCTCACCGCCGCCGGACCGCGCCCGCTGGTGGTAATCCTCGCCTCCTCGCTGGTCGCCTTCGCGCTCGCGCTCGGCGCGGCGATGTTTTTGATCGGCTAGACCGCCGCCGTCGATCCCCGCACCACCAACTCATAAGCCAATTCGCGCTGTTCGGCCGGCGCATCCTCCGGCGCCAGCAGCAGGTCGGCCGCTTCCCACGCCAGTTTCCGCACTGGCTGGCGGATCGTGGTGAGCGGCGGCCATACATAGCCGGCGAGCGAATCGTCGCCGAACCCCGCGACCGACAGATCATTAGGCAACGACAGCCCTCGCCGGTGCGCCGACGCCAGCGCACCCGCCGCCATATCGTCTGACGCCGCGAAGATCGCGGTTGGCGCGTCGGACAGTGCCAGCAGCCGATCCGCGGCCGCCGACCCCGATGCGAAGTCATAGTCTCCCGGCAGGACCAGCGCCTCGTCCAGCGCAACCCCGGCCTTTCCGAGCGCCGCGGCATACCCCGCCTGCCGCTGCCGGCTGGTCGCATAGTCGCGGTGCCCGGCGATGAAACCGATCCGCTTGTGCCCCAGCGACAGGAGATAGCGCGTCATCTCCGCCGCAGCGCTCTCGTTATCGATATAGACCGACGACGACAGCGCGGGCGCCGATCCCGGCGAGACGCGCACGAACCGCACGCCGCGCTCCGTCAATAATTCAAGCACCTGCGCATGGTCGCTGACCGGCGGTGTAAGGATCAACCCATCGACATGCGTCGCGTCGATCAGCCCCTCGATCTCGCTCATCAGCCGGTCTGAGCCGCGGTCATAAGGCTGCGCGATCATCCGCACACCGTCCACATCGCACCGGTCGCGAATCCCCGTCTGCATTTCATAGACGTAATGCGGGCTGGGATTGTCGCAGACGAGCGCGATCTGCCAGCTGCGCCGTCCCGCCAGCGAGCGCGCGGCGATGCTCGGGCGGAAATTGAGCGCGGCGACGACCGCCAGCACCTTTTCCCGGGTCGCTGCCCCCACATAGCGCTCGTTGTTGAGAACGCGGCTCACGGTCTTGATCGAAACGCCCGCTTCCCGCGATACGTCCTTGATGGTGGCGCGCAATGCCGTCTCCCGAATGGCTGCGCCTTGTGGCATGATGCCCGCACTTGCGGCAACTGTCGTATGAAGCTAATACAGTCGCCCGATAGAGATTTGTCCATGCGTCCCGATCCCTTCGACCAACAGCCTGAATGGGGCCGCCTGCGCTACAACCACGCGCCTGCCGACCCGCCCCCCGCGCCGATCGCGGACCGGCCCGGGCTAACCGGGTTCGGGGACTGGCATGGCGTCGATTCGGGCAGCGGCAGCGGAACGCCGCCCGTCCAGCCCGCCCACCCGCGCCGCCGCTGGGGTCGCTGGATCATGCGCGGGTTCGGCTCGGCGATCATCCTGTTCATCATCATCGTCGCGTGGCTCGCGGTCACCGCGCCGCTCTCGCGCTCGCTGAAGCCCCCCACCCCACCCTCGATCACGCTGACCGCCGAGGACGGCACACCGATCGCACGGCGCGGCGCGATCATCGGCGCGCCGGTCGATGCGGCCAAGCTGCCAGCGCATGTCCGCGAGGCGTTCCTGGCGATCGAGGACCGTCGCTTCTATTCGCATTGGGGCGTCGATCCGCGCGGGATCGCGCGCGCCGCCTGGCACAACATGCGCGGTGGCGGGGTGCGCGAGGGTGGCAGCACGATCACGCAACAGCTGGCAAAGAACGCCTTCCTCGATTCGGATCGCACCGCCGCGCGCAAGATTCGCGAGGCGATGATCTCGTTCTGGCTGGAGGCCTGGCTGACGAAGGACGAAATCCTCTCACGCTACCTCTCGAACGTCTATTTCGGTGACAATGTCTACGGCATCCGGGCTGCGTCGAGACATTATTTCGGCCGCACGCCGGAGGACCTGAACATCGGCCAGGCGGCGATGCTCGCGGGACTCGTCAAAGCTCCTTCGCGCCTCGCCCCTACCGGCAATCTGGCGGGAGCCCGCGCGCGCGAGGCGGTTGTCGTCGGCGCGATGGTCGATGCCGGCTTCCTGACGAAGGCGGAAGCTGCGCGCGTCCAGCCGCAGCGGGTACGGCACGATGACGTCGAGCAACTCCCCAACGGCACCTACTTCGCCGACTGGGTGCTGCCATCCGCGCGCGATCAGGCGGGGGAGATCAAGACCGAGACGACCGTCCAGACGACACTCGACCGCAAGATGCAGCGTGCCGCCGAGCGCGCGGTGAAGCGCGCCGGGCTGAAACAGGCGCAGGTCGCCCTTGTCGCGATGCGTCCCGACGGGCGCGTCGTCGCGATGGTCGGCGGCAAGGACTATGGGAAAAGCCCGTTCAACCGCGCAACACAGGCGCGGCGCCAGCCGGGATCGACCTTCAAGCTTTTCGTCTATCTCGCCGCGATGCGCGCCGGGATGACGCCCGATTCGACGGTGGAGGACCGCCCGATCGAAATCTCGGGCTGGAAACCGAAGAACTCTGACGGCCAGTATCGCGGCACCATCACGCTGCGCGAAGCCTTTGCACGCTCGTCCAACGTCGCCGCCGCGCGGCTGACCCAGCAGGTCGGCGTCCGCGCGGTCATCAAAGCGGCGCGCGATCTCGGTATTTCGACGCCGATCCCGGAGGAAGCGACGATCGCACTCGGCACCTCGACCGTCTCGCTGCTGGAACTCACCGCCGCCTATGGCGCGATCGCGCGCGGCAGCTATCCGGTCGCGCCGCGCGGGCTGGAACAGGTGCAGGACAAGAGCTGGTACGAGAATTTCACCAGCCGTCCGACGACGATCCCCGACGATATCCGCGCAAAGATGCTCGACCTCATGTCCGCGTCGGTTTCGGGCGGAACCAGCCGGCAGGCGGGGCTGTCGGTCGATACGTTCGGCAAGACCGGCACGACGCAGGACAACCGCGACGCGCTGTTCATGGGCTTCGCGAACGGGATCGTCGCCGGCGTGTGGGTCGGCAATGACGACAACACGCCAAACCCCGGCCTGTCTGGCGGCGGCATCCCGGCGCGTATCTGGCGCGATTTCATGACCCAGGCGCTCGGTCTGGAACCAGCGACGCGGCCAGCCGCAATTCCCGCCGATGACGAATATCAAGGCGACGATGTCGGCAATCTCATCGACCAGGGCGTCGGCGATATCGTCAATGGCCAGATCGCGCCCATCCAGGGTCAGCTCGAAGGCATGGGGCTGAACCTGAAGATGGGCGAGGATGGCAGCATCACCGTCGGCCCGTCGCGCGGCCGGGATGAGCCGCCGCCGCGCGATCGTCGCGAGGATCGGCGCGCGCCGGACGAGGATTCGGTCTACGATCAGCAGTGATTTTCGACACTTCTCCGTTCGCACTGAGCTTGTCGAAGTGCCGTTCTTTCTTGCGCGGAAGAAGGACGGGGCTTTGACAAGCTCAGCCCGTACGGATTGGCGCACATCGCGGTTGACGAGCCTTCGCACCCCCGTAATGCGCTGCGCATGCGCTTCTTCTCCGACAACGCCGCCCCGGTCCACCCTGCCGTCCTGAAGGCGATGGCGGACGTCAACGTCCTCGACACCGCTTATGATGGCGACCGCTGGTCGAAGTCGCTCGACGCGCGCTTCTCGGACCTGTTCGAAACCGAAGTGCGCGCGCTCTGGGTGCCGAGCGGCACCGCTGCCAATTGCCTCGCGCTCGCCGCCCTCTGCCCGCCCTATGGCGGCGTGGTCTGCCACCGCGACGCGCACATCCAGAACGACGAGGCCGGCGCACCCGAATTCTACACCCACGGCGCCAAGCTGATGCTCGTCGACGGCGACGGCGCGAAGATGACCCCCGACGCGATCACCGCGACGCTCGACGCCATCGCGGGCGACGTCCACCGCGTCCAGCCGCACGCGATCTCGATCACCAACGCGACCGAATATGGCCGCGTGTACACGCCCGCCGAAGTCGCAGCGATCGGCGCCCTTGCAAAGGCGCGGGGCCTCGGTTTCCACATGGACGGCGCGCGCTTCGCCAATGCTGTCGCGCATCTCGGCTGCTCGCCCGCCGAGGTGACGTGGCGAGCTGGCGTCGAGGCACTGAGCTTCGGCTTCGTGAAGAACGGCGCGATGAACGCGGAGGTGCTCGTCTTCTTCAAGACCGACCTCGCCGATGCGACGCTCATCCGCCGCAAGCGCGCCGGGCACCTGCTGTCCAAGGGTCGCTATTTGGCGGTTCAGCCGCTCGCGATGCTCGAAGACGATGTGTGGCTGGAGAACGCCCGCGCCGCGAATGCCGGCGCGACCCTGCTGGCGAGCGGCGCAGGGGATCGCCTGATCCATCCCGTCGAGGCGAACGAAGTCTTCCTGCGCGCGACGCCCGACGAAGCCGCGGCGCTGCGGGCGGAGGGCTTCGATTTCTACGACTGGGCGGCCGGCGAGATACGGCTCGTCACGTCCTGGGATCAGCAAGCAGAGGCGATCCGGCCACTCGCCGACGCGATCGCCGCGCTCTAAACATCCGTTTGCCCTGAGCTTGTCGAAGGGCCGCCCTTACCTTCGCTCCAAAGAAAGAAGAACGGTGCTTCGACAGGCTCAGCACGAACGGGTCGCGGCCCCTCCCCAATCCACCCGCGCCGCGATCCTGATTCCCTTCGCGATCGTGACCCTGATCTGGGGCTCCACCTGGCTCGTCATCCGCGACCAGCTGGGCGTCGTGCCGCCGAGCTGGTCGGTCACCTACCGCTTCGTCGTCGCCGGCGTCGCCATGCTCGTCTTCGCGCTGATGAAGCGCGAATCCTTCCGGTTCGACGCACGCGGACTGGCGTTCGTGGCGGCGACCGGGCTCGCGCAATTCTGTCTCAACTTCAACCTCGTCTACCGCGCAGAAGAGCATATCACCTCCGGGCTTGTCGCGGTCGTCTTCGCGATGCTCCTCGTCCCCAACGCGCTCTTCGGCCGCCTCTTTCTCGGCCAGAAGCTCGGGCGGCAATTGCTCGTCGGATCGTTCGTCGCGATGGCGGGCGTCGTCTTGCTGTTCGTGCACGAAGCGCGGATCGACCCCAGCCGCACCACCGAGGTCCTCATCGGCATCGGCTTCACCCTCGCCGCGATCCTGTCGGCCTCCAGCGCCAACGTGCTGCAGGCGACCGACACCGCGAAGCGCTATCCGATGAACGCGACGCTCGCGCTCGCGATGCTCTTCGGTGCGCTACTCGACGGCGCGTTCGCATGGGCGACGACCGGCGCGCCGGTGTTCGAGCCGCGCTGGAGCTATGTCGCCGGAATCCTCTATCTCGGCCTCGCCGCTTCCGCCCTCGCCTTCCCGCTCTATTTCGGGGTGCTGCGCGTCATCGGTCCGGCGAAGGCCGCCTATTCCAGCGTCATCGTCCCCGTTATCGCGATGCTCCTATCGACGCTGTTCGAAGGCTATCGCTGGTCGCCGCTCGCGATCGGCGGCGCTGTGCTGACCGGCATCGGCCTCGTTATCGCACTCAGGGCACGCAGGCCCAACCGGTAATCGGGATAGGCGGGCGACCAGCCGAGCACGCGCTTCGCCTTGCCGTTCGCGACCCGGCGATTCTCCGCATAGAAGGCGCGCGCGATCGGTGAGAGGATTTCGAGCGGCACGAATGGCGGCGGTTCGAGGCCGAGCAGGGACGCAGCGAATGCGGCGACCTCATTCTGCCCGCACGGCGCGTCGTCGGCCAGGTTGTAGGCGCCCGCAGGCGCATCGAATCCCGCGATCACCCCGCTGGCGATATCGTCGACATGCACCCGGCTGAAGACCTGCCCCGGAACATCGACACGGTGCGCGTGGCCCGCCGCCGCTCGATCGAGCGGGGACCGCCCCGGACCATAGATGCCCGGCAATCGGAAAACCCGCGCGCCAAGTTCGAGCCAGGCGGCATCGGCAGCGTTGCGACCCTCGCGCCTTCCCCGGATCGACACGGTTTCGTCGACCCACGCGCCCCCTGCGTCCCCATAGACACCGGTCGACGAAAGATAGCCGAGCCATAACCTTTTCCCGTCACCCCAGCGCAGGCTGGGGTCCATATCTGGTCGGTGTGGCACATCGGAGAGACATGGATCCCGGCCTTCGCCGGGATGACCAAGGAGAGGACCGAATCGCGCCAGCACCGGATCGCCCTCACTGTCCGGCGGCACCGACGACAGCACATGCGTCGCCGTCGCCAACTCGCGCTCGACCGCCGGATCGTCGAACGCCAGCGTCCCCTCGCGCCCATCCCGCGTCGTGCCGACCACCCGCCACCCCGGCAGCCGCGCCGCGATCGCCTGCGCGGTATAGCCGAAGCCGAAGATTAGCAGCCGACCGGTCACGCTGTCACCGCGCCATCGGCCCCTTGAAAAGCGTCCCGAAATAATCGCCCTTGTTCCACACCGGCCGCGTATCGGCATCGGCGAGCGCGCGCCCGATCCGGTAGTTCACATCGACGAAGCGCACCCCCTGATCCCACATGATCGGCTGGGTCAGGTCGTCGCCGACCTTGTGATAGCGGTTCTTCATGAAATCCTCGACCGCCGCCTTGCCCGCGCCCTTCTGCCCCGGCCACAGGAACACCGACGGCACGCCCTTCTGGACGAAGCGGAAATGGTCGGATCGCACGAAGATGCCTTCCTCCGGCATCGGATCGGGCGACAGGCCGACGCCGATCTCCTCCACAGCCTTCTGTACGATCGGACCGATCGTCGATCGCTCGGCGCCGAACACCACCATATCCTCGAACTTGTAGGTCAGGATCGGCATATCGAGGTTCACGTCAGCGACGATCGATTTGAGCGGCACAGTCGGGTGGTTGGCGAAGTAATCGGAACCGACGAGCCCCTTTTCCTCCGCCGTCACCGCCAGGAACATCACCGTGCGCCGCGGCGCGGTCGCGCCCTTGAAGCGCTTCGCTTCCTCGATCAGGCTCGCGATCCCGATCGCATTGTCCAAGGCGCCATTGTTGATCCGGTCCCCCGCGCCATCGCTCTTCATGCCGATATGATCGAGGTGCGCGGACAGCACGACCACCTCGTCCTTCAGTTTCGGGTCGCTGCCCGGAATGACGCCAACGACGTTCGACGACCGCGCCGGTTCGAAGCTGGTTTTCGTCGCAACGGATAGCGTGCCGGGCAGCACCTGCGCGCGGAACGCCGCATTGTCCTTCGCCGCTTCCGCCATCACCGCGCTCCACGGCGTCTTCGCGCCGGCGAACAGCTTCGCCGCACCCGCCAGGCTCAGCGTGCCGAGCATCGGCGTGCCGGGCGTGTCGAGGTTACCCGTGCCGTCGGGATTCGCCCACGTCATCCTCATCGCCCGATACCCCTGCGCCGTCCGCGCGAAGGGGCGCGTCTTCTCGGTCTTGGGGCTGGAAAGCATCATGATGCCGACAGCACCGCGGCTCGCCGCTTCCCGCGCCTTGGTCGCGGGCGAGCTGAAGAACGCGCGCTCCTCGCCGTCGAAGCCGGCCGGCGCACCGCCGAAGAACGCGACGACCTTCCCGCGCACATCGACGCCCGTGTAATCGTTGCGCTTGTACTTTGGCGCGTTGATCCCGTAGCCGACAAACACGACGGGCGCAGTCACGCTCGTCTCCGCCTTGGCCGGGTTGGCGGCGGGCACATAATCCTCGCCGAACACCAGCGGCTGCGGCGTCGCGCCGTGCGAAAGCACGAACGTCCCCTCGCCCGCCGCCTTGTAACTGACCAGCGGCACCGCCTGGAGATACCCGCCCTCGTCGCCCGCCGGCTTCAGCCCGGCTGCGTAGAATTGTGCGGCGACGTATTGCGCCGCGATGTCATAGGCCGCGCTCCCCGCCTCGCGCCCCTGCATCGCGTCGGAGGCGAGGAACAGAACATGCGCCTTCATCGCCGCCTGATCGGCGGGCAGCGGCGCCGCGAGCCGCGCGTTCAGCTCCGCCGGCGACGGCGCGTTGTCGGCGAGCGCGGTGCCCGAAAGTGCAAGCAGGATCAGGGGGGCGAAACGGCGCATGCGGGATCCTTGTGAAGAGCGGTGTATCGAGCGCGTAGCACGCCGAACCGCCCGCGCAAGGATTCGGATGGAATGGCCGCGCACGCCGACTATATGTCGGGAATGATCGACGTGCAGACCGCGCCCGCCCAACCGACCGTCACGCGCCGTGAGGCCTACAGCGCGCCCGAATGGCTCGTGCCGGACATCCATCTCGATTTCGATCTCGATCCGGCGGAAACACGCGTGAAAGCGCGGCTGTCGGTGAAACGAAACGGCGCGCACACGGACCCGCTACGGCTCGACGGTGCCGGGCAGCAGCCGCTCTCGGTGATGATCGACGGTGTCGCGGTCAACGACTGGCGGCTCGATGGCGAGACGCTCGTGATCCCGCTGTCGGGCGCTGCACACACGATCGAGACAGAGGTTGCGATCGCGCCGGATCGCAACACGCAGTTGATGGGTCTTTACGCCTCGGGCGGCAATCTGTGCACCCAGTGCGAGGCGGAAGGCTTTCGCCGCATCACCTATTTCCCCGATCGGCCAGACGTCCTCAGTCGCTATGCGGTGCGGATGACCGCCGACAAGGCGCGCTTCCCGGTGCTGCTCGCGAACGGCGATCCCATCGCGCAGGGCGATGCGGATGGCGGCAAGCACTGGGCGGAGTGGAACGATCCCTATCCCAAGCCCTGCTACCTCTTCGCGCTGGTCGCTGGCGATCTCGCGGTCAATCGCGGCACCTTCACCACCCGCTCGGGCCGCGAAGTCGCGCTCGGCATCTGGGTGCGCGCGGCCGACCTGCCCAAGACCGACCACGCGCTCGACGCTCTGAAGACGTCGATGGCATGGGACGAGCGTGTCTATGGCCGGGAATATGATCTCGACGTGTTCAACATCGTCGCGGTCGATGATTTCAACTTCGGCGCGATGGAGAACAAGGGGCTGAACATCTTCAACAGCCGCTACATCCTCGCCGATCCCGATACCGCCACCGATTACGATTATGACGCCATCGCCGCCGTCGTCGCGCATGAGTATTTTCACAACTGGAGCGGCAACCGCGTCACGTGCCGCGACTGGTTCCAGCTGTCCCTGAAGGAAGGCTTCACGGTCTACCGCGACCAGAGCTTTTCCGCCGATCAGGGCAGCGCCGCGGTCAAGCGGATCGAGGATGTCCGCGGGCTTCGTGCAGCGCAGTTCCCCGAGGATTCCGGCCCGCTCGCGCACCCCGTCCGGCCGGAAAGCTATATCGAGATCTCGAACTTCTACACCGCCACCATCTACAACAAGGGTGCCGAGCTCATCCGGATGATGGCGACGATCCTCGGCCCCACGAAATTCCGCGCCGCGACCGATCTCTATTTCAATCGCTTCGATGGCACCGCCGCGACCTGCGAGGATTTCGTCGCCTGCATGGAGGAGGCCGGCGACGTCGATCTCTCACAGTTCCGGCTTTGGTACAGCCAGGCCGGCACACCCCGCGTCTCGGCCAGCCTCGATCACCGTGATGGCGGCGGACGTGCGACGCTGCGTCTGGCCCAGCATGTCCCGCCGACGCCCGGTCAGGACGTGAAGGCGCCGATGGTCCTGCCACTCAAGGTCCGGCTGTTCGGCGCGGAAACCGGCAAGCCGCTGACCGAGGAACAGCTCATCCAGCTCGATTCCGCCGCCGAAACGGTGACGTTCGAAGGCATTGCCGAACGTCCGGTCCTGTCGATCAACCGCGGCTTTTCTGCCCCTGTCGTCATCGAAAGCGATCGCTCCGCGGCCGATCTCGCGTTCCTCTCGGCAAACGACGACGATCCGTTCGCGCGGTATGAGGCAATGCAGCAGCTCATGCTCGATACCCTCGTGGCCGCCACGATCGAGGGTCGCGCCGATCACAAGGCAGTCATCGAAGCGGTATCGAACACGATCGAGGACCCGGAGCTGGACTGGGCGTTCGTCGCCGAAGCCGTACTGCTGCCGTCCGAAAGCTTCATCGGCGATCAGCTGTCGACGGTCGATCCCGACGCGATCTTCCGCGCGCGTGAGGCACTGCGCCGCGACCTAGGGCGCAGTCTCGCCGACCTGTGGCGCCTGGCCTATGATCAGGCGCCCAAGGGGCCTTACACCTATTCGCCCGACGCCAAGGGCAAGCGCCGCCTGCGCGCGGTCGCGCTCGGCTACATCGCCGCGAGCGGCGCCGACGATGCCGCCACCCTTGCCTTTCGCCAGTTCGAGGCGGCGGATAACATGACCGACCGGCAGGCCGCGCTCACGACGCTTGCGAACGGCACGTCGGACGAGCGCGAGGCCGCGCTCGACATCTTCTACAATCGCTACGCCACGAACCCGCTCGTCCTCGACAAATGGTTCCAGACTCAGGCGCTTTCGTCGCGCGACGATACCCCCGCGATCGTCGCGGAGCTTGCCCGGCATCCCGACTTCACGCTCGCCAACCCCAATCGTGCCCGCTCGCTCGTCGGTGCGTTCGGGGTCAACCAGCGCGCGTTCAACGCGGCCGACGGGGCGGGCTATCGCTTCCTCGCCGACCAGCTCATCGCGCTCGACAAGCTGAACCCGCAGACCGCCGCGAAGCTGCTCCCCCCGCTCGGCCGCTGGCGCCGCTTCGACGAAGCGCGCGCGGCGCTCATGCGCGCCGAACTGGACCGCATCGTCCGCACGCCGGGCTTGTCGAAGGACCTGTTCGAGCAGGCATCGAAAAGTTTGGAGTAGGGCCCACACGACGCCCTTCCCCGCTCGCACTAAGCCTGTCGAAATGCCGTACTTCTTTTGCAACTGATGCGGAGAAGGACGGTGCTTCGACAAGCTCAGCACGAACGGAATCGAGGACCTTGGCCGCCCTGTATTCCACCCTCAAAACGGAAATCGCCGCCGACGCTCCACCACGGGCGGCCCCGGTTCCGCCGGCACGATCTCTTCCGACCAGCCATGACTCTCCGTCACCACTGATTCCACAGCGCGCCCAGAAGGATCGCGTGAGGGCCTGAAGCGGAACCGTTCCTCGATCAGCCGGCACGTCGTTGCATCGAGCAGCCGGTTGCCACTCGAATGCCGGATTTGGCAGTCGGTGACACGGCCATTCGGCTGCACGACATAATCGACATAGACGGGCTTGGTCTGATTCCGATCCCCCGCCTCGTCAGGGAAATCGGAATCCTTGAGCTTCCCTCTTATCTGGACCGGCGCGGTGAAGCCTCCATCCCCGTCGCCATCGCCATAGCGTCCGCTTCCGGTCCCGTTGCCGACGCCGCCCGCGCCCGTCCCCGGCCCGACGATATCGGCATTGCCCGAGGTCGCGTCCGCGCCGACGCCGGCCTTCTCCGCGACCGGAATCGGCGGCGGCAACGGGGGCGGAATGACGATAGGCTTGGGCGCCACCACCTGCGTCGCCTTCGATCGCAGATTGGGCGGCGCCGCAGCTCCTTCGGGACGCGTCGAGCGGACGATGTGGGGTTTGGTCGTTTCGCGCGGCGGGGGCGGCGGTGGCGGGGTCACGGCAAAGACCTTGAGGCTATCCTCGACCACCCCGGGCATGTGCATCGCCAGCCCGGTGAACAGGGCGTAGCCGAGCACCGCCTGCACGCCGAGCGCCAGCGCGGCCCCGCGCGCGCGCTCCGTCCTGGAGGGTTGCAGATACGTCGCCATCGTCACGCATGTCGGCCTGCAACACCCGCGATTTCAAGAGGCTGAACCGCCTCAGCCCACGCGTTTCAGCGTCGTCCGATTGCGGGGCAGCCACGCGTCTTTCCCATCCCCGTCCGGATCGACCTCCTTCAACACCGTCAGCATATCGCCGTCGCGGGTCGTCGTTTCGCGCAGCTTGGCCAACCCGTCGCCGTCGCGGGCATGTTCCTGCGCAACGATCGTCCAGTGCGTCGCGTCGCGCGGCGGTGCCGGCATCGAGAGGATCGCGGTGCCGCTCGACAGCGGCTTGCCCTTGCGAAAGCTCGCATAGCTCTCGGTCTCGTTGGTGGTATCGACCAGCGAGATCGTGGTGATGACGACCGCGCCGGTCTTCGGCCCGTCGTCGAAGGTTGCCGTGCGGATCATCGTCGCGCCATCCGCCTGCAGCGCGATCGTGGCGGTCATCGGCAGGCCTTCCCAGCGATTGCTCTGATAGTCGCGATATTCCAGCCGACCGGTCCAGGTCCCCGCCGTGCCCGCAAGCAACGACGCGATACTCGGCGGCGCGACGGTCTGCGCAGTGGCCGGGAGGGCAAGCAGCAGTGAAGCGACAAACAAGCGAAGCATGAAGACCCCCGAATGATCGACGCACAGCCTCTCACGATCGACGGCGTTGCGCGAGCGCAAAGCTGCGCTACCCTCCCGCCCATGCGGGATATCCGAAACATCGTCGTCCTGACCGGCGCGGGCATTTCCGCCGAGAGCGGCATCGCCACCTTTCGCGGCCCCGGCGGCTTGTGGGAGGGGCACCGTGTCGAGGATGTCTGCACGCCGCAAGCGCTCGCGCGCGATCCCGATCTCGTCCACCGCTTCTACGATCTGCGCCGCGCGGCACTCGCCGGGGTAGAGCCGAACCCCGCCCACCGCGCACTTGCCCGCCTCGACGCCGAATGGCCGGGCAAACTTCTGATCGTGACGCAGAACGTCGATGACCTCCACGAGCGCGCCGGTGCGCGGCGCCTGCTCCACATGCACGGCGAGCTACGATCGGCACTATGTGCGGCGTGCGGCGCGCGCATCAAATGGAGCGGCGATCTGCCACCCGACACACCTTGCGCGGACTGTGGCGCGGCGACGCTTCGCCCCGACATCGTCTTTTTTGGGGAGATGCCCTACGCAATGGAGCGCATCGAAGCCGCCCTCGCCCAAGCCGACCTGTTCGTGTCGATCGGTACGTCAGGTGCGGTCTATCCCGCTGCCGGGTTCGTCCAGACTGCCCGCTATCACGGTGCCGAAACGCTGGAACTCAACCTCGATCCGTCGGAAGGCAGCGGGTGGTTCGGCCAGAGTCGCCTTGGTCCGGCGAGCGTGCTGGTGCCAGCGTGGGTGGACGAAGTGCTGCCTTAAAATGTGCTCCCGCGAAGGCGGGAGCCCAGTCTGGGTCCCCGCCTTCGCGGGGACACACGCGCTACTCCACCCAATCCAGCCCGATATCGCGGTAGGTTGCACGGTCTTCGTCCCAGCCGGGCTTGACCTTCACGTGCAGATACAGATGCACCGGCCGCTCCATCAGCTCGGTCAGCTGCGCGCGCGCCTTTGCGCCGATCTCCTTGATCCGCTGCCCGCCCTTGCCGAGGATGATCGCGCGCTGGGTCGGCCGCTCGACGAGAATCTGCTGGTGAATTTCGACCGATCCGTCCGCCCGCTCGTCGAATTTCTCGGTCTCGACGGTGCTCGCATAGGGCAGCTCGGCATGAAGCTGGAGATACAGCTGCTCGCGCGTCACCTCCGCCGCCAGCGCGCGTTCGGTCGCGTCAGACACCTGATCTTCGGGAAAGTGCCACGGCCCCGCCGGCATCGCCTTCGCAAAGGCGCGCTTCAATTCGGGCACGCCGTCGCCTGTTTCCGCGCTCACGAACCACGTCTCCGCGAAAGGAAGAATCGCGTTCAGCTTCTCGGCGTGAACGAGCAGCTTCTCCTTGGTCGCGATGTCGACCTTGTTGAGGATCAGATGCTTTGGTTCGGGCCGATCTTTCAGGCTCTCGGCGATCGCCGTCACCTTCTCCGGCAGCCCGCCCTTCCCGTCGACGACGAGCGCGATGACGTCAGCGCCCTCCGCCCCGCCCCACGCAGCCGCGACCATCGCGCGGTCGAGCCGTCGCCGAGGCTCGAAAATACCCGGCGTGTCGATGAGCAGCACCTGCGTGTCGCCCTCGATCGCAACGCCCATCAGCTTGGCGCGCGTCGTCTGCGCCTTGGGACTGACGATCGCGACCTTCTGCCCGACCAGCGCATTGACGAGGGTGGACTTGCCCGCATTGGGCGCGCCGACGACGGCGACAAGGCCGCAGGATTGGGTCATGTGATTGTCTCGGTGTCAGGCCGCCCTTCGACAGGCTCAGGGCGAACGGATTTTTGAAGATCGCTCCAGCCTTTAGCCGTTCGCCCTGAGCTTGTCGAAGGGCGGCCAGCGCTATGACGATTCCGGGCTAGCAGCGAAACGCGGTCCCAGTCCCCGGCGATCAATGCTTCCTTCTTCGCGCGCGTCCAGCCCTTGATCCGACGCTCCACTTCCAGCGCCTCCAACCGAGTGGAGAAGTCCGCACTCCATACGAGCGAAACCGGCCGGCGATGCTTGGTGTGACCATCAATCGCGCCGGTATGATGCTGGCCGATCCGCGCTTCGAGGTTGTCGGTGTGGCCGCAATAGAAGCTGCCGTCGCCACACCGTAAAAGGTAACACCAGAAGGTCATCCGCCCGACCTCGATTTGCGCGAAGGTCGCCCTTCGACCGGCTCAGGGCTAACGGTCCGGGTCAGGTCCTTCAGCAACGCCGCCGCCGCGGCCGTCTCCGCCTCCTGCTTGCTGGCGCCCGTTGCGGTCGCCTCGGTCAGCTTGGGA
Organism: Sphingomonas sp. EC-HK361; assembly: GCF_902498785.1. Classification (GTDB taxonomy): domain Bacteria; phylum Pseudomonadota; class Alphaproteobacteria; order Sphingomonadales; family Sphingomonadaceae; genus Sphingomonas. The sequence continues at coordinate 664,768 of NZ_LR701494.1, forward strand.
ATCGCGACACGGATCGTGAAGCGCGGCGCGTGCCCGGGGCCCGAACGGTCCGTGATCTCGTAAACCGGTGGCTTGCGGTTGTTCGCCGCCGCCCATTCCTGGAGCGCGGACTTCGGATGATGCGGCACCGCGGCGTCGGCGAGAATACGGTCTGCCCAAAGGCGGCGGACGACACCGCGCGCAGTATCGAGCCCGGCCTCCAAATAGAGCGCGCCGAGCAGCGCCTCCATCACATCGCCAAGCACATTGTCGCTGTCCGCCGCACCGTCGTCGCGCGCCTGCTTGCCCAGCCGCAGCCGTTCGGGCACGCCCAGCCCACGCGCGACCTCGGCGCAAACAGCGCCGGTGACGAGCGCATTGAAGCGCTTCGACAATTTGCCTTCGCTTTCCTGGGGGAAGACCGCGTAAAGCCACTCCGAAACGGTCAGCCCCAAAACGCGGTCGCCCAGAAATTCTAGGCGCTCATAGGTGTCAGCGGCGCGGCTGCCGTGCGTCAGTGCGCGCTCGAACAGGGCCGGGTCGCGGGCCGTATGCCCGAAGATCGATGCGACCCAATCGGCGACTTTGTTCAAAAGCCCATCCCGATCCGGTGCCAGCGCGCGGCCGAGAACCATGTCCACGGCAGGAACCAATTGGCCGAACCGTCGGTCGAGAAGAAGCCGACCACCGCCTTGCCCTCGATATTCTCCATCGGGACATAGCCGAATCCGCCCGCCGCCTGGCTGAACCGGCTGTCTTCCGAATTGTCGCGGTTGTCGCCCATCAGGAAGACGTGGCCGGCGGGCACCGTATAGACCTCGGTATCGTCGACGATCGTCTGGCCAAGATCGAGAACGTTGTAGCTCTTGCCGTTCGGCAGCGTCTCACGAAACTGCGGGAAGTGGCACACGGTCTGCCCATTCTGCGCCACGCTCTGGAACTGGCCATCGCACGAGAAATTCGGGGTTACCGGCACGATGAAATCGGGCTGTGCGACCTTCGGCACCGGCTTGCCGTTCAGGATGAGCTGCCCGCCACGCATCTGGATCGTATCGCCGGGAATGCCGATCACCCGCTTGATGACGTCATGGTCGTTCGCCGGCGGGCCGCGGAAGACCACCGTATCGCCCGGGGTCGGCGTCCGTCCGAACAGCCGCCCCGGAATCGGCGGGAAGCCGAACGGCAGGCTCCAGCGCGAATAGCCGTAGTTCCATTTCGAGATGAACAGATAATCGCCGATCAGCAGGCGCGGCAGCATCGACTCGCTGGGAATGCTGAACGGCGAAAAGACGAAGCTGCGAAAGATCAGCACGACGAGTGCGAGTTTCAGCAGGAAACGCCACGTGTCGCCTGCCTCCGATCGCTTGGCGGCGGGCTTCGGCGCGGTGGTCGCCGGGGCTGCTGTGTCGGTATCGGTCATCGGGTGTGCGGTTTGCGAGGGCGCGGAACCCGCGTCAAGCGGTGGCGCGTTGTGCGCGGGGACGCTAGAGCGCGCCCATCCCAAATCCGGAGACTCACGACATGGCAGACTGGTCGAAGATCGAGGCGCTTCCCGCGACGAAGCTGGAACAGCTGTTCGCCGACGATGCGGACCGACTGTCTCGCCTCAGCCTCGGTGTCGCCGGCATCCATTTCGACTTTTCCAAGACGCACCTGACCATGGACGCGATTACGGCGTTCGAACAGCTCGCCAGGGAAACGGACCTCGCGGGGCGCCGTGAGGCGATGTTCACCGGCAGCCACGTCAACGTCACCGAGGATCGCCCTGTCGAGCATACCGCGGAACGCGGCGAGGGCCTGCCCGACAGCGTTGCGCGCGCCGGCGCCTATCACGCCCGGATGCGCGCGCTCATCGACGCGATCGAATCGGACGCACTCGGCCCGGTCCGCCACATCCTCCACGTCGGCATCGGCGGCTCAGCGCTCGGCCCGCATCTCCTCGTTGATGCGCTGGGGCGCGAGGACAAGCGTTACGACGTCGCGATCGTGTCCAACGTCGATGGCATCGCGCTGGAGGATGTGTTCGAGCGTTTCGATCCCGCCGCAACGCTGCTGGTGGTTGCGTCCAAGACCTTCACCACGACCGAAACGATGATGAACGCCGAAAGCGTGATCGCGTGGATGACCGAACACGGCGTCGAGGACCCCTATGGCCGCGTGGTCGCGCTCACCGCTTCGCCCGACAAGGCGACCGAATGGGGGGTCGACGAAACCCGCGTGCTCCCGTTCAGCGAGGGCGTGGGCGGACGGTATTCGCTCTGGTCCTCGATCGGCTTCCCGGCAGCGCTGGCGCTAGGCTGGGATGCCTTCGAGCAACTGCTCGATGGCGCGGCCGAGATGGACCGCCACTTCCGCCTCTCAGCGCTGCACGAGAACGCCCCCGCGCTCGCCGCCTTCGCCGACCTCTATTATACGCAGGTCCGCCATGCCGAGACCCGCGCGCCCTTCGCCTATGACGAGCGCCTGCGCCTCCTGCCGAGCTACCTCCAGCAGCTCGAAATGGAGTCGAACGGCAAGGGCGTCACGATCGAGGGCAAGCCCGTGGGCCGTCCGACCGCAGCGATCACCTGGGGCGGGGTCGGCACCGATGCCCAGCATGCGGTGTTCCAGCTGCTTCATCAGGGCACCCACCTCATCCCCGTCGAGTTCATCGCCGTGATCGAGGCGGGCGACACGCTCGACGAGGGCCACCACAAGCAGCTCCTTCTCAACGCCTTCGCGCAAGGCGGCGCGCTGATGAAGGGCAAGCAGGTCGACGATCCCGCGCGCAGCTATTCCGGCGACCGTCCGTCCTCGACGCTGTTGCTCGATCAGTGCGACCCGCGCACGCTCGGCGCGCTCATCGCCTTCTACGAACACCGCGTCTTCGTGAACGGTGTGCTTCTCAACATCAATTCCTTCGACCAGTTCGGCGTCGAGCTCGGCAAGGAAATGGCGAAGGAAGCCGCGAAGGGCGGGGGCGACTTCGACCCCTCGACGAACGACCTCATCAAGCGGGCGTTCGGCTAGATCACCCCACAATGTGCTCCCGCGAAGGCGGGAGCCCAGTCTGGATCCCCGCCTTCGCGGGGATACATCGCGTCCGGAGACCGAAATGCCCGATTACGACTACGACCTCTTCGTCATCGGCGCCGGCTCGGGCGGCACCCGCGCGAGCCGAGTCGCCGCCGCCCACGGCGCGCGCGTGGCCGTCGCCGAGGAATACCGCGTCGGCGGCACGTGCGTGATCCGCGGCTGCGTCCCCAAGAAGCTCCTCGTCTACGGCGCCCACTTCGCCGAGGATTTGAAGGACGCCAGGCGCTTCGGCTGGCAAGTGCCGGACGAATGCGAGTTCAGCTGGACGACGCTGCGCGACAACGTGCTGTCCGAGGTCGATCGGCTCAACACCGCCTACACCAACACCCTAGAAAGCCACCACGTCGAGATCATTCCCCAGCGCGCCACCGTCTCTGGCCCCAACGAAGTAACGCTCGCCGACGGCACGAGGAAGACCGCAGGTAAAATCCTGATCGCGGTCGGCGCGCACCCAGCTGTCCCCACCTGCCCCGGCCACGAACACGGCATCACCTCGAACGAGGCATTCCATCTCGATGCGATCCCAAAGCGCGTTCTGATCGCGGGCGCCGGCTATATCGCCAACGAATTCGCCGGCATCTTCCACCAGTTCGGCGCGCACGTCATCCTCATCAACCGCACCGATGTGATCCTGCGCGGCTATGACGAGTCGATCCGCGACCGCCTGCTCCAGGTCTCGCTCGCCAAGGGGATCGAGTTCAAGTTCAACGCGGCATTCCAGGGCATCGACAAGAGCGACGACGGCTGCCTGACGGTCAAGCTGAAGGGTCACGAGCCGGTCACGGTCGATCTCGTGATGTTCGCGACCGGTCGCCTGCCAAACACCAGGGGACTCGGGCTCGAATCCGCCGGGGTCGAACTGGACGAGGCCGGCGCGATCAAGGTCGACGACGACAACCAGTCGACCTGCCCGTCGATCTACGCGGTCGGCGACGTGACCAACCGCGTCCAGCTCACCCCCGTCGCGATCCGCGAGGGGCAGGCCTTCGCCGACAGCGTCTTCGGGGGCAAACCCACGCGCGTCGATTATGGCTGCATTCCCTCCGCCGTCTTCAGCCACCCGCCGATGGCGGGCGTCGGCATGACGGAGAGCCAGGCCAAACAGACGCTCGGCTCAGTCCGGGTCTATACGTCGGATTTCCGCCCGATGAAGAACGTTCTGGCGAACCGTAACGAACGCGCGCTCTACAAAATGGTCTGCGACGGCGACAGCGGCCGTGTCGTTGGTCTACACATGATCGGCCCCGACGCGCCCGAGATCCTTCAGGCGGCGGCGATCGCGGTCAAGGCGGGCCTCACCAAGGACCAGTTCGACCAGACCGTCGCGCTCCACCCGAGCATGGCCGAGGAGCTTGTTCTATTGCGCTAATTTCCGTCACCCCAGCGAAGGCTGGGGTCTATGGCTCTATCGGGGTGGGGCGTCGGCCAGACATGGACCCCAGCCTTCGGCCTACGGCCGAAGTTTATCCTGAGCGCCTGCCTTGCAGGCAGTCGAAGGGCTGGGGTGACAACGACGCTTACACCCGCGCCCGGAACGGCGTGAAATCGGTATCGCGGTCAAACACGTCGATGCCTTCGCGCCTTTTCAGGAAACCGACGACCGCATAGGTCACGGGCGTCAGTAGCACCTCCCAGCCGACCTTCAGCGCCCACTGGGTGAACAGCACCTTCACGACCAATGCGTTGGTCCACCCCTCCGCGCCCCAGAACGCCAGCGGATAGAAGATCGCGCTGTCCACCGCCTGCCCGGCGATCGTCGATCCGATCGTGCGGGTCCACAGATGCCGGCCGCCCGTCCAGATCTTCATCCGCGCCAGCACGAACGAGTTGACGAACTCCCCCGCCCAGAAGGCGCAGACGCTGGCGAACACGATCCGCGGCACCTGCCCGAAGATCACCTCATACGCCGCCTGGTTCTTCCAGTCGGGCGCAGGCGGCAGCTTGACGACCACCCAGGCCATGAACGCCATGAACACGACCGCCGCGAACCCCGCCCAGATCACCCGCCGGGCGCGCGCATAGCCATAGACCTCGGTCAGCACGTCGCCGATGACGTAGCTGACGGGGAAGAACAGGATGCCCGCCCCGAACGGCCAGTCGCCGATGACCGGCAGGTTCACGACCGCGACCTTGCCGGCGCCGATGACGTTCGACAGCAGCAGGATCGCGACGAACGCCGCCATCACGAAGTCATAGTAACGGAAATTCGCGCCGCCGAGCGTGCTCGCGTCGGTCGCGCGCGGCCTGTCCTGAGCCCCCTCGATCATGGCGAGGTTATGCTGCCGGTTTCACTCGCGCGCAATTGCCGCTAGCAGGGCCGCGGGCGCCCGTAGCTCAGATGGATAGAGCAAGGAGCTTCTACCTCCTTGGTCGGGGGTTCGAATCCCTCCGGGCGCGCCACCAATTCCCGGTTATCCGCGCCAAGTGGTCCGGCGCCGTGATTTTCAAACAAGCGTCGTTGCCCGCCGTAAATCCTTCGGCCGTCCGAACAGAAGCAGAATCGCGCGCAGTTCGGCGCGCGACGGCACACCGATCATGACGTCGCCGCATCGAATCAACTCCCGGCTCTGCGGCACCACGCTTGCCCATTGCCCTGCATCCGCGACGTGCAAGCCGGCCATGAACTCGACCGGCAGTGGAGGGGCGGTCCATCGCGCAAATATGGCGGAGCGGAACAGCGGATCGTTCCCGCTTTCACATCGCGCCAAACCAAGTTCATCGACGAGCCGCAAAGCATCGGCGGTGCCAAGAAGCACATCGATGTCGCCGATCTCGTCCGCCGCCCCGCCGTGCAGCGCGACCGCGGCGCTGCCGATGATCCACCACGGCTCGTCCGCCTTGCCTAGCAGCGCCGCAACCCGCTCCAGCGTGGCGACGACCGGCGGCGGCAATATGGGCGTCAGACCAGCCGGCTCTGCTTCACCGCCGCGCCGATGAAGCTGGCGAACAGCGGATGCGGGTCGAATGGCTTGGACTTCAGCTCCGGATGAAACTGCACGCCGACGAACCACGGATGATCCGGCCGCTCGACGATCTCCGGCAGCGTTTCGTCGGGTGACATGCCCGAGAAGACGAGCCCGCCCGTCTCCAGTGCCGCGCGGTAGCCGGTGTTCACCTCGTACCGGTGCCGGTGCCGCTCATGGATCGTGGTGTCGCCATAGATCGACGCAACGACACTGTTGCCGTCCAGCCTCGCCTCATAGGCGCCCAGCCGCATCGTGCCGCCCAGGTCGCCGTTCGCCTCCCGCTTCTCCAGCCCGTCCTTGCCCATCCATTCCGTGATCAGACCGACCACGGGTTCGTCGGTCGGGCCGAATTCGGTCGAGGAAGCACCGGCGATTCCGGCGAGGTCGCGCGCGCCCTCGATGCAGGCCATCTGCATGCCGAAACAGATGCCGAAATACGGCACGTTGCGCTCTCGTGCGAAGCGGATGCTCGCGATCTTGCCCTCCGCGCCGCGCTCGCCGAACGCGCCGGGGACGAGGATCGCGTGGCACGGCTCGAGGGCAGCTGCGATCTCGCTCTCGTCGCCCTCGAACAGTTCGGCGTCGATCCAGCGGATGTTGACCTTCACCTTGTGGGCGATGCCGCCGTGCACCAGCGCTTCGTTGAGCGACTTGTAGGCGTCCTGCAGCCCGACATATTTGCCCACGACGCCGACGGTCACCTCGCCTTCCGGATTGGTCAGTCGGTCGACGATCTGTTCCCAGCGCGACAGATCGGGTGTCGAGCCCGGCTCGATCCCGAAGGCGCGCAGCACCTCGGAATCGAGGCCCTCGGCGTGATATTGCAGCGGCACCGCATAGATGCTCTTCGCGTCGAGCGCGGGGATGACCGCGGCCTTGGGCACGTTGCAGAACAGCGCGATCTTGGCGCGGTCGCTGTCGGGCAGCGGATGCTCGCAGCGGCAGACCAGAACGTCGGGCTGGACGCCGAGCGCGGCGAGTTCGCGCACCGAATGCTGGGTCGGCTTCGTCTTCAGCTCGCCCGCCGCCGAGATATAGGGAACGAGCGTCAGGTGGACGCTGATCGAATTGCCCCGGCCAAGGTCGTTCTTGAGCTGGCGGATCGCCTCGATGAAGGGCAGCGATTCGATGTCGCCGACCGTCCCGCCGATCTCGCACAGGACGAAATCCAGGTCGTCGGTGTCGGCCTTCGCGAATTCCTTGATCGCATCGGTGACGTGCGGGATGACCTGCACCGTCGCGCCCAGATAGTCGCCGCGGCGCTCGCGGGTGATGATCTGCTGGTAGATGCGACCTGACGTGATGTTGTCGCTCTGCCGCGACGCGACGCCGGTGAAGCGCTCGTAATGGCCGAGATCGAGATCGGTCTCCGCGCCGTCATCGGTCACATAGACCTCGCCGTGCTGATACGGGCTCATCGTGCCCGGATCGACGTTCAGATACGGATCGAACTTGCGGATGCGGACCTTGTAGCCGCGCGTCTGGAGGAGAGCGGCGAGCGATGCCGCCATGAGACCCTTGCCGAGCGAGGAGACCACGCCGCCGGTAATGAAAATGAACCGCGCCATGGGAGGAAACGCCTAGCCTCTAAACACAAGGGATCACAAGCGCCCGAATCCACGGACGCGACGAAATGCCGACAATTCGGTATTCTTACCGCGCGAGCGGGACGCCGTTGTCCGCAGGCGGGGTGCTGTTCTGCGCCGCTGCGGCGGCCGCATTCTGCGCTGCCGTCGCGAAGGGCGCGCCCTGATCGGCGGGCGCCGGTCCGGTGCTCGCCGGGGCGAGCGGTGCCTTGCGGGCCAGCGAAGTATCGACCGTCGTCGACTGGCGGCCGGCGGCGATCACCGACAGCGCGATGCTCATCGACACGAACAGAAACGCCAGCACTGCGGTCGACCGGGTCAGGAAATCGGCGGCACCGCGCGCGGACATCAGCCCCGACGGGCTGCCGCCCGAAGTCAGGCCGCCGCCTTCCGACTTCTGCATCAGGATCACCGTGACGAGGGCCGCGGCGATGATCGCCTGCACGACAAGGAGAAAGGTGAACATGATGCGCGACGAGAGCCCGATGATGGTGATGACCGAGCGCGCACATAGGCGGGATGGTGCGTCCGATCAACCGATCAGCCCGCCCCCCCATCCAGCAAATTCGTAACACAGCTGAAACCAGCGCGGAATGCAGGCGTTATCTGCGCACAGGCAAGGCCCGTATCCCCGGGTTTTCACTATCGGGACGAATGAAGCGGTGGCAACGGCAATACATCCCGAGCTCGGCGGCTGGATGCGGACGTTGGTCGATTATGTCCGCTCCGGCGAGCCCGACCTCACCAATCGGCAGATGGCGCTCCTTCTGCTTGTCTATCTCAATCCCGGCCCCCATACGGTCCGCGGTCTGGCGCGTGCATTGAACGTGTCGAAGCCGGTGGTCACGCGCGCCTTGAACAGGCTGGGCGCGCTGGGCTATCTGCGCCGCCAGCGCGACGACAGCGACAAGCGCAATATATTCATCGCGCGCACATCCGAAGGGGCAGATTTTCTTGAGGAGTTCGGCCATTTCATCGGCGACGGAGACGAACCGCTCGCCGAACGGGCACCCAACCACGCCAGCGCGTAGCAGCTTCGCGCTGACCGGGCCGTCGCGCCACCTCGATCCGCGCACCAACGCCGTTCGGCCGGATATCGCCGACGTGCGGCTCGCCGAATACGTATTCGCGCCGCATTATGCCGCGCCGATGCCGCGCAAGCTGCTAAGCGCCGCCGTGATGACCGAAACCCGCCAAGCCGATTCCGGGACCGTTGCCCAACTCGCCGCCGGCGACGCGTTCGACGTGCTCGACGTGACCGGCGGGGTAGCCTGGGGAATCGCGACCGGCTCCGGTCTTGTCGGCTACCTGCCGGCGAAGGCGCTCGGCCTGCCGGGATGAGCGTGCGCGTCTTCATCGACGGCGCGGTCGGCACCACGGGGCTCGAAATCCGCGAGCGGCTGGCAGGCCGCGACGACGTGACGGTCACGACGCTTTCCGATGACCTGCGCAAGGATGCCGCGGCCCGCAGCGACGCGCTGAATGCGGCAGACGTCGTCGTGCTCTGCCTGCCTGACGATGCGGCGCGCGAGGCGGTGGCGCTGGTCACCAACCCCGCGGTTCGGATCATCGATGCGTCGAGCGCGCACCGGACCGCCGCCGGCTGGACCTATGGCTTTCCCGAGATCGAGGCCGATCGCGCCGAAACGCTGCGGACAGCGGCGCGAGTCACCAACCCCGGCTGCTATCCGACCGGCTTCCTGGCGCTCGTCAGGCCCTTGGTGCGAAGCGGCCTAATCCCCGCCGACTGGCTGATGACGGTCAACGCGACGTCGGGCTATTCGGGTGGCGGCAAGGCGATGATCGCCGAGTTCGAAGGCGCTTCCCCCGCCCCCGCATTTCGCGCCTATGCGCTCGGCCTCGCGCACAAGCATGTGCCCGAAATGCAGGCGCATGCCGGCCTGGCGCACGCGCCGATCTTCGCGCCAGCCGTGGCCAACACCTATCGCGGCATGGTCGTCGAGGTGCCGCTCCATCTCCACGCGGTCCCCGGCCGCCCGACGCTCGCCGCGATCCGGGACTGCTGGACCGACGCCTATGCCGGTCATCCGCTCGTCCGGCTGGGCGCGGAAGCTGCGGCCATCGCGATCGCGGACGATGCCGGCACCGACCGGCTGACGCTCCATGCCTGCGGCAATGACGCGGCGGGTCAGGCGCGGCTCGTCGCCACGCTCGACAATCTCGGCAAGGGCGCGGCGGGTGCCGCAGTCCAGAACCTCAACATCATGGCCGGGCTAGATCCGCTCGCCGGCCTCACCGCCTGATATTTCCAAGGAGACGCCCGTTGCAGCGCAGCCCCGTCGGTAAACTCCTGCTGTTCGGCGCCACCGGCGATCTGGCGCAGCGCATGCTGCTGCCGTCGCTCTACGGCCTCCACGCCGACGGTCTGCTGCCCGACGGGCTGACGATCACCGGCACCGCCCGGTCCGAGCATGACGATGCGAGCTACAAGAAGTTCGCGAAAGCCGCGCTCGACGAGTTCCTGCCGGACGACCGCAAGGACGAAAAAGCGCTGAAGTCGTTCCTCGATCGGCTCCAATATCAAGCGCTCGATGCGACCGACATGGCGCACTACAAGGATCTGGCGAAGAAGATCGGCGATACGGCGGGCGGGCTCGCGATCTTCCTCTCGACCGCGCCATCGCTGTTCGAGCCGGTCATCAAGGGTCTCGAATCCGCCGGACTGACCGGCGAGACGGTGCGGATCGGCCTCGAAAAGCCGCTCGGCTACGACCTCGCCTCGTCGAAGGAGATCAACGACACTGTCGCGACTGCCTTTCCCGAGGATCGCACCTTCCGGATCGACCATTATCTGGGCAAGGAAACCGTCCAGAACATCCTTGCGCTGCGCTTCGGCAACTCGTTCTTCGAACCCGTCTGGAACGCGCAAGGCATCGACAACGTCCAGATCACCGTTGCCGAGACGGTCGGGCTCGAGGATCGCGCCGGTTATTACGAGACGGCGGGCGCATTGCGCGACATGGTCGCCAACCACATGCTCCAGCTCGTCGCGCTGATCGCGATGGAGCCCCCCGCCCGCTTCGACGGCACCGCGATCCGCGACGAAAAGGCGAAGGTCTTCCGCTCGCTCCGCCAGATGCCGCCCGAACAGGTCCCACACGAAACCGTGATCGGCCAATATGGCGACGGTGCGGTGAACGGCGAGATCGTGAAGAGCTACGTCGCCGAACTCGGCAAGCCATCGACGACCGAAACCTTCGTCGCGATCAAGGCGCATGTCGACAACTGGCGCTGGCAGGGTGTGCCCTTCTACCTGCGCACCGGCAAGCGGATGGCGACGCGGCGCAGCGAGATCGCGATCCAGTTCAAGCCAGTGCCGCATTCGATGTTCGCTGGCCGCGGCGGGCTGCTCCAGCCCAACATGCTCATCATTCGTCTGCAGCCCGAGGAGTATATCCAGCTGCTCGTGATGGCGAAGGAGCCCGGGCTCGACCGCGAGGGGATTCGATTGCGCGAAGTGCCCTTGAACCTCAGCCTCGACGCTGAATTCGCCGGCACGCGCCGCCGCATTGCCTATGAACGCTTGCTCCTCGACCTGATCGAGGGCGACCCGACGCTGTTCGTGCGACGCGACGAGGTGGAAGCGCAGTGGCAGTGGATCGACGCGATCCGCGAGGGGTGGACCGCGAACGACATGAAGCCCAAAAGCTATGCGTCGGGCACCTGGGGACCCTCCAACGCCATCGCGCTGACGGAGCGCGACGGGGTGACCTGGCAGGACGATTGAGCACTTCTTGTATTCCCGCGCACGCGGGGATCCAGTCTGGGCTCCCGCCTGCGCGGGAGCACAACGCAAAAGGCACGATATGACCGAGATCGAATGGTGGGACTATGACGACGCAGCCGAGATGGCGGGCGCGGTCGCGGGCGACATCCAGTTCATCATCGAAAGCGCGATCGACGCACGTGGCGGCGCGGTTATCGCGCTCTCGGGCGGCAAGACTCCGGTGCCCATCTACGAGAAGTTGAGCGCGGCGAAGCTCGACTGGAAGCGCGTGACCATCGTGCCGACCGACGAGCGCGTCGTGCCGCTGGGCGATCCGCTGTCCAACGTCACGATGATCGGCAAGGCGTTCATCCCCAAGGGCGCTCGCGTCATGCCGATCGTGCCGAGCGCGACGGCGGACTACAAGGCGGCCGGGCGCTCCGCGGACGCGCTGATGCAGGACCTGCACTGGCCGCTCGACCTGTGCCTGCTCGGTGTCGGCGGCGACGGGCACACCGCGTCGATCTTCCCCGGCGCCGATTTCGACGAAGCGCTGAATGGCCCGCGCGAGCGGCGCGCGCTCGGCGTGATGCCCGATCCGCTGCCGCCCGAGGCACCGGTCGCACGGGTGACGCTCAGCCGTTCCGCCATCGTCACCGCGCGCGCGCTGATGATCGCGGTCACGGGCGATGCCAAGCGCAAGGTCATCGAGGACGCGATCTCGGAAGGTGCCGGCTCGCCCTATCCGATCGGCCGCGTGCTGGCGGATGCGGAGCTGCCGGTGGATATCCACTGGGCGGCCTGATCGCCTGACCCTAATGTATCTCCGCGAAGGCGGAGATCCAGACTGGGCTCCCGTCCCTGCGGGAGCACATCGGAGATCGAAATGAACCCCGCCGTCAGCGCGGTCACCGACCGCATCATCGAACGCTCGCGCCCCTCCCGCGCCGCCTATCTCGCGCTGATCGAGCGCGAGCGCGAGACCTGGATCGGCCGCCCGTCGCTCGGCTGCGCGAACCTCGCCCATGCCTATGCCGGCACGCCCGAGGACCGCGAGGCGATGAAGGCCGATGCGGGCATGAACATCGGCATCGTCACCGCCTATAACGACATGCTCTCCGCGCACGCGGTCTACTACCGCTACCCGGAACTGATGAAGGTATGGGCGCGCGAGGTCGGCGCCACGGCGCAGGTCGCAGGCGGCGTGCCAGCGATGTGCGACGGGGTGACGCAGGGCTATCCGGGCATGGAGCTGTCGCTGTTCAGCCGCGACACGATCGCGCTCTCCACCGCGATTGCGCTCTCGCACGGCACGTTCGAGGGCGCGGCGTTGCTCGGCATCTGCGACAAGATCGTGCCCGGCCTGCTGATGGGTGCGCTACGCTTCGGCCATCTGCCGATGGTCCTCATCCCCGGCGGTCCGATGCCCTCGGGCCTCGCCAACAAGGCCAAGGCCGCGGTGCGCGAGCGGTTCGCGACCGGCGAGGCGACGCGCGAGGAGCTGCTCGACAGCGAGATCGCCGCCTATCACGGCCAGGGCACCTGCACCTTCTACGGCACCGCCAACACCAACCAGATGATGATGGAGGTGATGGGCCTGCACATGCCCGGCGCCGCGTTCGTCAATCCCGGCACGAAGCTGCGTCAGGAACTCACCCGCGCCGCCGTCCAGAAGGTCGCTGGCCTCGGCTGGCGCGGTGACGATTACCGCCCGCTCGGGCACTGCGTCGACGAGCGCGCGATCGTGAACGCGGCGGTGGGGCTGCTGGCGACCGGCGGATCGACCAACCACCTGCTCCACGTCCCCGCCATCGCGCGTGCGGCGGGCATCGTCATTGACTGGGAGGATTTCGACCGCCTCTCCGCCGCCGTGCCGCTCATCGCGCGGGTCTATCCCAACGGGTCCGCCGACGTGAACGCCTTCGAGTCAGCGGGCGGCATGCCCTTCGTCATCGGGCAGCTGATCGATGGCGGCTACCTCCACCGCGATATCAGGACGGTCGGCGGCGCCGACCTCCGCGACTACGCGTCGAAGCCGGTGCTCAAGGACGATGCCCTCGCCTGGGAACGCGTCGGGGACAGCGGCGACGAGACCATCCTTCGCCCCGCCACCGCGCCCTTCTCCCCCGATGGCGGCATGCGCATCCTGCAAGGCAATATCGGCCGCGCGTGCATCAAGGTGTCGGCGGTCGAGCGCGACCGCTGGATCGTCGAGGCGCCGGCGCGCGTCTTCGCCGATCAGCTCGAAGTGCTCGAGGCGTTCCGGCAGGGCACGCTGGAGCAGGATGTCGTCGTCGTCGTCCGCTTCCAGGGCCCGCGCGCCAATGGCATGCCCGAACTCCACAAGCTCACGCCGTGCCTCGGCGTACTGCAAAATCGCGGGTTCAGGGTCGCGCTCGTCACCGATGGGCGCATGTCGGGCGCGAGCGGCAAGGTGCCGTGCGCGATCCATTGCTCGCCCGAGGCGCTGCTTGGCGGTGCGATCGGTCTGGTCCGTGACGGCGACATGCTCCGCGTCGATGCGGTGAACGGCACGCTCGACGCGCTCGTCGATCCGGCCGAATGGGCGACGCGCGAATCTGCTCCCGCACCTGCACCCGCCACGGGCATGGGGCGCGAATTGTTCGGGATGTTCCGCGGGCTTGCCGATGAAGCCGAAAAGGGCGCATCGGCGGTATTGGCGGGTGCCGGGCTTTAGGAGGATGTCGATGGAAGTCGTGGCAGTTGATATCGGCGGAACCCACGCGCGCTTCGCGATCGCCGAGGTCGAGGGTGGCCGCGTCGTGGCGCTCGGCGAGCCGGTCACGCTGAAGACTGCCGAGCATGCGAGCCTCCAGACCGCGTGGCAGGCGTTCGAGGCGCAACTCGGCCGCCCAACCCCCAAGGCCGCGGCGATCTCGGTCGCCTCGCCGATCACGGGCGACGTCATCCGCCTGACCAACAATCCCTGGGTGATCCGCCAGTCGCTGATCCCCGAGCGGCTGGGCGCCGACATCTACACCGTCATCAACGATTTCGGCGCGGTGGGCCATGCCGTCGCGCAGTTGCCGGTGGAGGATTTCGACCATCTCTGCGGCCCCGACACGCCGCTCCCGGTCGAGGGTGTGACGACCGTGTGCGGCCCCGGCACGGGGCTTGGCGTCGCGCAGGTCTTCAAGACGCCGGACCGCTATTACGTCCTGCCGACCGAGGGGGGCCATGTCGATTTCGCCCCGCTCGACGGGATCGAGGACGCGATCCTCAAGCGGCTGCGCAAGACCTTCACCCGCGTCTCGACCGAGCGCGTCTGCGCCGGGCCGGCGATCGTCGCGATCTACGAAACGCTCGCCGAGCTCGAAGGGCGCGCCGTCCACAGCCGTGACGACAAGACGATCTGGGCCGAGGCGCTGGACGGCACCGATTCGATCGCGCTCGCCGCGCTCGATCGCTTCTGCCTGACGCTCGGTGCCGCCGCGGGTGATCTCGCGCTCGCGCACGGCGCGAAGGGCGTTGTCATCGCGGGCGGCCTGGGCCTGCGCATCAAGCACAAGCTGCTGCGATCGGGCTTCGACCAGCGCTTCATCGCCAAGGGCCGCTTTCAGTCGCTGATGGCGTCGCTCCCGGTCAAGCTCATCACCCATCCCCAGCCCGGCCTGTTCGGCGCCGCGGCCGCCTTTGCGCAGGAACATAGCTGATGCCCGATATCGAAACGATCATGCGGACAAGCGCGGTGATCCCGGTCCTCGTCATCGACGACGCCGCGACCGCAAGGCCGCTCGCCGAAGCGCTCGTCGCGGGCGGTCTGCGCGTCCTAGAAGTCACGTTGCGCACCCCCGCCGCGCTCGACGCCATCCGCGAGATGAAGCAGGTCCCCCGCGCGATCGTCGGCGCGGGCACGGTCGTCTCGACCGATCAGTTCGCGCAGGTCATGGACGCGGGCGCGGAGTTCATCGTCTCGCCCGGCCTGACCGATCGCCTCGCCGATCCGATCATCGCGAGCGGTGTGCCCTACCTCCCCGGCATCGCGACCGCGGGTGACATCATGCGCGGGCTCGACCTGGGCCTGACGCACTTCAAGTTTTTTCCGGCGGAAACTTCTGGCGGGATCAAGGCGCTGAAGGCCCTCGCCGCGCCGTTCTATCAATGTCGCTTTTGTCCAACCGGCGGCATCACCGAAACGTCGGCACCCGAGTGGCTAGCGTTCGAAAAGGTGCTGTGCGTCGGCGGCAGCTGGGCGACCCCCGCAGGCGCGTCGATGGCTGATGTGGAAGCGAAGGCGCGGGCTGCAAGCGCAATTCATAGGTAATATGTGTCCCCGCGAAGGCGGGGACCCAGTCTGGGCTCCCGCCTTCGCGGGAGCACGTCTCTACATCTCGCCGCGCGCATGGCGGATCGCATACCATTTCGCGACATTGGCATTATGCTCTTCCAGCGTGTCCGCGAACACATGCCCGCCCGTTCCGTCAGCGACGAAATACAGCGCCTTCGTGTCCGCCGGATCGAGCACCGCGTCGATCGATGCCTTGCCCGGGTTCGCGATCGGCCCGACCGGCAGGCCGGGGCTTGCATAGGTGTTGTAGCCGTTCTTCGCCTTCAGCTCCGATTCCAGGATGCGCCGCCCAAGCGGACGCCCCTTGGTGATCGGATAGATGACGGTCGGGTCGGCCTGCAGCGGCATGCCGAGGCGCAGGCGGTTGCCATAGACGCCCGCGACCGTCCGCCGCTCGGACGGTTTGCCCGTCTCCTTCTCGACGATCGAGGCGAGCGTGATGGCCTCTTCGGGCGTCTTTACCGCGATATCGGCTTTGCGCTTCTTCCACGCCGCGGCGAGATAGTCGCGCATCGCTTTCTGCATCCGCAACACCACCGAAATTCGCGTGTCACCACGCTCATAGGCATAGCTGTCGGGCAGTACCGACCCCTCACGCGGCACATCGACGCTGCCGACCAGCCCGTCCGCGCGCAGCAGCGCATCATGGACGATCACCGAAGGCAGCCCCTCCGGCACCACGACGAACCGCTGGCGGACCTTCCCCGCCTGAAGCAGGTTCAGAACCTCCGACTTGCTGGCGGACGGCGGCAGGGCATATTCGCCGGCACGAATCGACTTGTTGTTACCGAATACGCGAGCATAGGCGCGGAAACGGAACGCAGAATCGATCGCGCCCGCCTTTTCCAGCTCGGCCGCCGCCCGCGACAGCGTCGCTCCGCGCGGGATCTGGACGGTCAGCGCGCTGTTCGAGGGCCCCGCCCCGCGCCAGTCCTGCGCGATCAGAAACGCCGCGACGATCCCGAGCAGGCCAAGCAGCAGGCCGAAGCAGCCGAGCGGTCTCATCGCGTCATTCCCCGTTCGTGCTGAGCGCAGTCGAAGCACCTGACGAAGCGCATGGCCTTCGACTTCGCTCAGGCCGAACGGCGCATTGGGCCAGGAAAATAGCAAGCCATATCAGACCGCCTTCATCACGAGCGAGGCGTTGGTGCCGCCGAAGCCGAACGAGTTGTTGAGCACCGCGCGCACCTGCCGCTTCTTGGCGGTATGCGGCACCAGATCGACGCCGACGCAATTGTCGCTCGGATTGTCGAGATTGAGCGTCGGCGGGACGATCTGGTCGCGCATCGCCAGGATGCAGAAGATGCTCTCCACGGCGCCCGCGCCGCCCAGCAGATGGCCGATCGCCGATTTGGTCGAGGACATCGACACGCCGCCCAGCGCATCGCCGAACAGCCGCCTTACCGCGCCGAGTTCCAGTTCGTCGCCCAGCGGCGTCGAGGTGCCGTGCGCGTTGATGTAATCGATATCCTCGAGCGAAAGGCCCGACTTGCGCATCGCCATTTCCATCGACCGGAACGCCCCGGAGCCTTCCGGATGCGGCGCCGTCACATGATAGGCGTCGCCGGACAGGCCGTAGCCGATGACCTCGGCGTAAATCTTCGCGCCGCGCGCCCTGGCGTGCTCATATTCCTCGAGGCAGACGACGCCGGCGCCCTCACCCATCACGAAGCCGTCGCGGTCCTTGTCATAGGGCCGGCTGGCACGCGTCGGATCGTCGCGAAAGCCGGTGGAAAGCGCGCGCGCCTGACCGAAGCCGGCGATCCCGATGGGGCAGATCGCGCTTTCCGCGCCCCCGGCGAGCATGACATCGGCATCGTCCATCGCGATCATCCGCGCCGCGTCGCCGATCGAATGCGCGCCGGTCGAACAGGCGGTAACGACGGCGTGGTTCGGTCCCATCAGGCCGTATTTGATCGAGACCTGCCCCGAAATGAGGTTGATGAGGCGTCCATGCACGAAATGCGGGCTGACCCGCTTCGGCCCCTTTTCAGCGAGGACGAGCGACTCGCTTTCGATCCCCGGCAGCCCGCCGATCCCCGATCCGATCGAACAGCCGGCGCGCAGGCGCTCCGCTTCGCTCATGTCG
This sequence comes from Sphingomonas sp. EC-HK361, assembly GCF_902498785.1. Taxonomy (GTDB): domain Bacteria; phylum Pseudomonadota; class Alphaproteobacteria; order Sphingomonadales; family Sphingomonadaceae; genus Sphingomonas. The sequence goes on from NZ_LR701494.1 coordinate 682,499, forward strand.
GTCAGGCCCGCATCCTCGAGCGCCTGGCCGGCGGCGTCGATGCCATAGACGATGAACGGATCGACCTGGCGCTGAATCTTGTGGTCGACACGCTTGCCGGCGTCGAACCCGAATTCATGGTCAGCGGGCTTCACCTCGCAGGCATAGTTGGTCTGGAAATCCGTCGCATCGAAACGGGTGATCGTCGCCGCGCCCGATTTGCTCGCGATGATGTTCGCCCAGGCCGTTTCCACATCCGCGCCCAGCGGCGTGACAAGCCCCAATCCGGTTACGACGACACGCCGCATGGCAACTCCAATCCTTGTCCAAAACGAAACGGCTCCCCGCCCTCTAGCCGGGGACGGGGAGCCGCTCAAATCCGGCCCGATGTGGGACGTGGGGGCTTAGCCCTTGTGCTCGTCGATATAGGTGATCGCGTCCTTGACGGTCGCGATCTTCTCCGCGGCATCATCGGGGATCTCGACGCCGAATTCCTCCTCGAACGCCATCACCAGTTCGACGATATCGAGGCTGTCCGCGCCCAGATCGTCGATGAAGCTCGCATCTTCGGTCACCTTGTCGGCTTCGACGCCGAGGTGCTCGACGACGATCTTCTTCACGCGGTCGGCGGTCTCGCTCATAACATTCCCTCTTCACGTTGGGGGGTTTTGGGTAATTCCTGAACGCACGTAGAACGCGTGACGCAGGGGCGCAAGTATCAGATCATCGCCATCCCGCCGTTCACATGCACGGTCTGCCCGGTGACGTATCCGGCTTCACGGCTGGCGAGATAGACGACCGCGGCGGCGATGTCCTCGCCCTCACCCAGCCGCCCGGCGGGAATGCGGGAGGTGAGCGCGGTCTTCTGCGCATCGGGCAGCGCGTCGGTCATCGGCGAGGTGATGAACCCCGGCGCGACGCAGTTCACCGTGATGTTCCGGCTGGCGAGCTCCTGCGCGATCGCCTTCGACATGCCGACCAGCCCGGCCTTGGATGCGGCGTAATTGGCCTGCCCCGGATTGCCCGTCGCGCCGACGACCGAGGTGATCGAGACGATCCGCCCGAACCGCGCCTTCATCATCGGTTTGGCCGCGGCGCGAATCAGGCGGAAGGCAGCTTCCAGGTTGACGCGGATTACCTGATCCCATTCCTCGTCCTTCATCCGCATCGTCAGATTGTCGCGGGTGACGCCGGCATTGTTGACCAGGATATCCAGCTTGCCGCCGAGCGCATCGACCGCGCGCGGCACAAGCCCGTCCACCGCCGCGGCATCCGAAAGGTCGCAGGCGAGTGCGACATGATCGCCACCAAGGCTGGCGCAGAACGCATCGAGCTTCGCCGCATTCGAACCCGAAACCGCCAACCGCGCACCCTGCGCCGCAAGCCCCCTGGCGATCGACGAACCGATGCCCCCAGATGCGCCGGTCACCAGCGCGGTCATGCCTGTCAGGTCGAACATCATATTTTCCTTGGAATTTTTTCGCGCAGAGACGCGGAGGACGCAGAGGGAGTGTAGTCATTGACCAGGCGACGGAGACCTTCCTTGAGCGTCGCGCCACCGAAATTGATTAGCAGCCCAACGGGCTGCTTGGTTAAACGGAGGTAGGTCAGCAACTGCTTGGCGTGCACCGCCGTCAGGCGCTCCACCGATTTGATTTCCACCAGCAATCGATCATCGATCAACAAATCGATACGAAAAGCGGCCTCAAAGCGTAACCCGTCAAATTCGATATCGATTGGCCGCTGCCTGACGACGGTGTAGCCCATCTGTGCCAATCTGGCCGCCAGAACCGTTTCATAAACGCTTTCGAGTAGCCCGGGGCCAAGATCGCGGTGAAGGCGCAGTGCAACATCGACGACATCACCGCTGATCTCATCAATATTCTTCACCATTTCCTCCGCGCTCTCCGCGTCTCCGCGCGAACAAAGTTCTAAATGACTCTCACCAGCGCCTCGATATCGTCCATCGACACCACGCTCGTTGCTGTCACGTCCGGCGCGATGCGCTTTACCATGGGACTGAGCACCTTGCCGCCGAACTCGACGAAATCGTGCACCCCGGCCGCTTCCATCGCCAGCACCGATTCGCGCCAGCGGACCATGCCGGTCACCTGCTCGACCAGCAGCGCGCGGATCGTGTCGGGGTCGGCGACGGGGGCCGCGGTGACGTTCGCGTAGACCGGGACGAGCGGCGCGGAGATCCGCGCGTCGGCCAGCGCCGCTCCCATCGCCTCGGCGGCGGGCTGCATCAACGGGCAGTGGAACGGCGCCGACACCGGCAGCGCGATCGCCCGCTTGGCACCGTGATCCTTGGCGATGGCGATGGCGCGGTCGATCGCGCCCCTGTGCCCGGAGAGGACGACCTGCGACGGATCATTGTCGTTGGCGACGGTGCAGACCTCGCCCTCGGCCGCAGCATCGGCAATCACCTGCGCCTTGGCAAGATCGGCACCGAGCAACGCCGCCATCGCCCCGACGCCCACCGGCACCGCCGCCTGCATCGCCTGCCCGCGCAGCTTCAGCAGCGTCGCCGTCGTCGCAAGGTCGATCGCGCCGGCTGCGCACAGGGCCGTATACTCGCCCAGGCTGTGCCCGGCCACGAAGTCCGCCTTGTCGGCAAGGCGTATCCCGCCCTCCCGTTCCGCCACACGCAGCGTCGCGATGGCATTCGCCATGATCGCGGGCTGCGCGTTCTCGGTCAGCATCAGATCTTCGGACGGGCCATCCCACATCAGGCGCGAGAGCGACTGGCCGAGCGCTTCGTCGACCTCCTGAAACACCTCGCGAGCGACAGCGGAGGCATCGGCCAGGGCCTTGCCCATGCCGACCGACTGGCTTCCCTGCCCCGGGAACATGAAGGCGCGCATCGTCATCCTCTCGTCAAAACAGGTCGTCCGCGTAGAAAGCTGAACGCCGTTTCGCAAGCTGCGACACCTGGTGACACTTTCGTCATGTTGCCGGGACGGGGCTGATACACCCGCCTCCTATCTCTTCATTCGACGCCGGGGACATCCGGCGCCCGACATGAGGAGACAAGTCATGAAGAAGCTTATTCTGAGCGCGGTCGCCGCCGCCGTTATCGCCAGCCCGATGGCCGCAGCCCCCGCGATGGCCGCGCCGCAGCGCCACGAAACCATCGTGCGCCACCAGCCCGGCCGGACCGTGGTCGTCAAGAAGACCGTGCGCAAGGCGCCGGCGCGCGTAACCTATCGCCACTGGGCGAAGGGCCAGCGCTTCGATCGCCGCTATGCGCAGAACTACCGCGAGATCGACTATCGCCAGTACCGGGACCGTCGCCTCTATGCGCCGCCCCGGGGCTATCACTGGGTGCGGTCGGGCAATGACGCGGTGCTCGTCGCGGTTGCCAGCGGGCTGATCGGTGCGGTCATCGGCGGCGCGCTCAACTAAGGCTGCTTTCGGGCCAGCCATTCCGGGCGGAAGCCTTGCCTTTCGCCCGGAAACCGCTAAGGAACCGCCATCGGGGTGGGAAGCGTCTGCTTCTCGCCTCGATGTGCTTTTGCACGAGACGACAGCCGGAGGGGCGCATCGCATGGGGCGGGCGTCAGCGATCGGCCAAGACGAAGGACAAGACATGGCTCTTTACGAGCACGTGTTCCTTGCGCGCCAGGATCTGGCACAGGCGCAGGTGGACGCGCTGGCGGAAGCCGCCACCAAGATCGTTCAGGATCACAAGGGCAAGGTCGTCAAGACCGAGACCTGGGGCCTGCGCAGCCTCGCGTACAAGATCGCGAAGAACCGCAAGGCGCATTATGTGATGCTCGAAATCGACGCCCCCGGCGATGTGGTTGCCGAGCTGGAGCGCCAGACGTCGATCAACGAAGACGTCATCCGCTACATGACCGTCCGCGTCGATGCGCTCGAAGAGGGGCCTACCGTGATGATGCGCAAGCAGGAGCGCGACCGTGAGCGCCGCGGCGACCGTGAAGGTGGGCGCGAGGGTCGTCCCGATCGTGGCGACCGCCCCGATCGTGGCTCGCGTCGTGAGGAGATGAACTGATGGCCCGCCCGTTTTTCCGTCGCCGCAAGAGCTGCCCCTTCTCCGCGAAGGACGCGCCCCGGATCGACTACAAGGACGTCCGCCTGCTGCAGGGCTTCGTGTCCGAGCGTGGCAAGATCGTGCCCAGCCGCATCACCTCGGTGAGCGCAAAGAAGCAGCGCGAACTCGCTCAGGCGATCAAGCGCGCCCGCCATCTGGGCCTGCTGCCCTATGTCGTTAAGTAAGGAGTAGCAGACATGGATGTCATTCTGCTGGAACGCGTCGAAAAGCTCGGCAAGATCGGCGACGTCGTCACCGTGAAGGACGGGTTCGCCCGCAACTTCCTGCTGCCGAACAAGAAGGCGCTGCGCTCGAACGAAGCCAACCGCAAGGTGTTCGAGGCCAACCGCGCGCGCATCGAATCGGACAACGCCAATCGCCGTAGCGAGGCCGAGACGGAGGCAAAGACCTTCGACGATGCCAAGATCACGCTGATTCGCCAGGCATCGAACACCGGCCAGCTCTACGGCTCGGTCGCGGTGCGCGATCTGGTCGAGGCGCTGAACGCCGATGGTCACAAGGTCGCCAAGTCGGCGATCGTGCTCGACAAGCCGATCAAGGCGATCGGCGTTTACGAGGTGAAGGTCGCGCTGCACCCCGAAGTGTCGGTGACGGTCAAGGTCAACGTCGCACGCTCGCCCGAAGAGGCCGAGATGCAGGCGTCGGGTGTCGACGTCATGGCGGCGATGTTCGAGGAAAACCGCGACGAGAGCGGTTTCACCGAGGACTATGATCCCAATGCCGAGCCAGGCGCAACTGCCGAGACGCAGGCCTCCGAGGCACAGCCCGCCGCAGAGGACGACGCGCAGGGCTGACGCCCCGCGTCTTTCACGGCCAAACAGAAAGGGCCGCCCGGTTTTGCCGGGCGGCCCTTTTCTTTTTCGTCGGGCGTCGCGCCGCTCAGGGGCAGGCGACGCACGCGCCGATCACGGCGGCCAGCGGGATGAGAGCGAGGACGACGGGGAAGATCTGTTTCACGGGCTTTTGGCGATCTGCTGTTGGTTTCAGAAAGGCAGAATGCACCGGGCGCCAAATAGTTTCGAAATGCCTTTACCGCGCCTGAACGCGTCCGCTCACTCCCACTCGATCGTGCCGGGCGGCTTCGACGTATAGTCGTAGGTTACGCGGTTGATGCCCTTCACCTCGTTGATGATCCGCGTGGTAACCCGCGACAGGAAGTCGCCGGGGAACTGGAATGCCTGCGCAGTCATCCCGTCCGTCGAGGTCACCGCCCGCAGCGCGAGCACCGAATCATATGTCCGGCCATCGCCCATCACCCCCACCGATCGCACCGGCAGCAACACCGCGAACGCCTGCCAGATCGCATCGTAGAGCCCGGCGTTGCGGATCTCCTCCAGATAGACGGCATCGGCTTTGCGCAGGATATCGCACCGCTCCTTGGTGACCTCGCCCGGAATACGGATCGCGAGACCGGGTCCGGGAAACGGATGGCGGCCGACGAAGATGTCGGGCAGCCCGAGTTCACACCCCAGATCGCGTACCTCGTCCTTGAACAGCTCGCGCAGCGGCTCGACGAGCTTCATGTTCATCCGTTCCGGCAGCCCGCCGACATTGTGATGGCTCTTGATCGTCACCGATGGCCCGCCGGTGAAGCTGACGCTTTCGATCACGTCCGGATACAGCGTGCCTTGCGCCAGGAATTCCGCGCCGCCGATCTTCTTCGCTTCGCTTTCAAAGACCTCGATGAAGGTCTTGCCGATGAACTTACGCTTTGCTTCCGGATCGGTGACGCCGGCGAGACCGTTCAGGAACAGCGTCTCCGCGCTCACATGGACGAGCGGGATGTTGTAATGTCCGCGGAACAGCGAAACGACCTGGTCCGCCTCGCCGGCGCGCAGCAGCCCGTGATCGACGAAGACGCAGGTCAGCTGGTCACCGATCGCTTCGTGGATCAGCACCGCTGCGACGGCCGAGTCCACGCCCCCCGATAACCCGCAGATCACCCTCCCCTTGCCGACCTGCTCGCGAATCTCCGCGATCTTGGTCTGGCGAAACTCCGCCATCGTCCAGTCACCGGAAAGCCCGCAAACATGGCGCGCAAAATTGGCGATCAGCTTGCTCCCATCGGGGGTGTGGACGACCTCCGGATGGAACTGGAGCCCGTAATAGCGGCGATCCTCGTCGGCGGTGATCGCGAACGGCGCGCCCCTGGACGATGCGACGGGGCGAAAGCCGGGCGCGAGCTCCGCGACATGATCGCCGTGGCTCATCCACACTTGATGCCGGTCGCCTTCCTTCCAGAGCGCGTCGAACAGGGCACAGCGCCGATCGACCTCCACGAACGCCTCGCCGAACTCGCCCGACGCGCCCTTCTCGACCCGCCCGCCAAGCTGTTCTGTCATCACCTGCTGGCCGTAGCAGATGCCGAGCACGGGAACGCCGCTATCGAACACCGCCTGCGGCGCGCGGGGGCTGTCCGCGTCGGTCACCGATGCCGGCCCGCCCGAGAGGATGACCCCCTTGGGCTGCATCCGTTCGAAGGCGTCGGCGGCGGACTGGAAGGGCGCGATCTCGCTATAGACCCCCGCCTCGCGCACCCGGCGTGCGATCAGCTGGGTGACCTGGCTGCCGAAATCGATGATGAGAATGCTGTCGGGATGCTCCATGGCGCAGGCCCTAGCGGCGTAGTCGGCTCAGGCCAAGCCTGTCGGCGGGGGCGGGGGCAGCACGTGAAGAAACGAAAAGGGGCTGCCCCGGCATAGGCGCAGCCCCTTCGTGATTCGCCGCGGCAAAGCCGCGTCGTCGGTCGTCGCTTGAGCGCCGCCGGCTGGACGAGGCTTGAGCCTCGTCGCAACACGGCTGCGACTTACGCCGCCTCGTCGAAATCCTCGTCCGACATCACCGGACCCGAATCCTGGCCCTTGGCCGAGAGGTCGCGGTCGACGAACTCGATGATCGCCATCGGCGACGCGTCCGACGCGCGGATGCCGGCCTTGATGATGCGGGTGTAGCCGCCGTTGCGGTCGGCATAGCGCGCGGCCAGCACATCGAAGAGCTTCACCAGCTGCGCATCGTCAAGCAGCCGCGAGTGCGCGAGGCGGCGGTTCGAAAGGCCGCCCTTCTTCGCGAGCGTGATCAGCTTTTCGATATACGGGCGGAGTTCCTTCGCCTTGGCGACGGTGGTCGTGATCTGCTCATGCTTGATGAGCGCTGCCGACATGTTGCGGAACAGCGCGATGCGGTGGGCCGAGGTCCGCTGAAGCTTACGGCCGCCAACACGGTGACGCATGATCTATCCTTTTCGTTCGTCAGGGGGCCGTTTCACGGAACCCCAAGGCAGGTCGGGACGGTGGCCGACCTTGTTTACCGTCATCCCGGCGAAGGCCGGGATCCATGTCTCTACCGGCTCGATACGACGCGGGAGTAAATCCCGCGTCGTCGGTCGGGTTCGGCGAGCCGACCCGCCGGCCGAGGCGATCGCCACGGCACGGATTAGCGTGCGCTAATCCGCTGCGATCACCCCATAATCTCCTGCTCGAGCTTCTTGGCCATTTCCTCGATATTCTCGGGCGGCCAGCCGGGGATTTCCATGCCCAGGCGCAAGCCCATCGAAGACAGCACTTCCTTGATCTCGTTCAGGGACTTGCGGCCGAAATTCGGGGTGCGCAGCATCTCGGCTTCGGTCTTGCCGACCAGGTCGCCGATATAGATGATGTTGTCGTTCTTCAGGCAGTTCGCCGAACGCACCGACAGCTCGAGCTCGTCCACCTTCTTGAGAAGGTAGCGGTTGATCTGCTGGGTGTCGCTAGCCGGCTCCGCGCCAGCAGCGGGTGCTGCATGGCCGATCGGGGCCGAGCGCGTGACCGCCGAATCATCGAAGTGGACGAAGAGCGCGAGCTGGTCCTGAAGGATACGGCCGGCATAGCCGATCGCGTCTTCCGGGGCGATCGTGCCGTCGGTCTCGACCGTCAGCGTCAGCTTGTCGTAATCGAGGTCCTGCCCGACGCGGGTCGGATCGACCTTGTACGACACCTGGCGCACCGGCGAGTAGAGCGCATCGACCGGGATCAGCCCGATCGGCGCGTCGGCCGGGCGATTGGCGGTCGCGGGGACATAGCCCTTACCGATATCAGCGGTCAGCTCCATGTTGAGCGTCGCGCCTTCGTCGAGGTGGCAGATCACCAGATCGGCGTTCATCACCTCGATATCGCCCGACACCGCGATGTCGCCGGCCTTCACCGGGCCGGGGCCCGTCGCCGAAAGCTGGAGACGCTTCGGGCCTTCGCCCTGCATCTTCAGCGCGATCTGCTTCACGTTCAGCACGATGTCGGTCACATCCTCACGGACGCCGGCCAGCGAACTGAACTCGTGTAGGACGTTCTCGATCTTGATCGAGGTGACGGCGGCGCCCTGCAGCGACGACAGCAGCACGCGGCGCAGCGCGTTGCCGAGCGTCAGGCCGAAGCCCCGCTCCAGCGGCTCGGCGACGAACGTCGCCTTGCGCTTGCCGTCACCGCTCGTCTTCTTTTCGAGGCCGGTGGGCTTCTTCAGTTCCTGCCAGTTCTTTGCATTGACAGACAAGCTCATGTCCCCTGGTGTTGGGCGGGCGGGGGGAAGCGCCAGCCGTTGAGGAAAAACGCGCCGACTCGTCAGCCGGCGGTCGGAAAAATCAGACCCGGCGACGCTTCGACGGACGAACGCCGTTGTGCGGGATCGAGGTCACGTCGCGGATCGACGTGATCTGGAAACCCACCGCCTGCAGCGCGCGCAGTGCCGATTCGCGGCCCGAACCCGGGCCCTTCACCTCGACCTCGAGGGTGCGGACGCCGTGCTCGGCGGCCTTCTTGCCGGCGTCTTCCGCTGCGACCTGCGCGGCGTATGGCGTCGACTTGCGCGAACCCTTGAACCCCATCATCCCGGCCGAGGACCAGCTGATCGCATTGCCCTGCGCATCGGTGATGGTAATCATGGTGTTGTTGAAGCTGGCGTTCACATGCGCGACGCCACTGGTGATGTTCTTGCGTTCGCGACGGCGAATACGCTGCGGTTCACGTGCCATTTGGTGTTCCTGACCTGAATCTCAAGATACGCCGGTTCAGCGCCGGCGGAGAAGTAAGCGCGAGGCTTACTTCTTCTTGCCGGCGATCGGCTTGGCCTTGCCCTTGCGGGTGCGCGCATTGGTGTGCGTGCGCTGGCCGCGGACCGGCAGGCCCTTGCGGTGGCGAAGCCCACGGTAGCAGGCGAGGTCCATGAGACGCTTGATGTTCATCGCGGTCTCACGGCGCAGATCGCCCTCGACCGTGTGGTCGGCGTCGATCGTCTCGCGGATCTGCAGCACTTCCTGGTCGGTCAGGTCCTGCACGCGACGCTCGGACGTGATGCCCAGCTTCTCGGTGATGGCCTTCGCCTTGGTCGGGCCGATGCCGTGGATATAGGTCAGCGCGATGACGACGCGCTTGTTGGTCGGGATGTTGACACCCGCGATACGTGCCATGAAACTTGTTCTCCTTGCTCCACGGGGTGCGGCATGGCTGCCACGCATCCCATCTCGTCGCACTGCCCCGATTCGCCGGCACCTGAACGCAACAAACGCGGCGGGCGCACAAGCACGCCGCCGGGAGCCGGTCTATCGGAAGCCGCGTCCAATACGGCTGCCCGCCCGCACTGTCAACCGACCGACGCGGTCAAAGATTGGCGCCGACCAGATGCCCGATGGCATAGGTCACCGCCATCGCCGCCGCGCCCCAGAACGCGACGCGCAGCATCGGTTTCGCGAGGGGCGATCCCCCCGCCCGCGCCCCGACCGCGCCGAGCACCGCGAGGAGGACAAGGCTGGCGATCGAGACGATCAGGCCGATCCGCGCAACCGGCGCGAGGATCACGGTCAGCAACGGTATCGCCGCGCCGATCGCGAAGCTGGCCGCCGACGCCATCGCTGCCTGCACGGGGCGCGCCGCGCCGTGTTCGGTTATGCCCAGCTCGTCACGCATATGCGCGCCGATCGCGTCGTGCGCCATCAACTGCGTCGCGACCTGCCCCGCCAGTGCTGCATCTAGCCCGCGCGCACGGTAGATCGCGGCCAGTTCCTCATGCTCGCCGTCGGGATCGTTGACCAGTTCCTCGGTCTCGCGCGCATGGTCCGCCGCTTCGGCATCGGCCTGGCTACTGACCGAGACGAACTCGCCGGCGGCCATCGACATGGCGCCAGCGACCAGCCCGGCCGTTCCGCTCAGCAGGATCGCAGCGCGGTCAGGTCCGGCCGCTGCGACCCCGACGATGAGGCTTGCGGTGGAGACGATGCCGTCGTTCGCGCCCATCACCGCAGCCCGCAGCCACCCGATGCGCTCGACCCGGTGACCCTCTGCGTGCAGCCTGCTCATGCGCGCTGCCCTAACCGCTTCGATAACGCAGCGCGAGGCCCGGCCGCGCCCACCGCGTCTTCGCGAGCCGCCCGGTGCCCGACAAGGTGATATAGGCGTCCATCCGGTCCGCCCCGCCCCAGCAGATGTTGGTGGTGAAGATATCGTCCGTCGCCACGAACTCGACGAGCGCGCCATCGGGAGAAATAACGCTGATCCCGCATTCGCCGATCGTCGCGACGCAGACGTTGCCGCTTTCTTCCACGCCCAGCGAGTCGAAGAATTTATAGCCGGCAGGACGGTAGATCGGGATGCCCGGCCCGCCCGGACCAGCCGCATCGTCGACCTTGCCGGGCGCGATCACGTTGAACGCCATAAGCCGGCAGGTGTAGGTTTCCGCCGCGTACAGCCGCTTGCCGTCGGGCGAGAGGCCAATGCCGTTGGGATTTTCGCTCGGGAAGATCACTTCCTCCAGATGGCTGCCATCGGCCTTTCCATAGAAGATGCCCGTAACGTCGCGTTCGCGCGGCCGGGTCTTGCCGTGGTCGGTGAACCAGAAACCGCCCGCATCGTCGAAGACGATGTCGTTCGGGCCACGCAGAGAGCAGCCGAAGTCACCGTCCTTGTAGAGCACCTCCACCTTGCCGCTGTCGGGATCGATCATCTCGATCCGCCCGCCCGAATAATCGTCCGCCTGGCCGTGCGGCGCGAGATACCCAGCGCCCTCGTTCCAGTTGAACCCGCCATTGTTGCAGCAGAAGAGCTTGCCGCCCGGCCCCATTGCGAGCCCATTGGGGCCGCCGCCGGGCTCGGCGACCGTGAGCTTGCGGCCGTCGGGCATGACGCGGGTAATCCGGCCCGCGGCGATCTCGACAAGGATCACGCTGCCGTCCGGCATCGCCACCGGGCCTTCGGGAAACCGCAATCCGTCCGCCAGAATCGTGAAGTCGGCCATCCGCGCTGCCTCTCGCTTTGATCTCCTGCCGCCACTATCTGACGGCCATCCCCATTCGCCAAGGACCAAATCCGCCATGACCGATACCGTCTATGATGCCGACCTCCGCCTGTTCGTCGACGGGGCATGGCAGTCCGGCGAAGGGCGCGACACGCAGGACGTGATGAACCCCGCGACGGGCGAGGCGATCGCACAGGTGCCGCTGGCGTCTGCCGCAGACCTCGACGCGGCGCTGGATGCGGCGGACAAGGGCTTCAAGCTGTGGCGCGCCACCGATGTCGAGACGCGCGCCGGCATCCTCCACAAGGCCGCGGCGCTCATGCGCGAACGCGCGGAGCGGATCGCGACGCTGCTGACCCGCGAACAGGGCAAGCCGATCGCCGAGGCGCGCGGCGAGGTCGCGGGATCGGCACAGATGTTCGACTGGTATGCCGAAGAGGCCAAGCGTGCCTACGGTCGCGTGCTTGTGCGCCCCACCGGGCAACGCTCGATCGTGCTGCGCCAGCCGATCGGCCCGGTTGCCGCACTCTCGCCCTGGAACTTCCCGGTCTATCTGATGGCGAAGAAGCTTGCCCCGGCGCTCGCGGCGGGCTGCTCCGTCATCGCCAAGCCCCCTGAGGAAACGCCCGGCTGCACCGGGGCGCTGTTCGAATGCCTCGTCGATGCGGGCCTGCCAAAGGGCGTCGCGCAGCTGGTGTTCGGCGTGCCCGACACGGTCAGCCGTCACCTCATCGCATCCGATGTGATCCGCAAGGTGAGCTTCACCGGGTCGGTCCCCGTCGGCAAACATCTGATGCGGCTGGCCGCGGACGGCGTGAAGGTGACGACGATGGAGTTGGGCGGCCACGCGCCCGTCCTCATCTTCGCCGACTGCGACCTGGAAAAGACGCTCGACATGGTCGTGCCGCAGAAATTCCGGAACGCGGGTCAGGTCTGCGTCTCGCCGACGCGCTTCTATATCGAGGAGCCGATCTACGACGCCTTCATCGAAGGCTTCGCCGCACGCACCGCAAAGGTGCCGGTCGGTGACGGGCTTGATCCCGCGACCCGCATGGGGCCCCTCGCCAACCGCCGCCGCCCCGATGCGATCGCGGCGCTCGTCGACGATGCCGTTGCCAAGGGCGCCCGCGCAGCAGCCGGCGGCGCGCGTTCCGGAGACGGCGGTTTCTTCTTCCAGCCGACGCTGCTTGCCGATGTGCCGCTGGAGGCAGACATCATGGCGAACGAGCCGTTCGGGCCGGTCGCGGTCTCGCGCTCGTTCAGGGATATGGACGAGGCGATCGAACAGGCGAACCGCCTCCCCTACGGCCTCGCCGCCTTCGCCTTCACCGAGAACGGTCGCCGCGCGAACCTGCTCGGTGACGCGATAGAGGCCGGCATGGTCGGCATCAACACCTTCGCGATCAGCGTGGCGGACGCGCCGTTCGGCGGGGTGAAGCAGTCGGGCTTCGGCAGCGAAGGCGGCAGCGAGGGGTTCGACAGCTTCACGGTGGTGAAGGCCATCCACCAGGCATGACCCATTCCTCCCCGGCACGGGGAGGGGGACCATGCGAAACATGGTGGAGGGGGCCAGCCGCAATCGATTTCGCTTGCCGCACGCCCCCGCCGTCAGCGCTCCGCGCTGCCACCTCCTCTTGCAGGGGAGGATTTGTGTCGTGGTAATCCCCCCGCTAGATGCGCTCACCATGACTCAAACTCGCACCGGCGGCCGCATCCTTGTCGACAACCTCGTGGCGCAGGGCTGCGACCGCATCTTCACCGTGCCGGGCGAAAGCTTCCTCGCCGTCCTCGATACGCTGCATGACACCCCCGCGATCGATCTCGTGGTGTGCCGGCAGGAGGGCGGCGTCGCGTTCATGGCGTGCGCGGACGGCACGCTGACCCACCGCCCAGGCATCGCCTTCGTCACCCGTGGCCCCGGCGCGACCAACGCCTCGATCGGCGTCCATGTCGCCATGCAGGACTCGCAGCCGATGATCCTCTTCATCGGCGATGTCGACCGCGGCACGCGTGACCGCGAAGCGTTCCAGGAGATCAATTTCGAGGCGATGTTCGCACCCATCGCCAAATGGGCCGCGCGGATCGACGACGCACGCCGCATCCCCGAATATGTCGCGCGCGCCTATGCGACCGCCATGTCGGGACGCCCCGGCCCGGTCGTGCTTGCGCTGCCCGAGGACATGCTACTCGATGCCGTCGAGGCAATCGATCGCCCGCGCGTGGAGAAAGTCGCGCAGGCGCCCGATCCCGACGCGATGGCACAGCTCGCCGATCTGCTCGCTACTGCCGAGCGCCCGCTCGCGATCGTCGGCGGCGCCGGGTGGGACGGCATCGCCGCACAGGATGTCGCCGCCTGGGCCGATCGCACCGGCGTGCCGGTCGCCGCCGCCTTTCGCAGGCAGGATGCCATCCCCAACGATTGCCCCGCCTGGGCGGGCAATCTCGGCTATGGCCCGAACCCGAAGCTGGTCCAGCGGGTCAAAAGCGCCGATCTGCTCCTCATCGTCGGCCCGCGCTTGGGCGAGGCCACGACCGACGGTTACACACTCATCACCCCCGATCATCCCGGCCAGCGCCTCGTCCATGTCCATCCCGACGCGACCGAGCTCGGCATGACCTACCGGACCGATCTCGCCATCTGCGCGAGCATGGCCGAGTTTGCCGAGGTGCTGTCGCCTATCGACGGCCCGCCAGCCGCGGACGGCGGCGCCGCACACGCCGACTGGCGCGACTGGTCGACGCCCAAGCCCCGCGACGGCGTGGCGATGGATCTCGGCCCCTGCGTCGCCGCGATGCGCGATCAGCTTCCCGCAGATTCGATCATCTGCAACGGTGCGGGCAATTATTCGGGCTGGTGGCATCGTTACTGGCCCTATGCCGCGCCCGGCACGCAGCTCGCCCCGACCGCGGGCGCAATGGGCTACGGCGTCCCTGCCGCGGTCGCGGCGGCGCTGCGCCGACCCGGCCAGCAGGTCGTCGCGCTCGCCGGCGACGGCTGCTTCCTGATGAACGGGCAGGAACTCGCGACCGCGGTCGCGCACGGTGCCGACATGCTCGTCATCGTCGTCGACAACGGCGCCTACGGCACGATCCGCATGCACCAGGAACGCGAGTTTCCCGGTCGCATATCCGGCACGCGCCTCGCCAACCCCGATTTCGCGGCGCTCGCGCGCGCTTATGGCTGTTGGGCCGAGACAATCGAGCGCACCGAGGATTTCGCGCCCGCCCTCATGCGCGCCCGGAATGTGAGCGGCGTCAGGTTGCTCCACATCAAGACCGACGTCGAGGTCATCACGAACGGCACGACGCTGAGCGCGATGCGCGCGCGCCGAAGCTGACCAGTCGATCATAACGGATACGTCAGGAAGTGTGACGTTTCTGCTACAGGCTGAATCTAAGCAACTTCGGTTCGTCGCAGGCGGACTTTACAGGGTGAACGGTTCGGGCGCACCAGCCCACCCACGTCGTCGAGGATCGGCCCGAACAGGGGGGCCGGGGGCCCTCGATGTTGCGAGTGGAATTCGTGCCTGCCGGACGGCGGGGCGAAGAATTTTAGAAGGACAGGCCCCAAATGATCGACATCGCCGTTACCTCGCGTTCCGCGCTTCTGCGCGGCGTGGCCCTGCCGCTCGTCCTGGCAGCAGGCGCGGGTCTTGCGCTGCCTGCCTATGCGCAGGACCAGACCGCCCCGACGACTGCTACGCCGACCGATCAGACCGCCCAGACGGCGCAGCCGGCCCCCGCCGCAGACGCGGGCGATCAGTCCGACATCGTCGTCACCGGCACGCTGTTCCGCCGCACCGACACCGAAACCCCTTCGCCCGTCACGGTGCTGACGTCGGACAACCTCGCGCGCGCCGGTATCACGACCGCCGCCGACGCGGTGCGTTCGATCTCGGCCGACAGCAGCGGCTCGATCCCGACCGCGTTCGGCAACGGCTTCGGCGCGGGTTCGTCGGGCGTGTCGCTGCGCGGCCTCAGCGTGAACTCGACGCTCACCCTCGTCGATGGTGTGCGCTCCGCTTATTATCCGCTCGCCGATGACGGCCAGCGCTCGTTCGTCGATCTGAACACCATTCCCAACGCGACGATCGATCGGGTCGAAGTGCTGAAGGACGGCGCGTCGTCCAGCTACGGCGCGGACGCGATCGGCGGCGTGGTGAACATCATCACCAAGAAGGAAATCATCGGCCTCGAAGGCACCGTCGAGGGCGGCATCACCGAGCGCGGCGACGGCGGCGAGCAACGCGCGACGCTGACCCTGGGTCACGGCAGCCTGCGCGACGACGGCTACAACATCTACATCAGCGGCGAATATCAGCACGACGACCCGATCTTCAACAAGGGTCGCGGCTTCCCCTACAACACCAACGACCTGAGCTCGATCGGCGGCGACAACAACAACGCCGGTTCGGTCGTCCCGGGCACGACGACCACCGCGATCGTCGCGCCGAGCAATCAGACCCAGCCGGGCAACCCGCTGTCGGGCACCGGGCTGACCAACGGCCCATGGCAGATCCTCGGCGGCTCCTGCCCCGCCGGACAGGCAGTGCGGACGGGCGCGCAGGGCACCGGCTGCGAGCAGAACACCGCCTATGACTACGGTGTCCTCCAGCCGAAGCAGACCCGCTACGGCGGCACTGTCCACGGCACGCTTCAGGTCAGCCCGGATATCGAGGCGCACGCCGCGCTGTCCTATTTCCGCAACGAAGTGACCGTGAACGGCACGCCCAACGGCATCCGGTCGGCTAACCCGGTCAACACGCTAAGCATCGTGCTCCCCGCGGTGCTAGACAACGGCCAGCTTAACATCACGAACAACCCGTTCGCCCAGACTGGCCAGTCGGCCGCGATCCGTTACCTCTTCGGCGATATCCCGCAGTCGTCGAACTACCGCAACGACGTCGCCCGTGCACAGGTCGGCGCATCGGGCAAGTTCGGTGATGGCTGGGGCTTCCAGGTCGATGCGACCGCCGCCAAGTCGTGGCTTAAGATCACGCAGGACGGGTATATCAACCTGCCCGCGCTCATCACCGCGATCAATACCGGCAGCTATAACTTCGCCAATCCGTCGCTCAACACCGACGCGGTGCGCAGCGCACTGTCGCCGACCGTGGTGACGAACGCCACCAGCGATCTCGACATGATCCAGGGCGTCGTGACCAAGGAGCTGTTCGACCTCCCGGGTGGCCCGCTGCAGGTCGGCGTCGGCGGTTCGTTCCGCTACGAAGCGGTCAACGACCCGAACCAGAATGCCAATGCGCAGACGCTGAACCTGAACCAGTACAGCGCAGTCGGCCACCGCTATGTCACCTCGGGCTATTTCGAGATCAACGCGCCCGTGCTGAACGTGCTCGAGATCAACGGGTCGGGCCGCTACGACCATTATTCCGACGGGTTCAGCAACTTCTCGCCAAAGATCGGCGCGAAGTTCACCCCGATCCGTCAGGTCGCGCTGCGCGGAACCTTCTCGAAGGGCTTCCGCGCACCGAGCTTCGCCGAACAGGGCGGTTCGGTGGTCGGGTTCACCAGCGGCCGTCCGCCTTGCTCGATCCAGGTCCAGCACGGCGCGACGCTGAATGCTGATGGCACCTGCTCGGGCGGCAGCTCGTACAATCAGTCCTACGGGTTCGGATTCAACACGATCGGCGATCCCAACCTGAAGCCGGAAAAGTCGACCAGCTTCACCGCCGGCGCAGTCTTCGAGCCGACCCGCTGGCTGAGCTTCACCGCGGACTATTACAACATCAAGAAGACCGACATCATCACCGGCGCCCCGCTCGCGGGTCAGGCCCTGGCGGCCTATTATGCCGGCACGGCGCTGCCGACCGGTTATTCGGTCACGCCGGATGCGATCGATCCGGCCTTCCCGAACGCGCCGCGCCGTGCGCTCTTCATCAACGGCCCGTTCGCGAATGCGGCGGCGCTGAAGACGTCGGGCATCGACTTTGCCGCCCAGGTGAACTTCAAGGCGTCGGACGACCTGCGCTTCACCAGCCGCGCAGAGGCGACCTACATCATCAACTACAAGTTCAAGCCTGACGCCGCGTCGCCCTATCAGGACTTCGTCGGCACCCAGTCGCCCTACGTGACGTCGTCGGGCGCCGGCACGCCGCAGTGGCGCGGCAACTGGCAGAACACGGTGGAATACGGCCCCTACTCGCTCACCGCGACCGCCTATTACACGGATGGCTACAAGGCGGTCGGCATCGATCAGTTCGGCGACGATACGTGCGCGAACAGCAGCACCTATCAGGGCAGCAATCCGGACTTCAACTGCAAGGTGAAGTCGTTCATCAACGTCGATCTCGTCGGGCAGGTGAAGGTCAACGACAAGTTCACCTTCTACATCAATGCCCTGAACGTGCTAGACGCGCATGCTCCGCTCAACGCGGGCAACTATGCGGGCGTGAACTATAACCCGACCTACACCCAGTCGGGCGTGGTCGGCCGCGCCTTCCGGGCCGGCGCCAACTTCAAGTTCTAAAGCTCGGGGAGAGGGGCGGACGGGTTTTCGGACCCGTCCGAAAACCCTTGTCTGAAAGCACCTCATAAAAAAGGCCGCCGCGGTTTCCCGCGACGGCCTTTTTCTTTGTCATCCGGGTGAAGGCTCAGATATCGTCGCCGAGCGCACCCTTGACCTTGCCGCCCAGCTGCTGCGCCTTGCCCTTGGCTTCCTGCGCGGCGCCATCGGCCTTCGTATCGGGGTTGTCGGAATGCTGCTTGGCCTTGCCGATGGCCTCGTTCACATTGCCTTTGATCTTGTCGACGAGCTCGCCCATGTTCGATCTCCGTTGCTGCGACACCCGGAATTAGGCGCCGGTAATCACGAAGAATTGAACGGCCTTTCCCGCTCGAAAGTTCCGCCGCGGGCCTAGAGTGACAGCTTTTTCAGGAAACCCTCGACGGCCGTCCATTCGCTTGCCGCGCCAGCCGGATTCTTCGCGGCGATCAGCGTGGACGAGCCGTGGACGCCGTCCTTCGGCACGAACAGCGTCTTGTCCTTCGCCCCCACTGCGTCGAAGATCGGCTTGGCCTGAGCCTGCTCTTCTGCGGTCGGGGCAGCGGTTATAAACACGGGCACCGTTACCGCTTTCGCGGCCGCCGCGATTGCCGGCCTCCCGTCGAAATACTCGCCCGGCGAGAAAGCGAGCACCGCCTTCACCTTGCCCGGATTGGCCGCCGCCACCGGAAAGGCGAGCGCCGCGGAATAGCTGCTGCCCCACAATATCACCGGCCGCCCCTGCGCCGCGGCCCAATCGACCGCGCCCTGCAAGTCACGCTGCGCCAGCTTCATGTCGGTGGAGCGGCCGTTGCGCTGCACCGTCTCGTTCTCGCCGTACAGGCCCCCGCCCGATCGCGCATCGACAGCGACCGCGTCATAGCCGAGCGCGGTCAGCCGCGGCGCGATCGTTGCATACTCGCCCTTCCCCGACCCGGCCTGATGAAACAGCAGGATCGTCGCACGCGGGTGCTCGGCCGAATATTTCCGCGCGATGAGCGGCATCTTGTCGGCGGCGGGCAGGCTCATCAAGCTGCCCTTCTCGTCCGGTTTGCCCGGTTGCGCCGCACCGCCGCTGCACGACACCAGCATCACGGCTGCCGCGATCGTCAGTCCCACCCGCATCCGCATCTCCCTCAGATCAAACCGGCGAGCGGACTCGACGGGTCGGCATAGCGCCGCTTGCCCATCCGTCCCGCCAGATAAGACATCCGCCCCGCCTCTACCGCGGCCTTCATCGCCGACGCCATCAGGATCGGATCGCGCGCCTCGGCAATCGCGGTGTTCATCAGCACGCCGTCGCAGCCGAGTTCCATGGCGACCGCCGCATCGGATGCCTGGCCGACGCCCGCATCGACCAGCACCGGCACGCCCGCCCCTTCCACGATCAGCCGGATAGTGACCCGGTTCTGGATACCGAGTCCGGAGCCGATCGGCGCCCCCAGCGGCATGATCGCGACCGCGCCCGCATTCTCCAGCCGCTTCGCCGCGATCGGATCGTCGACGCAGTAGACCATCGGCTTGAAACCCTCGTTCGCCAGCACCTCTGTCGCGCGCAGCGTCTCCACCATGTCAGGGTAGAGCGTCTTCGCCTCGCCCAGCACCTCCAGTTTCACCAGGTCCCAGCCGCCGGCCTCGCGCGCCAGCCGCAGCGTACGGATGGCCGACTCCGCATCGAAGCAGCCGGCGGTGTTGGGTAAGTAGGTGATCCGCTTGGGATCGATGAAATCGGTCAGCATCGGCGCGTTCGGATCGCTGACATTTACCCGCCGCACCGCGACGGTGACGATCTCCGCGCCAGACGCTTCCACCGCGGCTGCGTTCTGCGCGAAGTCCTTGTACTTTCCGGTGCCGACGATGAGGCGCGACCGGAACGTCCGGCCCGCGACCGTCCAGCTATCGTCCGCGATCGGTGCGGCGTGATCCCCCCCGCCGACGAAGTGGACGATCTCGAGCTCGTCGCCATCCTCGACGCAGACTTGCGCCAGCGTCGATCGCGGAACGACCTCCAGATTGCGCTCCACCGCGACCTTTTCGGGGACAAGCCCCATGTCTGTCGCAAGCTCAGCCAGGCTGAGTCCAGCGCGAACGCGGCGATGTTCGCCATTCACGCTGATCGAGACGGTTCCGTCGGTGTGCGGCATGATATCGGGGCAGACCCCCACTCCCGTTCGGGCTGAGCGTGTCGAAGCCCCGTCTTTCTCTTCCTCCCGAGAACGGAAAAGAAGGACGGCCCTTCGACAAGCTCAGGGCAAACGGGCTAAGGACCTGCCAGCCAACTAGTCGTCCCGGACAGCCGGTTCAAGAAAGTCCCTCATGCCCGCCACGATCTACGTTCTCAACGGTCCCAACCTGAACCTTCTCGGCCTGCGCGAGCCGGAGATCTACGGCGACGACACGCTCGACGATATCGCCGGCCACCTCGAAGACCGCGCCCGCGACCTCGATCTGATGATCGACATGCGCCAGTCGAACCACGAGGGGCACCTGGTCGACTGGCTGCACGAAGCGCAGGCGAACGATGCGAAGGCGGTGCTGCTGAACGCCGGCGCCTTCACCCACACCTCGATCGCGCTCTACGACGCGATCAAGGCGGTGAAGACGCCGGTGATCGAGGTGCATCTGTCGAACCCGCACACCCGCGAGGCGTTTCGCCACGTATCTTATGTCGGGCGTGCCGCAAAAGGCACAGTGGCGGGATTCGGCGCACTGTCGTATCTCCTCGCGCTTGAAGCCGCCGCACGCATCTGACAGAGGGCCGCGATGACCGATCATTCTGATAAGGGCGCGATGAAGGTCGATGTCGATCTCGTCCGCCAGCTCGCCGAAATGCTGGACGCCACGCACCTGACCGAGATCGAGGTGGAGGATGGCGACCGCCGCATCCGTGTCGCGCGCAAGGCAGCGCCCGTCGCAGCCGCCGCCCCCGTCTATCACGCCGCGCCCGCGCCCGCGCCGATGGCAGCCGCCGCACCGGCTGCGACCGCCGAGGCCGGCGCGCCCGCACCGGCCAGCCACGCCGATGCGGTGAAGTCCCCGATGGTCGGCACCGCCTATCTGTCGGCCGAACCGGGCGGCAAGGCGTTCGTGTCCGTGGGCGACACCGTCGCCGCCGGCGCAACGCTGCTGATCGTCGAGGCGATGAAGGTGATGAACCCGATCGTCGCGCCGTCCGCGGGCAAGGTCACCGCGATCCTCGTCGACAACGGCCAGCCCGTCGAATTCGACCAGCCGCTCGTGGTCGTCGAGTAATCATGCCCGCCATCAGGAAGCTGCTGATCGCCAACCGCGGCGAGATCGCGCTGCGCATCCACCGCGCGTGCCATGAAATGGGGATCGAGACGGTGGCGGTGCACTCCACCGCCGATGCCGATGCGATGCACGTGCGCCTCGCCGATCAGGCGATCTGCATCGGCCCGCCGTCCGCGACCGACAGCTATCTCAACATACCGAACATCATCTCGGCCGCCGAAATCTCGGGCGCCGACGCGATCCACCCCGGCTACGGCTTCCTCAGCGAAAATGCCAAGTTCGCCGAGATCGTCGAGGCGCACGACCTGATCTTCGTCGGGCCAAAGCCCGAGCATATCCGCACGATGGGCGACAAGATCGAGGCGAAACGCACTGCGGGTGCGCTGGGATTGCCGCTCGTCCCCGGCTCCGACGGTCCGATTTCGGACATCGAGGAAGCGAAGGCGATCGCGGCGAAAGCGGGCTATCCCGTCATCATCAAGGCGGCGTCGGGCGGCGGCGGGCGCGGCATGAAGGTCGTCAATGACGAAGCCAGCCTCGAAACCCAGATGCTGCAGGCCGGCACCGAGGCGAAGGCTGCGTTCGGCGACGCGACCGTCTATCTCGAAAAATATCTCGGCAATCCGCGCCACATCGAGTTCCAGATTTTCGGCGACGGCAACGGCAATGCGATTCACCTCGGCGAACGCGACTGCTCGCTCCAGCGTCGCCACCAGAAGGTGCTGGAAGAGGCGCCCTCCCCCGTCATCTCGTCGGAAGAGCGCGAGCGGATGGGCGGCATCGTCGCAAAGGCGATGGCCGATATGGGCTATCGCGGCGCGGGCACGATCGAATTCCTGTGGGAAGACGGCGAGTTCTACTTCATCGAGATGAACACGCGGCTACAGGTCGAGCATCCGGTGACCGAAGCGATCACCGGCCTCGATCTCGTGCGCGAGCAGATTCGTATCGCGGAAGGGCATCCGCTGACGCTGCGCCAGCAGGATGTCGTGTTTCGCGGCCATTCGATCGAGTGCCGTATCAACGCCGAGGACCCGCGCACCTTCGCGCCCTCGCCGGGCCTTGTGAAGATGTTCCACGCCCCCGGCGGCATGAACGTGCGCGTCGATAGCGGGCTGTATGCGGGCTACAAGGTGCCGCCCTATTACGACAGCATGATCGCCAAGCTGATCGTCTACGGCACCACCCGCGCGGGTGCGATCCGCCGGTTGCGCCGCGCGCTGGAAGAGTTCGTGATCGAGGGGATGAAGACAACGATCCCGCTTCACCGGGCGCTGATCGAGGACCCCGAATTCCAGGACGGCCAGTATACGATCAAGTGGCTGGAGGAATGGCTGGCCCGCGAGGAAAACGCGGGCTGAACCGCGCCGTTCACGACGCGAGCGCCAGCCGGTCGCGTCCTTCGCGCTTCGCGCGGTAGAGCGCGATATCGGCCTCGCGCAGCGTCTCCTGCCGGTCGGCCCCCGCTCCCCAGGGCGCGACGCCGCCGCTCACCGTCACCAGCAGCGTCACGCCGGCATAGGTGATCGGCGCGCTGCTGACCGCGGTGCGGATTCGGTCGCACACGACCTGCGCCTGGGCAAGCCCGGCGCCCGGCAGCAGCAACGCGAACTCCTCGCCGCCGATCCGCGCGAGCATGTCCCCGTCGCGCAGGCATCCGCGCGCGACAAGGGCGAAGCGGCGCAGCACCTCATCACCAGCATCATGGCCATGCACGTCGTTGACCCGCTTGAAATGATCGAGGTCGAGCATCCCGACGCAGCCATGGCCGCCATTCGCCGCACGCCGATCGAATTCGGCGAGAAAGGCGCGGCGGTTGGCCAGCCCGGTCAGCGCATCGGTATAGGCGGCAGCGGCCAGTTCGCCCTCGACGATCTTGCGATGTGCGATGTCGCGCACCGCGCTGACGACGCCGATGACCGCATTGGCTTCGTTCTGCACCGCGCGCGTGTGGCTCTCGTACCAGCGGATCTCGCCATTGGCGTGGATCGCCTGATATTCTACGATGACATTGCGGTCGGGGTTCGCGAGCACGTCGCGGTGCGCGCCGATGACAGCGTCATGATGCTCCGCCGCGACGAGTCTTATGGCCGGCGTGCCGACGACGTCGTCCGGGCTGTAGCCGCCCATCTGCCGGATCGATGGCGAGGCGACGCGGATGATTCCCTTCAGATCGACGTTCAGGATTATGTCTGACGAGTTGTCGGCGACGAGGCGATAGCGCGTCTCGCTCTCGCGCAGCTGGCGGAACAGCTCGCCGCGATAGGCCAGCTCGGCCGCGACGGGCAGGATCGTCATCACGGTCGCGGCCAGATAGAATTGCAGCACCTGCAGATGCATCCCCATCGATCCCGTCACCAGGTTCAACGGACCGGTACCGTGGAGCGTCATCGTCGTCCCGATGACCGCAAGGATCACGATCGACGCGCTGGCGCCCAGCCGCCCGAGGCGGAACGTCACCAGGATCACCGGCAGCGTCGGCAGAAACAGCAGCGGCAGCTCGCTCTGCGCAAACACCCCGAACGACGTCGCGACGACCAGCAGCAGCAGCGCCGTCGCTTCGGGCGCACGCGCCTTGTTGACCGACGCGATCCATTCCTGCGGCGATGTACGAAACGCGAGGAGGAGAATGGGCGCAAAGGTTATCGTCCCCAGCGCATGCCCCAGAAACCAGCGCACGCCCATCACCACGACGTCCTGATCCGCGAGCAGCGCCACGATCACCGACGCCGCCACCGCCCCCAGCGCGGGCGCCAGAAGCCCCAGGGCCAGCAGGAAGCCGCCGACCCAGCGCAGCGATTTGAGCGGATCGAAGCTGCCGTTCAGGCGGCTGAGCAGCCACGCGCCGAACACGCCCTCGGTGATGTTCACCACCGCGATCGGCAAGGCGAGAGCCCAGCCGAAGCCGAAAAGCCCCGTCGCGAGCACGCTGCCGACGAAGCACGCGGCGATAGCGCGCGGCCAGATGACCCTCGGCAGGACGGAAAGCCGGCTGCTCAGGACCGCGGTCGCGACCCAGACGAACGCCACGCCGTGATCGAACCGCCCGACGAGAATCGTGAGCGACGCCGCCGCAAAATACGCGACGCCGAGAATGAGGCAGGCAGTAAGGGGACGCAGCGCGGCAGCGGACATGTGTCCGCCCTAGGCCGGGAGGGTAAAGGGGCGGTTTACTTCGCGGCCGGCAAGGAGCTTGGAAGCGCTTTCATTGCAAAAATATGGCGGCAGCCGCTTGGAAGTTCAGATGCCGTCGGTCACCACCGCATAGCCTGCGCCTTCGAGCGCCTGCGACAGGTCGGCGATGCAGCCATCCACCTGCACCGCATCCGGCGAGCGCACGACGAAGTTGGCACCCGTGCGGCCTTCGCGAAAGAACGGGTAGCTGCCGATCGCGACGCCCTCATGCGCGCGCTCGACCGCGCCTAACAGGTCCGCGACCTCGCTCTCTGCAACCCAGCAGCCGATCGTCCGGCTGACGACCGGGCGACCGCCCTCCAGCGTCCCGGTCAGCGCGTCGAGCATGCCGGCGGTGATGTGCGGCACGCCCGCCATGATGAACACGTTTCCGATGCGAATGCCCGGCGCGCCCGACACGCGATTCTCGATCAGGTCGGCGCCTTGGGGCACCCGCGCCATCCGCAGCCGCGCCTCGGTCGCGCCGCCGCGCGTTGCGTAGTAACGCTCGAGCACAGCGACCGCTTTCGGATGATGGACGACACCCACGCCCAGCGCCGCCGCAATCGCATCGACGGTTATGTCGTCGTGAGTCGGCCCGATGCCCCCCGTCGTGAACAGATAGTCGTTGCGGGCGCGCAGCGCGTTCACCGCCTCGACGATCGCATCCTCGCGGTCGGCGACGACGCGCACTTCCGCCAGCCGGATTCCCTGGACGTTGAGCCACCGGGCGATCTGCGCGACGTTCTTGTCCTGGGTGCGACCGGACAGGATTTCGTCGCCGATCACGATCAACGCGGCCGTCCAGATGCGCTCGCTTGCCATGCCCGCGGCATAGCCTCGCAAAACCGCGCCCGCCACGCTATATCGCCCGCCATGACCGAATATGTGACCGTCACCTCCGACGCGCCGGACGCGCGCACCGGCGCCATCAAGCTTCACGGGCCGGATGCCTTTGCCGGCATGCACCAGGCGGGGCGGCTGGCGGCCGAAACGCTCGACATGCTCGTGCCGCACATGGTGCCCGGCGTCTCGACCGCGGAGCTCGACCGGCTGATCTACGATTTCGTGACGGCCGCTGGCGGCGTGCCCGCGACGCTAGGCTATCGCGGCTACACGCACTCCACCTGCATCTCGATCAACCATGTCGTCTGCCACGGCATCCCCAGCGAGAAGACGCTGAAATCGGGCGACATCGTCAATGTCGACGTGACCCCGATCGTCGATGGCTGGCACGGTGATTCGAGCCGCATGTACCTGATCGGCGATGTGCCCCTGAAGGCGCGGCGGCTCGTCGAGGTCACCTATGAATGCCTGATGCTCGGCATCGAGCAGGCGAAGCCCGGCAACCACATGGGTGACGTCGCCAACGCGATCCAGCGCCATGCCGAGGGCAACCGCTACGGCGTCGTCCGCGACTTTTGCGGCCACGGGCTCGGCCGCTTGTTCCACGACGCGCCGGAGGTCGTCCATGTCGGCCGCCCCGGCACCGGACCCGAGCTGAAGCCCGGCATGATCTTCACCATCGAGCCGATGATCAACATCGGTCGCCCCGACGTGAAGCTGCTCGACGATGGCTGGACCGCGGTGACGCGCGACCGCTCGCTGTCGGCGCAGTTCGAACACTCGATCGGCATCACCGAGACGGGCTGCGAAATCTTCACGACAAGCCCCGCGGGCTTCCACAAGCCGCCCTACGCCTGATCGACTGACCGGATTCCGGGCAGCGCCCGCCGCGCTGCCCATGTTTTGGGCAGGGCAGCGCTCTGCACCCCGCGAGTCTCGCCCTTGCCCCTGCGCCGGCCGGCTGGCACGTTCGGTGCAAGGCGCCTTTCAGGCGGGACTCGGGACCGGGCGGGACAGGACTGCGTGAAAAAGATCGAAGCGATCATCAAACCCTTCAAGCTGGACGAGGTGAAGGAGGCGCTCCACGAAGTGGGCGTGTCCGGCATCACCGTGACCGAGGCG
Organism: Sphingomonas sp. EC-HK361; assembly: GCF_902498785.1. Taxonomy (GTDB): domain Bacteria; phylum Pseudomonadota; class Alphaproteobacteria; order Sphingomonadales; family Sphingomonadaceae; genus Sphingomonas. The sequence continues at coordinate 708,706 of NZ_LR701494.1, forward strand.
AAGGGCTTCGGCCGCCAGAAGGGCCATACCGAGCTCTATCGCGGCGCCGAATATGTCGTCGACTTCCTCCCCAAGGTAAAGCTGGAGGTGGTCGTCGAGGACAGCCTCGCGACCCGCGTTGTCGAAGCGATCGCCGCCGCCGCGGTAACCGGCCGGATCGGCGACGGCAAGATCTTCGTCATCCCCGTCGAAACCGCACTCCGCATCCGCACCGGCGAACGCGACGAGGAAGCGATCTGAGTAGTTTCCGTTCGGGCTGAGCCTGTCGAAGCCCCGTTCTTCTTTTCCAGACAAGAAAAAAGAACGACCCTTCGACAAGCTCAGGGCAAACGGCTTTGCGTAAACATTGACTAGGGAACGAGATTATCATGGCGAACAAGGCGTCCGACATCCTGAAGCGCATCAAGGACGACGAGATCGAGTGGGTCGATCTGCGCTTCACCGATCCCAAGGGGAAGTGGCAGCACCTGACGATGGTCGCCTCGATCCTCGGTGAGGACGAGTTCACCGACGGGCTGATGTTCGACGGATCGTCGATCGAGGGCTGGAAGGCGATCAACGAGAGCGACATGATCCTCAAGCCCGATCTGGACGCGGTCTATGACGATCCCTTCTCGGCCACGCCGATGCTGATCGTGTTCTGCGACATCGTCGAACCCTCGACCGGCGAGCTCTACAGCCGCGACCCGCGCTCCACCGCCAAGCGCGCCGAGGCGTATCTGAAGACCACGGGCATCGGGGACACCGTCTATGTCGGGCCGGAAGCCGAGTTCTTCATGTTCGACGACGTGCGGTTCGAGAACAGCTATTCGACAAGCTATTACAAGATCGACGATATCGAGCTGCCCGGCAATTCGGGCCGCGAATATGAAGGCGGCAACCTTGCGCATCGCCCGCGTGCCAAGGGCGGCTATTTCCCCGTCGCGCCGGTCGATTCCGCGGTCGATATCCGCGGCGAGATGGTTTCGACCATGCTCGAAATGGGGCTGCCCTGCGACAAGCATCACCACGAGGTCGCCGCCGCGCAGCATGAGCTCGGCCTAACCTTCGGCACGCTGACGACAACGGCGGACCGGATGCAGATCTACAAATATGTCGTCCATCAGGTCGCACATGCGTACGGCAAGACCGCGACCTTCATGCCCAAGCCGATCAAGGAAGATAACGGCTCGGGGATGCACACCCACTTCTCGATCTGGGATGGTGGCAAGCCACTCTTCGCGGGCAACGGCTATGCGGGCCTCAGCGACATGTGCCTCTATTTCATTGGCGGCATCATCAAGCACGCCAAGGCGATCAACGCCTTCACCAACCCGTCGACCAACAGCTACAAGCGACTGGTGCCGGGCTATGAGGCACCGGTGCTGCTCGCCTATTCCTCGCGCAACCGCTCCGCCTCGTGCCGCATTCCCTATGGCACCGGCGCCAAGGCGAAGCGCGTCGAGGTGCGCTTCCCCGATGCGCTGGCGAACCCGTATCTCGCCTATGCGGCGCTGATGATGGCGGGATTGGACGGCATCCAGAACAAGCTCCACCCGGGCGAGGCGATGGACAAGAACCTCTACGACCTGCCAACCGCGGAGCTCGCCAACGTCCCCACCGTCTGCGCGTCGCTGCGCGAGGCGCTGGAGAGCCTCGAGGCCGACCACGACTTCCTCCTGCGCGGCGACGTGTTCGGCAAGGAACAGATCGAGGCTTATATCGAGCTGAAATACCAGGAAGTCGCGCGCTGGGAGATGACGCCCAGCCCGGTGGAGTATGATATGTATTATAGCGGCTGAGGCGGGTCATGCCTTGCCTGCGGGGCGCGCTCGCGCCCCGCACCCGCGCCATAGCCGTCTGTTGACAGCATTGTGACCCCAGCATTGCGCTCGAAGCCAATGCTGGCGTTGCGCTTCCACATCCGCCACGGGTTTCAGACGCTCATCTGCGTGATCTCGGTGCGGAAACAGAAAAGCCCGCCAGGTCGGTGACCGGACGGGCTTTTCATGGTGGGCGTGGCAAGGATTGAACTTGCGACCCCTGCGATGTCAACACAGTGCTCTACCACTGAGCTACACGCCCACGGGGAGGTGCGCCATTAGCCGCGCTGCAGACGGCTGGCAAGCGCTTCGCGCATCTTCGCTACGAATTTCTCAAAGACCGCTCGCGTCGCCCAGTTCGAACATGCGATCGACCTCCAGAACCAGATCGCGCAGGTGGAACGGCTTCGACAGGACGCGCGCCTGCGGCATTGCCTTTCCCGCCTTCAGGGTGACAGCTGCAAAGCCGGTGATGAACATCACCCGCAGGTCGGGGGCGATCTCGCCCGCCTTCTGCGCAAGCTCGATTCCGTCCATCTCGGGCATCACGATATCGGTGAGCAACAGATCGAAATGCTCGGTTTCGAGCAGCGGAATCGCGGCAGTGCCGCGATCGACCGCGCTGACCGCATAGCCCGACCGTTCCAGCGCGCGCGTCAGATACTCGCGCATGATCTGGTCGTCCTCGGCCAGCAAAATCCTGATCATTCCAATCCCCGCACGCTCACGCGAGAATCTATGCGCGAAGCCCTTAAGATTTTCCAGCACGCACCCGCGCGATTGCGACGGATCGATGCGTTCCATAGGATGGCGACCGTGAGCATGCGCACGCCGTCATTCGACCTTCACGGTCCCTGCCAGCCGGAAAGCCCGGTCGTGCTGTCCGTGCCGCATGCGGGCCGCGACTATCCGATGGCCCTGCGCGCCGCGATCCGCGTTCCGCTAGAGGCGCTGGCCCCGCTGGAGGACCGGCATGTCGATGCGCTGGCGCATGCCGCTCGCGGCGACCATACCACGATCGTCCAGCGGCTGCCCCGAGCCTGGATCGATCTCAACCGCGCAGAGCATGAGCGCGACCCGGCGATCGATTCGGGGGCGGACCGCCGACGCCAATCCGCGCCGTCGCTCAAGCTGCGCAGCGGGCTTGGTCTCGTGCCACGGCGCACGCCCGGAGCCGGCGACATCTGGCGAGGCAAGCTGAGCAGCGACGAGGTGGTCGCGCGGATCGAATGCGATCACCGCCCCTATCACGCCGCGCTCGGCGACCTCCTCGACGCGGCGCGCGCGCGGTTCGGCATCGCTATCCTGCTCGACATCCATTCGATGCCGCCACTCGCCAGCGGGGCGCGGATCGTACTGGGCGACCGCTTCGGCAAAAGCGCCGGCGCGCGCTTCGTCTACCGGCTGGAGGCGGAAGCGCGCGCCCACCGCATCCCGTGCGCGCTCAACACGCCCTATGCCGGTGGCCACATCCTCGAACGCCACGCCCGCACACAGGACAATATCCACGCGGTGCAGCTGGAAATCGACCGGACGCTCTATCTCGATCCGCGGATGGATGGTCCCGGGCCCGGCTTTGCCGGCACCGCCGCGCTGCTCGCCCGGATGATCGCGGCGCTGGCCGACGAGGCCGAGGGTACGCCCTTCGCCACCGCAGCGGAATAGCCGCGGCGTTCGATAAAAAACCGCCCCGGATGCAAGCATCCGAGGCGGCCAAGGTTCAGGGAGGAGACACATCCGAAGATGTGTCATACGGCGCCGCGAAAGGGGGGGACACGCCACCGTATGCTTTCGAATATAGGCGCATGATCAGGGCGTTCAAGCCCATCTGATCAACGATTTTGTCGCAATCTGTCGCAACCGGATTCGATCAGTGACGCGCGGCCGAGGGCAGCATGCGCGCAAGCACGCGGTCGCGCAGGAGGAAATGATGCCGCAGCGCAGCGGCGACATGAATGACGACGAGCCCCGCCATCAGGAAGCCGAGCACCTCATGCGCCTCGTGGCTGAAGCCCGCGGTGCCAGCCGAAACCGGCAGATAGGGGATATCGAACAGCCCGAACCAGGTCAGCGGATAGCGCTTCGGCCCCGAACTCATCGCCCAGCCGGTCAGCGGCATGATGAACAGCAGCGCGTAGAGCGCCCAATGCGCCGCGTGCGCCGCACCCCGCTCCCACCCGGCGACGTTCGCCGGCAGCGTGGGCGGACGGTGTGCGAGCCGCCACAGAATCCGCCCCGCGGTCAGCACGAGCACGGTGATGCCGACCGCCTTGTGGATCCCGATCGATCCCTTCCATCCCGCCAGCAGCGATTCATGGAAAAGGCCGATCACGAGATTGAGGATCACCATTGCTGCGATGGCCCAGTGGAACCAGATCGCGACGATCGAATAGCGTTCGTCGCGGGGCAAGGTGGCCATTGGCGATCCCTTCTCGGCAGTTACAGCGTGAGCTGCGGCTGCGGCATCTTGCCCAGTTTCACCTGCTTGGCAAAGAGTTCGCGCATGAGCGACAGCGAGAACAGGTGTGCATAGAGCAGCGGCAGCATGCCCGACTGGGTCATCTTGCGCAGCTGATCGCCGCGCAGGTTCGTCAGCTTCTCTTCGTTCACCATCTGGAAGCCGCGGTAGATGAACGGCTGCTCGACGCCGTCCTGCTGGATCGAGACTTCGCCGTCCATCAGCAGCTCCAGCTCCTTCAGCTCGTTCATGAACTGCTGAGTGCGGGCACCGGCCTGCTCGAAGCTTTCGTTGAAGGCGAGGATGTTCTTGGTCAGATCGGTCGGCTGCCCATCGGCGAACAGCGCGTCGCCGTCGTCGAACGCGCCGATCGAATCCGAGGTGGGATCGAAGCACAGCGACAGCTCTTCCGCGTCGGGGCGAAGCCGGGCGAGCATATAGGGGTAACGGCGCACATAGGCGGGGACGTAGACGTTGTCGTCGATCAGCTTGCCTTCGTCGTCGAGGAAGACGTTGACGCCCTCGTTCAGGCCCATCAGCGCGATCGGAATCGCGTCGTCACCGATCGAGAACACGATCGGCAGATACCGCTGCGCCAGCGGGAACTCGTCGATCGTCACCGGCACCGCGTGGGTGGTCGCGAGGAACGGCGCGCGATCCTGCTGACGCACCTTGTAATTGGCGTGGGTTTCGCTCGAAAGCGGCTCGAGGCCGTTGTAGAAAAGCGGAAGCGGCGCACTGGCCATCGGAACTCTCCAGACAGATATGGCGTTACGCCCGCCACGCGGGCGAGCGGACTGGCGCGGCCCTATTGCCCCGGGCGCGCGGGCGCAAGCGCCACGAGCTTGCCGGGGTTCAGGATGTTGAGCGGATCGAGCGCCTGCTTGATCGCGCGCAGCGCCATCATCCGGGCCGGCGACGCGAGCCGGGCAAGCTCCTCCCGCTTCATCTGGCCGATACCATGCTCGGCGGAAATCGAGCCCCCTGCCCCGGTCACGAGATCGTGAACGAACCGGCTGATGTCCGGCGCATCCTCCGCATACCAGCGCGCCGGGTCGACACCGGCGGGCGCGCGGACGTGGAAGTGGACGTTGCCGTCACCCAGATGACCGAAGCCTGAGGCGTGCGTGCCGCGAAAGCGCGCCTCGCACGCCTTCGCCGCATCGATCATGAACGTCGGCATGGCCGACACGGGCACGGAAATGTCGTGCTGGACCGCCGGCCCCAGCGCGCGTTCGGATTCGGAGATCGAATCGCGGATGCGCCAGAAGGCCGCGCCCTGGGCCTCGCTCGCCGCGATCGTGGCGTCGGCGATGATTTCGTCCGCGGCAGCGGATGCAAGCACACCCTCGACCATCTCCGTCGGTGCCGTGCCATCAAGCCTCCCCGATACCGCCTCGATCAGGACGTGCCAGGGATGGGCGCCGGTCAGCGGCGCGCGCGTGCCGGGGATGTGCGCGAGAACCGCGGCCAGCGATTCGGCGGGCAGCAGCTCGAAACTTTCCACCATATCGCTCTCGCCCTCGAACCGGCGGAGCAGTCGCAGCCCATCTGCCGGCGTCGCCACCGCCGCCCAGGCCACCGCGCGCTGTCGGATCGCGGGCGCGAGGCGCAGTGTCGCTGCGGTGACGATGCCCAGCGTCCCTTCCGCGCCGATCAGCAACTGGTCGAGGCTGTAGCCGCGATTGTCCTTCTTGAGCGCGGTCGTGCCGTCATGGATCGATCCGTCCGCCATGACTGCCTCCACCCCGGCGACAAGGCCGCGCATCGTCCCCCAGCGCAGTACCTGCGTACCGCCGGCATTGGTCGAGACGAGCCCGCCGATCGTCGCCGATCCGCGCGCACCAAGGGTCAGCGGAAAGCGCCGGTCCACCGCCTCGGCCGCCGCCTGCAGATCGGCGAGGATGACCCCGGCCTCCGCCACGGCCAGTCCGGCCTCGGGATCGAGATGTCGCACCCGGTTCATCCGGCGCAGTGACAGGATCACCGCGCTTCCATCCGGAGGCGGGGTGGCGCCGCCCACCATCGATGTGTTGCCCCCTTGCGGTACCAAGGCGACGCGCGTGGCGGCCGCCGCCTTCACGATCGCCGCCACCTCATCGGTCGATCGCGGGGCAAGGATTGCTGCCGCCGCACCGTGCCATCGCCCGCGCCAGTCGTCGAGCCAGGGCGCGATCGCCTCCGCATCTGTGATGATGCCCCTGGGATCGAGCACGCCGCCCACCCGTTCGAGCAGGCCGGCGACGTCGAGACCGATGGAAGTGTTGCGCATCGGCAACGCTCTTAGGCGATCTGTTGCCGAGTCCCAAGCATCGCCACGGAAATTCATGGACCATTCAACCCACAGACCTACGATCGCGCTCTTCCATGATCGCGCGCCTCATTCCTGCAATCGGCCTGCTCGCCGCTGCCCCGCTCATGGCGGGCGTGCGCGATTCGGCCGGCGCCGCACAGGATCTCGACGGGACGCAGTGGGCGCAACTGACGGTGCGCGAACGCATCGTCATCCGGGTGCCGCGGCTCGATCCGCGTGCCGGGCGCGATACGCCCGCCGCCGTCGCGCCGATCGAGTGGAAGGAGAAGAAGGGGCCGAAATGCGTGCCGATCGCCGCGCTGCGCGGCGCGGCCTTCGGCGGCGACGACGGGGTCGATTTCGTGCTGGCGGGCAACAAGCGGGTCCGGGCGAAGCTCGAGGATGACTGTCCGGCGCTCGACTTCTACTCCGGCTTCTACCTCAAGCCGACGGCGGACGGGCAAATGTGCGCAGACCGTGATGCCATCCGGTCGCGATCGGGGGCGGTGTGCCCGATCGACCGGTTCCGCTCTCTCGTTCCCAAGCACTGATCCGACCGCTCTTGCAGGGCCAGCGAGGCCGCGCCAACGCGCATTTTCTTGACTTTTGGCGCGTGATGGGGAAGCGCGCAGAGGCAGCGGACCGACCTGTGCGTCCGCGCTATTTTCGGACATTTCCATGAACTTTGCCGATCTCGGCCTTTCCGACGAACTGCTCCGCGCGATCGAGGATTCGGGCTACACCGAACCCACGCCGATCCAGGCGTCGGCGATTCCGTCCGTCCTGATGATGCGCGACATGATCGGCATCGCGCAGACCGGCACGGGCAAGACCGCGTCGTTCGTGCTGCCGATGATCGATATCCTCGCGCACGGCCGCAGCCGGGCGCGCATGCCGCGCAGCCTGATCCTGGAGCCGACCCGCGAGCTCGCCGCCCAGGTGGCGGAGAATTTCGAGAAATACGGCAAGTATCACAAGCTATCGATGGCGCTGCTCATCGGCGGCGTGCAGATGGGCGATCAGGTCAAGGCGCTGGAAAAGGGCGTCGATGTCCTCATCGCGACCCCCGGCCGCCTCATGGACCTGTTCCAGCGCGGCAAGATCCTGCTGACCGGGTGCAGCCTGCTCGTCATCGACGAGGCCGACCGGATGCTCGACATGGGGTTCATCCCCGATATCGAGGAAATCTGCACCAAGCTGCCGACGACGCGCCAGACGCTGCTGTTCTCGGCCACCATGCCGCCGCCGATCAAGAAGCTGGCGGACAAGTTCCTGTCGAACCCCAAGACGATCGAGGTCGCGCGGCCGGCGAGCACCAACACCAACATCACGCAGTGGATCGTTCCCGTCACCGGACCGGCCTTCAAGAAGCGGGATACGCTGCGCCGCCTGCTGGCGGCCGAGGATGTGACGACCGCGATCATCTTCTGCAACCGCAAGACCACGGTGCGCGAGCTCAACAAGAGCCTGAAGAGCCATGGCTTCCGCTCCAGCGAAATCCACGGCGACATGGACCAGCCCGCGCGCATCGCCGAGCTGGACCGGTTCAAGGCGGGCACGGTCAACATCCTCGTCGCCTCCGACGTCGCCGCACGCGGCCTCGACGTGAAGGGTGTGAGCCACGTCTTCAACTTCGATGCGCCGTGGCATCCCGACGATTACGTCCACCGCATCGGCCGCACCGGCCGTGCCGGCGCGACCGGGGTCGCCTACACGCTGGTCGGCGCCGACGATGCCGAGAACATCGCCAATATCGAGAAGCTGACCGGCCACAAGATCAAGCGCTTCGACATGGCCGAGCCTGCAGTGGAAGAGGATGCCGGGGAACGCCCCCGCCGCGGTCGGCGCGCGCGGGCCGACAGCGCGGAACAGGCGTCAGCGAAGCCCGCACGGGAAGCCGTCGACGCCCCCGCACGCGAGCGCGCACCGCGCCGCGAACGGGCGGGCACGAGCGAGCGCAACTTTGCAGAGCGCGCCCAGCCTGCGCGGCAGCGCGCGCCCCAGGACGACGGCCCGGACGAAGGCTGGAACGGGCCGATCCCGGATTTCCTGAACGCGACCTTCGGCCTCTGAGGCCCCGGCCCTGACAGCCGTCCCCTCGCCGTGCACCGGGGTGTGCCGCCTCGACGCGGCACGGCGGCAGTGCCTCGGCTGCCTGCGCACCCTCGCCGAGATCACGGCATGGCCCGACGCCGGCGACCGCGAGCGACGGGACATTCTCGCCGCGATCGAGAAACGCAAGCGAACGGCTTGAGCAGGCGGCGGAATCCGGCCACACAAGGCCATGCGCCTGTTCACGCCCCTCACCCTCGCCTCGCTGATCCTCGCCGCCCCCGTCGCTGCGCGGGAGGCACCCTCGCCCGCCAGGCTGAAGGACAGCGTCACCACGCTCGCGGCCTTCGGCACGCGCCATTCGCTCTCGACCACGACCGATCCCAAGCGTGGCATCGGCGCGGCGCGCAACTGGGCGGCGTCGCGGTTCGCAGCGATTGGGCGCGACTGCGGCGGCTGCCTTACGGTCGAACGAATCTCACGCCGCTTCGTCGGTCCGCGCGCGCCCAACGGCGTCGTGATCGAGGATGTGCTCGGCATCCAGAAGGGGACCGACCCGAACCGCTACGTGATCGTCGGCGGGCATATCGACAGCATGCGCAGCGACGTGATGGACTCGGTCGGCGATGCGCCCGGCGCGAACGACGATGCCTCGGGCGTGTCGCTCGTGCTGGAAGCCGCGCGCATCCTGTCGAAGGAGAAGTTCGCCGCGACGATCGTCTACGCGGTCTTTTCCGGCGAAGAGCAGGGTCTTTGGGGCGGCACCTTGCTCGCACAGACCGCGAAGGCGCGCGGGTGGCAGGTCGATGCGATGCTCAACAACGATATCGTCGGCAATTCGATCGGCCAGGGCGGCCTGAAGGTCGCCGACCGGGTGCGCGTTTTCTCCGAAGGCATCCGCGCCGACGAAAGCCTTGCCGAGGCGATGGAACGCCGCGCGATCGGCGGCGAGGATGACGGCCCCAGCCGCGCGCTCGCCAAGGCGATCGACGGCGTCGCGCAAGCGCTTCCCGGCAAGTTCGACGCCTTTGTCGACAGGCGCCCCGACCGCTTCGGTCGCGGCGGCGACCACGAGCCGTTTCTCGCCGAAGGCTATCCCGCCGTCCGCTTCACCTCCGCGGTGGAAAATTGGGACCGCCAGCATCAGGATGTCCGCACCGAGGGCGGTAGGCCGTACGGCGACCTGCCCGAGGCGATGGATTTCGACTATCTGGCGCACGTGACCGCGATCAACGTGGGGACGCTCGCTCGCCTCGCCGCGGCACCTGCCGCGCCGGTCGCAGTCAGCGTGTCGGGCGCCCTGTCACGCGACACGACCGTTGCGTGGAAACCGGTACCCGGCGCGACGGCCTACAAGGTCTATTGGCGACGAACCGACAGGCAGGACTGGGCCGACAGCCGCACCGTCACGGGCGCGACCGAAACGCTGCTGAAGGAAGTGCCCGTCGACGACAATTTCGTCGGCGTCTCAGCACTTTCCGCCGGCGGAGCGGAGAGCCTCGTGACCTTCGCCGGGCGCGCGCCGCGCCGCTGAGCCGCGACGCTACGGCATTGCGGGGTCAACAAATCGCCGCTTGGCGGTTGATCGCTGCGTGGGAGCGGTTACAGCGACGCGCGCAGACGCGAAGGACCAAGACGAATGACCAAGGCCATCGGCCCCCGCGCGCGCAAGGTGCGCGTCCTCGCGACGCTCGGCCCTGCCAGCAGCAGCCATGACATGATCGCCACGCTGTTTCAGGCGGGCGCGGACGCGTTCCGCATCAACATGAGCCATGGCGACCAGCAGTCCAAGGTCGCGGTCATCGCAGCGATCCGCGCGCTGGAGAAGGAATTTGGCCGCCCGACGACGATCCTTGCCGATCTGCAGGGGCCCAAGCTGCGCGTCGGGCGCTTCGCCGAAGGCCGCGTGATGCTCGAGCACGGCGCGACCTTTACGTTCGACCGCGATCCCACCCCCGGCGACGCGACGCGCGTCGAGCTCCCCCACCGCGAAATCTTCGCCGCGATCGAACCGGGCGCGCGTCTGCTGCTCGACGACGGCAAGCTCGTCGTGCGCGTCACCGATCACTCGCTCGACCGGATCGATACAATGGTCGAGGTCGGCGGCGTGCTGTCGAACAACAAGGGGCTGAACGTCCCCGACGTCGTCGTACCGATGGCCGCGCTGACCGAAAAGGACCGCAGCGATCTCGCCTTTGCGTGCGAACAGAATGTCGATTGGATCGCGCTGAGTTTCGTCCAGCGCCCGGAAGACTTGGCCGAGGCGCGGCGCCTGATCCAGGGGCGCGCGGCGCTGCTCGCCAAGATCGAAAAGCCGGCGGCGATCGAACGCCTCGATGAGATCGTCGAGATGTGCGACGGCGTCATGGTCGCGCGTGGCGATCTGGGGGTCGAACTGCCGCCGCAATCGGTGCCGCCGCTGCAGAAGCGGATCGTCGAAACCTCGCGCCGCATGGGTCGCCCGGTCGTCGTCGCGACGCAGATGCTCGAATCGATGATCAAGTCCCCCTCGCCCACCCGCGCCGAGGTGTCGGACGTCGCGACCGCGATCTACGACGGCGCCGACGCGATCATGCTGTCGGCGGAAAGCGCCGCGGGCGACTGGCCGGTCGAATCGGTCGCGATGATGAACGCGATCGGTGAAGCGGTGGAGCGCGATCCCGCCCACGGCGACCGCATCCATTTCACCGTCACCCGTCCCGATCCGACGACCGCGGACGCCCTGTCGGAAGCGGCGAAGAACATCGCGCGCACCGTGTCGGCGTCGGCGATCATCTGCTTCACGACCTCGGGTTCGACCGCCCGCCGCGTCGCGCGCGAGCGCCCGGCGGTGCCGCTCCTCGTGCTGACCCCCAATATCGACACCGCGCGCCGGCTCGGACTGCTCTGGGGCACCTATGCGGTCCACACCCGCGACGTCGATTCGTTCGAGGAGATGGTCGCCAAGGCCAAGCGCATGGCGCTGCGCCACGGCATCGCCAAGGCCGGCGACCGCGTGGTCGTGATGGCCGGGGTGCCCTTCAAGACGCCGGGATCCACCAACGTGCTGCACGTCGTCAGCATCCTTGGCGACGAGTTGAAGGGTCACAAGGGCGCCTGAAGCGCGCCTAGCAGATCACCAGTGTCAGCCGGCGCATCAGCGCGCGGTCGATCGGGTCGTCGAAACGGCACCCGGTAAAGCCATCGACGCTCCACACGATCGTCGCGGCGATCGGCATCCCGCCCTCGAATCGCAGCCACAGCCGCTCGCCCTCGGCGAACGGCAAGTCTCCCGCAACGCGACAACCGTAGATCGACACGTCGTGCAGTTCGGCCTCGACGGGTTGCCCACCATGCCGTCGCACCGTCGCGCGCGACAAGGTGAGCCGGTGCCGCACTGCGCCGCGCTGATCGATCGATGCCGGCTGGACCGGCCGATATTGCGTGGCCCGCGATGCCATTCCCCACCCCTTTGCGGGAAAAGCTTATGCACCGTTGATTAACTTTGTCTAAATCGTTTCCGTAACGATCACTGAGCCAGTCAAAGCGGCTTGGCCGAGGACCTGCACACCGGTCACGGGATGACGGTGGTGAACAGATAGGCGGCGAAGATGACGAGATGCACGACGCCCCCCAGGATCGTCGTCCGTCCCGTTCCTAGCGACAGCGTGATGGTGAAGAGCGAGAGGACGAGCAGCGTGATGCCCTTCGGTCCGATCCCCATCGCCAGCGGCAGGTCGAGCAGCAGCGAGACGACCGCGACGGCCGGAATCGTCAGCCCGATCGTCGCCAGCGCCGACCCCAGCGCGAGATTGAGGCTGGTCTGCAACCGGTCGCGCCGCGCCGCGCGGTAAGCGGCCAGGCTTTCCGGCGCGAGGACGAGCGCGGCGATCACGATGCCGACGACCGCAAGCGGCAGCCCGGCATCGACGACCGCTGTCTCGACGATCGACGACAGGCCCTTTGCGAGGAGGACGACACCGACGAGCGCGACGAGCAGCGCCCCGAATGCCATCCATGCCATCCGGTTGGACGGCGGCGGCGCATGCGCATCCTTGGCCGCCTCATCGTCCGCGGGCAGGAAATAGTCGCGGTGGCGCACCGTCTGGACCATCACGAAGGTCGCGTAGAGGATCAGCGACACGACCGCGACGAACACCAGTTGCGACGGCGCATAGGTCGGCCCCGGCGCGCTCGACACGTAATTGGGCAGGACGAGCGATAGCACCACCATGGCGGTCAGAACGCAGAGCGTCGCGCTGACGCCGCGCAGGGTGAAGCGCTGCTCGCCGTGATGCAGCCCGCCCGCCAGCAGGCAGAGCCCGACGATGCCGTTCAGGATAATCATGATCGCCGCGAACACCGTATCGCGGGCGAGCGCGGTGGTGTCGCCGCCCGGCGCCAGCATCAGGCTGACGATCAGCGACACCTCGATCACCGTCACCGCGACCGCGAGCACCAGCGTGCCGAACGGCTCGCCGACACGGTGCGCGACGACCTCCGCATGGTGAACCGCGGCGAGCACGGCGCCGATCAGGATTACCGCCGCGCCGGTCGCGCCGAGGGTGCCCATGGTGTAAAGCGACACCGCGACCGCGAGAATGCCGAGGAGGGGGAAAACGAGCGACCAGAGCGGCAGGCGCTCATGGGCCTTCGGCGCAGAATTCAGGTCGGGTTTCGCGGTCATCGGCTGCGGCATTCTGTCTCCTCGGTGATCACCAACCGATGGTGGGCGAAGCCGTTCACGGTGCACAAGAAAAAACGGGCGCCGATCGCTCGACGCCCGCTTCGGTCGTTAGGCCAACCGCCGAGAATCAGGCGGCGTCGCCCGCCTTCTTCTTCTCGGCATAGACGCGCACCGGTTCCTTGCGGCCCTCGATCACGTCCTTGTCGATCATCACCTCGTCAACGCCGTCCATGCCGGGCAGCTCGAACATGGTGTCGAGCAGGATGCCCTCCAGGATCGAGCGAAGCCCGCGCGCGCCCGTCTTGCGGTCGATCGCCTTCTTGGACACGCTGACCAGCGCTTCGTCAGTGAAGCCGAGCTTCACGTCCTCCATCTCGAACAGCTTCTGATACTGCTTGACCAGCGCGTTCTTCGGTTCGGACAGGATCTTCACCAGCGCGGAGATGTCGAGATCCTCCAGCGTCGCGATGACCGGCAGACGGCCGACGAACTCGGGAATCAGCCCGAACTTGAGCAGATCCTCCGGCTCTGTCTGTCGCAGCATCTCGCCGGTGCGGCGCTCCTCCGGCGCCGCCACGTAGGCGCCGAAGCCGATCGATTTGCCCTGGAGGCGATCGCCGATGATCTTCTCGAGTCCCGAGAACGCACCGCCGCAGATGAACAGGATGTTGGTGGTGTCGACCTGCAGGAACTCCTGCTGCGGATGCTTGCGTCCGCCCTGGGGGGGCACACTCGCGGTCGTGCCCTCCATCAGCTTGAGCAGCGCCTGCTGAACACCCTCGCCCGACACGTCGCGGGTGATCGAGGGGTTTTCCGCCTTGCGGCTGATCTTGTCGATCTCGTCGATATAGACGATCCCGCGCTGCGCCCGCTCGACATTGTAGTCGGAGGCCTGAAGCAGCTTGAGGATGATGTTCTCGACATCCTCGCCGACATACCCTGCCTCGGTCAGCGTCGTCGCATCGGCCATCGTGAACGGCACGTCGAGGATGCGCGCGAGCGTCTGGGCGAGCAGCGTCTTGCCGCAACCCGTAGGGCCGACGAGCAGGATGTTCGACTTGGCGAGCTCGACATCGGCACCCTTCGCGCCGTGGTTCAGCCGCTTGTAGTGGTTGTGCACCGCCACCGACAGCACGCGCTTCGCCTGCTTCTGGCCGATGACGTAATCGTCGAGCACATCGCAGATTTCCTGCGGGGTCGGCACGCCGCCGTCTTTCTTGGCGACCAGCGCCGACTTCGTCTCCTCGCGGATGATGTCGTTGCACAGCTCGACACACTCGTCGCAGATGAAGACGGTGGGACCCGCGATCAGCTTGCGCACCTCGTGCTGCGATTTTCCGCAGAACGAGCAATAGAGGGTGCTCTTCGAGTCGCCACCGCTCAGCTTCGTCATTCAAACCTTCCCTGGCGCGGCATGCGCGCGCCGTTATTGGCCGGGCAACGTAACCCGGCCGTCACACACTGCACAATGCCGTATTTCGGCCTGCCGTCCTTGAAACGCCTCAAGCCGCCGCCGCGACGTCATCAGCCGGCGCGGGGCGCTTGTCGAACACCTCGTCGATCAGGCCGAATGCCTTCGCCTCGTCCGACGAGAGGAACTTGTCGCGGTCCATCGCGCTTTCGATCGCCTCGATCGGCTGGCCGGTATATTTCGAATACAGCTCGTTCAGCCGGTGGCGGATGCGCAGGATTTCCTTCGCCTGGATCTCGATATCGGCCGCCATGCCCTGCGCCCCGCCCGAAGGCTGGTGGATCATGATCCGGCTGTTGGTGGTCGCGACGCGCATGCCGGGCTCGCCCGCCGAAAGCAGGAAGCTGCCCATCGACGCCGCCTGGCCGATGCACAGCGTGCCGACGCGCGGGCGGATATACTGCATCGTGTCATGGATCGCCATGCCCGCCGTGACGACTCCGCCCGGCGAGTTGATGTACATGTAGATGTCCTTCTTCGGATTTTCCGATTCAAGGAACAGCAGCTGCGCACAGATGAGCGAAGCCATGCCATCCTCGACTCCACCGGTCACGAAGATGATGCGCTCGCGCAGCAGGCGCGAGAAGATGTCGAACGAGCGCTCGCCGCGGTTCGACTGCTCGATGACGATCGGCACCAGCCCCGCCTGGGTCTGCTGCAGCCCGACGCCGGCCTGTGCCAGCGGGCTCGCGAAATCGCCGGTCTCGAACGGATTGTGCATGAAACTCTCTCTTATGCCCGATTAGAGCGCCAACATCGGCGCTTCGGCGAAGGACTTCAAGTGTCCGCGCCGGGCGCCTTGTGGGTCAGATAGGCGAGGCGCCGCACCTCGCGCCGCCCGCGCACGACGGTGTCGAGAATCAGCCCGGCAAAGACATTGAGCGCGGCCAGAATCATGAGCCCGGTCACGAGGATCGCGGTCGGAAAGCGCGGCACCAGATGCGTCTGCATATAGGTGATCGCCAGCGGCACCGCGAGGATGATCGCGATCAGCGCCAGCACACCGCCGATCGCGCCGAAGAACCACAGCGGCCGCTCGATCCGGTAAAGCGTCGCGATCGTCCGCAGGATACGCCAGCCGTCGCCATAGGTGCTGAGCTTCGACACCGATCCCTCGGGCCGCGCATAATAGGGCGTCTCGACCTCGCCGGTCGGCATCTTCAGCTCGAGCGCGTGGACGCTGATCTCGGTCTCGATCTCGAATCCGACCGACAGCACGGGAAAGCTCTTCACGAAGCGCCGCGAGAAAACGCGGTATCCGCTCAGGATATCGGTGAAGCTGCGCCCGAACAGCCGCGCCAGCATGCCGGTGAGCATCGCATTGCCGAGCCGGTGACCGCGCCGATACGCCTCGACCGCTTCGCCGATGCGGCTGCCGACCACCATGTCGAGCTGCTCGTCAACGAGCCGGCGGACCAGCGCGGGGGCCGACGCCGCGTCATAGGTCGCGTCACCGTCGGCCATCACATAGATGTCGGCATCGACATCGGCGAACATCCGCCGGACGACCGCGCCCTTGCCCTGGATCCGCTCGCGCCGGACGATAGCGCCCGCGGCGGCCGCAACCTCGCAGGTCCGGTCGCGGCTGTTGTTGTCGTAGACGTAGATGCGCGCGTCGGGCAGCGCCGCACGGAACCCCGCGACCGTCTGCGCGATCGCGGCCTCCTCGTTGTAACAGGGCAGCAGGACTGCGATCGTCGGTCGATGTGAGCGTTCCACCCCAACTCCGTTCGGGCTGAGCCTGAGAGGGCGCCCATCAAAGTACTACTTTGATGGGTCCCGCCGGAGCCCTGCCCTTCCTAAAGAGAAAGACAGCCCTTCGACAAGCTCAGGGCGAACGGACGCCGGGGTTGCCTACCCCTCGGCCTTCGCGGTCTTCTTTGCCGCGGGCTTTTTGGCCGGGGCCTTCTTGGGAGCCGCTTCCGACTCAGCGGCTTCCGCCTTGGCCGGTGCCGCCTTCTTCGCAGAAGCCTTCTTCGCCGGAGCCGGCTCGTCCGTCACAACCGCCGAATCGTCGTCCTTTGCCACAGGCTTGGCCGCCGCCTTCTTCGGAGCCGCCTTTTTCGGCGCCTCTACAGCGTCCTCAACCGGAGCGTCAGCCTTTGCGGCAGCCTTCTTCGCAGCCGGCTTCTTCTTCGGCTTGTGGTCGTGATCGTGATCGTGGGTGTGCGTGCCGGTCGCGAAGCCGTCCTCGCTCTCGATCGCGGCTTCCAGTTCCTCGCGGGTCGCGTCACGGTCGGTGATCGCGGCCTTTTCGAACAGGAAATCGACGACCTTGTCCTCATAGAGCGGTGCGCGCAGCTGGGCTGCCGCCATCGGCTCTTGCTGCACATACTGGATGAAGCGCTGGCGATCCTCCGGGCCGTATTGCTGCGCTGCCTGCGCGATCAACCGGTTCATCTCCTGCGCGGAGACCTCGACGCCGTTCGCCTGGCCGATTTCCGAAAGGAGCAGGCCAAGGCGCACGCGGCGCTCGGCGATCTTGCGGTAATCGTCGCGCTCGGCTTCCATTTCCTTGATCGCGGCGTCCGGATCGGCCTCGTGCGTCGCCTCATGCTCCAGCTGCGCCCAGATCTGGTTGAACTCGGCCTCGACCATCGACGGCGGCACGTCGAAGTCATGCCCCTCGGCCAGCTGGTCGAGCAGCTTGCGCTTCATATGGGTGCGCGTGAGGCCGTTATGCTCCTGCTCGATCTGGCCCTTCACCAGCCCACGCAGCTGCTCCAGGCTCTCGAGCCCGAGATTCTTCGCCAGCTGCTCGTCGATCCTGCTTTCGCCGGCGGTCTTCACCGACTTGACCGTCAGGTCGAACGTCGCGTCCTTGCCGGCCAGTTCCTTCGCCTGATAGTCGGCCGGGAACGTCACCTTGATCTGGCGCTCCTCGCCGGCCTTTACACCGATGATCTGGTCCTCGAAGCCGGGGATGAGACGGCCCGAGCCGATCTCGACCGCCATGTCCTCGCCGGTGCCGCCGTCGAACGCCACGCCGTCCAGCGTCTTGCCGACGAAATCGACGGTCACGAGATCGCCGCTCTTCGCCTTGTAGGTCGCCTTGGTATCGTCCCAAGCCTTCGACTGGTCGGCAAACTTCTGGAGCTGCGCATCGACCGCGGCGTCATCGACGGGCACCGAAAGCCGCTCGAGCGTCAGCGTGTCGATCGCCGGGGCGGGAACCTGCGGGAGCACTTCCAGCTCGACCTTCAGTTCGGCGTCCTTGCCGATCTCATACCCTTCGTCGAGTTCGACCGACGGCTGCATCGCCGGACGCAGCTGCTTCTCGGCGATCAGCGTCTGGATGCCTTCCTGGATCGCGGTGTTCAGCGCATCCTGGGTCAGCGCGGGGCCGTGCATCTTGCGAACGAGGTTCGCGGGCACCTTGCCGGGGCGGAAGCCGGGCATCTTGATCTGCGGCGCGACGCGCTTCAGCTCGGCATCGACCTTCTTGTCGATATCCTTTGCGGTGATGGTGAGCGTGTAGGCGCGCTTGAGGCCTTCGTTCAACGTCTCGACAGTCTGCATGCGGAACCTTCTAGCTCGAAAGAATCTCTTGGGATCGGTGCCGCCCCGCATGCGCTTTGCGGGGACTGGTGCGGGCGAAGGGACTCGAACCCCCACATCTTGCGATGGCAGGACCTAAACCTGCTGCGTCTACCAGTTCCGCCACGCCCGCTTGGGACACCGCCGGTCGGCGCGTCCCTATACCGCACAGCCGCTTGTCGCAAGCGCCCCGCGAAACCGTGCGCCTAGCGCGCGCGTTACAGGTTGCCAACCCCAGGAGAAGAACAATGGCGACCCAGCCCGGCCAACCGACCACGCCGCCGCAGCCCGACGCGCCACCGCCGGAATTTCCGGCTCCCATTCCCGATACCGACTTCCCCGCCCCCGGTGTCCCCGCCGAAGATCCCGCGCCCTCCAATCCGAGTATCTGATATGGCCGACCCCAACACTGTCGAGCATCCGGATTCCGAACGGGACGACGATCGCAGCGACCTGGAACAGATCGTCGAGGCGCGCAGCGACGCCGTGAAGCGAGGCGAAGGCGGCGAGGAACCCGCAACCCTCAAAGACCCGGGCATGCCGGACGGCGTCGGCGGGACTGGCGGCGTGACGCGCAATCAGGACGACGACGCGCAATAAGCTCGCCCTGTCGTTCGTGCCGTCGTTCGTGCTGAGCGAAGTCGAAGCACCGCGTTGCCGGCCCTTCGACTTCGCTCAGGGCGAACGGGTAACGGTTGTCAGCCCAGCGCCTTCTTAAGCAGATCGTTGACGACGCCCGGGTTCGCCTTGCCGCCCATCGCCTTCATCGTCTGCCCGACGAAGAATCCGAACAGCGCGACCTTGCCACCGCGATACTGTTCAAGCTGCCCCGGATTTTTCGCGAGCACATCGGCGATCACCGCCTCGATCGCGCCCGTATCGCTCGTCTGCTTGAGGCCGCGCTCCTCGACGATGGCGCTGGCATCCTGCCCGGTTTCGAGCATCACCTCGAACACCTGCTTGGCGAGGCTGCCGGACAGCGTGCCATCCGCGACCAATCGCAATAACTCGGCCGCTTGTGAAGGATTTACCGGCGATTCCTCAATGTTCTTGTCAAGCCGGTTGAGCGCGCCGAACAGCTCCGCGCCGACCCAGTTCGCGGCCTGTGTGGGTGGTGCGCCGGCGTCTAGCAACGCATCAAACCAGCGCGCCGTCTCGACGTCCGCAGTCAGGACGTCGGCGTTGTAGCCACTGATCCCCAGACCCTCATACCGCTTGCGCTTGGCGTCGGGCAGCTCGGGCAGGCTCGCGCGGCATTCGTCGAGGAACGCCTCGTCGAGCTCGAGCGGCAGCAGATCGGGATCGGGGAAGTAGCGATAGTCGTGCGCGTCTTCCTTCGACCGCATCGACCGCGTCTCGTTGCGGTCGGGATCGTAGAGCCGCGTTTCCTGCACGATCGTGCCGCCATCCTCGATCACCGCGACCTGGCGCTTCGCTTCCTGCTCGACGACAGCCATGACGAAGCGCACCGAGTTGACGTTCTTCGTCTCGGTCCGCGTCCCGAATTCGGCCCCCGGCCTGCGCACGCTGACATTGACGTCGGCGCGCATCGATCCCTGGTCCATATTGCCGTCGCAGCTGCCGACATAGCGCAGGATCGCGCGCAGCTTCGACAGATAGGCTCCGGCCTCCGCCGGCGACCGCATATCGGGCTTCGACACGATTTCCATCAGCGCGACGCCCGACCGGTTGAGGTCCACGTAGCTGCGCGTCGGATGCTGATCGTGCATCAGCTTGCCCGCATCCTGCTCGACGTGAATGCGCTCGACACCAATCGTCTTGGTCGCGCCGTCGATCTCGACATCGACGGAGCCTTCGCCGACAAGCGGATGATAGAGCTGCGAAATCTGGTATCCCTGCGGCAGATCGGCGTAGAAGTAATTCTTGCGGTCGAACCGCGACCAGCGATTAATCTGCGCGTCGATCGCCATGCCTGTGCGCACAGCCTGGCGGATGCACTCGCGGTTCGGCACCGGCAGCATCCCCGGCATCGCCGCGTCGATCAAACTGACCTGCGTATTCGGCTCCGCCCCGAATGCGGTCGCCGCGCCAGAGAACAGCTTGGCGTTCGACGTGACCTGCGCATGGACCTCAAGGCCGATCACGACCTCCCATTCGCCGGTTTCGCCCTGGATGCGGTAATCGGTCATACGACACCTCGACTCGAATAATCGATAGCCCGCTTGCTGATCGCCATGTCTCGACCAACCTCAAACGTTATCTTGCTTACGCTCTCATTTTGAGCGGACATCTTTGCCCCTGCGCTCGCGATGTGTAGGCGCAAGCCGCCACCTGCTTCGGATTCGTTCGTAACAGTAATGGCGACATCAAACTTTACGTTAGACGCTAGATGAAAAGAGGCACCGTGGGCGCTATGCGCGACCCCATCGGTAATCGCCGAAAGCGTAGAAGTGATGAAATCTCGCAATTCTTCGCTTTTCACAGGGTCATTCACCACCAAGCCTCCGGCCGCGCCGTGAACCCTGCGCGCTGTTCGATCGCGAGGCTCGCGTTGAGCACGCCCTGCTCGTCGAGCGGCTTGCCGATGATCTGGAGGCCCAGCGGCAACCCGCCCGCGTCCAACCCGCCCGGTACGCTCATCGCGGGCAGGCCGGCGAGCGACGACGGCACGGTGAAGACGTCGTTCAGATACATTGCCAGCGGATCGGCCATCTTCTCGCCGAGCGCGAACGCGGCGGACGGCGCGGTCGGCGTCAGCAGTACGTCGCACGTTTCCCACGCCCGCTCGAAGTCACGAGCGATAAGCGCCCGCACCTTCGAAGCCTGCGTGAAATACGCATCGTAAAACCCTGCTGATAAAACATATGTGCCGATCAGGATACGCCGCTTCACCTCGTCACCGAAGCCAGCCGCACGGGTCGCTGCATACATGTCCTGCAACCCGGCGCCGTCCGGCAGATCGCGCACGCCATATCGCACGCCGTCATAGCGTGCGAGGTTGGACGAGGCTTCGGCCGGCGCGATGATGTAATAGGCCGGCAGCGCGTATCTGGTGTGCGGTAACGAGACTTCGACGATCTCGGCGCCCGCATCGCGCATCCAGGCGATGCCCTGCTGCCACAGCGCCTCGATCTCGGCGGGCATGCCGTCGACGCGATATTCCCTGGGAATGCCGACGCGCTTGCCCTTCATATCGCTCGACAATCCCGCTTCCCACTGCGGCACGGCGAGATCGAGCGAGGTCGCGTCCTTCGCGTCGAAGCCCGCCATCTGCTCGAGCATGATCGCGCAATCGGTGACGTCGCGCGCCATCGGTCCGGCCTGATCGAGGCTGGACGCGAATGCCACCACGCCCCAGCGCGAGCAGCGGCCATAGGTCGGCTTGATCCCGGCAATCCCGGTAAAGGCCGCGGGCTGGCGGATCGACCCGCCGGTGTCGGTGCCCGTCGCCCCCGGCACGATCCGCGCCGAGACTGCGGCGGAGGATCCGCCTGACGATCCCCCCGGCGCCAGCGCCGCGTTGCCGCCGTCGCTGCGCCGCCAGGGAGAAATCACGTTGCCGAACGCGCTTGTCTCGTTCGACGATCCCATCGCGAACTGGTCCATGTTGAGCTTGCCCAACATGCCGGCGCCCGCATCCCACAGCTTCTGCGTGATGCTCGATTCATATTGCGGCTTGAAGCCTTCAAGAATGTGGCTCGCCGCGGTCGCTTCTACGCCCTTGGTGCAGAACAGGTCCTTGATGCCCAGCGGCACGCCCGCGAGCGGCTTCGGCGCCTCGCCCGCCGCACGCGCGGCGTCGGCGGCATCGGCGGCGGCCAGCGCATGATCGGGGGTTTCGACGAGAAATGCGTTGAGCGGCTTCGCCTTGGCCACGGCCGCGACGAAGTCATTCGCCACTTCGCGCGCGGAGAAGGTGCCCGCGCGCACGCCGTCGCGGATGTCGCGAATGCCGAGATCGGTGAGCGTCATTATTCGATCACCTTCGGCACGGTGAAGAAGCCGTGTTCGGCCTGCGGCGCATTGGCGAGCACCGCATCGCGCATCCCGCCGCCGGTCAGCGGATCGGCACCCGCGACATCATCGCGCAACCGCAGATGATTGGGGATGACGGCGGTCATCGGCTCGACCCCGGCCGTATCGACCTCGCCGAGCTGCTCGATCCAGCCGAGGATATTGTTGAGTTCGGGCACGAGGCGCGTCGCATCGGCATCGCTGATCGCGATCCGGGCAAGGCTCGCGACCTTCTTCACGGTTGCTGTGTCTACGGACATGAGGCGCCGCTACCACCGCACCCGCGCCGGATGCAATGGTTGCGCGCTCCCGGACGATGAGGCACGGGGCCGCGCATGGCGCGCAAGTTCCTTTATGTCATGGCCGGGCTCATCGCGATCGTGATCGCCGCAGCCTTCGCCTATCGCATCTGGGGCAACGATCTCGTCCGCATGGCGATGGTGCCGGGCGAGGCGTTCGAGGCGCAGGCGGCAACGCCCGAGAGTGCCTACGCCGACAAACGGATGTGGCTCGCCCGGCCGGACATCGCGAACAACCCCGCGCAGTGGCTGCCCACGGGCGTGCAGCGCACGGAGCCGGGCGCGGCGGCGGTCTTCTTCATCCACCCGACCTCCTACCTTGTCCGCAATCACTGGAACGCGCCGCTCGACGATGCGGAGGCGAACGCCCGCGCGGCGCTGTTCCTGCGCGGGCAGGCAAGCGCGTTCAACGCGGTGGGCGAGATCTGGGCGCCGCACTACCGCCAGGCGACGTTCGGCGCGTTCCTGACGACGAAGGCCGATGCACAGCGCGCGCTCGATCTCGCTTATGGCGACGTGACCGCCGCCTTCGACGCGTTCCTCGCGCAGATCGGCCCCGACCGGCCGATCATTCTCGCCGGCCACAGCCAGGGCGCGCTTCATCTCGAGCGGCTGCTGCGCGACCGGATCGCGAAGGACCCCGCGCTCGGCAGGCGCATCGTCGCCGCCTATATCGTCGGCTGGCCCGTATCGCGCACCACCGACCTGCCCTTGCTGGGTCTGCCCGAATGCACCCGCGCCGACCAGGCCGGCTGCATCCTGTCTTGGGAGAGCTTCGCCGAACCCGCCGACCCCTCGCTGATCCTCGACACCTACGATGCCTCGACCGGGTTCAATGGACAGCCCCGCAAGGGCACGCCGATCGTCTGCACCAACCCGCTGACCGGCACCGCCAATGCCTCCGCACCGGCCGGCGCGAACGCGGGCACGCTGTTCCCGGACAAGGACCTGACGACCGCCGCGATCACCGCCAGCCGCGTGCCTGCCCGCTGCGATTCGCGCGGGTTGCTGCTGATCGGCACCCCGCCCGATGTCGGGCCCTATGTGCTCCCCGGCAACAACTACCACGTCTACGACTACAGCCTGTTCTGGGCGAATGTCCGCACAGATGCGGCCCGCCGCCTCGCGGCGTTCGAGCCGTGATGATCACGCTCGACCGCACCGTCTTCCGCGAGGCCCTGCCGGAGGGCGGGCGGCTGCTCGGGCTCGACGTCGGCACGAAGACGGTGGGCACTGCGCTCTGCGACGCCGGCTGGAGCTTCGCCAGCCCCGCCACGCTCATCCGCCGCACGAAGTTCACCAAAGACAAGGCGGCTCTCGCCGAACTCGCATCGGCGCAGGCGGTGCGCGGCCTCGTCATCGGCCTGCCGCTGAACCTCGACGGCAGCGAAAGCCCGCGCAGCCAGTCGACCCGCGCCTTTGCCCGCAACCTCCTCGACCTCGGCTATCCGATCCTGCTCTGGGACGAACGCTGGTCCACCGTCGCGGTCGAGCGCACGATGATCGAACAGGACATGAGCCGCGCGAAACGCGCCGAACGCATCGACAACCTCGCCGCCGCGCACATCCTTCAGGCCGCCATCGATGCGTTGATTGCGGTGGATTCCTCCAAAACCGCGTAACCCCGATGCAGGCGCCCCCGCGCTACGCCTCCGACAATCGAAGGGGGGAGCATCGATGACATTCAAGGCCGCATTGTCGCAGGAACATGCAGAGCTCGACCGACTGGCGGTGCGGCTGCTGGAGATCCTTCGCACCGAATCCGCTCCGCCGGAGGACTTTTCCACCGTGCGCTGGCGGATGACGCATGTGCTGACCGTTCATCTCGCGAAGGAGGACAAGCACCTCTACCCCGTGCTGCTGCGCTCGCCGGATATCGTGACGCGTGAACTGGCCACCACCTTCTCCCGCGAGATGGGTGGCCTGGCAGAGGCGTATCGCAGCCACACGATGCGCTGGCCGCTCGAAAAAGTGCGGGCCGACTGGGCGGGCTATCAGGTCGAGGCGTGGCGGATCATGATGACCCTGCGCCAGCGTATCCGGCGCGAGGAAAGCCAGCTCTACGTCCGCCTGCGCGCCGCCTGACGCCGCCTCACGCCCCGCTTGCCTCGAACGACTGCCGCGCGTAACCGGCGGCTTTGATGCAACGCTCCGATCACCGCCCCGCCGCCCTTATCGAAGGCGGCGCCGTCTTTCCGCATCGCCACCTGACCGGGATCGACGGCCTCCAACCGCACGAGATCATGTTCCTGCTCGACGAGGCGGAGCGCTGGATCGAGCCCAATCGCAACCACGCGGAGCCTGACAAGCGGCTCGCAGGCCTCACCCAGATCAACGCCTTCTTCGAAAATTCCACCCGCACGCTGCTGTCGTTCGAGATCGCGGGCAAGCGCCTGGGGGCTGACGTCGTCAACATGCACGCCGCACAATCGAGCGTGAAGAAGGGCGAGACGCTGATCGACACCGCGATGACGCTGAACGCGATGCGCGCGGACGTCATCGTCATCCGCCACATGTCGTCGGGCGCGGTACGACTGATCGCGGACAAGGTGGACTGCCCGGTGCTGAACGCCGGCGACGGGCGCCACGAGCACCCGACCCAGGCGCTGCTCGACGCGCTGACCATCCGCCGCCGGCGCGGATCGATCGCAAACCAGCGCGTCGTGATCTGCGGCGATCTGCTCCACAGCCGCGTCGCGCGGTCGAACATCCTCGCGCTGACGGCGCTCGCCGCCGAGGTCCGCGTCTGCGCGCCGTCCACGCTGATGCCGCCCGCGATCGAGCGGATGGGCGTCACGGCGTTCACTGATTTCGACGCGGCGCTGGACGGTGCCGACGTGGTGATGATGCTGCGCATCCAGAACGAGCGGATGACCGGTGGCTACGTCCCTTCCCCGCGCGAATTCCACCTGCGCTACGGCCTGACGCTGGAACGGCTCGCACGCGCCAGGCCCGACGCGCTCGTCATGCACCCCGGCCCGATGAACCGCGGGGTCGAGATCGATTCGGCCGTCGCCGACCATGTCGAGCGGTCCGCGATCACCGAGCAAGTCGCGATGGGGGTTGCCGTCCGCATGGCGTGCCTCGACGTACTCACCCGGCGTGCGCGCCGTGTAGAGGGCTGGGCATGAGCCGCGCGCTTCTGTTCACGGGCGCGCGGATCGTCTGCCCCGTGGCTGGCGAGCGAACCGGCGATCTGGCGATCGTGGACGGCGTCATCGCGGAAGGATGCGCCCCGGCGGACGCGACCGTCATCGATTGCGCCGGCAAGCTGCTCGCCCCCGGCATCGTCGATATCGGCGCCTTCGCGATCGACCGCGCGGCGTGCCGCGTCGGCGGCATCGTCCGCGTGGCACCGATGCCCGATCAGTCCCCCGCACTCGACGATCCCGGTATCGTCCAGCGCGCCGCCCTCATCGGCAAGCCGGACCTGTGGATTCACCCGATCGCTGGCGCGACCAAGGGGCTGGCCGGACGCGAAATGGCGGAAATGGCGATCCTGGGGTCCGCCGGGGCGCGCGCGATCGGAACAGGGCGGCGCTGGATCGCCGATTCGGGGCTGATGCACCGTGTCCTGACCTATGCGCGCGATCTCGACCTCGTCGTGATCTCCGAGGCGCAGGACGACGGACTCGTCGGTGACGCAGTCGCCACCGCCGGCGAAACCGCGACCCGTCACGGGTTGGCCGCAGCGCCAGCGATCGCCGAGGCGTTGGCCGTCGCGCGCGACATCATGCTCGCCGAGGATACCGGCGCGCGGCTGCATCTGCGACTGGTGACGACCGCCGCCGGACTCGACCTCGTCCGCGCCGCAAAGCGCCGCGGCGTGCGCGTCACCTGCGGCATCGATCCGGCGCATCTGCTGCTCTCCGACAACGCGATGAGCGATTTCCGCACCTTCGCGCACCTCTCGCCCCCGCTGCGTGAAGAGCCGGATCGCCAGGCGGCGCTCGCCGCGCTGGCGGACGGCACGATCGATATCCTGTGCTCCGCCCACGACCCGCGCGGGCCGGAGGACAAGCGCCTGCCCTTCGCCGATTCGCTTCCCGGCGCGGCAGGTGCGGCAACGCTGCTCGCACTGTCTCTCGGTCTCGTCCGCGACGATCGGCTGAGCCTGCCCGCGCTCTTCGATCGCCTCGCGCGGCAACCTGCGGGATTGCTGGGAATCGATAGCGGCACGCTCGCTCCGGGCAAGCCGGGCGACGTCATCCTCGTCGATCCGGACGCGCCGTGGCAGATCGATGCGGAAGCGACGCCGGGAATCGCCGGCAACACGCCGTTCGACGGGCTGCCGGTTCAGGGCCGCGTCTTGCGGGTCTTCAAGGGTGGCCGCGAAGTTCTTTAACGCGCCGCCATCTGGACACCGCCGGCGCCCGGCCTGATCCACTGCGCCATCGCGTCGCCGGCGCCTGCCCGCACGAAGCAGCTGCCGCCGCGCTTGCGATACTGGCGGCACACCGACACCGCATCGGCGCGGGTATAGCCGCCCACCGAGAGGCGATAGTAGTTCGCCCCCTGATGCGCGAACGCCATGCCGGTGGGCGATTGCTGGCGGAACGCGGCGAAGCGGCGCTGCGCGCGACCCCAGGCGTCCTTCGCGACGCCCGCACTGTCGAACGCGCCGAGCTGGACGTAGAAATTGCCGCTGGCGAGTTCACGCGGTTGCGGTTTCGCCTTGGCAACAGCAGCGACCTTCATCGATTTCGCCCTCACCGGCGCCGCCACCTTGAACGCGCCCTCTGCCGCGATCGTCGCGATCGGGGCGTTCGCGACAGCGACCTGCACGGTCGCCGCGGGAACCGGCACGGGGCTGACCGCCGCGACCTCGATCGCAGGCGCCGCACGGGCTGGCACGACCGCATCGGCAGCAGCGACACCCACCGAGGTCGGCGCATTGAGCGCAAGCGCGACGGGCTGGCCGGGATCGGCAACCGGCACGACGCCCAGCAGCGCCGCGACCTGATCGGACGCGGCCTCCGGCTGCGCGAAGGCGGCCCACTGAACCATCCGCTTGTCGAGATCGGCCGGCGCGAGATCGAGCGCCGCGACGACGCGCGAGTCGGCCCAGCGACCCGACAGCGCCAAAGCGAGGGCGAGGTTCTGGCGCGTCTTCACGGTCGCATCAGGGCTGCGGACGACGTCCATCAATACCTGCACGCCCGTTGCCGGATCGCCGGCCAGCGCGAGCGCGAGCCCGCGGTCGGTGGCGGACATCACATTCGCGTGATTGTCGAGCGTCGTCCGCGCCTCGTGCCACTTGCCCTCGCCGATCTGGGCGAGCGCAAGGTTCAGCGCGACATGACCGTCAGCGCTGCCGAGCGTCATCGCATCGCTCAGCGACTGGCTGGCAGAGGCAAAGCGCCCTGCCTTCAGATACGCCTCGCCCAGCACCGCGCGATACGCGGCGGTCTGCGGCCGAAGCGCGACGGCTGCCTCTGCGAACTGGACGGCCTGCGCGTGGTTGCCGGCGACAAGGAACTTGTCCGCCATCTTCGCGTCCTTCGCCGCGACCTTTTCCGCGTTGCGCACGCTGCGGCTGCTCGCGGTGCCGAGATCGCCGCCGCCCGCGGTGCAGCCGACCATCGTGCCGCCCATGACGAGGGCGGACAGCCCCAGGCTCAGAACAAGGCGCATCTTCATCGGTTATTCCCCGGTCGATCGGCGCCCGACAGGCGGCAGCTGGCTGGCCAGCGCCTCGACCTCGGGCAGGGTCTTCAAAAAGGCGTCGAGCGCCTCGGTGACGAGCTGTTGTGCGGAACGATGGCGCGTCGCCGTCGCAAGCCGGAGCCGCAAATGACGATCGGCGTCGAGTCGCAGCGTGAACGCTGCCTTGCCCGCATCCTTCACCTTCGCCCGCGTTTCGCGCTGGAGCCGCTTTGCGGTCAGCACGGAAACCGGACGAACCGCCGCGTCGAATACGGGCACCGTCGGCGCTTCAACCACCACCGGCTCGACCACGGGCGCCGTAAATTCTTCCTTCAGCGCCTCGCGCTCGACAAGCACCGGCGGCAGCGCCTCGACCGGTTCGGGCGAAGCGACATCATGCCCCATGTCGTTCCAGCCGAGCTGGTCGCCGGCATGCGAGAGCGAGGTGAAGCCGAAACCCTGCGGCCGCATCGCCGGCCGCGCCTGCCCCTTACGGGCGAGCAGCCCCGACGACAGCGACGCCAGCGGCTTGGGCTGGCTGCCGAGCAGCGCGGCCATCAGCCCACCACCCGGCGGCCGAAGCCGCCAGCAGCGGGACGCATGCCCGCGACGGGATTGATCGCATGCGGCACCGCGAAGACGGTGCGGCGGAAATTCTTTTCGAGCCGGTCGGCGATATAGCCCCACAGCGCGGTCACTTCCGCGGCCGACTTGCCCTTGGGATCGGTTTCCATGACGGTGCGGCCGTCGATCATCGACGCCGCGAAATCGGTGCGCTGGTGAAGCGTGATCGGCGCGACGGTGCCGTGCTGCGACAGCGCGACAGCGGCTTCCGAGGTGATCCGCGCCTTCGGGGTCGCGGCGTTGACAACGAAGATCAACGGCTTGCCCGCCCGGTCGCACAGATCGACCGTGGCGCCGACCGCGCGCAGATCATGCGGCGAAGGCCGTGTCGGGATCACGATGAGCTCGGCGACCTGGATGACGCTCTGGATCGCCATGGTGATGGCGGGCGGCGTGTCGATGACCGCGAGCTTGAAGCCCTGCTGACGCAGCACCTCCAGATCGGCGGCAAGCCGTGCGACCGTGGTCTGCGCGAAGGCGGGATATTCCACGTCACGCTCGTTCCACCAGTCGGCGAGCGAGCCCTGCGGGTCGATGTCGATGAGCACGACCGGGCCGGCGCCGGCGATCTGAGCCTGGACGGCCAGATGCCCCGACAGCGTGGTCTTGCCCGACCCACCCTTTTGCGATGCCATTGCGAGAACGCGCATAGGTCCCCTGAAAGCCCCGTTGATCCAGCGTCAGGGATGCCATGCGCGCCTCTAAGGAAGGGTTAACGCCCTTGGCGTATCAGCGCAGGTGACACGGCGCCGATGGTTAAGGCATGATGCGCCATAAGGTTCGGGGCTTGGAGGGTTCGCTATGGTCAGGCATCTCGGTTGGACGGTCTGGGCGTCGCTGGCGTTGGTGGCAGCGCCGGCATTCGCCGACGTGAAGGCGGGCGTCGATCTATGGGCGAAGGGCGACTGGAAGGGCGCGATCGACCAGTGGCGCCAGCCTGCCATCGCCGGCGACGCCGATGCGCAGTTCAACATGGGCAAGGCCTATCAGCTCGGTCGCGGCGTGCCGCTCGACCCTTCGATCGCGGAAGGATGGTTCAAAAAGGCGGCGATGCAGGGCCACCCGCAGGCAGAGGCCAATCTCGGCCTCGCGCTGTTTCAGGACGGCAAGACCGACGCCGCCCTGCCCTGGCTGGACAAGGCCGCGAAACGCGACGAGCGGCGCGCGCAGCTCGTCCTCGGCACGATGCTGTTCAACGGCGATGGCGTGCCGAAGGATTATCCGCGCGCCTATGCGCTGGTGACGCGGTCGTCGCAGCAGGGGCTGCCGCAGGCCGCGGGAACGCTGGCGCAGATGGACCGGTTCATCCCCGCCGATCAGCGCGCGCGCGGCACGGAAATGGCGAAGCAGATCGAAAGCGACGCGAAGTTCGCAGCCCTCGGCAGCGCACCGATCGTCCCCAACGCGCCCGACGAAGCGCTGGGCACGAAGCCGCTCGCGGGAGTCGCCCCGGTCAAGACCGCTACTCCCGCCAAGACACCGCCCGCCGTCAAGGCGGCTGCGAAGTCCGCGCAAGCGAAGCCGGTTTCCGCCACCACGGCAAAAGCCGAGGCCAAGCCCGCACCGAAACCCGAAACACCCAAGCCGGCAATCCTCGCCTCCGGCGGCAAATGGCGTATCCAGCTCGGCGCGTTCAAAGCCGATGGCGCGGCGCAGGCGCAGTGGAAAAAGCTAGCCGGCCGGATGTCGGGCGCCTCTCCCTCCTACGAGAAGGCCGGTCCCGTCACCCGCCTTGTCGCCACCGGCTTCGCCTCAAGCACACAAGCCAATCAGGCATGTGCTGCCGCGAAAAAGGCGGGCGCCGCGTGTTTGGTTATCGCCCCCTGAAATCCTGTTCGAAGCCATTGGACCGCCTCTATCTCAGGCGGCGCTGATCCAGTCCTTGCGCGCGATCCCCTGCGCCCACAGCAGCGCGGTCAGGTCGTTGTGGTCGATCCGCGCCGCCGCTTCGGCCGCGACGATCGGCTTGGCGTGATAGGCGACACCCAGCCCCGCCGCGCGGATCATCGGCAGGTCGTTGGCGCCGTCCCCCACCGCGATCACCGCCAATCGCAGCAGGGTCGCCGCTTCGCTCTCGAGCGTCTCCAGCTTCGTCGCGGCGCCCACGATTGGCCGCGTGACGGTTCCCGCGAGCATGCCGCCCTCGATCTCCAGCACGTTGGCGATCGCGCGGTCGAAGCCGATCTCCGCCGCGACGGGTTCGGCGAAGCGGGTGAAGCCCCCCGACACCAGCACCGCACGGCCGCCCCGCGCCGTCATCGTGCGGACGAGCGTCTTCGCGCCAGCCATGATCGTCACGCGCTCGGCAAGGCAGCGATCGATGACGCTCGCATCGAGTCCCTTGAGCAGCGCCACGCGCGCGTCGAGCGCGCCCTCGAAATCCAGCTCACCGCGCATCGCCGCCTCGGTGATCGCCGCGATCTGCGGTTTCAGCCCGGCATAGTCGGCAAGCTCGTCGATGCATTCGACGGTAATCATCGTCGAATCCATGTCGGCGATCAGTAGCCGCTTCTCGCGCCCCTCCATCGCCTGAACGACGATATCGACGCAGTCGAGCGCGCCTTCCAGCGCACCCCGCGCCGCATCGGGCGCCATCCCGAAATGCAGGTCCGCGGCATCGCCCTCGTCGAGCCAGCCGTCGGCCACCGGCGCGCAACCCGCCCCTGCCAGCAGGTCACGCGCGCGCGAAATATCCGTGCCGCGCAGGCGACCCACCGCTATCAGCGTTGCCGTGAACATGCAGACCTCCCGACCACCGCTGGCGCTCATCGCAGGGCCGACCGCCAGCGGCAAGTCCGCGATCGCGCTGCGGCTGGCAGAGGAAACCGGCGGGGTCGTGATCAACGCCGACTCCGCGCAGGTGTATCGCGACCTCCGCGTCGTCACCGCGCGTCCGTCCGCCGACGAGGAGGCGCGCGCCGAGCACCGCCTCTACGGCTATATTGACGGTGCCGAGGCCTGTTCGGCCGCCCGCTGGGCGATCGACGCGGGCGCCGTGATCGCTGAAACCCACGCGGCCGGACGCCTGCCGATCCTCGTCGGTGGCACCGGCCTCTACATCCGCACCCTGCTGGACGGCATCGCGCCGGTGCCGGAGATCGACCCCGCTATTCGGGCGGAGGTGCGCAACCTACCTGTCGCCGACGCGCATCGCGCCCTCGCCAATGCCGATCCCGCCGCCGCCGCGCGACTGGCGCCCGCCGACACCACCCGCGTCGCCCGCGCCCTGGAGGTCGTGCGATCGACCGGGCAACCACTCGCCGTCTGGCAGGCGCAGCGCGCGGGTGGGATCGGACGCGACATCATGCTCAGCCCCGTGCTGCTGCTCCCCGAACGGACATGGTTGTTCGATCGCATCGATCGCCGCGCCGCCGTGATGCTGGAAGACGGCGCGATCGATGAAGTCCGCCGCATCGCGGCTCGCGCGCTCCTCGCTGACGCGCCGATCCGCCGCGCGATCGGCGTCCCGGAAATCGAACGACTGCTCAATGGCACGGCCACGCACGAGGAAACCACCAGCGCCCTCGCCCTCGTCACCCGCCAATACGCCAAACGCCAATATACCTGGTTTCGCAACCAGACCCCGCCCGACTGGCGCCGACTGACCGAACCACCCTCGAACTTGAAAGAATATTTCCGTTTTGGTGGTTGACGCGCATATTTCGTTACTTTAGCGCCGCACCGCAACATCGAAAGGAAACCCGACGTGGCCGAGAAGAGCGGAGCAGACATCCTGATCGAGGCGCTGTGCGATCTCGGTGTGGAGGTCGTGTTCGGCTATCCCGGCGGTGCGGTGTTGCCGATCTACGATGCGATGTTCCGGTCCAAGCGTATCCGGCACATCCTCGTCCGCCACGAACAGGCGGCGACCCACGCGGCGGAGGGCTATGCGCGCTCCACCGGCAAACCCGGCGTCGTCCTGGTCACCTCCGGCCCCGGCGCGACCAACGCCGTCACCGGCATTACCGATGCGCTGATGGATTCGATCCCGATGGTCGTCATCACCGGGCAGGTCCCGACCGCGCTGATCGGCACAGATGCGTTTCAGGAAGCCGACACCGTCGGCATCACCCGTCACTGCACCAAGCACAATTATCTGGTTAAGGACCCCGCCGTTCTCGGCTCAATCATCCACGAGGCGTTCCATATCGCGACCTCGGGCCGCCCGGGGCCGGTCGTCGTCGATATCCCCAAGGACGTCCAGGTCGCGACCGCGCGCTACCAGAAGCCCGGCCCGATCCAGCACAAGACCTATCGCCCGCAGGTGAAGCCCGACAAGACCGCGATCGAGCAGGTCGTCGACATGCTCGCCGCCGCCGAGCGCCCGATCCTCTACACCGGCGGCGGCATCATCAACGCCGGCCCCGGCGCGTCGCAACTGCTGGCTGAACTGGCGCGGATTTCCGGCGCGCCCGTAACCTCGACGCTGATGGGTCTCGGCTGCTTCCCCGCCTCCAGCCCGCAATTCCTCGGCATGCTCGGGATGCACGGCACCTACGAAGCGAACATGGCGATGAACCAGGCCGATCTGGTCATCGCGATCGGCGCGCGCTTCGACGACCGCGTGACGGGGCGGCTCGACGCGTTCAGCCCGAACAGCCGTAAGGTCCATATCGATATCGACCGGTCGAGCGTGAACAAGAACGTCCGCGTCGATCTCCCCATCATCGCCGATGCCGGCCGCGCGCTGGAGGACATGGTGCGCGTCTGGAAATCGCGCCAGCATCCCAAACCCGACACCAACGAATGGTGGCGCCGCATCGCCGGCTGGCGCGCCGTCGCCTGCCTGTCCTTCCCCGAGGACGGCGACGCGATCATGCCGCAACGCGCGATCCGCGCGCTGTGGGAGGCGACGCATGCGCGCGAGCCGATCATCACGACCGAAGTCGGCCAGCACCAGATGTGGGCAGCCCAGCATTTCGGCTTCGAAAAGCCCAACAAGTGGCTGACCTCGGGCGGGCTCGGCACGATGGGCTACGGCCTGCCCGCCGCGATCGGCGCGCAGCTCGGCAACCCGAACGCGCTCGTCATCGACATCGCCGGCGAGGCGTCGATCCAGATGAACATCCAGGAACTGGCGACCGCGACGCAATACCGGCTGCCGGTGAAGGTCTTCATCCTCAACAACGAATATATGGGGATGGTCCGCCAGTGGCAGGAACTGACCTATGAGAGCCGCTATGCCGAAAGCTATTCGGACTCGCTCCCCGACTTCGTGAAGCTGGGCGAGGCTTACGGCTGGAAGGGCATCCGCATCGACGCGCGCGGTGAACTCGACGACGGCATCGCCGCGATGCTCGCGCATGACGGCCCGGTGATCGTCGATTGCCGGGTGGCGAAGCTCGCCAACTGCTTCCCGATGATCCCGAGCGGCGCGGCGCATACCGACATGATCCTCCAGGCCAACGAAGTCTCCGGCACGATGGACGACGAAGCGAAGGCGCTGGTTTAGCACATCTCCCCTCTCTGAAAGGGAGGGGTCGGGGGTGGGTNGGCGATCGGGCACGCTCAGCCCCGCCTTGTGTGCCGGCTTCGGCACCGCCGCCCGGCTGATGCGCGAGCGGGCGGAGGCGGATGCGGCGCATGTCGCACGCCTCTGGCAGATCGCGGCGGAACGGTTCGGAGTTGCGCCTCCCCTCCCTGCGTGCAGGGAGGGGAGGCGCAACTCCGAACCGTTCCGCCGCGATCTGCCAGAGGCGTGCGACATGCGCCGCATCCGCCTCCGCCCGCTCGCGCATCAGCCGGGCGGCGGTGCCGAAGCCGGCACACAAGGCGGGGCTGAGCGTGCCCGATCGCCCGCCCTCCTGATCGCCGCCGTGCAGCAACGGATCGAGCGCGACGCCGTCGCGTATCCACAGCGCACCCACGCCCTTCGGCCCGTGAATCTTGTGCGCCGAGATCGCGACGAGATCGCAGTTCTCGGGAATCGTCACGCGGCCATAGCCCTGCACCGCATCGCACAGGAACAGAGCGCCCGCCGCGTGCGCCTGATCGGCGAGCGCGGCGATGGGCTGGAGCACGCCAATCTCGTTGTTGATCAGCATCGCGGCGACAATTCCCCTCGTCACCCCGGACCCTTCGGCGAAGCTCAGGACAGGCTTGATCCGGGATCCCGCTACTGTTGGCGGAGAAGAAGAAGCTGGACCCCGGATCAAGTCCGGGGTGACGAGGGGCAGGAGGCCATCGGTATCTACAGGCACTACCGTCACCTCACAGCCACGCCTCGCCTCCGCTGCGACGGTGTCCAGCACCGCAGCGTGCTCCGTCGCCAGCGTCACGATCGGCCCGCTCGTACCCTTGATCGCCCAGTTCAGCGCCTCGGTCGCGCCGCTGGTGAAGACGACGCGACCGCCCTTCGGCAGCAGCGCCGCGATCTCGTCGCGCGCGACCTCGACCGCCGCCTTCGCCGCGCGGCCGGCGCTGTGGGCACTATGCGGGTTGGCGTGGCCGTCCTTGAGCCAGGGCAGCATCGCCTCGAGCGCCTCGGGCGCGAGCGGGGTCGTTGCCTGATAGTCGAGATAGATCATGCCGCCGCCCGCTCGCGCGCGATCGCCGTCCACGCGGCGACGAAGGCATGGATCTCGGCCTCGGTAGTCGTCCGCCCGAAACTGACCCGCACGACCTCGCGGCTGGCCTGTTCGTCCCAGCCCATCGCGGCGAGCACATGGCTCGGGCGCATGCTTCCCGACGCGCAGGCGCTGCCCGCCGACACCGCGAACCCACCCAGGTCGAAGCGGATGAGCTGCGCCGCAGCGGCCATGCCGGGCATCCGGTAAGCGCCGATCGCCGGATGCCGCCGCGCGCCTTCCGCGGCCACCACGCCGCCAGCACCGCGAATCGCCTCCTCCAGCCGCGCCCTAAGCGTAGACAGCCGCGCGAGATCCTCCGGCTCGGCAAGCGCCGCTGCATAGCCGAGCACGCCGGGCACATTCTCGGTCCCCGGCCGATAGCCGCGCTCCTGCCCCCCGGTCGGCAGCAACACCGAAAGGTCGCGCACCAGCAGCGCACCAACCCCGATCGGCCCCCCGCGCTTGTGCGCCGACAGCGCGACGAGATCGGCATGGCGCGCGACGTCGGGGTCGGCGCCTGCGGGCATCTGCGCGGCATCGACCAGCATCCAACCGTCGCGCTCGTGCACCACTTCCGCAACCGCCGCGATCGGCTGACGGACGCCGGTTTCGCTGTTTGCCCACTGCACCGCGACCAGCGTGCGCGGCGTCACCGCCTCGCGCAGCGCATCGAGGTCGATCACGCCGTCCGCGCCAACCGGCAGCATCGGCGCAGGGCCGGCGGCGCGCAGCACCGCATCGTGCTCGACCGCGCTGATGACGATTCGCTCCGCCATCGACCGGCCGAGCGCGATGCCGAGCGATTCGCTCGCGCCGCTCGTCAGCAGCGTCTCGTGCCGCCAGCCATAGGCGCTGGCGATGGCGCCGCGCGCATCCTCCAGCGCCCGCCGCGTCGCGCGCCCCTCGGCGTGCGGCGATGACGGGTTCGCCCACGCCGCCATCGCTCCCGTCATCGCGGCGCGTGCGGCTGCCGTCATCGGGGTAGTCGCGGCGTGATCCAGATAGATACGGTTTGGCAAAGTCGTCCTTGGGTCGTTCCAATTGCGAAAGATCGCGCGCTTTCTATATAGCGATGCAATTCGGGGGCGCGAGCGTCCCCCCATCCCTTGCCGGCGAGATCCATGCCAGAAGTCATTTTTCCCGGCCCCGAAGGCCGTCTCGAGGGGCGTTTCGCTCCTGCTCCCAAGCCCCGCGCGCCCGTCGCGATGATCCTGCATCCGCACCCGGCATCGGGCGGCACGATGAACAACCGGATGGTGCAGGAGATCTACAAGACCTTCCAGCGCCGCGGCTTCGCGACGCTCCGCTTCAATTTCCGCGGGGTGGGAAAGAGCCAGGGGACGTTCGACAACGGCATCGGCGAGCTGTCCGATGCCGCCGCCGCGCTCGACTGGGTCCAGAGCTTTCATCCGGAGGCGCAGACGACATGGATCGCGGGCGTCAGCTTCGGCGCGTGGATCGGGATGCAGCTGCTGATGCGCCGCCCGGAAATCCGCGGCTTCATCTCGGTCGCGCCGCCGGCGAACATGTACGACTTCACCTTCCTGGCGCCGTGCCCTGCGAGCGGCATAATCATTCAGGGCGAGGCCGACGAGGTCGTCACCCCGCTCGCCACGCAGAAGCTGGTCGACAAGCTGCGCACGCAAAAGCACATCACGATCCACCACGACGTGATCCCGCGGGCGAATCATTTCTTCGAGCACGAGATGCCGGATCTGATGCGAGCGGTGGATACGTATCTGGATATGCGCCTGCACCCGGATTGTCCTATTCGGTGAGCGGAGCGGATTAGCGAAGCTAATCCGCGTTTTGCCGCGAACTGCGGCCGGCGGCGCGATCAGCGCCGACCGACGGCATGGGCTTTGCCCATGTCGCGCCCCTACGTCACTTCACGCACGCCGCCGCCGCCGCCGCCGCCGCCGCGCGAACCAACGCCACGAACGCCGCTTCGTCGATCGTGTCACCCTCATGCAGATCAAGCGCGCGGCGCACATTGCCGTCGAGGCTTGCGTTGAACAGCCCCGCCGGATCGGGGAGCGACGCGCCTTTCGCGAAAGTCAGCTTCACCGCATTCTTGTAGCTCTCGCCCGTGCAGATCATGCCGCCGCGATACCATGTCGGCACGCCGCGCCACTTCCATTCCTCGACCACGTCCGGAACCGCCTCCCGTATCAGCGCGCGCACCTTTGCGAGCGTCTCCCCGCGCCAGTCGCCCAACTCGCGTATCCGCGCGTCGATCAGCGACGCTGGGCGGGTTTCTTCGTGGGCCATCCCGGTTCCTTCACAAAGTCCAGATCATCACATTGCCCACGAGCACGGCCGCCATCACCAGCATCAGCGCGCCCTTCTTTACGTCGCGCTTCGTCGCCAGCAGGTAACCGCCGCCGATCGCGCAGGCGAAGGCCGCGAGCATCGCGATCGCGGGAGCGGCGTTGGCGATGCTTCCCAAGGCGCCGTTCATGCCTCGATGTGTTCCCGCGAAGGCGGGAACCCAGGCTGGGCCCCCGCCTGCGCGGGGGCACATTGCTCTTCTGCCAAGGCGCGAGCATAGGCTTCGATGTCCACGTTACCGCCTGACAGGAGCACCAGCACTCCCGGCTCCGGCGCGACCTTGCCCGCAAGCAGCGCGGCGAGCGCGACTGCGCCGCCAGGTTCCACCACGAGCCGCAGATGTGTCGCCGCCCAGCGCTGTGCCGCCGCGGTTTCCGCCTCGCTCACCGCGTGGCCGGTCGCATCCCGCCGCGACAACACGTCGAACGTCAGCGGTGACACCCGCATCGTCTGGAGCGCATCGCACGCCGTCGGCGGAGGGTTGTCGCCGACCGGTTCGATCCACGACGCCTCCAGGCTGCGGCGCATGTCGTCCCAGCCTTCGGGCTCGACGACGCTGATCCGCGCCTCGGGTAGCGCAAGCGCGAGGCCAGCGGCGAGGCCGCCGCCGCCGCACGGGGTCACGACGTGCGCCACCGACCCCAGCCCGGCCGCCTCCATCTGCGCAGCCGCTTCGATGCCGGCGCTCCCCTGCCCCTCGATCACCCAGGGATCGTCGAAGCTCGGCACCAGCGTCGCGCCTCGCGCCTCGGCGAGTCGCCCGGCGATCTGTTCGCGGCTTTCGGTGGCGCGGTCGTAGGTGACGATCTCGGCGCCCAGCGCCAGCGTGCCCTCGCGCTTCGCCGCGGGGGCGTCCGCGGGCATGACGATCGTCGCCGCGATTCCCAGCCGTTTCGCCGCCCAGGCGATTCCCTGGGCGTGATTGCCGCTGGAGAAGGCGACGACGCCCTTTCGGCGCGCGTCCTCGTCCAGCGCGGTCAGCCGGTGCCACGCGCCGCGCAGCTTGAAGGCGCCCATCGGCTGCAGCGACTCGGCCTTGAAAGCGACTGCCACGCCCTTGATTTCGTGGACGAAGAGCGGACTCAGCGGGAGCACCCGCGCGATCTTTTCCGCTGCGTCGCGGACCCCCGCCCGTGTCGGCTGTCGTAAAATCGTCACATGCCGTCTCCGTTTACTGAGACCCGCTTTACACAGGGGATCGAGGGTCTTATGTGCCCGCTTCCCGCTGCCCCATGGGACTTCCAACCGCAAGGCAGCATTTCGTCGTCGGCGTCAGCCACTTGGAGGTCCCTTGAGTTGCACAAGCATCATAGCGCGCTGGGGCTAGCGAAAGCCCAATCGACCGTCGTCTCCGATTCCGTCGCAGGCGCCATCGACATTGCGAAGCGTAATCCGGTCCAGCCGGTGACGCTCATTCGTCCCCACGCCGCGGCGCGGGCCGCCCGGTTCTTCGTCGAGAAGTTCCCGGGCCGCTCGATGTATGCGGTGAAGGCGAACCCCTCGCCGGACCTTTTGGAGGTTCTGTGGGAGAGCGGGATCACGCATTACGACGTCGCCTCGATCGCCGAGGTGCGGCTCGTCGCGCGCACGCTGCCCGACGCCACCTTGTGCTTCATGCACCCGGTGAAGGCCGAGGAAGCGATTCGCGAGGCCTATGCCACCCACGGCGTGCGCGTGTTCAGCCTCGATTCGATCGAGGAACTGGACAAGATTCTACGCGCCACGAACGACGCGGCGGACCTGACGCTGTGCGTGCGGTTGCGCGTCTCGTCGGAGCATTCGAAGCTCAGCCTTGCGTCGAAGTTCGGCGTCGCCCCGCATGAGGCGAAGGACCTGCTGTTCCGGGCGCGCCAGGCGGCCGATGCGCTCGGCATCTGCTTCCATGTCGGTAGCCAGGCGATGACCCCGCAGGCCTATGCCGAGGCGATGGAGCGGGTGCGCCAGGCGATCGTCGAGGCGGCCGTCACGGTCGATGTCGTGGATGTGGGCGGCGGTTTCCCGTCCGCTTATCCCGGCATGGAGCCGCCCGCCCTCGAGAATTACTTCGAGACGATCCACCGCGCGTTCGAATCGCTGCCGATCAGCTATTCGGCGGAGCTGTGGGCCGAACCGGGCCGTGCGCTGTGCGCGGAATATTCGTCGGTCGTGGTGCGTGTGGAGAAGCGGCGCGGGAACGAGCTGTTCATCAACGACGGCGCGTATGGCGCGCTGTTCGATGCGGCGCATATCGGCTGGCGTTTTCCAGTGGCGCTGCTGCGCGAGCCGGAATCGACGGTGCGCGACCATCCCTTCTCGTTCTACGGCCCGACCTGCGACGATCTTGACCATATGGCGGGACCGTTCCTGCTGCCGGCGGACGTCCAGGCGGGCGATTATATCGAGATCGGGATGCTCGGCGCCTACGGCTCGGCGATGCGCACCGCGTTCAACGGCTTCGGATCGGACGAGACGGTGATCGTCGAGGATGAGCCGATGGTGTCGTTGTATGTCGAGGCGCCCGCGCGGGTCGCGTCGAACGTCGTCACGCTGTAACGGCAATCACGTTTAACCGTCATCCCGGCGAAGGCCGGGATCCAGAGTCGCGAGCGTCGTCTCTTGTGGCTCTGGACCCCGGCCTTCGCCGGGGTGACGGCGTATGGAGAAGATCATGACCGACACCCTGACCAAGACAGCCTCGGCGAGCGCGCCGATCAACGACACCCGCAAGGCGGAGCTGCTCTCCACCACGGTCGAGCATATCGACATCAGGAGCTTCGACGCGCGCCCCATCGTCGATGCGATGAAGAAGATGTCGTTCACCAGCCGCGATCTCGGCCGCGCGACCGACATCTACAACCAGATGCTCGCCGACAAGGACTGCACTGTGGTGCTTGTCATCGCTGGCAGCACCTCCGCGGGTGGGTGCATGGACCTGTATGCCGAGCTGGTGCGGTCGAACATGGTCGATGTGATCGTCGCGACGGGGGCGTCGATCGTCGACATGGATTTCTTCGAAGGACTTGGCCACAAGCATTACCAAGCGCTTGAGATTCCTGACGATGACACGCTGCGCTCGCTCTATATCGACCGCATCTACGACACCTATATCGACGAGGAGCAGCTTCAGGACTGCGACCACACGATCCTGAAGATCGCGGATTCGCTGGAGGCGAAGCCCTATTCGAGCCGCGCGTTCATTCGCGAGATGGGGAAATATCTCGTCGAGCACGGCAAAAAGGAGAACAGCCTCGTCAAGCTCGCTTACGAGCATGACGTGCCGATCTTCTGCCCGGCGTTCGTCGATTCCTCGGCCGGCTTCGGGCTGGTGAAGCATCAGGTCGATCGCGCGAAGGCGGGCAAGCCCTATATGGTGCTCGACGCGATCGCCGATTTTCGTGAACTGACCGAGATCAAGATCGCTGGCGGCACCACCGGCCTGCTGATGATCGGCGGCGGTGTGCCGAAGAACTTCATCCAGGACACGGTCGTGTGCGCGGAGATCCTCGGCCACGAGGATGTCGAGGTCCATAAATACGCGGTGCAGATCACCGTCGCCGACGTGCGTGACGGGGCGTGCTCGTCCTCGACGCTCCAGGAAGCGGCGAGCTGGGGCAAGGTGAATACGGGCATCGAGCAGATGGTGTTCGCGGAAGCCGGATCGGTGGTGCCGCTGCTCGCGTCCGATGCCTATCACCGCGGCCTGTGGAAGGATCGCCCCGTCCGCAAGTGGGCGAAGCTTTTCCAGTAAGGCTGACCACATCGTCACCCCGGCCTCCGAGCCGGGGTCCCGCTTCTGTCGGTCACGGCGGTTGTGACAGCGGGACCCCGGACCAAGTCCGGGGTGACGACGGAGTTCTACCACCGCAGTCGCAAATCCGTTGCGGAACCGAACTGATTGAGGCAGCCTCCCACGGCAATATTCCGGGAGAGGCTTTTTCATGCACAGCGAGATTCTGAAGCCCGTCGTCGTCCTGATCGCGTGGACGCTGGTCATGCTCGTCTGGCTGGTGGCGACACGTCTTCCCGCGATGAAGGCCGCGGGCGTCGATCTGGGCCGGCTGGTCGGCGGCAAGGGCACCGACGCCGACGGCGTGCTGCCCGACAAGACGCAGTGGATCGCGCACAACTACAACCACCTGCTCGAACAACCGGTGCTCTTCTACGCGGTGTGCCTGGTGATCGCGTTCAGCGGAACCGGTGACGGCGTGAATGCCTATATCGCCTGGACCTATGTCGCGTTCCGCATCGCCCACAGCGTCTGGCAGGCGACGGTCAACAAGGTGTCGATCCGCTTTGCGCTCTTCCTGATCGCAACGCTCTGCCTCGTCGCGCTGACGCTGCACGCGGCGATGGCGGTGTTCTGAACTCCTCGCCTTCCATCCGTTTGCACTGAGCTTGTCGAAGTGCTGCCCTTGTCCTGTTTGCGCGAAAAGAGGAACGGGGCTTCGACAGGCTCAGCCCGAACGGAAGTGGGAAGGCCGATCCGAACTACTCAACCTCCACGCGCAGCGTCGCGAGCGCGGCAATCAGCATAACACCCGCGGCAAACGCCATCGTCCACACCGGTTCGGTCGGGAAAAAGTGACGGACGATCGTCCCCATGACGGTTGCGACCAAAAGCTGCGGAATGACGACAAAGACGTTGAACAACCCCATGTAAATACCGAGCTTTGCCTGCGGCAGGTTCGACGCGAGGATCGCATAGGGCATGGCGAGGATGGACGCCCAGGCGATGCCGATGCCGATTTCCGACAAGATAAGCAGGTTCGCATCGCGGACGAAGAGAAACGAAAGATACCCCAGCGCGCCGAGCGTCAGCGCTAGCGCATGCGTCCTGATCTGCCCCAGCCGGCGCGCGATCGGGCGGAGGAAAAACGCCGCGAAGATCGCCGCGACGCCGTTATATGCCGCGAACAGGATGCCGACCCAGTTGCCGCCCTGGTTATAGGCCTCGCTCGCCGGGTCGCTCGAACCGAACACATACTGGGCGACGACGGGCGTGGTGTAGATCCACATGATGAACAGCGCCGACCAGGTGAAGAACTGGACGAGCGCAAGCCGCTTCATGATCGGCGGCATCCCGGCGAAATCGCCGACGATGTGGGTCAGGAGATTGTCGTGGCGCCCGCGGGCATGGAGCGCCGCGGCGGCCAGGCGGGCGATCCCGTAGCCCGCGACAAGGCCAGCGAGGAGATAGAGCTCCTTCTCCAGCCCGGCGAACGCGACCAGCAGCGCGATCAGCAGTCCGCCGCCGATCCACGGCCACGCGCCGATGCTCGAAGCGGGCGGTGGTGGCGGAGAAAGCGCGTCGGCAGGCTCGCGCCCGTCGAACGCCGCGAGTTGCGCGGGGCTGTATTCCTTCGTCGTCAGCACGGTCCACATGACCGCCAGAAACAGCGCCGCGCCGCCGAAATAGAAGCTGTAGCGGACAGTATCGGGGATACCGCCCCCGGGGGCCGCGTTCGCCACGCCGAGATGATCGAGGATGAACGGCGTGGCAGAGCCGATGACCGCCCCCGCGCCGATGAACGCGGTCTGGATCGCATAGCCCGCCGTGTGCTGATCCTTGTCGAGCATGTCGCCCACGAATGCGCGGAACGGCTCCATCGAGATGTTGAGCGACGCGTCGAGCATCCACAGCAGCAGCGCCGCCGCCAGCAGCGCGGGCGCATTGGGCATCCCGAACAGCGCGAGCGTCGCGAGGATCGCGCCCGCGACGAAATAGGGGCGCCGCCGCCCGAACCGCCCCCAGGTCCGGTCGCTGTAATGGCCGATGATCGGCTGGATGAGCAGCCCGGTCAGCGGCGCCGCGATCCAGAGGATGGCGAGATTGTCGAGGCTTTCGCCGAGCGACTGGAAGATGCGGCTCATATTCGCGTTCTGCAGCGCGAAGCCGATCTGGATGCCGAAGAACCCGAAGCTGATGTTCCACAGCCCGGCGAACCCCTGCCGCGGCCGACGCAATGCGGTCATGCACCCTCCCCTGCGGCGTCTGCGCGCCGTGTCGTTCCTACCAAGATGGTCGCCACCGCCGCGCAGAGCATGAGTACGCCCGCGAGCATCAGGACGTGGCGCGGATCGCCGCCCAGGACCGGATGATAGGCGAGATACATCACGACCGTCTCGATCATCATAGGTATCACGATGAACATGTTGAAAATGCCCATATACACCCCCGTCCGCTCGGGCGGGATCGCGTTTGCGAGCATGATATACGGGCAGCCCATGAGGCTCGCCCAGCCGAGCCCGATGCCGATCATCGCGACGAACAGCGTCGTCTGATCGGCGATGTGGGGAATCGCCAGCATCGCTGCGCCTGAGGCGGTGACGGACACCGCATGTACCCCGCGCGCGCCGTAGCGCTTCGCGAGCGGCACCATCGCGAAGGCGGCGAGGAAGGCGACGAAATTGTAGAAGGCGCCGACCTGCCCGTTGACGAGCGTGGCCGCGCGAACGCTCGCGGCGTCGCCGCTGCCGAAGAGCGTGCGGGCGATGGCGAAGACGATGAACTGCCAATAGGCGAACATCGCGAACCACTGGCACAGCATCGCGATGGCGAGCCTGCGCATCGCGACCG
Organism: Sphingomonas sp. EC-HK361; assembly: GCF_902498785.1. Taxonomy (GTDB): domain Bacteria; phylum Pseudomonadota; class Alphaproteobacteria; order Sphingomonadales; family Sphingomonadaceae; genus Sphingomonas. The sequence goes on from NZ_LR701494.1 coordinate 752,985, forward strand.
GCATCTCGCGGATGGCATCGCCGATGTCGCGCAGCGTCGAGCCCGCCGAGAGTGGACGGGAGCGCATCGCCGCGATCTCACCCTCGCTCATCGGCAATTCGGGGACGCTCAGCACCGACCAAAGGATCGACCCCAGCGACAGCACCGCACCGATCAGGAACGCCGCGCGGGTGATGTGGGGAATGCCGTTGGCGTCGATCGCGTCCGCATCCATCCCCCACCAGACGAGGATCGAAGGCGCGAGATAGGAGAGCGTCTGCGCAAGGCCCGTAAACGCCGCCTGGGTCAGGAAGCCGAACGGGCGCTGATCCTCATCCAGCCGATCGCCGACATAGGCGCGGTAAGGCTCCATCGTGATGTTGTTGGCAGCGTCGAGAATCCACAGCAGCGACGCCGCGACCCAGAGCGCGGGGCTGTACGGCATCGCGAGCAAGCCGAGCGAGGCGATGACCGCGCCGATCAGGAAATAGGGCGTGCGGCGGCCGAAACGCGTGACCGTCCGGTCGCTGAGCGCGCCGATGATCGGCTGCACGAGCAGCCCGGTCATCGGCCCGGCGAGCCAGAGCAGCGTATTGCCCTCATCCGCGCCCAGATAATTGTAGATCGGCCCCATGTTCGATTGCTGGAGCCCGAAAGAGAATTGCAGGCCGAAAAAGCCGATGTTCATCTGCACGATGCGGGCGAGACTGAGGTGCGGCTTGCGGAGCCTGGTCATGCGGCCAGCGCCTCAAGCGCTTTCGCGTGTGATGGGAAGTTCAACGCACAACGCGTTAGAAAGTCGTCCAATCCGTCATCGCGTGTCGGCACAGCGGTGAGCTTTGCAGCGTCCGGAAACGTGCCGTAACCGGCGAAGATGCAGCCCCAGCTCAGCGGTGCGTAATGGCGCGCGATGTCCTGTTCCGCGATCTCCGTAAGCAGATCGCCGCCGGTGAACCAGCAGGTGAAGAGGCGTTTCAGCGAATCCGACAGGCGATCGTTCGCCGCACAATCGCGCCAATACTCGGTGTCGCCGCGCCGGTTCAGCCGGTAGTGCGCGAAGATATAGTCACGGATGCCGTCATAGCGCCGCGCGATCGTCCGGTTGAACGTGTCGCGGTGCTTCGGGGTGAAGCCGCCATCGGTGAACGCCTGGACAAATCCCTCGACCGTTGCCTGGACGATGTGGAGCGCGGTCGCCTCGAGCGGTTCGATGAAGCCCTGGGCTAGCCCGACCGCAAGACAATTGCCCTTCCAGCTTTCCGCGACACGCCCGACCTTCATCGTCAGGTGCCGTGCGGTCGCATTGGTGTCGCCCAGATTCGCGCGCAGTTCCGCCTCCGCAGCGTCGGCGTCGATATAGCGGCTGGAATAGACATAGCCGTTTCCGGTCCGCGTGATGAGCGGGATGTCCCACGCCCAGCCCGCCGACAGTGCGGTGGAGGTCGTGTAGGGTCGCGGTCCGGCATCGGTCAGCGGCGTGGGCATCACCACCGCGCGGTCGTTGAACAGCGTGTCGGCATAGCTCACGAACGGAACGCCGAGCGCGCCCTGCGCAATGACCGAACCAAAGCCCGAGCAATCGACGAACAGGTCGCCGGCGAGCGTCTCGCCGCCGTCGAGGACGAGGTGGGTGACTGCGCCTTCCGCGCCGATCACCACCTCGTCCACGCGGCGCGGCAAATGGGTAACGCCGCGCCCGACCGCATGATCGCGCAGCACCTGCCCGACCAGCGTGGCGTCGAAATGATAGCCGTAGGTCGCGTCGAAGGGGAAACTCTCCGACGGCAGCGGCGCGAGCGATCCTTCCGCGAGGCGGCTGTTGAGGAAGAAGCGATCCGGATGCGCGGGCACGTCGCGCCCGGTGCGGCGCGCCAGATGCGCGGCGTGGAAGGCCGGCTCGGTGTGCAGATCGACTGCGCTGGCGAAAGGGTGAAAATACGCCTCATATCCCGGCTCACGCGACCAGCCGCGAAACGCGATGCCGACCTTGTAGGTCGCGTGCGCGGCCGGCATCCAATCGCGCTCGTCGATACCGAGGGTTCGGAAGAAATGACGGAGTTGCGGGGTCGATCCCTCACCGACTCCGACGATGCCGATCTCCGGGCTTTCGACCAAGGTTACCGATGCATCAGGCCAAGCCTTGGCAATCAGGCACGCCGTCATCCATCCGGCGGTGCCGCCGCCGAGGATGACGACGCTGGGCGGCGTCATCGCTTGCCCAGCAGGAAGCCGAAAATGTCGTCCATACGCGCCGCCCAGGCGTTTTCCTCATGCGCGGCGCCGGGATATTCGCGGGATTGGAAATCACGGCCGCGCTTCCAGCCGAGCGCAATCAGATCGGCATCGATCGCCTGCTGATACGGGCGATAGTTGGCGTCGAGCGTTTCGGTGCCGTGATCCATCCACAGACGCCGGCCGTTCGGCTTGCCGAGCGATTTCGTGAGATATGCCTTCCAGATGGCGGTGATCTCCGGATTGAACGGGCCGACATCGGACGGATCGGCGAGCGGCCAATGCGTCGAGACGCAAGCGGCGCGGCCGAAGACGCTGGGCTTTTCGACAAAGGCATAGCACGAGATGAGGCCGCCCATGCTGGACCCGATGACCGCAGTGTGCTTCGGATCGGGCGAGGTGCGGAACTCGCGGTCGATCATCGGCTTCAGATCGTCGGTGAGAAAGCGCAGATAAGCATCTCCGGTTATTGGGCCTTTGGCGAGGCGATCGAAGCCGGCGCGCACCTTGGGAGAGGCCATCGCATAGAGCTTCTGCGGAAAATACTGACGGTAACGCGCCTCGCCCGGCTGATCGACGCCGACGATGATGAACGGATCGACCCGCTTTGCGGCGATGAGGCGGAGCGCGGATTTGTCCGCGGCCCAGACCTTGTTGAAGTTTGATCGCGCGAGGAAGAACAGGTTCTGCCCGTCGTGCATATAGACAACGCCGTAGCGGCGTTTGGCGGCGTCATAGCCGGGCGGGAGCCAGACGACGACGTGCGGCGGCGTGATGTTGGTCGTCGGGACGGCGGCGATTTCGACGAAGCGGCCGGTGTCCTGCGCAGCGGCTGGCAGGGTGAAGAGCGCGAACACCAATGTCGCCAGTATTCCCGCGAAGGCGGGAATCCAGACTCTTCTTGCGGGCCGGATCCCCGCCTTCGCGGGGATACGCTTAAGCGGGGTAAAGAGCCCACTCACTTCCGCTTCTTCCCCGGCTTGCCCTTCTTGCCCGCGACGAAGCGGATCGCCTCGCCGCCGCCGGGAGCCAGCGCTACCGTGATCGTCTGCCCTTGCGCGACCTCCATCTTCTCGATCGTGATCGAATGCCGCGCCTCGGTGCGGTAATTGGCGCCGGGGCCATCACGATAGATTTCAGCGGTATAGCTGCGGTTCCTGTCGAGGAAATCGAGCTTCACCTGGCTGGTGCGCGGCTGCTCGTCGCCGACCGCGCCCAAATACCAGTCGTCCGAATTCTTGTCTTTGCGCGCGAAGGTCACATAGTCGCCGACTTCACCGTTGAGCACGCGGGTGTCGGACCAGTCGGCGGGCACGTCCTTGATGAACTGGAAGGCCTCCGGATATTTCGCGTAATTCTCGGGCAGGTCGGCGGCCATCTGCACCGGCGAATAGAGGACGACATAGAGCGCGAGTTGCTTTGCGATCGTCGACTGGATCGGGGTGCCGCCCTTCCCCGTCAGGCTGAGCACGCCCGGCGTGAAGTCCATCGGCCCTGACAGCATCCGCGTGAAGACGAGGTTCGCCTCATGCTCGGGCGGGTTCTTGGGCACGCCCCAGGCATTGTATTCCATGCCGCGCGCACCTTCGCGGCTGACCCAGTTCGGGTAGGTCCGGCGCAAGCCGGTGTCCTTGATCGGCTCATGCGTGTCGACCGCGACATGGTATTTCGCCGCGGTCTCGATGACGCGCAGGTGGTGGTTCGACGACCACTGGCCGTCATGCCATTCGCGGTAGTGGGTGCCGTCGGGATCGACACGTTCCATCTGCCCGGCATCGGCGACATAGCCGGTCTTCACGACCTGCTCGCCGTTGGAGGCGGCATAGGCATAGGCGCGGTCGAGCTGGCTTTCATAGTGGCTCGCCGAGCCGCCGGTTTCGTGGTGGCCGATCAGGTGGACGCCCTTGGCCGAGGCGTAGGCGGAGAGCGTCGGCATGTCGAACTTGGCCTGCGGGGTCGCGAAGTCGAACGCGTTGCCGTTGCCGAACCAGTCGGAGTCCCAACCGACATTCCACCCCTCGACCAGCACCCCGGGGAAGCCATTGGCGGCGGCGAAATCGATATATTTCTTCACATTGTCGGTTGTCGCGCCGACGTTCGGCCCGCCCCAGCCCGACTTGTCGATGTGCATTTCCCACCACACGCCGACATATTTGGATGGCTTGAACCAGCTGACGTCGCCGAGCTTGTTGGGCTCGTTCAGATTGAGCTCGATATGGCTCATATAGAGGCCGGGCGCGTCGTCGGAGAGGATCATCGTGCGCCACGGCGTCGTGAACGCGCCGGCCTTCGTGACCTTCGCCGCGGTCGCGCCGGGGGCGAGCGTCGCCTTGAATTTCGTGCCCTCGACATGGCGGAGCCACATCGAGGAATAGTCAACGAGCGCCGCCTCGTGGAACGCGATATAGGTGCCGTCGGCGAGCTTCATCGTAACCGGCGTGTGCGCCTGGCCGACGCTGGTGATCGGCGTCTTGTTGTAGAGATATTCGTAGCGGTTCCACTCGCCCGCCGGGATCCACCAGGCGGTGCCGTCCTGCGCCAGCGCGAACTCGGTCAGCTCGTCGGCGATATGCGCGGTCTTCAGGTTCGGCTGGTCGGGCATTTCGTAGCGGAAGCCGATACCGTCGTCGAAGAGGCGGAAGGTGACGTCCATCTCGCGCTTCAGGTCCTTAGCCTCCTTCAGGCGGACCTTCAGCTCGACATGATTGTCGCGGATCTGCGACCATTCGCCCCATGGCTGCTTCCACGTCTGGTCGAACTTCGCCGTTTTCGCATCGAGGAACGTCATGTTGCGCTCGATCTTGGGCGCATCGGTAAACAGGAAACCGAGCCGGCTGTCATTGATGACGGGCTTGCCGTTGCGGGTCACCGCATAGGTCGCGTGGCCTTCGGGATCGAGGCTGACGCTTACCGCGATCTTGCCGTTCGGCGACTTGGCGCTCGCGACCACATCGGCGAGCGCCGGCGTGGCAGTGATGAGCGCGATCAGCGACAAGACGGTGCGACCCGACAATTTCATGGCTTACTCCCGACCAACAAGACTGGCGACATAGCCCGCATACGGGCCGAGCGCACCGTTATCGCAGACACCCGTCGATGCAATGATATGCCATTCGGGCTGAGGGCTATGCGCCGTGGTTTGCGCCGAAAGGTTGAAGACGCAGCGCAGACGCTCTCCGTTCAGCCGCCGCTCGAACACGAGCAGCGCCGCCTCGGCCTCCACCAGATGCATGTCGCCCCACAGCAGCGCGGGCTGGTCGTTGCGCAACCGGAGCACGCCGCGGGTGAAGGCGAGGAGCGACTGCGGATCATCCGCCTGCGCGGACACCGCGATCGCGCGGTGCTCCGGGCCGACGGGCAGCCACGTCCGCGGCGCCGTGCTGAAGCCAAGCTGCGGCGCCTCCGCCTGCCACGGCATCGGCGTGCGCGCGCCGTCACGCGACAAAGTGAGCGGCCAGTTGGCGATCGCTTCGGGGTCCTGCAGATCCTCGAACGCGATCTCGACCTGCGGCAGGCCGAGCTCCTCCCCGTAGTAAAGGAAGATATTCCCGCGCAGGCACGCGAGCAGCAGCATCTTCACGCGCGCGAAGGCGTCCCGGTGTTCCGCCGCGACCCAGCGCGAGATCGCGCGCGGGGCGTCGTGGTTCTCGAACGCCCAGCTCGGCCAGCCGATACTCTCGCCCTCGGGCCAGTTGGCGAGCGCATCGGCGACGACCTTTGGAGTCAGCGCCGGCGCGTAGAGGAAATCGAAGCCATAGGCGCTGTTGAGGCGGCGCTTTTCGGCGGTGAAGAGCTTCATCTCGCGGTCGCTGTCGGCGCCGCCCACCTCGGCAACGGTGAAGCGGTCGCCATAGCTGTCGAGCAGCGCCCGAACGCGTTCGAGGAACGCGGGGATTGCGGCATGGCTCTGGTTGTAGCGGTGGAGCTGGAAGTCGAACGGGCGGGTCCGGACCGTCCCGTCTTCCGGCGCGGGCGGATTATCGGTGAGCGCCGGATCGTGCATCGCGAAGTTGATTGCATCGAGCCGGAAGCCATCGACGCCCCGGTCGAGCCAGAAGCGGGCGGTGTCGAGCAGTTCGTCCTGCACCGCAGGCAGATGGACATGGAGCTGCGGCTGCGCGGCGAGGAAATTGTGGCAATAATATTGCCCACGCCGCGCATCCCACGTCCAGGCGGGGCCGCCGAAGACCGACTGCCAGTTGTTGGGCGGGCTGCCATCGGGCTTGGCGTCGGCCCAGACGTACCAGTCGGCCTTGGGATTTTCGCGGCTCGACCGGCTCTCGACGAACCACGCGTGCTGATCTGAGGTGTGCGACCAGACCATATCGACGAGGACGCGCAGGCCCAGCGCGTGGGCGCGGGCGATCAGCGCATCGAAATCGGCAAGCGTGCCGTAGATCGGATCGACATCGCGGTAATCGGCGACGTCGTAACCGAAGTCCGCCTGCGGACTGGTGAAGAAAGGCGAGATCCAGATCGCATCGACGCCAAGGTCGGCGACGTAATCGAGATGCGCGGTGATGCCAGCAAGATCACCGATCCCGTCGCCGTTCGAATCGGCGAAGCTGCGCGGGTATATCTGGTAGATCGCGGCACCGCGCCACCATTCATGGTCGGACGCGGTTTCGGGCTTTCGCGCCATGACGTTCATCGGGACGTTCACTGGCCGGACTCCGCAGCGCACACCGCATAGCCGAGCGGCGGCAGCGTCACCGTGACGCTTCCGGGCGCGCTCGCGGTCGGCACGCAGGTGCCGGCGAGCGTCGTAAAGCGGGTCGAGCCGACATTCACCTCGACCTGCCGGGTGATCGGCGCGGTCGAGGTGTTGAAGGCGAGGAGGATTTCCGCGCCCGTCGCCGGATCGAGGCGTGACGCGGCAAAGAGCCCCGGCTTCTCCTCGACCCAGCGGATGACGGTCTTGCCGCGGGTGAGCGCCGGATGGCTGGTACGCACTTTCGCAAGTGCTGAAATCTCGCGGTAAAGCGGGTGATCGGGGTTGAAATTCGCGACTGCGTTGGTCGATTTGCTGCCGATCAGCGTGTTGTCGTTATAGACCGCGACCTTCGATGCGAACATGTCCTCGCGCGCGTCCTGATCGCCGCCGTCGCCGGCGAACCCCTGCTCGTCGCCCGAATAGATGGTCGGCACGCCGCGCAACGTCAGCAGCATCGCGTGCGCGAGCATGTCGCGCTTCAGCACCTCGGCATCGTCGGCTTTGGGCTTGGCCTTGCGGATGAACCAGCCGACGCGGCCCTGATCGTGATTGCCGAGGAAGGTCGGCAGCTGCTCGGCTGCCTCCGCGCCGCCTTCGTAGAGCGAATCGCCCATGAAGAGCTTCGCGAGCTCGCTTGTCGGCGCATCGGCCTCGACCACGTCGTTCACCGCGCGGTCGAAGGCGAAGTCGAGCACTGCGGGCAGCTTGTCGACGCGGGTGTGTGCCGCGAGCCGCGCCGGGTCCATGTCGCCGGTCGCGACCTCGCCGAAGATGTGGAAGTTGGCGATGCCCTTGGCCGCGGCGCGTGCCTTCATGGCGGGCACGAACGCCTGCCAGAATTCCGGGTTCACATGCTGCGCCGTATCGATGCGGAAGCCGTCGACGCCATACCGGTCGATCCAGCCGCCGAAGATATCGATCATGCCGGCGATGACCTTCGGGTTTTCGGTCATCAGGTCGTCGAGGCCGGAGAAGTCGCCCATCGTCGAGCTTTCGCCGGCGAAGGTGGAATTGCCCCGGTTGTGGTATAGCGTCACGTCGTTCAGCCACGCGGGCGTCTTCGCCTTTTCCAAATCCTTCGGGATGTAAGGCGTGTAGGCGTAGCTCGGATCGGCGAGCTTCGCGAAATTCTCGGGCGTCTGCACCGCGTCTCCCGCAAAACCGGCGTTGATCGCCTTGCCAGTCACCCCGCCCTTGCGCTGATAGGGGTAGGTCGCGCGGTCGCGATAGTCACACTTCGATCCTTCACCGCATTCGCGGTACTGGATCACGTCGGCGGTGTGGTTGACGATGATGTCCATATAGACCTTCATCCCCCGCGCATGCGCCGCATCGACGAGCGCGCGGAAATCGGCCTCGGTGCCGAGGTGCGGATCGACTTTGGTGAAATCGGTGATCCAGTAGCCGTGATAGCCGGCCGATTCCTGACCCTTCGCGCCCTGCACCGCCTTGTTCTTGAAAATGGGGCCGACCCACAGCGCGGTCACGCCGAGCCCCTGGATGTAATCGAGCCGCTTGACGAGGCCCTTCAGGTCGCCGCCGTGGTAGAAGCCCTTGTGGGTGGGATCGAACCCGGTCGTCAGCGGTCCGCCCTTTAGCCCGCCGCGATCGTTCGACGGGTCGGCGTTCTCGAACCGGTCGGGCAGGACGAAATAGATCACCTCGTCCTGCGGCAGACGGTCGCGGAAAGACGCCGGTGCTGCGGCCTGCGCGAGCGCAGGCGCGGGAAGTGCGGTTGCGAGAAAGAGTGCGAGCAGAGGAAGTTTCATGCGGCCACCGTGGTTGGGGCGGCCGCTGCATGGGCCGCGATGAAGGCGTCGTGGGTCGGCATCCGCGCGGCGACGCCTTGGGCGTGGCGGCGGGCGAGCGCGAGATATTCGGCGAGTTCTGCGGCCGAGAGATCGTCGGCGAGCGGATGATAGGCTTGCGGACGGATGCCCTGCCCGGTCATCACCTGGAGCCATGCGACCTCGGTGAACAGCTCGTGACTTTCGTGGACGATCCGGCCGCTTTCGCGGAACAACGCGATCCGCGCGGCGAGGCTGTCCGGAATCGCAGCCTCGCGGCAGGCGCGCCAGAACGGCTCGTCGCGGCCGTTGGCGTGATAGTGGAAGATCAGGAAATCACGGATCGCTTCCCATTCGCGCGCGGTCTGGCGATTGAACTCGGCCGCACTCGCGGGGCTGTCGCCTGCCGGCAGCAGCTGGAGCAGTCGCGCGATGCCCGACTGGACGAGGTGGATGCTCGTCGATTCGAGCGGCTCCATGAACCCAGCCGCCAGCCCGAGCGCGATGCAGTTGCCGACCCACGCCCGCTTGCGCCGCCCTGCACGGAAGCGTAGCGGGCGTGGATCGGCGAGCGGCGCGCCATCCAGCCCCGCAAGCAGGATGTCGGCCGCGCGATCGTCCGACAGATGCGCGCTGGAATAGACGATGCCGTTGCCACAGCGATGCTGGAGCGGGATGCGCCACTGCCACCCCGCCTCCTTCGCAGTCGCGCGGGTATAGGGCGTCAGCGCGCCAGCATTGGCGGACGGCACCGCGAGCGCACGGTCGCACGGCAGCAGGTGCGTCCAGTCCTCATAGCCGGCGTGGAGAGCCTCCTCGATCAGCAGACCCCGAAAGCCCGAGCAGTCGATGAAGAGATCGCCGGCGACCTTGCGATCGCCTTCAAGCGTGATCGAAGCAATGTTGCCGTCATCGACCGCGACATGGACGACCTGGCCCTCGATCCGCTCGACCCCGCGCGCCTCGGCGTAGCGGCGCAGGAAAGCGGCGTAGAGCGCGGCGTCGAACTGGAACGCCCAGGCGACCCCGCTCGGCAATTCGGTACGGCCGAGATCGCGCGCGAAACGGTTGCCGCGCGCGGCGATCGCGGTCGGGGAATAGTCCCACAGATCGCCTGCCGCCTCGCCGCCGCGCAGCCAGTAATGATGGAACGGCACGAGCCCCATGCCGCGGCCGATCGTGCCGAAGGCGTGGAGGTAGCGACTGTCGCCGCTCGATTTCGGGCCAGACCAGCCGACGAACTCGATCCCCAGCTTGAACGTGCCTAGCGTCGCGCGGACAAACGCATCCTCGTCGATGCCGAGATGCGCGTTGAAGAGGCGCAGCTGCGGGATCGTCGCCTCGCCCACCCCGACCGTGCCGATCGCATCGGATTCGATCAGCCGCACCGTCCAGCCCGCGGGCAGGAAGCGCGCAAAGGCCGCCGCCGCCATCCAGCCGGCGGTTCCCCCGCCGACGATGACAACGTTTGGAGAGGGCGTGGTTTTCGTCTTGTCCATGCCTCGCCTCCCTGTTCCGCTTCGGTCCTGGAGTCCGTCCGTCCGGCCTGCGCGAAGTCGAAGGCCATGCTTGGCGCAAAGTGCTTCGACTTCGCTCAGTACGAACGAGTCTGGTTGACGCTCGATGCTCTAGCGGAGAACCGAGCAAGACGTCACCGCATCAGAACTTGAAGGTGAACCCCGCCAGATAGCGACGCCCATAGGTCTGATAATCGATGATCTGGAGCGGCTGCCCCGGATTCTGGGTCGCGAACCGCTCGTTGGTCAGGTTCTGCGCCTGGATATACACCGACAGGCCGTTCAGGAACCCGCGCGAGAAATCATAGCCGATCTGTGCATCGATGATCGTCTCGGGCAGCGCGCGCCGCTGGACGCGGTTGGCGCCGAAGCCAGAGAGCTCGCCGATGAAGCTCGACCGGTAACGGACCGAACCGCGCGCCGAGAAGCCCCATTTCTCGAAATAGCCAGTGCCGTTGGCGACCCATTTGGAGTAGCCGGGAATGTCCGACGGATCGGATGTCGGCGAGGTGCGGATCTTCGATTCCGTATAGGATGCGCCGCCCGTCACGCCAAAGCCGTCAAGCGCGCTAACGATCTCGCCAAAGGGCAACGTGCCGGCAAGCTCGACACCGTAGAGCTCGCCACCACTGATGTTGTATGGCGTTGTAATGACCCCGATCGGCGAGACATAGAGCGGACCGCCGGGATTCGTCGTCTGATAGCCGCCCGACAGCGGCAGACCCGAATAGTCATAGGCGGTTTCGGGAATGCTCTGGTCGATGACGTAGCTGACGAGCTTCTTGTAGAAGAACTGTGCTGCCAGATACCCCTTGTTGCCGAAATACTTCTCGAACGACAGGTCGGCCGCGTTAGCGCGGAACGGACGCAGATACGGGTTGCCGCTGCTTCCCGCGATCAGCTGGCGCTGTTGATCCACGCCGTAGGCGACAGCGAGGCGCATATCGTCCATGCGCGGACGCATGACTTCGCGCGCCAGCCCCGCGCGGATCACGAAGTCGCTGGGGAACCGCAGCGACAGGTTCAGGCTCGGCATGACGTCCCAATAGTCCGCGCCCTTGCGGTTCGCGACCAGCGCATTATTCACGACATAATAGCCGTCGGTATGCTGCGAGGTGTTGATCGCCTGCAGGCCGATATTGCCGGTCAGTTCGCTGGCGCCGAGCTGCGTCTTGATGTTCGCCTGGGCATATAGCGTCATCAGGTCCTCATGGACCTGATAGGCCTTGGCCGGGACATCGAGCGACGTGTTCGGCGTCAGCTTGTAGATGCCGCCGTCCAGCAGGGCGAGCGGATCGTAGCTGACGATCGGGCCGAGTCCGAGATAGGCCTGCTGCGTCGGCTTGAGCAGATAGTTGCTCGGAATCGCCTTGAATACCGATCCGTCGGCGATCTGCAGCAGCGCCTCGTCCGGCGTCAGCGACTTATCGTGATTGGTGTAGTTCCACCCGGCCTTGATGCTGGAGAGGAAGCCGCCGTCCATCTCCTTTTCGACCTCGACGCGGTACTGCCAGATCCGGTCCTTCACGATCCGGTTGTTGTAATAACCCGCCTGGATGTTGCTGCCGCCCCAGCCGAGCGGATCGGTCAGCCCGATCAGGTTCGGATCGGAATAGTCGAGCTGGTGGCTGTAGAACGAACCGGTCTCGCTGGTGGTGAAGCCGATCGTGTCGGTCGCGCCGACGCCGCGGCGAAAGCCGGTGCCCGAATAACTTTCGAGGACGAGTTCGTTGCGGTCGGTGCGCGAATGGCTGACATCGACCATCGCGTTCCAGCCGTCATCCCCTTCCCACTTGTTGTTCCAGCCGAAGGAATAGAGCTTGGCGTGCCGCTGGAACGCATCGTTGCGAACCACGCCTTCGACGTTGGTGAACGTGCCGTTGGTGTAGGTGCCGTTCGTCGCCGTCGCGGTCGCGGGATTGAAGCGCGCGCCGTTGTTGGTCGGGTCGGTGACCGACTTGTTGTCCTGCCCGTCATAGGCAAGCGGCAGCTCGATGCCGCGCTTGATCTGGTCGTCCTTGAAGTCCGAATAAAAGCCGTCGAAGGTCGAGGTGAAGTTGTCGACGGGCTTGAACTCCACCGTCCCCGTCACGCCGAAGCGCTTCAGGTCGGTCGAGGTGACGTAGGACTTCGACCCGCCGATCAGCGCGTTGCCGTTGATCGTGTTGTAGCCCCAGGAGTTGAACTCCTGAATCTGATAAGGCTCGTCGGTATAGCTCGCAGCGAGCGCGACACCGATCTTGCCGTCCGCGAACTGGTCGACATAGGTGCCGTTGACGCGGTAGCCATATTGCTTCGACCCCGAATTGAGCTTGCCCAGATCGGCATCGACGCCGCGCGCGCCGATCGAGATCACGCGCTTGCCATATTCGATCGGACGGATCGTGCGCAGGTCGACGGTGCCCGACAGGCCCTGACCGACGATGCTCGCCATCGGCGTCTTGTAGACGAGGACCTGGTTGACGACCTCGGACGGATACTGATCGTATTCCACCGCGCGGTTGTCGCCGGTCGAGGTCTGTTCGCGACCGTTCAGCAGCGTCGTCGAGAAGTCGGGCGAGAAGCCGCGGATCGAGATGACGTTGGAGCGGCCCGATACGCGCTGCGAGGTCAGGCCCGGCAGGCGCGCGATCGATTCCGCGATCGAAGCGTCGGGCAGCTTGCCGATATCTTCCGACGACACCGATTCGACGATCTGGTCGCGGTTCTTCTTCTCGGCGACCGCGGATTCGAGGCTGGCACGAAAGCCGGTGACGACGATGTCCTGATCGTCGGTCGCCGTCTGATCGTCAGTGGTCTGCGCTGGGGTCTGCGCGGGCGCGGGCGTCGTCTGGGCGAGGGCCGGCGTCGCGGTCAGCACCATGGCCGCGCCGAGTGCGCCGAGGCTTGCGCCGAACGTCAGATGAGCACGAAAGCGCGCGGTCGCCGCGCGAGAAAAGTCTGTCATAGTCCCCTCCACTGATCCTGCGCCGTCTTGCGGACGCTGGGCATTTCACAGGATCGCAATGATCCCACTCCGGCCGCAATGGAAGCGGACGACATACGTATTCACGGGCATATTCACGGGCGCTTTGCCTTGGCGCGCCATCGGGCGTAGCAGCGGAGAGCCAATCAGGAGAGGACGACGCAAAGGCCAATGCCGGTGCAGGACAAACCAACCTCGTTCGACATCGCGGCGCTCGCCGGCGTGTCGCAGCCGACGGTCAGCCGGGCGCTGCGCGGCGACAAGACGGTCAGCGAGGCGACCCGCCTGCGCATCGAGGCGATCGCCGCGCAGCTGAACTACAAGGTCGACAAGAACGCATCGTCGCTGCGCCGCGGCCAGACCAATACGCTGGCGCTGCTGTTCTTCGACGAACGCACGCCCGACGGATCGCTCATCAACCCGTTTTTCCTGTCGATGCTGGGCTCCATCCTGCAAACCTGCGCGCGGCGCGGCTATGATCTGCTGACCTCGTTCCAGCAGCTGTCGTCGGACTGGCACGTCGATTACGAGGACAGCCGCAAGGCGGACGGGATCATCCTGCTCGGCTATGGCGATTACGAGGTCTACCGCGCGCGCGAGGAACAGCTGGTGCGGCAGGGCACGCATTTCGTGCGCTGGGGGTCGGTCGATCCGTCGAGCGCGGTCGGCACGATTGGGTGCGACAACCTGCGCGGCGGGCGGGACGCGGGCGAGCATCTGATCGCGCGGGGGCGCCGGTCGATCGCGTTCATCGGCGACGCATCGGGCCATTATCCCGAGTTCCAGGCGCGGTTCCACGGGCTGTGCGCCGCGCTTCGCGACGCCGGGCTGACCTTCGACGCGGCGCTGCAGGTCGATGCGCAATCGGTCGAGGATGACGGCTATGGCGCGATGCGCCAGCTCCTCGCGCGCGGCGTCGCGTTCGATGCGGTGTTCGCCGCGTCCGATCTCATCGCGATCGGTGCGATGCGCGCGCTGGAAGAGGCCGGCATGCGCGTGCCCGAAGACGTGGCCGTCATCGGCTTCGACGATATTCCCGCCGCCGTCCTCGCCCACCCGCCGCTGACGACGATCGCGCAGGATTTCCGCCGCGCGGGCGAGATGCTGGTCGATACGCTGATCCGCCGCATCGCCAACCAGCCGACCGACGCGACGCTGCTTTCGCCGCGGCTGGTGGAGCGCCGCACGACCTGACGGGTCAGCGCGCCGACGGCATGGGCACCTTGTCGATCAGGCGCCGGAGCGCGCGCGCGACGTCCCCGCTGCGATAGGGTTTCAGGACGACCGCCACATCGTCGAGCGCATCGATAGCGTCACGGTCGGCATAGCCGGTCACGAACAGCACCGGCAGCGCGCGGCGTTCACGCGCGCGTCGCGCGAATTCGGCGCCGTTCATTCCCGGCATCGCGAAATCGACGATCGCTGCGGATATGTCGCGGTGCTCGTCGATCAAACCGAGCGCGGCAGCCCCGCTCGACGCCTCGACGACCGCGAACCCTGCCTGGCGCAGATCGTCGGCGGCAACGGCGCGCACGGCGTCGTCATCGTCGAGCAACAGGACTCGCCCTGCCCCATGGCGTGCGCCGGGCTCCTCGGCATCATCACGGATCGTTGCCATGTGCGCGGCATCGGTGCGCGGCAGGAAAACCGTGACGGTCGTTCCCGCCCCGAAGACCGTGTCGATCCGGACGCCGCCGCCCGACTGCTTGGCGAATCCGAAGACCTGGGCCAGACCAAGGCCCGATCCCTTGCCGACCTCCTTGGTGGTGAAGAATGGTTCGAACACGCGCGCACGGACATCCGGCGTCATGCCCGTACCGGTATCGCGGACGGCAACCGCGACATAGTCGCCCGCCGGGGGTTCCTCCGCACTCCGCGGGGCGTCCAGCGTCACGTTGGTCGTGGCAACAGTCAGCGCACCGCCGACCGGCATCGCATCGCGCGCATTGATCGCAAGATTGAGGATGATGAGCTCGACCTGCGTCGGATCGACGAGCGCCGGCCATAATCCGGGGGCGAGATCGGTCGCGATGGTGATCGATCCGCCAAGCGAACTTTGCAGCAGCGACTGCATCCGCTGCACGACATCGTTCAGGTCCACTGCCTCGCTGGCAAGCGGCGTGCGCCGCGCAAAGGCGAGGAGCTGCGCGGTCAGCGAGGCGCCGCGCTCCGCCGCGGTGCGGACGTGGCCAAGCCGCTGCCGGATCTTCGCGTCGATCGCGGTCCCATCCGGCTGGCGCTCCACCATCGCGACATTGCCAAGGACGACGGTCAGCAGATTGTTGAAATCATGCGCGACCCCGGCGGTCAGCTGGCCGATCGCCTCCAGCCGCTGCATCTGCTGGAGCGTGGCCTCGACCCGCTCGCGCTCGGCGATCTGCGTGACGAGCGCGTCATTGGCCGCGGCCAGCTCTGCCGTGCGCGCGTCGATCCTGGCCTCGAGCGCCTCGGCCGCCTGATGCGCCTCGGTCACATCGACCGCGCAGCCCACATAGCCGATGAATTCGCCCGCGGCGAACCGCGGCTGCCCTTCCGCATGGACCCAGCGGGTGTTGCCATCCGTATCGACGAGCCGGATGTCGCCACCAAAGGCTTCGTAGTTGGCGATCCGCGCCCTGCGATTCTTGAGCGCGATCGCCCGGTCGGCGGGATGGATGACGGCCAGCCAGCCTTCCGGCCCGACCAGGCTCGCCGGATCGAAGCCCAGCAGCGTGCGGAACCAGCTGTTCAGAAAGATCGTCGCGCCGTCGCGATCGGTCATCCAGATGAGCGCCGGCGCGGTATCGGCAAGCGTGCGGAACCGCGCCTCGCTCTCGCGCAGTTCGTCGTCGAGCACGCGGTGCTGGGTGATGTCGATGACGGTACCCAGCGCCCGGACGCAGCGCCCTTCGTCGAACAGGCCGATGCCGCGCGCCGCGATCCAGCGCACGATGCCGTCCTCGGCACCGATCGTCCGATAGGCCACATCATAGGGCGCGCGGGTTTCGGGATCGAGCGCGCGGTCGAAGGCGGCACGCGTGCTGTCGATATCGTCGGGATGCAGACCCGCATAGAAATCGACGAGGCTGACGGGGACGCGCGGGGAGATGCCGAACATCGCCTTGCACCGATCCGACCAGGTCAGCACGTCGTTCACCAGATCGAGATCCCACGTCCCGATCCCCGCCGCGTCGGTCGCCAGGCGCAGCGATTCCTCGCTGACGCGCAGCCGTTCCTCCGCCGCCATCCTGTCGGTCACGTCGCTGCCCTCGACGAACACGCCGGTCACCGTGCCGGCCGCGTCGGTCAGCGGCTGAAAGACGAAATCGACATAGCGCCGCTCCAGCGCCCCGCTCTCGCCCCTTGCCAGATCCACCGGCGCCGCGAGCGCGCGGTGCGACCGGCCGGTTTCGCGCACCAGTGTCAGGAGATCGGCGAAACCCTGCGCGACCACCTCGGGCAGCACCTCGGCGAGCGGCTTGCCAACCACTGCCTCGCGCGGCTTGCCGATCAGTTCGAGATAGGCACTGTTGGCGACTTCATAGACCAGCGCCGGGCCGCGCAGCAGCGTCATGAAGCTCGGCGCCTCGTCGAACATCTGCGACAGCCGTGCGCGGTCTTCGGCAATGGCGCGCGAGGCCAATACGCGGTCGGTCGTCTCCGACACGATGCACAGCACGCCGCCCACGCTGCCGTCGTCCAGCCGGATCGCCGAATAGGAAATGTCGAAATACACCTCCTCGCCCAGCCCGTCATGGCGCTCGATGTAAAAGGGGCGGTCCTTCGCTGCGTAGGTCTCGCCCGTCGTCACGACGTGGCGCAGCAGCGGCTCAAGGTCGTCCCACAGCTCCGCCCAGGCCTCCCGCGCGGGCCGGCCAAGCGCGGCCGGATGCTTGTCGCCGATCGTCGGGGCGTATGCGTCATTATAGAGCGCGACCATGTCATCGCCCCAGAACACGACGATTTCCGAACTCGCGGGAAGGATGAGGCTCATCGTGCTGCGCAGCTCGGCCGGCCAGGAGTCCGGCAATCCAATGGGCGAGGACGACCAATCCTTTTCCCGGATCAGTCTGCCCATCTCCCCGCCGCCTTCGAAAAGACGGTGTGACGGCAAAGGCTGCGGCGTCGTCATCAGGGTCGCTCTAGCTCCTTCGGCCATCAGCGGAAAGCACTAACACCGGCCCTGAAACCCGGCTAAGCGAAGGCCGTCATGGCAGAACGCTTCGCCTTCCATTCGATCCATTCGCACGGTTTCGTGCGGGTCGCGGCGGCAACCCCGGCGGCGAGCGTCGGCGACACCGCGGCGAACGCGATCGCGACGATCGAGCTTGCCCGGCGCGGCGATGCCGAGGGCGTCGATCTGATCGTCTTCCCCGAACTCAACCTCACCTCCTACGCGATCGACGACCTGCATCTGCAAACCGCACAGCAAGGCGCCACGCTGGCGGCCATCGCCGCCGTGGTGGAGACGAGCGCCACGCTGAACCCCGTTCTTCTCGTGGGCGCGGCGATCGAACGCACCGGGCGGCTCTACAATTGCGCGGTCGTCATCGCGCGCGGGCATGTGCTTGGCGTGGTGCCGAAGACCTTCCTCCCCAATTACCGCGAATATTACGAGAAGCGCTGGTTCGCGAGCGGCGCCGGCCTTTCGGACGCGACGATCGATCTCGGCGGCGAAACGGTGCCCTTCGGCCCCGACCTTGTCTTCGCCGCAGACGATCTCGCCCACTTCACCTTCCATGCTGAAATCTGCGAGGATTACTGGGCACCGACCCCGCCCTCGACGATGGGCGCGCTCGCCGGAGCGCTCATCTGCTGCAATCTCTCCGCATCGAACATCATCATCGGCAAGGCACGCGAACGCGCGGTTCTGGCGGCCGCGCAGTCCGCGCGCGCGATCTGCGCCTATGTGTTTTCCGCCGCCGGGCCAGGGGAGAGCACGACCGACCTCGCCTGGGACGGTCAGGGCATGGTGCACGAACTCGGCGTCCAGCTTTCCGAGTCCACCCGCTTCGGCGACGACCCCGAGTTGCTGGTTGTCGATGTCGATTGCGAGCGCATCAGGCAGGAACGCACCCGCGTCGGGACGTTCAACGACGCCGCGGCTGTTGCGGGCCACCCCGAAACGCGCTTCCGCCGCATCGGCTTCACCCACCAGCCAACCTTCGCCGATATCGGGTTGCGCCGCCCGGTCAGCCGCTTTCCCTTCGTACCCGAAGACGCGGCGCGGCTGGACGAGGATTGCTACGAAGCCTTCAACATCCAGGTCGAGGCGCTCGCGCGCCGGGTCACCGCGTCCGGCGCGAAGCGGCTCGTCATCGGCATATCCGGCGGGCTGGATTCCACGCATGCGCTGATCGTCGCGGCGAAGGTGATGGATCGGCTCGGCCGCCCGCGCGCTGATATCCTCGGCTTCACCATGCCAGGTTTCGCGACCGGCGACGCGACGAAGCAGCAGGCGTGGGACCTGATGCGCGCGCTGTGCATAACGGCCGAGGAAATCGACATCCGCCCCGCCGCGCGCACCTTGCTGGAGGGGATCGGGCATCCTTTCGCGGCGCACGAGCCCGTCTATGACGTGACGTTCGAGAACGTCCAGGCGGGCCTGCGCACCGATTATCTCTTCCGCCTTGCCAACCAGCGCGAGGGGATCGTCGTCGGCACCGGCGACCTGTCCGAACTGGCGCTCGGCTGGTGCACCTACGGCGTCGGCGACCAGATGAGCCATTATGCGGTCAACGCGGGCGTGCCGAAAACGCTGATCCAGTTCCTGATCCGCTGGTGCATCGCGACCGACCAATATGATGCGGCGACCGACGCGGTTCTCGAGGCGATTCTCGCCACCGAGATTTCGCCGGAGCTCGTGCCGGCGGGCGCGGATGGGGCGATGCAAAGCACGGAAACGCGGATCGGCCCCTACGCGCTCAACGATTTTTTCGCGCACCATGTGATCCGCTACGGCCTCGCGCCGTCGAAGATCGCGTTCCTCGCCTGGCATGCTTGGCGCGATGCAACCGCCGGGCGCTGGCCGGTCGGGTTGCCGGAGGCGGCGCGCGTCGCCTACGACCTGCCGACGATCAAGGACTGGCTGGCGAAGTTCCTCGTCCGCTTCTTCCAGACGAGCCAGTTCAAGCGATCGGCGATCCCCAACGGCCCGAAGGTTTCCGCCGGCGGCGCGCTGTCGCCGCGCGGCGATTGGCGCGCGCCGTCCGATGGCAACGCGAAGCTGTGGCTGGCGGAGCTGGAGGCGAACACGCCCTAGCGTCTGGCAAAAGTACCGCTTCGCGATCCTCCCCCGCCAGGGGGAGGTGGCAGCGAGGCTGACGGAGGGGGAGGACGCACAAACGATCGTAATCGCATGCCGCCCCCCCCTCCGAGCCGCTGCACAACCGACCTCGCGTTGGCGGGAGAGGCATCGCCGCCATCGCGCTGAACGGCGATCCGCCCCGGGCCAAGGCGACCAAAGCAAAGTGGCGATTCCCGACGGACCGTGACTGAGGTCTCGCTCTTCGTCGCGCAGCGGTCTGCCAGATGCGCCGTCACGGGCTGACCTGCCATTTGATCGACGCGGGACATTGGCCACCGGAACGAGCCCCGCATGACGGTGAAAATGAGGAAATCTAGCCTGGGGTCAATCGCGACGTAACCCTGCGAACGTCGTCCATGACCCTGCCGATCTATCCAACATCGCCAAAAAATCGAGGACGGTCCATACCCCGCTGACTTGCCCAGCCGCGCGCCGATCGACCCGTGGCAGAGCGCGGACCACCAATATCAGCCCGGTACGCCGTTACTGCGCAGATCAGCCCGCCGGCGGAGAGCCGGCCATCGCTATTATCTCAACGCAAAGCGATCGTTTCCGCAGACAGTCGCGCCAGGCCGGCGCGCGCGATAGCGTGGGAGGAGTAGCTCGCACCGTCCGCCAGAACGAGATCGACCGGCTCCAGCGCCAGCACCTCACGGTAGAGGTTGCGCGCTGCATCGGCGCGCCCTGTCCGGCCGTAAACCGTCGCCAGGTTCAGCGCGAGTTCGGGCTGGTGCGGAAATATCCGGCGTTCAGCGGTGATCGTCCGCTCCGCCGCGGCGAGATTACCCGCCGCGATCGCCTGATATCCCATCCGATCGGTATTGCCCGCCAGCGCGGGACCCGCCGTCACGCCGAGCGCGGCCGAAACCGCCATCGCGGCGCGTCCAAACTTCTGTCCCATCCTTGCAGATGCCATTGCCCATCTCCTGCAACGCATGACTGTTGCGTTTCACTTTTGTGACACTGTTGTGTCACTTTCGTGAAATCAGTGCAAGCGAGATTGAATCGGGGCGACGGCGGCAACAAAAAAGGGCGGCCCGAAGGCCGCCCTGCTTGCTCCATCCGTGACGGATGAAATCAGAAGTCGTTGCGATACTGCTCGTTGCCGACGAAGCCAAGCTTCGTGACCGCCGACCGCTTGATGACCGCAAGGGTCCGGTCGACAACCTCGTAGCGCGCCTGACGATCAGGCGCGAACTGCAGTTCGGGCTCCGGGCTGATCGCCGCCGAGGTATCGAGATACTGGCGCAGCGTCACGTCGTTCACCGGCGAACCGTTCCAGGCGACGATGCCCGACGGATCGATCGTGATCTTGTTCTTCTGCGGGTCCACCGGCGGCTTCTGCTGCCGGGGATCGTTCACCGGCAGGTCGACCTTGACCGCATGGGTCGGCCGGGGGAGCGTGATGATAAACATGATGAGGAGAACGAGCATGACGTCGATCAACGGCGTCGTGTTCATTTCCATCATCGGCTCGCCGTCGTCGCGGCCGCCACTCATTGCCATGTCAAACTACTCCTGAGTTCGGCGGTTACAGACGCGCGATCGTATCGCCGGGGGGCGGGCGCGAAATGAACCCGACCTTGGCGAAACCGGCCATCTGCATCGTGTAGATCGCGCCGCCGATGCAGCGGTAGGGTGTTTCCACGTCTCCGCGGATATGCACTTCCGGCAGCTCCAGCCCAGGCGCGGTCGGGCCACCCTGACGGGCGATCTCATATTTCAGCTTCGCAACCGCACGATCGAGCAGCTCGGCATGGGTCACCGGGGTCACCCCCCAATAGACCTGGCACTGCCCATCGGTGCCGGTGATCGCCAGAAGGACGTTCTCCGGCTTCGTCGTCGTCGGGTCGAACCGCACGTTCGGCAGGTTGACCTTCTTCGCCTGGATCGCGACCGGGACCGCAATCAGGAAGATGATGAGGAGCACCAGCATGACGTCCACGAGGGGCGTCGTGTTGATGTCCGACATCGGTGTATCGGTGGAGTCCCCACCAACGCTCATCGCCATGTGAGAGCTATCCTATCCGTTACTTCATGCCGTCCCGGCGCGAACACCGGGATCGGGGGGACGGCCGGGCGCCCGATGCGGGCGACCCGGCCGACCGTCACTTATGCGCGCGGCGGAACGCCACCGGTCTGGCCGGCAGTCGTCGTGGCGGCGGGCTTGACCGCAGCGGGCTTCACGCCACCGACCGATGCCGGACGAACCGAACCGTTCGACGCGAGGTAGCCGAGCACGTCGTTCGAGAAGGCCGAGAGGTTCTCCGCGATCGACTTGTTGCGGCGCTGCAGCCAGTTGTAGGCAAGCACCGCAGGCACGGCGACCGCCAGACCGAGCGCGGTCATGATGAGCGCCTCACCGACCGGGCCGGCGACCTTGTCGATCGACGGATCGCCCGACGCGCCGATCTTGATCAGCGCGCGGTAGATGCCGATAACCGTCCCGAACAGACCGATGAACGGTGCGGTCGCACCCACGGTCGCCAGGAAGGCGAGACCGCCACCCAGCTTCGAGTTGATCGCCGCTTCCGAACGCGCCAGCGAGCCGTGCAGCCAGTCATGCGCCTCGACCGGGTCGGTCAGCGACTTGTGCTGATCCTGCGCCGCCAGGCCGTCATCGACGATCTGCTTGTAAGCCGAGTTCTTCTCGAGCTTGGCCGAACCGTCGCGCAGGTTGTTGGCGGTCCAGAAGCCGGCACGCACCCGCTTGGACTGGTTGATGATCTTCTGCTGCTCGAACAGCTTGGTGAACATGATGTAGAACGACACGATCGACATCAGCACCAGGATGCCGAACACGGACTGGGCGATGATACCGCCCTGCTCGAGTGCGGCGATCAAGCCGTACGGGTTTTCCCCCTGGGGGGCGGCCGCGCCGGTCGAGGCGGCGGCAAGAACAGTGGTGAACATTCAGTTATTCCCTCTAACTAGCTGATTTCTTGCGGACTTTCGCCCCATTAACGGTCTTCAGGCAATTTCCATACCACTCGTCGGGACGACGTCGTGGCAATCGGATTGCCGGCAGCATCGGTCGCAGCCGTATATCTGCCACGGCGTGTCAACGCGCGGCAGGCTGCCTGATCCAGCGCCGATGAGCCGCTCGACTGGGTGACGCGACAATTCTCGACCCTGCCTGCAGTACTGATCGTCCAGGCAATCACCGATGTCCCCTGCTCCTCCGCACGGATCGAGCTGGGCGGATAATCATCGTTGGTGATCCAATCGGCCGGATTACCCTTGGCACCAGCCGCCTTGCTGACGACCGGCGGCGCGGGCGGCGCAGGCGGTGCCGGGGGCGCGACGATCGGCGTCGGCACATAGGCCGGCGGCGGAGTCGGCACCGTGGCAATCGTCACGGGCGGCGGATTCGGATTCTGCACGATCGGCGGCGGCTCCTCGACGTCGAACGTATTCAGCTTCTCCGACACCTTCTTGGCGTACTGGTACGCAAGGCCGGTGACGAAGGCATAGCCGAGGGCAAGATGGATCAGCGCGACGATAACGATCGCCCCGATCTTGCCTCCGCTCATCTTCTGGTCAGCATAGGCCATTCAGCAACGAAACTCCCTCTTCCCAATGGCCGGACGACAATCGGGCACGCGATCCGCGAAAACCGGACCCCGCGCCCACCGCCCGTGGGCTAATGTATCCTCGGACAGAGCGCGAGTCCTAACCGCACGTCAACGAACGCGCAAACGCTTTGTCTCACGCAACAAACGTACAAGCGCTCCGTGGCAGAATTATTTCTGTATAATCCGCGGGGCTTCGCGTAACGGAAATGCCATGCTTCGCCTCCCCCGTTTTTCCCAAGTCGTCGCGATTGCGGCACTTTCCGTCTCCTCCGCAGCAATCTCTCAGGCCACAGCGCCTGGAAACGGTTCCGGTTCCGCCCCTGCCGCCACGTCACCCTATGGGTATGCCGACACCGCCGATCTCGTGCTCGCCGCCCCGCTCGTCGTCGATGCGGCGATTCGCTCGGCCACCCGAATCAAGGGGCCGGAGGCGGCGAATGTCGCCGCGGGCTCGGCGCGATTTTATGTCGAGGCCGATGTGACGGCGCTGATCCGCGGCGCCAGCGCGATCCCGCCGCGCATCGGCTATCTCGTCGATCTTCCCCTCGATCCGCGCGGACGCGCGCCCAAACTGAAGAAATTGCGTGTGCTGCTCTTCGCACGCACCGTCGACGGCCGTCCCGATCAGGTCCAGCTTGTGAAGCCGGATGCCCAGCGCGACTGGACGCCGGCTGCGGAGGCGCAGGTGCGCGGCATCGTCCAGGCAACGCTCGCCAGCGACGCGCCGCCGGTCGTGACCGGCATCGGCAACGCCTTCCACGTCGCCGGATCGCTGCCGGGCGAAGGCGAGACGCAGATTTTCCTGACCACTGCGGACAACCGCCCGGTCTCGCTCTCGATCCTGCGCCGCCCCGGCGAGCAGCCGCGCTGGGCGGTCGCGCTGTCGGAGATCGTCGACGATGCCGCCGCCCCGCCCGCGCGCGACACGCTGCTGTGGTATCGCCTCGCGTGCACATTGCCGCCCGCGCTTCCCGATCGCAGCACCGCATCCCTGGCGCCGGGCGACGCGAGCGCCGCGCAGGACGACTATCGATTCGTCCTCGACCGGCTCGGTCCGTGCGGGCGCACGACCGGCGCGCCCGCGGTCAGCCCCGCGCGCTGATCTCGATCACCTGCCCCGTCGTCGATGTCGCGTCGGCGAGCCATGCGCACGCTGCGGCAACGTCGTCGGGGTGAGCGCCCGTATCGGCGGCCACGGCGTTGATCCGGCGCGTCGGCGCCTGTTCCACCGCGAGCGGGCCGATGGCGGCGCGCATTGCGGCGAGCGGGACCGGCGGCAGCGCCGAATCGAGCAGGACCGTCACATCTCCGCCAGCGCTCGCGACACCAGCTTCCAGCGAGGCTAGGTCGCGCGGCGTGATCGTCGCCACCATCAGCGGCGGTGCCGCACGAGCGTGATGCCGATCGATTCGCCCCCCTCGGCGATGGCAAGCTTCACGATCCGGATCATCACCCGTCGCACGCGCTTGTCCTGCAGGAACAGCGTGTCGCAGATATGATCCGCAACCCCCTCGATCAGCGTGAAATGCACGCCTTGGGGCAGCGCGGTCGTCGCGGCGTGCTTCAGGTCCATATAGTTTTTCGACCCCGACAGCGGCGTATCGGGCGCGAAGTGATCGGGACAATCCAGGTCCACCGTCATCGAGATGCGCAGCGGTTGCGGCAAATGCGTCTCTTCGGAGTAGATGCCGGTCAGGACCGGCACTTCGAGATCGTGGACCTCGAGCTGGAGGCTGTCGTTCATGCGCCGCGCCTGTAGCAGGTTCGCGCGCCTTGGCGAGTCGCGGGCGGCGGCCCCCGCATTCCGCTTGCGTTCACCAGCGCTCCAGCTAAAGCGCCGCGCCTCCGACGCGGCATGCGTCTTCAACGCCGTCTGGATTGCCGTGATCGAACTTGCGCCGCTGGAGACGATCGATGCCGCCGCTGTCGAGCAGTTGCTCGACCGCGCGTTCGGCGCCGATCGCCATGCGCGCACCGCGTATCGGCTGCGGGAAGAAACGCGGGCGCTGAGCGGCCTCAGCCTTGCCGCAGTCGATGGGGACACGCTTGTCGGCTCGATCCAGTGCTGGCCGGTCCGGCACATCGGCGACGACGGCGCGTGCACGTCTCTCGTCTTGGTCGGCCCGGTCGCGGTCGATCCGGCGCATCAGCAGGCCGGAATCGGCCGCATGCTGATGGGGGCAAGCCTGATCGCCGCTGGCGCGCAAGGGCTGGACGGCGCGCTCATGCTCGTCGGCGATCCCGATTATTACGAGCGTTTCTTCGGCTTCACCGCCGACGCGACCGCCAGGTGGCGCCTCCCCGGCCCGGTCGAGCGCCACCGCCTGCTGGCGCGCGGCGCGCTGGTGCCGCGCGGCCCCGGAGAGATCGCCCCGCGGGTCGCGGTCATCGCCTGACTCTTTACCGCGCAGCGACGCGCGCCTACCTCGCAGGCCATGCCGATGGCGCCGCCCCCCAATTTCGATACGCTGACGATCGCCGATATCGCGCGGCTTGCTGCCGACGACCGGCTGCCCCCCGTCGAGCAATGGCACCCCACGCATTGCGGCGACAGCGAGATGCGGATCGCACGCGACGGCACCTGGTATCACCAGGGATCGCCGATCGGCCGCACCGCGATGGTCCGCGCATTCAGCCGAATCCTGCGGCGTGAGGAGGATAGCGGCTATGTCCTCGTCACGCCGGTCGAGAAGCTCGACATCGCGGTCGAGGACGCACCGTTCGTCGCCGTCGAACTGAAGGCCGAGGGCACGGGCCGCGACGCGCGCCTCGCCTTCCGGCTCAACACCGGCGACATGGTCACCGCGTCCGCCGAGCACCCGCTTCGCTTCGAGGAACGGGACGACGGCCCCCACCCCTATCTCCACGTCCGCGGCGGGCTGGAGGCGCTCGTTGCACGCAGCCTCTATTACGAGCTCGCCGAGTTCGCGCTGGCGGGCCCCGACGAACCGCCGGGCGTGTGGAGCGCGGGCGCCTTCTTCGCGTTGCAGCCGCCGGCTTCGCAATGACGCTGGCCGAGCGGCTCGCCGCCGCGCTGGTCGCCGCTCCGGCGCGCGACCTGATGAGCGGCGACCATCCCGACATCGCCGACCACGGCGCGCTTGCCCAGGCGGCCGTGCTCGTCCCTGTCACCGACCGCGTGCGGCCGGGTGTCATCCTCACCCAGCGCACCGAAACGCTGCGCCGCCATGCCGGCCAGGTCGCCTTTCCCGGCGGACGGATCGACGCGGGCGAGGACGCGGTCGCCGCCGCACTGCGCGAGGCGGACGAGGAGATCGCGCTCGATCCCTCCGCCGTCGCGGTCGTTGGCACCGCCGATCGCTACCGCACCGGCACCGGGTTCAGCATCACGCCGGTCATCGGCGTCGTGCCCCCCGACCTGTCGCTCGTGCCGAGCGAGGCGGAGGTGGCGGCGGTCTTCGAGGTGCCACTGGATTTCCTGCTCGATCCCGCCAATCACCGCGCGGCGAGCGCGCACTGGCAGGGTCGCGAACGCCATTTTTACGAGATATTGTGGCAGGATCGACGGATTTGGGGGGCAACGGCCGGGATGATCGTGAACCTGTCGCGGCGGCTGCAATGGTGACGCTGCCCGACGCCCCATGGCTCGGTCGCCCGGGACTCGCCGAGCTGACCCGCGCGCTCGGCGGCGATGCTGGCGAGGCGCGGTATGTCGGCGGCGCGGTGCGCGACACGCTTCTCGGCCTCGATGTGTCCGATATCGACATCGCGACCGTGCACGCGCCCGAGACGGTGATCGACCGGCTGGAGGCGGCGCGGATCAAGGCGATCCCGACCGGCATCGCGCACGGCACGATCACCGCGGTGTCGCAAGGCACCGTCGTCGAGGTGACGACGCTGCGCCGCGATCTCGAAACCGACGGACGGCACGCGACCGTCGCCTTCACCGACGACTGGCGCGAGGATGCGGCGCGGCGCGACTTCACGATGAACGCGCTGTCGTCCGATCCGGTCACGACCGAAATCCACGATTATTTCGACGGCCTGGCCGATCTGGAAGCCGGGCGCGTGCGCTTCATCGGCGATCCGTTCCAGCGCATCGCGGAGGATCACCTGCGCATCCTGCGCTTCTTCCGCTTCCACGCACGGTTCGGTGACGCGGTCGATGAGGGCGGTCTGGCGGCCTGCGTCGCGCGCGCGAACGACCTGATGGCGCTGTCACGCGAGCGGATCGCGGCCGAGTTGCTGAAGCTGCTCGTCGCGAGCGGCGCGGTCGAGACCCTGGCGCTCATGGTCGATCGCGGTATCCTGAGGCCGGTGCTGCCGGAGATCGACGCCGCCGCGGTCGATCGTCTGACCCGGCTGGCTGGGGCAGAAGGCGCCAATGGCATTGCGCCCGACGCGATCCGCCGCCTCGCCGTCCTCGTCCCGCGCGAGGCGGCCGACGATATCGGCGCGCGGCTGAAACTGTCCAATGCCCAGCGCAAGCGGCTGATCGCAGCGAGCGGCGGCCCCGGCGACGAGGGGGCACGTGCGCTCGCCTACCGCGTCGGCGTCGAGCAGGCGACCGATCGGCTCCTTATTGCGGGGGCCGATGTGAACGCGCTGCAAGGCTTCACGCCGCCGCGCCTGCCGCTGTCGGGCGGAGCGCTCGTCGCGCGCGGGCTTGCGAAGGGACCGGACGTCGCACGCGCGCTACGCGGGATCGAAACGCAGTGGATCGCGGAAGGCTTTCCCGACGAGGCGCGCGTCTCGGCCCTCGCCGATGCCGCGGTCGATCAGATGTTGCGGGCGAGCAGCAGCCGGTAGGCTTCCTCGGCTTCCAGCGGCCGCGCGAAGACATAACCCTGACCGTGCGTGCAGCCGAGCGCGGACAGCGTCTGCGCCAGTTCCTGCGTCTCGATCCCCTCGGCAACCGTTGTCATGCCGAGAGTCTGCGCAAGGCTCAGGATCGCGCGCACGATCGCGATCTTGTCCCGGTCGGCCAGCATCCCGGTCACGAAGCTCCGGTCGATCTTCAAGATGTCGATCGGCAGCTTCTGGAGGGAGGCGAGGTTCGAATAGCCGGTGCCGAAATCGTCCATCGCCAGCGTCGTGCCGAGCGCCTTAAGCGCATGCAGCGTGTCGGCGATCCGGTCCGGATCGGTGACGAGCGCGCTCTCGGTGAGTTCGAGCTTCAGCCGCGTGCCGTCGACCCCGTGGGCGGCGAGCGCGGCCGCCACCACCGGCGCGATCTCGTCGCGGTGGAGCTGGATCGCCGACAGGTTGACCGCAAGCTTGACCCCGCAATCGCCGCCATAGCGCCGATCCCAACGGGCCAGCGTCGCGACGACCTCGTCGATGGCCCACCGGCCCAGCGGCATGATGAGCCCGGTATTCTCGGCCAGCGCGATGAACTCGTCGGGCGGATGACTGCGGCCGCACTCGTCGGTCCAGCGCGCCAGCCCCTCGAACGCGGCGATCCGCCCGGTCGAAAGGTCGCAGATCG
Organism: Sphingomonas sp. EC-HK361; assembly: GCF_902498785.1. Taxonomy (GTDB): domain Bacteria; phylum Pseudomonadota; class Alphaproteobacteria; order Sphingomonadales; family Sphingomonadaceae; genus Sphingomonas. Next base: position 781,489 of record NZ_LR701494.1, read on the forward strand.
GCTGATAGTGGAGCCGCAGCGCGCGGCTGTCGATCGCGCGGCGAAGTGCCGCCTCGACCGCGAACTCCTCGCGCGCAATCGCAAAGGCGCGCTTCTGATAGACCTCGTCGCGCCCGCTCTTCTTCGACCGGTTGACCGCGAACTGCGCGTGGCGGATGACCGCGCCGACATCCTCGTCCTGCACCTCGTCGCCGTGCGCGATGCCGATCGAGCAGGAGATGCGCACCTCGGTTTCGCTGAGGCGGAACGGCGCCGCAAGCACCGCGCGCAGGCGGGCGGCGACCCGGAGCGCCTCGTCCGCGTCTTCGTCGATCGCGAGAAGGATCGCGAATTCGTCACCGCCGGTGCGCGCCAGGATATCGCAAGTCCTGAGCGCGGCCTTCAACCGCCGCGCGACCGTGATCAGCAGTTCGTCCCCCGCAAGCGAGCCGAGGCACGCGTTCACGCGGCTGAACCGTTCGAGATCGACGACGAGCACCGCGAAGGGCTGCTGCTGCCCCGCCACAAGCGCTTCGAGGCGCTCGTTGAACCCCGCCCGGTTGGCGAGGCCGGTGAGGCTGTCGGTCAGCATTTCGCGCCGCAGATTGCGCTCGGTCCGCATCTCGCCGGTCTGGTCGACCAGCGTGACCAGCGCGCGCGGCTCGCAGCGCGAGGCAATCCGCGCGATGGTCACCCGGTAATGCCGGATTTCGACGGAGTCCCCGGTTTCCCAGATGAATTCGTCGCGCGTCGCGCCGTCGAGAAGGAAGTGCATCAACCGCTCGCCGAGCTGACGCACGAGGATCGAGCGATCGGGCGAGTGGCCAAGCCCGGCGTGGCGGAAGGCCTTGTTGTGCGCCTCGAAAAACAGACCCGTGTCACAGGGTCCGACGATGACGGCCGGAATCGGCAACAGCTCGAGCGCGCCGTCGGCGGCGGTCAGCCCCGGCGGTATCAGCCCCATGCCCTGGAGCGCCAAGCTCTCATATTGCGACGCCATTGGCGCCGGCCTACGCGGTCACCCGTTAAGAGCGGCTAAAGAAAATTCCAACCGAAACGGCCGCATAACGCTGGAATCAGAAGCGGTTTTCGCGCGGGAAGCCGTTGGGCGGCATCCGCCCCGCCGCACCCCGCGCGGCACGCCAGGGGTTCATGTCCGACTCGGTTCGCGTCCGTCCGCTCTCGCCTCCCATCGCCCAGCTCAACCCTTGCGCGAAGACGAAGGTAGTCGCGTCCGCCAGCCCGCCGTCGCGATACCGCTGCAGCTGCACGCCTTGCCCGCGCGTCATTTCGGCGAGCTCGTTCATCGGAAAGACGACGAGCTTGCGATTCTCGCCGATCGCCGCGACGTAATCCGCCCCGGGCGCAACCGGGCGGACGACCAGCAGCCGCGCCCCCGCCCGCGGGGTGACGATCGTCTTCCCCTTGCGCGTTTCCGCGACAACATCCGCCGCCGGCACCAGGAAGCCGCGGCCATCGGTCGCCGCCACCAGCAGCTTCTCGGCCGCGCGCGCGGGGAGAAACGCGACGATCCCGACGCTGCCGTCGAGGTCGATCATCGCGCGCACCGGCTCGCCGAAGCCGCGCCCGCCGGGCAGCTTGTCCGCGCCCAGCGTGTAGAAGCGGCCGTTCTCCGCCGCGAGCAGCAGCTTGTCGGTGGTTTGCGCGTGGAAGGCGAAGGCCGGGCCGTCGCCCTCCTTGAACTTCGCGGTTTCCGCCGAAGCCAGCTCGGCATGCCCCTTCAGCGCGCGGATCCAGCCGCGCTGGGAGAGGATGACGGTGATCGGCTCGCGCTCGATCATCGCTTCCAGCGGGATATCGCGCGCGGGCGCAGCTTCCTCGATCGTGGTGCGCCGCTTGCCGAGCGGGGTCTGCGGGCCGTAGCGGTCGCGCAGCTTGCCGAGATCGCGCTTCAGCCGCGTCCGCTGGCGCGCCTCCGACGACAGCAGCAGCGTCAGCCCCTCCTGCTCCTTCTCTAGCATCTCGCGCTCGCGGCGCAGCTCCATCTCCTCCAGCTTGCGCAAGGATCGCAGCCGCATGTTGAGGATCGCCTCGGCCTGGCGGTCGGTCAGCTGAAACTCGGCGATCATCACCGCCTTCGGCTCGTCCTCGGTGCGGATGATCTCGATCACGCGGTCGAGGTTTAGAAAGGCGACGATATAGCCGCCGACGAGCTCCAGCCTGTCGGCGATCTTGTCGAGCCGATGCTGCGAGCGCCGGCGCAGCACGACGAACTGATGCTCGACCCAGGCCGACAGCGCCTCGTGCAGCGACATGACGCGCGGCGTGCGGCGCGCATCGAGGACGTTGAGGTTCAGCGAGAAGCGGCTTTCGAGATCGGAGAGCCGGAACAGCCCGTCCATCAGCACCTGCGGATCGACGGTGCGGCTGCGTGGCTCCAGCACCAGCCGCACCTCGGCATCGCTCTCGTCGCGCACGTCGGCAAGGATCGGCAGCCGCTTGGCGTTGATGAGCTCGGCGATCTGCTCGATCAGCTTGCCCTTCTGGACGCCGTAGGGAATTTCGCCGACGACGATCTGCCAGCCGCCGCCCTTCTCGCGCTCGATCTGCCAGCGCGCACGCACGCGAAAGCCGCCGCGCCCGGTCGCATAGGCCTCGCGGATCGTGGCCTCGCTGTCGACCACGAGCCCGCCGGTGGGAAAGTCCGGACCCTTCACATGATTGAGCGGATCGGCGGCAGGGTTGTCGATCAGCGCGATCGCCGCCGCGAACAGCTCGGCGGCGTTGTGCGGCGGGATGCTCGTCGCCATGCCCACCGCGATCCCGCTCGCGCCGTTGGCCAGCAGGTTCGGGAACATCCCCGGAAACAGCTCGGGCTCGTGATCCTCGCCATTATAGGTCGGGCGATATTCGACCGCGTCCTCGTCCAGCCCGTCCATCAGGTCGATCGCGACCTGGGTCAGCCGCGCCTCGGTGTAGCGGTAGGCCGCGGCGTTATCGCCGTCGATATTGCCGAAATTGCCCTGCCCGTCGACGAGCGGATAGCGCAGCGCGAAATCCTGCGCGAGCCGGACCATCGCGTCATAGACCGACTGGTCGCCATGCGGGTGGTATTTGCCGATCACGTCGCCGACGACGCGCGCGCACTTCTTGTAGCCCGAGGCGGGATCGAGCCGAAGCAGCCGCATCGCCCAGAGCAGGCGCCGGTGCACCGGCTTCAGCCCGTCGCGCACATCGGGGAGCGACCGCGCGGTGATCGTCGACAGCGCATAGACCAGATACCGCTCGCTCAGCGCGCTGTCGAACGGCGCATCGAGGATGCCGACGGCTGGGTTTTCGGGAATGTCGGGAAGGTCGGTGGTGGCCATAGAGCGCCACGACCTAGCAGCGCTTGCCGCCCCGCGCTACGGGATCGCCCGGTCCAGCGCGATCTCGCCGATCAGCCACTCGCGGAACTGCCGCACCTTCGGCACGCGCCGCCGATGCTCCGGACAGACGAACCAATAGCCGTAGCCGCGTGTCGAAACCTGCGCGAAGGGCTGGACGAGGCGGCCCTCCGAAATATCGCCTCGCCAGAAGAACGGGGTGAGCATCGCGATCCCCTGGCCCGCCATCGCCGCATGCCCCTCGTGCGCCTGCGAATCGAGCCGGACTCCGGGCCGTGTCTTCCCCTCGGTCGCATCGACACCCGCCTCCCGCAGCCAGTGCGCCCACCACGGATCATGCGGGCTGATGAGCGGCAGGGTCATGAGGTCCGCCGCCGCGATCGCCCCCCCATGCCGCGCCAGGAAATCGGGGCTGCACATCGGCGTGAAGTCGATCGGGATCAGCAGGTCGGCGGCAAGCCCCGGCCAGTCGCCCAGCCCCGACCGGATCGCGCAATCGACATCGGAGCTCGCGAAATCGGCGACCTCGTCGCTGGTCAGCATCCGCACCGCCATTTCGGGATGCGCCATCTGGAACGCGCCGACCCGCCACGCGAGCCAGGTGTTCGCAAAGGTGTTCGAGGTCGAAACCGTCAGCAGCGCCTCGTCCTCGCTGCGCAGCCCCGCAAACGCCGCATCGAGGGTGTCGAACGCCGCGGCCACCTGCGGCGCGACCCGCCTCCCGGCTTCGGTCAGGATCACCCGCCGCCGCTCGCGCCGGAACAACTGCGTGCCCAGCCGTTCCTCGAGCAGCTTGATCTGATAGCTGACCGCCGCCTGGGTCATCCCCAATTCGCCGGCCGCGACCGTGAAATTCTCGTGACGCGCCGCCGCATCGAAGACCCTTACGGCGGAAAGCGGGGGCAGCACGCGCATGGCTTGTCGATAAACACCGCTTATGACCTCCGTGCAACGATTTGTTGGCGAGGCCGCGCGCGACCTTGCATATCGATGGACACCAAGCAGCGAAGGAGTTCCGACCATGCAGGACGATTTCCAGACCCGCGAATGGGCCGACCACCATGCCGCCTTCAGCGCCGGTGTCGATAAGCTGATCCGCAACGTCGCGACCGCGTTCGCGTCGCTCAACCGCCAGCAATTCGATGCCCCGTGGAAGCGCGAGCCAACCCGCCGCCCCGCCCGCCCAGGCGTTCGCTGCGGCTGAGGTCTGCGATGGCATCGGCGGTGGACCTGCGCTAGCAGGGCGGGATGTTCCGTCTCGCCCTGCTTCTGGTTGCCGCCGCAATGCCGATCACTGCCTCCACAGCAACCGATTTCAAGCCGCTGACCTGGCCCGATCTCACCAACCGGGCGCGACCCGCCGCGGATGCGACCATTTCCTACGGCGACGATCCCTTTCAGAAGGTCGATCTCTGGCTGCCCGCCGGCAAGGGGCCGCACCCCGTCGTGCTGATGGTGCATGGCGGCTGCTGGACCACCGAAATCGCCGATCGCAGCCTGATGAACTGGATCGCGGACGACCTGCGCAAGAGCGGTATCGCTGTGTGGAACATCGATTACCGCGGCGTGGATCGCCCCGGCGGCGGCTATCCCGGCACCTTCGCAGATACCGCGCGCGCCGCCGATCTGCTGGCGGAGAACGCAGCGAAATATCACCTCGAAACCGGCCACGTCGTCGCGGTCGGCCATTCCGCGGGCGGGCATCTCGCGCTTTGGCTGGCGGCGCGCGCGAAACTTCCGACGAAAAGCCCGCTGCGCACGGTGCATCCGCTGAAGATCGCGCACGTCGTCAGCCTCGGCGGCCTGCCCGATCTCGAAGCGACCGCGGCAAGCCCCGATAATGGCTGCGGCACCGAGGTCGTCGCGCGGCTCGTCGGGCCAAGGAACGGCGACCGCGCCGATCCTTATGCCGACACCTCGGTTCCCCGCCTGCTGCCGATCGGCGTCACGCAGGATCTGGTGAACGGCGAGGAGGACCGCATCATCCCCTTCCGCCTGGCGACCGGCTATGTGACGAAGGCGAAGGCCGCGGGCGACCCGGTCACCCTCCACACCGTCCCGAACACGGGGCACGTCGAGCTGATCGCGCCCGAAACCCCCGCCTGGGCGGAGGCGAAGCGGCTCATCGTCGCGGCCTTGCGCAAATGACTCTGGACGAGGCCCGTGCGCGCGACGCGGCCGATCCGCTCGCGCCGATGCGGGAGCGTTTCGCGTTGCCCGAGGGGCTGATCTATCTCGACGGCAATTCGCTCGGCCCGCTGCCGCGCACGACCCGCGCCGCGATCGACCATGTCGTCGACCGGCAATGGGGCGAACGGCTGATCCGCAGCTGGAACGAGGGGTGGATCGACGCGCCGGCGCGGATCGGCGCCAAGATCGCGCCGCTCATCGGCGCCGCCGCGGACGAGATCATCGTTGCCGACTCCACCTCGGCCAATCTCTACAAGCTGCTCGTCGCCGCGCTGCGGCACGACCCGGCGCGCACGACGATCGTCAGCGAGAAGGGCAATTTCCCGACCGATCTCCACATCGCCGAAGGCGCAGCGGCGGCGGTGCCCGGCGCGCGGCTGCACGCGGTCGATCGCAGCTACCTCGCGGCCGCGATCGACGCGCAGACCGCCGTCGTCGTCCTCACCCATGTCCACTACAAGACGGCCGAGCGGTTCGAGATGGCGCAGTGGACCCGCACGATCCACGACGCCGGCGCGCTGGTCCTCTGGGACCTCAGCCACAGCGTCGGCGCGGTCCCGGTCGATCTTTCGGGCGCGGGCGCCGACCTCGCCGTCGGGTGCACCTACAAATATCTGAACGGCGGCCCCGGCGCGCCCGCCTTCCTCTATGTCCGCCGCGACCTGCAGGACCGGCTCGCCAACCCTTTGTCGGGATGGATGGGCCACGCCGCGCCCTTCGCCTTTACCGATGGCTATAAAGCCGCGAGCGGCATGCAGCGCTGGCTCGTCGGCACGCCCCCGATCCTCGCGATGCGCGCGCTCGAGGCCGGCGTCGATCTTTGGGCGGACGTCGATCAACAAATGGTCGCCGCGAAGAGCGCCACCCTTTTCGACATCCTCGCGCAAGCGGGCGATGTCCTCGGCCTGGAATGTGTCTCCCCGCGCGATCCAACCGCGCGCGGCAGCCACATCAGCTTTCGCCACCCCAACGCCTACGCCATCTGCCAGGCGCTGATCGCCCGCGGCGTCATCGGCGATTTCCGCGATCCCGATATCCTGCGCCTCGGCCTCACCCCGCTCTATCTCAGTCACGAGGATGTCTGGCGCGCGGGCGAAATCCTGGGCCAGGTTCTGACCGACCAGAGCTATACCGATCCCGCCTTCGCCGAGCGGCTCGCCGTCACCTGATTGCACCCCCCGCCCCCCTTCGTTATAGCCGCGGCCCTAACCGCCCCGGCCGCGTGACCCGTGCGCCGGGGTTGCTCATTTCTACGCTAGGACATGCCGATGGCGCGCCGCCGACAGATCTATGAGGGCAAGGCCAAGATCCTTTACGAGGGCCCGGAGCCCGGCACGCTCATCCAGTATTTCAAGGATGATGCGACCGCGTTCAACGCCCAGAAGAAGGGCACGATCAACGGCAAGGGCGTCCTCAACAACCGCATTTCCGAGCATGTCTTCACGCTGCTCGATCATATCGGCGTGCCGACCCACTTCATCCGCCGCCTGAACATGCGCGAGCAGCTGATCCGCCAGGTCGAGATCGTTCCGATCGAGGTCGTGGTGCGCAACGTCGCCGCCGGCTCGCTGTCGAAGCGGCTTGGGATCGAGGAGGGGACGAAGCTGCCCCGGACGATCATCGAATATTACTACAAGGACGATGCGCTGGGCGACCCGATGGTCACCGACGAGCACATCGCGGCGTTCGGATGGGCGAGCCAGGAGGAGATGCACGACATCGCCGATCTCGCGATCCGGGTGAACGATTTCCTGTGCGGGCTCTTTGCCGGCGTCGGCATCCGGCTTGTGGATTTCAAGCTCGAGTTCGGGCGCATCTGGGACAATGACTACGGCCGAATCATCCTGGCGGACGAGATCAGCCCCGATGGCTGCCGGCTGTGGGACATGGAAACCAACGAGAAGATGGACAAGGACCGCTTCCGCCGCGATCTCGGCGGCGAGGTGGAAGCCTATCAGGAGGTCGCACGACGGCTCGGCCTGATGCCCGAAGGCGGCGAAACCGAGGTCCTCGATCTCGACAGCCACCGCAAGCGCCGCGGACGCTAGCCCTTCGCGCGGTAGCCGCAGACGATCCCGAACACGAAGGTCGCGAACAGCGCGAGCTGAATGTGGCCGCCGGGATCGTCCCAGCCGAAATACTGGTCGCCGAAGGCGAACAGCGCGATGAACATCACCATTGCAAGGCCAGCCATCGCCCGCCCCCTCTCCGCAAAGACGCAGCCGACACGTCGCTGCGAAAGGGAGCATCGCACAAGGGGCGTAAAGGAAGCGTGAACTTGCCCCGCCGCGCGCCCCACGGCATAGGGGCGCCCGAATCCCTGCGCGCTCCACCGGGGCGCGCCAGCACAGGTGCCCTGCCGCGATGAAACTCAAGATCTTCGTGACATTGAAGCCCGGCGTGCTCGATCCGCAGGGCAAGGCGATCGAACACGCCCTCGCAGGGCTCGGCTTCACCGGCGTGGCCGAGGCGCGGGTAGGCAAGCTCATCGAACTCGACGTGGCCGACGCCACCAGCGACGCCGATATCGACGCGATGTGCCGCAGGCTCCTCGCCAACACGGTCATCGAGAATTACCGGATAGAACGGGCATGAAGACCGCCGTCATCGTCTTCCCCGGCTCCAATTGCGACCGCGATATCGCGACGGCGCTGGAAGCGGTGACCGGCGTGAAACCGGCGATGGTGTGGCACGGCGAAACGGCCTTGCCCGACGGTATCGGCTTCGTCGCGCTGCCCGGCGGCTTCTCCTATGGCGATTACCTCCGCTCCGGCGCGATGGCGGCGCGGTCGCCGATCATGGCGGCGGTCGTCGGGGCGGCGGGCAAGGGCGTCCCGGTGCTCGGCATCTGCAACGGCTTTCAGGTGCTGACCGAGGCGGGGCTGCTCCCCGGCGCGCTGATGCGCAATGCCGGGCTGAACTTCGTGTGCCGGGATGCCGCGCTGACGGTCGAGAACGCGCAGAGCCTGTTCACCAGCCGCTATGACGCGGACGAGCGGATCACGATTCCGGTCGCGCATCACGACGGCAATTATTTCGCCGACGAAGCGACCCTCGACCGCTTGGAAGGCGAAGGCCGCATCGCGTTCCGCTACGCCGACGCGGTCAACGGCAGCGCGCGCAACATCGCCGGCGTGCTGAACGAAGCTGGCAACGTGCTCGGCATGATGCCGCACCCCGAACGCCGGATCGAGGATGCGCATGGCGGCACCGACGGCCGGCGCATGTTCGAAGGCCTGCTCGAACGCATCGCCTAGTCGCGGACGCGCGACGCTGGCATGACGGTGCGCGGGAGGACCGCGCACCCATGTTCATCGGCCACTACGCCCCCGCATTGCTGCTCGCCACCGATCGGCGCTCGCCCCGGCTCGGGCCGTTGTTCGTCGCGGCGCAACTTGTCGATCTCGCCTTCTTCACCTTCGTCCTGCTCGGCATCGAGCACATGCGGATGGTCCCCGGCATCACGACGATGAACGCGATGGACCTTTACGACATGCGCTTCACCCACAGCCTTGTCGGGACGGCGGCGTTCGCTCTCATCTTCGCCGGCGTCTGGCGCGGGCGCGGCGGCACGTGGATGGCGGCGACGATCGGCGGTGTGGTCGTGGCGTCGCACTGGCTACTCGACCTCATCGTCCATTCGCCCGACCTCACGATCTTCGGCAGCGGCTATCGCTACGGCCTCGGCCTGTGGAATCTGCCGCAGGTCGAAATGCCGCTGGAGCTTGCGATCACCGCGATCGCGCTGACCTGGTTCTACAGCGAAACGCAGGCGAAGGGCGTGGCGGGACGCGTGTCGTTCTGGGTGCTTGCGGGCGTCATGCTGCTTTTTCAGGCGATCAACTGGCTGACCCCGCAACCCGCGACCATCATTGATCCGGTTCCCGCCTCCCAGCCGCTGCTCGCGCTCTTCGCCTATGCGGTGATGACCGCGCTCGCCTGGTGGACCGGGGCGACGCGCGAAAGGAACGCTGGACCGGTCGCCCTCGACGTTTAAGACGGGCGCCGATGTCGATCTCCACCGCGCCGGGCCTGCGCCTTCTCGATCCGCCCCGCAACTGCACCGGCATCGCCCGCGCCGACCGGGCGAGCGTCGTCATCGACGCGGACGCCTATTTCCGCGCGGCCCGCGAGGCGATGCTGAGCGCGAAACATCAGATCCTGCTCGTCGGCTGGGATTTCGACGCGCGCATCCGGCTCGCCTGGGACGACGACCATCCGGGGGTGCCTACGACGGTCGGCGAATTCATCACCTGGCTCGTCGATCGCACGCCGACCTTGCAGGTCTACATCCTTCGCTGGGACAAGGGTGCGATCAAGACGCTGTTTCGCGGCAAGACGCTGTGGACGCTGACCAAATGGCGCTTCACTCATCCGCGCATCCACCTGAAGCTGGACGGTCACCACCCGGTCGCCGCCTCGCAGCACCAGAAGGTCGTGGTGATCGACGATTGCCTCGCCTTTTGCGGTGGGATCGACATGACCGACGAGCGCTGGGACACCCGCGCGCACGAGGACGACCAGCCGCACCGCACTTCGCCCCGCGGCAAGCCCTACAAGCCGTGGCACGATGCGACGACCGCGCTGCAAGGCCCTGTGGCGCAGCTGCTCGGCAATATCTGCCGGGAACGCTGGGCCATCGCGGGCGGCGGCACGATCGCGCCGCCCCCCGAAACGAAGGATTGCTGGCCGGCGAGCCTCGATGCGGACTGGCGCGATGTCGATGTCGGAATCGCGCGCACCCAGCCAGAGCATCCCGGGCAGGAAACCGTCCACCAGATCGAGGAGCTATATTGCGACCTCATCGCGGCGGCGAAGACGCGCATCTATGCCGAAAGCCAGTATTTCGCGTCCCGCAAGGTCGCCGAAGCGATCGCGAAGCGGCTGGACGAGGCGGACGGCCCCGAGATCGTCGTCATTAATCCGGTCACCGCGCAAGGCTGGCTCGAGCCGATCGCGATGGACACCGCGCGCGCGCGGCTGTTCCAGAGCCTGAAGCAGCGCGATGGCCATGACCGACTGCGCATGTATCACCCCTTCACCGCGGGCGGAGAATCGATCTACGTCCATGCCAAGGTGCTGATCGTCGACGACCGGTTCATCCGGGTCGGCTCCTCCAATTTCAACAATCGCTCGCTGCGGCTCGACACCGAATGCGACATGGTGATCGATGCGGGCGGCGATCCGGCGTTGGCGACTCCCATCGCGGCGATCCGCGAGGGGCTGCTGGCGGAACATCTGGACTTCGAGCCGGCCGAAATTGCCCGTCGGCTCGCGAACGGCGCGTCGATGATCGCCGCGATCGAGGCGCTGCGCGGACGGGGCAAGACGCTTAAACCCTATGAAGTTCCCGACCTCAACGAGGTCGAGATATGGCTCGCCGACAACGAGGTGCTCGATCCCGAGGGGCCGGGCGACATGATCGAGGGAATGAGCAAGGGCGGCTTGCTGCGCCGTCTGCGAGGGCGGCTGAAGCAGCGGTGATCGCAACGCGGTAGCTGACTCGCGGCGAGGCATCCGCTATCGGCCACGCGCATGACCGCGATCACGCCCGAAATCGTCGCCGAGCATGGCTTGTCCCCGGAAGAATATGACCGCGTCCTCCACGCGCTGGGGCGCGAGCCGAACCTGGTCGAGCTCGGCATCTTCTCGGTCATGTGGTCCGAGCATTGCAGCTACAAATCGAGCCGCATCCATTTGAAGAAGCTGCCGACCGAGGCGCCGTGGGTAATCTGCGGCCCCGGCGAGAATGCGGGCGTCATCGATATCGGGGACGGTCAGGCGGCGATCTTCAAGATGGAGAGCCACAACCATCCGTCCTATATCGAGCCCTATCAGGGTGCAGCGACCGGCGTGGGCGGCATCCTGCGCGACGTTTTCACGATGGGCGCGCGTCCGATCGCGAACCTCAACGCGCTCCGCTTCGGATCACCCGATCATCCGAAGATGCGCCACCTGATCGCAGGCGTGGTCCACGGCATCGGCGGTTACGGCAATTGCGTCGGCGTGCCGACGGTGGGCGGCGAGGTGAACTTCCACCCGGCCTATGACGGCAACATCCTGGTCAACGCGATGACCGTGGGCGTCGCCGACACCGACAAGATCTTCTATTCGGCGGCGTCGGGCGTCGGCAATCCGATCGTCTATGTCGGCTCCAAGACGGGGCGCGACGGCATCCACGGCGCGACGATGGCCAGCGCCGATTTCGGCGAGGATGCGGACGCGAAGCGCCCCACGGTGCAGGTTGGCGATCCCTTCACCGAAAAGCTGCTGATCGAGGCGTGTCTCGAGCTCATGGCCTCCGACGCGATCGTCGCGATCCAGGACATGGGTGCCGCCGGCCTCACCTCGTCCTCGGTCGAGATGGCGTCAAAGGGTGGTGTCGGGATCGAACTCGACATGAACGCGGTGCCGCAGCGCGAGACGGGCATGACGCCCTATGAGATGATGCTGTCGGAGAGCCAGGAGCGGATGCTCATGGTGCTGAAACCGGGCCGCGAGGACTTTGCGGAAGCCATCTTCCGCAAATGGGAACTCGATTTCGCGGTCATCGGCCAAGTCACCGAAACCGGGCGGATGGTGCTGACGTGGAATGGCGAGACTGTCTGCGACATCCCGCTCGGCCCGCTCGCCGACGACGCCCCGCTCTACGATCGCCCGCACGTCCCGACCCCGCCCGCCAAGGCGCTGGTCGACGTGCCCGAAACCCATGACATCGCCGCCGATCTGCTCAAGCTGATGGCATCGCCCGACATCGCGAGCCGCCGCTGGATCTGGGAGCAGTATGACACCCAGGTCGGCGCCGACACCGTCCAGCGCCCCGGCGGCGACGCGGCGGTCGTCCGCGTCCACGGGACGCAGAAGGCGCTGGCGATGACCACCGACTGCACGCCGCGTTACTGCTTTGCCGACCCGGTCGAGGGCGGCAAGCAGGCCGTCGCCGAGGCTTGGCGCAACCTGACCGCGGTCGGCGCGACCCCGCTCGCGGTCACCAACTGCCTCAACTTCGCCAACCCGCAGCGGCCCGAGATCATGGGGCAGATCGTCGGCTGCCTGGAAGGCATGAGCGACGCCTGCCGTGCGCTCGACTTCCCGATCGTCAGCGGCAATGTCAGCCTCTACAACGAGAGCAAGGCTACCGGGGGTGGCAGCGCCATCCTCCCCACGCCTGCAATCGGCGGCGTCGGCCTCCTCAAGGACTGGTCGAAGAGCGCGACGATCGCGTTCAAGGGTTCGGGCGACGTCATCCTCGCGGTCGGCACGCGCCGCGGCGATCTCGGCCAGTCGCTCTGGCTGCGCGAATGCCACGGCCGCGAGGACGGCCCGCCGCCGCGTGTCGATCTGGCGATGGAGCGCAAGGTCGGCGATCTCATCCGCACTGCGATCCTCGACGGGCAACTTTCGGCTGTCCACGACGTGTCGGACGGCGGCATCGCGGTGACGCTGGCGGAAATGGCACTTGCCGGCGGCATCGGCGCGATGATCGACAAGAAGCAGCCCTTCGACTGTGCGCACAGCTTCTTCGCCGAGGACCAGGGCGTCTACATCGTCACGGTGCTCGATTCCGCGCTGGTCGATTTTCTGGCGCATGCTCACGCGGCGGGCGTGGAAGCCGAACCGCTCGGCCGAACCGGCGGCAAGCGCCTGATCTTCGAACGTCCCGACCGCGATGATGTGGTCACGCTCGAGGCGCTCCGCTCAGCGCATGAAGGCTTCTTTCCAAAGCTGATGGGCGCGGATGCGGCGCTGGCTTAGTGGGTCGAAGACAGGGGTTCAGGGAAGACGCAAAGCCACGAAGAAGAAGAAAAAGGTTGTTCACGCGGAGGCGCGGAGACGCGGAGGATTAGAAGCGGAGAGGATCGGGTCAGCTCTCGCCCCGGACGTGTTCCGGGTTCCACCTGGCCCAACGAAAAAGGCTCGAGAGTTTGCGGCGCGGTGGATTCCGGAAGACGCACGACGACTTAAACTCTGGAACGCGTACGCCGAAGCACCTCGAACAAAGCCCCTCCGCGTCCTCCGCGCCTCCGCGTGAACCAATCTTCTTCACGCTTTCGCGCCTTCCCCGAACACCCTTCTTCCTACATCCGCACGATCGCCCCGCCCAACCGCTCGGCCTCCTCCGGATCATGGGTGACGATCAGCATCGGCAGCCGCGTCTCATCGCGCACCCGCTCGATCAGCCGCATCGCCTCCTCGCGCCGCGTGCGATCGAGCGAGGCCAGCGGCTCGTCGAGCAGGAGGAAGTGCGGGTCGGCGAGCAGCGCACGGCCGATCGCGACCCGCCGCGCCTCGCCGCCCGACAGTGTCCGCGGCCAGCGATCGAGCAGATGCGCGATGTCGAGCGTCGCCGCGACCTCCCCAAGCCGCGTTTCATTCCGCGCACCGTAGAGCAGATTGGCGCGCACCCGCTTGTGCGGGAATAGCCGCGGGTCCTGAAACACCACACCGGCGTGCCGATGCTGTGGCGACAGATCGATTCCGCGCTCGCTATCGAAGAGCGCCTGCCCGCCAACACGCACATGTCCCCGATCCGGGCGCAGCAACCCCGCGACCATCGCAAGTACACTTGTCTTGCCGACTCCGGACGGCCCGAACAGCACGGTCGCACGCGCCTCAGTCGCAAAAGTTGCGCCCACCAACGCTTCGCCGCGGCGCACCGTCACGTCGATATCAAAGGACATGCATGCCCCGCCCGCTCCGCCGCGCCAGCCATTCGGACGCGACGAGCGCCACGATCGACAGCGCGACCGAAATCGCCGCCAGGCGCCAGACCATCGCATCGCCGTCGGGTCGTTGCAGCGCGGAATAGATGGCGAGCGGAAGCGTCTCGGTCTGGCCCGGCACGTTCGACACGAAGGTGATCGTCGCGCCGAACTCGCCGATCGCGCGAGCGAAACCAAGAACGGTGCCGGCGAGCAGCCCCGGCATCGCGAGCGGCAAGGTAATGGTGGCGAAGACGCGCCACCGTCCCGCGCCGAGCGTCTGCGCGGCCTGTTCCAGCCGGCGATCGACGCCCTCGATCGCGAGCCGCACCGCGCGCACCATCAGCGGCAACGCCATGACGCCGGCGGCGATCGCGGCGCCCGTCCAGCGGAAGAGCACGCTCACCCCGAACCAGCGCTCCAGCGGCGCGCCGATCGGACCTGCCGGCGCAAACGCCAGCAGCAGCATCCACCCGGTCACGACCGGCGGCAGCACCAGCGGCAGATGGACGACCGCGTCGAGCAGCACCTTCCCCGGAAACCGCCACCGCGCAAGCACCCAGCCAAGCGCGACCGCGACCGGCAGCGTGCCCGCGCAGGCGACCCCGCCGACCAGCAGCGACAGCCGCACGATCTGCCATTCTTCCCCCGTCAACATCCCGGCAATCGGATCATCGCGACTGGAACCCGCGGCGTTTCAGGATCGCCTGGCCGGCATGCGACAGCAGGAACCGGCGGAACCCTTCGGCATCCGCGCTCGTCCCGGCCTTCAGCCGCGCGACGGGGTATACGATCGGCGCATGCGACCGGGTCGGGAAGATGCCCGCCACGCGGACCTTGGGCGACGCCAGCGCATCGGTCGCGTATACGACACCGAACGGCGCCGCGCCCCGCTCGACCAGCGCCAGCGCGGCGCGGACATTCTCTGCGCGAACGACATGGGGGGCGACGATCGGCCACGCGCCGAGCCTGCGCAGCGCCGCCTCCCCATATTTGCCGGCCGGCACCGACGCGGGATCGGCCATCGCGAGCGGCCCGGCCGACAACGCACGACCGAGCGCGACGCCGCTCGCGGGCACGCGAACCTTGCGACCCGCGGCGCTGACGATGACGAGCCGGTTGCGCGCCAGCGTCGCGCGCGTCCCCGGCACGATCCGGCCCTTCGCCGCCACCGCGTTCATCCAGTCCTCGTCCGCGGACACGAACAGATCGGCCGCGCCGCCCGCCATGATCTGCCGTGCGAGTGCCGAAGATGCGGCGAACGACAGCGTCGGGCGCGGATGGCCGGTTTTCGCCCAGGCATCTGCCGCATCGTTTAGCGATTCCTGCATGCTTGCCGCCGCCAGCACCAGCGGCGGACGCGGCTTGGCGGAGGCCGCTCCGGCGGTCAGGATCGTGAAGGCAAGGATAATCGATCGGATCAGGCGGCGCATCGGGTCGTCTCCGGCAAGGGGCGGTCTTACCCAGCGCGTGCCGTCCGCGCCACTCCCGCTTGCTCGCACGCGCAAGCCGCCCTACGCCCTCGCCCGGCGCGGACGTGGCGGAATGGTAGACGCTGGAGACTTAAAATCTTCTGCCCAATAGGCGTGCGGGTTCGAGTCCCGCCGTCCGCACCACAGCCCCCAAGTCCTCCCCGCAAAGGGAGGTGGCAGCGCGCAGCGCTGGCGGAGGGGTATCGCCCGTTCGTTGACGCGACGACCCTGCACCTGCCTCGCCGGGGTTGGCGCGCGCCGCACCCGCGTGGCAAGGGTGAACGCGATGCCGATCGCCCCAGCCCGCTACGCCGTCGTCGCGCTTGCTCTGACTCTGTCGCTCGCCAGCTGCGGACGCCGGGCGGATGTGGGTCCGGTGGTTGTCAGCGGGATCGGCGAGGCACCGACACTCGGTGATTCAAGCGTCGGCGCCCGGTCCCCCAATGACCGCCTGCTGGTCGATTCGATCGCGCAGGGCCTCGTCCGCTTCGATGCGGCTGGGCAGATCGAGCCGGGGGTGGCGCAGCGCTGGATCGTGATGGACGACGGCATGAGCTACATCTTCCGCCTGCGCGCCGCGCGCTGGCAGGATGGTAGGCCGGTCACTGCCGAGGACGTGGTCGCGATCCTGAAGCGGCAGCTCGCGCGCAATTCGCGCAATCCGCTCAAACCTTTCCTGACCGCGATCGATTCGATCGTCGAGATGACCCCCGAGGTCATCGAGATCCGCCTCGCCCGCCCGCGGCCCGATCTGCTCAACCTCTTCGCCCAGCCCGAAATGGCGCTGTTCCGCACCCGCCCGCCGGGGGGTAGCGGCCCGTTTCGCCTGACCCGCAACGACGGCCGCATCCGTGTGCTGGAGCCCGCCGCCGACCCCGATCGCGATCCCGATCAGGCGGATGACGGGCCGGAACGCAACGTCTGGCTTGTCGCCGAAAAGGCGTCGCGCGCGATCCTGCGCTTCGCGGCGCGCAAGTCCGACTTGGTAAGCGGCGGCACCTTCCTCGACTGGCCGCTGCTCAGGATCGCAGAGGTCGCCCCGGTCAATATCAAGGTCGATCCCGCCGCGGGGCTCTTCGGCTTTCGCGTGACCAACCGCAGCGGCCTCTTCGCCAGCAAGGCGAACCGCGCCGCCATCGCCGCGCTCATCGACCGCGACACCATCACCGCAAATCTCGCGGCGGAGTGGGGCGCGACGATGCAGGTCCTGCCAGCGCAACTCGATTCGGCCGCCCCGCCGGCCCAGCCGCTTTGGGCGCTGACCCCGGTCGATCAGCGCCGTGCGGCCGCGATCAAGACGATCACCGACTGGCAGGCGCAGCAGAGCGCGCCCGCCACCATCCGCATCGCGCTGCCCTATGGTCCCGGCGCGACCGCCATCTGGGGGCAGATCGCGCCGATGCTGATCGGCCTCGGTCTGGCGCCGCAGCGCGTCGGGCCGGCCGCGCCCGCCGAGCTTACGCTCGTCGATGCGGTCGCGCCCTATGACAGCGCGCGCTGGTATCTGGTCAATGCGTGCCAGCCCTGCGCCGAGGACGCCGCGGCCAAGATCAACGCGGCGCGTCTTGCCGATACCCTCGCGGCGCGGGCGCAGGCGATCGCGGCGGCGGATGTCGCGCTGGCGGACGATTCGGCGTTCATCCCCATCGCGCGGCCGTTCCGCTGGTCGCTCGTCGCGACACGGCTGCGCGACTGGCAGACGAACCAGCGCGCCTGGCACCCGTTGAACCGGCTGCGCCGCGACACCAACTGAGCGTGATGACGAACCGCGCCACCCGCATCGACGCCTCGATGTTCGACGCCCTCCCTCTCGGTCGCGATCCGCAATCGGTGCGCAAACGCATCGAGGCGATGGAGCAGCTGCTGGAGGGGATGTTCACCGTCCCCGGTCTCAACCGCCGGGTCGGGCTCGACGCGATCCTCGGCCTCGTGCCCGTGGTCGGCGATATCGCAGCGGCGGCGCTCGGCGCGTGGATCGTTTGGGAAGCCCGCAACATCGGGATGACGAAGTTCCAGCTCGCCCGCATGGGCGGGCGGGTCGGGTTCGACGCGCTGCTCGGGCTGATCCCGGTGATCGGCGATGCGGCGGACTTCTTCTACCGATCGAACACCCGCAATCTGAAGACGATCAAGCGTCATCTTGACCGGCACCACCCGGCGACGGTGACGATCGCGAACTAGCCTCTCAGTCTCACTCGAACCGTCACCCCGGCCTTGAGCCGGGGTCCCGCTTCTTCTTAACCGTCCAGCTACTAGCGGGACCCCGGATCAAGTCCGGGGTGACGTGATTGGCCAAACCTCGTTATCTTGCGTCAGCGCAGCCCACGCGCCAGCGCCTCGACATTCGCGTTGGCTGGCACAACATGCCATCGCCCGGGCTCACGCGTGTCGATCATCGTCACCGCATGTTTGGGACAGATGCCGAGGCACCGCGTCTCCACCACGCCGAGCCGCGCCTTGCGCCCCTTGCCGAGCGCGAGCGCCTTGCGCAGCGCCTTTGCGAGCGAGGTCTTGCCCTTGCGACCGTAACCGCCGCCAAGCTTCTTCGAACATTTGCCGCACACGAGGATCGCGCCCTGCCACTCCGCGCGGATCAGCTTGGCCGCCATGTCCGCCGGTCCTCGGCCGCGCGCAGCACCTCATAGGCCGCCTGGATCGCCTGGAAACGCACCGCGGCGTCGGCGTCGCCGGGACGGACATCGGGGTGATTCGCCTTGGCCAGCCGCCGCCAGGCCAGCTTCACCGCGTCGAAATCGGCATCGCTTTCCAGCTCCAGCACATCGAGCGCGCGCATTTCGTCGCGCGACCGGCTGCCGTCGCCGCTGCCGCCCCAGCCATAATGCTTCGCCTCGGCATAGCCCGACGTATCGCGCGTCTCCTGCGCCTCGCGCGCGGCGGCATCTTCCGCGCTCAGCCCCTCGAAATAATTCCAGCCGCGATTGTATTCGCCGGCATGGGTCGCGCAGAAATACCAGCGTTCCGGGCTGTTGGGCGATTTCGGTGCGGGGCAATCGCCCGGCTCCTCGCAGCCGTGCCGGTCGCAGATCCGCACCTGCGTCGTCTCGCGGCCGGAGCCGTAGCCGCGCCAGCGGGGAAAGCCCCAGTCGTTCGAACGTGAATAGCGAGCCATTGCCGGCACGACATAGGCACGCCGCTGCCAAACGCAATCGGATGTCACTTTATCACATTTTGCAGTTGCGAACGGATCGCGACTTCGACTATGAACTTCCTGTCATGTTGGCGTCATCTCGTTGACATGCATTCCCCCCGGCCGCGGGGACCTCCCCTCTCCGCGGCCACTTTTTTGAGACCGCCGACCCCCAAGAGGAGCCGACGTGCCTAGCTTGATCCCCAGTTTCAAAACATGGCGAGCAGACCTGCCCGCCTCCATCGTCGTCGCGCTCGTCGCGCTGCCGCTGTGCCTCGGCATCGCGGTCGCCTCGGGCGCCCCGCCCCTGTCCGGCCTGATCGCCGGCATCGTCGGTGGCATCGTCGTCGGCCTGCTGTCCAAGTCCTCGCTCTCGGTCGCCGGCCCCGCCGCCGGCCTCACCGTCATCGTGCTGGCCGGCATCCAGAGCCTGCCCAGCTTCGAGGCGTTCCTGCTCGCGGTCGTGCTCTCGGGCGTATTTCAGCTGCTCTTCGGCCTCACCCGCTCGGGCGTGCTCTCGGAATTCGTGCCATCCTCGGTCATCACCGGCATGCTCGCCGCGATCGGCCTGATCCTTATCCTGAAGCAAATCCCCCACGCCATCGGCTTCGATGGCGATTACGAAGGCAGCTTCGAATTCTTCGCCCAGGACGGCCGCAACACGCTGTCCGCCATCTGGTATGCGCTCAACCAGTCGGTGCTGTGGGGCGCGATCCTGATTTCGGTCGTCAGCCTCGTCTTCCTGTTCTGGTGGGACGCGGCCAAGCCCAAGACCGGCCCGCTGCGCTTCCTGCCGGGTCCGCTCGTCGTCGTGTTCATCGGTATCGTCGGCAACGGGCTGCTTGGCATCGTCGCGCCGTCGCTGCAATTGCAAGCGTCGCATCTGGTGCAGGTGCCCGTTGCCAGCGATTTCGGCAGCTTCCTGAGCTTCTTCTCCACCCCCGATTTCTCGCAGATCGGCAACAAGACCGTATGGACGGTGGCGATCACCCTCGCGATCGTCGCCAGCCTCGAATCGCTGCTCAGCGTCAATGCGGTCGACCAGATCGATCCGCGCCGGCGCACCACGCCCAAGAACTGGGAGCTGTTCGCGCAAGGCGGCGGCAACATCGCCTCGGGCCTGATCGGCGGCATCCCGGTCACGTCGGTGATCGTCCGCTCCTCCGCGAACGTCGATTCGGGCGCCGAGAGCAAGCTGTCGGCGATGATGCACGCGTGCTGGCTGCTGCTGAGCGTCGCGCTGATCCCGGTCGCGCTGAACCTGATCCCGCTGTCCGCGCTCGCAGCCGTCCTCATCGCGACGGGCTACAAGCTGACCAAGCCGAAGCTCTTCGCCGACCGGCTTAAGCAGGGCTGGACGCAGTTCGTGCCCTTCGTGGTGACGGTCGTCGCGATCCTGTTCACCGATCTTCTCGAAGGCATCGTCATCGGGCTCGTCGTCGGGTTCATCTTCGTCGTGGCGCGCAATTTCCGCACCGCAATCACCTATGCCTGCGACGGCGGCGACTGCCTGATCCGTGCCCGGCGCAACCTGTATTTCATCCATAAATACGAGCTGCGTCGTGAGCTCGGCCGGGTGCCGGACAACGTCAATTTGCTGATCGACCTGTCATCGACCAGCTATGTCGATCTCGATAACGTCGACATCATCAACGCGTTCATCAAGGGCGCCGAATATCGCGGCATCACCGTCACGCTGCGCGGCGATCTCGCCGGCCGCACCGCCGCGATGGTCCACGCCCCGACCAGAGAGGTCCGCTTCGCATGAAGGAATACAAGCAGTTGCTCCTCGCCAACAAGGCGTGGGCGGTCGAGCTGACCGACGAGGACCCCGAGTTCTTCTCGCGTCAGATCGCCGGGCAGAAGCCCGATTTCCTGTGGATCGGCTGTTCCGACAGCCGGGTCACGCCCGAACAGATGACGATGACACCGCCGGGCGGCATGTTCCTCCACAGGAACGTCGCCAATCTGGTGCATGAGGACGACCTGAACCTGCTGTCGGTGCTGCAATATGCGGTCGATGTGCTGCAGGTGCGCCACATCATCCTGTGCGGCCATCACAGCTGCGGCGGGATCAAGGCGACGCTGACCGGCGGCGTGACCGGGCCGGTGGACAAGTGGCTCGACGTCGCACGCGGCGTGCTTGCCGATCACCGCGATGAGATCGACGCGCAGCCGACCGAGGAGGCGAAGGTCAACCGGCTGGTCGAGGTGAACGTCAGCGACCAGCTCGTCCGCCTCGCGCGCACCGAAACCGTCCAGGGCGCCTTCGCCCGCGGACAGGACTTGGCGCTCCACGGCTGGGTGTACGATATCCGCGATGGCCACATCAAACCGATGATGGAGATCGACCGCGATACCGATCTGGAGCGCGTCGAGCGTCCGGAAAAGGTGTTGGTCTAACCCTGCCCGTTGGTGCTGAGCGAAGTCGAAGCACGCCGCGCAACACGTGGCCTTCGACTTCGCTCAGGCCGAACGGAGCTGGTGGATCGCCTCAGGCTGCTCGATCAACCCCGCCGAGCAGCCTCTGCCATCTCACGGTTGCGCCGCGTCGCCGCCTCCAGCGTCTCCGTCAGCAGCCGCACCAGCGCGCCATCGCGATCGAGCACGTTCAGCCCCTCGCGCGTCGATCCGCCCTTGCTCGCCACCCGGTCGGCCAGCACCGCCGGCGACGCGTCGGCCGCCTCGGCCATCGCCGCGCTTCCCGCGACCATCGCCAGCGCCAGTCGTGCGGCCTGATCCGCGGGGATGCCGAGCGCGGCGCCCGCCGCGCCGAGCGCGTCGACGAAGCGGAACAGAAAGCCCGGCCCGCTCCCGGCAAGCGCGGTCACGACGTCGAACAGCGCCTCGTCACCGATCCATTCGACATGGCCGAGCGGCGTCACGAGTGCTTCGGCGAGCGCTCGCCCTTCCGCGTCGCCCTCTCCACCGTGAAGCGCGATCACGCCTCTCCCGATCGCGATCGGCAGATTGGGCATCGCGCGCACGACAGACTGCGCGGCGCACATCGGCACCAGCGTCGCGATCTCCACCCCGGCCAGCACCGACAGCAGCAGCCGGGGCGCCAGTGCTGCAAACGCAGGGGTGCGCAGCGCACCGAGCTGTTGCGGCTTCAGCGCCAGCGCGACCACATCGAACTCGTCGGCACTGTCGGTGGGCAACTCCGCAACGACGCGCACCCCGTCCGGCATCGCGCGCAGGCTCGGGCTGACCACCGTAATCCGATCCGGCCGCGTTCCCGCCTTCAGCCAGCCGCGCAGCATCGCGCCGCCCATATTGCCCGCCCCGACCAGCAGGATGCGGGCACCCGCCGGTGGAATAACGCTCAAGCCTCGCCCTGCGTCTCGACCATCGCGGCGTCCAGCGCCTCGCGCGGGGTCTTGCCCCCCCACAGGACGAACTGGAACACGGGGTAGAAGCGTTCGCATTCGTCGATCGCCGATTCGACGAGCAGTTCGGCCGCGGCGAGCGACATCGTTCCCTGCTCCTCGCCATCGACCAGCGCGGCGTGACGATAAAGCAGGATGCCGCTCGACGACCACAGCTCGAAATGCCCGACCCAGAGCTGTTCGTTGACCAGCCCGATCGCCTCGTACATCGCCGGGCGGCGCTCTTCCGTCACCTTCACGTCGGGAAAGGCGAGGAACTGCAGGACGCTGTCGTCCTCGCGCCACAGCGCGCGCAGCTCATATTCGGTCCAGCTGCCCTTCACGGTCGCGACGATCTCGTCGTCGTGCCGCTCATGCGTCCAGCCATGCGCCGCATAATAGGTTTCGAGCATGTCGATCGGCGCTGAGGCCTCCCGGTCGTAATCGGCTTCGTCGAGCATCATCGCCTTATCGCACGGAAAGCGCCGCGCGTGCAAAGCCCCGCGAGGAAGACCCGCGGGGCATGTGGATAATCGGTGCAGGAATCTGTGGAAAAAGTCAGGCCGCGGACCCGCCCGCGGCCTTGCCCGGCTTCGCGGCCCTGGCCTCCATCGCATCGAGCCGCGCCTTCAGCGCGTCGTTCTCGTCGCGCGCCGCGACCGCCATCGCCTTCACCGCGTCGAACTCCTCGCGGCTGACGAAATCCATCCCGCCGATCCATTCGCGCATACGCTGGCGCATCCCCGATTCGGCTTCGCGCCCCATGCCGGCGACGGTGCCCGCCGCGCCGTTCAGGAACTTGGCGAAATCGTCTAAGATGCGGTTCTCGGTCTGCATGAGGGGCCTTTCAACTCTGCTCAAAGGCTGATCTGGAGTTTCGCTGCCCCCGGCACAAGATGCTGCGCGTCAGGATTGAACTGATCGATCCGCCAGTTGAGCACACCGGCAAAGCTGATCCACACCAGATACGGCACCATCAACCACGCCGCCACACGCCTGATCCGCCCGAACGCGATCGTCGTCGCGGTGGCCGCGACCAGCATCGCCACGATGATCCAGAGCGCGAGCGAGACCTTGTGCTGGCCGAAGAACACCGGCGTCCAGATGAGATTGAGCACGAACTGCACGACAAACAGCGCCAGCGCTCCACCCCGGCCCCGCGCCCCGCGCGCATGCAGGATCACGGCGAGCGCGAGTCCCATCAAGATGTAGAGGATGGTCCAGGCCACCGGGAACAGCCATCCCGGCGGGGTCAGCGCCGGCTTCTGGAGCGCGCGATACCATGCGCTGTCCGCGCCATTCGCCACGCTGGTGCCCGACAGGAAGCCGAGCAGGACGATCGCCGGGACCGCAACAAGCGCCCAGCGCAGGAACGACATCCGCAACTGGTCCTTCGACGCCAATCCACCCACGCCTGTCCCCTCTCGATGTTCAGGCGCGCTTCTGCCCGGAACCGCCACGCGGGTAAACAGCCCGGAACAGCCTGGTGTCCCGCGGCGGATCAGGCTTTCCCGGCGCCGATCAGGAATTCGATATTTCCCTCCGGCCCGGTGATCGGGCTCTGCGTGACGCCCTCGACCGTCCAGCCCTCGCCGACGAGCCACGCCGCAACCTCGTCGCAGACACGTGCGTGGATTGCAGCATCCCGGACGACACCGCCCTTGCCGACCTCGTCGCGCCCCGCCTCGAACTGCGGCTTGATGAGCGCGAGCAGCCGCCCGCCGGGCTTCACGAAGTCGAGCGGCACGGCGAGCACCTTGGCCAGCCCGATGAAACTCGCATCGCACACGACAAGGTCGATCGGCTCGGGAATGTGCGCCGGTGTGAGAACCCGCGCGCTCGTCTGTTCGTGGACGACGACGCGCGGATCCTGCCGCAGCTTCCATGCGAGCTGGTTCGTGCCGCTATCGACCGCAAATACCTTCGCCGCGCCGCGCGTCAGCAGCACATCGGTGAACCCGCCTGTCGAGGACCCCACATCGATCGCGACCGCCCCCGCTACATCCCATCCGAATTGATCGAGCCCGTGCGCCAGCTTGATTCCCCCGCGCGAAACCCAGGGGTGGTCGCGCCCGCGCACGTCAAGAATCGCGTCTTCGGCGAGCGCCTGCCCCGGCTTCTCGACCTTGCGCTCGCCCGCGAAAACCAGCCCTGCCATGATGAGCGCCTGCGCCCGCGTGCGCGACTCGGCGAGCCCCCGATCGACGAGCATCTGGTCTGCGCGCTGCTTGGCCATCTTAGGGTTCAAACTCATTCAGAACGAGGTCGAGACGGAGCCGATTTTGGCACACAGGTAGGAGCAAGGAGGGAGCGATGCCAATGCATCGTGACCGACGCCGCGACGCCGCTGTGCGCCAAAATCGGCCCGCTTCCGTAGGGGGTCGCCCGTGGAGAGCCGCCGAGCGTCGTCGCTTGCTTGCGCGTAGCTTCAGCTACGCGACTGCGCGGCGCTTCTTGTCGGCGGCTCTCCACGGGCGATCTCGATCCTCGTTCTGAATGAGTTTGAACCCCTCGTCATATCGCGGCACTTTCGGATCGTAGCAACCCGCACTCCCCTGGTCGCCAAACCTATTGCCCATCGGAATAGTAGGAATGGCATTTGTGTCGGGGCGAGGCCGCGGCGCACGTGCCCCCTAGAGCGTCTGGCGCGGCCTCGCTTCATCCTGAACGGAGAGCGATCATGGCGTCCTATCAAGCCGATTTCCACGGCCATGCGACCGTCCTCACCATCCCCGGGCTGAACGGCTCCGGGCCGTCGCACTGGCAGTCGCTGTGGGAGGAATCGCGGGTCGATACCACGCGCGTCGATCTCGGCATGTGGACGATGCCGCACCGCAACGCCTGGGTGACGAAGATCGACCAGGCGGTGCGCTCGACCCGGGCGCCGATCATCCTCGTTGCGCACAGCCTCGGCTGCCTTTCCGTGGCATGGTGGGCGCAGTTGAGCCCGCAGCCCTATGGCTGGCCGGTCGCCGGTGCGTTGCTGGTCGCGCCCGCCGATGTCGATCGCACCGACGCGCGCGACGAGCTTCGCGGCTTCGCGCCCGCGCCGCGCACCCCGCTCCCCTTCCCCTCGATCCTGATCGCATCGAACGACGATCCGTGGATCGATATCGATCGTGCGCACAGCCTTGCGGTCGATTGGGGGAGCCACTTCGTCGATGCGGGGCCGCAGGGCCATCTCAATGCCGCGAGCGGGATCGGCTGGTGGCCGGAAGGGCAGGAACTGCTCGAACGCGTGATCGCCGCGTCAGGCGCCGCGCACGGCCGCAGCATGGCACCGGGCGACGCGCGCGCGATCCTCGCCGTCAACGCGACCGACGCCGCCGAAGCCCATTATCTGGGTGGGTCAATGATGCGGTAGAAATTTGATCCAGCGGCTACCGTGCTCCCGCGCAGGCGGGAGCCCAGAGTTACCGACCACGACGCTCGCGGCTCTGGGCTCCCGCCTGCGCGGGAGCACTGTCCTTACGGTGCACCAAGACCTGGTTGCCCATGACATCGGGTCGATCCTCACGCCCCGCCCCTCCTCGCGCCGCAGCCAGCGCCCGTTGCATCCGCCGCCAGATCGACAGGTTGAACATCGCCAGCGCAAACACCGCCAGCACAGTGATCGCAATAACCTTGGCCGTGCCGGACATTGAATCTAAGCCCGCGCCTCGGCGATCCCGCCGGAATTATGCCGCAGCGCGGTCAGCACGGTATCGACGATCGCGTCCGCGTCGAGCCCTGCCTCGGCGTATTGCAGCTCGGGCTTGTCCTGGTCCTGGAACCGGTCGGGCAAACGAAGCGTGCGGATCTTCAGCCCCGCATCGGTCAGCCCGCCGTCGCTCGCCATCGTCAGCACATGCGCGCCGAGGCCGCCGACCGCATTCTCCTCGATCGTCACCGCGACCTCGTGCGTGGTCAGCAGCTTGCGGATCAGCGCCTCGTCCAGCGGCTTGGCGAAGCGCAGATCGGCCACGCTCGTCGACAGCCCCTTGGCCTCCAGCGTCTCCGCCGCCTTCAGCGCCTCGCCCAGCCGCGTGCCGAGGGACAGGATCGCCACCGTCTTGCCCTCGCGCACCATCCGGCCCTTGCCGATCGCCAGCCGCTCGGGCGCCTCGGGCAGCGCGACCCCGGTGCCGTTGCCGCGCGGATAGCGCACCGCGATCGGCCCGCTGTCGTGCAGCACCGCGGTATGCGTCATGTGGACGAGTTCGGCCTCGTCGGCGGGCGCCATCACCACCATGTTGGGCAGCGTCGCCAGATAGGTCACGTCGAACGACCCCGCATGTGTCGCGCCGTCCGCCCCGACGAGCCCGGCACGGTCGATCGCGAAGCGCACCGGCAGGTTCTGGATGCAGACGTCATGGACGACCTGGTCATAGGCGCGCTGGAGGAAGGTCGAATAGATCGCGCAGAACGGCCGCATCCCCTGCGCCGCCAGCCCCGCCGCAAAGGTCACCGCATGCTGTTCGGCAATCCCTACGTCGAAGAACCGGTCGGGATGCGCCTTCGCGAACCTGTCGAGCCCGGTGCCGGACGGCATCGCCGCGGTGATGGCGCAGATGCGCGGGTCGCTCTGCGCTTCCTTCGCCAGCGCCTCGCCGAAGACGTTCTGATATTGCGGCGGCCCCGGCGGCGCCTTCGCCTGCGTGCCGGTGATCACGTCGAATTTCTGGACGCCGTGATACTTGTCCGCCGCCGCCTCGGCCGGGGCATAGCCCTTGCCTTTCTTGGTCACGACATGGACCAGGATCGGGCCTTCCTCGGCATCGCGCACATTTTCGAGCACGGGAATCAGATGGTCGAGATTATGCCCGTCGATCGGCCCGACATAATAGAAGCCCAGCTCTTCGAAGAGCGTGCCGCCCATCGTCATGCCGCGCGCGAATTCGTCGGTCTTTCGCGCCGCCTGGTGAAACGGCCGCGGCAGGCGGCGCGCGAACTTCTTCATCAGCTCGCGAAGACCCAGAAATTCGCGACTCGATACGATCCGCGAGAGATAGGCCGACAGCCCGCCGACCGGCGGCGCGATCGACATGTCATTGTCGTTGAGGATCACGACCAGCCGGTTGCCCGCCTGCTCGGCGTTGTTCATCGCCTCATAGGCCATGCCCGCGGACATTGCGCCGTCGCCGATCACCGCGATCGCCTTGCCCGGCGTCCCCGCCAGCTTGTTGGCGACCGCAAAGCCGAGCGACGCGGAGATCGAGGTCGAGCTGTGCGCCGCGCCGAACGGATCGTACTCGCTCTCGGCTCGCTTGGTGAAGCCCGACAGCCCCCCGCCCTGACGAATCGTGCGGATACGGTCGCGCCGCCCGGTCAGAATCTTGTGCGGATAGCATTGATGCCCGACGTCCCACACCAGCCGGTCGTCGGGGGTGTTGAAGACGTAGTGGATGGCTGTCGTCAGCTCGACGACGCCCAATCCCGATCCGAGATGCCCGCCGGTCGTCCCGACCGCGGAAATCGTCTCCGCGCGCAATTCGTCGGCGAGCTGGCGGAGCTGCTCTGGCTTCAGGTTGCGAAGGTCGGCGGGCGAAAGGACCGTATCAAGCAACGGGGTCGCGGGAAGTTCGGACATTCTATCCGTTTAGACCAACCCAAACGGGGTGTCGATTGCGCGCGAAAGGGTTGACGCGGGGCCGCAGGCGCGGTGATCCGCGTGATCCATGTCCCGCCCCGCCATCCGCATCGCGACGACCGCCGATATTCCCGAGATCCGGGAGCTGATGCGCCGCGCGATCGACACGCTGCAACGCGACTTTCTGGGCGAAACCCAGATCGCCGCGAGTCGGCAGGTGATGGGGCTCGACACGCAGCTGATCGAGGACGGCACCTATTTCGTCGCCGAACTGGGCGGCGTCATCGCCGGATGCGGCGGGTGGAGCCGGCGCGCGACGCTCTATGGCGGCGATCACTCCGCCGAGCTGCGCGACGCAACGCTCCTCGATCCAGCCCAAGACGCCGCCCGCATCCGCACGATGTTCACCCATCCCGATTTCACTCGCCGCGGAGTCGGCGCGGTGATCCTGCGTGCATGCGAATCGGCCGCCTTCGCTGCGGGATTCGAGCGTGCGGAAATGATGGCGACGCTCGCCGGAGAGCCGCTTTACCGCGCGGCAGGCTATGTCGTGATCGAACGCACTGCGGCAGCTCCTGTCGAGGGCGTCGTGGTCCCGCTGGTCAGGATGGGAAAGCTGCTTTGAGCCGCCCATCCCGCTTGCCCTGAGCGTAGTCGAAGGGCGTGAATATGTGCTTCGACTTCGCTCAGCACGAACGGACAGGCCTACCGGCTTCGCCCTAGTTCGTCGCGCAGTCGGCGCATTTCCCGCGCACCTCGATCACCGGCCGCACCGGCGTGAAGCCGTGCGCCAGCGCCGCC
This sequence comes from Sphingomonas sp. EC-HK361, assembly GCF_902498785.1. Taxonomy (GTDB): domain Bacteria; phylum Pseudomonadota; class Alphaproteobacteria; order Sphingomonadales; family Sphingomonadaceae; genus Sphingomonas. Next base: position 810,065 of record NZ_LR701494.1, read on the forward strand.
TCGCGCACCCCGCGGGTCAGCCGGTCGTCGTCGATATGCGTCGTCTGTCCGCAACTGTCGCACACCAGGAAGATGCAGTCGTGCAGGCAATCCGGATGCGCGTTGGCGATATAGGCGTTGGCGCTCTCAACCCGCCGCGCGAGGTTCGCGCCAACGAACAGGTCGAGGATCCGGTAGACGCTGTTCGCCGCGACCCGCCGCCCCTCGCGCTTCGACACCGCCTCGGCAATGTCATAGGCGGACGCAGGCTTGTCGAACCCGGCCAGCGCCTCGAAAACGCTCGCGCGCATCGCGGTCCACTGCTCGCCCGATTGCTCGAGCCGCCCCTGCGCCGCTACGGTGAGGTCGTCGCCCTGCGGCTCGTGATGATGATGTCCCGGCATGAACTGAACCTAAGGTCGCTGCGAACGCCTCGCAAGCGGTTCAGGCAATGGCGCGCCGATTGAGATCATGCCCCATCGCCAGCAGACCGACGCCGATGACCGTCCAGATCGTCTCGGCATGGCCGGCATCATGCGGCAGCGTGATCGCCCCAGCCATGATGCCGAGCCCGAGCGACCCCATTGCGACCGGCATGATATAGCCATGCGCCATCACCCCGCGGCCCAGCGCGACCGCGCCGAGCCCGATCGCGATCGTCAGCCCCACCTCGTGAAAGATCGGATCGGCGAGCAGCCCGCCGACCGTTGACAGCATCGCCAGCAGCACCGCGCTCGCCAGGCAATGCACGACGCATAGCCCCGACAGTCCGATCGCCAGGCGATCCAGACCCGGAAACCAGGCGTAGCGAGTCGTCGTCATGCGCCGCATATACGCCGCGCAGATCAAGGTTACAATATCACATCGCGTAATTGGACGTGGATTGCTTTATGAAATGCAAAACCCACCCAACCCGTTCGCACTGAGCCTGTCGAAGTGCTGTCTTGAGCGACGACCTTACGGACAGCCGCACCAGATCGTCCCTCGGTCGTCGCGAAAAGGCAGTGCTTCGACAAGCTCAGCACCAACGGGTCGAGCACACAGTTCGTCGCTACCGACAAGAAAAGAGGCGCGGAAGCCTCGCTCCCGCACCCCGATTTCTTCCATGCATTTCGCTCCGATTACTCGGCGGCGGCGACGGTGCCCTTGGCCGGACGCGTGTCGCGGCGCTCGGCGATGCGCGCCGACTTGCCGGTGCGGCCACGCAGATAATAGAGCTTGGCACGACGCACCGCACCCTTGCGGACGACTTCGATGCTGTCGATGTTCGGCGAGTAGAGCGGGAAGACGCGCTCGACGCCCTCGCCGAAGCTCATCTTGCGCACGGTAAAGTTCGAACCCATGCCCTTGTTCGAGCGCGCGATGCACACGCCTTCGTAGTTCTGGACGCGGGTGCGCTCGCCTTCGACGACCTTCACGCCGACCTTCAGCGTGTCGCCGGGGCGGAATTCGGGGATCTTCTTCGCGTCGAGAAACTTGGCGATGTTCTCGGCTTCGAGTGTCTGGATGAGATTCATCTCATTCGTCCTTCGTTCGTCGCTGCGCACCAGAGGGCGACTGGACCCGAGCGCCGATATGGCGCTCCCAAAGATCCGGCCGCCTTAGCCGTGTATCGGTCTCGGCCTGCGCTTTACGCCAGGCCGCGATCCTCGCATGATCCCCCGATCGCAGCACTTCGGGGATCGTGCGCCCTTCCCACATCTGCGGTCGGGTATAATGCGGATATTCGAGGAGGCCGCTTTCGAAGCTTTCCTCGTCTCCGCTGGAAGCCGCGCCCATTACGCCGGGAAGCAGCCGAACGCAAGCGTCGAGCAGCACCAGCGCCCCCATCTCCCCACCCGAGAGGACATAGTCGCCGATCGACACCTCTTCGATCGAGCGCGCCTCGAACAGTCGCTCATCGAATCCCTCGAAACGACCGCACAAAATGGTCGCCCCCGGACCCGCCGCCAGTTCGCGCACCCGCGCCTGCGAAAGCGGCCGCCCACGCGGTGTCATCGCCAGCACCGGCGCCGTCCCGCCCAAGCTGTCGAGCGCGCTTGCGACGACATCGGCCCGCAGCACCATCCCCGCGCCGCCGCCCGCCGGGGTATCATCCACCGTCCGATGCCTGTCGGTCGCGAAATCGCGGATGTTGATCGCCTCAAGCGACCACCGCCCCTCCGCCAGCGCCCGCCCGGCGATCGAATGACCCAGCGGCCCGGGAAACATGTCCGGGTAGAGGGTAAGAACCGTGGCGGCGAAGGTCATCGGGTCCAGTTCTCGATCTTCAGCCCCGATATGTCGGCAAAGTCGCGCTCGTTATTCGTTACGAGAGTCGCGTCGATCGCAAGCGCATGGGCGGCGATCAGCCGATCGAAACTGCCGCGCCGGACACCCGCCTGCTTGGCAAGCCTTCCATAGGCCGAAGCAGCCGCCTCGTCGAAAGACGGGACTATGACCGAGGCCAGGAATTGCTCCACGCGGCGCGCATCCCTTTCCGGATCTTCCGAAGTCTTGTTGCCGACGCGAAGCTCGGCCGCGGAAATGATCGATACCGCCAGGCGGCCGAACTGTCGTTCGATCCTTCCGGCAAGCGATGCACTGCGACCAAGCAGAAAATCGAGACAGGCGTTCGTATCCAGAAGATAGGTCACGCTGCCGCCGCCGAGCCGGTCCCCGGACGCCAGTCCCGTTCCTCCTGCTCGATATCGCCGCGCCCCTCGGCCATGTATCCCGGCGACATGCTGCCATACAGGGTCATCAGCACCGCCGCTGAATCGCTCTCGCGCCAGAAGCTGCACGAACCGTCGGCGTGCGCCACGATCTTCACATCCTCGCCGTCTGCAAAACCGAAGGCTTTGGGCAATCGGATCGCCAACGAATTGCCCGACTTGAACACCTTGGCACGATATTCGACACCCATGACCGCCTCCGTTATTACGACATGTATATACGCGCTACCAAGGATGTAATGCAATGGACGACTGCATCATCATCGGCGCCGGCCCCGCGGGCCTGACCGCCGCGATCTACCTCGCCCGTTTTCATCTTTCGATCCGGCTGTTCGATTGCGGATCGAGCCGCGCCGCGCTCATCCCACGGTCGCACAACCATGCGGGCTACCCCGCTGGAATAGCAGGCAAGGACCTGCTCCAGCGGATGCTCGCCCAGGCTGAGCTCTACGGCGCGGTGCGGGAGGAGGCGCGGGTCGATGCGATCACGTCGAATGGGGAGAATTTCGAGGTCCGCGTCGGCGACCGCGTGATGCCGGCGCGCGCGGTGCTGCTCGCAACGGGGGTCGTGAACCACCGCCCGGATATGGACGATGCGCTCCATGACGCCGCGCTCACCCGCGGTCTTCTCCGCTACTGTCCGATCTGCGACGGCTATGAAGTCACCGACAAGCGCGTCGGCGTCGTCGGCACCGGCGATCACGGCATGCAGGAGGCGCTGTTCCTGCGCGGCTACACCGCCGACGTGACGGTCATCGCCCCCGGCGCCGCGCACGATCTCGACGAAGACTGCCGCCGCGCGCTCGACGATGCCGGTATCGCGCATGTCGATGGCCCATGCGGTGGCTGGGCGATCGAGGGGACGCGCCTCGCGGTCGACACCGCCGCCGGGCGGATGGCCTTCGACAGCATCTACCCCGCACTCGGCTCCGACATCCGCTCCGACCTCGCCGTCGCCGCCGGCGCCCGCGCGACCGAGGACGGCTGCCTGGAGGTCGATGCACACCAGCGCACCAGCGTGCCAGGTCTGTATGCGGCGGGCGATGTCGTGAAGGGGCTCGACCAGATCAGCAACGCGATGGGCCAGGCCGGCGTCGCCGCGACGACGATCCGCAACGACTTGACGAAACGAAAGCCGCTGCGGCGTTAGCGCGCGTAACAGTAGATTGAAACCAATGTATCCCCGCGAAGGCGGGGATCCAGACTGGGCTCCCGCCTTCGCGGGAGCACATAAAAGCGGCCTATCGGACTGTCAGTTTAACTGAAGACTATTCGACGTAAGCCGAATCCACTGTCAGCGCCTCATCATCCCAGTGCGGCACCGCATCAAGACGCATCGGCACCATGAAGCGCTTGCCCGCGCGGCCATCCACCGGCGCGCGTTCGATCTCGATCACGTCGCCGGCACCGAAATTCTCCACATCGACCACAGTGCCCAGCACCGTCCCATCCCTCGATTTCGCCGGGAGCCCGATCAGATCGAAGTGATAATATTCCCCGTCTGCGAGCGGCGGCAGCATGCTGCGTGGCACGCGCAGTTCGGTGCCGCGCAGAGCCTCGGCGGCGGTGCGATCGGGCACCTCGCCAAAGCGCGCGATCGTGCCGTTCGCGCCGCCGCGGATCGACGTCGCGTTGAGCGCGCCGCCGTTGAAGCTGCGATACGCCGCAAGATCGTCAGCAAAGACCTTCAGCCGGCACTCGCCGCCGACGCCATGCGCGCCGATGACGACGGCCAGCGTCACCATCCGCTCGCCGGTTTCAGCCTGCGGGCGATCCGGGTCCGGGTTCGTCGTCGGCGCCTTCGGCCGGCTCTTCGCTGGAGACGCCTTCATTTTCGGTGGGGGTGGCGTCTTCATGGTCATCGGGCGCCGTTCGTGGATCGGGGTCGAGATCGGGCATCGCGCATCTCCTGTTCAACCGTTCGGCCAAGGGAAACGCGCGACGCCCGACATTCGATGCTTACTGCTCGGAGGTAGCCTCGGCGACCTTCTCGCCCTCGGCGGTCGGCTCTTCGGTCGCGGCCTCGACCTCGCCGGCGATGACGGCCTCGGCCTCCTCGTTGCTGTCGGCGGCGGGCGCCTCTTCGACCGAAGCGGGCTTGGCAGCGGCCTCGGCGGCGGCTTCTTCAGCGGCCTTCTGCTTCTCGGCGCGCTCTTCCGCACGCTCCTTCGCCTTCTCGCCCGGCTCGGCCTTTTTCGGGTTGTTGCGCGCAGGCCGCTCCTTCACGCCGGCAACGTCGAGGAAGCGTGCGACGCGATCGGTCGGCTGCGCGCCGACGCCGAGCCAGTGCTTCGCCCGATCGGCGTCGATCTGCACCCGCTTCTCGTCGTCCTTGGCGAGCAGCGGGTTGTAGTTGCCGATCTTCTCCAGGAACTTGCCGTCCCGCGGGCTCCGCGCGTCGGCGACGACGATGCGGTAATAGGGACGCTTCTTCGAGCCGCCGCGCGACAGGCGAATGCTGAGTGCCATTGGTGTTTTCTTCCTTCTTCTCAATCGTCACCCCAGCGAAGGCTGGGGTCTATCTCTGGTTGAACAACGCGTGCCTCTCATGATGAAGAGACATGGACCCCAGCCTTCGCTGGGGTGACGAACCTACTTTTTTCCGAACCCGCCGAACCCCGGCGGAAGCCCCTGGCCCGGTCCCGGCAATCCCGGTAACCCACCGCCGGCCTTGTCGAGCATCCCGCCAAGCTCCGGTCCGCCCAGCGCATTGCCCAGACCGCCCATGCCGCCCCCAAGACCGCCCTTGCCGAGCATCGCCATCATCCCCTTGATGCCGCCCATCTTCTTGATGCGCTTCATCGCGGTGGCCATTTCCTGATGCATCTTCATCAGCTTGTTGACGTCCTGCACGGTCGTGCCGGAGCCCTTGGCGATCCTGATCTTGCGCTTGGCGTTGATGAGCTCCGGCCTGGCGCGTTCCTTGACCGTCATCGATCCGATCATCGCGTCCATCCGCACGAGGATTTTCTCGTCGACCGCGCCCGACGCCATCGCCGCCTGCGCCTTCTTCATGCCGGGAATCATCCCCGCCAGCGCACCCAGCCCGCCCATGCGGCGCATCTGCGCGAGCTGATTGCGCAGGTCGTTCAGGTCGAACTGGCCCTTCGCCATCCGCGCGGCCATCCGCTCGGCATCTTCTGCCTGGATCGACTCCGCCGCCCGCTCGACCAGCGACACCACGTCGCCCATGCCGAGGATGCGGCCCGCGACCCGCTCCGGATGGAACGCCTCGAGCGCATCCATCTTCTCGCCGGTGCCCGCGAACTTGATCGGCTTGCCAGTGACGGCGCGCATCGACAGCGCCGCGCCGCCGCGCGCATCGCCGTCCATCCGGGTCAGCACGACGCCGGTCAACGGCACCTGTTCGGAGAAATTCTGCGCGACGTTGACCGCGTCCTGCCCGGTCAGCGAATCGACGACGAGCAGGATTTCCTGCGGCCGCGCCACATCGGCGACCGCCTTCATCTCGTCCATCAGCGCCTGATCGACGTGCAGCCGCCCGGCGGTATCGAGCATCAGCACGTCGAAGCCCTGCAGCTTCGCCGCCTGGAGCGCGCGACGCGCGATATCGACCGGCTGCTGCCCCGCGACGATCGGCAGCGTCGCGACCTCGACCTGCGTGCCCAGCGTCGCCAGCTGCTCCTGCGCGTTCGGCCGATTGACGTCGAGCGACGCCATCAGCACCTTCTTGCGCTCGCGCCCGCCGCCACCAACGGAGACCTGCCCGGCCGCCAGCCGCTTCGCGATCTTCGCGGTCGTCGTCGTCTTGCCCGAGCCCTGCAGCCCGACCATCATCACGATTGCCGGCGGCGCGACGCCCAGCTCCAGCTCGGACGATTCGGCGCCCAGCATCTCGACGAGCCCGTCATGGACGATCTTGACGACCTGCTGCCCCGGCGTGACCGACCGCAGCACCTGCTGGCCGACCGCTTTTTCGGTGATGCCGTCGACGAACTGGCGCGCCACCGGCAGGGCCACGTCCGCCTCGAGCAGCGCGACCCGCACCTCGCGCATCGCCGCGCGCACATCGGCCTCGGTCAGCGCCCCGCGTCCGCGCAAGCGGTCGAAGACGCCACCAAGCCGGTCGCTCAGGCTTTCAAACATGCGCGCAACACTCCAAAATCCGTGCCCGAACCGCCAAACGCAAAAGCGCCGGCGGGCGAAACCTCGCCGGCCAGCGTACACGCCCGGCCGGTGCCGAGGGTGCTTGATACAGTCGCGTCCGATGATCGGAACAGGACGGCCCTTAGCCGCGCCCGCCCCCAAAGGCAAGTCTGCCGCCGTTTACGCCTCCTTCATGCGCCCGTGCGAAATGCCGGGCAGCGATAGCGCTGGGGGTGGCATGGCGAAGGAAACCGAGTTCGGCGAGGTTGCGTTCCGTGCCCGCGAGATCGCGGTCGTTGCGATCACCGGCATCGCGATCCTGCTGTTCGTGGCGCTTGGCGGCACAGCCCTCGGCGGCACCGTCAACCGGCTGCTCGGCGGTCCGGACGTGCGCAATACGGTGCTGCTCTCCGCGCTCATCCTCAACGTCGCGCTCATCCTGATGGGCTGGCGGCGCCAGCGCGACCTGTCCGCCTATAACCATACCGCCGATCGCGCCCGCGTGCTTGCGAACCAGGATTTGCTCACCGGCCTTTCCACCCGCCGCCATCTCGCCGAACAGGGTGGCGACCTGCTCCGCCTCGCCGCGCGCCGCGACAAGGCGGTCGCCGCGATCCTGTGCGACATCGATGCGCTGAAGGACGTGAACGATCGCCACGGCACCGATGTCGGCGACGCGCTGCTCGTCCACGTCGCGCGGTTGCTGGAGAGCGCCTGCCCGCGCGGCGCGCTGATCGCGCGCTTCGATGGCGATCGCTACGCGGCGTGCTTCCTCTTCGATCCGCATCTGCCCCAGACGATCGACAGCGCCGTCGAGCGCTTCGTCGCGGCCGTCGCGCGACCGGCCGAGATTGCGGGAATCACCCTCGCCGCAACCACCACCATCGGCCTTGCGCGGTCGGACGAGGTGCCAGGCGGCATCGATACGCTGCTGAACGCCGCAGCGCGCGCGCTCGCCGCCGCCGACGCCGCGGGGCGCAACCGGCAGGCATGGTTCGACGCGAGCATGACCGCCGGCAGCGGCACCGACACCGGCCTCGACACCGCGCTCACCGGCGCGGTCGAGCGCGGCGAGATCGTCCCCCATTTCGATCGCCAGATCGATCTCGCGACCGGCACGCTGCGCGGGTTCGAGGTGCTGGCCCGATGGGCGCATCCCGATCACGGCCTGCTGTCGGCCTCGCGCTTCCTGCCCGCCGCCGATCGCCGGGGCCTGACCGCGGCGATCACGCTGGAGGTCATGCGCCAGGCCTTCATCGCCGCGCGCGACTGGGATGCCGCGCTGACGCTCTCGGTCAACATCTCCGCTGCGCAACTGAAGGACCCGTGGCTCGCGCAAAAGATCGTGAAGCTCCTCACCGAAACCGGCTTCGCGCCCGGCCGGCTGGAGATCGAGATCACCGAATCCGCGCTCATCGACACGCTCGCGCTCAGCCGTTCGCTCGTCGAGAGCCTGCGCTCTTACGGGGTCGGCGTCGCGCTCGACGATTTCGGCACCGGCTATTCCAGCCTCACCCATCTGCGCGCGCTCCCGTTCGACCGGATCAAGATCGATCACAGCTTCGTCGCCGCCCCCGATTCGGACCGCGACAGCGCAGCCCTCGTCCGCGCGATCGTCCAGCTTGGCGAGAGCCTGAACATCACCGTCACCGCCGAAGGGATCGGCTCGCTCGCCGCGATGGAGCAGCTTCGCGCGCTGGGTTGCGCCCGCGGGCAGGGCCGTCATTGGGGCGATCCCATGCCCGCCGCCCACGTCCGCCGCCTGCTCGCCGAACAGGCAATGCTCGTGCGCTCCGCCTGACATTGCGCTAGGCGCGGCCTCGAACCATTAAGGAGGCGGCACATGGACCTGGGACTTCGCGGGCGCACCGCGCTCGTCTGCGCATCGAGCCACGGGCTGGGACGCGCCTGCGCGACCGAGCTTGCCCGCGCCGGCTGCACCGTCATCATCAACGGCCGCGAGCAAGCGCCGCTCGACGAAACCGCAGCCGCGATCCGGCGGGAAACGAATGCGACGGTGATCGCGATCGCCGGAGACGTTGCCGATCCCGCTGTGCAGGACGCGCTCATCGCCGCCGCGCCCGCGATCGACATCCTCGTCAACAACAATGGCGGCCCGCCGCTCAAGGACTTCCGCCAGCTCGATTCCGCCGCGATCCATGCCGGGCTCGACGCCAACATGGTCACCCCGATCACCCTCGTGCAGCGCGTCATCGGCGGCATGGTCGAGCGCAAATTCGGCCGCATCGTCTGCATCACGTCGGCCAGCGTGAAGTCCCCCACCCCCGGCCTCGACCTCTCCAGCGGCGCGCGCGTCGGCCTCACCGGCTTCCTCGCCGGGGTCGCGCGGCAGGTCGCGCATGCGAACGTCACGATCAACTTCCTCCTGCCCGGCCTCTTCGCCACCCGCCGCCTCGCCGGCGTCCACGCCTTCGCCGCGCAAAAGGCCGGCATCGATCCCGACACCGCCGCCGCCGCCAGCCGCGATCGCATCCCCGCCAAACGCTTCGGCGAACCCGACGAGTTCGGCGCCGCCTGCGCCTTCCTCTGCTCCGTGCACGCCGGCTACATCACCGGGCAGAGCCTGCTGCTCGACGGCGGCGCCTATCCCGGTATCCTCTGATACCTTTCCTTCGTTGCGCGAACGGCACGCTTCGCGCATGGAAATATCTTTCGCGCTTCAGATGGACTCGACCGAAATGGCCGCAAAATGGGCCCCCGATAGCTGGACGAAGGCCGAGGCCCGCCAGCTTCCGCACTATCCCGATGCCGCCGCGCTGAAGGCGGCGACCGACACGCTCGGCACCTTCCCGCCGCTCGTCTTCGCCGGCGAAGCGCGCAATCTCACCGCCGATCTGGCGAAGGTCGCGGAAGGCAAGGCGTTCCTCCTCCAGGGCGGCGACTGCGCCGAAAGCTTTGCGGAGCACAGCGCGAACAACATCCGCGACACCTTCCGCGTCATCCTTCAGATGTCGGTGGTCCTCACTTATGCCTCGAAGCTGCCGGTGGTGAAGCTCGGCCGCATGGCGGGCCAGTTCGCCAAGCCGCGCTCGACCGACACCGAAATCATCGACGGCGTCGAGCTGCCCAGCTACCGCGGCGACAACGTCAACGACATCGCCTTCACGCCGGAAAGCCGCATCCCCAATCCGGCCCGCATGATCCGCGCCTACTCACAGAGCGCGGCGACGCTCAACCTGCTGCGCGCCTTCGCGCAAGGCGGCTACGCCAACCTCCACCAGGTCCACCGCTGGACCCACGACTTCATGGGCCGCAGCCCGTGGGCGAAGAAATACAGCGAGATGGCGGAGAAGATCGGCGAGGCGCTGGAGTTCATGGCCGCCTGCGGGATCGATCCCGAAACCGTTCCGCAACTCGCCCAGACCGCCTTCTACACCAGCCACGAGGCGCTGCTGCTCCCCTTCGAGCAGGCGATGACGCGCGAGGATTCGCTGACCGGCGACTGGTACGACACCTCGGCGCACTTCCTGTGGATCGGCGATCGCACCCGGTTCGAAGGCAGCGCGCACGTCGAATATCTCCGCGGCATCGGCAACCCGATCGGCATGAAGTGCGGACCCAGCCTAGAGCCGGACGCGCTCCTGCGGATGCTCGATACGCTCAACCCGGCGCGCACGCCCGGCCGGATGACGCTCATCACCCGCTACGGCTACGACAAGATCGAGGCGGCGCTACCCAGGCTCGTCCGGGCGGTGAAACGCGAGGGGCACCCGGTGGTGTGGTCGTGCGATCCGATGCACGGCAACGTCATCAAGGCCGCCAACGGCTACAAGACGCGACCCTTCGACCGAATCCTCGGCGAAGTCCGCGGCTTCTTCGCCGTCCACCGCGCAGAGGGCACGCACGCCGGCGGCATCCATGCCGAGATGACCGGGCAGAACGTCACCGAATGCACCGGCGGCGCGATCGACGTGACCGAGCAGAGCCTCGCCGATCGCTACCACACCCACTGCGACCCGCGCCTCAACGCCAGCCAGAGCCTCGAGCTCGCGTTCCTGCTGGCCGAAATGCTCAACGCGGAAATGGCGGAGCGGCGCAAGGCGGCCTGAACCGTGGCGCCGTGCGTCCCGTCAGGCGGCGGCAGCGCTTTCGTCGAGCAGCCACCGCTCCGCCTCCGCCACATCGGCGAAATAGGCCGCACCGCGATCGGCCGCCGCGCGCTGCGCCTGCAGCCGCGCCAGCGACCGCGCGACGACAAAGGCGATGCGCCGCGATTGGCTCGCCGGGTCCGCAAGCACGCGCTGGAACGCCGCGACGCTGTCCTGCGCCTGGATCTGCATGTCGCGGATATCGACCAGCGTCACATGCTGGTTGGGCGCCGACAGCAATTGCCGGTGCGCGGTGTTGCGCGCCTGGGTGAAGCGGGCGATCTCGTCCGCCTCGAAAAAGCCCGCCAGCGTGATCCGCACGAGGCTTTGCTGCGGATCGACAACGATGGAAAAGTCGGCCTTGGTCATGCCGCGGTCGTAACGCGTAAACGTTACCAGAGATTTTCCGCTCAGGGCGCCGCGATTTCCTCGGCCGCCGTCTGGCGCGCCAGCCTGCGGGTTCCGAAATGCGCAAGAATGCTCCGCCCGAGGCTCTGCCCGGGTCGCTCGATCAGAAAATACGTGGCGCAGGCGATCGCATAGACGACCGGCGCGACGATCATCAGGGTGACGCCAAATCGCGCGGCGCTCGACATGCCGACGTCCCACGTCGCGATGGTCCACGCCGCGACCCGGTGCAGCACGAGCAGATGGAGGAGATAGGCGCCGAACGACAGCTCACCCAGCCAGTGAAACACCGGCGATCCAAGCGTCCTCGACACGCGCTCGATCCCCGGAAGGGTCCGCCCATGCACCAGCGCGAAGAATCCGATCAGCAACGTTTCGCGCACCACCAGGTGCAGCGCGTCATTCTGCCCACCGATCGGGATCGCGGCGAGCAGCACCGCAACGCCCAGATACGCCAGCCGCTGCCCGTCGAGCGCGGCCGCGATCAGCATCCCCGCCAGGAACAGGTGCATCTTGAGCGGCAGGAATGACGGCATCGGAAATGCGACCCCTCCCGCCTTCGCCGCATAGGCGACGACCGCCGCGATGATCGCGATGACCACCGCGGCGCGCAGCCATCCCGTCTTGCGCACCAGCAGGATCGCAAAGGGAAACACCGCATAGAACTGCATCTCCAGCCCCAGCGACCAGTCCGGCAGCGGCGTCCGAAAAGCATAGTCCGGCAGAAGACCGAACGCGTAGGTCAGGTGAAGCACGATATTCTTCGCGCTGCCGTCGGTATAGCGCTCGGCACTTTGCGGCGCGTGGTGGAGGAAATTGTCGATCAGCAGCCGGTCCGCATACATCTGCGTCCCCGCCATCAACGCGACGATCAGCAGGCAGAAATAGAGCGGAGAGAGCCGAAAGAACCGCCTGACCCAAAAGCCGATCCAGGTCGCGGGCGCACCCCAGTCTTCGCGACCTTTGCGAAGATCATACTGGAATGTCATGAGAAACCCGGAAAGCAGGATGAACAGGTCCACCCCCAGGTCGGGCTGACCGAGCACCGGCAAATGAAATCCGGTCAGTATCATGCAATGCCCGATCAGCACCCAGAGCGCGGCAAGCCCTCTCAGGCCGTCGAGATGGTCGATCCTGTTCATGTAAGTGCACCCGAATTGCCGGCGATCTCTTTACCGCTCGACTCGGTTGCTGGCCTTACCCAGGCCTTATCGCGCGCACCACCGGGCGCGCCCCCAAACCCCGCTCAACCGAAAGCTGCGAACGGCGAAGCCCGTCAAGCGCACCGCGCACGGCTATCGGACGACGGCCCGGCGAGCGCGAAGGCCTGAAGCGAGGACTCATTCCGCCCTTTTCGAAACCCGCCAACCGGCCACTGCTCAATATCAGTAATTGGGTGGTTTGCGGACAGGCCGGTTCGGGAGTGATCTGTGGAGTGCGGTCGCTTGTTTAGCGGGCTTGCATGACTAACATCCCCCCTCGGAAATACCTAAGGAATCAAAAAACTCGATGGTCAGCCCTGCTGTCGCAGTGGAATTGCAGCGATCGAGATTTTACCTGCTGGGTCGATGCCAAGACCACGCAGAATCTCTTGGAACGCCCAAGCAACCTGATTGGGATAGACGCATGGACCAATGATTATGCGATTGAGCAGCTGGTCGAGGTTAAGCCAGGGCATTTCTAATCCAGGCTGATCGCATAGCGGCACTTTGCAGATCATCTGTGGGATGCCGCGGACTGTTTCGATGCTTGTCGGAATGTAAGCCGACGCATCGGTAAGCGGACGATGGATTACTCGCCATTCCTGCTCCTCCGCGAAGGCGGGATGCTTGAACGATAGCGTGGCGAACTGAAGCGCGTTGCTCATGATTGCCTTCGCATTGTTGAACGGCACCCGCTTGAGAATGTCGGCGTTGGCAGCAATGCCCGTGACAATCGCATTAAGGTGTTCGGCCATAATGAACTGGTCGCCGTATGCAACCGGGCTAGAGTATGTGTTCAGCTGACCGCTCTCATGTTCGAACACTTCAGTATTAAATATTAGCGCGACGCCCGATGTTGGGCCGCCATAAGCCCGCCACATAGATAAGCGACCAAGGAAATCGTCAGGGTCATGAGCGGACAACGAGGTGAGGTAGGTTTGCGTCCTCGTCTGCCATTCAATCTCATTGAGGAAATCAGCGATCGCCTTCCATAATCCTGGATGAGCGGCATCAAGTGCCTGCTGCAAACCTGCTCCCTGTCCGCCTTCGAGTGCAAGCTGTAGGCAGCTTGTGCCGTAAGCCACCTCGGAAAAGTCGTTCATCAATTGCGCGTTCCGAAGCCAGAGCGCTCGGTTCTTGAGGATCAATGCTGCGTTCTCGGCGGTAGTGTAATGGGCCATCTTCAAGCCCTTTTCCGCAACCTCTTGAAACCGTCGCATCTCATAAGGGAATGCTAGGCTGCTAAACGCTTCGATCGCTTCGTTTTCGTTCATATAGCGACGCTAACAGTGTCATCGATCCAGAGGAAGCGCCTCTCGTCTCCGCTAAGTTTTTGATGAAATGGTTAACAGCGCGGTCTGCTCTAGCCTTAAGGATCGATGCGACTTGGCGTCATCATTAAGAGGCTAAGGATGCCAGTTCGAAAGCGGCCTAGGTCCAGCCGTGGCTCAACACTTGAACGAGCATCCAATTTTGGCTTGAGCTGAGGTCGCCGGCAATGTCCTGCTATGGGGCGAAAGTTGCCGTAGAAAGGTCGAAGACAGTGCCGTCGCCCTAACGCGGTGTCCTGCCGCGCAAACCAGCGCTTTGACGGCACTTGGGCACGCGACCCCTGTCCTACACCGTGCCCCTCGCATTATGACCTGTACCGCTCTTTCAAACCGTCGATACCCGCTGTCCTACAGCCCCGGCTTCATGCAACGCGCGGGTGCGCGCGCACACGCGCCTAGGTGTCAACCGTGTCAACCTGTGGCGATTTCCGCAAGGAAACACAGTTACTTGATCGATTTCCGAATCACACGCCACGCAACGCTTGCCGCCTGCCCTACCGCTTCACCCAGTTCCCCTCGCGGAACCATTTGGTGATGATGTATTTCACCCCCTCCACCACCGGCATGCCCTCGTGCAGGGTCGCGGTGTTGGGGCTGCCGTCGGCGCCCATGTTGTTCCACGCGAGCAGCAGCCCGCGCGCCGGCGCCACGCGGATGCCCGCCTGGGGAAACCACGTCGCCCCGCCCTCCTCGACATCGTTCAGGTAGATCATCGCGGTCCATGTCCGCTGGCCGCCGCTCTCGCGCATCTTGGGCCAGTAGCTTTCGCCTTCGTGGAAGTAGTCATGATGCACGCGGAATTGCTGGCCCGGCGCATAGCGCTGACCCTGCATCGTCTCACCCTGATCGGGTTCGATGCCGAGCGACGCCGCGATCGCCTCGTCGATCGGCTGCACCTCGGGCGACCAGCGCGCCATGTCGCAGCTTTCGGAGGTACGGAACGCGGAATTGCCGCGATCGGTGAGCAGCGTCGATGGCCGGCGGTTGGCGTCGATCATCGCGATCAGCGCTGCGCATTGGTCGCCCGAGAGATAGTTGCGCGCGGCATAAGCCTGCATCGCCGGCACCTGCAGCCGCTCGAACCGCGGGTCGCCGTTAAGCCGCGCCGCGACCTCGCGACCGACCCTGGCACGAAGCGCGGAGGGCTGGCCGGGGCTCGCCGGAGCCTTGGAACGGGATTTGAAGAACGCCATCCCTGCAATCCTTGCCGGCTGCGCGGCGCAAGGCAAGCGCCCGGCGCGCTTCATAGGCGCGCCGGGCGTGAAGTTCACCTACCAGAAGATGTCGTAGATCGTGTCGACGACCTCGCCGGTATCCAGATCGACGAGCAGCGCGTCGTTGTAGTAGCGCACCCAGCGATACGGGCCATATGCCTCCGGCAGGCGGTAGTCGTACGGATCGTCGATCCAGTAGCTCTGCGCGAACAGGATAGGCGACAGCCGGAACCCGATCGAGAAGCGGCGATAGCCATAGTCCCAGCCGTGCGGCGCATAATAGCGCGGCAGGTGGAACGCGCCGCGATTGCTCGTCCGGTAGCGGTTCCAGTCATAGCGATTGTCCTGCCGCCAGCCGCGATTCCAGTTGCCGCCGCGATTGCCCGACCAGCCCGAATTGCCCTGCCAGCCGCGATTATCCCAGCCGCGATTGTCGGTCCAGTTGCCGCTGTTGCGATTCCAGTCGCGGCGGTCGTCGCGGCGATACTGGTCGCGGGCATTGTCGCGCCAGTCGGCATCGCTGCGATCCCAGCTGCGCTGCACCTGCTGGCGCTGTTGCTGCTGGCGTTGCTGCCAGACGCGGCGCGCGTCCTGCTGATCGGGGCGGTCGCCGTTCTGGAACGCCGGGCGATCGTCGCGCCGCTCGCTGCGCCACGACTGCCAATTGCCCTGGCGCTGCTGGCCATCGTCGCGGCGCTGACGGGCCTGCTCCTGTCCCTGCGGCTGAGCCTCGATCCGTCCTTGGGGCGCCGGCTGCTGCACGGGCTGCGGACGGGTCCAGTTGCCGCGCTGGATGTCGGGGCGACCTTCCATCCGCTGCGGGCGCACGCCCATGTCTGCGCGCGGCTGCTGAGGGCGCTCCACCCGTTCGGGGCGTCCACCGCGGTCGCCGCGCGGCCCGCGCCGGTCGCCGTCATTCTCCTGCGCGTGCGCGATCGCCGGCACCAGCGCCGAGGCCGCAAGCAGCGTTGCCACAACCGTCTTCAACATGATCCGGATCCTGTATCCTGCCGGCGCACAAGCCGGCCCTACGATAGCCACGCATTGCCCGATTCGCGTTGAGCGCAGGCTGAACCCGCTCGTCAGCCGATTGAAAGATTCGCAGGTCCGCCGACCGCTCCGTCAGGACTTTCCCCAGTATTCATCGCGCAACAGCCGCTTGTAGAGCTTGCCCGTATCGTGCCGCGGTAGTTCTGCACGAAAGTCGATCCGTCGCGGCGACTTGACGTGGCTCAGATGCACCCGCGCAAACGCCGTCAGTTCCGCCGCCAGCGCCTCCCCCGCCTCCGCCATGTCACGCGGCTGGACCACCGCAATCACTTCCTCCCCCATCTCGTCATGCGGCGCGCCGATCACCGCCACGTCGGCGACCTTGGGATGGGTGACCAGCAGGTTCTCGATCTCGGCCGGGTAGATGTTCACGCCGCCCGAAATGATCATGAAGCTCTTGCGGTCGGTAAGATAGACATACCCGTCCTCGTCCATCCACCCGACGTCGCCGATCGTCGTCCAGCCATGCCGGTTGCGGCTCTCCGCGGTCTTGGCGGGGTCGTTGTGATATTCGAACGTCGCATTGCCAGCGAAATAGATCGCGCCTTCCTGGCCGGGCGGCAGCGGCTCGCCCGCGTCGTCACAGATCTTCGTTTCCGAGGTGAGATTGCGCCCGACCGACCCCTTGTGCGTCAGCCATTCCGCCGTCGAGATCGCGCAGAACCCGTTGCCCTCGGTCCCGGCATAATATTCGTGAACGATCGGCCCCCACCATTCGATCATCGCGTCCTTGACCGGGATCGGGCACGGCGCGGCGGCGTGCCACACCGCCTTCAGCGACGACAGATCATGGCGGGTCCGCGCCTCCGCCGGCAGCTTCAGCATGCGGACGAAATGCGTCGGCACCCATTGCGCATGGGTCACGTGATAGCGCTCGATATACGCCAGCGCCTTTTCGGGATCGAAGTGCTCCATCACCACGACGGTGCCGCCCAGCTGCTGCACCGCCATCGTCCAGCGCAGGGGCGCGGCGTGATAGAGCGGCGCAGGCGACAGGTAGATCATGTCCGGCGTGAAACCGTAGAGTGCGGAGCCCAGCATCACGAGCGCGCTCGGGGTCGTGCCGAACGGCTCGTCGGACAGCGCGTGCTTCACGCCCTTCGGCTTGCCGGTGGTGCCAGAGGAATAGAGCATGATCTGCCCCGTCTCCGGGGCGTCGATCATCAGGGTATCGAACCCGGCACGCGCCTCTTCGAAGCTGTCATATCCCGGGATGGTCCCGTCGCACATGAACCGCCGCAGATCGCCCAGCGGCGCAACGAGCTCCGCCGCGCACCGCGCCACGCCGATGCTCGCGATGAATATCTGCGCGGCTGCGTCGCGGACGATATATTCGATTTCCTCGGCGACCAGCTTCGACGATATGCAGGTGCAATAGATGCCGACGCGCTCGGCCGCCCAGACGACCTCGAAATAGCGCGGCGAATTGTCCATGAAGACCGCGATGCCGTCGCCGCGTTTCAGCCCGAGCGAGCGCAGCAACCGCGCCCCCTGGTTCGCCCGCGCCTCCAGTTCGGCATAGGTCACCGTCTCGCCGCTCTCCGCCATGATGTAAGCGGGCTTGTCGGGCGTGGCGGCGGCATGGGCGCTGGGATGAAGCATCACACCCGCTCGATGATGATCGCCGGCGCCATCCCGCCGGCCGCGCACATGGTGACGAGGCCATAGCGTCCGCCCGAGCGCTCCAGTTCGTCCAGGATCGTCCCGATCAGGATCGCGCCCGTCGCGCCGATCGGGTGGCCGAGCGCGATCGATCCGCCGTTTACGTTCACCTTGGTGCGGTCGAGATCGAGATCGCGAATGAACTTCTCCGCCACCACCGCGAACGCCTCGTTGATCTCCCACAGATCGATATCGTCCTTGGTGAGACCGGCCTTGGCGAGCGCCTTCTTCGCGGCCGGCACCGGCGCGTTGAGCATCAGTGTCGGATCGTCGCCGACATTGGCGTTCGCGACGATCCGCGCCCGCGGTTTCAACCCATGCGCTTCGGCATAATCCTTCGACGCCAACAGCACCGCCGCCGCGCCGTCCACCACGCCCGACGAATTGCCGGCATGGTGGAAATGCTCGATCGTGAGGTCAGGGTATCTGGCGTTGATCTGCTTGCGGAAGGTCGATCCCTTGTCGTCATAGGGCCAGTCCGCCATCGCCGCGAAGGCAGGTTTCAGCGCCGCGAGCCCTTCCGCGGTCGTCTCGGGCCGGGGGTATTCGTCGCGGTCGAGCAGGACGGTGCCATCGTCCGCGACGACCGGCACGATCGACCGATCGAAGCGTCCCTCGGCCATCGCCCGCGCCGCGCGGCGCTGGCTTTCAAGCCCGAGCGCGTCCAGCGCTTTGCGGTCGATGCCTTCCATGCTCGCGATCGCGTCGCCGCAAATGCCCTGATGCGACTGCGGATGGCGCGCGTTCAGCCGCTCGTTGCCCGATCCTATCAGCGCGGGCGGCTTGCCCGCCGCCTGATCCTCCGCCGCCATCGTACCGGTCAGCGACATCATCTCGGTGCCGCCTGCAATGACGAGGTCCTCCATGCCGCTCATGATCTGTGCCGCGGCGAAGTTCACCGCGGTAATCCCGCCGCCGCAGAACCGATCGAGCGTCGTCCCGCTCGCCTTCACGTCATATCCGGCGTCGAGCGCCGCCATCCGGCCGAGGTCGCCAGCCTGCTGGCCGCGTTGGCTGGATGTGGACCAGATGATGTCATCGACGTCGCCGGTATCGAGGTGGTTGCGCTCGGCGATCGCCTTCAACACCGTCGCGGCCAAGTGCTGCGGATGCCGGTCGGCCAGCGCGCCCTTGCCCTGCTTGCCAACGCCCCGCGGGGTGCGGCAAGCATCGATGATGTACGCCTCGGCCATCGCGCTCTCCAGACCTGTTACGCGCCTTGCCCGGCGCGCGCTTCCGGCATAACCTTCGTTATGGTCGAAGCGATGTCAAGCGCACTCCACCCGCCTGCTGCGGCTCCACGTCAACCCGATCTGACGCCCGGCGACTGGCTGGAAGCGGGGCAGTCGCTGCTGCGCCGGGGCGGGCTGAAGGCACTGAAACTGCGGCCGCTCGCCGAAGAGCTCCGCGTCTCGACTGGCAGTTTCTATCACCACTTCGCCGATTTCGACGGATATCAGGGCGCGCTTGCGCAGTATTTCGCGCAGGATCAGGTGACAGACATGGTGGACGCGATCCGGCGCGCCACTGCCGATCCGGTCGATCGCATCCGCCTGCTAGCCCAGACGGTGCGCCGGCGCGGGATGTCCCGACTGTCGATCGCGATGCGCGCCTGGGCGGAAAGCGACCCCCGCGCGCAGGCTGCTGTCGAACGCCATGACGACCTGTTGATGGCCTTCCTCACCGATTGCCTGGAACAGGCCGGCTTCGCGAACGAGGAAGCCGGCGTGCGCGCCTATGCGCTGATCGCGCTCGGCCTCGGCAAGGTCCACGCGCCCCATCTCGACATGGAAACGCTGATGGAGCAGCTGATCCGGATCCTCTGCGTGCCGCCGGCGAAATGAAGGCGCTGGTCGTCCACGCTCTGTCGGACGATCTTTCGGGCACCGCGCTCGCGGACGTGGCCGATCCCGCGCCAGCGCCGGGCCAGATCCTGATCCGCGTTCGCGCCGCATCACTCAATTATCCCGACCTGCTGATGACGCGCGGCGGCTATCAGTTGAAGCCGCCCCTGCCCTTCACGCCGGGCATGGAGGTGGCGGGCGAAGTCGTCGCCGGCGAAGGCTTCCAAGGCGGCACGCGCGTGGTCGCGGGAACGCGGATCGGTGGATTCGCGGAATTGGTCGCGGTCGATGCGGGGAGCGTGCGGGTGATCCCCGAGAACCTGTCCTTCGCGGAAGCGGCGAGCGTGGGCGCCGCCTATCTCACCGCCTATGTCGCGCTCGTTCGCCTCGCCAGCGTGCAGCCGGGCGAGTGGGTGCTCGTGCACGGCGCGACCGGCGGCGTCGGACTCGCCGCGGTCGATCTCGCCAAGGCGCTGGGTGCAAGAGTCATCGCCACCTCACGCTCGCCAGAGAAACTCGCGGTCGTGCGTGCGCTCTACGCCCCGGATGCGACCCTGCCCGCCTCCGGTTTCCGCGAACAGGCAAAGGCGCTCACCGATGGCGGAGTGGACGTGGCCTTTGATCCGGTCGGCGGCGACGTGTTCGACGAGACGACACGGACCATGGCGTTCGGGGGCCGGCTGCTGGTCATCGGCTTCACCTCGGGGCGAATCGCGACCGTTCCCACCAATATTCCGCTCATCAAGGGCTTTTCGGTCATCGGTGTGCGCGCCGGCGAATATGGACGACGCTTTCCCGAGCGAGGCCGCGAGAATCTCGACGCGGTGTGGGCGATGGCCGCGGATGGTCGCATCCGTCCGCACGTGCATGCCGAGGTCGCGCTCGACGACTGGCGCGCGGCGTTCGACGCGATGGAACACAGCGCGGTGGTCGGCAAGCTTGTGCTGGTCCCCTGAAACGAGAACGAACACGACAACGAGAACGAACACGATAACGACAAACGATACGGAGAATGAGGATGCCCGGATTCGATTACGTCATCATCGGCGGCGGTTCGGCCGGCTGCGCCCTCGCGGCACGGCTGAGCGAGGACCCGGCGGCCAGCGTCTGCCTGCTGGAGGCCGGCGGCGCGAATACCGAGATGCTGGTGCGGATGCCCGCGGGCGTCGGCAACCTCATCAAGGCGAAGGGCAAGCATAATTGGGGCTTCTGGACCGAGGCAGAGCCGCACCTCGACAATCGACGGCTTTGGTGGCCGCGCGGGCGCGGGCTAGGCGGCAGCTCCGCGATCAACGGCATGATCTACATGCGCGGCCACCCGCAGGACTATGACGAATGGCGCCAGATGGGGCTGACCGGCTGGGCCTGGGACGATGTCCTCCCCTATTTCCGCCGGCTGGAGGGGCATCACCGCGGCGGCGATCTGCACGGCAGCGATGGTCCCCTCACCGTCTCGGCGGGTGAAAGCGACAGCCCGTTCAACGATGCGGTGATCCAGGCGGGGAAGGAGGCCGGCTACCCTGTCACGGAAGATTTCAACGGCGCGGCGCAGGAAGGGTTCGGCCGCTATGACCTGACCATCGCGGACGGGAAACGCTGGTCGACCGCGGCGGCGTATCTGGCGATGGCGGCGAACCGGCCGAACCTGACCGTCATCATCGGCGCCCGCACGACCGGGATTGTGCTCGATCGCGGTCGCGCGGTCGCGGTCGATTACGTTACCGGCAAGACCCGCGAGCGCGTCGAGACCTCGGGCGAGGTGCTGCTGTGCGCGGGCGCGGTGCAGAGCCCGCAAATCCTCCAGCTATCGGGCATCGGCGATCCGGCGCGGCTGAAGGCCGCGGGCGTGCGCCCCCTCCACGACCTGCCCGGCGTCGGCGAGAATCTGCAGGATCACCTTGACATCATCATGAACTGGCGCAGCCAGGGGCTGGCGAGCGTCTACAGCGTGACGAAGGGGCTGAAGCAGCTTGGCGTTGGCCTGCAATATCTGTTCAAGGGCGCTGGGCCGGGACGTCAGAATTTCCTGGAATCGGGTGCCTTCCTCTGCTCGCGCGAAGGGCTGTCGCGTCCCGACGTGCAGATCCACGCGGTGCTCGCGATCATGCGCGATCACGGCAAGGTCAAGGCGACCGAGGACGGCTTCTCCTTCCATCTGTGCCAGCTACGTCCCGAAAGCCGTGGGCGGATCGGCATCGCCAGCGCCGACCCGTTCGCCGATCCGCTCATCTTCGCCAATTACCTCGCGAGCGAGGTCGATCGCCGGGTCATGCGCGACTGCGTGAAGATCGGCCGCGACGTGGCGGCGCAGGCGGCACTCGATCCGTATCGCGGCGACGAACTCGCCCCCGGCAAGGACATCCGCACCGACGCCGAAATCGACGCCTGGGTGCGCGCGACCGCGGAGACGATCTACCATCCCGTCGGCACCTGCAAGATGGGGCTGGACGGCGACGCGATGGCGGTCGTCGGTGGTGACCTCAAGGTGCGCGGACTGGAGGGGTTGCGCGTGGTCGATGCCTCGGTGATGCCCACGCTCGTCGGATCGAACACCAATGCGCCGACCATCATGATCGCGGAAAAAGCCGCCGATCTCATCCGCGGACGCGTGGCGGAGCGGCGCGAGCGACACGCGGCTTGACACGTGCCTGCCCCGCCTGACAACTCCGTCATAAGCGCGTCACCGTCGTCATAAACGGGACTGCTTAAGGGGCGCGGCGTGACAAAACCGATCTTCTTCGACCCCACCGGCGCCCGCAAGCGCTGGTCGCTGCGCGGCGTGCTGCTGCTGATCGCTGCGATCGTGGTGGCGAGCGGGGTGTTCGCGACGACGATCATCGCGGTACCCGCGGGCGAGCCGCTACCGATACGCTACGAGGCGCGTCAGCCGCTGCCGCTCAAGGCGCAGGTCGCGGCGATCGGCCACCGGCTGCGTGGTGGCCTGCGCGCCATCGGCTGGCTGCCCGCGCATCCCAAGGTCAAGCCCGGCGCTGCTCTGACGGTCGGCTTCTACGTGCCATGGGACGATGCGAGCCGTGCGTCGCTTTCTGCGCACATGGGTCAGCTCGACTGGGTCGTGCCCTCGACGATGACGATCGAGGGGCCGAACCACGGCCTGATCCATACGCCGGACGTCGCCTTCGAACGAATCCTCGCGGGATCGATCCGCCATCCCGCGGTGCTGCCGATGGTGCAGAACATGGCGAACGGCAAATGGGACGGGGCGGGCGCCGCGCAGATGCTCGCCAGCCCGGCGGCACGGCAGAAACTGATCGCCGATCTGGGCGCCGAACTCACCCGCCTGAAAGCTGCCGGTGCGGTTTTCGATTTCGAGGACATGCCGCGCGCTTCGCTCCCGGCCTATGCGTCGTTCCTGCGACAGGCGAACCTGGCGTTCAACCGCCAGCATCTGCTCGTCACCGCAACCGTGCCGGCGGGCGACCCCGACTGGAACCTGCCGCTGTTCGCCGCTGCGACCGACAAGCTGTTCCTCATGGCCTATGACGAGCATTGGCAGGGCGGCACCGCAGGACCGATCGCGTCGCAGCCATGGTTCGTCGCGCAACTGCGCAGCGCCATCCGCACGATCGGGCGCGACAAGCTGATCGTTGCGTTCGGCAGCTACGGCTATGACTGGCATGGCGGGCAGGTCGATGCGCTGACAGCTGAAGAAGCGTGGCTTGCCGCCCATGACAGCGGCACCCCGATCACCTTCGACCCGACGAGCGGCAACAGCCACTTCGCCTATTCGGACGATGACGGCGCCCACGACGTGTGGATGCTCGATGCCGCCTCCGCCTGGAACGAGCTGGCCGCAACCCGCGCTCTCGGCCTGTCGGGCGTTGCGCTGTGGCGGCTCGGCAGCGAGGATCCGGGCGTATGGGACGATCTCGCGAGCTGGCGGACCGGCGCGCGACCGGACCTCACGCGGGTCAGCCCGATCGGCAATGTCGATGTCGAGGGCAATGGCGAGATCCTGCGCATCGCCGCCACGCCCACGGATGGTGCACGCCAGGTGACGTTCGACGCGCGCGGGCTCATCCGCGACCAGCGCTTCACTGCCCTTCCCACGCCCTACATCGTCGAGAAGACCGGCGCACGCGACCGGCAGATCGCGCTGACCTTCGACGACGGGCCGGACGCCGACTGGACTCCGAAAATCCTCGACATCCTGAAGGCGAAGCAGGTGCCCGCGACCTTCTTCATCGTCGGCGAGAACGGGCTTGCCCACCCGCTCATCCTGCGCCGCATCGTCGACCAGGGCAGCGCGATCGGCAACCACAGC
Organism: Sphingomonas sp. EC-HK361; assembly: GCF_902498785.1. Lineage (GTDB taxonomy): Bacteria > Pseudomonadota > Alphaproteobacteria > Sphingomonadales > Sphingomonadaceae > Sphingomonas. Next base: position 833,970 of record NZ_LR701494.1, read on the forward strand.
TACACTCATCCCAACATGGCGGAGAGCTCGCCGACGTCGGTCGGGCTGGAGCTGAACGCGACACAGCGGCTGATCGAGGCGTATACCGGCCGCTCGACGCGGCTCTTCCGCGCCCCCTATTTCGGCGATGCCGAGCCGACGACGCCGGACGAGCTCAACCCGGCCCTGATCGCGCAGGAACACGGCTATACGGTGGTGGGCCTGCACGTCGATCCCGACGACTGGAAGCGGCCCGGCGTCGATGCGATCGTCAACCGGGCGATCGCGCAGGTGCTTGCCGGCCAGCCCGGTGCCGATGTCGATAACCGGTCGGGCAACATCATCCTCCTTCACGACGGCGGCGGCGATCGATCGCAGACGGTCGCCGCGCTGCCGCGGATCATCGATGGCCTGCGCGCGCGCGGTTATCATTTCGTGCCGGTCGCCACGCTCGCGGGCCTCACGCCTTCGCAGGTCATGCCGCCGGTCTCGGGCGCCGATCTGGCCGCGGTGCGCGCCGATGTCGGTGTCTTCGCGATCCTCGCGGGGATCGTGTGGCTGCTGAAATGGCTGTTCTTCGTCGCGATATCGCTTGGCATCGCGCGCGCCGTCCTGATGGCTGCGCTCGCCCTGCGCAACGCCCGGGCGGAGCGTGGCCTTGTCCCCCCGCCGCTCGCGCCCGAGCGGCTCGTGTCCGTCATCATCCCCGCCTACAACGAAGCCCGGGTCATCGCCGCCTCGGTGACTCGCGTTCTCGCCAGCACCGACGCGAATATCGAGGTGATCGTCGCCGACGACGGATCGAAGGACGGTACCAGCGCGATCATCGCGGACGCGTTCGGCGACGATCCGCGGGTGAAGCTGCTGACTCTCGAAAACGGCGGCAAGGCCTCAGCGCTCAACCGCGCACTCATTCATGCGAAAGGCGACATCATCGTCGCGCTCGACGCGGATACCCAGTTCGAGGCGGGCACGATCGCGAAGCTTGTTCGCTGGTTCGAGGACGAGACGCTCGGCGCGGTCGCTGGCAACGCCAAGGTGGGCAACCGCGTCAATCTGCTCACCCGCTGGCAGGCCGTGGAATATGTCACCGCGCAGAACCTCGAACGCCGCGCGCTCGCCCGGTTCGACGCGGTCACCGTCGTGCCCGGGGCTGTCGGCGCGTGGCGGCGTGCGGCGCTCGACAGCGTCGGCGGCTATCCGGAATCGACGCTCGCCGAGGACCAGGATCTGACAATCGCGATCCAGCGCGCCGGTTGGGAGGTACGCTACGATATCGATGCGGTCGCGTGGACCGAATCGCCCGAAACCTTCCGCGCGCTCGCCAAGCAGCGCTTCCGCTGGGCGTTCGGGACGCTGCAATGCCTGTGGAAGCACCGCGCGATCCTCAGCACGCGCAAACCTGCCGGTCTCGCCTATGTCGGCCTGCCGCAGGCGTGGGTGTTCCAGATCGTCTTCGCCGCGATCTCGCCGGTCATCGATCTCGCGCTTGCGCTCTCGATCATCGGCACCGCGGTGCGGATCGCGCAGCATGGCTGGGCGCAGACGCAGACCGACGTGATCCAGATGGGCGTCTACTGGATCGCCTTTACCGCAATCGACGTCATCTGCGGCTGGATCGCCTACCGGCTGGAACCGCGCGAGAAGCGCTACCCTGCGCATCTGCTCGTCGCGCAGCGCTTCGTCTATCGCCAGCTCATGTATTGGGTGGTGCTGAAGGCGATCGGGGCCGCGGTCGGCGGCAAGGGTCAGGGTTGGGGCACGCTGGAACGTTCAGGAAGGGTCGCTGCCCCGGCCACGGCTACACCGTAAAGCTCTCCCCGCAGCCGCACGCGCCCTTCGCATTGGGGTTGGCGAAGACGAAGCCGGCGGTAAAATCGTCCTCCACCCAGTCCATCGTCGATCCGATGAGGTAGAGGATCGATCCGCCGTCGACGAACAGCGTGCCGCCCGGCGTGTCGATGCGTTCGTCGAATGCGGCGGCGTCGCTCACGTAGTCGACCGAATAGGCGAGCCCCGAACAGCCCCGCCGCGGCGTCGAGAGCTTGACCCCGATCGCCCCTTCCGGCGCCCGCGCCATCAGCGCCGCAATCCGCGCCTCGGCGGCGGGGGTGAGGATCAGCGCCTTTGGTCGCTCGCGGGTCGTGGTCATATCGAAACTTCCGTTCGTCCTGAGCGAAGTCGAAGGACCTGCGGGGGAGAACGATGACGTGCTTCGACTTCGCTCAGCACAAACGGAGTGATGTTGGTGGCCATCACAGCATTCCGAGTTCCAGCCGCGCCTCGTCGGACATCTTCGCCGGATCCCAGGGCGGGTCCCAGACGAGATTGACGTCCGCAAAGGCGATCCCCGGCACCGCGGCGACGCGCATCTCGACCTCGCCCGGCATCGATTCCGCCACCGGACAGTGCGGTGTCGTCAGCGTCATGGTGATGGTCGCGTGCCCGTCATCGGTCACATCCACGCCGTAGATCAGCCCGAGGTCATAGATGTTCACCGGGATTTCGGGATCGAAGATGTCCTTCAGCGCTGCGATTACCGCCTCGTACAGGTCGCCGCCGGGCGCGCCGGGCGCGTCGCTGGCTGGCTTCTGCTTCAGGAACCCTTCGAGATAGTCGCGCTTCCGCGCGAATGTTTCGCCCGCCGTCTCCGCCGCATCGTCCACGCGGGCGCGCGGCGGCTGGTCCACCACATCGACTTCTTCCACCCGGATCGCCTCACTCATCCGAAAATCCCTACCCAAAAATCCGCGTCACGCGCGCCACGCCGCGCACCAGCGCATCAATGTCCTGCGAGCCGTTATAGACGCCGAAGCTCGCCCGCGCGGTCGCCTCCACGCCGAGCGCCGCCATCAGCGGCTGCGCGCAGTGGTGGCCGGCGCGGATCGCGACCCGTTCCTCGTCCAATATGGTCGCGACGTCATGGGGATGCACCCCCTTGACCGCAAAACTCACGATCCCCGCCGCATCGTCCGGGCCGAACAGCCGCACTGAATTGATCTGCGACAGCGCATCGCGCGCCTGGCGGACCAGCGCGGTTTCGTGCGCATGGATGCGGTCAAGCCCAAGTCCCGCGACATAGTCGATCGCCGTGTGCAGCCCGAGCGCACCGACGATATGGGGCGTCCCCGCCTCGAACCGCCCTGGCGGCGGCGCATAGGTCGTTTTCTCGAACGTGACGCGGTCGATCATCGATCCGCCACCTTGCCAGGGCGGCATCGCCTCCAGCAATTCGGGCCGCGCCCAGAGCACGCCGATACCGGTCGGGCCATAGAGCTTGTGCCCCGAAAACACGTAGAAATCACAATCGAGTTCCGCCACGTCCACCGCGATCCGCGGCACCGCCTGACAGCCGTCGAGCAGCAGCTTCGCCCCCACGCCGTGCGCCAGCGCCGCCGCACGGCGCGCATCGAGCACCGAACCCAGCACGTTCGAGACATGCGCGAACGCGACGAGCTTGTGCCGCGGCGTCAGCATCGCTTCGATCGCGTTGAAGTCGATCCGGCCGTCATCGGTCAACGGCGCGACATCGATCGCGGCGCCGATCCGCTCCGCGACCATCTGCCACGGCACGATGTTCGAATGATGCTCCAGCGTCGAAAGCAGGATGCGGTCGCCGGCCTCGAGGTGAGTCGCGGCCCAGCTCTGCGCGACGAGATTGATCCCCTCGGTCGCACCGCGCACGAAGACGATCTCGTCGGGTGATCCGGCGCCGATGAACTCAGCCACCCGCCGCCGCGCCGCCTCATAGGCCAGCGTCATCTCGGCCGAGCGCTGATATACACCGCGGTGAACGGTAGCGTAGGTCTCGCCGTAAGCGCGCGTGATTGCATCGACGACGATCTGCGGCTTCTGCGCGGTCGCCGCGGTATCGAGATAGGCCCAGCCCGCGGGAATTGCGGGGAAGTCGGCGAGGGTGTCGAGAGCCTCCCCTCCCTCGAAAGGAGGGGTTTGGGGTGGGTTGTCGGCGAGGGAACGCCCGGCCTCGAACCGACCCACCCCCGGCCCCTCCCTTCCAGGGAGGGGAGAAACCACGCCTTCACTCACAGCGCCTTCTCCAGCCACGAATCGGCATCCGCCTCGAACGCCGCGCGCACCGCCTCGTCGCCGATCCGCGCCAGCGAATCCGCCACGAACGCGTGGGTCAGCAGCGCCTTCGCCCGACTGTCCGGAATGCCGCGGCTCGCCATGTAGAAAAGCGCGCGGGCATCGAGCTCCCCGACCGTCGCGCCGTGCGCGCACTTCACGTCGTCGGCAAAGATCTCGAGCTCCGGCTTCAGGTTCACCGTCGCCGTGCGTTTCAGCAGAAGACCCCGCAAAGATTGCTCGCCATCGGTCTTCTGCGCATGCCGCGCGACCTCGACCGCGGCGGCGAGGCTCACGGTGCTCGTATCGGCCGCGACCGCGCGCCAGAGCTGGTGCGACTGGCCGTTCGGCGCTGCGTGGCGGATGCGCACCGCGCATTCCTGCCGCTGATCGCCCGCGGTCAGCAGCGCGCCGCCGAATTCTGCAAAGGCGCCCTCGCCGCTTGTCGTAACCGCCGCGTCGATCCGGCTGCCCGCCTGCCCCGCGCCGAGGAACACCGCGACCAGGCTCGCCGCCTCGCCGACGTCCGCTTCCTCGCGCAGGCTCACGAAACCGCCGGCCTGGAGCATCCGCACCGATCGCATCAGCCGCGCACCGCGACCCAGCCGAAGGCGCGCGAAGCGGTTCGTCCAGCCGATGCCCAGATAGGTTTCGACGATCTCCGCCGCTGCGTCCTCCGCCAGCACGATCTCGCAGGGTAGATGGTTCGCCCCGCCGCTCGCGACATGGACGATCTGCACCGGGTCGGCCGCCGCATCCTTGGCGAGGTCGAGCGCCCAGCCCGCACCGCCGGCCTGCTTGCCGAGCGGATGGTCGCCACCGTCGATGGCGCGAATCGTCACACGGTGCAGATCGCTCGCGTCGCGATCGAGAACGCCATCGCGAAACACGATCCGCGCGCCGGGGCGATCGATCCACCAACAGGCTGGGTCGGGCCGCGCCTCGCTATGCGGCAGCGCGACTGCGGCCGCGATCGCCTCCGGATCAGACCATCGCCACGCCTCCTCGCGGGTGGATGGGAGGGTGAGCGCAGCTGTCATGCCGCGGTTCGCCTGAAGAGGTATTCACGCGGAGGCGCGGAGACGCGGAGTGACCGCGCTTCTCCGCGCCAAAGGCGCAGCAATGTGCGCACGAAGACCCAAAGCCTCTTCTGCGGCTGCGCCGCGTCTTCTCCGCGTCTCCGCGCCTCCGCGTGAACCAACGCCTTCACGCCGCCACCTCTGCATAGCCTTCACGCTCCAACCGGTGCGCCAGTTCCGCCCCGCCCGTCCGCGTGATCCGTCCACCGTCGAGCACATGGACGAAATCCGGCTTCACATAATCGAGCAGCCGCTGGTAATGCGTGATCAGCAGCACTGCCTTGTCGGGCGCGCGCATGATCCGGTTGATGCCGTCGCCGACGACACGGAGCGCATCGATGTCCAGCCCGCTGTCGGTCTCGTCGAGGATCGCGAAGCGGGGGTCGATGACGCCCATCTGGACCATCTCGTTGCGCTTCTTCTCGCCGCCGGAGAAGCCGACATTGACCGGGCGCTTGAGCATCTCGGCATCCATGTCGAGCTTGCGCGCTTCCTCGCGCGCGAGCTTCAGGAACTCGCCGCCGGACAGCGGCTTCTCATCCCGCGAGACGCGCTGCGCGTTGAGCGCCTCGCGCAGGAACTGGACGTTGGAGACGCCGGGAATTTCGACAGGATACTGGAAGCCGAGGAAAACCCCCGCCGCCGCGCGCTCATGCGGTTCGAGCGCGAGGAGGTCGATCCACTCGCTTCCCACCTCATCACCACCCCGGCGAAGGCCGGGGTCCAGTTGCGAGCCGTCCGATCCTGGGCCCCGGCCTTCGCCGGGGTGGAAGAGAACGGAACCCTCCGTCACCTCATACCCAGGCCGCCCACCGAGCACATACCCAAGCGTCGACTTCCCCGCCCCGTTGGGCCCCATGATCGCGTGCACCTCCCCCGCGTTCACGGTGAGCGAGAGGCCCTTGAGGATCGGCTTGCCGTCGATCTCGGCGTGGAGGTTTTCAATCTTGAGCATCTTCATCTTTCTTGAGCGCCACGATGATCTGCGTAGCTCGATCATTTGCGATGGCTGCATCTTCCGACGAAATCGTCGGCGCCACGTGCGGACCAACCTCACGCAAAATGCGCTGCCGCCAGTTCTCCAGGCGAGCATCAGCGAAAGTGTGGTTTTCGAAATCATCCCACTCGTAAGGAGCCAGCCCGGGCGCTCGCCCGAAAAACCGCTCCAGCATTGCTGCAATGTCGGCGGTGGTCGAAAGGCGAGGGCTGGCACTCAACCGACACTCCCTTCAAGCGAAATCCCGAGCAGCTTCTGCGCCTCGACCGCAAACTCCATCGGCAGCTGCTGCAACACCTCTCGCGCGAAGCCATTGACGATCAGCGCCACCGCCGCCTCCGAATCCAGCCCGCGCGACATCGCGTAGAACATCTGGTCTTCGCTGATCTTCGAGGTCGTCGCTTCATGCTCGATCTGCGCGGACGGGTTGCGCACCTCGATATACGGCACGGTATGTGCGCCGCACTGGTCGCCGAGCAGCAAGCTGTCGCACTGGGTGAAATTGCGCACGCCCTCCGCGGTCGGCGCCACGCGCACCAGCCCGCGATAGGTGTTGTCGCTGCGCCCTGCCGAGATCCCCTTCGACACGATCGTCGATTTCGTGTTCTTGCCGAGATGGATCATCTTGGTGCCGGTATCGGCCTGCTGGCGGTTGTTCGTCACCGCGACCGAGTAGAACTCGCCGACCGATCCATCTCCCGCCAGCACACAGCTCGGATATTTCCACGTGATCGCGGAGCCAGTCTCGACCTGCGTCCACGACACCTTGCTGTTCCGCCCCTGGCACAGCGCGCGCTTGGTGACGAAATTATAGATGCCGCCGACGCCGTTCTCGTCGCCGGGATACCAGTTCTGGACGGTCGAATATTTGATCTCGGCATCGTCCAGCGCGACCAGTTCCACCACCGCGGCGTGCAGCTGATTCTCGTCGCGCATCGGCGCGGTGCAGCCTTCGAGGTAGCTGACGTAAGCGCCCTTGTCGGCGACGATCAGCGTGCGCTCGAACTGCCCGGTATTTTCGGCATTGATGCGGAAGTAGGTCGACAACTCCATCGGGCAACGAACGCCTTCGGGGATGTAGACGAAGGTCCCGTCGCTGAAGACCGCGCTGTTCAGCGTCGCGAAGTAGTTGTCGCGCTGCGGCACGACCTTGCCGAGCCATTTGCGGACGAGATCGGGATATTCCCTGATCGCCTCGCTGATCGAACGGAAGATGACCCCCGCCGCCTCCAGTTCCTTGCGGAAGGTCGTCGCGACCGAAACCGAATCGAACACCGCGTCCACCGCGACACGGCGCGGCGGCGTGCCGCCCTCGACGCCCGCGAGCAGCTTCTGCTCCTCGATCGGAATGCCAAGCTTTTCGTAGACACGCAAAATCTCGGGATCGACCTCGTCCAGCGACCCCAACTTCGGCTTCGCCTTCGGCTCCGCGTAGTAATAGGCGTCCTGATAATCGATCGGCGGAATGGCGAGCTTCGCCCAGTCCGGCGGCGTCATCGTGAGCCACAGGCGATACGCCTTCAGCCGCCAGTCGAGCATCCATTCGGGCTCGCCCTTCTTGGCGCTGATGTAGCGGACGGTATCCTCGCTCAACCCCTTGGGCGCGAATTCCTGCTCGATGTCGGAGGAGAAACCCCATTCATAGGTCTTGGCGACCGCGGCATGGGCTTCTGCGTTCTTCGTCGCCATTACGCGCGCACCTCTGCACTCAAACTGGCGAGCGACACACCCGCCAGAGCGCCGCGGACGGCGCCGTTCACGACATTCCAGTGCGGCTTCACGCGGCAATTCTCCTCGATGGCGCAGTCATGGCGTCCTTCCTCGACACAGGCCGTCATCGCGATCGGTCCCTCCACCGCCTCGACGATATCCGCGAGACTGATCGCAGCGGGCGGCCGCGCGAGGCGAAAGCCGCCTCCAGTGCCGCGCGCGCTCTCCAGCAATCCGGCCGCCGAAAGCCGGCTCACCAGCTTCTGCGCGGTCGGCAGCGGCACGCCCGTCTGCCCGGCGAGCAGCGTCGCGTTCAACCTGCCGCTCGCGCCGCAATGCCGCGCGGCCGCGGTCATCATCACGACGGCATAGTCGGCAAGGCTGGATAAGCGCACTGTTGCGAACCACTCTCAAATCGGACGGTTTCGATCCGATTGCCATGTGGTCGCGCGACGCCGCTACGTCAACCGCCCTTGCGGCGTTCGCTCAGGTTTCGCTGATGAGCGGCGACACCATTCCGGAAAGCGCGTGGCGCTGGTCGATCGTCAGCCGGGCGAGCACGCCGGGCTCCGTCCGGATCTGGCGCGGGGTCAGCCCGGTGAACTGCTTCAACTCGCGGATCAGATGCGACTGGTCGTAGAACCCCTCGCCGATCAGGATATCGGCGGACGAATGCCCGCTCGCCAGCGCGACAGCCGCGCGGAGCGCCCGGTATTTCCGCGCCAGCACCTTGGGCGGCGCGCCATAGAGCGCCTTGCACCGCCGCTCGATCTGGCGCCGCGAAAGCCGGGTAAGCGCGACGAGGTCGTCGATATCGGGCGAGGTATCGCTCGTCAGCCAGGCATCGATCGCCTGCGCGAACCCGGCCTCGCGCGCGCCGCGATCGGCGACCATGCGGCGAACGACCCCTTCCAGGAACGCCATCTTGGCATCGTCGCCCGGCGCATTGCGCATCGCGACCAGAGCCTCCAGCGCGCCATCGCCGAACAGCAGCGCGCCGTCGACGACCCGGTTGTGCATGGTCGAGGCGTCGATCCCGAGCATCGCGGCCCAGCCTGCCGGCTGCAGGCCGAGTCCCACGACTTCCACCGGCCCCGCCGCGCGGGTGCGAATCGCGCCGGTCGTCGGGCCCAGAATGTGGACGGCCGTCGCTGGTTGGCTGCTGCCATCGGGAAACCGATAGTCGCCGTCACCCCGGCTCAGGCGAAACCGCAGCTGCGCATGATCAGCGCGTTCGATATCGTCAAAGACAGGCACATCTGCCCGAAAGTGGTAGAACAGGGTAACGAAGGGCTGGAGGTCCTCCGCCGGCACGCGATAGTCGAGTGCAACTCCGCCCATCTTGTCCCCCGAACATCTTGTCGAGGATAAGCTTACTCCACTATTGCTGCATATAAAAGAAGGCCCGACCGCGAAGCAGCCGGGCCTTTAGGTAAGAACCCCTTGAGGAGTCCTTCGGGTCGCATGTCTGTTAAACGACGAATGCCCCTGAAAATATTGGACAGATTCGACAGCGCCACGGATTTTGTAAGATTCTGACGAAGCCCGATTGCGCCTGTGCCGAATTGGTGCGAACCGCCCGATGGTTATGGATTTTACCCGCGTTCGTTCGATTCTCTTCAAGATGGATGCCGAACGCGCGCATCACCTGACCGTCGCGCTGCTGGGAGCGTGGGGAAGGGTGGGAACGCCGCTCGCCCATAAGGAACCGCCCGAACCATCGCTCGCGACTCGAGTCGCGGGGATCGACTTCGCGACTCCGATCGGGCTGGCGGCTGGCGTCGACAAGGATGCGCGCGCCATTGCGGGCTTCCTCGCGCTTGGCTTCGGCAGCGTGGAGGTCGGCACGCTCACCCCCCGCCCGCAGCCCGGCAATCCGCACCCGCGGCTGTTCAGGCTTCCCGAAGATGGCGCAGTCATCAACCGGATGGGGTTCAACAATGGCGGCCTGCCCGGCGCGCTGCCGCGAATCCGTGAAGCGACGCGGACTGGCGTGCTTGGCGTGAACGTCGGCGCAAACAAGGACGCGGTGGACCGGGTCGCGGACTATGTTGCCGGCGTATCCGCGGCGGCGCCGCTCGCTGACTATGTGACGATCAACGTCAGTTCGCCCAACACGCCGGGCCTGCGCGATCTCCAGCACGGCGCCGCGCTTGCCGAACTGCTCGGCGCCACGCGCGACGCGACCGGTGCGACGCCGCTGTTCCTGAAGGTCGCGCCTGATCTGGAGCCGACGCAGATCGACGACATCGCGCGCGCCGCGATCGACGCGCGAATCGACGCGCTGATCGTCGGCAACACGACGATCTCGCGGCCGGTCCTGCAATCCGCGAATCGGACGGAAACCGGTGGCCTGTCCGGCGCGCCGCTCCGCAGCCTCGCAGCAAAGCGCCTGACCGACTTCCGCACCGCCACCGGCGGTGCGCTGCCGCTCGTCGCGGTGGGCGGGATCGACAGCGGCGCGGAGGCGTACGCCCGCATCCGCGCCGGCGCGAGCCTTGTCCAGCTTTACACGGCTCTGGTCTTCAGCGGGCCGGGGCTGGTCCGCAAGATGACCCGCGATCTCGCTGCCTGCCTGGCGCGCGATGGCTTCGGTTCGATAGCGGAAGCCGTGGGCACGCCGGAGACGTGACGCGACGGGTTGCGCACACGGCGCGCGCCGCTACCGTTGCGCCCCGATGAAGCGCCACCTTCCCCTCCTCGCCCTCCTCCTCACGGCTGCGTGCACGACTACCGGGTCGCCTCCCCCTCGCACGGCGACAACCATCGATGCACGAGCGCAAGCCCCCGGCATGGTCAGCGCCGCCGATCCGCGCGCCGCGGCGGCTGGCGTCGAAATCCTGAAGGCGGGCGGCAGCGCCACCGATGCCGCGATCGCGACGCAGCTGGCCCTGAACGTCGTCGAGCCGCAAAGCTCGGGGATCGGCGGCGGCAGCTTCTGGGTCGTGCATCAGGCCGGCGGGGGCATCAGCACGATCGACGCGCGCGAGGCGGCACCCGCCGCCGCAGGGCCGCGCTGGTTCTACACCGCCGACGGCAAGCCGCTCAGCCATGAAGACGCGGTCCCCGGCGGGCGCAGCGTCGGCGTTCCGGGCGCGCTGCGTGGCATGGCGATGGCGCATCGCCAGTCGGGCAAGCTTCCCTGGGCGGCGCTCTTCCAGCCAGCGATCCGGCTCGCGCGGGATGGCTGGCAACTCTCGCCACGCTTCGTGAACGGGCTTGCGAGCTATGGCGGACATATCACCCCCGAACTGCGCGCGATCTTTTCCGGCCCGGACGGGCAGCCGCTGACCGCCGGCGCGACGGTGCGCAACCCGGCGCAGGCGGCGCTTCTGGATAGGATCGCGAAGCTGGGGCCGGACACCTTCTATGTCGGCCCGCAGGCGCAGAAACTCGTCACGCGGGTCAACACCGCGGCGCGCAACCCGTCGAAGATGACCACCGGCGATCTCGCCGCCTATGACGCGAAGCCGCGCGATCCGGTGTGCGTGCCCTATCGCAGTTACCGCGTCTGCGGCATGGGGCCGCCTTCGTCGGGTGGCCTGACCGTGTTGATGATCCTGAAGGAACTCGAACGCTTCGACATGAAGCGGCTGGGCAAGGATTCGCCCGTCGCGTGGCATCTCTTCGCGGAGGCCTCGCGCCTCTCCTTCGCCGATCGCAACCTCTATATCGGCGATCCCGATTTCGTGCGTGTGCCGGTGGCCGGGTTGCTCGACCCCGCCTATCTCGCCGCACGCTCGGCGCTGATCTCGCCCGATCGCACCATGGCGAGCGTTACCGCGGGAACCCCGCCAGGCGCCCCGCCACGCATGCCCGTGCCGGCAAGCGAAACCGCCGGCACTACCGACCTTGCCGTCGCCGATCGCCAGGGCAATGTCGTCGAGGTGACGACGACGGTCGAGGGCGTGTTCGGATCGGGGCTCGAAGTCGACGGGACGGTACTCAACAACCAGCTCACCGATTTCGACATCGTCCCGGACAAGGACGGTTATCTCGTCGCGAACCGGGTGGAGGGCGGCAAGCGGCCGCGCAGCTCGATGGCGCCGACGATCGTCTACGACGCTGATGGCAAGGTGCGGCTCGCGATCGGTGCCGCCGGCGGCCCGACGATCATCGCGCAGATCGCCAAGGCGCTCATCGGAGTGCTCGACTGGGATTTGAGCGCACAGGACGCAATCGCGCTCGGCCTCATCTATGCCCCCGGTCTCGATGCGGTCGCGGAGGAAGGGACGGAGCGCGCGGCAATGGTCCCGGCGCTCCGCGCGCTTGGCGAGCGCATCAAGGTTGCGCCGCTCGGCCTGAAGGCCAATGCGGTCGAGTGGGTGGGCGGCCGCTGGGTCGGCGCGGCCGATCCGCGCAGCGAAGGCGTCGCGATCGGCGAGGACGGCAGCGTCACGAAGATTCGCCGCTTCGATGCGCAACCCGGCCGGCCACCCGAATAGAGGCCGATAGGGTATAATCATGGCAAGCGCCGAAAGAAGCGCGCCGGGAGAGAGAATGACACGCAGGCTCGAACATTTCCCCAATCTCGTGACGATGTTCTTCACGCGCGCAAAGGCGAAGGGGGACGTGCCGTTCCTGTGGGCCAAGCGCGGCGGCAAATGGCAGTCGATGAGTTGGGCGGAGGCCGCGCGCCAGGTCGCCAGCCTCGCCACCGCTTTGAAGGCGATCGGTCTGGAACGCGGCGACAGGGTGATGCTGGTCAGCGAAAACCGCCCCGAATGGTGCATCGCCGATCTCGCGATCATGGCCGCGGGCTGTGTGACGGTGCCGACCTACGTCACCAATACCGAGCGCGACCACGCGCACATCATCGAAAATTCGGGCGCGCGCGCGGTCATCGTCTCGACACAGAAACTCGCCAACGTGCTGATGCCCGCGGTGCTAAAATCCCTCCATGCGCAGATGGTCATCGGCATCGACCCCGTACGGCTCGGCCAGTCGAACATCGACGTCCACGACTACAAGACGCTGATCGCGCGCCACTTCGCCGATCCGGAGCCGGTTGCGGCCGAGGCGACGTTCAAGCGCGAGGACCTGGCCTGCATCATCTACACCAGCGGCACCGGCGGCGCCCCGCGCGGGGTGATGCAGCATCACGGTGCGATCCTCCACAACGTCAACGGCTGCTGCACCGTGATCTCGGAGGATTTCGGCTGGGACGACGAGGTCTTTCTCTCGTTCCTTCCCCTCTCCCACGCCTATGAACATACCGGCGGGCAACATTTCCCGATCGGACTCGGCGGGCAGATCTACTATGCCGAGGGGCTCGACAAGCTGGCGAGCAATATCGAGGAAGTGCGCCCGACGATCATGGTCGTCGTGCCGCGCCTGTTCGAGGTGCTGCGCACCCGCATCACCAAGACGATCGAGAAGCAGGGCGGGCTCGGTGAGCGGCTGCTCGGCCTCGCGCTCGATGTCGGGACGAAACGCTATGAGGACCGGCTCCGCCTGCTCGACCGGCCCGGCGCGCTCGTCGTCGATGCGCTGTTCAAGAAGAAGATCGGCAAGAAGTTCGGCGGACGGATCAAGGCGATGGTCTCGGGCGGCGCGCCGCTGACGCCCGAGGTCGGCGTGTTCTTCCAGTCGCTCGGCGTCACCTTCCTGCAGGGCTATGGCCAGACCGAGGCGGCGCCCGTCATCTCCTGCAACCGGCCGAGCGTCGGGCTGAAGATGGATACGGTGGGCCCGCCGCTTGCCAACACCGAGGTGCGGATCGCCGACGACGGCGAGATCCTGGTGCGCGGCGAACTCGTCATGCACGGCTATTGGCGCAACGACGCGGAAACAGCGCGGGTCCTGAAGAACGGATGGCTCCACACCGGGGATATCGGCGAGATCGACGCGAAGGGCCGCATCAGGATCACCGATCGCAAGAAAGACCTCATCATCAACGACAAGGGCGACAATGTCGCGCCGCAGAAGGTCGAAGGGATGCTGACCCTCCAGCCCGAGATCGTCCAGGCGATGATCGCGGGCGACCGAAAGCCGCACATGGTCGCGGTGATCGTGCCGGACCCCGAATGGACGCAGGAATGGTGCGCGAAGAATGGCGACGCGTGCAACTTCGCCCGCCTTGCCGAAAACAGCAGCTACCGCACCGCGCTCGCCGCGGCAGTGGAACGGGTCAATAAAGACCTGTCCGTCACCGAACGTGTGCGCCGCTTCATCCTGGCGGACGAGCCGTTCACGATCGAGAACGAGCAGCTTACACCCAGCCTCAAGATCAGACGCCACGTCCTGAAACAGGTCTACGGCGAAAGGCTGGACGCGCTGTATAAGGTGTGATTTGAGAATCCTCCCCTGAAAGGGGAGGGGGACCGCGCGCAAAGCGCGTGGTGGAGGGGTATCCCTCTATCGATAGGCTGATACCCCTCCGTCAGCGCTGCGCGCCGCCACCTCCCCTTGCAGGGGAGGATTTAGCGTTACTTCGGCACCACCGCCATCGTCCAGTCCTTTTCCGGCCGCAGATATTTCGCCGCGGTCGCCTGGATTTCGGCGGGGGTTATCCCCTTCAGATCCTGCGCGAGCTTGCGGGTATTTTCGATCCGGTTCTGGTCGAATGCGCCGCCCGACACCTGACGCAACCAGAATTGGTTCCCCGACGATGCGCGGATGAGATACTGGATCATCGGCTGCAGCGTCCTCTGAAACTCGTCGGCATCGACCGGCTTCGCGACCAGTTCCGCCGCGATCTGGCGGGAGAGCTGGAAGAAGAGCGCCACCTTGTCGGGCGCGACCTGCCCCACGGCGATCAGCCGCCCCCCGCTCGCCAGCCCGTCGGGCCACTGGCTCGCAACGCTGGGGCTGTAGCTGGCGCCCGCGACCGAGCGGAGCCGGTCGAACAGCCGGTCGGAGAAGATCGCCGCCAGCACGTCGAGCCGCCGCTGTTCCGCTGAATCTCCCGACCCACCGCCGGTCGGCCACGCGATCACCGCGGCGGCCTGCGTGTCGGCGCCGCTGTGCGTGCGCATCACCGGGCTGGCGACATGCGCGGGAAAGCGCACGGGGGGCGCCAGTGCCGCATCCGCCGCCCGTGCCTTCAGCGCACCGAACGTCGCCGCCACCGCCTTGATCGCAGCGTCGGCCGTCGTATCACCGAAGACATCGACCTCGATCGGGCCGGACGCGAGAATCGGCGCCCAGAACGCCTTGAATGCGGCGGGCGTCAGCTTCTCGACATCGGTCTGCTCGGGCACGCCCCAGCGCGGATCGCCGTCGCGCAGCAGGCGCTCCATGTCGCGTGAGAGCACCGCATCGGGCGACGCCTCGAACCCGGCATAGCCCGAAAGCATGACGGCGCGCGCGCGCATGACAGGCGCCGGGTCCCAGGACGGGAAGGCGAGTTTCGCCGCCATCAGCTTCAGATTGTCGCCATAATCGGCGGGCGTGCTGACCGCGCCGATCGTGAACGCATCGTCGTCGATCCCGAAATCGAGCCCCATCTGCCGGCCGTTGGTCAAGGCGTCGAGATCGCCCTGGTTGAGCTTGCCGATCCCGCCCGCGGCGAGCGCGAGATCACCCGCCCAGGCCGGCGTCGCACGATCGTTCGGCAAGGCATTGTAGCCGCGACCGAATCGCACCCGCAGATAGACGCGGCCGGTCTCGGCGGTGCTCGGAAAAACCAGCATCCGCACGCCGTTGGCGAACGTCACCTTCTCCATACCGAGATCGGCGATCGGCTCGCGTGCGGTAACCTTGCCGGGCGTGCCCAGCTTCGGCAGCTTCGAAAAGCTGACCGCCGCCTGCTTGGCGCGCGCGCCCGCCAGCTTCGACACATCGGCCTTCAGCGCATCGGCGAGCTTTGCCGGCGCGGTCGCATCGGCGACCTTGGTGTTGACGACCGCCCGCGTCGCATCCCCCTTGAACACACGCTGCGTCGATTCGAGCAGCGCGGCGGGCGTGAACATCCCCTTCTTCTCGGCATCGCGCAGGATATCGTAGGAGGTCTGCGGCCCCGCCACGGTCTCGCGGATGTCGAGCGCGGAGACCATGTCGTCGGCCTGGTTCGCGCCCATCTCGACCCGGGCGGTTTCCACCTGGTTCTTCATCGCCGCGTCGAACTCGGCAAGCTCGCGCTGGACCTCGGTCACCGTCGCGGCGTTCTTGCCCGCGTCCTCGATCACCGCGCGCACGTCCTTGAGCGCCGCCGCCCAGTCGTCGCCGATCGGCACGATGTTTGTGAAAGTGCCGTTCGCGGAGCGCGATACGTCGTCAAGGCTGACCGACGCCTGGAGGAAGCTGCCCCCGGCGCGCGCGCGCGTCTCCAGTCGGCGGTTGATCAGCCGCACCGCGAGCAGATCGACGAGCCGCTTCTGGTTGAAGATGATCGTGTCGTCCCGGAAAGTCCACGGGCGCAACACCGCGGTCGCGACGATATTGGGCAGCGACGGCTCCGCGATCGCCGCGGTTTCCGGCGCCTTCGGGTCAGGCTTGCCGAAATCGGGATCGGCCGGGTTCGGGCCCTTGCCCTGCCAGCCGCCAAAATTCTTGACGACCAGCTGCGCCAGCACGGCTGGATCGAGATCACCCGAAACGACGACGACCGCGCGTTCGGGGCGATACCAGCGATCATGAAATGCCGCGACAGCCGCAGGCGTCGCCGCCTGCAACGTGTTGATCGTTCCGATCGGCGAGCGATCGGCCAGCGGCTGCCCGGCAAAGAACGTCTCGCGCATCTTGTCCGACCAGCGGACCTGTGCACCGGGCATCTCGCGCTGCTCGGCCATCACCGCGGGGCGTTCCGAATCGAGGTTGGCCTGGGTGATCGTCGGCGACGCCATCATGCCCGAAAAAATCTTCAGGCTTTCGTCCAGCTTCGCATCCGTCGCGCTCGGCAGGTCGAGCTTGTAGACGGTCTGTGTCGGGGTGGTCGACGCGTTCGAATCCGATCCGAAGGTCGCGCCGAAGCGCTGCCACACCCGCTTCGCTTCGCCATCGGGCACATATTTCGATCCGCGGAACGACAGATGCTCGATCAGGTGGGCGTAGCCTTGCTGCGCATCGTCTTCGTAGAGCGAACCGGCGTCGATCCGCACCCGCACCGCGACCTGGCCGGGCGGCACGCCGTTCCTGCGCACGGCATAGCGCAAGCCATTGGGCAGCCGTCCGAAATGCCACTGCGGATCGGGCGGGATATCCGATCCCTTGAACAGCCACGGCGACGTATCGACCCGCGACATGTCCACCGCACCGGCCGCCGGTTCCGCCGGTTGCGCAACGGGCGATGCCATTTGCTGGGCGGCGATCGGCGACGCGATGGCGAGGAGAAGGGCAAGCGGCGACACTGCGCGCAATCGGGGATGCATGGCGGCAATGTAGACGCTCACGCGCGGCAGCGAAACTCCCCGCAGAATGAGGCGCTGCCCGATCACTTCCCCGGCATTGCCATGTTTTGGACCCATGGGCGGCGTATCCGGTGACGTCCGCGCGATCAGGCGCGACGGCCAGTTACTCCCGCCGCCCGCGAAGAACCTGCGCGCGGCCCGACAAGACGGTGTTGCGACTCGTGAACGTTCAGACCAAAGCAGCCAATTGCGCCCACCCCGCTGATTTGTGGCAAAAATCCGGCCAGTCGAGCGCTGCCACCGAAACCGCCGGCACGCTGCGCGCCGAGAGCGGGCGCCCGCTCATCATCCGCTTCGGCAAGCATCTGCGCGGCGCCTTCGATCGGCTGATCGCATCCTCCTCGCTGGTCGCCAACGATCCGGTGCTCGACATGCGCGACTTTGCCTGGACGAAGCTGCTGCGCGACGATTGGCGCACGATCCTGGACGAAGCGCGCGCCGTCGCTCTGCGCGGCGAGGCGGCGCCCAGCCTTGCGACCATCTCCCCCGATCACCGGTCGATCGCCGAGGTCGGCAAGTGGCGGTCCTTCTTCCTGTGGGGCTATGGCTATCCGATCGACGACAATCTCGCACGCTGCCCGAAGACCGCCGCGATCGTGGCGCGCATCCCGGGACTCAACAGCGCCTTCTTCTCGATCCTCGCGCCCGGCACCCACATCCCGGCGCATCGCGGCGTGACGAAGGGGCTCATCACCTGTCACCTCGGCCTGATCGTCCCGCGCGATGGCGATGTCCGGATGCGGGTGGCCGATCGCTATGTCCGGTGGGCGGAAGGCGAGACGCTGGTCTTCGACGACACCTATGATCACGAAGTCTGGAACGACACCGACGGCACCCGCGTCGTCCTGCTCGTCCAGTTCGAGCGCCCGCTGAAGAACCCCGGCAAATGGTTCGCCGACCTGTTCCTCGGCTTCGTGAAGCGCTCCGCCTTCGTGCAGGAAGCGCGGACCAACATCGGCCGGTGGAATGCGGCGCTGAAACAACTCGACGTGTAAGCGGGCAGGACACAAAGGACGGTAATCCCCGCGGAGGCAGGGGCGACGCGCTCCCGGGAAACCCATCGTTCCCCCAATCCCGGCTTGATCCCCGCGCCCGCGAGGGCCACATGCCCGCCATGCTGATCGAGACCGAACCCACGCCCAACCCGGCGACCCTGAAGTTTCTCCCCGGCCAGACGGTGATGGCGGCGGGCACGCGCGATTTCGCCGATCCCGAAGAGGCCGAGGCTTCGCCGCTGGCGAACGCGCTGTTCGGGCTTGGCGACGTGACGGGCGTGTTCTTCGGCTATGATTTCGTGTCGGTCACTGCTGCGCCGGGGGTCGAATGGCGTGACCTGAAGCCGGACGTGCTCGCAATCCTGATGGACCATTTCACCGCGCAGATGCCGCTGTTCATGCCGGGCGCGGCGGACTTCGCGGTTGCCGCCGACGAAGCGGCGATCGCGGACGATCCCGCCGACGCAGACATCGTCGCGCAGATCCGCGAGCTGATCGATACGCGCGTTCGCCCGGCGGTCGCCAACGACGGCGGCGATATCGTCTATCGCGGCTTCGACAAGGGCAAGGTCTATCTGCGGATGCAGGGTGCGTGCTCGGGCTGCCCGTCCTCGACCGCAACGCTGAAGAACGGCATCGAGCAGCTGCTCAAATATTACGTGCCCGAAGTCACCGAAGTCCGCGCGGTCTGACCGCCGTTTCCCAAACATAAAACAGGATCGCAACCACATGGGCACGCCGCTTGACGACGCCGGTCTCGACACGCTGTTCCGCAACGCGCGGACCTATAACGGCTATACCGACGAACCGGTGAGCGAGGCCGAGTTGCGCGCGATCTGGGACCTGATGAAGATGGGGCCGACATCGGCCAACCAGCTTCCGGCGCGACTCGTCTGGTGCGTGTCGGATGCCGCGAAAGCAAAGCTTGCCGCGGCCTGCTCCGCACAGAACGCGCCCAAGGTGCTGAAGGCGCCGGTTTCGGTCGTCATCGGCATGGACATCGATTTCCACGAGCATCTGCCCGAACTCTTCCCCCATGCCGACGCGAAGAGCTGGTTCGACGGCAACGAAGCGCTCCGCCGCGAATCGGCGATGCGTAACTCCTCGCTGCAGGGCGCGTATTTCATCATGGCGGCGCGCGCGCTCGGGCTCGATACCGGGCCGATGTCGGGCTTCGACGCGACAATGGTGGACGCCGCCTTTTTCGCCGATACGCCGAACGTGACGACGAACTTCATCGCAACACTCGGCCACGGCGATCCCGCGACGATCTTCGCGCGCAGCCCGCGGCCGGCGTTCGAAACGTTCAACACGATTGCTTAATCGGATCGGCCCGGCGAAGGCTGGCATCTCCCTTTGATTACGAGATGCCCGCGCGCGCCGGGATGACGCAATGAGCCTGACCCTCGTCATCGATACCGCCACTGCCGCCTGCTCGGTCGCGCTGATCGAGGACGGAGGCGTCGTGGCGCGCGTGCACGAGACGGTCGGGCGCGGTCATGCCGAGCGGCTGGTGCCGATGATCGCGACGCTGCCGGGCGGCGGACGCGCGCCGCACATTCTCGTCGATGTAGGGCCGGGCAGCTTCACCGGCATCCGCGTCGGGCTCGCCGCCGCGCTCGGACTCGGGCTTGGCTGGAGCGCGAAGGTATGCGGATACAGCTCGACCGCGCTCATTGCCGCCGCCGCCTTCGATGCGGCCGATACGGACATGCTTGCGGTCGTGCTGGAGGGCGGGCACGGTGAGGTCTTCATGCAGGGCTATCGCCGATCCCCGTTCGCCGAAACCGACGCGCTCGTATCGTTGACGCCCGATGCGGCCATAGCCGCGCTCGGCAATCGCCCTGCCTTCGGCAACGGCGTCCGGCGGCTCGGCGAGGGTGTGGGCACCGAGATGCTTCCCGATGCGGCATTCGCACAACTGCTCTCGCCAGACTACACCGCCCTGCCCCCGCGTCCTATCTACGGCCGCGCGCCCGACGCCAAGATTCCGCCGGTGCGCGCATGAGTACGCGGCTGCGCTTCGTCGAGCTGGAGTCTGGAAAGCCGTCCGATATCGGCATCGTCGATGCGCTGATGATCCAAGCGTTCGATCCGCGTTATGGCGAGGCGTGGACGCGCGCGCAGTGCCTCGGCATCCTGTCGATGCCGGGCGTCGCGCTGACCATCGCGCGGGTCGATGGCGCCGCTGCGGGCTTCGCGCTGACCCGGACGGTGCTCGACGAGGTCGAGCTGCTGCTGCTGGCCGTCACGCCGCAATTCCGCCGCCGCGGCGTCGCCCGCGCGCTGCTGAACGGATTTCTGGCGGATGCGCGCGGACGCGGGCTGAAGACCGCGCATCTGGAGGTTCGCGCCGGCAATCCGGCAGTCGCGCTTTATACTGCGGCCGGCTTCGCCAAGCGGGGCGAGCGCCGCGCTTATTACCGCGGCAACACCGGCGAGGTGTTCGACGCGCACAGCTATACGCTGAATCTCGCCTAAGCCCGCTCGACTGGCGCGGTTCGAGACATTACATCGTCATCCGATATGGCGCGAAAGATCGACCTCGAAGCCCTGTGCAACCAGAAGGGCCTGCGGATCACCGAGCAGCGGCGGGTGATCGCCCGCGTGCTTTCCGAAGCGGAAGACCATCCCGATGTGGAAAAGGTCTATGCCCGCGCATCGGCGATCGACCCGGGCATCTCGATCGCCACGGTCTATCGCACCGTGCGGTTGTTCGAGGAGGCAGGCATCCTCGACCGCCATGATTTCGGCGACGGCCGCGCCCGCTATGAACCGGCGCCCGAGGCACATCACGACCATCTGATCGATGTCGAGACCGGCAAGGTCATCGAGTTCGTCGATCCCGAGCTCGAGCAGCTGCAAAAGGCGATCGCCGAGAAGCTGGGCTTCCGCCTGGTCGATCACAGGATGGAGCTTTACGGCGTGTCGCTCAGCCGCAAGGATTGAGGCTGGCCGCGTTCCGCTTCTGGCTGCGCCTGGCCGCGATCATCGTGACGCTGGCCGGTGCGGTTCCCCTTCATCTGCTGTGGCGGCTGTTCCGCCTGCCCTCGCCATGGCCACGACTCTATCTTGGCGGCCTTGGATGGATCGTCGGTGCACGGAAGCAGGTCATTGGTCGTCCGCTGAAGCGAAACGTCGTCTTCATCGCCAATCACCTCAGCTGGATGGATATCCCGATCCTCGCCGGCGCTACCGGCACCGCGTTCGTGGCGAAGGCGGACCTGCGCGATGTCCCGCTAGTCGGCTGGCTGTCTACCCTCAACCGCACCATCTTCGTGCGCCGCGAGGACAGGCTTGGGATCGCGGACCAGATCGCGCTCCTGCGCGGAGCGCTCGCCGAGGCGTGGGCGGTGACGTTGTTTCCGGAGGGCACGACGAGCGACGGCACGACGATCCTGCCGTTCAAGGCGTCGTTGCTCGCGGTCCTCGATCCGCCGCCCGCGGGCGTCCTCGTCCAGCCGGTCCGGATCGATTACGGCGACGCGACCGCCGAACTGGCGTGGGTCGGCGACGAGCACGGCAAGGAGCACGCGACCCGTGTGCTGCGCCGCCCCGGCCACTTCACCGTCCACCTGACCTTCTGCGACCCCTTCGATCCCGCAGCCTATGACGGCCGCAAGGCCATCGCCGCCGAGGCGCGGCGCCGGATCGAAGTGATTTAGTTCCTCCCCGGCACGGGGAGGATTTGCTACGGGCACCGCATGACCGCCCCGAAAACCTTCGCCGTCAAGTCGTTCGGCTGCCAGATGAACGTCTATGACGGCGAGCGCATGGCCGAGCTGATGGCTGCCGACGGCCTCGTCCCCGCCGCCGACCCCGCCCATGCCGACCTCGTCGTCCTCAACACCTGCCACATCCGCGAACGCGCCACCGAGAAGGTCTATTCCGACATCGGCCGCCTGCGAAAGGACGCCGCAAAGCGCGGTGCGGTGGCGCCGATGATCGCCGTCGCCGGCTGCGTCGCGCAGGCCGAGGGCGCCGAGATCGTGCGCCGCGCGAAGGTCGATGTCGTCGTCGGTCCGCAGGCCTATCACAACCTGCCCGCCCTCGTCGCGAAGGCCGCGGCGGGGGAAGCCGGGCTCGACACCGACATGCCGGTCGATTCAAAATTCGGCCACCTCCCCGCCCGCCGCCGCGTCGGCCCGACCGCCTTCCTGACCGTGCAGGAAGGCTGCGACAAATTCTGCACCTATTGCGTCGTCCCCTACACCCGCGGTGCCGAGGTCAGCCGATCCTTCGCTGCGATCGTCGACGAGGCAAAGGCGCTGGTCGATGCCGGCGCGCGTGAGATCACGCTGCTCGGCCAGAACGTCAACGCCTGGGAGGACGAAGACGGCCGCGGGCTCGATCACCTCATCCGCACGCTCGATCGCATCCCCGGCCTCGCGCGCATCCGCTACACGACAAGCCACCCCAACGACATGCGCCAGGGCCTGATCGACGCGCACCGCGACGTCGAGAGCCTGATGCCGTTCCTCCACCTCCCGGTCCAATCAGGCAGCGACCGCGTGCTAAAGGCGATGAACCGCAGCCACACGACCGACAGCTACCTCCGCGTCATCGACCGCGTCCGCGCCGCGCGCTCCGACATCGCGCTGTCGGGCGATTTCATCGTCGGCTTCCCCGGCGAGACTGAAGCCGAGTTCGCCGACACGCTGCGGCTGGTGGGTGCAGTCGGCTATGCGCAGGCGTTCAGCTTCAAATACAGCCCCCGCCCCGGCACCCCCGCCGCCGACATGGCTGATCAGATCGCGCCGGACGTGATGGACGACCGCCTCCAGCGGCTCCAGGCCGCACTCAACCGCGATCAGGCCGCATTCAACGCCGCCGCCGTCGGGCGAACCTGCGACGTGCTGATCGAACGCAAGGGCAAGCTGCCCGGCCAAATGCTCGGCAAATCGCCCTGGTTGCAGTCGGTGCACCTGATCGGCAACCACGCGATCGGCGATCTGGTGACGGTGGAGTTGGTGGAAGCGGGCCCGAATTCGCTGACGGGACGGATGCCGGGTCGGATTGCTGCGTGAATTATAAAACGGGCGGCCTGCGATCGTTCGCCAGATAATCCTGCCCCGCCAGGGGGAGGATTACGAAGAAGAACGCCCATGCGGCCCATCGGCAACGCCCCGCGCAAAAACGCATCGCTGCCAGAAACCGGCTGTCCGAGGCCCCCCGCACCTGTCAGACTTGCCCACGATGCCACCGCGTCCATCCGACTCGCGCGCCTGTTCTAGCCGCCGTTCGGCGCGCGCCCGCCGGGACGCGAATGCACCTCTCTTTTTCACGCAGCGCAAAGGAGCCGCATGAGCCGCAAGCCCGTTCCCGCCCAGACCGGCGACCGCAGCCGGGTCGAGCTTCTCTTCGACAAGCCGCAGCTTTTGAGCGTGCTCTTCGGCCAGTATGATCGCAACCTGGTGGCGCTGGAGAACCGGCTGGGGGTGTATATCACTGCCCGCGGCAACCGCATCGGGCTGGAAGGCACGGCCGAGCAGGTGGCGATGGCGCGCGATGTGCTGAACGATCTCTACAAGCGTATCCAGCGCGGCGAGGAGATCGACACCGGGCTGGTCGACGCCTCGATCGCGATGGCGGCGGAGCCAGCGCTCGACGGCATCATCCGCGCCGATGCGGGCGACCGCGCGCCGACGGTTATGATCCGCACCCGCAAGAAGACGATTGTCCCGCGCACGCCGGCACAGGCGCATTATATGCGCGAGCTGACCAGCCACGAGATGATCTTCGCGCTCGGGCCCGCGGGCACCGGCAAGACCTATATCGCGGTCGCGCAGGCGGTGTCGCAGCTCATCACCGGCAGCGTCCAGCGGCTGATCCTGTCGCGCCCCGCGGTGGAAGCGGGGGAAAAGCTAGGCTTCCTGCCCGGCGACATGAAGGAAAAGGTCGATCCCTATCTCCGCCCGCTCTACGACGCGCTGAACGATTGCCTCCCCGCCGAGCAGGTCGAACGCCGCATCGCGAGTGGGGAAATCGAGATCGCGCCCATCGCCTTCATGCGCGGGCGCACGCTGGCCGACGCGTTCATCATCCTCGACGAGGCGCAGAACACCACGCCGGCGCAGATGAAGATGTTCCTGACCCGCTTCGGCGAGAACAGCCGCATGGTGATCTGCGGCGACCCGAACCAGACCGATCTGCCGGGCGGCGTCCGTGCCTCCGGGCTCGCCGACGCAACCACGCGACTGGAAGGGATCGACGGCATCTCGCTGTGCCGGTTCGGTGCGGGCGACGTGGTCCGCCACCCGATCGTCGGGCGCATCGTCGAGGCGTATGAGGGCGTCGATGCTTGAGATCGCGCTCCTTGCCGAACCTCCCTGGCCCGAGACGGTCGATTGGGACGCGCTGGCGGAGCGCGCGGCGCGGGCGGCGATCACGCGGACGCCGCACGGCGATCTGCTGGCGTCAGACGCGGCGATCGAGATTTCGGTGCGGTTGACCTCGGACGAGGAGGTTCACACGCTCAACCGTCAGTATCGCGGCAAGGACAAGCCGACCAACGTGCTCTCCTTCCCGATGGTGCAACCCGACCTCATCGAAACCGTCACGCAGAACAGCGACGACGGCGAAGTGCTGCTGGGCGATATCGTCCTGGCGCACGGCGTCTGCGTAGCGGAAGCGGCGGAGCGCGCGATATCAGTCGAGGCACACGCCACGCACCTGCTGGTCCACGGCACCTTGCATCTGCTAGGCTATGACCATCTGGAGGATGTAGAGGCCGAGGCGATGGAGGCGATCGAACGCGATGCGCTCGGCAGTCTTGGGCTCGACGACCCCTATCTGATACGAGAGGACTGACCCACGGCCATGGCCGAAGACCGAAGTAGCGCCGCACACGGCGGCGACTCCCACGAAAGCAGCATCTGGAGCGGCCTGAAATCGCTCATCTTCGGCGAATCCGGCGAAGACACGCTGCGCGACCAGCTGGAAGAGGCGATCGACCGGCACGAGGGCGATCCGGCCCCCGACGCCAAGGGCGATCTCACCCCGCTCGAGCGCCAGATGGTCCGCAACCTCCTCCATTTCGGCGAACGCGACGCGGGCGATGTCGGCGTGCCGCGCGCCGACATCATCGCGGTCGAAGAAGGCATGTCCTTCGACGCGCTCGTCCGGCAATTTGCCGAGGCCGGCCACAGCCGCCTCCCCGTCTACCGCGAGAAGCTCGACACGATTGTCGGCATGGTCCACATCAAGGACGTGTTCGCGATCCTTGCTACCGGGGCCGAGCACCCCGAGACGATCGCAGGGCTGATCCGCGAGCCGCTCTACGTCCCCATGTCGCGCGGTGCGCTCGATCTGCTCGCCGACATGCGGCAGAAGCGCGTGCATCTCGCCGTCGTGCTGGACGAGTATATGGGCACCGAAGGTCTCGTCACGATCGAGGACCTGATCGAGGAGATCGTCGGCGAGATCGAGGACGAGCATGACGATGCGCCCGAGGCGCTGCTCGTACCGCTCGACGGCGGCGGGTGGGATGCCGATGCCCGCGCCGAGCTCGAGGATCTGGGCGAAGTCGTCGATCCGCGCCTGGCCGAGGCGGACAGCGATATCGACACGATCGGCGGGCTTGCGGCGGTCCTTGCCGGCCGCGTCCCCGAAGCGGGCGAGTGCGTCGACCACCCCAGCGGCTGGCGGTTCGAGATCACCGATGCCGACGAGCGCCGCGTCCACCGGTTGCGCCTCCATCCACCCGTCCGCGCCGCGATGGCGGAGGAATAGCCGAACCTGGCAACCGCACGGACGGTCAGCAGTTCTCCCATCAGCCCCTTATCCACGGGACATCATGCGCAAGCACCTTCTCCTCGTTATCGCCCTTATCGTCGTCATCGCGATTCTCGGGATCGTCTGGCTGGGCTGGCCCGACAAGGCAAAGGTTCCGTTCGCCAACGTGACCGGCCAGCGTCCGTCGATCACCGACCCGCGCCGCCAGGTCATCCCGACGGTGAAGGTCGCGTCGGTCGTCGGCTGGCAGGGCAACGCGAAGCCCGTCGCGGCGCCCGGCCTGCAGGTCGCGGCCTTTGCGGCGAACCTCGATCACCCGCGCTGGCTCTATCAATTGCCCAATGGCGACGTGCTGGTCGCGGAGAGCAACTCCCCGCCGCGCGAGGCGCACGGAATCGCCGACTATGTGATGGGCTGGCTGATGGGCAAGGCCGGCGCGGGCGTGCCGTCCGCCAACCGCATCACGCTGCTGCGCGATGCCAATGGCGACGGCGTGGCAGAACAACGCAGCGTGTTCATGAGCGGCCTCAACTCGCCGCTTGGCATGGCGCTCATGGGCGACTGGCTCTATGTCGCCAACACCGACAGCCTCGTGCGTGTGGCCTACAAGACGGGCGATACGAAGATCACAGCCAAGCCGCAGGTCGTCGTGCGCTATCCCGGCGGCGGCAATCACTGGGCGCGCGGGCTGATTCCTGCGGAGGACGGCAAGACGCTCTACCTCTCGGTCGGCTCGTCATCGAACATCGCTGACAACGGCATCGATGCGGAAAAGAACCGCGCAGCGATCCTGCAGGTCTGGCCCGAGGACAAGTATTTCCGCATCTACGCAACCGGCCTGCGCAACCCGCAGGGCATGGCGCTGGAACCGCATTCGAAACAGCTGTTCACCGTCGTCAACGAACGCGACATGCTCGGATCGGACATCGTCCCGGATTACCTGACCGGGGTCGAGCTCGGCGACAATTTCGGCTGGCCCTGGTATTATTGGGGCGGCTATCCCGATACTCGCGTTGAGCCGGCCAAGCCCGAACTCCAGCAATATTCGAAGCGCCCGGATTACGCGCTCGGCCCCCATGTCGCCGCGCTCGGCCTGGCATTTGCGGATGGCGCGAAGCTCGGCGCCCGCTTCACCAATGGCGCGTTCATCGGCGAGCATGGGTCGTGGAACCGCGTGCCGGTGTCGGGCTACAAGGTGGTCTATGTCCCCTTTGGTGAGATCGGCTTTCCGGCCAAGGGCGCGAAGCCCGTCGATGTCCTGACCGGCTTTCTCGACAAGGACGGCAAGGCGCAGGGCCGACCGGTGGGCGTCATCACCGATGCCAGGGGTGGCCTTCTCGTCGCCGACGACGTCGGCAACCGCATCTGGCGAGTCAGCGGGGCGCGGTGAGCGGCCAAGCCTCCATCACCGATCTGCGGGAGCAGATGGAGGCAGCGGCGGCCGCGCTCGATTTCGAACAAGCGCGGCGGCTGCGTGACAGGATCGCGGTGCTGCGCGCGGGCGGTGACGCGCAGGCAGCGGATGCGGCAGCTGGTGCGGAGCTGGCGCGCCAGACGCCTGGCGCGATGGGGCTCGGCACCAGCCAGCAGCGTGTCTCCCAGCCCAAAGGCTGGCGCCCGCCGCCAAAGCCCGATCCGATGACGAAGAACCGCAACCGGCGCTGAGCCTCAGCGCTTGGCGAGCGCCCTACCGATCGCAGCCTCGGCGAGCGGCGCGGGGCCGAAAAAGGCCGGCATCTTGTCGCGCCAGCCTTCGGTGATCGAATCGCCGATGAAGACGACGCGCGGCTTTACATGCGACGCGATCGGCGCCGCATCGTCGTCGCGATAACGCCCGAGCCATGCCCAATCGGTGTGGAGCCGCGTCTCTGGGTCCGAAGCTGGCGGCGGCACGACCGCCTGTTGCGCCGACACGCCCGTCGCGATCGCAGAAACCGCCAGTGCCGTCAGAAGCGCGCGCATCACCTACTCCAGCAACTTGGGTCCTTCGCGCTGCAGCTTGGCGCGGATCTTGTCCGCGAACAACGCCATGAACGCGGGCAGCTCGAACCTGGCGTGAACGACGGTGTCGGCTACATCGAGCCGCGCCGCGACGCGCTGGCCCATCCCCTCCACGACGAACTCGAGCACATCGCCGTCCCATCGATGCTCGGTAATCGCGCCGCCGGGCACGAACTCGGCGAGCCGGCCGAAGCCGCCGCCGATCCGGCGCTTTGCTTCGTCGCGGCCCAGCTTGTGCGGCAGATCGACCTCGATCGGGACAGTCATCGCTTACGCCTCCACCGCGTGTTCGGTCGCAAAGATCATCGAATCCTGGGCAAACGCCTTGAACTCCAGCGCGTTGCCGCTCGGATCACGAAAGAACATCGTCGCCTGCTCCCCGGCCTGCCCCTTGAAGCGGACGTGCGGCGCGATTCCGAACGTGACGCCCGCCTCACCCAGCCGCGCGCTCAGCGCCTGCCAATCCTCCATCGCTAGCACCACGCCGAAATGCGGGACCGGCACGTCATGCCCATCCACGGGATTCGTCAGGCCGACCGGCCGGGCCGCAGGATCGAGATGCGCGACGATCTGGTGCCCGAAGAGATCGAAATCGATCCAACGGTCGCTCGACCGACCTTCGGGGCAGCCGAGCGTTCCGCCATAGAAGGCGCGCGCGGCGGCAAGATCGTGGACCGGAAAGGCGAGATGGAAGGGGCGTAGTGTCATGGCGGCATGATACACCCGCACAGGCAAAGCGCCACCATCATCGTCGGGCCTGCCTTTCGACACGGCTTGTTCCAACGTCCGCGTCGGGGCAAGAGCCATGTGTGCGGCCTGCGCGGCACCGTGGATGCCGGAACCCGTCCGGCCTGACGTGAGGGGTATTTCCGTCGTGCGGTTCGTGCGCAATCATCCGTTGATCCTGTGTCTGTTGCTTGGCGCCGCGGCAGCGTGCGGGTTCGCGCCGCTCGGTCTCTGGCCGCTGACCCTCGCCTGTTTCGCCGCGTGGATGGTGATCGTCCACGAAGCACCGACGCTCCGGTCGGCGCTGTGGCGCGGCTGGGCGTTCGGGGTCGGGCACTTCACGATCAACGACAACTGGTTCCAGCACGCCTTTGATTTTCAGGACAAGATGCCGCCGGCGCTCGGCTATGCCGCACCGCTTGCGCTGGCGCTGTATCTGGCGGTGTATCCGGCGATGGCGGCGGGGCTCGCCTGGCGGTTCGGGCGACGGGACACGCGCGACGGCGGCTATGTGCTGATCTTCGCCGCCGCGTGGGTGCTGACCGAATGGCTGCGCAGCGTCGTGTTCACCGGCTATGCGTGGGACCCGCTGGGGGTGATCTGGCTGCCCGTCATCAACGTCGCGCGCATCGCCGCCTTCATCGGAACCTATGCGCTCTCCGGGATGACGATCGTCGCCGCCGGCGTTCTTGCGCTCTACGCGCGGTGGAACTGGCGGTTTGCGCTGGAACTGACGATCGTGGCGGTCATCGCGGTCGTCGCCAGCATCGACGTGCACGTCCCGCGCCCCGTCGATCGCGCCGCGCCCCGATTGCGCATCGTCCAGCCCAACGTCGCGCAGGACGAACGCGGGCAGGACGACGCAGCGCTGCTCATGGCCAAGCTGTCCGTGCTGTCGGGTCGGCCCGGCCCCGCGCCGCGGCTGCTGCTGTGGCCCGAAGGCGTCGTACGCGACATGATCGAAAGCGGCTACCCCGCCTACGCGTATATGGGGACAAGCCCGCTCTACACCCGCTGGCAGATCGCGCGGCTGCTCGGGCCGAACGACGTCGCACTCGTCGGCGGCAGCACGCTGCGCTTCGACAAGGCCGAGGACGTGAGCGGCGCGACCAACGCGGTCTTCGCGATCGATTCCCGCGCACGCATCATCGGCCGCTACGACAAGGCGCACCTCGTCCCCTATGGCGAATATCTGCCGATGCCGTGGCTGCTCAAGCCGCTTGGTCTGTCCCGCCTCGTCCCCGGCGATATCGATTTCCTCCCCGGCCCCGGGCCGCAGACGCTTGCTTTGCGCGGGTTCGGCGCGATCGGGGTGCAGATCTGCTACGAGATCATCTTCTCCGGTAAGGTCGTCGATGCCGCGCACCGCCCGCGCCTGATCTTCAACCCGTCGAACGACGCCTGGTTCGGCAAATGGGGGCCGCCGCAGCATCTTGCGCAGGCACGGATGCGCGCGATCGAGGAGGGTCTGCCGATCGTGCGATCGACCCCGACCGGCATCTCCGCCGTCATCGCCGCCGACGGACGGCTCATCGCGCAAATCCCGCACCAGACCGCCGGCGCGATCGAGGTGCCCTTCCCGGCCCCCCTGCCGCCGACGCTCTTTGCGCGGATCGGCAACTGGATGGCGGCACTCGTCGGGCTGGCACTGATGCTCGGAGGCATTGCACTGCGGCGACGGCATCGTTAAAAGACATAAGGAAGTCTTTATATGTGGCGCATGGCGCCGCACGGACCCAGACAATCTGCTTTAGAAAACGTCAAGGAATCCCATGCGCAAGTCCTTCCTCTTCACGTCTGAATCGGTTTCCGAGGGCCATCCCGACAAGGTCGCGGACCAGATCAGCGACTCGATCGTCGATCTGTTCCTGTCGAAGGACCCCGAAGCGCGCGTCGCGTGCGAGACGATGACGACCACCAACAAGGTCGTGCTCGCCGGCGAAATCCGTGGGCGCGGCGTCTACGAGAACGGCCAGTGGGCGCCGGGCGTCGAGGCGGAGATCGAGCGGACCGTACGCGATACCGTGAAGCGGATCGGCTATGAGCAGTCGGGATTCCACTGGGAAACCTTCGACTTTTCGAACAACCTGCACGGCCAGTCCGCGGAAATCGCGATGGGCGTGGACGAGAGCGGCAACAAGGACGAGGGCGCGGGCGATCAGGGCATCATGTTCGGCTATGCGACCGACGAGACGCCGGGGCTGATGCCGGCGACGCTCTATTACAGCCACAAGATTCTCGAGACGATGGCGGCCGATCGCCATTCGGGCAAGGCGCCGTTCTTGGAGCCTGACGCGAAGAGCCAGGTCACGCTGCGCTACGAGAACGAGCTGCCCGTCGCCGCGACCGCACTCGTCGTCTCGACCCAGCACGCCAAGGGCTATTGCGAAAAGGGCGAGAATGCCGACCCCGCGAAATATGCCGAACTGCGCGGTTATGTCGAAGGCGTGCTGCGCGCGACGCTGCCCGAGGGCTTCGTCACCGACGAGACCGCGATCTACATCAACCCGACCGGCGCGTTCGAGATCGGTGGGCCGGACGGCGACGCCGGGCTGACCGGTCGCAAGATCATCGTCGACACTTATGGCGGTGCCGCGCCGCACGGCGGCGGCGCCTTCTCGGGCAAGGATCCGACCAAGGTCGATCGCTCGGCCGCCTATGTCGCGCGTTATCTGGCGAAGAACGTCGTTGCCGCCGGCCTCGCCCGGCGCTGCACCATCCAGCTCAGCTACGCGATCGGCATTGCAGAGCCGCTGTCCGTCTATGTCGATACCCACGGCACCGGCACGGTGGACGAGGCGAAGCTGGAAGCAGTGCTGCCGCAGCTCGTTCGCCTGACGCCCAAGGGCATCCGCGAGCACCTGAAGCTCAACGCGCCGATCTATTCCAAGACCGCCGCCTACGGCCATTTCGGCCGCGACGCCGAGGGCGCGCTGTTCACCTGGGAAAAGACCGATCTGGCCGACAAGCTCAAGGACGCGGTCGCCGCGTAACGGCTTGAACGACTGACGATTTCGGATAGCCTCTCCGGTAATTAACCGGGGAGGCTTTCTTGTATCGTGTCATGGCGGTCGTCGCTGCGCTGTGCGCGGTTCCCGCAACCGCGCAGCAGCGCGATCTTCCCGTGCCTGCGGACAAGGGGTGGGGGCATGCGGCAACCGGCGTCACGTTTCCTGCGAGACTTGCCGGCCTGCCCCGAACCAGCATCCGGGACAGCACCGCCGACGAGCGCGACGTGTCGCTGAACTTCGAAACGCCCGATCGCGCGACTGTCGTCACGATCTTTCTGTTTCACCCGGCCCTCGCCAACGCCGCCATCTGGTTCGACCGTTCCGAAGCGCAGATCGCCCTGCGCACGGACTGGCACGGCGCGACACCTGCCGATCAGAATCCGACCGCTTTCGCGCGGCCAGGCAGCGCCGTATCTGCGGGACTCAAACAGGCATATCGCACGGGCAGCAAGGATTACCCGACGACCGCGCTTGCTGTCGTGCCCGTTGGCGAATGGCTCGTCGCCGTCCGCTACAGCGCGCGCGACGTCGATATTCCCGCCCTGCGGCAGCGGTTGAACGGCGTGATCGACGCGATCCGCTGGCCTGCCGAAACGGGCGTGCCACCGCCTGCCGCCAGACCGATCGCCGCCTGCGCCGACACGCTCCGGTTCGGCAAGGCGAAGATGATGAAGCGGAACATCAACATGGGGTTGATGGGCGGGCTGCTGTCCGGATTGATGGTGAAGCCAGCGACCGACGCCAAACCGGAGGCGCCGCGGGAGTTGTGCCGTGACGGCACTCCGACACTCGAATATGGCATGTACCGCGCGGCGGGCAGCGATGGCTACACGATTGCGTTCGGTGACGCGGGGCGCGTTGCCTATGTCGCAAAGGGTATCGAGATTCCCGGCATGAACGGTTCAGGCGGCTATACGGTGACCTTTGGAAGCGTCGACGGGGCGATGGCGACCTATCAGAGTTTCGATCGCCTGCCGTCCCCAAAACAGGTCATGGACGAGATCAACAGCACCACACCCGTCAGCCGCACAAACCTTGATTCGGAGGGTAAAACGCAGATTCATATCGACGCGCCCAAATAGCTATTCAGCCGCCTTCGTCTCCGCCATCTCGCCCTTGACCTGCGCGTGCGCCAGCAGCGCGAAGAGGCCCGCGCCGCCGATGAGGTTGCCGAGCAGCGCTGGCAGCAGAAAGCCGAGCAGCGTCGGCCCCGCGCCTGCTACGCCCGACAGCAGCAGCAGGAACGCCTCGACCGAACCGACGATCGAATGACTGAAGTGCCCGGCCGCCACGACGAAGCCGATGACGAAGATGACCAGCACCGACTGCTCGCGTGCGCTCGGCAGCACCCATGCGACCACCGCGATCAGCATGCCGGCGGGGATCGCGTTGACGAACACCATGGCCGGCGGCAGCTCGACGACCTTCATCGACACTGCGGTCATCGCGTCGCGCAGGCCCGGATCGGCGCCAAGGAAGCCGGAGGCGATCGCCGCTGCCGCCACAAAGGTGCCGAGCAGGTTTGCCCCGATGACGATTCCCCACAGCCGCAGCGTCCGGCGCAGCGCCCATAACGACGGCTTGGTGACCAGCGGCAGCATCGCGGTGACCGTGCTTTCGGTGAACAACTGCATCCGCCCGAGGATCACGATGACGAAGCCGATCGGATAGCCAAGCGCGACGACGACATCGCGCCACGGCGCATCCGGAAGAGCGCCGTGGATCGCACCCTGCGCCAGCAGCGTGGCGGTGATCGCGAGTCCGCCGGCAAAGGCGGACCAGAAGAGCGACGCTGCCGGGCGGTCCAGCTCCGCCTCGCCCTCGGCGCGGACGGCGCGGTGGAGCTCCTTGGCCTCGACCGCGGTTTCGGCCTGTCCCTCGCCTTCCGGCTCTGTCGCGTCCTGATCCCGTTTGTTCGTCACGCCTCGCAAACGAGCGCCCGCCGGTTTGGCTCCGCGCGACCGCCTTTTCGCTTTTGCATGAGCGCCGCCGCCGGTTAAGGCGCGCGCGATGAACGATCCGATCACCATCCGCCGCCTCTACGGCCGTCGCCAGGGCCACAAGCTGCGTCAGGGGCAAGCCGCGCTGGTCGAGGACCTGTTGCCGGTGGTGTCGGTGCCGGACGACGGTCCGGTCGATTCACATGGGCTGTTCGGCGACGACCGCTCGCTGGAGCTCGAAATCGGCTTCGGCGCGGGCGAGCATCTGGTCGGGCAGGCGGCGATGCGCCCCTCGCATGGCTTCATCGGCTGCGAGCCGTTCCTGAACGGCGTCGTCGGCGCGCTCGGCCATATCCGGGACGGCGAGCTCGAGAATGTCCGCCTGCACATGGGCGACGCGCTGACCGTGATCGAGCGGCTGCCCGATGCGAGCCTGTCGCGGGTCTACCTCCTCCACCCCGATCCCTGGCGCAAGGCGCGCCATGCCAAGCGCCGGATGGTCAATCACGGCCCGCTCGATCTGATCGCGGCGAAGCTGAAGCCGGGATGCGAGTTCCGGCTGGGCACCGACGATCCCACCTATTGCCGATGGGCGATGATGGTGATGAACCAGCGCCGCGACTTCGCATGGCAGGCGCGCACCCCGTCCGATTTCCTCACCCGCCCCGACGACTGGCCGGAAACCCGCTACGAACGCAAGGCGCGGCGGCAGGGCCACGAGGTCTGGTATTTCCGCTACATCCGGCAATAATCCGGCGATGAGCCGATTTCCCCGACCGCCGCACCCCGATCGCACCGTCAGTCATGGAGAACGACGCGCGGTCGTCGGCTGGACGCATAACGACCTTCCGCGTGGCATCGACCTATGCATCGAGAGCGCAGCGTCGCAGGCCGGCCTCGAGAACGACCGAATCGCGCGCGACCATTTCGCGCTGACCCACAACCAGGCCCTGCTGCTCGCGCGCTATCTGCTCCAGTCGACCGGTCAGCGCCTCGAGGAGCCGTCGCGGGGCCTTTTGCGCAGACTATTCAGGCGGGTTTGAGCCGCGGTCAGGCCGCCGCGCGGGCCTGTTGCCGGCGCTTGAGGTCGCCCTTCCAGCTGCGCGCGCGCCACCACATGATGATCCCCGTCACCGCCAGGATCGCCGGCAGCAGCCCGCCAAGGAAGATGATGACCTGCCATATCGGCCCCATCCCGGTGCCGTCGTGAATCCGGCGCATCAGCCGCGCGATGCCGGCCTGCTCGCGACGCGGCACCTCTGCGGCGATGCCGGTATCGTCCGCCACGGTCACACTGCGCTGCCCGAACGACACCGTCCAGTCGGGCTTCAGCGTCGTCGGCCAGGTGATCGCCTGCGCGCGACCGCCCGCCATTGCGCTCGCCTTCGCCACGACCTGATCGACGCCGAGCGCCGGCGTTGCGAGCGGCTTCGCGCGCATCATCGCCGCCCGGTCGGGACCGCCGCCGCGCTGCGGCGCCTGTACGGACAGCGCGCCGAAAAAGGCGGGGAAGGAAATCCACGCGCCGGTCAGCGACAGGACGAACAGCGGCAGCGCGATCCAGAAGCCGAACAGGTGATGTAAATTCGTGTCGAGATTGCGGTGTCGGCGCCAGCGCAGCCCGCGCACCCAGCTGCCGATCGTCGGCCACCACAGCCACAGCCCGGAAAAGGACGAAATCAGCATCGCGACCCCGATCCACCCGACGATCTGCCGCCCGACGCCCGGCACCATCAGGCTGCCGTGCAGCCTGTGCATCACCCGAACAATCCCCGCATTGCTGTTCGCGACGTCGAGCACGTGCGCCGTCGGCGGATCGAGATAGACCGTGGTGCGCGCAGGCGGACCCGCCTGCGGCTTGCCGTCCCCTGCAAACGACACCGCGACCGGTTCGTCCCCCGTCCCAAGCGTCAGTTGCGCCACCGCCCCCGGCACACGCGCCCTCGCCGCGGACAAATATGCAGCGGGCGCGAGCCGTACGGCCCCGCTCGTCGCGAAACGCCCGGCGTTCAGCGTCTTGTCGAGCGCGTCGTGCCAGACGAGCGCCGCCCCGGTCAGCGAGATCGGGATGATGAGAACCGCGAGGATCAGCCCGATCCATTTGTGGACCTGGAACCAGGCCTTGCGCGCGCCGATCTTCGTCATTCGTCGATGTTCCTCATGCGTCGGCCCAGCGCCGCAGCAGATTGTGATAGACCCCCGTCAGGCGAATGACCGCCGCGTCGCCGTGCCCCTTGTCGGCGGCGACCGCCTGCACGCCCTGGTCGAGGTCGAACAAGATTCGCCGCGCGGCATCGTCGCGGACCATCGACTGGATCCAGAAGAAACTGGCGACGCGCGTGCCGCGGGTCACCGGCGTGACGCGGTGAAGGCTGGACGCGGGATAGAGCACCATATGCCCCGCCGGCAGCTTGACTTTCTGCTCGCCGAACTGCCCCTCGATCACCAGCTCGCCACCATCATAGGCGTCGGGGTCTTCGAGGAAGAGCGTTGCCGACAAATCGGAGCGGATACGGAAGTCTGTGCCGCGCTTCATCCGCACCGCATTATCGACGTGCGATCCGAAATCCTGCCCACCGGCGTAGCGATTGAATAGCGGCGGAAAGACCTTCAGCGGCAGAGCGGCGGCGACGAACAAGGGGCTGCGCCCCAGCGCGTCCAGCACCGCGCCGCCCGCTTCGCGCGCCGCTGCGCTATCCTCGGCGAGCTGCTCGTTTCGTTTGGCGAGCGCCGATTGCGGTCCGGAGGTGACGTTGCCGTCGACCCACTCGCCCGCGTCGATGATGCCGCGAACCGTCGCCACCTCGGTGGCGGTCAGCACATCGGGGATCGCGATCAGCACGTCGCCCCGTCCCTGAGTGCCGCAAGTCCGTCGGTCCGGAACGCAGCGACGTCGCTCGCCGCAAGCCATGTCGCCGCCTTGGCGACGAACGCCGCATTGCCCCATTCGCCGGCCTTGCGCAGCCAGCCGACCGCGGCATCGATCTCGCCGGCGGCCGCCAGCATCCGCGCGTGATTGAACGCGCCGCGAAAATCGCCGCCCTCGGCCGCGCGGGCATAGCAGGCGGCCGCCTTCGCCATGTCACGCGGATGCACCCAGCCATCTTCCGCAAAACTGCCTGCGAAGTTGATCGCCTTAGCGTTGCCCAGCGCCGCCGCCTTTTCCAGCCAGTCGAGTGCCGCGGCCTTGTCCTCCGCCACGCCCTCGCCGAGCGCGAGCAGCGTCGCATAATTATACATCGCCCAGTCGAGCCCACGCTCGGCGGCGATCCGGTAGCATTCCGCCGCCCGGCGCTTGTCGATCGCGGTGCCCCAGCCGAGATCGTAGCAACGCCCGACCATGTTCAGCGCCATGAGGTGGTGCTGCGCCGCCGCCTTCGTGAACCAGCCGAGCGCGGCGCGGTCGTCCTTCGCGATCTCCAGGCCGTCCAGCAGCATCTGGCCATAAACCGCCTGCGCCTCGGCAACGCCGGCCTCCGCCGCCTCGCGCACCAGCGCGACACGGCCCCCGGACATGTCCGAGAGCCGCACGGCGATGTCGTCGGTCGAGAGCGAGGCGAGCGTCACCGACCTATCGCTAGTAGCGCACCGCCAGCGTGGCAAATGCCGAACGCCCCGGCGCGATCGTCGCATAATGCGCGGTATAGGCTTGGCTGAAATAGGTCTTGTCGGTCAGGTTCTGGACGTTGACGCTGAGATTGACCCGCTTCGTGATGTCGAACCCGGCGCGCGCGTCGAAGCGCCAGTATCCGGGGATCGAGCGCTCGATCAGCTTCGTCGCAGGCGTGACGGTCACGACGCCGGCCGCGTTTTGCGTCGCCGCGCGATTGTCCGAATAGCCGCCATAGACCCGGCTGACATAAAAGGCGCCGCCGCCGATCTGGAGGCGATCGAACAGCGTCGCGTTGGTCCAGATCGACACGCTGTCGCGCGCGGTCTGTGGCGCCTGCCGCCCGGTATTGACCGACACGACCTGCACCGTCTTCGCCGGCTGCGTCCCTACCGCTGCGGCAGTCAGCGCGGTGAAGCCACCATCGGTGATGACCGGATCGAGATGGGTGTAACCGCCGAAGATCGTCCAGCCCGGCAGGATCGTCCCCGTCGCGGTCAGTTCCACCCCGCGGATACGGCGCTTGCCGATAAATTGCGGAACATTGTCCGGACCGGTGACGCGGGCGTTCTGCGTGTCGGTCTGGAAGACCGCGACACCAAGGTTCAGCCGCCCGCCCATCAGCGCAGCCTTGGCGCCGACTTCGTAGGATTTCGTCTTCTCGGGCTTCAGCGAATCCGCCAGCGCGGCGTTCGCCGCGCCGCCCGTCGTCGGCAGCGCGTTGCCCTCCTGCCCTTCCCCGAGCAGACTGTTGGGTGGCGTCGCGGCGGTCGCGTAGCTGGCGTAGACGCTAGTGTCGTGCGTGGGCTTGAAGACGAGGCCGGCCTGCCAGTTGAACAACTCGTCGGTCCGCTCATACTGGATTTGCGAGGTCGCCGCGATCGGCTGACCCGGGCGGACGCGCGAATGAAATCTGTCATAACGCGCGCCGATATTGAGGATCAGCGGCTCGGCGAGGGTAATCGAATCGAAGCCATAGACACCGACGGTATTCGCGTCGTTCTGCGTCTCGGCGACGGTGAGATTGCGCGAGATCGCCGCGGGGGTCGTCGATGTGTCGTTCGCGTAATTGACCCACGGATCGTTCGCGTCGGGCGTGAAGAGACTGGTGCAGTAATAGCGCGCGATCGCCGGCGGCGTGCAGCGTGGGCTGATCGTCGATCCGGTCGACAGCAGCTCGTTGCCCGCCGCATTGGTGAAGCCGCGCGTCACGAACGTGCCCCGCCGCGCCTTCTCCCAGGCCAGCTCCGCGCCCGCCGCAAAACTGTGCTTGATCGCGCCCGTCGCGAACTCTCCGAACAGATCGGTCTGGTTGACGATTGAATCGGCATAGCCATAGCGGGTGTTCGCCCGCCGCCAGACGAGGCCGCCCGCGGTCGCCGGGTTCGCCACATTTGTCCCGAACACATTGCCCTGCTGATCGTCGGGCTGGGTGTAGATGTAAGACTGGTCATTATGCGTGAAGCGCGACGTGTTGCGGAGCGTAATGCCGCCGAAATCATGCTCGACGCGCACGGTCGCCTGATCGACCGAGGTATCGCGGAAGTCGCGGCTCTTCACGCCGTAGAAGGTCGAGCGATCGACATAGCCGGTGGTGCCCGCGATCGTCGTGACGTTGCCGATCGCCGGCTGCGACAGGCTGGTGCCGAGCGGCGCGTTGCCGATCGTGTAGAGATACGGGATGCCGCTGTCGGGTAGTTCCTGGCTTTCGAGATGATAGTAGCCGACCGTCAGCCGCGTCGGCGTGCCCAGCCCGATCGTCACCGACGGCGCGACGCCCCAGCGCTTCTGCCAGATCGCATCGCGCCCCGCGATGTCCTGATCGTGCCACACGCCCTCGACCCGCACCGCGATCGTATCAGTCAGCCGGTGGTTCACGTCGGCGGTGATGCGCTTGTAATCGTCGGTGCCGTAGCTGCCGGCAACGGCCACGAAATCCTCGGGCTGGGGCACCTTCGAGATGATGTTGATCGTGCCGCCGGCGTTGCCGCGCCCGCCGAGCGTCGTATCCGACCCGCGGATTACCTGGATCTGGTCGATCGCGAAGACCTCGCGGCTTTGCGCGGCGAAATCGCGCACGCCGTCGACATAGGTCGATCCCTGGCTGTCGAACCCGCGGATGAACGGCCGGTCACCGATCGGATTGCCACCCTCCGCCGCGCCGAAGGTGATGCCGGGAATGGTGCGCAGCGCATCGACGAGCGTCGCGGAACCGGTCTGCTGGATCGTCTCGCTCGGCAACACGATGATCGAGCGCGGCGTATCGACGATCGACGCGACGAATTTCGGGTTCGAGTCGCGGCGCTGGCGCTCCCCCTCGACCACGATGTCGTCGCGCGTCTGCGGATCAGCATCGACCGCGGGCGTCTTCGGCCCATCCTCGGCGAAGGCCGGTGCGGTTGCGATGAAGCCGACGCACGACAGCGCGAGAAATGAAACGGTCTTGGTCACGGTAATCCCCTTTGCTGGGAATGCCGCTATTGAGAGTCGTTCGCACTGTCAACGCTATTGAGAATAGTTCGCACTTTTGTCGCGGAGGGAGGCGAAGAGCCAGCTGCGGATCGCGCTCGCGAGGTTGGGCGGATCAGGTTGTGAAATGCGCAGCGCGTCGATCTGCGCGACGAGAGCCGAGAGCGGCAACACCGCGGCTTCCGCCGCGTCTTCCAGTGCCTGCCAGAATAACGGCTCGAGACTGATTGACGTCTGGTGCCCGGCAATGGTGATCGATCGCTTGACCGGGCCGACAAAGCCGCCGCCGGGCGGTGCGACGCCCGGCCCGGTCATTCGCTGTCGAACAGCGCCGCCAGCTGCTCGATGATCGTCCCGCCCAGCTGCTCGGCATCCATGATCGTCACGGCCCGCGCGTAATAGCGGGTCACGTCATGGCCGATGCCGATCGCGACGAGCTCGACGGGCGAGCGCGTCTCGATCCACTGGATCACCTGCCGCAGATGCCGCTCCAGATAGCTACCCGAATTCACCGACAGCGTCGAATCGTCGACCGGCGCACCATCCGATATGACCATCAGGATGCGCCGCTCCTCGGGTCGGGCGATCAGCCGGCCGTGCGCCCATAGCAGCGCCTCGCCATCGATATTTTCCTTGAGCAGCCCCTCGCGCATCATCAGCCCGAGATTGGCGCGCGCGCGCCGCCATGGCTCGTCCGCCTTCTTGTAGACGATGTGGCGCACGTCGTTGAGGCGCCCCGGTTGCGGCGGGCGACCGGCGGCGAGCCATGTCTCCCGGCTTTGTCCGCCCTTCCACGCGCGCGTCGTGAAGCCCAATATCTCGGTCTTCACCCCGCAGCGCTCCAGCGTCCGCGCGAGGATATCCGCGCTGATCGCCGCGATCGAGATGGGCCGCCCGCGCATCGAGCCGGAATTGTCGATCAGCAGCGTCACCACCGTGTCGCGAAAATCGGTTTCGCGCTCGATCTTGTAACTGAGCGAATGGGTCGGGTTGACGACAACCCGCGCCAGCCGCGCGGCGTCGAGCATCCCCTCTTCCTGGTCGAAATCCCACGACCGCGCCTGCTGCGCCATCAGCCGCCGCTGGAGCCGGTTGGCGAGCTTCGACACCGCCGATTGCAGGTGGACGAGTTGCTGGTCGAGATAGGCGCGCAGCCGCTGCAATTCGTCGAGATCGCACAATTCGGTCGCGGCGATCACTTCGTCGAATTGGGCGGTCCAGGCCTTGTATTCGAACTGCGGCGAGAAATCGCCGAACGGCCGGTTGGGGCGGACCGGCTGCATCCCCTCCTCGCCGTCGTCGCCCGGCTCGCCGTCCATATCGTCGAGCTGGTCGTCGCCCATCTCCTGCGACTGGCCCTCGACATCGTCCGATTCGCTGGGCGTGCCCCGCGCCTCCACCTGCGCTTCGCCTTCGCCGCCCTGCTCCTCGTCCTCGCCCTCGTCCTGCTCGGACTGGTCTTCGCCCTCGGCCTCATCGCCGCCTTCGTCGCTATCCTCGGGCACCGCATCGCCCTCGACCAGTTCGAGGTCGGCCAGCATCTTCATGGTGAGCGCCTGAAACGCCCGCTGATCGTCGAGCGCGAGCGCCATCGCCGTCAGATCGGTCTTCGAATCGATCCAGTCGCGCACGAGTGCCAGCCCGGGTTCGGCAATCTCGGGGGTCGGCTGGCCGGTCAGTTGCTCGCGCAGCAGCAGCGCGAGCGCAGTCGAAAGCGGCACTTCCGCCCGTGTCCGGGCGCGCGTGATCGGATCGGAGCGCAACCGCACATCGAGCGCGGTCGCCAGGTTGTCCGCGATTCCCCGATAGCCGCGGCTGCCAAGCGCCTCCACCCGCGCCGTCTCCGCCGCATCGAACACCGCGCGCGCGACGGCATCGGCCGGCAAGGCGCGGGCGTGCATCGCCGCGTCGTGGTGCCGAAGGCGCAGCGCGAACCCGTCCGCGAAACCGCGCGCCTCGGCGACCTGATCGGCGGGCAGCGCGCGCGCCGGCATCGGCACCTTGATGTGCTTGCCGGATTGCGCCGGCGCGTCGGCGGTAAAGGCGAGCTCGACCTCCGGCTCGTCCGCGATCGCCCGCGTCGCGCCGCCGAGCACCGCCTTGAACCGATCGAGTGGGGTTTCGTTCGCCATAAGGCCCAAGCGTCTGACACCGATGGGTCGTTCCGATCAACCCCGTCGATCAACGGCTGGTCAAGCATTGGCCGTTAAGCATGATCCAATGGTGTCGCGCTCCTCCCCTCCGAGCCTGCCCGCGATGCGGGTTGCGGCGCTTCTTCTGTTATGGCTGGCGGCGAGCGCGGTTGGCTGGAACCTGTCGCTCAACAACGATGTCAGCTGGCAATATTGGGTCGCGCGGCAGCTGATAGGCGGCGCGCGTTTCTACACCGACATCACCGAATCGAACCCGCCCTTGTGGTTCTGGGAGGCGGTGCCGGTCACCTGGGCCGCCGACCGGCTGCATGTCGCTGCGCGCCATCTCGCGGTCGCATTGGTCATGGCGCAGACGATGCTCGCGATCGGGCTTGTCGGCGCGCTGTCACCGGGCAAGGCGTTGTGGCGCAGCGCCGGCGCGACGCTCATCCTGCTGACGCTGCCGCTCTTCGATTTCGGCGAGCGCGATCATCTGATGGCGATCGGCGCCCTTCCCTATGTGCTGCTTGCGGCGCGCCGCGTCGAGGGCCGTCTCGTCGATCGCAGGATCGCCATCGTCGTCGCCGCATTGGCGGCGGCAGGCTTCGCGCTGAAGCCGCATTTTCTGGTCGTTCCGATCGCGATCGAGGCTTGGGTCGCCCTTCGTCTTGGCAAGGGCTGGCGGATCGTTCGTCCCGAGACGGCGACCGTCGCGGCAATATTGGTCCTTTACGCGCTGGCGGTCGCCATTCTCACTCCAGCCTATTTCACGCATCAGCTCCCCCTGGTCCTGTCCGCTTACGGCGAGTTCAAGCCGCCGTTCGCACGCGTGTGGACACAGCAAATCTATCTGCCGTGCTGGATCGTCGGCGCGGCGGCGCTGATCCTCGCCCGCCAGCGCAGCGCCGCCACCGCGAGCGCAGGCGTGGCGGCGATGGCGTTCGCGGCGGTTTATACGATGCAGGGCAAAGGCTTCCCGTATCATGCGCTGCCGGTGACGATCGGGGTGGCATGGGCGTGCTGGCTGCTGCTCGAGCGGGAGCGCCGTCTTGCGCCCCGCCTGCTGGCCATCGCCGCGATTGGCGGCGCGCTCCTCACGGCGGCGCTTGTCGGCCCCTTCAAGCCGTCGCGGATCGATCCGATCACCGCGCGCATCGAGGCGCTGCCGCCGGGCGCGACCTATGCGCTCATCTCCACGCACAGCTGGGACGCATTTCCGCTGATCGAGGACCGCCGGCTCATCTGGCCGATGCGCGGTTTCCTGCTGTGGACGATGCCGGCCATCGCGCGCGACCCGTCATCGCCAATCGCCGCAACCACGCGCCGCGAGATCGCGCAAGACCTGTGGTGCCACCCGCCCGACGCGATCCTGTTCGACGATCCCGCGCGGTCACCGGCGATGCCGCGTAACGGTTTCGATTACCGGCGCTTCGTGCTCGGCGATCCTTCGGCACGCGCTCTGCTAGCCAACTACCGCCTCACCGATCGCGTCGGCGGCGCGACGCTATGGACACGCACGAGTCCGCTCGCACCGCGCGGCAGCGACTGCCGTGCGATCAGCATTCGCCCAGACTATCGCTAGGCCTTGCCGACCACGCTCTCGGGCAAATCCTTGCCGAACACGCGCTGGTAATATTCCGCCACCAGCGGCCGTTCGGCCTCATCGCATTTGTTGAGGAACGACAGCCGGAACGCGAAGCCCGCATCGCCGAAGATCAGCGTGTTCTGCGCCCAGGTGATGACGGTGCGCGGGCTCATCACGGTCGAGATATCGCCGTTGATGAAGCCCTTGCGGGTCAGGTCGGCCACGCGGACCATGTCGTCGACCGCCTTCTTGCCCTCCGGCTTGTCATACTCGCCGGACTTGGCGAGCACGATCTGCGCCTCGACCGCGGCGGGCAGATAGTTGAGCGTGACGACGATATTCCAGCGGTCCATCTGACCCTGGTTGATCTGCTGCGTGCCGTGATACAGCCCGCTCGTATCGCCGAGACCAACCGTGTTGGCGGTCGCAAACAGCCGGAAATAGGGGTTTGGCCGGATCACCCGGTTCTGGTCGAGCAGCGTCAGCTTGCCCTCGGTCTCCAGCACCCGCTGGATCACGAACATCACGTCAGGTCGCCCCGCATCATATTCGTCGAACACCAAGGCGGTCGGCGTCTGAAGCGCCCAGGGCAACAGCCCCTCGCGGAACTCCGTCACCTGCTGGCCGTCCTTCAGCACGATCGCGTCGCGCCCGACGAGGTCGATGCGGCTGATATGCGCGTCGAGATTGATGCGGATGCACGGCCAGTTGAGCCGCGCCGCCACCTGCTCGATATGGGTCGACTTGCCGGTGCCGTGATAGCCCTGCACCATCACGCGGCGGTTATGCGCGAAGCCCGCGCAGATCGCGAGCGTCGTGTCCGCGTCGAACACATAGGCCGGATCGAGATCGGGCACCCGCTCGTCCGCCTCGCTGAACGCGGGCACCTGCATGTCGGAATCGATCCCGAACAGATCGCGGACGCTCTTCATCTGATCGGGCGCGTCGAGGATCGTCGTCTCGCGGCTGTCGGGCTGGGTGTTCGGAATGTCGGTCATGTCGGCGCCTATACCGTTCGGGCTCATCGTGTCGAAGTCCGTTCTTCAACGCCCGAGAACGCAGAATGGCACTTCCACCCGCCTCACTGCGAACGGATCGTCAGCAGGTCAACCCACCGTGATCTTCGGCGGCAGCGCGAACAGATCGACGAAACCCTGCGCCGCTGCCATGTCGCCGGTCACCGCCAGCGTCCCGCCAGCGCCATCTCGTGTCAGCGGGTGCTTGCCGTAGACCGTGTGACGCATTGCCATCGTATCGCCCGTAAAGGTTGCCTCCGCATCGCCAGCCTCTCCACGCGTGATCGTGACGTCGCCGTCCGCGACGCGTGCGATGAAGGCGTCGGCCGGAAAGTGGAACGCGACCGTGACACGCTCGGTCCGGGCACGATCATGATCGATCAGCGTCTTCAGCGACATCATCGCGGAGGCTGGCGACATGAACAGCATCGGATCGTGCCGTGGGGACCGCGCCGCCCATCGCCCGAGATCGCGGATCACCGAGTCGCTCTCCCGCCCCCAATCGGTGAGGTCATAGACCGGCACGTTCGCCGGCGA
This sequence comes from Sphingomonas sp. EC-HK361, assembly GCF_902498785.1. GTDB lineage: Bacteria > Pseudomonadota > Alphaproteobacteria > Sphingomonadales > Sphingomonadaceae > Sphingomonas. The sequence continues at coordinate 878,927 of NZ_LR701494.1, forward strand.
CGGCAGGCGATAACGGGTAACGATCCCGTTCGCCTCCAGCCCCTCCAGTCGCTGGGTGAGCACATTGGCGCTCACCCCCGGCAGGTTCGCCTTGATCTCACCGAAACGACGAGGGCCGAACATCAGCTCACGCATGATGAGCAGCGACCAGCGCTCGCCCACGAACTCCAGCGCCAGCGCCGTGCCGCACGCATCGTCATACCAACGCTTCGTCGATGATTTTTCTCGCTCAGTCACTTTTTCTAACTTCATGGTTGTTTTTAATAACCGATCGGAGCATTCAATGCAAATACCGATTCGGAAAGGGAGAGTTTCCAATGACCAAGATGATCTTCGTGAACCTGCCCGTTGCCGACGTCGCAAACGCGACCGCCTTCTACAAGGCGCTCGGATTCGAGAAGAACCCGCAATTCTCGAACGAACAGGCGTCGTCGATGCAATGGTCCGACGCGATCGTGGTGATGCTGCTCGACCGCGCGTTCTTTTCGACCTTCACCGACAAGACGATCATCGACGCGCGCACGCAAACCGGCCCGCTGATCTCGCTGTCGCGGGACAGCCGCGCGGAAGTGGACGCCATCACCGAGGCTGCGCTCGCCGCGGGCGGCCGCGAGCTCCACGATCCGGAGGATATGGGCTTCATGTATAGCCGTGCTTTCGAGGACCTCGACGGTCACGGCTGGGGCACGCTCCACATGGACATGGCCGCCGCGAACGCGATGGGCGACGACATCCACAAGCCGGTCGAGGCCTGAGATGAACGGCCTGCGCCCTTTCCTGGTCGGCATCGCGGCCTTTGCTGCGACCGCGCTGATGATCGCAGCGCAGGCCCCCCATCCCTTCGCGTGACCGGAGCAAGACGATGACCCGCCCCACGATCACCTCCTACGACTGGTCCCCCGACGGCCCGCGCGGGCTGGTCCGCGATGTTCGCGTCCGCTGGGCGCTCGAGGAAGTCGGGCAGGCCTATGACGTCCGCTATCTATCCTGGGGCGAGCAAAAGGAGGCGGCGCACCGAACGCGGAGCCCCTTCGGACAGGTGCCGACCTTCGAGAAAGGCGACCTCGTCCTCTTCGAATCCGGCGCGATCATTCTTTACATCGCGCGGCAGCATTCTGGCCTTTTTCCCGGTGGCGCCGATGCCAAGGCACGGGCGGAAGCCTGGCTCCTCGCCGCGTTGAACAGCGTCGAGCCGCCGGTTTGGGATTACGTCGTCGCCAAGATCATCGAAGCGCGCGAGCCGTGGGCCGAGACGCGGCTCCCGGTGGTCGAGGCGCGGCTGCGCACGCGCTTGGGCGAACTGTCCAACCGGCTTGGCGATGCCGACTGGCTGGACGGGGATTTCAGCGCGGGCGACCTGATGATGGTGTCGGTGCTGCGCCCGCTCGGCACCAACCCGATCCTGCAGGAATTTCCCAATCTCGCCGCCTATGTCGCGCGCGGCGAGGCGCGTCCCGCGTTCCGGCGCTCGCTCGATGCAAGGCTTGCCGGCCTCACCGGCGCGGCGCCTGCCGGCTGGCCCCACTGATCGCGCCCATTCGAACGGTTGAAAGGATTTCCCGATGTCCCTGCCCGTCATCACCACCTTTGCCTGGGTCCCCGAATTCGCCCGCGGCTTCGTCCGCGACATCCGCCCGCGCTGGGCGTGCGAGGAGGTCAGCCAGCCTTACGAGGTCGATCTGATCCGCGACGCCAAGACGCCGGACTACAAGCGCCGCCAGCCCTTCGGGCAGGTCCCCACCTACCGCGACGATGCGGTCGATATCTTCGAATCGGGCGCGATCGTGCTTCATATCGCGGAGCGGGCCGGCAAGCTGATCCCGACCGACCCCGGCGCGCGCATCCGCGCGATCCAGTGGCTCACCTGCGCGCTCAACTCGGTCGAGCCCTTCGTCATGGCGCTGCCAATCAACGACATTTTCGAGGCCGACCGCGAATGGTCACGCGCGCGTCACGACAAGGTGGTGGAAGACCTGGAGGGACGGCTCGCCGATCTCGAGGCCTCGCTCGGCGACAGGACTTGGCTCGATGGCGAGGTCTTTACGGTAGGGGACCTGATGATGGTGTCGGTGCTCGGCGGGCTGCGCGGTACACCCGTGCTTGGCGGGTTCCCGGCGCTTGCCGCCTATGTCGCACGCGGCGAGGATCGCCCGGCGCACCGCAAGGCGATGGCGGATCACATGGCGACCTTCGCCGAACCCGCCGCCGCCTGACCGATCAAAAAGAGAGGAGAGAGACGATGATCTACATCGACGGATTTCTGGCTCCCGTCACCGCGGGCACCAGCAAGGAAGCCTATACCGAATTCGCCGCGAAGGCCGCGCCGATCTTCAAGGAACATGGTGCGATCCGCGTGGTCGAGGGCTGGGGCGACGACGTGCCCGATGGCAAGCTCACCGATTTCCGCCGCTCGGTGCAGGCGACCGAGGCGAGACCGTCGTCTTCTCCTGGATCGAATGGCCCGACAAGGCGACCCGCGACGCCGGGATGAAGAAGGTGATGGAAGACCCTCGCATGTCGCCGGACGATCCGATGCCCTTCGACGGCAAGCGCCTGATCTTCGGCGGTTTCCAGGGCGTGGTCGACGCCTGAGTCCTCGCCAGCTGCAGGAGAGATATGATGCCAAATCCACACGGCACACCGATCTGGTACGAACTGCTGACCGAAGATCCCGATGCGTCCAAGACCTTTTACGACGCAGTGATCGGCTGGACGGTCGAGCCGCGGCCTTCGGGCGAGATGGACTACCGCATGATCGACACGAGCGGCGGCGGGCAGGTCGGCGGGGTGATGCGCCTTTCGCCCGAAATGACGGCGGGCGGCGCAAAACCGACCTGGCTGTTCTACATCGGCGTCAATGATGTCGATACGACCGTTGCGAAGATAACCGCGGCCGGGGGGAGCGTGCGGATGCCCGCCTTCGACATCCCGAACGTCGGCCGGATGGCGCTGGTCGCCGATCCGCAGGGCATCCCCTTCTACGTCATGCGCGGCGCGAGCGAGGAGAGCAGCACCGCCTGGGAGCGGATGGGCATGGGCAAGTGCAACTGGAACGAACTCGCCACCACCGATCACGCGGCGGCGAACGCCTTCTACGCCGATGTGTTCGGCTGGTCCTATCCCGACAAGATGACGATGCCGGGCGACATGGGCGATTACGTCTTCGTCGAAGCCGCCGGCGAGCAGATCGGCGCGACGATGAAGGCCGGGGCCGGAGAGCCGACCGGCTGGCGATTCTACTTTCGCGCGCCCGACATCGAAAAGGCCGCCGAAACCGTGAAGGCGAAGGGCGGCACAGTCCATGCGGGCCCGATGGAAGTCCCCGGCGGCGACCGGATCATCGTGGCGAGCGATCCCCACGGCGTCATGTTCGGCGTCGTCGGCCCCGGCAATTGAGGAGAGAGACGATGACGGACAAATTCGTGACGTGCCTGTGGTTCGACGGCAAGGCGCGCGAGGCCGCTGAATTCTATGCGGCGACCTTTCCCGACAGTCATGTCGGCCCGCGTCATACTTCCCCGAACGACAATCCGTCCGCCAAGACGGGGGACGAGCTGACGGTGGAATTCACCGTCCTCGGCCGCGCCTTCGTCGGGCTGAACGGCGGCCCGCACTTCAAGCCCAACGAAGCGGTCAGCTTCATGGTGATGACCGAGGATCAGGACGAGACCGACCGCTACTGGAACGCGATTGTCGGTGGCGGCGGCGCGGAGAGCATGTGCGGCTGGTGCAAGGATCGCTGGGGCTTTTCCTGGCAGATCACCCCGCGCGCCCTGCTCGCGGCGACGACCGACACCGACAAGGCCGCCGCCAAGCGTGCGATGGACGCGATGATGACGATGAAGAAGATCGACATCGCCAGGATCGAGGCCGCGCGACGCGGCGAGCAGGTTCCGGCATGAGCGCGTTCGCTGACGAGCTGGTCGTCGAGCGCACGATCGACGCACCCCGCGCGGTCGTCTGGCGTGTCATGACCGAGCACTTGCCCGAATGGTGGTGCCCGGAGCCATGGAAGGCGGAGCCGGTCGCGCTCGAATGGAAATCCGGCGGACGGTTCGCGATCGCGATGCGCGGGCCGGGGGGCGAGGAGCACGGCGGCGACGGCATGCTTCTGGAGGTCGTTCCCGAGACGCGCCTCGTCTTCACCAACGCGCTTGGCGAGAACTGGGCGCCGCAGGTGCCGCAGCCGGTCGCGATTGTCGGGCGGATCGAGATCGCGGATACGGGCGACGGCCGCACGGCCTACCGTGCGAGCGCGCGGCACTGGAGCGAAGCCGACACGAAGGCGCACGCCGAGATGGGCTTCGCGGAAGGCTGGGGCATCTGCGCCGACCAGCTGGCGGCGCTGGCCACGCGCATGGCGGAAGCGCGCGATGCGTAAGGCCACGGGCGCCGTCTTCCTCTCGCTCGGGAGGGTCGTGCTGGCGCCCGCCGGCCCGAGCGAGGACCGGACCGGCCGCGTCGGCTCCTTCGCGCCGACCGTCTCCTCCGCGCGCGAGGATGCGCGTCAGCAGCTGATGCAGCGCGAGGACGCAGCCGCATGACGATCCAGCTCTTCGCCCATCCCTTTTCGTCCTATTGCTGGAAGGCGCTGATCGCGCTCTACGAAAACGGCACGCCGTTCGACTATCGCCCGCTCGATCCGGATCATCCCGATAACGGCTCCGAATGGGCGACGCTCTGGCCGCTGCGCAAGATGCCGGTGCTCGTCGATGAGGGGCAGACGATCCTGGAGACGAGCGTCATCATCGAATATCTCGATGGCACATATCCCGGCCCCGCCCGACTCATCCCGGCGGACCCGGCAGCGGCGATCGAGGTGCGGATGCTCGACCGCATTTTCGACAATTACGTGATGACCCCGATGATGAAGCATGTCAGCGACGCGATGCGCGTCGGGGATGCGAAGGACCCCAGCGGCGTTGCCGACGCCGGCGTCATGCTCGACGGCATTTACGCCTGGCTCGATTCGCGTCTGGCAGGGCGGGCATGGGCGGCGGGCGATACCTTTGGCCTAGCCGACTGCGCGGGGGCGCCGGCGCTGTTCTACGCCGACTGGGTGCGGCCGATTTCGGCGGAACACGGCGTTCTGCGCGACTACCGGGCGCGGGTGCTCGCCCGCCCGTCCGTGGCGCGTGCGGTCGAGGAAGCACGCCCCTATCGAGCGTTTTTCCCGCTCGGCGCACCTGATCGAGATTAGATAATTTCTAAACCTGGCGCCTGTATGTCCGTTGGATAGAACAGAATCACCGGGTGTGTGCGTTGATCCACGATCGCTCCATCGAAGAGGCCGTCAGCCCGCCGCCCCCTGCGGCGCTGCAGGCGCGCGCGCCGCGCACCAATCTTTTCCTCTCCGCCAGCATCGAGGCCGATGACGCCAGCGCGCCGGTGCGCATCCGCAACCTGTCCGAAACCGGTGCGATGATCGAAGGGCCGGCCTTCCCCGCGATCGGATCGACGCTAAAACTCCACCGGATGGAGGTGGACGTCGATGCACGCCTCGTCTGGCAGGCCGGCCCCCGCGCCGGCATTCATTTCGCGGGCACGATCACGGTCGCCGAATGGGTATCCGGCAAGCGCGCCGCGAGCGGCCCGCTGTTCGGCCAGACCCGCGTCGATGCGATCCAGGCGACGATCCGCACCGGCACCGCACCACTGGTCGCACCGCATCCCGAACCCGTTCCGGGCGCCGTCGCCGCTATCCCCGATCTCGAACGGCACCTGGCCGAGGAAATCGCGCTCGTCCGCCGCTCGCTGGAGGATATGGGCGACGTGATGACCGACGATCCGATCGTCGTGCAGCGCCATCACAAGCTGCTCCAGACCTTCGACCTGTCCTGTCAGGTGCTCGATCACATCGCGCGCATCCTGACAGCGGAGGATCGCGGCAAGGCGGTCGCCGCCGTCGGCATGGACGAACTGCGCGCCCGCCTCACGCGCGGTTAGGCTCCTCAGGCGAAAGCAGGCGCCTGACGCAACTGCTGATACGCCGCGATGACCTTCTGCAGCTGCCCCTCCTGGCTGCGGTCGCCGCCGTTGCGATCGGGATGGAGTTTTCGCACCAGCTCCGAATAACGCTTGCGCAGCGCCGTCCGGTCGGCGTCCGCCGCGAGGCCCAGAACCTTCAGGCTGGCGCGGTCCTGCCCCGACAGCGGCTTGCCGTCGGTGCGCTCGGGCGCCACCTCGCGGCGGTAGCGCGCGCCGATGGCATCGAGCGGATCGCTGAAATCGGCCCAGCGCGGCCCGGCATCGCCGCCCGCATGCGCAAAAGCCCGCGTCTCGCGTTCCCACCCAGCCATCGGGCGCTGCGCGTCGTGGATCTCGTCCGCGGTCATCCCGTCGAAGAAATTATAGCGCGCGTTGAAGGCGCGGACATGATCGAGGCAGAACCAGCGGAACTGCGGAGGCCGGTCGCCGCCACCCGCCCCTTCCAGCGGCGGCGCGCGAAACTCGCCCGGCTCGCGGCAATCGGGCGAATCGCAAATCCGCCCCGTGCCTTCGACACGACCGTGGAACCGGGCGTTCGGCCTGTCCTTCTTTTCAGCGCCGCGCGCCAATTCGCTGCCCTTCCCGCCGCAAAAACGGCTTATATAGGGTCGATGACCGATGCTTCCACACCCCTAGCCACGCTGATCGACGCCCGCCTTCGCGACGCGCTGAGCCCCTCCGCGCTGATCGTGACCAATGATAGTCACCAGCATGCCGGGCATATGGGCGACGACGGCACCGGCGAGACGCACTTCTCCGTCGCGATCGAAAGCGCGGCGTTCGACGGGCTGAACAGAGTCGCGCGACAGCGGCTGGTGAACCAGGCGCTTGCCGATCTGTTGTCCACCCGGATCCACGCGCTCGCAATCCGCGCGCGCGCACCGGGAGAGGACTGATGCCCTGCAAACTCTGGTACTGGCCAAGCCTTCAGGGGCGCGGCGAGTTCGTCCGCCTCGCGCTGGAGGCGGGCGGGATCGCCTATGTCGATTGCGCGCGCGACGATGACGGCGTGAAGGCGATGATGGCGGACATGGCAAAGCGCGCTTCCGTCTATGCCCCGCCCTATCTCGTCGATGGCGACCACGCGGTGTCGCAGGTCGCGAACATCCTGCTCTACCTCGCCGACCGGCATCCGGTCCTTGCTGGTGGCAGCGACCGCTACACGCTGAATGCCCTGCAACTGACGATCGCGGATGTCGTGGCGGAGGTGCACGCGGTGCACCACCCCGTCGATGCCTCAGCCTATTATGACGACCAGAAGTCCGAGGCGAAGCGCGCGGCGGACGCCTTTCGCGACCAGCGCATCCCCAAATTCCTAGATCATTTCGAAGGCGCGCTGGCAGGCGACTGGATCGGCAAGGACTGGTCCTATGTCGATCTCTCGCTGTTCCAGCTCGTCGCCGGCCTGCGCTACATGTTTCCCAAGCGGATGGCCGCGCTTTCGCCCGAATACCCCCGGCTCGCCGCGCTGCACGACCGGGTCGCGGCGATCCCCGGAATCGCCGCGTACCTCGCGAGCGACCGCCGGATCGCGTTCAACACCGACGGCATCTTCCGGCACTATCCCGAACTCGACGCCGCATGAGGGCGAAGCGACCCGCTGCGCGCATCCTTCTGGTCAATCGCGACGGCCATGTCCTGATGTTCCGCTTCACGCCGGACGACCGTGCGCCGATCTGGTGCACGCCGGGCGGCGCGGTCGATCCGGGCGAAAGCTATGAAGCGGCGGCCCGGCGCGAACTGTGGGAAGAGGTCGGGCTCGATATCGATTGCGGCGCCGAGGTCGCGCAGCGCACCGTCGACTTCCGCACCTTCGAGGGCGTCGATGTGACCGCCGACGAACGCTATTTCCGCGTCGATATCGATACCTGCGAGGTGAGCGCGGGCGCGCTGACCGCGCTGGAGCAACGGGTGCTCGATCGTCATCACTGGTTTTCCCCCGCCGACCTCGCCGACTGGCCCGAAACCCTCTATCCGCAGGACTTGGCGGCGATGCTCGCCGCAACGGAGCCCGCGCGTGCAGACTGATCTCTTCGACGTGACGCTGACCCCCGTCACTCACGATCTCGGCGGGTTCAAGGTCCACCGCACGCTGCCCGCAAAGGCGCGCACGATGGTCGGCCCATTCCTGTTCTTCGACCAGATGGGGCCGGCCGAGCTGGCGATCGGCGGCGGCATCGACGTCCGCCCGCATCCGCACATCAACCTCGCGACCGTGACCTATCTCTTCGACGGCGCAATCGACCACCGCGACTCGCTCGGCACGCAGCAGCGGATCGAGCCCGGCGCGGTGAATCTGATGACCGCCGGCCACGGCATCGTCCATTCCGAGCGGTCGCCCGGCGACGAGCGCGCGCACGGGCCGGTCCTCTCGGGCATCCAGACCTGGCTCGCCTTGCCGGAAGCGCAAGAAGAGATCGATCCGGCGTTCGAGCATGTCGCGGCGACCGAACTCCCCATCGTTTCGGGCGACGGCGTGACGGCGCGGGTCATCATGGGCTCGATGTGGGGCAAGACCGCGCCGACGACTACCTATGCCGGCACGATCTACGCCGACATCGCGCTCGACGCCGGCGCGACGGTGCCGATCGATGCTTCGGCCGACGAGCGTGCGCTCTACCTCGCGATGGGCGAGGCGTGGCTGGAAGGCGTGCGGCTCGAGCCGCAGGTGCTTTACGTGCTGAAGCCGGGCGTGGTGGGAACGTTGCGCTCGACGACGGGCGGACGTGTGATGCTGTGCGGCGGCGATGCCTTTGCGACCCCGCGTCACGTCTGGTGGAACTTCGTCAGCTCCTCGCGCGACCGCATCAATGAGGCGAAGCGCGCGTGGAAGGCCGGCGAGTTTCCGAAGGTGCCGGGGGACGAGAAGGAATGGATCCCGATCCCCGAAGTGCCGAAGACGGTGAGCTATCCCTGACCCTCATCGTCATGCCGGACTTGTTCCGGCACCCACCGTGCCGCACAAGTGTCAGACAGGTAAGCACGCGGAACGGTGGAACCCGAACGCGTCCGGGGTGACGGCGAGGAAGAGGACGAATGCAAACCTTTCAACAACACCATATCGACCTGCCAACCGGTGTCACCCTCGACGTCGTGGCTGAAGGCTCGCCCGAGAACCCGCCCGTCATCCTGCTCCACGGCTTTCCCGAATCGCACCGCACGTGGCGCCACATCATTCCCGATCTCGCCCGCGATCATTTCGTCATCGCCCCCGACCAGCGCGGCTACGCCCGCTCGTCGAAACCGGAGGGCGTCGAGAACTACACGCCGGACCGGATCGTGGCGGACCTCCTCGCCCTCGCCGATCATTTCGGGATCGATCGCTTCACGCTGGTCGGGCATGACTGGGGCGGCGCGATCGCGTGGATGGCGGCGCTGCAACATCCGGACCGCATCGCACGGCTCGTCATCGTCAACGCGCCGCACCCCTTCGTCTTCCAGAAATCGCTGTTCGACGACATGGCCCAGCGCGAGGCGAGCCAGTATATCACCGCGTTCCGCAACACCGATCTGGAAGCGCATATCGACCGGATCGGCCTCTCCGCCTTCTTCGACGGCAGTTTCATGAAGCACACCGATTTCGATCGGATAGCCGACGAAAAACCAGTCTATCTCGATCAATGGGGACAGCCCGGCGCGCTGACCGCGATGCTGAACTGGTACCGCGCCAGCGCCGTCCAGGTGCCCGCGATGGACGAAACGCCCGATCGCCCCGCTTTCCTCGACGCGCCCTTCCCGCCGATTACCCAGGACACGCTCGTCATCTGGGGCCTCGGCGACAAGGCGCTGCTGCCGAGCCAGCTCGAAGGCCTCGACACGCTTGTGCCCGGGATGACGCTGGTGAAGGTGGACGCCGGCCATTTCGTGCCATGGGAAAATCCGCAAGGCGTCATCGACGCGTTCCGGGCTTGGGAAGCGGGTGCGGCACGGTAGCGATGTGAGCTTGAAGTTGGTGGACAGGGCTGGATTCGAACCAGCGTACGCTTGCACGGGCAGATTTACAGTCAAGTCACGCCCATTTCCCGCCGTTACCCTCAATTGCCCTAAAGCACTGTTAAGTCGATAATTAGTTCCGCTGGGCGCGATGGTTTGCGGCGCGCAGTTCCCTAATCCCCGTGTTTTCCCTGCATGATTACACAGGATTTACACGCGACCACGTTTAGCCGCCTTGCCGGACTAACTGCGGCAGCCCACCAGGAAGACGGCGCAAACGATCGTTCTGGCTGCGCCAACATCTAGCGCAAGCTCTTCGAATACCTCGCCTTTGTTGCCGAATATGGGCAACCGCACACATATCGCCAACATTTAATAAGACGCCGATTTTGGTGTAATTCGCGCCGCTTCTAAAGCTCCCGGCCATTGATGACTGACAAGCGGCTCATCGCTTCAACTCGGCGCTACTCTACCGAAGTAAAGTGCGTTGAATCGCCTTTCACCGATCTCCCGAAATCCGCCCATCAATGCCTCACCTAATTGTCGGAAAAGACTGGCAGGCTTAGGGTGTGTCAAAACGGGGGTATCAATGAGGGTCGGACGCGCACTCAAGGCGCTTAAAAAAAGTGTTCCTAGGCCCACGTGGCGCACGACATTTCTAACGCTTCTGCCGATAGCCATCACCACCACGATCGTTGTGGGCGCGGGAGCGTCACTCCAATCATATGCAACGGCCCTCATCACCAGCGACGCCGCATCAATCTACGCATCATCTTTTCAGAACAGCCTGGCATCATCACTCACCTTTTCCCAATGGATATCCCAGTCGCTTGACATAGGACCAGTTGCGAGTTCCTTATTAGCAGTTGTTTTTGCGATTACTACTACGGACACGAGGGGTTTTCTTTCTCGTTTCTCTACAACACTCTTCTTTTCACTACTCGGTTTTGACTTTTTATATGCTGCGCTTGATGGGGTTTTGGGCTTTACTTACCTTGTTACTAATGTTTTTTGCGACATTTTCGGGGCTTTGTTTTGCGGACTACTTTTACTGTTTGCTCTTGATGTAAGACGCCGTGTTTTGGGCCTATTTTCACAGACAAGCCTTGGTTTCGGCTTGGCACTATCAGCATTTCTGACATTGTTGATAGGGCTTGCAGTGTCAGGCACCGCCTTCATTGCGGTTGATTATTTTTATCGACCGCTACCGGCGCAGCTTGACGTATTGGCACAGGCGCCGACGGCGGGATTGTTTGGCGCAGGGCGGGACGCAAATTCTAAAGTTGCGTCGAGAATGAAGCCGGAGGACGAACAATTTCATGCGCTAGCTGATGGCGCGAGCGCAAAGGCCGTGCATATCGACCATCCCCGCGGAGCTTTAATCACAGAATGGACGGCAGAGACAGCTAATGAAACTGCAAATATAGTCATTTCGCTAGTCGCGAATTGCTTTAAGCTCGACGGATATAAACCATCTAGCTCGAAAGCAATCGCGCTGAGAATAAACGGCATTTCTAGATTTGCAATCGGGATGGATAATGGTTTTTCCACATTAGATTTTGTTCATCCGGGCAATACAAAGTTTTCAATTATCGATCGACCCCTTTTTTCGTTTCGACTTGCCCAAGGAGAGGGCGATAGATTAAATCTAAATACATTTAATTCCAATGGCACGCTATCTGCGGATTTTACTTCCACTGCGGAGTTTTTCGTGAACGGACCATTAATCTCGATAGCAAATGGGGTTGGTAAATTATCTAGTCGCACGCTATTTGTATATACCGATCAAGGTGATTATCAGGTTTTGTTCAAAAGGGGCCCGAGGGTTAAAGAAGGAACTTCGCGCGCCTGCATGGGGTTTGACGCTGGACGACCTATTAGCTGGTCGATGAATCGCTACGCCGTAACCCCCCAGCTTCCCACTAACGCTATTTTAGCAGGCGCGTATGTGTCACTCACGACCCACGCAAAATCCGCTACCGCTAGCATTCCAATTTCGAAGCCACTGACGGTGAGTAGGATCAACGGCTGGACGGAAATTCACGGCATCGAGCGAGAGTCTTTGGCTGACCGCTCAGCAGGAAAGCTACAGCTCCTGGCGTTGTCGGACGGCTTACGATCGGTGTTTGTGGACGGTAAGCAGCTAACCACATCGGGAACCGAACGGTTGGTTGCATACGGCGACTTTGAGTCGAATTATGATCACTACGCACGCCTAAACGTAAGCGGCTTAGGGCGCGCGGCTTGGCTGGGCGCGAAGCGCATTAATAACACAAAGTGGGAGCAACTGGCGACAGAGTTTCAGTTACTACTTGTAAGTCTTATTAGCGGAACAATAGCCTTCTTGTATCGCTATTTTAGGAAGCTCATCCGCTATTATATACCCTCCCAACCGATAACTCAGCTGCACCGCCGTTGATTACTCATCATCATTATCGGCTTCCTGAACAGCCGTGACTCCAGCAGCTTTCCCCTGAGTTATTTCCAGGCCAGATCGATAAAGGATCGGTACCTTATAATTCGACCCCACCTCGCCAAGAAGACCTAGATGTATAAGTGGTCGAATCTTATCGATCACGCTATCTTTTTTGACACTGAGCAGCCGTGCCAGAGAGCTTTGGTTGTGCTCAGCCTTACTACGCCTAAATTTTTCTATAAGAGGAACTTCTCCCTTGGCTTCCGCGAGGAGCGTGTCTGTCACCCTTGTTTCGCTTAACTGCGTTAAGGCCATACGAAGCGAGTCGGCTTCGATAATCTCATTGTTTCCGTCTATCTCGCGAGGCGACCTATCCTCTCGACGCAATTGCGCCTCCCTCGCAAAGGATACGAGATCAATTAGGTTACGTGGCGGCTTCACCCCATTTCCATCGCTTATGCGACTCATCATCCAGGCCCAGGTCGCTGGCTTTCTGGTGCCTTGGTCTACCTGAGTTGGAAATACCCTCGCAAAAATCCCATCATTGTCATCTCGATGACATCCGACAAATCGGCAAAATGTCTCATTTTGTTTGATGCGGCGGCAGAGAAGGGTTTTCAGATCGTCCTCATCCCACCTCAGCTCAATCTTCCTGGCATTTATATGCGTAAGATTGACAAAACCGCCCTTAACCACCCTAGAGAACAAGTCTCTTCGGATAAAGAGTTTTACAGTAATATTCTCGAATTCTTCTAAGTCTAGGTATGTTCTTAGCAAAGCTCGCAGCGCGGGTATCTCGGCTTCAGGAAAGCCCTCAAAGGACTCATCAAGCCTATCAAGTGCAACCCATACTTTCTTGCCGACCTCTCGAAGGCAGTCATCTAATAAGGATAGGCACCGCTCAATCGGAACTTTGACAGAAACATTATCACTTTTCCCCAGTTCGACCTTAGGGGTAAATGAATAACCGCTTTCCGTCACATTAATGGCGAACTCCATCGATTTCCAGTCGAATAAATATCCGATGCGAGCAACAACCTTATCAAATACTGTTTTTACACCATCTGCGTCACTACGCAGTTCAAGACCTCTAAGTAATATGTCTAGCGCATGAAGCTTTGAACGGGGTTTATACTTATTTGTCCTTAAAAGCCAATTTCCTACGATTGAAAGAATATACGCCTTCCAAAATCGGTTGTATTCTGGTTCATCGAGAATACCTCTTTCAGCGAGTTGCTGAAATATAGGGTTTCCCGATAGATTAAATGCAGGAACTACGATCGTGTTCCGCAGCTGCGGAATCGATGAGTACCGCCGGTGCAGGATTTTAAATATCGCGGTCTTTCCCGTTCCTTTATCGCCCGCAATGATATCGCGTCGACCGTCAATGAGGTCTAAGAACGGCTGAGTTTCAACGAAATACATTTCTAGCTGTTGGTCGAACTCGGCGACGGAACTGCCAAGATTTAATTCGCGCAAGGCTTCTCTCGTCGTTGGCATAAAAACTCCTTCATTCTGGATGTTAGCCGCCCTGCTGCAAATGGAAAGCCCTTGGTGACGACTCCAGAAGTTGAAGCTTTTGCGCCAAGGCATATGTCCGGCATACCATTAGCGCACAAGCTATATTGACTCATTTTGAGCTAGGCTTATTAGTGCTGCCTACCTTTTGAGCGAGTCGAACCCCATGAGCCGCATTGCTTATTACCGCGTGTCCACCAGCGACCAATCGATCGAAGCACAGCGCAATGCGCTTGAGGGTGAGTTCGATCGGGAATTTTCCGACGAGGGCGTTAGCGGCGCGACTCTTGCCCACGATCGTCCTGGTTTCAGTGCGCTGATGAGTTACGTGCGCGAAGGCGACTCCGTTCACATTTATTCGATCGACCGTTTGGGTCGCGATGCCCTCGATGTGCAGAGTGTAATCCGCGCCTTGCTGCACAAGGGAGTGACGGTTGATGTGCGCGGCCTAGGTCCCATCGGTAAGGGGGTTGGGGAGCTCATAGTGGCGGTGCTTGCACAAATTGCGGATATGGAACGCCAAAGGATTAAAGAGCGGTGCGACGCTGGTAGGGCCGCTGCCAGGGCGTCATTGTCCGCAACGGGTAGGACTCATCGCGGGAAGGTCAGTTTGGGCAGACCTATGGCTGGCGACCGTCGCGAGGTCATAGAATGGCGTAAGCAGAACGGTGCCAGCATCGCGGTAACGGCCGCGCAGTTCGGATTGTCGGTAGCAACTGTGAAACGATACTGCGCCACCTAGGGACTGCTACTGCTTTTCGGTCCGGGTGGGGTCAGAGGTCTTAGAACTTTAGGTCATCGTCAACACGGGTCTGCGTCCAGCCTAGGCCCCGAAACACCCTACCCTCACACCTGCACCAACCTGACTTGATTGTCGGGCAGCTATCCGTCAGGGTTCCCGAACCACCGTTTACAGCGCGGTGGTGGGGCGTGGTAACCCCTTGTCATTCGGTCCGGTCGAGCCTCTCGGCCGGTCGGCTGTCGCTATGTCCAAGGCTCTGCCCAAAGGCGGCAGCGCCTTGACCGAGTGCAGGGTTACCAACGGCCGGCTTTGCGCCGGGACCGCCTCATTCGAAAGGGGGCGGATATGTTCGGATTTTTCGTGACGATGTTGATGGTGGCGGTCGCTTTAGCGATCATCGCATTCTGCCTTGTCGGAAGCACGGTCTCCGAAAATCAAAAGACCCTAGCGGCGGCGCACGAACGATTGCCGTCATTATATGGTGACGGCGACTACCACCTCTATCTTCCGGGTCCGAAAATCCTTGGCTTAAGCTGGGATAAGGATGCGCTGATAGTCGGCGATGATTTTGCCACTGCGCAGCAAATACCGTTCGCCAAAATCCGCGACGTGAATGTCGAGGTCGATGGGCAAAATACTACCATCACCAAAGGCACCATCAAAACGCAGCGCGGGTCGCAGCTAGCTGGGGCTGCAATTGGTGGCCTTGCCCTTGGCCCCGCGGGCTTGCTCGTTGGGGGGCTATCGGGCGGGAGTGACCTAAAATCGAAATCGGTGGAAGAGCGGAAGATTACGTCGGTCAGGCTGATTATACGAATTGCCGATCGGAAAACACCCCTGGTCGAGGTCGCGCTGCTCGATAGCGTCAACGGCTTCAATAGTGATGAAGCAGTTGCGAAGGCTGCTCATTACCAAGCGCTGATCATGGGTATCATCGAAGAGCGTGATGGACACCTAGGGACCGTCATGGCGGCGGCGGAATAAATCACAAATCAAGAAGGGGAATTGATATGCGGACGATGATTGTCGTCACGAGTGCGCTTGCCTTATCGGCTTGCGCAACACCGGTAACGCCGCGCTACAGCGTAGGAACCGATAACGTCCTTGCGCTTCGCAACCTAAACGCCACTGGTATCTACGTCGGTGAATTTGGGGAACCCGCAAAGGACGACGTAAAGTGCCGTGGCATCGGTCGCATGCGGCTACAGGACGACCTTACGCATGCGCAGTTCATTCGGAAGGCACTGACTGACGAATTGAAGGTTGCGGGTTCCTATGCCCCATCACCAGCTAGGGTGACGATAACGGGTCAGCTAATCGACATCGATTCCAGTTCGGGTCTGGGTGATGGGCATTGGTCGATGACGTTGGCGCTGCGATCCACAAACGGGGCATCGATGACCGTATCGAACACCTATAAATTCCGTGCGGGAATGGCAGCGACGGCGGCGTGCGATAACGTCGCACAGGCCTTTGTGCCGGCGGTGCAGGACGTAATTGGAAAGGCCGTCGCGTCGCCCCAATTCGCTGCGCTTATTAGATAGAACGAAGGTCATACCTTATGGCGGCCATACTCGACAAAGAATGACCAGCAGCCAGCGCCAAGCCGATTTACCCGCCAACGTGCCATTGGGCAAAAGGTGCGCTACCGCGCATACGAGGCTGCGATTTACGTTAATGGCTTAATTGCGCCTTTCGCATAGATATCATCAACCAATCTTCCGCACTATGACGCGCTGGAAGTCGCCTAGCAGTTCATAGGGATTATGTATGAGAAACTACTCGATTCCTACGTTGATCGTTGGCCTCGCATTCGTGTCCATAACTTCGGCGTGCTCATCATCCGGTGCGACATCGGCTAAAGCAATGGACCACACAGGCCAATCACCACCTATAATTTATCAAAGTATCGACAAGACAAAAGCGCTATCTGCCATGATGCATGTTCGAGGCGTTCTAAAAGTCTCAAAAGAAGGCTGCGTTTCCCTCAAGTCCGCATTGGGAAACTGGCTTATAGTCTGGCCAGCTGATGTAACGGTAAGCAATAGACAAGGTAAGTTCTTTGCCCTCCTGCCCAGCGGAAAACAAATATTGCCTGGGACGCAGCTAGAGCTGCGTGGGACTGGATTCGATAACCGAACGCTATCAAATATCGCCGGCAAAGACATTCCCGTGCCTTGCCGCGGGAAGGTCTGGATCGCTGATAAAGGTGGGATAATTAAGCAGTAGAGCCAGCTACCATGTCGCAGGGGACTCATTCGGTTAGTACAGAGACTCCAATAATTCCAATCTTGTCGATTGGCATGTATAACATGATGCTTCCGCCGCCACACGCAACTCCATCCGAGTCCCCACGCGATATAATTCCGAAGGCTTTATTGGAATAGAACACCGGTCCTCCGCTATCTCCACATTGTGCCAATTTAACGTTTGCTTCCTCGACCTTTACAAGCGGTCCCACTTGATTTCCGGCAGCATCAACAGCCTCGTAGTCGTTGCTCGATATGGTTGAACAAAAATACCCCGTGGCTCTTCCGAACTTGCATACGGGAGAGCCTACCACCTGGTCCTCACTGCTAGCAACCGACGTGACAGTTCTTAGGTTTGAACCATTATATAAAAACTGATTTGTCGCCGTTGTCGACGGGCCACTGGCCCAGGAGGCATCAAATTCAGCCTCAAAGGCACGAGTCTGCACATATTGATCGCTACCGTCCACTTGGACGGTCACGCCGTAATCCGCTGCGCAATGACCCGCGGAGCTAATCCCAGTAGTACCTTGGCCTTGGACACCGAAAGCCGTGGTGCACGATCCCAACGAAGATGACCATGCCCCGCCCCCATGTAACTCTATAACGGGACGAGGAAAGCTCGCGACGCCCTCGAGCTTAACCAACTTGCTCATTCCCCCAGAGTCTACAAGTTGTTGAATCGGCGCAACATTCCGCGTTTGAGCAACTACCAGATTTTGCCTTAGATCAATGTATGCGGCTCCGGCAATATGCCGGGATTTAAAGACTTGCAGTATAGTCTTCTTGGCATAATGTAAGTCGGCAAGTGAAAAGGCGACTTGATGCACTGTGAGTTCACCGGTCGGTTTTCCCAGTCTTTTACTAAGAGATACTGCGTCTTTACCTCTATAATTTAAGTTTATGGTAGTTCCCGATTGGCTTTCCGTTATATAAATTCCGCCAAAATTGACGTCTCGTTTGAATTGCTTTCGGATCGAGGCGGCAAACTTGTAGGTCTTTGCTCGACCTAGAGCTTCACTAGGGGCAATCCGCAACCGTCGAGCGGTGGATTCGACGTCAACCATTGCGGAACCTGTTTGGGCGTGGGCAGGTTGCGACCCCCCGCTTATTAGCAAAAAGACGAAGCCAACCGTAGTGAGTTTAAACATTTTTCGCTCCCCAATTTTCTCTTACGTTCAGCTTTTTAGTGGTAGTGCCTCTTGTCCGACATTGGCAACAAGGTATCTTGCGACTGTCCGTCGTCAGATCATTTGGCGCATCTCGCGGCGTAAATTAGTGGAGTGCGGGCCTCGTCTGGGGGTTGATGTTAGGCGGCGCGCTTGCGGTGCTGCAAGCGTCGATGTTCGATGGTTTGTCGCTGGGTCGGGGGTGGGTAGGCCCGTGGCAAGCGCTGCCGGTGCCCATGATACCCACCCACCCCCAGCCCCTCCCTTCCAGGGAGGGGAGGAACGTAGAGATGCACATACGAGAAGAGTCCGCCGAGCGGCACACGCTTGCTGTCATCGTCGATAACGAACCCGGCATCCTCGCGCGGATCGCGGGGCTGTTCACCGCACGCGGATACAATATCGAAAGCCTGACGGTGAGCGAGATCACCGCGGACAAATCGGTCAGCCGGATCACGATCGTGACCTCCGCAAGCCCGCACGTCCTCGAACAGATCGTGGCACAGCTCGACCGGCTGGTGCCCGTCCACAAGGTCACCGACCTCACCGCAGAGGGGGCGCATGTCGAACGCGAGCTCGCGCTGGTGAAGGTGAAGGGCACCGGCGATCACCGGATCGAGGCGCTCCGCCTGGCCGATGTCTATCGCGCTCGCGTCGTCGATGCGACGACGAGCAGCTTCGTGTTCGAGGTGACCGGTGGCATCGAGAAGATCGACAAGTTCGTCGAACTGATGGGCGAAGTCGGCCTGATCGAGGTCGCCCGCACCGGCATCGTCGCCATCGCCAGAGGCAAAGAGGCGGCGTAATCGCTTTGTGCTCCCGCGCAGGCGGGAGCCTAGTCTGGACCCCCGCCTTCGCGGGGGTACATTTAGGGGAATACCATGCGTGTCTACTACGATCGCGACGCCGATCTGAACCTCATCACTGGCAAGAAGATCGCCATCATCGGCTACGGGTCGCAGGGCCACGCCCATGCCCAGAACCTGCGCGATTCGGGCGTGAAGGACGTCGCAGTCGCGCTGCGTGAAGGCTCCGCCACCGCCAAGAAGGCGACCGACGCGGGCTTCAAGGTGCTCTCGAACCGCGAAGCCGCCGAGTGGGCCGATCTCATCATGATCCTCGCCCCCGACGAGCATCAGGCCGCGATCTGGGAGAACGATCTGAAGGGCCGCATGAAGCCCGGCAGCGCGATCGCCTTCGCGCACGGCCTCAACGTCCATTTCGGGCTGATCGAGGCGCCCGCCGATATCGACGTCATCATGATCGCGCCGAAAGGCCCCGGCCACACCGTGCGCAGCGAATATGTCCGTGGCGGCGGCGTCCCCTGCCTCATCGCGATCCAGCAGGACGCGAGCGGCAACGCGCACGACATCGCGCTCGCCTATGCCAGCGGCGTCGGCGGCGGCCGCTCGGGGATCATCGAGACGAACTTCAAGGAAGAGTGCGAGACCGATCTGTTCGGCGAACAGGCGGTGCTCTGCGGGGGCATCACCCACCTGATCCAGGCCGGGTTCGAAACGCTGGTCGAGGCAGGCTATGCGCCGGAGATGGCCTATTTCGAATGCCTCCACGAAACCAAGCTCATCGTCGACCTGCTCTATGAAGGCGGCATCGCGAACATGCGCTATTCGATCTCGAACACCGCGGAATATGGCGACATCACAACGGGCCCGCGGATCATCACCGATGAGACTAAGCGCGAGATGAAGCGCGTCCTCGCCGACATCCAGTCCGGCCGGTTCGTGAAGAACTTCGTCCTCGACAACCGCGCCGGCCAGCCTGAACTCAAGGCCGCGCGCAAGGCTGCCGCCGCGCATCCGATCGAGAAGATCGGCAGCGAGCTGCGCGCGATGATGCCGTGGATCAGCGCGAACAAGCTGGTGGACAAGGACAAGAACTGAGCGCGTCCGATCGGGAACCTCTTCGTTTCCCGGTTCCCCGCTTGCCGATGATGCGGGCGCGTGGTTGATTGCCCCGAACGAACAGGGAGATCATCCATGCGCCTAATTCTCGCCGCCGCCCTCGCGCTCGCCTCCGCTGGCACCGTCGCGCAGATGCCGTCCGCGCCGCCCGGATCGAACAACCCCGCCGCGGTCACCGGCGGCACCTACACCGCCGATCCCAACCATACCCAGGTCATCTGGACCCTCAATCACATGGGCTTTTCGCCCTACACCGGCATCTTCGGCGATGTGAACGGGACGCTGACACTCGATCCGAAAAACCTGAGCGCCGCCAAGGTCAGCATGACGATCCCGGTGTCCAAGGTGACGACCGCCGGCGCACTCAGCCAGCATCTGCTCCGCCCCGGCAAAGATGGCGGCAAACCCGATTTCTTCGGCGCCAACCCCGCCGACGCGACCTTCGTGTCGACGAAGGTGGTCGTCAGTGGCCAGACCGCGAAGATCACCGGCAACCTCACGCTGAACGGCGTGACCAGGCCCGTCACGCTCGACGCCAAATTCTACGGCGCCGGCAAGGCGCCCGCGATGATGGGCGGCAAGGAGAATGTCGGCTTCTCGGCCAAGGGCACGATCAACCGGTCCGATTTCGGGCTGGGCTTCGCCGTCCCGGTGGTTTCCGACGCGGTCCAGCTCGATATCGCCGCCGCGTTCCAGAAATGAGCGGCAGCGCCGGGCAGTCGTTCAGGCTGCCCGGCGCGCGGCGATCAGCCCCATGAAGGTGCCACGCACAGCCGGCGATGCAGCTCCCAGTGCCGCCTGCATCCTCGCGTCGAAGCCGTCGGCCGTATCGCCGGGTCCGCGCCGCGCCATCGACCAGTCGCCGAATTCGCGTGCGGCCACGGTGCGGTCGGCCAACACGACGATCGCTGTATGGCGCGGATCGGCGGCGATGCGCGCATATGTCGCCGCGACCGCGTCGGCCTCGCCTTCCAGCACCTGGAGGAAGCGCACGCCGTCGGTCCAGAGAAGGCCGGTCACGCCGGCGGCGCAATTGTTGCGCTGCGACTGGCCGAGAATTGCGGCGATGTCAGCTGCGGCTCCGCGCGGATGGCTAGAGCTGATATAAAGCAACTGTCGCATCTGGATTCGATCTCCCGTTGCCCCCCAACACCGCTTTTGCCGCGCAAGGGCTTACGAAAGGGTCAATTTTACAGGAGGCTGGACGCGGACACCATTTGTCGGCACACAAGGCGCCATGCAGCAGCGGCTCGCCCTTCGACTTATTCGCCCTTAGGGGTGCATCGAACCGGCACGCGCCCCTGAGGGCTGTTCTCGACGCCACCCGATCCCGGACGTCATCGTCCCCAATTCGCGGATACGCTTGACCATGCTGCGCGACCCTTCGACCAAATACCGCCCTTTCCCGCAAGTCGACCTGCCCGATCGCGCGTGGCCGGGCCGCACGATCACCAGGGCGCCGCGCTGGCTGTCGACCGATCTTCGCGACGGCAACCAGGCGCTCATCGATCCGATGGATGCCGAGAAGAAGACGCGGTTCTTCGATCTGCTCGTCAAGGTGGGGCTGAAGGAGATCGAGGTAGGCTTCCCCAGCGCAGGCGCGACCGAGTTCGACTTCATTGCCGGCCTCGTCCGTTCGGGCCGCATCCCGGATGACGTGATCGTCCAGGTCCTCACTCAGGCGCGACGCGATCTCATCGAGACGAGCTTCCAAAGCCTTGTCGGTGCGAAACGCGCGATCGTCCACCTCTACAATGCGGTCAGCCCGGCGTGGCGACGGATCGTCTTCAACATGGACCGCGCCGAGGTGAAGCGGATCGCGGTCGAGGGCGCCAAGGTCCTGCGCGACGAAGCGGCGAAGCAGCCCGGCACCGAATGGCATTTCGAATATTCGCCCGAAACCTTCTCCACCGCCGAGCTCGATTTTTCGGTCGAGGTCTGCGCCGCGGTCATGGACGTGCTGCGCCCGACCGCCGATCGCCCGATCATCCTCAACCTGCCCGCCACCGTCGAGGCGGCGACCCCCAACATCTATGCCGACCAGATCGAATGGTTCATCCGCCACCTGCCGAACCGCGACACGGCGGTCATCTCGCTCCACCCGCATAACGACCGCGGCACCGGGGTCGCGGCGGCCGAACTCGGGCTGATGGCCGGCGCCGACCGGGTCGAGGGCTGCCTGCTCGGCAATGGCGAGCGGACGGGCAATTGCGATCTCGTGACGGTCGCGCTCAATCTCTACACGCAGGGCGTCGCGCCGGGCCTCGACTTCTCGGACATCGACGAAATCGTGCAGACCGTCACCTACTGCAACCAGATCGCCGTCCATCCGCGCACGCCCTATGCGGGCGATCTCGTCTTCACCGCCTTTTCCGGCAGCCACCAGGACGCGATCAAGAAGGGGTTCGCGGCGCAGGAGGCGCGCAACGACGATTTCTGGGAAGTCCCCTATCTCCCGATCGACCCCGCCGATCTCGGCCGCAGCTACGAGGCGGTCATCCGGGTCAACTCGCAGTCGGGCAAGGGCGGCGTCGCCTGGGTGATCGAGCAGGACAGGGGCCTGAAACTGCCCAAGCGTCTGCAGGCGGATTTCAGCCGCCACGTCCAGGCGCTTGCGGACGAAACCAGCCGCGAACTCAACGCCGACGATATCTGGGGCCGCTTCGAGGCAACCTACCTGCCGCGCGCCGACGCTCGCTTCGTCCTGCGCGATTATGAGGAAAGCGGTACCGCGGGGCAGCGCCTGTTCGTCGGGCACGTTTCGGTCGATGGGGTCGAGCGGTCGATCGCAGGCCGCGGCAACGGCCTGATCTCGGGCGTCATCGACGCACTCGGCGAAACCGGCCCATCGCTCGACGTGGTCGATTACAGCGAGCACGCGATCGGCCACGGCGCCGATGCGCAGGCCGCGGCCTATGTCGAATGCCGCACGGCTGACGGCCGCACCGTCTTCGGCGTCGGGCTCGACACCGATATCGCGACGGCGAGCGTGCGCGCGGTGCTGAGCGCTGCGAACCGCACCGGTTAGCGCGAGCGCTCGATCTCGCAGCCGACCCGCGCATCGGCGAAGATGTCCGGCTTCGTCGTGCGCACCCGGACGCGGGTGACACGCACGTCGGCGAACGCGATTGCGGCAATCGCCTCGCACAGCGATTCCTGCAGCGCGAACCCCTCGCCGCGGGCCAGTGCGCGGATCGCATCGACCACCCGGTCATAATCGACCGCAGCCTCGATCTCGTCGGCGATCGGATCGACGAGCGCCGCCGTCATCCACACCGACACAAGCACGCGTTGTGGCGCAGCTTCGTGCGGGTGGATGCCGAGATGGAGCCGCAACTCCATATCCTCGATCAGCGTCGTGAACTCAGCCATCGGCATCCTCGAACATCACGTCGCGCGCCGAGGGAACGAAACGCTGGCCGCAATCGACATACAGCGTCTGGCCGCGAACGCCCCACGCCCCGATCAGATAAGCCACCGCTCGTGCCACATCCTGCGGATCGACGGGCCGTCGCAGCAGGTTACCCGCCGCAACCGCGTGGAACTCACTCTCGCTTTGCCCCCCGCTCGGCAGCGTAATCCCCGGCGCGACCGCATTCACCGCGACGCGGGGACCGAGCGCCTGAGCCAGCATCGTCGTCGCGCCAGCGAGCGCGAACTTGGCGAGGCTATAGGAAAAGAAGTCGGGATTGGGATTGGCGAGTTTCTGATCGAGCAGGTTGACGACACTGCCGCTGCCGATCCCGTCCTGACGCGCGAGCGCGCACGCGAGCCGCACCGGCGCCACGCAATTGACCGCATACAGCCGCTCCAGCAGCACCGGATCGGGATCGGGCGGCGCATCGAAGGTGAATTCCGACGCGCTGTTGACCAGCCCGTCGATCGGTCGCCCCGCAACCTGCCCGGCCCGCGCGATCAACGCGTCGACCTCGCCCCCGTTCGCCAGATCCGCGCGCACCGCACCAAGCGCCCCGATTTCCCTCGCCAGCGCCTCCGCCGCCTCGGACGAGCGCCCGTAATGGATGACGACGCCGTGCCCCGCCGCCGCGAGCGCGCGCGCGATCTCGGCGCCCAGCCGCTTGGCACCGCCCGTAACCAGAACGGTTCGAAGGTGCATCAGCAGCCCATGAGCGCCAGCACTTCCTTGCGGCTGCGCTCGTCGTCGCGGAACACGCCCATCATCCGGCTCGTCACCATCGCCACGCCCGGCGTGCGCACCCCGCGCGCGGTCATGCACGCATGGCTCGCCTCGATCACGACCGCGACGCCGTGCGGCTTCAGCCCCTCCCAGATGCAGTTCGCGACTTCGGCGGTCAGCCGCTCCTGCACCTGCAGCCGCCGCGCATAGGCGTGGAGCACGCGCGCCAGCTTCGAGATGCCGACGACCCAGTCGGACGGCAGATAGGCAATGTGCGCCTTGCCGATGATCGGCGCCATGTGATGCTCGCAGTGCGACTGGAACGGGATATCCCGCAGCAGCACGATCTCGTCATAGCCGCCAACCTCCTCGAACACGCGCGAGAGATGCTGGCGCGGATCGTCGGTGTAGCCCGCGCAATATTCCTTCCACGCCCGCGCGACCCGCTTCGGCGTATCGATCAGTCCCTCGCGCGTGGGATCGTCGCCGGCCCAGCGAATCAGCGTCCGCACCGCCTCCGCGACGTCGTCGGGCACCGTGATCTTGTGATCGGTGCCGACCAGATCGCCGTCGTCCGGGGAATCGCCAGCCGTCATTTCACGAATCCTTCCTGCCGCTTGCGGCATTTGACGTTACGGCATGCGCGCGCGAGCACAACGTAAGTTCGACTTTGCAACTGTTTCATTTCGGCCACATGTGCCGAAACCCGCAGTTTTCCTATACAATTTCATTTGACGCTTGAAACTTCCGGTCGCAGCATCACCATACCGAACAATCAAACGCCGTGATCCGCCACAAGAGCGGGGACGGTTCCGGAGGGGATACCGATGAAGAAGTTCGAGCTGCTTGCCGCGTCTGCCGTCGCCTTGATCGTTTCGGTTCCGGCCTACGCGCAGACCGCGGCCACGACAACCGCGCAGAACACCGCCCCCACCAACGGCCCCGGGCAGGAACAGAGCACCCAGGACGCGCAGGCGCAGGAGGGCGGGATCGGCGACATCGTCATCACCGCACAGCGCCAGTCGCAGCGCCTGCAGGACGTGCCGATCGCGGTCAGCGCCTTCACCGCCGAAAATCTCGAAAAGCAGCAGATCGTCAACCCGACGGCGCTGCAGCAGACGCTGCCGAACGTGACGTTCACCAAGACGAACTTCACCTCCTCCAGCTTCACCATCCGCGGCATCGGCGACCTGTGCGTCGGCGTGACGTGCGACAGCGCGACCGCGATTCACGTCAACGACATGCCGCTGCTCGGCACCCGCCTATTCGAAAGCGAGTTTTTCGATCTTGAGCGCGTTGAAGTGCTGCGCGGACCGCAAGGCACGCTCTTCGGGCGCAACGCGACGTCGGGCGTGGTCAATTTCATCACGGCCAAGCCGGATCTCTCGGGCGTCCACGCCGCGGGCGAGTTCGAATACGGCAACTACGATTCGAAGCGCGTGAAAGGGATGTTCAACCTACCCTTCACCGACACACTCGGCATCCGCGTTGCCGGAACCTATTTGAAACGCGATGGCTACATGTACAATCTCTACGACGGCAATCGCTATGATGATCGCGATCTGTATTCGGTGCGCGGGACTTTGTCGTGGGAGCCAAATGCCGACACACGCATCGACCTGATCGGCTATTATTTCCACGAAAACGACAATCGCAGCCGCATCCAGAAGCAGCTGTGCCACCGCGATCCGACCGGCGTACTCGGCTGTCTGCCCGACCGGCTGGCCTATGAGACGCCGAACGGCAACTCGACGCTCGCAGCCGTTCTCACCTCGTCGGAATTCTTTTCCACGCAGGGTGCGGGCGGCGTATTGCGGCCATTCGCGCTGCAGAGCCTCTACGGCACCGATACCTATGCCGGTGTGGTCAACCCTCGTGACGTGCGCACCGTCAATATCGACGTCCCGCCGACCTATTTCGCCGAGGAAGAGCAATATACGGCCAAGATCTTCCACGACTTCGGACCGGTGTCGTTCAACTTCACCGGCGGCTATATGCGGTCGGCCGTGGATAGTGTTAGCGACTACAATCTCGCGGTCGAACAGTCTCTCGCCGCCAATCCGGGCCTCAACTTCCTAAACGCCGTCGCGCGCACAGGATCGCCCTACGCCTTCCTCCAGCCGATCCGCCAGACGCTGATCCCCAACGGAACCGGTAGCGTCTGCCAGTCGGCGGCCGATCCCAACAATGTCGGTGTCTATGGCGGCAATTCGGTTGGCTGCTTCGGGCAAAGCCTCGATTTCGACCGCTCCCGGATCGTGACCCGCAACTATTCGGCCGAAGCGCATATCGACAGCTCGTTCGACGGGATGTTCAATTTTCTGCTCGGCGGCATCTATTTCGACTCGAAATCGCGGAACAACGATTACTTCGTGAACGCGTTCGGGCTCGATTACGCGTCGGGTATCCTCGGCTCGGCATCGTCCGCGGCGATCCCCGGCGTGAACGGCAACGCCTTTCTCGGCACGCCCTTCTATCGCAACGACAGCGACACCTTCCGCCTGAAAAGCTACGGCATTTTCGGCGAAACCTATTTCGAGATGTCGGACAAACTGAAGCTGACTTTGGGCCTGCGCTACAACAACGATCGCAAGTTCGTGCGCGCACGGAACCTGACGCTCAACGTCCTGACCCCGATCGGTTCCGACTCGCTCACTGACGGACTCAATTACAACGCGGTCGATTTCGATCCGACGACGCCCGGCGTCCAGGATTACGCAGATCGGTCTGTGAAGTTTGATCGCCTGACCGGTCGTGCGGTCATCGACTACAAGATCACCCCCGACAATCTCCTCTACGCGTCCTATTCGCGCGGCTACAAGTCGGGTGGCATCAACCCGCCATTGCCGCCGGCGTTCAACGTCCCGCAGACGTTCGGCCCGGAAAAGGTCGATGCCTTCGAAATCGGATCGAAGAACACCTTCGGCAACGGGACGCTTCGCCTCAACCTCACCGGCTTCTATTACAAATACAAATCGCTGCAACTGAGCCGCATCGTCGCGCGCACCAGCGTGAACGACAACGTCGATGCCGACATCTACGGCGTCGAGGCGGAAGCGATCATCTCCCCGGTGCCGGCGTTCGTCGTCAACGCGAACTTCAGCTACCTCCACAGCAAGGTTTCGAACAGCAAGCTGCTCGTGAACCCGCGTGATCCCTCGGGCGGTCGCAGCGATGCGGTCATCATCAAGGACATCACCAACGGGTCCAATTGCGCGGTGGTCAGCAATGCCGGCAGTTCGGCCGTCGCGAACGCGTTCGTCACCGGTGCCAACAACGCGATCAACGCCGGCGCGCTGGCTGCAAACGGCCTGCAGGCTGGCGCCGGTCTGCGCGGCCCCGTCGCCATTCCCGGCATGAACGGCACAACCGGCGCCTTTAGCGTCTGCTCGGCCCTGCAGGGCCTTGCGCCGGTCCTTGCGCCCAACGCCATCACCGTGCTGACGGACGGCGTTGCCGTTGATGTCCAGGGTAACAAGCTGCCCCAGGCGCCCACCTACAAGTTTGCCGTCGGCGCGCAGTATACGATCGACGTCGGCGGCAGCGGATGGACGCTCGTCCCGCGCGCAGACCTCAACTATACCGGCAACAGCTATGGCTCGATCTTCGGCACCGCCATCGATCGCATTCCCGGCTACGAAGTCGTCAACGCGCAGATTCAGCTCAACGCGCCGGATGACCGGTTCTACCTGCGCGGCTTCGTGTCGAACCTCACCCAGAACGACGCCATCACCGGCCAGTATGTGACCGACCAGTCGTCGGGGCTGTTCACCAACATCTTCACCATCGAACCGCGCCGCTACGGCGTCGCGGCAGGGTTCAAATTCTAGACCCGATCATCGCGAGGGGGAGCGACGAGGGGCCTCCGGCAGCAGCCGGTGGCCCTTTCGCTTGTCAGCCGTGCAGGCGCGCGGCGTGCCAGGCGATGTGATCCGCCATGAACGTCGAGATGAAGGCATAGCTGTGATCGTAACCCGGTTGCATCCTGAGCGTCAGGTCGATGCCCGCCTGCGCGCACGCCTCGCACAGCAACTCGGGCTTCAACTGCTCGGTCAGAAAGCCATCGGCGTCCCCCTGATCGACGCGCAGCGCGTCGACGCGCGCGCCATCCTCGATCAGCGCGCACGCGTCGTAGGCGCGCCACGCCGCACGGTCCGGCCCCAGATAGCCGCCGAGCGCCTTCTCTCCCCACGGGCAGGTCTGCGGCGACACGATCGGCGCGAACGCGGAGACGCTGCGAAACCGCGCCGGATCGCGCAGCGCGATCGTCAGTGCGCCGTGACCGCCCATCGAATGCCCGGTGATACCCTGCCGCGCCGTATCGACGGGAAAATGCTCGGCAACCAGCGCCGGCAGCTCGCGCTCGATGTAACTGCGCATCCGGAAGTTTTCCGCCCACGGTGCCTGCGTCGCATCGACATAGAAGCCCGCGCCCTGCCCGAAATCCCATGATTCGTCGTCCGGCACGCCCTCCCCGCGCGGGCTCGTGTCCGGCGCGACGAAAATCACGCGCCGTTCGGCGCACGCGCGGCGATATTCGCCCTTGTCGGTGACGTTGGCGTGGGTGCAGGTCAGCCCCGACAGATACCACAGCACCGGCAACCGCTCGCCCACCGCGTGCTCCGGGACGAAGACGGAGAACCTCATCGGCGTCCCCGTCTCCTCGGAATCATGCCGATAGACGCCCTGAATGCCGCCGAATGCCTTGCTTTCGCTTAACTTTTCCATCGTGCAACCAATCTCCGCGTCCATCGATTGATGTCGTCAACCGGACAGGAGACACGCGATGGCCGATCTGAAGAAGGGCGACAAGGTCACGTGGAAATCGCACGGCGGGACCGCCCATGGCACCGTCGAGAAGAAGCAGACGTCGCCTACCCGCATCAAAAGCCACAAGGTTTCTGCGACGAAGGACGATCCGCAATATATCGTAAGGAGTGACAACGGCGGAAAGGCAGCGCACAAGCGTGCTGCGCTCAAGAAGGCGTGATTCCAAACGGCCGGCAGATCAAGGCCCGGTCGAACAACAGGAAGGAATGCGATGGCTACGACCACCAAGACCGGCGGCATTCACGCCCCCGTCCAGCCGAGCCCCGAGCTCGGCGCGATCGTCGGCAATGACAAGCTGCCGCGCAGCCAGGTGATCAGCAAGGTGTGGGACTATATCAAGGCCCACAATCTCCAGAACCCGGAGAACAAGCGCGAGATCGTGGCAGACGAGAAGCTGAAGAAGGTCTTCGGCAAGGATCGCTGCTCGATGTTCGAAATGAACAAGCACATCTCGGCGCACGTCAAGGCGTGACCTGCCGCTTCTCGGGGGCGCCGCGGCCGGATGGTCGTTGGTGCCCCCGAGAGGATTCGAACCTCCGGCCTGCGGTTTAGGAAACCGTCGCTCTATCCGACTGAGCTACGGGGGCACGCGGGAAACCGGTAATGGCGCGGCCCGGACCGGTCAATCGGTCGCCGTTTGCCCCGCATCGCTCAATTCGCGGCGAACGTGCGCGTCGGCTTGCCGGCCGCATCGCGAAACTCGATCTTCGCCGCGCCGTCCGGCTCGACCCGCAGGACCAGCCGCCCGCGCCCCTGCGCATCGCGCAGCACCAGCTGCGACGACCGGTCGGGTGATCGACCCAGATACACACGCTGCGCAACCTCGAACCCCGCTGCCTTGTAAGCCGCGGTCTTGGCCGGCCCGTCCGGCATCGCGCGCAGGGCTTGCGCGTGCGCGAGGTCGAGTGGCAGATCGGGCCGGTCGTTGATCCGCAGCGACGCCTGACGATCGGCGCCATTCTCGTCGCTCGACATCTGGATGGTCTGGTCCTGCCGCCAGCGATCGAAGGTCAGGCTGCCACCGTTGGTCGGCCGGCCATTCTTCAGTCCGCCGTCGAAGACCAGGCCGCCATTCTCGGTGCCCTCGTCATTGTAGAAGATCATCCCGGCCTCGGATCGCCCGGGATGCGGATATTCCCGGCCCGCAACGATGATGCCCGGGATGCGTGCGTGGTTCGAAATGGCGAGACGCAGCGTCCCGTCCGGTTCGCGGATGTTGATGCGCTCGACGTCGATCTCACGAAAACGGCGCGCATCGGACGGAGCCGTTGCACCGAGCAGAAGCCAGAGCACCGCGAGCGTCATCACCGCGGCATAGGCACCGATCGCATTGGTCGCTGAAAGACGCATTCGATCCTCCCTTTTCGCAGCGCCATCCTATCGACGGCGAAAAAAGCGGGCGAATGAAAAAGCGTCAGTTCGTCGCCTCGGGCGGCACGACCGGCAGCGGAAGCGGCGCGACGCTCACGCCTTCGTCCAGCAGCGCCTTCGCCTCAGCAACGGTCGCCTGGCCGTGGATCACCTCCTTCGGCTTCTCCCCGCCATGCATGGCGCGCGCCTCGTCGGCGAAGGTCGCGCCGACCCAGCGGGAGTTGCGCAGCGCTTCGGTCTGTGCAGCTGCCAGCGCTTTCAGCATCGCCTTCGCGGCATCGGGCGGCGGCGGCGCTGGGGCGCGGTTGCCCTTTGCAGCAACCTGCGGCGCCATCACCGCCTTTTCGATCTGATCGTCGTCGCAGATCGGGCATCGCAGCAGGCCACGACCGCGCTGCTCCTCATACGCCGCGCTCGAGGCAAACCAGGCCTCGAACACGTCGCCGCGGGTGCAGCGCAGGTCGAACACGATCATTGCAGAAGCGGGTCGAGACCGCCCTCGCGATCGAGCGCTGCGAGATCGTCGGAGCCGCCGATATGGCGCCCGTCGATAAAGACCTGCGGCACCGTGGTGCGGCCGTTTGCGCGCTGGACCATCTCCCCGCGCTTTGGCCCGCCAAGCGTGATGTCATATTCGGTCGGCGTCACGCCCTTGGCGTCGAGCAGGCGCATCGCGCGCGCGCAATAGGGGCAAAAGGCCTTGGTGTAGATTTCGACGTTCGCCATGGGGTTCACCTGTGGTGCGCGACCTGACTTGTCAATGAATGCGCCGAAAGCGGGTCATCGCCCGCCATGTCGTCATCGCTCTCGATCACCCGCGCCCAGCACAGGATCGTGACGCGCGCGGCGCCTGCGCGCAGCAGGGCGCGGGTGCAGGCATCCGTGGTCGCCCCGCTGGTATAGACGTCGTCAACGAGCGCGATGCTCCTTCCCGCGATACGCTTCCGTGCAGGCGCGGGGACGTCGAACGCGCTGCCGACCATCTTCGCGCGCTCGCGGCGACCGAGGCCGCGCAGCGGCGGCGTCGCCCGCGTCCGCCGCAGCGCGAACGGATCGTGCGGCACGACGCTGCACCGCGATACGGCGTGCGCAATCAGGCTCGCCTGGTTGAACCCCCGGCTCCACAGCCGGCGACGATGGAGCGGCACCGGCACCAGAAGCTCGACATGCCCGGGCACCTGCCGCGCGACGAGTCGCCCGATTGTCTCCGCAAGCGCACCCCGTCCGCCATATTTCAGGCGCAGCACGATATCGCGCGCGGTCGGGCCATAGGCGACCGCCGCGAAGATGCCGGAATGGCGCGGGGGGCTGGCGATGCAGGCCGCGCACTGCGCGCGCGCGCCACAGTGATGATCGAACGGCAACCGGCACGCCGCGCAGGCGGGATCGCCCAGGAAACGCAGGCCGCCCCAGCACCGCGCGCAAAAGCGGTGATCGGCATCGACGACCAGCCCGCAACCCGGACACCGCGGCGGGAGCGCCATCGCCGCGACCCGCGCCACGCCCCGCAATATGTGACCCGCCCCGCCCATGCAGGCTTGTCGTCCGCCGCGGGCATCCCCACAAGCCCCCGAATGACCGACGCCGAGATCTTCGACCGGAACGCCCGCAGGCGTTCCCGCGACCGGGCGGCCCCCTCGTTTGCCGACCACGATTTCCTGCGCGCCGCGATGATCGAAGGGCTCGTCGATCGCCTCGCCTCGGTGAAGCGCGCATTCGTCGATATGCTCGATCTCGGCTGCTTCGACGGCAGCGTCCCTGCCCCCGACGGCGCGCGCGTGGCGCGGCTCGACCCCGGCTTTGCCTTTGCGCGCAGTGCCGGCGCGGTGCAGGCGGACGAGGACAGGCCTCCGTTCGCCGATGCCAGTTTCGACCTGATCGTATCGGCCGGCGTGCTCGATACCGTCAACGACCTGCCCGGCGCACTGCTCCTCGCGCGGCGGATGCTGCGGCCGGACGGATTGTTCCTCGCCGCCTTCCTCGGTGCGCCGTCCCTGCCGACGCTGCGCGCCGCGCTCAGGTCGGCGGATGCGGACGAGCCCGCGCCTCACCTCCATCCCCAGGTCGATGTGCGCGCCGCCGGCGATCTGCTCAGCCGCGCGGGCTTTGCGCTTCCCGTGGCGGACAGCGAGACGCTCGACGTTCGCTATCCGCACGTCGGTCGTCTCGTCAAAGACCTGCGCGGCATGGCGGGGGGCAATTTGCTGCCCGGTCGCCGGCCGTTCACGCGCGAGCGCGCGGGACGGCTTGCCGAAGCCTTTCAGTCCGCCGCCGATCCCGACGGGCGCGTGGCAGAGCGGTTCACGCTGCTGTTCCTGACCGGCTGGTCGCCCTCTCCCGATCAACCCAAGCCCGCGAAACGCGGCAGCGGCGTCACCTCGCTCGTCCACGCGCTCGGTCCCGGCGGCGTGCGGTCAGGCGATCAGTAAAGCATCCCGTCCGAATCGCGGGCGAGCAGGCGCCCCATCGCGTCGAACAGCGCGTCCATCGCGACAGGCTTGAAGATCACGTCGTCCGCGCCCGCTTCGATACAGCGGTCACGCAGGTCGACTGCGGCGTCGGCCGTCACCACGATGATCGGCAGCTTCGCCTTCTCGTCCTCGCGCGCGCGGATGTGGCCGATCGCGGTGATACCATCCATGCCGGGCATGCGCAGGTCGACCAGGATCATGTCGAAATCCTGCGTATCGATGAGTTGCAGGCCTTCCTCGGCGCTCTCCGCCTCGGTCATCGTCGCCCCGGCCACGTCCAGCATGTCGCGCACCACGCGGCGGTTCATGCGGTCGTCCTCAATGAAGAGAATGTTCAACCTGGCCGCTTTCCGGGTCCCGGGCGCAAACCCGGTCCCTTGTAGGAAATCATCATGTCATGCCGCCTGCGATACAATCGCGGAGTCTGCAACACCATCGGCGGGAAATAGCGACGAAAGGAGTGCGTCGCGCGCAACCGGCTTTCCGATGATCCGGTCTACCCCTGTCGCACGCAGCATATCGACCATCGGATCCTCGGCGGGCCAGAGCAGCGACACGGCGACACCGCGCGCTTTCGCAGCGGCGACCAGGTGGGCCAGCGCAGCGTCAGGCTGTGCTTCGGCCCGCAAGGTGGCTTCATCGACCAATACACCCAATCCCGCGTGATCGGCAAGATGGCGCGCCGCCTCGGTCAGCGATCGCACGATGGTCACGTCCGCCGCGCGCGCCGTGAGGAGCGTCCGCAACATGGCGCCAGTGATCGGGTTGCGATCGACGACGAGGAAGGCTGCCTTGGACGAACGATCCTCCGCCCGGGCGTCGTCCGCCAAAAGCAGCGGCAGATCGACCGTGAACGTCGCGCCTTCGCCCGGCACGCTCGCGACGCTCACCGTTCCGCCCATCGCGGTCGCGATCTTGCGGCAGATCGCAAGCCCCAGCCCGGTCCCGCCGAACTGCCGGGTCGTGCCGGCATCGGCTTGACGGAACGCCTCGAAGATCGCTTCGTGCTGGTCCGCGGCGATGCCGATCCCGGTATCGGACACGACGACCTGATAGCGACCCTCGCCGACCTTTCGCGCGCCAAGCGTCACGCGCCCGGCCGGCGTGAATTTCACCGCATTGGACAACAGGTTGAACACGATCTGCCGCAAACGCCCCGGATCGCCCAGAATCATCGCCGGGCAGTCGGACAGTTCCAGCGCGAAGGACAGACCGCGCGCGCGCGCCTGTTCTTCCCAGATGCGCGATGTTTCGGTCAGCGTGTGGCACAGATCGACGGGGATCGCCTCGACCGTCAGATTGCCCGTCTCCATCTTGGCGACGTCCAGGATGTCGTCGACAAGCGCCTTCATGGTCACGCCGGCGGCGTGGACGATCTTCACCCGGTCGCGCACGTCGCCGCCGACACGCTCGTCGCGCAGCATCACCTGCGTCATGCCGAGAATGCCGTTCAGCGGGGTGCGGATTTCGTGGCTCGTCGTCGCGAGGAACTCCGTCTTGGCGGACAGGGCCTTGCCAAGCGCGACGTTGCTGAATTCGAGATCGATATTGGCGGCGCGGACCTCGTTGCGGCTGCGGCGGATCGCGGCGAGCGCGAAGGCGAGCAGCGCGATGACGATCGCGACCGCGACCGCGGCGCCGCCGAAGACGATGCGCTGCGTGCGGGCACGCGCTCGCTCGAACTGTGCCGTACGCCGTGCGTCCTCGGCGGCGAGCTTCGCGATCTTGACTTCCTGGTTCGCGAAATCGAAGCGCGCCCCCATCAGTGCCGCACTGTTCGAGCGCGCGATCTCGGTCGCGTCGTCGTCGAGCCGCTTCCACGCCGCGAGATGCGCGAGCGCAAGCGAATCATTCCCCAGCGCGCGGTAGGTTTCGTAGGCGGTGCGGTGCGCCTCGCGGTCGGCGAGCGTCGTCGTTTTGAGATCAACCCCCGCGAAGACCCGCTGAAGCAGGCCCGCAGCGCGTGCGTAATCGCGGTGCTGGAGCGCCGCCTGCGCGGCGACAGGAAAAAGCTGGCTCCGGAATGCCGAAGCGGCTGGTTGCGATGTGATCGCAAATGCCTTTGCGATTGCGCGGTCTGCACCGCCAACATCTCCGGCAAGCAGCGACACCCGCGCGGCATTGTTCAGAACCGTCGCAGCCAACAAGGGACTATGCATCGCCTCGGCGAGTTCGGTCGCAGACCGGAAGTCCTGCGCGGCGGCCGTATAACGACCGAGCTCCTTCAGCGCATTGCCCCGGCCGTTATAGATCGCGACCGACAGGCCGGGATCGGCCTTGTACACGTCGATCGCCTGCCCGAAATATTTAAGCGCATTCGCATGATCGTTGGCACCGGCATATAGTGAAGCGATCTGGATGAGCGCCTTGGCCCGACTACGCAGATCGCCAAGTTTCAGATAAATCGCATGCGCGGACTGGTAGTTTGCGAGGGCGGTAGCAACGGACCCGTTTGCGGTATTTATCCAGCCTAGCGATAGCAGCACGTCGCCGGCCAGCTGCGTCTGTGGGGCCCTCTGTTTGGCGATGCGCCAAGCCGCTTCGATGTGGGGACGCGCTAGATCGACTGCATTAAGTCGAAGTTGCGCTTCGCCCTCAAGCCATTCTGCCGTGGCGTGTTTGATGTAGCGGTCATCATCTGGCGGCAGCGTATCCGCGATGCGGCC
The DNA here is from genome assembly GCF_902498785.1 of Sphingomonas sp. EC-HK361. Taxonomy (GTDB): domain Bacteria; phylum Pseudomonadota; class Alphaproteobacteria; order Sphingomonadales; family Sphingomonadaceae; genus Sphingomonas. The sequence goes on from NZ_LR701494.1 coordinate 914,340, forward strand.
AGCGATTTGCGCTTTGCCAACCGCGCGAGCGGGATCGACCTGCATCGTAGCCCGGGCGTCAGCGATCGCCCTTTCAAAGCGTGTCGATGCGTCCTCCGCCATGCCCCTGCTGGAACACAGCATCAGCAGGAATCCCGCTGCCAGCCCAACGACCGCTCGCACTCTCAGGCCCGCTTCCAAGAGGTTGCCAGACGCCGATAGGTGTCGCGCGTTTCCCGCGACGTATCGCGATACTTCTCCTCATCCAGAAACGTCACGAGCGCGTCAAAGCCGATCGGGCGGGAGATGAGAAATCCCTGCACCATGTCGCAGCCCATGACCGTCAGCAGCGCCAGCGCCGCGTGCGTTTCCACACCTTCGGCCACGACCTCCATCTCGAGCGCATGGGCAAGGTCGATCGTCGAACGCACGATCAGCGGATCGCGATTGGAGCTGGTCAGCTGAGTCACGAACAGCTTGTCGATCTTGAGCTCGCGCGCCGGCAATTGCTTCATATAGGCAAGCGACGACAATCCGGCGCCATAGTCGTCGATCGCGATCGTCACACCGATATCGGCAAACGCCTGCAAATGGGTGATCGCGCTGGAGGGATCGCGGATGACCGACGTCTCGGTGATCTCGAACCCCAGAAGCGCGCCCGATCCTTCGACAAGCGCACAGACTTCCTGCACGAATACCGGGTCGCTCACCAGTTGACCGGAGATGTTGACGAAGACCCGGAGCGGATGCCCGATCGCGACGAGGCGGCGCTGGTCGGTTATCGCCTGGCGCAGCGTCCACAGCGTCAGCGCGCCGATGAGGTTCGCTTTTTCCGCCACCCCGATGAAGTCGCCCGGATAGACGAGCCCGCGTTCCGGGTGCCGCCACCTGACCAGCGCCTCGATACTGGTGATTTCCTGTCGCCGCACATGCACCTTGGGCTGATAGTGCAGCACGAGCTGATCTTCGCTGAGCGCGGTGGACAGCTCGGCAGCAAGGCGGCGCGTTTCGCGGGCGCTCTGGCTGCGCAGTTCGGGCGGCCCCGCCCGCTCCGCGACATGCAGGTCGAACAGCGCGATCTCGGCCTCTTCCGCCAGCCGCGTGTCATCGGCGGTCACAGCGGGCGCGCTCGCCGTGCCGAAGACCATATCGACCTGCGCCGGACGATCGCCGACCAGGATCGTCTCGTCGCAGACCTGATAAATCTCCGCCAGCATCGCATCAACGTCGCGCGCCATCGCGGCCTCGAAATCGACCTCGACCAGTCTTCGGCCGGCAACGGTGACCCGCAATCGCTCATCGACCCGCGAAATGCACTTTGCCATCTCGGCGGCGATCGACCCGGCGGCAGCGACGCCCAGATCGCGCCGCAAGGCATCGAAGTTCGCAATCTCGCCGAGCAGATGAAAACGCCACCCCGCATCGCGCAATTCGGCGGCGCGCGCTTCTACCGCATCCGCCGACAGACCGGCTGGCGTTTCGCTCGAAGGATCCTGCGCGCGCAAGCTCATGCCACCGCACTACGGCCGAATGCTTGACGATCCCTTTACGAATGGCGCGGAGCTCACCCTGCTCCGTCGCCAGGTGATGGTTAACACAATTGAGAAAAGGTTAAGAATCCCTTAACAATCGATCGCAACCCCTCGGGGCTGCCGCATAAGGGAGAAGGCAAATGCTCGCGTTCATCATCGCGCTTGTCTATGGCAACGAAATCAAGCCTTGGTAAGCGAATTTGCGTGACGAGTGGCGGGAGTCGGCCTGATTCAAGGGCTTGATGATCGCAGTGTCACTGCAATGAAGTAATTGCGGCCGATGTCTCACCGGACATCGGCCGCTTTTCATATGGGTTGATGTCGCTTCCGGCTTCGGTCCCGAATCGGCACAGATCGATGCAGCGCACGCGCGACTGGAATCGCAGCCTGAGGTTCGCCGACGCAGCTTTTCCAAAGATTGATCGGCTGCGCGACCAGCACGACCGCGCGGATTATGCCGCCTTGCGTCGCCGCTCGGGATCGGGGTTCGAGAATTCCATGCTGTCGTCGATCGACCCCAGCCGCAGCGCCATGACGTCGAGCGCGTAATTCTGGTTGAGCCGCCACGGCTTGCGAACCCCCTGCTTCGGCAGATGCGCAAGTGCGCGCTGGACGTAGCCCGAGGAGAAGCTGAGAAACGGTTCGGCCTCGACCTCGCCCGGCCGCAGGCGCGGCGTTGCCTGGCGCAGCCCGCGCTTCTTCATCACGTTGAGCAACCGGCAGACATATTGCGCGGTCAGGTCCGCCTTCAGCGTCCAGGACGCGTTGGTGTAACCGAACGTCAGCGCCAGATTGGGCACGTTCGACAGCATCATGCCCTTATATTGCAGCGTCTGCGCGAGATCGATTGCCACGCCGTCCACCGCGAACGTCATGCCGCCCGCCAGCTGCATGTCGAGTCCCGTCGCCGTCACGATGATGTCCGCGGGCAGGGTTTCGCCCGAAGCCAGCCTGATCCCCTCCGGCACGAACCGGTCGATCGTGTCGGTGACGACCGAGGCGCCGCCCGCCCGGATCGCGTCGAACAGGTCCGCGTCCGGCACCAGGCACAGTCGCTGATCCCACGGGTTGTAGCGCGGGGTGAAATGGGTCGCGACGTCGTAATCCGGCCCCAGATGCTCGCGCACCATGCCGATGATCCGGTCCTTCACGCGGGCAGGCTTCCTGCGCGCGAGACGATAGAAGAACATCCCGAAACCGACATTCTTCCACCGCGTCAGCCGGTATGCGGTCTTCGCGGGCAGCTTCGCACGCAGCCAGTTCGCGATCGGGTCCTGCGCCGGGCGTGACACGACATAGGTCGGCGAGCGCTGCAGCATCGTCACATGCGCCGCGGCCTTCGCCATTTCCGGTACGAGCGTCACCGCCGTCGCGCCGCTGCCGATCACGACGACGCGCTTGCCAGAGTAATCGAGTGCTTCGGGCCAGTGCTGCGGGTGGACGATCGCGCCCGCGAAGTCCGCCGCGCCGGCAAATTCGGGCGAATAGCCCTGCGCGTAGTTATAATAGCCGCTGCACAATGACAGGAAATTGCAGGTAAAGGTGACCGGCACGCCGTCCTTCGTCGCATGCAGCGTCCACGCGGCGTCCTCGCTCGACCATTCGGCGCGCAGGACGCGGATGCCGAACTGGATATGCCGCTCGAGATCATTCTCGCACGCCGTCTCGCGAACATACTCGCGGATCGAAGGGCCATCGGCGATCGCCTTCGCCGCGGTCCACGGCTTGAACGCATAGCCAAGCGTATGCATGTCCGAGTCGGATCGGATGCCGGGGTAGCGAAACAGGTCCCAGGTGCCGCCGATCGCGTCCCTGCTCTCCAGAATCGCGAAGCTTCGGTCGGGGCAGCGCGTCTTCAGATAATAGGCGGCGCCGATCCCGGACAAGCCGGCGCCGACGATGACGACGTCGAAATGGGCATGGGTCTGCTCGGGCATGGCGGCGATCCTCTCGCGATACCCGATATTCGATTTTTCCGTTTCGGAAAAGAACCCATCTGTGTGGGCGTCAGAAGTCCCTCGAATATTTGACCGACACATTCGACCCGCCAAACGATCCAGCCTGCGACAGGACGCTGATTGCCTTCGTCAGCGCGATCGTCAGCTGGGTCGCGGTGTAGCCCCGCGCGTCGGTGATGATCTCTATATAGATGTCATCGGTGATGTATTTGCCCGCCGCAAGGCTGGTGCCGCGTCCGCTCGCCTCATCGGCGCCCAGAATGCGCAGCCGGTCGAAACCCGTGGCCGAGCGCAGCTTGCCGAGCGGATTGAGGCCCCCGCCCGATCCGCGCAGCGAATTGAGCGCCGCCGCCAGCTGGATCGCCTCGGTCGCCGAGAGATTCTCCGGGTTCGTCCCGAACAGCAGGCGGCTGAGTACCTCGTCCTGGGGCAGCGTCGGTGTGGAGGTGAACGCGATCTGCGGGCGCATGCCCGTGCCGGTGATGTTGATGACCGCGGTGATACCATCGGTCGTCGTCGTCGCCTGGATGTTGAGATCGGGATCGGTCAGCGCGCCGCCGTTGAAGCGGATCTGCCCGCGATTGACCTCGAACCGCTTGCCCGCGAACGAATAGGTGCCGCGCACCAGATCGAGACCGCCCGAGATAACGGGCGCTGCTGACGTGCCGCCGATGCGCAGGTCCATCGACCATTCGGACTCCAGCCCCATGCCGGATACGAAGAGCTGGTTCGGCGCGCGCACGCGAAGGTCGAGCTTGAAGAGGCCCGCTGTCGTGGGCTTCGGCCGGTCGGTCGGCCTTGCTACGCGAATGTCGCTCTTGCGCCGGACGCCGGTCAGTTCGGGCACTTCGGCCTGCCCCTGCCGGATGATCTCGTAGCGGGCATTGGGGATCGAGAGGTTCCCCTTGATGAGCCCGCCGTCCGGGCCATAAGTCAGCGCGACATCGCCGCTCGCCGTCGCGCCCAGCGCATCCGATTTGGCGAGCCGCGCATTGCGCAGCTGCGCCTGGATGCTCATCGGGAAACCGCTGGCCGCGGCGAGGCCGATCGTCCCCTGCGCCGCGACGGTGCCGTCGCCCGCCCGTGCCTGGAGCCGGGTGAGCTCGAGCCGATCGTTGTTGAAACGCGCCGCGATCTGCATGTTGGTCAGGCGCGTGCCATAGGTTTCGTTGTCATAGGTCAGGTTGTCGGCGCGGATCAGTCCGTTGAGCCGCGGCGCGCCGAGCCGTCCCGAGAAATCGGCCGCGACCGCGATCGGCCCGGAAAGCTGCTGTCCCTGCAGGGCGGCCAAGCTGAACAGGACGGCGGAGGGGCCGTTGTAGCGGATTCCGCCGGAAAGCGGCGCCGCCATCAGCCGTTCGCTGATCGATGCGCCGCCGCCGAGCGGGCGCAGGGTCGCGACCATCCGCCCGACCGTCGTCGGCCCGCGCTTGATGAGCGCGCGCGCATCCGCCCCGTCGGTCGCCAGCTTGCCGACGAAGGCGATATCGACCGGCTCCGACACGGCGGCGATGCTCGACCGGGTGAAGTTCCGGATCGACAGCCTGGCGTCCGCGGTCGGCACCGCCGCGCCGGCACCCTGCACGATATCGACGCTGCCCGTCGCCTGCCCGCCGATCCCCAGATTGGGGATGATCGCGTTCACGATCGACAGGTCGAGGCTGTCCAGCCGCAGCTGCGCATTCAGCCCGCGGCCATAGCTGCCCGCGATCCGTGCCGCGCCCTTGTCGAATACGATCCGTGTCGGCGCGAGCGTATAGACGTCCCGCGCTGCGGTGATCCGCGCCGGGTTGCCGGTCTTGAAGTTGATCCCGTTTGCCTGACCCTGTGCCGCCACCAGATACTGGCTCGGCGACAGTTGCGCGTTGAGTGCGAGACGGAACGGCACACCGTTCGATCCGGTCAGCACCGCCTGTGCCGTCCCCCGTCCACCGCGATAGTCCACCTTCGCGCGCGCCGCGGAAATGACGGTGGGACCATAGCGCATGTCGGCGACCTGCGCGTCGGCGATGACCTGCGGTGCGTTCGGATAGAGGACTGCGCTGCCGCTGACGATCGCGCGGCCGATCGTGAAATCGACGGAGCCCGGAATCTTCGCGTTATAAGCGCGCGCATTGAAGTCGGCGCGCTGGTAGCCGCCCTGATTGGCGAGCACGGCCGACCCGTTAATGCCCGACCCGGCGAAGCGCACTTGCCCGGCGAACGGCCCGGCAGTCGTCTGCACGACGCGCCCCGTGATGTTCAGCCCCGCAAACACGACCTTGCGCAGATCGATCGCCAGCTGCCGCCCCGGCGTTACCAGCACATCGGCGGTGAACGGCCCATAGTTCGTGCCGCCACTCGCGGTAACGGCATAGGCCCCGCCCCGCCCAACGATTCGCGCGCGAAGGTTGACGAGCCCTACGCCGACCCCCGGCCGCGCCAGCCGCAGGTCGACCACGGGATTCGTCACGCTGCCCGTCACCCGCGCGGAAATCGGGCCATATTGCGTCGAATAGGCCTGTGCATTGACCAGCAGCCCGCCCGCGAGCGTGTAGCGCCCCGACCCGTTCGTCACCCGGAACTGTGGTGCGTTCATCCGCACGTTGCGGAACGTCACGATGCCGGCGGGATCATAGCCCACATCGGCGCGGATGACGGCGTTGCCACCCAGGAACGTGCGCGCGCCCTCGTTGAAGATCTTCGCGGTCTTCGCGACGACTCGGCCCTGAATCCCGAAGCCGTTCGGCGTCGTCACCAGCTTTGCATCGGTCACCAGGTTGACGATGCCGATCCCGTCGATCGTATAGTCGTTGATGCGGCCCTTCAGCGCGCCGGCATAGCGCCCGGTCGAGACGTTCGCGGCGATGATCGCGGTCGCGTCGATCTTGTCGGAACGGATTTTCAGATTGTCGCTCAGGATCGTCGCGCCATCGATCGCGAGATCGCCGTTGATCGCGACGTTGGTCAGCAAGCCTCCGGCGGCGGCATTCAGCCCAGTCACCCGCCTCGCGCGCGCCTTGATCGGCACGAGGATGCGCGCGCTGTCCACCCGCGCCAGACCCTCGGCATAGAGTTGCTCGACGACCATGTCGTTGAAGCCGAGCGCGGCAGCGCTGACCTTGTAGTCGACCACCGGCTGCGCGAACGCACCGTCCAGCGCGAGCACCGCGCGGACGCTTCGCCCTTTCAGATTGGGCGCGATCGCACCCGGCGTCAGCAGCTGCGCATCGACCTTGAAGTTCGAGAAACGTGAGCGACCGAGATCGACCAGCCCCTGCGCCGCCACCGCCAGCGCGTCTGATTTCAGCTGCACCTTCGTATCGGCGCGGCGCTCGTTGAGCGTCGTGTCGATCGCCACCTGCAACCCCGGCGCAGTGAGCCGCTCGACCGGGCCTTGCAGATAGAGGCCGGGATGAGTCACGCCGCGCACCTGGAAGGTACCGCTCCGGGCCGACAGGTTGAGGTCGGCGAGGCTCGATCCGCCCAGCGTCGCCAGCGCCTTGCCGCGCCAGTTGCTCCACGCGCCATTGCCGCCGATCGCGACCGCCAGCGGCGCCTTCAGCCCGCCCAGATTGGAGACAAGCCCACCGACCGGCGCACTCAGCCGCGCGTTGATCGCCAGCCGGTCCGCGTCAGGCACCGCGTCGATCTTCACCTTCAGCACGTCGCCGCCGGCGATCCCCGGCGCCCGCAGCGTGGCGGCGTCCGCCGCGATCTGCGCCCGTCTGTCGGCGATGTGCGCGCTGCCTTCGATCCGTCCGACATAGGTGCGGCCCGCGACCGGCGGCATCATCACGAAGCGATCGACCCGCAAGCGGTTCACATCGATATCAATATCGGGAAGGATCGGCGCGTTGGGATCGCTCGGCACCGCCTTCAACGCCGGGTTGCGGCGCAGCGTCACCAGCCCCGCGCTCAGCGACCGCACGTCGATATGATTGCGCGTATAGGCGAAGGGCCGCCAGTCGATATCCAGCCGCGGCGCGGTCAGGAACACGCCCTTGGGATCGCTGACCTGAACGTTCGACAGCACCATCTTGCCGTAGATCGACCCGTCGATCCGCCCGACCTTGATGTTCAGCCCCGATGCGGTCGAATAGCCGCCGAGCTGGTTCGCGATGAAGCGCCGGCCCGGATCGGTGTTCAGCCCGAACACGATCGCGACGACCAGCAGCAGCAGCGCCAGAACCGCGATGGCGATCCATTTCAGCACGCGCTGCCACAGCGGACGGCGCACCGCGACGACTTCGGTTTCGCTGGCGATCGCGGGGGCGTCCTCGGCCATCAGAATGCCTGCCCGATCGAGATGTAGAGCGCGACCTTGCCGTCACCCGGCCGCGGGTTCAGCGGCGTCGCGACGTCGACGCGCAGCGGCCCGAAATTGGTGTAGAAGCGCCCGCCGATGCCCGCGCCGTAGCGCAGGTCAGACCCCTTGGGCAGCGAGCTTTCATAGGCGTTGCCGCCATCGAAGAACGGCACGATCCCGAAATTGCCGAAGCGGTAGCGCGCCTCGATCGAGAATTCGTTCAGCGAACGCCCGCCAACCGGATCGCCATTGGGATCGAACGGCCCCAGCCGCTGATAGCCATAGCCGCGCACCGATCCGCCGCCGCCGCCATAATAGCGCCGCGACGGCGCGAGATCGTCGCGCGCGATGCCCGCGATCGAACCCGCACGCACGCGTCCGGCCAGCACGATGCTCTGCCCGACAGGATAATAGCCCGTCGCCTCCACCATCGTGCGCGCATAGGGGCTGACGCCGCCCTGCACCGACGTTTCCGGGCTGACGTTCAGCTTCAGGCGATAGCCCTTGGTGGGGTTCAGCAGATCGTTCGACCGGTCGAACAGCACCTGCCCCGGCAGCGCGAGGATGCCGTACGTCCTGCGCCGACGCTCTCCCGCGGTGAAGTCATAGACGCTCTCGTTCGTGCCGACGAGTTCGAAGCCGTAGGCGTAGGTGAATTTCTTCTGCCAGATCGGTGTCGAATCATAGCTGATCCGGCCCGAAAGCGTGCCGGTAAAGGCATCGAACGCATCGTAGTTCGAATGATTGGCCGACGCGGTGAATTGCACGGTGCGGTCACGCTTGCCTGCATTCTGGCGCCGGAACGTCGCGGACAGCCCCTGTTCCTGCGTGCCCCCGATCGCGCTCAGGATCAGCGCCCCCTCGGGCGGGAAGAGATTGCGGTGGGTGAAGTTCACCTCCGCGCGGAATCCCTCGCCGGTGCCGTAGCCGAGCAAGCCGCCGAGCGAGCGATATTTCCCCTTGGTCTGGTTGACGAGGAGATCGACCTCTTCGGTCCCGTCGGGCGCGATCCGCCCCGTTCGCTGCGGCTGCACGCCGACCCCGCTGAACACACCGGTCGCGACCAGCGCATCGCGCAGATCGTCGGTCATCCGCGAATCGTAGAGGTCCCCCGCCTTGAAGCGCGGGAACACATTCAGATGCTCCAGCCCGAACACGGGATCGCCTTGCGCCACCAGCTTGCCGAAGCTTGACCGCGGCCCCGTTTCCACGGGCAGCGTGTAGTCGCCGGTCAGCTTCTCCTCGTCGAGCAGGATATCGCGCTCGCCGACCTTGGCGAAGGGATAGCCCTGTTGCGGCAGGACGAGGCTGATGTTGGCCTCCGCGCCCTGGATCCGCGCGGCCTCGATCGGGTCGCCGGTCCTCAGCGCCAGATTCTTGCGGATGAGATCGGGCGGGGTCGTCGGGTCGGCCTGCACCACGATCTCGCCGAGCTTGTAGAGGCGCCCGGGTGTCGCACTGACGATCGCGCGGAGTTCGGTGGAATTGGGAATCGTCTCGATCGTCGAGATCGCGGTCGCGTCGTAATAGCCGAGCGACTTCATCAGCCGCACCGCCAGCGCCTCGTCCTCCTTGGCGCGTGCCGACACCTGCGTCGCGTTCGCCGCCTTGCCGCCGCCGTCCTTCAAGGCGGAGAGTCCCTTGAATTCATCGTCCAGCTTCAGCGCCTCAAGGCCCTTCACCTCCGTGACGTAGCGAATCTCCGGTGCGTCGCGGTCCTTGACGTCTGCGGCGGTTTCGAGCGGCTGGGTGTTGAACCCGCTGAGCGCGGGCAGCGGCTGGGCAAGCTCGGTCTCCTGCGCGACCGGTGCTGGCGGGACGGTCGTTGTGGCTCCGTTCACCGCGGGCGCAGCCGGGGTTCCCGGCGCAGGCGCCATCATCTGGTCGGTGGACATCGGCTCCAGCGGCGCGTTGATGTCGTCGGACAGCTTGGGCAGCGCCGCCTCGAAGTCCTTGTCGCTGACGATCGGCCCTTGCGGTTCGGTGGGTTCCGCCGGGCTGGCCGATGGCGGCGACACCTGCTCCCTGGGCGTATCCGGTCCCTTGGCGGGCGCGGTGCCGGGCTTTTGCAATTGCGCGAACGAAGACACGGGCAGCAGAACCGCCGCCACCGCCCCGATCAGACCCGTACGATACAGAAGCCGCGAACAGCGCAACCCAAACCCCTTTTTTCGCGCGCTCGCCATAATATAGCTACGCCCCCGTAAATCCTCGAACGCGTCGCACGGCAAAGGGTTTCATCCCTTTAATCAGATCGCTATCGCTTTGCGGCCAATGGACGGATCAAGGCACTCAGATCGCGTCCGATCGTCGGCGATTGGCACGTCGGCAGGGAATTGAAAAGCCGGTTATGACCAATATCACCGTTATCCGCGATGGCGCCGTCGCCAGGCTCGAGCTGAGCGCGCCGCCGCACAATCATGTCAGCGCCGCGATCGTCGGCGAGATCGCCGATGCGCTCCACGCCGTCGACGCGGACGATGCGATACGCGCTGTCGTGTTGACCAGCGCGGGTCGCGTCTTTTGCGGCGGCGCGGACCTGACGGGCGACAGGCCGCTGGAAAACGCTGAGGGCGAAAGCGAAACGCCCGAGCTTTACCGCAATGCGGTGCGCTGCTTTGCCGCGCGTAAGCCGATCGTCGCGGCCGTGCAGGGCGCAGCCGTCGGCGCCGGCCTCGGCCTCGCGCTTCTCGCCGATTTTCGTGTCGCTGCGCCAGAGGCACGTTTCTGCGCCAATTTCGTCGCGCTGGGGTTTCATGCCGGGTTCGGCATCACCCACGCCCTGCCCCGCGTCGTCGGGCTGCAGGCGGCATCGATGATGCTGATGACCGGCCGTCGCCTCAAGGGCGAGGAAGCCCTTGCGATCGGGCTCGTCGACGAGCTTGTCCCGCTCGCAGAATTGCCCGCCGCGGCGATGCGCCTTGCAAACCAGATCGCAGCCAACGCGCCGCTCGCGGTCGAGGCGACGCGTGCCACGCTGCGTGCCGGCCTGGCCGAAGCGATTGCGAAGGCGACGGATCATGAGCGCGCCGAGCAGGATCGGCTGATGAAGACGGTCGATTTTGCGGAAGGGCTGCGCGCCGTGGCCGAGCGACGCCCCGGTAACTTCTTGCGCCGCTAACCGTTTTGATCCACATCGGGCAGCATCGCTTCACTAATTGGGTTTGTGCGACGCAACCAATCGCATGCTCGTGTGTTTGCCGCCAATCGGCGCTCTGTAGGGTTCTCCAGCTTTGAACGATTTGATGAGGGCGCGTCGGCGCCGGACCGGCCTGCTTGCGGCGGTTGCGATGCTCGGGCTGACGATATCCGGGTGCGGAAGCAAGGACGCCGACAGCGCGAAGGGCGGCCGCGGCGCGCAAAGCGGCCCCGCCAATGTCGGCTATGTCGTCGTCCAGCCGACCAGCGTGCCACTGACCACCGAACTTGCCGCGCGCACCGTCGCGTATCAAAGTTCCGAAGTCCGCCCACAGGTCGCGGGCGTCATCCAGAAGCGGCTGTTCACCGAAGGCTCGATCGTCCGCAAGGGCCAGCCGCTCTACCAGATCGACCCCAGCCTCTACCGCGCGGCAGCGAACGAGGCGCGGGCAAACCTGCAAAGCGCGCGCGCCAATGCCGAGGCGACGCGCATCCAGGCGGAACGCTACAAGCCGCTCGCCGCGATGGAGGCGGTCAGCAAGCAGGATTACACGAACGCCGTCGCGCAGGCGCGCCAGGCCGCGGCGTCGGTGGCGCAGACCCGCGCCTCGCTGCAGACCGCGCAGGTCAATCTGCGCTTCACCACCGTCCCCGCCCCGATCACCGGGCGGATCGGGCGCTCGCTCTTCACCGTCGGCGCGCTCGTCACGACAAGCCAGACCGATCCGCTCGCGACGATCCAGCAGCTCGATCCGATCTATGTCGACATGCAGCAGTCGAGCAGCGACCTGCTCGCGCTGCGCCGGTCGTTGGCGGCGGGCGGCGTTGCGCCGGCCAGCGCGACGGTGCGGCTGAAGCTGGAAGACGGCAGCGACTACGGCCAGACGGGGCGCGTCGAATTTTCCGAAGTCGTGGTGGATCAGACCACCGGCACCGTCACGCTGCGCGCGCGCTTCCCGAACGCGCAAGGCTTGCTGCTGCCCGGCATGTTCGTCCGCGCGGTCTTCTCGCAGGCGATCGACACCAACGCCTTCCTCGTGCCGCAACAGGCGATTTCGCGCGATCCCAAGGGCAACGCGACGCTCTACCTGGTCGGCCCCGGCAACAAGGCCGTCCAGCGAACGGTCACCGCCGACCGCGCTCAAGGCGCGTCCTGGGTCGTGACCAAGGGGCTGAACGCCGGCGACAAGGTCATCACGCAGGGCACCGCGAACCTCAAGCCCAACGGGCCGATCAAGCCGGTACCCGCGAGTTCGCCGCAGCGGATCGAACCGCCCAAACAGGGTGACGCCAAGGGGTCCGGTCAGGCCAGCGGCAAGGCGGGCTGATGTTTTCCCGCATATTCATCGATCGCCCCATCTTCGCATGGGTACTCGCGATCATCGTCATGATGGCCGGCATCGGCGCGATCATGGGCCTGCCCATCGCGCAATATCCCGATGTCGCGCCCCCCCAGGTCTCGGTGCGCGCGACCTATCCCGGCGCTTCGGCGGAAACGATCCAGAACTCGGTCACCCAGGTCATCGAGCAGCAGCTGACCGGCATCGACGGTCTGCTGTACTTCTCGTCCTCGTCCAGCTCGCGCGGATCGGTGAGCATCACCGCGACCTTCGCCAAGGGCACCGATCCCGACATCGCGCAGGTCCAGGTCCAGAACCAGGTCCAGCAGGCTATCAGCCGCTTGCCGCAACAGGTCCAGCAGCAGGGTCTTGTCGTCCGCAAGTCCAACCCGGACTTCCTGCTGATCGTCGGCGTCTATGACCAAACCGATACGCTGACCAATCAGGATGTTTCGGACTATCTCGTCTCGAATCTGCAGGATCCGCTCGGACGCATCCAGGGCGTCGGCGATACCAACGTCTTCGGCGCGCAATATGCGATGCGCATCTGGCTCGATCCGGCGAAGCTCGCCAGCTTCCAGCTGATGCCCGGCGACGTCGTCACCGCGATCCAGAACCAGAATACCGAGGTCGCGGCGGGCGAGCTCGGCGGACAGCCCCAGCCCGACACGCAGATGCTGAACGCGACCGTCACCGCGCAGTCGCGCCTGCAGACGCCGCAGCAGTTCAAGGATATCATCCTCAAGACCCAGACCAACGGCGCAACGGTCAGAGTCAGCGATGTCGCGCGGGTCGAGCTCGGCGCGGAAAGCTACAACGCGTCGAGCCGCGTGAACCAGCATCCCGGCGCAGGCATCGCGGTGCTCCTCGCGCCAGGCGCGGATGCGCTCAAGACCGCGGAGCTGGTGAAGGCCGAGATCGCCCGCGTCTCCGCGACCTTCCCGCCAAACCTCAAGATCGCCTATGCGAGCGACACGACCGATTTCATCAAGCTGTCGATCGACGAGGTCATCAAGACGTTGTTCGAGGCGATCGTCCTCGTCGTCATCGTGATGTTCGTCTTCCTGCAAAGCTGGCGCGCCACGCTCGTTCCGGCGATCGCGGTGCCGGTCGTGCTTCTCGGCACCTTCGCAGTATTCTACGTCGCGGGGTTCTCGATCAATACGATGACGCTGTTCGGCCTCGTCCTCGCGATCGGGCTGCTCGTCGACGACGCGATCGTCGTGGTCGAGAATGTCGAGCGCCTGCTCGACGAAAACCCCGAAATGAGCCCGCGCGACGCGACGATCGAATCGATGAAGGAGATCAGCGTCGCGCTCGTCGCGATCGCGCTCGTCCTGTCAGCGGTTTTCTTGCCGATGGCGTTTTTCGGCGGATCGACGGGCGTCATCTACCGCCAGTTCTCGCTCACCATCGTGTCGGCCATGGTGTTGTCGGTGGGCGTCGCCCTCATCCTTTCCCCCGCGCTCACCTCGCACCTGCTGAAGCAACACGACCGCGACGACGACGGCAACCTCGATCACGGCTGGCTTGGCCGCAAAGCGCCTCGCGTCGCGCATGGCATCCAAGGGGCTAAGGACTGGTTCAACCGCAACTTCGATCGCGGGGTGGAAAAATACACGTCCACCGTGAAGACCATCGTCGATCGCAAATGGATCTTCCTGCTGATCTATGCCGGCGTCGTCGCGATCCTGGCGGTGCTTTTCCTTCGTCTGCCGACCGGCTTTCTCCCGACCGAGGATCAGGGCGGCGCGCTCGTCCAGTTTCAGCTGCCGGCCGGGGCGACAATGGGGCGCACGGCAGAGGTCCAGCGCCAGATCGAGAGCTACTTCGTCAAAAACGAAGGCCCGAACATCAAGACCATGTTCTCCGTCGCGGGCGGCGGCGGCGGGGGCGCTAGCGGCCAGAACACCGGCCGCGCCTTCCTTGCGCTCAACGACTGGGCGGATCGCAAGGGGAAGGAAAATGCCGCCGACGCGATCACACGCCGGGCCTCCGCCGCCTTTCGCAATTTCCGCGACGCGCAGGTCTTCGCGCTGGTGCCGCCCGCGATCCGCGGCCTTGGCCAGTCTGACGGCTTCACCGTCGAGCTCCAGAACACCGGCGGGCTGTCGCAGGAGCAGTTCAACGCCGCGCGCGACAAGCTGCTCGCACTCGCCAATCAGGACCCCGATCTCACCTCGGTCCGCCTCACCGAACTGCCCGACATCGGCACGCTGCACGTCGATATCGACCAGCAGAAACTCTCAGCGCTCGGCCTGACCCAGGCCGACGTGAACGCCACGCTGTCGACGGCCTGGGGCGGCCGCTACGTCAACGATTTCGTCGATCGCGGTCGCGTGAAGCGCGTCTATGTCCAGGGCGATGCGCCCTACCGCGCCGAGCCGTCCGACCTGAATCAATGGTTCGTCCGCGGATCGAACGGGAACATGGCGCCCTTCTCGTCCTTCGCGACAGTGGAATGGACGCAGGCACCCACGACGCTTTCGCGTTTCAACGGCATTTCCTCCTACGAATTCTCCGGCTCCGGTGCTTCGGGCAAGAGCTCGGGCGACGCGATGAATTCGATCAGCAAGCTTGCCGAGCAGATTCCCGGCACCAGCCTCGCCTGGTCCGGCCTTTCCTATCAGGAACGGCTGTCTTCGGGGCAGGCGCCGATCCTTTACGGCCTCTCGCTCCTCGTCGTCTTCCTGTGCCTCGCCGCGCTCTACGAAAGCTGGTCGATCCCGGTCGCGGTCATGCTCGTCATTCCGCTGGGGCTCGTCGGTGCGATCCTCTTCGTGACGCTCCGGGGCCTGACCAACGACGTCTATCTCCAGATCGGGCTGCTGACGACGATGGGGCTTGCGTCGAAGAACGCGATTCTGATGATCGAGTTCGCCGAGCAGGAGGAGCGCAAGGGCGCGCGTGTCATCGATGCGGCGCTCACCGCCGCGCGAATCCGTCTGCGTCCGATCCTGATGACCAGCCTCGCCTTCATCTTCGGCGTGCTGCCGCTGGCGATCTCGACCGGTGCAGGCGCGAACAGCCGAATCGCGATCGGGACGGCGGTGATCGGCGGGATGCTGACCGCGACGATCCTTGCCATCTTCTACATCCCGCTGTTCTTCATTCTCGTCCGTCGCGGCGTGCGCGATGGCCTTGCGAAGATGCGCGGGCGGCCCACCGGCTATCAGGGGCATACCGAGGACGGCGAGGTCTACGGCCCGCCTGCACCGCCCACCCAGTCAAGGCCGGAGCCCGCCTGATGCCCAACCGCGCCCGCACCGCAGCCCTCACCCTAGCACTCGCCTCCGTATCGGCGTGCAGCCTCGCGCCGACCTATGTCCGCCCGGGACTGCCGGTGCCGCCGTCCTGGCCGGTCGGCGACGCCTATCTGCGGCAGAGCGAGGCGGCGCTGCCCAGCGTCTCCTACCGCGACATTTTCCTCGATCAGCGGCTCCAGCGGATCATCGAACAGGCGCTCGCCAACAACCGCGACCTCCGCATCGCCGCCGCCAATATCGAGGCGGCGCGCGCGCAATACCGCATCCAGCGCGCCGATCTCTTTCCGCAAGTGGATGCCAATGCGAACTACAGCTATCGCGGCGGCGGCAATGGATCGATCGCCGGCAACAACGGCGCGGGGAACGGGACGGGCGGCACAGGCACGGGCGGCACAGGCACGGGCGGCACAGGCACGGGCGGCACCGGAACCGGGACGGGTTCGGTCACGACCGGCGGTGCCAGCCACAGCAATTTCTCCTTGAGCGGCGGCGTAACCGCGTTCGAGATCGACCTCTTCGGCCGCATCCGCTCGCTGACGACCGCCGCACAGGCCCGCTATTTCGAGCAGGAAGCCGCCGCCCGCGCGACCCGCCTCACCCTTGTCGGCGATATCGCGACCGCATGGTTCACCTATGCTTCCGACCAAAGCCTGCTCAAGATCGCGCAGGATACCGCGACCAGCGCCGGGCGCAGCGTGAAGCTCACCCAGGCGCGGCTGTCTGGCGGGATCGCCCCGCGCACCGATCTGCGCCAGGCGCAGCAGGTGCTGGAAACCGCCAACGCCGACCTTGCCGAGCAGAAGACCGCGCTGGCGCAGGACGTGAACGCCCTCCAGCTGCTCGTCGGCGCGCCGGTCGATGCGGCGCTGCTGCCCGCCTCGATCGAGCAGGTCGGCGGCACCGTCCGCGAACTGCCAGCCGGTCTTGATTCCGGCATCCTGCTGCGCCGCCCCGACGTGGTGCAGGCCGAATATGAGCTGCGCGCAACCAATGCGGAAATCGGCGCCGCCCGCGCGGAACTCTTCCCCCGCGTCGCGCTCACCGCACTCCTGGGTTTCGCCAGCACCGCGCTGCGCACGCTCTTCGCGGGCGGCGCGTTCAACTATTCGGTCAGCCCCAGCGCCAGCTACCCCATTTTCCGCGCCGGCGCCGGCCGCGCGGGCGTTGCCCAGACGAAGGCACAGCGCGACGCCGCGCTCGCGACCTACGAAAAGGCGATCCAGACCGCGTTCCAGGAAGTCTCCGACGCGCTGGCGCGCCGCGGCACGATCACCGATCAGCTGGCCGCGAACCAGCGCTTCGCCAGTGCTGCGCTCGACACCTATCGCCTCACCGACGCGCGCTACCGCGGCGGAATCGATACCTTCCTCACCAGCCTCGATTCCCAGCGTTCGCTCTACACTGCGCAGCGCACCCTCGTCGCGACCCAGCTCGTGAAGGCGACGAACCTCGTCGATCTCTACAAGACGCTCGGCGGCGACGCGACGCTCGACGCGCTGCCGACCGGGCCGGTGCCGCTGAGCCCGGAGCCGACGGCAGCGCCTGCGCCGCGCTAGGATTTGATCCGCGCCTAAAAATCCGTTTGGTTCGAGCAGCTTCGAGCGAAGTCGAGAAGCGTCCGTCGAGAACCCTTCTCGACTACGATCTCGATCTTCGCTCGAAGCAAACGGAAAAGAAGGCAAACAGGCCGGATAAGAGCCCCCAAAGCCGTCTCGTGCCGTCTTCCCCCACCGCGTCCCCCTTGCTAAGGCCCCCCTCGAAACCCGATTTCACACATCCGCCCGGCGTCGCGCGCGGCTTCCGCCGCCTCCCCGCTCGCCGTCGCGCAGAGGGAAGGACCCCAATGACCGCCATCGGCCAGGACACGCTCAACGCCCGCAAGACACTCGAGGCTGGCGGCAAGACCTACGACTATTACGCGCTCTCGACCGCCGAGGCGAAGTTCGGTGACATCAGCCGCCTGCCCTTCTCGATGAAGGTCCTTCTCGAGAACATGCTCCGCTTCGAGGACGGCAAGACCGTCACCGCCGACGACGTGCAGGCGATCGTCGACTGGCAGAATGAGCGCCGCAGCGACCGTGAAATCCAGTATCGACCCGCACGCGTGCTGATGCAGGATTTCACCGGCGTGCCCTGCGTCGTCGATCTCGCCGCGATGCGCGACGCGATCACGAAGCTCGGCGGCGACCCGGCGAAAATCAACCCGCAGGTCCCCGTCCATCTCGTCATCGACCATTCGGTGATGGTCGACGAATTCGGCACGCCCAGGGCGTTCGCGGACAATGTCGATCTCGAATATGCCCGTAATGCCGAGCGCTACGAGTTCCTGAAATGGGGCTCCAAGGCGCTCGACAATTTCTCGGTCGTCCCGCCCGGCACCGGCATCTGCCACCAGGTCAATCTGGAATATGTCTCGCAGGCGGTCTGGTCCTCCGAGAATGAAGGCAAGACGATCGCCTATCCCGACACGCTGGTCGGCACCGACAGCCACACCACGATGGTCAATGGCCTGGGCGTGCTCGGCTGGGGCGTCGGCGGGATCGAGGCGGAGGCGGCGATGCTCGGCCAGCCCGTCTCGATGCTGATCCCCGAAGTCGTCGGCTTCAAGCTCACCGGCGCGCTCGCCGAGGGCATCACCGCGACCGACCTCGTCCTCACCGTGACGCAGATGCTGCGCGCGAAGGGCGTCGTCGGCCGTTTCGTCGAATTCTACGGCCCCGGCCTCTCCGCGATGACCCTCGCCGACCGCGCGACGATCGCCAACATGGCGCCCGAATACGGCGCGACCTGCGGCTTCTTCCCGGTCGACGAGAAGACGATCGACTACATGCGCCTCACCGGCCGTCCGGACGAGACGATCGCGCTGGTCGAGGCCTATGCCAAGGCGCAGGGCATGTGGCGCCACGCAGATGCGGTCGATCCCGTCTTCACCGATACGCTGGAACTCGACATGGGCACCGTCGTCGCGTCGCTCGCCGGCCCGAAGCGCCCGCAGGACCGGGTCAGCCTCGGCAAGGTCGACGAGGTCTTCAACGGCGACCTCTCGAAGCTCTACGACAAGCAGCGCCCGGAGCGGGTCGCGGTCGAGGGCAAAACCCACGACATCGGCGACGGAGACGTCGTCATCGCCGCGATCACCAGCTGCACCAACACCTCCAACCCGTCGGTCCTCGTCGCCGCCGGCCTTGTCGCCCGCAAGGCGCGCGAGAAGGGCCTGACGCCGAAGCCCTGGGTCAAGACCTCGCTCGCCCCCGGATCGCAGGTCGTCACCGACTATCTCGACCGCGCCGGCCTGACCGAGGATCTGAACGCGATCGGCTTCAACCTCGTCGGCTATGGCTGCACGACGTGCATCGGCAATTCCGGCCCGCTCGCCGCGCCGATTTCGAGCGCGATCAACGACAACAACCTCGTCGCCGCCTCGGTCCTGTCGGGCAACCGCAACTTTGAAGGCCGCGTCTCGCCCGACGTGCGCGCGAACTTCCTCGCCTCGCCCCCACTCGTCGTCGCCTATGCACTGAAGGGCACGGTCACGACCGACATGGTCGAGACGCCGATCGGCCAGGGCAGCGACGGCGCCGATGTCTACCTCAAGGACATCTGGCCCTCGAACGAGGAAGTCCGCAGCGTCATGGACGCGAACATCGACGACGCGATGTTCCGCGCCCGCTACGGCAACGTCTATGCCGGCGATGCCAAGTGGCGCGAGATCCTCGTCGAGGGCTCCGATACCTATGCCTGGCGCGCCGGCTCCACCTATGTCGCCAACCCGCCTTACTTCGAAGGCATGACGATGACGCCAGCGCCCGTCACCGACATCATCGACGCCAAGCCGCTCGCGATCCTGGGCGATTCGATCACCACCGACCACATCAGTCCCGCGGGCTCGATCAAGGCGGACAGCCCCGCCGGCACGTATCTGCAGGAGCATCAGGTCGCGAAGGCCGACTTCAACAGCTACGGCGCGCGTCGCGGCAACCATGACGTGATGATGCGCGGCACCTTCGCCAACATCCGCATCCGGAACGAGATGGTCCCCGGCGTCGAAGGCGGCATGAGCCGCTACAAGGGCGAGGTCATGCCGATCTACGACGCGGCGATGCGCCACAAGGCGGACGGCACGCCGCTCGTCGTCGTCGCCGGCAAGGAATATGGCACCGGCTCCAGCCGCGACTGGGCGGCGAAGGGCACCAACCTGCTCGGCGTCCGCGCGGTGATCGTCGAAAGCTTCGAGCGTATCCACCGCTCGAACCTCGTCGGCATGGGCGTCCTGCCGCTCCAGTTCCTCGACGACTGGAACCGCGAGACGCTGAAGATGACCGGCGACGAGAGCTTCACCATCACCGGCGTCGCCGACCTGCGCCCGCGCCAGGCGGTCGAGGTGACGATGACCCGCGCCGACGGCACGGTCGAAACCTTCCTGACGCGCTGCCGGATCGATACCGTCAACGAGCTCGAATATTTCCTCAACGGCGGCATCCTCCAATATGTGCTGCGGAATCTGGCGGCATGACCGGACCGGCCGGGTCCTGCCATTGCGGCGCGATCCGGCTGCACCTGCCGCATGTCCCGAACGAGGTGACCCGCTGCAACTGCACGCTGTGCACGAAGCTCGGCACCCGCTGGGCGTATTTCCGCCCGGGCAGCGTGGCGATCGAGGGCGGGCCGATCGACGGCTATGTCCGCGCGGATGCGGTGAAGCCCAGCCTCACCACGCACCGCTGCGCGCGCTGCGGCAGCGTCACCCACTGGAGCGCGATCGGCGACCATGACCGGATGGGGGTCAACATGAACCTCTTCGACCCCGATCTCGTCGACGCGCTGCCGGTACGGACCTGCGACGGCCGCGCATGGCCCGTCGACGGACCGTGACCGAACCGGTGCCGAAACGGCACAGCGCCTGCGCCCGGCCTCTCCCCTTCGCGGGCCCGCTGCGATAGGAAGACGCTTTCGCCGCCTGATCCGCGGCGCCGGGAAGCCACGCCGATGAAGAAGCCACAGACCGTCGCGAAGCTCACCGAGCTCGGCCGCGTGCAGCTGTCGAAGACGTTCTTCCTGCGCGATTTCCTCTATTCGGACATCGCCGCGATCCACGGCCTGTCGAACATCCCCGACGATCCCGATCTCGCCATCGCTGCCGGCACGCGGCTGTGCGAGGACTTGCTGGAACCGCTGCAGGACGCCTTTGGCCGGCTTTCGATCCGCAGCGCCTATCGCTCGGCGGAGGTCAACGCGCTCGGCCATGCCAAGGGGCATAACTGCGCCTCGAACGAGCGCAGCCGCGCCGGCCACATCTGGGATCAGCGCGACGCCGCCGGCCAGATGGGCGCGACCGCCTGCATCGTCGTGCCCGCCTTCGCGAACAAGTTCACGGCAGAGGGCGATTGGAAGCGCCTCGCCTGGTGGGTGCACGACCACCTGCCCTATGCGACGATGGAGTTCTTTCCCAATCTCTGGGCGTTCAACCTCCAGTGGCACGAAAAGCCGCTCAGGATGATCTACAGCCATGTGCCGGACGCGCGCGGCTATCTGACGAAGCCGGGCATGGAAGGCCATGACTGCGACCACCGGGCAGAATGGGAGGGGATCGTTCCCTAATTTGTATCCCCGCGAAGGCGGGGATCCAGTCTGGACTCCCGCCTTCGCGGGAGCACATCGCAGCTATTCCAAAACAGCCCGCCTTCTGCCCCACACCAGATACACCGACAACCCGATCGCGTTCCAAACCACGAACGACACCTGCGTCACCGTCTGCAGACTGGTGAACAGATACAAGCACCCCAGGATCGCCGCCGGCGCAACCACCCAGGCAAGCGGCGTCCGGAACCCCGCGTTTACTGATCCCCGCCGCCGCCGCACCAGCACGCAAGCCGCCACCGCCACGAACGCACACAGCGTCCCCGCATTGGCCAGGCTCGCGATCACATCCAACGGGGTCAGTGCCGCGATGATCGACACGAACACCGCCGTCACCATCGTGATCCGCGCCGGAGTCCCGCGCTTAGACACCCTGGCGAGTCCTGCCGGCAGGAACCCGTCGCGCGCCATCACCAGGAAGATGCGGCTCTGCCCGTAGAGGAACCCCAGGATCACCGTCGGCAACGCGATCGCCGCCGCCGCCGCGACGATGGTCGCCACCCGGTCCTGCCCGATCCCGCGCAGGATCAGCGCCAGCGGCTCGGGCGAGTTGGCGAACCTGGCAAAGCCCAGCGCCCCCACCGCTGCCGCCGCCACGACGATATAGATGATCGTGCACGCCACCATCGACCCGACGATCCCGATCGCCAGATCGCGCTCGGGCCGCTTCGCTTCCTCCGCCGCGGTCGAGATCGCGTCGAAGCCGTAGAATGCGAAGAAGATGATCGCCGCCGCGCCCATCACCCCGTATTTCACGCCGCCCTCACCCGCGGTGCTGCCCAGTCCGTAAGGCGCGAACGGATGCAGGTTCGCGGTGTTGAAATGCGGCAGCGCGACCGCGACGAAGAGCGCAAGCGTCACGATCTTGAGGACGACGAGCGCGGTGTTGATCCGCGCGCTCTCCTGCGTGCCGAGCGACAGCAGCCCCGCGACCACCGCGATGATGACGATCGCGGGCACGTTCACTCCGACCTGCGTGACCGCAAACGTTCCGTGGAACACGCTTCCAGCCACGGCCGGACCGTGGGTCAGCGCATCGGGCAGGATGACTCCCAGCCCCGTCAGAAACCCGACCGCATAGCCCGACCAGCCCACCGCAACCGTCGCGACGACGAGCGAATATTCCAGGATCAACGACCAGCCGACGACCCACGCGATCACCTCACCCAGCTCCGCATAGCTATAGGTATAAGCACTCCCCGACGCCGGAATCGCGGTCGCCATTTCCGCATAACAAAGCGCCGCGCAGGCACAGATCGCGCCCGCCACGACGAAACTCAGCAACACCGCCGGCCCCGCCCGGTCGGCCCCGACGCCGATCAGCGTGAGGATGCCCGTCCCCACGATCGCCCCGACCCCCAGCGCCACCAGATGCGGCCACGACAGCGTGCGCGCCAGCTGCCGCTCTGGCGGCTGCGGGTGAATCGTCTTGCGACGCATGAGACTGGACATTGCGTTCCCCTTGATCCTCCCCGGCACGGGGAGGGGGACCAGCCGCAGGCTGGTGGAGGGACCCGCCACGCACGACTCACCGGCGGCGGGCCCCTCCACCACGCCGCTGCGCGCCGCGGTCCCCCTCCCCGTGCCGGGGCGGAATTCGACCGCTTCAATCTGACGCGATCATGTTCTACGGCACCGGTAACAGACGAAACCAGTCCTTGGGAGAGACAAGTGGACACCGCCCTCGACTTCGCGCTCGGCGAGAACGCCGACATGATCCGCGAGACGACCCAGCGCTTCGCCGCCGACCGCATTGCACCGAAAGCCGCCGCGATCGACGAGGAGAACAGGTTCGACCGCTCGCTCTGGCCCGAAATGGGCGCGCTCGGCCTGCACGGCATCACCGTCGAGGAGGAATGGGGCGGGCTGGGCCTAGGCTATCTCGAGCACGTCGTCGCGATGGAGGAAGTCAGCCGCGCCTCCGCCTCGATCGGCCTCAGCTATGGCGCGCATTCGAACCTGTGCGTCAACCAGATCCGCCGCTGGGGCTCGCCCGAGCAGAAGGCGAAATACCTGCCCAAACTGATCTCGGGCGAACATGTCGGCAGCCTCGCCATGTCGGAGGCCGGCGCAGGCTCCGACGTCGTCTCGATGAAGCTGAAGGCCGAAGCGAAGGGCAACGACCGCTACGTCCTCAATGGCACCAAATTCTGGATCACGAATTCGACCGAAGCCGACACCCTCGTCGTCTACGCCAAGACGGGCGAAGGCGCACGCGGCATCACCGCGTTCCTGATCGAAAAGGGCATGGCCGGGTTCAGCGTCTCCAGGAAGCTCGACAAGATGGGCATGCGCGGCTCCGATACCGCGGAGTTGGTGTTCGAGGATTGCGAAGTCCCGGCCGAAAACGTCATGGGGCCGATGAACGGCGGCGTCGGCGTGCTGATGAGCGGTCTCGATTACGAGCGCGCGGTGCTCTCGGCCGGACCGCTCGGCATCATGCAGGCCTGCCTCGACGTGGTCCTGCCTTACGTCCGCGAGCGCAAGCAGTTCGGCCAGGCGATCGGCAGCTTCCAGCTGATGCAGGCCAAGGTCGCCGACATGTATGTCGCGCTCAACTCCGCGCGCGCCTATGTCTATGCCGTCGCGCGTGCCTGCGACGCCGGCAAGACGACCCGCTTCGACGCCGCCGGCGCGATCCTGCTCGCCAGCGAGAATGCGGTGAAGGTCAGCCTGGAGGCGATCCAGGCGCTCGGCGGCGCGGGCTACACCAAGGAGTGGCCGGTCGAACGCTTCCTGCGCGACGCAAAACTCTACGACATCGGTGCCGGCACCAACGAAATCCGCCGTTTCCTGATCGGCCGGGAATTGATCGGCGCCTGAAAAGTCCTCCCCGGCACGGGGAGGGGGACCAGCGAAGCTGGTGGAGGGGCGGTGCGAAGCACCGGCTGCGCCGGCCCCTCCACCACCGCCTTCAGCGGCGGTCCCCCTCCCCGAGCAAAGCTCGGGGAGGACCTAGATCACCAGACATGCACCCGCTTGTCCGGCGCCAGATACAGCTTCTCCCCCTGCTTCACCTGGAACGCCGGATACCACGCATCGAGGTTCCGCACGGTCAACACCCGCCATTCCGCCGGCGCGTGAACGTCGGTCGCCACCCGCGCACGCAGCGCCTTCTCGCGCGTCTTCGTCCGCCAGCCCTGCGCAAACGCCAGGAAGAAGCGCTGGTCGCCCGTCAGCCCGTCGATCACCGGCGCTTGCATACCGTTCAGCGACTTCCGATATGCCTCATACGCCGCGGTCAGCCCGGCCACATCCGCGATGTTCTCGCCCAGCTCCTGCTGCCCGTTCAGATGCAGCCCCGGCAGCGCCTCATAGGCATTGTATTGCGCGACCAGCGCCTTCCCCGACGCCTCGAACCGCGCGAAATCCTGCGGCGTCCACCAGCTTCTGAGCTTGCCGGTCGAATCGAAATCCGCACCCAGATTGTCGAAGCTGTGGCTGATCTCGTGCCCGATGACCGATCCGATCGCGCCGTAATTCGCCGCCGCATCGAACTTCGCGTCGAAATACGGCGTCTCCAGGATCGCCGCCGGGAAGTTGAGCGCGTTTTGGAGCGGCAGATTGACCGCATTCACCGTCTGCGGCGTCATCCACCACTCGCCGCGATCGACCGGCTGGCCGATCTTGCCGATCTGCTGGCGGTAATGCGTCAGCTCCGCGCCCTGCAAATTCGCGACCGGATTGTCCGCGCTCACCGCAAACCCAGAATAATCGAGCCACTTGTCGGGATAGCCGACGCCCACCCGCAACACCTGCAGCTTCTTGCGCGCCTCCACCTTCGTCGCCGGCGCCATCCAGTCGAGCGCCGCGATCCGCGCGTCGAACGCCGCGACGATGTTCTTCACCATCCCCTGAATCTCGGCCTTGGACGAGGCGGGAAAGTATTTCTCGGCGTAGATCTTGCCCACCGCGTCGCCAAGCGCCGCATTGGTCGCCGCGATCGCCCGCTTGTCGCGCGCCTGCTGCTGCGGTGTGCCGTTCAGCGTCTTGCCGTAGAAGTCGAACGATGCCGCGTCGAACGCGCTCGGCAACACGCTCGTCACCTGATTGATCGTGTGGAACGCCAGCCAGTCCTGCCAGGTCTGCAAGGGCTCCGAATTGACCAGCGCCGCTTCCTTCACGACCGTCGCCGGCTGCCACACGATGAAGTCCTGCTGGTTCGGCAAGGACGCCGCCGCCCAATAGGCGTCCCAGTCGATCCCCGGCGCCTTCTTCGCGAAGTCCGCGCGCTTCCACGGGTTGTTGCCCTTCTTCGCGCTCTGGCTGGTGACGATGTCGGCATGTGCCTGCGCCAGCTTCGTCTCCAGCGCGACGATCCGGTCCGCCCGCGCGCCCGCATCGCTCATCCCCGCGAGGCCCAGCAGCTTCGCGACATAGCCCTTGTACGCCGCGCGCTGCGCGACCATGTCGGGCTTGGTCGAAAGGTAATAGTCGCGGTCCGGCATCCCCAGCCCGCCCTGCATCAGATACGGCACCGTCGTGTCGGGTCGGTTGAGGTCCTGCGTCACGAAGAGTCCGAACAGATTCTCGGTCGAGAGACTCGTCGCGTTGAGCGGATCGGTATCGGCGCGCATGTTCGCGCCCAGCATCGTCGACAGCGCGCGCTTGTCCTTCAACTGCGCGATCGCATCGAGCTGCCCCTTGAGCGGCGCCAGTCCGCGCCGCTCGATTCCCGTCGTGTCGAGATACGCCTTGTAGTAATCCGCGATCCGCGCGTTGTCGGAACCCGCGGCCGGATTGCTCTTCGCAATCTCCGCGAACAGCGCCGCATTGCGCCCTTCCGCGACCTTGAACACGTCATAGCCGACGCCGATCGACGACCGGTCCGCCGGAATCTCCGCCTTCGCCGCCCACGCGCCGTTCGCATAGGCGTTGAAGTCGTCGCCCGGCTTCACGCCCTTGTCGATATAGGCCTGATTGACACCCGAAAGCGTCCCCGTCTCCGCCTTCTTTTCCACGGTCGTGGTGGAATTGGTGGTCGTCGTGGTGCTCGGCGAGCAGGCAGCGCTGGCGAGCAGCAGGGCGAGAACGGAACGCTTCATGGGACAACTCTCCTGACGTGTATGGCCGCGGCGATACACCCGCGCGCGCCGGCTTCCAATAGGGCGCATCCGCGTCTAGTCACGCTTGAAACGATGAGGATGCCAGCATGAGCGCCCCGGTGCTCGATACCAAAGTCTCGCCCGAAAGCCCCGAATTCCAGGCCAACGCGGCGCACAACCGCGCGCTGGCCGAACGCCTGCGCGCCGATGTCGCGCAGGCCGCGCTTGGTGGCAGCGACAAGGCGCGCGACCGCCACACCGCGCGCGGAAAGCTCCTCCCCCGCGACCGCGTGGAGAGGCTGCTTGATCCGGGCAGCCCGTTCCTCGAGATTGGCCAGCTCGCCGCCTGCGACATGTATGAAGGGGAAGTCCCCGGCGCCGGCCTGATCGCGGGCATCGGCCGCGTCTCCGGACGGCAGTGCATGATCGTCTGCAACGACGCGACCTTGAAGGGCGGCACCTACTACCCGCTCACCGTCAAAAAGCATCTCCGCGCGCAGGAGATCGCCGAAGCGAACCGCCTCCCCTGCATCTACCTCGTCGACTCAGGCGGCGCGAACCTGCCCCACCAGGCGGAGGTGTTCCCCGACCGCGATCATTTCGGCCGCATCTTCTTCAACCAGGCGAACATGTCGGCGAAAGGCATCCCCCAGATCGCGTGCGTCATGGGCAGTTGCACCGCCGGCGGCGCCTATGTCCCCGCCATGTCCGACGAGAGCGTGATCGTCCGCGGCCAAGGCACGATCTTCCTCGCCGGCCCCCCCTTGGTGCAGGCCGCGACCGGCGAGGTCATCTCCGCCGAAGACCTCGGCGGCGGCGACCTCCACGGCCGCAAGTCGGGCGTCGTCGATCACGTCGCCGAAAATGACGAGCACGCGCTGACGATCGTCCGCGATATCGTCAGCCACCTCGGCAACCCCCCGTTCGGGCTGAGCGAAGTCGAAGCCCACCCTTCGACTTCGCTCAGGGCTAACGGCACGAGGACACCCCGCCCCCCAAAATACGACGCCGAAGACTTATACGGCATCGTCCCCCAGGACGTCCGCGCCCCCTACGACGTCCACGAAGTCATCGCCCGCCTCGTCGATGGCAGCGAGTTCCACGAGTTCAAGGCGCTCTACGGCAGCAGCCTCGTCTGCGGTTTCGCGCACATCTGGGGTCAGCCGGTCGCCATCCTCGCCAACAACGGCGTCCTGTTCAGCGAGAGCGCGGTCAAGGGCGCCCACTTCATCGAACTCGCCTGCCAGCGCCGCGTGCCCTTGCTGTTCCTCCAGAACATTTCCGGCTTCATGGTCGGCGGAAAATACGAGGCGGAAGGCATTGCCAAACATGGCGCAAAGCTCGTCACCGCCGTCGCCACCGCGACCGTCCCCAAGATCACGATTTTGATCGGCGGCAGCTTCGGCGCCGGCAATTACGGGATGTGCGGCCGCGCCTATTCCCCCCGCTTCCTGTTCAGCTGGCCCAACAGCCGCATCAGCGTGATGGGCGGCGAACAGGCGGCTTCGGTGCTGGCGACCGTCCACCGCGACGCCGCGAACTGGACGCCCGAAGAGGCCGAAGCCTTCAAGGCACCAATCCGCCAGAAATACGAAGACGAAGGCAACCCCTGGCACGCCACCGCCCGCCTGTGGGACGACGGCATCATCGATCCGGCCCAGACCCGCGACGTCCTGGGCCTCGCGCTTGCCACCTGTCTCAACGCCCCAATCCCCGAGCGCCCCGCGTTCGGCGTGTTCCGGATGTGAGGGTGCAGGCCGCACCAATTCCTCCCCGGCACGGGGAGGGGGACCATTCGGCAAAGCCGAATGGTGGAGGGGGCCCACGCCCACCATTCACCGCGCCCATCAAACTCGTAAAACGTGCCCGCAAGCTCCGCCGCGAAATGTCTCTTCCCGAAGTCCTACTATGGCGAGAACTCCGCAAACGCCCCGGCGGTTTCAAGTTCCGCCGCCAGCATCCGCAAAGCGGCGCGGCACTCGACTTCGCCTGCATGGAGGCAAGGCTCGCGATCGAAGTCGATGGCGAGGCTCATAACCGCGGCGATCAGCCCCAATACGATCTCCAGCGTGATAGGCGGCTTTCGGCTGACGGCTATCTGACATTACGAATCCCGGCACGCGCAGTTCTTTCCGATCTCGATGCGGTCATCCCCGCCATCGTCGCGCTCTGTGAAGAGCGAGGCCCCCTCCACCGGCCTACGGCCGGTCCCCCTCCCCGTTCCGGGGAGGATTGAAGGACACGCCCATGATCCTCCCTCTCCTTCTCCAGATCACACCCGTAGCCCCCATCGTGAAGGGCACCGCGCTCCCCCCGCCCTCGTCGGAGGAAGCCGCGGTCATGGCGCCCATCACAGCGATGTTCGCCGGCCTCGCCGCGCGCGACGCCGCGGCGATCACCGCGCAACTCCGCCCCGAAGGCAGCGCCACCGTCGCCGCCGAGAAACCCGACGGCACCCGCTCCGTCAAACACCTGACGTGGAGCGAATTCACCGCCGGCATCAAACCCGGCCCCGAACGCTATGAGGAACGCCTGTCGACCCCGGCAATCGAGATCGACGGCGACATCGCGATGGTCTGGGCGCCCTACGTCTTCACGATCAACGGCAAGGTCCACCACTGCGGCACCGACCACTTCGGTCTGGTCCGGGAGAGCGGGCGCTGGAAAATCCTCAACATCACCTGGTCGCAGCGGACCACTTGCGAAGGCTGACATGATTCGATCCCTCCTCATCGCCAATCGCGGCGAGATCGCCTGCCGCATCATCCGCACCGCGCGCTCGATGGGCATCCGCACCGTCGCGGTCTATTCGGACGCCGACGCCAAGGCGCTCCATGTCCGCCAGGCCGACGAGGCGGTTCACATCGGCGCGTCCCCGGCGCGCGAAAGCTACCTCGTCGGCGACAAGATCATCGCCGCCGCGCGAGCGACCGGCGCCGAGGCGATCCACCCCGGCTACGGCTTCCTCAGCGAGAATGCCGACTTCGCGCAGGCCGTGATCGACGCCGGCCTCATCTGGGTCGGCCCCCACCCCGACAGCATCCGCGCGATGGGGCTGAAGGACGCCGCCAAGGCCCGCATGATCGCCGCTGGTGTCTCCGTCACCCCCGGCTATCTCGGCGAGGACCAGTCCCCCGATCGCCTGCGCGCCGAGGTCGACGCAATCGGCTACCCCGTCCTGATCAAGGCGGTCGCGGGCGGCGGCGGCAAGGGCATGCGCCGCGTCGATAGCGCGGCCGACTTCGCCGATGCGCTCCTCTCTTGCCAGCGCGAGGCCGCCTCCTCCTTCGGCGACGACCGGGTGCTCATCGAGAAATACATCCTCTCGCCCCGCCATATCGAGGTGCAGGTCTTCGGCGATATCCAAGGCAACGTCGTCCACCTCTTCGAGCGCGATTGCAGCCTCCAGCGCCGCCACCAGAAGGTCATCGAGGAAGCCCCCGCCCCCGGCATGGACGAAGCGACCCGCGAGAGCATCTGCGCCGCCGCCGTCCGCGCCGCGAAAGCGGTCGACTATGTCGGCGCCGGCACGATCGAATTCATCGCCGACGCGAGCGAAGGCCTCCGCGCCGACCGCATCTGGTTCATGGAAATGAACACGCGGTTGCAGGTCGAGCACCCTGTGACCGAGGAGATCACCGGGCAGGACTTGGTGGAGTGGCAGCTGCGCGTAGCGAGCGGCGAGCCTCTGCCGAAGCGGCAGGATGAGCTGGCGATCGATGGCTGGGCGATGGAAGCGCGACTATATGCGGAGGACCCGGCGAAGGGGTTTCTGCCATCAACCGGGACGCTCGAGATTTTTCGAGAGCATCTGGACGTGCGGCTCGAAACCGGGGTGTATGAGGGCGCCGAGATCACCGGCTTCTACGATCCCATGATCGCTAAGATCGTCGTCCACGAACAAACGCGGGAAGGGGCCTGCGAAGCGCTGGCTCGGGCTTGCGCGTCCACAGATATCTATCCGGTCAAAACCAACGCCCCCTTCCTTTGGCGCGCGCTGGACGATCCCGACTTCCGCGCCGGCAAGATCGATACAGGTTTTATCGCGACTAAAGGCGACGCGCTGCTGCCGCCAGCTGAACCCACGGAAGACATGATCAAACAGGCGGCCGCCGCCGTCCTCGTTCAGGAATATTATGGCGAAGCCACGATCCTGTCTTTCTGGGATAAGGACCTGCTGGCGTCGCGCCAAAATGATCCGTGGCGGGGGGCGCTGGGTTTCAGACTGAATGCGCCCGACAATCTCGTCGTTGCGTTGAACTTGGAGGGCAAACCCCACGTCACGACACTCCCGCGCGACTGGCGATACAAGCAGGTCGTAGGGGAACCGGTCGCAGCGGGTGTCGCCGTAAACGACGACGGACTGTCATTCCTCGCCGCCGTTTCGAGGACGTCGGGGATTGCCACCGGCACCGCCGCCGACGGCGCGATCCTCTCCCCCATGCCCGGCCGCATCATCGCGGTCGCGGTCGCGGGCGGCGATGCCGTCGCCAAGGGCCAAAATCTCGTCACACTGGAGGCGATGAAGATGGAGCACAGCCTCACCGCGCCCTTTGACGGCACGGTGGCCGAACTCAACGCCACTGAAGGCGGGCAGGTCACCGAAGGCGCGCTGCTCGTGCGGATCGAGAAGGCGGCGGAATGAGCGACGCTCATTGTATCCCCGCGAAGGCGGGGATCCAGTCTGGGCTCCCGCCTTCGCGGGAGCACATCAGCGCGATGACAGAAGGACCAGCCATGACCCGCCTCACCATCCGCGACGCCCACCGCACCGAAGTCGCCGCGATCGTCCGCCTCCTCCACGACGACGAGAACGGCCGCCTCCGCGAAGACCCGAGCGAACCGCTCGATCCCCGCTACCTCGCCGCCTTCGACGCCATCGCCGAAGACCCCAACCAGCAACTCATCCTTGCAACCCTCGACGGCGAACCCGCCGGCACGATGCAGCTCAGCTACCTCCCCGGCCTCGCCTTCCGCGGCGCCTGGCGCTGTATGATCGAATCCGTCCGCATCGCGAGCCATCTCCGCAACCAGCGCCTCGGCGAGGAACTCATCGGCTGGGCGCTCGATCGCGCCCGCCAGCGTGGCTGCTTCATGGTCCAGCTCACCTCGCAAAAGGATCGCACCGGCGCCCACCGCTTCTACGAACGGCTCGGCTTCACGCAGAGCCATGCCGGCTTCAAGATCCGGCTGTGACCGATCAGTCGCGCTCGCCCCACCGCCACCGCCAGCCGCCGCGGGTGTGCCGAGCCGCGATCCACGTCGCGCCCACCAGCAGGATCAGCAGCAGCCAGCCCTTCGTCCCGATCCGGTCCTTCGGCACCGACTTCTGGATCGCCACGACCAACGCAATCACCGCTCCAAGCATCACCCAGCCGGGCCACCGGATGGGCACCCCGGTGCCGAAGCCATACCGCTTCGCCGCGAACCACGCGTTCTCATCATCCTCACGCATCGCCATCCTCCTTCGGCGGCCGCCCGCGTTTCGGCCGCTCGCTGATCGCCACCTTCACGCCTCGTTTCGCGAGAGCCTCGCGCAACAGGCACTCCATCTCGGCATTCACGCTCCGGAAGTCGCCCGCCGCGGCGCGCTCGATCGCCGCGTAGAGCGCGGGATCGAGGCGCAGCGGGAACGCCTTCTTGGTCGGAGCCGCCACGCGCCTAGCCTACTGGTAAAGCGACCCGGCGTTCACCACCGGCTGCGTATCGCGCTCGCCGCACAGCACGACCATCAGGTTGCTGACCATCGCCGCTCGCCGCTCGTCGTCGAGCTCGACGACATTCTTCGCGCTCAACTGGTCGAGCGCCATCTCGACCATGCCGACCGCACCCTCGACCAAAGTCTGCCGCGCCGCGACCACCGCCTGCGCCTGCTGGCGCCTGAGCATCGCGCCCGCAATCTCCTGCGCATAGGCCAGATGCGTGAACCCGCATTCGTCGACGGTGATCCCCGCCACCGTCAGCCGCGCGATCAGCTCGGCGCGCAGCTCGACGCCGACCTGCTCGTGATTGCCGCGCAGCGTCACTTCCTGATGCTCGTAATCGTCATACGGATAGCGCGAGCCGATGGTGCGTACCGCCGCCTCGATCTGCACGTTCACGAAAGCCTTGTAGTCGTCGACATCGAACAGCGCCTGCGCGGTGTCGGTCACCCGCCACACCACCTGCGCCGCCATCTCGATCGGGTTGCCGCGCAGGTCGTTGACCTTGATCTTGTCCGAAATCACGTTGTTCGCGCGCACCGACAGCTTCTTGCGGATCATCCACGGCAGCACCCAGCGCAGGCCCGTAGCGCGGTCGGTGCCCTTGTAGCTGCCGAACAGCGTGATCGCCGCTGCCTGGTTGGGCTGGAGCATGTAGAACCCCGCCGCGATGAACGCGACGCCGATCGCGCACAGGATCGGCAGCACCGACCAGACCGGCGACCACATCTCGCTCGCCAGCTGGCTGACCGCGAACACGCCGGCTGCGGTCAGGGCCAGCCCGATGACCAGCATCGGATACCCGCTCGCGGTCGCCGCCTGCCGCTCGCTCGAATGTTGCAACAAACCCCCGTTCGCCATCTCGTCCTCCATTAAAGTGATATCACTTTTATATCGAAGGCTGAGTCGCCGCAAGCGGAATCGAAAAGCGCCCCGGACGGCATCCCGTCCGGGGCGCTCCACGCGTTCGCAAGGAGGTCGGTCAGTTCAGCACCACCGTCACCGCGCGGCGGTTCTGCGCCCAGGCGCTTTCATCCGAACCCAGCGCCACCGGGCGTTCCTTGCCATAGCTGATCGTCGTGATCCGCTCCGGCGACACACCCTTGGCGACGAGGTAGTTCTTCGCCGAGTTCGCACGGCGATCCCCCAGTGCAAGATTGTATTCGCGCGTCCCGCGCTCATCGGCATGGCCCTCCACCGTCACTCGGACGTTGGGGAATTTCGCCAGCCACGCCGACTGCGTGTCCAGCGTCGCGCGCGCCGTATCGTCCACGTCGGACACGTCGGTGCCGAAATAGACGGTGTCGCTGGTGACCGATCGCTTGAAGTCGGCGGCCGAGCCCGGGATCACCGCATCGCCGACATTGCCCGTCTGGCCCTGGCCCGTCGTGTCGGTGGGCGCCGCGCCGGGTGCGGGGGGCAGCACTTCGGGGCGCTTCTTCGAGCACGCAGCGGTCGCGACGATCGCGGTCGCCATTAGCAGCGTGGTTGCCAGTCTTGCCATTTTCAGTCTCCCAGTATTGGCCATGATATGGTCGGTGGAAATCGTTCCGCCCCCGTTACACACCCCCTCAACGCATTTACGGGCGAAGCGGTCCCCAGCCCGGATCGGAACCGTCGAGCGGCGTCGGAATCTTGCGCTCGTTGACGCCCGTCAGATCGACCGACCACAGGTCCGCACGCCCCGCATTGCCCTGCCCCTGGCGGAAGAACATGATGACCCGGCCGTTGGGGGACCAGCTCGGCCCTTCATCCTGCCAGGCGTTGGTCAGCAGCTTCTCGCCCCCGCCGGACGGCGACATCACCCCGATACGGAACGCACCCGAGATGCGGGTGAACGCGATGAGGTCACCCTTCGGGCTCCATACCGGCGTCGCATAGCGTCCGCCGCCGAAGCTGATCCGCTGCTGGTTCGACCCATCGGCATTCATCACATAGATCTGCTGCCCGCCCGAACGGTCGCTCTCGAACACGATACGGCTGCCGTCGGGCGAGTAGCTGCCGCCAGTATCGATTCCCGGCGAGGTCGTCAGCCGCTGCGGCGATCCGCCCGACGACGATACCCGGTAAATGTCTGTATTTCCGCCCACCGCCATCGAGAACAGAATATAACGTCCATCCGGCGAGAAGCGCGGCGCAAAGGTCAGGTTCGCGTTCGACACCACCAGCCGCTGCCGCCCCGATCCGATGTCATAGACATAGATGGACGGCCGCTTGTTCACATAGCTCATATAGACGATCGACTGCTGATTGGGCGCGAACCGCGGCGTCAGCACGATCGACTGGCCGTTGGTCAGGAAGCGGTGATTGGCGCCGTCCTGATCCATGATCGCCAGCCGCTTGATGCGCCGGTTCTTCGGCCCGGTCTCGGAGACGTAGGCGACGCGGCTGTCGAAATACGGCCCCTCGCCGGTCAGCCTTGTATAGACCATGTCCGCGCATTTGTGCGCCGCGCGGCGCCAGTCGGACGGTGGCACGACGAAGCCCTGCCGGGTCAATTCGGTCTTTGCATAGACGTCGTACAGATAGCAGCCGACCGTCAGATTGCCGTCGCCGTTGGCGCGGATGAACCCCTGCACCAGCGCCTGCGCGCCCGACGATCCCCAGAAGTCATAGGCCGGCGCCGTCACCTCGGGCATCGACACAGGGCGAAGCTGGCCGGGGTTCAGCGGCTTGAACAGCCCCGAATTGCGCAGGTCGTTGGTGATGATCTCGGCCAGCTGCCGGCCGAGCACGTCGGTCGATCCGGCGGGGGTGTTCACCACCGCCTGGGTCGGCATCGGCGGAATCGCGATCGGCGTCGGCGCGGCGATGCCGCCGGTGATATCGACCCGCAGCCGCTGCCCGCCCGCGTCCGCCGGCGGTGCCGGTTGCTGCGTGGGTGCGTCCTGCCCGAAGGCTGGCACGGCGCTCATCGCGGTCAGCGCGAGCAGCGAAGCGATCATCGTCCGGCGCATCTCTCTCTCCCGTACTTTTACCCGAGCTGCCTCGGGATGAATCCCATGTCGAAATCGGCCCAGCCGCCGTCATACAGTTCGGGCGGCAGACCCTTGAGCGGCGAACAGCGCAGCACCGCGCGGCGGCTGAGCTCACCCATCTGCTTGGCATAGCCGCGATTGTCGTCGTTGACGCCTTCCTGTTCGGACACCGTCGCCGCCGCAATCGATCCGTCGCGCTTGAACTGGAGCCGCAGCACCGTCGTGATATCCATAGCCGACGTGCCACCGAGCGATCCGAGATCGTAGCACGGCTGGACCTGCCGCCGGATCAGCCCCGCAATGCTCGCGATGTCGCGCGCGCCGACCTTGGCCGCGCGCGGCGTCTGCGTCCGGCTCTTCGACGGCTGGTCCGAAATTCCTTTCAGGAAATCCGCCCCCAGCCGCGATCCGCGGGGCTTGGCAGCGGTCGCGGTCGGCGACTTCCCCGTTGCCTTGGCAGGCGTGGGCTGCGATTTCGCCGCTGGCGCGGGCTTCGCGGCCTGTTTCGTCGGCGCAGGCTTGGGCGGCGCCGGTTGCGGCTTGGGTTTCGGCGGCGCGGGCTTCGCGACCTCCGCCGGCTTCGGTTTGGGTTGGGGTTGCGGTTCAGCCGGCTTGGGCAGCGGCGGGGTCGGCTCGGGCGGCGCCTCGACCGGAGCCGGCGGCGCGGCCTCCTCGGGCTTGCCCTGCTCCGGCGCCACGGACTGCGCCGGCGCCTCGGTCGATTGCGGCGCCTCCGCCTCCATCGCCACGTCGTCGGACAGCGTGACCTCGATCGGCGTCGCCTTCAGCTTCAACGGGTTGGGCGTCGCGAGGAAGCCGACCGACAGCAGCCCGAACAGGACGACATGCCCTGCGAGCGCCACGCCCAGCCCGATCTTCTCGCTACGCTCCATCACTTGGTGCCTTCGTCGCCCACCGTCACCAGCGACACACGGTTGAGCCCGGCGCGATTGAGCTCGCCCATCACTCGCATGACGCGCCCGTAATCGAGCGCGCGGTCGGCGCGCAGGAACACCTGTGGCGGCTGATCCGGCGTGCCCTGTGCGGCGATACCCTCAAGACGCGACGGCAGATCGCTCTCGGCGATCTCTTCCTTGTCGAGGAAGATCTTGCCCTGCGCATCGAGCGAGATCTGCGTCGGCTTCTTGTCCTGATCGAGCGGCTTGGCGCGGCTGTCGGGCAGCTGGATCGGCACCCCCGCGGTCAGCAGCGGCGCGGTGACCATGAAGATGATGAGCAGCACCAGCATCACGTCGACGAGCGGCGTGACGTTGATATCCGCCATCGGCGCGCGGCGGCCTCGACCCCGCTGCGAGGGGAGGTTCATGGCCATCTCAAATCCTCCCCAAGCTCGCTTGGGGAAGGGGACCGCCGGCAAAGCCGGTGGTGGAGGGGCCGACGGCGAAGCCGGCGCTGCGCGCCGCCCCTCCACCAGCCTGCGGCTGGTCCCCCTCCCCATCTTCGATGGGAAGGGCTTGTAGCGCGCCTCTCACGCGTCCAGTTCCCGACTGAGCGTCGCATGAAACCCATCCGCAAACCGGTTCAGCCTTGCCTCGATCCGATTGATCCCGTGCGAAAACCGGTTGTATGCGATCACCGCCGGAATCGCCGCGAACAGCCCGATCGCCGTCGCGAACAGCGCCTCGGCGATCCCAGGCGCCACCACCGCGAGCGAGGTGTTTTGCTGGCTAGCGATGCTCGTGAAGCTGCGCATGATGCCCCACACCGTGCCGAACAGCCCGACGAACGGCGCGACCGAACCGACCGTCGCCAGGATATTCAGCCGATCCGAAATCCGGTCGATCTCGCTCGCGACCGCCGCGCCCATGCTCGTCGCCAGCCGCTCGCGCGTGCCGCCGCGATCGATCGACTTGCCCGCGGTCGATCGCCGCCATTCGTTGACGCCCGCCGCGAACACCTTCGCGCTCGGCAGCTTGCTGTCCTGATGTACGCGGTAGAAGGCATCGACGTCGTCGGCCTTCCAGAAATCGGTCTCGAACCGCTCCATCGCCTTGCGCGTCCGCCCGGTCTTTGCCCAGAAGCTGACGATGATCGCCCAGGTCCAGATACTGGCGAGCAGCAGCCCGATCATCACCCCCTTCACGACCCAGTCGGCCTGGATGAACAGCGCGATCGGCGACAGCGTCGCCGCGTCGGTATTGAAGAACGGGTTCATGGGTCTGGCTGATCCCCCAAGGATACGAGACGGTTGTAGATGGCGAGCCACGCCGCCGGCTGACGCCGCGGGCGCCCGCCGGGCGTGACGAAGGCGGCGGTCACCTCCGCGGAGGCAAGCTTCTGCGCGCCCCGCATGACTCTCTGCTGAATGACGACGCTCGCCGCCCTGACCTGCGTCAATCGCGATACGACGATCAACGCGTCATCCAGTCGGGCGGGCGCATGGTATCGGATCGCGAGGTCCGCGACCGCATAAGCCCCCTCGCCAGCCTCATGCGCGGCGCGCTGATCGATGCCCGCGACCCGCAGCATGTCCGACCGCGCGCGCTCCATGAAGCGCAGATAGTTTGCGTGATAAACGACGCCCGAGAGATCGGTATCCTCGAAATACACGCGGAGCGCGAAGCGGTGCTCGGTGCCTTCGAAGCGGCCCGAACAAGGCTGGTCTTGCGCAACATCGGTCATCGACGCGGCTGTTAACCCAACCACCCCGCAGAGGGAACCCGCCCTGCCGCTATGTGTGTCGGAAGCAGACCGCGGCATGACACGCAGGCGGCTTCCGCCCCCAATCTTGGCCGGCCCCGTAATTTTGTTCGCTCCCTGATTGCGGACGTTCACGCTGGCAGTATGGTCGGGCATGGGCGAAAACCGGCGACGTCTTGATGAGCTGTTGCGGCGGCGACGTCGCGCGGGCCTCGTGCCAAGGGCTGTTAAAGCATGGGCAGCGCTAGGTGTGGCAGCGTCTCCGCTTTCGGCTGACCGTCAAGCGGCGCTCATAGCTCGTTTGCGCGCGTCCAGCCTTCGGCGATCCGGCGTATTGTCCGAAGCCTCCGGCAGGCCGCTCTCCGACGACATTGATGATTTCGCCGAACCAAACGATCTGCTGATTGTCATCGGCTGGGATGTCGATGAAGAGCCTGCCGTCCTCCTGCCCGCCGAAGCCGTCAGCCGGTTTGTAACCGATCTCAGCTCGCTCTATCCTGATGGCTTCGTACTGCTCGATCAGCCCACAACCGAGGCCCTCGTTATCGATTTCGACGAGGATAGTCCTTCGGCTGTTTACTTGGATCGGGTGCCCCTGCCGTCAGAGGAATAAGGGCGGCTTGGCATCAATGGCGTCCCGATAGCCGCCCTTCGGCTTTCCCCCACCCTCAAACATGGCTCAAAGCAATGGATCAATCGCCCAGATTGGACAGGTCGATCTCCAGCCGCGGGGCCGCCTTCGGCTCCGCCACCACCGTCGCAGGCGTCGCAACAGTCGCGATCACCGGCTGCATCCGCGGCGCCATCGCCATCTGCTGCACCGGCATCTGCGCCGTCCGCCAGGCGTCATAC
Source organism: Sphingomonas sp. EC-HK361 (assembly GCF_902498785.1). GTDB lineage: Bacteria > Pseudomonadota > Alphaproteobacteria > Sphingomonadales > Sphingomonadaceae > Sphingomonas. The sequence continues at coordinate 952,716 of NZ_LR701494.1, forward strand.
GCGCGGTAGAAATCGGTGAATGGCCGGTCGAGCGACGCGAGGTGCTGGCTGGCGAACGTCGCAAACGCGGCCGGCTCGACCGTCGCGACCTCACCGAGCGTTTGTGCCGCCGCCGCACAGAAGCGGTCCCGCACGAAACTCTGCGAGAAATAATTGTAGAGTCGCGTCATCGCGTCGTCATAGCGATCCTGCCAGTCGCCCCCACCAGCGCGGTATTCCGCCGCCAGTGCCGTCTGCGCGCTCGCGAGCGCCGTCTTCTGCGCGGTCAGCATCGCGTTGTAGCGATCGACCAGCCCCGCATCCTCCGGCCGCCGGCACGCCAGCGCCGCGACGTTCAGCGCCGCGCGCAGATGCCAGGTCGCCGCCGCCGCGCTGAGCGCTCGGTTCGGCGTCTGATAGCTGCCGTCCGCCAGCATCGCGGGGATCGCCATCCCCGGATAGCCGCCCTCCGGCATCGCCGCGCGCACCGGCGGCGCCATCATCACCGGCGGCGGCGTCACCGCGATCTTCGGCTGCGAGGCGCACCCCGCCAGCGCGATCGTCGCGGCGGCGGCAATGAGAGGACGAATGCGGACCATGACCAGCTCCCTCGGATCGCATCATCGCGACCCGCTTTATGAAGGGAAAGCTGGACTCAAATGGTTAACGAAGCGTTTACGATTCTCGCTCGGCCGTGCCTCTGCGGCCGCGCGGCGGATAGATCGTCTCGCCGGCCGCGCACATCGCGACGAACTTTACCACGCGCGCGGCCCGGGTCTCGGCGCGTTTCGCCTCCGCAACCCGGTGCAGAATCGCGTAGCGATTGGCGCCGTCCAGCGCATCGAAGAACGCCCGCGCACCCGGCGAGGCGTCCAGCGCTTCGGCCAGGTCGTCCGGCACCGCCGCGGTGGATTGCGGCGCATAGGCCGCGTCCCACCGGCCGTCCGCTTGCGCCGCCGCGATTTCCCGCGCGCCGCGATCGGCGACCCGCCCCTCGGCGATCAGCGCGATCGCCCGCGTGCGGTTCTTCTCGGACCACCGGCTGCGGGCTTTGCGCGGGGTGAAGCGGATCAGCCACCACGCATCGTCATAGGCATCGAGCTGCCCGTCGATCCAGCCGTGGATCAGCGCCCCGTCGATCGCCTGCGCCCTCGTCAGTGCCGACGCCACGTTGCCTTTCTTCGCCAGCTTGAGCCACAGGCCCGCCGCCCCCTCGCCCTGCCCCGCAAGCCATGCCTCCCAAGCGTCCGCATCGGGAAAGCCGACGATCGGCAACCCGGCGCGCGTCTCGCTCACGCCGCGCGCGCCTTCAGCGCGTCGGCCGCCTCCGCCATCAGAGCCGCGATGATATCGGCGAGCGGCTCTTCCTTCGTCACCATGCCGACCGACTGCCCAGCCATCACCGATCCATGCTCGACATCGCCATCGATCACCGCACGGCGCAGCGCCCCCGCCCAATAATGCTCGATCTGCAACTGCGCCTCGCCCATCGCGAGCGCCCCCTCGTCGAGCAACTGCGCGACCTCGCGCTGTTTGGCGGTGAATAGCTCGCCCGCCGCGTTCTTCAGCGCGCGCACCGGAATGACCGGCAACCGCGGGTCGATCTGCACCGACGCGGTCGCATCACGCGCCGAGGCCCGGATGAACGCCTTCTTGAAGTTCGGATGCGCGATGCACTCGGTCGCACAGACGAAGCGCGTGCCGAGCTGCACCCCTGCCGCGCCCATGTCGAGATACCCCGCGATCGCCTCGCCCCGCCCGATCCCGCCGGCCACGAACACCGGCACCTGTTCGGCGAGGTCCGGCAGCATCTCCTGCGCCAGCACGCTCGTCGAAACCGGGCCGATATGCCCGCCCGCCTCCATCCCCTCGATCACCAGCGCATCGACGCCTGACCGGATCAGCTTCTTCGCCAGCGCGAGCGTCGGCGCGAAGCACACGACCTTCGCCCCCGACTCCTTGATCGCCTCCAGCGACCCCTTGGGCGGCAACCCGCCCGCCAGCACGACATGCCCGACCCGATGCTTCGCGCACACCGCGATCAGCTCGAACAACTGCGGATGCATCGTGATCAGGTTCACGCCGAACGGCCGCTCTGTCAGCGCCTTCGTCCCCGCGATCTCCGCATCGAGCAGCTCCGGCGACATCGCCCCGCACGCGATCACCCCGAACCCGCCAGCGTTCGACATCGCAGACACGAGGTTCCGCTCGGAAACCCAAGACATCGCCCCCGCCATGATCGCGACCTCGGACCCCAGAAACGCCGCCCCGCGCGCCATCCGGCGCTGGAGCCGCTCCGTGCCAACGCTCATCTAAATCCCTCCGTTCGTTTCGAGCATAGTCGAGAAACGCCGCTAGGCGCTCCGGCCACGTTTCTCGACTGCGCTAGAAACGACCTGGCGAAGGCGCTCACGCCGCCTCCTCCGCATCCAGCCCGTAAGCCGTATGCAGCACCCGCACCGCCAGCTCCGTCTCGTCCTCGTGGATCAGCACGCTCACCTTGATCTCGCTGGTCGAGATGGCGAGGATATTGATCCCGCGCGCGCCAAGCGTCGTGAACATCGTCGACGCCACGCCCGCATGGCTGCGCATTCCCACGCCGACGACCGAGATCTTCGCCACCCGCGTATCGTGCACCAGCTCCGCAAAGCCGATCGCCGCCCGCGCCTGGTTGAGCGCCTCGATCGACCGCGCGAGGTCCGCCGCGGGCACCGTGAACGTCACGTCGGTCGAGCCGGGCCGCCCCGCGCTCTGGTGCGCGATGTTCTGGATGATCATGTCGACGTTGATGTTCGCCGCGGCCAGCGGCTCGAAGATCGCGGCGACCGCGCCCGGCTGGTCGGGCACGCTCGTCAGCGTGATCTTCGCCTCGTTCTTGTCGTGCGCGATGCCGGTGATGAGCTGGCGTTCCATATCGTCGATTTCCTCTTCCCCAACGATCATCGTGCCGGGCAATGTGTCCGCCATCGGCGCATCGTCGCCGGTGAAGGACGAGAGCACCTGCACGCGGACCTTTTCCTTCATCGCCAGCCCGACCGAGCGCGTCTGGAGCACCTTCGCCCCAACGCTCGCCAGTTCCAGCATCTCCTCATACGTCACCTGCCGCAGCTTGCGCGCGCGCGGCACGATGCGCGGGTCGGTCGTATAGACGCCGTCCACATCGGTATAGATGTCGCACCGGTCCGCCTGCATCGCCGCCGCCATCGCCACCGCCGAGGTATCCGAACCGCCCCGCCCCAGCGTCGTCACGCGCTCCCCCGCCGCAACCCCCTGAAACCCCGGGATCACCGCGACTTCCCCGCGCGCCATGCTCGCCCGCAGCGAAGCCGTATCGATATCCGCGATCCGTGCCGAGGCATGGCCGTCGGACGTGCGGATCGGCAACTGCCATCCCAGCCACGACCGCGCCGGCACGCCCGCCGCCTGCAGCGCGATGGCCAACAGCCCGCTCGTCACCTGCTCGCCGGCCGAGACCACCACGTCATATTCGCGCGCATCGTATAGCGAGGAGGCCTCGCGGCAGAACCCTACCAGCCGGTCGGTCTCCCCCGCCATTGCCGAGACGACCACCGCGACCTCGTTGCCCGCCTCCACCTCGCGCTTCACCCGTGCGGCGACGCTGCGGATGCGCTCGATACCGGCCATCGACGTGCCGCCGAACTTCATCACGATCCGCGCCATGTCCGGTTGCCATTCCTCTTGGGGGAAAACGGCCGTCCTGATAGGTAGCGCGCATGGCAAGTGCAAGCGAACGCGTAACGACCCCGTCCCCGACCGGCGCGTCCTCGATCGATGCGAAGGAAGCCGCGCATTTCGGCGCGATGGCGGCCGACTGGTGGGACCCGAAGGGATCGTCGGCGATGCTCCACCGCCTGAACCCCCCGCGCCTCGCCTATATCCGCGAGCAGATCGACGCGCACTGGCACATCGAAAGCAGCAGCTTCACGCCTCTCGCCGGCAAGCGCGCCCTCGACGTCGGCTGCGGCGCCGGCCTCCTGTGCGAGCCGCTAGCCCGGCTCGGCGCCACCGTCACCGGCATCGACGCCGCCCCCGAAAACATCGCCGCGGCCAAGGCGCACGCGAGCACCAGCGGCCTGATCATAGACTACCGCGCCGGCAGCGTGGAAACCGTCCCCGACCGCTTCGATCTCGTCACCTGCCTCGAGGTGATCGAGCACGTCGTCGACGCCCCCGCCTTCGTCCGCGCGCTGGCCAAGACGCTCGCGGAGGACGGCCTCCTCATCCTCTCCACCCCCAACCGCACGCCCAAATCCCGCCTAGCGCTCATCACCCTGGCAGAAGGCACCGGCCACATCCCCCGCGGCACCCACGACTGGCACAAGTTCGTCACGCCCGAAGAACTGACCGCGATGGTGGAGGATACGGGGCTGTCCGCAACGGATCGTCGCGGGCTGGCTTTCTCGCCGGGGCGGGGGTTTCACCTGTCGGAGGATGTGGGGCTGGATTATTTCCTGACCGCGCGGCGCGGTTGAGGTTGGCGGGAATTGGGCAGCTTGCAGACTGGCAGCATTCTTACCGAACGCGAGAAGCAGACGTTGGTTCAGCTGACCTCGGCTGTCGCGAAGACCCATAAGGCGACACTCATAGCACCCTATCCGCTTCCCACCTTCCGCCGTCGTTCGTCATGACCATCATCGATGTAATGTCAGTCTGACGCGACCCACTTTCCAAACGGTCCCTCCCCCTTCCCTACACCTGACCTACGTTCACGACGAGCCTGACGATGGCTTAGCGTCCGAATCGGCCATTGAAATAAGAGTCAGACCGTTTTGAAAATATCGCCTTTTCAAGTGCAATCAGGCGTCAGCTTTCGGCAAATATGCGCCATCACCGATCTTAAGGATGGTTCAGCGACGTGTCCAAGGCAACGAGCGGTAAAATTTGTCCACAACTTCGAAACAGCCATCGAAATCCGGCAGGTCCTCAAGCTCAAGGCCGAGCGTATCCCAATTTTTCGCTGCGCGATCCCGGACTTCGGCTTGGCCTAGCGCCTCGCGGTCAGGCTCGATGTCGCGAGCGCGGCACTTCTCCCGGAGCAAAGCAAGGAGGCGGACGCGCTCGTCCGCGTCAAGCGCGAATTGCTTCAGCAGGCAGGCGATGTCGTAGACGTCTTGGCGTCGGTTGCGCCTGCGCTTCGGCTGTTGAAGCAGCGCGCGTAGTTTTTCCGCGATCAGGTCGAGCAGCGAATACGCTCGAACCGTCACACCCTCGTGACCAAGCCGGACGATCTGAATGGCGTTCACCGGCTCGCGAAAGGCGATATCAACGTCGAGCACATTTGTTGCAGTGCCGGTGAGGAAAGTTCGCTCCTGAGGCGAACCGCGCCTCGCATAGCCTACGCGCAGAGCAAGGAGCGGGCCGTTTGCCTTGGCGAACATTCTTGCGCTCGGCTCGTAGCGCGACGACTGAACGTTGCACATGAGGTCCGGATATCCGAGCTTCGCCGCCGCCCGGGGGAATGCGCTGTTTAGCTCGGCCTTGAGCGCTTCCGCCATCTCCTTGCTGGGCTCGCTGATCGCGGTGAAGTCGATGTCGCCGGTCTGGCGCGGGCTCTTATAAACCACTCCCATCAGGATTCCCCCCTTGAGGAATATCTCATTGGCAAACGGTTTTGTCATCGCAAGTGCGGCAAGAAATATCTCGGTTATTTGGCGCTCGAGATGCGCCTGAGGATCGGCGTTGGCTTTCTCGATCCACTCGCTGATGTCGACCGCGATCCGCTCCCCTATTTCGACTGCTTCAGACATTGAGCGATAGCATCCACTTTTCAGAGAATAAGGGGGCGAACGGCTTGCCAGGGTCTAGCACGCGGCTGGACCCGCGTTGCGCGAAGCTTGCCCAGACCGAGATGCGCGGGTCGCGGATGCCGATATGCTCCTCCAAGATATATCCTGCGCGGACCTTCCAGATGCCTTTTTCCGCGCGCGCCACGCGATCTATGATTTCTTCGACATACGTAGGGGCATGTTCGGACCATATGTCGAGAACATGCGACATTCCGCCGCTCAGTTCGGGACTATCCAGCGTGTCGAGGAACGTCTGGCCGATCGTGGCGATCCGCGACAGGCTCCCTTTTATCGGGATCTGATCGGCGGGAAATTTGGTCGTGTCGATCGAGATCGGCCGGCCGCGCACCGTGTCTGGATGCGCCACTGCCTTCGCAGGCTCGATATCTTTATCGGTATCATCGAGGAGTTCGCCATAGTCGCGCTCCATTAGCTCGCGGACCAGCTGCCGCCGCATCACGGGCGTCGGTTCTACAAGTAGCAGATGCTCGGGGCGTCGGTTGGTGAGACCGTAACGCTGAAGCGCGGATAGATGGGCGATATGGCAGAAGGGATCGACTGAGCAGATCACATCCTCTGCCGGAGCGTCCGGTTTGTCGACCAGCCGCCAGTGCGAGCTGTAATCATGGTCTTGGCGAATAATCCCTTCACTGCGCAACAGGCTGCGCGTGCGCCTGAAAACCTCGCGGCTTGGTGTCTCGCCGCGCAGATATTTTGCGGTTTTGGACTGATATATGATCCACAGCTCGCGGAACATGTCGTAATTGGAAAGCACTGGCCTAGGCTGGCTGGTGAGCGCTCGTGAAAGCGTCTCAGCCACCTGGGTCATTCGCTTACGTTGCTGAAATGGGCGCAGTGCTTCTCGCATTTTTCTCAGTGCCCTATATGCTATGTCCTAAGGACATAGCATATAGGGCACTATGGCGTTGTCAAGAGCAGCGCAGTAAGGACTGCTCCCAGTTTCTCAATCCACATTGACAGTTTCTAACGTCGGCGATATCATATGTCCTAAGGACATATGATATCGCCGACGCGTGTCTTCCGTATTTCCGCATTACATTTATAGCGAGAAACTGGTCCGCTATAGGCGTGATGGGAAGGTTGTCCCTTCCGCTGGAGAGCGCAACGACCAAGCAACGTTGATTGGTTATCAGCTGTTCAAGTGAGCGGAGTGCCGCCGACCGTTTGATATGAAGAGCAGCATTTAGGACTAGTGAAGCGCCCATCCAATGACGGGAATTGGGGCGCAAAGCGGTAATACGCCTAAAGTTGAAGAGGCAAGTCCCCCTGTCCTACAACCCACCCCTTGCGCCATAACCGGCACCGCTCTTTCAAACCGTCGATACCCGCTGTCCTACAGCCCCGGCTTCATGCAACGCGCGCGGGCGCGTGCACCCGCGCCTAGGTGTCAACCGTGTCAACCTGCGCTGGTTTTCGCACCGCCATACAGGGCGTTAGCGAAACGCGCGGACCCGCCGAATCACGCCATCATATTGCGCCCGCGCAACACCGTCGCGCTGTGCCCCACCTTCGCCCGCGGCGTGCGCGTCTTCACCGTGTCGGCCATCACCCAGTCGTTGGTCACCCGGTCCGCCGCGATCGTCATCGCCATATAGCCGCGGCGCGAGGTGTCGCACCATTTCAGCTCGGGGTTGCCGCGCACCAGCGTCGCGGCGACGACCTTCGGGTCGGTCTTGATCCCGCCCTCATAGCCCTGCGACGTCACGCTCTGCCCCGCAAACTCGACCGCGGCGGGCTTGCCGTCCTGCGCCAGGTCATAGGCCCAGGCATTGTGGCTGTCGCCGGAGATGACGACGGTGCTGCTGCCAAGCGCCTGCGCCGATTTCAGGAACCGCGCCCGCGCTGCCGGATAGCCGCCCCAATTGTCGAAGTTGAACGGCAGCCCCACCTGCGCCGCGGCGATCCCGCTCTCGATATAGCCGCGCGACCGCGGGCTGGCGCTCGCGTCCAGCCACGAGGCGGCGTCCTTCGGCATCACCGTCTGCCCCATGATCGTGCCGAAGCCGACGACCTGCCACGGCCGCCCGCTTTTCACCGAAGCGCGCATCGCGTGGGACAGCCAGACCTCCTGCGCGCTCCCCATCATCGTCGCCGCCGGGTCCGCCCACGGTCCGTCGCGGAACGCCTTCAGCGCGGCGACCGGGTCGGCGTTTTTGAACAGCGGCGCGATATCGGGCTGCTCGGTGCGGGCCAGGATGCGCGTCTCGGTGCGGAACAGAGTCGCGAGCTGTCCGATGTCATAGGCCTTCCACGGCTCGTCGCTCACCGGCATCCACTCGCGATACGCCTGGATCGCGGCGGCGCGGCGCGGATTCCAGTCGCCTTCGGTCTTGGGATCGTGGTTCTCGGCGCCGCCCTCCCAGCTGTCGTTCGCCGACTCATGGTCGTCCCACTGCACGATCATCGGCAGCCGCGCATGGATCGCGCGCAAATCCGGGTCGCTGCGATAGCTGGCATAGCGAAGCCGGTAATCGGCGAGCACGATGATCTCGTGGTGAGGCTCGGGCACCGGCACCCGCCCCGGGATCACATCCTTGGCGACCGGATATTTCCCCGGCGAGTACTCGTAAAAATAATCGCCCAGATGGATCGCGCAGTCGATGTCGTTGCGCGCCGCGGCATGGGCATAGGCGTTGAACCAGCCGAAACCGAGGTTCGAGCACGAGAAGATCGCCGCCCGCCACGCTTTCGCCCCGTCCGCCGGCAGCGTCTTCGTCCGCCCCACCGGCGACATGGAGCCATCCGGCGCGATGAAGCGGTAGTGATAGTCGCGCCCCGGCTGGAGGCCGTCGACCGTCACCTTCACCGTATGGTCACGCCACGGCCCGGTGCGCATCACGCCGCCGGTCACGACCTTCGCAAAGTCCCGCGTCTCCGCCACCTCGACCCGCACATCCGCCGCGCCGCCGTCCGCGGGCACGTAGCGGGTCCAGAACAGCATCTGGTCCTGCCCCGGCTCCCCGCTCGCCACAGAATGGGTGAAGCCCCGCGCCGCGCCGAGCATCTGCGCGCCGGCAAAGCCGGGGATCGCCATCGCCCCCAGCCCCAGCGTTCCGGTCAGCAGCAGCGAACGGCGGTCGAGCATCAGCGTCATGGTCATCCCCTTGCGAGTCGCCGCGGCTTGCGCGCAGTCTGTGATGGTATCGTGACAGAGCCCGCGATCATTTCTAGGGCGGATCGGGATGACCCGGCTGCTCACCCCGCTTCGCTTGTGGCTGCTGCTAGCGCTGGTGCTGGCGGCGGTAGCGATGGCGCGGCCGATCGATCACGACGAAAGCCAGTATGTCGCCGCCGCCGTGCTCGCGGCGCACGGGCTGATTCCGTACCGTGACTTCGCCTATCTGCAGACGCCGCTCCAGCCGCTGCTCTTCGGCCCGCTCGCCGGGATCGGCGGCATCTGGACATGGCCGCTGCTGCGACTGGCGAACGCGGTGCTGGGCGCAGCGGCGATCGCCTTCGTCTACCGCGCCGGCCGGATCGGAAACGCGGGCCAGCGCCCCGCGCTGATCGCGGCGGGCCTGTTCGCCTGTTGCGACATCCTGCTTTTCAGCATCGGCACCGCGCGCAACGATGCGCTGCCCGCCGCGCTTCTCGCCGCCGCCCTGCCCTTCGTCGTTGCCGCCGAGCGAGGTGTTGTCTCGAAGCTCCCGGCGATGCTCGTGGGTCTGCTGCTGGCAGGCGCGGCAGCGGCAAAGATATCCTACGCTCTCCCCGCGGCAGCTTACGGGGTTTACGCCCTCGTCAACCGCCGCCACCTGCCGTTCTTCGTGCTGATCGGCGCGCTCCCCGCGGCGTCGCTGGTGGCGGCAAGCTGGTGGTCGAGCCCCGAAGCCTTCGTGGCGGACGTACTCCGCTTTCCATCGCTAGCGCCGGCAGAATATTATGCGGCTGGCGGGCGCCTGTGGAAGCTGTCTTACGCGGCGAAGGCAATCGATACGCTCAAGTTCCTGGCGCTCGGCCCGGCGCTTCTCGCGGTTCTGCTGTGCATTCGCGATCGGCGCTCGGCGCGGCAGCTCGAGGCGATCGACTGGCTCGCGCTCGCAGGCCTCATCGCGGCGCTTTTGCCGTTTCCGACGTGGCGGCAATATCTTCTGCCGATGCTGCCGCCGCTCTTCGTCCGGCTCGCGCTGGTGCTGAACGACCGCTCCCCGACACGTCCGACGCTGATCGCAGGGGGCGTCTTCGCCTTTGCCGGTCTCGTCCCGACGCTGCTGTCGCTCGGCGCGTGGCCGATGCCGCAAGCGATGCGCGACGGACAAGCGATCGGCGATGCCCTGACCCGCGCGCACGTTCTGGAACCGGTGGCCACGCTCAGCCCGCAATTCCTTCCCGCCGCGCGCCGCCTGCCAGACCCGCGCTTTGCGACCGGTCCCTTCTATTTCCGCAGCACCGCGCTGTTCTCCCCCGCTGAGGAAGCGCGGCTGGGGCTCGTCTCTCAAGCGCGGCTCGATCAGGGGCTTGCGATCCGGCCGGCCGCCATCCTCACCGGCGGCGAGGGCGCATGGACCAGCGGTGACGACGCACTCGACGCGCGCCTCGCCGATTGGGCGACGCGCGCCGGCTATGCCCGCGTCGATGTGGCCGGCACGCGCTTCCGTCTCTATATCCGCCCGCGATGAAGCATCTGCTTGCCTCGATCCACGATGTCGGCCCCCGCTTCGAGCACGAGGTCGATCTGCTGCACGATCGGCTGACCGGACATCTCGGCGGCCCCCGGTTCGCGATGCTCGTCGTTCCCGATCATTGGGGCGAGGCACCTCTGCGCGCCGGAACCCCCTTCGCCACGAAGCTTCGCGGCTGGGCCGATTCCGGGATCGAGATGTTCGTCCACGGCTGGTTTCACCGCGACACCGCGACGCACAGCGGCGTCGCTGCGTTCAAGGCGAAGCACATGACCGCGAGCGAGGGCGAGTTTCTTGGCCTGGATCACGCGACCGCCCTCGACAGGATGCGCCGCGGCAAGGCGCTGGTCGAAGATATCACCGGCCACGCGCCGGCTGGCTTCATCGCGCCGGCTTGGCTGTATTCCAGCGGTGCGAAGGCGGCGCTTGGCGAGGCAGGGTTCGCGCTCGCCGAGGATCACGCCCGTGTCTGGTCACCCGCACGCGACAACGCCGTACTGACTCGCGGGCCGGTCATTACCTGGGCCAGCCGCAGCCGACCGCGTCAGCTGAGTTCGCTCGCCGCCGCCGCCTTGCTGCGGCGAGCGCTGGCTCCAGCGCGCATCGTTCGCGTCGCGGTGCATCCCGGCGACACCACCGTCCCGAGGCTTCTTGACAGCATCGACACGACCTTCGTCGCGTTCAGGCGGCGCGTGCCGATGCGCTACGCGCAGTTGCTGGCCTGACCTAAGCGGCGAGCGCGGAGCGCGCAGCGATTTCCTTTGCATAGTGTTCGACGAGCGCGATGGCGTGATCGCGGTCGCTGACCACCGTCCGGGCCGCCACGGCCGCTGCGCGGCGCAGCATCGCCTGATCGCGGCTGAACAGCCGCTCGATCGCGTCGGCGCAGGACCGCGCATCGTTCGCCGCAAAGGTTTCGGCGAAATGCGGTCGCGAAACCTCGAACGCGCCGCCTTCCTCGGGGACGATCAGTGGCGCCCCGGAGGCTAGCGCCTCCGACACGACGAGCCCGAACGTCTCGGTATCGCAACCGTGGATATATGCGTCGCAGCTTGCCATGATCTGCGCCATCCGTGCGCGGTCATACACCGGCTTGAAAAGGCGGATGTGCGGGCTGCCCGCGACCTGTCGTTCCAGCGCTTTCGTCTGCACCCCGTGCCCGATCAGCACCAGCCCGACCGGCATGTGGGCGCCGGCACGCTCGACCGCGTCGATCACCATGTCCCACCGCTTTTCGCGGTGATGCCGGCCGACCCCGAGCAACAGATGCCCGTCCTCCGGCAAATCACATTGTGCAAGGAGCGCGCGGCGCAGCGTTTCGCTGCGTAGCGACGGGGAGAAATGCTGGCGCTCGATCCCCAGATCCACCGCCGCATCGACGCGCACACCGCGCTCCGCCATTCGCTTCACCAGCGCCGGACCATTGCTGACGACGGTGTCGAACTGCTCCAGGAAGCGCCCCATATATCTTGAATACCAGGCAAAGGCGCGTTCGATCCGCTCGGGCGAGGCGACGGTGCCGAACCACCGCTTCGGATAGGATTCGACGTTGTCGTTGTGCATGAAGAACGCCTTTACCGCGCGCCCCTTCCACCCCGCAACGATCCACGCGGGCCGCCACGGCGAGCTGCATTCCACGACATCGGGATCGAACTCGTCGAGCAGCGACACGATTGGCTCGGCATCCCAGAATATGCCGTAATTGTGATCGAAGGGCAGCCGCGGCGCCTCGACATAGATGATCTTGCCGCCGCCCGCGCGTTCCTCGACGCGGTTTTCCTTTCCCGGTGCGATGACGATCAATTCGTGGCCCAGATCGGCCATGATCGCCATCTTGCGGTCGAGATACGACCGCACGCCACCGCCGGTCGGCGAGTAGAATTCGTTGACGTCGACGATCCGCATGGCGCGCGCTCCGGTCAGCTGCCGAGCGGGCTGAACCCGCCAAGCCCGCGTAGATACTGCATGCGCACGGTGACGGGCGTCGCGCCCTGCCCCACATCCACGATCGCCTGCTCGACCTTGGGCCGCGAGCGTCCCAGCTTCTCGCCGCTCGCAAAGCCTGCGCCGTCCGACCAGAAGGAGAATTTGTTCTTCCCGTCGCGATTATGGGTGACGAGCAGCGCATAGCGCCCGGCGGACGGCGCGCGGATGCACATTTCCACCCCTCCCGACTGCGGCGTCGGGGTGCGGACGCGCCGGAAGAACTTGCCTTCCTTGATGAGATCGCGGTCGTCCTTCAGGAAATCGTCCTCGTTCGCCGGATAGAGTTCGAGCTTCATCTCGCCCTTGCGATCCTTCAGCCCGACAACGTTCACCAGCAATGACGGCTCGCCGCGGCTGGTGCAGGCGGACGCATCGCTGCCGATGATCGCCGCGCCGGCCGTGCCCGGCAACAGCAGCGCAGCGGCGATGCCTGCCATTTTCAGCCCTGTGCGGTTTGCCATGTCTTGGTCCTCGTCATCAATCCAGCGATCCCGAACAGCGCGATCAGCGCGACATGCACCAGCAAGGTTAGCGCTGCGGTGAACGCAATCAGTTCGGACAGGGCCTGGTCCTGCCCGATCAACAGGATCGCGAAGTTGGCGAAAAGAAGGTCTTTGTTCGGCACCAGCGGCAGGCGCGACACCAGCAGCCGCGCCGCCGCCAGGAACAGCCACATGCCGACCGACACCGACGGCAGCGCGAAATGCCACGCCAGCGCGATGAGAACCGATCCGGCAACGAGGCGGAGACAATGGATGAGGAAGATCCACCACAGCTTGCCCCGCGGCAGCGAGAATACGCGCCGCGAAAAGATGAGGAACGGCAGCGACATCGCGACGGTGACCCCGGCCGAGCCCAGCACGAGGTTCATCTTGTCGGGCGGAATGAGATGGAAACCGAGCGGCAGCGCAAAAGCCATCATCAGCAGGGTAATGCCGTTCCCGGCGAGCGCGGAGAGGATCGACACGTCCTTCACCGCGCCGAAAGGTGCTGCGACCATCGTCGCCTTCGCGCGCGCCCAGGCGTAGAAATAGGCGTCACCGGTGTAGCCCAGCAGCACTTCGTTCGCGATGCGCTTCTTGATGAGCGCAACGAGGCCGCCGAGCGGAATTCGCCACAGTTTGCGGAAAATGACATAATCGCCGGTCGGCGGCGACATGTAGAGCAGGACAAAACAGAGATAGAAAAGCGGGTTTTCAGGCGTCGCGCGGTTCAGCCCGGCCAGCCCCTGTCCGAACAGCTCGCGCGCCAGCCCCGCGATCATGGCGACGGTCAACACCCCGCCAAGGATCATCGGCCAACGCCGCTTGATCGTCTCGATCGGCTCCAGCCCCGCAAGATCGGGAACGGCGCCCGTTTCGATCGCCTGAACGCTCATCGATGCTCCAATAGGCCCACCAGGGGGGAGTTCCGCTTGCAAGGCGCATTCGATCCTTCGTCATGCCCGTGAAGGGCCAAACCGGCCGTTCGCAGCGGAATGTGGTTTCTTTGACCGCGAATTTGGGCTGTAGCATGGCAAGCCGCAAGATGCCGATCGCCGCCCACATCCTCAGTTACGCGCAGACACTCGACGGCGGCGGGGTGGAGCGTGCCTTCCTAAGGCTGGCGCGAGGCTGGCTGGCGGAGGGGCGCCGGGTCACCCTCGCGCTCGGCTGCGACATCGGCCCGCTGCACCGCGAAATCCCCGCTGGATTGGCGATCGTGCCGTTGCGATCGGGGGCATATCATGCCCTTTTCGGCCTTCCCGCCATTGTGCGACGAGAGGCGCCCGACATCCTGTTCTGCCCGGGCAATCACTACACCAGCGTCGCGCTGTGGACGCGGATGCGGCTAGGCCGGCGCTGCCCGCTGATCGTCGCCAAGGCGTCGAACGCGGTCGCGCGCGGCGATCACGACGCGGTCGTCCATGCGGGGCACGCGGCGTGGCTCGGGCTGCACGGGCGCTTCCTGGATCATGTCGTCGCGATGACCCCGGCGACCGCGGACGCCGCGCGCAAGGCTATGCGGATCGATCCGGCGCGGGTGAGCGTCATCCCCAATCCCCCGGCCGAACCGATCGCAGGCGCCCCGACAATCCCTTTGCCGCCGGGGCCGTTCATCGTCGGCGTCGGACGGCTGGTGCCGCAGAAGCGCTGGGACCGGCTGATCGCCGCTTTGCCCCGGCTCGCTGGCGGCAACGCGTCGCTGCTCCTCATCGGCGACGGGCCGCTTCGCGACGATTTGAAGGCACAGGCCGCTTCGCTGGGCATGGCTGACCGTGTCTACTTTGCCGGCCATGTGCTCGATCCGCTGCCCGCGATCGCGAGCGCGCGGGTCTTGGCGTTAACCTCCGATTACGAGGGGGTGCCGGGGGTGTTGCGCGAAGCGCTCGGCGTCGGAACGCCCGTCGTGACGACCGATTGCACCGAGGCGATTCCGGAGATCGTCACCTCCCCCGCGCTGGGCACTGTCGTGGCACCTGGCGACGACAACGCCCTCGTGAGCGCGCTGGAAACATGGCTCGCGCCCTCGGCCCTGCGCCCCACGCCCGTGACGCCACCGGGTGCGGACTCGGCGCTGCGCTATCTGGCGCTGTTCGACCGGCTGGTCAGCTCCTGAGGGACAGCGCATGCGGGCGCTGCCCCAGCGTCTCGTGCATCGCATTCGGCTGGTCGAGCCAGAATGGGCCGAGCTTCGCCGACCCCGCGCGGTCGATCCCGATCGCGAAGGCAGCCGCGGTCTGGCCGATACCGCCATCGCCGCGATCGTAGAGGACGTTCACCGCCACGATCGGCACGAACATCGGCCGCCCGGCGGCGTTCAGCACGTTGATGTCGTCGCGCAGCAGCGTCGAGAGCGCGCGCACCGTCCGCTCCGCACCGGGTTCGAGATCGAAGGCGGGGGTCACCGTGCGCGCCGGGACCGCCCCGAACAGCGCGCCGAGTTCGCCTTCCTGCGCCGCTCTTGCACTGAGCAGGCGCACGTCGATGCGGATGTTGCGCGCGAGAACGGGGCCGCTGTTGCGCAGCGTCACGCCGACGTCCGCGGTCGCGGTGACCAGGTTCAGGCCGGCGCGGCGCGGCGTGATCGACAGCTCCAGCCAGGGCCGCAAAACCGGCTCGGCAGCCACCGGCGTTGCGGCCGGTGTGCGATCGAGGAAGCGTGGCGTGGCCGGCGCCCGCGATGCCGCCGGTGGCACGGGTGCGGGCTTCGCGACCGGTGTCCGCTCGGGGCGCGGCGTCGGCCTGTCTGGCACGGGCGCCTGCGGAACCGGCTCCTGCCAGTCGATCGGCTCGGCGCGCTTGCGGCGCCACAGAAACAGCCCGGCGGCAAGCGCCACGACGGCCACGAGCGCGGCGATCCATCCGATCGTGCCACCGCTGGTGGTTTCCACCGGCGGGGCG
Source organism: Sphingomonas sp. EC-HK361 (assembly GCF_902498785.1). Lineage (GTDB taxonomy): Bacteria > Pseudomonadota > Alphaproteobacteria > Sphingomonadales > Sphingomonadaceae > Sphingomonas. Next base: position 968,514 of record NZ_LR701494.1, read on the forward strand.
GTAATGGCCGGTGTCGGGGTAGGGGTTGGCGTAATCGCGGTTGGCGTCGCAGTCGCTTCGGCCGACGGTGTTGCCGCGGGCGCCGGCGGCGCGGACGGCGCGCTTGGTGCCGGCGAGGCGGCGGGAACCGGCGTGCGCTGAGCGGCCGATGGCGATGGAATTGCCCGCGGCGTCGGAGTGGCGACCGGCGGCAAGCGTAACTGCGTGGGCCGCGACGGGGTCGGCGTCGCGACGGGCGCTTGTGTCGATCGCTCCGGCAGAACCGGGGTCAGCGTCGGGATCGGCACCGCGTTGGGGATCGAGGGCGGACGCGGTGTCGGCGTCGGCCGCGGCGTGGGTGTGCTGGACGGCAGGCTGAAATTGCCGACGCCCGGAATCGTTTGCGGCGAATCCTGCGCGGGTGCCGGAGCGGGTATCAGGATCAAGGCCCAGGCAAGCGCCAGGACGGACGTCAAACTCTTCACTCTTTATCCTCGAAGGGCGCGGATACGCGCGGCGCCGCTTTCGTCCTGCGCCGCCGTGCCGCGTCCGACAATGCAAGCCGAACGCGGCACGGCGTGCCTCAACATCGCCGAACCGTCAGCGCGCCGCCACCGCGGACTGGTCCACTGCCACGACCGGCAGCCAGACCGCGCTCGCGGCAGACCCGCCGCGCTCGATCGTCACCGTCGCCTTCTGGTAATCGCCCTTCTTCGCCAGGAAGATGTTCGGAACATATTTCTGCGGGTTGCGATCGTAGAGCGGGAACAGCGTCGACTGCACCTGCACCATGATACGGTGCCCCGGCTGGAACACATGGTTCACCGTCGGCAGACGGAAGCGATAGCGCTGCGTCTTGTTCGCCGGGATGGCGGACGGTTTCTCGAAGCTGTCGCGGTAGCGGCCGCGGAAGATGTCAAGGCTCACCGCGAGCTCGTAGCCGCCCTTTTTCGGATCGCTTGCGACTTCGTCCGGATAGACGTCGATGAGCTTGACCACGAAGTCGCCGTCAGTGCCGGTGGTCTTGGCGTAGATATCCGCAAACGGCGCGCCCGACAGGCGGACGGGCTGGGTCAGCGCCTCCGTCTGATAGGTCATCACATCGGGCCGCCCGTCATAGGAGCGCTGGTCCTGCACCAGCCACGCCCCCCAGCGACCGTCGTTGAAGTTCACCGGACGCGGCAGATGCGGCACGGGCTTGGCCGGATCGGAAACATAGCTGTCGCTGCCGGTCGCGCCCTTGTCGAAACCCAGGCCGCCATCCTGTTTCAGGTAGATCGGCTTCAGCGGCGCGGCACAGCCCGTCTCGCACGCCAGCGGCCAGCTCGACAGCTTGTCCCAGTGGTTCTCGCCGGTGTTGTAGATCAGCGCTTGGGGCGGGGTGAACGCCGGCTGGCCGTCCCGCAGATACTGGTCGAAGAAGGGGAAGAGATACTTCTCGCGCCATTCGGTCGCGGTATCGCCGTTGAACTTCAGATCGCCGAGCTGCGAGCCGTCATAATTGGCCTGGCTGTGGCGCCACGGCCCCATGACGAGGAAGTTGTTGCCCGCCTTGCCGCTGGCCTTCAGCGTTTCCCAGCTGTGGATGGCCCCATACATATCCTCCTGATCCCACAGCCCCTGCTCCCACATGGTCGGGACGTTGGACGGATTGGCGGCGAGCAGCTTGTCGAGCGCCTGTCCCTGCCAGAAGCCGTCATAGGCCGGGTGCGAGACCATCTTCTGCCAGTAAGGCAGCTGGTCGTAACCCGAATTCTTTGCCCAATCGCCCGCCGACCCGACGCGCAGAAACTGGGTGTAATCATCGTAGATCCCCGATGGTGTCTCGCTGCCAGCGCCCTTGTAGCCGGTCTGGCTGCCGAGCCAGCCGATATTGGCGAGGCGGAACGCGCCGTAGTGGAACCAGTCGTCTCCCATCCAGCCGTCGATCATCGGGCTTTCGGGCGCCGCGACCTTCAAGGCCGGGTGCGGGTGGAGCAGCGCCATGACGACGGTGAAGCCTTCGTAGGACGATCCCAGCATCCCGACGCGGCCGTTGCTTTCCGGCAGGTTCGCCTTGTTCACCAGCCAGTCGATCGTGTCGTAGGCGTCGGTCGTATGATCGACCTTGGTCTGGTTGAGCGGGCCGATGACCGGGCGGGTGACGATGTAGTCGCCTTCGGAGCCGTATTTCCCGCGAATGTCCTGGAAGACGCGGATATAGCCGTGTTTCACGAACATCTCGTCGCCCTGCGGCAGGGCGGAGATCATGTGCGGGCTGTCCATCCGGTTCACCCGCCCGCTGGCGTTGTAGGGCGTGCGCGTGAGCAGGATCGGGGCGTTCGTGGCGCCCTTCGGGATGACGATGACGGTGTGCAGCTTCGTCCCGTCGCGCATCGGGATCATCACCTCGCGCTTCACATAGTCATAGGCGTCGGTCGGCGGGGTGAATTTGGCGGGGATATCGCCGCCCGGGGCCGAGGGGCTTGCCGCCTCCTTGGTAGCGGTCTGCTGCGCGGCGAGCGGCGTGATCGCGGCGATGCCGGCGCAGGCCAGCAGGAGTTTGAATTTCATTGCGGCATCCCCTCGTCTTGGTCGGCCCGTTTCCTGGTTGGAGCGCGACTTACGCCGCTTGCCCGCCGTTAATCAATGCGCGCAAAGCAAAACCCGCCCTTCCGATAACGGAAGGACGGGCCATGCTAAGTGAAGGCGATGCCGTTTAGACGCGGACGGGATCGCGGTAGAGGCGCGCCTCGATGTCCTCGCGAATCTGCGGATGCGCGATGTCGATCAGGCCAAGCTCGCCGTCCGACGCGATGCCGACGACGAACGAAGCGGACGTCCGCCCCTCGCTGCCGTCGGGCAGGCGGTAGCGCGCATCGGCGACCACCACCGGCTGGAACCCGACGCCATCGTCGGGCAAGTCGGCGCGCGGGAGCGCAAGCGTCGCATCGACCCGGGTGCCCTCGCCCGCCGCGATCGACAGCGGCGCGACGGCGGTATCGCCCTGGTGCTGGACGAGCATCCGCTCCATGTCGCTGACGCTGCCGACGGGAAACATGAACGTCGAGATGCGCACGTCCTCCGCATCGATCGTCCCCGCGTTGCCGACGGTCAGCTCGATTTCGACGAGCGCTTCGGTCGCGTTGGCACCAGCGCGCACCGGGCGCATCGCGAACTCCAGCCACGGACGGTCGGCGACGGGCGCCGCTGCGGTCAGCGCCGCGACGTCCGCCGCTTCCGGCTCGGCGACGGTCGCATCTTCCGGCACGGCAGGCGCCAGGGCGACTTCGGCGGCAGGAACGGGACGCGGTTCGGGCGCGATAACCGGTGCAACCGCAACCGGTTCAGCCACCGGGGCGACCGGCTCGACATAGGCTGGCTCTACAGGGGCCGGCTCGATATAGGTTGGCTCGACGGGGGCCGGCTCATCCCATTGTTCGTGCTCGGCGGCGGCGCGGCGACGGCGCATCAGCAACAGACCGACGATCCCCGCCAGGATCAGCACACCGATCGCGATCAAGGGCCAGGTCGGTGCGCCAGACGTGGTTTCGCTGGTCTGCGTGCTCTGCGTGTTGTCGATGGGCGGGGTGGCCTCCTCCACAGGGGCGACAGCGGCCGGCGACTCTGTTGGCGTCGGTGTCGGCGTGGCGGCAGCCGCACTGGGCTGCGGCGCGGGCGATGGCTGCGCGACGGGCGCGGGCTCCGTCGTGCGCGTAGTCGTCGTCGAGCGCGCTACGGAGCGGACGGCAGGCCTTGCGGGCTTGGCGCGCGTAGCTGCGCGCGCTTCGGCCTTGCGCGCGGCCTCCTCCTCGTCCGCCTGCGCCTGCGCCGCCGGATCGACCGGGGTCGCACTCGCCGTATCCTGAGCCGGTTCCGCGGAGGGCTTGACCGTCGGCACCGCGGCGGGCGGGGTCACCTGCTCGGCCGCCGGCGGCGCGGTCTGCGCTTCCTGCGCCAGGACGGGGGTTGCAAGAAGCATTGCGGCCGTGAAAAACAGCGCGGCATGCGGGCGACGGGGGCTCTCCTGTTTCATATCGCCTCAACAACGAACCGGCCGATTCGGTTCCGGAACGGTAGCGTCTTGTCGGTTGACGGTGCCCACCCCCACCCCTATATCGCCGTCATTACCACAGCTTCGGGACATGACGTGCCTTCGCGCAGCACGTCGTACGCATGGGGGTTCGTGGCTTCAGGACGCTGACAGGCTGCCGTCTCCCGGCTATGGGAATGACGCGCGGCCTTTCGTCGTCCTTTCATGCGCCCACGACAATTTTCATTGCTGACGAGGCAAAATTCCCATGGCGACCAAGGCGATCGAGGGCACCGCGAAGCGGCGCATCCGCAAGGTGTTCGGCGACATCCACGAAGTGGTGCAGATGCCGAACCTGATCGAGGTTCAGCGCGAATCCTACGAACAGTTCCTGCGCTCGGACCCGTCGATCGGCTATGTGTCGGGGTTGGAGAAGACGCTGCGCAGTGTCTTCCCGATCCGCGACTTCGCCGGCACTGCCGAGCTCGATTTCGTGAATTACGAGCTCGAACCGCCGAAGTTCGACGTCGAGGAATGCCGCCAGCGCGGCATCACCTATGCGGCGCCGATGCGCGTCACGCTGCGCCTCATCGTGTTCGAAGTGGACCCGGAGACGGAAACCCGCTCGGTCCTCGATATCAAGGAGCAGGACGTCTACATGGGCGACATGCCGCTCATGACCGAGAACGGCACCTTCTTCATCAACGGCACCGAGCGCGTGATCGTCAGCCAGATGCACCGTTCGCCGGGCGTGCTGTTCGATCACGACCGCGGCAAGACGCACGCGTCGGGCAAGTTCCTGTTCGCGGCGCGCGTGATCCCGTATCGCGGCTCTTGGCTCGATTTCGAGTTCGATGCGAAGGACATCGTCAACGTCCGTATCGACCGCAAGCGCAAGCTGCCTGTGACGGCGCTGCTGTTCGCGCTCGGCCTGACGGGCGAGGAAATCCTCAACCAGTTCTACAACCGCGTGACCTACGTTCGCGGTGAGGGCGGCTGGCAAATCCCGTTCGCGGCCGAGAACTGGCGCGCGCAGAAGCCGCTGTTCGACATCGTCGATGCGAAGTCGGGCGAGGTGATCTTCCCGGCCGGCCAGAAGATCTCGCCACGCGCGGCGAACAAGGCGGCGAAGGACGGCCTGACCGACCTGCTGATCCCGACCGAGGAAATCTTCGGCCGCTATTCGGCCTACGACCTCATCAACGAGGCGACGGGCGAGATCTATGTCGAGGCCGGTGACGAAATCTCCGCCGAGAATCTCGAGCTGCTCGACAAGGCGGGGATCGACCGTGTCGACCTGCTCGATATCGACCATGTCTCTACGGGGCCCTGGATCCGCAACACGCTGAAGGCCGACAAGGCCGAGGAGCGCGAACAGGCGCTGAGCGATATCTACCGCGTGATGCGTCCCGGCGAGCCGCCGACGCTGGAAACCGCGGAAGCGCTGTTCGCCGGCCTGTTCTTCGATCCCGATCGTTACGACCTGTCGGCGGTCGGCCGCGTGAAGCTCAACATGCGCCTCGACCTCGACGCCGAGGACACGGTGACGACGTTGCGCACCGAGGACATTCTCGCCGTCGTCAAGACGCTTGTCGGGCTGAAGGACGGCAAGGGCGAGATCGACGACATCGACAATCTCGGCAACCGCCGCGTGCGTTCGGTCGGCGAGCTGCTGGAGAACCAGTACCGCGTCGGGCTGCTGCGCATGGAGCGTGCGGTCAAGGAGCGCATGTCTTCGGTCGACGTCTCGACTGTCATGCCGAACGACCTGATCAACGCGAAGCCCGCGGTCGCCGCGGTGCGCGAGTTCTTTGGATCGTCGCAGCTGTCGCAGTTCATGGACCAGACGAACCCGCTGTCCGAAGTGACGCACAAGCGTCGCGTTTCGGCGCTCGGGCCGGGCGGCCTCACTCGCGAGCGCGCGGGTTTCGAGGTCCGCGACGTTCATCCAACGCATTATGGCCGCATCTGCCCGATCGAGACGCCGGAAGGCCCGAACATCGGCCTCATCAACAGCCTCGCGTCGTTCAGCCGCGTGAACAAATATGGCTTCATCGAGACGCCGTACCGCAAGATCGTCGACGGCGCGGTGACCAACGAGGTCGTCTATCTGTCGGCGATGGAGGAGGCCAAGCATACGATCGCGCAGGCGTCCGCCGATCTCGACGGCGATCACCGCTTCACCGAAGAACTGGTGTCGTCGCGTCAGGCGGGCGAATTCCTGATGGCGCTGCCCGATCAGATCACGCTCATGGACGTCAGCCCAAAGCAGCTCGTGTCGGTCGCCGCTTCGCTCATCCCGTTCCTGGAGAATGACGACGCCAACCGCGCTCTCATGGGATCGAACATGCAGCGTCAGGCGGTGCCGCTCGTCCAGGCCGAGGCGCCGTTCGTCGGCACCGGCATGGAAGAGACGGTGGCGCGCGATTCGGGCGCCGCGATCTCGGCGCGACGCGCCGGTATCGTCGACCAAGTGGACGCGGCGCGTATCGTCGTGCGCGCCACGGGTGAGGTCGATGCCGGCAAGTCGGGTGTCGACATCTACACGCTGATGAAGTTCCAGCGTTCGAACCAGTCGACCTGCATCAACCAGCGCCCGCTGGTGAAGGTCGGTGACGTGGTCAACGTGGGCGACGTGATCGCCGACGGTCCCTCGACCGAGTTCGGCGAGCTGGCGCTCGGCCGCAACGCCCTCGTCGCGTTCATGCCCTGGAACGGCTACAACTATGAGGACTCGATCCTCATCTCCGAGCGGATCGTGAAGGACGACGTGTTCACGTCGATCCATATCGACGAGTTCGAGGTGATGGCTCGCGACACCAAGCTCGGGCCGGAGGACATCACCCGCGACATCCCGAACGTCGGCGAGGAGGCGCTGCGCAACCTCGACGAGGCGGGAATCGTCTATATCGGCGCCGAGGTGGAGCCGGGCGATATCCTGGTCGGCAAGATCACGCCGAAGGGCGAATCGCCGATGACGCCGGAGGAGAAGCTGCTCCGCGCGATCTTCGGCGAAAAGGCATCGGACGTGCGCGACACGTCGCTGCGCCTGCCGCCGGGCGTGTCGGGGACGATCGTCGACGTCCGCGTCTTCAATCGCCACGGCATCGACAAGGACGAGCGCGCGATGGCGATCGAGCGCGAGGAGATCGAGCGGCTGAAGAAGGATTCGGACGACGAGCGGTCGATCCTCAACCGCGCGACCTGGAGCCGCCTGCGCGAGATGCTGCTCGACCAGACCGCAACTGCAGTGCCGAAGGGCGGGCCCAAGAAGGGTGCCGTCATCGACGCCGACATGCTCGACAGCGTCGACCGCCACGAATGGTGGAAGTTCGCGGTTGCCGACGACAAGGTCCAGTCGGACCTGGAGGCGGTCAAGCAGCAATATGACGACGCGGCCAAGCTGATCACGGACAAGTTCCACGATCGGCGCGAGAAGCTGGAGCGTGGCGACGAGCTGCCCCCCGGCGTGCTCAAGATGGTCAAGGTGTTCGTCGCGGTGAAGCGCAAGCTGCAGCCGGGCGACAAGATGGCCGGCCGTCACGGCAACAAGGGCGTCATCAGCCGCATCCTGCCAGCGGAGGACATGCCGTTCCTCGCCGACGGGACGCCGGTCGATCTCGTGCTCAACCCGCTGGGTGTGCCGAGCCGCATGAACGTCGGGCAGATTTTCGAGACGCATCTCGGCTGGGCTGCCCGTAACCTCGGCATGCAAGTCGCGAGCGCGCTCGAGGATTGGCGCGAGGCCAATCCGGACGCCAAGGCGGGCGCGATGCCCGACGCGGTGAAGTCGCGCCTCGTCGAAATCTACGGCGATCATTACGCCGCAGAGATCGAAAGCCGTGACGCCGAGCAGATCATGGAGCTGGTCGAGAACACCCGCACGGGTATCCCCATGGGCACTCCGGTGTTCGACGGCGCGCGCGAGAGCGATGTGTCGGCGATGCTTGAGCTGGCGGGTCTCGACACGTCGGGCCAGTCGGACCTGTTCGACGGGCGCACCGGCGAGAAATTCGACCGCAAGGTGACCGTCGGCATCATCTACATGCTGAAGCTCCACCATCTCGTGGACGACAAGATCCATGCGCGTTCGATCGGGCCCTACAGCCTCGTTACCCAGCAGCCGCTGGGCGGCAAGGCGCAGTTCGGCGGCCAGCGCTTCGGCGAAATGGAGGTCTGGGCGCTCCAGGCGTATGGTGCTGCCTATACCTTGCAGGAAATGCTGACGGTGAAGTCCGACGACGTGGTCGGCCGCACCAAGGTCTACGAGGCGATCGTCAAGGGCGACGACACGTTCGAGGCCGGCATCCCCGAGAGCTTCAACGTGCTCGTCAAGGAAATGCGCTCGCTGGGTCTGAACGTCGAACTCAAGAGCGACGAACCCGAAGACGACAGCGTCGCGATCGCGGCGGAGTAACATGCAATCCTCCCCTCCCTGCGCGCAGGGAGGGGATCGAGGGGTGGGTGCCTCGCCGTAGCGCGCGACCGCACCCCACCCACCCCCAGCCCCTCCCTTTTCAGGGAGGGGAGTTGGATAGGGAATTAACAGATGAACGAACTGACCAATTTCGCGAACCCCGTCGCCGCCAAGCCGGAGACGTTCGACCAGATCCAGATCGGCATCGCCTCGCCCGACCGCATCCGCTCGTGGTCGTTCGGCGAGATCAAGAAGCCCGAGACGATCAACTATCGCACGTTCAAGCCCGAGCGTGACGGCCTGTTCTGCGCGCGCATCTTCGGTCCGATCAAGGATTACGAATGCCTGTGCGGCAAGTACAAGCGCATGAAGTACAAGGGTATCGTCTGCGAGAAGTGCGGTGTCGAGGTCACCGTCTCGAAGGTCCGCCGCGAGCGGATGGGCCATATCGAGCTGGCCGCGCCGGTCGCGCACATCTGGTTCCTGAAGTCGCTGCCGAGCCGCATCGGCCTGCTTCTCGACATGCAGCTGAAGCAGCTCGAGCGCGTGCTGTATTTCGAAGCCTATATCGTCGTCGAACCGGGCCTGACCCCGCTGGAGAAGTTCCAGCTGCTGACCGAGGACGAGCTGCTCGAAGCGCAGGACCAGTATGGCGAGGACGCGTTCTCGGCCGGGATCGGCGCCGAGGCCGTGCGCATCATGCTCGAAAGCCTCGACCTCGAGGGTGAGAAGCGCGACCTTCTGGAAGAGCTGGCGACGACGAAGTCGGAGCTGAAGCCCAAGAAGATCATCAAGCGTTTGAAGGTCGTCGAGAGCTTCCTCGAATCGGGCAACCGCCCCGAATGGATGATCCTCGAAGTCATTCCGGTCATCCCGCCCGAACTGCGCCCGCTGGTGCCGCTCGACGGTGGCCGATTCGCCACGTCGGACCTCAACGACCTGTATCGCCGCGTCATCAACCGCAACAACCGGTTGAAGCGCCTCATGGAATTGCGCGCGCCGGACATCATCGTTCGCAACGAGAAGCGCATGCTGCAGGAGGCCGTCGACGCGCTGTTCGACAACGGTCGCCGCGGCCGCACGATCACCGGCGCGAACAAGCGCCCGCTCAAGTCGCTGTCCGACATGCTCAAGGGCAAGCAGGGCCGGTTCCGCCAGAACCTGCTCGGCAAGCGCGTCGACTATTCGGGCCGTTCGGTCATCGTGACGGGTCCGGAGCTGAAGCTGCACCAGTGCGGTCTGCCGAAGAAGATGGCGCTCGAGCTGTTCAAGCCGTTCATCTACGCGCGCCTCGACGCCAAGGGCCTCAGCATGACGCTGAAGCAGGCGAAGAAGTGGGTCGAGAAGGAGCGCAAGGAAGTCTGGGACATCCTGGACGAGGTGATCCGCGAGCATCCGGTAATGCTCAACCGCGCGCCGACGCTCCACCGCCTCGGCATCCAGGCGTTTGAGCCGGTGTTGATCGAGGGCAAGGCGATCCAGCTCCATCCGCTCGTCTGCTCGGCCTTCAACGCCGATTTCGACGGCGACCAGATGGCCGTGCACGTTCCGCTGAGCCTCGAGGCGCAGCTGGAAGCGCGCGTGCTGATGATGTCGACCAACAACATCCTGTCGCCCGCCAACGGCAAGCCGATCATCGTGCCGTCGCAGGACATGGTGCTGGGCCTCTACTACATCTCGATGATGAAGGAGGGGGAACCCGGCGAGGGCATGACGCTGTCGGACATGCAGGAAGTCCACCAGGCGCTCGACGCAGGCGCAGTGACGCTTCACACGAAGATCACCAGCCGCGTTCCGCAGACTGACGAGGACGGCAACACCTACCTCAAGCGGTTCGAGACGACGCCGGGCCGCATGCTGCTCGGCGAGACGCTGCCGAAAAGCCACAAGGTGCCGTTCGACATCGTCAACCGCCTGCTGACCAAGAAGGACGTGGGCGACGTGATCGACGAGGTCTATCGCCACACCGGCCAGAAGGAGACCGTGCTGTTCGCCGACGCGATCATGGCGCTGGGTTTCCGCAACGCGTTCAAGGCGGGCATCTCGTTCGGCAAGGACGACATGATCATCGCGCCGGACAAGGAAAAGCTTGTCGACGAAACGCGCGATCAGGTGAAGGACTATGAGCAGCAGTATCAGGACGGCCTGATCACGCAGCAGGAGAAGTACAACAAGGTGATCGACGCCTGGAGCCGCTGCGGCGACCAGGTCGCGAATTCGATGATGAACGAGATCAAGGCGGTCCGGCACTTCGAAGACGGCCCGATGAAGGGCCGCGAGAAGCCAATCAACTCGATCTACATGATGGCGCACTCGGGTGCCCGCGGTTCGCAGGCGCAGATCAAGCAGCTCGCCGGCATGCGCGGGCTGATGGCCAAGCCGTCGGGCGAAATCATCGAGACGCCGATCATCTCGAACTTCAAGGAAGGCCTGACCGTCCTTGAATATTTCAACTCGACCCACGGCGCCCGCAAGGGTCTGGCCGACACCGCGCTCAAGACGGCGAACTCGGGCTATCTGACCCGCCGTCTGGTCGATGTCAGCCAGGACTGCGTCATCATCGAGGAGGATTGCGGCACCGACCGTGCGCTCGAGATGAAGGCAATCGTCCAGGGCGGCAGCACCATCGCATCGCTTGGCGAGCGTATCCTTGGTCGCACCACGGCCGAGGACGTCGTCGACGGCAAGTCGGGCAAGGTCATCATCCCGACGGGCACGCTGCTCGACGAGCCGATGGTCGCGCAGATCGAAGCGCTGGGTGTCCAGGGCATGAAGATCCGCTCGCCGCTGGTCTGCGAATCGAAGATCGGCGTCTGCGGCAAGTGCTACGGGCGCGATCTCGCCCGCGGCACGCCGGTCAACATCGGCGAGGCGGTCGGCGTCATCGCCGCCCAGTCGATCGGCGAGCCGGGCACGCAGCTGACGATGCGGACCTTCCACATCGGCGGTGCAGCACAGCTCAACGAACAGTCCAACCTTGAGGCGCATGCCGACGGCACGGTCGAGTTCCGCGATCTGCGCGTGATCGAGGACCAGCGCGGTCGTCGCGTCGTGCTAAGCCGCTCGGGCGAGATGGTCATCAAGGACATGGACGGTCGCGAGCTCTCGGTCGATCGCATCCCCTACGGCGCATATGTCATGTTCGACGACGGCCATATCGTCTCGAAGGGCGACCGGATGGCCGAATGGGATCCGTTCACCATGCCGGTGATCACCGAAACCGGCGGCACGGTGAAGTATCAGGACCTCAACGAGGGCAAGACGCTCACCGAAGTCACCGACGAAGCCACGGGCATCGCCCAGCGCGTGGTGATCGAATATCGCGCGACGACCAAGTCGAAGGAGGATCTGCGTCCGCGCCTGACCCTGCTCGACGACGCGTCGGGCGAAACCGCGCGCTACATGCTGGCATCGGGCGCGGTGCTCTCGGTCGAGGACAATGCGGTCGTGCAGGCGGGAGACGTTCTCGCCCGTGTCGCGCGCGAGTCTGCCAAGACCCGCGACATCACCGGCGGTCTACCGCGCGTCGCCGAGCTCTTCGAGGCGCGCAAGCCGAAGGAGAACGCGATCATCGCGAAGGTCTCAGGCCGTGTCGTGTTCGGCAAGGACTACAAGGCCAAGCGCAAGATCGGCATCCAGCCCGAGGATGGCGGCGAGGTCGTCGAGTATCTGGTGCCGAAGTCGAAGGTGATCGACGTTCAGGAAGGCGACTACGTCAAGCGTGGCGACAACCTGATCGGCGGCTCGCCCGATCCGCACGACATTCTGGAGGTGCTCGGCATCGAGCCGCTGGCGGAATATCTCGTCTCCGAGATCCAGGAGGTGTACCGCCTCCAGGGTGTGAAGATCAACGACAAGCACATCGAGGTGATCGTTCGCCAGATGCTGCAGAAGGTCGAGATCACCGAGGGCGGCGACACCACGCTGCTGGCGGGCGAGCAGGTCGATCGCGATGAGATGGACGAAGCCAACGCGAAGCTGGACAAGAACCAGGCGCGTGCACAGGGCAAGCCCATCCTGCTCGGCATCACCAAGGCGAGCCTGCAGACCCGGTCGTTCATCTCGGCTGCGTCGTTCCAGGAAACCACGCGCGTCCTCACGGAAGCCGCGGTCCAGGGCAAGCAGGACACGCTGATGGGTCTGAAGGAAAACGTGATCGTCGGGCGCCTGATCCCGGCGGGCACGGGTGCCGGCATGAACCGTCTGCGGGTCGCCGCCACCAGCCGCGATGCGGCGCTGCGTGCCCAGCAGCGCAAGCTTGCCGAAGCGCTGATCGCTCCGGCGTCGGCTGCGGAAGAGCATGAAGCCGAACTGGCGCGCAGCCCGCGCGACGCCGGCGGCACCGGCAGCGATCCGCTCGCCGAGGTCGTTGCCTCGGGCCACGGCACCGACGCCGATGCCGGCGAGTATCTCAACGAGGAGTGATCCTCTCCGCTTGAGATAGCCAAGAAAACACCGCCGTCCGGTTCCTGCCGGGCGGCGGTTTTTCTTTGCGGGCCGCTGGCTGGAGCAGGACCGGTCAAGCGCTTCCCGCTCGTGTCTCCTCCCCAGCAAAAGCCTTTATGTTCGATCGTCGCGCCTGCCCCCCGGTGTGACGCATTTGTCATGGAACGCCGCGCCTCGGACAGCGCTTTCCAGGCCATGACATCGGACATGTTGAAGGGCCGCGTGGCCATCGTGACCGGCGGGGAATCGGGGATCGGCGCGGCCTGCGTCGCGGCGCTCGCCAACGCCGGCGCGCGGGTAGCTTTCACCTATTTCCGCGACAAGGACGCCGCCGACAAGGTGGCCGAAGAGGCGGGCGGCGCGGGTCGCGCGCTGGCCATACAGGCCGACGTCACTGACGAAGCCGCGATCGAGGCGCTGTTCGCGACTGCCGAATCCGCGTTCGGCCCGGTTGATCTGCTCGTCAACTCGGCCGGACTCAACATGAGCGGGGTGAAGATCGTCGACATGCCGCTCGCGCAGTTCGACCGCGTCGTGCGCTCCGATCTCTACGGCCCGTTCCTCACCTGCCGGCGCTTTGCGCAAGGCCTGACGAAGCGTGGCGGCAAGGGGCGGATCGTCAACATCTCGTCGATCCACGAGCGCGCACCGCGCCCGGGCGGCGTCGATTACGACTCGGCCAAAGGCGGCTTGTCGCAGCTGACCGCAACCCTCGCGCTCGAACTCGCGCCACAGGGCATCGCGGTGAACGGCGTCGCGCCGGGCATGATCCTGACGCCGATGAACGAACGCGCCGTCGATGACGCCGCCTACCGCGCGAAGCTGGAGGCGAACATCCCGTGGGGCCGCGCCGGACGGCCGGACGAGGTCGCCGATCTCGTCGTCTATCTGCTGTCGCCCGCCGCCGATTATATCACGGGCACTACCGTCACGATCGATGGCGCGCTGTCTCTCACCGTGGCGCAAGGGGCCTAGCGTGGTCGCCTATGTGGTCGAGGCGCTCGACGATGTGAGCGTCGGCGGGGTCCCTGTGGTCGATGGCATGGACCTGATGAGCCCGTTCGTCTGGGCGGACGGGGGCACGCTTCGCATCCTGCTGCGCGTCGTCCCCAACCCGCTCGGCCCGCACGATCCGACCGGGCTGGTCTACGCCGGCGCCAGCCGCGATGGCCTCCACTTCGATCTCGATTCGCGGCCAGCGCTGACCCCCGGCCCGGATGCAGCCGACGCAGGAGGATGCGAAGACCCGACCGTCGTTCAGCGCGCCGACGGCAGCTATGCGGTCTATTTCACCGGAGTCGATGCCGCGCGCGCGCAAGGATCCATGCTCGTCGCCGAGGGCCCGACGCTCACGACACTCACCAAGCGCGCGGTCGTCCTCCAGGCGCCGCCGGGCGAGGGCAATATCAAGGAAGCAACGCTGGCGCAGGCCAGGGACGGCACATGGCGACTGTTCTACGAATATGCGCGCGAAAACGCGTCGCGGATCGGCGTCGCGGGGAGCCATGCCGATTGCGGACCGTGGACCTCGGTCAATGATCCCTTCGATGTGCGTGACGACTCCTGGGACAATTGGCATCTGTCGACCGGTCCGATCGTGCAACTCCCCGGCCGCGACCCGGTGATGTTCTACAACGGCGCGACGGCGGATGCGCGCTGGCGGATCGGCTGGGTTGCCTTCGACCGGGATTTCGAGCGCGTGACGGCGCGCGGGATCGAACCGCTCATCATGCCCCCGCCCCCGCGCGACCGCGCTGCGACCGACATCGCGTTCGCCGCCTCTGCCATCGTCGCGCAGGACGGCCGCATCCACCTTTACTATTCGCTGGAGGACCGGCGCCTCGCCCGCGCGATCGTGCGCTGTTACGACTGACCGAGAACAATCTTCGGCGCGTCCGACAGCGAGCGGGCGAGCGTTTCGAACCCCGCACCGTCGATCCGGATTTCGTTGAACGCGGGCGGGCTGTTGCGCACCCGCTTCGACAGCGTGCCCGCCCCGATCAGCCGGATCGTCCGTCCGTCGCGCACGACCGGCACGTCGAACGGATCGTGGACATGCCCCGAAAGCACGACATGCGCGCCGGCTGCCGCCAGTGCCTCCAGCGCATCGGCGCCGCGGCGCGTGCGTGCCGTTCCCTTCGTGCCCGTCTCGACCAGCGGATGGTGCGCCGCGACGAAGATGACATTGCCCGCCGGCGCCCGCGCGATATCGTCGAGTGCGCGTGAGAGTGACCCGTCGCTCACCCGCCCCTTCGACCAGTTCCAGCGCAATTGCGCGCGCGCGGTCGTCTTCAGCGGCACGATCGAGACACCCTCCAGGTCGAGCGGCCGTTCGATCATCGACTCGAGCGCGGCATAGCGGCGGTACGGCCGGAACAGCCGGCGGATCGGATCGGAATAATAGGGGATGTCGTGGTTACCCACCTCGACCGTCACCGGCACGCCGAGACTGCGCAGCCACGCGCCGCCCGCCTCGAATTCGTGCGTCCGCGCGCGCATCGTCAAGTCGCCGGTCATTACGACCGCGTCGGGACGCTCCTCGGCGACGCGCTCGCGAAACCAGTCGAGCGCCACGGGATCTTCGGCGCCGAAATGCACATCGCTGACATGGAAAAGCTTCATGCCCGTGCGAACGCGCGACAGCGACGCCGGGTTCAGGCGGATTCCAGCGCCTGCGTCATCCAGTCGGGGACCAGTGCGTCTCCCAGCGCCTCGACCCGGCGCAGCGTCACCATGACGCCAAGATCGGGATAGACCGCGCGGCGCTTTTCGTCCGCTTCGTCGATCGGCGCGACGACGAGTCGCCGGTTGACCTTTGCGCGGTGATGCATGCGTGCGGTATTCTCCTGTCCGACATAGCAGCCCTTGGCGAAGCTGACCCCGTTCAGCTCGCGCGCGTTGCATTCGAGCCAGAGCGTTTCGCCCGAGCCGAGTTCGGCCATCCCCTCGGGCACGCCGAGCGACAGCCGATGCTCGCGCCAGCCGTCCACCGGCTCTCCGGGTTCGCCGATCCAGCGGTAGCCGAGCGCGAGTAGCCGCGGGTCGGGCACCCCCTCACCGCCCTCGCGCGCCCAGTGGACGCCGATCCGCTCGTCACGTGCGATCGTGATCGCGCGACGCAGGCGATACATCGACAGCCGCCGCACGAGCGCGTCCGCCTGCTCAGCCTCGCAATCGAGGAGCACATCGTCGCCGTCCGCCCAGAGGATGAAGTCAAAGAGCGCCTTGCCCTGTGGGGTCAATAACGCCGTCCAGACCGGTAGCATGCCTTCGGCGTCGTTCGTGACCAGCCCCTGCAGGAAGGCGCGCACATCCTCGCCCGAGAGACGAACCACCGCGCGATCGGAAAGCCATGTGCCCATGCCGGCTAGATAGGCGTGACGGCGGCGATCCCCAACCCCGCTGGCACCCCTGCGCCTGCACCGCTAAGGAACCGCGCATGACACAGCGCCTGACGATCCGCCGCCCCGACGACTGGCATGTCCACCTGCGCGACGGGGCGATGCTGGACGCGGTTGCGCATTACACCGCACGCCAGTTCGCCCGCGCGATCGTGATGCCCAACCTCTCCCCGCCGGTGACGACGATCGCCGCCGCGCAGGCCTATCGGGCGCGTATCCTCGCGGCGCTGCCGCAAGGCACCGACTTCACCCCGCTGATGACATGCTACCTGACCGACGACGCCGATGCGGCGGAGATCGTGCGCGGGTTCGAAGCAGGGGTCTTCACCGCCTGCAAGCTCTATCCCGCCAATGCGACGACGAACTCCGCGCACGGCGTCACCGACATTGCGAACATTTGCGGGGTGCTGGAGGCGATGCAGCGCGCGGGCATGCCGCTGCTGATCCACGGCGAGGTCACCGATCGGGAGGTCGATATCTTCGACCGCGAGGCGGTGTTCATCGACCGAACGCTCTCCAAGCTCGTCCGCGACTTTCCGGCGCTGAAAATCGTGCTGGAACATATCACTACCGCGGAAGCGGCCGACTTCGTGGCAACTGGGCCCGCAACGGTTGCCGCCACGATCACGCCGCAGCATATCCACATCAACCGCAACGCGATCTTCGATGGCGGCATCCGCCCGCACGCCTATTGCCTGCCCGTCGCGAAGCGCGAGCGGCACAGGCTCGCCGTCCGCAAGGCCGCAACCTCGGGTTCACCCAAATTCTTTCTTGGCACTGACAGCGCACCCCACGCCATCGACCGCAAGGAAGCCGCATGCGGATGCGCCGGCATCTTCAACGCGCCCCATGCGCTGGAAAGCTACATCGCCGCCTTCGACGCGGACGGCGCGCTCGACCGGTTCGAGGCGTTCGCAAGCCTCAACGGCCCACGCTTCTACGGTCTGCCGGTCAACGACGCGACGATCACGCTGGAGCGTACGAGCCAGCAGGTTCCCGCAAACCTCGCAACGGGTGCCACCACCCTCGTTCCCTTCCACGCCGGCGAGACGCTGGCGTGGCGCCTCATCGACTGAGGTTCACTCCACCGTCACCGATTTTGCGAGGTTGCGCGGCTGATCGACGTCGGTGCCTTTCATCACGGCGACGTGATAGGCAAGCAATTGCACCGGCACCGCATAGACGATCGGTGCGATCAGCGGATGGCATTTGGGCATGGTGATCGTCGCGACGCACCCGTCGCCCGCCGCCTGGATGCCGTCATAGTCGCTGATCAGCACGACCTTGCCGCCGCGCGCCTGAACCTCTTGCATGTTGCTGACGGTCTTGTCGAACAGCGGCCCCGTCGGCGCGATGACGATCACGGGCACGTTTTCATCGATCAGCGCGATCGGGCCGTGCTTCATCTCGCCCGCCGCATAACCTTCGGCGTGGATGTAACTGATTTCCTTCAGTTTCAGCGCGCCCTCAAGCGCCAGCGGATAGTCCGTACCGCGGCCGAGATACAATACGTCCCGCGCGCCCGCGACCACGCCTGCCATCGCTTCGATCGCCTCGTCATAGGCAAGCGCGCCGTTAATCGCCGCCGGTGCCTCGGCGAGGTGGCGGACGATCATCCGCTCCTCCTCGTCGGTCATCCGTCCCTTGGCCTTGGCGAGGTTCGCCGCGAGCGCCGCAAGCACCGCAAGCTGGCAGGTGAACGCCTTGGTCGATGCAACGCCGATTTCCGGCCCGGCATGCGTCGGCAGCAGAAGGTCGGCCTCGCGCGCCATGCTGCTCGTCGGCACGTTCACGACGGCCGCGATCGTCTGGCCTTCGGTCTTGGCATGGCGCAGCGCTGCCAGCGTATCGGCCGTTTCCCCCGACTGGCTGATGACGATCATCAACCCGCCCGGCTCCATCACCGGGGCGCGGTAGCGAAACTCGCTCGCCACATCGAGATCGACGGGCACGCGCGCGAACTGCTCGAACCAGTATTTCGCGACCATGCCCGCGTAGAAGCTCGTCCCGCACGCGACGATCGTCACCCGCCTGATGCCCGACAGATCGAAATCGGGGATGGGCAGCGCGATGCGACCGTCCATGCGGTGGAGATAGGACCGAAGCGTCTGGGCGACGACGATCGGCTGCTCGAAAATCTCCTTCTGCATGAAATGCCGGTGATTGCCCTTGTCGATCAGCGCGCCCGTGACGCCGGAAATCGTAATCTCGCGGGTGACGGGACTGTTGTCCGCGTCATAGACCTGCGCGCCGTCGCCGCGACACACGACCCAGTCTCCCTCGTCGAGATAGGCGATGCGCTGGGTCAGCGGCGCGAGCGCGAGGGCATCCGATCCGAGATAGGTTTCGCCCTCGCCATAGCCGACGACGAGCGGCGAGCCGAGCCGTGCGCCGATCAGCAGATCGGGGGCGTCGCGGAACAGGATGGCGAGCGCGAAGGCGCCGTGGAGGCGCGGCAGAACCTCGCGCACCGCATCTTCGGGGGATGCGCCGGCTTCGACCTTCTCACTGACCAGATGTGCGACGACTTCGGTGTCGGTTTCGCTGGTGAAGACGCGGCCGCGCCCGATGAGCTCGTCGCGCAGCGGCTTGAAATTCTCGATGATGCCGTTGTGGACGACGGCGACGTGATCGGTCGCGTGCGGGTGCGCATTGTCGGTTGTCGGGCCGCCATGCGTCGCCCATCGGGTGTGCGCGATGCCGATCGTGCCGGCAAGCGGGCTTGCGGCCAGTTCGCGCGCGAGGTTGACGAGCTTGCCCGACGCGCGCCGCCGATCGATCGTGCCGTCATGCACTGTTGCGATGCCGGCCGAATCATAGCCGCGATATTCCAGCCGCTTCAGCCCGTCGAGCAGCCGGCCAGCGACGCTTTCGGTGCCGACGATTCCAACGATTCCACACATTTATTTGGCGTCCTTTTTGGCGCGCATCACCTGTCTGAAGCGCGTCGCCCAACCGGGCTTCTCGGTTTGCTGGGGTCGCACGAGCACCAGTGCATCCGTCGACACGTCGCTGGTCACGACCGACCCCGCCGCGACGATCGCGCCCTCACCGATCGATACCGGCGCGACAAGCGCCGAGTTCGATCCGATGAACGCGCCCGCGCCGATGGTCGTACGGTATTTGAAGAACCCGTCGTAATTGCATGTAATCGTGCCCGCGCCGATGTTGGCACCCGCGCCCACCTCTGCGTCACCCAGATAAGTCAGGTGGTTGGCTTTCGCCCCCTTGCCGAGCGTCGCCTTCTTCATCTCGACGAAATTGCCGACCTTCGATCCTTCGCCCAGGACTGCGCCGGGTCGCAGGCGGGCATAGGGGCCGACCTCGGCATCGCGGCCAATCGTCGCGCCTTCGATATGGCTGAATGCGTGGATCGTCACCCCGTGAGCCACCGACACGCCGGGTCCGAAGACGACATTGGGCTCGATCGTCACGTCTTGGCCAAGCACGGTATCGTGCGCGAAACATACGGTTTCCGGTGCGATGAGCGTCACGCCAGCCGCCATCGCCTCGGTGCGCCGGCGTTGCTGCCACCCCGCCTCGACGCCCGCCAGTTCACCGCGGCTGTTGACCCCGGCCACTTCCGCCGCGTCGGTTTCAATCACCGCGGCATGACGGCCATCCGCGCGCGCCAGCATCACGATATCGGGGAGGTAATATTCCCCCGCGGCATTGTCATTACTCACGCGCGCGAGCAGCGCGAAAAGGTCACGCGATCGAACCGCCATCAACCCGGAATTACAAAGGGTTACAGCGTGTTCTTCAGGCGATGCATCCTTGAATTCGACCATCCGGTCGATCCGTCCATCGCCATCCGCGATCACCCGTCCATAGGCGCCTGCGTCATCGGGCCGGAAGCCGAGCACGACCGCCGCGGGGGTGTCGCTCGCGTTCAACCGCTCGATCATCCGCCTCATGGTGGCGGCGGAAACGAGCGGAACGTCACCGTAGAGGATCAGGACATCGCCATCGAACCCGTCGAGCGCCGCCTGCGCCTGCTGCAC
Source organism: Sphingomonas sp. EC-HK361 (assembly GCF_902498785.1). Taxonomy (GTDB): domain Bacteria; phylum Pseudomonadota; class Alphaproteobacteria; order Sphingomonadales; family Sphingomonadaceae; genus Sphingomonas. The sequence continues at coordinate 988,773 of NZ_LR701494.1, forward strand.
CGCGTGACCCGTGCCGAGCTGGTCGGCCTGCAGCGCCGTCGCGATGCCGAGCGGCGCGACCGCCGCCTCGACCTGCTCGCGGCCCGCACCGGTGACCACGACGGTCCGTTCCGCACCCAGCGCCGCCACGGAATCGACGAGATGGAGCAGCATCGCGCGCCCGGCAATCGGGTGCAGGACCTTGTGCAGGTCCGACTTCATCCGCGTTCCCTTGCCCGCGGCAAGGATTATCGCGGCGATCGGCGTGGCGTCGGGGCGGGTCGGCGTCGTCATGCGCCCGCTTTTGCACCACATGCTTGCCATTTCCATAGCACTGCTGTCTGGCAGGGCCGTTATGACGACAATTTCACCGCCAAGTTCATCATTCGACATCGTCGGATTCGACCTCGACGGCACCCTCGTCGATACCAGCGGCGATCTGACCGCGGCGGTGAACCATGCGCTGGCGAGCGTCGACCGCCCGCCGCTCTCGGTCGCGCAGGTGAAGCCGATGATCGGCGGCGGCGCGCGGCACATGCTGGCGCAAGGGCTGGCGTCGAGCGGCGGTTGCGATGAGGCGATGCTGGACCTGCTCCACCCGAGGCTCCTGGCTTACTACGAAGCGAACATCGCGGTTGATTCGGCACCGTATCCGGGCGCCCTAGCGTCGCTTGATGCGCTGGCGGCTCAGGGGGTGAAGCTCGCAGTCGTCACCAACAAGATCGAGCGGTTCGCCCGCGCGCTCCTCGACGATCTCGGCCTGACCGCGCGCTTCGCCACGATCATCGGCGGCGACACGCTCGGTCGTGGCAAATCGAAGCCGTCACCCGCGCCGATCGCGCGAATGATCGCGGATTGCGGTGGCGGCAGCGCGGCGTTCGTCGGCGATTCGATCTTCGATGTGAAGGCGGCGGCCGGCGCCGGCGTACCCTCGATCGCCTGCCGCTTCGGATTCCTCATGCAGCCGGTCGAGGAGCTTGGCGCGGACGCGATCATCGATCATTTCGACGACCTGATCCCAACGCTGGAGCGCCTTGGATGCCGCCAAAACGCGTAATTGCCCGCGTCGCCCTTTGTGCCGCCATCCTTTTCGCGGTCACGATGGCGCTCCTGCCCCACCCGCCGCACACGCCGTTCGAGCATCACGACAAGTTCCAGCATATGGGCGCGTTCACGACGATGGCGGTGCTGGCGGCGTGGAGCTACCCCAAAGCGCCGCTTTTTCGCATCGGCGAACGACTTTCGTTCCTCGGCGCGCTGATCGAAGTGCTTCAGGCGATGCCTGCCATCCACCGCGATTGCGACATTCGCGACTGGATCGCCGACACGCTTGCGGTCGCGGTCGTCCTGTCGATTACCGCGCTCTATCGCCGCCGCCGCGGCGCCACTTCGTCCACAAATGCCGCGCCAGCATCGCCGGCGGCATCCGAAGCGCATGGGAGCGTAGATAGAAGCCGAGCCGCGTAGCCGGGCGCGTCGCCCGGCCCCAGCCATCGCGGGCGACGATACGACGGGCGAACAGCGGATCGGCGCTGTCCCATCGACGCCAAGTGTCGGGGATCGGCGTTTCGTAAAGCGCGGCGCATTGTCGAACCCCCCGCGCGACGGGGCCGCCAAGCTGATGGTGCCAGGCACGCGCCTGGAGCTTGAACCAGAAATCGCTTTCCTCGCCGAACTCGCGCAGTAACCGGTCGATATCCCATAGGTTGCGCATGCCCCCGGCTAGATCGCCATCTGCGAAGAGATGTGCGGCGGCATGGACGATCATATCTGCCGGCGACAGTATGCGCAGACCGTTTTCCAGCGGCACGCTATCCGAGATCAGCGCGTCGGCATCGGGCGTCGGCCGCGCCGTCAGCGGCAGGATCGTGTGGTGCACATCGATCATCCGGTCGCGCTCGCGGTGGATGAGCGGGGGGAGTTCGTGCATCCAGCGGCGGTAATAGGCGTCGTCATAGGGATCGGGCTTCACCCATTCCCAGCCCGCCGCGATCAGCGCCGCCTCCACAACATCGAGGGACGTGCGAGGCACGAGAATGTCGAGATCGCCGATATGGCGCCCTGCCCCCGCCCCGAGTCCCGCCGCGGCATAGGCAGTGCCCTTCAGCAGCACGACCGGCGCATCGATCTGCGCGAGCGCGCGCCGCGCCATCTCCGCTTCCCAAAGCGCCTGCCGCCGCTGATGCTCCGCCTCCGCTCTAGCGTCCGAGAGAATTTTCCGAACAGCGTCCGGGACAGGCAGGCCGTCGATGCGCAACGCCAGCGTGCCGAGCAGCAGTTCGGCGCGCGCCATCGTCAGCAGCCCCGTCCAGCCCCCGGCATCCAGCCCCGCCACGGTTTCCGGACGGGTCAGCGCACGAGCGAGGAGGCGCGCGTCGCTCACGCCAGCGCCTCGACCGCGGCGATCCCGCTCGCCGTGTCGGGATAATCGATCGCCGTTGCCGGCACATCGGTGACGAAGCGCGTCAGCGCTGCAAATCCCCGCTCGCCGAGCGCGACGTAGTTGGTCGACGCCTGGGTCAGCCGCACGAACGCCTCGCTGGGCGCAACGTCGCGCATGGCGCTTTCGAACCCGAAGCGCGGAAAGACCAGATGCGCTGGCAGCGCCGGCACCTCCATTGCCGCAAGCGCGCGGTCGTCGGGGCGCAGATGCCGGATATCACCTTTCGGCGTCGCGGCCATCATCGGCCCCCATCGCCCCCCCGGCGCGGCAGCCGCCACGACGGCGATCGCCGCATTCTTCAGGCTGATCGCGCGCGGAAAGGCGTGGATCATCCCGGTCTCGGGCGAAAGCAGCGCGAACTCGTCCCCCATCAGCCGCCAGCCGCGCGTCATCAGCAGCGCGGCGAGCGTCGATTTGCCCGCACCGGATTCGCCCGTCAGCACGATCGCGCGGCCATCGCGCTCGACCGTGGCGGCGTGGAGCAGCAGATACTGGCGCTGGCCGATCGCCATCTGCAGGTTCATCGCCATTTCCGCCGCCAGCAAGCCATGCGCGAGCGGCAACGGCGCGGCATCGGGGAGCGTGAAGTCGCCCGAAATCGCGACCTTGGGCCGAAGCCAGCGCCGCCACGGCCGCGGCGCTTCCAGCCGAACGGTGAAATCGGCGATGTCGGGCTTCGGATAGCCCGTATAAAGCGCCTCGATCGCAGCGATCGGCGCGCGCCAGTCGGACCCGACGCGAAAGCCCACCGGCCCGATCCGCACCGAAAAGGCGTGCCGCATCACCGGGTCACCGCTTCCACCAGACCGGCGTCGATCAGCTCAGCCAGCCGCTCGGACAGCGCGTCGATTTCGCCAAGGTCGTAATCGGCCGCCAGCCGCGCGAGCAGTGCATCAGCCGATAGCGGCGCCTCGGCAAGCGCGGCCAGGATTTCCGGCGCGGGCGCGATGACGAGGTGCGTGGTGCCCGACGGGCGGTGGAAGATCGCGGTGAGAATGTCGAGCGTGATGCTGACCAACGCATCCGGCGGCGCGGCCCGGTATACGACCGCGCCCATGCGTGTCAGCCGCGCGGCATCTGCAGCGATGCGAAACAGGTAAAGCCGCTCGTCCCGCGCTGGAGGCGGCGAATATAGTTCATATAGGCGCGGCTGCGCTGGCTGTCGTAACCGGGCAGCGAACCGCCCGTCGCCATCGCCTGGCGCACCGCCTCGCCCTTGATCGGACGCGGGGGCGCTGGAAAGGCGCCAGCGGTGTTCGCGGGAACCACCGTTCCGTCCGCCGCGATGTAGCTCCCCGCACGGCCAGCATCTGGCACCGGGATCTCGCATTGCAGGATCGATGCGTTGGTTTGCGCAAGCGCTGGCCGGATCGACACGACTGTTGCCGCACCCACCGCACCCAGCATCAGGGCACGGCGCCGCGTCGGGTGCGCATGGCCTGCCGGTGGGGTGCTGTCGGGTTCGTCGCTCATGCCGGTCCTTTATGCGGCCCAAGCCCTTTCACAATCGTGCACGCCGGGCAAGCGCAGCGACAATCGCGTTCCAGCACGGGACAGCATCGGGCCACGTTCACCGGGAGTAGCCAGCAGCGCCGGCGCGGGCTAATCGCGCTGTCATGCTTCAGGTGCCGGGCCGCTTCATCGTCGCGATCGCGCTGGTCGCCGTGGGCGCCGCCGCCAACCTGTTCCTGCCCGACGGCCTGCAATCCGCGCTCGTATCGCTGATCGCCGGGATCGCCGCGATCCTGGTCGTCGGGCTGATGGGGGACGAGGAGGACGCCGGCGCCGCCGTCAGCGATGTCGATCAGGCCCTCCACGCCGGTCCGCTCGACGAAGTGCTCGATGCCATTGCGGAACCGGTCCTGATCGTCAGCGAACGCCGCGTCGCTGCCGCCAATCGCGCCGCGATCGCACTGCTGGGCGGGCATGTAATGGGCGAGGATGTGCGCACCGCAATCCGCCACCCCGCCGCAGCGGAGCGGCTGGCAAGCGACGCCGGCGACAGCACGCCAGTGCTGCTCGCCGGGCTAGGCGCGCCAGACCAGCGGTGGGAAATGCGCGTCACCTCGACGTCGGAAGGACTTAGTGTCGTCCACCTGATCGACCAGAGCGCGCGCCACGCCGCCGAGCAGATGCGGGTCGATTTCGTCGCTAACGCCAGCCACGAGCTGCGCACGCCGCTCGCCTCGATCCTCGGTTATGTCGAGACGTTGCGCGACGAGGCGGGCGAGGATGCAGAGGTCCGCGACCGTTTCCTGAAAATCATGTTCGACGAGGCGCGGCGGATGCAGCGGCTTGTCGATGACCTCATTTCTCTCTCGCGGATCGAATCGGAAAAGCACCGCCCTCCGGAGCGCGCGATCGATCTCGCCGAGCTGATCGAGGGGGTGCGCGACGAACTCGCCAACGATCACGGCGCGCGCGGACAGGATATCGTCCTCGAGGCGCCCGCCACCTCGCCGCGCGTCACCGGCGACGAGACGCAAGTGTCGCAGGTCCTCCACAACATCATCGGCAATGCGATGAAATATGGCCGCCCCGGCACACCGATCCGCATCACCCTCTCGTCCCCCGCGGGCGGGATGGTGCGGCTGACCGTCGCCGACGAAGGCGAAGGCATCGCGGCCGAGCACCTCCCGCGGCTGACCGAACGCTTCTACCGCGTCGATGCAGGGCGCAGCCGCGCGCTTGGCGGGACCGGACTCGGCCTTGCGATCGTCAAGCACATCGTCGAGCGGCATCGCGGACGGCTGGAAATCGCGAGCACGCCCGGCGTCGGCACGCGCGTATCGATCCTGCTGCCGGTCACCGCCTGATCGGCGGCGGGCATCGGGTCACGACCCCAAACGCTGTCATCAATCCGTAACGGGAATGTCACACAGCAGCCGGACCCGGCGGGTAACTGCCCCGACTCATGGGCTTCGATTGAGCGGAGCCGTCCACGGATCGAACCATCGCGCCTATGCTCCGTTCCTTCGCCCTTCCCGCCTGCCTGGGTGTGGCCGCGCTTGCCGCATTCGTGCCGGCGTTGGTCGGCGGGTCGCTGCGCGATCAGGCGAATGGCGGCGGCGTCGGGTCGCGGGCGCAAATCCGCGCGGTAGGCTCCTCCACCGTCTACCCCTTCACGACGATCGTCGCAGAACAGTGGCTCGCCAGCGCCCCCGATGCGCGCGCGCCGGTGATCGAATCGACCGGCACTGGCGCAGGGATGAAGCTGTTCTGCGCCGGCATCGGCGCGGCGCATCCGGATATCGCCGACGCATCGCGCCGGATGAAGCCGGCCGAGCTGCAGACCTGCGCGAAGAACGGTGCCGGCGAGGTGCTGGAAATCCAGGTCGGGATCGACGGCATCGCCTTTGCCGAGGCGAAGAACGGCCCGGCGATGCAGCTGACCCCGGCCGATCTCTACCGGGCGCTCGCCGCCGCCCCGCTCGGGCACCCAAACACCGCGCGGACGTGGCGTGACGTGAACCCAGCGCTCCCGGCCGTTCCGATCCAGGTTTACGGCCCGCCCTCGACCAGCGGCACGCGCGATGCGCTGGCGGAGCTGATCCTGAAGCGCGGTTGCGAGGATACCGATCCGTCCGCCAAGTCGCTAAAGGACGACGCCTTGGCCGCGCGCTGCACGCGAGTCCGTGAGGACGGCGCTTATGTCGATGCCGGCGAGAACGACAACCTGATCGTCCAGAAGCTGCAATCGAACCCCAATGCGATCGGCGTCTTCGGCTACAGCTACCTCGAAGAGAATGCGAACGCGGTGAACGGCGTGCCGATCAGCGGGGTGAAGCCCACTTATGACAGCATCGCATCGGGCGCCTATCCCGGATCGCGGCCGCTCTACATCTATGTGAAGAAGGCGCATCTCGGCGCGATCCCGGGCCTGCGCCGCTTCGTCGTTGCCTACACGACATTATGGGGACCGGACGGCCCGCTGGTGAAGCGCGGGCTCATCGCCGCCCCGCCCGCGATCCGCGCCCGCTCAGCGGAGATCGTCCGGACCGAGCAAACGCTGACCGCGCAGGACCTCGGCGCGTGAGCGGCCCCGTCCTCCTGTTCCTGATCCTCGGCCTCGGCCTCATCGCCTGGCTCGCCGGGCGCGCGCGCGCGGTGCAGGGGCGCCGGGTCAGCGGATCGAAACGGTTCAGCTCGCTCCCCGGCCATCACGGCTGGTTCGTCGCGCTGTGGACGGTGCTGCCGCCGCTCGTCTTTCTCGGCATCTGGGCCTTCACCTCGCCCGCGATGGTGACCAACGCGGTGCTTCAGGCGCCGTCCGCCGCGCAGCTGCCGGCGCCGGGGTTCGAGCGCGCCGCGATCCTCTCCGAAGCCCGCGCGCTTGCGAATGGCGCGACCTACGGCGCCTTCCACCCGCTCGCCGAGCTGCTCTCGCCGGCCTATGCCGCGGCACAGGCGCGCTACGACTGGATCGCGACCGCGCTGTCGATCCTCTTCGCCTTTGCAGGCGGCGCCCTCGCCTTCCTGATGGTCCGCCCCGGCTTCGGCGCGCGGACGCGGGTGGAACGGGTCATCATGGGGCTGCTGCTCTCCGCCTCGCTCATCGCGATCCTGACGACGGTCGGCATCGTCGTGTCGCTGCTCTACGAAAGCATCCGCTTCTTCCATATCGTGCCGATCGGCGATTTCCTGTTCGGCACGCACTGGAGCCCGCAGGTTATCGATGCGCGCGATCCGGGCGCCAACCTGGGCGCGGTGCCGCTATTCTGGGGCACGTTCTTCATCGGCGCGATCATCGCGATGGCGGTCGCGATCCCGTTCGGGCTGATGAGCGCGATCTATCTCACCCAATATGCGCGCAACACCACGCGCAAGTGGATGAAGCCGCTGCTCGAGATCCTCGCCGGCGTGCCGACCGTCGTCTACGGCTATTTCGCCGCGCTGACGGTGGCGCCCGCGGTGCGCGACTTCGCGGTGTCGGTCGGCATCACCTGGGCCAGTTCGGAAAGCGCGCTTGCCGCGGGCGTCGTCATGGGGGTGATGATCATCCCGTTCGTCTCCTCGATGGCGGACGATTCGCTGTCCGCGGTGCCCGCATCGATGCGCGACGGCAGCCTGGCGATGGGCGCAACCCCGTCCGAGACGATCCGCCGCGTGCTCGTGCCCGCAGCACTCCCCGGCGTCGTCGGCGGCGTTCTCCTCGCGATCAGCCGCGCGATCGGCGAAACGATGATCGTCGTCATGGCGGCATCGGGCGTCGCGACGCTGACCGCGAACCCGTTCGCCAGCGCCACCACCGTCACCAAGCAGATCGTCGACCTGCTGACCGGCGAGGCCGAGTTCGACAGCGCGAAAACGCTCGCCGCGTTCGCCTTGGGGCTGACACTGTTTATCATCACCCTCCTGCTCAACATCATCGCGCTCGTCGTGGTGAAGCGGTATCGTGAAGCCTATGACTGACGCCCGCATGGCCCAGCCGGGCGTAAGTCGCGCGCCCACAGACTGGAAGACCAGGGCGATGCAGCGCCGCATCCGCCAGCGCTATGCGGCGGAACGGCGCTTCCGCCTGCTCGGACTCGGCGCGGTCGTCGGTTCGGCGGCCTTCCTCGCCTTTCTGCTCGTCACGATGTTCGCGCAAGGTCTGCCCGGCTTCACCGAAACGCGCATCGCGCTGCCGATCGATCTGCCCGCGGCTGGCGTATCGCTCGATCCGGCGCGGCTGCGCGGAACGGGCGCCGATCTGGCGCTGACCGGCGCGGGGCTGGAAGGCGCGGTCGATGCAGCCGCAAGCGCTGCCTATCCGAACGATGGCGGCGCGGCGCTCCTGTCGGACGGCGCATGGACGGTCGTGCGCGACGCGGTGAAGCGTGACCCCTCGCTCCTCACGCGCCGCGCGATCATCGACGTGCCCGCCGCCAGCGAGATCGACATCGCCAACAAGGGCGACGGCGCGCCCGAAGCGGAGACGCAGGTCCGCCAGTTGCAGGCCCGCGGCGTCCTGTCGCGCGGGCTCAACACCGGTTTCTTCGGCGCGTCCGATTCGACCGACCCGACCCGCGTCGGCATCTGGGGCGCGTTCAAGGGATCGCTGCTGACGATGCTCGTCACGCTCGCGATCGCCTTTCCCGTGGGCGTGCTCTCCGCGCTTTATCTCGAGGAATATGCGCCGCGGAACTGCTGGACCGACCTGATCGAGGTCTCGATCAACAACCTCGCCGCGGTGCCATCGATCATCTTCGGCCTGCTCGGCCTTGCAGTGTTCCTCGGCACGTTCGGGCTGCCACGCTCCGCCCCGATCGTCGGTGGCCTGACGCTCGCGCTGATGACGATGCCCGTCATCGTCATCGCCGGCCGCAACGCGATCAAGGGCGTGCCGCCGTCGATCCGCGATGCCGCACTCGGCGTCGGCGCGTCGCCGGTGCAGGTCGTGTTCCACCACGTCCTGCCGCTCGCGCTGCCCGGCATCCTGACCGGGACGATCATCGGCATGGCGCGTGCGCTGGGCGAAACCGCGCCGCTCCTGATGATCGGCATGCGCGCCTTCATCGCCTCCCCGCCCGAGGGCCTGCGCGATCCCGCGACCGCGCTGCCGGTGCAGATTTTTCTGTGGTCCGACGAGGTCAATCGCGGCTTTGTGGAAAAGACGTCGGCGGCGATCATCGTCCTGCTCGTCTTCCTGCTCGCGATGAACGGGATCGCCATCTACCTCCGCAACAAGTTCGAGACACGCTGGTGATCACCAACGCCCCGCCCAAGATGACCGCCCACGGCGTCAACGTGTTCTACGGCCCCAAACAGGCGATCCGGGACGTGTCGATCGACGTCTATCAGGACCAGGTGACCGCGTTCATCGGTCCCTCGGGCTGCGGCAAGTCGACCTTCCTGCGCACCCTGAACCGCATGAACGACACCGTCGCGAGCGCGCGGGTCGAGGGCGAAATCAGCCTGGATGGGGAGGACATATACTCCCCCGACATGGACGTCGTGCAGCTTCGCGCCCGCGTCGGCATGGTCTTCCAGAAGCCCAATCCCTTCCCCAAGTCGATCTTCGAGAACGTCGCCTACGGCCCGCGCATCCATGGACTCGCCGCTTCGAAGGCCGATCTCGACCATGTCGTCGAACGCTCGCTGAAGCGTGCCGGCCTGTGGGAGGAGGTGAAGGACCGCCTCAGCGACAGCGGCACCGCGCTGTCGGGCGGGCAGCAGCAGCGGCTGTGCATCGCGCGTGCGATCGCGGTCGATCCCGAGGTCATCCTGATGGACGAGCCGTGTTCCGCGCTCGATCCGATCGCGACCGCCAAGATCGAGGAACTGATCCACGAGCTGCGTGGCCGCTACGCGATCGTCATCGTCACCCACAACATGCAGCAGGCGGCCCGCGTGTCGCAGCGCACCGCCTTTTTCCACCTCGGCAACCTCGTCGAATATGGCGACACGTCGGACATCTTCACCAATCCGCGCGAGGAGCGCACAAAGGATTACATCACCGGACGCTATGGTTGAGTAGCGACGGCTGAGGAGCAGGCACATGGCAACCGGCCAGGAACATACGGTCAAGGCCTTCGACACAGATATCGGCCAGCTTCGCGGGCTGATCTCGCAGATGGGCGGGCTTGCCGAGGAAGCGATCGCGAGCGCGATGCTGTCGCTCCAGCGCAACGATCTGGCGCTTGCCCAGCGCGTTCGCGCCGCCGACAAGCAGATCGACGTGATCGAAAGCGAGGTCGAGCGGACCTGCGTGCGGATCATCGCGCTGCGCGCACCGATGGCGAACGACCTGCGCGAGGTGGTCGCCGCGCTGAAGATCGCCGCGGTCGTCGAACGGATCGGCGACTATGCCAAGAACATCGCCAAGCGCGTGCCGCAGATCGAGAGCGAACACCGGATCGAGCCGATCTCGATCCTTCCCGCGATGGCGGAAATGGCCTCGCGGATGGTCCGCGAGGCGCTCGACGCGTTCGCCGCGCGTGACGCCGAGGCGGCGGTGCGTGTGCAGGAAGCGGACAACGCGCTCGACGATTTCTACGACAGCATCTTCCGCACCCTCGTCACCCACATGGTCGAGAATCCCAAGACGATCGGCCAGGTCGCGCATCTCCTGTTCGTCGCCAAGAACCTGGAACGCATCGGCGATCACGCGACCAACGTCGCCGAAATGGTCTATTTCGCCGCCACCGGCACCCAAATGGCCGAGCGCGACCGCTCGACCCGTACCGCCTGAGGAGACTCTTATGGCCCGCGCCCGCATGCTGCTCGTCGAGGACGACGCCGCGCTTGCCGAACTGCTGATCTGGCACTTCAAGCGCGAGGAGTTCGATGTCGCGCACACGATCGACGGCGAGGAGGCGCTGCTGCTCGCCAAGGAGCATACGCCCGACATCGTCCTGCTCGACTGGATGGTCGAGGGCCTGTCCGGCATCGAGGTCTGCCGCCGCCTGCGCCGCGCGGCCGAGACGCAGAACGTGCCGATCATCATGCTGACCGCGCGTGGCGAGGAAGAGGACCGCGTCCGCGGCCTCGAAACCGGCGCCGACGATTACGTGACCAAGCCGTTCAGCCCCCGCGAACTGGTCGCCCGCGTCGGCGCCGTGCTCCGCCGCGTTCGCCCCGCGCTTGCTGGCGAGGCGCTGATTTACGGCGATCTCGAGATGGACACCGTCGGTCACAAGGTCCGCCGCGGCGGCGACTTCGTGCCGCTCGGGCCGACCGAGTTTCGCCTGCTCAAGCATTTCCTCGAGCATCCCGGCCATGTCTTCTCGCGCGAGCGCCTGCTCGACAGCGTATGGGGCCACGACAGCGATATCGAGAGCCGGACCGTCGACGTCCACATCCGCCGCCTGCGCAAGGCGATCAACGGCGACGGCAGGCCCGACATCATCCGGACGGTCCGTTCGGCGGGTTATGCGCTCGATTCGGGTGCCTGAGGAAAGGCGAATCTCCTGAATCTTTGAATCGCCAGCGAAACGAAGGAGCCAAGTGCGAACTAGTGCGTTGGGAGCCAGCGCATACGACGCAATTCGTGCTCTTTACGAGGAGAGTCAGGCATGAAGTTTCTTTTGCTGGCGGCTGCTGCCGTCATCGCCACGCCATTGATGGCACAGACCCAGACAACCCCGCCGGCAGACCCTGCGATGCAGACCGCTCCGGCCACGGACCCGGCCATGCAGACGCCGCCCGCGGCTGACCCGGCGCAGACGCCGCCGGCCGATCCGTCGGCCCAGACGGCCCCTGCCGCCCCGGCGGACAGCAGCATGCCGGCAACGATGCCTGCCCCCACTACGGGCGGCACCGGCGGCGAGTCTGCCGGCGGATATCAGCCGGCCGGCCCGGCAACGACCGGCACCCCGGCACCGGGCGCAACCGTGCGCTTCCAGCCGGCGCCCGATCCCGCGACGGCTTTCCCGCCGCCCGCGCCGATGGACAAGTATCCGATGTGCAAGAAGGGTCAGACCGACCACTGCATGCAGCGCGGTGGCCGTTAAGGCTTGACGCACACGTCAATCGGGCATTGCGCCCGACTGACGGCTGATTAAGGAAGGGCGCTCATTCTTCACGAAGGAGCGCCCTTTCTCATGCCTATCCGCTTCGACAACAAGGTCGCGATCGTCACCGGCGCTGGCGGCGGTCTCGGTCGCGCCTATGCGCTGGAACTCGCGCGGCGCGGCGCGAAGGTCGTCGTCAACGATCTCGGCGGTGCGCGTGACGGCACCGGCCATTCCGACGCGGCGCTGAAGGTTGTCGAGGAAATCGAGGCAGCCGGCGGCGAGGCGATGTCGAACGGCGGCAGCGTCGCCGAATATGACCAGATGGTCGAGATGGTCGCGAAGGCCCGGGAAAAGTGGGGCGGTGTCCATATCCTCATCAACAATGCCGGCGTCCTGCGCGACAAGACCTTTGCCAAGATGGAGTCCGCCGATTTCGAGTTCGTGGTGAAGGTCCACCTCATCGGCTCGGCGATGGCGACAAAGGCGTGCTGGGAAACCATGCGCGAGCAGAATTACGGCCGCATCCTGATGACGGCATCGTCGACCGGGCTGTTCGGCAATTTCGGCCAGGCGAACTACGGCGCCGCGAAGCTCGGCCTCGCCGGCCTGACCAAGACGCTGTATCTCGAAGGCGCGAAGAACAACATCAAGGTCAACACGATCGCCCCCGTCGCGGGCACGCGGATGACCGAAGACCTGTTCCCGGCCGAGGCGTTCAAGGCCTTCGCACCCGAAAAGGTCGTCCCAGCCGCGCTATACCTCGTGTCGGAGGACGCCCCTTCCAACGCGATCGTCGGCGCAGGTGCCGGCGTATTCCAGGCCTCCTACGTCACCTTGACCCAGGGCGCGCTTCTGACCGGCGACGACCTCTCACCGGAAGGGGTCGCGGCGCACTGGGCCGAGATCGCCGACCGTGCGGGCGAGATCGTCCCCAATTCTGGCGCCGAACAGTCGATGCTGATCGGGAAGAAACTGCAAGGGTAAGCAGCGGGTCGGTTTTGCATCCGTTGCACACCTTAGCGAATACCGCTATCGGGGGCTGTCGGAAAAGGCAGTCTCGGTTTGGTAAGCCCGAGGCCTTTCGGTAACGAAAGCTCTGGTCTTTGGCCTCGCGCTTGAGACCCCCACGACGAGCATTGGCGCTGTGCAGGCGTCCCAATGTTCGTCCGTGCGGGTCGCCAGTTCGGGAAACGCTCCGGTCGAACATCGACAAGGAGCGTATTTGTGTCCCGATCCGATTCCGCATTCGAAACCTATGACGTGGTGATCGCCGGTGCCGGTCCAGTGGGCTTGTTCCTCGCGTGCGAGTTGCAGTCCGCGGGCTGCTCGGTCGTCATCCTCGAAAAGGCACCGCATCCCGGCTCACCGCTGAAAGACCTGCCGTTCGGGCTGCGTGGCCTCACCGTGCCGACGATGGAGCATTTCGATCGTCGCGGTCTGCTGGGCGCGCTTGGAGATCGCGCGGCCGGGAGTCAGCCGCCCGTGACGCCGGATCGGACACACATCCAGCGCCGTCCGGCCGGTCATTTCGCGGGCATCCCGTTCTTCCACGATCAGATCGACAATGCGACATGGCCCTATCGTCTGCCCGGCCCGATCACCGCCATCGCGGCTGATATGGCGAGCATCGAAACCGTGCTTGCAGCACGCGCCGACGCACTAGGCGTGTTGATCCGGCGCGGTTGCAGCGTCGAGGGTTGCGCGCAGTCGCCCGATGGCGTGACCGTTCAGACAACTGACGGCACGATCCGTGGCCGCTGGCTCGTCGGTTGCGACGGCGGGCGCAGCAGGGTGCGCAAGGCGAGCGGAATCGCATTTGTCGGGACCGACTCGGAATTCACCGGCTATTCCGTTCAGGTTGAACTCGGTGGCCCGGAATCGCTCAACGTCGGCCGACATTACACGGCGACGGGCATGTATACCTACGCAGCGCCTGATACGATCGCGATGGTCGATTTCGATGGCGGCGCGTGCCATCGGACCGTCCCGATCACGCGCGAACATGTCGAGGGCGTGCTACGCAAAATCTCCGGCATCGATGTTGTCGTCCGATCCCTGAAACTGGCGACCACCTGGACCGATCGCGCCTGTCAGGCAGTCGAATATCGCCGGGGTCGCATATTGCTGGCCGGCGATGCTGCGCACATCCATTCGCCGCTGGGCGGACAGGGTCTGAACCTCGGGCTCGGCGATGCCATGAACCTCGGCTGGAAACTGGCGGCGACCATTCGTGGCGATGCGCCGCCCGATCTGCTGGATAGCTATACCAGCGAGCGGCGTCCGATCGGCGCACAGGTGCTCGACTGGTCCCGCGCTCAGGTCGCGCTGATGCGACCGACGCGGAGCACTCGCGCGCTGGAAGGCATCATGCGCGCCCTGATCGATACGCGGGATGGCGCACGCTATTTTGCCGAGCGGTCCAGTGGGATTGGCCTGCGATATGATATCGGAGGCAACCATCCGCTGATCGGCCGCAGCGCACCCGACTTCGATCTGGTCGACGGCACGAGGCTGAACGCGCATTTTCGCTCCGGCCGCGGTGTGTTGCTCGATTTCGAAGGGTGTCCGGCGTTGCAAGACCTAACCGGCCATCGGCAGTGGCAGTTGGCCTATGTTGCGGTCGACGCCAGGGATCGGCTTGGCGTTCGGGCCATGATGGCGCGTCCCGATGGCATCGTTGCATGGGTCAGCCCGACCGATCCGAACGACGAGACCGCCGAGGATGCCGCGATGCGGTGGTTTGGCGCGGTCGAAGAACAAGGCTCGTCTGTATTGCCCACTTAATACACTCGTGTTACGTTTCACGCTCAACAGGGAGAGGACCGCATGTATAGCGAAAGCGATATCGACGGCGCGGTGGCGGCGGGGGTGATGCCTGCCGCCACCGCGACCGCGTTCCGCAATCACGTCGCCGGGGGGCGCAACACGCCGGCGGTGGATGAGGAGCATTTCCGGCTGCTGACCGGGTTCAACGATATCTTCGTCGCCATCGCGATCGGGCTGCTGCTCGTCGCGCTGATGCAGATCGGGACGACGATCGCAAACCCGATCGGCGGCGTGCTGGTGGCCGCGGCTTCGTGGGGACTGGCCGAATATTTCACCACGCGCCGGCGCATGGCGCTGCCGAGCATCCTGTTGCTGTTGGGCTTCGTAGGCGGCGTCGTTGCCGCACTCGGCGCGACGATCGAAATGATCGCGCCGCATATCTCCGATCGCGCCGGCGCGATCGCCGCGTCTGGCGTGGCACTGGCTGCGGCCGGTGCGGCGTGGGTCCATTGGCGCCGCTTCATGGTGCCGATCACGATCGCGGCGCTCGCCGTGGCGGTGGTTGCGGTCGTCGTCGCGCTCGCGATCGCGGCAGTGCCCGGGGTGAAGGAGGCGATCTGGCCGGTACTGCTCGTCTGCGGGGTCGCGGTGTTCGCGCTCGCCATGCGCTGGGATCTGTCGGACCGGGAGCGGACGACCCGCCGCGCCGACGTCGCCTTCTGGCTCCATCTGGCTGCCGCACCGATGATCGCGCACCCGATCTTCCAGATGCTCGGCGTATTCGGCAACGAGATCGGTCTTGGCGTCGCGCTGATCGTGCTCGCGCTCTACCTCGTCTTCGCCTTCGTCGCGCTCGCGATCGATCGGCGCGCGCTTCTCGTCTCGGGGCTCGCCTATGTGCTCTACGCGATGTTCTCGGTCCTGCGATCGGCAGGGACTGTGGAGCTCTCCGCAGCGTTCACGGGCCTGATCATCGGCTCCGCGCTGCTGACGCTCTCCGCCTTCTGGCATCCGATGCGCCGCATGGTCGTCGGGACGCTCGGCGACATGGGCAAGCGACTGCCCCCGGTCCAGACGCTGGCGATGGCCTGAGCGACCGACCCCTCCCGGTTCGCCGGGAGGGGCTATTCCTCGACGAGCTTCAGCAGCCGGCGCTCGACCGGCGCCAGCACGGGGCCAAGCTCGCTGCCGCGCTTCAGCACGGAGCCATGCTCGCCGACCAGCGCCCACATGCCCTGCCGGTTGCGGAGTGCCGGACGCTTCTCGATCCGCACCTCGGGCCTCTCGGCGCTGCGCCGGAATGCCGCGAAGACCGCCGCGTCACGGTTGAATTCGATGGCATAGTCCCGCCAGTGCCCGGCTGCGACCATCCGGCCGTACAGGTCGAGGATGCGGGTAAGCTCCAGGCGTTCGAACCCGATCTGGCTGGCCTTGCCGATTGCGGCAGGAAACGGCGTAACGACCCCCATCAGGCGCGGGTCGCCTCACGATCAGGCGCTTCCTGTTCCGCCACCAGCGCATCGAGCCGCTTGCGCAGCGCCTCGATCTCGCAGCGCAGAAGCTCGACCTTCTGTGTCGCCGGATCGAACGTCTCGCAGCACGGCGTGCCATAAGGAACGAAGCGCGGCTCGGGCGCCTGCCCGCCCTCGATCATGGTCGCGCGCGCCGGGATGCCGACCATCACCGCGCCCTCCGCGACATCCTTCGTCACCACCGCATTCGCACCGATCCGCGACCGCGTGCCGACCGTGATCGGCCCCAGCACCTGCGCGCCGGACCCGATGATCGCACCGTCCAGAATCGTCGGATGCCGTTTGCCCGCGACACCGTTGTCGGGGCTCGTCCCGCCGAGCGTGACGCACTGGTAGATGGTGACGTCGTTGCCGATCTCGGCGGTTTCGCCGATCACCACGAAGCCGTGGTCGATGAAGAAGTTGCGTCCGATCTTCGCGCCGGGGTGGATATCGATCGCGGTCGTCGCGCGCGAAAAATGGTTGATGGCGCGCGCCAGGAAATACAGCCGCCGCTTGTAGAGCGCGTGCGCGACGCGGTGCCAGCCGAGTGCCCACACACCGGGATAGGTCAGGATTTCGGCACGGCTATGCGGCGCCGGATCGCGGGCACGAATCGAATCGAGATAGGCAAATAATCGCGGCATCGGCCACGCCCCTTTTCCAACGCGGTGAAAATAGGTCGGCGAACCCGGCTTTGCCAGAGCCGGCGCGCATATTTGCCATCGGCAATAAAGTCTATCTATCTTGTAGGCATTGTCTTGCTGCGGCATCCCACACCGGTTTGCAGGAGGTTTGATGCTCGATTGGAGCCTGGTCGATCTGGAGATGATCCTGCCGTTCATCGCGGTCGGCTTCGCAGCGCAGGTCGTGGACGGCGCGCTGGGCATGGCGTTCGGCGTCATATCGAACACGCTGCTGCTGAGCCTGGGGGTGCCACCCGCCGCAGCGTCCGCAGGGGTCCACACGGTCGAAACCTTCACGACCGCGGTATCTGGGATCAGTCACGCGCTTCACCGCAATGTCCGGTGGAAGATGTTCTTTCGCCTGATGATTCCGGGCGTCATCGGCGGCGCGCTTGGCGCCTATGTCCTGTCGAACATCGATGCCGGCATCGCGAAGCCGTTCATCCTCGGCTACCTCGCCCTCATCGGGCTATACCTGCTGTGGCGCGCGATCCGCTACCCGCCGCACCCGCGCGAGCCGAAGATCGTCGAGCCGCTGGGCTTTGTCGGCGGGTTTCTGGATGCCGCGGGCGGCGGCGGATGGGGGCCGGTCGTGACCTCCAACCTGCTCGTCCAGGGCGCCTCGCCGCGCGAGACGATCGGCACCGTCAACACCGCCGAGTTCTTCCTGACGCTCACCATATCGGCGACGTTCATCAGCCAGCTTGGCCTCGCGGCCTTCACGCTCGCCACCGTCGGCCTGCTGATCGGCGGCGTGTGCGCCGCCCCGTTCGGCGCGATGCTGGCAAAGCGCGTGCCGGCGCGGGCTTTGCTGGTGATGGTCGGCACGATCCTGACCATCACCAGCCTTTACGGCGTCTATATCGCGACTCGCTGAGCCCGTCAGTTGAGCGCGGAATGGACCGTCGCGACCGCCGTCATGACCGCGCCGATGCGGACCGACGTCTGGATGATGTCGGCGGAGACGCCAGCGCCCTTCAGCACGGCCTCGTGCGCGTCGATGCAGCGGCCGCAGCCGTTCATCGCGCTCACCGCCAGGCTGAACAGCTCGAAATCGACCTTCTCGATTCCCGGCTGGCCGATGACGTTCATCCGCAGCTTCGCCGGCATCCTGGCGTATTCCTCGTTCCCGGCGAGGTGGGTGAACCGGTAATAGACGTTGTTCATCGCCATCACCGCAGCCGCGGCCCGCGCGGCATTTGCGGCCTCCGCCGACAGCTTCGGCGCGCATTCTGCCTCGGCGGCATCGACCAGCGGCTTGTGGCCGGTCGCATGCGCGCAGGCCAGGAACAGCCCGAACTTGCGCTGATCGGATAGTTGCGGCTCGTTCAGCAGCGATCCGACGTTCAGCCGCACGTCCTTGGCGAAATCGGGAAGCGTTCCCGCGAAATCCTTGAGCGACATGGGAAAGTCTCCTGTGAGCAACGAAAAGGGGCGCAGGATTTCCTCCCGCGCCCCAACTCTATGCGGGTCGGTTACGCCGCGATCTTCAGCACGTCGTCGCCCTTGTTCCAGTTGCACGGGCAAAGCTCGTCCGTCTGGAGCGCGTCGAGCACGCGCAGCGTCTCGGCCGGGTTGCGGCCGACGTTCAGCCCGTTGACCTGCACTGCCTGGATCACATTGTCCGGATCGATGATGAACGTCGCGCGGAACGCGACATGCTCGGCCTTGTCGAGGATGCCGAGCGCGTCGGCGAGCTTCGCCCCGTTATCGGCAAGCCACGGGAAGTCCGCCGCGGCGAGGTCCGGGTCCGACTTGCGCCAGGCGAGGTGAACGTGCGCGGTGTCGGTCGACGCACCGATCAGCACCGCATCGCGATCCTCGAAATCGCCTTTGATGTCGCTGTAGCCGACGATCTCGGTCGGGCAGACGAAGGTGAAGTCCTTCGGCCAGTAGAACAGCACCTTCCACTTGCCCGGATAGGCGGTGGTCAGATCGAGCGTCTCGCCCGCGGGAAGTGCGTCGGTGCCCTGCTGGACGGGAATTGTGATGGCGGGAAACTGATCGCCGATGGTGAGCATGGTGGCCTCCGTATGGAATGGGTCACCTCAGTCACACCCTCTCGCGCCGGCTCTTCGCCGTGTCGTTGACGGGGGGCGATATAGACGGTGGATTAATCGATCCAATAGCCTATTTCATAAATATCGATCGATTGAGGCAATCAATGGCCGCGACCTACCTGCCCACGCTCAAGCAGCTCCAATATCTCGTCGCGCTGCGCGACCACGGCCATTTCGGCCGCGCGGCGGAGGCGTGCTTCGTGACCCAATCGACGCTGTCCGCTGGACTTCGCGAACTGGAGACGCTGATCGGGGTGACGCTGGTCGAGCGCACGCGGCGCGTCGTCCGCTTCACGCCGCTGGGCGAGCGGATCGCGGACAAGGCGCGCAAGGTCCTGCGCGAGGCGGACGAGCTGGGCGACATGGCGCGCGCCGCCGGCCGTCCGCTCTCGGGCGAAATGCGAATGAGCGTCATCCCGACAATCGCGCCGTTCCTGCTGCCGAGCATCCTGCCGCGCCTTCGCCGAGACTATCCCGACCTGAAACTGTTCCTGCGCGAGGAGCCGAGCGGCGCGGCATGCGAGGCGCTCCACAACGGGCGCGCCGACTGCGTGCTGCTCGCGCTTCCCTATGCGTGCGGCGAAGTGACCGCCGCGCCGCTGTTCGACGACCGGCTGTTCCTGGCCTTTCCCGAAGGCGAGATCGACGCCGCGCCGACGATCACCGCGCAGGATATCGACGAGACGCGGCTACTGCTGCTCGAAGACGGGCATTGCCTGAAGGATCACGCGCTTTCCGCCTGCAACCGACCGGAACTGCGCGCCGAGGCGACGATGATGGGCACCTCGCTCCACACGATCGTCCAGATGGTCGATAACGGGCTGGGCGTGACGATGCTGCCCGAAATGGCGGTGAAGGCAGGCATTCTCGATCACACCCGCGTCACCGCTCGCCCGTTGGAGGCCGATCATCCCTCGCGCACGATCGCGCTCGTCTGGCGCCGAGGCTCGCCGCGCGAGCGCGACTTTCGGCTGCTGGCGGACGTGCTCGGCGCGGCGGGCACGTAGCGCCCCGCGCAACCATTTCGCCCCCGGTCCGTATCTCCGCCGTGCGACGCACGACCAACCAGTCCGGGAGAGACTCATGACCAGATCGAAGCTGCCCTTCGTCGCGCTCGTCGCGGCATTCGCGCTCGCAGGCTGCGAGACGATGGGCACCACCAATACCGCCGCCCCCGCCGATACGACCGCCGCGGCCCCTGCTCCGGCGGAACCGGCGGCCCCTGCTAATCCCACCGTCGGCGGCGCCGCGATGCTGTCGACCCGCACGATCGTCGACAACGCCTCGGCGGCGCCCAATCTCACCACGCTCGTCGCCGCGGTGAAAGCCGCCGGCCTGGTCCCGACGCTGTCCGGCCCCGGCCCCTTCACCGTCTTCGCGCCGACCAACGACGCCTTTGGCCGCCTCGCCCCCGGCACGGTCGAGAATCTGTTGAAGCCCGAGAACAAGGCCTCGCTCGTCAAGGTCCTGACCTATCACGTCGTCCCCGGCACGCTGACCGGCGCGGACCTGCAGGCGAAGATGCAGGCCGGCGGCGGCAAGGCAACGCTGACCACCGTCGAAGGCGCGCCGCTGACGATCATGATGGAAGGCCAGGCGATCGTGCTGACCGACGTCAACGGCAACAAGAGCTATGTCGAGACCCCCGACGTGCGCCAGTCGAACGGCGTCGTGCATGTGGTGAACGGCGTGATGGTGCCGAAGCTGGGGTAAGGCGTCCCTTATCCTCCCCTGCAAGGGGAGGGGGACCATGCGCAGCATGGTGGAGGGGTATCGCCCTATCGAGAGCGCGACACCCCTCCGTCAGTCGCTGACGCGACTGCCACCTCCCCTTCCAGGGGAGGATTGATAGGGGTCCACCGCGCGGCGGCGGCATCGTCGCTGTCGCGCGGTTCAACCCAGTTCGATGCCATTCCCCGCGTTTCGCGTTTCCAGAAGGGCGCGTCGGTCTTCAGTCGATCGATGAGGTAGGTGCACGCCTCCAGCGCGGCGCCGCGGTGGGCTGCGCTCGCGCCGACGAAGACGATCCGCTCGCCCGGCGCCATCGGGCCGACGCGGTGGACGATCGTCGCGGCGCAGAGCGACCACCGCGAAGTAGCCACGTTCGCCAGCCGCACCAGCGCAGCCTCGGTCGCTCCGGGATAATGCTCCAGGTCCAGCACCGAAACGCCGTCGTCGGCGCGGACGAGGCCGGTGAAGGTCGCAACCGCGCCCGCCGACCCTTCGATCATCGCCATTTCGGTGGCGACGTCGATCTGCACTTCAGAAACGATGACCCGGATCATCCGCCAGTCACCGGCGGAAAGATCGCGATTTCGCGCGCGCCGCGCACCGAAGCATCCAATCCGACAAAGGCCTGATCGACCGCGGCGCGCAGGCGGTCCCGATCCGCAAAGGCGCGGGCATGGCCCTCGCTCGTCGTCGCCAGCCAGTCGATGAGCGCACCGACCGTTACCGCCTCGGGCGGCGGATCGATGATCTCCTCGGGCATGCCGACGGCCTCACGCACCCAGGCAAAATACAGGATACGCATGCCGATCAGTCCATGTGCTTCAGGCCGACGCGCAGATAGTCCCAGCCGGTCACCAGGGTGAGCGCAGCCGCGCCCCAGAGCGCGGCAAGCCCGACGTCCTTGATCCACCACTGTACCGGCAGCGCCCCGGCGAGGATCAGCGCACCTAGCGCGACCAGCTGCAACGTCGTCTTCCACTTGGCGAGACGGCTCACCGGCACCGAAACCTGGATGCCGCCCAGAAACTCTCGCAGCCCCGACACCGCGATCTCGCGCAGCAGGATGACGAGCGCCGCGATCAGGTGAATCCCCATGATGTCGTGCGTGCCGACCAGCATCAGAATGACCGCCGCGACCATGATCTTGTCCGCGATCGGATCGAGGAAAATGCCCAACCGCGACACCGCGCCCTGTGCGCGCGCCAGATAGCCATCGAAGTAATCGGTGATGCCCATCAGGCAGTAGAGCGCAAACGCCAGCGCATAGCCCGCCGCCCACGCCGGCCACCACAGACACGCGACGAGCAGCGGCAGCGCGACGATCCGCGAGAGGGTGAGGATGTTCGGCAGCGTCAGCATCGAACCTAGCTGTAGCCCCGCGCGGGCAGACCGCAAGGCGCGCATTTGCGTTTGGCCGCGCCTTCATGCTGCGCTATGCCCGCCGCAATCCTGCCACAACCGGGCGTCCAGCGTTCATGATCAATGCCCTCGGGCTCCTCAAGCGGCGCCGTTTCCTGCCGCTGTTCACCACGCAGTTTCTGGGTGCCTTCAACGACAACCTGTTCAAGACCGCGATGGTGCTGTTCGCCACCTACGAGATCTTCGCCGATGAAAAGGCGGAGAGCTTTTTCAATGCGCTCGCGGCCGCGCTCTTCATCCTGCCCTTTTTCCTGCTGTCGGCGCTCGCCGGGCAGATCGCAGACACTACCGACAAGGCGAAGATCATCCGGCTGGTAAAGGTGTGGGAGATCGTCATCATGCTCGTCGGCGGCGCAGGGCTGTTGCTCGCGCGGACGGGGGCGGTGACGGCGCCGCTGGTGCTGATGCTGACCGCGGTGACGATGCTGGGGGTTCACTCGACCTTTTTCGGCCCGATCAAATACGCGATCCTGCCGCAGCATCTGGACGAGGACGACGTGCTGGGCGGCACCGGGCTGGTCGAGGCGGGGACGTATCTCTCGATCCTGCTGGGCACCATCCTGGCAGGCTTCATCTACCGCTCCACGCTCATCGTGGTCGGCACGACCCTCGTCGTCGCGCTGCTGGGCCTGCTGACCGCGCGCGCCGTCCCGCCCGCGCCGCGCCTCGGGCCGCCGCTCGTGCTCGACTGGAACCCGTTCCGCGCCTCGTGGCGGCTCATCAACGCCACGATGCACATCCCGCGGCTGTTCCTCGCCATCGTGGCGATCAGCTTCTTCTGGACGATCGGTTCCGTCCTCATCATCGTCTTCCCGCCGCTGGTGAAGAACGTCCTCACCTCCGATGCCGGCGTCGCGAGCCTGGTTCTCGCGATCTTCTCGATCGGTGTGGCGATCGGATCCGTGGTCATCAACCTGCTGTTGAAAGGCGCGATTTCCGCGCGCTACGCCCCGGCCTCGGTCATCGCGATGGGTGCGGCGGTTCTCGCCTTTCACTTCGTGGTGAACCTGTGGACGCCGGCACCTGTGGGCCAGCTCTACACCGTGTGGACCTTCCTCGCGCACCCGCACGCCGCGCTCGTGCTCGTCACGCTGCTGTTCGTTGCGATCTTCGGCGGCATGTTCGTCGTGCCGCTCTACGCCTTCCTGACCACGACCGTCGCAAAGGACGAGACGGCACGCACGGTCGCGGCCAACAACGTCGTCAATGCGGGCGCGATGACGCTCGGCTCGGTCGCGGTCGCCGGCGCGAGCGCTGCGGGCGTGACCACCGGGCAGCTGTTGCTGATCGTCGTCGGCATGTGCCTCGTTTCCGCGTTGCTCGCGCAGAAGCTCCACCGCGCCTGCGACTGAGCCGGGCGCGTCAGGCGTGCCCACTCTCGCTGGCGAGGAGGCGCGGGTCGATTCCCGCGGTCGCGAAACCCCGCTCCCACCGATCGGCGACATCGGTCGCGTAGATCATCCCGGCATCGTCGGCGACGTTCATCCAGCCGTGGCGGGTCATCTCGCCGTCGAGCTGCCCCTCGCCCCAGCCGGCATAGCCGAGCGCCACGAGCCAGTGCGTCGGCCCCTTGCCTTGCGCGATCGCGCGCAGCACGTCGATCGTGCCCGACAGCGCCCAGCGCCCGGCGACGTCGATCGTGTCCTGCCCCGCCCAGTCGTCGGTGTGCAGCACGAAGCCGCGCGTGGGCTCGACGGGACCGCCGAAATGAATTGGTACGTCGGGGGCGTTGCCAGGCTCGATCTCGAGCTGGGAGAGAACATCGTGGAGGGTCAGCCCGTCGATCTCCGCGCCGATGCCGACGCCGATCGCACCATTCTCGTCATGTGCGCACACCGCGATCACCGCGCGCTCGAACCGTGGGTCGCCGATCCCCGGCATCGCAAGCAGAAACTGACCGGTAAGATATTGGGAGTCCATGATCGCCCGAAGATAGTGCGCGCATTCGCTGCACGCCACGCTTGAAATCCGGCGCCTCCTCCCCGAGTTGGGCAGCGACGCCAACACCAGCGCATCAGGAGACTTGCACCATGACGATCAAGGTCGGCGACCGCCTGCCCCAGGCCACCCTCGTGAAGGCGACCCCCGACGGTCCCGATGCGACCGATACCGAAAGCTTCTTCAAGGGCCGCCGCGTCGCGCTCTTCGCGGTGCCGGGTGCGTTTACGCCCACCTGCTCGGCCAAGCACCTGCCCGGATTTGTCGACAAGGAAGGCGAGCTTAAGGCCAAGGGCGTCGATGCCATCGCCTGCACCGCGGTCAACGATCCCTTCGTGCTCGGCGCGTGGAGCAAGTCGGCGGGTGCCGGCGACATCACGATGCTGGCGGATGGCAATGGCGATTTCGCCGAGGCGATCGGGCTCACCATGGACGGCAGCAAGTTCGGCATGGGCAAGCGCAGCCAGCGTTATTCGATGGTCGTCAACGACGGCGTCGTCGAGCAGCTGAACGTCGAGGGTCCGGGCGAGTTCAAGGTCAGCTCGGCGGAGCACATGCTCGAGCAGATGTAGCTAAATCCTCCCCTGCAAGGGGAGGTGGCAGCGCGCAGCGCTGACGGAGGGGTATCACCCGATCGAGAGGGCGATACCCCTCCACCATGCTGCGCATGGTCCCCCTCCCCTTCCAGGGGAGGATCACCTGTCCCCCGGTCTTGCCAGCGTCACACCGCGCGCGTAACGCTCGTGGATGACAACTGCACAGACGATCGTCGCCGAGCTCGACCGGCTCTATTCCGCCTCCGTCTCGCGCCTTCAGGCAGCGCTGACCGCGTATCTGGCGGACGGGACCACCCCCGATCCCAAGGCGCGCAAGGACGGCAGCTTCGCCTATCCGGAAATCCGCCTGCGCTACGCCGGCGCCGATCCCCGCCCTGCCCCGCTACGGTCGTTCGGCCGCCTGACTGCACCCGGCGAGTATCGGATCAGCGTCACCAAGCCGACGCAATTCGCCGATTACCTCGCCGAACAGCTCACGCTGCTGGTCGAGGATTATGACGTGACGGTCGAAGCAGTGCCCGGCTCGACCGAAATTCCCTTCCCCTACGTTCTCGATCCCGGCCACGCGCTGAGCCTCGACGCAGTCTCCGCCGCCGAACTCGCACGCTGGTTCCCCGCGACCGAGCTCGCCTATATCGGCGACGAGATCGCAGACGGGCTGTGGGCATCGATCGACGGCACCCGCCCGCTCGCGCTGTTCGATGCGCTGCGCACCGATTTCAGCCTCGCGCGGCTGCGCCACTATACCGGCACCCCGCCCGAGCACGTCCAGCGCTACGTGCTGTTCACCAACTATCACCGCTATGTCGACGAGTTCGTCCGCTGGGGCGCGCAGCAGGTCGGCGGCGACAGCCGCTACACCGCGCTCTCCGGCCCCGGCGGCGTGTTGTTTCAGGCGGGCGACGACCCCGCGATCCTGGACGACAGCGCGTGGCGGCGGCTGCAGATGCCCGCCTACCACCTGATGGCGGACGACCGCACCGGGATCACCCTCGTCAATATCGGTGTCGGGCCGTCGAACGCGAAGACGATCACCGATCATCTGGCGGTGCTGCGGCCCGAGGCGTGGATGATGATCGGGCATTGCGGCGGCCTGCGCCCGTCGCAGCGGATCGGCGATTATGTCCTCGCGCACGCTTATCTTCGCGACGACCATGTCCTCGACGACGTGCTGCCGCCCGAAATCCCGGTCCCGGCCATCGCCGAGGTGCAGCAGGCCCTCGCGCGTGCGGCGGAAACCGTGTCCGGCCAGTCGGGCGAGGAGCTGAAGCGCCGGCTGCGCACCGGCACGATCGTGACGACCGACGATCGCAACTGGGAGTTGCGCTACAGCCGCTCCGCGCTGCGCTTTTCCTTGAGCCGCGCGGTCGGGATCGACATGGAGTCAGCGACGATCGCCGCGCAGGGCTATCGCTTCCGCGTGCCGTACGGAACGCTGCTCTGCGTGTCGGACAAGCCGCTCCACGGTGAGCTGAAGCTGCCGGGCCAGGCCAATCGCTTCTACGAACGCGCGATCGCGGAGCACATGAAGATCGGCATCGAGACCTGCGAGGAGCTTCGGCGCGAGGGCGCGAAGCTGCACAGCCGCAAGCTGCGCGCGTTCAACGAGCCGCCCTTTCGCTGATCCGGAGCGGAATCGCCGCTCGAGCGTTACGCGAAGCGAACGATCAAACGGGGATTCATCATGGCCAACGACACCGACACGCCGACGCCGACTGAGGCCAAAAAGCCGGCAGCAACCCGCCGCCGCGCGCCGCGCAAGACCACCGCGACCGGAGCGGCAAAGAAGCCTGCGGCGCGCAAGCCTGCCACGAAGCGCACCGTAACCGCTGCTGCGCCAGCGGCCAGCGCGCCAGCGTCCGCATCCACGCGCAAGACCGTCGCCGCCAAGCCGCGCGCCGCTGCGCGACCCAAGCCAGTCGCTCCGCACCGCGCGCCGGTCAGCGCAAGCCAGCCCAAGGCTTCCACCAAAAAGACCGGTAAATGGGGAACCGCGACGATCGCGGGCGGGATTGCCGCGGTGGGTGCCGTCGCGACCGCAGCGCTCCTGTCGCTGCGCGGCTCGACGCCGAAGGACAAGCCGACGCCGAAGGGCAAGCACGCGCATCAGCCCGACGGCAAGGACTCATCGAAGTCCTTCGAGGCCGGCATCGCCGACGAGAACACGATCCCCGACAAGGATTGAGCGATCGACTTCGTTCGACGGAGCAACACGCGCCCAAACCGCTCCGTGCTCCCGCGAAGGCGGGAGCCGAGGGTTTCTAACAATAGACCGTTTCTCTGCTTGGCCCTGGATCCCCGCCTTCGCGGGGATACGGCAACAACAGGCGGTAGATTGCGATTCATACCCCTCCGAAGCGGGGCTAAGCCTATCTACTTCGCGACCAGCGCATAATCGATCCACACTGTAACCCGCGTCTCTTGCTGACCCGGCCGGATCGGCGCAGCCGCTGCTCTCGATCCGGTCACGACGATGTCGCTTCCGCCGTCCGATCGTGCCGCCCTCTCGCTTACGCGCAGCACCCGTAACGGCCGCATCCCCAATGCCGATGCGTAATCCTCCGCTTGCATGGATGCCGCTGCAACCGCCCTCTTCCGAGCAGCCTTCTTTAAGAGCGCATCGTCGGCGAAGCTGAAGTTCGGCCCCTCGACCTCGGTCGCACCTGCCTTGGCCAAGGCGTCGAGCACCGCTGGCGCACGGGAAATGTCGCGCACCGTCAAGGTCAGCCGATTGCTCGCCCTATAACCGATAAGCTCGTCAGTATCGTCGCCATCCTTATCCTTCTTGTAGCGGGCACGAACCGAAAGGTTGTTCGTCCGCTGATCCATGGCCGGAACCCCGACCGAACCGATCGCCGCGACCAGGCGCCCAGCCCGCAGCGCATTGGCATCCATCGCCTCCTTCGCGGTTCGCCCGTCGGTCGTTACAGCGGTCGAAAACTCGGCCTGATCCGGCACGTCCTTTACGACCCCCTCCGCCTCCACCTGCAGCAACGTCTCGTTCGGCTCCAGCAGCGTCGTTCCCTGCTGCGCGGCGAGCGGTGCGCTGGCGACGAGCGCCATCGCGGTGAGTGCGGTCTTTACCACCCCTGCGGCTTCCCCTTGTTCTGCTTGTCGAGCCAAGCCTTCAGCGGCGCGAAATACTCGACCATCGCCTTGCCCGACATTTGCGACGTGCCGGTGAACGCCTTCAGCGCCTCAGGCCAGGGCTTCGACTGGCCCATTTCCAGCATCGCGTTCAGCCGCGCGCCGACCGTCTTGTCGCCGAAGAACGAGCAGCGGTGGAGCAGCCCCTTCCACCCGGCCTGATCGCACGCCGCCTTGTAGAACTGGAACTGGAGAATGCGGGCGAGGAAATAGCGCGCATAGGGCGTCGAGGCCGGGATGTGGTATTTCGCGCCCGGATCGAACTTCGTCTCGTCACGCGCGACCGGGGGCACGACGCCCTGATATTGCAGCCGCAGATCGTCCCAGCCCTTCTGGTAGCTACCCGTCGGGATCGCCCCGGAGAACACGCCCCAGCGCCACTTGTCCATGAGCAGCCCGAACGGCAGGAACGCGACCTTGTCCATCGCCTGCCGCAGCAGCAGCCCGATATCCTTGTCCGCCCCCGGCACCTTCGCGGGATCGAGCAGGTTGATCTTCACCAGATAATCGGGCGTGATCGAGAGCGCGACGAAATCGCCGATCGCCTCGTGGAAACCGTCATTCGCGCCGTTCTGATAGAGGAACGGCTGCTTGTTATAGGCGCGCTGATAGTAATTGTGGCCGAGCTCGTGGTGGATCGTCACGAAATCGTCGGCATTGACCTTGGTGCACATCTTGATGCGCACATCGTCCTTGCTGTCGATATCCCAGGCGGACGCATGGCAGATCACCTCGCGGTCGCGCGGCTTCACGATCTGCGACCGCTCCCAGAAGGTCTGCGGTAGCGGCGCGAAGCCGAGCGACGAATAGAAGCCTTCGCCCGTCTTCACCATCTTGACCGGATCATAGCCCTTCGCCGTCAACAGCTCGCCGACGTCATAGCCAAGGTCGCCCGATCCCTTGGGCGCCACCACATCGTAGATGTTCCCCCATTCCTGCGCCCACATATTGCCGAGCAGATCGGCGCGGATCGGGCCGGTCTTCGCCTGCACCGCATCGCCGTATTTCTCGTTCAGCTTCCACCGCACATAGGTGTGGAGCGCGAGATACAGCGGCTTCACTTCGCCCCAGAGCTGGTCGGTCAGCTTGGCGAAGTCATCGGCTGGCATGTCGTAGCCCGATCGCCACATCGCGCCGGTATCGGCATAGCCCAGCTCCTTCGATCCCGCGTTCGCGATGCCGACCAGCTTCGCATAGTCGCCGCGCATCGGGGCGCCGACATTGTCGTGCCAGCTGACCCACATCTCCTTGAGTTCATCGGGGTTGCGATCGGTCCCCATCGCGGCCTCGATGTCCGATCCGTTGATCGGCTGCCCCTTCAGCATGCCCTTGCCCTTGCCATAGGACGAGGCGAGCTTCGTGGAGATGTCGTTCAATTCCTGCGCCGCGCCGGGCGTGGTCGGCGCCGGCAGCGTGATCGCGTTCTTCATCAGGTCGAGCTTGCGGCGGGTGTCGGTCGAGATGCCCGAAACCTTGTCGAACTTCGCCGCCTCCAGCGCGAACCGCACGGCCATCTCGGTGCCGATCGCCCCCGATTTCGCCGCCAGCGCATCGGTATCGTCGGTGATGAAGGTCGCGTTCACCCAGGCGGTGCGCTGGGCATCGACCGAATAGGCGTAGAACTCCTTCTGCGCGCGCTCGACAAAAGCGTCGGCATCGGCGGCGGTCAGCGCCTGAGCGGGCGCAGCGGCGGGCGCGGCCGGCGCGGCGGCCTGGGCGAGCGCGGGCGTCGCGCAGACGAGCGCGAGGGCGGATACGGCGGTGCGGAACATGAAGGAACTCCCCGGGGCAGGTTTCTGGTTATCGCCTGAACCTGTCCGCCCGCGCGTGCCCGGTCAAGCGGCGGCGAGAAAGTCCGCGATCGCCTGGCCAAGCTCCGGCTTCGTCACCGCGCTCATATGATTACCCGGCACCTCGCGGAAGATCGCGGCGGGCAGCGCATCCGCCAGCGCCGCCGCCGATCCGTTATCCTCGTCCTCCACGCCCGACACGACGAGCGTTGACTGGATGATCCCCGCCAGCGCCTCGACGGGGGTATCGACAAAGGTGTCGAGCACACCGAGCAGCGCGACCGGATCGCCGTTGGTCGTCTTCAGGAACGCCTCGGTCAGCCACTCGCTCGTCCCGCGCTCGAAGCTGCCGAGGTTGGTGAGGACGTGGCGGAAATAGCCCCCCCGCCCCGCCGTACTGACGATCCCGGTCAGCCCCATGCCGGATAGCACGACACGACGCGGCTCCGCACCATTCACGAGCATCCGGACGGTGGTGCGCGCGCCGAGCGAATAGCCGCCCAGGTCATAATCCGTCAGGCCGAGATGCTCGATGAGCGCCAACCCGTCGCGCATCAGCGCATCGGCGGCATAGGCCGCCTTGTCGTGCGGCTTGTCGCTCGCCCCGTGCCCGCGCAGATCGGGCATGATGACCCGAAAGCCTTGGGCGGCGATGGCAGCGGCATGCCCGTAGCGCACCCAATTGACCTCGGCATTGGAGAAATAGCCGTGGATCAGCACCACAGGGCGCCCCTCGCCCAACTCGCGCCACGCGATCCGCGTGCCGTCGAAGCTTTCGAAATATTCGGGGTCAGTCGGGAAGCTTGCCGACGGCATCCATCCACCTTTTCACGACGTTCGGGTTCTCCTCGGTCCGTATCCGCGGAAGGCCGTGCGTGTCGACCCACGCTTCATGGATGCTCTCGATCGCGTAATGGTGGACCGGGCGAAAGCGGTAGGGATGGTCGAAACTCCCCACCGTCAGATCCATATTCGCGCCATCGAGGAAGGCGAAGCCGAGCGGCGTCCCGCATTCGCGGCAGAACGGCCGGTGCGCGATCGGTGAGGATCGATACCAGTCCGGCTCGCTCTCCCAAGTCACCGCCGTTACGGGCACGCCCTTGAACGCGATCGAGACGCCGCCGGTCGCGCGCTGGCACATCCGGCAGTGGCACAGATAGGCCTCGTCATCCGCGATCTCGACCGCATAGCGCACTCGCCCGCACTGGCAGCCGCCGTGGACAGTCTCCGTCATCGCCGTCTCCCTTCCCGCGCTTGCCCGTCAGGCCGTGTCATGCCGCAACAGGCGCGCGACATAGGCGAATGCGGTGTCAGGGGATATGCCGCCTTCCTCGTGCAGCATCTCCTCCACCGCAAAGCCGATCTCGACCGACAGGCGTAACCGTTGCCACAGATCGGCGCGATCGACGTCAGGCAGGTGGCGGGCATAGGCGTCCGTCAGGCGGTCGGTCACGAAGCGGTGCGATTCCAGCCGGATATGGATGAGCCGCGGCGAGGCGTGCAGCGCGCGCAGAATCCATTCCGCGCCCGGCTCCTGCTTCGTGACCTCGGCGGTTTCGCGCAGCAGGTCCTCGATATGATCGCGCAGCGCGTCGGCGCCGTCATCGACATGGCGCGCGATCCAGCGTTCGAGCACGGCGTTCTGGCGGTCCATCAGCCGCCTGCCGAGTGCCTCGAGCACCGCATATTTGTCCTTGAAATAGCGGTAGAGCGCAGGCGGGCTCAGCCCGGCGCGCGCGCAGATCAGGTTGGTCGAAATCTGGTCGATGCCGACTTCCGCGAGCAGCTCGCCCGCGACCGCGAGCAGCCGGTCATAGGTCTGCTGCGCGCGTTCCTGCTTCGGACGCGAGCGGCGGGCGGCAAGGGCGGCGGTCATAGGGCAAGCGTCTGCACGCGGCGGCGGCGCGCGGCAACCGTCAACAACAGCATCGCGACGATGATGCTCGCCGCGCCGAACCACAGCACCGCGCCCGTTGCGCCGTCGCCGATCAGCAAGGCGGCGGTAAACGGGCCAAGGCTCGATCCCACCAGCTGCGCCCCCCCGATCAGCGCGGCGGCGCGTCGCGACGGATCGGCGGCGATGACCGCCGGCACCTGGAACGGCATCGCGAAGAGCCACAGGAACCCGAACACCGAAGTCGCGGCGAGAAAAGCCCCCGCGCTCGGCGGCGTGCCGATCACGAACAGCAGCAGCAGATTCACCGCGCCCACCGCGACCAGCGTCGGCAGCGCCGGAACATGGCCGGCCAGCATCGTCGCGGCGCCAGCCCCGACCACCTGCATCGCAAGCGACAGCGGCGCGATGACGGCGATCGTTCCTGCGGGAATGGCGCGTTCACGGGCGAGCGGCTCGACATAGACCCACACCGCAACCACGAAGGCGAGGTAGACCAGCACGCCCGCGAGTGCCATGAAGCCGCGCGCGGGGATCGGCGCCGCATTCGCCGCATCATCGCGCACCAGTGGCGCGTAGCGGCGCGGCAGCCACGGCACTGCGATCAGGCCAAGCACCGTCGCGATGCCGAGCGCCTGAAAGCCCCCGGCCGATCCGGCCGCCGGAATGACATACAACCCAAGCAGGGTCGCGACCGCGAACTGCGCCAGCGTCTGGATCGCGAGATAGACGCCCGACCATCGCGCCGGTTCTGCAGCGCGCACGATCAACCCGATCGCGAGCCAGATGAGCACGCCCTCCCCCAGCCCCACTACCGCGCGGATCGCCACCAGGGCAGCGCCGGAGATGCCGGGGGTGAGCGCGTCGAGCGCGGCGACGAGCAGGATCACTGCGGCTGCGGTGGCTCGCAATCGGGTGATCGGCAGGACGAAGCCCGCTCCGCCCGCGGCGATGCCCATCGCGAGCAGTTCGGCGGTCGCGACATGCCCGAGCAGGCTCTCGCTGACCCGCCCCTCCGCCGCCAGCGCGCCGAGCAATTGCGGTTGGAGGCCGGGGATCAGCACACCGACGACACCGACCGCGAGCACCGCGATGCGCTGCGCGACGGTGAAGCCGCCACTCATCGCGCCCGGCCCCGCGCCGACACCGGCCAGAGATCGATCAGCGTGTCGCCCCGGACGATATGATAGGTGTCATGCAGGTTCACGGTCGGGTCACAGTGCGGCACGGTCAGCGTCACCGCATCGCCGGGTCGCAGCCTCTCACCGATGCCGTCACCGATCAGCGCAGCGTGCTCGTCCCCCATGAAGGCGAAATGCGTATCGGCCGGCGCGCCGCGCATCACGCGAGCCGCGCCGCCGTCAGTGGATAGCGATTTGAACCCGGCATCGATCGTCACCAGCATCGCGTGGTTCGCACTCACCACCCGCGCATCGACGGCAAGCGCGGTTTCGAACGGCGGCGTGCCGTCACCCGTCAGGTCGCAATCGAGATACTGGCGGTCCATGAATATGTAGGAGCCGACCTGCAATTCGGTAAAGACGCCGAGGTCGAGATCGATCCGGTGCGTGCCGGTGCCCCCGCCGGTAATGATGTCCGGCGCGAAACCCGCCCCGGTCAACGCGTCGATCACCTCCCGAAGATAGTCGGTGCGCTCCGCGATCGCGGCGCGTCGTTCGGCATAGTCCTCGATATGCTGCTGCGCGCCGCAATAGAATTGCACGCCGCGCAGCGTCAGGTTCGGCAGGGCTGCTATGGTTTGTGCGAGCGCCACTGCCGCCTCGGGCGAGGCGACCCCGGTGCGGCGAATGCCGGGATCGATATCGATCACCACGTCGAGCGTCGCACCCGCTTCGGCGAGCGCGCGATCGATCGCTGTCGCCACCGCCAGATGATCGACGACCGCCATCAACCCCGAAGCGCGCGCCGCCAGCGCCGCCAGCCGCTCGATTGCGCCCGGCGCGGCGACCGGCGAGGTGATGAGCACGCCCGCGATCCCGCCATCGACCAGCACCTCGGCCTCGCCGATCTTGGCGCAGCATTGCCCCACCGCGCCGGCCGCGATCTGACGTCGTGCGATATCGACGCTCTTGTGCGTCTTGGCATGCGGCCGGAGCGCCACGCTGCGCGCCTTTGCGAGCGCGGCCATTGTCGCGATGTTGCGATCGAGTGCGTCGAGGTCGAGGACAAGCACCGGCGTATTGAGCGCGGCGCGGGAGCCCTGCTGGCCGATCAGGTGTCTATGAAGTTCCTCGTCAGTCATGAACTCGCAAGGTCCCCGTTTTTTGGAGATGTGCTCGCGCGAAGGCGGGAGCCCAGACTGGATCCCCGCCTTCGCGGGGATACATCGGATAGGGCGCGCATCACGAGAACAACGCCGCCAGATGCGGGTTCAGGAACTTGCCCGCGGGATCAGCCTCGCGCCGCACCGCGCGGTATCGCTCTGCCATGGGATAGAGCGCATCGACATCGTCGCGCGTCAACGTATGCCGTTTGGCCCAATGCGGGCGCCCGCCATGTGCGCGAAAGATCGCCTCGGAGTCGGCGAACAGCTTTTGCCACGGCATCTTCGCATATTGATGCATCGAGATCGACGCGACCGGCCCGGCGTGCATCGGGCTCATCCAGATATCGTCCGCCGCGACGACGCGGTATTCGAACGGGAAGGACACCGGCAGCCGCTTCGCGCGGATCCAGCGCACGACCTCGTCCAGCGTGTCGAGCCCGACCGCGCGCGGCATCTCATATTCCATTTCCTCGAAGCGCAGCGTCCGGTCGGACGGGAAGATCGCGTGTGCCGGCCCGCGCCGCCGCCCGCTCAGCCGCGCGCGCATCATCAGTCGCTGAAGGAACGGCACCAGTGCCGGCACGACCGCGCCGATGTTCAGCACGCGCCGGAACGCGGTTTCCTCCATGTCAGTCGTCGATGGCGGGAGATCGCACGGGTCGCAGGGTTCGAGCGTCTTCAGGATCACGCTGTCGGCATGCGGGAAGAACCAGAATTCGATATGGCGCTGCTGCTCGACCAGATCGTCGAACTGCTCGCGCACCTCCGCCCAACGGCGTTTCTCGATCCGTTCGGCAAGGTGAAAGGCCGGGACCACCGCGATCTCGATCTCGGTCGCGATGCCGAACATACCGAGCGAGAGCCGCGCCGCCTGAAAAAGATCGGGGTTCTCATCCGCGCTGCACCAGCACGCATCGCCGTCGGACCCGATCAACCGCATGCCACGCACGAAGGTGGACAGCGATCCCAGTTCGCGACCGGTGCCATGCGTGCCGGTCGCGGTCGATCCGGCGAGCGACTGCGGGTTCACGTCGCCCTGATTGGCGAGAGCCAGCCCCTCGTCCCACAACGCAGCGGTGAGCCGCTTGAGGCTCCACCCCGCCGGCGCGCGCACGCTCCGCCGATCCGCCGCCACGCCCAAACTTCCCGCCATATCCTCCAGGTTCACGATGAAATCGTTGGAAGCACAGAGCGGCATGAACGAATGCCCAGCACCGGTCGCGCGCACGCGGCTCGCCGCGGCGACGGCTCCCGCCAGTTCATCCTCGTCACGAGGCCGCAGCACGCTCGCCTCGGCGGTTACGCTGCCCGACCAGTTCGACCAGCGCGTCATCGCCGGCTCGCGATCTCGCGCGGGCCATCGTCTTCCTCGCATGCCCCTTTCAGATCTAGGATATATTTCGTGACCAGCGCGACACCCTCCTTATGGGGCAGCGCGCGGCCGAGTTCGGGCATCATCTCGCCGGGATCGGTGCTCGCCATCCGGTAGGTCAGGATCGACGCGTCGGGATGCCCCGGCACGACATCGAACGACCGGTTGCCGGTGCCCCGCCCCGCCGCGACCGGCGGCTTGCACATGCCGAGCACCCGCGGGTCGATCGTCTTCGCATCGAGCCACAGCCCCGACGTACGCGCCGCGCCGGTCGCGTTGTGGCAATGGCTGCAATTGATATCGAGATAGGCGCGCGCCTGCGCGGTCGTGCCCTCGCGCGGGTCCTGCCAGTCTGCATTGCGCGGCAGCGCCGTCCCCGGAACGCCGGTCAGATAGCCGAGCGCAACGAAGCGTTTCAGCTGGTTGATGTCGCCGCCCGCGCCGGGAAAGTCGCGGTCCAGATGCCGTGCCTTCAACCCGATCGGATCGATCGCGCGGGTCCGGAAATCCTGCGCGTGACAGCCGGCGCACTGGTTCTGGTTCGGCACCGAATAGACGAACTGGCTCCTCTCGGCGCCGTCCTGGAACGTCAGCGGAATTTCAGCGCCCGTCCGCTCCAGCGTCGCGTCGCTGCCGTCGGCGTTCCAGACATAGGGAAGCGCGACCCAGCCTGCCGCGCGCTTCACCAGCAGGCGGGTCTCGATCAACCTGACGCTTTTGAGGTCGAGCCCGTTCACCCCCGTCTGATAGGTGGCAGGTGTCATCTTCACGACCGTCCCGCTACCCTGCGGATCGGCAGCACCCGCGGGCGTGGTGTAATAGAAGGTCTTGGTGACGATCGTGCCGAACGGGAAGTCGAACCACTTGTCCGGATCGTATCTGGCGGAGGCGCCCTTCGGCATCCAGATCGTGCGCCACTTCTGCGCATAATCGCTGAACAGCGGCGTCGCGAGTTCGTACGTCACCATGCCTGCATGGGGCGCGATCCGCCCGCCGGCGACCGTGAAAAGTCCCCATTCGGACAGCTTCTCCGGATTGCGGTCGGCGTGGAACGTCACCCGATCGGGAGGGCGCGTGCAGCCGAACGAAAATAGGCACGCCAGCAATGTCAGGATACGCAAAATCACGGGAAAATGTGCTCCCGCGAAGGCGGGAGCCCAGACTGGGTCCCCGCCTTCGCGGGGACACATTTGATATCGAGCCAGGTCATTTCGCGGTGCCGCTATCTTTGGTCATCGCAGCTGGTAGCGTGATCTCCGGCAACCGCGTCTTCGGCGCGCAGTTCACTGCGGTGTCGATCCGCGCTTTCGCAAACTTGCCCGGCCCGTCGGCGTTCAGCGTCTTCGCGTCGCCATTCTGCACGCAGATACCCGGATCAGGGCGTTTGGGATCGACGAAGCCGTCCCACAGCACCGCGGGCAGCGTCCCGCCGGCCAGCGCCTTCAACGGTGCATAGCGGTTGCCCGGATTCGTGCCGCCGCCGGAAAAGCGGTTGCCGGTGATGTAGATGTCCTGCGGATAGGGATCATAGGCTTCGGCGATGCCGCGCTTGGTATCGAAGCCGGTCGAATAGTAGCTCGAGATGATGACGTTCGCGGTCTGGTTG
Source organism: Sphingomonas sp. EC-HK361 (assembly GCF_902498785.1). GTDB lineage: Bacteria > Pseudomonadota > Alphaproteobacteria > Sphingomonadales > Sphingomonadaceae > Sphingomonas. The sequence goes on from NZ_LR701494.1 coordinate 1,025,396, forward strand.
TCGGCGATGTCGTTGTCGAAGATCTCGACCATATCGTTCGAATTGACGATGATGCCGGAACCCGGCGGCACGCTGCTGACCGCACTTCCCTTCGCGCCGAAATTCGCGTGGTTGTTGGCCTTCACCACATTCTTGAACACGCGCGTCGCGCTGCCCGGCACCGGCAGGTTCGGCATGTTGAACACCAGGATGCCGCCGGCATTGCCGGTCGCGGTGTTGCCATAGACGTCGGCGTGGCTCGAATTCTCGATCTCGATCCCGGCGACATTGCCCTCGGCGCGATTGTCGCGGACGATGATGTTGCTCGACTGGCCGACATAGATGCCGGCGTCCGATGCGCCCTTCACCACGCTTCCTTCGATCAGCACGTTCGTGACCTGCACCGGATAAAGGCCATAGGCGCCGTTCGAAGTCTTCGGCCCGCCAGTCCATTCGGCGCGCACGCGGCGCATTACCGCGTTCTTCGTGCCGTTGATCTTCAGCGCATCGCCCTTCGTGTCCTCCAGCGCGATATCCTGCAGCGTGAAATCATCGCCGGTGACGAGCAGCCCCTCGGCACCCGAATTGGCCTTGGCGAAGGACAGGACCGTCTTGTCCATTCCCGCGCCCTTGATCGTCACGCCGTTGGCGGCGAGGCTCAGGCTGCGGCTCAGCGCATATTTGCCCGCCGGAATGTCGATCACGTCGCCGGGCTTGGCGTCGAGCAACTGCTGCTGCAGTTTCTTCTCGAACCCGGCATCGACGACGAACCCTTCGGCGTCGGTCTTCTTGCCGCACCCGCCGAGCAGCGGCAGCGTCGCCAGCGCGGCGATTATAACGACCTTACGCATTGCGATCCTCTCCTTCAGAATTTGAACCCGATTTCGACGCCGTAGAATGCCGGGCGATCGAGCCGGACATAGGGCGTCCGGAAGATATCGGCGCTGATCGTGTTGAGCGCGCGCGGCCGCTGATCGTCGAAGATGTTCTCGCCGTAGACCGCGACCGTGAACTGGTCCCCCGGCAGCCGCCAGCCGATCTTCGCATTCACGTTGCTGCGCGCGCTGTAGAGCTTGCCGAGCTTCGAGAAGTCGACCTCCGATCCGCCATCCGCAACCGACGCCGCAAGCCCGGCATTGATCGCGCGCGTCGCATCGTTGAGCAGGATGCGCGAGGTGTAGCTCCAGCTCGCATCCGCGAACAGGCTGCCGGGTCCGCCGAAATCATGATCGAAATGCCCCGACAGGACGCCGCGGAAGCGCGGTTCGCCGGTCGGCTGGCCCGAAATGTCGATATTCTGTTCGGTTCGCGTCACCCACTTCGAATTGACGTAGCCCGCGACCGCCGAAAGCGAGAAATCGCGACTGACGACGAACTGGGTCTCGACATCGACGCCATACGCCTCCGAGTCGCCGGACCGCGTGATGTACTGCGGCAACTGCCCGCCGGTATCCTCCAGGCTGATCGACTGGCGGTTCTTGTATTTGAAATAATAGCCCGAGGCGTTGAAGCGCACGCGCCGATCGAACAGCTCGGTCTTGAAGCCACCTTCGTAGTTCCAGACATTCTCCGGGGCGAAGAACGAGTTGATCTGCACCGAATTGAACCCGCCCGCCTTATAGCCGCGCGTTGCCGAGGCATAGAGCAGCACGTTCGGATCGGCCTGATACTGGACGACGAAGCGCGGGGACACATCGTTGAAGACCGCGCGCCGGGTAAATGGCACGTTCTCCAGCGCGCCTACATCGAAGATCAGGCCGTTGGGTCCGACCGTCGCGCGGTAGAAATCTGCGGCGCTGACGAAGGTGCCGACCGGAAACAGGTTCGCGCCGAGGATGGCGTTGTAGACCGCACCGTCCGCGCCCGTCGTCTCCAGCCCCCCGCCGTCGAAGCCGCCGTTGAGCCAGGTAAAGCGTTTAAGATCGTGCGTGTAGCGAATGCCGCCGATCAGGCTCAGCTTGTCGGTGATGCGGAAGGTCGCGTCGCCGAATGCCGCGAAGCTTTCGTTGGCGGCGCGGTTGTTCATATCCTCGCGGAATTGCTGGCCGAAGACGTTCGGGATGCCGACAGAATCGAGGATCGAAAAGATCGGAAAATCCGCGACAGCGCCGAGCAGATTATCGACCGAATCCGACAGCAACGTCACCGCGCTGGTTTGCCGGGCGCGCTCGTGGAAGTAACTCACCCCCAGAAGGGCGTTGATCCGATCGGTGTCGTAGGATGCGCGCAATTCCTGATAGAGGCTCGCATTCCGCTCGATATTCTCGGTATCGAGATACAGCCGCGGATTGGCGGTGCCGTCCTCGTCCTCGCGGTTGTGCGTTTCGAAATGCTTGAACGCGGAGATGCTCGTGAAGGTGAGGTCGCCCGCCCGCGCATTCGCGGTCAGCGTGACGGCGTTCAGAAGCCGCGTTTCCTTGTTGTCGATTACGTCGTTCGAGAACGGCCCGAACGGCGACTTGCTGAGCGCGTAGACGCCGATGCCGATCGCGGTCGGGCCGTCCTGTGCGGTGTCGTCATGGTCATAGGCCAGCGTCACGTCGGTTGCGGCCGACGGTTCCCAGCGTAGTGCCGCGCGCCCCGATGTGTTGTCCTCCTTCTGGCGCCGCGCCCCGTTCAGCGCGTCCTTTAGATAGCCGTTGCGGCGATTGATCACGCCATTCACGCGCAGAAAGAGATTGTCGGCGATCGGCGTATTCCCGGTGACGTCGAGCCGCGCCTTTTCGTAATTGCCGAGCTGGATCGTGCCCTTCATCTCGGTCTTGTCGTTCGGCTGGTTGGTGATGATCGAGATCGCGCCAGCGGAGGTATTTCGCCCGAAGAGCGTGCCCTGCGGCCCCTTCAGCACCTCGACCCGCGCGACATCGTTGAAGAAGATCAGCGACGAACCCGATCGCCCCGAATAGACCCCGTCGATGAAGATGCCGACCGACGGCTCGGTTCCGATCCCGAAATCGTCGGTCTTCACCCCGCGGATCGAATAGCTCGGCTGGGTCACCGAATCGTCGTTGATCGTGAGGCCCGGCGTGAAGGTGTCGAGATCGCCGATCGTCTCCGCGCTGAGCGCCGCCAGCGCCTGGCCGTCAAAGGCCTTGATGCTGATCGGCACCTTCTGCAGCGATTGCTCGCGCTTCTGGGCGGTGACGATAATGTCGTCCACCGCAAGGTCATCCCCTTGCGGCGTCTGGGTGGCCGCCGACGGGTTGTCCGGCGCGACCTGCGCCTGCGCGGATGTCGCCGCTGCCAGTGCCAGGCCCGACACCATGATCGCGAACATGTTTTGCCCCGCCATCCCCTGTCCCCTTATTTTTGTGAGCCATGGCTATCATATAGCGATCGGTATCGAAAGGGGGTGCGATTGGCGCGCTGATGGGCTCAGGCTACAGCGCCGCGCATGCTGATCCTCTTCAACAAGCCCTATGACGTGCTCAGCCAGTTCACCGATCGCGGCACCGCCGGATCGACGCGGCGCACGATGTCGGACTTCATCGATGTGCCGGGCGTCTATCCGGCAGGACGACTCGATCGCGATAGTGAAGGCCTGATGCTGCTGACCGACGATGGCCGGTTGCAGGCGCGGATCGCCGATCCACGGTTCAAGATGCCCAAAACCTATCTCGTGCAGGTTGAAGGGGAGGTCGCGGACGACGCGCTGATCGCGCTGCGGCGCGGCATCCGGTTGAAGGACGGCCCGACCCGGCCTGCCGAGATCGAGCGGATCGACGACCCGCAACTCTGGCCGCGCAATCCGCCGATCCGCGTCCGCAAGGCCATCCCCGACTGCTGGCTTCGCCTGACGATCCGCGAAGGACGCAACCGCCAAGTTCGCCGCATGACCGCCGCGATCGGCAACCCGACGCTGCGGCTCGTGCGCTGGAGCATCGGCGACTGGTCGATCGAGGGCCTAGCGCCCGGAGAATGGCGCAGCGCTGCCGGTCCCCGGACTGAACCGGGCGACTAGATCGAACCGATCGCCGCGAAACAGTTGCCGGACGAATGTCACGGTTTCCTCCGCGCGCCATGTCGTGCGCCTCAGTTCCAGACAGGCGCTCCGTGCACGCAGGCCAAGCGCGCGCGCTTCGGCAGGCGACGCCTCGACCGCCTTGATCTGATGCTCCGCCGTCGTCCACGGCACGTGGCGCAGCAGCCACGTGCCGGGCGCCTCCTCCAGAAAGCTGGCCTTGGCCGCGTCCGGCACCACGGCGAGCACTATCAGGCGACGTTCGAGCGCGAAGGGTTCGCCGCCGCCGCAATGCACGCCCTCGATCAGCAACGCCGGCGAGGGAAAGTCGGGGCAGTCGTCCGGGCGACTGTCACGGCGCACGGTCTGCTGCCAGCGATACGCCTCCCCGCGCGCGGTGATGACCTCGGCGAGATCGGGCACGGCGAGGACCGCCGAATGGACCTGCGGATGCGCGACGAACGATCCGGCCTTGCGCCGCCGTTCGATCAGCCCGGACCGCGCGAGCGTTCCCAGTGCCTTGCCCACCGTCGCCCGCGCGCAGCCATAGGTCGCCACGAGTTCATGCTCGAACGGAATACGGTCGCCCGGGCGCCATTCGCCAGAGTGAATCCGCGCCTCGATATCGCTGCGGATGCGACGTTCGATCGTCACGAAAGCAGGCCGGCCACGGTGCGGCGATAGGCCTCAGAAACCTGGCCTGCCGCGACATGCCGGCCGCCCTCGACCTGCTTGCGACCGCCGCGCCACACGCAATCGATGACACTGGACCGCGCGGCGAAGACCCAGCGATCGAACAGCGTGTCGGTGTCGGCGCCGGCCATCGCGGGATGTGTCCTGTCGAGCGAGACGAGGTCGGCCGAAGCGCCGACCTGCAATCCGCCCGCGACGCCGAGCGCCTGCGCGCCGCCCTGTAGCGCGGTCGTGAACAGCCGCTTTCCGACCGATGGCTCGCGGTCGTCAGCGAGCACGGCGCGGCGGCGATGCGTCAGCCGCTGCGAATATTCGATCGCCCGCAGTTCGGCCGCGGCATCGACGAGGATATTCGAATCGGTGCCGACCCCGAACCGACCGCCCGCGCCAAGGTAGCGTTCGGCCGGGAAGATGCCGTCGCCCAGATTGGCCTCGGTCACCGGGCACAGTCCCGCGACCGCGCCGCTGGCTGCCAGTCGGTCGCATTCCGCGTCGCTCAGATGGGTGGCGTGGATCAGGCACCAGCGGGCGTCGATCTCGGCATGATCGAGCAGCCACTCGACCGGCCGCGCCCTGCTCCACGCGACGCACGCCTCGACCTCGCGCATCTGCTCAGCGGCGTGGATGTGGATGGGTCCGTCGTGCGCAAGCGGAAGAATCGCGGCCAGCTCATCCGGCGTGATCGCGCGCAGCGAATGGGGCGCGATGCCCTGCCGCGCGTCGGCGGGAAGCTTCGACCGGCTCGCCTCGACCAGCGGCGCGAAATCATCGATGGTCGACAGGAAACGTCGCTGGCCGGGCGCCGGCGCGGCGCCGCCGAAATCGCCATGCGCGTAGAACACCGGGAGCAGCGTCAACCCGATCCCGCTCGTCTGCGCCGCCGCGACGATCGCACCGGCGGTTTCCGCAGGATCGGCATAGCGCCGGCCATCAATGTCGTTGTGAAGATAGTGGAATTCGCCGACGCGGGTGAACCCCGATTCCAGCATCTCGACATAGGCCTGCGCGGTGATCGCGGCGATATCGTCGGGAGTCAGCCGGTCGAGGAACCGGTACATGACCTCGCGCCAGCTCCAGAAATCGTCGTCCGGGCGCCCACGTCGTTCCGACAAGCCCGCCATGCCACGCTGGAAACCGTGGCTGTGGACGTTGCACAGGCCAGGGAGCGCGGTGCTGTGCCGCTCGTCCCCCGGCAGCGGCGCAATATCGGCGTCGACCGAGACGATGCACCCGCCGGAAATCCCGATCCGCACCCGCTGCGCCCAGCCTTGCGGCAACAGGGCGTTTTCGAACCAGAGATGTGTCATCAGGCCTCCCTCGCGCATATTATGTCTAGACATAATCGGGCGCGTTGCGCAACATCGCGGCATGGATCGGCTGTGGACCAATGCCCGACTCGCGACGATGACCGGTGACGGGCTGGGCATTGTCGAAGACGGCGTGGTCGCCAGCCGCGACGGGCGGATCGCCTATGCCGGCCCGCGCGCGGCTGCACCCGATATGGCAGGCGAGATCATCGACTGCGCCGGGCGGTGGATTACGCCGGGGCTGATCGACTGCCACACCCACCTGATCCACGCCGGCGACCGCGCCGGCGAATGGGCGATGCGGCTGGAAGGTGCGAGCTATGAGGCAATCGCGCGTGCCGGCGGCGGCATCCTCTCGACGATGCGCGCCACCCGCGCGGCAAGCGAGGCTGAACTCGTCGCCACCGCCCTGCCGCGGCTCGATGCGCTGCTGGCGGAAGGCGTCACGACGATCGAGGTGAAGTCGGGCTACGGACTTACCACGGCGGACGAGCTCAAGATGCTCCGCGCGGCGCGGGCGCTGGGCGATGCCCGCGCAGTCAGCGTCGCTACGACGCTGCTCGGCGCGCATGCATTGCCGCCGGAATATGTCGGGCGCGCGGACGACTATGTCGCGCTGGTCGCCGACGAAATGATCCCCGCCGCCAGGGGCATGGCGGACGCTGTCGATGCTTTTTGCGAAGGAATCGGCTTCTCGACCGAGCAGACCACGCGCGTGTTCGACGCGGCGAAGGCGGCAGGCTTGCCGGTGAAGCTCCACGCCGAGCAACTCTCGGCGCTCAACGGCGCAAGCCTCGCTGCCCGTTATGGCGCGCTCTCCGCCGATCATCTGGAGCATGCCGACGAAAGCGACGTCCGCGCGATGGCCGAGGCCGGAACCGTCGCGGTGCTGCTGCCCGGCGCCTATTATTTCATGCGCGAGACGCAGCTGCCGCCGATCGACCGGTTCCGCGCGCATCACGTGCCGATCGCGATCGCGACAGATTGCAATCCGGGCACATCGCCGACGACGTCGCTGCTGCTCATGCTCAACATGGCGGCGACGCTGTTCCGGCTGACGGTGACGGAATGCCTGCGCGGGGTGACGGCGAATGCCGCCCGCGCGCTCGGTCGCTCCGCCTCAATCGGCACGATCGAAACGGGGAAAGCCTGCGATCTCGCTGTCTGGAACATCACCGACCCGGCGGAGCTGGTCTACCGGATCGGCTTCAATCCCCTGTTCCAGCGCGTGAAGGACGGCCGATGCTGCTAACCCCCGGCGCCGTTTCCTTTGCGGCGTGGCGCGATATCTACGCGGGCGCGATCCCCGTCCTCGATCCGGATTGCCGCCCGGCTATTGCTGAAAGCGCCGCTGCGGTCGCACGGATTCTCGCGCGGGGTGAACCGGTCTACGGCATCAACACCGGCTTCGGAAAACTCGCGAGTGTGCGGATCGAAGGCTGCGATCTGGCCGCGCTCCAGCGTAACATCGTGCTGAGCCACGCCGCGGGTGTCGGCGATCCGATGCCGGTGCCGGTGGCGCGGCTGATGATGGCGCTGAAGCTCGCGAGCCTCGCCCGCGGTGCCTCGGGCGTGGCGCCCGCGACGGTCGCGCTCCTCGAAGCGATGCTCGCGCGCGGGCTTACCTCGGTGGTGCCGGCCAAGGGATCGGTCGGCGCCTCGGGCGATCTCGCCCCGCTTGCACACATGACCGCCGCGATGATCGGTGTCGGCGAGGTTTTCGTGGACGGCGCGCGGATACCCGCGCAGCGGGCGATGGCCGATGCGGGCCTCGCGCCGCTGGAATTGGGCCCCAAGGAAGGACTCGCGCTGCTCAACGGCACGCAATTCTCGTGCGCCTACGCGCTCGCCGCCCTCTTCGAGGCGGAGCGGCTGTATCGCACCGCGCTCGTCACCGGGGTGCTGTCGACCGAGGCGGCCAAGGGGTCCGACACGCCGTTCGACCACCGCATCCACGCTTTGCGTGGACACCCAGGCCAGATCGAAACCGCCGCGGCCTTGCGCGGACTCATGAAAGGGTCGGCGATCCGCGCATCCCACCGGATCGACGATCTGCGGGTGCAGGACCCCTATTGCCTGCGCTGCCAGCCACAGGTGATGGGCGCGGTGCTCACGCTGCTGCGCCAGGCGGCGGACACGTTGCTGACCGAAGCCAATGGCGTGTCGGACAACCCACTGATCTTCGCCGACACCGACGAAGCCTTGTCGGGCGGCAACTTCCACGCCGAGCCGGTCGCGTTTGCCGCGGACATGATCGCGATCGCCTTGTGCGAGATCGGCAGCCTGTCCGAGCGGCGGATCGCGATGCTCGTCGATCCCGCACTTTCGGGCCTGCCCGCCTTCCTGACCCCGCGGCCGGGGCTCAATTCAGGATTCATGATCCCGCAGGTGACCGCTGCGGCACTGGTCAGCGAGAACAAGCAGCGCGCCTATCCTGCAAGCGTCGATTCGATCCCGACCTCGGCCAATCAGGAAGATCACGTGTCGATGGCAGCGCACGGCGCCCGGCGGTTGATCGAGATGGCCGCCAATGTCGAACAGGTGCTGGCGATCGAGCTGCTCGCGGGTGCGCAGGGCTGCGACTTCCACGCCCCGCTCGCATCCAGCGCGCCGGTGGAGGCGGTCCGGGCGTTGTTGCGCGCTGAGGTGCCGACGCTCGACCACGACCGCTACATGGCGCCGGACATCGAGGCCGCGGCGGTGCTGATCCGCGCGCCGGAGCTGCTGGCGGCGGTGGGCACGTTGCCGGGAGTGGCGGGGTGAGCGCCATAAATTCTCCCCGGCGAAGGCCGGGGCCCAGTTGGGAAGGTGGCAGTGCTCTGGTGCGGCATTCTCCCAATGATCGTGCCCTAACTGGACCCCGGCCTTCGCCGGGGAGGAATCAAGGGGAGAGCCGGACATGACCCATTGGCTCCACGTACGCCGCGCGGACACCCCGCTGATCCTCGCCTTCCCGCACGGCGGCACCGCAATCCCCGACGACCTGCTCGGCGCCTTCCGTTCGCGCTGGTGGGCGATCCGCGATGCCGACTGGCATATTCGCCAACTCTATGACGGGCTTGCCGACGCCACCATGATCTGGAATGACATGTCGCGCAGCGTCATCGACTGCAACCGCGATCCGTCCGGCGCATCGCTCTATCCCGGACAGGCGACCACCGGGCTTTGCCCGACCGAGACGTTCGATGGCGAGCCGCTGTATCGCGACGGCGCGACGCCCGACATCGCCGCGCGCCGCGCTGCCTGGTTCACCCCCTATCATGCGGCGATCGAGGCCGAGATCGCGCGGTTGCGCGCGCACCATCCCCGCGTCGTGCTCTACGATTGCCACGCGATCCGCAGCCGCATCCCGCGCCTGTTCGATGGCGAATTGCCCGAACTCAATATCGGCACCGATGGCGGCGCAACGTGTGCCCCGGCTCTCAGCGAAGCGGTGGTCGCAGCCTGTCGCGGGCGATCACACATCCTGAACGGCCGGTTCCGCGGCGGCTGGACGACGCGGCATTACGGGCGACCCGAAGAGGGTGTCCATGCCATCCAGATGGAGATCGCGATGCGCGCCTATCTCGACGAGCCGCCGGACGAACCGGACGAGCACAACTGGCCACCCGTTTGGAACCCCGCGCGCGCCGCGCCGCTGCGCGCCGACCTCGAACGCATCCTCGCCGCCGTCACCGCCTTCGCCAAGGACCAGACATGACCCGCCTCGACAACCAGCGCCACATCGCCGCGCCCACCGGCACCGCACTCAGCGCGAAGAGCTGGCTCACCGAAGCGCCGCTGCGGATGCTGATGAACAATCTCGACGCGCGGGTTGCGGAAAACCCCCAGGAACTCGTCGTCTATGGCGGCATCGGTCGCGCCGCGCGCGACTGGGAAAGCTATGACCGGATCGTCGAGACGCTGCGGCGGCTTGGGGACGACCAGACCCTGCTGATCCAGTCGGGGAAGCCCGTCGGCGTGTTCCGCACCCACCGCGATGCGCCGCGCGTGCTCCTCGCCAACTCCAACCTCGTGCCGCACTGGGCGACGTGGGAGCATTTCGCCGAGCTCGATCGGGCCGGGCTCATAATGTACGGCCAGATGACCGCCGGCTCCTGGATCTACATCGGCAGCCAGGGCATCGTTCAGGGCACTTACGAGACGTTCGTCGAGATGGGGCGCCAGCATTATGACGGCGATCTGACCGGCCGCTGGCTGCTCACCGCCGGCCTTGGCGGGATGGGCGGCGCGCAGCCGCTTGCCAGCGTGATGGCGGGCGCCTCGTGCCTCGCGATCGAATGCCAGCCGAGCCGGATCGAGATGCGGCTCCAGACCGGCTATCTCGATGCGCGCGCGGATACGATCGAGGACGCGGTGGCGATCCTCGACCGCGCAAAGGCGGACGGCAAGCCGGTGTCGGTCGGGCTGCTCGGCAATGCCGCCGAGCTGCTGCCCGAGATATACCGCCGCGGCATCCGTCCCGATCTGCTGACCGATCAGACCTCCGCGCACGATCCGGCGAACGGCTATCTCCCCGCCGGATGGACGCTGGAGCAATGGGCCGGAGGCCGCGAGCGCGACCCTGCTGGCGTCGCCAGCGCCGCGAAGGCCTCGATGGCGGCGCACGTCCGCGCGATGCTCGATTTTCAGGGTGCGGGCGTGCCGACGGTCGATTACGGCAACAATATCCGACAGGTCGCAAAGGACGAAGGCGTCGCCAACGCGTTCGATTTTCCCGGCTTTGTGCCCGCCTATATCCGCCCGCTCTTCTGCCGCGGCATCGGCCCGTTCCGCTGGGTCGCACTGTCCGGCGACCCGGAGGACATCTACAGGACCGACGCCAAGGTGAAGGAGCTGCTGCCCGACAATGCGGCGCTGCACCGCTGGCTTGATATGGCGCGCGAGCGAATCCAGTTTCAGGGGCTGCCCGCGCGCATCTGCTGGGTGGGGTTAGGCGACCGCCACCGGCTCGGCCTTGCGTTCAACGACATGGTCGCCTCGGGTGAGTTGTCGGCGCCGGTCGTGATCGGCCGCGACCATCTCGACAGCGGCTCGGTCGCCAGCCCCAATCGCGAGACCGAGGCGATGCGCGACGGATCGGACGCCGTCTCCGACTGGCCGCTCCTCAACGCGCTGCTGAACACTGCAAGCGGCGCGACCTGGGTATCGCTGCACCATGGCGGCGGTGTCGGCATGGGGTTTTCGCAGCACGCCGGCATGGTGATCGTCGCGGACGGCACGCCGGAGGCCGCGGCGCGGCTGGAGCGCGTCTTGTGGAACGACCCGGCAACCGGCGTCATGCGCCACGCCGATGCCGGCTATGCCGACGCGATCGCTTGCGCCGCGACCTGCGACCTGGATTTGCCGAGCGTGTGACTCTGCGAGCAGTCGCTCGCATCTCCGCCGCGCGCGGGATCAGGCGGTGCCCATCACCTGCGACGCGAAGCGCTCCATTTCCTCATGCTGCGGACTCATCTGCAGCAGGAGCAGGTCGAGACCCGCGGCTTCATATTCGGCGATCCGCTCGCGCAGCTGTTCCGGCGTTCCAACCAGATTGGGGCGCAGCCCGCGGTTGGACACCGAGTATTCCCGGACCTTCAGCTCGCGCTCCAATTGGGTGCCCGACAGCCACTGATCGAAATTGGCATAGCCTGCGGGCAGTTCGCTGACCGTGGTAATGCGTTCGAGCTCGCGCTTCGCCTCCGCCTCGCTGTCGCGCACGATCGCATAGGCGGCCATGCCATAGTGCATCGGCCCGCCGCCCGCCGCCGCCCGCCGTGCCGCCATGTCGGCGATCTTGGGTGCAATCGCGGTCGCAGGGTCGCCGTGCATCACATAGGCGTCGCACTGTGTCGCGATCATCGTCTTGGCCGCGTCGCTCTCGCCGCCGGCATAGACGGTCGGGCGCTTTTCCGGCTTGGGTGCGCAGATCGCGTCCTGCGTCGTGTAGAACTGACCATCGAACGTGAAGCGATCCTTGCTCCACAGGCCGTCGACGACGCGCAGCCATTCCGCGGTGCGGGCATAGCGATCGTCATGCTGGTCGAACTGGAGGCCATATTGCTTGGCCTCGTCGGCCCACCAGGACGACACCACGTTGAGCGCGAGGCGTCCTCCGGCGATCCGATCGATATTGGCGGCCGCCTTCGCGAACAGCGCCGGATGGTGGAAGTTGGGCCGGACCGCGACCATGAGCTCGATCGACTCCGTGACCGCGGCAAGCGCCGCGGCGGTCGACCAGGCGTCGAGCGCGGGCTGCTCCACGCCCTTGATATCGTTGAGGTTCAGCTCGGCGATGAGCGTCAGGTCGTAACCCCAGCGCTCGGCCGCCTGGGTCAGGCGCTTCGTATACTCCCACGTCGCCGCCATGCCTTCATCGGGCACGTTGCGCAGCCAGCCGCCGAACACCGGCGTCCAATATCCGTAGCGCATCAGCGCGCCTCCTCGATCCAGCCGACCAGCCGGTCGACAAGGCGGTCATGCGGGTCCCAGCCCAGCACGTCCAGCGGCCGTGCGACGAAATTGGACAGCGCGTTGATGTCGTAGAAGCGAGGGCAACCGTCGCGATCGTCGATCATAACCTCGACCCCACCGACATCGAGGTGCGCCGCGCGCGCGATTGCCTCGGCCGCCTCGCGCAAGCCAGTCGGCGGTTCCGACGCCGTCATCTGGATCGCGCTGCTCGGCACCTGGCATGCATCGGCGGGACACAGGTCAAACGCCCCCGCACCGGCGATATCGATCGCGTAGAGATGCACGCGGTCGAGCGTCTCGATACGCGTTACGGTGCCGCCGCGCGCCGGCACATAATCCTGCACCAGCAGCACGCCGTCGATGCTCGTCGGAAGCGTATGATCCGCGATCGCAGCGCGTAATGCTTCCCGGTCGTCATAACGCGCGATCCCCGCTCCCGCGCCGCCGATATTGGCCTTCACGATCAGCGGAAATCCGATCGTCTCCGCCGCCGCGACCGTATCGGCTGCGCGGTGGACGACGCGGGTTGCTGGGATCGCCAGGCCGAGGCTCGCGATCAGTGACAGCTGGCGCGCCTTTGACGTATCGATCGCCAGTGCCGCGGTCCCGTTCAGCACGCGCGCGCCGGCCTGCTCCCACCCGCCGAGACGCGCGCCGGCCCAGTAGATCGGATGCTCAGCGTCCCTGAGGAAGGCAGACATCGCGATCCGGTTTAAGACGACCGGCGCCGGCAGCGACCGATCGGCGGGATCGAACGCGACTCCCGTCGACAGCGGCGTGTAGTCAACCCCGCGACGGTCGAGCGCCGCGAACAAGGGCGCGAACCAGACGGGATGTTCGTAGAGGATTGCTAGATCGGTCACGGGCGATTCCAGTGGGTTTGCGCGGAACGCCCTAGCGTCTATCGCACGCCTCTGTCCGACCTAAAATGCAGCGCGTCGCTGCGCGCGTGAATGTCCGACGCGTTTCGTAAATGGCGGAGAGGGTGGGATTCGAACCCACGGTACCCGTGAGGGCACGCCGCATTTCGAGTGCGGTACATTCGACCACTCTGCCACCTCTCCGCGAGGACGTATCCGGCAGCGCGAACACGCTGCCCAACGGGTCGAGCGGCGCCCTCTAACGGCATCGAAGGGTGGGCGCAAGCGCCCTGACGCAGAACGCTTGTGCACCGCCGAACGCGCACTAGATTGGGCTGATGATCTCCCCGCAAATCTCGATCGACGATTCCCTTCGGCAAGCGCCGCCGGTCAGCCATGCCCGCTTCGCGATCGGCGATGTCGTGCGCCACCGGCTGTTCGATTTCCGCGGCGTCGTGTTCGATATCGACCCCGTCTTCGCCAATTCCGCGGAATGGTATGAGGCGATCCCGGAAAAGCTGCGCCCGGCAAAGGACCAGCCCTTCTACCACCTGCTCGCCGAAAATGCCGAATCGAGCTACGTCGCCTATGTGAGCCAGCAGAACCTGGTGTCGGACGACAGCGACGAGCCGATCGACCACCCCGCCATCGCGGGGTTGTTCACAGGATATGAGGACGGCCGCTACAGCCTGAGGCGCGAACACCGACACTGATGCTGGCGGATCGCGGCGGCAGCGGAGGTGGCAACGCCGCCTTCATCTGACGGCGCGGCCTGGACCCTTCGACTTCGCTCAGGGCGAACGGAGGGCGGTGGCGTTTGGGCCGACTTTCTCCTCCCAAATCCGTTAGTGCTGAGCGAAGTCGAAGCACACTCGCCGTCAGACGGGGCCGGCGTTGCCGACCCCTCTGCCCGCCTCAAAAATTGAACGCCACGCGGCCATACAGGAACCGCCCGTTGAAGCCGAATGGCGACAGGCTGCTGTACGGCAGGAAGTAGCTGTTCGGGCTGAACCCTGCGGTGCCGAGCGGCAGCGCATCGGGATAGACGTCAAAGACGTTGTCCGCGCCCACCGCCAGCGTCACCTGGTCGATCGGATGCACGCGCAGCTCGACGTCGGTCACCCATTTCGGCGTCATCTTGAAATCGCCAGCGACCGTGCCGAGCGGCGCCGACAGCGCGCCGGATGCGGCCGACCATACGGTGCCGTAGCGGTTGGTGCGGATCGTCGCGCCGATCCTGTCGAGATCCCAGTCCGCCGACAGGTTCAGCTTGGTACGCGGCTGCGCGTCGGTCAGGCGGAAGGATTCGGCGCGCCCGAACAGCACCACACCCGGTAGCGACGGCAGCACGGCGCGGCTGAGGATCTTCGTCTCGTTATAATTGTAGCCGGCGGTGAGGGTAAATTTCCCCGCACCGAAATCGGGCACACGGTACGTGCCGACCACATCGACACCCTGGGTGCGCGTATCCACGCCGTTGACGAAGAAGCGCGCCGACGTGACGTTGGTGATCCCCGCCGCGTTCAGCAGGGTGACCACTGAGGTTCCCGTCAGATTCTCGGTCAGCGTCACCCGGTCCTTGATCAGGATGTTGTAGTAATCCGCGGTGAGGCTGAACCCGCTGAACGGCGTGAGCACGAGCCCGCCCGCGATGTTGAGCGCCTTTTCCGGCTTCAGCTGCTTGCCGCCGAGCGCGACCGCGACCGGACTCGTCGCCGGGAAGGTGCCGACCTCGATCAGCTGCGCGACGCCGTTGACGACCGTGTTGTTGGTGGAGGTCGTCGCGAAATATTGCTGCGCCAGGCTCGGCGCGCGAAAGCCCGTCGCGATCGATCCGCGCACCGCGATGCCGCGCACCGGTTCCAGCCGGGCGGCGATCTTGCCGTTCACGGTGTCGCCGAAATCGGAATAATGCTCGTAGCGGCCGGCACCCTGCAGCGTGAACTTCTCGCTCACATCGGCATCGACCTCAAAATAGCCGGCATAGCTGTCCCGCGACACGTCGATCGCGTTGGTCGGGCGGAAGCCAGGAAACACCTGCGCCCCGCCGCCCGCCCCGTTCGCGGTGAACGGCCCGTTGATGTAGCTCGCCACATCGCCTGCGCGGATCTTGAAGTTCTCGTTGCGATATTCGGCACCGAACGCGATGCCGAAGCTCGACAGCCAGCTCACATCCCATTTGCGGCTGAGGTCGAGGTTCGCGGTCGTCTGGCCGTAAGCGATCCCGCCCGCGTCGAAGCGATTGGGCGACAAGGCGCCGCCGAGCGACGTGTTGAAACTATTGATCGTCTTGTAGTTGAGTTCGTTCGATCCGTAGACGACCGACAGGTCCGCCTTCAGCCCCGCGACATCGCCCTTGATGCCGACCGCGCCCGAGACATCCTCGATCTCGCTCTGGATCTTGGGCAGGAATCCGTCCGCATAATAGGGCACGAACGTCGTCGTCGACGCATTGAAATCGCGGTTCCGCGCGTCGTTCGAGCGGCGGTAGAAGCCCGCGCCGATGCCGTCGCGGATGCCGTAGCTGCCGAATGCGTAGAGCTCGGCGGTCGCGCCGATATTCATGCCCGCATTGGCGAAGAGGTTGTAGTCGGTCGCCTTGCCGTCGCCATAGCCATGGGTGAAGCGATCGATCGTCAGTTCGCGCGGATCGCCGACATTGAAATATTGCCGCCGCGGATCGGCACCCGAACGCTGGGTCGGGTCGCGATCCCGGAACTGCGCGGAGAAGGTGAAGAAGCCGCCGGGGCCGATCGGCAGGCCGAGCCGGGTCGCCAGCGTCAGCGTGTCGCCATCGTGACGCACGACTTCGCCGCCGTAGTTGAGCTTCAGGATATCGCCCTGCGCGTTCGAACCTGCGGTCAGCACTGTCGGCAGGCCGTTCGCGTCGGTCGCGACTCCGGTCACCGAATTCACGCCGTCCATCTTGGTGCGGTACTGGCCGTAGGTCACCGATCCGGCGACGCCTTCCTTGCGCGACAGCTGGATGTTGATGACGCCGGCGATCGCATCGGAACCATATTGCGACGACGCGCCGTCGCGCAGCACTTCGATCCGGTCGATCGCGATCGGCGGGATCTCGTTCAGATCGACCGCAGTGGCGCCGCGCCCGACCGATCCGTTGAGGTTGAGCAGCGCCGCCTGATGCCGCCGCTTGCCGTTGATCAGCACCAGCGTCTGGTCGGGCGAGAGCCCGCGCAGCGTCGCCGGGCGCAGCGAATCGGTGCCATCGGTCAGCGACGGCTGCGGGAAGTTGAAGGAGGGAACGAGCTGATTGAGGACCTTGTTGGTCTCGGTCTGCCCGGAATTGGAAAGTTGATCGCCGCCGATGACGTCGATCGGCACCGGGCTGTCGGCGACGGTGCGTCCGCCGACGCGGTTGCCCGTCACGACGATGTCCTGCGAGGGGTCGGCATCCGGCGCAGCGGCCTGATCGGCGGGCAGCTGATCGGGCACGGTCTGCGCCAGCGCAGGTTGAGCAAACGCCATCGCCGTCGTGGTCAGCGCCACCGCGAGCAAGTTTCTGCGCATCATCGACCCCCTGCCGTGTAACGGACGATCCGTAAGTCGCCCTTTCCCCGACACTTTATGACCTAAGCGCCATGTCACAATGCCGTAACGACCTCCGGCGCTCATTTGGTGATCGGGGTGTTGCTGCAACGCAACAGCGGGCACGGAGGCCCTGATGCATCCCGCAAGGCGTGGGTTCGCGGTTGACAGCGCGCGCCACCTGCCATAGCAGCGGCCCTTCTCCCGGCGAGGCCATCCTCGTGCGGGCACATGTATTTGGGAAGATTCGAGGCCATGTTCGCTATCGTGCGCACAGGCGGCAAGCAGTATCGCGTCGCCGCCGGAGACAAGATCGTCGTCGACAAGATCGACGGCGAAGCCGGTTCGTCCATCACGCTGGGCGACGTGCTGCTCGCTGGCGAGGGCTCGGACCTGAAGGCCGCGGCCGGCTTGACCGTCGCTGCCGAGATCGTCGCGCAGGCGAAGGGCGAGAAGGTCATCGTCTTCAAGAAGCGCCGCCGCCACAATTATCGTCGTCGCAACGGCCACCGCCAGCTGCACACGATCCTGAAGATCGTGAGCGTCGGCAGCGAAGAGAAGAAGAAGGCCGCGCCCAAAAAGGCTGCCGCCAAGACCGCCGAGTCCGAGGCCCCGGCCCCGGCCGCGCAGGCGTAAGGAGTAGTTCGCAATGGCACATAAGAAAGCAGGCGGTTCGTCGCGCAACGGTCGTGATTCGGCCGGTCGTCGCCTTGGCGTGAAGAAGTTCGGCGGTCAGGAAGCGACCGCGGGCAATATTCTCGTCCGCCAGCGCGGGACGAAGTTCTACCCGGGCCGCAACGTCGGCATCGGCAAGGATCACACCCTTTTCGCGCTTATCGACGGCCGCGTGGTGTTCCACGACGGCAAGCTCGGCCGAAAGTTCTGTTCGGTCGATATGATTGCGCAAGCGGCCGAATAACATCGGGTAACCACACGGGTTGCCCACCAGGGCGACCCGGGTTTCTTGCACAGGAACCAGCCAGACAAGGGAGACGGGTCCGCCCCGGCTCCCTTTTTTCTTGCTCCCTCAACCCTGTCGCCGCCGCGTCACACAGACGTGGCAGCGGCTCGCGCAGGTGAGGAGCGAGATAATGTTCGCGCGGACGAAGAGACTGACGTTACGCCCCGGCTGGCCCGAGGATGCCGCTGCCCTGACGCAGGCGATCGCGCACGAATGCGTCGCGACCAAACTCGCGCGCATGCCGTGGCCGTACCAGATCGACGACGCGGTTACCTTCCTGTCGATCCCGCGCGCGGCGACCGATCCGTCCTTCCTGATCTTCAGTCACGAGGCGGACCATCCGCAGCTGGTGGGTTCGATCGGCCTGCGTGCCGAGGGTGGCTGGTGGGAACTCGGTTACTGGCTGACCCCCAACGCCTGGGGTCGCGGCTACGCAACGGAGGCGGGTGAAGCCGTCCTCCACACCGCGCGCCACGCCCTGCCCCGCCGCCCGATCCGCGCCTATCATCAGCTTGCCAACCCCGCCTCCGGGCGGGTGTTGGCGAAGCTCGGCCTGCGCAAGGTCGGCGAGCAGATGCGCTACAGCCTCGCGCAGGACCGCGACGTCGCGTGCGCGGTGTTCGAAGGCGATGTGCTGGACGGCGACCGAACCGGCGACATGCCGATCGCGGCTTAAATGGTTGACGGATGTGTCCCCGCGAAGGCGGGGACCCAGACTGGGCTCCCGCCTTCGCGGGAGCACATCCTCACCGTGCTCCGATTGCCTTCCGCTCCAAACAAGCCGACACCCCCCGTCATGTCCGTCGTCCCCCTCCCCACCCGCAAGCGCCTCTCCCCCGAGGAGTCCCGCGACGCCGCGCTGGAAGCCGCCCGCGCGCTCCTCGTCGAGGTCGGCCCGCAGGCCGTCACCCTGAAGGCGGTCGCCGCGCGGATCGGGCGGACCCACGCCAACCTCCTCCACCATTTCGGCTCGGCCGACGGGCTGCAAAAGGCGCTCATCGCCCGCATGGCCGCCTTCGTGACCTCCACCATCCGCGAGGCCGTGCTGCGTCAGCGCGGCGGCGATCAGAACCCGTCCGAAATCGTCGACCTCGCCTTCGACGCCTTCGACTCGGGCGGCGCGGGCGCGCTCGCCAGCTGGATGATCCTCTCCGGCAACGAGGACGCGCTCGATCCCATCCTCAACGCGATCCATGATCTCGTCGACGATCTGTCGGCGGACCATTCGAAGCCCGACCAGCCGATCGAGGACGAAACGCTGCAACTCGTTCTGCTCGCGCTCGGCGACGCGCTGTTCGGTGCGCCGCTCACCCGCGCACTCGGCGTGCCGCGCGAACGTGCGCGCGAACTGGCGCGGGGTTTGCTGATCGCGGGGCGGAAGGAAAAATAACCCCAACCGTTCGTGTCGAGCGAAGTCGAGACACCTCGCACGCCCGTTAGCCAAAACCTGGCCGCGATGGCATCGCGCCGGCCGGGCGCGCTGCTGGCTGTCGCTTTAGCGGCGCTAAAGCGCTAGGCAGCGCGCCATGCACTTCCTAGACCAGGCAAAGATCTTCGCCCGTTCCGGCGCCGGTGGCCCCGGCGCGGTCAGTTTCCGGCGCGAAAAGTTCATCGAATATGGCGGCCCCGACGGCGGTAATGGCGGCAAGGGCGGCGATATCGTGTTCGAAGCGGTCGCCGGGCTCAACACCCTCATCGACTTTCGTTACACCCAGCATTTCCGCGCGCCCCGCGGGCACGGCGGATCGGGCAGCAACCGCACCGGCGGCGGCGGCGACGATCTCGTTATCAAGGTGCCGGTCGGCACGCAGGTCCTGTCCGAAGACAAGGACGAGGTCCTGCTCGACTTCACGAAGGTCGGCCAGCGCGAGGTCTTCCTGCGCGGCGGCGACGGCGGGCGCGGCAACGCCAGCTACAAGACGTCCACCAACCGCGCGCCCCGCCAGCAGGGCACCGGCTGGCCTCACGAAGAGGCGTGGGTGTGGCTGCGGCTGAAGCTGCTTGCCGACGCCGGCCTTGTCGGGCTGCCCAATGCGGGCAAATCGACCTTCATCAATGCGGTGACGAACGCGCAGGCCAAGGTCGGCGCATACGCGTTCACCACCACGCGCCCGCAATTGGGCGTCGTCCGCCACAAGGGCCGCGAGTTCGTGATCGCCGACATTCCCGGCCTGATCGAGGGTGCGGCCGATGGCGCCGGCATCGGCGACCGCTTCCTCGGGCATATCGAGCGCTGCCGCGTATTGCTCCACCTCGTCGATGCGAACGACGCGGATGTGGCGGAGAGCTACCGCATCGTCCGCGATGAACTCGAGGCCTATGGCGCGGGGCTCGCCGACAAGCCCCACGTCGTCGCGCTCAACAAGATCGACACGCTCGACGACGAGCTCATCGCCGCCCTGTCCGCCGAACTGGAAGACGCGAGCGGCACCGAGGTGCTGCCGATTTCCGGCGCAAGCGGCGTTGGTGCCGACTGGGCGCTCGACCGGCTGCTTGAAGCGATCCCCGATACCGCCGCCAGCGTGGAAGCCGACGACGACGGCGAGGACGCGATCGAATGGTCGCCGGTGTGAAAGTTTAAGGACATCCCCTTTTCCACGGATTGGCCCGGCAAGCCCTTCCCGCTAACGCTTACCGCATGTCCCTCTTTCCGCCCGCCACGACACCGCGTCTGATCGTCAAGATCGGGTCGGCGTTGCTCGTCGATCCGGACGGCGCGGTGCGGCGCGCGTGGCTTTCGGGGATCACGGCCGACCTCGCGGTGCGCATTCGCGAGGGCCAGCAGGTCGCCGTCGTCTCCTCGGGGGCGATCGCGCTCGGCGCGCGGCGGCTGGGGCTTGCCAAGGGCGGCCGTGCGAGCCTTGAGGATGCGCAGGCCGCCGCGGCGACCGGGCAGATCGCGCTCAGCCAGGTCTGGGCCGAGGTGCTCGGCGCCGAGGGGCTGACCGCCGCGCAGATGCTCGTCACGCTCGACGATCTGGAGGACCGGCGCCGCTACCTCAATGCGTCGGCGACGCTCGGGCGGCTGCTGCAACTCGGCGTCGTGCCGATCATCAACGAGAATGACAGCGTCGCGACCGCCGAAATCCGTTTCGGCGACAATGATCGCCTCGCCGCGCGGGTGGCGCAGGCGGCGGGGGCGCAGGGCGTGCTGCTGCTCTCCGACGTGGACGGCCTCTACGATCGCAATCCGGCGGAGCCCGGCGCGGTGCATGTCCCACGCGTCGAGGGCGTCGATGCGCGGATCGAGACGATGGCGGATCGCGGCTCCGCATCGGGCATGGGGTCGGGCGGGATGGTGTCGAAGATCGCCGCCGCGCGGATCGCCAATGCGACTGGCGCGCATCTCGCCATCGCCAGCGGGCGCGTCGACCGGCCGCTATCCACCGACGCGCGACACACGCTGTTCGTGGCGGAAAAGACGGCGTCCGCGCGCAAGGCGTGGCTCGCGGGCGGGCTGACCGCGCGCGGCACGGTCCACGTCGATGCGGGCGCGGCGAAGGCGCTGGCCGATGGCGCGAGCCTGCTGGCCGCCGGTGTGAAGCGGGTCGAGGGCGCCTTCGTGCGCGGCGATCTGGTGGCGATCACCGGCCCCGACGGCCCGATCGCGCGGGGCCTTGCGGAGTATGACGCGGAGGATGCCGCCCGGTTGCTGGGGCGGCGCAGCGAGGATCATGCCGCGATCCTCGGCTACGCACCGCGGGCAGCGCTGGTGCATCGCAGCCATATGGCGTTGCTGTGAAAGCGTCCGCGCGCGAGATGTGTCCCCGCGGAGGCGGGGACCCAGTCTGGGCTCCCGCCTTCGCGGGAGCACATCCGAGGACGCCGCAATGATCCTCGCCATCACCGGCGGCACCGGATTCGTCGGAGGCCACACGATCCGCCGCGCCCTGGAGGCAGGATACCATGTCCGCGCCCTCACCCGGCGGCCGCAACCGGTGCGAGAGGGCGTCTCCTGGGTCGCTGGCGGCCTGTCGGACAGCACAGCGCTGGCCGACCTCATGCGCGGCGCCGACGCGGTGCTGCACATCGCCGGCGTCGTGAACGCGTCCGACCGCGCCGGCTTCGCCGCGGGCAATATCGACGGCACGGCTAGCGTTCTCGCAGCCGCCAGCGACGCGAATGTTGCGCGCTTCGTCCATGTCTCGTCACTGGCAGCGCGCGAGCCGGCGCTTTCCACCTATGGCTGGTCGAAGGCCGAAGCGGAACATCACGTCCAGGCCTCCGATCGAGAGTGGACGATCGTGCGCCCACCCGGAGTCTATGGCCCCGGCGACATGGAAATGCGCGACCTGTTCCGCGTGGCGAAGCTCGGCATCGCGCTGCTCCCCCCACCGGGCCGTATCTCGCTGATCGCGGTCGACGACCTTGCCCGCCTCCTCGTGGCGCTGGCCGAGATCAACGGTCCATGTGCGATTATCGAGGCGGATGACGGCGCCCCCCTCACGCATGAGCAGATGGCGCGCGCAATCGGGCGCGCAGTCGGCCAACCCCGCATCCTCCCGCTCCACCTGCCGAGAGCGCTCTTGTCGCTGGGCGCCCGTATCGATGGCGCCATGCGCGGCAAAAAGGCCAAGCTCACCCCGGACCGGGTCGGCTATCTCGCCCATGCCGACTGGACCGCCGACCCCGTCCGTCGCCCGCCGCCCGACCTGTGGACACCGGCGATCCCGCTGGCAGACGGCTTTGCCGAGACCGCGCGGTGGTATCGTGCCCAAGGCCTGCTATAGCCCGGTCGAAATCGCGCCGCATTTCGCTGCGAGAGCCGACGCCTACAAGCCAAGGGACCGACATGACCGACCGCGCGCAGATCCTCGACATCGTCAAGGCGCAGATCGAGCCGTTCAACAAGAAGGGCGTCGCACTGACCGAAGCGACGACGTTTCAGGGCGATCTCGAATGGGATTCGCTGACCGTCATGGATTTCGTCGCCGCGATCGAGGATGAGTTCGACATCATCATCACGATGAACATGCAGGCCGAGATCGAGACGGTCGGCCAGCTGGCCGATGCCGTCGCGAAGCTGAAGAACTGATCCCCCCACTCCGTTCGTGCTGAGCGAAGTCGAAGCACCTTTGGCTCAGGCCCTTCGACTTCGCTCAGGGCAAACGGAGGGATAGAGGAATACCGATGACCGAAGCCGCCGCCTCCGCCCACGCACTCCCCGAAACCCCCGACACGGTCGCCCCCGAACGCGACCTGCTCTCGAAGTTCGACGCGCTCATCGCCGAACGCCAGGCCCTCGTCGACAGCGGCGTGCGCGATCCGTTCGCGATCGTCATGGACGCGGTGAAATCGCCTACGCTCGCGGTGATCAAGGGCAAGGAGACGATCCTCCTCGGCACCTACAATTACATGGGCATGACCTTCGATCCCGACGTCATCGCCGCGGGCAAGGCCGCGCTCGACCAGTTCGGGTCGGGCACCAACGGCAGCCGGATGCTCAACGGCACCTTCCGCGATCACGTTGAGGCGGAAGAAGCACTCCGCGAGTTCTATGGCACGACCGGCGCGATCGTGTTCTCGACCGGCTATCAGGCGAACCTCGGCATCATTTCCGCGATCGCCGGCAAGGGCGAATACATCATCCTCGACGCCGACAGCCACGCGTCGATCTATGACGGCTGCGCGATGGGCAATGCAGAGGTCGTCCGTTTCCGTCACAATTCGGTCGAGGATCTCGACAAGCGCCTCTCGCGCCTCCCCGCCGACCCCGGCAAGCTCGTGGTGCTGGAGGGGGTCTATTCGATGCTCGGCGATATCGCGCCGCTGAAGGACATGGTCGCCGTCGCGAAGAAGCACGGCTGCATGGTCTTGGTCGACGAAGCGCATTCCATGGGCTTTTTCGGCGAGCATGGCCGCGGCGTGTATGAGGAAATGGGCCTCACCGACGATGTCGATTTCGTCGTCGGCACCTTCTCCAAATCGGTCGGCACCGTCGGCGGCTTCTGCGTGTCGAACCACCCGAAGTTCGAGGTCATGCGGATGGTCTGCCGCCCGTACATCTTCACCGCCAGCCTGCCCCCTTCCGTCGTCGCCACCGCCGCGACCTCGATCCGCAAGCTGATGACCGCGCACGAAAAGCGCGCGCGTCTTTGGGAAAGCTCGCGCCGCCTCCATGCGGGGCTGACCGCGATGGGATTCAGACTCGGCACCGAAACGTGCCAGTCGGCGATCATCGCGGTGCTGCTCGACGATCAGGAGAAGGCCGTCGCCATGTGGCAGGCGCTGCTCGAGGCGGGCCTCTACGTCAACGTCGCTCGCCCCCCCGCGACGCCGGCGGGGATGTTCCTGCTGCGCTGCTCGGTCTGCGCGGAGCATACGCCGGAACAGGTGGAAGCGATCCTCGGCATGTTCGAGGCAGCGGGCAAGGCGACCGGCACGATCGGTTAATCCTCCCTACAAGGGGAGGGGAACCAGCGGAGCTGGTGGAGGGGTGTCCCGCTATCGAAAGGGCGATACCCCTCCGTCATCGCTACGCGCTGCCACCTCCCCTTCCAGGGGAGGATATGGTTCGCCCCCCTCCCGTCCCGCGCTTCTTTCCACTCGGCGCATCATCGGCTACGCTCGTGCGCGGTGGATGAGGTGGCGGTCCTGACGCCCCGGGGGGGGCTGCGCGCGCAGTGGCGCACGATCACGCTCGTGGTGATGGCCGCGCTTGGCGTTGCGGTCGTCGTCGCGCTCGTCTTCACGCTCGGCATGGCGAACAGCCAGCGCGACCGCGCGCTTCGCCTGCAAAGCCACAGCTACGACGTGATGATCCTCGCCAAGACGCTTGCCGGGACGATCGGCCGGTCGGAGGCGTCACTCGGCCGCTACGTCATCTCGGGCGACAAGGCGCAGGGTCAGCTCTATTTCGACGACTGGCGCCTCGCCGCGGACCAGCTTTCCCGGCTCGACGAGATCACCGGCGACAGCGGTGAGCAGCAGCACCGCATCGATCGCCTGCGCGACGCCTATTACGCGCGCGGCGGCGAGCTCTCGCTCATCGCGCTCAGCACCAATTACGGCAAGAACGATCAGGCGCTCTCGCGCTATTACCAGGCGCGGAAGGCCCCGTCGCTCGCCGCGATCAACACCACGCTCGACCAGATCATCAACCGCGAGCGCGTCCTGCTCGACCAGCGGACCGCACAGGCGCTCGCGACGGTCGAATGGTCGGGCAAGGCGGCGAGCGTCCTGTCGGTGTTCGGCATGCTCATCGTCGTCGGAGCGATCGCGCTCGGCTGGCTGACGGTGCGTGCGCAGACCGAGCGCGCGGTCGCCCGCGCTGACGCCGACGCGGCACGGCTGCGGGCCGAGGGACTTGCCTTCGCGGTGGCCGAGGCGACGGAGGAGCTGCGCGCCCAGGAAGCGCGATTGCGGCAGGTGCAGAAGATGGAGGCGGTCGGCCAGCTTACCGGCGGCATCGCACATGATTTCAACAACATGCTCGCGGTTGTTCTTGGCGGACTGGAGCTTGCCAAGCGCAGCCTGCGCACCCGCAATACCGCCGCCGAACGCCACATCGACAGCGCGATGGAAGGCGCGGCGCGCGCAACCGCGCTGACCCGGCAGCTGCTCGCCTTCGCGCGCGAGGAGGCGATCAATCCCGAACCGATCGACGCGGGCGGACTGCTGTCGGGCATGTCCGACCTGCTCGACCGGACGCTGGGCGATGCGATCACCGTCAAGGTGATCGACGCGAGCGAGGGCTGGCTCGTCCGGGCCGATCGGGTTCAGCTGGAAAATGCGATCCTCAACCTCGCGGTCAACGCGCGCGATGCGATGAACGGGCGCGGGCAGATGACGATCACCGCGAGCGCGCATGTCCTGGCCACAGGCGAACGCACCGATTGTCCGCCCGGCGACTATCTGACGATCGCCGTGACCGATACCGGCGCCGGGATGACGCCGGACGTTGCAGAGCGCGTGTTCGAGCCGTTCTTCACCACCAAACCGGTCGGCAAGGGCACCGGCCTCGGCCTCAGCCAGATCTTCGGCTTCGTCCGTCAGCTCGGCGGCGCGATCGCGGTCGATACCGCGCCCGGCAAGGGCACGACGGTCGCGCTGCTGCTGCCGCGCGACACGAGCGCCGCCCCGGCGAAGCCTGCAACACAGCTCGCCGAGCCCATCCCGGCCGAGCTCTCGCCGCTCGATATCCTCGTCGTCGAGGACGATCCGCGCGTGTTGCGCGCGACGATGGGAGCGCTCGAGGAACTGGGCCACAACGCCGTCGCCTGCCCCGATCCGCTCGCCGCGCCGGCCGTGCTGGCGAGCCAGGCATCGATCGATCTCATCATCACCGACGTGCTGATGCCCGGCAAGACGGGTCCGGAGATGATCGCCGAGATCGATGCGCGCCACCGCGGGATCGCGGTCCTATTCGTCACCGGATTTGCCGGCGAAGCGGGCGAGGCCGGGCTGTTCGGCGGTCACCATGTGCTCCGCAAGCCGTTCACGATCGCCGCACTGGAACGCGCGATCGACCAGGCAATGGCCGACGCGCGCGCCGCCGGCCCGCACAGCCTGGCGGCGGAGTAATTCCTCCCCTTCAAGGGGAGGTGGCAGCGCGCAGCGCTGACGGAGGGGTATCGCCCCATCGATAGCGGAACACCCCTCCACCAGCTTCGCTGGTCCCCCTCCCCTTGCAGGGGAGGATTTCTGTCAGCGCCCGCAAAGCCTCGCGGCGGAATGAGCTGCGCACAAAAAGGCTGACGCGCGCGCCGCGCCCGCCTATATCCCCCGCTCAAGCAGCGGAGCCGTAGCGCCACCTTCATGAAATCGATCGACCGCTACATGGCCCGGCTGATCGCGTTGCCGCTGTTCGCGACGCTGACGATCGCCGCGATGCTGCTCATCCTCGACCGCATCCAGAAGCTGTTCGATTTCGTCGCCACCGAGGGCGGCCCGGTCAGCGTAGTGTGGAAGATGCTGGCCAACCTGCTACCCGAATATCTCGGTCTCGGCATTCCGATCGGGCTGATGCTCGGCGTGCTTCTCGCCTTCCGCCGGCTCGCGACCTCGTCGGAGCTCGACGTCATGCGCGGCGTTGGCATGAGCTATGGTCGGCTGCTGCGCGTGCCTTACATGTATGCGATCGGCCTCGCCGTCCTGAACCTCGCGATCGTCAGCTATGTCCAGCCCAAGGCGCGCTACGCCTATGAACAGCTGCGGTTCGAGCTGCGCACCGGCGCGCTCGGTGCTTCGATCAAGGTGGGGGAGTTCACCCATCTCGGCGACCGGATGACGCTCCGGATCGAGGAAAGCCGCGACAAGGGCAGCAAGCTCAGCGGCATCTTCGTCAACGCGAAGACCCCCAAGGGCGACTGGATCGGCGTGACGGCGGAGCGCGGGCAGTTCCTGGCGACCGACGACCCGAACGTCATCATCTTCCGCCTGACCAACGGCACGCTGATCCACAACCGTGCCGATTTCAAGGTGCCGCGCGTGCTGACCTTCAGCAGCCACGATCTGCCGATCGATCTGCCCAAGTTCGAAAGCTTCCGCCAGCGCGGCGGGCGCAATCTGGAGCTGACCCTGCCCGAACTGGCGAAGACCGGGCATGACGGCGCGACCAAGCAGCTGCGCGACAGCAGCCGCTCCGAATTCCATTTCCGCCTGGCGGAGGTCGCATCGATGTTCCTGCTGCCGTTGCTCGCGGTCGCGCTGGGCGTGCCGCCGAAACGATCATCCTCGGCGCTCGGCGTGTTCATCTCGATCGTGATGATCGTCACCTACCACAAGGTGAACCAGTATGGCGCGTCGATCGGGGAGCTCGGCCGGATCGACCCGATCATCGCGCTATGGGCGCCGTTCTGCGTCTTCGCCGCGCTGGTGCTGTGGATGTATTACACCATCGCCTATGTCCCCGGCGGACAGCCGATCGCCGCGCTGGAGCGCTGGGCGGGCAAGGCTTGGAAGGGCTTTGCACGCCACGTTCTGCGTCGTCGTCGCCGCGAATTGGCGACCGTCTGATGCTGAGCGGCTTTTTCCCGTCGCGCACGGTCGCGGTTTACATGGCGCGGATGTTCCTCATCCGGACCTTCGCGATCCTCTTTGCGCTGGTTCTGGTGCTTCAGGCGCTCGACCTGCTGAGCGAGTCCGGGCGAATCCTCGCCACGCAGGGCAATGGCGATCCCGAAGTCTGGCGCTACGTGTCGCTCCGCCTGCCCCAGATCGCTGCGTTCTTCCTGCCTTTCTCGGTGCTGCTCGGCACGATCCTGACGCTCATCACGATGAACCAGAACAGCGAGGTCGTCGCGCTGAAGGCATCGGGCATGTCGGCGCATCAGGTGCTGGCGCCGCTGCTCGTCGCCAGCCTCGGGGTCGCGCTCCTGAACTTCGCCTTCAACGACCGCGTCGTCAGCCGCGCAACGGCGACGCTCAGCCAGTGGCAGAAGGTGAATTACGGCAAGCTGCCGATCGACCGGGGCGACCGATCGAACGTCTGGGTGCGCGACGGCGACGACCTGATCGAAGTCGATCAGATCAAGGGACGCGGCGATGCGACTCAGCTCGGCAACGTGACGCTCTACGACCGGTCGGGTGGCAGCCTGCAGGCGCTGGTCACGGCGCCGCGCGGGCATCGCAGTGGCGACGGATGGGCGATCGGCCCGGCGAAGCGCTTCGACGTCGCCAGCGGGCAGGTCGCGACGCTGCCGTCGCTCGTGATCGGCCACGGCGTGCGCCCCGATCAGTTCACGCTCGCGAGCGTCGATGCGGACAGCCTCTCCTTCGGCGCGCTCAAGTCGGCGATCGGCGATCTGTCCGAATCCGGGCGACCGACCAAGGCGCTGGAAGGATCGTTGTGGCACAAGCTCTCCAGCCCCCTGTCCTCGGTGCTGATGCCGCTGCTGGGCGCAGTCGCGGCGTTCGGAATCGCGCGGTCGGGCAAGCTGTTCGTGCGCGCGGTCATCGGCATGGGGCTCGGTTTCCTGTATTTCGTGGCGGACAATTTCGCGCTCGCGATGGGCAATATCGGCGCCTATCCGCCGTTCCTCGCCGCATGGGCGCCGTTCCTGCTGTTCCTGCTGATCGGTGAGGCCGTGCTGATCCGCACGGAAGAATAAACGCGGGCGTTCTTTCGCCTGTTGGTGGCAATCGCCGGGTTTGTGGCGCTGCCCGCCGCTGGCCTGGCGCAAGTACCGCAGTCGCCGCCGTGCCGCACCGTCGGCGACAGCCCCGCGCGCGACGGTGCCCGGCAATTCCTGCGCATCGACCCTGATTCCGCACAGCGGCTGGCCGCAATCGGGCTGGACCGCGCGGCGATCTTCGCGCGGATGCAGGAGACTTCGGTTCCGGAGACGATGGGCTGTTGGGCGATGCCCGCGGGCAATTTCGACAGCCAGCTCGTCTCGGTCGGCATGGCGCAGTGGAACTACGGCACCGGCAGCCTCCAGCCGCTGCTGATCCGCTGGCGCGACGGCTTCGCTTCCCGCCGCGACTTTGAACAAGCGCTGGCAACGATCGCCCCGACCTATGGCGCCTTGCTCTTTTCCAGCGACTGTCTCGCCGTCCCCGTCAAACCCGCGTGCCGCGCCGGGATTCTCGCCGCGGAAGATGCACAGGGAAAGCTCTCCTCCACCCTCCAGGCCGAGCTCACCGCCTTGTTCGAGGACGACGCGATGCTGCAGGTGCAGACCGATCTCTACGTCGCGCTGCTCGATCAGGTCCGGCTCGACCTGCTGCGCGTCTTCCCGCAATATCCGGGCGCGCTGCGGCCGATCACGATGCGCAAGGTCCGCTGGGCGATTGACACGCGCGTGCAGCAGGGCGGGCTGCCGGGGGACGAGGACATCTATCGGCTGCGCACGAAGCTCGCCGCGATGCCGCCGTCCGATTACTGGCCGCGGCTGACCGCGATCTTCGACTGGTATGATGCGATTTCGCGCACGATCGATCAGGACGGAATCCTCAACGATTTCGGGTGGAACACCGCGACGTGGCGATGCCTGGTCCGCAACCGCCGGGTCGACCCGGAGCAATATGAGCTGCTGAACCTGACCTTCCTGAAAAGCCGCACCGCCACCGGGAATAGCGGCCGCTGGCAGGCGCTGACGTTTGAGCGGCGCGCGAAGATCATTCTGGGCACGGGCAGCGTCAGCAGCAGGCGTGACGGGTCCTGCCCCTGACAGCGGCGCGCGGCGCTGGAACGGCGCTGCCTGCCTCAAAGGCATTAGGCAATGTGGTCAATGGCAGGGGTGCGACGAGCGCCTATGCTGACCCGGCCGCTATGGCCCTTTGCGCCCGGCGGCGTTCGGCTGTCCGAAAGTTCCTGCTGCGATGCGCATATCCTCGCTCCTGTCCACGACCGCGCTGTATTCGGCAGCGGCGAGCGGGCTGTTCGCGGCGCTGACAGCGACCGCGGAGGCGCAGAGCGTTTCCGCCGCAGCCACGGAAACCGGGGATAGCGACGCGCCGCCGCTCCAGACGTCGCCGCCGCCGGCCGAAGAGGCGCAGACCGGCGAGATCGTCGTCACCGGATCGCGCATCCGCCGCACCGACCTCGAATCGGCCGTCCCGCTCGTGGCAATCTCGGGCGATGCCTTTTACCAGACCGGGCGCAGCTCGATCGGCGACGTGCTGAACGACCTGCCCTCGCTCACCAGCACCTTCAGCCAGTCGAACTCCAGCCGCTTCCTCGGCACCGCCGGCCTCAGCCTGCTCGACCTGCGCGGGCTGGGCACCGAGCGGACGCTGGTGCTGGTCAACGGCCGGCGCCATGTCGCGGGCGATATCCTGAACAATGCGGTCTCGACCGACATCAACACCATCCCGACCGACCTGATCGAGCGGGTCGAGATCGTGACCGGGGGGAGCTCCGCGGTCTACGGATCGGACGCGATCTCGGGCGTCGTCAACTTCATCCTGAAGGATCATTACCGCGGGCTGCAACTGCGCGGCCAGGGCAGCATCAGCCAATATGGCGATGCCGGAAACTACTATCTGAGCGCGCTTGGCGGCGTCGATTTCGGCGATGGCCGCGGCAATATCGCGCTCAACGTGGAATATGCCCACCAGAATGATTTCTACGCGTCAGCACGCAAGGATTATCGCCACGCCGACGGCTTCATCACCGTCGATACCGATCCGTTCGACGCGGTGAACGGCAGCGACGGCGTCCCCGACAATCTGTTCTACCGCGACATCCGCAGCGGCACGTTCAGCAACGGCGGGACCTTCCTGTCGTATCTCGGCGGAGACAGCTACGCGCCGTTCCTCTTCCAGCCCGACGGCACGCTGATCCCGCAAACCGGCCAAGCGGTCGGCCTGCCGCCGCTCCCCAGCTATATCGGCGGCAATGGCAGCACGTTCCGGGAAGGACGGCAGCTCGGACTGCTCCCCAAGCTCGATCGCTACAGCGCCAATCTGGTGGCGCATTTCGAGATCAGCGAGGCCTTCGTTCCCTTTATCGAGGCGAAATACGTGCGCACGGATTCGCTCGGCAATGCGAGCGGCCCGTTCTTCTTTTCCGGCGGCACGACGGGTTCCCCGCGAGAGCGCTTCTTCACCGACAACCCGTATCTGACCGATCAGGCGCGCGGCATCATCCGCGATTTCTACGGCGATACATCCGGCGCGTTCGATGCCGAGGGCAACCCGATCCCCAACGGCATCAACGATGCCGACGAGCAAGGCTTCACCTTCATCCGCAACGTGGTGGAATTGACCAACCGCGAGGAAGCGGCGCGGCGCGAGACCTACCGCATCGTCGCGGGTATCCGCGGCAAGTTCAACACCGATTGGGGTTATGAGCTTTCCGCCAATTACGGCGAGTTCGTCGAGAACACGCGCATCCTCGGCAATGTGAACCTCCAGCGCTTCCTGCTCGCCATCGACGCGGTCGATGCGGGGCGGGTGCAGACGGGCACACCCAACGGCCAGATCGTGTGCCGCGCGTCGATCGATCCCGCCGCGCGGATCGCCTATGAGGGCGCGACAGACCCCGTCTTTGCCGCGGGTCAGCTTGCCACCGATGTCGCCGCGTGCGTGCCGATCAACCTGTTCGGCGAAGGCAACATCACCGATGCGGCGCGGCGCTATCTCCTCCAGGATTCGTTCGCGCGCGGGAAGATCACCCAGTTCGTGCTGAGCGGCTTCGTGAACGGCGACACCAGCGAATGGTTCAACCTGCCCGGCGGCCCGATCGGCTTCGCAATCGGCGCCGAATATCGCCGCGAGACAGTGTCGTATCGGCAGGATCAGGCAACGGCCGCGGGGCTGACCTTCTACAACGCCCTGCCCCCCTTCACCCCGCCCGCATTCGAGGTGAAGGAGGTGTTCGGCGAAGTTCGGCTGCCGATCCTGAAGAACGTGCCCTTCTTCCAGCAGCTCTCGATGAACGGTGCGTTCCGCGTCGCCGACTACAAAGGCGCGACAGGCACGGTCGCCTCCTATGGCGGGGGCGTGGAATGGGCGCCGGTCGCCGACCTGCGCTTCCGCGCCAATTATGCCCGCGCCGTCCGCGCGCCCAATCTCGTCAACCTTTACAGCCCGCTCGGCCAGAATTTCGCGCTGGTGAACGATCCCTGCTCGGCCCGCAACATCGGAACCGGCTCCACCACGCGGCCTGCGAACTGTGCCGCGGCCGGCGTGCCGGCGGGCTACGACTTCGTCTATCAGCAGTCGCTCGCCTTCCAGTCCGGCGGCAACCAGGCGTTGAAGGCGGAGCGATCGGACTCCTACACGCTCGGCCTCGTCTTCCAGCCGCGCGTGCTGCGCAACTTCGCGCTGACGGTCGATTATTTCGACATCACCGTGAACAAGGTCATCACCTCGCCGAACGCGCAGGACATCCTCGACGCATGCTATGACGCGGCCGATCTCAACAATCAGTTCTGCGGGCTGTTCACGCGCAACGCCGGACCGGGGCTTGGACCACGCGGCGAGATACCGGGGCAGATTCTCGAGAACAGCCTGAAGGTCATCCCGCTCAATTACGCCAAGCTGAAGGTGCGGGGGATCGATTTCGACGCGTCCTACTCACGGAAATTGGGCAATATTGGCGATCTCTCGCTGCGCGGTATCTACACGCTGTCGTTACAAAACGACACGTTCCTGTCGCCGACCGACCCCAACCGCGCCAACCAGCAACTGCTCGAATTGGGCTTTCCGAAGCACGAATTCACGATCGACACCGCGCTGAAGACCGGGCCACTGACGATCGGCTACAAGGTGCGCTACATCGGCAAGATGGTCCTCAACGAATATGAGGACACTTTCAGCAAGCAGGGGCGCCCGCCGCAGAACGCGGACTACGCCGATCGCCGTTTCTACCCCGATGTCGCGTATCACAACATCCGCTTCGACATTCAGGTGAAGGACCGGATGAACTTCTACGCCGGCGTGGACAATGTAACGAACCGCAAGCCGCCGCTCGGGCTGACCGGCTCGGGCTTCGGCAGCGGCATCTACGACAATGTCGGGCGCCTGTTCTACGCCGGTGCGGTGGTGAAGTTCGGATGAAGCGGCGCGTATCCTGATGGCGACCGCTGCCCTTTCCGACGATCCGGGCGACGCGCTTGCCGCCGCGCGCGATCTTGTCGCTACCGACCCGGGACGCGCTGCGGCGGCGCTCACCCAGATCGTCGATCGTCATCCCGATCACTGTCCCGCGCTGCGCCTGCTGGCCCGTGCGCTGCGCGGTATCGACGAGCCGGGCATCGCCGCGCAGCTCGACCAGCGCGCCATCGACACCGCAGCCCGCCGCCCGGCGTTCCGCGCGGCGATCGCGCATTTCGCGGCCGGCCGACTGGACCGCGCGGAGGCGATTGCGCGCCGCGTGCTGGCGCAGGACGCCGAGGACGTGGCGGCTCTGTGCCTGCTTGCGGAGCTCGCACGGCGCGCCAGCCTGCCGGACGAGGCCGAAAGGCTGCTGCGGCGCGCGCTGACGCTCGCGCCGGATTTCACCGAAGCGCAGGTGAACCTCGCGAAGGTGATGGCGCAGCGCGGCGATGATGCGGCCGCGCTCTCACTGCTCGACGATGCGCTGGCCGGCGCGCCCGATGACGACGGCGCGCTTGCCGCGCGGCTCGCGATCACGGCGCAATCCGGCGACTATCCAAGCGCCATCGCGCTGTATGAGGACGCGCTTGGCCGGCGCGGGCGCGATGCGCGGCTGTGGACCGATTTCGGCTATCTGCTGCGCACCGTCGGTCGCCGCGAGGAAGCCGCCCACGCGTTTCGCGCGGCGCTGGCGATCGACGCCGGTCTTGGCGAAGCCTGGCTGGGGCTGAGCCACGTCGCGCGTCCGCCGCTCGACCTGACCGACGTCGCAGCGATGGAGCGCGCGCTCGGCGAGAGCACGGACGCGCGGCGCAGCGTTCCCATGCACTTCGCGCTCGGGCGGGCGCTGGAGGGGTTGGGGAAGCACGCGGCATCGTTCCGCCATTACGCCGCCGCCAATCGCATCCAGCGCAGCCTGCTGCCTTACGATGCCGACGCGACGAGCGACATGGTGGACCGCGCGATCGCCTTCTTCACGCCAGAACGCCTGCGCGCGGCGGGGACAGGTGGGACGGACAGCGTCGCGCCAATCTTCGTCGTCGGGATGCCGCGATCGGGCTCCTCGCTCGTCGAACAGATTCTCGCGAGCCACCCGGCCGTCGAGGGACTGTCCGAGCGCCCCGACATCCCGCGCCTCGTCGCTCGTGTGCTGGGCCAGGCCGGCACCTATCCGGAGGGATTGGCGCGGCTGACATCCGCCGACCTTCGCGCGCTCGGCCAGTCTTACCTCCGTTCCACCGCAGCCAGCCGGCGGACGTCGCGCCCGTTCTGCGTGGACAAGCTGCCCGAGAACTGGGCGTATATCGCCTTCATCCATCTGATCCTGCCGGAAGCGACGATCATCGATGTGCGGCGCGACCGCCAAGCGTGCGGCTTCTCCAATTTCGCGCAATATTTCCCGCGCGGCCATGGATATTCGAACGATCTCGTCGATCTGGCGGGCTACCAGACCGATTACCGCCGCATGATCGATCATATCGACCGGGTCCTGCCCGGCCGGGTTCACCACCTGTCCTGCGAGGCGCTCGTCGCCGATCCGGAAGCGCAGGTCCGCGCGCTTCTGCACGCGATCGGCCTGCCCTTCGACGCTGCGTGCCTGCGGCCGCACGAGAACCACCGTCCCGTTCCCACGCCGAGCGCGGAGCAGGTTCGTCGTCCCATCAACCGATCCGGGATCGACCGGGCCACGCCTTATGCGGCTTGGCTGAACGACCTGTCCCCACCAAAATCGCCCGAGGTCACCGCGCCTTCTCGCCGGGAATGATCGCCCCGCCCTTCATCACTATGCGGACGTGGCGGACGGCGCGGATATCGGCGGTGGGATCACCCTCGACTGCGATCAGATCGGCCAGCAGCCCCGGCTTCACAGCACCGACCTTGTCGGACGTATGAAACCACCGCGCATTGCCCGATGTCGCCGCGATCAGAACCTTGGCGGGTGCCATCCCTGCCGCCGCCATCAGCTCCATCTCGCGCGCATTCTGCCCGTGGGCGAAGACGCCGACGTCGCCGCCCATGCAGATCGGCACGCCCGCCGCCATCGCCATGCGAAAGCTCTTGCGGTTGAGAAGCACCGCCGCCGGCGCCGGATCGCTGCCGTTCCAGCCGCGATAGCGCGAGGTCGCGTCGGACGCCGCCAGCGTCGTGCACAGGGCGATCCCCTTCGCCGCCATCGCCGCGAATATCTCCGGCGTGCCGCCATAGCCATGCTCGATCGTGTCGACTCCGGCCGCCACCGCGCGCCGCATGCCCTCCGCCGTCGCCGCATGGACCGCGACCGGGCGGCCGGCGTCATGCGCGGCGGCGACCGCGGCTTTCATCTCGTCGAGGCTCAGCGTCGCGCGGCTGTCCTCGCCCGGACGCCAGCGATAGTCGGCGTACAGCTTGATCCAGTCCGCCCCCGCCGCGATCTGGCGGCGGACGGCGGCGACGATCTGATCCACGCCCGAGACTTCCTCCGCGCCCTGCGGAATCGCGACACCGGGCTCGAACCCCTTGGGACCGTAGGCGCCGAGCGCGACGATGGCGCGCGTCGCAACCGACAGCCGCGGCCCCGGCACGATCCCCTGATCGATCGCCGCCTTCAGCCCGACAT
This sequence comes from Sphingomonas sp. EC-HK361, assembly GCF_902498785.1. Taxonomy (GTDB): domain Bacteria; phylum Pseudomonadota; class Alphaproteobacteria; order Sphingomonadales; family Sphingomonadaceae; genus Sphingomonas. Next base: position 1,061,244 of record NZ_LR701494.1, read on the forward strand.
CGGCATAGCCCGCCCCCTCGGTCCCCAGATCGCGCTCGCTGGTGAAGCCGGCGAGCAGCGTCGCCTTCGCATTCGCCACCGCGCGCGCGGTCCTCAGTGCCAGCGGCTCGTGCAGCACCTGGTCGTCCCAGCTCGTCTCGTCATAGGGGTGGAGGAACAGATGGCCGTGCCCCTCGATCATGCCTGGCATCAGCGTGGTGCCGGCAAGATCGAGTGGCTTCGCGCCCGCAGGTACCGCCAGATTCGGGCCGACCGCGACGATGCGGTCACCGGTGACAAGCACCTGCCAGCCGGGATGGACCTTCCCGTCCACGCCGTCGAACACCGCGTCCGGCTTTAGCAGCAACGACGCCGGCTCAACGCCGCGCGCCGTTGCGGCCGGCATCAGAAGCAGCGCGGCGATCGTCGCCAGCCAGCGCATGGTCTTTCCCCTTTTCCCGCTTTACGCTCGACCCATGGATAGAGTTCTGCAGCGCGCGCGCAATCCGTTGATCCTGCTGGCCCTGCTGACGACGGGGCTGGCTTCGGCACCCGCCGCGCCCGACGCCGATATGGCGCGCTGGCAAAGCGAGGCCGCGCGCGTGACGATCACCCGGGATAATTGGGGCATTCCGCACATCCACGGTCGATCGGACGCCGATGCCGTGTTCGGGATGATCTACGCCCAGGCCGAGGACGATTTCTCCCGCATCGAGGCGAACTACCTGACCGCGCTCGGCCGCACCGCGGAAGCCGAGGGCGAGGACGCGCTCTGGGGCGATCTCCGCCAGCGACTCTTCGTCGACCCGGAAGCACTGAAAGCGCAATATGCGGCAAGCCCGCCATGGCTGAAGGCGCTGACGCAGGCCTGGGCGGATGGGCTCAACTATTACCTCGCGACCCATCCACAGACACAGCCGAAGGTCCTGACCCGCTTCGAACCGTGGATGGCGCTGAGCTTTACCGAGGGCAGCATCGGCGGCGATATCGAGCGCATTTCGCTGAGCGACCTGAAGACGTTCTACGGCACCCCCACCCCGCCCACCGCGGAGGAAATCGGCATGGTGCCGCGCGAGCCATCGGGATCGAACGGCATCGTCATCGCGCCGCGCCTGACCGCCGATGGCCATGCCCTGCTGCTCATCAACCCGCACACCAGCTTCTACTTCCGGTCCGAAGCGCAAATGACGAGCGATGCCGGGCTGAACGCTTACGGCGCCAGCACCTGGGGGCAGTTCTTCGTCTATCAGGGGTTCAACGCGCACGCGGGGTGGATGCACACCTCGTCCACCGTGGACAATGTCGACGAGTTCGCGGAGACCGTCACGCGGCGCGGCGGTCGCCTGACGTATCGCTATGGCGCGCAGAACCGCCCCGTCGTGAGCCGCAACGTCACGCTGCGGTTCCGCCGATCCGACGGGACGATGGGAGAGCGCCGCTTCACGACATACCGGACGCACCACGGGCCCGTGGTCGCGGCGAAGGACGGGCGCTGGATCGCGACCGCGCTGATGTGGCGCCCCGTTCCCGCCCTGGAGCAGAGCTATCTGCGCACCAAGGCAACCGACCTTGCCGGCTATATGAAGGTCGCAGCGCTGAAGGCGAATTCGTCGAACGACACGCTGTTCGCCGACGACAAGGGCAATGTCGCGTTCCTGATGCCGCAGTTCATGCCGGTCCGCAGCGATCGCTTCGATTACACGCAGCCGGTCGACGGGAGCGACCCGGCGACCGACTGGCGCGGGCTGCACACGCTGGAGAGCCTGCCGAGCGTCCTCAATCCGCGCGTCGGATGGGCGCACAACACCAATGACTGGCCGTGGAGCGCGGCCGGGCCGGACAGCCCGAAGGCGGCGAACTATCCGAAATATATGGACCAGACAGGCGGCAATGCGCGCGGTGTCCATGCCGATCTGCTGCTGACCGGGAAGAGCGGCTGGACCGTCGAAAAGCTGCGCGCCGCCGCCTTCGACTCCTATCTGCCCGCCTTCGCGACGCTGCTGCCGGGGCTCGTCAAGGCATGGGAAGCCCTCCCGCCCGGCGACCCGCGTCGCAAGTCGCTCGCCGGGCCGATCGCGCTCCTCAAGAACTGGGACTGTCGATGGGGCTATGAATCCGACGCGACGAGCCTCGCGGTGTTCTGGGGCGACCAGCTGTGGCGCGAGGTCGGCAGCTTCGCGCAGGCGGAACGCATGAACGTCCCCGATTACATCGCCGCGCGCGTGCCGCCGGAAGCCAAGCTCGCCGCGCTCACCGCCGCGGTCGATCGCCTGACGCGTGACTTCGGAAGCTGGCGCACACCGTGGAAAGCGATCAACCGCTACCAGCGGCTCGACGATTCGATCGCGCCGCATTTCGACGATGCGCGCGGATCGACCTCCGTTCCCTTCACGTCCGCGCAATGGGGCAGCCTCGCCTCGTTCGGCGCGAAGACGTGGCCGGGCTCGAAGCGCTATTACGGCACGAGCGGCAACAGCTTCGTCGCGGTCGTCGAATTCGGCCCGCGCGTGAAGGCGATGGCGGTGATGGCCGGCGGCCAGAGCGGCGATCCCGCCTCCCCCCATTTCGCCGACCAGATCGCGCGCTACGCCGAAGGCCGGCTGCGCCCGGTCTATTTCTACCCGCAAGACCTGACCGGGCACGTCGAGCGCCGTTATCGACCCGGCAGTTGATCGGGCTGAACCGATACGCCGCCGGATCGATGCCGCCAGCGGGTGCTCACCTCGATTTCGTCGAAGAGATGACGCCCGAGAATGATCGCAGCGCTGCCCGAACTTGCTGCGAGGAAGCCAACCGCGGCAAGGCCGAGCGCCACGGGATCGCCGGACTGGGACGCGATGTGCATCGCGCAGAGGTGCGCGATTGCAGCATAGGCGACGCCGCACAGAAATAGTCCGGAGGCGCGCAGGCCGATGTCGGCGCCGCGCGATCGATGCCACGAAGCCATGCCACAATCCTTGTTGCGGCCGTTCAATTATCGGCGCGGGCGTAGCAATTCGAGAGCGATTCCGGCCTTTTGCATAGTGCCGGCATAGCGTTCAGGGCTTTGCCGAATCCGCGGGCTCGGCGTCGGCGCGCAGCCGGTATCCCACGCCGAGCTCGTTGGCGATTACGGAGCCCACCGGCCCGGGCGACTCCAGCTTCTGGCGCAGATTGCGAACGACGATCCGCAGATACTCGATCCGCGGGTCCTCGTCCCCGCCCCACGCGGCACTGAGCATCCTCTGGTGGGTGACGACGCGGCCGGCGTGCTGCGCGAGGACCGCCAGCACGTCATGCTCCTTGCGGGTCAGGTGGATGTCATCGGCGCCCCGCCGGACGATCCGCCGGTCGAGATCGATGACGATATCGCCGCGGCGCACAACCTTGGGCGTCGCCTCCGACGCGGTCTGGTGGCGCAGCGCGACGCGAAGGCGTGCGAGCAGCTCCTCGGTATCGAACGGCTTGCTCACGAAATCGTCGGCGCCCAGATCGAGCGCGCTGACCTTTTCCTCGACCGCGTCGCGCGCGGAGACGACGAGCACGACGGCGTCGCCCTGCTTGCGCAACGACGGGATGAGGCCAAGCCCGTCGCGATCGGGCAGGCCGAGGTCGAGCAGCACGGCGTTCGGATGCTCGATCGCGGTCTGGCGCAGCGCTTCCTGCGCGTTCGGTGCCTCGATCACGCTATAGCCCGCGCGGACGAGCGTGTTGCGGAGCAGGCGGCGGATCGCGGGTTCGTCATCGACGACAAGGATCTTGGCGGGCATTCAGGACGCACTTTCGGCTGGAAGATCGCGCACGATGAGGCCGGGCGGGAAGATGAGCGTGAACGCGGCGCCGATACCGTCGTCCCGGTTCGACGCCTCGACGGTCATCCCCATCGCCTCCGCGAACGCCTTGACGATCGCGAGGCCGAGACCGGTGCCGCCGATCGCGCGGTCGGACCCTTCGAGCCGCCGGAAGGTTTCGAACACCTCCACCTCCTGTCCCGGCGGCAGGCCGGGGCCATGATCGAGCACGGCGAGGCTCAGCTCGCCGAAGCGATGGCGGCCGCTGATAACGACCTCGGTGCCGGGCTCGCCGTAACGGCCGGCATTGTCGAGCAGGTTGAGGAGGCAGTGGTGGAGCAGCTGCGGATCGGCGCGGACGAGCGGCAGGTCGGGCGGAACATCGAGCCGGATCGCATGGCCTTCCAGCGCGCGGCGGGCGTCGTGCGCGGCCCCGGTCACCGCGTCGCTGAGATCGATCGCCTCGACATTCAGCTTCAGCGCCCCTGCCTCGACTCGCGCCATGTCGAGCAGATTTGCGACGAAACGGCTGAGCCGCGCCGCCTCGCTTTCGATCGTGCCGATCAGGTCCGGGGTCGCGCCGTGGTGAAGCTGCGCCGCGGCGGCGATGACCGCGGTCAGCGGGGTGCGCAGATCATGGCTGACCGAGGACAGGAGCGCGGCGCGTAGCCGGTCACGTGTCCGCACAGCCTCGACATCGCGCATTTCGGCCTCGAGCCGCAGGCGTTCGAGCACGAGCGCGGATTGATCGATCAGGCTGGCCAGCAGGGGCAGCTGGTCCGCGCGCACCGGATCGCCGGCATTGTCGCGCGCGATGCCCAATACGCCCAGCACGTGCCCCCCGGCCTTGAGTGGCTGAAACAGCCATTCGGATGCGGCGAGCGTGCCTGACCCCTTGCCCGCCGGGCTCGCGGTATCGAACGCCCAGGTGGCGGCCGCTGTGTCCATCGTGTCGAGGCGGTAATCAGTGTCGCTCGCGGCGATGATCGCGAGGGCCGATCCCTTCGACGGTGCGAGCAGCACGGCATGAACGTCGAGCAAGCGGCGGACGTCGTCGCAGATCATCTGCGCGGCCATATCGGGATCGTTCACGCTGGTGATCTGGCGCAGGAAGCCGGCGAGGGTCGCATTCGTCCGGGCGCTTGCGGCGGCGAGATCGGCCTGCGCGCGGACCCGCGCCGTCAGCTGGCTCGTCGCGATCGCGATGCCGAGCAGAACAACGATCGAAACCACGTTTTCCGGATTGTTGACGCTGAACGTCCCCACCGGCGGCAGGAAGAAGAAGTTGTAGGCGAGGCTGGACGCGATCCCGGCGTAGATGCCCGTGCGCAGCCCGAACAGGCTCGCCGCGGCCATCACCGGCAGGAGATACAGCAGCGCCACGTTGCCCAGATCCAGCAGGTGGAAGATCGCGCTGGCGACCGCGGTGACACCGGCGACCATCGCGGTCGTCGCGACATAGCCCGCGGGAGTCCCCCACGCTGCCGGCCGGCGGCGCCCGCGTTCGCTGCCTCCCCCGTCCGCAACCACCGGAAGCACGTGGACGGTGACGCCCGGCGTTTCGCGGATGAGGTGATCGACGACCGATCCATGGCGGAATTCGAACCAGCGCGATCGCCGCGACTTGCCCATGATGAGCTGGGTGGCGCGCGCATCGGCGAGGAAGTTCTGGATGCCTTCGACGACATTGGTCGCCGGAACCGTGGCGACCGCGCCGCCGAGTTGCGTCGCGAGCGTCATCGCCGCGGCGACCCGCTGGTGCTGCGCCTCGGTGAAATGCGCGGCGCGCGGGGTTTCGATGAACAGCGCCGTCCAGGGTCCGCGCAGGCCATCGGCCACGCGCTTGGCGGCGCGGACGAGCACGTCAGCGCCCGGTAACTCGTTGATCGCGACGACGATGCGGTCGCCGCCGGCCCAGGTTCCGCCGAGCCCGAGCGCGCGCACATCGTCGAGCATGCGCGCATCGACCGCCTGCGCCGCGCGGCGCAGCGCAAGTTCGCGCAGCGCCGACAGATTGGATTTGGAAAAGAAATGCCCGAGCGCCCGTGTCGCCTCCTGTGGAAGATAGACCTTGCCGGCCTTCAATCGCTCGATCAGCTCGTCTGGCGGGATATCGACGACCTCGATCTCCGCCATCTCGAGCACGCGGTCGGGCACCGTCTCGCGCACGCGCACCCGCGTGAAGCTCGCGACGATATCGTTCAGGCTTTCGACGTGCTGGATGTTGACCGTCGAATACACGTCGATCCCCGCGGCGAGCAGCTCCTCGACGTCCTGATAGCGTTTGGGGTGGCGGCTGCCCGGCGCGTTGGTGTGGGCGAGTTCATCCACGAGAACCAGGCGCGGCGCACGCTCGAGGATCGCGTCCAGATCCATCTCGTACAGCGTGCGGCCCTCATAGGGGACGGCCCGGCGCGATACGATTTCGTGCCCTCGCGTCAGCGCCTCGGTTTCGACGCGGCCGTGGGTTTCGACGACGCCGATGACGACATCGACACCGTCGCGTTTGCGCGCCGCGCCTTCGGACAGCATCTCGAACGTCTTGCCGACGCCGGGGGCAGCGCCGAGAAATACCTTCAGCTTGCCTCGCCCCTCCTGCGCCGCGTGGCGCAGGAGGGCATCGGGATCGGGTCGTCCGTTGCCCGAAACCGCCATCAGCGCGGTGGGGTGCCGGTCGCGCTGCCGCCGCGGGCAAGCGCGTCGAGCGCGCGGTTCAGCGCGAGCACGTTGACGTGCGGCTCGCCGAACAGCGAGGTCTGCGTGGCGGCCGTAACGAGGCCACGCACGCGATCGACCGGCAACCCGCGGACGTTCGCTATGCGCGGCGCCTGCGCGAGCGCGGCTGCGGGCGACAGGTCCGGGTCAAGGCCCGATCCGCTCGCCGTGACCAGATCGGCGGGCAATGGACCCGCTACGCCCTCCCCGCGACGCTTCGCGATGTCGGGCTTCACCCGGTCGATCAGCGCCTGGCTCGTCGGCCCGAGATTGGAGCCGGACGAGGCGAGCCCGTCATAGCCCTTGCCCGCAGCCGACGGGCGGGTCTGGAAGTAGCGATCGGACGTGAACGCCTGTCCCACGACGGTCGATCCGATCACCCGCCCGCCGGCGTCGCGAACCAGGCTGCCGTTCGCCTGCGAGGGAAAAAGCAGCTGCCCGATACCCGTCATCGCCAGCGGATAGGCGAGGCCGAGCAACGCGGCGAACAGGATCGTCATGACGATCGCGGGGCGAATGGCCGAGGCAAAATCCTTGTTCATGACCGATACTCCTTACGCGAGCCCGAGCCCGCCGACCACAAGGTCGATAATCTTGATGCCGATGAACGGCGCGACGAGACCGCCCAGGCCGTAGATGGCGAGGTTGCGGGCGAGCAGCGGCCCCGCCCCCATCGGCTTGTACGTCACGCCGCGCAGCGCGAGCGGAACGAGGAGCGGGATGATGAGCGCGTTGAAGATGATCGCGCTCAGGATCGCCGATTGCGGCGTCGCCAGCCCCATCACGTTCAGCACGCCGAGCCCCGGATAGAGCGCGACGAACATCGCCGGGATGATCGCGAAATACTTCGCGACATCATTCGCGACCGAAAAGGTCGTCAGCGCCCCGCGCGTCATCAGCAACTGCTTGCCGAGGCCGACGACCTCGATCAGCTTGGTCGGATCGCTGTCGAGATCAACCATGTTGCCCGCCTCGCGCGCCGCCTGCGTGCCGGTGTTCATCGCGACGCCCACGTCCGCCTGCGCAAGCGCGGGCGCGTCGTTGGTGCCGTCCCCGCACATCGCGACCAGCTTGCCGCCCTCCTGCTCCTTTCGGATTAGAGCCAGCTTGTCCTCGGGCGTCGCCTGCGCAAGGAAATCGTCCACCCCCGCCTCGGCCGCGATGGAGGCCGCGGTCAGCGGGTTATCGCCGGTGATCATCACCGTGCGGATGCCCATCGCGCGCAGCTCGCCGAAGCGTTCGCGGATGCCCGCCTTGACGATGTCCTTCAGGAAGATCGCGCCGAGCAGGCGACCATCCTTCGCGACCGCCAGCGGGGTGCCGCCAGCGCGCGCGATCTCGTCGGTCACGCGGCGCAGTTCGGTCGCAGCCGCCGTCTCGCCGGCGCCGGGATTGGCCTTCAGGATCGAATCGACCGCGCCCTTCTGGATCAGCGACTGGCCGATCTGCACCCCCGAAATGCGGGTCTGCGCGGTGAAGGGAATGACCTCCGCCCCGCCCGGCAGCGCGGTCGTCGTGATGCGGAACTTCTCGCGGGCCAGCACGACGATCGAACGGCCCTCGGGCGTCTCGTCGGCAAGGCTGGCAAGAAGCGCGGCGTCGGCCATTTCCTGGTCGCTCGCGCCGCCGACGGTGCGGAACTCGCTCGCCTGCCGATCACCGATCGTGATGGTGCCCGTCTTGTCGAGCAGCAGCACGTCGACGTCGCCCGCCGCCTCCACCGCGCGGCCGGACTTGGCGAGCACGTTGAAGCGCACGAGCCGGTCCATCCCCGCGATGCCGATCGCGGACAGCAGCGCCGCGATGGTCGTCGGGATCAGCGTGATGAGCAGCGCCGCCAGGATCGCGACCGGGATCGACCCGCCGGCATAGTGCGCGAAGCCGGGGATCGTGCCCACCGCGATCAGGAAGATGATCGTCAGTCCGACGAGCAGGATCGTCAGCGCGACCTCGTTCGGGGTCTTCTGCCGTTCCGCGCCTTCGACCAGCGCGATCATGCGGTCGAGAAACCCCTGCCCCGGATTGACCGTCACCTTCACGCGAATCTCGTCGGAGATCACGCGCGTGCCCGCCGTCACCGCCGACCGGTCGCCCCCGGCCTCTCGGATGACGGGCGCGCTCTCGCCGGTGATCGCGGCTTCGTTGACGGACGCGACGCCCTGCACGACCTCGCCGTCGGACGGGATGAGATCACCCGTCGTGACGAGCACGATGTCGCCGACACGAAGCGCGCTGGCGGGAACATTCTCCACCTGGTCGCCCTTCATGCGGCGGGCGGTGAGTTCCGCCTTCGTCGCGCGCAGCGATGCCGCCTGCGCCTTCCCGCGCCCCTCGGCCAGTGCCTCGGCGAAGGTGCCGAACAGCACCGTCAGCCACAGCCAGATGACGAGCTGAAGCTTGAAGGCGACCCCCAGACCGTCCTGCCCGACGACGAGCAGCACGGTCAGCAGCAGGGCGACACACGCGGTGGTGAACATCACCGGGTTGCGGATCAGTTCCCGCGGGTTGAGTTTCCGAAAGGCGTCCCCGATCGCAGGCGCGATCAGCTCGGCGGTGAACAGCGACTTGGATGTTGCGCGAGCCATGTCTTGGCGTCCCCGCTTAGAAGAGTTGACCGCGGATCATCGCAAGATGATCGGCGATGGGACCGAGCGCGAGGCTCGGGAGGAAGGTGAGGCCGCCCAGCACCAGGATGATCCCGACCAGAAGCCCGACCCACAGCGCACCGGTCGTCGGGAACGACCCGGCGCTTTCGGGGGTGTGCTTCTTCGCCGCCAGGCTACCCGCGATCGCCAGCATCGGCACGATGATGAAGAAGCGGCCGACCCACATCGCGATGCCGAGCATCCCGTTGTAATAGGGCGTGTTGGCGGTCAGCCCGGCAAAGGCAGAGCCGTTGTTCCCGACGCCGCTGGTGAACGCGTAGAGGATCTCCGAAAAGCCGTGCGGCCCCTTGTTGAGCGGCCCCGCCAGCCCTGCATCGAAAACGCAGGACAGTGCGGTAAAGCCGAGGATGATCAGCGGCAGGACCGCGATCGCCAGCACCGCGAGCTTCACCTCGCGGCTCTCGATCTTCTTGCCGACATATTCGGGCGTTCGGCCGACCATGAGCCCCGCGACGAATACCGCGAGGATGGCGAACAGCAGGAAGCCGTAGATGCCCGCGCCCACGCCGCCGACGACGACCTCGCCAAGCTGGATGTTGAACAGCGGGATCATCCCGCCGAGCGCGGTGAAGCTATCGTGCATCGCGTTCACCGCTCCGCACGACGCCGCCGTCGTGACGACGGAGAACAGCGCGGAGGCGGCGATGCCGAAGCGCACCTCCTTGCCCTCCATGTTGCCGCCCGCCACGCCGAGCTGGTGCACGATCGGATTGCCCGCCGCTTCCTGCCAGTAGGTTACGGTGACGCCGGCGAGGAACAGCACGACCATCGCCGACAGGATCGCCCAGCCCTGCTTCGTATTGCCCACCGCCTTGCCGAAGCACCAGGTGAGGCCGAAGCCGACCATGAAGATCGACAGCATCTGGACCAGGTTGGTGAGCGCGGTCGGGTTCTCGAACGGGTGCGCCGAATTGGCGTTGAAGAAGCCGCCACCGTTGGTGCCGAGCATCTTGATCGCCTCCTGCGAGGCGACGGGTCCGAGCAGGATCGACTGCTTCACGCCTTCCAGCGTGTTCACATCGACGACGCCCGCCATCGTCTGCGGAACACCGCTCGCGATCAGGAAGAGCGTGTAGAGGACGCAGGCGGGCAGCAGCAGATACAGCGTAACCCGCGTGACGTCGGCCCAGAAATTGCCGATCGTCGCCGCCTGCCGCCGCGCGAAACCGCGGAAGAACGCAAAGGCGAGCGCGATGCCGGTCGCGGCCGACAGGAAGTTGTGGATCGTCAGGCCCAGCATCTGGCTGAGGTTCGACATGGTCGATTCGCCGCCATAGCTCTGCCAGTTGGTGTTGGTCGTGAAGCTGATCGCGGTGTTGAACGACAGGTGCTCACCGACCCCCGCAAGGCCTTGCGGGTTGCCCGGCAGCACGCCCTGCAGCCGCAGCACCGCATAGGTGAACAGCATCAGCGCGGCGTTGAACAGCAGCATGTGGACGGCGTAACGGCGCCAGCCCTGCTCCGCGTTCGGATCGATTCCAGCCAGCTTGTAGAAGCCGCGCTCGACCGGCCCAAGGACGGCGTGGAGCGGGGTGCGGCGCCCTTCGTAGAGCGCGAAGAGCCACGCGCCGACCGGCTTGGTCAGCGCGAGGAGGATGCCGATAAAGGCAATGATCAGGAACCAGCCCTGGATGGTCATCGTGCCGCTCCCTTCAGAAGCGCTCGGGACGGATCAGCACCGCCACGAGATAGATCAGGAGGCCAAGCGCGGTCAGCGCGGCGAGCCAGAGGTCGAGCGTCATCGGCCGTCCCTCACGCTTCGTCGCACAGGCGGACATAGGCGAGCGTCGCCGCGGCCAGTCCGATGAGAATCGCAATCCAGAGCAGGTCCTGCATGTCATATCCTCCTGAGGTCAGAAAGCGGGGGTCAGAAGGCGGCGGTTAGCGAGACGAGCAGCGTGCCGCCGGCGATGTTGCCGGTGCCGTCCTGCCCCTTGCTGAAGCTCGGCCGCAGATAGGCCGCGCGCGCGTTCGAGATGTCGGTATCGACATAGGCGAGGCCCAAAGTCAGGTTGCGCCACGTAGTGTCCGCGCCGAGCGACCAGTCCCAATAGGACCCGGTCGGCGAAACCGCGGTGGCGTTCGGGCCGAGGCCGTCCTGGCCCCAGCTGTGCCCGACATGCGCCTTGGCGGTGACGGGTGTGCCCGTGATCGCCAGCGCGCCGTCGCCCCAGAGGTAGAGGTTGTCGTCCTTGCGGCCCGGATTGTTGTAGACGCCGGCCGCGGCATCCGCGCCCGAATTATACCATTTGCCGATCGCCTGCTGCTTGGGCGCATAAGCGACGCCCGCAGTCAGCGTCGCGGGTCCGCCGGTGCCGGTCAGCTTGGCATAAGGTTCGGCAAAGTCGGTCTTGTCGGCACCACCCGGATAGACATACCAGGTCAGCCCGACGTCCAGCGTGGCGTTATCCGCGAGCTTTGCCTTGTAGCCGCCGATCAGGTCGAGTTCCATATTCGCGCCGCCGAACGTGCCCCAGCCGGAAAGGTTGGAAGCCCACGTCCCGATGTAGAAGCCGCTTTCGTGCGTGATCGTGATGCCGCCCTGCACCGCCATCTGCTGGTCGGTCTGCGAGACGCCGCGGAAACGATAGTCAGACGCGATGGTGGCCGATCCGCTTACGGTCAGCGCTGGCGGCGGCGCGGTTTCGCCGCCGGTCGCGGCCGGTTCGCCCGACTTCGATTGCGCCTGAGCCAGCGCCGGGACCGCGAGCAACGTGATGGCCGCGGCCACATGAGGAAACTTCATTCTTGCACCCCTTGGAGCAGGGATCGTCCGACATGACGATCACCTTCAGGGACGCGCGATTAGGCCCTCGGCGCATAGCAATTCGAGATCGATTCTCGGCAATCGCATATAGCGGGCGTATAGATGTCGGATTTACCGCGCACGCACGTAGCTGCCCGGTGCATCCTCGATCGCCTTGCGCTTGCCCTTGCCGGGTTGGCGCGCGCCCTTGGCGGGCACAGTTTCATCGCCGCGCGCGCGCAGCCATTCGCCCCAATCGGGCCACCAGCTTCCCTTGGTCTCGCTGGCCCCCGCAACGAACGCATCCAGCGTTTCGGCGGGCGCGTCGTTGGTCCAGTATTGGTATTTCTGCTGCGCCGGCGGATTGACGACGCCGGCGATATGGCCCGACCCCGCCAGCACGAAGCGCAGCGGCCCCTGGAAGATATGCATCATCTTCCACACGCTTTCGGCAGGCGCGATGTGATCCTCGCGCCCTGCCTGGACATAAGCAGGCGTCATGACCTTGGTGAGATCGATCGGCGTGCCCGCGACCGCCAGCGCGCCGGGCTGGACCAGCAGATTGTCGCGGTAGAGATCGGTCAGGTAGCTCAGATGCCATTTCGACGGCAGGTTCGTCGTGTCGCCGTTCCAGTGAAGCAGATCGAACGGCGCATAATCCTGACCGAGCAGGTAATTATTGGTGACATAGTTCCAGATCAGATCGCGCCCGCGCAGCAGGTTGAACGTCATCGCCATGTAGCGCCCGTCGAGGAAGCCGTCGGGGGAGATCGCGGCGATCATCTTCAACTGTTCGTCATCGACGAAATGCTGGAGATCGCCGGCCTGCGCGAAATCGACCTGCGCGGTGAAGAAGGTGGCGCTCGCGACCTTCTCCGCCTCGTCGCGCGCGGCGAGCAGCGCGAGCGTCGCGGCAAGCGTCGTGCCCGCGACGCAATAGCCGATGGTGTGGACCGCAGGCACGTTCAGCGTCTCACGGATCACGTCGACCGCGTCGATCTGCGCCGCGACATAATCGTCCCAGATCACGTCCTTGTGGCTGGCATCGGCCGACTTCCACGACACCATGAAGACCGTGATCCCCTGATCGACGCACCAGCGGATGAAGCTCTTCTCGGGCGTCAGATCGAGGATGTAAAAGCGATTGATCCAGGGCGGAAAGATGACGAGCGGTGTCGCGAGGACCGTGTCGGTCGTCGGCGTGTACTGGATCAACTCATACAGCGGCGTGCGGTGGATGACCTTGCCCGGGGTCATCGCCAGGTTGCGGCCGATCTCGAACGCGCCGCCGTCGGTATGCGTCATCTGCCCGCGTCCCATGTCGGCGAGCATGTTCTGGAGGCCCTTCAGGAGGTTTTCGCCGCGGGTCTCGATCGTCTTCGCCAGCACTTGCGGGTTGGTCAGCACGAAGTTCGACGGGCTCATCGCATCGACGATGCCTTGCGTCGCGAAGCGCAGTTGCTCCTTCTGCTTCGCGTCCAGCCCTTCGAGCGCATCGACCGATTGCAGCATCTGGTCGGCGATCATGTAATAGCTGCGCCGTATCCAGTCGAAGACCGGGTTCTCGCGCCATTCTGGTGCCTTGAAGCGCTTGTCCCTCGCTTGCGCGGGCGGCTCCGGCGCGGTGGCGTTCGCCGCGCCGGGGGTGAGGAAATTCTGCCACATCGTGAGGTTCTGCGCCCAGAAATCCTGCGCGCGCTGGATCGTCGCGGGGTCGTTGAAACCGGGAATGGTCGGAAACGCGGACGGCGTTTCGCTCATCGCCGAGAGTCCATGTTCCATCATCATCTGCTGCGCGCGGCCCATTACCCAGGTCCAGTGCTGGAGATCGGCGAGGTCGGGGGTGGAATCCGCGGGTTTCTCGGTCATCGGCATCCTCTCGTCGGACCTCTCTAGCCGCTATCGGGCGGACGGGGTAGAAGGGCCGCTCACACAAGGAACGCCCATGTCCGACGAATTCTACCGCATCAAGCGGCTGCCGCCCTATGTCATCGCCGAAGTGAACGGCATGCGGGCCGCGGCGCGGGCGAGCGGCGAGGACATCATCGATCTCGGCATGGGCAACCCCGATCTGCCGCCGCCGCCGCACGTCATCGACAAGCTGGTCGAGGTCGCGAAAAAGCCCGATGCACACGGCTATTCGCAGTCAAAGGGCATTCCCGGGCTTCGCCGCGCGCAGGCCAATTATTATGGCCGCCGCTTCGGCGTCGATATCGATCCGGAGACGGAAGTCGTCGTGACGATGGGATCGAAGGAGGGGCTCGCCAGCCTCGCCACCGCGATCACCGCGCCGGGCGACGTGGTGCTGGCGCCGAACCCCAGCTATCCGATCCACACCTTCGGCTTCATCATCGCGGGCGCGACGATCCGGGCGGTGCCGACGACCCCCGACGAGGCGTATTTCGAGAGCCTCGAGCGCGCGATGGCCTTCACCGTGCCGCGGCCGTCGATCTTGGTCGTAAATTATCCGTCGAACCCGACCGCGGAGGCGGTCGATCTCGCCTTTTACGAGCGGCTCGTCGCGTGGGCGAAGGAGAATGAGGTCTGGATTCTCTCCGACCTCGCCTATTCGGAGCTCTATTTCGACGGCAAGCCGACGCCCTCGATCCTCCAGGTGCCCGGCGCCAAGGACGTGGCGGTCGAGTTTACCTCGCTCTCCAAGACCTATTCGATGGCCGGATGGCGGATCGGCTTCGCGGTCGGCAACGCCAAGCTGATCGCGGCGATGAGCCGGGTGAAATCCTACCTCGATTACGGCGCGTTCACCCCGATTCAGGCGGCGGCCTGCGCCGCGCTCAACGGGCCGCAGGATATCGTCGAGACCAACCGCCTGCTCTATCACAAGCGCCGCGACGTGATGGTCGAGGCGTTCGGGCGCGCCGGATGGGACATCCCCTCCCCGCCAGCATCGATGTTCGCCTGGGCGCCGCTGCCACCCGCGCTCGCGCATTTAGGCAGCCTTGAGTTCTCCAAACAATTGCTGACGCACGCTCACGTCGCGGTTGCGCCAGGAGTGGGGTATGGCGAGAATGGAGAGGGCTTCGTGCGCATCGCGATGGTCGAAAACGAGCAGCGGCTGCGCCAGGCAGCGCGCAACGTGAAGCGCTATCTGCAATCGATGGGGGTCAATACGGGCGCAAAGGCCAGCGGCTGATGTTCCTGTTCAAGGGGGTCGAAAGCCACCCGCGCAGCATCGTGAAGGCGGTGTCGTGGCGGACGCTGGGCAGCATCGACACCTTCGTGCTGGGCATGATCTTCACCAGCGGCGACGCCAAGGTCGCCGGGTCGATCGCGGGGACCGAGGTCTTCACCAAGATCGTCCTCTATTATTTCCACGAACGCGGCTGGTCGCTGATCCGCTGGGGGCACCGGCCCGCCCCCGATCAATCGGCTGAAGGCTGAGCCGCGGGTGACCGACGACGCCGCATTTCCCGAAATTCGCGAGGGCGTGCGGCAGTTGTGCGCGCGGTTTCCCGGCGACTACTGGCGCGCGCTCGACCGGGAGCGCGCCTACCCCGCCGATTTCGTCGCTGCGCTGACCGAGGCGGGATATCTCGCCATCCTGATCCCGGAGGAATTCGGCGGCGCCGGCCTGCCCCTAGCCGCCGCCGCTGCGGTGCTCGAGGAGATCCACCGATCGGGCGCGAACGGCGCGGCGTGTCATGCGCAGATGTATACGATGGGGACGATCCTGCGCCATGGCAGCGACGAACAGAAGCGGATGCTGCTGCCCGCCATCGCGCGCGGCGAGCTGCGGCTTCAGGCGTTCGGCGTGACCGAGCCGGGGGCCGGCACCGACACCACGCGGATCACGACGACAGCGCGCCGCGACGGCGATCACTACCGCGTCTCCGGTCAGAAGATCTGGATCAGCCGCGCCGAGCATAGCGACCTGCTGCTGCTGCTCTGCCGCACCACCCCGCGCGACGAAGCCCGGCCGATGGAGGGAATGAGCGTACTCATCGTCGATCTGCGAGACGCTCGCGCAAACGGCCTTACGATCCATCCGGTGCGCACGATGCTGAACCACGCGACGACCGAGCTGTTCTTCGACGACGTGCCCGTTCCCGCCGCGAACTTGATCGGCGAGGAGGGCCATGGCTTTCGCTACATCCTCGACGGCATGAATGCCGAACGCATCCTGATCGCGGCGGAATGCATTGGCGACGGCCGCTTCTTCACCGACCGGGCGAGCGCCTATGCCAGCGCGCGCGAGGTCTTCGGGCGCCCGATCGGCGCCAATCAGGGGGTCCAGTTCCCGATCGCGCGCGCGCATGTCGCGATCGAAGCGGCGGCGTTGATGGTCGGTCGCGCCGCGCGGCTGTTCGACGAGGGCGCGCCGTGCGGATCGGAAGCCAACATGGCGAAGCTGCTGGCGTCCGAAGCGTCATGGGCCGCGGCCGACACCTGCCTCCAGACCCATGGCGGGTTCGGGTTTGCGGAGGATTACGACATCGAACGCAAGTTCCGCGAGACGCGGCTCTATCAGGTCGCGCCGATCTCCACGAACCTCATCCTCAGCCATGTCGCGACGCATGTGCTGGGGATGCCGAAATCCTTTTGACGGTGCGAACGCGATGATCGCCCCCGCCGCGGCCCGGACGGCGATCTGGGTCATCTGCCTCATCGCGACCGCGGGCGTGATCGTGCGCCCCTTCCGCCTGCCCGAAGCGCTGTGGGCGGTCGCGGGCGCGCTGTTGCTCGTGATCCTCGGCCTTGTCAGCCCGGGGCTGGCGAGCGCGGCGATCGGCAAGGGCGCGGACGTCTACCTCTTCCTCATCGGCATGATGCTGCTGTCGGAAACCGCGCGGCAGGAGGGGTTGTTCGACTGGGTCGCGGTCCACGCCGTCAACGCCGCACGCGGGTCGACCGCGCGGCTCTTCGCGCTCGTCTTCGGCGTCGGCGTCGTCGTAACCACCTTCCTTTCGAACGATGCGACCGCGGTCGTGCTGACGCCCGCCGTCTATGCCGCAGCGCGCAAGGCCAGGGCCGATCCGCTGCCGATGCTGTTCGCCTGCGCGCTGATCGCCAACGCCGCCAGCTTCGTGCTGCCGATCTCGAACCCGGCGAACCTCGTCCTCTATGGCGGGCATATGCCGCCGCTCGGGGCGTGGCTCGCCTCGTTCACGCTACCATCGGTGGCGGCGATCGGGGCGACGTTTGTTGCGCTTCGCTTGGTCGAGCGCGATCGGCTGTCGGGCGTGTGCGAGCGATCGATCGAGCCTGTCGCCTTGTCGAACGGCGGCGCGATCGCGCTCGGCGGAATCATCGTCACCGCGGTCGTGCTGGTCGCGGTATCGGCGTTCGATATCGCGCTTGGGCTGCCGACCTGTGTCGCGGGAGTCGTGACGACCGCGATCGTCTGCGTCGGCGGGCGGCAATCGCCGGCGCCGATCCTGCGCGGCGTTTCGTGGAGCGTCCTGCCGTTGGTCGCCGGGCTCTTCGTGTTGGTCGAGGCGCTCGTCTCGACGGGGCTGATCGATACGCTCGCCGCCGCGCTGCGATCGGCCGCTGCGCACTCGGTGCCCGCGGCGGCGGCGCTATCGGGCACGTTGCTGGCATTCGTATCGAACCTCATGAACAACCTGCCCGCCGGGCTGATCGCGAGCACGACGATCGCCGCCGCCGTGCCACCGCGCCTCGTCACCGACGCGCTGCTGATCGGCGTCGATCTCGGCCCCAATCTGTCGATCACCGGATCGCTCGCGACGATCCTGTGGCTCACCGCGATTAGGCGCGAGGGGCTGGATGTCGGCTTCTGGCGCTTCCTGAAAGTCGGCGCGGCGACGATGCCGCCGGCGCTCATCCTCGCGCTCGGCGTGCGGATCGCGCTGGGTTAAGCGGTCGCCCGCAATTCCAGTGCGCGCGCGAACACCGCCTCGAACATGTCCGCGGTCAGTCGCCCCGTGTTCTGGTTGTAGCGCGAGCAGTGATAGCTATCGATGAGGATGCGACCGTCGGGCATTCGGTGCTCGGCCAGATGACCGAACTTCGCCTTGGGCAGCCGCCCGCCAAGCACCTTCACCGCCGACTGATGCGCGATTTGGCCGAGCGCCACGAAGATGCGCGGGTTGGCGAGTGCGTCGATCTGCCCTTCGAGAAACGGGCGGCAGGTGCGGATTTCCTCGGGCGTCGGCTTGTTCTGCGGCGGCAGGCACTTCACCGCGTTGATGATGATCGCGCCGTTAAGCGCCAGATCGTCCTCAGGCGTCGCGGCGTAGGTGCCGCTCGCGAGCCCGAACTTGCCGAGCGTATCGAACAGCAACTGCCCCGCGAAGTCGCCGGTAAACGGACGCCCGGTGCGATTCGCGCCGTGCTTGCCCGGCGCCAGGCCGATGATGCCCAGCCACGCGTGCGCGTCGCCAAAGGCGTTGACCGGCGAATTCCACCAATCGGGATATTCGACGCGCAGCTCTTCGCGAAAGGCGACGAGGCGCGGGCAGCGCGGGCAATCGCGCGGGGGTTCGGTAGCGGGGATCGGGGAGGGTGCGAATTCCATCGCGGTGCGTTAGGCGATTGCGCGTGACGACGACAACCTATGCCATCGCGCTCGGATCAAATCGCCGCGGCCGTTTCGGCTCACCGGCAGAAACGGTGCGCGCGGCACTCGAAGCGATCGGCGTCGTCGTCGCGGTCTCGCCTATCGTTACGAGCGCTCCGGTCGGCCCGTCCGCGCGTATCTTCGCCAATGCCGCCGCGCTGGTCGAAAGCGACGAATCGCCCCCCGAAATGCTGGCGCGCCTCAAGACAATCGAACACGAGTTCGGACGTCGCCGTGGACAGCGCTGGGGAGCGCGGGTCATCGACCTGGATATCGTCCTCTGGTCGGAGGGCGCGTGGCACGATTCGGCACTCACCATCCCGCATAGCGCGTTCAGGTCGCGCGATTTCGTCCTCGCGCCGCTGGCCGCGATCGCTCCTGATTGGCGCGATCCGCTAACCGCACGCAGCGTTCGCCAGCTACGCGCGTTGTTGACCCGCAGGCGGCCTGTGTCCTAGGGGCCGCGCTTCATGGGGGTCCGTAGCTCAGTTGGTAGAGCAAGCGACTTTTAATCGAGAGGTCCCGGGTTCGAGCCCCGGCGGACCCACCATGACGCCTGCGGGCGGCGACCATCGTGGCGAGCGTCATCTGCCCAGCCCGCTCGCCGGGATCGGCGTTGCCGCCGCGGCGCTCGGCATCATCCTGCTGCTCGGATTGGTGGTGGATCGCTGGCCGTTCGCGTTTGACCGCGCGATCATCATCGGACTGCGGACGTGGAGCGGCCCGCGCTGGCTGCCGCATGCCGCGGTCGATATCACCGCGCTCGGCGGCGGCACTGTCCTCACGATCGTCGTTGCGCTGGTCGCCGGTTTCCTCGCGGTCCAGCGGCTCTGGCTGACCGCGCTCGCGACGATCACGGCGAGCGCGACCGGGGGCGTGGCGGTCGATCTCATCAAGAGCCAGATCGGGCGCCCCCGCCCCACCCTCGTCCCGCACCTCGTCGAGGTCGGCAATATGAGCTTCCCGAGCGGGCATGCTGCATCGAGCGCGGTCGTCTACCTGACGCTCGCCGGCCTCGCCACGCAGGTCACGCCAGACCGGCTCGCGCGGCGCTACCTCGTCGGCGCGGCGGTGTTCCTCGTCGGCGCGATCGGCGCGAGCCGGGTGTATCTGGGCGTCCACTGGCCGAGCGACGTGCTGGCCGGGTGGAGCTTCGGCACGCTCTGGGCGCTCGGCTGGTGGTGGGCGACCGCCAAGGCGCGCGCAACGATCGGCGGGGAGCGCTAGCTTTTTTTGACCTCCTCTCGCGGCGCGAGCGCTAGAGAGAGAAAGGGCAGACTGGAATCGCCACCTCCGTTCGTTTCGAGCGAAGTCGAGAAACCCTGGACTGCGCCTGAAAACGTTTCTCGACTACGCTCGAAACAAACGGGTGGATCAAGTTGGGTCGAAAACGCCCTAGTGGTTCATCCCCGGCATCGCGTCAGCGCTCAGGTCCAGCACCGGCGCGGGACGCGGCAGCGCGTGCCACGCCTGACCGGCAGCGGGGATCATCACCCACGCATTCTCCGCCGTCCCACAGCGCTGCGTCGTCGGGAAATAGAGCGGGCCTGAAGCTTGCGGCAGCTTCATCATCACCCCGAACTGGTCGAACTGCTCGGGGTCGAGCCGCCCGGTCCAGGTGATCGCGCGCACCCGCTCGCGCACCGCCTTGCCCTCGCTCGTGATCGGAGTCGCCAGCGTCTCCTTCTCGACACTGAGCGTCCATCCCGGCTTGGGCTGCGGATGCGCGATCGTCACCCCGGCAGGGATTTCGATCCGGAGCGAGGTCGTCGCCGCGCCATCGCATCCGTCCGAGACGCGGAAGAAGCCGGCATAATAGCTGCCGGACTTCGCGGTCGGTTCGGCAAGCACGATGTGCGCGGCCGCGATCGTGGGGCTGGCGGCGAGCGCGGCGGCAAGCGCCGCGCGAAGTGTGGATGTCATGTCCTTCGTTCTCCTTATCATCGTCAGAACCGGAACCGGACGCCGCCAAACACGGATTGTCCCTCCCCGGGATAGAAGACCGCAGTCGTCGCGGTGCGCGCGTCGGTGACCGCGGCAAATTCGGCGGCGTAGCGCGTGTCGGTCAGGTTGCGGGCGTCGGCGAAGAGCGTCACGCCGTGCGGCAGATCGAGCCCTGCCGACAGGTTCAGCAGCGCATAGCCCGGCGCCTTCAGCGTGTTGGCATAATCCACCCACACGTCCTTCACACGCCAGTCGAGCGACGGCTCGACGAACAGCCCCGCCGCGACCGACCGCGGCGCATCGTAACGCAGCGCCGCGCGGTACTGATGCTCGGGCGCAACGGGCAGACGGTTGTCGCCATAGATTCGGTCGCCATCGAAGCGGAAATCGGACCAGGCATAGGTCTGCCGCAGCCGCAGGCTCCCGCGCGCACCGCTCAGGATTCGCCAGTCGAGGCTCGCCTCCACACCCTGATGCAGCGTGTCGCCGGCGTTGAACACGGTCGATGGCAGATTGGCGGCGGCCAGGAAGCTGAGCAACTCGCCCCGCACCCAGGCGCGGTAAAAGGTCACGTCGAAGGTGACGGCGCCGACGCGCCCGCGCGTTCCCGCTTCCGCGGTCCAGGCACGCTGCGGATCGACGGGGCTGAACACCGACCCGGTCGTGTTCACTTGCGCGAGCGCGCCGAAATGCGGCGGTTCGACCGAGCGCGTGATATTGCCATAGACCTGCACGTCGCCCTTTTCGAACAGCACGCCGGCACGCGGGGCGAACCAGGTGAAGTCGGCGTCGGCCTGTTTCGCGCTCAGGCGATTGGCGTAATCGCGCGTGGCGCGGCCCCATGACCCGCCGGCGACCAGTGCGAAGCTGTCGGTCAGGAAGAACCGCCCTTCCCCGAACACGTCGAGGCCCGTCGCGTCCTGCTTCGTGTTGCCGATGCGGACTCCGGGATTGCCGCCGCTGTTGGTGAACAGCCCCTGCCCCGTTCCGCCCTGCCGGTAATAGGCGCCGAAGAACAGGTCCGCCTTGTGTCCCGCTATCGTGCCGGTCAGGTCGAACCGCCCGAAGGCGCCTTGCGTATCGGTGTCCTGGGTGATGACGATGCCGACCGGGTGGTAGAGATCGGTCTGCGTGCCATAGACGCCGCCTTCGAATACCAGCCCGTCGGACAGCCGAAGCCGTGTCTGGAGCGACACCCGCTCCACCGTCTGGTTGCGCGCCTGCCGCCCGGCGACCGCGCCGGCGCCAGCCATGCGCGGGTTGGTCAGTGCCTGTGCGAGGGTCAGCGTGCCGGGCACCTGCTGCTCGATATCGGCGGCATAGGCGATCACGCGCACTTCGCTGTCGTCCCCAAGGCTGTAGCCGAGGTTGAGCGTACCGCGAATCTGGTCCTGCGCCTCCTGCTGGCGATAGCCCTGGCTGTGATAGCTGTTGATGCCGGCATAGTAATCGAACCGGCCCGCCGTGCCGGAGCCGGCGGCGGCCACCCGGTAGGTTTCGAACGCCCCCGCCTCGGCGCGGAACAGGAACGGGCTTTCGGCGGTGCGACCGTTCGGGGTGACGAGGTTCACCGCGCCGCCAAGTTGCGCCCCGCCGAAGCGCAGCGCGTTGCCGCCCTTGTAGACCTCGATGAAACGCGCGCCGAGCGGGTCGACCTTCTGGAAATCGGAAAAGCCGTCGGCATCGGCAAAGGGCACGCCGTCCTGGGCGAGCAATACGCCGCGCTGGTGGAAGCTCTGGTCGAGCCCGGAGCCGCGGATCGAGAGCCGCGATTCCTCGCCATAGCGCTTGTTCGACAGGACGCCCGGCACGTCGCGCAGCAGATCGGGCAGACCGACGACCGCGCGGTCCTCATAGGTTTCGGCGGCGACGACCGACACCGATCCCGGCGTGCGGGCGAGCCGCGCGCGGGCCTGGGCCACGACGGGCGGATCCTCCGGGTCCGGCTTGGCGGTGACGATGATATCGGGCGCGCGGCTTTGCTGCGCGTCGTCGGTGGTCGCCGCCGGCACGGCGGTCCCGCTCGCCAACAACGCGGCGAGAGTCATGATGGTCATGGGGATTCCCCTTTGGCCCGGCGCGCGCACGGTGGCACGGTCAGGCGAAATGTCTCTGATGCTCGTGGCGAGGCCCTGTGGAGACCCGGCAGCGTCAGACGGTAAGGGGTGGTCCGCGTGTCGGTGGGCGGAGCCGAGGTGCGGCACGTGGCGGCAGGTGCTCCCGCAAGTGCCGGACGATCGCGGTCGCAAAGACGAGCGCAACCACCAGCAGGACGGGGTCGGCGCCGCTCATTGCGGGCATCCCGAATCCGGCAAAAGCGCAGGGCATCTCGGTCCTGGGTGTCTGGTCCCCGCCGTGCCGGCTGTGATCCATGCCGTGCATCGCCATGGTCTTGGCGCCGGGCGCCGCCATCGTCATCGGCGCAGCGGCCGGCACGACGCCGGGACAGATCATGATGCGGATACCGTCATCGCTCACCACCGGCATGTATCCGCCGGGAACAAGCAGCCGGCTCGCCAGCACGGCAAGCACGAGCCAGCCGGCAAGCGCAGGGTGAAAACGAACGAGGCGGCGGAGCGCGGTCACGAGACGTCGCTTAGGCGTAGCGCTGCGGCGCTGTCACGTGGACATTTTGTCGCAGTCCTGTGGTCGGACGATGCGACGCCAGCGCGCGAAGCCACTTGGACAGGTAAAAAGGTTATCGCCATCAAGCAGCTGAGAACTCGTCATTTATGACTACGATGCGCAGTGTTTTTCCATTGGACGTGGATAAGTTCGTGATCGTAACCGGCAATACTTGTAAAAATCTGCAATACGCAAATTACGCCGATTTGGGATAATATGGATCAACTCAACGATCCATGGGTCTTCGGTGAAACCGCCCCATCCCACCTCCCATGTCGCAATCTGTATTCCAGTGCGCAATGAACAGGACAGCCTTCCTGCACTGATCGACGTGCTCGCCAATCAGGCACGCGCGCTCGACTGTCACGTCATCGGATGTTTCTATCTCGATAGCTGCACCGACGATAGCGCCGTCATTCTCGAAAACGCACGCGCCCGCGCTCCATTTGAAATCCGGATGGCCCAGGGGTCGTCAGCCTTCGTACCCAATGCCGGCCGCGCGCGACGACTTGCGTTCTATCTCGGGCTGGCCGCGCTGGATCATGCGCCGGACGCAGTGTTGCTGACGACTGACGCTGACTCGCTTCCCGCGGCCGACTGGCTCCATGCCAATCTCGATGCGCTGGGCCATGCGGAAATCGTGGCGGGCGAAATCCGGCAGTCGGACACGGGGTTCAGCCACCACCACGCCCGGGTCGAGCGCTATTTCAACCGCCTGCACCAGCTCAACCGCGCGGTCGATCCGGTGCCGTGGGAGGCGCCTGCGACGCACCATTATGCCGGCGGCGCAAGCCTTGCGATGACCGCGTCGACCTACGCGATCCTCGGCGGATTTCAGGATCATCCGCGCGGCGAGGACGCGCTACTGATCGAAACCGCAGCGTGGCACGGCTTGCGAGTCCGGCGGGACGCACGCGTCGGCGTCGTCACCTCGACGCGCCGCGTCGGGCGGGTCGATCTGGGGTTCGCGGCGCATCTGCGCGGGCTCGACGAAACCGAATCCACCGACGAGATCATGGTGGCCGATCCGCGCGTCGCCATCGCCCAATATCGCCGCCACGCCTATGCCCGCCAGATTTTCAGGGGCGCAGACGAGGAGGCGCTGACCACCTTCGCCGCCGACCTCGGCCTTTCGACACGGGCGGTGCACGACGTACACGACGCCAGCCCCAATGCGGAGGCGTTCGCGATGCGGGTCGTCGAACGTCCCGATTCAGCGCCGCTCCGCCTGATCGAAGCAGAGCAGATCCAGGACACGCTGATGACGATCTATCTGCGCTGATCGGCCTCGCGCCTGACCGACTGTGCAAGGCGTCCCACGTCAGTCATGGAGTCCCGCAACGCCGAGCGTCCCGAGGTTCACCGTGAGCTGAACATTCAGCGCGTGGTCCATCTGCGCGCGCGCGCCGCCGCGCGGCAGGCGATACTGGTTCAGATAGCCGAGGTCCGCCGTCACCGCATCGCCGATCGGAAAGGCGAGCCCGACGATGTTGCGCATCCGCTCGTAGCCGGCGCGCTGGCCCCAGCTGGTGCTGTTCGGCAGGATGAAGCTCTCATGGCTCGCAAACAGCGCCACGCGCTTCGGCCCGAGCGGGAGATTGTAGCGCAGCAGCGGCCGGACGCGAAATCCGATCTCGGGCCCGACCGGGCTGAACCGCTCGTCGAGCCGGAGGCGGCCGGCGAAGCGCCCGCTGGTCAGCACCACCTGCTGGCGCAGGCGGTTTTCGTCGGGCGCAAGATTGCCGTTGTAGAAGCCGACATAGCGATAACCAAAGCCCAGTTCGACGCCCTTTGCCACCTGCCAGCCGACAAGCCCGCCGAACTCGGTGGTGTAGAGCCCGCCTTGCCGATCGCTGATCCGGGCGATCTGTTCCAGCGTGACGCGCAGCCGCGGCGCGACGGGCAGGACGATGTTGAGCTGCCCCCATGCCTGCGCGTCCTCCTGCTGCGCCCAGGCGGGCGTCGCCATCAGGGAGAATGCCAGCAGGAGCAGAGACAAAACGCGCATCGCGCGTGCGATGGCACGCCCAACATCGCGCGATCAAGGACACATCGGGATGCCCCCATTCCGCACAGGGCTCACCGGCGCCCGAACAGCTTTTCGATGTCGCCGTGCGCAAGCTTTACCCAGGTCGGGCGGCCGTGGTTGCACTGCCCCGAATGCGGCGTGACCTCCATTTCGCGGAGCAGCGCATTCATCTCGGCAACGGACAGGATGCGCCCTGCCCTGACCGATCCGTGACAGGCCATCGTCCCCGCAATCGCGTCAAGCCGTTCGCGCAAGGACAGCAGCTGGTCGAACGCGGCAAGCTCGTCGGCCAGGTCGGTGACGAGGCCCTTGGGGTCGGCGGAGCCGAGCAGCGCGGGCGTGGCGCGGACGAGCACGGCGCGCGCGCCGAAACGCTCCAGATCGAGGCCGAGATCGGCCAGTTCCACCAGCCGCCGCTCGAGCCGGTCGCACGCCGGCTCGTCGAGTTCGACGACTTCGGGGATCAGCAGCGCCTGGCTCGCGACCCGCCCACCGGCAAGCGCCGCGCGCATGCGTTCGAGGACGAGGCGCTCGTGCGCGGCGTGCTGATCGACGAGGACGAGACCGTCCTCGGCCTCCGCGACGATATAGGTCTTCGCCACCTGCCCCCGCGCGACCCCGAGGGGATGATCGGTGCGCTCCGGCGGGGGTGCGTAGGCTGGCTCTGCGCGGCCTTGCGGGGGTGGCGTGAAGAACGTCGGGCGGTGGTCGTGGACCGCGCCGGCGTTTGCGCCCACCCCGGCAAAGGCCGGGGTCCAGTAGGGTGACGGTGCGACTGGGTCCCGGCCTTCGCCGGGGTGGAGCGATAATTGGGCGGCTGCCTCCGGCCGCCACATCGCCATCGCCTCCGCGCTCGGCCGCTGGACGCTGCGGTGCCCGGCGGCGTCGAGCGCGCGGCGGAGTCCCGAGACGATGAGCCCGCGGATGAGCGCCGGCTCGCGAAAGCGCACCTCGGTCTTCGCCGGGTGGACGTTCACATCGACCTCGCTCGCCGGCATGTCAAGGAAGAGCGCGACGACGGCGTGGCGATCGCGCGGCAGCATTTCCGCATAGGCGCCGCGAATCGCGCCCATAAGCAGGCGGTCGCGCACCGGCCGCCCGTTGACGAACAGATACTGGTGATCGGCGACGCCGCGATTGTAGGTCGGCAGGCTCGCCACCCCGCCAAGCACGATCACCCCGGAGTCCGTCGGGCGTTCCAGATCGACGGGCACGGCATTGTCGGCAAGCGCGCGGTCGGTCAGCGTCGCGACTCGCGCAGGCCGATTCTCGACCTGCAGCGCCGCGAGCGCACGCCGCCCGTCATGCTCGAGGGAAAACGTGATATCGGGCCGCGCCATCGCAAGGCGGCGCACCACATCGACGCACGCGGCATATTCGGAACGGGCCGAACGCAGGAACTTGCGCCGCGCCGGCACCCGCGCGAACAGATCCTCGACCACCACCCGCGTGCCGGGCGGGAGCGCCGCCGGGCCTTCGCGCACCACCGCGCCGTTATCGACGATCCGCGCCCAGCCATCCGCCCCGGCCTGTCCTGAGCCTGCCGAAGCACGTACCCGGCTTTCGATCGTCACCCGCGCGACGCTCGCGATCGAGGGCAGCGCCTCGCCGCGAAAGCCCAGCGTCACGACCGATTCGATCGCCCCCTCTTCTCCCAAAAGGCTCTCGGGCAGTTTGGAGGTTGCGTGCCGCTCCAGCGCGAGCGCGATCTCGTCGGGCGCCATGCCGCAGCCGTCGTCGACCACCTCGATCCGCGCGATGCCGCCGTCCGACAAGGCGACCGCGATCCGCGTGGCGCCGGCATCGATGGCGTTTTCGACCAGTTCCTTCAACGCACTGGCGGGTCTTTCCACCACTTCACCGGCAGCGATACGATTGACCAGATGCGCAGGGAGACGCCGTATTGACATGGCGCAGTCCCTAGACCAAGCGACGGCATCCCGCGACCCGCAAACGCTCAAGGTAGCCGTGGCCACTGCAAGGCGCGAGCGGTCCACGCGAGATATAAGGCGGTCCGTCGTCCCGCTGGGCGACGCAAGGTGACGGAAAACACAGCTCAGATGTCGATGTTCTCGCGCTTCTTCAAACTCATGTCGCACGACATGGCGATCGACCTCGGGACCGCGAACACGGTCGTCTATGTCCGGGGCCGCGGCATCGTGCTGAACGAACCCTCCGTCGTCGCGATCGAGACGATCGACGGCGTCAAGCGCGTCCGCGCGGTGGGCGACGATGCCAAGCTGATGATGGGCAAGACCCCTGGCACGATCGAGGCGATCCGCCCGCTTCGCGACGGTGTGATCGCCGACATCGACGTGGCCGAGGACATGATCAAGCACTTCATCCGCAAGGTGCATGGCGGCCGCAAGTCGGCGATGCGCTGGCCGGAAATCGTGATCTGCGTCCCCTCGGGATCGACGAAGGTCGAGCGCCGCGCGATTCGCGACGCTGCCTCCAACGCGGGCGCGTCGAAAGTCTATCTGATCGAGGAGCCGATGGCCGCCGCGATCGGCGCCGACATGCCGGTGACCGAGCCGATCGGCAGCATGGTCGTCGATATCGGCGGCGGCACGACCGAGGTCGCGGTGCTCTCGCTGCGCGGGCTTGCCTACACCACCTCGGTGCGCGTCGGCGGCGACAAGATGGACGAGGCGATCGTCAGCTATGTGCGCCGCAACCACAACCTGCTGATCGGCGAAGCGACGGCCGAGCGGATCAAGCAGGAAGTCGGCATCGCCCGGCCGCCGGCGGACGGCATCGGCGTGACGATCCACATCAAGGGCCGCGATCTCGTCAACGGCGTGCCCAAGGAAATCCAGATCAACCAGGGGCAGATCGCCGAAGCGCTGTCGGAGCCGGTCGCGACGATCGTCGAGGGCGTGCGCGTCGCGCTGGAAAACACCGCCCCCGAACTCGCCGCCGACATCGTCGATCAGGGCATCGTCCTGACCGGCGGCGGCGCGCTGCTCGAGGGGCTGGACGAGGTGCTGCGTGACGAAACCGGCCTGCCGGTCACCGTCGCCGAGGACCCGCTGACCTGCGTCGCGCTGGGCACCGGCCGCGCGCTGGAGGACCCGGTGTTCCGCGGCGTGCTGATGAACGGCTGAAGGGCCGAGCGGGGGAATAGGCGATGGCGCCGTCGCGTGATCGGCGCCCGGGGTTTTCGCGGCGGGCGCAATACGGACTGTTCGCAAGCTACGTCCTGGCGGTCGCTGGCGCGGCCGTGGGGATCGTCCTGCTCGTGCTGTCCACCTTCAACCCGCCCGCCTTCGCCGCGCTGCGATCAGGCGTGGCGGAGGCGACGGCGCCTGTCTCCAATGCGGGCGCTGCGGTCATCGGCGGCATCGCTGCGATCCCCGACACGATCGCGACCTATTTCTTCGTGCATGACGAAAATACCCGGCTGCGCGCGGAGCTGAAGAAGAGCGAAGCGCTGGTCCTGCGCGCGCGGACGATCGATTACGACAACCGCCGCCTGCGCTCGCTGCTGAAGATGCGCGACGCGACCCCCGAAATCGTCGCGACCGCGCGCATCGTCAGCTCGACCGCCGCCAGCACCCGCCGCTTCGGCCTGCTCTATGCCGGCATCTGGCAGGGCGTGCGCGAGGGGCAGCCGGTCAGCGGCCCGTCCGGACTGGTCGGCCGCGTGGTCGAGGTCGGCCCCAACACCGCGCGCGTCCAGCTGGTCACCGATCCGGAAAGCGTCGTCCCCGTTCGCCGCACCCGCGACGGGCTGCCCGCGATCGTCGCAGGGCGCGGAGACGGACTGGTCGATATCCGGTCGGTCGGCACCGCGAATGCGCGCTTCCAGCCGGGCGACCTCTTCGTGACCTCGGGCGTCGGCGGTATCTACACGCCCGGCGTTCCGGTTGCGAAGGGCACCGCCGCCGGCGCGGACAGCAGCCCCGGCATCCCCTATGCGCGGCCCGATACGCTCGACTTCGCGGTCGTCGCGCACGCCTTTCTGCCACCGCCGCCAGCGCCGCGCCGGACGCTGCCATGAGCCAGCCGGTCCTTGCCATGGACGAGGCGCTGACGCCGCGCAGACGCGCGCGCGTCCTGCCGTGGGCGACGGTGATGCTGGGTTCGCTCGTCACCATCGTGCCGGTCGCGGCGTCGCTGCCGCTGCTGCCGCCGTTCGGGTTGCTGATGCTGCTGTCCTGGCGGCT
Organism: Sphingomonas sp. EC-HK361; assembly: GCF_902498785.1. Lineage (GTDB taxonomy): Bacteria > Pseudomonadota > Alphaproteobacteria > Sphingomonadales > Sphingomonadaceae > Sphingomonas. The sequence continues at coordinate 1,090,428 of NZ_LR701494.1, forward strand.
GCTCGCCCCGCTCGCGCTCCGGCTCTGGGCACCTGCGCTGCTCGGCTTTTTCGACGATCTGCTGAGCGGCCAGCCGCTCGGCAGCGGGGTGCTGCTATGGACGCTCAGCTTCTTCCTGGTCGATATCGTCGATCAACGCACCATGTTCCGCGATTTCTGGCAGAACTGGCTGATCGCCACCGCGGCGACCGCGATGTGCCTGATCGGCGGGCGGCTGCTCGCCAGTCCTCTGGGCGCGCATGTCGACGCCGTGCTATTGGTCCAGATCGTGATTTCGGTGCTGATCTTCCCCTTCACCTCGCGCGTCGTCGCCTGGCTCGATCGCAAGCGGGGGCACGTGTGAGCCGCGCACCGCGGATCGTGAATGCCGCCTCGCAGGGATATACGTTTTCGCGCCGCGCCTGGCTGCTCGGTGCCGGCCAAGCGGGATTCGGCGTGATGCTCGCGACCCGGATGGGCTGGCTCGCCATCGCCGAGAATGCGCATTACGAAACGCTGGCCGAGAGCAACCGCGTCAACATGACGCTGATCCCGCCGCGCCGCGGCTGGATCGTCGATCGCCACGGCGCGCCGATCGCCGACAACCGGACCGATTTCCGCGTCGATATCATCCCCGATCGGCTGACCGACAAGGACCGCGTCCTCACGCTGCTCAACCGCCTGCTCGACCTCACGCCCGAGGACATGCTGCGGATCGAGGCCGACCTGAAGGGCGCGGCCGGGTTCCAGCCGGTGCAGGTTGCCGAAAACCTCGATTACGAACGCTTTGCTGCGGTCTATGTGCGCCTGCCCGAACTGCCCGGCGTCGCGCCGACGCGCGGCTTTGCGCGCAACTATCCCGCCGGCGCCGCGGTCGCGCACCTGACCGGCTATGTCGGTGCCGCGACCGCCGAGCAGTTCAAGGCGACGAAGAACCCGCTCTACGTGACGCCCGGGTTCAAGCTGGGCAAGGACGGGCTGGAAAAGACGCTGGAGGACCGTCTGCGCGGACAGGCCGGGGCGAAGCGGGTCGAGGTGACCGCGCGCGGCAAGCTCGTCCAGGAGCTCGCGACCCGCCCCGACGTGCCCGGCCGCAACCAGCGGCTGACCATCGACGTCGGGCTGCAGGACTATGCGGCGCGGCGCCTCGGCACCAATTCGGGCTCCGCGGTCGTCATCGACGTAACCAACGGCGACATCCTCGCGCTCGTCTCGATGCCCGCCTACGACCCCAACAGCTTTTCCGACGGGATCAGCCACCTCGAATGGAAGATGCTGTCGGACGACGACCATGTTCCCTTGATGAACAAGGTCCTGCAGGGGCTCTATCCGCCCGGATCGACGGTGAAGCCGATGAACGGCCTCGCCCTCATGCGCGCCGGCGTCAGCCCGGACGAACGCGTCTTCTGTTCGGGCGCGATGCGGGTCGGCACTGGCATCTTCCACTGTCACAAGAAAAGCGGCCACGGTCCGCTCGACCTGAAGCATGCGATCATGCAGAGCTGCGACATCTATTTCTACGAAATGATCCGCAGGCTCGGTTACGACCATGTCGCCCCGGTCGCACGCGGTCTCGGCCTCGGCGCGAAGTTCGACCTGCCGTTCGCCAGCCAGCGCTACGGCACCGTGCCCGACAGCGCGTGGAAGGCGCGCAAATACAAGGCGGACTGGACCGTCGCGGATTCGCTCAACGCCTCGATCGGCCAGGGCTATGTCCTCGCCAACCCGCTGCAGCTGGCGGTCATGGCGGCGCGTATCGCGTCCGGCCGCACGCTGCAGCCGCGGCTCCTTGCCGATCGGCGGCTGGTCGAAGCACCGGCGCTCGACGTTCAGGGCGATCATCTGCGCACCGTGCACGAGGCGATGTGGGGCGTGGTGAACGGCGGCGGCACCGGCGGCGCGGCGAAGATGCTGACCCCCGATGTCGCGCTTGCGGGCAAGACCGGCACCGCCCAGGTCCGCCGCATCACGATGGCGGAACGCGCGTCGGGCGTGCTCAAGAACGGCGTCCTCCCCTTCAAGCTACGCGACCACGCACTTTTCATGGGGTTCGCGCCCGCCGACCGGCCGCGCTATGCGATCGGCGTCGTGCTCGAACATAACGGCCATACCGTGCGCAACCTCGACACCCCGATGATCGCGCGCGACATCATGACCTGGCTCGTGGACCGTGACCGCGCGCTCAAGAGCCTGGCCGAGGTCGAGCCGACCTGGGGCGGCGATATCCGCACCCGCATGGCAGCGCAGGCGGCCGCCTACCGCGCCGCCGCGAATGCGCCGCCGCCGGCACAGGGCGCCGCGACCGAACAGGACACCCCCGCCCCGACCGACGCCCCCGCCGTCGAAGCCGCGACCGACGCGTCCAACGCCTCCGCCGCTGCCGTCGCCAACGATATCGCGGCGGATGGCGGCCCCGCGCGCAACGGCTCGCCGGAGCCGATCCAGTGACCCGCAGCGGCATCGTCCCCGCGCCACTGGCGTCGCTGCCGTGGAAGATCATCGTGCTCGTCACCGCGATCGGCTGTTTCGGGCTTGTCGTGCTTTACTCCGCGGCGGGCGGCAGCATCCGGCCCTGGGCGATGTCGCAGGGGATCAAGTTCTTCCTCTTTCTCGGCGGCGCGATGGCGCTGTCGCGGGTGCCCGAGGATTTCTGGCGGCGAATGGCGTTCCCCGCCTATGGCGGGCTGCTCGTCGCGCTCGTCGCGGTCGAGCTGCTCGGCAAAGTTTCGGGCGGCAGCCAGCGCTGGCTGAACCTCGGCTTCTACCAGTTCCAGCCGTCCGAGCTGATGAAGCTTGCGATCGTCCTCGCCTGCGCGCGCTTCTACGAGCTGCTGCCCCCCGCCGAGACCCGCCGGTTCGGCGCGTTGTGGCCTGCCGCAGTCCTGATCGGGCTCCCCGCCGGGCTCGTCATGCTCCAGCCCGATCTCGGCACCGCGCTGATGATCTGCGCGGGCGGCGCGACGATCATGTTCCTCGCCGGCATCCCGCTTCGCCTCTTCGTCGGCGGGGCGCTCAGCGTTGCGGTCGCGGCGCCGCTCGCGGTCAATTTCCTGCTCCACGATTACCAGCGCAACCGGGTGCTGATCTTCCTCGATCCCGAAAGCGATCCGCTCGGCACCGGCTATCACATCAGCCAGTCGAAGATCGCGATCGGATCGGGCGGAATCTGGGGCAAGGGGTTCCTCAACGGCTCACAGAGCCACCTGCAATATCTGCCCGAGGGCCATACCGATTTCGTGTTCGCGACGATGGCGGAGGAATGGGGGCTGGCGGGCGGCATCTTCATCATCCTCGCCTTCCTTCTCGTCATCCGCTGGGGAGTCGGCGTCGGCCAGCGGGCGCAGTCGCGCTTTGCGAAGCTCACCGCGGCGGGGCTTGCCACCACGATCTTCTTCTACGTCGCGATCAATCTGTCGATGGTGATGGGGCTCGCCCCCGTCGTCGGCATCCCGCTGCCGCTCGTCAGCTTTGGCGGATCGGCACAGATGACGGTCATGCTGTGCCTCGGCATCCTGATGTCGATCGACCGCCAGAACCGCAAATCGCTGCGCTGAGCCGCTTCAAACCGGAAAAGCGCGAAAAAAGGGTTTGCATGTCCGCAAACCGATGCTAACCGCGCCACTCCCGATCGCGGGGCGCCAAGCGCGCATCCCTCGCAATCGCCGGAATGGACGCATAGCTCAGTTGGTAGAGCAGCTGACTCTTAATCAGCGGGTCCTTGGTTCGAGCCCAAGTGCGTCCACCACCTCCTTCCCGTCGTCTAATCGAATGTGTGCCGCGTTGCCATTCGATGACGTGTCTCTTCTTGGTTCCAGCGACATACCCAAGCGTAGCGGCAGATCCGCGCGCATGACGCTCGTTCGTCGATTCACCGCCTCCGCGCCAGCAGTTTGACGTGCTTCAATCTTCGGCTAAGTCAGACAAATCATAACAGCGGCCTTGAGGCTGCTATCGAGGGGATTACACATGCCGGCGATACCGCAGCCCACCAGTTCCAGTGGCGCTTCACCGCCGGCAGGCGCGACGCAATCCTACGCCTCGGCGTTAACGCTGCTCGCCAGCCTGTTCTTCATGTGGGGCTTCATCACCGTCATCAACGGAACGCTGCTGCCGCACCTGCGCAGCGTGTTCGAGCTGAGCTATTTTCAGGCAGCGCTGATCGAGAGCGTGTGGTTCATCGCCTATTTCGTGGCGTCGATTCCAGCGGCCAAGCTCATCGAGCGGATCGGCTATCAGAAATCGCTGGTCGTCGGGCTGCTCATCATGGCTGCCGGTGCGGTCGGCATGACGCTCGCCGCCAGCATCCCGTCCTACGGCGTCACGCTCATCATGCTGTTCGTGATCGCGAGCGGGATCACGCTGCTGCAGGTCGCGGCGAACCCCTATGTCGTGGTGGTCGGCCCACCCGCGACCGCGTCGTCGCGGCTCAATCTGGTGCAGGCGATGAACTCGGCGGGCACGATGGTCGCGCCGCTGTTCGGCGCCTATCTGATTCTCGGCCGGTCGAAGGGCGGCACCGCGCAGAGCGGCACCGTGCTGACCCAGGCAGAGCGGCTTGCCGATGCGCAATCGGTGATCCTGCCCTACATCCTCGTCGCCGTTGTGCTGGTGGTGCTGGCGATCATCATCGCGCGCTTCCCGCTTCCGGCGATGGGCCAGGCGACGAGCCGAGTCGCCAGGGAAGAGCGCAAGAACCATTCGCTGTGGCGGCACCGGAACCTCGTGTTCGGAATTCCGGCGATCTTCATCTACCTCATCGCCGAGATCGGAGTGGGCAATCTGTTCGTGAACTTCGTCAGCCGGCCCGATATCGGCAACATGACGACCGAAACCGCGGGCCGCTATCTGACGCCGTTGTGGGGCGGGATGATGGTCGGGCGCTTCGTGGGGTCGGCGATCATGCAGAAGATCGATGCCGGGACGGTGCTAGCCGCCTTCTCGATCGGCGCCTTTATCGTCATGCTGATCGCAGTCTTCACCACCGGCCATTTCGCGATGTGGGCGCTTATCTCGGTCGGGCTGTTCCATTCGATCATGTTCCCGACGATCTTCGCGCTCGGCATTCAGGGGCTGGGGCCGCTGACCGAAGAGGGGTCCGGGCTGCTCATCATGGCAATCGCGGGCGGTGCGCTCGTCGCGGTGCAGGGATGGCTTGCCGACACCTACGGCCTGCAATCCTCGTTCGTTCTGACCGCGGCCTGCGAACTCTACGTCCTGTTCTACGCGCTGTGGGGATCGAAGCCGGTCGTGTCAGGGGACGCGAACCGGGAGATGGTCGAAGGCGCTTGACCTTGTCTCCGGAAGCGGGTGAAGCGGAAGCGCCATTTGTCGGAGTAGATATGCGATGATCACCGGTGCGATCCTGATCGGCAGCGAAGAGCGCACGGCCGATACGACCTTCGAGGCGATCGGCCCTGCGACGGGCAAGGCAATCGGGCCGCGCTTCGCCGAAGCAGGCGCCGGGGACGTCGAGAGCGCCTGTGCGCTGGCCGCGGCGGCGTTCCCCGCGTTTCGCGATCTCGCACCGACCGAGCGCGCGGGCTTTCTGGAGCGCATCGCCGACGCGATTGCCGCTATCGGCGATCCGCTGATCGACCGGGCGGTCGCGGAGAGCGGCTTGCCGCGCGCGCGGATCGAGGGCGAGCGCGGCCGCACCATCGGCCAGCTCCGGCTGTTCGCGAACGTCGTTCGCGAGGGCGCCTGGATGGACGTGACGATCGACCCCGCGCTGCCTGACCGCACGCCCCTGCCCCGCCCCGACCTGCGCCGCGTGAACATCGGCGTTGGCCCGGTGGCGGTGTTCGGCGCGTCCAACTTCCCGCTCGCCTTCTCGGTCGCGGGCGGCGACACCGCCTCCGCGTTCGCAGCGGGGTGCCCGGTGGTGGTCAAGGGACACCCGGCGCATCCCGGCACCGGCGAGCTGGTCGCACGCGCGATCCGTCAGGCGGTGGCTGATTGCGGCCTACCGGAAGGCGTGTTCTCCTACCTGCCCGGCACGACCAACGACTTGGGCGGCGCGCTGGTCGCCGATCCGCGCATCAAGGCGGTCGGCTTTACGGGCTCGCGCAGCGGCGGGCTGGCGCTGGTGCGGATCGCGGACGCGCGCGCCGAGCCGATTCCGGTGTTCGCCGAAATGTCGAGCATCAACCCCGTCATTCTCTTCCCCGCCGCGGCCGCCGCACGCGGGGCAGAGCTGGGCCGCGCCTATGTGGCGTCGCTGACGCAGGGCGCCGGGCAGTTCTGCACCAATCCCGGGCTGGTAATCGCGCTCGACGGCAGCGACGTCGATGCGTTCGAACGCGCCGCCGCAAAGGCGCTGGGCGACGCGAGCGCGCAGCAGATGCTGACCCCCGGCATTCACCGCGCGTTCGAACAGGGTGTCGATGCGCTGGCCGGACACGCGTCGGTCCGCACGATCGCGCGGGGTCCCGTCGGCGAGGGCATCAACCAAGCGCAGGGCGCGCTCTTCGCCACCGACGCCGACGCCTTTTCCGCCGACCCGGCCCTGAGCCACGAAGTCTTCGGCTCCTCCTCGATCGTGGTGCGCGCGGCCGACATGGACGCGGTGGCGGCCCTGATCGCCGGGCTGGAGGGACAGCTGACCGCGACGCTTCTGTTCGACGAGGCCGACGAGCAGCTGGTCGCGCCGCTCATCCCGCTGCTGGCGGAAAAGGCCGGCCGCGTGCTCGCCAATGGCTGGCCGACCGGGGTCGAGGTGAGCCATGCGATGGTGCATGGCGGGCCTTATCCGGCGACCAGCGACAGCCGCACGACCTCGGTCGGCGCGCTCGCCATCGCGCGGTTCCTGCGCCCGGTCTGCTACCAGAACCTCCCCGACCGGCTGCTGCCGACCGCGCTGCGCGACGCCAACCCCTATGCCGTCGCGCGCCGTGTCGATGGCGCGATGCAACCCGCCTGAGGCCGCTTGCCATGACGCTTTCCCTCATCCAGTTCCGCGCAGCGGACGCCACACGCGGCGTGGCCGCGATCCGCGATGGCGGCGCGCCGACCGTCGTGCCGGACGCCGCGACAACGCTGGAACTAGCGCAGCGTGCGATCGATCAGGACACTTCGCTCGCTGCCCTCGTCAATGCCTGCGGCGAGGGGGCGACGCTCGATCTGGCGAGCGTGACGCTGCTCCCGCCGATCGACCATCCCGACACGGCGCACCTGCTGCTCACCGGCACGGGCCTCACCCATCTCGGCTCCGCCGAGGGCCGCGACAAGATGCACCGCGCGATGAACGCGACCACGGACCTCACCGATTCGATGAAGATGTTCCGCATGGGGGTCGAGGGCGGCAAGCCGGCAAGCGGCCCCGGCGTGCAGCCCGAATGGTTCTACAAGGGCGACGGGTCATCGCTGGTCGCCCCCGGCGCACCGATCGAGTCCCCCGCCTTCGCACTCGACGCCGGGGAAGAGCCGGAGATCGCCGGCATTTACCTGATCGCGGCGGATGGCACCCCGCTGCGGATCGGCTACGCGCTCGCCAACGAGTTTTCCGATCACGTGACCGAGCGCGGCAATTACCTCTGGCTCGCCCATTCGAAGCTGCGTCAGGCCGCACTCGGGCCGGAACTGCTCGTGGGTGCGTTGCCGGCGCATGTCGAGGGCACGAGCCGCATCCTGCGCGGCGGTGAGGTGATCTGGGAAAGGCCGTTCGTGTCGGGCGAGGCGAACATGTCGCACAGCCTCGCCAACCTCGAGCATCATCATTTCAAATATCCGCAGTTCCGCCGGCCGGGCGACGTCCACGTGCACTTTTTCGGCACCGCGACGCTGTCCTGCAGCGACGATATCCGCACGGAAGCAGGCGATGTATTCGAGATTCTCGCGGCGCCCTTCACCCTGCCCGTCCGCAATCCGGTCGCCCATGCCGCGGCCGTCGATGTGTCGGTAAGGAGCCTGTAAGCCGATGACCTACCGGATTGCCATCGTCGGGCTCGGCAAGATCGCGCAGGACCAGCACATCCCCGCCATCGCCACGTCCGACCGGTTCGAACTCGTGGCGGCGGCGACGCATGCCGGCCATGCGGACGGCATCGCGCTCTTCCGCACGGTCGACGAGCTACTGGCCGCCGACCTTGCGCTCGATGCAGTGGCGATGTGCCAGCCGCCGCAGGCGCGGTTCGAGGCGGCGGCCAAGGCGATCCGCGCCGGCAAGCATGTGCTGCTCGAAAAGCCGCCGGGCGCGACGCTGGCCGAAGTCGAGGCGCTGACGCGTCTGTCGGACGCCGCGGGCACGACGCTGTTCGCCGCATGGCACTCACGCTACGCTCCGGGTGTCGCCGATGCGCGCGCGTGGCTGACCGAGCGCCGCGTAAATCGGGTCGAGATCGTGTGGAAAGAGGATGTGCGCCGCTGGCATCCCGGCCAGCAATGGATCTGGGAACCGGGCGGGCTCGGCGTCTTCGACCCCGGCATCAACGCGCTGTCGATCGCCACGCTGGTCCTGCCGCGCCACTTTTTCCTGAAGGATGGCACGCTGGAAATCCCCGCCAATCGCGCCGCGCCGATCGCGGCCGAACTCCATATGGTCGGGATGAGCGGCGCGCCCGTGCACGCCGTGTTCGACTGGCGGCAGACGGGGCCGCAGACCTGGGACATCACGGTCGAAACCGACGACGGCACGCTGCGCCTGTCGCATGGCGGCTCGAAGATGACGATCGACGGTGTGGAGCACGGCGTCGGGCCGGAACGCGAATATCCGGGCATGTATGCGCATTTCGCGAGACTGATCGAACAGGGCCGCTCCGACGTCGATCGCGCGCCCCTGCGTCTCGTGGCGGACGCGTTCCTGCGCTGCCGGCAAGTCCAGGTCGATGCGTTCGAGGACTGAGCGCTAGCGCGTTTTCGACCTGACTTGATCCGCCCGTTCGTTTCGAGCGTAGTCGAGAAACGTTTCCAGGCGCGCCCAGCGTTTCTCGACTTCGCTCGAAACGAACGGAGGCGGCGATTCCAGCCCGCCCTTTTTTTGCTAGCGCGTCATTGCGCTGCTCGTGTCCTCCAGCGCCTGTTCGACCAGCAGGCGCATCGCTTCGGTTGCGCCGGCGGCGTCTTGCGCGGCGATCGCTTCCTGCACGCGGGCGTGATCGGGGATCGGGTTGCGCGGGAGGGCGCGCGCGCGCTGCTTGAACTGCGTCGTCCAGTTGACCGCGGCGCCGATGCTGGCGCTCATCACGATCAGCACGTCGTTGTGGGTGGCGTGGAGCATGGCGGCGTGGAACCGTCGGTCGGCAGCGCGACCCTCCTCGGTCGCCAGCGTGTGCTGGCGCATCGCCGCGAGCGCTTCCTTCATTGCCTTCAGATCGTCACGGTCGCGGCGCTGGGCCGCCAGGCCGGCGGCCGCGGGCTCGACGATCGCACGCAGTTCGAACAGCGCACGCACGAACTGGGGGTCTGGTTCGCCGGCAAAGGCCCAGGCAAGGATGTCGGGATCGAGCAGGTTCCACCGCTCGCGCGGCAGCACCCGCGTGCCGGCCTTGGGCTTGCTGACGACCAGTCCCTTCGCCGCGAGTACCTGGATTGCCTCGCGGTACGCGCTGCGCGAGACGTTCAGCTCTTCTGAAAACGCGACCTCACCGCTCAGGATATCGCCCGGCGCATAATCCCCGGACACGATCGCGGTTCCGATCCGGTTGGCGATCGCGCCGTGCAGACGCCGGCCGGTTCCCCGCGGCGCGCGCTGTATTGCCGCCTTGCCTGCATCGACGTCGGCCTGTTCGTCACTGTCCACTTTCATCGTGCTTGGCATAGCCCATCGCACCCCGCCGGAGAACGCCGATTGCCATCGTCGGCAGACGCTCATAATGTCTGAGTAATTGAGATTGGCAAGAGCGACGCCGGGTCTGCCGCGCTGCGCTGCCGCCGACCAACGGGAGGCTGGAATGAAGCGGTTTTTCGCAGGGCTGGCAGGCGTGATGCTCGCTGTTTCGGGACCGGGCGGTGCGCAGACCGCCGCCCCCGTTACGGCCACCGCCACGGTGCGCGGCGACACGCCCGGCCCCACTTACGACCGACGCATCTTCACCCAGTTCGCCGAGCATCTCGGCAACGGCATCTATGGCGGGCTGTGGGTCGGGCCGGATTCGAAGATCCCGAACACGCGCGGGTTTCGGAACGACGTCGTCGGTGCACTCAAGCGCCTCGGCGTGCCCGTCATCCGCTGGCCGGGCGGATGTTTTGCCGACGAATATCACTGGCGTGAGGGTATCGGCGCGCGCGGTAAGCGCCCGGTCAAGATCAACACCCACTGGGGCGGTGTGACCGAACCCAATGCCGTCGGCACCCACGAGTTCATGGACCTGACGGCGCAGATCGGCGCTGAACCCTATGTGGCTGGCAATGTCGGCAACGGCACCCCGCAGGAGATGGCGGAATGGGTGGAGTATATGACGTCCCCCGCCGGGTCGCTGGCGGACGAGCGCGCGCGCAACGGCCGCAAGGCACCCTGGGCGGTACCCTATTTCGGGGTCGGCAACGAGCTTTGGGGCTGCGGCGGCAACATGCGTGCCGAATATGCCGCCGACCTGACGCGGCGCTACGCCACCTTCATCAAGGCGCCGGCCAATACCCGCATCCTGAAGATCGCCGCCGGTGCGAACGTCGATGACTATAACTGGACCGAGACGATGATGCGCGTCGCGGGCGCTCAGGTCGATGCGCTGTCGCTCCATTACTACACCGTGCCCGGCGGCTGGCCCCCGCGCGCATCGGCGACCGATTTCGACGAGGCCGGCTGGGCGGAAACGCTGGCGGGCGCGTGGCACATCGATGATCTGATTACGAAGCACAGCGCGATCATGGACAAATATGATCCGCAGAAACGGCTGTTCCTGGCGGTCGACGAATGGGGCACCTGGTATGCCGGCGATCCGGGCACCAATCCCGGCTTCCTGCGCCAGCAGAACACGCTGCGCGACGCACTGGTCGCGGCGATCCACCTCAACATCTTTGCAAAGCATGCCGACCGCGTGCGCATGACCGCGATCGCGCAGATGGTGAATGTGCTGCAGGCGATGATCCTGACCGACGGCAGCCGGATGACGCTGACCCCGACCTATCACGTCTTCGAGATGTATCGGCCCTATATGGACTCGACCGTGCTGCCGATCGAAATCAAGTCGCCCTGGTACAACAAGGACCAGTGGGTGATGCCTGCGGTGAGCGCCTCGGCAGTGCGCGACAAGGCGGGCATGGCGCATGTCGCGCTCGCCAACGCCGATCCGAACCGGTCGGTCACGCTGTCGGTCGCGCTCAAGGGCGTGGGCGCGCAGACAGTCAGTGGCCGCATCCTCACCGCCGCGACGATGACCGCGCGCAACACGTTCGACGCGCCGGACGCGGTGCATCCGGTGGCGTTCGAGGGCGCCCGACTCGCGGGCGACACGCTGACCGTTACGTTGCCCGCGAAGTCGGTCATCATGCTGGACCTGCGCTGATGGCATCTCGGCTCTGCGCAGCTCTGGCAGCGCTGCTGGCGCTCGCATCCGCGCCGACGGCGGCAGGCGCGCAAGCTGCTACCGTCGCGCTGAACGATCGGCTGACCGGCGACATCACGCCCGTCCACGACCCCGTGATTATCCGCGAAGGCGGCGCCTATCATCTCCTTTCCACCGGCATCGGCGAAGGCGCACAGGGCGTCGTCTCCGCGCGCGTTTCGTCCGATCTCGTCCAATGGACGCGCGAACGCCCGCCGTTCGAGCGGCTGCCCGATTGGGCGAGCAGGGCGATCCCCGGCGCGACCAACATCTGGGCGCCCGATATCAGTTTCGTGAACGGCCGCTACCGCCTCTATTATGCGGTATCGACCTTCGGATCGAACCGCTCGGCGATCGGCCTGGCGACGAGCGCCACGCTCGATCCTGCCTCGCCCGGCTATGGCTGGCGCGACGAGGGCATGGTCCTGATGTCCACGCCGACCGACGATTTCAACGCGATCGACCCCGCCTTCTTCGCCGATGCGGATGGCCGCCACTGGCTCTCGCTCGGCAGCTTCTGGACGGGCCTGAAGCTCTTCGCGCTCGATCCCAAAACCGGCAAACTGCTCCGTGCGGGCGAGAAACCGATCCCGCTCGCATCGCGCCCCGTGCCCGCGGGCGCGCCGTCCATCGTCGAGGCGCCCTATATCTTTGCGCATGGCGGCTATTACTGGCTGCTCGCGTCCTATGACTATTGCTGCAAGGGCGTGAACAGCACCTATTACACCGTGGTCGCCCGATCGAGGACGGTGACCGGGCCGTATCGTGGCAAGGACGGCAGCTCGATGCTCGAGGGCGGCGGCACGATCCTGCTGCGCGCGGACCTGCAGGAAAAGCAGCGCTTCCGCGGCCCCGGCCATCCGGGGCATTTCACCGACGCCGCGGGCAAGGATTACGTCGTCTATCACGCCTATGATCGCGATAATAAGGGCGCGCCGACGCTGCGCATCGCGCCGCTGGCGTGGGGCAGCGACGGGTGGCCGGTCGCGCAAGGGAAATAGGGGAATATATGACGCGTCTGTCCCGCCGCCTGTTCATCGCCGGCGCTACCGCGGCCGGCGCCGCGCCGTTGCTCGCGCGAAGTCCCCGCTCCCCGCGCATCGTCAACCCACTGGTGCGCAACCGCGCCGATGCGCAAGTCTTTCGGCACACGGACGGCTGGTATTACATGACCGGATCGGTGCCCGAATATGACCGGCTGGTGCTGCGCCGCTCGCGCACGCTCGCCGGGCTTGCCACCGCGACTGAGGCGGTGCTGTGGCGCCATCTGGCGGAGGGGCCGATGTCCGGGTTCATCTGGGCGCCCGAGCTTCACCGGATCGACGGGCGCTGGATCATGTATTTCGCCGCAGGCCCGAGCGGCGGCGGCGAGGACGTGTTCCGCATCCGCACCTATGCGGTCGTCTGTGACGGTGCCGATCCGATGACGGGGAAATGGTCAGTCCTCGGCCAGCTCGAGACGCCGTGGGACAGTTTCAACCTCGATTCCACGAGCTTCGTCCACCGCGGCGTGCGCTACCTCGCCTGGGCGCAGCGCGAGCCGGGGATCGAAACCAACTCGAATCTCTACCTTGCCCCGCTCAGGACCCCGCTGACGCTGGCGGCAAAGCCGGCGCGGCTGTCGGTTCCGGAGCTTCCCTGGGAGATTCGCGGGTTCAAGGTCAACGAGGCCCCCGCGCTTCTCGCGCGGAACGGCCGGCTGTTCCTGACCTATTCGGCCAGCGCGACGGACGCGCGTTACTGCATGGGCATGCTGACCGCGCGTGAGGATGCCGATATCATGGACCCGGCGGCGTGGACGAAGTCGCCTGTGCCTGTGATGAAGAGTTCGCCCGCGCACCACATTTACGGCCCCGGCCACAACAGCTTCACCGTCGATGAGCGCGGGCGCGACATGCTGGTGTTTCACGCCCGCGATTACGAAACCATCAAGGGCGACCCGCTGTTCGATCCCAACCGGCACACGCGCGTGCAGCCGATTCATTACGCGAGCGACGGTACGCCGGTTTTCGATCCGCCGGTCGGCAATGGTCCACTGGCTTAGACGCTGCCCGATGTAAGCCCCCCATTCATCTCGAGCGAGATCGAGCTTGTCGAGAGCTCGTGTCGAGAGGCCGGGATGTGCGACACCGACCTCTCGATATGCCGTCTCGACAGGCTCAACAGCTACTCGAGGCGAACGGGAAGGGAAAACCGAACGGTCGATAAAGTTGGCGATTGATCATATAATTGCGCGCGCTAGGCTTCTCCGGAAGCATCGGGAGAGACGGGTATGCGGCGGATGACTTGGGTTTCGCTCATCGCGCTGCTGGCATCCGGTGCGCTGCCGGCGCAGACTCCGCGAACCCCGCGTGTCGCGACGACTGGCGGCACCGTCGCGGGTCGGCAGGCCGACGACCGCGTCGTGTTTCGCGGCATCCCCTTCGCCGCCCCGCCAGTCGGCCCCCTGCGCTGGCGCGCGCCGCAGCCGATCCGCTGGACAGGCGTTCGCCCGGCGATCGATCGCGCGCCCGCGTGTGTCCAGGCGGACTATGGCTGGAACCATGCCGACTATCTGTTCGCCAGCGAGGATTGCCTTACCCTCGACGTCGCGACCCCGGCACTGACCGGCAAGCGCGCGGTGCTGGTGTGGATCCATGGCGGCAGCAACCATGCGGGCGGACCCGGCGATACGGTGCTGTCGTCACTCGTCCGGCAGGGCGTGGTCGTCGTTGCGGTTCGATACCGGCTCGGCACGCTGGGCTTCCTTGCGCCGCGATCGGCGGAGGAGACCGGCGGCAATTATGGCCTCATGGACCAGATCGCGGCGCTGCGCTGGGTCCGGGCGAACATCGCGCGGTTCGGCGGCGATCCCGACCGGGTGACGCTGGGCGGCGAAAGCGCGGGCGCACAGGACGTCGGACTGTTGCTGGCGGCACCCGCAGCGCACGACCTGTTCCGTCAGGCGATCATGGAAAGCGGCACGCCCGCCTTCGGCATGCCCTATCGTCCCATCGAGGACGCGTTCCGGATCGGCGACCAGCTTGCGGCGCAGCTTCGCGGCGTGCCTCCGCGCGATGCGTCCGCCGCGGCGCTCATCGCCGCTGACGGCAAGCTGCACGACGCCGCCATCGGCCATGACGATTATCTGTGGCTGCGCACGACGATCGACGGGACGGTTCTGCCCCGGTCCCCCGCCGCGCTGCTCGCGAGCGCGCCGCCAAAGCCGCTGTTGATCGGAACCAATGTGGCGGAACTCGATCTGCCGGGCGAGCGGGCCTATCGCGACGCCTTTCTCGCGACCCGCTACGGCACGAAGGCCGAGGCAGCGCGCGCCTATTATGGAATCGCAGGCGGGGTCGATCCGGCCCCCGATCCGCGCAGCGGCACCGTCGATCTGCGGATCTCGACCGACGGCACGTTCGTGTGCCCCGCCGACCGGTTCGTGAAGCTTTGGGCGAACAAGGGCGCACCGGTCTATCGCTATATATTCGATGGCGCGCCGGACGGCGGCATGACCTCGCACGCCCGCGAGCTCAGCTATGTCTTCGGGGAGGACCGGGTCGGCGGCGTCCACCTGCAGGATTACTGGGCGGCATTCATCAAGACCGGCAGCCCCGGTGGTGCGTGGCGCGCCTGGCCGCAGCGCATCCGCTTCGACGCTGCCGGCGCGCGGAGCGAATCCGCAACCTCGCCCGCCATCTGCGGCATGGCGGACGACCTTTAGGTCAGGCCTCGTTTTCCTGCACCGGCACCTGCTCGATCACGTCGAGCACCTTGCTGATCAGCGTCGTCATCGTCGCGCGGGCTGCCTCGACATCGCGCGCCAGAATCGCGTCGTGGACGGCGGCATGATCCGCGATGCTCGCCGAGCGCCCGGTCAGCCGGTTGGTGAAGCGGATCGACGTGCGCAGCGCCGTGCCGACGACGCTGCGGAACTGGACGAAGAAGGGATTGTTCGACGCGCGCAGGATCGCGACGTGGAAGGCGATATCCGCGTCCAGCCCGTCATCCAGGCCATCCTCCGCCGTGCGCATCCGCTCGAGCCCCGCGGTGATCGCCTCGCGCTGCTCGTCATCGGCAGCGATCGCCGCGAGCGCCGCCGCCTGCGGCTCGACCGCGATGCGCAGCTCGTTGAAATGGCGCAGCAGCGTGAGCGACCGCCGCCGTTCCAGCAGCCAGCGCAGCACGTCGGTGTCGAAGAGGTTCCAGCCGTCTTCGGGGCGGACGAACGTCCCCTGCTTCGGGCGCGCACCGAGCAGCCCCTTGGCGGCGAGCATCTTTACCGCCTCGCGCGTCACCGACCGGCTGACGCCGTGCTGCTTGACGATCTCGGCTTCGGTCGGAAACGGCTTTTCGCGGTAGTCACCGACCACGATCGACCGGCCCAGCACCTCCTGCAATCCCCAGGTCAGATTGCGCCCGAGATCGTCGGGGCCAAGCCGACTGTCCGCCGCCATCGCCATCCTCCCTGTGCCGTCATAAACCGCGTTTCGCCCTCGACACTTGCAGAAGACAATCAACGCGGCAAGATTTATAATCATATAAAAAGCCGAGTTCGAGTGTATGGCGCTCGACAAGTGGGACTTATCCGACAATAATACCGCGGCGGAGCGGACCAGAATTTCGCGACCGGGTGGGGATGCCGACATGCAATTGACGACGCTGGATAACGTGCTGGTCATCGCCTACGCGATCGGCATCTTCGGTCTGGCGCAATGGGTGTCGCGCGACAAGGCGGGGCACGCCAAGAACAGCAGCGATTATTTCCTGGCGTCGAAGAACCTCCCCTGGTGGGCGATCGGGGCGAGCCTGATCGCGGCCAATATCTCCGCCGAGCAGATCGTCGGCATGTCGGGATCGGGCTATGCGATCGGGCTGGCGATCGCATCCTATGAATGGATGGCGGCAGCGACGCTGCTGATCGTCGGCAAGTTCTTCCTGCCGATCTTCCTGAAGAACCAGATCTACACGATGCCGCAGTTCCTGGAACAGCGCTTCGGCCCGACGATCCGCACCGTGATGGCGGTGTTCTGGCTCATCCTCTACGTCTTCGTGAACCTCACCTCGATCATCTGGCTCGGCTCGATCGCGGTCACCCAGGTCGCGGGCGTCAATCAGGACGTCGCGCTCGTCGGGCTCGGCGCCTTCGCCCTCCTCTATCAGCTGCGCGGCGGATTGAAGGCGGTCGCGCTGACCGACATCGTCCAGGTCACGCTGCTCGTCTTTGGCGGGCTGATCATTTCCTATCTCACGCTCGGCAAGATCGGCGGCGATGCCGGTGTGCTCGGCGGGTTTGCGGAGCTGAACCGGCGCGTGCCCGACCATTTCGACATGATCCTGTCGCCCGACAATCCACACTACAAGGACCTGCCGGGCATCGCCGTGCTGGTCGGCGGGATGTGGATCGCGAACCTCAGCTATTGGGGGTTCAACCAGTATATCATCCAGCGCGCGCTCGCCGCCAAGAGCCTGGACGAGGCGCAGCGCGGGATCATCTTTGCCGGCTTCCTGAAGCTGCTGATGCCGGTGATCATCGTGCTTCCGGGGATCGCTGCGGTCGTGCTGGCACCGAACCTCGCCAAGCCCGATCAGGCCTATCCGACGATGATGGCGCTGCTACCGCCCGGGCTGCTCGGGCTGGTGTTCGCCGCGCTCGTCGCCGCGATCATCGCGTCCACCGCCTCCAAGATCAATTCGATCGCGACGATCTTCACGCTCGATATCTACGCCAAGGCCAAAGGCGTGCGGACCGAGGTCGAGGATGGCGACACGGATGCCGCTGCCGCCGGCGCGCAGGAACGCAATCTCGTCCGCGTCGGCCGGATCGCCGCGGTGGTGTCGATCATCATTGCGATGATTATGGCGCGCCCGTTGCTCGGCAGCCTCGATCAGGCGTTTCAGTATATCCAGGAATTCTCGGGCTTCGTGACGCCGGGGATCACCGTCATCTTCCTGCTCGGCCTGTTCTGGCCGGGCGCGACCGAGAAGGGCGCGCTGACCGGGGCGATCGCGTCGGTCGTCATCAGCTTCCTATTCTGGTTTCCAGCGAAATGGGGCGGATCGGAGGCGCTGAACGCCATTCCGTTCATCAACCGCATGTCGATCGTGTTCCTCGCCTCGCTGCTGCTCGCGGTGGCGGTGTCGCTCCTCAAGCCGCAACCGCGCGAGCGCAACCTCATCACAATGCAGGGCGTATCCTTCCGCACGAGCGCGGGCTTCAATATCGCGGGCGTGGTGATCGTCGCGATCCTGATCGCGCTCTACTACATCTGGTGGTGACCGCGTGAGCCAGCCCTTCATCGCTGTCGATTGGGGCACGACCAACCGGCGCGCCTATCTGATCGAGGGCGGGGCGGTGGTGCGTACCGAGCGCGACGCGGTCGGCATCCTCGCTGTGCCGGCGGGCGGTTTCGACGCCGAGGTCGCGGCGCTGCGTGCACGGTTTGGCGGCGCGCCGATGCTGCTCGCGGGGATGGTCGGATCGAACCGCGGCTGGATCGATGCGGGCTACGTCCCCTGCCCCGCCACGCTCGACAGCCTGGCGGCAGCGCTGAAACCCGCGGCCGAGCATGTGTGGATCGTTCCCGGCGTCAGCACAATCCGCGACGATCGCGCCGATGTGATGCGCGGCGAGGAAGTGCAATTGCTGGGCGCGGTATCGGCCGGACTTGCTCCGCCGGACGCGCTGCTCTGCCAGCCCGGCACGCACTGCAAATGGGCTCGTATCGAGGGTGGCGCGCTCAGCACCTTCACCACCGCGATGACCGGGGAGATGTTCGCGCTGCTTCGGGATCACGCGCTGATCGGGGCCGCGATGTGCGCGCCCGTCACCGAGGGACCGGCCTTTGCAGACGGCGTCGCGCGTGCCGGCGACGGCGATCTTCTCAGCGCGCTCTTCGGCGTTCGCCCGGCAAGCCTGCTTGGCCTGCGCGAGGATGCGGATGCGGCGTCCTATGTCAGCGGCCTGCTGATCGGCAGCGACGTGCGCGCTCAGGTCGGCGCGGGCGATACGGTCCACCTGCTTGCGGACCCGGCGCTGGGCGCGCTCTACGCGGCGGCCATCGCGCAGGTCGGTGCGTCGGCCATCCTCATCGACAGCCACGCCGCCTTCGTTGCCGGCATCACCCAATTGTGGGAGCGCAAGCCTTGACCGATTTCGCCACCGCGTTCGCCGCCCTGCCGCTGATCGCGATCCTGCGCGGCATCCGTCCCGACGAGATCGAGCCGGTCGGCGCGGCGCTGGCGTCCGCCGGTTTCACGCTCATTGAGGTGCCGCTCAATTCGCCCGATCCGTTCGAGAGCATCGCGCGGCTGGCGAAGGCGTGCGGCGACGCGGCGATGGTCGGCGCGGGGACGGTCTTGGCCACAGCCGACGTGGCGCGCGTGCGCGATGCCGGCGGGCGGATGATCATCTCGCCCAACACCGATACCGCAGTGATCGAGGCGACGGTTGCGGCGGGCATGGCCTCGCTGCCCGGCTATTTCACCCCGTCCGAAGCCTTCGCCGCCATCCACGCCGGGGCGAGCGCGCTGAAGCTGTTTCCCGCCGAGGCTGCGTCGCCGGCCGTGCTGAAAGCGCAGCGGGCGGTGTTGCCCAAGGCCATTCCGGTGCTGGCGGTCGGCGGCATCACGCCGGAAGGCATGGCGCCGTGGCGGGCCGCGGGGGCGGACGGTTTCGGGCTGGGCTCCGCGATCTACAAGCCGGGCATGACCGCGAAGGATGTGGGCGACGCGGCGTGCCGGTTCGTCGCCGCGTGGCGGGCTGACGCGCGGTGAAGCGCGTCCTCGCAGCGCTCGCGCTCCTCGCGGCGCCATTGACAGCACGCGATGCGCCGACCCTCGTCAACCCGCTGCTGCCGTCGGGGCCCGATCCCTATGTCGTCACCGACGACGGCTGGTTCTATTTCATGGCGACGCGCGGCGACCGGCTGACGATCCGCCGCACCCGCGACCTCGGCCATCTGGCGGCGGCGAAGGAAACCACCGTCTGGCGCCCGCCCGCGACCGGCCCGAACGCGATTTCGATCTGGGCACCGGAGCTTCACCGCATCGATGGCAAGTGGTTCATCTACTACACCGCCGCCGCCAGCGGTCACGACGACGACGCGCATCGCGGCGTCTTCGTGCTGGAGCATGACGGGCCTGATCCGCTGGTCGGCGAATGGATCGATCGCGGGCGGATCGCGACCCGGCGGACCGGGATCGACGGTACCATGTTCGCGGCGCGGGGCAGACGCTGGTTCGTCTATTCGGCCTATGACGGTCCCGACAGCGTGCTGGCGATCGCGCCGCTTGCCAACCCCTGGACGCTCGCCGCGCCCGAGGTGGTGATCGCGCGGCCCGACAGGCCCTGGGAGAAGCAGGGCGGACGCCAGATTCTCGAAGGGCCGGCGTTTCTTCAGGGGCCGAAGGGCGACCTGTTCCTCGCCTATTCGGCAAGCGCTTGCTGGTCCGACGACTATGCGCTCGGGCTGCTGCGGTTACGCCCCGGCGCCGACCCGATGGCACCGGGCGCATGGACGAAGTCCCCCCGCCCGGTGCTGGCGAAGATACCCGCCGACAATGTCTATGCGCCGGGGCACAACGCGTTCTTCTCCGCCGCCAGCGGGCGCGAGCAATGGATTGTCTATCACGCGAATGACGGCGCGAATGCCGGGTGCAAGCCGACGCGGTCGCCGCGCGTACAGCAGATGCGCTGGGCAGCGGACGGCACGCCGATCTTCCCGGTCCCCGTGCGGGCGGGCACACCGGCGCCCGCCCCTCGTCCTTAGGCCGCCACTCAAAGGCTCAGCGTCGGCGAGCGCGCCTGGGCGCCGCTGCTTCCGGTGCCGGCCCCGCGGGGACCACGCCCTTCGGCGCTGCCGCCATCCGGCGGATCAGGTCGGTTTCCGCGACACGATACGGCGTGCCGTCATTCCGGAACACCTCGTGGAACCAGATCGTGGGCTCCGAAAGGACATAGGGCTTCTGCCAGCTGTCCCACGGCAGGCGCGTCTGCGTCTTGCCGTCGACGAAGCCCCAGTTGATCATCGCGACATTGTAGCGCTTGCCGATCGGCAGCGATCCGTCGAACGTCGATCCGTTGCCGCGCGCCATATATTCGGTGCACAGGATCGGGCGGTTATAGGGCAGCAACTGGCGCACGCGCTTCTCGAAGGTCTCGGGCCAGCTGTAATCGTGGAAGGTGATGACGTCGGATTCGCCGAGCTGCAGCTTCTCCATCGGGGTCAGCTTGCCGCCGGTCGGCGTCCAGTCGTCATGCCACCACACGCCCGACGTCAGCGGTTGCGACGGATCGGCGGCGCGCGCCCAGTCGAAGACCTGCGCGAGGAGCGCGCGGACGAGCGGTTCCTTGCCCTCCTGCCCCTTATACTGATCGGCGCCGTTGTCGGGCTCGTTCCACAAGTCCCAGCCGAGGACACGGTCGTCCTTGCCGAAGGCGCCGATCACGCCCTGCACATAGGCCTTGTAGCCGGGGTAGCGGCTCCTGTCGCGCAGTCCCGGCAGGCCCGGCGACTGCACCCAGCCGCTGTTGTGGACGCCCGGGATCGGCGGATGCTGCGGCCCGAGTTTGGGGTCGGGGTCCCAGCAGCTGTCGAACAGCACGAACAGCGGCTTGATGCCGTGGCGCTGCGCGATCGTCAGGAATTCACCGATGCGCCGCTTGAAGCCTTCGGGGTCCTGCTGCCACAGCTGGTCATGCAGGAACACGCGCATCGTGTTCATGCCGATGCCTTGCGCGAGGCCCAGCTCATAGTCGATCCGCTTCGGGTCCCAGGTTTCAGCCTGCCACATCTCGAGCTGGTTGATCGCGGTCGCGGGCGCGTAGTTCGACCCGACGAGCCATGGCATGCGGTCATACCAGGTCTTCGCCTGCGCCTCGGTCCAGCGCGGACGCGCATCGGCGGACCCGGCGGCGAGCGCGACCGCCGCCGCCAGCGTTGCAAACAGAACCTTCATCTTGTCCTCCCGGTTGTCAGCGCTTCTCGACGAAGAGCCGGTACGTCATCGTGTTGCGATAGGTCTGACCGGGCAGCAGCTTCACCGAAGGAAAGTTCGGCTGGTTGGGCGAATCGGGGAAAAGCTGCGGCTCCATGACGATCGCGTCGCCCATCCGGTAGATCTGGCCGCCCTTGCCGACGATCGTGCCGTCGAAGAAATTGCCCGAATAGAATTGCAGCCCCGGCTGGTTCGACCAGAGTTCGAACCCGCGCCCCGACACAGGCTCGACCACCCGCGCCATCAGATGCTGCGTCGGAGTGACCGCGTTGCCGATCACCCAATTATGGTCATAGCCGCGGCCATAGGCGATCTGGACGTCGCGCGCGTCGCGGACCCGGTCGCCGATCGCATGCGGGGTGCGGAAATCGAAGACGGTGCCGGCGACCGACTTGTGCTGGCCGAGCGGGATCGAGGTCGCGTCGGTCGGCGTGTAGCGATCGGCGGGGATGGTGACGACATGACCCATCGCCCCGCGCGGGCTGCCGACGCCCGCCAGATTCCAATAGGCGTGGTTCGATATGTTGACGACGGTCGGCTTGTCGGTCGTCGCGCGGTATTCGATCGTCAGCTGGTTCTTTTCGTCGAGCGAGTAGGTCGCGGTCGTCGTCAGCGTGCCGGGATAGCCCATGTCGCCATCCGGGCTGACATAACGCAGCGTCACCGATGCGACGGGGCCGCTCTTCACGTCGACGACATCCCACAGGACCTTGTCGAAGCCCTTGGTCCCGCCGTGCAGCGAGTTGGGGCCGTTGTTGATCGGGGTGGTGTAGGTCTTGCCGTCGAGCTTGAAACGACCCTTGGCGATGCGGTTGGCCACGCGGCCGACGGTCGCGCCGAAGAATTCGGGCTTCGTCAGATAACCGTCGATCGTGTCGTAGCCGACCTGCACGTCGGCGGTCTTGCCCGCCTTGTCGGGCATGGTGAGCGACTGGATCGCGGCGCCGAGCGCGATGATACGCGTCGATACGCCGCGTCCGTTGGTCAGCGTCACCGCCGCCACCGCGTGGCCGTCGCCCGTCTTGCCGAAGGTCGATCGCTTCGCCTCGCCGGCCAGCGCGGGCGACGCCAGCATCGTTGACACCAGGGCCGCAATGATCAGGCTACGCATCCTAGAACTCTCCCTTTTTTGCAGACCGGCGCGTTGGCCGGCCTATCCTTGATAGCGATGGGTCGGCAGGCCGCGGCAGCCGGGATCGACCTCGAACAGCGCACCGCCATGCGGCTCGTCGACGCCGTCCGCAGCGGAGGTCACGAACATCCGGTCGAGAGCGTCGCCAGCGAAGGTGCAACTCGTGATCTGACTGGCGGGCAGCGCGATCGATCGATCGAACGCGCCATCGGGGGTGAAGCGCCGCACGCAGGACCCGCCCCAGCACGCGACCCAGAGGCCACCATCCGCATCGAGGGTCATGCCGTCGGGCGATCCCCAATCCGCTTCGAAAACGATGAACGGTTCGCGGTCGTTGAGCGTGCCGTCCGCCGCGATTCGGTAGCGGTAGATCGTCCCGAGCGCGGTGTCGGTGTGGTAGAGCGCCCGTCCGTCCGACGCGATCGCGGGACCGTTGGCAATGGTGTAGCCATCATCGACCCGGGTGACCGATCGATCGGGGTCGAGCCGATGGAAGGCGCCGGTCGGCCGATCGCAGCTGAACGGCATCGATCCGGCCCAGATGCGCCCCGCAACGTCCGCCTTCGCATCGTTGAAGCGGTTGCCGTCGCGGTCCTCCTCCGGCGCGGCGATCGGCGTGATCGTGACCGGATCGAGCTGGAGCTCGACGAACCGACGCCCGATGCCGGCGATGAAGCCCGGCGCGTCGCTGCGCTCGATCACCCAGCTGATCGTGTCCGGCATTTCCCAGCTATCGACCCGGTCGTCGGCGAGCGCGAGCCGGTTCAGCCGGCGGCCGAGGATATCGACCCAGTAGATCGACTGATCACGCGGCGACCATAAGGGCCCCTCGCCCAGCGTATCGCGACGATCGCGCGCGATGATCCGCGCCGGCGCCATCAATGGCTGTCGCGCGGCAGGCCGCGTTCCTGCGCGATCCGCTGATATTTGACCGCCGGCTCAAGCACCGCGCCGGTCGCAAACTGGCCGACGATGCCGCGCTGGATTTCCTGCCACGGCGTCTGCGATTCCGGGGTGATCGCTGCCTGGGTGGCGGCAAGGCCCGCGCGGCGCGCCTCGATCTCTGCGGAATCGACAAGCATGTTTGCGGTGCGCGCCTTCAGGTCGATCCGCACCCGGTCACCGGTGCGCAGCAGTGCCAGACCGCCGCCGACCGCGGCCTCCGGGCTGGCGTTCAGGATCGAGGGGCTGCCGCTGGTGCCGGACTGGCGACCGTCGCCGATGCACGGCAGCGCGTGGATGCCCGCCTGGATCAGCGCGACCGGCGGACGCATGTTCACGACCTCCGCGCCGCCCGGATATCCGACCGGGCCGGCGCCGCGGATGACGAGAATCGTGTTGTCGTCGATGCCGAGCGACGGATCGTCGATGCGTTGGTGATAATCCTCCGGCCCATCGAACACGACGACCTTGCCCTCGAAGGCGTCGGGGTGCGCAGGGTCGCTGAGATAACGGTCGCGAAACGCATCTGAGATGACCGAGAGCTTCATCACCGCGCCGTCGAACAGATTGCCGGACAGCACGGTCAGCCCCGCAGCGGT
This sequence comes from Sphingomonas sp. EC-HK361, assembly GCF_902498785.1. Taxonomy (GTDB): domain Bacteria; phylum Pseudomonadota; class Alphaproteobacteria; order Sphingomonadales; family Sphingomonadaceae; genus Sphingomonas. Next base: position 1,114,541 of record NZ_LR701494.1, read on the forward strand.
CTTCAGCGGGCGATCGAACGGGCGGATGACCTTCTCGTCCTCGATCCGCGCATCGGCGACGTTGTCGGCGACGCTGCGGCCGTTGACGGTCAACGCGTCGCCGTCGAGCAACCCCGCGCGGTAGAGTTCGCCCATCACCGCCGGCACGCCGCCAGCGCGGTAATAATCCTCGCCCAGATATTCGCCGGCGGGCTGGAGGTTGACGAGCAGCGGCACGTCGGCGCCGTGCGCTTCCCAATCCTCAAGCGACAATTCGACGCCGATGTGCCGCGCGATGGCGTTGAGGTGGATCGGCGCGTTGGTCGATCCGCCGATCGCCGAATTGACCCGGATCGCGTTCAGGAATGCCGCGCGGGTCAGGATGTCGGATGGCTTGCGATCGGCCTCGACCATCTCGACGATGCGCCGCCCGCTTTCCCACGCCACCTCCTGCCGGTCGCGGTATGGCGCCGGGATCGCTGCCGATCCGGGCAGCGACATGCCCAGCGCCTCGGTCAGCGAGTTCATCGTCGTCGCGGTGCCCATCGTGTTGCAATAGCCGGTCGAGGGTGCCGAGCTCGCGACCAGCCTGATGAAGCCCTGATAGTCGATCTCGCCCGCCGCCAGCATTTCGCGCGCGCGCCACACGATCGTGCCCGAACCCGTGCGCTCACCCTTGAACCAGCCGTTGAGCATCGGACCGACCGACAGCGCGATCGCGGGTATGTTGACGGTCGCTGCCGCCATGAGCGCCGCCGGCGTCGTCTTGTCGCAGCCGATCATCAGCACGACCCCGTCGAGCGGATAGCCGTAAAGCACCTCGACGAGCGACAGATAGGCGAGATTGCGGTCGAGCCCCGCGGTCGGGCGCTTGCCGGTTTCCTGCATCGGGTGGGTGGGAAATTCTATCGCGATGCCGCCGGCTTCGTGAATCCCCGCCTTCACCCGCTCCGCCAGCACCAGATGGTGGCGGTTGCAGGGGACGAGATCGCTGCCCGACTGCGCGATACCGATGATCGGCCGCCCGCTCTGCAGCTGTTCCAGGCTGAGGCCGTAGTTCAGATAGCGCTCGAGATAGAGCGCCGTCATGTCCGCATTCGCAGGATTGTCGAACCATGCGCGGCTGCGCAGCGCCGGGCGAGTCGGCAGCGGATCGGTCACGCGTCAGCGCTCCGTCTCATGCGCATCATACCGAACCCCCTCTTCCAAAAACCGTCGCCCGCGGCCGCAATCGACCCGCTGCGATGCCAAGGCCAAAGCTCTACATTGGAAAAGATTGATCTTACAAGTAGGCATTGCATGGCTGACGTCCGTTATATAAGATAAATGAGTTGCAAGGGGCCGAAACGGGAAGTACGGCCCATCCGATAACTCGTGAGCATCCACGGGACCGGGGAAATGGGGAGGATATCATGAAGCTTAAATCGTTGCTGTGCGTGTCGGCTTCGACGATCATCGGTGTGGCCGGTTTGGTCCCGACGATCGCGCAGGCGCAGACCGCCCAAGGCGCACCGATGCCCGAAGCGGCCACCGACCAGAGCGTCAACCCCGCCGCCCCCGAAGCGCAGGATCAGCCGGCAGACGACATCGTCGTAACCGGGCTTCGCCGCAGCCTTCAGTCAGCGCAGGCGATCAAGAAGAACTCGGATGGCATCGTGGATGCGGTCGTCGCCGAGGATATCGGCAAGCTGCCGGACACATTTGCCTCTTCCGCGCTTCAGCGCGTGCCGGGTGTCGCGGTGACGCGCGGCGGCGGCGAATCGGCCGGCGTGACGGTGCGCGGCCTTCCCGACCTGACCACCACCTACAACGGTCGCCAGATCTTCACGGCCGAGGGCCGCTACGTCCAGATCCAGGACTTCCCCGCCGGCACGGTCGCGGCGCTCGAGGTCTACAAGTCGGGCACAGCGAACCAGATCGAGGGCGGCATCGCCGGCGAGGTCAATGTGCGCGGACGCAAGCCGTTCGACTTTGACGGGTTCGAGTTGTCCGGCTCGCTCAACGGCGTGCTGTCGCAGCAATCGGAAAAGATCGTGCCGAACGGCAACCTTCTGATCAGCGACCGCTGGAACACCGGCATCGGCGAGATGGGGTTGCTGGTGAACGCCTCCTATGTCGGCATCAATTTCCTCGACTCTACGCGCGAGCAGTCGCTGGTGATTCCCAGCACCGACGCGACCAATGCACCCGGCGTGCAGCCCGGCCTGCGCTTTCCCGACGCGCAGGGAATCTTCCTGGGCTATGGCGAGCGGTATCGCCCGTCGGCCAATGCGGCGTTCCAGTGGAAGCCCACCCCCGAGCTCGAAATCTATGTGGACGGGCTGTATCAGGGCTTCCGCTCGAAAGACTATAACCGCTACATGTTCATCCCGATCTTCGGCGGCGCCGTGCTGTCGAATGTGACGACGATCCCCAACACCAACCAGATTTCGAGCGCGACGGTCACCAACGCCTTCCGGCCGGACGGCTTCACCGGTTCTTTCAACGGCAAGACGGACACGTACCAGGCCGGCGGCGGCGCGATCTGGAAGAAGGATCGGCTGACGATCTCGGGCGACGTCGCCTATACCAACAGCAAATACACCGCAGACCTCGTCAACGTCGATTACCTGTTCGCCAGCTCGCCCGTGCGCAACGTCCAGTTCGAGGCGGGGGAAGACGGCGGGCCGACGCAAACGTTCGTGAATTTCGATATCACGAACCCGAACAACTTCCTCAGCCGCGGCCTGTATCAGGAGTTGACCGTGGTGAGCGGCAAGGACTGGCAGTCACGCGCCGACGTCGCCTATGATTTCGACGGCGGGTTTCTGAAACGTCTGCAATTCGGCGTACGCTACGCTGACCGCGATGCCGCGCGCGATTTCGGCAACTCCTATTTCAACAACGAAGCCGCGCGTATCCCGCTTTCATCGCTGCCTGGCGCCGATATTCGGACCAGCCTGCCCGGATTCACCTTCAACACGGTCGAACCGAACGTCGCCTATGCCGCGCTCACGCGCAACAGCATTCGCGATAATCTCGTCGCGCTGCGCACCTTCTTCGGCACACCGGCGGGAACGGTGGCGTTCAACCCGCCCGACACCTTCCGCGGCAACGAAAAGTCCTACGCGGCCTATGGACAGCTGAAATACGGCTTCGACCTGGGCAATGTGGTGATCGACGGCCTGGTCGGCCTGCGCGCGATCAAGACGAAGCTGCGGATCGACGGCTTTTCGCGGGTCGATGACGGCAACAACGTCATCACCTTCCCGCCGATCAGCGCGAAGAGCGAGCAGACCGACTATCTGCCGAACGCCAGCGCGCGCATCGCCTTCAACGACAAGCTGCAGTTGCGTCTTGCTTACACCAAGACGCGCACGCGACCGAATTTCTTCGATCTTCGACCCAACACCTCACTGGGACAGCCGGTGGTCATCGTCGATCCGACCGACCCGTGCTTCGATCCCGCGAGCACGACCCCGCAGTGTATCGAGCGCCGGCGACGCGGGGGTTCGGCTGGCAATCCCGATCTGAAGTCGCTGACGTCGGACAACTACGACGTGAGCCTGGAATATTATTTCTCCCGGACAGGTTCGTTCACCGCCGCGCTTTTCCGGCACGATGCGAAAGGCTTTCTGTCGAGCACATTGGATCGCTCGGGAACCGGTACGATCATTTCCCGGCCTATCAATCTGGGCCAGACCCGCCTGCAAGGTGCGGAGGTGACGTTCACCAGCTTCCTCGACATCGACGGGCTGCCCGACTGGGCGAAGAGCTTCGGCCTGCAGGCGAACGGGACTTACATCGACGCCAAGGGCGACCTGCCGGAGGATCAGGCCGCGTCCTTCGGCAACACGCAGCAGCCGTTCCCGGGCGTATCGAAATGGGCATACAACGTCATCGCGCTGTATGAGCGGCCGATGTTCTCGGCGCGGCTTGCCTATAATTATCGCTCCAAGTTCGCGCAGTTCTACAGTTTCCAGCCGCTCGACCCGATCGCGCATCCGGTGATCGAGAAGGGCCGCGGCCAGGTTGATCTTTCGACGTCGATCACGCCGGTGCCAAACATCACGATCGCGTTCGACATCGTGAATCTGCTCGGCAATCCACTCCAGCGGTATCGCCAATATGATACGGGAGATGCCTACACCCGGCAGATCCTCTATATCGAGCGCTCCTATTCGCTCGGCGTCCGGTTCCGCTTCTGACGCAAGGGAGATCGAGCATGGGACCCCGCCTCCTCCTCGCTCTCGCTCTTGTCGGCACGGTCGCCAGCTTCGCCGTCGCGGATCATCCCGCGGCGGCGGAGGCGGCGCCGAGCGCGGCGGATCGGATCATCAACGATCCGCGCGTGCCGGCGCTCACCGCTTACGGGCTCGCTCTGCCGCCGCAGGTGAGGAGCGACAAGGACGTGCAGTTCGGGAAGGCGCTACGTATCTCGCTGTCGGGGCATCCCGATTTCGGCCGCATCGGCGTCATCAGCCCGACGCTGAAACCGGTGAAGAAGGGCGACCGAATCGTCATCGCCTTCTGGGCGCGGGCGGAGGAATCACCGGCCGGCACACCGGGGCGGATCGGGCGTGTCCAGCTGGAGGCGACGCCGAAGGTCAGGGCGATCTTCGAAAAGCCGTTCGAGCTGACCGCCGACTGGAAGATGTATCAGCTCTCCGGCACCGCCGACCAGGATTACGCGCCGGGCGCGCTGAACGCCGCGCTGCATCTCGACGTGCAGAAGCAGGTGCTCGGCATCGGGCCGGTCTTCATCCTCGACTATGGCCAGCAAGGATCGTGATGCGTCGAAGTAAATTCTTGATGGCGCTTGCGGGCGTCGCGCTGGCCGGCGCGGCGCTGGCCGGCAATCCGCAGTTTCAGGGCGCCGATCCGCACGCGATGTTCATCGGCAAGGACCTGTGGGTCTTCCCGACCGGCGGCCCCGGCGGAAGCTGGCGCGCGGATCGCTTCGGCGCGTTCTCCTCGCCAGACCTGAAAAGCTGGAAAAGCCGTGGCGAGCTGATCCGGCGCGATCAGATCAGCTGGATCAAGGACGACGGCGCGCCCGAGCACTTCCTCTGGGCGCCCGGAGTCGCGACCCGGGGCGGCAAATGGTATCTCTATTTCTCGGTCGGGCCCCAAATTCCCACGCCGAGCCGCATCGGCGTCGCGGTCGCTGACCGCCCGCAAGGCCCTTATCGCGACAGCGGCCGACCGCTCGTCACGGGCAAGCTCGTCAAGGACGGCCACGGTTTCGAGGCGATCGACCCGATGGCCTTTGTCGATCCGAATAGCGGCAAGGCGTATCTCTATGCCGGCGGCAGCGCCGGATCGACGCTGCGCGTATGGGAACTGGCGCCCGACATGGTCACCGTCACCCGCGAGGTGAAGATCGATCAACCGCCGCACTTCACCGAAGGCGCGTTCATGCACGAACGCGGCGGCACCTATTACCTGTCCTACAGCCACGGCAAATGGAACGGCGCGAGCTATTCGGTGCACTACGCGACCGCGCCGTCGCCGACCGGTCCGTGGACGTATCGCGGGGTCATCCTGAGCGGCGACGCACGCCATCAGGGGCCGGGCCATCACAGCTTCGTGCGCACGCCGTCCGGCGAATGGCTGATCGTCTATCACCGCTGGGAACGCACGCCTGGACCCGAGCCGTTCCGGGGCGAGCGCCAGATCGCGATCGACCGCGTCCGCTACGCCGCCGATGGCCGCATCCTGCCGATCCGGATGACCGACGGGGCTGCCGCACCGACGCTGCCGCTGCGGTGACGATCCGGAAAGCACGCCGGCGCTTGCGCAACATCGTCCTGGGGATCGCCGCCGCCGTCACGACGGCGCCCACATTCGCGCAGCAGAACCCGCCCGGAGGCCCCGAAACGCCCTATGTCGATCCGGCGAAAGCGTATCTCTTCGCGCACATGATGACGGGCGATTACGGGACGCTGTATTATTCGGCCAGCATCGACGGGCTGCACTGGCGGGCGCTGAACGGCGGGAAGCCGGTGTCGGCCGACTATCACGGCCACGCCTCGATCGCGCGAGGCGGCGACGGGCGCTATTATCTGGTCGGCAACAAGGGGGACGACGATCCGCTGATCCGCTTCTGGGTTTCCACGGACCTCATCCGCTGGACGCCCTACGGCACCTATCGGCCCGACCTGAAGGACATCCCCGGCCTTCCCCATGCGCTGCAGCGGATCGGCGCGCCGAAGCTGTTTTTCGATGCAGCATCCGGACGCTTCCTGCTCAGCTGGCACACGCCGAACCTGGACGGATCGGCGACCGACCCCGAACGCTATTGGGGGAGCCAGCGCACCCTCTACGTCCTGTCGCCCGACCTGAAGCGCTTCGATGCACCGCCGCGGCGCCTGTTCGACTGGGACATGGCGACCATCGACACCGTCGTGCAGCCGAACGACAGCGGATCGGGCTACTGCGCCTTCATCAAGGACGAGCGCTATCCGTCCTATGCCTGGGTGACGGGCAAGACGATCCGGCTCAGCTGCGCGGCGAAACTGACCGGCCCCTATCCCCCGCCCGGCCCCCCGCTCAGCCCCAATTTCCGCGAGGCGCCGACGGTGATCCGGTCGCCCGACGGCAAGGACTGGCTGCTTTATTACGAGCAATATGCAGGCACGAGTTACGGCCTGTCCAAGGCCCCGAGCCTGCGCGGGCCATGGTATCAGGTGTCCGGCAACAGCGGCGTGCCGGCGTGGAACCGCTACGAGATGACGCCGGGCGCCCGCCACGGATCGATGATCGCCATCTCCCGGCGCCAATATGATGCGCTGGTCGCGGCCTTTCCTGCCAAGCCGTCGAATTAGGGTTCATTTGTCATGGCGAATGTGCGGGAGCGTCCGGTCGTGCGTGTCCCGGAAGAATAAAATCGCGCCCAATGCAATCTGCTAATGCGAGGGACTTGCATTAGCAGATTGCATTGTCTAGTCAGCGCTCCGCCAGGGAGGGCTGACCATGTTTGCATTTACCGCGATGATCGCTGCGGCGGCGATGGGATCGACCGATCCCGAGGTGACCGATCAGGACCGCGCCGATATCGTCGTCACGGGTCTGCGCAGCGAAGGCAGCGACGACTACGGCGCGAAAACACAGACGACGGCGACGCGCCTGCCGCTCAGCCAGCGCGAGACGCCGCAATCGGTGAGCGTGGTCACGCGGGCGCAGATCGAGGATTTCCAGCTCAACGACGTCAACGCGCTGCTGACGACGGTGCCGGGCGTCAGTGTGCTCGCGGCGGAAACCGACCGCGTGTATTATTCCGCGCGCGGTTTCGACATCCAGACCTTCCAGATCGACGGCATCGGCCTGCCCTTCGCGTTCGGCATCCAGACCGGCTCACTCGACACCGCGATCTACGACCGGGTCGAGGTCGTGCGCGGCGCCCCGGGCCTGCTGTCGTCGACCGGCAATCCGTCCGCCGTCATCAACTTCGTCCGCAAGCGCCCCGATCGCACCTTCAAGGCAAGCGCGAGCGCGCAATATGGTTCGTTCGATCAGTTGCGCCTCGATGGCGACGTGAGCGTGCCGCTGACGGCAAACGGCAGCGTCCGGGCCCGCGGGGTCGGCGCGCTTCTCGACTCCGACAGCTATCTCGACCGCTATCACCTGCGCCGCTGGACCGGTTACGGCATCGTCGAGGCCGATCTGGGCCCGAACACGGTCGTCAGCGCGGGCTATGCGCACCAGGATCACAAGAGCCGCGGCGCGATGTGGGGCGCGATCCCGCTCGCGTTTGCCGACGGCACCCGCATCCCGTTCGATCGCGACAGCAACTACGCGCCCGACTGGTCGAGCTGGAACGTCACCGACCGCCAGATCTTCGGCGATCTCACCCATGATTTCGGCGGCGGCTGGACCGGCAAGGTTTCGGTCCTGCGCCGCGCGACCGACGAGGCGGACACGCTGTTCTACATCTACGGCAATCCGGGGCGCGGATCGCCGAGCGGCATCGACCTCAGCGACCCTACGAAACCACAGGCGATCTTCAGCTATCCCGGCGCCTTCACCGGCGAGAACCGCAACCTGACCATCGACGCCTATGTCGGCGGCAAGGTGACAATCGGCGGGCGCCAGCATGACGTGATGGCCGGGATCAACCGCGGCGCGCAAAGCTACCTGCAGGCCTCGAGCTACGATACCGCATCGATCGGCATCCCGCTGCCGCTCGACACGCTGTTCGACGGCAATTTCCCGCGCCCGAATTTCCCCACGCCCTACACGCCGAGCCTCGACCAGCACACGCGGCGAGAGACGGCCTACGGCCTCGTCCGCCTGAACCTCGCCGATCCGCTGAAGGTGATGCTGGGCGGCAACTACACCCATTACACCAGCGAGGGCGTATCCTACGGCGCCGCGCAGAATTTCGACCGGTCGAAATTCCTGCCATTCGTCGGGGCGACGTTCGATCTGACCGCGAATATAAGCGCCTATGCGAGCTTCGCGACGATCTTCAATCCACAGGTGGAATTCGACGACCAGAACCGACTGCTCGACCCGATCGAGGGGGACAATCTCGAAGCCGGGTTCAAGGGCGAATGGTTCGGCGGGCGGCTCAACGCCAGCGCCGCGATCTTTCGGGCACGACAGCAGAACACCGCGGAAGCGGCCGGGTTCGATGCGGTGCGCGGACGCACCATCTACACGCCGGTCGATGCCACCTCGCAGGGGATCGAGCTGGAGGTTGCCGGCCAGCCCGCTGCCGGATTGCAGGTCACCGGCGGCTTCAGCGTCATGCGTGTCCGCAACGACCGGGACGATACGCCGGCCCGCACCTTCGTGCCGCGCAACGTCGGCCGGCTCAATCTCACCTATTCGCCGCCTGCGCTCCCAGCACTCAAGCTCGGCACCTCGATGCAGTATCAGAGCGGCATCTACACCGACGCGACGACCGCGACGGGAATCGGCACGCGACTGCGTCAGGACGCCTATGCGCTGGTCGATCTCCTCGCGCGCTACGACCTCACCCGCAACGTGTCGGTCAGCGCGAACCTGCGCAATGTGACGAACGCGCGGTATCTGACCTCGCTCACCTTCGATCAGGGCTATTACGGAGCGCCGCGCAGCCTCCTCGGCACCTTGAGCGTGCGCTACTGATCGTGGTCGGCGAGACAGCCCTGATGTGGATGGGCGCGGCCACTGTCGTGATCGGCATGACGGTGGTGCGACATGGCTGGGCGGGCAAACGCGCGCGAGCCGTCGCGGGATGGCTCATCGTCGCGGTCGGCCTGCTTGGCATGACATGGCTGACCGGCGCCTGGGGCCTGACGATCGGATGCCTCGTGGCGACCACCCTAGCCCTGTCGTTCGTCCTCTACGCGGGCTGGACGGCGCCGGCTAAGCTCCGGCGCCCCCTCCGATCGCCGCCGTCGATAGAGTTGCCGCGGCGTTGGCGAGGGTTTGGCCGTCGTCTCGCGGTGTTCGCGCTCGTCGTCCCGGTTGCCTTCGCCGCGGCGCAGTGGTTCGCCTTCGGTGCGCAGGCGTTTGCGCGCGGCACCGGCGCCGGCGCGACGAATGCAACCGCGCTGTCGCTTTTCGTGCAACCGGCGATATGGGCGGTGGTCATGTCGGTCCAGATGACCCGCGCCGATCCGTGGCGAATGATCGCGGCCCCCGCCGCCGCTGCGCTGCTGGGAACACTGCTGTGGGCGGCGTCGTGACCGCGGCGCACCCACGACCCGCGACGTTCGTCCAGCGCGCGCTGGCCGGCCATGCCGCGATCGGGTTGCTCGTCGGCGCGCTGCTCTATCTCGTCTGCCTGTCGGGTGCGATCGCGGTGATCCACGATCGCTGGCAACGCTGGGAACAACCGAACATCGCCGAAATGCACGCGCTGACGCCTGCGGCGGCACAGACGGCGATGACCAATGTGCTCGCCTCGGAGCGTGGCAGGCCCGCCACGACCCACCTCTACATCCGCATGCCGACCCCCGACCTGCCCCGCGCGGTCGTCACGACCGACAGCGGCGGACGCTATATTGATGCGCAGGGCGGGATCGCGGGACGCGAGGCGCACAGTTGGACCGAATTCGTCCTCGCGCTCCACATGTATCTTAATCTGCCGATGACGTGGGGAATGATCCTTGTCGGCGCGCTGGGCGTGGCGCTTGCCGCGGCAGTCGTCACCGGCGTGCTCGCGCATCCGCGCATCCTGCGCGACGCCTTCACGCTGCGCGCACGGCATGATTCGCAGATCGCGCGCGCCGACTGGCACAATCGTCTCGGCGTGTGGACGTTGCCCTTCGCGCTCGCGATCGCGCTCACCGGCGCGTTCATCGGGCTTGGCAGCGTTGGCTTCACCGTCCTCGCCAAGGCCTATTCGGGCGGAAATCTCGAGGCCGCCTATGCACCCATCTTCGGCGCGGAAGCCACGCCCGACAAGCGCGCCGCACCGCCGCCGGATATCGCGCGGGCGCTGACGACCCTCACCGCGCGCGTCCCGCAGGCAAGCCCGACCTACGTCATCGTCCACGATCCCGGGACGCGTGGCCAGCATGTCCAGATCATCGCGGAGCATCCGCGCCGCCTGATCTACGGCGAAACCTACGCGTTCGACGCGGCCGGACGCTGGCGTGGTGCCGTCGGGCTGGCGGATGGCGCGATGGGCAAGCAGTTCGCGGCATCGACCTACAACCTCCATTTCGGCAATTTCGGCGGCCTCGCGGTCGAATTGCTCTATGTCCTGCTCGGCCTCGCGCTTTGCGTCATCACCGCGACCGGCACCACGCTATGGCTGCAGAAGCGGCGCCGACGCGGGTTGGGTAGCGACCGGCTGGACGCCTGCTGGCGCGTCGTCGTGTGGGGCAGCCCGCTGGCGATCGTCGCGCTGACCTGGGTCCGCGCGCTCGGCGGGCCAGATGCACCGCTTGCGGCTTGGTTCTGGGCGATGATGGCGGCAGGCATGGCGCTCGGCATGCTTCGCCCGTCATGGATCGCAGCGGCCAGCCTGTCGGCATGGCTCATGTCAGCGATTGCCCTGACCGCTGGACTGCATCTGGCGATCACCCTGCCATCGGCGGGCGCGGTCGTCGCCCTTGACCTGCTGGGCCTCGGCATTCCTGCTGTGACCCTGATTTTGTCACGCTATCGCAGTTCGGGGAGAAAGGCTGCAGACGGTCAGGCTCGGTATTCCAGGGCCTGATTGATCGAGACGCGCTTGTTCTTTGGGGATCGCCCGCACGCTCCGAAAGCCGACGACCCGAAAGCGGGCTTGCGCCTCCGACTTGCACTGGCGCCAGGGCATGACGAGCGGCTATCCAATGGTTCGGTTGGGACCAGTGCCATCACAGCCGAGCGGAAATGCATCCATGCCTCTGAACGTTCTCCTTGTCGAAGATGACCGTGCTCTCGCAGAGTCGCTCGCCGAGGAAATGGCCGCGCTTGACGTCCGCATGTCGATCGCGGCCGAAGGCAGGGCTGCGCTCGTCGCGCTTGGCGAGAGCCAGTTCGATGCGGTGGTCCTCGACCGGATGATGCCGAAACTCGACGGGATGTCGGTGCTGCGCCGCATGCGCGACGACGGCATGACGGTGCCCGTCATCATGCTGACGGCGCTGACCCGCTCGACCGAGAAGATCGAGGGGCTGGACGCCGGCGCGGACGATTATATCGCAAAGCCGGTCGCAGCGGAGGAACTGGCGGCGCGGCTGCACGCGGTGCTGCGCGGGCGCGGCTGGAGCAAGCCCGGAACCGATACACTCGAATTCGGCGACATTGTCGTCAGTCCGACGCATTTTCGCGCGTGGCGCGCGGGGCGCCCGATCGACCTCGGCAAGATCGAGGTGTCGCTGCTCGCCGAATTTCTGCGCAATCCAGCAAACGTGCTGACGCGTCGCATGCTGTACGACCGTGTCTGGGGCTTCGATTTCGACCCGCGCAGCAACATCCTCGACGTTTATATCCGCCGGCTGCGCCAGAAGCTGACCGAAGCCGGCGGCGCCGATCCGATATCGACGGTGCGCGGCATCGGATATTCGCTTGGCCGATAGTGGCCGACGGCTTGGACGTGGCCCGACGATGAGCTTTGGCCGGCTCACCGCGCTGTTCCTGCTGTTGTTCTTCCTTGCGGTCCTGCTGACCGGAATCGCGACCTACACCGTCACCGGTCTGACGATCACCCGGCTGGTCGATCGCAGGATCGCCGCGATCAGCGATGTCGTCGCCGGCGACCGCGACGGCCGGCCCGACGCAGCGTCAGCGATGATCGCACGGATCGCCCGCTTCTCACGGGAGCGCGACACCGGCGATATCGGGTTCCTGCTGGTGAACGCGCAGCGGCAGACGCTGGCCGGCAATGTGCGGCTTCGGCGGCTCCCGCCGACCGGCTTCTCGACCCTGCGCACGGGTGACGGCATCCCCGGGCTGACGCACGGCCGCGCGCTCGTTCGCGCGGTCGGGGACGGGATGATGCTGGTCACGGTCGCGGAAACCGAGCCGCTCGATCACTATGACGCGGCGCGGCTTCGCATCTATCTGGCGGGGTTCGGCTCGATCGTCGTCATCGTGCTGGGTGGGGTCGCGCTGTTCGGCGCGCTCGTGACGCGAAGGATCGCGGCGATGCGCGCCACTGCGGAAGCGATCATCGCCGGTGATCTTTCGCGCCGCGTACCGTTGAGCGGCACGGACGACGAGTTCGATCGGCAGGCGGTAACGATGAACCGGATGCTGGACCGGATCACCGATCTGATGGACGGGCTGCGCCATATTTCGGGCGACATCGCGCATGACCTGCGCGCGCCGCTCGCGCGGCTGCGGTCGAACCTGGCGCGGGTGGCGTCCGCCACCCCGTCGCTGCCGCGCGACGGTATCGACTCTGCCATTGCCGAATGCGACGACCTGCTCGATCTCTTTGCGGCCATCTTGCGGATCGGCGAGATCGAGGCGAGCGGGAAGACCGGATTTGCCGCTCTCGACCTGGCGGCGCTCGCGACCGCCACGGCCGAGATGATGGCACCGGTCGCCGCGGAGGATGACCGGGAGATCGTTGTCGCCACCCCCCCTGCCCCCATCGAGGTGATGGGCGACGCGCGGTTGCTGACCCAGGCGATCCTCAATCTCGTCGAGAATGCGCTGGCGCACACGCCAACCGGAACGCGCATCGCCGTATCCGTCTCGGCGGAATCCGACGGAGCGCAGGTGGTCGTGCGCGATGACGGCCCCGGAATCGCGCCCGACGACCGGGCCCACGCGCTGCGCCGGTTTGGCCGGCTCGACCCCAGCCGCGGCAGGCCGGGGCACGGGCTCGGCCTGCCGATCGTCGATGCGATCGCCCGGTTGCACCGCGGCAGCCTGATGCTGTCGGATGCAGAGCCGGGCCTTGCCGCGACGTTGCGAATCGGCCCCGCCTAGAAGGCGACACCGATCTCCGCGCCGAAGGTCCGCGGCGGGTTGAAGTTGCCGTAATCCCCCAGCACCGCGTCGTTCGCGTTCGAACGGCGATAGATATAGGTCGTGTTGAGCAGGTTGCGGCTCCACAGCGACAGCGTCATCTTCGTCCCGCTCGCGGTCACCGGGATGTCGGCGAGCGCGAGGCGGCCATTCACGACGAAACTGCGATCGGTCCTGGTTGCCTCGTTCTGGAAGCTGTACTGCGGATCGGCATAGGCGGCATCGAGATGCGCGCGCAGCGCCGTGCCGTTGCCGCTGACCGGAACGCTGTAATCGACATAGCCCGACGCAGCGTTGCGCGGCGTGTACACCGTATAGACCTGATACAGCACGTTGCCGAGGTTGGGGTTCGGGGTCGGCGGCACCTTCGTGTAGGTATAGGCGTAGGACGCGCCGAGGGTGATGTTGTCGGTCGCGCGCACCGTCAAATCCGCCTCGGCGCCGCGGATTTTGGACGTGCCGGGTGCGTTCGCCGTGTTCTCGGTATGCAGGTTGAAGGTCGGGTTCGGCGTCGTCGTCCCCGGCAGATACGGGTTGGTATCGACATTGTCGAAATCGGTCTGGGTGCCCTTGCGATCCATGATGTAACCGGCAAGGTTCAGGCGCACGCGGTGATCGAGCAAATCCATCTTCGCGCCGACCTCGTAGGATTTGACCGATTCCGGACCGAACGCGAGGAATGTCGCCGACCGGTCGTTGGCACCGCCTGCGCGGTAACCGGTCGCATATTTCGCATAGACGTGAACCGTCTGCGACAGATCGAAGGCGGCGACCGCCAGCGGATCGAACCGCTTGTATTCCAGGTCCAGCGTGTAGGGCGTCGCGACGCCGGAGACAATGTAGAGGCGCCCGTTCCGCTTGTCGTCGGTGTAGCGCCCGCCAAGCGTCAGATGGAACAGGTCGAAGCTGTCGGGCGTGTAGGTCAGCTGGCCGTACGCCGCATAGCTCTTTGCACGGGCATAGCTTGCGCGCTGGAGGAACTGGTCGCCGATCGCCCAGCCCTGGTTCGAGGACGTGACCGGACCGGTCACGGTTTCGCTGTTGATCGTGTAGTCGGTGCCGTTCGCGTTCCACTTATTGGAACTGGGCGTCGCGGCCTGTTCCTGCGCGTATTCGTTGAAATAATAGAGGCCCGCGGTGTAATCGAGCTGCGGGATGCTGCCGACCGCCTGGAATTCCTGGCTGAACTGGTGCTGGCGCAGGAACGACAGGCTGTAGCGGCTGAAATTGGTGTTCGGCGCGAAGATCGTGCGCGCGGGTCCGCCCGAATTGTCCCATTGCTCGGTCGAAACGCGGCGCCACGCGGTGATCGAGCGCAGCTCGAGAGCGGGGGCTACCGCATATTTCAGCGTCGTGGACACGCCCTCGGTCCGGTCGATGCTCGGCTGCTGCGGCACGCCCACCACCGCGCTCTTCTGCCGATCGCCGCCGGTCGGCTGAATCAGCGGGGACAGCGGCGCGATGCACGCGGTGCAAACGGTCGCGGTGCCGGCGGGGCTGCCCGGCGCGACGAGCTTCAGCGTCACCGGGTCATATTGGCCCACCGTCTTGCCAAGCGGATTGTAGCTGATGAGCTGGCTGAAATTCGGGGTATTCTCGTCCTTCGCCTTGTCATAGGCGACGGTCGCGCTGAAGTTCGACGTCGGCGACCATTTTGCCGAAATGCGACCACCTTCGCGGTTGTAGAAGTTCCAGCCCGCCTGCCCGGCGAGCGGATTCTTGACGGTCGGGTCCTGATGCTCCTGCACGCCGTCGATCTTGATCGCGATGTTGGCGAATTCGGGCAGGTTCAGATGCCCCTGCACCGTATGGCTGCCATAGTTGCCGACGCCCGCCGAAAGGCGTCCGCCGAAGACGCCGGTCGGCTGCGCGGTGACGATGTTCAGCGCGCCGCCTTCGGTGTTGCGGCCGAACAGCGTGCCCTGCGGCCCCTTCAGCACCTCGATCCGCTCGACATCGAACAGCGCGGCGTTGAGACCTTGCGAGCGGCCGAGATACACGCCGTCGATATAGACGCCGACCCCGGTGTCGCGCGCGGTCTGGTTCTGATCGAACGGAACGATCCCGCGAATACCGACGGTGAGCGCCGACTGGCGCGCCTCGAAGGTCGCGACGCGCAGCGAAGGCACCGTCCCGTCGCCGAGATCGAGCAGGCTCTGGACGTGGCGCTGCTTGATGTCGTCGGCACCGATGACGTTGATCGCGATCGGCGTCTTCTGCAGGCTGGTCTCACGCCGCGTTGCGGTGACGACGATCTCGCCGAGCTGCGGGTCGGGCGTCGTGTCGGGCGTCGCAGCCGGATCCGCGGTCGGGGCGGCGTCGGGTGCGGCTTCGGCCAGCGCGGTAGCGGGTGCGGCCAGAGAAAGCGTGCCAATGGCGACGGTCGCAAACAGCACGCCGCGAACGCGCGAACGGATGAACATGGTGATCCCCTTGATGGCTTGGTGCCTCTCGGGGCGGCTACGCCCGCTGCGCGTAGCAACGGTGACGGTTTGACGACAGCGCCAGACTTAGTCGTTTCACGCCGGATTCATGAATGTGGACGCACCCGCACGGATATCTGGTCCCCGGATTTGCGATTGATGTCGTTCACGAGTGTCACCGGGCGCGCCCGAACAGAAAAAGAAGCTGGCCCTGCTGGGACGGCGTGGGACGCGACGGGACAGCATGTTGGCGGAGCGGGAGGGATTCGAACCCTCGATACGCTTTTGGCGTATACTCACTTTCCAGGCGAGCGCCTTCGACCACTCGGCCACCGCTCCGCATACCCTGGACGGGAGGAGGTGCCCTAGAGCGTGTCTGCGCGGCCCGCAAGCCGGTTGCGCAGACTGTGTGTGCCGTGCGAGGCTTCGCCCATGCTGTCGATCACCCTTCCGCTCCTGCTCGTCGCGCAGGCCGCGCCCGCTACCGCCCCGCTGCCGAGCGATCCCGCCGCTGGCGACTGGAAACCGATCCCCGACGGCGAGGTGATGATCGTCTCGCTTGCAGGCGGAAAGACGGTCGCGATTCGCCTTGCCGCTCGCTTCGCGCCCGATCACATCGCCAATATCCGCAAGCTCGTCGCCGCGCGCTGGTGGGACGGGGAATCCGTCTACCGCGTGCAGGAAAACTGGGTCGCACAGTGGGGCGACCCGACCGAGAAGAAGCCGCTTGCCGCCGGCGTCGCCGCGTCGGTGACGCCCGAGTTCGAGATCGCGCGCTTCGACCCCGTCGTGCGCATGGCGAAGGCGGACAGCTATTCGCAGGCGGCCGGGATCAGCGCAGACGGGTGGCCGATGGCTTCGGACGGCAAGGCCGCGTGGCTCACCCATTGTTATGGCATGGTCGGCGTCGCGCGCAACAGCGACCCGCGCAGCGGCTCGGGTTCCGAACTGTTCACCCCGATCGGCCAGTCCGCGCGGCGGCTCGACCGCAACTACGCCGTTGTCGGTCGGGTGATCGAGGGGATGCAATATCTCTCCGCCCTGCCCCGCAGCGACGCAGCAATGGGCTTCTACGCAACCGCAGCCGAGCGGACGCCGATCGTCTCGGTTCGGCTGGCGAGCGAATTGCCCGCAGCAGGCCGCCCGCGCTTCGAATATCGCAGCGCCGATAACGCGCGCTTCACCGCGATGGTGCGGCTGAAGGAAACGCCCGCCGCGCCAATGATCGCGACCGGCGCCAGCGTGTGCGACATCCCGCTCGCGGTGCGGCGGGTCGGCGCGAAATAGTCCGCGGCCCGACCCCGCCCGGAAGGCCTACCGACCAACCCAGTCGGAAACCTGAGTCGCGACCTGGTTTGCCGCATCGTTCAGCGCGGGGCCGGCGCTGACCGCATCGATCGCGGTCACCGGTACGCTCGCTTCGAAGCGGCGCTTCTCCACCGCCTTGCCGTCGCTACGGATCAATTCCGCATCATAGGTGACGATCACCGCCCGCGACGGCGCGTCGAACCCGAAATTGCGCAGCTCGCCCGTCAGGCGCGCGCCGGGATCGGCATAGGACTGCGCCTCGCCGAGCACCACGCGCCCGGTCCGCGCACCGACCGTGTCGGCAAGCAGCCGCGCGAACAGGCGCTGCGGCGGCTCCACCCACTGCGCGTCCTTCAGATAGGCGACCGCGGTCGGCGATTGCTGCACCGGCACCCTCGCGGTCGCCAGCGCCTGCGGCACCGCGGGCACCGCGATGGTTATCGTCGGGGAGGCCGCGGAGTTCTGCACCTGCCCCGCGGGTACCTGCGCGGTCGAGGTGAGGCTGAGCAACTGTGCCGGCGGCTTCGCGCCGAAGCTGATGCATCCGGCAAGCGGCAGGGCCGCGATCAGGACGAGCGTCTTCTTCATGGGAACCCTCACTTGCCCTTGTAATCCGGAAGTTTCTGCTGACCGATCAGCGAGCCGGCGCCCTGGCGATCGACCTTTTCCGCAATCGACGAGAGCGCCGCCGACGTCTGGCGCAGATCGTGGACGAGCTTGCCGACCTCCGGAATCGTCTGCTTCGAAAACGCCTGAAGCCCCGGCCGCGCATCGCTGATCGCGCCGTTCAGCGTATCGGCGCTCTGCTGGGCAGAGACGATCGCCTTGTTCAGGTTCGCCATCGCCGGCTTCACGTCTTCCGCCAGCACGCCGTTGGTGGTCGCGGCCAGCTGCCCGATCGACTGCGCGGCATCGCCGGCCTGCTGGATCGCGACGCGCGTCTGGGCGAGCGTGGCGGCAATCTCCGGCCCGCGATCGGCAAGCGCGTCGCTCAGCCGGTTGGTGTTGTCGAGGATGCCCGCAATCGACGCCTGGTTCTTGTCCGAAAGCATGCCCGTCAGCCGCTCGGTCAGTGTCGAAAGTCGCTCGAGCAATTGCGGCGCGGAATTGAGGATCGCGCCCAAACCGCCGGCCTTGGTCGGGATGACCGGTACGCCGTAGGGACAATCGACCTGCGGATTGACGTCGGGACACACGATCGGCGGCGCGCCCTTGACCGCACCGTCGAGCTGGATCGTGCTGGTGCCGGTGAAGCTGCCCTGGATCGTCGCGGTCGTGCCGCGCAGCACTGGTGTCTCGTCCTTCACGCTCACGCGCACGCGCACGAACTGGGGATCGGGCTTCCACAGCGAGATTTCCTCGACCTGACCCGATGGCACGCCGGAGAAATTGACCGCGGACCCCTTGGCGAGGCCATCGACCGATTGCTTGAAGAAGATGTCGTATTTCTTCTCGGTCGCGCCGCCTGCGCGCGCGATCCAGACGGTGAAGATGGCCAGCACGCCGAGCAGGATCAGCACGACCGCACCGACGAGCACGTGATTGGAACGGGTTTCCATGCCTTACGCCTCTGCCTTTTCGTGCGCTTGCGTCTTGTGCGCGTCCTGGGTCGCCACCGCGGCGCGGCCGCGCGGCCCCTTGAAATATTCCTCGATCCACGGATGATCGAGCGCGAGCAACTCGTCGATCGTGCCGACCGCGATCACCTTCTTGTCGGCGAGCACAGCCACCCGGTCGCAGATCGCATACAGCGTGTCGAGATCGTGGGTGATGAGGAAGACGGTCAGCCCCAGCGTCTTCTGGAGCGATTTGGTGAGCTCGTCGAACGCCGCCGCGCCGATCGGGTCCAGCCCTGCGGTCGGCTCGTCGAGGAACAGCAGTTCCGGATCGAGCGCGAGCGCCCGGGCGAGGCCGGCGCGCTTCTTCATCCCGCCCGAAAGCTCTGCCGGAAATTTCGGCCCGGCATCGGCGGGCAGACCCGTCATCACGACCTTGTAGGACGCGATCTCGTCGAGCAGCGAGAGCGGCAGCTCGGGGTAGAATTCCTTCAGCGGCACCTGGACGTTTTCCGCCACGGTCAACGTCGAGAACAGCGCGCCGCCCTGGAACAGCACGCCCCAGCGCTTGCGGATATCCAGCGTCTCGCTTTCCTCACGGTCCACCGTCGGCTCGCCGAAGACCAGCACCTCGCCAGCATCGGGCACCTGAAGGCCGATGATCGAGCGCATCAGCACCGACTTGCCCGTCCCCGATCCGCCGACGACGCCTAAAATCTCTCCCCGCCGCACGTCGAGGTCCAGCCCTTCGTGCACCACCTGGTCGCCGAAGCTGTTCTTCAGCCCGCGCACGCGGATGACCGGATCCTGATCGTCCGCCATCAGATCCATCCGATCCAGGTGAAGAACACCGCAAAGAACGCATCGAGCACGATGACGAGGAAGATCGCCTGCACCACGGCCGAGGTCGTGCGGCTGCCGACCTGCTCTGCATCGCCCTCGACCTGCATCCCCTGAAAACAGCCGGCGATCCCGATGATCGCGCCGAAGACGGGCGCCTTGACCAGCCCCACGAACAGGTCGGTGATCGGCACGACCTCGCGAATGCGCTGGACGAAGGTTTCCGGGGGAATCCCGAGCGACGCCCAGCACAGAAACATGCCGCCGAGAATCGAGATGATCGACGCGTAGAAACCCAGCAGCGGCATCAGCAACGTCGCGGCCATCACTCTAGGCAACACCAGCGCTTCCATCGGCGACACGCCGATCGTGCGCATCGCGTCGACCTCCTCGGTCAGCTTCATCGTGCCGAGCTGCGCCGCGAACGCCGATCCCGATCGCCCGGCGACCATGATCGCGGTCATCAGGACGCCGAGTTCGCGCAGCGTCAGCCGGCCGACAAGGTTGATCGTGAACGCCTCCGCGCCGAACTGGCGCAGCTGCACCGCGCCCTGCTGCGCGATGACGATGCCGATCAGGAAACTCATCAAGGCGATGATGCCCAGCGCCGACACGCCAACGACCTCGAACCGCTGAACCGTCGCGTTGAAGCGGAATTTGGACGGATGGCGAATCACGGTTCCCAGCGCGATCACCGTCGCGCCGAGAAAACCGAGGAGGCCGTACAGCGTCTGGAAGGCGATGACGACTGCGTCGCCCACCTCGCCGAGCACGCGGGTCAGTGGGCTGACATAGTGCGGGCGCACCGAAACCGACTGATCGGATGCCGCGACCTGCTCCAGCAAATGCGCGCCGTCCGGTGACAGCCCCTCGATCGAGGCACCCCGCGCCTTGGCAAAGCGGTGGACGACCCAGGCGCCGATCGTATCGATCCGCTCGACCGCCGACAGATCGAGCCGCTCCACATCGCCCTGATAGGCATCGAGCCGATCGGGAAGATCGCCGAGATCGGACAAGGCCAACCGCCCCGAAAAATCGAGCGTGCCGGCGCCGGAGCCCCCGCTTTCAGCAAAATCCGCCTTCGCGCCCATCGCCCGCACCCTTGCGGGAAAGTGCTGGCGACGGCAAGCCGTTCCGCGACAGGGACGAAATCATGACCACCCACAAGCTTGCGATCTACGACATGGATCGCACGATCACCCATCTGCCGACATGGACCCCGTTCCTGATCGCGGCGGCACGCACGCTCGCGCCGTGGCGGCTCGCGCTGCTGCCCGTGGCCGGGCTTGCCGGTCTCGCCTATACAGCGCGGCTGATCGATCGCGCGCGGCTGAAACAGTGGACGCAGGCGATGCTGCTGGGCCGATCGCTCCGCGCCGATGACGCCGCACGCGTGGCCGACGATTTCGCGGCGCGTGTCGTGGCATCGGGGGTGTTTGCCGGCGCGCGCGCGCAGATCGAGGCCGATCGCGCCGCCGGCTACCGCCTTGTCATGGCGACCGCATCCTACCGCTTCTACGCCGGCGCCATCGCCGCGCAACTCGGCTTCGACGACACGATCGGGACCGAGACGATGACCGGCGCCGAAAACGCCATCGTCGCGCGCATCGCCGGCGAGAACTGCTACGGCCCGGTCAAGCTGCGCATGATAGAGGACTGGATGCGCGGCCAAGCCATCGGCCGCAAGACAAGCCACATCCGCTTCTATTCGGACCATGTCTCCGACGCGCCCGTCCTCGAATGGGCGGACGAAGCCTTTGCGGTCAACGCCCACGGCCCGCTGCGATCGCTCGCCAGCAAGCGCGGGTGGACCGTGCTGGATTGGGAGAGATAGGGCACAGCGCCGTTCGTTCGGTCGCCAAACCGGTGGCCGCCACTTCGGCTCTTCTCCAGCGGCCAGCGCAGAGGTCCGCGGGCAAGGTGATTTACCGGGGCGGTTGCATGAGTTCGATGTGTATGTTGTCCGGCCCCGACACATAGACAACGACCGTACCGGCGCGCGGCCCGGCTGGAACGGGTTGCGGCGACCCCTTGGCGTGCCAGCCATGTGCCTCGATCCTTTCCAATGCCGTTTCGATGTCGGCAACGGAAACGGCAATGTGCGCAGCGCCGATTGCGCCCGCGCTTTCAGGCGCTCGGTCCAACGTGTCGGACTTCGAATATTCGAGAAGCTCGATCGCATATCCCTCCGGCGAAACCACGACGGCCATTCTGCAATGAGGATCGTCCACTCCGGTCACATCCCGGAGAAAACTGCCGCCCATCTCGCCGGTGCGGACAAGCTCGAAACCCATTGCATCGGTCCAGAACGCCACCGCCTCGTCCAGTGACGCGACCGAAAACCCCATATGGTCAATTGCTACAGCGCCAGATTCCCGCGCCATCGTTCAACCTCCTTCAAATTCCCACATCGACCAGATGGATAAGAAGCCCGACCAGCCCGCCAACGATGGTGCCGTTGATCCGGATATATTGCAGGTCGCGCCCGACCGCGTTCTCCAGCCGCCGCGTGATGGTGCCGGTGTCCCACCCGCGCACCGTGTCGGACACGAGGCGCACGATCGCGTCGCCATAGTCGGCGGCGGCGCCGACGGCAGCGCGGCGGACGAAGCGGTTGATCGTGCGGCGCAGCTTCGGGTCGTGCTGGAGCGGCTCGCCGAGTTCGCGCAGCATCTCGCCCAGCCGCCCGGCCATCGCCGCGTCGGGATCGCGCGCGATCTTGAGCATCCCGCCACGCATCTGTTCCCACATGCCGTCGATCCAGCGCTGCATCGCGGGATTGTCGAGCAGATCGAGCTTCAGCGCTTCCACCCGCAGTCGCATCGTGGCGTCATGCTGGAGGTCATGGGCGAGCACCGCCAGCCCCTCCTCGGCCTTGTCGCGCAGCGGGTGGTGCGGATCGTCGGCCATGTCGGCGAGGAGCTGGTCGAGCCCGTCGATCAACTTGTTCGACAGCGTCTCGTCGAGCCCTGTCCAGCGCATGATCGATCCGGCGCGCTCATGCACCATCGCCCGGATCAGGTGATCGTTCGCCGCAAGCACCCTGCCCGCCCAGCGGACGATGCCGTCGAGCAGCGGCACGTGGCGGTTCTCGGCAATCGCCGCGGTCAGCGCCTGGCCGATCAGTGGTGCGACCTCCATCTGGCGCAAGCGCTGCGCGACCGTCGACTTGACGAGTCCGCCGAGCCGGTCCTGATCGAACGCCTGGAGCATCTCCGCCACCAGCCGCGATGCGCCGCGGCGCAGCCGGCCGGGTCCGCCCGGCGGCTGGGCGAGCCAGCGGCCGGCGGCCGAGGCGATATCGAGCCGCCGCATCCGCCGCGCGACCACCGCCGGCACAAGGAAGTTATTGCGCAGGAAGCTGGCGAGCGTTTCGCCGATCCGGTCCTTGTTGCGTGGGACGATCGCTGTGTGCGGGATCGGCAGGCCGAGCGGATGACGGAACAGCGCGGTCACCGCGAACCAGTCGGCGAGCCCGCCCACCATCGCCGCTTCGGCAAAGGCACGGACGAAGCCGAATGCGGGATGCGCCGGTTCCTGCCAGCGCGCGAGCGCGTAGGTCACGGCCATCAAGACGAGCAGCCCCGTCGCGACGACGCGCATCCGCACCAGCCCGGCAGGAGCGGCCTCGTGGGTCGGGCGCCGGCTGAAAGGAAGGGTCATGCCCGGAACAATCCCCGAAACCGGGGAATGTTCAAGGGCGATGAGATCCTCCCCGGCACGCGGAGGGGAACCGCGACGCGTAGCGGCGTGGTGCAGGGGGCCCGCCGCGAGCGATCCGTTCGTGGCGGACCCCCTCCACCATGCGGCGCATGGTCCCCCTCCCCGTGCCGGGGAGGATTTTTACTCCGCAGGCTGCGGCCCCTCCAGCCGTCCCGGCGCCGGCGGCAGCGTGCCGTGCGGCGCGACCGGACCGATCAGCGTCGAGCCGTCGTCGCCCGGACGATAGGTAAGCAGTCGCCGGCCGAGCTTCGGCCCGACCCAGCGCTCCACCCCGACCGCCAGGCTGAACGCCGCCGGCACGATGATGAGCGTAAGCAGCGTCGAGAGCGTCAGTCCGCCGATCACCGTGATGCCCATCGGCGCGCGCCACGATCCGTCGCCGCCGATCGACAGCGCGGTCGGGATCATGCCCGCAACCATCGCGACGGTCGTCATCACGATTGGCTGCGCCCGCTTGTGCCCGGCATCGAGGATCGCCTCGCGCACCGGAACGCCCTTGCCCATCTCCTCAAGCGCGAAGTCGATCAGCAGGATCGAGTTCTTCGCGACGATGCCGAGCAGCATGAGGAGCCCGATGAACACCGGCATCGACACCGGATTCCCAGTCACCAGCAGGCCTAACAGCCCGCCGAGCGGGGCGAGCAGCAGCGAGCCCATGTTGACCAGCGGCGGCAGCAGGCGGCGATAGAGCAGCACAAGCACCGCAAAGACCAGGAAAATGCCCGAAATCACCGCCATGATGAAGTTGTTGATCATCTCCGCCTGCCATTTCGACTGGCCGAGGACGATCTCGTTCACGCCCAGCGGCAGGTGCGACATCGTCGGCTGCGCGTGGATCTGCTTCTGCGCGACGCTGCTGACGATGCCGGGCGCCAGATCGGCGCCGATGGTCAACTGACGCTGCTGGTTGTTGCGCTGGATCTTGGTCGGGCCGGCGCCGAAGCCGATCTCGGCGACGACGCTCAGCGGAACCGACCCGCCGCTCTGCGTTTGCACGGGCAGGTTCTGGATCGTCGAGAGCCGCTCGCGCGCCGACTGATCGAGCGCGACGCGGATCGGGATCTGGCGATCGGAGAGCGAGAATCGCGCGCTGTTCTGGTCGATGTCACCAAGCGTCGCGATGCGGATCGCGCTCGACAGCGCCTGCGTCGTCACGCCCAGATTGGCGGCCAGGTCCATGCGCGGCCGGATGACGATTTCGGGACGGTTGAGATCGCCCGAAATGCGCGGCGCCACGAGCGTCGGCAGTTTCGCCATTTCCGCAACGATCTTGTTCGCGGTCTGGCGCAGCTGCACCGGGTCGTCCCCGCCGAGCGTGATCGACAGATCGCGGTTGCTGCCGCCCCAGCCGAACTGCGACTGGAAGTTCACGCGCGCATCGGGAATCTTGGCGAGCTGCGGCGCAAGACTGCGTTCGAACTCGGTCGATTTCATCGGCCGGTCGTCACGCAGCGTCGCGGTCACGCGGCCGCTGCCGATGAACGAGCGCGCATAGACCGATTCGACCATCGTCGTCTGGCTGCGCAGCAGCGCCGCGACGCGGTCCACGACCTTGCGCGTATCCTCCAGCGTGGTGCCAGGCACCATCTCGACGCTTACCGTGCTGCGGTCATTGTCCTGCGCCGGCTGGAAGGTCATCGGCAGCATCATGAAACAGGCGATCGTCGCGATGAACGCGAGCACGCCGACCCCGACGATCCATACCCGGTGATCGACGAAGCGCGCCGCGCGCCGCTTCAGCCAGCCCGCACCATCCCGCACGCGCTGCGCCTTTTCGGTGTTCAGCGTCCAGGCGAGCAGCCGCGTATAGCCGCGCATCATCGCATTCTCGCCGTGGCTCGCATGCCCGCTCGCCTTCAGGAAATAGGCGGCGATCATCGGCGTGACTAGGCGCGCGACCGCAAGGCTCATCAGCACCGACACGACGACGGTGAGGCCGAAATTCTTGAAGAACTGGCCCGAAATGCCGGGCATCAACCCGACCGGCAGGAACACCGCGACGATCGCCATCGTCGTCGCGAGCACCGCGAGACCGATCTCGTCCGCCGCGTCGATCGATGCCTGATAGGCGTTCTTGCCCATCCGCATATGCCGGACGATATTCTCGATCTCGACGATCGCGTCGTCGACCAGAACGCCCGCCACCAAACTGAGCGCTAGCAGCGTCATCTGGTTGAGCGTGAAGCCCAGCAAGTCCATGAACCAGAAGGCGGGGATTGCCGACAGCGGGATCGCGAGCGCGGAGATGATCGTCGCGCGCCAGTCGCGCAGGAACAGGAACACCACGACGACCGCGAGGACCGCGCCCTCGATCATCGCGTGGAGCGCGCTTTCATACTGCTCCTCGGCATATTTCGCGCCATTGTCGCGCAGCTTGAACTTCACGTTCGGCGTGCGCTTTTCGAGTGCGGCGAGCTTCGCCTGCGCGCCCTTGAAGACGCTGACGTCGGACGCGCCCTTCGCGCGCTTGAAGTCGAAGCTGACGACGGGGCGACCATCGACCGTCGCGGCCGATTGCGGCTCGGCATAGAGATCGCGCACCTGCGCCACGTCGACGAGGCGGATCGTCCGGCCAAGCCCGGTCGAAATCTGCGTCTGGCCGAGCTGATACGCGTTCTTCGCGTTGCCGAGGACACGCACCGATTGCTGCGATCCCGCGATCTCCGCGCGCCCGCCCGCGGCGTTCAGGTTCACCTGGCGCAGCTGCTGGTTCACTTCGGTTGCGGTCAGCCCGAACGACTGGAGCTTCGCCGGATCGAGGATAACGCGAATTTCGCGACTGACGCCGCCGTTACGCTCGACCTTCGACAGGCCCGGCACCGACAGCAATTCCTTCGCCACCGTATTGTCGATGAACCAGCTCAATTGCTCCATCGTCATGTCGGTGCCGATGACCGAATAGCTGCCGAGGTCGTTATCGGTCGTGTCGGCGCGCATGATCTGCGGCTCGAGGATGCCTTCGGGCAAATTGCCGCGGATCTGGCTAATCGCGCTGCGCACATCCTCCACCGCACGGTCAATCGGTGTGCCGATGTTGAGCTGGATGACGGTCGTCGATTCGCCTTCCTGGACGTCCGAGCTGATCTCGTCGATGCCCTGGAGCGAACGCACAGCCGCCTCGACGCGCTGGGTGACCTGGTTCTCCAGTTCGGTCGGCGCCGCGCCCGGCTGGCTGATCGAGACGATGACGACCGGGAAATCGATGTCCGGATCGTTGTTCACGTCCATCCGCATGAAGCTGACGATTCCCGCGACCGTCAACATCAGGAACAGCACGATCGACGGAACCGGGTTCCGGATCGACCAGGCGGAAATGTTGCGGAAATTCATGCCCCTACTCCGCACCGGCAGCAGCGACTGCCGCCTTCTGGACCACCGGCTTGATCTTCTGCCCCGGGTTAAGGAACGCGCCGGCGGACAGCACGACCCGCTCCGTTCCGTTCAAGCCGTCAGCGATCGCGACCGAATTGTCGGACACGGTGCCGATCTTCACGCCACGCCGTTCGATCTTGTCACCGGCGCCGATCACATACACGAAATTGCCGGCATCGTCGCTCTGGATCGCCGATTGCGGGAGTTCGGGCGCCTGCGCGGCGCCGCCGACGATCGTCGCAGACGCAAAGCCGCCCGGACGCAGCGCGGGATCGTATTTCAGCGCGATGCGCGCGATGCCCTGCCGCGTCTGCGGATCGATGACGGGCGAGACCTGCCAGACCTGGCCGGGAAACGCCTTCGTGTCGCCGACCGGAGTCACCTGCGCCTGCGCGCCGACCGGCAGGCCCATCAGATCGGTTTCGGCCAGCTGCGCCCGCATTTCCATTTCGCCGCCCTTCGCCATGCGGAAGAGCGTGCCCGACCCCGCCCCGACGATCTGCCCCGGCTCGACCGCACGGGTGAGCACGAGGCCAGCCGCCGGCGCGCGGATATCGAGGCGGCCGTTGCGCGCGCGCGTCTCCGAAAGCTGCGCTTGCGCGACCTTCACACGCGCCGCCGCCGCATCGCGCGTCGCAGCCTTTTGTTCGAGATCGGCCTTCGAGATGAACCCGCGATCGACCAGCTTGCTCGCACGGTCGAGATTCGACTGCGCGATGGCAAGATCGGACCGCGCGACCGCGACCGACGCGTCAAGCGACGCCGCAGTCTGGGTCTGCACCGAGCGATCGACCGTCGCGAGCACCTGTCCTGCACCGACCCACTGACCCGGCTGGACGAGCACGCGCGTCACCAAGCCGCCTTCGCCAGCGACGCCCACCGGCATGTCGACCCGTGCGGCAAGGCTGCCCGTCGCGTTGATCGTGCGATCGACGGTGTGACGGCCAGGCACGACGACGGTGACGCTCGGCACCTGCTCGACGGGCACGCCCGACGTCTTGGCGCCGTCCTTCTTGCCGCCGGAAAAGGCCCACACAGCGATCAGGATGGCAATGACGACGATGCCGGCGCCGACGAACAGCCGGCGACGGCTGCGGGGCGCGTCGGGTCCTTCGATCGCCAGCGGCTCACCCTCAAGGTTGCCCGATTCGTAGCTCATTCCCGTCACTTTCCCCGTCCCGGCTCTTCGCCGCAGCATTGCCCTGCCACGTGTATTATAAAAATAAAGCACCGACCTCAAGGGGGCACGGTGCGCTCGCGGCGATTTCTGCGCCTAGCGCGTTCGTTTTACAAGCGTATCGGTTAAGCCTGCGTATTGCTGCCCCACGCTAGGGCGGCGTCCTGTCGGCAGGATGTCGACGACCGAGGAGTGAACCCATGATCCTGCGTGCCGCGCTTTCGGCGCTTCCCCTGCTCGCCGCCCTCCCAGTCGCCGCGATGGCGCAGACGGCGACGGGCATAACCCCTCTGCCCGCCGATGCGACCCTGCTGGAGGTGACCGCCACCGGCCGCGTTACGCGCACGCCCGACATCGCGACCATTCGCGCCGGAGTCGTGACCCAGGCAAAGACCGCCGCCGCCGCCGTGTCCGAAAATGCGAGCCGGATGGCAAAGGTCGTCGCCGCGCTCAAAAGCGCCGGCGTCGCTGATCGCGATCTTTCCACCGCGGCGGTGAATCTGTCCCCGCAATATCGCTATGCCGAAAATCAGCCGCCGGTCGTCACCGGCTATCAGGCGACCAACAGCGTCAGCGTGAAGTTTCGCGATATCGGCAGGAGCGGGCGGATTCTCGACACGCTGGTGACCGAGGGTGCGAACCAGATCGATGGCCCGTCAATGTCGGTCGACAAGCCCGAAGCGGCGCTGGACGAGGCGCGCACCGACGCGATCACGCGCGCAAAGGCCCGCGCCGAACTCTATGCGCGCGCCGCCGGGCTGCGGGTCGAACGGATCGTGTCGATCAGCGAGAATGGCGAAGATGCGGGCGGGGGTCCGCGCCCGCCGGTCATGTATATGGCGCGCGCGAAGGCTGAATCCGACACGATCGTGCTGCCGGGCGAAACCGACCTGTCGGTGACGCTGGCGGTGCGTTTCGCGCTGCGCTGAGGCGTACAGCAAAACGGCCGCCCGAATGATCGGGCGGCCGCATGCTCTGTCCGAAGGCGGTCGGCGCTTAGCGCACGCTGCCGCGACGGATCAGGTTGACGATCGCGAGCAGGATGACGGCACCCAGCAGCGACACGAGGAAGGAATAGAGCGTCAGCGGCTGATTGTTGATCGATCCGCCCGAAAAGATCAGGCCGCCGATGAACGCGCCGACGATGCCCACGACGATGTTGAGCAGGATGCCCTGCTGACCATCGGTGCGCATGATCATGCTGGCAATCCAGCCAATGACGCCGCCGATGATGAGCCAGATGATGAGACCCATGATAAACTCCCCTGCGTTGCTAGCCCGCCACATCCGGGCCGTGGTGCAATTACTCGCGAGGGGGAGGATTGTTCCGCTTGCGTTTTAAACGTGGATCAACTTTTCAGTATTTTTGCTGGCGCTCGTAGAGCGATTTATAATGCTGGATGCGCGTGACGCGCAGCCCCGGCATGCCGGAGCGGTCGATGGCGCGCTGCCAGCCGGCGAATTCCTCGACCGTCAGGCCGTAGCGATCGCAGACCTCGTCCACGCTCAGCAGACCGCCGTTGACCGCAGCGACGACTTCCGCCTTGCGACGCACCACCCACCGCGTCGTGGACGGCGGCGGCAGCGTTTCGATCGTGAGCGACTCGCCAAGCGGGCCGATCACTTTTGCGGGGCGGATTTTCTGGTTCTGGATCATTGGTGCAACCTCTGGTTCGGGGCGGGGGGCCCCCTCTCCAAATCTCATGTCGGTGGTGTAGCGGCAGCCGCCTGAAGATCGGCTAAAGCGCCACGGTAAACGGACCCTTCATTCCTCTTTCCATCGCAATTGACGCGCCGCGACCGGACCGTTGAAGGCGCCGTGGAGCGGTGCGAGCAGCGTCGGTTCAACCGGCGCATTCAACAGTCGCGCATAGTTCGCGGCGGTCGGCGATCCGGCCTGGCGCGCCGCCACCCCGACCAGCAGGACCGCGAGGTCCGCCGGCAGCGTGGTGACCACCATATCCTTGTCGAACCGGGAAAAACCGAGATCCAAATCATCCGCTTTCGCTGTGCGCCGCCATCGGCCGACTCCGCTTTAGCCGCAGGGTCTGAAGGCTCGGTAAAGGCGGGTGAAACGCTTCGTTGAGAGAGGTTACTTTGCGCTTCGTGGCCCAAGCGCCTATGTGCGCGGCCGTGACGGAAGCCATAGATTTTCAGCTGGACGGCGACCTGTCGGGACGCCGCATCGTCGTCGCCATGTCGGGCGGCGTCGACAGCTCGGTCGTGGCTGCACTCGCCGCGCGGACGGGCGCAGAAACGATCGGCGTCACGCTCCAGCTCTACGATCACGGCGAGGCGGTCGGGCGGGCCGGCGCGTGCTGCGCCGGGCGCGATATCCGCGATGCACGCGCGGTCTGCGATACGCTCGGCATCGCGCATTATGTCTTCGACCACGAAAGCAGCTTTCGCGAGACGGTCGTCGATCACTTTGCGGACGAATATCTCGCCGGACGCACGCCCATTCCGTGCGTCCAGTGCAATATGGGGCCGAAGTTCACCGATCTGTTCCGGCTGGCGCGGGATCTGGGTGCCGACTGCCTCGCGACGGGGCATTATGTCCGCCGGGTCATCGGCCGCGAAGGCGCCGAACTCCGCCGCGGTGCCGATCCGGCACGCGACCAGAGCTATTTCCTGTTCGCGACCACGCCAGCGCAGCTCGATTTCCTGCGTTTCCCGCTGGGTGCGCTGCCAAAGACGCGGGTTCGCGAGATCGCGGCCGAGATCGGCCTCGGCATTGCCGCCAAGCCCGACAGCCAGGACATCTGCTTCGTCCCCGACGGCGACTATGCCGGACTGGTGAAAAAGCTGCGCCCGGAGGCGGAGCTTGCCGGCGAGATCGTCCATCTGGACGGCCGCACGCTCGGGCAACATCGCGGCATCATCCATTTCACCGTCGGTCAGCGCCGCGGTCTGGAGATCGGCGGCACGCCCGAACCGCTCTACGTCGTC
Organism: Sphingomonas sp. EC-HK361; assembly: GCF_902498785.1. Lineage (GTDB taxonomy): Bacteria > Pseudomonadota > Alphaproteobacteria > Sphingomonadales > Sphingomonadaceae > Sphingomonas. The sequence goes on from NZ_LR701494.1 coordinate 1,145,251, forward strand.
CGCCTCGATGCGCAGGCGAACCGCGTCATCGTCGGCCCGCGCGCAGCGCTCGCGGTGGGCGCCGCGCGGCTGTCGAACATGAACATCCTCGGCCCGCTCGATCGGCCGCTGCTCGCCAAGGTCCGCTCGATGGCGAAACCGGCACCGGCGCGGATGGACGGCGACCGGCTGGTTTTCGAAGCCCCGGAATACGGCGTTTCCCCCGGCCAGGCCGCGGTGCTCTACGATGGCGACCGCGTGCTCGGCGGGGGCTGGATCGATGCGACGGAGGCTGCGTTCGAGGCGGGCGAACTGGCACTGGCTTCCTGATCGTCATCCCGGCGACGGCGCTCGATTCAATCCTCCCCTGAAAGGGGAGGGGGACCAGCGAAGCTGGTGGAGGGGTATCGCGCTATCGAGAGGGCGACACCCCTCCGTCAGCGCCGCGCTCTGCCACCTCCCCTTCCAGGGGAGGATCGATCAGGCGCGAAGCGCTGTCGGTTCCACACAGTTCCGAAACAGCATTTACCGCGACGCCATCGCCCGCGCAAAATGCACCTCCACCGCGCGCTTCACGCTTTCCGCGATCTTCGCGCGCCCCGTGGCGCTATCCAAGAACGTCGCGTCGGCGGGGTTCGAGATATAGCCCGTCTCGAACAGGATGGATGGCATGTCGGGCGCCTTCAGCACCATCAGCGATGCCATGCGGTGGAAGATCGCCTTGGTCGGAATGAGCGGCTTCGCCTCGCGCCCCAGCAGGCGGGCGAACCCGGCCGACGCGTTCATCGTCTCGCGCTGGGTCAGGTCGATCAGGATCGACGACACGTCGGCATTGCTACGACCGAGATCGACCCCGGCAATGATATCGGCCTTGTTCTCACGGCTCGCGAGACGCGCGGCTTCCTTGTCGGAAGCGACCTCGGACAGCGTGTAGACCGACGCACCGGTCGCGTCCTCCGATCCCACGCTGTCACAGTGGATCGAGATGAACAGGTCGCCGTGCAATTTGCGCGCGATGCCGTAGCGTTCGCGCAGGATCAGATAGCGATCGTCGTCCCGCGTCAGCGCGACCCGCACCCGGCCGGAAGCCAGAAGCGCGTCGCGGATCGCCTGCGCGATCTTCAGCGTCACGTCCTTTTCGCGCAGTCCCGTCACCGGGTTGATCGCGCCGGGATCGACCCCGCCATGCCCTGCATCGATGACGACGAGCGGACGGTCGGCATCGCCCTGCACGTCGGGCAGGATCACTTTCGAGGCGGCGGGCACCGGGATCGACAGCTTGTAGCGCGGTTTCGCCTTTCCCCAGTCGAACGACAGGAAATCGAGCGGCCCCGCCAGGCTGGCGCTAGAAAAGCGTGCGGCATCGACATCGCGCAACGTCAGGACCAGCGACGTCCCGCCGTCCTGGAATCCGCCATCGGCGATCACGGTCGGGCGATTGAGATCGAACACCACGCGCGCGCCGTTCGAACCCCGCGCGCCTTCGCGCACCGATGCGACCGTGCCGTCGAAACTATGGCGCGCGCCGGGCCGCGCACCGCTGACGTCGACGACGATCCGGCGCGACCCGTCGACGAGAAAGGCCGAGGCACGCTCGACCGCGTCGTCGAAGCGGATGACGATGCGGCCATCAGCCACCGCGACATGCTGCACGGTCGCAGCGAAGCCGGGGGTGCCGAGAAACAGGCTCGTCAGGAACGCGATCAGCATCGCCATCGCGCGACCATGGCGCGTGGGGCTGTTCCCGGTCCAGCGAAATTGCATAGCCAACCCACCTCTTGCGCTCGCCGATACGCGGCGAAAACGGGGTAGCGCTGATGGGCTGAAATCACGGTTGCCGGACTGGGTTAACACGGCGTTCGGCATTTTTCTGCCGCTCTGCCGGCAACAACCTGCCAGTTGATGCGCGAGCGATGCAATGCTAGGCCGGTTATCGACCGAAAACTGCGCGTCGTATGCGCGGTGCCCGGCTAACCGCCCGCCCGGGCTTTCCTAGGGGCGGGTGTCATCAGGTTGACGTTCGCATGCCGCATTTCCTCAAGTCCCGATCCCGCCAGGCCAGTGCCGGCGGACGCGCGGACCCGAGCCTGCGCCCGGGCCCATCGCCCCGGCATGCGCCGCGAACGAAGGCATTCATCCCGAATTGCGCTTGCGGGGGAGTTCCCCTGCCCGCGCCCAATCATCGCGCGCCGACCGGGCCGACAGGCCGTCCGCGCGCGTGGAGACTTTATAATGACAACGCGCATGCTGATCGACGCACGCCACCGGGAAGAGACCCGCGTGGCGGTGGTCAAGGGTAACCGGATCGAGGAGTTCGATTTCGAAAGTGCCGAGCGCAAGCAGCTCAAGGGCAATATCTATCTTGCGAAAGTAACCCGGGTCGAACCGTCGCTCCAGGCGGCGTTCATCGATTATGGCGGCAATCGCCACGGTTTCCTGGCGTTCAGCGAAATCCACCCCGACTATTATCAGATCCCCAAGGAAGACCGCGAGGCGCTGCTGCGCGAGGAGGCCGAGCACGCCGCCGAAGAGGCCGCGCTGCGCGCCGAGCAGGACGAGGCAGACGATCACGACGACGCGCAGGACATCGACGAGGAATCGATCGAGCGCTTCGACGACGATGGCGGCCACGAAGACGACGAGGCCCACGACGACGATGACGCGGGCGACGCGAAGCCCGCGCGCAAGTCGAACGGCAATGACGATCAGGTCGAGGCGCTGCGCCAGCGCCGCATGAACCTCAGGCGTCGCTACAAGATCCAGGACGTCATCCGCCGCCGTCAGGTTCTGCTCGTCCAGGTCGTGAAGGAAGAGCGCGGCAACAAGGGTGCAGCGCTCACCACCTACCTTTCGCTCGCCGGTCGCTACTGCGTGCTGATGCCCAACACGTCGCACGGCGGCGGGATCAGCCGGAAGATCAGCAATGCGGGCGACCGCAAGCGGCTGAAGACGATCATGGCCGAACTGGCGCTGCCGCCCTCGATGGGCTGCATCGTCCGCACCGCGGGGCTTCAGCGCACCAAGGTCGAGATCAAGCGCGACTTCGATTATCTCGCAAGGCTTTGGGACGGCATCCGCGAAGAGACGCTGAAGTCCGCCGCCCCCGCGCTCGTCTACGGCGACAGCGACCTGATGAAACGCGCGATCCGCGACATCTACAACAAGGAGATCGACGAGGTCATCGTCGAGGGCGATGACGGCTATCGCCAGGCCAAGGAGTTCATGAAGCTCCTGATGCCCAGCCACGCGAAGAAGGTGAAGCATTACAGCGATCCCGTCCCGCTCTATCAGCGCGCGGGCGTCGAGGATCAGCTCGCCGCGATGTATCACCCCGTCGTCCAGCTGAAGTCGGGCGGCTATCTGGTCATCAACCCGACCGAGGCGCTCGTCTCGATCGACATCAACTCGGGGCGTTCGACCCGCGAGCACAATATCGAGCAGACAGCGACCGCGACCAACCTCGAGGCTGCGCAGGAAATCGCGCGCCAGCTGCGCCTGCGCGACATGGCGGGCCTGGTCGTCATCGACTTCATCGACATGGACAACAATTCCAATGTCCGGAAGGTCGAGAAGGCGATGAAGGAGGCGCTGAAGAACGATCGCGCCCGCATCCAGGTCGGCCGCATCAGCAGCTTCGGGCTCATGGAAATGAGCCGCCAGCGGCTGCGCACCGGCGTGCTCGAAGCCTCCACCCGCGCCTGCCCCCACTGCGAGGGCACCGGACTCGTCCGCACCGCCTCCTCCGCCGGCCTTTCCGCGCTGCGCCTGATCGAGGACGAGGCGGCGCGCGGCCGTGGTTCGATCCTGACGCTGCGCGCCAGCGTCGAGGCGGCGGTCTATGTGCTCAACCGCAAGCGCGCCGACATCGCCGAGATCGAGGATCGCTACGGCGTACGCGTCGAGATCCTGCCCGACGGCGAGCAGGAAGGCGCGCGCATGTCGGTGGAGGCGTCCGGCCCGCCGCCCGCCTATGCACCCAAGTTCGAGGCACTGATCGAGGAACCCGAAGACGATATCGAGGACGATATCGAGGACGAGGTCGAGATCGAGGACGAGGACGAGGCCGACGACGCTCCCCGCGCAGAGCGTCGCGAGGCCGAGGGAGACCGCGAGGGCGGCAACCGCCGTCGCCGTCGCCGTCGTGGTCGCCGCGGTCGCAACCGTCCCGAGGGCGAGGGTGACGTGGGTGGCGAATCCGCGGAAGCCGGCGAGGTTTCGGCTGACGAGGATGGCGATGACGTCGAGGCTGTCGAGGCCGAAGCCGACGGCGAAACCCGCGGCGAGGGCGAGGGCCGTCGCCGCCGGGGACGTCGCGGTCGTCGCGGCGGACGTCGGGGCGAAGGCCGCGGCGATGCCCCGGCCGCTAACGAAGAGGCGGCGCCGATCGACGCGGTGACGGCGATCGTCTCCACCGAGGCACCGGTCGCCGAAGAGATCGAGGAGGCTGTGGCCCCCAAGACCCGACGCCGCCCGCGTGCGCGCAAGCCGATCGACGCTCCGGTCGAGGCCGAGGTTGCCGCTGAGCCGGCAGCGGAGGCACCGGTCGCCGAGGAGGCGCCCGCCAAGCCCAAGCGCACGCGTCGCAAGAAGGCCGATGCGGAGGCCGCTCCCGCGGCCGAGGCGCCGGTCGTTGCGGAGCCAGCCGCCGACGCGGAAGCACCGGCAAAGCCCAAGCGGACGCGTCGCAAGAAGGCTGATGTTGCGGCAGACGAAGCGGCTCCCGCGGTGGAGACAGCTGCCGAGGCTCCGGTCGCAGCCAATGACGCCGCGGCGAATGTGGCGGATGCGGACGCGACAGCCGAAGGCGATCAGAACAACGGCGACGGCTCCCCGCGCCGCGGCTGGTGGCAGCGCACCTTCGGCGCCTGATCGTCGAAAACGGACAGGAAAAGGACCGGTCGCGACACCGTCGCGGCCGGTCTTTTCGCATCCGCTTCACGCAACATTCAGGCCGGCGTCGCCAGGCATGCACCGCATGACGGTTGTCGCGCGCACCCCGATTGTGCTGTGGTCGCACGATGCAGGCTGAAACCTCCGGAACGACGAAGACCTTCGGTCTGCTTGCTGGCGTCCGCCGGCTGTTCGCCAGCCTCGTCATGCTCTCGTTGCTGTGGACGTCGCCGGCGCGCGCGCAGTCGATCCTGCGCGATGCCGAGACCGAGGCGCTGTTCGCGGACATGTCGCGCGATCTCATCAGGGCAGCCGGGCTCTCGCCCAACACCGTCAAGGTCGTCCTGATCAACGACGATTCGATCAACGCCTTCGTCGCTGGCGGGCAGATCGTCTATGTCCATTCAGGGCTGCTCCAGGCGGCATCGAGCGCCAACCAGGTCCAGGGCGTGATCGCACACGAACTCGGCCATATCGCCGACGGCCATGTCGTCACCGGCGATCAGGGTGCGAAGCCCGCGATGGGCATCACCGTGCTCAGCCTCGTCCTCGGGCTCGCCGCGATGGCAGCGGGGGCGGGCGATGCCGGCGCGGGAATCCTCGCCGCCGGTCAGCAGGCGGCGATGGGCAAGTATCTCGCCTTCAGCCGCACCCAGGAAGCGACGGCCGACGCCAGCGCGGTCAAGTATCTGCGCACCGCGGGCGTTTCCGGCAAAGGCATGCTGAGCTTCTTCAAGGTGCTCCAGCAGGAGGAATATCGCTACGGGCTGAGCAATATCGATCCGTTCATGCAGACCCACCCGCTGTCGGGCGAGCGCATCCAGAACATGACCGCCGATCTTCAGGCACAACCCGCCTGGAACAAGGCGCCCGACGCGGGGCTCGAGGAGCGGTTCAAGCGGGTGAAGGCGAAGCTGGAGGGCTATGTCATGGAGCCGTCGCGAACCATGCGTGACTATCCGGAAAGCGACCAGAGCCTCTATGCCCATTATGCGCGCGCCTATGCCTTCCACAAGGGTGGCTACCCGGACAAGGCGGATGCGGAAGCCGTCGCGCTGGTGAAGGCCGACCCCACCGATCCCTATTTCCAGGAAATTCGCGGCCAGATCCTGCTGGAAGCGGGCAAACCCGGGGAAGCGCTCTCCTATCTGAAAGCAGCGACCGCGGGATCGAACAACAATTCGCTCATCGCCACCACCTATGGCCACGCGCTGATCGCGACCGAGGACAAGGCGAACTATCCCGAGGCGGTGCGTGTCCTGCGCCTCGCGGTCGCGCGCGATACCGACAATCCGTTCGGCTGGTATCAGCTCGGCATGGCCTATGAGGCGTCGGGCGACACCGCGCACGCAGCGCTCGCCTCGGCCGAACAGGCCAGCCTCACCGGCGACAGCCGCACCGCCGCCCAGAGCGCAAGGACCGCGATGGCCGGCATCAAGCCCAACACCCCCGACTGGATCCGCGCGCAGGACATCGCGATGACCGCGCAGAACGATCTGGACGACAACAAGAAGAAGCGCCGGTGAACGAACGCCAGTTGAACAACCGCGGCCTCATGCTCGGCATGGTCGCGCTGGGCCTGATCTTCGGCGCGGGCGGCATGTATATCGCTGACCAGATGGCGCCGTCCGGGCTTGGGGGCGCGGACCGGGCGCGGGTCGAACAGGTCGTGCGTGATTACGTGCTTGCGAACCCGGAGCTGATTCCCGAGGCGATGCAGAAACTGCAGGACAAGCAGTTTTCGAAAGTGGTGCAGGACAACCGCGCCGCGATCACCACGCCATTCGGCAATGCGTGGATCGGCAACCCCAAGGGCGACGTGACCCTGGTCGAATATTACGACTATAACTGCACCTATTGCCGCGCGATGCTGCCGACCGTGGAACGGCTCGTGCAGGACGACCCCAATGTGCGCGTCGTCTTCAAGGAACTCCCCGTCCTCGCCGAGACGAGCCGCGCCGCCGCCCGCGTCGCGCTTACTGCCGCTGCGCAAGGCAAGTTCAAGCCCTTCCACGATGCGCTCTACGCCGCCGGCTCCGTCTCGGCGCAGACCATCGCCGCCGCCGCCGCAAAGGCCGGCATCGACCCCGCCAAGATCGACCCCCGCGCCGACAACCTCATCCGCGACAACCTCGAGATGGCCGGCCGTCTCGGCATGACGGGCACGCCGAGCTGGGTGGTGGGTGATCGCGTGCTGTCCGGCGCGCTGCCCTATGATGCGCTGAAAAAGGCGATCGCCGACGCGCGGAACCCGTGATTTTCCATTGCCCCGGACTTGTTCCGGGGTTCACTGCACCGCATATTCGAAGCTGAATGGGCGCGGCACAGTGGATGCCGGAACAAGTCCGGCATGACGAAGGGGCGTCCAAGACTCCATGACCGATCCGATCCTCAGCGTCGCCGGCGTCGCGAAGACCTATGCCGGCGGCACCACCGCACTTCACGCCGTCGATCTCACCATCAACAAGGGCGAGATTTTCGCGCTGCTCGGCCCGAACGGCGCGGGCAAGACGACGCTCATCAGCATCATCTGCGGGATCGTCACGCCGTCATCGGGAACGATCTCCGTCGCCGGGCATGATGCGATCCACGACTACAAGTTCGCGCGCCGCCGCGTCGGCCTCGTGCCGCAGGAATTGTCGGTCGACATGTTCGAAACGGTGCTCGCGACGGTTACCTACAGCCGCCGTCTCTTCGGCCTGCCGGCCAACCCCGCGCATATCGAGCAGGTGCTCCGCGATCTGTCGCTCTGGGACAAGCGCACGGCGAAGATCATGACACTGTCGGGCGGCATGAAGCGCCGCGTCCTCATCGCCAAGGCGCTCGCCCACGAACCCGAAATCCTGTTCCTCGACGAACCCACCGCCGGGGTCGATGTGTCCCTGCGCCGCGACATGTGGAAGCTCGTCCACCGCCTGCGCGAACACGGCACCACGATCATCCTGACGACGCACTATATCGAGGAGGCCGAGGAAATAGCCGACCGTGTCGGCGTCATCGACAAGGGCAAGCTGCTGCTGGTGGAGGACAAGGCCGTCCTCATGCGGAAGCTCGGCAAGCGCGAGCTCGACCTGACGCTCGCCGAGCCGATGGCCACGCTTCCCGGGGAGCTAGACGATTGGGACCTGAGCCTTGTCAACGACGGCAAGACGCTGCGCTACGTCTTCGACGCGACCGAGGAGCACACCGGCATCCCCTCGCTCCTGCGCAAGCTCGCGGAACTGCATATCGGCTTCAAGGACCTCGAAACCTCGAAGTCGAGCCTCGAGGATATTTTCGTAGATCTGGTGGGGGAGCGGGCATGAGGGCTTCTCTCGCCATAATGTATCCCCGCAAAGGCGGGGATACAGTCTGGGCTCCCGCCTTCGCGGGAGCACATCTTTACGCAGGGTATGGCCAGTGAACCCGCACAGCGTCTGGGCGATCTACCGCTTCGAAATGGCGCGCGCGTTGCGCACGTTGTGGCAGAGTCTCGTCACCCCGGTCCTCACCACCTCGCTCTATTTCATCGTCTTCGGCGGCGCGATCGGCAGCCGGATGCAGGAGGTCGGCGGGGTCGGCTACGGCAGCTTCATCGTGCCGGGCCTCATCATGCTCTCGCTCCTGACCCAGAGCATCTCGAACGCGTCGATCGGCATCTACTTCCCGAAATTCACCGGCACGGTTTATGAGCTGCTCTCCGCGCCTGTGTCGGCGTTCGAGATGGTGCTCGGCTTCGTCGGCGCCGCCGCCACGAAATCAGTCGTCCTCGGCCTCATCATCCTGGCGACAGCGGCGTTCTTCGTGCCGCTGAACATCGCGCACCCCGCCGCAATGATCGCCTTCCTGCTGCTGACCGCGATCGCGTTCAGCCTGTTCGGCTTCATCATCGGCATCTGGGCCAACGGCTTCGAGCAGCTGAACTTCATCCCCGCGCTGCTCATCACCCCGCTGACCTTCCTGGGCGGCGCCTTCTACTCGATCGACATGCTGCCCCAGCCGTGGCGGACGGTCAGCCTGTTCAACCCGGTCGTCTACCTGGTCAGCGGCTTTCGCTGGAGCTTCTTCGGCAAGGGCGATGTGGATGTCGGCATATCGCTCGCCGTCACCGCGGCGTTCCTGGCGCTGTGCATGGGGCTGATCGTGTGGATCTTCCGCACCGGCTGGCGGATGAAGAGCTAGGTCCTTATGAGGCGGCCCAGCGCGGGGCGGACGATCAGCGCGTTGAGATCGATGATCGCGTGAAAGGCGATCACGACCAACAGGCTGCGGGAAAACAGATAGAAGCCGGTCATCACCAGCCCGAGCACGAAGGTGGCGGCGACGCCCTTCCAGCCCTGATACAGATGCGCCGCCGCAAACAGGATCGCCGCGAAGGCGAACCCGGCGACCGCGCTGCCGGTCAACACCATCACCAGCAACGGGATCAACAGACGGAAGAACATCTCCTCGCTCAGCCCGGCATTCACGCTGAGCAGCGCGGCAAACGCCATCTCGCGCCCGTTGCGGGGCAGGAGCGCGTCGAAGTCCCCGACCTTGACCGCGGTCTTGCGACGACGCTCGATGAACCCCACCACGACCGACCCGACGATCCCGCCGATCACTGCGGCGCCTGCAATGGGCAGCAGCGAAAAATCATCGAGCTGCGGCAACCCAGCCGCGACGCCCGCGAACTCGTCCGGGAAGCGAAGCGGCGCATCCGCGCGCCCGAGCAATACCAGCTCCACGACGCTCAGCGCGCCGAAGAGCAGGAACGCCTTCACCGTCCAGACCCAGTAACGCCTCTGCCGCTCGCGCGTATCGGTCAGCGCCTTCATCCGCGCATATTCGGATCGATCACCGCGCAGGAACCAGCCGAAGCTGGCCAGCGCCACCAGCAGCAGGACGACCGCCAGCATCAGCCCAGCCGGTGCTCGCCCTTCACCCACCGCACCGTGCCCGACGAGGCGCGCATGACGACGCTCTCGGTCGTCATCTTGCCGGCCTTGCGCTTCACGCCCTCCAGCAGCGATCCGTCGGTCACCCCGGTAGCCGCGAAAATGCAGTCGCCCTTGGCGAGCTCGGTCAGATCATACTGGCGATCGAGGTCTTCGATCCCCCATTTGCGTGCCCGCCCGCGTTCGTCCTCATTGCGGAACAACAGCCGCCCCTTGAACTGTCCGCCGACGCAGCGCAGCGCCGCGCACGCCAGCACGCCCTCCGGCGCGCCGCCGGAGCCCATATAGACGTCGATCGTCGTATCCGGATCGGAGGTCGCGATGACGCCCGCCACGTCGCCGTCGCCGATCAGCATCACCCCGCAGCCGATCGTGCGCAGCTCGGCGATCAGCGCTTCGTGGCGCGGGCGATCGAGCACGCAGGCGATGATCTCCGCGGGCTTCACGCCCTTGGCCGCCGCGATCGCGGTGACGTTCTCGGTCGGGGTCCGGTCGAGGTCGATGATGTTCGCCGGAAAGCCCGGCCCGACCGCGATCTTGTCCATATACACGTCGGGCGCGTTGAGCAGGTTGCCCTCTTCCGCGATCGCCAGCACCGCGAGGCTGTTCGGTCCCGCCTTGGCGCAGATCGTCGTGCCTTCCAGCGGATCGAGCGCGATGTCGATCTTGGGCCCCTTGCCGATCGCGGAGCCGACCTTTTCGCCGATGAACAGCATCGGCGCCTCGTCGCGCTCGCCTTCACCGATCACGACGGTGCCGTCCATGTAGAGTTCGTTCAGCGCCTCGCGCATGGCTTCGACCGCGGCGGCATCGGCCGCCTTCTCGTCGCCGCGCCCGGTGAGCGCAGACGCAGCGATCGCCGCCGCCTCGGTCACGCGCACCATCTCGAGCACGAGCACGCGGTCGAGAACCTTGCTTGCCGTCGTCATTCTTATCCCCTCAGCTGTCATTGGCGCGGATCAGTCGCGCAGCAGTTCGTTGATGCTGGTCTTGGCGCGGGTCTGCGCATCGACCCGCTTGACGATGACCGCGCAGTAGAGCGCGAGGTTGCCGCCGCCGGTCGATCCCGGCACGACCACCGAATAGGGCGGCACCTCGCCGCGGAACACTTCGCCGGTCGCGCGGTCGATGATCTTGGTCGACGCGCCGAGATAGACGCCCATCGACAGCACCGCGCCCTCGCCGACTCGCACGCCCTCGGCCACTTCCGCGCGCGCGCCGATGAACGCGCCGTCACCGATGATGACGGGGTCGGCCTGGAGCGGTTCGAGCACGCCGCCGATCCCCGCGCCGCCCGACAGATGGACATTTTTCCCGATCTGCGCGCAACTGCCAACGGTCGCCCAGGTATCGACCATCGTGCCTTCGCCGACATAGGCGCCGATGTTCACGAAGCTCGGCATCAGCACCGCGCCCTTCCCGACAAACGCGCCGCGGCGCACGATGCTGCCCGGCACCGCGCGGAAGCCGGCGGTGCGGAACTCGCCTTCCGACCAGCCGCTGAACTTCGACGGCACCTTGTCGAACCAGTGGCCCGCGCCGGGGCCGTTATCGATGAGCGAATTGTCGTTGAGGCGAAAGCTCAGCAGCACCGCCTTCTTCAGCCACTGGTTGACCTGCCAGCCGCCTGCCCCATCCGGCTCCGCAACCCGCGCCGTCCCTGCATCGAGCATCGACAGCGCGCGCTCGACCGCGACGCGCGTCTCGCCCATCGTCTGGAAACCGATCGCCGCGCGGTCCTCCCACGCGGCGTCGATCGTGGCGGCCAAATCCTCGCTCATGCGTCCTCCAGCACCGAATGCAGCCAGTCGGTCAGATCATGGGTGGTAAAATCGATGAAGCTGCGGTCGCCGTCCGCCGCCTGTTCGGAGCCGTTGTCGACCCACAAGGTCGTCATGCCGATCGCCTTTGCGGGCTTCAGGTTGCGCGCCATATCCTCGACGAAGAGCGATTGGCGCGGGTTCAGATCGAACGCCGCGCAAAGCCCGGCATAGGCAGACGGTTCGGGCTTGGGGCGCAGATCCATCGCGTGGATATCGTGAATGCCCTCGAACGTCTCGCGCAGGCCCAGCCGTTCGAGAACCCGGAGCGCATAGGGGCCGTCGCCATTGGTGAAGACGATCTTGCGTCCCGGCAACCGCGCGATGGCGGCGGCGAGCGGCGCGTTTTCCTCCAGCACGTCCATCTCGATATCGTGGACATCGGCCAAAAAATGGTGCGGATCGACATCATGGCGCGCCATCAGTCCGGCGAGCGTCGTCCCGTGTGCGAGGAAATAATCCTTCTGCACCCGGTAGGCCGCGTCATGCTCCAGCCCCAGCAGATCGGCGACATAGGCGGTCATCTTCGCGTCGATTCGGTCGAACAGCCGCGCGCTCGCCGGATACAGCGTGTTGTCGAGATCGAAGATCCAGTTCCGGACATGATCGAGCCGCGCCTGCATGGCGCCGGCCCTAAAGCTGCGGGTCACGCGGGGCAAGCAAACCCCTTCCGATTGTCGCAATCGCTCCCATATCGGTTGCATGACGAAACTTTCCCTGCTCGATCTCGTCCCCGTCGTCGAAGGCGGCACTGTGCGCCAAGCCCTGCTCAACGCCGCCGACCTTGCCGCTCATGCCGAAAGCGTCGGCTTCCACCGATACTGGGTGGCGGAGCATCACGGGATGGACGGGATAGCAGGCGGCGCGACGTCGGTCGTGCTCGCGCATGTCGCAGCCGCGACGCGCAGCATCCGGGTCGGCTCGGGCGGGATCATGCTGCCCAACCATTCACCGCTTCAGATCGCCGAACAGTTCGGGACGCTCGATGCGCTGTATCCGGGCCGGATCGATCTGGGGCTCGGCCGCGCGCCCGGATCGGACCAGCGCGTCGCGCGCGCGCTCAGGCGGACCCTGGAAACCGACCCCAACGCCTTCCCCCGCGATGTGCTGGAGCTGCAAAGCTATTTCGCCGACGACGGCCAGACCGGCATCCGTGCGACTCCCGGCGCCGGCGCGAAGCCGGAACTGTGGATCCTCGGATCGAGCCTGTTCGGCGCGCAGCTCGCCGCGGCGCTCGGCCTGCCCTATGCCTTCGCCTCGCATTTCGCGCCCGACCTGCTCGATCAGGCGCTCGCGATTTATCGGCGTGATTTCAAGCCGTCGGCGGTCCTTGATCGGCCCTATGCGATGGCGGGGTTCAACGTCTTCGCCGCCGACACGGCCGAGGAAGCCGAGCTGATCGCGTCGTCGCAGCAGCAGTCGTTTGTCGCATTGCGCACCGGCAATCCGCGCCAGCTCCCCCCGCCCGTCGCCGGCTACCGCGAGAGCCTTGGCACACAGGCGTCAGCGATCCTCGATCATGTGCTGCAATGCTCGGCGGTCGGCACGCGCGATACGGTCGCGCGGCAGATGGCGGCATTCGTCGACCGCACCGGGGTCGACGAGGTCATGGTCGCGAGCGCGATCTACGACCCGCAGGCGCGTAAGAGGAGCCTGACGCTCACCGCCGAAGCGATGGGCGCCCTGCAACCCGCCTGATCGTATCGCGCGGTGCATCCGTTCGCATCGGCGCCCGTATCTCCGAACGCATCGCAACGACGATGCTTCAGGAGATCACGTGCCATGAACCGCTTGTCTCTCACCCTCGCCGGCGCGACCCTCGCGCTCGGCACGATCGCGTCTGCCCAGACCAACCCGATGGTCGGCGGCGCTGCCATGTATCCGACGAAGAACATCGTCGAGAATGCCGTCAATTCGAAGGACCACACGACGCTGGTCGCCGCCGTCAAGGCAGCCGGGCTCGTCGATACGCTGTCGGGTCCGGGTCCGTTCACGGTCTTCGCGCCGACCAATGCGGCCTTCGCAAAGCTGCCCGCGGGCACCGTCGATACGCTGGTGAAGCCCGAAAACAAGGCGAAGCTGACCGCGATCCTCACCTATCACGTCGTGCCGGGCAAGATCACCGCGGCGCAGATCGCCGCCAATGCCAAGGCGCATGGCGGCACCGCGACCTACAAGACCGTGCAGGGCGAATCGCTGAAGTTCATGAAGTCCGGCAACGGCTGGGCGATCATGGACGCCAAGGGCCACAAGGGCCGGATCACGATCGCCAATGTCTATCAGTCGAACGGCATGATCCACGTCATCGACACGGTGATGATGCCGTAACCGTTTGTCGGGCGGCGTTTCCCCTGTTGACGCCGCCCGGCAGCCTCGGCGGTCAGCTCGCCGCGGGTAACCGCAGACGCACGAGCAGACCGCCGAGGTCCTCGCTTTCCTCCAGGCTCACCGTGCCCTCATAGATCTCCGCGACATCGCGCACGATCGCGAGGCCGAGCCCGGTTCCCGGCTTGCCCGTGTCGAGCCGCACGCCGCGATCGAAGATGCGGACGCGCTCTTCCTCCGGAATACCAGTGCCGTCGTCCTCGACCAGGAACTCGACGAAGCCGGCCTGCGCGCCGACCGTCACGAAAACGCTGCCGCCACCATATTTCGCGGCATTCTCGATCAGATTGCCGAGCATCTCGTCGAGGTCCTGCCGCTCGACATGGACCTGCAGATCGCGCGGGCCGTCCACGTCAATACGCACGTGGCGGTAGAGCCGTCCGACCGCGCGCTCGACCGATTCGAGGCTCGGCCAGACCTCGGCGCGGCTATGCGCCGACCCGCGCCGCCCGACCGCGCGGGCGCGCGCCAGGTGGTGATCGACCTGCCGCCGCATCGTCCGCGCCTCGCGGATCACCGTCTCCGCCAGATCGGCCTGCTGCGCGGTCGCGGCGTTCATGATGACGGTCAGCGGGGTCTTCAGCGCATGGGCGAGGTTGCCGGCGTGACGCCGCGCCTCCTCCGCCTGCACCTCGTTATGCGCGATGAGCGCGTTCAGCTCCTCGACCATCGGCGCGACCTCGCGCGGCATGCCCGCATCGACGCGCGTCGCCCGCCCGGCCCGCATCCGGGCGATCTCCTCGCGCACCTTGCGCAGCGGCCACAGCCCGTACAGCGTCTGGAGCGAGGCGAGCGCGAGCAGCCCGAGCGCCAGCAACAGGAAACTGCGCACCAGCGTCCGCCTGAGCACCGCGATCTGCGCGTCCAGACCGTCCCGGCTACCGGCGACCTGGAACCGCCAGTGGACCTTCGATCCGGGCAGCGTCACATCGCGTTCGACGATGCGCAGCTTCTCGTCGGGAAACTGCGCGCTGTCATAGGAGTGGACGGTGCGGTCGTCGTGCGGGTCGCCATAGGCAAGCTGGCGGTCCCACAGCGAGCGCGACGGGAACGGCTCGCGGTTTCTGGCGGACACCTGCCAGTAGAGTCCGGAATTGGGCTCAAGGAACCGCTGGTCGGCGGGCTGGCGGTTGAAGATCACCTCGCCTTCGGGCCCGATTTCGGAGGACACGATAAGCGCGGTCAGCACATATTCCAGCTGATCGTCGAAATTGCGCGTGATCGCCGCCGACAGCACGCGGTCCAGCGCGAAGCCGCCGCCGGTCAGCAGCACGCCGATCCACGCCGCCGCGATCAGAATCATCCGCCGCGACAGCGACCCCGTGTGCCGCGGGCGGTTGATTGCGACGGCGTCCGGCACCGTGGTGGCGTCCGCGTCGCTCACCGGCTCAGGCTTCCGGGTCTTCCAGGCTGTAGCCGAGGCCGCGGATCGTGGTGATGACGTCCTGACCCAGTTTCTTGCGGATGCGCGTCACGAACACCTCGATCGTGTTTGAATCTCGATCGAAATCCTGATCGTAGATATGCTCGATCAGCTCGGTGCGGCTGACGACCTTGCCCTTGTGATGAAGCAGGTAGCTCAGCAGCTTATATTCCTGCGCGGTCAGCTTCACCGGCTCACCGCCGCGCGAGACCTTGCCCGACCGCGTGTCGAGGCGGACATCGCCGGCGGTGAGCTCGGAAGACGCGTTGCCCGAAGCGCGGCGGATCAGCGCGCGCAGACGGGCGATCAGTTCCTCGGTCTGGAAGGGCTTGGCGACATAATCATCGGCGCCGGCGTCCAGCCCGGCGACCTTGTCGGACCAACTGTCGCGCGCGGTCAGGACCAGCACCGGTGTGACCTTGCCCTCCTTGCGCCAGCGGTCGAGCACGGTCAGCCCGTCAATCTCGGGGAGGCCGAGATCGAGCACGATCGCATCGTAATTCTCGGTAGACCCAAGGAAGTGCCCCTCCTCGCCATCGGTCGCGAGATCGATCGCATAGCCCGCGCCTTCGAGGGTGTTCTTCAGCTGCTGGCCGAGGTTCGGCTCGTCCTCGACGATCAGAACGCGCATGTCAGTCCCCTTGTGGAAATGGCGTGGATTGGCGTCATTCGGGACCTAACGCCCCGTGCGCCCCAGGATTTGCCCCGAACGCCCGTCGACATCGACCCAGATGACGGACCCATCGCGCAGGAACTTCAGCGTGTAAATGCTCGTCGAGCTATCGAAGTCGAAGCCGAGATACTGCGCATCCTTCATCGTCGGCACCACGCGCCGCTCGATCTCGCGAAGCGGCAGCATCCGCCCCTCGCGGGTCGCCTGCCACGCCTCCATGCGATCACCGCCGCGCCGCTGGTCGGGCGCGGGCGCGTTGGCGACGAGGCCGAGAAAAATCAAAGGGAGGAGCATCTTCACGGGTGTTGCATGGACGACAAGGGTTGAACAGCCTGTGAATGTGCGCGTCAGCCGCGCGACACCCTTGCCCGTCACCGCCGCGCCGCCTAGGTCGCGTTCGATCATGGCCGCACCAATCCTCGCCTGCGAAGGCCTGGGCCTAAACCAGGGCCCGGCCTGGCTCTTCCGCAATCTCGACCTCGCCATCGGCCAGCGCGATCGGCTCGCGCTGATCGGCCGCAATGGTGCGGGCAAGACGACGCTGCTGAAGCTTATCGCAGGGCGGATCGAGCCCGACGAAGGACGGCGCGCGATCGTGCCCGGCACCCGCGTGATCCTGCTGGAACAGGACCCATCGGTCGCGGGCCACGCGACGCTTGCCGACTATGTGCTGGCGGGCGACGACGCGCCGCTCGCCCATGAGGCGGAGGCGATCGCGGACCAGCTCGGCATCGATCTCACCCGCGAGGCGGCGTCGGCATCGGGTGGCGAGCGTCGCCGCGCCGCGATCGTCCGCGCGCTCGCGCAGGATCCCGATATCCTGCTGCTCGACGAGCCGACCAACCATCTCGACATCACCGCGATCGAGTGGCTGGAGGATTGGCTCTCGCGCTTTCGCGGCGCGTTCGTCGTCATCAGCCATGACCGGACCTTCCTGACCCGCCTGACCAAAAGCACGCTGTGGCTCGACCGCGGGGCGATCCGCCGTGCCGAAGTGGGTTTCGGTGGATTTGAGGCGTGGACCGAGCAGGTCGCCGCCGAGGAAGAACGCCAGGCGCAGCGGCTCGACGCGAAGCTGAAGATCGAAGAGCACTGGCTGCTGCGCGGCGTCACGGGTCGCAGACGTCGCAACCAGGGTCGCCTCACGAAACTCAAGGAAATGCGCGCCGTCCGCGCGGCGATGGTCGGCCAGCAGGGGGCCGCCGCGCTGACCATCGCGGCCGACGACACCAAGACGAAGGTGGTGATCGATGCCGAGCATGTCACCAAGGCTTATGGCGCCGGAAGCGCTCAACGCACGATCATCCGCGACCTCACACTCCGCGTCACGCGCCGCGACCGGATCGGCATCGTCGGCAGCAACGGCGCGGGCAAGACGACGCTGCTGAAGCTGCTGACCGGCGAGATCGAACCCGATGCGGGGCGGATCAAGCGCGCGAAGACGCTCGACGGTATCGTCATCGATCAGCAGCGCAGCCTGATGGCGCCCGAAAAGCGTGTTCGCGAAGTGTTGGCTGACGGCGGCGACTGGATCGACGTGCAGGGCGCGCGCAAGCACGTCCACGGCTATCTCAAGGAGTTTCTCTTCGATCCGTCGATCGCGGAGGCGAAGATCGGCACGCTGTCGGGCGGCGAACGATCGCGGCTGCTTTTGGCGCGCGAGTTCGCCCGGCCGTCCAATCTGCTGGTGCTCGACGAGCCGACCAACGATCTCGATCTCGAAACGCTCGACCTGCTGCAGGAAGTGATCGCGGATTACGAGGGCACGGTGCTGATCGTCAGCCATGATCGCGACTTCCTCGATCGCACCGTCACCCTGACGCTTGGGCTCGATGGATCGGGGACGGTCGATATCGTTGTCGGCGGGTATGAGGATTGGGAGCGGCAGCGCGCGCAGCGCACCGCGCCCGCCAAGCGCCCTGCGACGAAGGCGCCGCCACCGCCACCACCCACCACCCCGACCCGCGCGAAACTCAGCTACAAGGATCAGCGCGATTACGATCTGCTGCCCAAGCGGATCGAGGAATTCGACGCCGCCATCGCGCGCGACGAGGCTGCTCTGCACGATCCCGGCCTCTACGCCCGCGATCCCGCCGCCTTCGACCGGCTGAGCGCAGCAATCGCGAAGGTGCGCGCGGACAAGGAGACGGCGGAGATGCGCTGGCTGGAACTGGCAGAGCAGGTCGAGGCGCTGGGGTAGACAGCGCGGGAAGCCTAGGCCCTCGGCAGCACGATCCTCGCGATCAAGCCGGGCGCGTTGTCGTCAAGTTCGAAGCGCCCGTCGTGCAGCCGGGCCACCGCCTCGACCAGCGCCATGCCGAGCCCCGCTCCCGGCTTGGACCGCGCCAAGTCGAGCCGGCCGAAGCGCTTGAGCGCCTGCGCCCGATCCGCCTCTGCAATGCCCGGGCCGCGATCCTCGACCTGGATGCAGACCGCGCGCGCGGTCTCCGCCAGCCGCAGCGTGATCGCGCCGCCCGCACCGTGGCGGATCGCATTGTCGATCAGGTTAGTGACCGCCTGGGTCAGCAGTTCGCGGTGGATCGGCCGCGGCGCCGGCTCAGCATCCAGCGCCACCGAAAAGTCGATTCCCGCATCTTCGGCAACGGGTTCGTAGAGCTCGCCGATCTCCTCGACAAGTTCCGCGGGCGCCACCGCGATGAAACGGTCGCGGGTCACCTGCTCGGCGCGGCTGATCTCGATCACCATCGTCAACATCCGCATGACGATGTCGGTTTCGGTCAGCAGCCCGCTCAGCGCCGCCTCGCGCCCCTGCGGATCGGCGATGAGCACCGCATTTTCGGTCTTCGTGCGCAGCCGCGTGAGCGGCGAGCGCAAGTCGTGCGCAAGGCTGTCGGTGACGACGCGCAGTTCCGCCATCAGCCGCTCCACCTTGTCGAGCATCGCATTGAGGCGTGCTGACAGCCGGTCGAAGGCATCGCCCCGCCCCCCCATCAGGATCGGCACGCGCGGGGACAAATCCCCCGCCTCGACCGCCTCGACGACGCCGGCGATCCGCACGAGCCGGGTCGCGACGTAGCGCGACACCACAAGCCCGCCGATGATGCCGAGGGCGAGCGATACGAGCACCGCGACCGCCAGCGCCCGCTCGACCGCGCGCTGTTCCTGCTCGACCACCGCGAGCAGACGGCCGTAGAGCAGCCAATATGGCCCGACGCGGCGGATGGTGTAGCCCGCATCGTGCTGGCCCCAGGGCTGCTCGTTGCCGAGCGTGCCGATGTGGAAGGCGACCGGCTCCAGCGGCCGGCGGGTCAAAGCCGAGGGGCCTGTTCCGGTCAGCCGGCGACCGTCCGGGCTCAGCAGTTCGGCGATCAGGGTGGTGTCGCCCGATCCATGCGCATCGTCGATCGCCGCGCGCAGCGCGACGACGCCGCTGGTGCGATACACGCCCTGCAGCGCGTCGGCCTGCTCGATCGCATCGCGGCGGATGCCCGCGATCGCGTCGTCATGCGTCTGCTTCCAGACGAAGAGGATGACGGCGAAGTTCGATACCAGCGCCAGCGCGATCGTGAGGAGCGCGATGCGCGCGGTAACCGACAGCCGCATTCAGGCTCCTAGGCTTCGGCGGCGAGCCTGTAGCCGGCGCCGCGCACGGTGTGGAGAATGGGGGTGGGATATCCCTCCTCCAGCTTGCGGCGCAAGCGGCCGATATGAACGTCGACCACGTTCGAGCCCGGATCGAAATGATAGTTCCAGATTTTTTCCAGCATCATCGTCCGGGTCACGACCTGCCCCGCATGACGCGCGAGGTATTCGAGCAGCGAAAATTCCCGCGACCCCAGCGGGATGCTGCGCCCGGCCCGCATCACGGATCGGGCGAGCAGGTCGATTTCCAGATCGCCGACCTCAAGCCGCGTCTTCTGCGGCTCGGCTGCCGCACGATCGGTGCGGCGGGTCAGCGCTTCGATCCGCGCGGAAAGCTCGGCGAAGGAGAACGGCTTGCACAGAT
This sequence comes from Sphingomonas sp. EC-HK361, assembly GCF_902498785.1. Classification (GTDB taxonomy): domain Bacteria; phylum Pseudomonadota; class Alphaproteobacteria; order Sphingomonadales; family Sphingomonadaceae; genus Sphingomonas. The sequence continues at coordinate 1,165,304 of NZ_LR701494.1, forward strand.
AGTCGTCGGCGCCGGCGCGCAGGCCATCGACGCGGTTATCGACGCTGGCGAGCGCGGAGAGGATCAGCACCGGTGTCGCCAGCCCCGCGGCGCGAATCGCGCTAACCATCGCCAGCCCGTCCAGCCCCGGCACCATCCGGTCGGCGATGATGAGATCGAAAATCCCTTCGCTGGCGAGGAACAGGCCGTCGCGCCCGTCGGCGCACGCCTCGACGGCATAGCCAGCCTCGACCAGCCCCTTTTGCAGGTAGGTCTGGGTGGCGGCATCATCCTCGACAATCAGGATCTTGCGGCTCATCGGCGTCTCCGTTCCCGGCCTATATAGGAAAGCCGGCGGGAAGCGAACTTCCCGCCGGCCCCACGGCACCCCCGGGAGTGTCGGGCACCGATCTCGGTTCTGGCCTTGGCGTTCCATTGGGCGATCGCCGGCGCGGAACGTGGGCTGAAGCTCAATTGCGATGGACCTGTCATCCGTCGTTGAAGCGGAAATACACGCTCGCCGCGGTCAAAGCGGTGAAGCCGACATGACAAATGCGTCATGGGCGTGGATTGGCGAAATCCTCCCCTGGAAGGGGAGGTGGCAGCGCGTAGCGCTGACGGAGGGGTATCGCCCTTTCGATAGCGCGACACCCCTCCACCAGCCTACGGCTGGTCCCCCTCCCCTTCCAGGGGAGGATTATTCTCGCGCTTAACCCATCGCCCCCAGGATCGCATCGATCGCGGCGCTGACATGCGCGATGTCGGCCATGCCGTCGACGCGCCGCACAAGACCGCGCGCTTCATAGATCGGCAGGATCGGCGCGGTCTTGGCACGGTATTCGGCCATGCGGGTGCGCACCGTCTCCGCATTATCGTCCGGACGGCGCTTGAATTCGGTCGAACCGCAGACGTCGCAAACGCCGGCGACCCTGGGCTTCTTGAAGGTGTCGTGATACCCCGCGCCGCACTTCGCGCAGGTATAGCGCCCGACGATGCGCTCGATCAGCTGCGCCTCGTCGACCTCGAGCTCGATCACGAAATCGAGCGTGCGGCCGCGTGTCGACAGAATATCGTCGAGCGCGTGCGCCTGTGCAGCGGTGCGGGGATAGCCGTCGAAGATCACGCCCGTGGTCAGCGGCAGCGCGTCGAGTGCTTCGCCGATGATCCCCGAGACGATCTCGTCCGAGACGAGCTCGCCTGCGTCCATCACCGCCTTGGCCTTCAGCCCGACCGCAGTGCCCGCCTTGACCGCGGCACGCAGCATGTCGCCGGTCGACAGCTGGATCATGCCGCGCGTTTCGACGAGCTGGCTCGCCTGCGTGCCCTTGCCCGCCCCCGGCGGCCCAAGCAGGATGATGTTCACCGCGAACGCACTCCCATTCGTCCGTTTCTATTTTACCGGAGACGTCCGCCCTTGAGCTTGGCCTTCTTGATGAGATCACCATACTGGTGCGCCAGCAGATGCGACTGGATCTGCGTGACCGTGTCCATCGTCACGTTCACGACGATCAGCAGGCTCGTGCCGCCGAGGTAGAACGGAATCTGCAGCGCCGTCACCAGATATTCGGGCAGCAGGCAGATGATCGTCAGATACGCGGCACCGATGACGGTGATGCGGGTCAGCACGTAATCGAAATACTGCTCGGTGTTCTTGCCCGGACGGATGCCGGGGATGAACCCGCCGTGCCGCTTCAAATTCTCCGCCGTTTCCTCGGGGTTGAAGACGACCGCGGTGTAGAAGAACGAGAAGAAGATGATGCCAGCACCATAGAGCGCCATATACACCGGCGAGCCGTGCTGGAGATACTGGTTCAGGCTGATGATGAAATCGCCCCACGCGCTCTCGCCCGCGACACGCTGACCGGCGAACTGGCTGATCGTGAGCGGCATCAGCAGCAGCGACGAGGCGAAGATCGGCGGGATGACGCCGGCGGTGTTGATCTTGAGCGGCAGGTGGCTGCGATCCGCCTGCATGCCGCGCTGCGTCTGGCGCTTGGGATATTGAATCAGGATGCGGCGCTGCGCACGCTCCATGAAGCAGATGAAGAGGACGAGGAACGCGACCGCAACGACGATGCCGATCAGCCGCACCGCATCGACGCTGCCCGAACGGCCGCCTTCCAGAAGATTGACAAGCGTCGTGGGCAGATGCGCGACGATGCCGGCCATGATGATGAGCGAGACGCCGTTGCCGATCCCGCGGCTGGTGATCTGTTCGCCCAGCCACATCAGGAACATCGTGCCGCCGATAAGGCTGACGACCGCGCCGATGCGGAACAGCATCCCCGGCTCGATCACCGCCTGGACGCCCTGATTGGCGCCCAGCGCCTCCAGCCCGACCGCGATGAAATAGCCCTGCACCGCGGTCAGTGCGACGGTGCCGTAACGCGTATACTGGTTGAGCCGTTTGCGGCCGCTCTCGCCTTCCTTCTTGATCGCGGCGAGCTGCGGCGACAGCGACGTCGCGAGCTGCACGACAATCGAGGCGGTGATATAGGGCATCACGCCGAGCGCGATCAGCGACATTCGGCTGAGCGAGCCGCCCGAGAAGGTGTTGAAGAAATCGAGCACGCCGCCTTGGGTCTGCTGCGACAGCAGGCCGAGTGCGGTGGGATCGATCCCCGGCAGCGGCACGTAGCTGAGCATCCGGAACACGATCAGCGCGCCGATCGTGAACCACAACCGCTTCTTGAGGTCGGTCGCCTGCGCGAATTTCGACAGGCTGATGCTTTGCGCCATCTGGTCGGCTGCGGATGCCATGCGTTCAAACGTCCTAGGAAACAAAAACGGCGGGAAGACGTTTTACCGCCCCCGCCGCCATATAGTCACGCTTGGTGGCTTGTCTAACCCGCCAGAGCGTTTTCTACCCCGGTGAAGACCAGGACCAGTCGCGGGCGGCCCGCTACCGGAACCCGGCCTTCGCCGGGGTGCAAAGCTTCAAGCCTTGAACGCGGCCTTTTTCGCCTGGCGTTCCTTGTACATCACACCCTTCTTGGCAGCGGCCTTCTCGGCGGCGGGGACGACATGAATCACGTCGACCTTGCCGCCAGCCTTCTCGACCGCCTCGATCGCGCCCTTCGACGCGCCGGCCACCGAGAACGACAGCACCGTCGTCAGCTCGCCCTTGGCGAGCAGGCGGACGCCGTCCTTGCCGCCACGCGCAAGGCCAGCGGCCTTCAGCGCATCATGGTCGAGCGTCGCGTTCTTTTCGATCTTGCCGGCATCGACCGCCTTCTGGATCGCGCCCAGGTTCACTTCGGCATAATCCTTAGCGAAGATGTTGTTGAAGCCGCGCTTCGGCAGACGCATGTGGAGCGGCATCTGGCCGCCTTCGAAGCCGGCGATGGACACGCCCTCGCGGCTCTTCTGACCCTTCTGGCCGCGGCCGGCGGTCTTGCCCTTGCCCGAGCCGATGCCGCGTCCGACGCGCATCTTGGACTTGCGGGCACCTGCATTGTCGCGGAGTTCGTTGAGCTTCATGATTTGCACTCGCTTTCGCTTTTGTCGCGCTGATGGAAAAGAGAAGGGGGCCGGTTAGCCCCCCTCCCCATATTTGTCACGTGGAAGTATGCCGGACCTCAGTCCTGCACTTCCACCATGTGCTGCACCTTGCGGATCATGCCGCGCACCTCGGGGGTGTCCTGCAATTCCGAGACGCGGTGCATCTTGTTGAGGCCAAGGCCGATCAGAGTCGCGCGCTGATCGCTGGTGCGGCGGATCGGCGAACCGGTCTGCTTGATCTTGATGGTCGCCATGTCGCTTACTCCGTGACGGCCGCGGCGTCAGCCTCGGCGGTCTGCGACCCACCGCGGCCGAGCAGATCGGCGATCTTCTTGCCACGACGCTGCGCCACCGCTTTCGGCGAAGTCTGGTCGCCCAGAGCCTCGAAGGTGGCGCGGATCATGTTGTAGGGGTTGGACGTGCCGACCGACTTGGTCACCACATCGGCAACGCCGAGCGATTCGAACACGGCGCGCATCGGGCCGCCCGCGATGATGCCGGTGCCCTGCGGCGCCGAGCGTAGCGTCACGCGGCCGGCACCGAAGTGGCCGTTGCCGTCGTGATGCAGCGTGCGGCCATCCTTCAGCGGCACGCGGACCATCGCCTTCTTCGCAGCCGCAGTGGCCTTGGAAATGGCCTCCGGCACTTCGCGCGCCTTGCCGTGACCGAAGCCGACGCGACCCTTGCCGTCGCCAACGACGACGAGTGCTGCGAAGCCGAAACGCTTGCCGCCCTTCACCGTCTTCGAGACGCGGTTGATGTGGACGAGCTTTTCGATCAGCTCCTCGCCACCATCGTCCGTGCCGGGGCCGCCACGACCACGACCGTCGCGACCGCGACCGCCGTCACGGCCACCGCGATTGCCGCCCGGGCCGCCACGACCGCGACCACCGCCGCCACCGGGACCGCCACGACCGCGACCGCCGCCGCCGGGACCGCCCTGGCCCTGATAGCCGGACTGCTGCGGTGCTGCTTCGGGGGCTGCTGCTTCGGCGACGGGCGCCTCGGCCTGGTTGTTCTCGTCAGCCATGTCTTAGAACTCCAATCCGGCTTCGCGCGCGGCTTCGGCCAGCGCCTTCACGCGGCCGTGGAACAGGAAACCACCGCGGTCGAACACCACCTGGGTGACGCCGGCAGCCTTTGCGGCTTCCGCCACGCGCTTGCCGACCGCCGATGCCGCATCGACGTTCGACGTCGCGCCGTCGTGACCCTGCAGCGTCGATGCCGAAGCCAGCGTCGTGCCGGCGGCATCGTCGATCACCTGCGCGTAGATGTGCTTGCCCGAACGGTGCACCGACAGACGCGGACGCGTGCCGGCCCGCGCGCGGAGCGCAGTGCGGTTGCGGCGGCGCCGCTTCTCGAAGAGAGACAGTCCCTTGGTCATCACTTCTTCTTCCCTTCCTTGCGGAAGATATATTCGCCGTCGTACTTGATGCCCTTGCCCTTATAGGGCTCCGGCTTGCGCCAGCGGCGGATCTCGGCGGCCAGCTGGCCGACCTTCTGCTTGTCCGCACCGCTGATCTCGACGGTGGTCTGGTCGGGCGTCTTGACCTCGAGACCTTCCGGAATCTCGATATCGACGTCGTGGCTGTAGCCGAGCTGAAGCTTCAGCTTGCGACCCTGGGCGGCGGCGCGGTAGCCGACGCCGGTAATCAGCAGCTTCTTGGTGAAACCATCGGTCACGCCGGTGACCAGGTTCTGCACCATCGTGCGCTGCATGCCCCAGAAGGCGCGTGCCTGCTTCGTCTCGTTGGCCGGCTGCACCGAAATGCCGCCATCCTCCAGCGTGTAGGTGATCTCGTCGCGCAGCGCGAGGTTCAGGGTGCCCTTGGGACCCTTGACGCTCAGCTGCTTGCCCTCGATCGTCGCGGTCACGCCCGAAGGCACGGTGACCGGCTTCTTGCCGATGCGGCTCATCAGAACACCTCCGCCAGCACTTCGCCACCGACATTCTGCTCGCGCGCTTCCGCGTCCGAGAGAACGCCGCGAGGCGTGGAGACAATCGTGATGCCAAGGCCGTTGCGGACGCGCGGAAGATCCTGCGAACCCGAATAGATACGGCGGCCCGGCTTCGAAACGCGCGCGACATGCTTGATCGCCGGCTGGCCCTCGAAATACTTCAGCTCGATGCGGATGCCGGGCACGGGGCCCATCTGCTCGTCGCTGTAGCCACGGATATAGCCCTCGCGCTGCAGCACGTCGAGCACGCGGGCGCGCAGCTTCGACGCAGGCGTCAGGACGGAGTCCTTTTTCGCGCGCTGGCCGTTGCGGATGCGGGTGAGCAGGTCACCCAGGGGATCGGTCACTGCCATCTCTTGATCCTTACCAGCTCGACTTCGTGACGCCCGGGATCAGGCCCTTGTTGGCCAGATCGCGCAGCTGCACGCGGCAGAGGCGGAACTTGCGGTAATAGGCGCGCGGACGGCCCGTCAGCTCGCAGCGGTTGCGGATGCGCGTCGGGTTCGCGTTGCGGGGCAGTTCGGCCATCTTAAGCCGCGCGATGAGACGCTCGGTCTCGTCAAGCGACGTGTCGTTGGCCTGGGCCTTCAGCTTCGCAAGCTTGGGCGCATATTGCGCGACCAGCTTCTTGCGACGCTCATTCTTGTTCACCGAACTCAGTTTCGCCATGGACTTAAGCTCTCTTCTTCCAATTCGAACACAGGTGGCTCACGCCGCCTTCTTCTCTTCTTCGGTTTCCTCGATCGGGAACGGGAAGCCGAACAGGCGAAGAAGCTCGCGCGCCTCGTCGTCGGTCTTCGCGGTCGTCGCGACGATCACATCCATGCCGCGCACCTTGTCGATGCGGTCATAGTTGATTTCGGGGAACACGATCTGCTCCTTCAGGCCGCAGGCATAGTTGCCACGGCCATCGAACGACTTCGGGTTGAGGCCACGAAAGTCGCGGACGCGCGGCAGCGCGATCGTGATGAAGCGGTCGAGGAACTCGTACATCCGCTCGCGGCGAAGGGTGACCTTCACGCCGATCGGCATGCCCTCACGCAGCTTGAACTGCGCGATCGACTTCTTCGCCTTGGTGACGACCGGCTTCTGTCCGGCGATCAGCTCCATTTCCGACGCGGCCTGATCGACGCGCTTCTTGTCCTGGGTCGCCTCACCGACGCCCATGTTGAGCACGATCTTCTCGATCCGCGGCACTTCGAGCGCGTTCTTGTAACCGAACTTTTCGGTCATCGCCTTGACGATTCGCTCGTCATACATCTGCCGCATGCGCGGCGTGTAGGCGGCGGCGTTCTTCTCAGCCATCGATCTTGTCTCCGGTCTTGACGGCCACGCGGACCTTCTTGCCGTCCTTGGTCTCGAAACGGACGCGGGTCGGCTTGCCGTCCGCGGTCACGTGCGCGACCTTCGAAATGTGCAGCGGCGCCTCGACGCGCTTCAGCCCGCCCTGCGGATCGGCCTGGCTCGGCTTGCTGTGGCGGGTCGCGATGTTCACGCCCTCGACCACGACCTTGCCGTCCTTCGGCATCGCGATGGTGACGGTGCCGGTCTTGCCCTTGTCCTTGCCGGACAGGACGATGACCTTGTCGCCCTTCTTGATCTTGGCAGCGGCCATTACAGAACCTCCGGAGCCAGCGAGATGATCTTCATGTGCTTCTTGCCGCGAAGCTCGCGAACGACGGGTCCAAAGATACGGGTGCCGATCGGCTCCTCGTTCTTGTTGACCAGCACCGCCGCGTTCGAATCGAAACGGATCACCGAGCCATCCGCGCGGCGGATGTCCTTGCGGGTCCGCACGATCACCGCGCGGTGAACGTCGCCCTTCTTCACGCGGCCACGCGGCTGCGCCTCCTTGATGCTGACGACGATGATGTCGCCAACGCCTGCCGTGCGGCGCTTGGACCCGCCAAGCACCTTGATGCACTGCACCCGCTTCGCGCCGCTGTTGTCAGCGACGTCGAGATTGGACTGCATCTGGATCATCGATCCGGTTCCTTCTCAACTGGGGTGGATTTCTGACCCAGCCCCGCCTTGGTTAAAACTTACGCCGAAGCGGCTTCTTCGCCCGCCAGGTCGACCCGTTCCGGCGTCGCATGAGTGTTCACGCGATCGACGACCTTCCAGGTCTTCAGCTTGGAGATCGGTGCGGTCTCTTCGATCCGCACGGTTTCGCCCTGCTTGTACTCGTTCGCCTCGTCATGGGCGTGGTACTTCTTCGAGCGGCGGATGATCTTGCCGTAGAGCGCGTGGCGAACCTTGCGCTCCACGTTCACGACCACCGTCTTGTCGCCCTTGTCCGAGACGATCAGCCCGGTCAGCACGCGCTTTGGCATGTGCTCGTTCCTTACTTGCCGGCAGCAGCGGTGCGCTGCGCCTGGAGAGTCTTGATGCGCGCAATGTCCCGACGGACCTCACGCACGCGGCTCGGCTTCTCGAGCTGGTTCGTGGCCGCCTGGAAGCGGAGGTTGAACTGCTCGCGCTTCAGCTCGCCGAGGCTCTCGCCGAGCTGGTCGTCGGTCTTGCCGACGAAATCCGATTTGGTCTTGGTCTTGGTGCTCGCCTTGGCCATCTCACTCGCCTCCGAGATGCGAGGTGTCGCCGAGACGGGCGACGACCTTCACCTTGATCGGCAGCTTCATCGCTGCCCGCTCGAACGCCTCAGCGGCGATCTTGCCCTCGACCCCGTCGAGCTCGAACAGGATCCGGCCCGGCTTGACGCGCGCAGCCCAGAATTCCGGCGAGCCCTTGCCCTTGCCCATGCGGACTTCGGCAGGCTTCGACGAAACCGGAACGTCCGGGAACACGCGTATCCACAAACGGCCCTGACGGCGGATGTGGCGCGTGATCGCGCGGCGGGCCGCCTCGATCTGACGCGCGGTGATCCGCTCCGGCTCCATCGCCTTCAGCCCATACGAGCCGAAGTTGAGGCTGGTGCCGCCCTTCGCATCGCCGTGGATGCGGCCCTTGAAGGCCTTGCGGAACTTGGTCTTTTTCGGTTGCAGCATGATCCGTTCCTATCGGCGATCATCGCGCGCTGGGCGCACGCCGGAGGTCTGTGCCTCCATCATCAGCCGGTCCTGCGCCATCGGGTCATGGCCAAGGATTTCGCCCTTGAACACCCAGACCTTCACTCCGCACACGCCGTAGGCGGTGTGCGCGGTGGCTTCGGCATAGTCGAGGTTGGCGCGCAGCGTGTGCAGCGGCACCCGGCCCTCGCGGTAGCTTTCCGACCGCGCGATCTCGGCGCCGCCAAGGCGACCGCCACACGCGACGCGGATGCCGTCGGCACCGAGACGCATCGCGGACTGCACCGCACGCTTCATCGCGCGGCGGAAAGCGATACGACGCTCGAGCTGGTCGGCGATACCCTGTGCGACGAGCTTGGCGTCAACCTCGGGCTTGCGGATCTCGACGATGTTCAGCGACACGTCCGACGAGGTCATCCCGCCGATCGTCTTCCTGAGCTTCTCGATGTCGGTGCCCTTCTTGCCGATGATGACACCGGGGCGCGCGGCATAGATCGAGATGCGGCACAGCTTGGCCGGACGCTCGATAACGACCTTCGAGATCGCCGCCTGGGGCAGCGTCTTCAGGATATACTGGCGGATCTTCAGATCTTCCAGCAGCAGACGGCCATAGTCCGCGCCTTCGGCGAACCAGCGGCTGTCCCACGTGCGGTTGATCTGCAGACGCAGGCCGATGGGGTTGCTCTTGTGACCCATTATGCTTCTTCCTGCTCGCGCACGACGATGCGCAGACGGCTGAACGGCTTCAGGATGCGGGTGGACTTGCCACGGCCGCGGGTCGCGAAGCGCTTCATCGTGATCGACTTGCCGACCGACGCCTCGGCGACGACGAGCGCGTCGACGTCGAGGTTGTGGTTGTTCTCCGCATTGGCGATGGCAGACGCCAGCACCTTGCGCGCGTCGACTGCCATGCCCTTCGTGGAGAACTGAAGGATGTTCATCGCATCGCCGACCTTCTTGCCGCGGATGAGCCCGGCAACCAGGTTGAGCTTCTGCGCCGATCCACGGATCTGCGTGCCGACCGAGAGGGCTTCCTTCTCGCCGACCTTGCGGGGGGATGCTGGCTTAGACATCAGCGCTTGCCCTTCTTGTCCGCGGCATGGCCGGGGAAGTAGCGCGTCGGCGCGAACTCACCCAGCTTCATGCCGACCATGTCCTCGTTGACCGATACCGGCACGAACTTGCGGCCGTTGTAGACGTTGAACGTCAGGCCAACGAACTGCGGCAGGATCGTCGAGCGGCGCGACCAGGTCTTGATCGGCGCGCGGCCGCCCGAGTCCTGGGCGGTTTCTGCCTTCTTCAGCAGGCTCAGTTCGACGAACGGGCCTTTCCAGACGGAGCGAGCCATTACTTCTTCCTCGCGTGGCGGCTGCGGATGATCATCTTGTCCGTCGCCTTGTTGTGGCGGGTGCGCGCACCCTTGGTCGGTTTGCCCCAAGGGGTGACCGGATGACGGCCACCGGACGTGCGGCCTTCACCACCACCGTGCGGATGGTCGACCGGGTTCTTGGCGACGCCGCGGGTCAGCGGACGCTTGCCCATCCAGCGGCTGCGACCGGCCTTGCCGAGATTCTGGTTCTGGTTGTCGGGGTTCGACACCGCGCCAACCGTGCCCATGCAATCGCTGCGGATATAGCGCTGCTCGCCCGAGTTCAGGCGGACCATCACCATGCCCTTGTCGCGACCGACGACCTGCACATACGTGCCTGCCGACCGCGCGATTTGACCGCCCTTGCCCGGCTTCATCTCCACATTGTGGACGATCGTGCCGACCGGCATCTGACCGAGCTCCATGGCGTTGCCCGGCTTCACGTCGGTCTTCTTCGCCGCGATGATCTTGTCGCCGACCGCCAGACGCTGCGGCGCGATGATGTAGGCCAGCTCTTCGTCGGCATACTTCACCAGCGCGATGAACGCGGTGCGGTTGGGATCATATTCCAGCCGCTCGACCGTGCCCTCGACGTCCCACTTGCGACGCTTGAAGTCGACATAGCGGTATTTCTGCTTGTGACCGCCCGCGATCCCGCGCGAGGTCACATGGCCCTTGTTGTTGCGGCCGCCGGTCTTGTTCTTGCCCTCGACAAGCGCCTTGACGGGCTTGCCCTTCCAGAGCGACGACTTGTCGACCAGGATGAGACCACGGCGCGCCGGGCTCGTCGGATTGTAATGCTTGAGTGCCATTACGCCTTGGCCCCCTCGGTAACGTCGATCGACTGCCCGGCCTTGAGCGTGACGATCGCCTTCTTCATGTCGGACCGCTGATAGGGTGCACCCTTCCAGCGCTTCGTCTTGCCCTTCTGGACGATCGTGTTCACGTTCGTGACATTCACGTCGAAGATCGCCTCGACGGCGGCCTTGATCTCGGGCTTCGTGGCATCGCCGGCGACCTTGAACACGACCGCGTTGTTTTCGCTCAGGAGCGTCGACTTCTCGGTGATGTGCGGCGCGACGATGACGTCGTAGTGGCGGTTATCGACCGCCGCCTTCTGCTTCTTAGCCATTGAAGCGCGCCTCCAGCTTCTCGACGGCCGCGCGGGTCAGAACCAGCGTGTCGGCCTTGATGATGTCATAGACGTTCGCGCCCACTGCCGGCAGCATGTCGACGCCGACGAGGTTGCGGCCGGCGCGGAATGCCTCGCCTGCGTCGCCGTCGATGACCAGCGTGCGCTTGCCGGTGTTCAGCGTCGCAAAGTGACCCTTCAGATCCTTCGTCTTGGCGACGTCGAATGCATCGAGGATGACCAGCGAACCCGCCTTGGCATGGCTCGACAGCGCCATCTTCAGGCCAAGCGCGCGAATCTTCTTGTTCAGCGACGGGTTGAAGTCACGGACGCGGGCGCCGTGCGCCTTGCCGCCGCCGACGAACACCGGTGCACGGCGATCGCCGTGACGGGCGACACCGCCGCCCTTCTGGCGACCGAGCTTCTTGCCCGAACGCGCGACATCGGCGCGCTCACGAGTGCCGCGTGCGGTGGCGCGACGCTTTTCCAGCTGCCACGTCACGACGCGGTGCAGAATGTCGGCGCGCGGATCGAGGCCGAAGACCTCGTCGTTGAGCTCGACGTCCGCGGCCTTCGCCTTGGCATCGAAGGATTGAACCTTGACCTTCACGTTCAGCCCTCCTGGCCGTCGGTCGCAGCCGGGGCGTCCGCGCTTTCGGCGGGCGTATCGGCGGCAGTGTTGGTATTGGCAGCCTGCTTCAGGCCGGCGGGATACGGGGCGTCGGCATGGGCCTTGACCTTCACCGAGTCCTTCACGAACAGCCAGCCGCCCTTCGAGCCCGGGACCGAACCCTTGACAAAGATGAGGCCGCGCTCGGCGTCGGTGCCGACGATCTCGAGGTTCTGCTGGGTGCGGTTGCGGTCGCCCATGTGGCCGGCCATCTTCTTGTTCTTGAAGACGCGGCCCGGATCCTGACGGTTACCGGTCGAACCGTGCGAGCGGTGCGAGACCGACACGCCGTGCGTCGCGCGCAGACCACCGAAATTCCAGCGCTTCATCGCGCCGGCAAAGCCCTTGCCCTGGGTGCGGCCCTGGATATCGACCATCTGGCCAGCGACGAAATGATCGGCCGACAGCTCGGCGCCGACGTCGAGGAGATTGTCCTCGGTCACGCGAAACTCCGCAACGATCGCCTTCGGCTCCACTTCGGCCTTGCCGAAATGGCCGCGCTGCGGCTTCGCGACGTTCTTGGCTTTGGCAACGCCAGCGCCAAGCTGGACGGCGGTGTAGCCGTCGGTATTCATCTCGCGGCGGGAAACGACCTGCAGTGCCTCGATCTGCAGAACGGTGACCGGCACGTGCCGACCGTCGTCCTGAAACAGGCGGGTCATCCCCATCTTCTTCGCGATCACGCCGGTACGCATGATCCATACTCCTCACAGAGGCACATCGCGGTATTGCGAAGTGCGTGTCAGCCCGGATGTGCGAAGCGTGCCCCCGTCCCGGGCTGGCTGCCTCCGAAGGAAGCAAGACGGGAGACGCTGTCCCGCAAGCCCGAAGGCCGGCGGCGGTATCTCTGCTTGTCCGGCGCCCCACCATGGCGGGGTCCAAAACCGCTCCCGACCACCGGGAACGACAAACCCGCGGGACTCGACGTCAACCGCGGGATGCGGCCCATTAGGCCAGCTTGATCTCCACGTCAACGCCCGCTGCGAGGTCGAGCTTCATCAGCGCATCGACCGTCTGCGGGGTCGGCTGCACGATGTCGAGCATGCGCTTGTAGGTGCGCACCTCGAACTGCTCGCGGCTCTTCTTGTCGATGTGCGGGCCACGGTTGACCGTGAACTTCTCGATGCGCGTCGGCAACGGGATCGGACCGCGAATGAGCGCGCCGGTGCGGCGGGCGGTGTCGGCGATGTCGCCGGTCGCCTGATCGAGCACGCGATGGTCGAACGCCTTCAGGCGAATGCGGATATTGCTGTCCATGATCCCTACCGATGCGAAAGAGCGGGCCCCGTGACTCTCACGAATTCGGGGCTCTTGCTGTTCAAAACGAAAACCGAAGGGGCGCGCTTACAGACGCCCTCATAAAAAAGCAACCGCCCGAACCCCGTTTCCGGGGCCGGGCGGCCACTTTTCTTTTTCGAAGCTTACTTCGAGATCGCGCTGACGACGCCTGCACCGACGGTGCGGCCGCCTTCGCGGATCGTGAAGCGCTGGCCAACGTCCATCGCGATCGGCGCGATCAGCTTGATGCCGAGCGCGACGTTGTCGCCGGGCATGACCATCTCGGTGCCCTCGGGCAGCTCGACGGTGCCGGTCACGTCCGTGGTGCGGAAGTAGAACTGCGGACGGTAGTTCGCGAAGAACGGCGTGTGACGGCCGCCTTCATCCTTCGACAGGACGTAGACTTCCGACGAGAAGTCGGTGTGCGGCTTGATCGAGCCCGGCTTGCAGAGCACCTGGCCACGCTCGACTTCGTCGCGAGCGACGCCGCGGATCAGCGCGCCGACATTGTCGCCGGCCTGGCCCTGGTCGAGCAGCTTGCGGAACATCTCGACGCCGGTGACGGTCGTCTTGCGGACTTCCGGGTGAATGCCGACGATCTCGACTTCCTCACCGACCTTGACGATGCCGGTCTCGACGCGACCGGTGACGACGGTGCCGCGACCCGAGATCGAGAACACGTCCTCGATCGGCATCATGAACGGCTTGTCGAGCGGACGCTCCGGCTGCGGGATATACTCGTCGACCGCCTTCATCAGCTCGGTCACGGCATCCTTGCCGAACTTGTCGTTCGAACCCGACAGCGCGCAGGTCGCCGAGCCCTTGATGATCGGAATATCGTCGCCCGGGAAATCGTAGCTCGACAGGAGCTCGCGGATTTCCAGCTCGACCAGCTCGAGGATTTCCTCGTCGTCGACCAGGTCGACCTTGTTCATGAAGACGACCATCGCCGGCACGCCGACCTGGCGCGCGAGCAGGATGTGCTCGCGGGTCTGCGGCATCGGGCCGTCGGTGGCCGACACGACCAGGATCGCGCCGTCCATCTGCGCCGCGCCGGTGATCATGTTCTTCACATAGTCGGCGTGGCCCGGGCAATCGACGTGCGCATAGTGGCGGTTGGCGGTCTCATACTCGACGTGCGCGGTCGAGATGGTGATGCCGCGCTCGCGCTCTTCCGGCGCCTTGTCGATGTTGGCGAAATCCACGGCGGTGCCGCCGGTGGTCTCGGCCAGAACCTTCGTGATCGCTGCGGTCAGCGAGGTCTTGCCATGGTCGACGTGACCGATGGTGCCGATGTTGAGGTGCGGCTTGTTCCGCTCGAATTTTGCCTTGGCCATTGTTTCCTACTTTCTGATTCGCATTCGCTTTGCCGCCGTGGGGACCCGCGCGAACGCGGCCCCATAACGACTGTTTTCGAGTTATGCCAGCCCAGCGCGCCGAAGCACGTCAGGCAAGCTTGGCCTTCACTTCGTCCGCGACGTTCTGCGGCACTTCGTCATAGTGCGAGAACTGCATCGAATACTGCGCGCGGCCCTGCGTGAACGAGCGCAGCTGGTTGACGTAGCCGAACATGTTGGCCAGCGGCACCATCGCCTCGACGGTCTGCGCGTTGCCGCGGCTGTCGGTGCCCTGGATCTGCCCGCGACGGCTGTTCATGTCGCCGATGACGTCGCCCAGATAGTCTTCCGGGGTCACGACCTCGACCTTCATGATCGGCTCGAGCAGCTTGATGCCGGCCTTGGCGGCCGCTTCACGCATCGCGCCGCGCGCGCAGATTTCGAAGGCCAGCGCCGACGAGTCGACGTCGTGATACGCGCCGTCCGTCAGATGCACCTCGAAGTCGATGATCGGGAAGCCGATGAGGTGCCCGGTCTCGGCCGTCTCGCGGAAACCCTTCTCGACCGACGGGATATATTCGCGCGGGATGTTGCCGCCCTTGATCTCGTCGAAGAACTGGTAGCCCGAACCACGCTCGCCCGGAATCACCGTCACCTTCACGCGGCCGAACTGGCCCGAGCCGCCCGACTGCTTCTTGTGGGTGTAGTCGATATCGACCTTCTTGCCGAGATATTCGCGGTACGCCACCTGCGGCGCGCCGACATTCGCCTCGACCTTGAACTCGCGCTTCATGCGATCGACCAGGATCTCGAGGTGGAGCTCGCCCATCCCCTTGATGATGGTCTGGCCCGATTCGTGATCGGTCGAGACGCGGAACGAGGGGTCCTCGGCGGCCAGGCGGTTGAGCGCGATGCCCATCTTTTCCTGGTCGGCCTTCGTCTTCGGCTCCACCGACAGCTCGATGACGGGTTCCGGGAACTCCATCCGCTCGAGGATGATCGGGTTCGCCGTGTCGCACAGCGTGTCGCCGGTCGTCGTTTCCTTCAGACCCGCGATCGCGACGATGTCGCCGGCGCGCGCTTCCTCGATGTCCTCGCGGCTGTTCGCATGCATCAGCAGCATACGGCCGATCTTCTCCTTCTTGTCCTTCACCGAGTTCAGATACTGACCCTTGGTGAGGGTGCCCGAGTAGATGCGGGCGAAGGTGAGCGAGCCGACAAACGGATCGTTCATGATCTTGAACGCGAGCAGCGACATCGGCGCGCTGTCCGACGCCGGACGCGAATCCGGGGTCTCGCCGTCGAGCTTCACGCCCTGGACGTCGGGAATGTCGAGCGGGCTCGGCAGATAATCGACGACGGCGTCGAGAAGCGGCTGCACGCCCTTGTTCTTGAAGGCCGAGCCGCAGACGATCGGCACGAACGCCATGCCGAGCGTGCCCTTGCGGATCAGCTTCTTCAGGTCCGCCGTCGACGGCTCGTTGCCCTCGAGATACGCCTCCATCAGGTCGTCGTCCTGCTCGACGGCCATCTCGATCAGGTCGCTGCGATACTTCGCGGCCTTTTCCTTCAGGTCATCGGGGATGTCCTGATATTCGAACTTCGCGCCCAGGCTCTCCTCGAGCCAGATGATCGCGCGGTTCTCGACCAGATCGACCAGGCCCTTGAACCCGCCCTCGATGCCGATCGGCAGATACAGCACTGCGGGGCGCGCGCCCAGGCGCTCGATGATCGAATCGACGCAGAAGTAGAAATCGGCGCCGGTGCGGTCGAGCTTGTTGACGAAGCACATCCGCGGAACCTTGTACTTGTCCGCCTGGCGCCACACCGTCTCCGACTGCGGCTCCACGCCGGCAACGCCGTCGAAGCACGCGACCGCACCGTCGAGCACGCGCAGCGACCGCTCGACCTCGATCGTGAAGTCGACGTGGCCGGGCGTGTCGATGATGTTGATCAGGTGCTCTTCACCCTTGCCCTCTTCGGCGCGCCACTTGCAGGTGGTTGCCGCCGAGGTGATCGTGATCCCGCGCTCCTGCTCCTGCTCCATCCAGTCCATCGTCGCGGTGCCTTCATGCACTTCGCCGATCTTGTAGGACTTGCCGGTGTAATAGAGGATGCGCTCGGTCGTCGTCGTCTTGCCGGCGTCGATATGCGCCATGATGCCGATGTTGCGATAGCGCTCGAGCGGATGGCTGCGGGCCATGATCGTTGATCCTTACGAGTTGGATTTGACCTGGACGCAAAAGCGCTCAGGGAAAGAAAAGCTTTGCGATTGCCGCACCAGCCCCAATCAGGGCGGCGGTCGCAAGCATGGCCTGAAAAATCATTGCGCGGGGCATGAACTCCGTTTCCGCCGTGATTTTTCGCGTTTCCGCTTGCGACTTCACAACGTCCTCGACCAGCTTCGAGATGCGAACAATCTGCTCCTCGAGATCAAGCCTGCCTTGATCGTGCTGGGTTGCCATCGCTGCGCTCCTTGTCGCCTATATAATCGCTTACCAGCGATAATGCGAGAAGGCGCGGTTCGCTTCCGCCATGCGGTGCGTGTCTTCGCGCTTCTTCACCGCGTTGCCACGGTTGTTGGCGGCATCCATCAGCTCGCCCGACAGCCGCGCTGCCATCGTGTTCTCGCTGCGCGAACGCGCGGCCGAGATCAGCCAGCGAATGGCGAGCGCCTGGGCACGCTCGGGACGCACCTCGACGGGAACCTGATAGGTCGCACCGCCGACGCGGCGCGAACGGACCTCGATGCCCGGCTTGATGTTGTTCAGCGCGTCATGGAACACGCCGAGCGGATCGCGCTTCGCACGAGTCTCGACGGTTTCCATCGCACCGTAGACGATGTTCTCTGCAACGGCCTTCTTGCCGTCCAGCATCACCGAATTCATGAACTTCGAGAGGACTTCATCACCGTATTTGGGATCCGGCAGGATGATGCGCTTCTCTGGGCGACGACGACGTGCCATCAGTAATTCCTTCTAAACTTCAGCCTGTTCCGGAACCCGTCCGGGGCTTACTTTTTGATCTGGATCCCGGCCTGCGCCGGGATGATTTCACCCGCAAGCGGATGAAATCACTTCGGACGCTTGGCGCCGTATTTGGAGCGGGACTGGCGACGATCCTTGACACCCTGCGTGTCGAGAACGCCGCGCAGGACGTGGTAGCGCACGCCGGGAAGATCGCGCACACGACCGCCGCGGATCAGCACCACCGAGTGCTCCTGCAGGTTGTGGCCTTCGCCCGGAATGTAGCTGATGACTTCGCGCTGGTTGGTCAGGCGAACCTTTGCCACCTTGCGCAGCGCCGAGTTCGGCTTCTTCGGAGTCGTCGTATAGACGCGGGTGCAGACGCCGCGCTTCTGCGGGTTCTGCTCCATCGCAGGGACCTTCGACTTGGCCTTCTGCGGATCGCGGCCCTTGCGGACCAGCTGGTTAATCGTAGGCATTGAAGCCTTCACCTTTCATAGGGTTACTTTGCTGACGCCGTCACAACCGGAAATGCAAAAAGGGAGCCGTGGGGCGACCTTGCGGCATCCCGGGCCCTGAAGCACCAGCAATGTTCAAGCATGTCCGCGTCGGGCCGGAGCCGTGGTGGACGGGCGCGCCTATACGCAAGCCCCGCCCCGCGGTCAATGCCGGCGCATATGGCCTTTCCCGCGCGCCCGGGCTAGCGCGGGGACGATCGAGAGGGAGATGCGATGCCATGAGCTGGACCTTGCCGATGGACGGGGGATGCCGCTGCGGCGCGGTGCGATTCCGGATCGACGCCGCACCGATGATGTCGATGGCGTGCCACTGCACCGGCTGCCAGCGAATGAGCGGCAGCGCCTTCTCGCTGACCGTCATGGTCCCGACCGCCGGCTTCCGTCTGACCGAGGGCGAGACGGTCCGCGGTGGCCTCCGCGAAGGCGCCGCGCATCACCAGCACTGCGACGCCTGCAAGAGCTGGGTCTTCACGCGTGTCGAGCCCGACATGGGTTTCGTCAACGTCCGCGCGACGATGCTCGACGATACGGACTGGTTCGAACCGTTCGTCGAGAGCTGGACCGACGAGAAGCTGGCCTGGGTGACGACCCCCGCGCGCCACAGCTTCGCACAGTTCCCGCCGATGGAGGCCTATCAGCCGCTGATGGCGGAGTTCGCGGCGCTCCACGCGACCTGAACGTCATCTGGCACAAGTCACCCGTCACCTGTCATTCCGGCGAAGGCCGGGATCCATGTCTCTATCGCGTGGCACAACGGCCAGACATGGACCCCAGCCTTCGCTGGGGTGACGGAGTCAGTCAGCGCTCCAGCCGCTTGGATCAACCCAGCGCCCCCGGCCGCCCCAGCGCGTCCTCATACAGCGCCTTGTAGCGCGCGATCATCGTCGCCTCGTCATACTCCGCGCGCGCCTTCGTCTGATTGGCCGCGCCGACGCGCTTGCGCAGGTCCGCATCGCCCGCAAGCGCCTGAATCGCGTCGCGCAGGCGCACCTCACCCATATGCTCGGTGATGAACGGCGCGTTTTCGGGCGCGACCATCTTCGGCACGTCGCCGACCGGGAAGCTCGCGATCGGCAGCCCCGCCGCCATCGCCTCGACGACAGAGATCGGGAACTGCTCGGACTGGGACGATACCGCAAGCATGTCGAAGAGGCCGACAAAACGGTAGGGCCGCTCGAGAAACCCCGGCAGCACCAGCCGGTCGGCAATCCCCATCGCAGCCGCCGCCTGGCGGATCGTCTCGCGCTCCGGCCCCTCCCCCACGATCACCAGCCGCGTGCGCGCCGAAACGCCGCCGACCGCGCGGACCAATGTCGACAGGTCTTTCACCGCGCGCAGCCCCGCCACGGCGCCGATCACGATTTCCTTCGCGTTCGGCACGAAACCGGGGATCGCCTTTGGATCGCACGGCTTCGCATAGAGACCGGTCGCGATTCCGTTCGCGATGCGGTGAACGCGCCCGCGCGGCTGCTTCCAGGTGTTGAGCGCAATCCACTCTAGCGATTCGGAGGGCACCGCGAGCGCATGGGCGGCCCCCAGCGCGAGGCGGCGATACATGTTGCGCTGCGGCTTCAGCCCGCGGGCTTCGTCACTGTTGAAGCCGTCCTCGTGGTGGACGAGCGGCGGCGCGCCCTTCGCGAAGATGCGGCGCGCCATCACCGCATCCATCGCCCCCCAGTTATAGGTGAGCACGAGGTCGAAGCGGCGCATGTAGCGCGCCAGCGCCTCATAGCGCGCGACCGAGGGCTTGCCGGTAAGCGAGGGCGCGGACTGCGCGATCTCGTATCGGATGCCCTTCTCGATCCGCGCGCGGGCGCCGAGATTGTCGGGCATTGCCGAGACGATCGTGTGCCGCGCCGCATCCCCGAACGCGTTCATCAGCCGAACCGCGCGCGCCTCCTTCCCCCCGAGATCGAAGGTGGAGTGGAGGTGGAGGATGTTGACGGGCATCGCCGCTGCCTACGGCCTCTCCGCGCGAAATTGAAGCACCGGTATCCCCGCGAAAGCGGGGATCCAGACTCCCGTCAGCGATCGCTCCGCGAGCCTGGGCTCCCGCCTCCGCGGGAGCACACCTGCTCACTCGCCATCAGCCGAAGCGGTCTTTCGGCACATGTGTGATACGGCACACCAGATCGGCCTCGCCGCTCGCCACGACCCAGTGATCGCCCCCGTCCGCGATGCCCGTCGTGAAGACGACATTGTCGAGATACATCTGGTCTTTCAGCGGCTCGGTCAGCGCCGGGTTCGGCTCCAGCAATGGCGCGTGATCGCTGCGGACGACGCGCGACGGATCGTCGCGGTCGAGCAGCGACCAGTAGGTGCGATAGATGCCGACGATCCCTGATGGCTCGACGCCGTGCCACAAGGTCAGCCAGCCATCGTCGGTCAGCACCGGCGGCGCGCCGCCCCCCATCCGCGCGGTGGCGGCGGTCGCGGCGTGCGGCCGGATGCCGGGCGCGTCATGCGGTTTCCAGTGCAGCGCATCGGGCGAGCGCGCGAGGTTGATCGACGGGCCGGCCCGCCACTCGCTGCCCGGCGGATAGGCGAAATACAGGTCGCCGAGCGGGCGGGTCTGCGCCCAATATTCGTCCTCGATCAGGCCTTCGAAGATCAGCATGTCCTTGTTCTGATGATCGAGGACGATGCCTTCGAGGTGCCAGTCGAGCGCGTCGACCGAGGTATAGAGCGTCGTCGAATGGCGTTCCGGGCTGACCGAACAGGTCGTCATCAGATAACGGTCGCCGACCCTGCTGATCCGCGCGTCCTCGACGCCGTAGCATTGGTAGGACGCGCGCGGGGTGATCGCCTTGTCGTAATGCACCGCTTCAACGCGCCGGCCGTCGGCGTCAAGCTCGACCGGCAGCAGCCAGGAGAGCGAGGTTAGCGCCATGACCTTCCACCCGCCGCCGCGCATCATGAACTTGCGTGGATCGGCGGTGTCGACGAGCTGGAGCGGCCAGGGATCGAGATTATAGCCGTCATCCGCCCAGCGGATCGCGTGGACATTACCGCCTGCGATCGGTGTCCTGAGCGCCTCCGCCACGCGGATCATCAGCAGCAGATTGCCGTTCGGCAGCCGCGTCATGCCCGGGTTAAACGCGCCGAGGATGTAGGTCTCCGCGTCCAGCTTTCCGGCCAGCGGAGAGCGGGCGAGATCGATGTCGTTCGGGGTGAAGATCAGGTGGTCGAGAGGGAAGGTCAAAAACAGCTCCCTTGATGTGTTCCCGCGAAGGCGGGAACGCAGACTGGACCCCCGCCTTCGGGGCCCCCGCAAAGTAATACTTTGTGGGGTACCCGTTCGCGGGGGTACAAATTCGAGTTCACTCCTCGTCCTGCATCCGCGGCGAGATCGTCAGCTGCTGCACCACCGCGCGCCGCGGCTGGCTGAGGAGGTAATGCACCCCGACCGCGATATCCTCGGCGCGCAGCGATTCTTCCTTAGCGATCTTCTCGCGCTGCTTTTCGGGCGGATCGGTCTGCATGTCGGAACCGGTGAGGCCGGGTTCGACCAGCGCCACACGGATGCCCTGCTTGCCGAGTTCGCGGCGCAGCGCGATCGAAAAGCCCTGGATGCCGTATTTGATCCCCGCATACACCGTCGATCCGGGGCCGAGGACATAGGCGCTCATCGAACCGATCAGGACGATATCGCCCGCATCCTTCATGATCTTCGCGGCGTGCTGCGCGCTCAGCAGATAGGCGGTGAAGTTGCTGCCGATCGTATAGCGCAGCTCCGCCTCGCTCATGTCGGTCAGCCCCTCGGCCGATTTGGCGGCGTTGACCACCGCCACGTCCAGCCCGCCAAGATAGTCGGTCGCAGCCTCGAAGAAGCGGCCGACATTCTCCTCCTCGGCCAGATCGATCGCGCTTCCGTCGCCTTCCCCGACCTCGCGGATTCGCGCCAGAGCGTCGGCCAGATGCTGCGCGTCACGCCCGCAGATGAAGACCTTCGCGCCCTCACTCGCCAACAGGACCGCGATGGCGCGGCCGATGCCGGTCGTACCGCCGGTGATCGCGACGCGCTTGCCTTTCAGCGAGGTGATGGCGGTATGCGCGTCGGAAAGATCGGTCATGCAGGGCTCCCGGATGAATGTCCGGGAGAGGACGCGTCACGCCGCCGCGGGTTCCTTCACCGCCTGCTCCAGCAACCGGTCGATCGCCGCGTGCAGCACCGGTTCGTCGAGCGTCGGCGCGTGGCCGACACCGGCCACCACCGCGAGTTCGGCGCGCGCCAGCTCGCGCGCCATCCGCTCCGCCGTCGCTTGCGACAGCACGTCGGAGCGGCCACCGCGCACGATCAGCGTCGGAATCTGCTTCAGCGCATCCAGCGCGCGCCACATGTCCGGCCCCGCCTCGTTGCCCGGCACACGAAACGGCTCCGCGATCTTCATGTCGTAATCGAGCACGATGCGCCCCGCGCTGTTGAGCCGGTAGAGCCGCTTCGCCATCGCGAGCCAGTCCGCGATCTGCCAGTCGGGATAGACGTCGGCATTGCTCTCCGCGATCGCGCGCGCCGCGTGCATCCACGTGGGGAAGACGCTCGACTTGCCGACATAGCCGCGAATCCGCGACAGCCCCGCCGCCTCGATCTCCGGCCCGACATCGTTCAGCAGCGCCGCTGAGATCGTCTCGCGCCCGGTGCCCGCGAGCAGCATGGTCACGATGCCGCCGAGCGATGTGCCGAAGGCGATGTAGCGCGTGATGCCCTGATCGGCGAGCAGCGCCTCGACATCCTGCACATAGGTGAGCGGAACATAGGTCATCGGGTCCTTGGCATAGGCGCTCTCGCCCCGGCCCCGAAACTCGACGACGATGACCCGCCACTTCCCCGCGAGCCGACTCGCCACGTCGTGGTAGTCGCGCGCGTTGCGGGTCAGGCCGGGAAAGCAGACGATCGGCGGGCGCCCTTCTTCCCCGCCCGGATAGTCGCGGGCATGGAGCCGCAACCCGTCGTTCGACCACCAGTAGAGATTCTCATATTCGGCCATGCTTGCGTCCCGGTTCGCGCGCCCCCCATATCGCCGGATGCCCCTGCCCCCGCAAGACTATCGCCCCGAAGCCGCGCTGCTGGAATTGGGGGACACCTTCTACGACGCTGTCCGTCCCGCCGATTTTCCCGAAACGACGCTGCGCTTTCGCAACGATCGCGCGGCGGGCGACGTCGGACTCGGCACGCTGAGCGACGCCGAATGGATCCGGCATTTCGGTCGTTTCGATCCGCTGCCCGGCACGCTGCCGGCGCCGCTCGCGCTGCGCTATCACGGCCACCAGTTCCGCGTGTACAACCCCGATATCGGCGACGGCCGCGGGTTCAGCTTCGCGCAGTTGCGTGAGCGCGACGGCCGCCTGCTCGAACTCGGCACCAAGGGATCGGGCCGGACACCCTGGAGCCGCTTCGGCGACGGTCGTCTGACACTGAAGGGCGGCGTGCGCGAGGTGCTGGCGTCGGAAATGCTCGAGGCGCTGGGCGTGCCGACCTCGCGCAGCCTCTCGCTGATCGAAACCGGCGAAGCGCTGGAACGGGGCGACGAACCCAGCCCCACGCGCTCCGCCGTGCTCGTGCGGATGAGCCACGGCCATATCCGCATCGGCACCTTCCAGCGGCTCGCCTATGAGCGCGACGAAGACGGGATGCGGCGGCTCGTCGGCTATGTGCTGCGCAATCTCTACGGCGAGGACAGCGATGATCCGGTGCGGCTGCTCGATCTGGTGACGACGCGCGCGGCGACGCTCGCCGGGCGCTACATGGCCGCAGGCTTCGTCCACGGCGTGCTCAATTCCGACAACATCAACGTCACCGGCGAAAGTTTCGATTACGGCCCCTGGCGCTTCGTGCCGACCTGGGACCCGGCGTTCGTCGCCGCCTACTTTGACCACGCCGGTCTCTACGCCTTCGGCCGTCAGCCCGAAGCGATCCACTGGGACGTGATGCAGCTTGCCTCTTCGCTGCGGCTGATCGCCGAGTCCGATCCGATGATCGCGGTGCTCGACACCTTTGGCGACCGCTACCAGCGCGCGGTCTGCGACGCGATCCTGTGGCGGCTGGGCGTGACGCCCAAGGAGGACGCAGCCGACCGCGCGCTCGTCCAGGCGATCGAACGGGCGCTGCGCACCTCCGGCATCGGCGTCGACCGCTTTTTCTTCGACGCGTTTGGCGGCGCATTGCCCCAGGATGAGACATGGGCGGAAGCGCGCGCGGCGATCATCGGCTATGCACCGCGCAAGGCCCGCGATCATGCCTATTGGCGGGGCGAACCCTGCGCGATGCTGATCGACGAGGTGGAGGCGATCTGGTCCGCCATTGCAGAAGATGACGACTGGCGCCCCTTCCACGGGAAGGTCGCGGCAATCCGCGCGATGGGGGCCGCGCTGGCCTGACTATTCGACAAGTCGAAGAACATGGCTAAGAGATGCTACCCGCCCGAAACAACGCGAGCCGCATGACCGACATCGTCTCCTACGAGCCAGCCACCGGGGCCGAGCTGTGGCGCCATCCGATCAGCGATATCGATGCCGAACTGGCCGAGGCGCGCGACGGCTGGCCGGCGTGGGCCGCCAAGCCGCTGACCTTCCGGATCGAGGCGATGCGCCGCTTCGCCAACGTCGTGCGCCAGCGCGCCGACGCCTTTGCCGATCTCATCGCGCGCGAAACCGGCAAGCCGCTATGGGAGGCGAAGACCGAGGTCGACAGCGTCATCGCCAAGGTCGACATCTCGGTGAGCGCCAATACCGAGCGCACCGCACAGCGCCGGCTCGATTCGCCGATGGGCAGCCGGATGGCGCTGCGCCACAAGCCGCACGGCGTCCTCGCGGTGCTCGGCCCCTATAATTTCCCGGCGCACCTGCCCAACGGCCATATCGTCCCGGCCCTGCTGGCGGGTAACGCCGTCGTGTTCAAGCCGTCCGAAAAGACACCGGCGACCGGCGCGTTCCTGGTCGAATGTTTCCATGCGGCAGGCGTGCCGGAGGCGTGCGTCCGGCTGATCGTCGGCGGGCCGGACGAAGGTCGCGCGCTTGCGGCGCACGCCGATATCGACGGGCTGCTGTTCACCGGCTCCGCCCGCACCGGGATCGCGCTCAACCGTGCCTTTGCCGAGAAGCCCGAGAAAATCCTCGCGCTCGAAATGGGTGGCAACAACCCGATCCTGGTGTGGGACACGCCCGATCTTCACGCGGCCGCCGTGCTCATCGTCCAGTCCGCCTTCACCAGCGCGGGCCAGCGCTGCACCGCGGCGCGGCGGCTGATCGTCGACCAGACGCTCGCCGAGCCGCTGACCGCCGAGCTGCTGAAACTGATGAACCGGATCATCGTCGGCGCCCCGCATGACGATCCGCAACCGTTCATGGGGCCGGTGATCGACAACGAGTCCGCCGATCAGCTGACCGAAAGCTTCCTCGCGCTGCTGATGAAAGGCGGGCAGCCGATCAAGCATCTCGAGCGCCCCGTCGCCGACAAGCCGTTCCTGTCGCCGTCGCTGATCGACGTGACCAACGTGCGCGACCGCCCCGATGTCGAGCTGTTCGGCCCTGTGCTCCAGATGAGCCGGGTCGAGACGTTCGAGGCCGCGATCGCGGAGGCGAACGACACGCGCTACGGCCTGTCGGCGTCGCTCGTCACCCAGACGCCGCGTCTCTACGACCAGTTCTGGGCGAACATCCGCGCCGGCATCGTCAACTGGAACAAGCCTACCAACGGCGCGTCTTCGGCCGCGCCCTTCGGCGGCATCGGCTGGTCGGGCAACCACCGCCCGAGCGCCTATTACGCCGCCGATTACTGCGCCTATCCGGTCGTATCGAACGAAGCCGAAGCCGCCCGCGCGTCGATCGGCATCGGCTTGCGCGACGGGTGAGCGGAGCCACACGAGTCACCGTCACCCCAGCGAAGGCTGGGGTCCATGTCTTTGGCGGATGGCACATCGAACAGAGATAGACCCCAGCCTTCGCTGGGGTGACGAAAAGACAAAAAGGACTCCCATGCCCACCGGCCTTG
Organism: Sphingomonas sp. EC-HK361; assembly: GCF_902498785.1. Classification (GTDB taxonomy): domain Bacteria; phylum Pseudomonadota; class Alphaproteobacteria; order Sphingomonadales; family Sphingomonadaceae; genus Sphingomonas. Next base: position 1,191,029 of record NZ_LR701494.1, read on the forward strand.
TTGCGCTGCTTGACGACATTGCGGGCCTGACCCGCCTCGCCGCCGCCTCGCTCGACGATGTGGGGGCCGCCGCGACCAGGGCGGGGGTCAAGGCCGCGGGCGTCGTCGTCGATGATACCGCGGTCACCCCGCGCTACGTCGTCGGGCTCAGCCCGCAGCGCGAACTGCCGATCATCGGCAAGATCGCGCTGGGATCGCTGCGCAACAAGCTGCTGTTCCTGCTCCCCGCCGCGCTCCTGCTCAGCGCCTTCGCGCCCTGGGCGATCACCCCGCTGCTGATGCTCGGCGGCGCGTATCTGTGCTTCGAGGGCGCCGAGAAGGTCATCGAGGTGCTGACGGGACACGGCCATGACGATGTAGCGGACGGCGCGGCGACCCCAGAAGAACTGGAGGCGCGCCAGGTCTCGGGCGCGATCCGCACCGACTTCATCCTGTCGGCGGAGATCATGGCGATCGCGCTGTCGGAGGTGTCCGCCAACCCCATCCTGACCCAGGCGATCACGCTCGCCATCGTCGCGATCGCCATCACCGCGGGCGTCTACGGCGTCGTCGCGCTGATCGTAAAGGCCGACGATGTGGGTCTGCACCTCGCCAAGCAGGACTCGCCAACCGCCAGGGCGATCGGCCGCGGCCTGGTGAAGGGCGTGCCCGTCGTCATGCGCGCGCTCGCCGTGATCGGCACCGCCGCGATGATCTGGGTCGGCGGCGGCATCCTCGTCCACGGAATGGAGACGCTGGGTTTCGCAGGCCCCGCGCATGTGATCCATGATCTCGCGGAAGGCGCTGCGCACCCGGCAGGCGCCGCGGCGGGCGTCATCGCGTGGATCATCACCGCGATAGGATCGGGGATCGTCGGGCTGGTTGCCGGCGGCATTCTGGCGCTTCTAGTGCATCAGATCGCGAAGATGCGCGGCGCGCACTGACAAGTTTCGCTAGGCGCGCGCCAAGGATCGCTGCTTTGCGCGGCCGTGCCCGGCGTTCCATCTGGCGAGCATGGCGACACTCCTCGATCCAGCGGCGCGCGGGCGCGTCATCCTTGTCGGTGCAGGACCGGGCGACCCCGGCCTGCTGACCGTTCGCGCGGTGGAGGCGCTGAAATGCGCCGACGTCGTCGTCCATGACGGGCTGATCGACCCGCGCGTCCTCGATATCGCGCCCGCCGGTGCACAGCGCATCTCGGTCGCCAAGCAGCGCGCGCGCCACACCTTGCCGCAGGACGCGATCAACGCGCTCATCATCGCGCATGTGAAGACCGGCAGCGTCGTGGTGCGGCTGAAGGGCGGCGATCCGTTCATCTTTGGCCGCGGGGGCGAGGAGGTCGAGGCGGTGCGCGCCGCGGGCCTGCCGGTCGAGGTCGTTCCCGGCGTATCGGCCGCGCTCGGCTGCGCGGCGGAGGCGATGCTGCCCCTCACACACCGCGATCACAGCTCCGCGGTCAGCTTCGTTGCCGGCCAGTGCAAGGGTCTTTCGGAACAGGACTGGTCGGGCCTCGCGGGGCAAGGCCGCACGCTCGTCATCTACATGGGCGTCGCGACCGCGGCCGACATCGCCGACAAGCTGATGGCCGACGGTGTCGCCCCCGACATGCCGGTCGCGGTGCTGGAAAAGGGCACGCTCGCCGGCCACCGCGCCATCAAGACGCTGCTCGCCGATCTCGGCCCGATGGTGGAGCGCGAGAATGTGGAGAGCCCCGCGATCATCGTCGTCGGCGAGGTCGTCGAACTGTCCGACGCCGAGGACAAGCTCGCGCGATGGGCGCGAGTTGCGGAGGTTATGGACGCATGAAGCTTCTCACCGGCAACGATCTCGCAAGCGGCGACGTGATCTGGTGGACGGGAAGCGGCTGGTCGCGCCACGTCGAGGACGCCGCCGACACCGCCGATCAGGGCGAGGCGATCGCACGCGCCGAGGAAGGCGCCCGCCGCGTCAACGGCCCCTATGTGATCGATGCGACCGCAACCCCCGAAGGCCCCCGC
>NZ_LR701494.1:1193104-1788539 GCF_902498785.1 Sphingomonas sp. EC-HK361
CGCCCATGCGCTGCGAACGCACTTCGCTAAACACCCCCGCCCCTTCTCTCACCACAATCTGGCACGGCCATTGCAAAGCATCCCGCGCACAATGGTGTGCAGGAGTGAGGCCGATGGCGGCAGACACACTTTTCGGGGTTCATGGCGCGGCGCTCGAAGTGCGTTCGCAGCGCATGGGCGTGCTCGCGTCGAACATCGCGAATGCGTCGACGCCGGGCTTCAAGGCGCGCGACATCGATTTCAACGCGGCGCTCGCCAGCGTCGAGCAAGCCGGCGGCACCGACCTGTCGGCCGCGACCCGCTACCGCATTCCGAGCCAGCCCTCGATGGACGGCAACACCGTCGAGCTGTCGGCCGAGCAAACCGCCTTCGCCGAAAACGCCGTCCAGTATCAGACGACGCTGTCCTTCCTCAACGGCCGCATCGGCCAGATCACCCGCGCGCTGAAGGGAGAATAAGCATGGCCGACAACCCCATGACGATCTTCCAGGTGGCCGGCCGCGCGATGTCCGCGCAGCTCATTCGCATGAACACGACCGCGTCGAACCTCGCCAATGCCGGCGGCGTCGCGGGCTCGGCGGACGCCGCCTACAAGACGATGAAGCCGGTCTTCAAGACCAGCTTCGATGCCGCCTCCGGTCTTTCGACCGTCGATGTGCAGCAGATCGTCACCGCGGGCGAGGCACCGACCAAGCGCCACGATCCCTCCAACCCGATCGCGGACAAGGACGGCAACGTCTTCGACGCCGCGGTCGATGAAACGCGCGAGCTGGTCGACATGATGGAGACCGCGCGCAGCTACCAGAACAATGTCGAGGTGATGAACACGGCGAAGAGCCTCATCATCGACACCCTCAAGATGGGCCGCTGACATGTCCGCTTACGATAGTACGCTCGCCAATCTCGGCATCGGCCGCACCGGCGCGGCGGCAACGCCGACGGTGCAGACCGCCGCGCAGTCGCAGTCGCTCGGCCAGGCCGATTTCCTGAAGCTGATGACCGCGCAGATGGAAAATCAGGATCCTTTCAACCCGGTCGACAACACCCAGATGGTCGCGCAGATGGCGCAGTTCTCGCAGCTCAGCGGCATCACCGAGATGTCGACGACGCTGAAGGCGATCTCCGACAAGCTCGGCAACACCTCGACCGCGGACGCGCTCTCCTATGTCGGCAAGACCGTGCTGACCGAAGGCAGCGTCGCCTATGGCCGCACCGGCGGCGGCATCGCCGGCGCGGTCGAGCTCGATGGCGACGCGACCAACGTCAATGTCACGATCAGCGACGCGAACGGCCAGGTGCTGAAAACGCTGCCGCTCGGCAAGAGCGCGCAAGGCACCGTGACCTATGACTGGGACGGCAAGACCGAGGCCGGCGAGGATGCCGGCACCGGCCCGTTCAAGATTTCCGTCCTCGCGCAGAACGGCGGCGCGAACGTCACCAGCCGCTCGCTCGTCTGGGCGCCCGTCGAATCGGTCAACATGACCGGCGCGTCCCCCACCCTCACCCTGCCCGGCATCGGGCAGATCGCCACCACCGCCGTCCGCAAGGTCGGCTGAGCCCGCCTGAACGCACTTTCAAAGGAGTTACCCGCATGTCCTTCTACACCGCGCTTTCGGGCCTCAAGGCCGCCCAGACCGACATGGCGTCGATCAGCCACAACATCGCCAACGCCTCGACCAACGGCTTCAAGAAGAGCCGCGCCGAATTCGCCGACATCATCTCGTCCAGCGTGTCGCTGTCGCCGACCCAGATGATCGGTTCGGGCACCGCGGTGAAGGCGAACCGCCAGCAGTTCGGTCAGGGCAACCTCGTCCAGTCTTCGTCCAGCCTCGATCTCGCGATCTCCGGCGACGGCTTCTTCGCGGTCAAGCCCGATCCCAATTCGGCGACGGTCAACTACACCCGCAACGGCGCCTTTCTGGTCGATGCCAACAACAACGTCACCGACGCGAACGGCAACTTCCTGCAGGTCTATCCGGTCGACGGGTCGGGCAACGTCACCCAGGCGAGCATGGGCACGCTCCAGAACCTGACACTGCCGGCAACCAGCGGCAATCCCAAGGCGACGCAGGACGTGACGCTCGGCGTCAACCTGAACGCCAAGACCGCGCTGCCGCTGAAGACCCCGTTCAACCGCCTCGACGCGTCGTCCTACAATCAGGCGACGACGACCACGGTCTATGACGCCGGTGGCAACCCGATGACGATGACGAGCTATTACGTCCGCGACACCGCGCCGATCCCGTCCAACCCGCCCGCCGCCGACGATCTTTCGAGCACCTGGTCGGTCTACAGCTTCGTCGGCGATCAGAAGATGACCGCGGGCGGCAGCGACAGCGTCCAGCTTCAGTTCGGCAATACCGGGCAGCTGACCGCACCGGCCACCAAGACGACGTTCGACGCGTTCACCCCGGCGAGCGGCACCGCACAGGCCATCGCGCTCGATCTGAACGCCAGCACCCAGACGGCGGCGCCGTTCAAGCTCGCCGCGCAGACGCAGGACGGCCTCGCGGTCGGCCAGCTGCAGGGCGTGACGGTCGACGACGCCGGCATCGTGAAGGCCAGCTTCTCGAACGGCGACATCAAGGCGCTGGGCCAGGTCGCGCTCATCAACTTCTCGAACCCGTCGGGTCTGCGCCAGCTCGGCGACAGCGGCTGGGCATCGACCGGCGTATCGGGCACCCCGATCGCGGGTTCGGCCGGTCAGAAGGGCCTCGGCAACCTGATGTCGGGCACGATCGAGCGCTCGAACGTCGATATCACCGAAGAACTGGTCAACCTGATCGCCGCACAGCGCAATTTCCAGGCGAATGCGAAGGCGCTCGATACGTCGAGCCAGATCTCGCAGACCATCTTCAACATCCGTAGCTGATCTGATCGATGCAGACCCTCATTCCCGTTCGGGCTGAGCTTGTCGAAGTCCATTCTGCGCCACGAAGTGCGGAACGCCCTTCGACAGGCTCAGGGCGAACGGATTTGGGACAGGGGCAAGAGTAAATGGACAAGCTGGTCTACACCGCGGCGACAGGCCTCAAGGCGCACATGGCGGCGCAAGCCGCCATCGCCAACAACATGGCGAACGCGTCGACGACGGGATTCCGCGCCGACCGCGTCGTGTTCGACCGGCTGGAACTCAAAGGTGGCCCCGCGCAGCTGGAGGCGCGCTCGCCGACATCGGAGGAAGTCACCGACGCCGATCGTTCGCCGGGCGCGCTCCAGCAGACCGGCCGCCCGCTCGACGTGGCGATCACCGGCACCGACGACTGGATGGCGGTGCAGGCGTCGGACGGCTCCGAAGCCTATACGCGGCGCGGCGATCTGCAGGTCGCGCCTTCGGGCGTGCTCCAGACCGGCGACGGGTTTCCGGTGATGGGATCGACGGGGCCGATCACGATCCCTCCCTATGACTCGATTGCGATCGCCGGTGACGGCACGATCTCGATCGTGCCGCAAGGCGGCGATCCGAAGAACCCGCAGCAGGTCGATCAGATCAAGCTCGCGTCCACCAAGGGATCGGACACGGTGAAGGGGCTCGACAACCTCCTCCACGTCCGCGGCGGCGGCGCGCTGCCGAGCAATCTCGACGGCAAGATCACCGCGGGCGCGCTCGAAGGGTCGAACGTCAACATGACGCAGGCGCTCGTCGACATGATCGAGAACCAGCGTTCCTACGAGGTCCAGGCCAACCTTCTGAAAGAGGCCAAGAACATGGACGAAAGCGGAACCTCCGTGATGCGTCTGCCGAGCTAAGGATTAGGCCATGACATCTGCAGCCATGCACATCGCGCGGACCGGGCTCGACGCCCAGGATACCCGCATGCGCGTCATCTCGAACAACCTCGCCAACGTGAACACGACCGGCTTTAAGCGCGACCGCGCAGCGTTCGAGACGCTCGCCTATCAGACCGTGACCGCACCGGGCGCGCAGAGCACGTCGGAGACCAAATACGCGACCGGACTCAATCTCGGCACCGGCGTGCGCGTGCAGGGCACCGCGCGGATCGACACGCAGGGTTCGCTCAACACGACCGGCAACAGTCTCGACCTCGCCCTCGACGGCGACGGCTTCTTCCAGGTGCAGCTGCCCGGCGGCCAGCTCGGCTACACCCGCGCCGGCAATTTCAGCCGATCCGCGGAAGGTCTGCTGGTGACGGCCGAGGGCTATCAGGTGATGCCCGGCATCACCGTTCCCGAAGGCGCGACCCAGATCACGATCGGCAATGACGGCACCGTCTCCGCGACTGTCGCGGGCCAGACCGAGCCGACCCAGCTGGGCCAGATCCAGGTGGCGAGCTTCCCTAATGGCGCGGGGCTACAGCCCACAGGCGACAACTATCTGACCGAGACCGCGGCCTCCGGCGCGGCCAACCTCGGCATCGCCGGGCAGGATGGACGCGGCAAGATTCGTCAGGGCATGCTTGAAGGATCGAACGTCAACGTCGTCGAGGAACTCGTCGACATGATCGAGACCCAGCGCGCGTATGAGGTCAATTCGAAGATGATCTCCGCGACCGACGACATGCTCAAATATGTGAACCAGAACCTGTGACGCCGATAACCGCCATGTTCGATCGCACCCTTCTTGCCGCCTCCGTCCTCGCGCTGGTGTTCGCGCCGGCGCATGCGGACGCGCGCAAGAAGAAGCCGAAGGACGAGGACGCGTTCGCGACCGTGCACCCCGCCTCGACGCCGCCGGCGCCGCCCCCGGCGAACGGCGCGATCTTCCAGGCGGCGGACGGTTACGCCGCGCTCTACGAAGGTTGGCGCGCGCGCCGGGTCGGCGACCCGCTGACGATCGTGCTCGTCGAGCGGACGGCCGCGTCGAAGTCGGCGAATTCGAAGCTCGATTCCAAGGGCGGCTTCGGCCTCACCCCACCGACCACCGGCCCGCTCAACCTGTTCAACACGACCGACGCCAGCGTCAGCGGCAGCCGCAACTTCGGCGGTGGCGGCACGACCGATCAGGCGAACTCGCTCTCGGGCGAAGTCTCGGTGACCGTTGCCGAGGTCTATCCCAACGGCACGATGCTGGTGCGCGGGCAGAAGCGTGTGACGCTGAACCGCGGCGACGAGTTCATCCGGATCAGCGGCCTCGTCCGCACCGCCGATATCGGCATCGACAACCGTGTGCTGTCGACCCGGGTTGCGGACGCGCAGATCGCCTATACCGGCAAGGGCGACCTCGCCCGGTCCAGCCGGCAGGGTTGGCTGGGCCGCTTCTTCTCCGTCATCAGCCCGTTTTGACGGTTCGTTAACCACGTCCGGCGCAGGCTAGCCCAATGATCCGCATCCTTCTCTCGCTCGCCATTGCCGCCCTGCTCGGCGCGACCCCGGCTTATGCCGATCGCGTCAAGGACCTCGGCGGCTTTCAGGGCATCCGGTCGAACCAGCTCACCGGCTACGGCGTCGTGGTCGGGCTGCCGGGGACGGGCGACGACAATCTCGAATATACCGTCCAATCGCTGAAATCGGTCGTCTCGCGCTTCGGGCTGCAACTGCCGCCCAATGCCAATCCGGGGATGAAGAACGCCGCGGTCGTGATGGTCACGGCGGAGCTGCCGCCCTTCGCCAAGCCCGGCCAGCGGCTCGACATCACCGTCGCGTCGATGGGCAAGGCCAAATCCCTGCGCGGCGGATCGCTGATCCTCACCCCGCTCCAGGGCGCCGACGGCCAGGTCTATGCGATGGCGCAGGGCAATCTCGCGGTCGGCGGGCTGGGCGCGGAAGGCGCTGACGGCTCGAAGATCGTCGTCAACATCCCTTCGACCGGCCGCATCCCCGAGGGCGCGACGGTGGAACGCGCGGTCGCGACCGGGTTCGACACCGCGCCAAGCCTCATGTTCAACCTCCAGCGCGCCGACTTCACGACGGCGCAGAACGTCGCCGCCTCGATCAACCGCCGCTTCGGCGCCGGAGTCGCGGAGGCGGTCGATGCCGTCTCGATCGCGGTGAAGGCGCCTCCCGGTGCCGACACCCGCGCGACGCTGATGTCCGAGATCGAGAATCTCGATGCGACCGCTGCCGAGCCGCCCGCGAAAGTAATCGTAAATGCGCGCACCGGAACGGTCGTTATCAACTCCGCGGTCCGGGTCGGTCCCGCCGCGGTGACGCACGGCAAGCTGACCGTGCGCATCGACGAGAACCAGCGGATCAGCCAGCCGGCGCCGTTCAGCCAGGGCCAGACCGCGGTCGAGCAGCGCTCGAACGTGTCGGTCGAGGAGGAGAAGAAGCCGATGTTCCTGCTCTCGCCCGGGCCGAAACTCGCCGATATCGTGAAGGCGGTGAACGCGATCGGCGCATCGCCCGCGGACCTCGTCGCGATCCTCGAGGCCCTCAAGGAGGCAGGCGCGCTCAAAGCCGACCTGATCGTCCTGTGAGCATCATCGGCAACACGACCGGTATTGCCGCGGACACCAGCCGGCTGGGCACCAAGGCCAATCTGGAAAAGGCCGGCAAGCAGTTCGAGGCCGTCTTCGTCAACATGATGCTGACGTCGATGCGCAAGGCGAAGCTCGCCGATCCGCTGTTCGATTCCAAGGCGATCGACACCTTCAGCGAGATGCAGGACCAGAAGGTCGCCGCCACGATCACCGAGCACACCCCGCTCGGCATCGGCAAGGCGATGACCGATTTCCTGTCGCGCGCCATGCCCGCGCAGGGGGCGGATGCGGCTGCGGAAGATTCCCTTAACCCCGGGACTGCTAACGCGTCGCCATGAGCGACCTGCTCTCCATCGGCGCCTCGGGCGTCCGCGCCTATCAGAGCGCACTGTCGACGGTGTCCGAAAACATCGCGAACGTCGGCGCGTCCGGCTATTCGCGTCGGACGACGACGATGCGCGAGGTCGCGCCGATCGGCGGCGGCCTCGCTTCGCGCGGGATCGATGCCGGCAGCGGCGTCACTGTCAGCGGCGTCGCGCGCGCGGGCGATTTCTATGCGGGTGAGGCGGTGCGTACCGCGAATGCCGATCTCCAGAAGACGTCGGCCAGTGCGACCTGGCTCGATCGCATCCAGTCCTCGCTGACCGGCAGCACGCTCGACAAGAGCATGACCGACTTCTTTGGCGCCGCGACCACGCTCGCCGCCGATCCGTCCGCGCAGGCCCCACGTTCCGCGATGCTCGAATCGGCGCAGGGCGTCGCCTCGTCCTTCCGCTCGACCGGTCTCGCACTCGACGCGACGATGGCGGATATCGACCAGACCGGCGAAGGCCAGGCGCTGAAACTCTCCAGCCTCGCGGCCGAGCTTGCAAAGGTGAATGACGGGCTGGCGCGGGTGCCGGCCAATTCCAATTCCTCCGCCGCCCTCGCCGACCAGCGCGACCAGTTGCTCGCCGACATGAGCGACATCGTCGATATCGGTGTCAGCATCGACAATTTCGGCCGCGCGACGGTCAATGCGGGCGGCGCGCAGGGGCCCTTGCTGCTCAGCGGCACGACGCCGGGCACGGTGCGCTACCAGCGCAATGTCGACGGCACGATCGCCTTCACCGTCGAACGGACTGGGCAGATCGCCTCGCTTACCCCCAATGCCGGATCGCTGTCGGGGCTTGTCGACGGGGCGCAGCGCGTCGTCGATGCGCGCGCGAAGCTCAACGCCCTCGCCACCGATTTCGTCGCGGGCATGAACGGTATCCAGGCGCAGGGCCGCGACCTGAACGGCAATCCGGGAGCGGCGCTGTTCACCGTCGGCAGCAACCCAACCGACCTCAGCGTCACGCTCGCCGATCCGTCGGGGATCGCAGCGGCCGCTCCCGGTGGTGGCCCGCGCGACAACAGCAACCTCACCGCACTCCAGAGCTTGCGCAATTCGGCCGGCTACGAGACGACGCTGACCGCGCAGGTCAGCGCCAACGCGGCAACGCTCGCCCAGCGCAAGACCGTCGTCGAGGCGCAGACCGCGATCAAGCAGGGCGCGAGCGCCACGCTCGACCAGATTTCGGGCGTCAACCTCGACAACGAAGCGGTCGATCTGATGCGTTTTCAGCAGGCTTATCAGGCGTCCAGCCGCATCATCCAGTCCGCCCGCGATATCTTCCAGTCCATCCTCGAGATTCGGTGACGCGCCATGCAGGTTTCCACCAGCCTCTTCTACGACCGCGCCAGCCAGCGCATGAGTTCGCTGTCGTCGAAGATCGACACGATCAACGCGCAGATCTCCAGCGGCAAGAAGCTGCTCGCGCCTGACGACGACAGCGTCGCCTATCAGCGGCTGCAGAGCATCGCGCGCGACACGTCGGACGCCGCCGCCTATGCCAAGAATCTCAGCGTCGCGAAGCTCGCCTTCTCGCAGGCCGACAGCACGCTCACCTCGCTGACCCAGCGGCTCCAGCGCGCCAACGAGCTCGCGACCCAGGCAGCCAACGGCACCGTCTCGCCAACCGACAAGCAGGCGATCGCCGCCGAGCTCGACAAGATCATCGACGATGTCGTGTCCTTCGCGAACACAACCGACGCGCGCGGGCAGCCCGTCTTTGGCGGCACGAATGGCACGACCGCCGTCACACGTACGGGCAGCACGATCACATTTTCCGCCGGCACGCAGGCGGCGATCCCGATCAGCGCCGATCAGGACGTCGTCGCCGGCGTCAATGCCGAGACGTTCCTGAAACTGCCGTCCGGCGCCGACGTCGTCAGCGTGCTCAGCGCGCTGCGCGACCAGCTCAACGCCGGCGGCGTCGTCGATACCGCCGGCGCGCAAGCCGACATCACGTCGATCTCCACGCAGGTTACCAGCACGCAGGCGGCGCTCGGCGCCCGCGCGGCGCGGGTCGATCTCCAGCAGACGATCCAGACCGACGACGCGACCAACCGCGAAATTGCACGATCGAGCCTGGAGGACGTCGATGTCACAGACGCCTATGTCCAGCTGCAGAAGCAGATGACCGCGCTGCAGGCGACACAGGCCAGCTTCAGCAAGCTCACCGGACTGTCGCTGTTCGATTATCTGCGCTGATTGCGCGGATTTCGGGGGGCTTGGTAACCGCTTGGCTACCAAATCCGGTTAACCATCGGACGAATCCGGAAAAGCCCTCGCGCTCTTCCACGTAACCGGGGGTCCCGCTCACCATGTTTCCCGTCATCGGCCTCGTCGTCCTGCTCGTCATGGTGTTCGGCGGATTCGCCATCACCGGCGGTGCGCTTGGCCCCGTCATGGAAGCCATCCCGCACGAGATGCTCATCATCGGCGGTGCCGCCGCCGGCGCGCTCATCATCGGCAATTCCGGCAAGGAACTGAAGGCGATGGGCGGCGGCCTGATGAAAGTGTTCAAGGGACCGAAATACAAGAAACAGGATTATCTCGACGTCATCTTCCTGGTGTCGAAGCTGATGAAGATGCTGCGCACCGAAGGCCCGATCGCGCTGGAGCCGCATGTCGAGGACCCGAAATCGTCCGCGATCTTCGCCGAATATCCTCGCCTCGTTGCCGACCATACGCTGGTCAACCTGATCGCCGATACGCTGCGCCTCGTCGTCGTGTCGTCGGGCACGCTCGACGTCCACGCGGTCGAGGACGTGATGGACAATGCGATCAAGACGCATCACCACGAAGTCGAGGGGCCGCACACGACGCTCGCCAGCCTCGCCGACGCACTGCCCGCACTCGGCATCGTCGCCGCCGTATTGGGCGTGGTGAAGACGATGGGGTCGATCGACAAGCCGCCATCGATCCTTGGCGGGATGATCGGCTCCGCGCTCGTCGGCACCTTCATGGGCGTGCTGCTCGCCTATGGCATGGTCGCCCCGCTCGCCAGCCGGCTGAAGCAGGTAATCGATGCCGACGCCGCGATCTATCATGTGGTGAAGCAGATCATCATCGCGTCGCTCCACGGCCACCCGCAGCCGCTGGTCATCGAGGCCGCCCGCTCCGGCATCGCCCACAAGAACCAGCCGGGCTTCGCCGAAGTCTTTGACGGGCTGCGGGGGCGGTGAGCGTGATGTTGTTCACGCCGAGGCGCGGAGACGCGAAGATTTTGATTCACGCGGAGGCGCGGAGACGCGGAGATTCAGCGTCCGTTGCCCCCGTCTCGCGTCAGCGAGACATCCAGAGCCATCGGCGGCCGCGCGCTGAAGGGCCGCTGACGCGGCCGACCTCGCCGAACGCACAACACCTCCGCGTCTCCGCGCCTCCGCGTGAACCTCTTCGCGCTAACGGCTTCGCGTCTTCGCGTGAGAGGCTCTACTAATGGCCGCGCGCGCACCGCACGGCAGTAACCAGCCGCCGAAGATCATCTACAAGAAAATCTATATCGAAGGGCATGGCGGTCATCATGGCGGCGCCTGGAAGGTCGCCTATGCCGATTTCGTGACGGCGATGATGGCGTTCTTCCTGCTGCTCTGGCTGCTGGGCGCTACCACCGAGAAACAACGCAAGGGCATTGCCGATTACTTCGCGCCGACGCTGATCGACACCCGGTCGCAGGGTGTCGGCGGCAGCGGGCTGCTGGGCGGCAATTCGGTGACCGAACAGGAAAAGCTTGGGCCGAAGGCTGGTAGTTCCATCCTGCCGAGCATCACGCCGCCGCAGATCCAGTCCAGCGGCGGACCGCAGGCGGGCACCGGCGACAAGGGCTCGCTGCGCAATCCGGTGACGACGGCGGAGGACAACAAGAACTTCGCGACCATGCGATCGCGAATCGCATCGCGGATTCGCTCCAGCGCGGCGCTCGCCCGGCTTGCCCAGCACATCCGCTTCGTCCAGACTCGCGACGGCCTTCGGATCGATCTGGTCGACGATGCGGACTATTCGATGTTCGCGCTCGGCACGACGACGCTGGAAACGGACGCGTCGAACCTGATCGGGATGATCGCGGAATCGATCAAGGACATGCAGAACCCGATCATGATCCGCGGCCACACCGACAGCGTGCCTTACGGTGACCCGCGTGCCATGAACAACTGGATGCTCGCTTCCGGCCGCGCGGAGGCCACCAGGCGCCGGCTGGCGCAAGGCGGCCTCGCTGAAGCGCGCTTTTACCGCATCGAGGGCGTCGCAGACCGCGAACCGATGATCGCGAACAACCCGGAAGACCCGCGCAACCGCCGCGTCGCGATCACGCTGCTCTACCGCACCGGGCGTTTCGGCGAATGAAGTGAGCGGACCGCACTGATCGTATCGATCGGATTTCCGGCCTTTTCAGCGGTGCGCTGCCTCGCCTAGACAGGGGCATGCGCCCTGTCCTTTTCGCCGCCGCGCTCTGCGCCTCCCCGCTCCTCGCCCAGACTGCGCCGCGCACCACCGATGCGGCAGACGACCCGATCGAGATCGTGGATCCCTTTATAGGGACGGGCGGCGAAGGCCACACCTTTCCCGGCGCGGTCGCACCGTTCGGCATGGTGCAGCTGTCGCCGGATACCGACACGAGCTGCACAATCCGCGATTGCTACGGCCACGCCGCCGGCTACCGCTACGACGATCCGACGATCCAGGGCTTCAGCCACACCCATTTCTCGGGCGCCGGCCATTCCGATCTCGGCGACGTGCTTGTTATGCCGGTTTCGGGCGATGCGGTCGCGATGGATCCGGGCACGCCGGACAAGCGCGGCTACCGGTCTCGCTTCTCGCACAAGAACGAGATCGCCCGCCCCGGCTATTACGCGGTGACGCTCGACGATCCCGGCGTTCGCGCGGAGATGACCGCGGGCACCCGCATCGGCGTCCACCGCTATACCTTCCCGGCGGGCAAGGCCGCGCACCTCGTGCTCGACCTGCGGTCGTCGCTCTACAATTATCCGGGCAAGACGTTGTGGTCGGGGCTGCGGCTGATGCCCGACGGCACGCTCACCGGCTTTCGCGAGACGCGCGGCTGGGCGCCGGGGCGCAAGCTGTTCTTTGCGATGCGCTTCTCCGCGCCGCTCACCGACCACGCCTTCGTCAATCGCGAGACCGACATCGCCTATAAGGGTTTCCAGGGGCCGGGCCGCGGGCGCGACGACAACCCGCAGCTGCTGGGCCGCGCGCTCGAAGCCCGGCTCGACTTCGGCACGCTCGCAAGACCGCTCGAGGTGCGCGTCGCGCTTTCCGGCGTGGACGAGGCCGGCGCGATCGCCAACCTCGATCACGAGGGCGGCGATTTCGATGCCGTGCGTGCACGCACCCGCGATGCGTGGGGCAAGGCGCTCGGCGCGGTGCGGTTCGAGGCGCCGGCGCCGATGCGCACCAGCCTCTACACCGCGCTCTACCACAGCCTGCTCGCGCCCAGCGTGTGGAGCGACAGCGACGGACGTTATCGCGGCCCCGACGATCAGGTCCATCTGGCGAAGGACTTCACCTTCCGCTCGACCTTTTCGCTCTGGGATACCTTCCGCGCCGAGCATCCGCTGCTGACCCTGATCCAGCCGGAATCGACCACCAACGACGTCGTTCGCTCGCTCATCGCCAGCCAGCAGACGAGCCCTTACGGTATCCTCCCCGTCTGGCAGTTTGCGGGGCGCGAGACGTGGACGATGATCGGCTACCACGCTGTTCCCGTCATCGCCGACGCGTATCTCAAAGGCATTCGCGGCTATGACGCGAACGCGGCGCTCGACGCGATGATCGCCAGCGCGACCTACGCGCCCTATGGCGGGCTCGGCGACTATATGGCGCGCGGCTATGTGCCGATCGACAAGGAGCCGGAGGCGGCGTCCAAGACGGTCGAATATGCCTATGACGACTGGACGATCGCGCGGATGGCGCGCGCGATGGGGCGGGGCGACGTCGCCGACCGCTTCGAAAAGCGCGCCGCGAACTGGCGCAACAGCTTCGACACCAGGACCGGCTTCGTCCGCGCGCGCCTGTCGAACGGCACCTTCCGCACCCCCTTCGATCCGACCGCGATCAACTACGGCTCGGATTATACCGAGGGCAATGCGTGGCAATATAGCTGGTTCATGCCGCAGGATCAGGCCGGGCTGATCCGCCTGCTCGGCGGCGACGCGAAAACCGTGTCAAAACTCGACGCGATGTTCGATTATGACAATTCGAAGCTCGATTACAGCCATGCCGAGGATATCGCCGGCCTGATCGGCCAGTATATCCACGGCAACGAGCCCAGCCACCATGTCGCCTATCTCTATGATTTCGCTGGCGCTCCCTGGCGTACGCAGGGACGGTTGAAGCAGATCGTGGACAGCCAGTACAAGCCAACCCCCGATGGCCTGTCGGGCAATGACGATTTGGGTCAGATGTCTGCCTGGCTCGTCTTTACCGGCCTGGGCTTCTACCCCGTCGCGCCGGGATCGAACCAGTATGTCATCGGCCGACCCTTCGCCTCACGCGCCGTGATGACGCTGCCCGGTGGCAAGCGCTTCACGGTGACGGCGGAGGCGCTGTCCGACGCCAACCGCTATGTCGGCCGTGTGACGCTGAACGGCAAACCGCTGGAGCGAAGCTACATCACCGACGCTGAAATCCGGCGCGGCGGCGAGTTGCGCTTCACGATGCAGGCGCAACCCAATCGCCAATGGGCGGCGAACGAAAATGCACGCCCCTATTCAATGACCGGCGCCGTCAGCACGAAATAGACGTGAACAGCCATCGCCAGCTCCCCCGGGGTGGCGATGGCATACCCCCGCTGCTATCGGGATGGCATGCTGTCCGCCGACCTTTCCGATTTGCCGCTGTTCGGCGACCGCGCGGAAGACCCGTCGCCGGGGCGGCACGTCGATATCACCGGGCACCTCACGAATTTCGCCAATTTCGGGCAGCGGACGCTCGTCGAGCGCACCGAGTCCATCCCCTATTTCGTCAACGAATTCTGGACCGCCGGACAGCGCCAGTCCCATTCGTTACACGAGGTGAGCTACCGCGCCTGCTTCAAGGCGCAGTTGCCCGAATTCTTCATCCGGCTGCTGACCCAGCCCGGCGACACGGTGTTCGACCCCTTCATGGGGCGCGGGACGACCCCCATCCAGGCCGCGCTGATGGGCAGGCGGCCGGCGGGCAACGATATCAATCCGCTCTCCACGCTCCTGACCCGCCCCCGTCTCAACCCGCCATCTGTCGCGCAGGTCGCCGAGCGGCTCTCCAGCATCGATTGGGAAGATACGGGCGAGCAGCCGGACGAACTGCTGGCCTTCTACCACCCCGCCACCCTCGCCCGGCTGTCTGCACTCCAGGGATGGATCGCGCGCGAAGCACCCGTCGCCGATGCAAGTCCCGACCCGGTCGCGGACTGGATCCGGATGGTCGCGATAAACCGGCTTTCGGGCCATTCGCCGGGGTTCTTCTCGGGCCGGTCAATGCCCCCCAATCAGGCGGTTTCCGTCAAATCGCAGTTGCGGATCAACGAAAAGCTCGGCGTATCGCCGCCGCCCCGCGACGTGATCGCGATCATCCTCAAGAAAACGAGGACGCTGTTGGCGGACGGCGGGATGCCGGAGCATCCGCCGCACGCGCTCATGGTCGGGACGGCTGATCACACGCCCGAGATTGCGGATGCCTCGATTGCGCTCGTCGTGACGTCGCCGCCCTTTCTCGACATCGTGCACTATGCCGCGGACAACTGGCTGCGCTGCTGGTTCGCAGGCATCGATGTCGGCGCGATCGATATCGCGATGCACCGGACCGAGGCAGCGTGGGAAGCGATGGTGAAGGGCGTCCTGCTCGAGCAGGCGCGCATCCTGAAACCCGGCGGGCATGTCGCGTTCGAAGTCGGCGAGGTAAGGAACGGCAAGGTGCTGCTGGAGCGTCTCGTCTGGCAGGCGGCGGAAGACCTCCCGTTCGATCGGCTCGGCGTCATGGTGAACGCCCAGGTCTTCACGAAAACGGCTAATTGCTGGGGCGTGAGCAACGGGAAATCGGGCACCAACACCAATCGCATCGTCCTCCTGCGGCGGCGCTGAGATTTTGGCAGACACCTGAAATTCTGGCGCACCCGACAGGATTCGAACCTGTGGCCTCTGCCTTCGGAGAACTCTCTCTGCGCCTGCGCGCACGGTTTTCTGCGGCATTTCACCGGCGTTTGTGGCGGAACAAGACCGGAAACGATCGACGTAGCGGAGACAAAACGGGGACAGGTTTAGCATGCTGGCCGCCCTATGCACGACGGTCTGCCGCGCGGCGCGCGCTTGCCAGATGGTCTGGAGAGTGATGGGCGTAAAGCTCCGTCGTTCTAGCTACAGACTGCCCGAGCCACCCCCCAATCTCGAACATCGAAACTCCAGCCTGGGCCATCCACGTCCCGCACGTATGTCTAAGCGTGTGAGGCACGACGCCCGTATCAGCCAAACCGGCTCGCGTGCATGCTCGGCCGAAGCTCCCGCTCCTCGCGTCTCCGATGTCCGTGATCCTGTGACCGTTTCGATGCACGACATAGCCAAGATCGCTGCCGCGACGCCTAGCCAGCCTTAGGAACGTCATCAGCCGATCCGGGATCGGCAAGATCGGCCGCCCCTTACTCGTGCGTTTGCGACCAGGGGGATTGAAATTTATAATTCCGCGATCGAGGTCGATTTGTGGCCAGCGAAGCGACAAGATCGCCTCTTTACGTGCGCCGGTGTAAAGCGCGATCACCAGGAACAGCGGCAGATAGAGACGCGTATCGGAGCGCGACCGCACAGCCGCATGAATGAGCTGCGCGGCTTCCGTTCGGGAAAGCCATCGGCCGCGTCCTTCCGGCTTGGAAGGCAGAAAAACGTGCGGCACTGCCGTCAGGCGTCCGTAACGCTGAGCGAAATGAAGCGATGCGCGGAGCGTTCCAAGTTCCTTGCGGATTGTCCCCGGACTCCGCTTTCGCTCTCGCGTGTAGGCTCGGCACGTCTCTTGCGTGATCGCGCTTACCATCGACGCTCCCCAAAATGGCAGCAGCGCGTCGATCGCATATGCAATCCGCTCGGGCGCCGCGGTCGTCGGAGCATGCTCAGCTCCATACAGCGCAAGCGCATCGGCTATTGGAAACTGTGAGGGATCACGAGGCCCTCGTGGGAGGTCGATCTTTCCGCGCTCGATAATGAACTCGGCGAGCCGCGCTTCAGCTTCTCCGCGATCATTCGTGCCTGTGCTACGCTGGCGCTTGTTGCCGGCGTCATACCATTGGATGTAGAAGACGCCGCGCTTGCGCAGGAATTTGAGACCGGGGCCATTATTGGGGCGGGGCATAACGTCACCTTCCGATCCTGAATGAACCTATCGACATCGCCGCGTTGAAACATCCACGTTTTGCCGATCTTCACCGCCGTGAGACCCTGCGACCGCATCGATCGAAGCGTTCTTGGCGAAGGTAATCCGTAGGCAACGGCAACCTGCTCAGCTGTCATCAACGGCTCGATCACAGGCACCTCCAAGATGTCTTCTCGCTGTTCGACGCACCCCCACACCCCCACTCTCGCATGTCGGGAGCGATGCTTCCTTTTGGGAAGGGGTCGCTCATCATCATGAGCCGACACCGATTGAACGCGCCTCTATGAGAACCCTCATTTTCGCAAAAAGCCCACGCGCGACGAGCGCGACAGGAAGAACGATCATCACCCCGTCCTCTTCGCGATCTCCCGGCTGCCAAGGCCGAAGAATGTCGCCCGGCGTGCGCACCAAATTGAAGGTCATTTTCCCGTTGCCGCCGCTTGCAGGCGGTGCCGCAAAATGCTTCCCGTTGAAGACTTCGAGAAAGTCCCCCTCGATCGAGTCATATTCTGCGATCGCGTTGTCAGCGATCGCGCTGCCGATGCTTGGCGGCACTTTCATCGTAAAGGCCAGCAACCCTACCAAATCTGCGTGCAGCAGCTGGATCGCCGAAAACCGGCGCCGGCCATCGACGTGCACCGGTTTGATGTGACCGTGCTTCACCCAGCTCTTCGCCACTTCGATGTGCAAAGGCTCTCGCGTCAAGGTGACGAGGTCGTCGATGCCGAAGATTGGATCGCGCAGTAACGCGTTGGGGTCCATGATAAAACTCGCACAGGGAAACCGTTCCCCGTATCCTATGGGGGAAGGACTTCCCCGCGTCAAGTGGGTCGAAACATACCGCCCATATGCCTTCATAGCCGAGTGGATTTCGATCACGCCGCCAGCCCCTCGATATCCCGCGCGACGACCTCGATCCGCGCGGCCGGGTCCGTTTCCATCATCACGCCCACCTTCTCCGCCAGTTCGGTAAGTGAAGCCGGCCGCGCTGCCAGCATCCGCTCGCGCGCCGCATCGAAGCGCTCGTATGCGGCGTCGTTCTCGCGATCGGCGACGGACAGGCCGCTGGCGACATCGGCCGCGCGGCACGCATCCTGCCATGCCTCGATCTTGGCAGCGTCGCGCTCGATCAGGTCGCGCTTCCAATCGATGATCGGGGCCACGATGCGCTCTGCCATCCTCGCGCGCAGCTCGGGGCCGCTCAGATCGGCGCACTCGGTCGGCCAACAGACACCGTGATTTAGCCAGCCCGGCTTTGCGGGGGCGGTCGCGTCATACCGCTGCGCGGCCTCGTCATAGCGGTCGAAAGCGGCGTCAGAGGCCATTTCTGCCGCGCGGTAGGCTTGCAGTGCTTCCTGCCATTCCGACCGCTCCAACGCGGCCGGGAGAGGCGCGGCGGCCACAGCAAGGCTGGCACCAAGCGCGACGACGACGGCGCGCCTGGTAGCGGTGAAATGCCCGAACTTTCCGGATGACGGTTCAATCTCGCGCACGCTATGCGCGCACTCAGCCTGTTGCATGGACTCAGCCTCCTGCGATGGGTCAGAGCCGGGGAAAGGGTGCAACCTTGCCTCGGCTCGCTTTTGATGGCACCGTAAATTGGCAATGTCAATTAGCGGCACCATAAAAAGGCGAGGACGCCCGGCAACTGGTCTAGGGAAGTCGCTCAACGTGCGTCTACAGCCCGACCAGTTGGCCGCGCTAGACACATGGATCGCTCGGAACGCACCTGACCAATCGCGACCGGAGGCAATCCGCACAATTCTAGCTGAGAAACTAGATAATTGAGCGGTGAACCGGTCCGTCATATCGAGAGAGCGGTAGCTGCTGCTGCAACTACATTCGCAGTCGTCGTTGGCTTTTTTTCAAGTCCGTTGTTGCGCTTTGCAAATCCCGGCTCTCTAACCTTTGGCGGATTTTTCCTCGCATTGGGTATTGGCAGTCTGTGGCTGTCCATATTGTCAGGAGACAACCGAAAGTTCGCCAGACTTTTTGATGCATCAATGATATCCATTGGCGGAGTTATCATTGCTACTTGCCTTTGGACCGCTTCATATCGATCAGAGATGAATGACGCTCGCTGCTTCAAAATACAGCGAGAAATGCTCCTACCTTCGCCTCGGCGAAGCGATCTTCCAGAGCTTTTTTCTGCACTCGGCTGTTCGCCCTCTGGAACGGATGACGTGCAAATCGTAAATCCGGCTACGAAGCGAGCGCCGAAGTAGTTCGAACTTTGCCGGCAAACGGTGCCAGGTGCGAGGGAGCGACGCACTTGTCGCGCTTCAGCATCTGCCCCAACTCAACCTTGGCAAGGCGCCTTGTAGGATTGGTTCGTGTAAAACGGCTTCGCTTGCTACGACCGAATTCCATATCGAGACGATCGAAGGGTTTCTGCTAGTGCGGACCCAAGCTCGGTTTAGGCTTCTCTTGGCAAATGGGGGTGCGTGCGGACTAGTCTCGCTTTGTTCCTTTGGCGAATCACTTAACGTGTTATATCCGGAGTCGTGATTGCATCTCCGAAACGACGAAACCCCGGCGCGCCAACGCCGGGGCTCTGATCGGAGGGGCAACTCTCGCGGGTTTCCAGTCCGGTACGCGAGAGCGGGATACTTCCCCTCGTTTGTAGGCTTCGTGTCTACATTTTGGGGGAACCCGTCAAGACCGGTCGTTTGCCATTGAGGATACAAATATTGGCGAACATTCCTGAGCGGCCGAAGCGCCGCCCACGCTTTCCCCTTTCCGATCAGGCGATTGCTGATATCTGGAAGCGCCTTCGGGCGGGGGATTTCCAGCACGATATCGCAGCCGACTACGGCGTCAACGCGGGGCGCGTGTCGGAGATCAACACCGGGAAGCGCGGCAACCATGTAACTGGGCTGCCGCCGCAATAGCCGGGAAGCCGGTAACGGGGAGGCCGCTGAGCGATCAGCGGCCTCTTTCCGAACACGCGACTGACGCCTCATCCCGCCAGCGCTCGCTCGCGCGCCAAGGCCTGTTTTCGGTTGCTGTCCGCAACCGTCTCGATTGCGACGTCGCCGCTGATCGATCGCACGCGCGCCTCGAACGCGTGCCCTTCGCCAACGACCAGCTGCACCACTGCAGGCGTCCGCCCGCCGAGCGCGTCGTTGGGTAGGATGTTCCCAGAGTGCGGCGCCGTGAACAGCTCCGGCCCCCTCTCTCCCACGACATAGGATTTCCCGCCGATAACTGGCCCGCCGAGCGCGCGCGCACCGCTGAGAAAGTCGAGCGCATGCGAGGATCCCGCGCTGATCGACGCGCCAAGCGATGCTGGAGCCGACGAAGCGCCTGCGCCGAGAAGCGATTCCAGCGGGCCAACGATCGCTCGCTGGATTCCAATGCGGATCAGCGCGGCGACAATTTGCTTAGAAACGCTGTCGAACACGTCGGCAAGCGAATGCGCCCCCGCGATTGCGTCGCCGATCCCATCGACAAGGCTTTTGACGCCATCGGCTGCGACGCTCTCCAGCGCCTCGTTCGCTTCGGCTGCGGTCTGTGGAAGGCTGTCGAGGAAGGAGCCGAGCGGCCCGAGGTTGTCGCGCTGCGCCTTCTGCTGCGCAAGCCGCTGCAGCGTGCCCAGCATAGCGAGGCTCTCACGCGCGATCGCCTTTTCGTCGGGACTGGATGATTCTCGACCCAGAATATCCTGCTGGGCCAGGCGCAACTGCTCGAATTGCAGATCGAGTATTTTGAGCTCGAGGACACCTCGCTCCTTTGAGGTCCGCGCAAGATTGGCCTGCGCGGTGAGAAGCTGCTGTTCGTTATCGTTCCTCGCGATGGCGGCATCGAGCGACTGCTTGGCGATTAACTCGCTGTTCTCGCGCGCCAACAGCTCGCCCTTCATGACGGCAGTTTTCTGTATCGATGCGATGAGCTGCTGCTTGTGCGCGTCCTTCATATCCTGATCGGAGCGGATCGCTTCGATTTGCGAGTCTCGTTCGTGGGTGAGCAGTTCCCGCTGAATTTTGAACCGTTCGGTTTGATCGACGGTGAGGTCCAACTGGGCAGAGAGCTGGTCATTCTGTGAGCGAGCGAGGTCGCGCATGAATTCCTTTTCGTTACGAAGCGCTTTTTCGTGGGCACGTTGCTGCTCTCGCGCCAAACGATCAGTGCCGCTCCGGCCCCCACCGTTGCCCCCACCCGTCGTCGTCGCCGTTCCAGCACCGGCTGGCGTGAGCGTCGCGGGCATTGTCGGTTTGCGGCGCTGACTGGCGGCAAAAGCCTTCACGGCACCCTGCGCCGCCTTGTAGGCGTCGAGGACGCCCTGCGCATCTGGCCTCTCATACCCCACCACTTTCTGGTTGCGGTATTTCTTCACAGCATCACGAAATTGCTGGACCTTCAGTTTCGCGTAGCCCTGCTCGCTCTGTGCAGCGATCTGGTCTTTACCGCTTCCGAAAAAGCTGCGGACGCCGGCGCCGATGCCATCCTTAGAAATAATACGAAACAAGCCAGTCATCGGGGCCTGCGCATTGATCGCGCTGGTCGCAAGCTGGCTGAAGGCGTTGGCCAGGTCGTAAATCGCCGTGGCATTATTCGCCACAGCGCCAGCGATATTCGCCTCTAGCACCTGTTTCAGATCGCTGAGGCGGTCGGCGGTTTGGTCCGCGTCCGCAATCTGCTTGTCGCTCAGGACCACTCCCATGCGCTGCGCCGCGTCCCGCAGGCCGTCGATCGCCTCGCTTCCTCCTGATAGGAGCGTGTCCAGCCTTTGTCCGGTCTTACCGAACAAGGCCACTTCGATTGCGGCGCGCTGCGCCGGATCCTGCACCTTGGCGAGGGCATCTGCGATCAGTGGTATCGCATCCCCGGCCGTTGCGGCGTTCTGCAGCACATCTTTGCCGAGGAGATCGCTGAGCTCCCTGAAGGCGGCGACAGGCTTCTTCACTCCATCGCGGGCCTGCCCCATGCTGACCGTCAGTTTCGCCAAACCCTTGTCGATCTCCTCCTGCGAGATGCCGACCTGCGTTGCGGCGTAGCGATATTCCTGCAGGTCCTTGGTCGTGACGCCGAGCTGCTGCGCGACCTCGCCAAGCGACGAGGCGTATTCGAGGCCCTTGGATGCGAGGCTGCCTAGCTCAGCGGCGCCAGCGACTGCGCCCAGCCCAGCAAACACCTTCGCGAACGTGGAGACCTCGCCTGCGGCGGAGCGCATCGAACGGCCGATCTTGAACCCAAGCTGCTCGGCGCGGTTCTCGGCCTTCGTCGCACCCGCGCTGAACTGCGCGGAATCAAGTCCGAGGGTGACGCGCAGTGCGCCAATGACCGAAGATGCCATAGCGATATCCTTTCAAATGATGCGCGGCGTTGCTCGATTGAACCTTATGCTTCGGTGATGAGCCGAACCCGCCCAGGCATCGAGCTTTTCGCTATTGGTCGCGCCGCATCGACCTCGGAGTCTGGGCGAGATTACGGTGCGGTCGCGAAGCTCCCGTTGATGAGCGCCTGCGGCTGCTTGGCAGCGAAGCCGACCCGCTCCTCTCCGAGGATCGTCACGAGGTTCTTCGTGAAGTCGTCATTCTCAAAGCCGACTTCTACGCGCGCTTCCCAACGGTCGTAGAGGGTCTGCACGTTGAAGGCGCCGACGAGGAAGTCGCCAGATGCCATCGCCTGCGTCGGCACGACCGGGAGGCCGAACAGATTGGGCGCAACGTTCGTCATCGGGTCGCCCAAGATGTATCGGCCGTCCGCGTCCTTCGTCAGCCGCATCTTCCACCAATCCGCCGGGTGGATGACGATGCCGTCGGGTGGCACATCGGTCAGAGAGGCTTGGAGGATGGCGAGGCCAATCGTGTCGATCTCGTTTGCATCCGTCATGACGATCGGCGCGAGGAAATCAGTCGATTGCGGCATCATGCCGAGCAGGTTTTGCCCCGTTCCATCGCCGTAGAGCAGCTGGCTTTCCTCGCGCAGCGCCAGCCCGTAGCGCAGATCGATATCGATCATGCCTTCCAGCTGTGGCTCGTCATCCAGAATCTGGCGCGACGCCTTCATGTGGTGGGCGATCGTTCGGATGGGCGCAGTCGCCATGTCGAATTTCATATCCGACTGCGGCTTTGCCGCGCCCTCCGCCACCATGCCGGCGGCGTTGGTACCCGCCTGCTGCCGAGGATACTCCACCGATCCGCTGGTGACCTGAATGACATTGAGCAGGTTGCGGATCGTCAGACGCCGCTTCGGCAACATGGTCAGCGTGTCGCGCTGCGGGACGACCAAGGCGCCAGCAGACCCGGCCGCATTGGCGACGGAGCTTGTGATCGTAGCCTTGGTTTCGAAGCTCACTCGGTCGCGGGCGCGCATGCCCTTCACGTCGCGCCCCTTCTCGGAGGTGAACTGCTTGCCAATCGATGGGGCGCCGTCGCCGGAACCTCCGCCAGCCCGACGAGCGCTCTTCTGCTCGAGATGCTCGACGCGAGCCTTGATCTCGTCGATCGATTTCGCATCGACGCCGTGCTGCGTCAGCTTCTTCTCGACGCCCTCGATCCAGGACTTCATTTCGATTGGCGCGCGTGGCTGTGGCGGATGTCCGCCTTCATCGCGCATGTAGCGGCCCTTGGCCCGCTCAGCTGCAGTCATGGGGCCGGCCAGCGCCGCTACGCCCATCATCATCGCGAGTTTCTTCATCGTCACGGTCCTTTCAAAGTTGCGCGAGGCGCGCTGCGGATTGGGAGAAGAGCGCGGCCAGTTCGGCATCGGCGCTCGCTTCATCGTCTTGCTGGTGCATGGACTTCCACGCCGCGCCGGCTGCGGCCTTCGCTCTGCGGCCGGACACGCCGGAGGCGCGGAGCAGATCGGCAATATCCTGCGCGCTGCCGATCGACTTGACCGTCGCGACCCGCGCGCGGTCATTCATCGGCACCGAAACAAGGCTGGTTTCGAATAGTTCGACCTCGGGCAGCACCCGGACCCCATCGATGACGCGAGGTGCGCCCACCGGCTGCCAGCCGACCGAAAGCCCCGTCATCGCGCCATCCTTGGCAAGCGCGTGGGCTTCCTGCGCGTCACGAGATGCGAGGGTCATCTTGCCCTTCAGATACAGCCCTGTCGGCCGCTCCTCCCAAGCCTTCCACGCGCCGATGGGGCGCGCCAGGTCGTGGCTGTGGAGCATCGGAATGGGGCGCCCCGCACGGGAGGCGAGCGTCTTCGAAAACGCGCCGAACAATATCTGATCGCCGCCGTGATCGACATTGCCAAACCCGGCCGCGAGACCCTCGATGTGGCCGGCCTCGTCGAGCGCTTTGATTTCGAAAGGGGAGTCCGCGTAGTCCATGCGCACCTCGACTGTGGTGGGAACTCGTTCCCATTCAGCCGATCGGCGCGTTAGACGCGGGGAAGATCGGTGTGAATCCGCAGCAGCTGCGGAACAACGGGACGATGATTAAGGGAAAGAGAGTCGCGGATCAATCCCCCTCGGCCATGTGCATCGTCATCGCCGCCTGCCGCGCAAACCAGACGGGCACCTCACGCTCGCCGAGCACCGTTCCGACGATGACGACCATCGCGGTGGACAGGCCGGTAAGCACCGCGAGCCGGTCGAACCCATCGGCCTCAAGCGCTTTCACCAGGTGGATGACATCAGCCTGGGTTACTTCCGCTTCAGCGAGTTGCTTCGTCGTGGGGGTTGATTGCGCGGGCATGGGTGCTCCTTCAGAATAGCCGTAGCTGGTCAGTGTCGGGCTGGTGTGACCGACTGGCGCGCGCTTTTCCGCTCAGCGTCGATCGCGCATCGCGCCAGTTCGCGCGCACGAACGCGGCGGCGTCCTCGATGTCGATCACGTAGTCGCGCCCCTTCCGGCCGCGCTCAACGATCGGGAAGTCGGGCCGCTCGCGCATCAGCTGGCGCAGCGTTGGGGCCGAAGGCATGTCCGGCAGCGCCGCAAGCTCCCACAGCTTGCCGGTCGTCATGGCTGGCGCTCGCGGAATTTAATGACGCGGGAGGCTCGTGATGCTCGCAGGGCGGCAATCGGCGCCGGGGAGGCGCCCCGCTCCCCCATAGCGACCCTCACAGCGTCTGAAGCGCTCCCAAGCGTTTTCGAGCCGCGCGCGCGCTCAAATCGACTGCTGAACAATTCTGGAGGGCGGGTCACCGCGCAAAAGTTCGATCGCGAGAAATAAAATCCGCAGATGAGAGGGCAGGTGGTCTGCGCTGATGACGCCCCGCAGACTTTCGCATCCCCCCCGGTCATTGGTCGAAGAGCCCGAGCGCGCGACGAGCCGCGACGTGCGGTTCCGCCCGATCGCTCGCGATCTCGATGGCGCGACGAAGGTCGAGCAGGGCAGCCAGGGCGACATCGACCTTGCCAAGCATTAGATCACGGCCCGCGTCCGAAGCGGCTTGGGAGTGCGCGGGCGCGATCCCGCGGAAAGGCTTCGGGAGCGTGTCGCTGATATCGGGGAAAGCAACGGCGAGGCCGATGTCGTTATATCGCACCCCGTTGCTCTGCACTCGGCTGTGGCCGACGATCTCAAGGAGCTTGCGCATCGAAGCGAAGGTGATCGAGCCGCGCCCGTTCGCCTTTGCCCAATCGGTGTAGGCGGACATCACCTCGGTGGATTTCATCCGCGATCCGGTGACCATCCGGAGGCTGACGCGATAGAAGTCCTCGAAGTCCTGGGGCAGCGTTATTGGAAGGTGGCGTCCTTCCAGCTGGAACGACGATTTAAGCATGGGTGCTTCCAATTTTGCGCGATACGGCAGTCTCCCAAGCCGCTGTTTCGCTTAGGTTTTTCCAAGGGGGAGAATTTCTAGAAGTTGAAATGGAATAGCTGGAAGGAGAAATCAGGTCAGCTACGTGCGCGCATAGCGCGCACGCGCGCACATGTGATGGGCGGGCCGCAAACTGCTTCCACATATTCCAAAGCCGCGAAAATGCTGGCGTTTCGTGCTTCCAAACGTGGTTCCAGCCGGAAGCACGGCTCCTTCCGCGTCCAACTCGGGTGCGGGCGTTTCGCCCGACCTCACCGCCAACGATCTGGCATCGAGAATTCGGTGCCAGATCGGGAGCCACGTAGCGTAGCGGAGACGATAGCGGAGACAACCCGCGAGGGGTGTCTCCTAAAAATGGCGGAAAAGCTGGCGCACCCGACAGGATTCGAACCTGTGGCCTCTGCCTTCGGAGGGCAGCGCTCTATCCAGCTGAGCTACGGGTGCCGGTGCCTGTCGGGGCGTTAGCGTGTCGGGTCCGATTGCGCCAGTCGTTTTAGCGTTTGGGCCGGGGCGTCAGCATCACTGGCTGGAACATGCCCAACCCGCACGTGGCTCCGCGTCCAAAACCCGGACCTTGCAACACGGTGATCGTATCGATCGAACACAATTGTCCGAGCGTCGTGGCGTAGGCGAAGCGCTGTTCGAAGCCGAGGCTGGGACATGCATTGGGCAGCGTGTTGCGGAAAACGCGGCGGTCGTTCGTCACGAAATCGATGACTCGGTCGCTTCGCACCCGCGTTTCGTTGATGCGGCTGAGCGAGATGCAGCTTTGCGCCTTGCCGGCCGGAATCGCTTCCGGCACCGGCCGCTCATCGCGGCCCCAGGCGTCGGTTGCGGCCGCAAGACCCACCAGTCCCGTGGCGGCGGCGAGGGTCAGAACGTAGCGGCGCATCGCGAAAACCTCCTCAGCCCGCGTCTGTCGCCGTTGCCTTGGAGACATGCGTCGCGGGCGTCTTCGTCTTGGGCTTGAACGCGCAGAGATCGCAAACGATGCACCGCCAGCATTCGGGGCGGCGCGCCTTGCAGACATAGCGACCGTGGAGGATCAGCCAGTGGTGCGCGTGCAGCCGGAACGGTTGCAGGGTTGCCTTGTCGAGCGCCTTTTCGACCGCGAGCGGAGTCCTGCCGCGGGCAAGCCCGGTGCGGTTGCCGACGCGGAAAATGTGGGTATCGACCGCGAAGGTCTCCGCGCCGAAGGCGGTGTTCATCACGACATTCGCGGTCTTTCGCCCGACGCCGGGCAGCGCCTCCAGCGCGTCGCGATCGGCTGGCACGCGGCCGGCATGATCAGCGACCAGCGCCTGCGACAGCGCGATGACGTTCTTCGCCTTGGTGTTGAACAGCCCGATCGTCCTGATGTGATCCTTCAGCCCCGCCTCGCCGAGCGCGATCATCTGCGCAGGCGTCTTCACCTTCGCGAAGAGCGCGCGCGTCGCCTTGTTGACGCCGGCATCGGTCGCCTGGGCGGAGAGGACGACCGCGACGAGCAGCTGGAAGTGGTTGCCGGAGACGAGCTCGGTTTCCGGGTGCGGGTTGTCGGCCGCGAGCCGGCTGTAGAATTCGACGACATCGGCCTTCTTCAAAGCCCGATCCTCACAGCCGATTCCTCATTGCCGAATCCTCACAGGCCCAGCACCTCGTTCATGCCGTAACGCCCCGCTGGCTTGCCGACGAGCCACAGCGCCGCCTTCACCGCGCCGCGCGCGAAGATCGAGCGATCCTCGCCGCGGTGGCCGAGCTCGATCCGCTCGCCCGGCCCCGCGAAGATCACCTGATGATCGCCGACGACCGAGCCGCCGCGCAGCGACGCGAAGCCGATCGTGCCGTCGGTGCGCGCGCCGCTGAGCCCCGCGCGACTGTCGACCCGCGTTTCGGCGAGCGTTGTCTCCCGCCCCTCCGCCGCCGCCTCGCCGAGCAGCAGCGCGGTGCCGGACGGCGCATCGACCTTGTGGCGATGGTGCATTTCGACGATCTCGATATCCCATTCCGCGCCGAGGCGCGCCGCGGCCTCGCGCACCAGCCGGCGCAGCAGCGTGACGCCGAGCGAGGTGTTGCCCGTCTGGAGGACCGCGACGTGCCGCGCCGCGCGGTCGATCGCCTCGTGGTGCGCGGCGCTCAGCCCCGTCGTGCCGACGACGATCGGCGTGCCCGCTGCGACGGCGGCGTCCAGATGCGCCTCCAGGGCGCTGGGCGCGGAAAAGTCGACCAGCACGTCCGCGCCGTGCGCCAGTGCGGCGGCATCGTCGCCCGCATCGACCCCGCCCGCGATCGTCGCGCCTTCCTCTTCCGCGATCTCGGCGATGACGCGACCCATGCGGCCTGCGCTGCCATAGATACCGATCGCACTCACGCTGCTCTCCCGATCACCGCCATTCGCGCCCTGCATGGCAGGATCGCGCCGACAGGGACAGTCAGCGCGCGCGAAATGTCACGCGGTCGGCCGGCGCTCGTCGGGTTTCTCGATCGCATCGCCCATGTGCAGCCGCTTGCCGCGCGTGACGATGACGCGGGTGCCTATCTGCGTCGCGGCGAACAGCTTCTTCGCAAATCCGATCGGCACGCCGATGCAGCCATGTGTCGCCGCCCCCCATTCGACCTTCGATCCGTGGATCGACACGCCGTCATTGGTCAGCCGCAACATATAGGGCATCGGCGCCGCGTAGAGGTTGGACACATGGTCCGCGTCCTTTTCGCTGATCGGATAGACGCCGAGCGGGGTCGGGAAATTGTCCGCGCCGTAGAGGATCACCGCCGCGCCGATCTCGTAGCCGTCGCGAAAGGCGGACAGCGTCTGCGCGGCGAGATCGACGGTGACGACGACCGGCCCCGTCGCGGGCGCTCCCTTCTCGTTCCACACCCAGTCGCCGTGCTGGAAAGGCGACGGCACGTCGAGCACGCGGCGCACGACGAACGGGTCGGCGGAAGGTTTGGAGATCGGCGCCGGCGCAATCCTGGCCGGCTTCACGGCAGGGGGGGCCGGTATCGCAGGCCGATCAACCGCGTTTGCGGGCACGGCATTGGCGAGGGTCGCGGGCGGATCCCCCTCCCCGCGCGTCGCCGCGATGTTCAGGGCGATCGCCGCGACGGCGCCCACCGCGATCAACGGCGGCGCGAGGCGGTGGACAAGCGGGCGGATCGGCATACCGTCATGTCTATGCGGCGGATTGATTAACATCGCCACCCTTGTCCGCTTGATGCTGCGGCTCGTGCCGGGCTGGGACGATTGCGTTTCGCCGGCGACTGGCCGAAGGCGCAGCAGCGCAGAGAGAGGATGCCGTTATGACCGAGCGTTTCGAACGGCACCGCCAGCCCTGGACGACCGACGAAATCCAGAAGCTCCACACGCTGGCGAAGAAGGGAATGGCGCTGAAGGCGATTGCCAGGGCGCTGAAGCGGAGCGAGGAATCGACCAAGGATCGCGCCAAGGCCGATGGGCTGAGCATCGCCAAGCTGCGCTGAGAACAGCCACGCGAAACGGCCGGCGGGTCACCCCGCCGGCCGTTCGCCCGTAGTGCACTCAGGTCGGTATTACGACGCCTGGGTGCCCTTGCTCAGGAAGCCGGTCAGTTCGTCCTTCGACACCGACTTCGACTTGTCCGCATCCGCCTGCGCAAACGCGGCGTCGTTCCACTTCTTGTCGGCGGCAGCGTCCTTCTTGGCGCTGGGATCGGCCGCCTTGAGGGCGGTCATCCAAGACGCGAATTCGGTCTTGCTGAGATTGCCGTCCGAATTCTTGTCATAGGTCGGGAACTCGGTGTTGACGACCTGCGCGACCTGGTCACCCGAGGCCGCGGGCTGAGCCGCGGTTGCGGCCGGATCGGCGGGCGTAGCCGGCGTCGCGGGCTGCGCCTGCATCGGATCGGTCGCGGTCGCCGGTGCCGCAGGAGTGGTCTGCGTAGCAGGCGCCGTCTGCTGCAGAGCAGCCGGGGCGGTCTGTGCAGTCTGGGCGGCGACCGGAACAGCAATCGTCATCGCGCTTGCAAGAAAAGCGATCTTCAACATCATCGTTCTCCAATAGTTGAACTTTGCATTATGCTCACCGCGATTATCTTGCGATGGGCGGGAAACTGAGCGGTATCAACCCGCGACTTGCCATATGGGTCCTGCGACTTGGATTTGAACCCTCGGTTCATCCCTGCTAGGGCGCGCCTCAACCCGCACACCCCCGAATCACGGGGTGAACCGTGCCATCCCAGCGACGGAGAAAATCGATGGTCCCCCGCTATTCGCGCCCCGAGATGGTGGCGATCTGGACGCCCGAGGCGCGGTTCCGCATCTGGTTCGAGATCGAGGCGCACGCGACCGACGCGCTGGCGGAGCTGGGCGTGGTGCCGAAGGACGCCGCGGCCGCGCTGTGGCGGTGGTGGGATACGAACCCGGCGATCGACGTCGCCGCGATCGACGCGATCGAGGCGGTGACGAAGCACGACGTCATTGCCTTCCTCACCTGGGTCGCGGAGCAGGTGGGCGAAGACGCGCGCTTCATGCACCAGGGCATGACCTCGTCCGACGTGCTCGACACCTGCCTTGCGGTGCAGCTGGCGCGCGCGGCCGATATCCTGCTGGCCGATATCGACGCGTTGCTGGTGGTCCTCGAACGGCGCGCGCGCGAGCACAAGCTGACCCCTACGATCGGCCGCAGCCACGGCATCCATGCCGAACCCGTTACCTTCGGGCTGAAACTGGCACAGGCGCATGCCGAATTCAGCCGCAACCGCGCGCGGCTGATCGCGGCGCGGGCGGACATCGCGACGTGCGCAATTTCGGGCGCGGTCGGCACCTTCGCCAATATCGATCCGCGGGTCGAGGCGCATGTGGCGGCGAAGCTGGGCCTGTCGGTCGAGCCCGTCTCCACCCAGGTCATCCCGCGCGATCGCCATGCGATGTTCTTCGCGACGCTGGGGGTGATCGCCTCGTCGATCGAACGGCTGGCGACCGAGGTGCGTCACCTCCAGCGCACAGAAGTGCTGGAGGCGGAGGAGTATTTCTCGCCCGGGCAGAAGGGCTCGTCGGCGATGCCGCACAAGCGCAATCCGGTGCTGACCGAAAACCTGACCGGCCTTGCGCGGATGGTGCGCGGCTATGTCACGCCGGCGCTCGAGAACGTCGCGCTGTGGCACGAGCGCGACATCAGCCATTCGTCGGTCGAGCGCTATATCGGCCCGGACGCGACGATCACGCTCGACTTCGCGCTCGCACGACTGACGGGCGTGATGGACAAGCTGCTCGTCTATCCCGAGCGTATGGAGAACAACCTCAACAAGATGGGCGGGCTGGTGCATTCGCAGCGGGTGCTGCTGGCGCTGACTCAGGCCGGGGTCAGCCGCGAGGACGCCTACCGGCTGGTTCAGCGCAACGCGATGAAGGTGTGGGAGAGCGACGGGGCGCTGTCGCTCATGGCGCTGCTTACGGCCGACCCCGAGGTGACGGCGGCCCTGTCGCGGGCCGAGATCGCGGAAAAGTTCGACCTCGATTACCACCTCGCCCATGTCGACACGATCTTCGCGCGGGTATTCGGGACTGCCTGACTGAGTCCCCATGGGGAAGAGCGCCGCGCGGCTTATCGGCGCGGCGGCCCGCTGCGATCGCCGTCCGGTCTTCCGCCGTGCCCCCCGCCACCGGGATTACCACCGCCGCTGGGGCGCGGTGCGGCCTGGGGCTGCGCGGCACGCGGCGCCTGTCGCGCCTCGGCGCGCTGGCTTTCGGCCTGAGCACGCTGAGACTGTTGCGCTTGGCGGGCCTGATCGCGCTGCGACTGCTGCGCCACCCGCGCTTCGGCTCTCGCCTGTTGACGCCCTGCCTCCGCAGCGCGCGCTTGCTGCATACGCTCCTGACCCCGCGCCACTTGCATTTGCTCCCGGCCGGCGCGCGCCTGCGCGCGGGCTTCGGCGCGTGGCTGCTGCCGGTCTGCACGCGCGATATTTTCCGCGGCCGTCGGCCGCTGGGCCTGTCGACGAGCATCGGTTTGCGGCTCACGCTCGCGACGGGCGCGCTCGGGAGGCGCTTCAGCGATACGTTGCCCTCGAGCGACCTCCTGCGCGCGCCGGTCCTGGCCGGGACGCGCCAAGCGTTGCGGTTCGTTGACGACCTGCATCGTCTCGCGGCGACGCGCCTGGTTGCCGGCGATCTGGCGCTGAACGGTTTCCGCGCGATCGGGACGAGGAGCAATATCGGGTCGCCGGTCGTCCCCGGCGCGCTGGCGATCGTCCCCGCGCAGCCGCTCTAGCAGACCGCTCTCGCGCCCTGGCTGTGCAGGGCGAGCCGCGAAACGTTCCAGCGCGGCCTGCGCGGGCGCGAACCGCGCCTTGTCCTTCGCCCATGATGCCTGTTGCCAGCGCACCGGGATGGCGCGCGGTGGCGGCGGGGTGCGGAAATCCCGCTGCTGCCAGGCGGCGTAGCGGCGGGTGTCCGCCTCGCGGCGAATCTCTTCAGGCTGCCAGTGGCGCTGCTGCCGTGGCGCGATCGTCTCGTGATAGGCGACCCACCCAGGCTGACGCGGGCGATTCTGCTGCCAGCGCGCACGCGACTGCGCGATGACCGGGCGCTGGCGCACCCAGTTCGCGGCGATCACCCCGCGGCGCGGGTTCGCGCGCGATGCCCGCCACAGATCGCGGCCGCGCACGAAATAGCGCGAGGCGTAGCCGATCTGCGGGCCGTAGGATTCATAAGGGACCACCGCGCCATCGGCTGCATAGACGACCGCCAGTTGCCCGTCGTCATAGCCATAGCCGTAGCGCGGATCGCGGATGAAATAGGGCGTCTCGGCATCCGGGCGGTAGTAATAATAGCGGTAGCCGCCATCGATCGGCTCCGCAAACGAGACGCTGTCGTCATAGCCCTGCCACGCCCAGGGATCGACGCCGTCATAGTCGAAGCCGTAATCGGGCGGCGCATCGCCAAGCGCATTCATGAAGCCGTAAGCCTGATCGGCATAGGCATAGGCGTCGCCCGGCGCGACCGTTCGGACGGCGGGAATGGCGCGGGTATCGGGCAGCTCGGACGGGCCGGGTGCATAGGCGACCGGGGTCGCGGCACCGCTCGCCAGCGGCAGCGTCGCGGGTAGATCGGGCAGCGCGGGCGCGGCGGTTTCGCTGCGCGCCGTCTGGTCGCTCGCCTTGTTGCAGGCGGACAGCGCAAGGCTCGCCGCGAGCGCGGTCGCAGCGGTGCGCATCAGGCGTGATCTGGTAAACGCGAACATGGCATCGGATCTCCCGTCGATGCCCCCTTAAACGCTTGTCTAGCCGATCGTTCCTGAACAGCGGGTGCGCCGCCTGTTCATGTCAGCGATAGTTGAAGCTGATGCTCATCCGGTCGCCCTTGCCGGCATGCGGCATCACCTCGTGACGCAGCCAGCTTTCCCACAGGAACACGCTGCCCGCCTGCGGTTCAGCATAGACGAACGGGCGCAGCGCCTCCGGCGCATCGTCGGCGCGCTGGGGGGCGGCCATCATCAGCCCGAGCCGAGGGTCCTCCAGCTTCAGCGCGCCCGAGCCCGACGGCACCGCGACGTAGAGCGTGCCGGAGACGACGCTGCCGGGATGGACGTGGCCCGAATGCGTGCCGCCCGGCTTCATCAGATTGACCCACAGATGATCGACCTTCAGCCGCCGTCCGCCTAAATCGAAGGCGCAGGCTCGCGCGAAGGCGGCGACATGGCGGTTCAGCGCGCGGACGAGATCGGCAAAGGCTGGATCGCGCAGCGGCAAATCGTCGAGCGAGGCGTAGGAGGTGTAGCCGCGATAGCCATGCGCCTTCGACCAGTTGCGCCCCGCGCGATCCTCCTGCGCCAGCATTTGAACCGACCGGGCCAAGTCCTCGATCAGCGCATCGTCCCCCAGCGGCGCGTCGTAGAAGGGCGTGGCGAAGAGCTGGCGGACGGACATGTCCCCTTCGAAAGCACGCCGGCGCGCACGCGGCAAGCGCGCCGGCTTGCTGACCCCGATCAGGCGGCCATTTCCAGTGCGAAGTCGTCATTCTGGCCCGTGGCGGCGGCTGGGGCGACGGCCACGGCCTTACCTTGGCTGCGTGCGCGTGCCGGAAAGAGCAGCCGCGATCCGAGAACCGCGACGCCGAGCGCGAGATAGGTCGCGATGACGACCACCGGGTTGATGAGCAGCGCGACGCCGAAGACCACGCGCAGGATCAGCGGGTTGAACCCGAAATCCTGGCCGATCGCCTCGCACACGCCAAAGAAGGTGTCATCGCGGGCGAAGAGGGAGGGCTTTGCGCTGGTCGTCGGGGCTTCGGTCATCGTTTCGTCCTTTTGGCAAAACGGACCAGGTGGCCCGCCGGATAGCCACCGCTAAGCAGGGGACGTGCCAGAAGGAAAAAACGATTATATTTCAATCGCAAGACGGGATGATCGTTCGAATCGTCGTCCGCGAACCGCCTTTTCGTTTGCCAATAGTTGGCAAAACGCGCCGCTCACGCGAGACCGCTGTCAATTGTCCTGCAAGCGCAGCGCGATATCGTTCATGAAGCGGACGTCGTCGCCCTTCGCAAGCCACTCGGCCTCCGCCGCGATCGCACCGAGCACGTCGGTCAGTGGCTCGATCTCGCTCTTGGCGTAGTTGCCGAGGACGTGACCCGTCACGCGCTCCTTGTGGCCGGGATGCCCGATTCCGATCCGCACCCGCCGGAACGCGTCACCTAAGTGCTGGATGCTCGACCGGATGCCGTTATGCCCGGCCGCCCCGCCGCCGCGCTTCACCTTCACCTTGAACGGCGCGAGATCGAGCTCGTCGTAGAAGACCGTCACGTCCTGCGGCGTCAGCTTGTAGAAGCGCATCGCCTCGCCGATCGATCGGCCGCTTTCGTTCATGAAGGTCGCCGGCTTCAGGAGGATGACCTTCTCGTGGCCGATGCGGCCTTCCTGCACCCAGCCCTGGAACTGCTTCTTCACCGCGCCGAAGTCGTGGACCTCGGCGATCGCATCGGCGGCCATGAAGCCGACATTGTGGCGGTGCATCGCATATTGCGCGCCCGGATTGCCGAGCCCGGCCCAGATCTGCATCGTCATGGCAAAACAATCCGTTCGTGCTGAGCCTGTCGAAGCACTGCCCTTCTTCCTTCCTTCCAGAAGAAGTACAGCCCTTCGACAAGCTCAGGGCAAACGGGCGTTATTCGGCGGTCTTATCGCCTTCGCCGGCTGCGTCGGCGTCGCCCTCGGCAGCGGCTTCATCGCCGCCCTCGGCTTCGGCAGCCGCTTCGGCGGCCTCAGCGGCCTGCGCCTCGGCGACTTCGGCCTCGAGCGCCTCGTCCTCGGCGGTCGGCACGGTCGGCGGCACGATCGTCGCGATGGTGAAGTCGCGGTCATCGACCGACGGTTCGACGCCCTTGGGCAACGTGACGTCGGAGATGTGGATCGCGTCGCCGATCTCGCGGCCCTTCAGCGAAATCGTGATCTCGCTCGGGATTTCGCTCGCGTCGCAGACCAGCTCGACTTCGTGGCGCACGACGTTCAGCACGCCGTTGCCCTGCTTGATGCCGGGGGCCTCTTCCTCGTCGATGAAGTGGACGGGAACCTGCACCGTCACCGTCGTGTGCGCGGAGATGCGCAGGAAGTCGACGTGCAGCGGGCGATCGGTGACCGGGTGGAAGTGGACGTCCTTGGGCAGCGTGCGCTGGCCGGCGACCATCACGACCGTGTTCATGAAGTGGCCGGTCGACAGCGCGCGGACGAGCGCCTTTTCCTCGAGATGAATCGAGACTGGTTCCTTGTTCTGGCCATAGATGACGGCGGGGACGCGGCCTTCACGACGAAGCGCCCGGGAGGCTCCCTTGCCAGCCCGGTCGCGCGTCTCGGCTGCGAGCGTCAGTTGTTCGCTCATTGCAATGCTCCGAAATGCGAGTGTTTCTTGGCTTCTCCGCCACGCCTCCAGGGATGACCATGACGGGAAGCGGGCGCGCATAGCGGGAGTCAGGCGATTTGGCAACCGGCGCGGCTAGGACTTAGGCTGAAGCCCGATCCTTTCGACGTCACCCCGGACCTGATCCGGGGTCCCGCCGGGCCGGATGGTAGAAAAGAAGCTGAACCCCGGATCAAGTCCGGGGTGACGAATCAATATGGGATCAGCGCTACAGCGAGGTGCGCACGTTCAGCAGTTCGGGGAAGAAGCGCTGCTCGACGACGCGCGCCAGATACGGGACACCCGCCGTCCCGCCGGTGCCCGTCTTGAAGCCGATGACTCGCTCCACGGTCTTCAGATGCCCGAAGCGCCAGAGCTGGAAGTGATATTCCAGATCGACGAGCTTTTCGGCAAGTTCGTACAGGTCCCAATAGCGCGCCGGATCGGCATAGACGGCTGCCCAGGCGCGCTCGACGCCGTCAGACGGCGCAGCGGTTTCGGCCCAGTCGCGCTCCAGCCGGTCGGCGGGCACCGCGATACCGTGGCGGTCGAGAAGCCGCAGCGCCTCGTCATACAGGCTCGGCCGTGCGAGTTCCCCCGACAGCGCGGCCTCGACCGGCGGGTCGCCGACGAAGACCGCGACCATCGCGGGGTTGCGGTTGCCCATCATGAACTCGAGCAGCCGATACTGGTCCGACTGGAAGCCCGAACTCGACCCCAGGCTGCCGCGCATCCGCCGGTAATCGGCGGGGGTCATCGTGGCGAGCACCTCCCACGACTGGATCAGCTGCGCCTGGATGCGGCTGACCCGCGCCATCATCTTCAGCGCCGGCGAAAGGTCGTCCGCCGCGATGAGCCGCCGTGCCTCCGACAGTTCGTGCAGGCACAGCTTCATCCACAATTCGCTCGACTGATGGATGGTGATGAACAGCAGCTCGTCATGCGCATCGGACAGCGGCGACTGGACGTCGAGCAGTTCGGACAGGCGCAGATAGCTGCGATAGGTGATCGGGTTCGTCATGCGGGGCGGAATGGCAGGATCGTCTCGTAGGTGGCAAGGGGCGGAGCGCCGATCACGGGCGATCCGGCGCGCAGCAGAAAGGCGTGGCGGACGATCTCCGCCTGCTGCTCCAGCCCGTAGCGCCTCAGCGGCCAGCCCGGCTTCACGCTGTAGTGATAGCGGCAAAAAGGATGGCGGCGCAGCGGCAGGTTGATCCCGACCTGGTGCTGCCAGACATGGCACATCTCGTGGATGAACAGGCCTTGATCGCCCAGCGCTGCCGCGGCGAAATCGTCACGGTAGAGGTCGCCGTGCGGGTGGAAATGGAGCGACCCGGTCGGCGCCATGACGACATGACGCGGCTGGAAGAACGCCCATTTCCGGTTGCACACCCGCACGCGCGCATAATCGATCGCCTCGCCGTAGACCGACCGCGCGAGGTCGATCTCGCCGCGGGTCAGGGGGCGGTCTGCAGTCAGCGCCTCAATCCTTGGGCGCGGGGTCGCCGGCCGCGATCACCGGCGCGTTGGCGGTCATCCGGGTGCCGCCGGCAAAAGTGAAGGTCAGCATCGTCTTGCCGCCGGGCTTGTAGCCGGGATCGATGCCGAACAGCATCGCGTGGCGGCCGCCGGGTTCGAAACGGATCGTCGTCTTCGCGGGGATGGTCACGCGCGGGATCGCGGCCATCGTCATCACGCCGCTTTCCGATTTCGATTCGTGCATCTCGCTACGAAGCGCGATGTCGGCGGACACCGCGACCAGCGTCTGCGGCGCAGGGCCGGCGTGGAGATCGAAATAGGCGGCGGCCGGGCGGCCGGGAACGGCGGGCAGCCGCACCCAGACATGGTCGATGCGCATCGGCTCCGGCTCGCCGCAGGCAGCGAGCGGCAGCGCAAGCAGTTGGGCGGAAATCAGTGCGCGAAAACCGTGTCGCAAGCCATGTCTCCCGGGGCGGCACAACAGGCCCGTTCCTCTAGGACGCGCATAATCTTGCGGCAAGCGACAGCCCACCTATATCGCCTGCAGCATGACGGTTCGCGCCGCCGGTTTTCGGGCCGGTTCAGGGGCGTTGCCGCACTATTGATATTGCGTTGTATTGCAGGGGCTAAGGCACACATATGGCAAAAGTAATCGGTATCGATCTGGGCACCACCAACAGCTGCGTCGCGGTGATGGAGGGCGGCAAGCCCAAGGTGATCGAGAATGCGGAAGGCGCGCGCACGACGCCGTCGATCGTCGCCTTCGCCAAGGACGGCGAGCGACTGGTCGGCCAGCCGGCGAAGCGCCAGGCGGTGACCAACGGCGACAACACGATCTTCGCGGTGAAGCGCCTGATCGGCCGCCGCTTCGACGATCCGATCACCAAGAAGGATACCGAGCTCGTTCCCTATCACATCGTGAAGGGCGCGAACGGCGACGCATGGGTGCAGGCGGGTGGCAAGGATTACAGCCCGTCGCAGATCAGCGCTTTCACGCTGCAGAAGATGAAGGAAACCGCCGAAAGCTATCTCGGTGAGACGGTGACGCAGGCGGTCATCACCGTACCGGCCTATTTCAACGACGCACAGCGCCAGGCGACCAAGGACGCCGGCCAGATCGCTGGCCTCGAAGTGCTGCGTATCATCAACGAGCCGACCGCGGCTGCGCTCGCCTATGGGCTGGAAAAGCAGGACGGCAAGACGATCGCGGTCTATGACCTTGGCGGCGGCACCTTCGACGTCTCGATCCTCGAGATCGGCGACGGCGTGTTCGAGGTGAAGGCGACCAACGGCGATACCTTCCTGGGCGGCGAGGATTTCGACAACAAGCTCGTCGAATATCTGGCCGAGGGTTTCAAGAAGGACGAGGGGATCGACCTCTCGAAGGACAAGCTCGCGCTCCAGCGGCTGAAGGAAGCGGCGGAGAAGGCGAAGATCGAGCTGTCGTCGGCGGCCTCGACCGAAGTGAACCTGCCCTTCATCACCGCCGACCAGAACGGCCCGAAGCACCTGGTCAAGACGATCACCCGCGCCGATCTGGAGAAGCTGGTCGACAGCCTGATCCAGCGCACGATCGAGCCGATGAAGAAGGCGCTGGCCGATGCCGGCATCAAGGCCGCCGATATCGCCGAAGTCGTCCTGGTCGGCGGCATGACCCGCATGCCCAAGGTGCGCGAGGCGGTGAAGAATTTCTTCGGCAAGGACCCGCACACCGGTGTCAACCCGGATGAGGTCGTGGCGATGGGTGCGGCGATTCAGGCGGGCGTGCTGCAGGGCGACGTGAAGGACGTGCTGCTGCTCGACGTGACCCCGCTGTCGCTGGGCATCGAGACGCTGGGTGGCGTGTTCACCCGCATGATCGATCGCAACACGACGATCCCGACCAAGAAGAGCCAGACCTATTCGACCGCCGACGACAATCAGGGCGCGGTCACCATCCGCGTCTTCCAGGGCGAGCGCGAGATGGCGGCGGACAACAAGATGCTCGGCCAGTTCGATCTGGTCGGCATTCCGCCGGCACCGCGCGGCGTGCCACAGATCGAGGTCACGTTCGACATCGACGCCAACGGCATCGTCAACGTCAGCGCCAAGGACAAGGGCACCGGCAAGGAACAGCAGATCCGGATCCAGGCCTCGGGCGGTCTGTCGGACGCAGATATCGAGCAGATGGTCCGCGACGCCGAGAGCTTCGCCGAGGACGACAAGAAGCGCCGTGAGGCCGCCGAGGCGAAGAACAACGCCGAAAGCCTGATCCACACGACCGAACGCCAGCTGGCCGACAATGGCGACAAGATCGACGCCGGCCTGAAGTCCGAGATCGAGGCGGCGATCGCGGAAGCGAAGACCGCCGTAGAGGGCGGCGAGCCCGCGGCGATGACAGAGAAGGCGCAGGCCCTCGCGCAGGTCGCGATGAAGATGGGGCAGGCGATCTACGAGAAGCAGCAGCAGGCGGAAGCCTCGCCGTCTGCGGGTGGCGATGCCGCTGCCGAAGCGCCGAAGGAAGACGTGGTCGACGCGGAATTCTCCGAAGTCGACGACAACAAGGCGTAAGGACT
This sequence comes from Sphingomonas sp. EC-HK361, assembly GCF_902498785.1. Lineage (GTDB taxonomy): Bacteria > Pseudomonadota > Alphaproteobacteria > Sphingomonadales > Sphingomonadaceae > Sphingomonas. The sequence continues at coordinate 1,231,813 of NZ_LR701494.1, forward strand.
ATGGTCTCCCCGTCGTATCGGCACGCGCTGGTGAGGCGGGGGGAGCGTAGGGGGCGAGTATGACCACCACCGTCGATTATTACGAGCTGCTCGAATGCGAGCGCACCGCGGACGCGGGCACGATCAAGTCGTCCTATCGCAAGCTCGCGATGAAGTATCACCCCGACAAGAATGGCGGGTGCAAGGATCACGAGGCGCGCTTCAAGGCGGTGAGCGAGGCCTATGAGGTCCTGAAGGACCCGCAGAAGCGCGCGGCGTATGATCGCTTCGGCCATGCCGCCTTCCAGAATGGCGGGGGGGGCGGCGCGCAGGATTTCGGCGGGTTCTCCGACATTTTCGAAAGCGTCTTCGGCGAGTTCATGGGCGGCCAGCGCGGCGGCGGGCGCCAGGCGGCGCGCCGCGGCGCGGACCTGCGCTACGACATGGAGGTCACGCTCGAGGAAGCCTATCACGGCAAGGCGACCGAGATCACCGTCGATGTTTCCGCGCAGTGCGACACCTGCGACGGCACCGGCGCGAAGCCCGGCACGTCGGCGCACCGCTGCAACACCTGTGGTGGCCACGGCAAGGTCCGCGCGCAGCAGGGCTTCTTCGTGGTCGAGCGCGCCTGCCCGGTCTGCCAGGGCGCGGGCGAGGTCATCGACGATCCCTGCCGCGACTGCCGCGGCGACGGCCGGGTCGAGCGCACGAAGACGCTGTCGGTCAACATTCCCGCCGGGGTCGACGAGGGCACCCGCATCCGCCTGACCGGCGAGGGCGAGGCGGGCCCGCGCGGTGCGCCGCCGGGCGATCTCTACATCTTCCTCCACGTGAAGCGCCACGCGATCTTCGAACGCGAGGGCACGACTCTGTTCGCGCGCGCGCCGGTCAGCTTCACCACCGCGGCGCTTGGCGGGGTGCTGTCGATCCCGGGCCTGGACGGCAAGACGCACGACATCAGGATTCCGGTCGGCATCCAGTCGGGCAAGCAGATCCGCCAGCGCGGCGCCGGCATGCCCGTGCTGCAGGGCCGCGGCGCGGGCGACCTGGTCATTCAGATCGAAGTCGAGACGCCGACGAAGCTTTCCACCCGCCAGCGCGAATTGCTCGAGATGTTCCGCGAAACCGAAACCGGCGACGAATGCCCGGCTGCCCATGGCTTCTTCGCGAAGCTGAAAGGCGTGTTCGCGGCGGAGTGAACCGCGCGGCACCATCCGTCTAACGGAATGGTAAACCCGCACGTTCGGGCTGCCTCACAATGTTGCAGGGCGTAGCGTCACCCGCCCGCCCCTTGGCAAGCGGAGAACGCGCGCGTATCGCGCGGGGCTTCCATTCACCAACGTCGAACGGGTTTTCATGGGGTTTCGCTGTGGCATCGTCGGTCTGCCCAATGTCGGCAAGTCGACGCTCTTCAATGCGCTGACGGAGACGGCGGCGGCGCAGGCGGCCAATTATCCCTTCTGCACGATCGAGCCGAATGTCGGCAACGTCGCGGTCCCCGACCCGCGGCTGGAGAAACTCGCGGCGATCGCGAGCTCCGCCAAGATCATCGAGACGCAGCTCGCCTTCGTCGACATCGCCGGGCTGGTGCGCGGCGCGTCCAAGGGTGAGGGGCTCGGCAACCAGTTCCTCGGCAACATCCGCGAGGTCGATGCGATCGTGCACGTCCTGCGCTGCTTCGAGGACGGCGACGTGACCCATGTCGAGGGCAAGGTCGATCCGATCGCGGATGCCGAGACGGTCGAGACCGAGCTGATGCTCGCCGATCTCGAAAGCCTCGAAAAGCGCGTTCCCAACCTCATCAAGAAGGGGCAGCAGGGCGACAAAGAGGCGAAGATCGGCGCTTCGGTGCTCGGCCAGGCGCTAGAGCTGCTGCGCGCGGGCAAGCCCGCGCGGCTGACCGAGCCGAAGGATGTGGAGGAAGCGCGCGTCTTCGCGGCGGCGCAGCTGCTGACGTCGAAGCCCGTCCTCTACGTCTGCAATGTCGATGAAGGCGATGCGGCGAACGGCAATGCACTGTCGGCGCGCGTGTTTGAAAAGGCCAAGGCCGAAGGCGCCGAGGCCGTGATCGTCTCCGCCGCGATCGAGGCCGAGATCGCGACGATGGACCCCGCCGACCGCGGCGAGTTCCTGGCCGAGCTGGGGCTGGAGGAAACCGGTCTCGCCCGCGTGATCCGCGCCGGCTACACGCTGCTCCACCTCCTGACCTTCTTCACCGTAGGCCCCAAGGAAGCGCGCGCCTGGACCGTCCACAAGGGCGCCAAAGCCCCGCAGGCCGCGGGCGAGATTCACACCGATTTCGAACGCGGCTTCATCCGCGCCGAGACGATCGCCTATGACGACTATGTCGCGCTGGGCGGCGAGACCGGCGCGCGCGATGCCGGAAAGCTGCGGCAGGAGGGCAAGGAGTATGTCGTCCATGACGGCGACGTGATGCTCTTCCGCTTCAACGTCTGATGGGAGCAGCATGCGGGCCGGCATTGCGGACGGCGCGCGCGGGCCCTAATTGCGGTCCATGCTCGCCCGCCTGATCCTCGTCCTGCTGCTCGCGGCCTTCGCGGTGCCGGCTGCGGCGGCGAGCGGATGCCATGAGGCGACCGTGAGCGCGCCGATGGCGCATCATGGCAGTTCGGGCGACCACCGGTCACCCGATTTGGCGATCGCCACCCATCTGTGCATCGGCTGCATCCCGCCGGGCGACTGGACCGCGGCGCGCATCGCCCAGACGCTCGCCCCGCTCGCCGTGCCGCTTGCCATCATGCAGCAGAGCTTTTCGCCCGGCATAGCACGCGCGCCTGCTCTCCCTCCTCCACGATCGGTGTGATCCGATGCGCGAAGCGGCCCTGCTGCTCGCGCCGTGATCCCTTCGATTTCGAGGAACGAGGACATGACCCGAACGATCCTGCTCGCGGCGACCGCCGCGGCGGTGCTGTTGCCCGTGACGGCAGCGGCGCAGATGCACCCCGGCATGGCGATGCCCGCCGACCCGCCTGCCAAAACAAAGACAAAGACCAAGTCCGCGATGCCCGCCCCGGCCGATAATGCGCAATCGGCACCGATGCGGCACGACATGACGATGCCGGACTCGGCCCCGCCGGCTCAGACCGGTCCCACATCGCAGACGTCCACGCCCTCCACGTCGATGGCGATGGACCACGGCGAGATGGGCCATATGGCTATGGGGCACGGGACCGGCATGACGACGCCACCGGCTTATGGCGATGCCGTCGCGAGCGCGCTGGCCAGGGCGCCGCAAGGCGCCGCGATGGCGGGCATGACGATGGGAACCGCGGACGGCTGGTATCAGCAAGGATCCGGCACCTCGCGCCTGCCCGCTGCTGAAGGGCCGATGCGCGGGGCAATGATCCATGCGGGCGACTGGATGCTGATGGCGCACGGCTATGCCTGGGGGGTGCTGACCGATCAGGGCGGGCCGCGCGGCGACAACATGGCCTTTATCGAATCGATGGCGATGCTGATGGCGGACCACGATCTCGGCGACCGCGCGCACATCCAGTTGCGCGCGATGGGTAGCCTGGAGCCGGCAATGGGCGCGCGCGGTTACCCCAATCTGTTCGCCACCGGGGAAGTCGCGAACGGCCAGCCGCTCGTCGATCGCCAGCATCCGCACGATCTGTTCATGGAGCTCTCGGCGCGGATCGACTACCGCGTCGGTGCGGGCAACGCGTTCCTCTATGCAGCGCCCGTCGGTGAGCCGGCGCTTGGGCCGAGCGCGTTCATGCATCGCGGCTCGGCGCGCTACATGCCGCTGTCGCCGATCACGCACCACTGGTTCGATTCAACGCATATCACCTACGGCGTCGTGACCGCTGGCTACGCGGCCGATCGTTTCCAGATCGAGGGATCGGCGTTCAAGGGCCGCGAACCTGATGAGCGGCGCTGGAACATCGACCCGATCAGGCTCGATTCGTGGAGCGTACGCGGGACGTGGGCCCCCTCCCCGTTCGTCGCGGTACAGGTCAGCCACGGCCGGCTCACATCGCCCGAGGAGAGCCATCCCGGCGAGGACGAGGCGCGCACGACCGCGAGCGTGCAATATGCGCGCGGCGGGCTGTCGACGACGTTCGCCTATGCGATCAAGAACCGCATCCCCGGCCCGGCGCTCAGCGCGTTTCTGGCCGAGGCGACGTGGGAGCTGACCCCGCGCCACGCGGTCTTCGGTCGCGTCGAGAATGTCGCCAATGACGAGCTGTTTCCTGAGGAAACCGACCCGCTCCACGACCGCAGGTTTCGCGTGACAAAGGCGGAGGCCGGTTATGCGTATCGCCTGCCGATCGCGGGGCCGTTCGGGGTTGCGGTCGGCGGCACGGTCGCTGCCTATGCCAAGCCCGATGCGCTCGACGCCGCCTATGGCAAGGCGCCGGTCAGCTGGACGCTGTTCACGAAGTTCGCGCTCGGATTGTGATCTTCCCCATGCCGCTCATCCTGAGTAGGGGCTGGGCGAAGCCGAAGACCCGGATCGGGGGGATAGTACCTCGATCCGCGCCTTCGACGATGCCCGGTCGCTACTCAGGATGAACGGATTTGAGAAACTCGATCCTCGCCGCGCTGTTCCTCACGCTCGCCGGATGCGTCGCGACCCCGCCGCCCCGGACGGTTGCGAGCGCCGCAGTGGAAACCCGCGCGCCGGTCACCATCCTCGTCTCGATCGACGGGTTCCGCCCCGATTATCTCGACCGCGGGGTGACGCCGAACCTGTCAGCGCTGGCGGCGGGCGGGGTGTCGGCGGCGATGCGGCCCTCCTTCCCGTCCAAGACCTTCCCCAATCACTGGGCGATCGTCACCGGCCTGCGCCCCGACAGGAACGGCATCGTCGGCAACACGATGGAGGACGTGCGGCGCCCGGGCGAGACCTTCACGATGGCGACCGACGACCCCTTCTGGTGGGGTGAGGCCGAGCCGATCTGGGTCGCGGCGGAAAAGGCGGGGATCCGCAGCGCGACGATGTTCTGGCCGGGCGCGAACGTCGCGTGGGGCGGCACCCTGAAACCGCACAGCTACGGCGCGGTCGATGGCGGCACGCGGCCGGAGGACTGGCAGCAGTTCAACCAGGCAGTGACCGGCGAGCAGCGGGTCAACGCCGTGCTCGACTGGCTGAGGCGTCCCGAGGCGATCCGGCCGAAATTCCTGACGCTCTATTTCGACACGGTGGACAGCGCCGGCCACGGCTTCGGCCCCGCCGCGCCCGAGACGACAAAGGCGGTCGGCGAAGTCGATGCGCTGATCGGCATGCTGCGACGCGGGCTTGCCGACCTGGGCCAGCCCGCGAACCTCGTCATCGTCGCCGATCACGGCATGGCGCCGACGTCGAGCGAGCGGACGATCGCGCTCGACCGGATCGTGAAGCCGACCGATGCGCGAGTCATCGAGAGCGGGCCGTACGCCAGCTTCGTGCCGCTGCCGGGCCGCGAGACGGCGCTCGACACGGCGCTGCTTCGCCCGTGGCCGCACATGCAGTGCTGGCGGAAATCGCAGATCCCGGCGCGCTTCCATTATGGCCGCAACGACCGCGTGCCGCCGATCCTGTGCCTCGCGGCGGACGGCTGGTCGATCGTCAAGACCGCGCCCGACAAACCTTTTGTCGGGGGCAATCACGGCTATGACAACGATCAGCCCGACATGCGCGCCCTGTTCATCGCGAACGGACCCGCCTTTGCGAAGGGGCGCAAGCTGGCGACGTTCGACAATGTCGATGTGGCGCCGCTGCTGCGCGACGTGCTGGGCCTGCCGGCAGCGCAGGGCATCGACGGCACCGATGCGCCGTTTCGGGAGGTGATCAAGCCATGAGCGACGGGGACATGCAGTATTTCGAAGACATCGCGGTCGGCGCGACCCAGGCGTTCGGAAATTATCTAGTGACACGCGACGAGGTGATGGACTTCGCGCGCAGATATGATCCACAGCCTTTTCATCTGTCCGATGAAGCCGCCGCCGCGACGCATTTCGGGCGGCTTTCAGCCAGCGGCTGGCACACCTGCGCGATGACCATGGCGATGCTCGTCGAAAATCTGAAAAGCCATCGGCAGGCGGGGCTCGGTTCGCCGGGGATCGACGAACTGCGCTGGCTGAAGCCCGTCTACCCGGGCGACACGCTGCGCTGCGAGAGCGAGGTGCTCGAGAAGCGCCGCTCCGCAAGCCGGCCGGAAATGGGCATCTTCAAGAGCCGTCTCACCGTCTTCAATCAGGATGACGTGGCGGTGATGACGATGATATCTAACGGGTTGATCGCGACGCGCGATTCCGCCGCAGACTAGGCGCTCGCCCGGCAAGAAACCGGGCGAGCGTCCTACCATCAATTTCCGCGCGAACGTCGGCCCGACCAGCGACCGTCGCCGCCGCCGCGCTGGCCGCGATTATAGGTCGGTCGCGGGGTAGCGGCTTGCGGCGTGGCCGATGGCTGTTGCCCGCCGCTGATCTGGGGACGCCCCTGGCCGCCATAATTTCCGCGCCAGGAGCCGCGATCGCCATCGCCCCGATTGCCGCGGTTCCAGTCACCGCGATCGCCACGATCCCAGTTGCCGCGATTGCCGCGGTTCCAGTTGCCGTCGCCGCGATCATGGTCCCGGTCGAACCCGCCCCAGTTGCTGCCGTTGCCGCGATAATTGCCGCGGCGCCCCTGCCAATAGGATCGCTGGCTGTTGTTCCAGCGATAGGGCCGGCGGTAGCGATCGTAGACGTAGACGCCTGATCCCGGATAATAATAATCGCCGTACCAGCCGAAATAGGACGGCGCGTAGCCATAGCCACCATAGCCGTAGCCGCCATAGCCGCCGTCATAATAGGGGTCGCCGCTATAGTAGCCGCCGCCATAGCCGAGCGACACGCCGCTATAGCCATAGCCGTCGGTGCAACCGGCAACCGCCAGACCGAGCCCCAGCGCGAGGCCTAAACGCTTCAGGACCATCGAAACTCTCCTACGCGAGATGGCGGCTTTGTACGCGTCGCCGATCATCGCTCAACGAGGGCGGTTCGTCGATGGTTCCGTGAAGGCGCTCTCCCGCGTCCCGATCCGGGTCAGTGGCCCGGAAAGGCGACGAGCGAATCGACGCGGATGCCGTCGGCTGCGAGCGCCTCAGCGCCGCCGAGATCGGGGAGATCGATGAGGAACTGCGCCTGGTCGACGACCGCGCCCGCCTTGCGCAACAGCCGGACGGCGGCTCGCGCGGTGCCGCCGGTCGCAATCAGGTCGTCGATCAGCAGGACGCGCTGACCGGGGACGCAGGCGTCTTCGTGCATCGCGATCCGGTCCTGCCCATATTCCAGCGCATAATCCTCGGCGATCGTCGCGCCGGGGAGCTTGCCGTCCTTACGGATGAGGAGCACGCCCGCGTTCAACGGCACCGCGAGCGCCGCGGCGAACAGGAAGCCCCGCGCCTCGATCCCTGCGACGAGATCGACCGGGCCGATCGTGGCCTCCGCCATCCGGTCGATCGCAGTGCGCAGGCCCTGCGCGTCAAGCAGCAGCGTGGTGATGTCGCGAAATTGTATGCCGGGCTTGGGAAAGTCCGGGATCGTGCGGATCAGCGATTTCAGGTCGTCGTTCATCGGTAGCTCCTCCCATCCCTGCAAGGGAGGGGTCGGGGGTGGATGCGACACGCGAAGCAGGTCGCTCGACGCGAAAGCGGCGACCGAAGCATCGAGCCTCGATCGCCGCAACCCACCCCTACCCCCTCCCTTGCAGGGAGGGGAAGCGTCTCAATGCTTCACGTCGCGCCACACATTCTGATAGGCGCCCCATGCCAATACGATGAAGATGCCGAGGAAGAGGAGCGCGGCGAAGCCGGCCGAGTGGCGCGCCTCCAGATTGGGCTCCGCGGTCCAGGTCAGGAAGGCCGCGACGTCGCGCGCCATCTGATCGACCGTCGGCTTGGTGCCGTCCTCATACTGCACCTGCCCGTCCGACGCGAGCGGCGGCGGCATCGCGATGTTGAGGTTCGCGAAATACGGGTTGTAGTGGAGTCCGTCGGGCGTCTTCGCGTCCGGGAACTTCTGGAGCAGCGCCGCCGGCTGGTCGCGGTAGCCGGTAATCAGCGCGTGGACATAGTTCGGGCCGTCCTCGCGCGCCTTGGTGATGAGCGACAGGTCAGGCGGCAGCGCGTTGTTGTTCGCGGCGCGCGCGGCGATTTCGTTCGCGAAGGGTGACGGGAAGTGATCCGACGGCAGGCTCTTGCGGGTCGCCGCCTCGCCCGTGTCGGGGTTGATCGAGGGCTGCTCGATCTTCCACCCGGTGGCGATCGTCTTGATCTGCGCGTCCGAGTAGCCGATTTCCTTCAGATCACGGAACGCGACATATTTCAGCGAGTGGCACGCCGAGCAGACTTCCTGATACACTTGGAAGCCGCGCTGGAGCTGACGCTGGTCGAACTTGCCGAACAGCCCGGCCGAGGGCAGGTCGATGTCCATCGGCTTCAGATGGAATTCGTGCGCGGCGGTTTCGGCCGCCGGTTCGGTGATGGCGGTCTTGACCGTCCCGAACAGCGCAAGGCCGAGGACCGCGACGAAGGCGGCGCCGATCAGCAGGGCGATGGTACGAACCATGATGTCTCTATTCCCCCTTCAGGCTCGCAACGCTCACGCCATCGCCGTCTTGGCGGGCGCGGTGCCGCCGTGCTTGGCGAGGACAGCCTCGGTGATCGAATTGGGCAGCGGACGCGGACGCTCGGACCGCGCGACCCAGGGCAGGATGACGAGGAAGTGCGCGAAATAATACATCGAGGCGATCTGCCCCAGGATGACGTTCCGCGCGATCGGCTCCGCCCCGCCGACATAGCCGAGCACCAGCACGTCGAGCAGCAGGATGATGAGGAACATGCGGTAGCGCGGGCGGAAATTGGCCGAGCGCACCGGCGAACTGTCGAGCCAGGGCAGGAAGAACAGCAGCAGGATCGACCCGAACATCGCGAGCACGCCCCACAGCTTCGCCGGCAGGATGAAGTCCGCGGTGAAGCTCTTCAGGATCGCGTAGAAGGGCAGGAAATACCATTCGGGCACGATATGCGCAGGCGTCGAGAGCGGGTTCGCCTCGATATAATTGTCGGGATGGCCGAGCAGGTTCGGCGAGAAGAAGATCAGCGCTGCGAAGATCAGCAGGAACGCGCCGATCCCGACCGCATCCTTCGCGGTGTAATAGGGGTGGAAGGGAACCGTGTCCTGTTCCGACTTCACATCGACGCCGGTCGGGTTGTTCGACCCCGGGATGTGCAGCGCCCAGATGTGCAGGATGATGACGCCGGCGATCACGAACGGCAGCAGATAGTGGAGCGAGAAGAAGCGGTTGAGCGCCGCATCGTCGGGCGCGAAGCCGCCGAGCAGCCACACGCGGATCGATTCGCCGACCAGCGGGATCGCCGAGAAGAAGCCGGTGATGACCTGCGCGCCCCAGAAGCTCATCTGCCCCCAGGGGAGCACATAGCCCATGAAGGCGGTCGCCATCATCAGCAGGAAGATGACGACGCCGAGCAGCCACACCATCTCGCGCGGCGCCTTGTAAGACCCGTAATAGAGTCCGCGCGCGATGTGGACATAGACGACGAGCAGGAACATCGACGCGCCGTTGGCGTGGGCGTAGCGCAGGAACCAGCCCGCATTCACATCGCGCATGATATGCTCGACCGATCCGAACGCGATCCCCGAATTGGCGGCATAGTGCATCGCGAGCGTCACCCCGGTGACGATCTGGATGACCAGGAACAGCCCGGCGAGCACGCCGAAGTTCCAGAAATAATTGAGGTTGCGCGGCACCGGATAGCCGGCGCCGATCGCGTTATAGGCGAGACGCGGCAGCGGCAGCTTCTCGTCGAGCCAGCGCATCAGCGGCTGCTTCGGCTCGTAGTTCTTTGCCCAGGAAAAGCTCATGATGCGCTACCTCAACCGACCGTGACGGCCGTGTCAGACGTGAAGGCGTATTCGGGAACGAACAGGTTCTTGGGCGCCGGGCCCTGCCGGATTCGCGCTGCCGTGTCGTAGGCCGAGCCGTGGCACGGGCAGAAATAGCCGCCGAACGGCCCGCGATTGTCGCCTTCGTGGATGCCGAGCGGGATGCAGCCGAGATGGGTGCAGACGCCGAGCGTGATGAGCCAGTTGGTCTTGCCGGGCTTCGTGCGTTCCGCCAGCGTCTGGGGGTCGCGCAGCGAGCCGACATCGACCGCATTGGCCTCCGCGATTTCCTTGGGCGTCAGGTTGCGCACGAACAGCGGCTGCTTGCGGAAGGTCGTGACGATGCCCTGCCCGGGCGCGATCTTCGACAGATCGACCTCGGTCGTCGACTGCGCGAGCACGTCGGCCGACGGGTTCATCTGGTTGATGAGCGGAAGCACGGCGACGCCGGCACCGACGCCGAACCATGCGACCGCCGCGACGTTGATGAAATCCCGCCGGCGCGGTTCATGGCCGTCCTCATGCACGGAATCGTGCGGGGGCACGCCCCCGGCAGACATCGCGGTGTCGGCATTCGCCATTCGCTAAACCCTCGCCTTCAAAATCCGGCGTGGCGCAGGTCCGGCTTTCCCTTGCCCCTTGCGCCCACCCTTCTTCCGACCATCCCCATGATCGGGCTTGAGGCCTGATAGACACGCCCCCAATGCTTTGCCAACAGCATTTTGCGATTTCGGCGCCAGCGGACTAGCGAGCGGGCATGCGGATCGCGCTTCACGAACCCGACATCGCCGGCAATGTCGGCACGATCATCCGTCTCGGCGCCTGCATGGGGGTGCCGGTCGATCTGATCGAGCCGATGGGCTTCGCCTGGAGCGCGCGGGCGCTGGCGCGGTCGGGGATGGACTATGCCGACGCCGCCGACGTGACTCGCCATGCCGATTGGGATGCCTTCCGGCGCGCGACCGAAGGCCGCATCGTGCTGGCGACGACGCGCGGAGCGACGCTGCTTCCCGACATGACCTTCCATGCCGACGACGTCCTGCTGTTCGGATCGGAAGGCGCAGGTGCCCCGCCGCACGTCCACGCCGCCGCCGACGTCGCGGTGCGCGTGCCGATGCGCAGCGGCTTCCGGTCGCTCAACATCGCGGTCAGCACCGCGATCATCGTCGGCGAGGCGATGCGCCAGACGGGGTGGTGCTTAGGCCAAGGGCTCCCGCCAGCATCCGGCACGATGGCCGATTGACCGCCGCCCCTGCGTCGCGCCATCTGGCCGCCATGGAACTCGACACCCAGCAAGCCGCCGCCCGCCACTGGTTCGAATCGCTGCGCGACCGCATCTGCGCCACGTTCGAGGGGATAGAGCGCGAGGCCGGGTCGGACGCGGCGTTCGCCTATACGCCCTGGGACCGCACCGACCCATCCGGGGCGCCGGGCGGGGGCGGCGTTCGCGGGGTGATGAAGGGCCGCGTGTTCGAAAAGGTTGGGGTCAACGTCTCGACCGTCGGCGGCGCGTTCGAAGGCGATTTCGCGAAATCGATCCACGGCGCGGGCGACGATCCGCGCTTCTTCGCGACCGGTATCAGCCTGGTGGCGCACATGGCGAACCCGATGGTCCCCGCGGTCCACATGAACTGCCGCTTCCTCGCCACGACGAAGCGCTGGTTCGGCGGCGGCGCCGACCTCAACCCGCCCATCCCCTTCGAAGAGGACACGGCGGACTTCCACGCGCGGCTGAAGGCAGCCTGCGACGCGCATGACCCGGCACATTACGACCGGTTCAAGGCGTGGGCGGACGAGTATTTCTACCTCCCCCACCGTCAAGTGCACCGCGGGGTCGGCGGCATTTTCTACGATCATCTGGACGGCGATTTCGATGCCGATTTCGCCTTCACCCGCGACGTCGGCGAGGCGTTCCTCGACATCTATCCGGCGATCGTCCGGCGGCGGATGGGGATGCCCTTCACAGAAGCGGACGAAGCGACGATGCTCGCGTGGCGCGGGCGGTATGCGGAATTCAACCTCGTCTACGACCGCGGCACGCTGTTCGGGCTGAAGACCGGCGGCAATATCGACGCGATCCTGATGAGCCTGCCGCCGCGCGCGATCTGGGCTTGACGCCGGTGGCGCTGACCGCTGTTGCCGATGACAGGATCGCGACGGTCGTCACGACGCTCGAGATGCGCCAGCGACCGCCGCTGCGCCCCACCCCCGCATCCCCGCTGCGTCTGGTGCGCTGGGATCGACCGAGCGCGGCGCGATACCGCGCGCTGTTCACGCGGATCGGCGCGCCCTGGCTGTGGTTTTCTAGGCTTGCGCTGAGCGAGGAGGCGCTGCTCGCCATCATCCACGCGTCCACAACAGAAATCTACGTGGTTGCCGATCCGGCGGGGATCGAGGTCGGGATGCTCGAGCTCGACCTGGGCACGTCCGGGGAATGCACGCTCGCCTATTTCGGCCTCATCCCCGAGCTTGCCGGACAGGGCCATGGCCGCTGGCTGATGGCGGAAGCGCTGACCCGCGCGTGGCGCGGCGGGGTGACGCGCGTCGTGGTCAACACCTGCACGCTCGACCACCCATCCGCGCTCAACTTCTACCGCGCGCAGGGCTTCACCGCGACCTCTCGCACGGTGGAGACGTTCGTCGATCCGCGGCTGTCGGGCTTGCTCCCCCCAGACGCCGCGCCTCAAATCCCCTGCCTCGACAGCCGCCGCCAGGCCACGATCGCGACGAGCGCCAGCGCGACTTCATAAGCCGCCTGCGCCGCTGCGATGAGCGCATCGACCAGAGCGATGATGAACGGATTCGCGTGCTCCGGCGCACGCAGATAGGTGTCGGCGACATAGAGCGGATTGGTGACGAGCCAGCTCGCCAGCATCAGCGTCGTCACCGCGGAAAACAGGCCGAACGCGCCCTTGCCCGTCATCCGCCAGCTGCGGCCGAGCGCGCCCGTCGCGCTCACCGGCTGCTCGGCGAAGAGCACCGGTCCCGCCGCGACGAGCCGCGCCTGCATGTAAAGTCCGGGCAGGATGAAGAGCCACAGCCCAAGCCCGACCGGAATCCCCGCGAGCACCGAAGCGAGCGCCCAGCGCGGCAGCAGCCGAAGTCCGCGCGCCAACGCGCCGCGCACATCCGGACGGCCGGGATCGACGAGCAGCAGGATGATCGTCGCGACGCCGAGCAGGCCGATCGCATCGACGACGATATACCAGATCGCGTTGCTCTGCGCCCACAAGCCCACCGCATCGATCCAGCCCGAAAGCGCCGCCTGATCGCGTGCCGCGGGCAAGGGGGGCGGCCCGGGCACCAGCAGTTGCAGTGCGAAGGCGGGCAGGAACAGGAGGACACCTGCGACGCGCAGCACGATGTCCGCCTCGCGCCGCGCGATGGCGAAGGCATCGCCCAACAGGCGCCCGAGCGTGATCGTCATTCGGGAAGCGCAGCCCCCACGGGTGCTGCATCCGGTCCGCGCGCGGCGAGGTAGAGCTGCGCCGTGAAGACCGCCTGCAGGACCGAGAAGATCGTCGTCACGATCGCACCCGCGATCCCCGCCAGGAAGGTGACGAGCGCCACGCTGTCGCTGCCCAGGATCAGCCGGAACACCAGCCCGACGATCGACGTCGCGGCCATCAGCGCAACGAGGAAGACGATCGCGTAGAGGATCAGCACGCCGATGACCTTCCACGTCAGCCCGCGGGTCAGGCGGAAGCTGCGCGCGATCGCGCCTAGTCCCAGCCGCTCGTTGACGATCACCGGATACAGCACGATCAGCCGCGCGCCGAGCCACAGCATGAACAGCGCGAAGACGAAGAAATACAGCCCCGACCCGGCTGCCTTGCCGGCATCGATCGCCCCTTGCGTGCGCCCCGCCTGCGCCGCCGCGAAATCGAAGCCGGACGCGATAAGCAGCGTGATACCGGGCAGCGAAAGGATTGCGGCGACGATGACGACGATGATGACCACGCCCATCGCCGGCAGGAAGCGCGCGGTCGCGATCCGCTGCGCGCTGCCGCCGGTGGTCGATGGATCGCTCGACGCCGCGACGATGGCGAGCTGCGCCCACAGCATGACGATCGCGGCCAGCAGCCCGACGAGCTGCGCCGCCGGCAGCGCGAAATCGCGGAACGCCGCCTGGACGATCGACGGCAGGAAAATCCCCGTCGCGGCGATCCCCGCCAGCATGTTGCCCCGTCCGCCGATGACCTCGGTCGTGCGGTCCCACACCGTTCCGATCCTGACCATGTTCCGCTCGGCTCCCCGTCTCGTCGCGCCCTGAGTAGAGCGTTGCCTAGACGATCCCGCCAGCGCTTGCCAGCGGGTCCGCGAACGCACATCTGGCGGGTGTGCAGGACGCGGACGATATCGAATGGCGGGTCAGCGCCGGGCTGACCGACTATGCCGCGGCGCTGGCCGAGATGGAGGCGCGCGCCGCGGCGGTCGGCGCAGGAGATGGGCGCGAGCTGATCTGGCTGCTGGAACACCCACCGGTCTATACCGCGGGCACGAGCGCCGACCCTGCCGAGCTCGTCGACCCCCGCTTCCCGGTCGTCGCGGCGGGACGCGGCGGACGCTATACCTACCACGGCCCCGGCCAGCGCGTCGGCTATCTCGTGCTCGATCTGACGAAGCGCGGCCGCGACGTGCGCGCCTTCGTCCACGCCGTCGAGGGCTGGATCATCGCCGCGCTGGGGGAGATCGGCATCGCGGCGTTCCGGGCCGAAGGACGCATCGGCATCTGGACGATGGACGGCGGCACCGAAGCCAAGATCGGCGCGATCGGCGTGCGCGTCCGCCGCTGGATCACCTTCCACGGCTTTTCGGTGAATCTTGCCCCCGACCTGTCGCATTTCGGCGGAATCGTGCCGTGCGGAATCGCCGACTACCCCGTAACGAGCGCCGAAAAACTGGGAAAAAACGTCAGCCAGGAAACCTTTGACGCCGCCCTTGCGTTGACCCGCGATGTATTTGTCGAAAGCCTGACTTTAGGCCGTGAAATCCGGGCTTGAGAGACGGCTGCGTAGCGACTAATGTCCACCACGGTTTGGGTATTAAGGCCAGGCAGGCGTCCAAATCCATTTTCTAGGGAGCATTCAATGCGTGCAATCATTTCCAAGGCCCTGACCGGTTCGGCTCTGGCCGCTGCGGCTCTCGCTGTTTCGGCCTGTGGCTCGAAGACCGAGACGACCACGACCGAGAACACGATGGTCACCGACATGAACGCCACCGAAGGCATGGACACCATGTCGGACAACATGACCGCCGTCGACGGCGCCATGAACGACGGCATGATGGCCAACGACACCATGGGCAATGGCGACATGATGACCACCAACACCACGACCACCACGACCACCAACGCGATGTAATCGCGCTGGGCCGGCGGCTTGCCCGCCGGTTCGTGATGTGTCCGTTGGGACATCAAAAGGCCGTCCGGGCGACCGGGCGGCCTTTTTCGTTTTGCTCATAGGCGGAGCAGGGAACGGTCGCGTAACGATTGCGCCCTGTCCACGACCGTCGCCACGTCTCGACCGATCATGGTAAAAAACCCTTTGGCAGCGCGGCGAAACCGCCTAGAATCGCTGATGTTCCGGGAGTTTTCAGGGGAAGTATCCGTGTCGCGTCGCGTTGGTCGTCATTTGCTCGCTGGTGCCGCCGGCGCCGTCCTGTTCGCAAGCCTGCCCGCGGAGGCGCAGTTCTTCATGAAGAGCAAGGATTTCTCCGACGTGGCGGTCACCGGCAGCGAGGCGGGGGTCGGCCAGGTCCTGCCGGGCGCGACACCCGAGGAGCTTCGCGCCGCACTCACCTGGAACCTGCGCGCCGCGCTGAACGTGGCGGCGCTGCAATGCCAGTTCGAGCCGACGCTGGGCGTGGTCGCGAACTACAATGCGATCCTGACCGATCACAAGGCGGAGCTGAAACAGTCGTTCGACACGCTCTCGAACTATTTCAAGCGCAGCAACACGACGGTGAAGGCCGGGCAGACCGCGCTCGACCAGTTCGGCACGCGCGCCTATTCGACCTATGCGACGGTCAGCGCGCAGTATAATTTCTGCCAGACCGCGAACGAGATCGGCCGCGACGCGGTGTTCACCCCGCGCGGTGGCCTCGGCGGCCTTGCGCTCGCGCGCACCAAGGAACTGCGCAACAGCCTCGTCCCCTGGGGCGAACAGCGTTTCCCCCGCTTCGACAGCACGATGTCCACCTCGCTCCCGCGTCTCGATGCGATCTGCTGGTCCAAGAAAGGCGAGTGGGTGACGAAGAAGTGCGGCCCGATCAACTTTCCGCCGGCAACCGGGACGAGCTACGCGCAGCGATAAGGGGGCGGAGGAAGCGCCCGAGAAAAGTGTCCGTATCCCCGCGCGGGCGGGGATCCAGTCTCGCGTAAGCGATTAGGTGTTTGGGAGTGGCCCGCCGCAGGCAAAGCCTGCGTCGTCGGACGGGCTCTGCCCGCCGGCCGGGCTGGCGCGAGTCAGGCGGGCGTTGCCGCCTGCCGCGCGGCGCCTTACCGCAACCCCAGCATCTTGTGCGTCTGTAGCGACAGCCGCCATTTCGGCCGTGCCATCACCAGCGCCATCGCCGCATCGCGATTGGCATCCGCCGCCGGATCGTCGAGCGGCTGGATCAGGAAATTGGCGAAGTCCCACGCCTCCATCGCCGCGACGTCGCTGCCCGGTTGCGGCCACACCAGCTTCAACTCATCGCCCGATCGCTGCACCGTCTCGCTGCCCGCCTTGGGGCTGATGCACACCCAGTCGATGCCGGGGTGAACCGCCAGCGTCCCGTTGCTTTCGATCGCGATCGTGAAACCTGCATCGTGAAGCGCATCGACGAGCGCGTCGTCGATCTGGAGCATCGGCTCACCCCCGGTCAGCACCACGAACCGATCAGCCTCGCCCGCGCCCCAGAAATCGGTTGCCCGCGTGACCAGACCCGCGGCGTCGACGAACTTGCCGCCGCCGTCGCCGTCCGTCCCCACGAATTCCGTGTCACAGAACTTGCAGATCGCGCCCGCGCGGTCCTGCTCGCGGCCCGACCACAGATTGCATCCGGCAAAGCGCACGAACACCGCCCGCCGACCGGCATGCACGCCCTCCCCCTGCAACGTCAGGAACATTTCCTTGACGGCATAGGTCATCAGGGCTGCGTCGCGTAGACGGTCGGATCGGCGATCCCGGCGTCCGCGAAGCCCTTCGCACGCAACCGGCAGCTGTCGCACAGCCCGCAGTGCAGCCCGCCGGCCGCGGGGTCGTAGCACGACCAGCTCATCCCCAGATCGAGCCCCAGCCGCGTGCCTTCGCGCACGATATCTGCCTTCGTCATATCCTGTAGCGGCGCGCGGATGCGGAAGGGTTCGCCTTCGACCCCGGCCTTGGTTGCGAGCTCCGCCAGCCCCTCAAACGCCGCGATGAACTCCGGTCGGCAATCGGGATAGCCCGAATAATCGAGCGCGTTCACCCCGATATACAGGTCGCGCGCCCCCGCCGCCTCCGCCCAGCCGAGCGCGAGACTGAGAAAGATCGTGTTGCGCGCCGGCACATAGGTGACGGGAATCCCCTCGCCCACACCCGTCTTCGGCACTGCGATGTCGTCGGTCAGCGCCGACCCGCCGAACGCCGACAGGTCCATCGGCAGCACGATATGCCGTTCCGCGCCCAGCGACGCCGCGATCCGCCGCGCCGCGGCCAGCTCCAGCCGGTGGCGCTGGTTATAGTCGATCGACAGCGCGAGCAGGCGATAACCCTCCTCGCGCGCGCGCGCCGCGGCAATCATCGAATCCAGGCCACCCGATACCAGGGCGACCGCCAAAGGCTGCTGATCTGTCATGATGCGGAGCGCGCTAGGCGCTTCGTTTCCGCCGCGCAAGCGGTGCCAAAGAAAGGGGCCACCCTTGCGGGCGGCCCAGTATGCCCGATCGGGCTAGCTAGGGAGAAAGCGTGCCCAATGAAAAGCACGCGATCGTCATAGGGTTGGCAGCGTTAAGGCCGGCTTAACGGCGTCGCCGGCTACCCCGCCGCCTCGCGCACCGCCACCGGGAAAACCTGCGCGCAAAAGGCGCAGTCGACGCGGATGAAGCCGTCCGCGTCGGCCATCTCGCGCTGCTCCTCGACCGGGAATTTGCTCAGCACCGACGCGATATGATCGGGCGTGCAGCGGCACCCGCGCGACAGCGGCGTGCCGCCAAGGACGCGAACCTCGCTCTCCTCGTTGAACAGTCGCCAGATCAGCGTTTCGAGCGGCAGCTTCGGATCGGCGAGCTCGTCGCTGCCCATCGTGCTGCCGAGCGCCGCGACGTGCTCCCATTCCGGATGGTCGAGCTTCACGTGCAGCCGCTCGCGCCCGTCCTCGCCTTCGGGCAGGTGCTGGAGGAGCAACCCGCCCGCGACGCAGTGGCCGTCCTCGTCCTTCGCGAACCCGACGCGGATCAGCGTCGGGATCTGCTCGGACTGAAGGAAATAACTCTCCGCTGCCTGCGCCAGCGTATCGCCGTCCAGCGGCACGATCCCCTGATAGCGCTCGCTCGTCGCCTGCAGGTCGAAGGTGATCGCGAGGTAGCCCGTGCCGAAGAGCGCGAAGAGCGTCGGATCGCGCGGCGCGGCGGCGAGCGCGTCGGCGTCATACTGGACATAGCCGCGCAGCTCGCCGCCCTTGTAATCGACGACCAGCAGCCGGACGACCCCGCCGTCGCTCTGCGTCTGGAGTGTCAGCTGGCCGCCGGGGTCCTTCAGCGCCGCCCCGATGAGCGCACCGAGGGTCAGCGCCTCCGCGAGCAAGGCCTCGATCGCCGGCGGATAGGCGTGTGCCGCCAGGATCGTATCGAGCACCGGCCCCAACCGCGCGATGCGCCCGCGCGCATGCCGATCGGGAATCGTGAAGCCGAGCGTTCGGTCGATGTCGTTGTTCGTAGTGCTATGCATGTCCACCGTTCGGGCTGAGCCTGTCGAAGCCCTGCCTTTCTCCGGAAGAGAAAAGGACAACCCCTCGAGAAGCGAAGGACAAACGGGATTCTGTCGGTCGATATCTGGGAACGCGCAGGCGTCCGATCAACCGATCTGCCCGAAGCACCAGCGCAGGATCGATTTCTGCGCGTGAAGCCGATTTTCCGCCTCCGCCCAGATCAGCGACTGCGGCCCGTCGATGACCGCGTCCGTCACCTCCTCGCCGCGGTGGGCTGGCAGGCAGTGGAGGAACTTCGCGTCCGGCTTCGCTTTGGCCATCAGCGCCTCATCGACCTGATAGGGCATCATCGCCGTCAGTTTCGTGTCGGCGTGCGCCTGCCCCATCGAGATCCAGGTGTCGGTAATGACGATGTCTGCGCCTTCCACGGCCTCGCGCGGATCGGCGACGATGCGCGCCCGGCCGGACGCCCGGACGATCGCGTCCTCCTCCGGCTGAAACCCCTGCGGGCAGGCGGCCACGACATCGAACTGCATAAGCGACGCCGCCTCGACGATCGACGCGAGAACGTTGTTGCCATCGCCGAGCCACGCGACCTTGAGGCCGGGCAGCGCCTTGCCGCTTTCGAGGATGGTCAGCAGGTCGGCCATGATCTGGCACGGATGCGACGCATCGGTCAGGCCGTTGATGACGGGAACGCTCGCATAGTGCGCCATCGCCTCGACCTTGGCATGATCGTCGGTGCGGATCATGATCGCGTCGACGTAAGCAGAGAGAACGCGCGCGGTATCGGCGACGCTCTCGCCGCGGCCGAGTTGCATCTGCCCGGCCTCCATGACGATCGACGTGCCGCCGAGCTGGCGGATCGCCATGTCGAAGCTGACCCGAGTACGGGTCGAATTCTTTTCGAAGATCATCGCGAGGACGTGGCCCGCGAGCGGCGCATCGGTGTCGGGGCGTCCCTTCCGCCAACCCGCGCGCGCGGCCTTGCGATCGAGCGCATCGGCGAGCATCGCGGCGACCCCGTCCGGCCCGGCATCCGACAGATTCAGGAAATGGCGCACTTAATTCCTCCCCGGCACGGGGAGGGGGACCGCCGGCTTCTTCAGCCGGTGGTGGAGGGGCCGCCCGCAGGGCGGTGGACGCTTGTGGCTTGGCGAAACGGCCGCAAGCGCGGCCGCCCCTCCACCATTTGCCGAAGGGGCAAATGGTCCCCCTCCCCGTTCCGGGGAGGAACTCAGCCTTCCATTACTCATCGCTCGCCGCGACATACACCCGCGCCGCCTCGCTCAACCGCTCGACGCACTCCGCGATATGGCTCTCGTCGATCGTCAAGGGCGGCAGGATGCGCACGACATTCTCGCCCGCCGCGACCAGCAGCAGACCGTGATTGTCGCGCGCATGCGCCACGAAGCGGCGGCTGTCGCTCTTCAGCTTCAGGCCAAGCATCAGCCCGTGCCCGCGCACCGAATCGAACAGGTGATCGTGGTTCGGGATCATCTGCTCCAGCGCCTGCCGCAGCCGATCGCCCATCTTGGCGACATTATCGAGGAAGCCGTCCTCCAGGATCACGTCGAGCACCGCCTCGCCCGCCGCCATCGCCAGCGGGTTGCCGCCATAGGTCGATCCGTGGGTGCCGATGACCATGCCCTTGGCCGCCTTCTCGGTCGCGAGGCACGCGCCGAGCGGAAAGCCGCCGCCGATGCCCTTCGCTGCCGCCATGATGTCGGGCGTGATGCCATAC
Organism: Sphingomonas sp. EC-HK361; assembly: GCF_902498785.1. Taxonomy (GTDB): domain Bacteria; phylum Pseudomonadota; class Alphaproteobacteria; order Sphingomonadales; family Sphingomonadaceae; genus Sphingomonas. Next base: position 1,252,325 of record NZ_LR701494.1, read on the forward strand.
AGCTCGTGCGCGAAGAACTTGCCGGTGCGGCCATAGCCCGCCTGCACCTCGTCCAGCACCAGCAGCAGGCCATGCTCGTCGCACGCCTTGCGCAGGCCCTTGAGAAACTCAGGCGTCGCCGGACGAATGCCGCCCTCGCCCTGGATCGGCTCGACAAGGAACCCCGCCGTATTCTCGTCGATCAGCGCGAGCGCGCCGTCCAGATCGTTGAATTCGGCATATCGGAAACCCGGCAGCAGCGGCTCGAACCCGTCGCGCAGCTTGTCCTGGTTGGTTGCCGAGATCGTACCGATCGTGCGGCCGTGAAACGCCATCGAAAAGGTGATGAGCGTATTGCGCTCCGGACTGCCGTTTGCGAAGTGATAGCGCCGCGCCGTCTTGATCGCGCACTCCACCGCCTCAGCGCCCGAATTGGTGAAGAACACCGTGTCGGCAAAGGTCGCATCGACGAGACGCTGCGCGAATTTCTCGCCCTGCGGCGACCCGTAGAGGTTGCTGACATGCATCAGCGTCGCCGCCTGATCCGCGATCGCCTTCACCAGCTTCGGGTGGCCGTGGCCAAGGCAATTGACCGCGATACCGCTCGCGAAATCGAGATAGCGCTCGCCCTGCTCCCCGATCAGATACGCCCCCTCCCCTCGCACCGGCCGCACCCCGCACCGAGGATAGACGGGCATGAGAGAGGTGATCGACACGGGGACGTACTCCTGGACGGGAATGACGAAGGGCGGCCCCGCAGGACCGCCCGCGCCCGTCAATACCGATGCGGTAAGGCCAGCGTCAACCTTTGGACGGCGTGCCTGGTGGCTGTTCGGGGGCGACGGTGAGATCGAGTATTTCGACATGGCCTGTGCTCACCCGCGTGGCGATGCGCGTGCCGGTCTCCGAAGCGCGGTCCCATACGTAGGAATAACGCTCGACCCGCAGCAGGCCCGGCGAACCCGGCGCCATGGCCATCGGCTGATATCGCCGTCCCGCAAGCGCCTTCGTGGCGCGCTCCAGCCATGTCGGATCCAGCGTGTCCGACTGGCGCATCACGTCGATGTCGCGCACCGTCCCATCCGGCGCCACCCAGAAGCTGACATCGGCCCACTGCGCATTGTCGCTGCCGCGGATCTGCAGACTGCTCATTTTCGTTCCATCGATACGGCCGCGCTCGTCGGCAGCGATCGGCGGCGCAAAGACGAGGATCGGGGCTTTCGTGGAAACCTTCTGCATCGAAGCAAGGGCCGCATCGATGGCCTTCGTGTCCCCATCGAAAACGGCAAGGCGCGCCTTCAGCAGCTTCACGCCGTCCTTGAACGGCTCCAGCCCCGTTCCATCCGCGTTCTCGATGGCGCGGATCGCCCGTTGCGCTGCCTGCCTGTAGGCGGAATCGATACTCGCCATTGCCCCGTACAACACGGCCTTGCGCAGCATCGCATAGCCCTGGATCAAGGGCTGTCCCGCGTCCCGTGCGCGCTTGGCCACATCGTCATACATGTCCGTTGCCGCGGTCAGGCGACCTTGCCTGGCGAAGACGTCGCCTATTTCCAGCCTCTGCGAGAGAACGCGGGCATCGTTGGAAGGCAGCCCTGCCTTCAATGCGTCCAGCGCCTCGATCGTGTTGACCCGCGCGACATCCGGCATGCCGACCAGGGCCGCCATGCGCGCATTGGCCCGTGACAGATCGGAAACGGGAACCGGCAGCGTCTTCGCGAACCGCGCATTGCGGCGTCTCGAGGCGAGAAGCGTCGTCCGCGCCGCTTCGTAATCGCCCGCCAGGAACTGATTCTCTGCATGCGCCAGGGACGTGTCGATGTCTTCCGATGGCGGGCATTTACGCGCCAGACACGCATCGAGCGCTCGCCGCGTGTCATCCAGCCGCCGCGCCGTCACGACGATCGGCTTTTCAGTGACCGCGGGCGAGCCTACCTGCGCCAGCAGCATGAGAAGTCCGATCATTCGCCGTCTCCCCGGATCATTCACACTCAGCCTATCGCCGCCGATCGTGGAGATAAAGCGCGTAAGGAAAAGGGCACGATGCCGCCGATTGACGCGCGTGACACAGGACCAATACTGCGGTCGGTATCGCGCTTTTGCACAGGATTCGCCGATGCATCCGCCAAGCCCGTGGACCCACAGCCGCCGCGCCGGGATCGCCGACGACATCGATTTCGAGATCAAGGGGCAGGAACTTCAGTTTCTCGAGATCGAGCTCGATCCCGGCGAAAGCGCGGTCGCGGAAGCGGGCGCGCTGGTGTGGAAGGATGCGAGCGTCGGGATGGCGACCGTCTTCGGCGACGGCTCCGCCGATCAGGGCGGTGGCTTCATGGGCAAGCTGCTCGGCGCGGGCAAGCGGCTGGTGACGGGGGAGAGCTTGTTCACCACCGTCTTCACCCATCAGGGCAGCGGCAAGGCGCGCGTCGCCTTCGCCTCGCCGACGCCCGGCGCGATCCTGCCGATCCGGCTGGCGGATGTGGGCGGGACGCTGATTTGCCAGAAGGACAGCTTCCTCGCCGCGGCGAAGGGCGTTCAGATCGGCATCGCCTTCCAGCGCAAGGTGATGACCGGGCTGTTCGGCGGCGAAGGTTTCATCATGCAGAAACTTGATGGCGACGGCTGGGTCTTCGTCCAGATGGGCGGCACCGTCATCGAGCGCGAGTTGCGGGCGGGCGAGGAGCTTCACGTCGATACCGGCTGCCTCGCCGCCTATACGCCCGGGGTCGATTTCGATCTGGTCGCGGTCGGCGGGATCAAGACGATGTTCACCGGCGGTGAAGGCGCCTTCTTTGCGCGCCTGCGCGGGCCGGGCAAGGTGTGGGTGCAGTCGCTACCCTTCGCGCGGTTGGCGGGACGGATGCTGGCGGCGGCGGGCGGTCGTGGGGGGAACCGCGGCGAGGGATCGGTGCTCGGCGGGCTGGGAGACTTCATCGGCGGGAATGAATGACCGCCACGACCCAGTCTCGTGCAGAAGATGACAAAATTGTTAGATTTTCCAATCGGAACCAGTCGGGGTCAGGCGCTTTTTAGACATGGTCGCCGCACCCTGCGGGTCGGCCGTGTAAAGGAGCGATCATGAAAAAGCTTCTGTTGTTGGCGGTGGCGATGGGTACGACCGTCGGGTCGGCTTCCGTCGCGGATGCCCGCCAGGGTTGTGGCGTCGGGTTTCATCGCGGACCGCGTGGTCACTGCGTGGTGAACCGCGCGGGCGGCTTCTATCGTGGCTATGGCTGGTGGGATGGCCGTCGCTATTGGCAGCACCGCTACCGCTGGCACAATGGCTGGCGCTACCGCTAAGCCCAGGGGCGTGGGACTGACCAGGTCCCACTCCCGCGTGCCTTCGATCGATGGTGCGAGCGCTCGCTCCGAAGCGGCTAAGGCACCATCACGCATCGATCGCCTCTTCATCCATCCGCGCTGCATTTTCCTGAATGAAGGCAAACCGGTGCGCCGGGTTCGCGCCCATCAGCCGGTCGACCAGGTCCTTCACCACCGCGCGCTCCTCATATTCCTGCGGCAGGGTGATGCGGATCATCGACCGCGTCTTCGGGTCCATCGTCGTTTCGCGCAGCTGTTGCGGGTTCATCTCGCCCAGCCCCTTGAAGCGGCCGACCTCGACCTTCTTGCCCTTGAATACGCCCTGCTCGATTTTCGCGCGCTCCACCTCGTCCATCGCGTAGAGCGACTTCGCCCCCGCCGTCAGCCGGTACAGCGGCGGCTGGGCGAGATAAAGGTGCCCGCGCCGCACCAGCTCGGGCATTTCCTGGAAGAAGAAGGTCATCAGCAGCGTCGCGATGTGCGCGCCGTCCACGTCCGCGTCTGTCATGATGACGATGCGTTCGTAGCGTAAGCTATCGGGCTGGCAGTCCTTGCGCGTCCCGCAGCCAAGCGCCTGGATCAGATCGGCGATTTCCTGATTGGCGAGGATCTTGGCGCTGGTCGCCGACGCGACGTTCAGGATCTTGCCGCGAATGGGCAGGATCGCCTGGGTCTTGCGGTCGCGCGCCTGCTTGGCGGAGCCACCGGCCGAGTCGCCCTCGACGATGAAGAGTTCGGTGCCCGCCGGATCGTCCGATGCGCAGTCGGTCAGCTTGCCCGGCAGCCGCAGCTTGCGTGCGCTGGTCGCGGTCTTGCGCTTGACCTCGCGTTCCTGCTTCCGGCGCAGGCGATCGTCCATCCGCTCGAGCACATAGCCGAGCAGCGCCTTCCCGCGCTCCATATTGTGGCTGAGGAAGTGATCGAAATGATCGCGCACCGCCTTTTCGACGAGTCCCGCGGCCTCGGGGCTGGTGAGGCGATCCTTGGTCTGGCTCTGGAATTGCGGCTCGCGGATGAAGACACTGAGCATCAGTTCGCTGCCCGTCATCACGTCGTCGGCGGTGAGGTCCTTCGCCTTTTTGTTGCCGACGAGATCGCCGAACGCGCGCAGGCCCCGGACGAGCGCGGTGCGCAGGCCCTGTTCGTGGGTGCCGCCATCGGGCGTCGGGATCGTGTTGCAGTACCAGCTATAGCTGCCGTCGCTCCACAGCGGCCACGCGACCGCCCATTCGACACGGCCCTGCTCGCCTGGAAAGTCCTGCGTGCCCGAAAAGAAATCCGCGGTCGCGCATTCGCGGGCGCCGATCTGCTCCTTCAGATGATCGGCGAGGCCGCCGGGAAACTGGAACATCGCCTCGGCCGGGGTATCGTCCGCGATCAGTTCGGGCGCGCATTTCCAGCGGATCTCGACGCCGGCGAACAGATACGCCTTCGATCGCGCGAGCTTGTAGAGCCGCGCCGGCTTGAAATGCAGTTCGGGGCCGAAAATCTCCTCGTCGGGCGTGAACGCCACCGAGGTCCCGCGCCGGTTCGGCGTCCCCCCCAGATGTTCGAGCGGGCCGAGCGTCAGCCCCTTCGAGAAGCGCTGGCGGTAGAGCGTCTTGTTGCGTGCGACCTCGACGACGGTGTCCGACGACAGCGCATTGACGACCGAGACGCCGACGCCGTGCAGCCCGCCGCTGGTCGCATAGGCCTTGCCCGCGAACTTGCCGCCCGAATGCAGCATCGAGAGGATGACCTCCAGCGCCGACTTGTCGGGAAACTTCGGATGCGGATCGACCGGCATCCCGCGGCCATTATCGACGATGGTAAGCCGGTTGCCGAGATCGAGCGTGATCTCGATCCGTGTCGCGTGCCCCGCCACCGCCTCGTCCATCGCATTGTCGAGCACCTCGGCGGCGAGGTGGTGCAGCGCGCGTTCGTCGGTGCCGCCGACATACATGCCGGGGCGGCGGCGGACGGGCTCCAGCCCCTCCAGAACCTCGATCGAGGACGCGTCGTAATCGGAAAGGGTCCGGGCGGATGACGCAAACAGGTCGGAAGACATAAGACAAACCATAGACGAGCGTTCAGGGTGTTGCCAGCCGCCGCGCCGGCGCGCCTGAACCTGCGATTTACAGCGACTTGCCTGTTACCGAAATGCAACGTTTCCGGGCTTGATTGATCCACGTTGCATCCAACCGGTCGTTGCAGGCGTTCCTAGCGCGCAATTCAACCGGGAGACGAATATGCGAACGACCCTGTATGCCGGCCTTGCCGGTGCGACCCTTTTTGCGCTTTCAACCCCAGCCTTTGCGCAGGATATGACCACCGACGAACCGTTCACCGGCATCTATGTCGGCGCGGCCGGTGGCTATGACGTCCAGCCGAACGATGTCGGATCGGGCATCCTGTTCGACCGCAATCTCGACGGCAATTTCGGCGATACCGTGACGACCGCGGCGGGCGCCAACGCCTTTTCGCCGGGCTTCTGCAACGGCGCTGCGCGCGGCAATGCGCCTGCGGCCGGATGCCGCAACGACAAGGACGGCTGGGCCTATTACGGCCGCATCGGCGCCGACAAGCAGATGGGCAAGTTCGTCGTCGGCGTCGTCGGCGAGTTCGGCAAGTCGGACATCACCGACAGCGTCAGCGCCTTTTCGACGACCCCCGCCAGCTACACGATGACGCGCTCGCTCGACTGGGAAGCCGGCGCGCGCGGGCGTGCGGGCTATGTCGCGGGCGATTCCACGCTGTTCTACGCGACCGGCGGCGTCGGCTATGCGCGGATCAACCATGATTTCGCGACGACCAACACCGCGAATGCCTTCGGCCTGCGCGGCAAGCGCAACCAATGGGGCATCCAGGCCGGCGGCGGCATCGAGCAGAAGCTGGGGAGCAACTTCTCGATCGGCATGGAATATCTCTACCACCGCTATGACGACGACGATTTCCGCGTGCGCGCGACGGCCGGCTCGGCTCCGGCGACGAACCCGTTCATTCTGGCACCCAACACGACGGGCACCGACTTCGCACGCAGCGACCAGCGTTTCGGCTGGCATTCGATCCGTGCGACCGCGGCGTTCCGGTTCTGATCAGGCAACGAGCACGGGGGTGCCACAGCGCAGCCCCGTGACCCGCACATCGGCTTGGCCGACATGGACGCCCAGCGCCCCTGTCGCCAGGCCGATGACCTGATCGAGCGCGGGGGCGACGAGCGAGAGCACGCTGCCCACGGTGCTGACGAGCGGGCCGATCGACAGCCCGCCGACGCGGATATCGATATCGGTCAGCAGCGACTGGGTGAGACTGGCAGTGAGCCGGTCGCCGGATACCGTCTGCACCGCGCGCGCATCGATCTGGTCCTGCGAGAAGCGCAAGGGCTGCCACGTCGCCGCGCTACCCAGATCGATGACGCTCTTCGCGGTTACATCCACCAGCAGCAGACGCGCCAGACGCGCGCGCGACAGCGGCATCGGTGTCTTGAAATCGTCAAGCTTCGCTTCGTCGATCGCGGCGATCGCCGCCGTGCCCGGATCAGGCCGCGCCTCAACGGTCACGCCGCGCGGGGCGCCGCAATCGATCGCGCTCAGCCGCGCCTCGGCGCCCGCCAGCTCGATGAAGATCGGCAGATCGAGCCCGACGAGCCCGAGCGCCGGCGCGACCTTCGTCTCGATATAAAGGCGCGTCTGCGCGGTCCGGACGATCGGCGTGCCGAGATTGGTGATCGCGATCCAGGGGCTCTGGTTCGGCCGCTCGCCGATCGCGAGTTTTACGCTGGTCGAAGCAAGGCCCGGGATCGACGCGCCGATATCGAGCGACAGCTGCCGCGTCGGCGATGCCCCCTCCAGCAGCGCGGTGACGAGCGCCATCGCGTCGATATTGGCGATTCCCCCGCCGCCCGATGCTCGTCCGCCGAGCGGTCCGGCGTCGATGAGCTTGCCGAGCGACAGCTGTTGGCCCGTGAGGCCGTTCGCGAGCTTGCGGATCGCCGCCGCCGCGGAGGCGTTGTTGGTGCTGTCGAGCTGTGCCGCAACCGCCGCCAGGGCCTGCGCAGTCGTGACGTTGGTCGCGAGCAGATCGTCATAGCTTCCCGCCTCGACATGCGCGGTCGTGCGCAGCGCATCGAGGAAGCCGAACAGGTCCACGTCCGCTCCGGCGAGCGCGTTGTAATCCATGACCGACAGCGAGACGGTGCTGCCGGTCAGCCCCGACAGCATGCCGTTGAGCAGCCCCCCGTCGAGCGCGGCGAGCCGCGAGCCGACCGAGAAGCTCGCCGCCCGCTCGCGCGCCGCGGTCGCGGTGCGCACGATCGTGACGTTGCGGACGCCGAAGATGCTGGCGAAAAATGTCGGCGACGCACTGGTCAGCGTGACCCGCGCCGCATCGCCGCCACTGGCGACTGGGGTGAACCGGGCCGCGGGTGCGATCGACAGGCTGCCGCTGTAACTGCCCGCCGTCGTCGCGACCTGCACCGCGCGCGGCCAGGCAGCCGCCGCGACGACCGCGCGCGCACCTTGATCGGCTTGCCCCGGATCGGCAGCGGCGGAGAGCGCGGCGGCATCGGCGATCCCCTGCAACCGCCGCGTTTCGAGCTGGATCGATCCGATATCGACCGCAAAGGCGGTGCAGCCGAGGAGCAGCGGCAGCCCGGCAGCGACCATGATGCCGACACCCGCACGCCTATCGCGCAGCAGATGGCGCATGCTCATCCCTCCCCGCCCGGCCGCATCACCGCGCGGCGATCGATCGTTGACGGCGGCATCGGCAGCCATGTCATGCGCATCAGCGGCATCGTGCTCGCATCGATCCGCACGCGCACCGTCACGAGCTGCGCGGCCTCGGTCACGTCGGTGACGACCGCATAGCGACCGAATTCGGGCAGCGCGGTCAGCTCGCGCGTCACGCTCGCCCTCGCCAGCGTCTGGCGTTCCGCGTCCGAAAGCCCCGCGACCGTCGCGCGTGCGGCGTCGTTTGCGAGTTGCTGCGCGCTGTGGGCGAGCAGGAAATACTGGCCGTAGCCGAGCATCCCCAGAAGGACGAGCGCGAGCAGCGGGAACAGCAGCGCGAATTCGATGACGGCAGTGCCGCGTCGATCGTGCGGCAGGCGGGGCAGCATGGCGGAACTCCTTCGCCGCGCAGGCTAAGCCCGGCGACCGTTCCACCGCGCGCACGAAAAACGGCGCGAACCTGCGTGATTCACGCCGTTTTCTGTCGATTCCCCGCCCGGATTAACCCCGAAACGGAGCGCAATTACGCAAAATCAGCGCGCCCGCGGGCCACCAAAGGGGATCGGCGGCGCGCGCCGGTCCCGCCGCGGCAGCTGCGCCTGATAGGCATGGCCGCAATGATCGACGCAGTACGGGAAGCCCGGATTCACCTTTTCGCCGCAGAAATGGAAATCGGGCTCGCCGGGGTGGCCGAGCGGCCACTTGCAGATCCGGTCGTTGAGATCGAGCAGCGAAGTCTTGTCCGCCATCTCCGGCGACGGCTTGGCAGGGACCAGACGCCGCGGCGGCGCGGGCGTGCTCGGCGGCTGCTGTTCGCCCGGCGACTGGCGCAGGAACCCGCCCGGCCCGATCGAGCGCAGGATCGGCTGCTGCTTGACCGGCGGCATGCCGTCCGCAGCGGAAGCAGGAGGCGCAGGGGCGGCCGGAACCGCGGCGCGCGGCTCGGGGCGCGGCAGCGGCGCCTTCGCGGCGGGCGGGGCGACCGGTATGGGCTTGGCGACCGGCGCCGTAACGCGCGCCGGCGCGGCGGGTGCCGCAGGCTTTTCCGCCACCGGCTTGGCAACTTTCGCGACCGGCGCGGCTTTTTCCGTATCCTTGGGGGTGACGGGCGAGGGGCGCGACTGCAGGCCAAGGCGGTGCGCCTTGCCGATCACCGCGTTACGGCTCACCCCGCCGAGCGCCTCGGCGATCTGCGAGGCGGTCTGGCCCTTTTCCCACATCGTCTTGAGCGTATCGATCCGCTCGTCGGTCCACGACATTCCTGATCCAATCTCTCACGCGCCGCCTTGCGGGGGGCATCGGCAGCGATTACCCGCTCATGCCATGAGCAGCCAGCCCCCAATCGGCGAAATCCATTCGGCAATCCGGTCCGACCCGGGCGTTCCGGTGATCCGGAACGTCAATTGGGGCGGCCTTCGTGCCCTCTATGTGAAGGAGGTGCGGCGTTTCTTCAAGGTCCAGCTCCAGACGGTGTGGGCGCCGGCGATCACGACGCTGATGTATCTGGTCATCTTCACCGTCGCGCTCGGCGCACGCAGCGCGGTGCATGTCGGCGGTCAGGCCGTCGCGTTCGCCGATTTCGTGGCCCCCGGGCTGATCGTGATGGGGATGCTCAACAACGCGTTCGCCAATGCCAGCTTCTCGCTGCTGGTCGGCAAGATCCAGGGCACGATCGTCGATTACCTGATGCCCCCTCTCTCCACGGCCGAGCTGCTCGCGGCGCTTGTCGGCGGCGCAGTGACGCGAGCGTTCTGCGTCGGCGGCGCGGTGTGGCTGGCGATGGCGATCTGGCCCGGCGTCCATGTGACGCCCGCGCATCTGGGGGCGATCCTCTGGTTCGGATTGCTCGGCTCGGTCTTCCTCGCGCTGATCGGCGTGCTGACCTCGATCTGGGCGGAGAAGTTCGATCATGCCGCCGCGGTCACCAATTTCGTCGTCGCGCCGCTGACGCTGCTCTCGGGCACCTTCTATTCTGTCGACAAGCTCGCCCCCGCCTTCCGCGCGATCAGCCATGCGAACCCGTTTTTCTACATCATCTCGGGCTTTCGCTACGGGTTTCTCGGCATCGCCGATTCGCCGGTGCTGGTGGGCAGCATCGCGATCCTCGGTGCTGATATCGTCCTCGCGCTCGTCTGCTACACGCTGCTCAGGCGCGGCTGGAAGCTGAAGAGCTGATGCAGCGCCTGTTGCTCGCGCTGGCTGCGATCGCGGCGTTGCTCGCGGGCGTGCCGGCGTCGGCACAGGTGCCCGCGGCCGACCCGTCGCTGACCCGCGCGATCGACGGGCTTGTCGCGGTGATGGACGGGGGCGGCGATTACGACGGCTATTTCGCGCCCGGCTTCAAGGCACAGGTTTCGCGCGCGCAGATCGATTCGGTCGCCGCGCAACTGAAGGCGCAGCTCGGCGCCCCCAAGACGGCAACCGCGATCCGCCCGACCACACCCTTCGCCGCCGATCTGACGCTGACCTACGAACGCGGCAGCGCCGCGATCCGGATCGCGGTCGATTCCGCCGAGCCGCACGCCGTCATCGGGCTGCTCGTCACCGGCACGACGCTTGCGGGCGACAGCGTCGACGGGCTGGTCGCCGACTTCAGGGCGCTGCCGGGGGCGGCGGGGTTCGGACTCTACACGCTTGGCGGCGCCGCGCCGAAACCCGTGGTCGAATGGCGCGGCGATGAATCTGCACCGATCGGGTCCGCCTTCAAGCTGTGGGTGCTTGCCGAAGCATCCGCGCAGGTGAAGGCGGGCAAGCGTCGCTGGAGCGACGTCATCCCGCTTGGGCCCCCTTCGCTGCCGTCGGGCATCACGCAGAGCTGGCCGGCCGCGACGCCGATGACGCTGCAGAGCCTCGCCACGCTCATGATATCGATCAGCGACAATACCGCCGCCGATACGTTGCTGATCGCGCTTGGCCGCGATGCGGTGGGCGCGCGGGCCACAGCGCTGGGCGCTGCGCCCGCGAGCCTGCCGATGCTCACCACGCGCGAGCTGTTCTACCTGAAGGCGCACCCGCCGCTCGCCGCGGAATGGGCGAAAGCGGATGCGCGTCAGCGCGCCGCGATGCTGAAGCGCGAGGCGGACGCGATCGCCACCGCGAAGCTCGACGCGTCGGCGTTCGGCGGAATGCCGATCGCGCCCGATACGGTCGAATGGTTCGCAAGTCCCGCCGAAATGGCGCGAGCGCTGGATGCGCTGCGGGGCGGTGACGCCGCCACCCGCGCCATCCTCGCGGCCAATCCCGGCACCGATGCTGCGACTGCGGCGCGCTTCGCCTATGTCGGGTTCAAGGGCGGTTCGGAGCCCGGCGTCGTCACGCTCAATTATCTGGTGCGCACGAAATCTGGCGTATGGCGCGCGGTCGTCGGCAACTGGCACCGGACCGACGCGGACATCCCCGTCCTCACCTTCGCGTCGCTGATGAACCGGGCGCTCGCGCTGGCGGCCGATTGACCCATTCGTCGCGCAACAGCCCGAAGATCAGGCTGTCGCGCACCCCGATATGCGTTTCCCATTCGCCGCGCAGCAGCCCCTCGCGCTGAAAGCCGAGCGATTCCATCAGGTGGATCGATGCGGCATTGTCGGGATCGACATCGCCGTAGATGCGCCGGTGCCCTTCCGCGACCAGCGTGTCGATCAGCGCGGCGACCGCTTCGCGCGCATAGCCATGCCCCCAATAGGCGCGCACCAGCAGGTAGCCGATCTCCGCCACGCCCGATCGTCGCGTTACCGCCGCAACCGTTCCGATCGCGCGGTCGTCCCCCTTCAGCGTGATCGACCAGCCCCGCCAGTCGCCGTCATCGGCGTGCGGCGTCAGATAGGCGCGCGTCTCGCCGAGCGTCGCATGCGGCGCGCTGGACCAATACCGCATCAGGTCCTCGTCCTGATAGGCGGCGTGGAGCGCCTCCGCATCGTCCATCCGCTGGGTGCGCATGCGGAGCCGCGCGCTGTCGAACCCGACCGTTGTGTTCGCGCCGATCATCGCGGCCGCGCCTACCGCGTGAGGGCGTCGACGAGCGCCCTGACCTTCGCCTGGCGCCATTGCGGAAGCGGCGCGACGATCCAGTAGCCGCGTGGTGATGGCGCGGGATCGCCGACCACCCGCACCCGCCCTTCCGCGATATCGCGCGCGGCGAGCAGTTCCGGCACCACCGCGCGGCCAAGCCCCTGCGCGACCGCGTCGATCGCGAGACCGGCATCGCCGACGCGCACGAGCGGCGTTCCCTCACCCGGGGTCGCGCCGGGCCATGCGATCAGCGTCGCAGCGTCGCGGTCTGCGGGCGCGATCGTGACCATTCCGTCCGATTCGAGCGATTCGCCCTCATGCTCGCCCGGCCCGTCGCCCCAGCGCACCGCGAGATCGAGATTGGCTTCGGTGAAGTCGAGCGCCTCGTCCGCCACGATCAGCGCGAACCGCATCTCTCCATCCGCGCGCGCGATCTCGGCGAGGCGCGGCATGAGCCATTTCTCGGTCAGGTCGCGCGGCGCCGCGATCGTCAGCGACTTGGACGACTGCCCCGCCTGCATCGCGCGCACCGCGTCCTCGAACTGGAGAAAGCCCGCGCGCAGCGCCTCCAGCCCGGCTTCGCCTTCGGGCGTCAGCTCCAGCCCGCGCGTCGTCCGGCGGAACAGGACGACGCCGAGCGTGTCCTCGAGCGCGCGGATCTGCTGGCCCACCGCAGCGGGCGTCACGGCCAGCTCGTCCGCCGCGCGCGTGAACGACAGATGCCGCGCCGCCGCGTCGAGCACGCGCAAGCCGTTCAGGGGAAGGTGAGTGCGCTTCATTGTGTCGCCCTCACCCTTCCCACCCGGCTGCGCCGGGCGGGCCCCTTCCCTCTCCCAGCGGGAGAGGGAGGGAGCGGCGAAGCCGCGGAAGGGTGAGGGCGACCCGCGCCCCTCACCCCGTCACCGCCGGCGCCAGCAGCGCGAATTTGGGGATGACCGCGTCGAAGGTCGCGCCATCCTGCGCGATCATCTGATAGCTGCCGTGCATCGATCCGGTCGGCGTCGCGAGCGGGCAGCCCGAAACGTAATCATAGCTCGCACCCGGCGCGATCAGCGGCTGTTCGCCGACCACCCCCTCGCCCTCGACCATATGGCGCGCGCCGCGGCCGTCGGTGATGACCCAGTGGCGGGTGAGCAGCTGCACCGCCTCGGCCCCGTCATTCTCGATCCGGACGTGATACGCCCAGAACCACCGCCCGCGCGCCGGTTCGGACTGTTCGGGCAGGTAGCTGACCGACACGCGCACCGTCACGTCCCGCGTCGTCTCCGAGAGCGGGAACAGCGCCTTCACAGCCCGACCTTCCCCAGCGCCTGATCGAGGTCGGCGATCACGTCCGCCGGGTCTTCCAGGCCAACATTGATGCGCAGCATCCCCTCGTCGATCCCCATCTCGCGCCGCACCTCTTCGCTGACGCCGGCATGCGTGGTCGAGGCGGGGTGGGTCATCAGCGAGCGCGAATCGCCGATGTTGTTCGAGATATCGATGAGCTCCAGCGCGTCGAGCAGCCCATGCGCCTGTTCGCGCCCGCCATCGAGATGGACCGCGAAGATCGCGCCCGCCGCGTCCATCTGCGCCATAGCGAGCGCGTGCTGCGGGTGGCTGGCAAGGCCCGGATGCAGGATGCGCGGCACGCGGCCTTCGAGGAAACGGCCAACCTGGAGCGCGTTCTCCGACTGGCGGCGAATGCGCAGGTCGAGCGTCTCCAGCCCCTTGAGCACGACCCACGCGTTGAACGCGCTGAGCGTCGGCCCGGTGTTGCGGGTGAAGGGCAGCAGCGTGTTGTCGATGAAGTCCTTCGTCCCGCACACCGCGCCCGCGAGCACGCGCCCCTGCCCGTCCATCATCTTCGTCGCGGAATAGGCGGTCACATCCGCGCCGAACTCCATCGGTCGCTGGAGCGCCGGCGTCGCGAAGGCGTTGTCGACGACGCTCGTGATCCCGCGTTCGCGCGCGATCGCGCACACCGCCTTCAGGTCGACGATATCCATCGTCGGGTTGGCGGGGGTCTCGAAGAAGAACACCTTCGTCTCCGGCCGCGCTGCATCCTCGAACGCCTGCGCATCGCGCGCATCGACGATCGTCACGCCGATCCCGAATTTGGGGAGCAGCGTATCCGTGAGCCAGCGGCACGACCCGAACGCCGCGCGCCCGGCGACGACATGATCGCCGGTCTGCAGCTGGCACAGCAGCACCGCGGTCATCGCCGCCATGCCCGATGCCATCGTCCGGCAAGCCTCGGCGCCCTCCAGCAACGCGATCCGCTGCTCCAGCATCTCGACCGTCGGGTTCTGGAGGCGGCTATAGGTCATGCCGACCTGCTCGCCCGCGAACCGCGCCGCGGCGTCGCCCGCGCAGTCATAGGCATAGCCCGACGTCAGAAAGATCGCCTCGGACGTCTCGCCGAACTCCGACCGCGCCGTCCCGCCGCGGATCGCGCGCGTCGCCGGGCGCCAGCTCTGGGTGATCGACGGGTCCTGTCCAGTGCGGCGTTTCATGGGTTGCGCATGTGCCGGTTGCGACCGCGCGTTACAAGCCCCGGTCCGTCCGATGCGCGCGCACGGTTACCGCGCTTGAGGGTCCTCGCAGAAGCAGGCATGCCGCTGCCGATGCTTCGTCGCCCCGCGCCCGTCGCGATCCTGATCGCCTTGGTGGCGGAGGCACTGTTCCTCGTCCGCCTATCGGTGCCGCACAAGCTCGTCTTCGATGAAGTCCACTACGTTCCCGCGGCCCGCACGCTGCTGGCGCTGGCCGGGCCGGCCAATATCGAGCATCCGCTGCTTGCCAAGGCCTTCATCGCGCTCGGCATCCGGCTGTTCGGCGACACGCCCTATGGCTGGCGGGTCTTCTCGACGCTCGCCGCGGTCGTCGTCGTGCTGTCGGTATTCTCGCTCGCGTGGAGCTTCACCCGCGCGCTGCGGCCGTCGGCGGTCGCGGCCATCCTCGTCGTCCTCAACTTCACGCTCTTCGTCCAGGCGCGGATCGCGATGCTCGACGGCTATATGGCCGCGTTCACGCTCGCCGGGCTTGCGATGCTGGCACACGCGATGCGTGCGCGCGGACGCGGCTGGTGGGTCGGCGGCGCGGCGATGCTCGGGCTCGCGGTGGCATGCAAATGGACCGCCGCGCCCTATGTCGCCTTCGTCGCCGCGGCGTTCGTCTGGGCCAAGCGCGAGGATGGCGCGCGATGGCGCGATATCGGCATGATCGAGGGCATCGCGCTGCTCGGCGCCGTGTCAATCGCCGTCTATTTCGTCACTTTCGCGCCCGCCTTCTTCTACGCCGACGAGCCGATGACGCTCGCGCGCCTGCTGCCCTTTCAGTGGGAGATGTATCAGCGCCAGACGCAGGTGCTGCCGGCGCACACCTATCAGTCGCCATGGTGGGGCTGGCCGCTGCCGCTGCGCCCGATCTGGTATCTCTACGAGCCCGCTGACGACGCGATGCGCGGTATATTGCTGATCGGCAATCCGGCGGTGATGTGGGCAGGCGTCGCCGCGGTTCTCGCCTGCCTGTGGGGCTGGGTGAAGACGGGCGCGCCGCGGCTGATCGCGGTGGCGGGACTGTGGCTGTGCGCATGGCTGATCTGGGCGGTGATCCCGAAATCGCTCGGCTTCTATTACTATTATTATCTGCCGAGCCTCGTCCTGCCCGTCGTCATCGCCGTCGCGCTCGATCACTGGCGCGGCGCGACCCGGCATTGGGATGCGGCGATCGTCGCGCTTTCGGCGGCGCTCTTCGTCTATTTCCTGCCGATCCTCTCCGCCTGGGCGCTCCCCGATCCCGGCGCCTTTCACCGCTGGACCTGGCTCAGAAGCTGGATTTGAAACACGCAAATCCTCCCCTGAAAGGGGAGGTGGCAGCGCGGAGCGCTGACGGAGGGGTATCGCCCTCTCGATAGCGCGACACCCCTCCACCTGCTTCGCATGGCCCCCCCTTCCAGAGGAGGATTTGGAGTTCAGTAGCGACCCCAGGTGAATTTGGACGACAGCGCGTAGTTCCACACCGCGCCGATGAGCACGCCGACGAGAGCCGACGTGGCCCAGGCCCCGTCGCGCACGTCGTGGAGGAACCCAGCCACGCCCACATTCGCGACCGCGCCGACCGAGCAGACGACGCAGAAGGACACCCAGCCGTCGAGCATCTGGCGCCACCCCTTCAACCGCCGGTCGCGATAGGTCAGCGCGTTGTTCAGGAAGAAGTTGAAGGTCATCGCGGCGACGGTCGCCAGAATCTGGCCGAGCAGGAAGCTTGCACCCAGCCCGAGGTAGAAGAGCGACAACACTCCCATGTGCAACCCAGTGCCGATGACGCCGATCGCGGAGAACATCGCGAAACGCACCGGCACGACGCGCCCGAACTTTCGGTCGTAGAGCGCGATCAGATACTCCATCGCGACGACGTGATCGAGCTTGCTCTCGCCCTCGGTCCGCACGCGGAAGGTGTAGGGCAGTTCCGTGAAGCCGAGCGGGCGCGGGCTCGCGGTCATGATGTCGAGCAGGATTTTGAAGCCGATGCCGGCGAGATGCGGAACAAGGCCGCGCAGCACATCGCTGCGGATCATGAAGAAGCCGCTCATCGGGTCGCTGAGATCGGCCTTGAGCACCCGCCGCGACAGGTTGGTCGCGAACGCCGATTTGGCGACACGGTCGCGGTCCCACTCGCCCGTGCCGCCGCCCTCGACGAAGCGCGATCCGACGACGAGGTCGATCGCCGGATCACCCTGCAGCGCGGCGACCATCTTGGGCAGGATCGTCTCGTCATGCTGCAGGTCGCCGTCGATGACCGCGACCAGCGGCGCAGCGGTCGCACACATCCCCTCGATGCACGCGGTCGACAGCCCGCGCCGGCCGATCCGCTGGATGACCCGCACGCGCCGGTCGACGCGCCCGATCTCGCGCGCGGCCTGCGCGGTGCCGTCCGGGCTGTCGTCATCGACGAAGATCGCTTCCCAGGCGAGTCCGGCGAGCGCCTGGTCGAGCTTGGCGACGAGCGTCGGCACGTTCGCCTTTTCGTTGAAGGTCGGGATGACGACCGCGACGTCGAGCAGCTGGGTCACAGCGCCGCCACGATCGCATCGCCCATCGCGCCCGTCGCGCAATCCCCGCCGAGATCGGCGGTGCGCTTGCCCTGCGCCAGCACGGCAGCGACCGCACGCTCGATCCGGTCGGCCGGTTCGCTCATCCCGAAGGAATGGCGCAGCATCATCGCCGCCGACAGGATCGCCGCGCACGGATTGGCCTTGCCGGCCCCCGCGATATCGGGCGCGGATCCGTGGATCGGTTCATACAGACCCTTGCCATGCTGATCGAGCGAGGCCGACGGCAGCATCCCGATCGACCCAACGCACATCGATGCCTGGTCGGACAGGATGTCGCCAAAGAGGTTGCCGGTGACGATGACGTCGAAATTCTGTGGCGCGCGCACCAGCTGCATCGCGGCATTATCGACGTACATGTGCGCGAGTTCGACCTCGGGAAAGTCGCGCGCCACCTCCTCGACGATCTCGCGCCACAGCTGCGAGGTTTCGAGGACGTTCGCCTTGTCCACCGAAACGAGCCGCCGCTTGCGCTTCATCGCGGTCTCGAAGCCGACCCGCGCGATCCGCGCGACCTCGACCTCGTCATAGCGCATCAGGTCATGCCCTTCGCGCAGACCCGTATGGGTGATGCCACGCCCCTTGTCGCCGAAATAGACGTCGCCGGTCAGCTCGCGCACGATGACGAGATCGATCGCGCGCGCGATCTCGGGGCGGAGCGCGGACGCATCCTCCAGCCCTGGAAAAAGCCGTGCCGGGCGCAGATTGGCGAACAGCGCCAGCGATTTGCGCAGCCCGAGGATCGCCTGTTCGGGGCGCAGCGCGCGCTCCAGCCCGTCGAAATCGGGATCGCCGACCGCCCCGAACAGGATCGCATCGGCCCGCCGCGCAAGCGACAGCGTCTCCGGCGGCAGCGGATGCCCCGCCGCGCGGTATGCCGCACCACCGACGGGCGCTTCCTCGAACGCAAGCCCGAGCCCCAGCGCCTCCAGCACCCGCCGCGCCTGTGCGGTCACTTCCGGCCCGATCCCGTCCCCCGGCAGAATCGCGATCAGCGGCGCGTGCGTCATCCCCACTCCCCAAAACCCACACGCCGCCATGCCGAGCGCGCGCGCGTCACGCAACCGCCCTTTTCAGCCGCTCGACGAGCCGCTCGCGCGACGCCAGCACCTCGGCACGGCGATCGATGAGGATATCGCGCGCGAGGAAATGCCCGGTGATGGCGAGTCCCGCGAGCACATCGCCCCAGTCCGCCTGCCCGCCCTGGGTCAGAAACGGCGGCAGCGGCAGCAACCGCGCCTCGTAGCCCGCAGCCGCACCGCGCGAGACGGCGCCGCCGCTTTTCGGGCTGACGAAGGCGAGGTCGTCAGCCGCGCCAGTCGCCACGCACGCCGACAGATCGAGACCGAAGCCCATCTCGGCAAGCAGCAGCAATTCATAGCGTGCGAGGCTTCCCGCCCAGCCCCAGGCCGCCGGCGCCGCTTCGATCGCATCCAGCACACCCTCCAGCGCCGCATGGAGCCGCGGATAGGGTTGGCCCTCCGGCAGGGCGCTCGCGGTCAGCGTCGTCAGCCAGTCGAACGCCGCCGCCGGCAACGGCTCGCCGTGGAGCGCGGCGCGGCTGTGAATGAGTTCGACGGTCAGCGCCGCAAGCTGCTCCTCGGTGCGCGCGCGCCAATCCCCCAGCACGGTGTTCGCCGGCTGGAGGATCGGCCGCAGCCGCCGCGACCGGCCACCGCGAACATATCCCGCCTGCACCCCCGCCTCCGCAGTCAGCGCCCGCACGATCGCGCCATGCTCGCCATGCGCACGGATCGACAGGACGATGGCGGAGGCTGCGAGATGCATAACGTCCTATTACCGGTCAGCAGACGGGACGCGAAGTGCTCTGCGGGCAACGATGTGCTCCCGCGAAGGCGGGGATACGGCTCAGCGGCGCACCCGCTTCGCCAGGCAGTTCAGCGCCGGCATCTCGCTCCAGCGCTTGGCCATCGCCATCAAGGCGTCGAAGCCGCCGATCGCTGCTACCGTCGCCCGGTTCACCACCGTCGGGCGCAGCAGCAGCACATCGCAGCACGCGACCCCGCCGGTCGCAAAGCCGCGCTTGTGCTGCCCTTCACCTTCGGTGAAATCGAACGCCGCGAAGCGATCCCCGAACAGATCGCCCAGCGCGCGCTCCATCAGGACCGTTCCCGGCGACAAGGCGCCATAGGCCGGATCATGCCCGACGAAATCGTAGCGCAGTGTCGTGCCGACCGCCTGACAGCACAAATACGCGATCGGCGCATCGTCCAGAAACAACAGCCAGGCGCGCACCTCGTCCGCCGCCGCTCGCGCGATCAGCTTGCCGGGATCGGCCGGCAGCCCCGAGTCCAGCAATCGCTCCTGATAGGTCGTTGCCGACACCGCGCGGGCCAACAGATGGAAGGCGGCGACTTCCTCTGCCGCGCGGTACCCGCGGATATCGAGCGTGCCGCCATTCGCCTGCGCAAGTTTCTTCGCCTTGCGTTTCAGCGTCGATCGCATCTGGCCGGAAAGCGCTGCCCGCCACGCACCCTCCCCCACAGCCAGATCGACGAAATAGCGCGTGTAGTGCTGCCGCACGAAAGTGATCATGCCGCGACGCGCGAGCGCCGGCAGCAGCGCTCCGGGGAGCGAAGTCACGAGATAGCCGTGCGCGCGCTCCTCGAGCGGCGGCAGGGCGGGGTCCGCGGACGCGAGCACATCGGTCAGCGCATAGGCCACACGAACGAGCCGCCGCGGAATCGCCACCAGCGTGCGCGCGCCGACCTGGAATTTCAGCGGGATGGCCGCCGCGCTCACGCCGCGCGCTCCTCCACCATGTTCGACCAGAGCTGCTCCGCCTGCCGCCAGCGCAACCGCAGGATGGATGGGCCGAGCGGCGCGTCGTCGCGGCCGAGCTGCAGCCGCGGCTCGTCGGCGAAGTGCATCGTCGGCAGCATCTCGCGCATCTCGCCCAGCATCGCGCACAACGCCTCGAACCGGCGGACATGCACCGCGTTCGCGCGCGTGCCGGCACGGTTGGCGAGTTCGAAGCTGTGGCCGACGATCGTCACTACGCCATGCTCATAGGCGACCGCATGTTCCAGCGCGGCGCGCATCTCGCCGCTCGACAGGGCGCAGATCTGGAAATTGCGCAGATGCCCCGGCTGGTCCTCGATGGTCGTCACGGGCACCTCGATGAGTCCGCAATGCCGCACCGGGGCGATCTGGCGCTGGGGAAGCGCGATCGCGCTGGGCCAGGGGTGACCGGCACCGTTGTGGCTGCTGTCGTAGCGCAGGCCGAGATCGGCGAGGGCGGCGAGCGTGTCGTCATTGGCGGAATAGCTGCCCGCCCGAAACGCGACGGGTCGCGGCGCACCGGCGGCGACCAGAAGGTCGATCGCACCCGCCAGCAGATCGCGCTGTTCGTCGCAGGCGAAGTCGATCAGCTCGAACCGGCCATGCGCCGCCCGGTCGTCCGCCTTCGCCCCGGCCCACTGCGCGTGCAGGTGAAGCTGGACGTCCTGCCCCGCCTCGAGGATCGCGCCGACGATCCGGCGGAAGGGATCGAGCCCGTAGATGAGCGCCGGCATCGGATCGACGAAGAACACTGCGCGCAGTGCATGGCGCGCCAGCGTCTCGAGCTGCCAGGCAAGTCCCACGCCGGCCGGTTCCAGCGACAGCGCGTGGATCGCCGACACATCGTTGCCGGCGCTATGGTGGCGCCACGCGAATTCGGTATCGATGGTCAGGAAGACTGGGGTCGGCATGCCCCCCATCTAGGCCGGCGTGGTGAAGAATTGGCAAAGCCCGATAAGGGCTGGAACAGGGCTAAAGCCGAAGACCGTATCCCGCAAACTGATCTTCGACACCCGGACTCGCCTTGCGCGCCGCAGCCTGATCGGCGGACGCCTTCGCCTTGTCGCCCTTGCGCGACCACGCGATTGCACGGCCGTAAAGCGACGCTGCCATGGTGGGCGCGCGTGACAATGCGCGGCCGTACATTGCAATCGCCTCATCGACCCGGCCCAGGCGCAGCAGCACCAGTCCTTTGCTGTCGAGAAAGCTCGGCGTATCGGGCGACTTGAGCAACGCGGCATCGCAATCGGCGAGCGCCGATTCCAGCTCGACGCCGGCAGTCGCCTTGTTCCAGCACAGATTGTTCAGTTCGCCCGGACCAGAGACGCCCGCGCGCGCCGCCGCAAAGTCCTTGCCGGAGCCTGTCATATCTCCAGCCTTCGCACGAGCGATTCCGCGTCCGACCAACAAGTCGACCGATTTGGGATGATCGCCCAGCGCCACGGTGTAGAGCGAGGCTGCGCTCGCGAAATCGCCACCTTCAACCATGAGTCTCGCTTTTGCCGCCAAAGCTTCTTCGGACTTCGGTTCAAGCTTCAAGGCGGCGTCGATATCCGCCATACGTCCCGTCCGATCGGCTTTCGGCCGCCACCCAGCGCGGTTCACGTATATATACGCCTCTGGCTTGATCGCGATCGCACGGTCATATTCGCGCATGGCGTCGACTTTGCGCCCTGACGCGCCATAGAGACTGGCCGCCACGACATGCGCGTAAACATCTCCGGGATTTGCGCTCGCAAGCGCCGCAGCTTCGCTGGCAACCTCATCAGTCTTGCCAAGACCGCGCAGGATGTTGGCGCGCAACAGATACATGTCGACCCATGTCGGATAGGCGGCGATCGCGGTTGCGGCATCGGACAGCGCCAACGCGGCCTTGCCGTCGGCGCGATAGGCCGCTGCCCGCCTTCCGAGCGCGAAGGGGTTGTCAGGCTCCAGTTCAAGCGCTTTTGTGTAGGCAGCGATGGCGTCGGCAGGCTTTTCCTGCATATCGGCCAGCAACCCTCGTCCACGATAAGCGACCGCATTGCGCGGATCGACCGCGAGCGCGGCGTCGAAATCGCGAGCGCCTGCGGGCAAATCCTGCTTCCAGACCCTGGCCAGTCCACGATCCGCGAGGGCAACGGCGTTCTTGGGTTCGATCGCCAGCGCCGCCTCGAAATCCTTCAGCGCTTCGTCGAACCGCTGTCGATCCATCAGCGCATTGCCGCGATCCAGAAATGCCGCAGCGGTCTTCGGCGTCCCCTGCATGGCAACCACCATATCGGCGTCGGTCGGACGATAACTATCCGGGCGCCGAATATACACCGTGTCATCGGCAAATTCGCGCAATGCGATCTGCGCCGCCGCCGCGTCCTTGGCGGGAAATTCAGGCGCAATGCTCCGTTCGCTGGTTTCGACGCGGAACGTGCCATCGGTGAGGCGCACGCGGCGGTGATATTCGACGCCCGCCACGGTGCGGTCGATATCGTTCTTTACCCCGGTCTTGGTGTCGGGAAAGCCGGGCGGAAGGAGGATCGTCTCGACCGACATATTGTAATAGGGATAGGCAACCGCAAAAGGCGCGTCCCGATCCGGCCCCTGATCGCGGCTGAAATCGGCCTTGTAGCCCAGCCCGGTGCCATCCGTTTCGTACCAGCCCGAACTCCAGTCCATCCGGGCCTTGCCCTCCATCGTCATCCGCTCCTCTCCCGATTTGGGATCGAAGGTCGCGGTGGTCGTCGTCACCTCGACAGAGTCATACTGTCCTTTCCAATAGTCGCGTAGCGCACGGTCTCGCGCATCGCCGACAAGATTTGCCAAGCCGGCATTTGCCGCAGCAGCGGCATCGCCCCGAAAAATCGTTTCCACCTTTATCGGGGCAGGGGCTGTCAGCCCTGCCCTCGCGTCGATCGTGATCGATACGCTTTGCGCCGGTTTCTCCAGTGGTGACGGCATCATTCGGACCAGCGCGGCGCCGCTCGGGACTAGCGGCAATCCCCAGCCGAAGGCTGGAACGGTTAGCCGGTCCAGACTCGTATCCCCCTTTCGGGTGCCGTCCATCCAGTAGGAGCGCCCCGCGATCGTCGCGCGCACCAGCACATGATCGAACGCGCCGACGCGCGGTAACCGCTGATCCATGCCATCACCCAATACAGAGCTGACCGCGACCGGTTCGCCTTCGATACCGAGCGCTCGCAAGATGGCGAGCAACAGCACCGTTTTGCCCTTGCAGTCTCCGTAGCGGCGCGACCAGGTCGTAGCCGCATCGGCGGGCACCAGTCCCCCGGTCCCCATTGCCAGCGCGACATAGCGGACACGGTCCTGGACCAAGGTCAATGCCGCTTCGGCGCGCATTCCCGGATCGGTCGAGAGCGCCTTGATCCGCGCCACTTCCTCTGCAAGCGGCCCCTGCGCCGGCAGCACGGCCGCCTTCTGGTACAATGGGGCAAGCAGGCTGCCGAGGTCCGCCCAGGATGTGAAGTCGGACAGCTCGATCAGGCGCCCGATCTGGTATCGCACGGGCGCGCCCTTGGGAGCGAGCACCGGTTGCAGATTGTCGAGCGAAAGCTCAAGGGTCGTCATGTCACCCGATCGTATCGCTTTCATTGCGGGCAGCGACGCCGTCTGCCGAAAGCGCATCGGCACCGCCGACGGCCATTCGACGCGCAGGTGCGCGCGATCGACGGGAACACCGTTCCACGCACCCGCCAACGCTTCGACATGCCCCTGAATCACAGGATCGCTGGTCGTCATCGACATCGTGACCTGCAGCACATCGCCGACCTGCAGACCTTCGGGTTGAATGTTGGCGGTCAGCACGCCATCGAGCGTCGCGCTTTCCAGGTTCGTCTCGCGCCGTACAACGGTGAACGTCTGGCCGGACGCCAACACGTCGATCGTCTTGTCCCCGCGACGGATCAGCAGCTTGTGCACAGTCAGCTCGTCGGTGTCCGGTTTCCACGGAAACGAGATGTTGCCCGCCTCGAGGCCCTGCGGCGTCTGGATGCGAAACGCCATGTCGCTGTAAACCGTCTGTCGGCCGCGATCGAGATGCAGCTGCTGATCGGAAAAGATCATTCTGACCGGCGAATCGTCGGGCTTGCCAGCCGTTGCTGCTGCGGAAAATCCCGTGGGTTTGACCCACGCCGGTGTGGGGCCGACAAGAACCTTGTCACCCGCCCGGGCAACCGCACTCGTTGCCAGCAGAGCGGCGAAAATCGCCAGATTGCGCATTGTCTTATCGTGCCCCCGGAACCATCCCCGCAGGCGATGATAGATGCGCGCGCGTCGCCCGCAAGGGGTCATTTGGCGTGGTAGAAGTCGTACACCTGCTGTGCCACCGCCGCCGAAACGCCGGGCGCTTTCCGGAGATCGGCAAGGCTCGCGTTACGCACCGCGCGGCCGGTGCCGAAATGCATCAGCAGCGCCTTCTTGCGCGCGGGTCCGATGCCCGGAACCTCGTCGAGCGGGCTCGCGCCGATCGCCTTGGCGCGCTTCGCCCGGTGCGCGCCGATCGCGAAGCGGTGAACCTCGTCGCGCAGGCGCTGGAGATAGAACAGCACCGGCGAGTTGACCGGCAGCTGGAAGTCGCGCCCGTCAGCCAAGTGGAACACCTCCCGCCCGTCGCGGCCGTGGTGCGGCCCCTTGGCGATGCCGACAAGGCACACATCCTCGATGCCCAGCTCCTCCAGCGCGGCCTTGACCGCGTTCAGCTGCCCGCGTCCGCCATCGATCAGCACGAGATCGGGCCAGTCCCCCGAATCGCGATCGGGGTCGTCGGCCTGGGCGCGGGCAAAGCGACGCTGGAAGACCTCACGCATCATCGCGAAGTCGTCGCCGGGCTTCGTCTCCGCGCGCTTGATGTTGAACTTGCGATACTGGCCTTTGCGGAAACCCTCCGGCCCCGCGACGATCATCGCGCCCAGCGCGTTCGTGCCCTGGATGTGGCTGTTGTCGTAAACCTCGATCCGGTCGGGCGGCTCGGCGAGATCGAACAGCTCCGCCACCTCGCGGTTGAGCTTGGCCTGCGTCGTCGATTCGGCGAGGCGCCGCTCCAGCGCCTCGGTCGCATTGCGCTTCGCCTGCTCCATCAGCCGCCGGCGGTCGCCGCGCTGCGGCACCGACAGCGCGACCTTGTAGCCCGCCGCCTCGCCCAGCGCCTCGGCCAGCAGATCGCCCTCGGGCAGCGCCCGATCGAGCAGCACCTGTTTCGCCGGCGGCACCTCCTCGTAGAATTGCATCAGGAACTGCGACAGCACCTCGTCCTCGGGCACGTCGGCGGTGTGCGAGGGGAAGAAGCTGCGATGCCCCCAATTCTGCCCGCCGCGGATGAAGAAGGCCTGGATGCCCATCACCCCCTCGTGACACGCCAGCGCGAAGATATCGGCGTCGCCCACCCCTTCCGCGTTGATCGCCTGCGTGCCCTGGATGAAGGTCAGCGCTCGTAACCGGTCGCGCAGCACAGCCGCCAGCTCGAAGTCCATGCCCTCCGCCGCCGCCTGCATCTGCGCGCCGAGCTTCGCCTGCACCTGCGTGGCCTTGCCTGCGAGGAATGCCTTCGCTTCCTCGACCAGTTCGTCATACCCCGCTTCGTCGATTCGCCCGACGCACGGCGCGGAGCAGCGCTTGATCTGGTAGAGCAGGCACGGCCGGTCGCGGTTGCGGAAGAAGCTGTCGGTGCAGCTGCGCAGCAAGAACAGCTTCTGGAGCGCGTTGAGCGTGTTGTTGACGCTGCCGGCGCTCGCGAACGGCCCGTAATAATTGCCCTTCGCCCGCCGCGCGCCGCGATGCTTCTGGATGCGCGGAAAGGCGTGATCGGCGCGCAGCAGGATGAAGGGGAAGCTTTTGTCGTCGCGCAGCAGCACGTTGTAGGCGGGGCGGTAGCGCTTGATCAGTTGCGCCTCGAGCAGCAGTGCCTCCGCTTCGTTGTTCGTCGTCACGATCGTCATCGACCGCGTCTGCGCGACCATCCGCTGCAACCGCTTGGGCAGCCGATCGACCTGGGTGTAGTTCGTCACCCGGCTCTTGAGCGCGCGCGCCTTGCCGACGTAGAGCACGTCGCCCCGCGCATCCTGCATCCGGTAGACGCCGGGCCGCGCGGGGAGCGTCTTGAGCACGTTGCGGATCGCGGCGACCCCCGCCTGCAGATCGGGCGCCTCGCCTCCACCGCGGACGGTGAAGGTCGACTTTTCCTCGTTGAACCGATCGGGGGCGTTGGGCGACGACATCGGCGCGAATCTAGGATTTCGTGCCAGCAGCGGCTAGCCCCGACCTAACCCTGCGCGAAGAGCTTCGTGCCGACCACGCCGATGACGGTCAGCGCCATGAAGCAAGCCTGCACGGTGCTGACCTTGTCGCCGAACAGAAAAATCCCCCCGATAATCACCCCGACCGCGCCGAGTCCCGTCCAGACCGCATAGGCCGTCCCCGCCGGCAGGCCGCGCATCGCGAGCGCGAGCAGCCCCATGTTCACAAAGCTGAGGATGATCGGCACGCTCGACGCCTGCCACGTCGCGACGGTCGCGGCCCATTTGAGGCTCAGCGCCCAGCAGATTTCGGTGACGACGGCAATGGCGAGGATGAGCCAGGACATGGTGTATCTCCCGGGCTCTGAAGATGAGACACGACCGGAAACCCGCAAGAGATCGTGTAATGGAGATGTATCCCCGCGAAGGCGGGGATCCAGACTGGGCTCCCGCCTTCGCGGGAGCACATTACTCAGTTCAGCCGGCCAAGCCCCGCGATCGTGCGGTCGACCAGCGCCTTGTCGCTGCCCGCGTCGAGCCGCTGCTCGATCAGCGCGCCTGCGGCCCTGGCCGCTGCATCGGCGGCCTTGGCGCGCACTTCGGCGAGCGCGGTACGCTCCGCCGCGGCGATCTTGTCCTCAGCCATCTTGCCGCGACGCTCGACGAGGTCGGCGGCGTCGGTCTTCGCCTTGTCGACGATGACCGCCGCCTCGGCTTCGGCGTGCGCCATCATCTCGCCCGCGGTCTTTTCGGCATCGGCGATCTTGCGCGCATATTCATCGCGCAGCGCTTCGGCCTCTGCACGCAGCGACTTGGCATCGTCGAGCTGCTTGCGGATGTCCGCGATCTGGCGATCGAGCCCGCCGGTGATCGCCCTGACTCCGCCCTTCGCAACGACGATGATGAGGAAGACCAGCATCGCGAGCGCCACCCAGGCGCCGCCATTCAGCCCGAGCGCGGCGGGTTCGGCGTGATGCTCGGCCGTGCCGACTTCGGCGGTGTGCTTGCCCGCCTTGGGCATGCCCTCCATCTTGTCGGCATCCGCCAGATTGTGCGCCACGACGTTCGCTCCCGGATCGTAGGTCGGCTTAACCATTGGCCAGCACCGCCTTGACCGCGCCCTGCGCCTCGTCGGCGCTCACCGACAGGCCGGACACGCGCTGGACGATGTCCTGCGCCAGTTCGGCCGACAGCGCCTCGATCTCGGTCGTGGCACGCTGTGCCGCGGCGCCGATCTCGGCTTCACCGGCCGCGACGCGCGTAGCCTGCTCCGCATTGGCCTTGGCCAGCGTCGCCTCGCTCGCCTTGGCAGCACGCGCGCGCGCCTCCGAAACGATGCCCTGCGCGCGCTCGCGGTTGGCGAGATCGCGCTGATGCCACTGCGCTTCCGCCGCGTCGGCCGCATCGCGCGCCGCCTTGGCAGCCGCAAGGTCAGCCGCGATCGAGCCGTCACGCTGGTCGATCGTCGCCTGCACCTTCGGCAGCATCCCGCGACCGACGACGAAGAAGACGACGCCGAAGGTCACGAGCAGCCAGAAGATCTGCGACGCGTAGGTGGCGGCAAGCTGGGAAATCTGAGGCATCGTATCCTCTCGCCGTCCGCCCCGCTGATCGGGACGGACGGAGTTGGGTGTTACCGCGTCTTAGGCGACGAAGATCAGGATCATCGCGACGACGAACGCGAGCAGGCCGAGAAGCTCGGCAGCCGCGAAGCCGATGAACAGGCGACCCTGCTGGCCATCGGCCGCACCCGGATTGCGCAGCGCGCCTTCGAGGAACGAGCCGAAGACGTTACCCACGCCGATGGCGGCCATACCGGCGCCGATCGCTGCGAGGCCGGCACCGATGAGCTTGGCTGCGGTAGGATCCATGATGATTAACTCCCTAGAAAAGTCAGATGGTTGACGTGAAAACTCAGTGAAGATTGACCGCGTCGTTGATATACAGCGACGTGAGCAGCGCGAACACATAGGCCTGGATCGCAGCGACCAGCAGCTCCAGCGCGCAGATGCCGATCATCAGGATGAAGCTGGGGATGCCGACGCCGATGCCGAAGCCGGCGCCCGCATTCGTCGAGTTGATGACGAACCCCGACAGCACCTCGAGGAGGACGTGCCCCGCGGTCATCGCGACGAACAGTCGCAGGCCGAGCGAGAAGGGGCGCACCATGAACGAGACGAACTCGATCACCGGGATGAGCCAGATCAGCCACAGCGGGGTACCGTGCGGCACGAACAGGCTGAAGAAATGCAGGCCGTGGCGCCAGAAGCCGACGATGAGCACGATCGAGAAGCTCATCACCGCCAGCACGCCGGTTACGGTGAAGTGGCTGGTGAAGGTGAATGGATGGACACCGACCAACCCCAGCGGCAACAGCCCGAGCAGATTGGCGAACAGGATGAACATGAAGAGCGAGAAGACGTAGGGCACGTAGCGCTTGCCCTCCGGCCCGACATTGGCGCTGAGCATGTTGTCGACGAAGCGCGCCGAGCCCTCGACCATCATCTGCCAGCGATTGGGAACCAGCCGGCCGCTCAGCCCGCCCGCCATGAAGACGACGAGCGCGACGACCGCCAGGCACATCCACAGCGCCGAATTGGTGAACGCGATCTGATGCCCGCCGAGATTGAATCCCTGCCAGAGCGTCTGCACCTCGAACTGGTGCATCGGATCGATCTTGCCGCCGCCTGCCGCCACGTGAACTGTTCCCCTAACCAAAACGCCCGAAGATCACTTCGAGCGCCGGTTCGAAATCCGAATGATGTTCCTGAACGCGACGACGATCCCGAGGGCGAGCATCACGAGCAGTCCCCAGGGCTTCGTGCCCGCGACCAGGTCGATGACCCAGCCGATGAGCGCGCCGCCGATCATTCCCCCCAGCAGTTCGGCGAGCACGCGGTTGCCGAGACGATAGCCATCGTCGGTCACCGCCTTGCCCGAACCGGTTCGATCCGCCTCCTGACGCTCGGCAGCACGCAGCCGTGCATCGAGCGAAGTCAGTCGCGCATCGTCGCCATGGGGGTCTGGTCCGGACTTGTCTTCGGCCATCGGCCTGCCCCCTTTTATCTTCGTTGGGCAGGCAGAAGGATAGCCGAGCGGCAAGCCCGCCAAGGCGCCGCCCGTTTAGGAACGGGTTGTCATCAAGTCAACATCGGGTGGAGTCCGCTTCCGGCTGCCGCCGCGCCATCCCTGCGCAGGCAGGGATCCCTGTCTGTCTGCTAGGCGCGCTACGGCCAGACATTGGCCCCTGCCTGCGCAGGGGCGACAGACTAGACGCAGCGCGAATCGCGGTCCGGCGCCGCCGCAGTGCGCGTCTTCCACACCCCCGACGGCGTCTGGTATTTCTCGCCGGCGGACGTGCTCGCGATCAGGTTGCAACCGCTGGTGAAGGCCATCTGCTCCACCGTCGCCCCGCTCGCGCTGGCCTTCTGCGTATAAGCCGCCTTGCGCTTGATGTTGATGTCGCCGACCAGCGCGCGCAGGTCAGGCGACGCCGCGCCAACGATGCCGATATAGCCATCAGGCTGCTCGCCGATCTGCCCGGCCGAGCGGGCGGCGGCATAGGCCGGATCGCGCTGCGCGAACGCCGCCGTCGCGCCAAGGGCGACGAGGCCGATCGCGGCGGCTGCGGTGAGAATCGTTGTCGTCTTCATCTCAGAATATCCCCGGATTCGACTGGATCAGCGCCTTCGCATCGCCGTCGAGGCGATAGACCACTTCCTGCGTCACCTTGATGTTGAGGTTGATCTCGATCGGCTTGTCGGGGGCCGAGACGTTCACGCACGCCGTCGTCCATCCCAGCAGGCCCATCGCGATCATCCGCTTCATCACCACAAAGGTCGTGATCCTGATCCTCCTCGTCAATCCTGTTTCGCTCATGGCAGGTTCTCGCTTGCGGGGGGCTGAATGGATGGGTTTGCAGGGGTCGCCGGCGGCGCAGCGCGCTTCTCCTGCTCCTCGATCAACGGCTTCAGATTGCGCTCGATCAGCCGCTTGGGATCGTAGAAGGACTGGGCGGTGTCGATGAGGCCGCGGAAGGGCGCGGCGATGCGGATGTTGAAGACGAAGGGCAGTTTCTGCAGGCGGCGGATCAGGAAGTTCGATTTTGCGCCTTCGCCCTGGCTGATGCCGGCAAACCGCACCTCGGTCACCATTTCGCCCGCGAGCGGCCCGTTCATCACGATGTCGAGGCTGCGGTAGCGCAGCGATCGTAGCGCCTGGAAGGCGAGGTTGCCCCAGGTGCCGAGGTCCTTTTCGGTCAGGTCGCCGACATAGGCGAGCGTGCCGCCGCCGGGACGCACGATCAGGTGACCGCCCTCGATCCGCCCGCCGCTCGCGTCGAACAGCATCGGCAGCGTGCCGTCGAAGGTGCCGGTCGCGTTGATGTTCTTGAAATCGAACTGCTGGAGAAATTGCCCCGCGTCCATGCCCGCGACCTGGAAGGTCATCCGCCGGGTGGTGGGCGACGAGAAATCGAGCAGCGTCGGGTCGAGCGACAGCGTGCCGCCCGCAAACGGCCATTTGCCGCCGTTCACCAGCACGCGTGCGCCGGCATAGGTCTGATAGACGATGCGCCCGTCCTCGACCGCGATGCCGGGGTTGATGGTCTTCACCGTGGCGACCTGCCCGGGTGCGCTTTCGAGCGCGAGGAGATCGGTGAAGTGAATCTTGCCCGCGATCCCCGTCACCGGCCCGAAGGCGGCGGCAAGATCGGTACCGTCGGTCGCGAAATCGCCGCTGCTGGTGACGCCGCCGGGCGTCCAGTCGATCCGCCCGGCACCATGGACCTCGCCGCGCACATCCGCGATCACGCCGAACGTCAGCCGGGTGAGGAGCGGCGGCTGGAAGTCCTTGTCGAAGGTGATGCCGGGCACCGCAAGGTCTGCCGATCCGTTGCCGGACGACAGATCGTGCGCCAGGGTGACGTCGGCGACCTTGCGGCCTTGCGTCGGTTCGAAGAGCGTCCCCGCGGCGGCGATCCTGCCGTTCTTAAGCGTCAAGGTCACGGCGCGGCCGTCGAGTTGCTCGAACCGCGGCTGGTCCGCCGCATCCGCGACCTTCAGCGCCCCGCTCAGCGCCAGCGTGCCCTTCGCAAAACGCCAGTCGCCGCCCACGTTGGAGAGGATAAGCGGCACCTTGCCGATCTGTCCGCCGGCATCGCCGAAGCGACCGGCCACGCCCCCATCGGCCAGCCGTCCGTCAAGCGACGCGATATCGAGCCGCGTCTGGCGATCCGCCGCCCCCAGCCGCGCCTCGACACCGGTCAGATCGAACAGCCCCCCTGCAAGCGACAGCCGCGCCGTGCGTGCGCCGAGCGTCAAGGGCGATCCGCCGAGCGTGCCGGCCAGCTGCAAGGAATCGACCCCCGCGCCGCCGGACACCGCCCCGTTCGACAGGCGCAGCAGTGCGCCCTCGGTCGCGCAGAGCGGCAGCCGTGCCGGCGCGAGTGACAGGCTCGAAATGCGCAGCGACGACCACGCCACCGGCACGCAGCCCCGATCGACGACCAGCGTCCCGCGCCCGTCCCAGCGCGCGTCGATCGGCAGCGTCAGCCCCTCGACCCGGCCATCGCCGACCGGCCCGTCGAGCCGGATCACCGTGCGGATCGCGGTTCGGCCGCCGGGCGTCGCCGCAAAGCTGACCCGCGACAAAGCGAGCCGCGCACCGCCGGCGGCGTAGGGCGCGATCTCCGCGGTTCCGGTCATCGGCGCGCCGGGCGCCGTCTGCGCGACCGAAATCCGCGCATCGGGCAATCCGCCGCCGCCAGTATCGAGCGTGCCGTCGATCCGCACGCCCGCCCGCGTAAAGGCAATCCCGCCCCCGCCGTCAAAGGCCATCCGCGCGCCCGTCACGCCGCGCAGAGCGGCTTGGGAAATCATTACCCCCGCAGGCGACGCGGCAAGCTGGCTGTCCACCGTCAACCCGCGCGCTACCGCCGCATCGATCGCGCCCGCGAGCCGCCGAACGAGCGGGCCCGCAGGAGTCGCATCGGCAGACGCCGCCATTCCGCGAACGCGCGCGCGCCAGCCATCGGGCACGCGGACGCCGTCTCCTCCGATGCGCCCCACAAAGGAGGGCGCGCCATCCTTCACCGCGTATCGCCCGACTGCGCGCAGGCTTGCCGCGCGTCCGCCAAGCGCGGAGGCATCGCCGCTCGCAAGATCGACCGTGCCGATCGTTCCCTTGGCGGTGCCGTCGAAGCCGATCGTTCCGCCGACCCGCCGCACGGAAGCCCCGGCCGCGGCGACGCTCGTCACCGCCAGCTTCGCGCCGCCCCGCCAGCGATCCAGCGCCGGCGACAGGCGGGCATCGACATCGGCGCGAAGACTCTGCGCTTGGCCCCCCGCACAGCGCAGCGCAGCAACGCGCACCGGTCCGGTGACCTGCGGGGCGCGGTTCACGATCCGCAAGGCGAGGACCGCATCGGGCCGCGTCGCTTCGCAGCCAGCCACGCGGTAGTCGAGCGCCGTCAATGCAGCGCTGCCCCGGAAGCCATCGTCGAGACGGCCCTTGCCGGCGATCTTCACGCCGACGACCCCACCCGGCGTCTCGACCCGCAGGCGAACGTCCTGCGCATCCACTGCGATCGCCGGCAGCGCGAACGGGCCACCAGACGGCGCGGGCAGCAGCCGGTCGATGGCACCGAGCGACAGTCGTCCGTTCACAAGCCGCGCTCGCGCACGCACATGACCGAGCCGGACCCCGGTGACGGTCGCGCCCGTCAGGCCGATATCGGTCTGCGTCTCGATCCAGTCGGCGACGAGATCGGGATGCGCCGGATCGCCGATGACGACACCGGTCAGTCGCTGGCGCCCCAGCCCCAGGTCCGCGATCCGATACCGCGCGGGCACGCTCTTTGCGCGAAACGTCCGATCGACGACCCCCGTCGCGATCGGCACGCGGACCAGCCACAGCGCCGCAAGGACCCCGATGAGGAGCACCGCCAGCCAACCCGCCGCGCGGCGCTTGCGGCGGCGGCGGGGTGTATCTGGCGGATCGGCGGCGGGCGTCGTCTCGTCCTCCACCGCTGCCACGCTACGCTCCATTACGCCCCAGTAAGTCACGCGCCATTAGCGCGATCCCGAACGCACGACATAGGCGGGCGATGCACAGGCTGGCAAATCGGCGGCTGGCAATTGGCGGCCCCTTTGCCTAGCCTCCCCGCCCTATGGCCGATGGCGACCCACCCCTTTCCGACAATCACGGCCACCGGGCGCGGCTGCGCGAGCGGTTGCTCGGCAAGGGCGGCGATGCGCTGCTCGACCACGAACTGATCGAATATCTCCTCGCGCTCGCGATTCCGCGGCGCGATACGAAGCCGCTTGCAAAGGCGCTGCTGCGCGAATTTGGCGGGATCGGCGGGCTGCTGACCGCGGATGCGGAGGCGCTCGCGCGCGTACCCGGTATGGGCGATACGGCATCGGCGGCGATCAAGATCGCACATGCGGCGGCGATCCGGCTGCTGCAATCGGAGGTGCAGGCGCGCCCGATCCTCGCCAACTGGCAGGCGCTGACCGATTATCTCCACGCCGACATGGCGCATCACGCGATCGAGCGGGTGCGCGTCCTCCACCTCAACACCCGCAACATGCTGATCCGCGACGAGGTGGTGAGCGAAGGCTCGATCGACAGCGCGCAGGTGCATGTCCGCGAAGTCATCCGCCGTGCGATCGACTTGGGATCGGCCGCGATCATCCTCGTCCACAACCACCCCACTTGGTCATTTTGACCCCAGCACACCCTAGCGCATTACCGCGCATTTTCGCGGTTTTTTATCTCTATTGACAGGGGACGGTTATGTGGCAATTCTTGGGGGTATGGACGTTAACCGCCCCCACTTTACGGCCCCAGTTTTAGAGCCGTCCCCAGCGTAGGAATGACCCGTGGTAGCTTTGACAGATGGCGAGATCAGACAGGCGATTAAACTTGCCGAAGCCAATCGAAGAGAGAGGAGCCTCCCTGACGGGGAGGGCCACGGCACAGGTCGGTTGACGCTGATTCTCAAGCCGATGCCAAAGCGCGTTACAGCGGTCTGGTACGCGGTCCAGTGGAGGGACAAAAAGCGCATCAAGTCGAAGGTCGGCGAGTACCCGTCGCTTTCGCTGGCAAATGCGCGCAAGATTTTCGAGCGAGACTATGCGCTTCCGATCCAGCGGGGCAGCAGCATCAAGGTCGCAGGCGACTCCCGACCCGGGACGGTGGCCGACCTGTTCGAAGCTTATACGGATGCGTTGAAGGACGCTGGAAAGCCATCTTGGAAGGAAGCCAAAAAGGGGCTGAACAAGATCGCGGATACGCTCGGGCGAAATCGGCTAGCTCGGGAAATCCTGCCGGAGGATGTGTTAGGAGTGATCCGACCCATCTATGATCGAGGAAAGCGATCGATGGCGGACCATGTCCGCAGCTACATCCGCTCGGCGTTCTCCTGGGGTTTGAAATCTGAAAACGATTATCGAAGCGCCTCGCCACGTCGCTTTCGCCTGACCTTTAATCCGGCTGCAGACATCCCGACTGAGCCGAAGGTGGTTGGTACGAGGTGGCTGACCGAGGAGGAATACGTGCGCCTCTACAAATGGCTGGAATGTCCCGATGCACCTGTGCATCCCCCATATCTCAGAGCGGTCCGCTTGCTCATGCTGACCGGCCAGCGCGTCGAGGAGATCGCTCGGCTCCATGTCAGTCAGTATGATCGAAAGGAGCAAATCCTCGATTGGTCAAAGACCAAGAACACGAAGGCGCACGCAATCCCGCTTCCCTCGATCGCGGTCGAGCTGCTGGAAAGCATCACGCCTAACGAATACGGCTGGTTTTTTCCTTCGGCAACCGACCCGAGCAAACCAGTCGCACATGGTACTCTCTATTCGTTTATGTGGCGAGTGCGAGAGCGCGGCGTCATTCCCGACGTGACCAATCGCGACCTCAGGCGAACCTGGAAGACATTGGCGGGTAAGGCTGGCGTCTCCAAGGAAATCCGCGACCGGCTTCAAAATCACACGCTTCAGGACGTGAGCTCGAAGAGCTACGATCGCTGGAATTATATGCCTGAAAAGCGTGCCGGAATGAAAAGATGGGATAAGTTCGTGACGGCGCTTCTCGCTCGCAAGGCGCTCCGGCTGGCAGCCTGAAAGGCTCCCGCTGCCGGGGCGCTTCCACACAGATCAGTAGTTAGGAGCCCTCACTCGAAGGCATCATCCCCGAAACGCACTCTCAACTTGATCGCAACGCTATTCGCATATCTCCGCTGACGCCATTCGGTAGGGCTGTGGTAGATGCCAATGGCCTTCCAGTAGTCGTTCGATAATCTGAGAGCAGAGAGGAAGATCCAGCGCGCGGCCTGCACATTGAAGCACGGATCGCTTTTGAGCCAGCCTCTCACCTGCTCCGGTGGTCGCCCGGTCAGTCTCGAGAGCTTCGGCACCCAGAAGCTGTTGACCTGGAGTGGTCCAAGATCATGGGTGCCGTTGCCGTTCGGCACTTGCGCCCCGATCCAGCCCCCTTCTTGGTCGCGCAGTCCCCAAAGGGTTTTCTCAAGCCAGGCGCGACCTCCCGCTGCCTGCCGGATGCATTGCCCGAGGCGCGCCTCGTGATCGGCCGACGGTGTACCTCTGGCGTCTGCATGGCCTGCTGATGCCAGGAGGATCGCGAGCGGTAGCAAGCGCCGGGCTGGTTTTAGATCAACGGTCATGCCCGCCTCCGTGATCCCGAGCGGGGGCGTGCTGAGGCTCGGGTGGCGGCTGTTGGGCTGAGGACGGCTGCTGCGGCCCCTGCTCGCGGTCGTCTCCCCTGCCCGAACTCCGCTCGAGCAGAGAGATAATCCACCGATCGAGGAAGCTCGCTGCCGATTGCGCCCGCCCCGCGATATAGGAAGAAAGGCCGTTAGCCCTGGCCACTTCCGGCTGTGTTTGGGCCGTCGAGAGACGGTCCTTGCGGGCCTGCCGCTCGACGCGCTGTTCGTCGCGCAGCCGATCCCAGCGCTCCCCATGGAGCGCGGTGCGCCCTTTCACGCTGTCCTTCTCGATCCGACCCAACCCCTGGAGTGAGGATGTCTTCTCGCCCGACCGGAGGGTCAGTTTTTCTACGAGCCGCTCGCGGTCCTCGGTCCAGAGACTCGCACCGAACCGGGCGCGGGTGATCGCTGTGTAGTAATTCTGACCGGTCACCAACGGCGAGTTCACCGGCGCGAGAACATAGACTCGATCGTAGGTCTTGGACTGCGCTGAGTAGACGGTCTCCCCATAGCCATGGTCCCAGTTCTTGTGGCGGGAGAGGTCGATCTCCTGCGCCTTCCCGTCCCGATCCCAG
Organism: Sphingomonas sp. EC-HK361; assembly: GCF_902498785.1. Taxonomy (GTDB): domain Bacteria; phylum Pseudomonadota; class Alphaproteobacteria; order Sphingomonadales; family Sphingomonadaceae; genus Sphingomonas. Next base: position 1,288,762 of record NZ_LR701494.1, read on the forward strand.
CGGATCGTAGCGATCATGCCGTCGAGCCGTTCGACCGTTCCGCGCTCGGCATTCTTCAGTCCGAGTTCCTTGTTGACCAGACGCCACTGGATCCGGTCGCCCTCGGCGAGGTCGCGCTTCTCGTCCTTGAAAACGTTGATCTGCGACGCTCGGCCAAGGCGAGGATCCCACTGGATGGTCCGCCCATGCTCATCGACGATGTTGACCATCTGCCGGCCACGAGCATCGCGCCCGACGCCCACCACCTTATATTCGGCATCCCGTGCGATGCCGAGGCCGGCATTGTCACGCGAGAACACCACCACCTGCCCACGCGAGTAGAAGCGCGCAAAATGCTTCTCCTGATCGGTCATGCCCGAGGGCGACAGGATCGAGAGCCGCGCATCCTCGGCGGCGACGGCGCCCTCCACCTTCAGGGCTTCGCGCACTTTGGTGTTGACGATCAGTCGGGTCGCGTTTTCGAGGACGAGGATGTTGGTCCTGTCCCGGGTTTCGGGGGGTAGCCGCGTCCAGTCGGCGACCAGCGCGACCGCGAGCTTCTCCGCGCTGTCGCCGCTGATCACCTTGTCGAGCGCGCCGAGCGATCCATCATAGTTCTGGAGCCGCGCCAGGCGGACCGCCTGGGTGATCTTGTCAGCCTCCTGTCGTACCGTCTCCCGCAGTTCCGCCTTGGGTAGGCCGAGGCGCTGCATCAGCCAGAAGGGCTTGCCCTGCTCGATCGCCCCCGTCTGGCGGGTGTCGCCGAGCAGGATCAGCCGCGCGCCGGTGGTCCGGCTGATCTCGAGCAGGCGGACCGCCTGCCGATTGCCGAGCTGCCCGGCCTCATCGACGACGAGGACATGGCCGTCGTCGAGTTTGGCGCCGCCAGAGGCGAGCAGGCTGGCGACCGTGCGCGATTCGATGTCCGCCTTCTTGCCGAGTTCGCCGGCGGCTGATGAGGTGGGAGCGAGCGCGATGAGGGTCGCTTCCTCCCCCGCTGCCTCGCGAAGCGCGCCGATGATCGTCGACTTGCCTGAGCCCGCGACACCATGGACGCCGACCACCCGGTCGGAGGAAAGCCCCAGATGCAGAAGAGCCGTCCGTTGGTCAGGCTTCAGTCCGTGCGCGATCCCCGCATCACGCAGGCTCTCGACCGAGGCGAGCGGCTTCGCGTCTCCCAGCGCCAAAGCCAGATGGTCCGCAAGGGCCATTTCAAGGCGCGCGGTCTTGCGTGACGTCCGGCCACGTGTGTGGACTTCGTCGCCGGTCGGATGCCGCGTTTCGAGGAGCTTGGCGCGCGCCTGGTGCTCCTCGACGATCGGCCTGACGTCCGACAGCCGAACTTCGCCCACATGGGAGGCCAGAGCCGTCTGCAGCAACCGGCCGAGATTGTTGACGGCTTCCTTCCCTTCCGACTGCCGGAGCCCGAAGAGCATCGCCCGGGCCGCGACCGGCTGGGGCACCTCGATGTCGCGCGCGCCCGCTTTCTCGGCATCGGCCCGCGTGTCATGCACGGCTTCGGCATGCTTTCCGAGGCGACCTTCCCAGCTCTCGTGGAGAGCTTCGAGGGACATTTTCTGCTTGGGCCCGCGCGTCACATAGAAGGAATGCTGACGCGCAGCCTGCCCGGTCAGCCCGTGCTCCTTCGCATGGGCGTCGATCTGCTCGGCGCGCTGCGACATGTCGATGATCAGAGCCTTGGGGACACCCCGGATCTCGAACAGCCCCTTGCGCGGGTCGAACTCGACATCGTAGCCGCGCTCGCGCAGGAGATGCGCGAGTTCGTTGCGATAGACCTGACCAGCTGTCATCTGCTCGGCAAACATGGCGCGGGTTTCGAGACTGACTTTCTTCTCACCGTCCCGCTCGTCGGTGATGTTCATGACGACGACATGGGTGTGGAGGTGGGGATCGAGTTCGCGTGAGGCATGCTCGGTGAAGCGCGCGTAGATCAGCCGCCCGGTCGTCTTCTCGGTGACCTCGCCATCGACGCGGTGGCGCATCGTGGCATGTTCCTCGAGATAGGAGAGCGCGACGCTAACGGCCTGCTCATGCGCCTCGACGATCCGCTGATCACCGGCGACCAGCGCCATGATCGACACCGACTTGGGGGCGTTGACAGCGAAATCCCAACCCGGATGGTGCTGGATTTCTCCGTTGGCCCGGCGCCGGCCCAATTGCTGGTCCTCGACCTTTCCGGCTAGCAGTTCCTTGAACATGACCGGATCGACCTTGCCATCCAGGCCGAGTTCAGCGGCGATCTTGCCACCCCATTCGGAATGCTCGTCGGCGCCTTTGGTGTAATAGTCGCCGACCGTGTAATAGCGAGCGATATTGGCGGGCTTGCCCTTTAGGCGGATGGGATTGATCATGCCGGCCTCGCTTTGTTGCGGGCGCCGTCACGACGACCGTGCTGCTCAAGGCGGAAGCCTGCAGGCTTGCCGAACAATTCGAGGCGAGGGCGTGGAGCCTGCTGTTCTCCCCCTCCAGGCGGATCGGCGGGCGGTGGCATAGGACTCTCGCTCGAGGCGTCCACGGGCGCGGTCGGCGGTTCATGCGGTTGCGGGAGCGGAAGCTCGGCAGGTTGCTCTTCGGAGCCAGCCCGCCGCCGCTTCGGAGGGGAAGATTTGGGCCTGGTCGGCGAGGATGAGGCCAGCGGTGCCGGGGGGAATTCGACGACCGGCCCAGCCAGCCTGATGGGAGTGGTTGTCCGCTCCTCGAACGCCTCGGCGACCGACGCCACCTTGTTGTAGCTGTCCTCGAAGCGGACCACCGGCAGACTGCGACCGAACCTCAGGTAGCCCATGAGGTTCGGCAGGTTGGTGACCTCGGTGTGCATGACCAGCGGCCGGGTGACCTGCATGCGCGAGAGGTTCACACCATCGCGCATGTCGTTCACGCCGTAGGACATGCCCTCATTGGCTTCGACCTGCTCGACCTGCCCGAGATTCTCGCTGACATGCTTGGCGGTGGGGGTGTCGTTGGCGCGGAGAGCCACCCAGGTCGAGCAATAGCCGGTGATCGCCGCGGCATCCTGAATGCCGTAGGTCGCCTCGAGCTGGGGGTAGCTCTGGAAGCCGAGGATGCCGCAGCCGCCATATTTGCGGGCACGGGCGAGGAAGTCGCCGAGCGAGGGCAGCTTCTGGAGCGTCGGCAGCTCATCGATGACACAATAGAGGCGCCGGTTGCGATCGGGCGTCATGCTCATGATCGCGCTGATCGCGATGTCGAGCCACACCGTGATCAGGGGTCGGAGTGAGGGAAGCTGGTCAGCCTTTACAGTGATGAACAGCCAGCTGTCGTCCTTCTCATTGGCGACCCAGTCGCGGATCGAGAACCCGTCGGCGGTGTCGTCGAGATAGGAGAAGCTGCGCATCACGGAGGCGAGCTCCGCCTGGATGCCGGCACTGGTGCGCTCACCCTCGGTCGATATGAACGCCGCCGCATCGGTGCCTGCGGCGAAGGCGGCGAGATCCTTCAGCTTGGAGCGGAGCAGCGTGTCGAGCAGGATCGAGACGAGGGTACGTTCCTGCTTCGCCAATTTCCGGAGCACGGCGACCAGCGTGCCCCGCGCAGCCTTCGCCCAGAAAGGATCGCCCGTCTTGTCGGGGATCGTGGACTCCGCGATCTGGTCGTAATGATAGTCGCGCGGCACATCGACCCAGGGCGACCATGAGTCTGCGCGCGCATCGAGCGGGTTGAGCAGGGCGTCGATGCCGGGCCGGTAGAATTTCTCCACGAAGGTGCCGGCGGTGTCGTAGACGATCGCCCGGCGCTTCCGCTTGCGGATCCCGTCGAGCATCTTGACGATGATGTTGGTCTTTCCCGTTCCAGGAGCACCGCAGATCAGGATGTGCTCCGGTTCGAAAGCGTCGGGCACATTGACGCCGCCAATCTGGAAGCTGCCCTTGGCCTGACGCCAGAGCGCGCGGCGAACCTGCTTGACGGTGCCGAACCGCGCCCCGCGCAGAAACTGATTGGAGCCGAGCCCCCTCCCCGTCCGGGTGAAGTAGAACCATGCCCAGAACAGCATTGCGAGGGCGAACAGACCGGCAAGCAAAGCTCCGTGGAGGAGATAGGTTTCGAAGGCCGCGAGCGTCTTATGGGCGACGCCCGAACTGACGAGGCTCTTGGGAGTGGTCCAATATTGTTTGCCGGCCGGTGTCTTGAACAGGATCGGTGTCGCGTTACCGGGCAGCGTATCACCCATGAAATAGGCCTGGGTGATCTTGAGCATCACGAAGCGTTCGTATTCGGACGACTTTTCGAGTGCGTACCAGATGATGCCGCCGATCCAGATCACCAGCCCCGCGAGGAAGGTCTGGTAGAAGACCTGGGTGGTCATGCGGACATTGTGGACGATGGCCTGGCCGCCACGCGTCCAGGAGCCAAGCGTGTCATGGCGGAAGATGCTCACGGCCGGTCCTGCTCGGGATCGAGCAGCCCCCTTTCGCGGAGGAGCCGGCGCGCTTCACCCAGTCCCTTCTGGAGAATGTCCGGCGAGCGCTCTCCGACCGAAGTAGCGAGGATCGCGAACGCCTGGATGACGGTCGCGTGGAGTTCGTCGAAGCGGGCATGATAGCCCGAAGGATCACTGCCTTCGAAGCGTTCGAGGATGTCGCGACAATAGGTCGCGGCGCCGAGACCTGCGTTGCGCGCCTGGACAGAAAGGCGCGCATAGAGGTCATCGTCAATGCGGATTGTGATGCGTGCCAAGCGGCGGACTCCTTGTCCGACACGCCAGCAACGTGGTGAAGCGCAGCCTTTATAGCCGATTTACACCGCGATCTCAACAATTTATCGAAACTGCCGCTGGCAGCCACTAAGTGCCAAGGCAGATCAATCCCTTAGGGTAAGAAGCGACAGGACATGGCTGCCACCGGCAGCCGATCAGTGCCAGATCGACAGCCGCTTTGTGCCGACGAAAAGTGGCGGAAATCCAGGCGATTCGCGCCCGCAGCACCCGTGCGTGGGGTGCATTACATCCGCCTCCGGCGTGCGTCCCTCCTCCGCAGCGCGCTTGCCCGCTGCGCCCGTCGACTCGACCGTGGGCGGGTCTCCCCGGTTGGGTGCGTTTGCGGGCGTGATCGCATTCCGATCGCGGGGAAGGCATTGCATGGCGGTGGTCCTTGGTGGATAGTCGAGGGCGGCGGGCAGACCTCCTTGAGCAAGGAGTCTAAGAATGCCCAAGATGACGGAACGCGAACGGCTGGCGAAGATCGAGGCCGATCAGCAAAATCTCGCGCGGGAAGCCGAGACGGTGCGGCGTGGATTGCGCGCCCATTATGGGAAGCTGGCGACGGAATTGCCGGTCGAACGCTTAAGCGAGCGCGAATTTCGCGACGTGCTGAGCCAAGCGATTCGGGTCGGCGGCGGCGTGGCGATTGCCGCGCTCAAGGGGCTGACGGCACAAGGCGTCCAGGCGGAACCGTCTGCTGGGTCGGCTCGCAAGCGCGCGGTTGTTCCCCCGGCTGGCGGTGATGACGCCTCAACGGCTGTGCATCTTTAGCGGAAAGGGGAGCGACGTTGGCGGGCGGCACGCCCGGCAAAAGGAGCGGCGCGGGGAAAACCGTTCGGGTTTCCCCCGCTCGTGCCAAAGGCACGACAAGGGGCCGGGAGCGGTTGCCCGCCCCGGCCCTTCTCTTGGTGGCTTCGCGATCAGGCCGCTATGACGCGGCGCTTCTTTTTGATCGGGACATCGGGCGCCTGATCTGCCCGCATGAAAACATGGGTCGGGACGCGGTGGCCCTTCTCCGGGTTGAACAGGTCATAGAGGCTGGACTGGATGCCCGACCCTTCGCATAGCAACGCCTCGACGGGCATAAGCTCGGCAATGTTGCGATTGCGCCGGAAGGCTTTGCCGTTGCCGCGCCCATAGAGGCCGAACGCGATGCAGACCACGCCCCGCTGTGCGGCCCATGCTGCGGCGGCTGCATCCACCCCAAGGCGCTGCCCGGTGGTGACAAGCACCATGTGAGGAATGCGCGTTCTGATCTGGTCGAGCCGTCCCCAGATAATCCGCCAATCGTGCCAGTCGGAAGGGCCGGACACGACCACGACGGGGCCTTGCGGGTCGTATCGGTCACGCTTCCGTTCGGACCTTGCGCGCAGGAAGTCGAGCGCCGAAATCTGGCTGGCGGTGGTGACATGGGACGCGCGCGAACCCTTTGCGGGCGACCATGGGCGACCGGCATAGGCACGATACATTGCCGCCGCATAGTCGCGCATGGCTTCCATGGCGGCGCGCTGTTCCGCGACCGACTGGCATTCAAGCTGGGTGTCTTCCAGTTCCTTGTTGAACACCTCGCCCGGTTCCAGACGGCGGGCCATATCGCGAATGGTATCGGCCAGCCTGTCCTCGCGGCCTTCCAGCTTGTTTGCGACGAAATGGAAGCTGTTTACGAAGCCCCATGCGAGTTCCGGGGCAAGCGGGTCCAGTCGGGTATCGCCTAGCAGGTCGAAGATGGCGGCGATGATGCCGCCGCATTCCGCCTGTGCCGCGAGCGGATCGGGCATGAAATGTTCGGCCGGTTCCTCGTCCGGCTCGATGATGGTGAGGGGCAAGGGGTCGCCGAAGGATGCCACGAAATCGGGCGTGGCGATGGCTTCGGCATAGAGTTCCGGCAGGTCGGCAAAGCTGCTAACGCTGCGCAAGGCCGTTGGCTTGCTCATGGGATGGGTTCCTTTGGTCGGGTGACGGTTCAGGGTCCGGGGAAGCGTTCCAGCGCTCCCCCGGCCCGCCTTTGGTGCCGCTTAGAAGGGCACCTCATCGTCAAGGCTGCGTCCGCCGCCGGTATATCCGCCGTCCGGTCCTGCGGTGCTGCCGCCGGAGAAACCGCCGCCGGTCCGTCCGCCGAAACTGCCCGACCGCTGACCGCCGCCATTGCGCCCGCCAAAGCTGCCGCCCTGCGCCTCGCGCTCGCGTTCGCGCCGCCACTGGACATCGAAGCCGTTCGTCTCGTCCCCGAAAAGGGCGATGGGCAGCGGCTCGCGGAAGCTCGGATCGTCCACCATGCCGGACAGGAACACCTCGTCATTGGACTTCATGCGGCGTTCCCAGACCACGCCGATCTGGATTTCGTCGCCAGCGCGGTTCGTCTCGTAAATCTCATAGACGGGGGCACTGTCGCTCTGTCGATCCTCGACGCGGCGCATGATGAGGTAAGGAAAGCGCATTTCGCGGGTGGCGATCTTGCCGATAATGTCGCTGGCGCGCTCGTCGAACTTGAAGCTACCGATCTTCATGACTTCATCCTTTCTCTGTGCTGTGGCTCGTTTCTCTTTCCCGGCCACATCTGAACCCTACTCCCTCCCCTCCATTACTTCCATGGCATTGATTTCTTGACAGAAATCCATCGTACCTGGTGAGCCTGAGCAAGAAACAGCCGCGCAGCGGCCAACAGACACAAAGACGCACCGGCCGCGTCAGCGGACGGTTCTGCTTGAATGGGAAGGGAGCGTGGACCGGCTGACAAGTCATCGCACCCGGAGCCGCCTTCGCAGGTCCGAAGGCGCAGGGCGGGGCTCTTGTCCGCAAGAAGCACGGGAGGGGCTCTAGCGAAGCTTGGCGAAAAGGGGCCGGCGCTTCTGTTGAAAACAGACAAACATCGCCGGCCCCTTTTCGCCTAGCGTAGCTTTGCCCCGACGCAATTCTTGCGGACGAAACCCGTCCTGCAACGCACGGATCCTGCGAGGGCGGCGAAGGGGGTGATGGCTTGTCTGCTGGCTCCACGATCCGCATCGCGCGACTAGCGCGATTCCTTAGGCGAAGCCTGCATTGCGATGGACGTGCCGGGCATTCTGGCGTTTCGGGAAGAATGCCTCCCTGCCCGGCATCCCCGCGGAAGGGATCGTTACGGCGTCAGCCGCCAAGACCCCAAAGGGGGCTTGGTCGGAGCGGAGCGGAGATAGAGCCCGGTGCCCGCTTCAGCGGGCATCCGCCCGACCTCGGGACGCTTATCCTGTCGTCTATCGCTCGGAGTGCAATCCCGGAATGCCCCGCTTTCACGACAAACCGGAGGCTTGACCTAGTGCAATCCGCCGGATCGTGGTTGCCGGATCATCGCCCCGTGCTGAGCTTGCGCCATCGGGCACCATGGGTCGTGGACCGCTCGAAGCCATAGCCGGCCAACATAAGGTCGTCATCAAGATAGGGGTCGTTGGCGAGGAGGTAGCGAACCGTCATGCTGTTGCCATGCTGGACCAGATATTGCTGGTTGATCATGCGGGCGGCGTCAGGCGGCAGGGTGGAATTGCTGAAGCCCGGTGGGCCACCGGCGATGATGAAGGCGCCACAATATCGATCGAGCGTGAGCCACCAGGTTCGCAGGTCGTTGAAGAAGGCGCCGAAGATGGATTGATGGCCCGGCGCCGAGATCATCAGCGTGGGGTTCGTCGATGTCCGCAAAGGGATCGGCGAATGGCAGACCATCACGTTGATGGCGTCGGCGTCCTCGGGGATATTCATGTCCATCGCGCCCTCGCGAAACAGGGCGTGCGCATTGTCCGCGGACGCCGCGATCCATGTGTGCATCTCCTGTTCGTCCTCGCTCAAGTTGCCGTCGAGCGCGCCATCCGCGAAGCGGGCGGACTCAGCCTCGATGAAGCGCAAGGTCTCAAGGTTGCGACGTTGGAGGTGACGGGCGAACCCATAGATCGGGATCTTGTCGGTCTCGGCGAGACTGGTGCCGGCACCCTCGACGATCTTCCTCCAGGTCGCACTGTTGGAGAAAGGCGTCTCGATCATATGGTTGATCGGGCCTTCGATCGACCTTTCGACACCGTCCGCGACATAGTCGTGGAGGGAGTCCTCATAGCCGATGCGATCGATGGATTTGCGGTCGATGGCGAGGATATCGCCATGTCGTTCGACCACGCGAACCTTGTTCGCGTCGTCCGGGCAGGCAAAGCGACGGAGGTAGAATTGCGGCACATAATGATGCCGCCTGGGCTTCTCGGCGGTCATTCTGGCGTTCCCTCGGCAGGGGGCGCAGCCCTGACCGATGCGGCCTGTGCGTCGATATCAAAGCCGTCGATCGAGAGGCCGACGATCATGTTGATGAAGGTCTTGGCCACCGCGATCACCGCCTCGGCCTCCTCCTTGTTGCTGAAGGAACCTTGGTGGACGACGGCGTTGCGGACGGTGTTGATCTTGCCCGCCGAGCTGATCAGGGCGCGTGCCGTTGGGCTTGTCCGGGGGGTCGCGAAGAAAACGGGTACGAACAGGCGCTCGACCTTCAGTGGGAGACTATTTGCCCAACGGAGGAACTGGTCGACGATGGCTGCATCGAACTGGGTCTTCTTGCCCCACTCGGTGCGTACCGCATAATTGGCGGCGATTTCCGCAGCCGTGGCGCAACGCACGATCGCTGCGGATGGTTCATCGCGCCCATGGAGCCCCGACAATTTGGTCCACTGGGACTGGAGTTTCTCAAGGTCGGTGCGCTCATTATAGGGCTTCCGCGAAGATTTTCGGTGGGCATCGCCTTTGGCACTCTTCACGCATTCCCCTGTGTCTGATTGCACGCAACTCTATCGCATCGTCCGTCACCACGGCGAGGTTTTGATGACTTGCAACTATGGGAGAAAGCTTCACCTTTTGGGACGCGCGAGGAAGCGCGCAAGAGGATTGCGATGATGTCGACGGCGGAGCAGTTACCCAGGATCTTTCAGGCAAATCTCGGGCGGTTCTTCGATCGCGTGATCTTGCCCGTCATGGACAAGCTGCCGTCCCATGCGGAGCTTGAGACCGGGGAGACCGATAGCCTTGATCAGTTTCTCGATCGGGCGGCGGCGCAGGTCGACAATTATACTGCCAATGAGGCGGCCAAGGCGTTTGTCCTTACCCTCGCCGGTTTGTTCGAGCGACAAATGAGCCGCTGGGCGCGCGCGATACAGGATGCTGGGGGTTCCGATATGGGCAAGCTCAACGGCTTTGAAGCACTGCTCGCCGGCTGTGCCGAGCGCGCCGGTATCGACCTTATGCTTGAGCCTCTTGGAGAGGCTCTGACGGAGATGTTCGTGGTTGCCAATGTCGTGCGTCATGGAGAGGGGCGATCCTGCGAAAGGCTGCGCGCGCTTGCCCCGCACCTCTGGGATGAGGAATCTGTCGACTATCACGATCTCCTCCCCGGAACGCCGGTGGCAAGTGAACATGTGCGCATCCGGCAAGCGGACCTTGAGCGCTATATCCGGGCCACCACGCGGTTCTGGGGCTTGGCCGATCCCCTTCCCCTGGCGGTGAAGAATCCGCCTTATGGGAGCCTATGACGGCGTGCCGGAGATGTTCGAACCGGAGGACGAAGAGCCACGCTATCGTCGGGTGTCCGACATCGGGCGGAGCGATCTTTTCGAGGCGCTGAAGTCGCTGGCCGGCTTTGCCGAGAACCCGTTTCTCGTGATGCAGGCGAGCCAGCTTTGCCATGTCGATAATCTGCTGAACGGCCTTGAAGAGCAGGTCCTGCAACAGATGGCGGAGGATGATCCGCCACGATCGACCATGGCCATGGTGCAGGCGCTTTCGCCGATGTGGATCTTCGCTGCCTATGAATTGCTGCGCACGTGGCGGCAGCGCTGTGAAGAGGTCATCAAACTGGCCGAAAATGGTGGGTTCGACCAGAAGGCGAGCCATCTCGAGCGCGAGCTTGGGTACCGTCATTATGACCGGGAGCTTCGCGCGCAGCAGTTGCGTGATGCGCAGGAACGCCCGGAACTGGTGGATCAGATGCGAGTCGATCTGCGCCGCACGGAAATGGGGTTCACCACGCTGGAGTTCATCCGGGTTGCGCTCGCCAAGCATGAGGTCAGCAAGAAGGGCAACAAGAAGCCCATCGCCTTTGCTCCGGGGCTGGCCCTTCCCAATCGCCATACCGGGTCGATGGACTATGAGATGAGCAATGGCGGCTCGATTATCGGCTATGTCTCCCGTCGCGACATTGCGGAGACGATCCGGTTTTTCCCTGAGGCGGACAATCCAAGCGATGAGGATCTGACCGGATTTCGGCACTATATGAACCCGCACGATGTCGAGCCACCAGGTTCGAACGGGAGCACGCCATGACCAAGGGCATGCCTGCGCAAACCCAGCCGAAGGCGTTTGATCTGCTGGCGTCGCTGGCAGCCTTTGCGCAGCGTGAAGGCGTCGCCCTCAACGATCCGACGCTAATCGACAGGTTCATGACCGATGCTCGACCGAGGCTGGAAATGGCGTTGTCCGACGCGGCCCTGATCCATGGCTCACGGATCGAACGGCTGTTCGAGGCGACGGTTCTGACCCTTGGACGCTATCGGATGCTGAAGACCGAGGACATCGGCCGTGTTCATGGCAGCGGGGCATCGCGTGCGCCGGATTTCCGGGTTGTTCTCGACGACGGCGCGCAATGGCTGGTCGAGGTCAAGAATGTCCGTAGCGATAAGCCGCTCAGGCAGCGCACCTCCATGTCGGCGGCTTATCTCAACTCGCTGCAGTGCTATGCCGACATGGTCGGCACGCCGCTCAGGCTGGCGATCTTCTGGTCGCTCTGGAACATCTGGACGATCATTCCACCGGAGCGTTTTCGCCGTTCCGATGGCGGCCTGCGTGTGACTATGCAGGAGGCTGTGATGGCGAATGAGTTCGGCAGGCTCGGCGAGGTGATCATCATGACGCGGCCACCGCTCCGCCTGGTGCTCGACGCCGACCGGAAAATGCCGAGAAAGTTGAGCCCGGAGGGGTTGGCGGAGTTCATGATCGGCGCCGCGCGCATGTATAGTGGGGACACAGAACTCACCGATCCTCGGGATCGCAGGCTGGCGCAGATTCTCTTCCTGTTCGGGGATTGGACCGTGGGCGAGCCGATCGCACGGATGGATGGTGTCGAGATCGGAGGTGTCGAGTTCGTGGCGCAGCCTGAGGAGCCATCGGACCAGGGCTTTGACGGGATCGGCTGGGCCAGCCGGATTTTCAGCCGCTATTATGCCGCGCAGACGGTCGACGGCGATCAGGTGATCCAGCTCCATGGTAAGGCGGTGCCCGAATGGTTTGCACCGCTTGGGGCGTGGGACTTCAAGAACAGCCGGCTCCCTTTATGGCTGGGGCACATCGAGCCGAACAGCGATCGGATCAAGGCCGAGCCTGGTCCCGATTGACTCGTCGAGTCCCGCACGAATGGCGGCGGCGATATCGCCATTCAGTTCATCGGGTCTCAGACCGAGAAGGGAAATCACGCGGCGGCGCAGCTCGGGAATATATTTCAGGAATTCGCGGTCCTTGCGCTGGTTCGCCAACAGCGTCTCGATCGCCTCAAGACTCCATAATATGGTGATCCAGCATTCCATGAAATCGACCGGCATGGCCTCGAAATCGCGTGCGAGCATGACGCGCCGTATTGCGGGCTTGCCGCCGCAGAAAAAGGCGACAAGGACACGCACGACGAAGCGTGGCCAGCCAAGGAGGGCACTGGATGTATCCAGGCCCTTCGGCAGATCAGGGCATCGGGCCTTGTAGAGGAGGAACAGGATCCAGTAGCGCAGCCGCAGCACGTCGCTGGGACCGAGCGCCTCTTCGTCGCCTTTGAGTCCTTCGGTATAGCCAAGAATATGCCGCTCATAGAGCCGGGCGTCGACCGGCGCGGGCGCGAGCGATGGCTTGCCAGTATCGCGATGTTCAACGCTTTCATCGGCCGGGTCATCCTCACGGTCGGTGTCGGCCTTTTCGTCCGAGAGGTCGTCGAAAGCTGTGTCGTCTTCGGCGGATTGATCTGCTTGAGGGCCGCGGCCGGAGAGCAGATTGAGGAAGTCGCGAATCGTGTCGCTATATGTGCCGGCAAGACTGTTATCGCCCTCGCCGCCCGAGCGGCCGGCGCCGGAGCGCGCCTGGGTGAACTCCTCATAGCTCAATGAAACGGGGGCCGCCGGCTCGTCCACGCTTTTGCGCTCTTGCGGCCGGGCGGCCGACAGGGCGCGCGGCTGGGTCACGGCCTCGAAATCTGCGCGCACAAGGGTCTCGAATGCCTGGTGCATCCAGAGATCGAAATCAGCGCCATCGGTGAAGGGCGCGAGCGCCCGGGCCACGCTGCCGGTCGCTACCTCCCGACGTCGGGCGCGCAATATCTCGCGATGCGTGATGTGCGCGAGGGTCGAGACGATATCGCCGGTGACCAGTCGAGCGAAGCAGAGGGACTTGTGCAATGCGGGCTCTACCGGTGCGCGCCGCCGATTATCGATCTGGACGAAGGATCGCACCGGGATCGTCCCGATCAGGCGTGCAGACCGGTCGAGCAGCTCGATGTCTCCATCTGCCACATCCGCTTTCGCGGTTGTCCAGATGAGCTGGCCCTGGTCGAGTTCGAAGATGCCGGGCTGTCGGGCTTCGATGGTATCGAGCGGGATCGGGGATGTCACAATCGGCGGTGACAGGTCGGAGAGCTTGATCGGCGTGGCATCGATCCAGCGTTCGAGGCCCAACGCTTGCCGCGCTGCGCCGGCGGGAAGCCTGCGATAGATGCAGGCTTCGGCATTGGCGCCTGGCATCCCGGCTGATCCGAGGGCGGCACTGGTACAGTTGGCGCTGCCGAAGAGGATATGGTCGTGATCAATGGTCGAGGCGATGATGATCTTGGCGTGCGTGAAGCGCCGGGATGGCCACTGAAGATCGACGATCGTCGCCTTTTTGGCAAAGCGTGCATCGACCGGAAATTCATGATGGCTGCGGTTGATCGGGAGGATGATCCGGGTCGGGGAGAGGCGCTGCGAGAGATCGGCCAGCGCAGCGAGATCATGGTCCCAATAGGGACTGATTACCGTCAGACTCTGGACCTTCGCGCCCTGGATCAGCGACACGAACCGGTCTGCGATTCCCGTGTCGCCGGGCCCATGGAGGAAAGCGATGCCAGTTCCATCCAGTTCGTGCACGGCATCCCCTGCTGGCCCGCCGAGCCAGGTCGCACGCTCTTGTGTCCAACGCAGCGCATCGCGCGCCGGAGAAGGGGCGGCGGGCACGAGTGCGTCGAGATAGCGCCAGATAGAGCGAATGATGTCCTGCTCGGGGCTTGGCGTATTCTTGCATTCGATTTCGACCGCGACCTCGGCGTTACCGGCAAGGCCTGATGCGGTGAGGTTGGCGGAACTGACGATCGCCCGGGCGCTTTCCCGGCCAATTTGCAGGATGATTTTTGGATGGAAAATGCCGTTGGCGGCTGGCGGGCTGTAGAGTGCATAGTCGCGACCGAGGGCGGCCGGAAGGGTTGAGCCGTCCGCAAGCGCGAGCGCGGTCATGCGCGCGTCAGTCAGAAGGAGGAGGTTCGTGGCGCCGCTGGCCATGAGCTGGGGCAGCAGGATTTCCTCGACCGCAGCGAACTCCAGGGCGAAGCTGGTGGCGATCGCACTATGGAAAGGGCGGCCGCTGCGGCGACCCAGACGATCGGGGAGCTTCATCGGCCAGCATCCCGCGCCGCCAGACCAAGCGACGTCAGGCCATCATCATCAAGGAGATGGATGTCGGCGAGAAACTGGATTGCGGATGCCAGCCGCGGCGTGGTGGCGACCGGCTGGTAGGCGGCGAGATAGACGAAACGTCCCTCGCGCTGTTCGAACAGGAACGTATAATCGCCCTGTCGCCGCAGTTTTTGCATGGCGACATGGCTGTGCCGTCTGATGACGCGCTCGATCATATAGTCGGCGATGAGCGTGGCGATGCGCTCCCCTTCCCTGCCTTCGAGCCATGATATTTCTGTCCGTAGCGAGTGCGCCATCCCGCGTTCGGGCAGACCTTGCGCCGCGGCGGCAGCCAGATCGGGACGGTCAAGGAGCCTCTGATGGAGCGCGGCTATCAGCAGGAGTGCGCTGACGGCCTTGTCGGCGGCTGCGCCGCGTGCGCCGGTGAGTTCGTCCCACATCTCGGCATAATCGAAGGTACGTGGATCGAGGCCGAGTCGCAGCGCGCGCCAACTCAGGTCTGGATGGGGCTCATCCAGCGTTTCCAGATGGGTGAGGATATCAGCGCGGATCTCAGTAAGCGACTTGCCTTGAGCCTCGGCGTTGATGATCTTTATGCCCCATGCGAGCAGTGCGGCGCATGCTACCTGCATCATGTCCTGGCATTGATAGGCTTCCCAGGCGAGCCGCTGGGTTTCGAGGCTGGGAGGAAGGGCCGGCTCGGGTGGATCGAAAAGATGCCAGCGGACCTGTTCGGGGCTTGGCCACTCCTCTTGCGTGAAGGCGGTTTCGAGGATGAGGTCGAGCGATGCCGCGCGGCTCGGCCCTGACTTGCTCGCGTCATCGGACCGGGCGAAGAGCAGTGTTTCGTAGAAAGTCCGCTCCTCGCTTTCTTCCGCGATCTGCGAAGGTGCGATGGGTTGAAGCCGGTCGAGTTCACGCAGGCTTACCTTAGCGTCGACGATCTTCTGTCGCAGGAGTCTGGCGAGGTCCGGTCCGATGGCATCGGCGAACAGGGAGGCCGCGCGACGGCCGAGATCCTTGGTGGCGACCTGGATGCCGTGGCGGTTTTCGGTGAAGAGGTTCATTTCAGCCATCTGGCTGTAATAGGCGCCCCCGAAGACCCCGAGCGATTGGCGAAGGTACCGTTCCTGCGCGGGATCGGTCGAGGCGGCGGCTTCAAAGTCGATCACGCGTCCCGAGGTCGCGAGGCGGCGATTGGCCCACTCGATACCGCCGACGCCGGTCTCACCCGTCCGTGCTGACACGAGGGCGTAGAGTGCCTCGGCGCGGCGCACCCAGATGCGCCAGGCTTCGAAGTCGCTGGTCGCGCCCCGGCGGGCATAGGTTTCGCTCACCCAGCAATAATAGCCATAGTAGCGCATGCGCAGCGTGACGTTGCTGATGCCCGGGAGCAGTGACTGATAGAGCAGCACGCCGCTATTCTGCATGCCGAGCGGGTCGAGCCCGCGCTTTTCGGCTTTTTCGGTCCATTGTGGCAGCAGGTTCATCGGCCCTCGGTGACTGTTCGGGCCGGCGGCCTCATTTCGCCATAGTAACGAGCGATGAAGTAATGGTGATCAATCGAGCGGATCATTTTGCGGGACGATCTGGCCGGCACGTCGCATCGAGGTTGCCGCAATGGCTGCGAGAACCAGGCCTGCAATCACGAAACAGAGGTCGCCGACGATGCGCCACGCCAGCACCCCCGCGACTCCGCCGAGCAGGAAGGACAGCACCGTACCCGTGTGAAGGCTCAATCGGGTTGTAATCTCCCCGCGATCCGCGGGGCCAGCCTTACCGCGAAGGATATCGAGCATCCTGGCGAGTCCGATGCCGATGTCAGTGGCCATGCCCGATACATGGGTGGTGCGCACCCGCGCGTTTGAAATATGGGTAACGATGGCGTTCTGCTGCCCCATGAGGAAAGCGAGGCCGATGATCAGCATCGGCACCCCTGCGGAGCGATCGAGCGCCATCCGCGCAAGACCGAGCGCGGCAAGAAGAGCGGCTTCGACCAGGATTACGCGGGCGTAGATGGTGCCGATCCCGCGCCGCAGGCCTGAGCCGATTGCGAGCGTCGAAACCAAGGAACCGATGATGAAGGACAAGACTATGGCGAGATAGCCAAGAGCATGCCCCCATTGTCCCATCGCGAGCAGGCTGGAGAGGGCGGACACATTTCCGGTCATGTTGGCGGAGAAGAAGCCGACCTCGTGAAACGCCGCCGCATTGAGTCCGCCCGCCACCCACGCCAGCGCGAAGGCAAGCTTGCGGTCCAGCCGACTGTCGCGTGCGTCGCCCTGGCGGATCAGCATTCCGCGATCATCCGCGCGGCTGCCCGATGCGCACGACTTTGGTGCGGCCTGTCTCGCCGCGAACGATCTGGATCGAAGAGACGGGCTGGCCCAGGGCGTGGGCGAGAAGGCGCAGGATCGCTTCATTGGCCTTGCCGCCCTCGGCTGTGGCCGTTGTGCGTACAAGAAGTTCCAGGCTCCCGGCTTGCGATGGCAAAAGGATTGCGTCGGCCGAAGCATTTGGCGTGGCGCGCAGCGCGAGACGTCCTTCGCGATCCGCCAGCGCGCGGATTTCGATCGCAGAGGGCATCGGTATCCGGCGTCGCGCCATCAGCGCTTGCGAACGAACTCGGCGCGCAGCACGAGGCCTTTGATGCCGTCGAACTTGCAATCGATTTTCTGTGCGTCACCGGTCAGGCGGATCGCCTTGATGAGCGTTCCGCGCTTGAGCGTCTGACCAGCGCCTTTGACGTCCAGATCCTTGATGAGTGTCACCTGATCGCCGTCGGCGAGAAGGTTGCCGACAGCATCCCGGACTTCTGGCTGAACGGCGGCGTGCTGGCGCTGGGCAAGTTCGGAAGCTGGCAACCACTCGCCGCTTTCCTCATCATAGACATAATCTTGGTTGCTATCGGTCATCTGTCCTTGTCCCTTGGTCAGTCACTGTTGGCCGGCGACAGCCTGGCGCAAGCGCACACCGCGTCCCCCGGTCTGGCTGGTCGCATTCTCGCCGATCAGCTCGACACCTGCGCGTTCAAGCGCTGTGACGACCTTGACCAGCGTTTCCACGACACCCCGCACCTGTCCGTCCGACGCTTCCATCCGCTGGATCGTGGGAAGCGATACGTTTGCCAGTTCCGCCAGTCGCTTCTGGTCGATGCCGAGCAAGGCTCGCGCCGCGCGCATCTGCTGAGAGGTGATCATGCTGCGCTTATGACGTGTAAGACATCATATTTCAATCTTACACCATCACTGTCCATATGTTATACCCATGCCAACCGGAAATTTGGAATATGGCAGACGTGATCTCGTGATGCACATCGCAATGACGCGGATCGACCGATTCGGCGGCGCTCGGCGCATCGTGGTGCGATGAAGACGGGCAAGCGGATCAGGGGCTTTTTCCTCCTCCAGAATATGATGCTGAAGGATTTCGTCCGGGAGGCAAGCGCGCGGCAGGCGCTTGGGCGGGAGGAGGTCGACCGACTTTGCCGGCTCGAGGCGCTCAACGCTGCCGAGCTTGAGAGATGGGAGCAGGATCTCTTCATGGCCGGTGACCAGCCGACGTTTCGGCAGAGAGGCGGCGGGTAAGGAGGCCTGTTCATATCGCGCGAACGAACCCGGCGCTGTCCTGCTCGCTTGCCGTCCGTAAGCCATTTCAGAGGCGGTTACAGGTTCGGGCTGATTTGAGGCATAGTTCCCCCCTTACCCGGCCATCAGGCCGGACCGATCCACAGCAATTCGAGGATGCTTGCTCCGCGCTGCCAGGCCTCGACCCGAACCCGTCGATCCTGATGCGTCCGAAGATCCGAGTCTGTCTGAAGGCGCCAGAGAGGCCCCTCCTCGACCTCCAGAAAAGGGCCACGCTCGTTGAGGCGCAGTATCCCGTGCAATCGCAGCGGCGCCTTGCTGTCAGTCATGGGCGAGTGCCTCCGGAATGGAGACTGTCCGGGGCGAGCGGGATGAAAAAGACAGAACAGACATTACCTCCGCATGGCATAAGCGTGTTCAGACTTGCAATCTTGTTCATTTTATGTTCTCAGGCACACTGAGGAGCCATGCCATGATCCGCGATTATCTCGCCAGCTATGATTATAACTTGCCGCTGGACGATGCGGCGGTCGATCCTGATCTGCCACTGGTTCGCCGCCGGCTGGCGAGCCTCGCGGCGAGCGAAGGTCTGGATGGCGGCTATTACGAGGCCCAGGAGATGGCCGAGGCGTTTCTCGATGCTGCCCGAGAGGCGAATGCGGGCATCGAGGAGGAGGACAGCCCTGCCCGTGTTCTCCTGCGTGATATTCTGGATCGCGACCTTGCCTATCAGCATGAGCTATTCGATGAAGTTTGCCAACTGCCGTTGGCGGACGCAGCCGCGCATCTGGCCTGGCTTGCCGATTTGATGAAGCGGCGGGCAGATATGGCGCGGCCAATCGCGGCCGACCTCGGTTATCGCCACTGACGCGGCCACCTTCGGTACAATCAAGCCTTTTGCCGCCCTTCATCTTCGACATGCGTGCGTGCATTGGCATGGCCTGATGCGTGACTTTCAGGCATTTCCCAGGCGGGTTGCCACCGAGCGAACGATGCGCGCTTGCTCGGGTCCGAGCGTAGCGAGAAGCTTAAGCTCAGCGTCTGTGAGTTCTTCCTCGGTGGAATAGGCATCGATGGTATAGCTGCCCCGCGCGAAGGTGTCGGCGGAAGGCAGCACCATGGCGGTGTAGGATTGTGGCCAGAAGCAGATGAGCAGCCAGGGCCAGTTCGGTATCTGAGGCTCATAGCGAGCGAAGATGATGTCACGGGTGCGCAAGGCAGACGGGCGCCGGTCGAGAAGAGCGGGCGCTACCGGGGTCGTCCGCGGCTCGCACAAAAATGCCTCGAATTCGTGCATTTCTGCGAGGCTTTCGAGGATCACGGGGTAGTAGCGGCCGAGTGCCAGACCTCCGCCCGAAAAGCGAGGTGGGATGTCGATCAGCAGGATATCCGGCAATGTCGGGAGTGGCCGGTGATAATAGAGCCTCGCGGCGGCCAGGTCATCGATAAGTCGCATGAAGAGAGTTTTTCGGTGAAGCCGTTTGGCAGTCAACAACAGTCGCAGACAGATTGACGGTATCGTCATGCCGCGAGCCGTTCGACACCCGCATTGAACCGATCGATCCAGTCCCGCATCGTCGGTCGTTCGGCGAGTGGGATCTGGGCCGCGACCCGTTGGAAGTCGATCAGATCAACCGGTGCGCCGGCAATGATCGCGTCTATTTCGGAAGCAGGCAGCAGAGCGCGTTCGCGGATGAAGTGGGTCATCGAGCCGGGGCGCTCACGCGTCGACTTGCGCCACAGACCCTCGACCGTCACAAGGCGCGGAGCGGCGCGAGCCTCCACCAATATGATCAGGCGGAGGCACCAGCCTGGAAGGGTGATCAACTCGCCCGTTTTCTGCGCGAGACAAAGCCAGCAAGCCGATTTGATCGGCACGGGCAGGCCTTCGGCACGGATCCGCGCGATGCAGGCGTCTCGATCCCAACCCCAGGCGCGCAGCGGATAATGATAGTCGTACAGGTCGCTGATATGGCCTTCGCGATGGGCATAGCGGCGACTATCGGCGGGCGAGCTGTCGTAGCCGATGAGCTTGACAACCTTGCCACCTTCAGCCCATATTTTCTGCGCCGGCGCCCATGAATTAACCCATTGATCTTGGGGCTGTATTTTCCATTTCTGGCTGCAACTGTGGCGGCCGAAGCTGATCGACGGCAGTGTCGCGTTGGTGAGGCAGTTCTCCAGGAGCGAGAAATAGGGCGGCCAGTGCTTGAAGCGCTTCGGCACATAGCGGACGACATGATGCTCGATATGATGCCGGTCCATCCAGCGCTGGAAGATCGGCAGAAAGGCATAGGTTTCCTCGCGCTCGACCCCGGTGTCGGCTGTGAGGACGGCGGACAGGGGCAGCCCCCGCGCGACCCATTCGATGATCATCGCGGTGCTGTCGACGCCCATGCCCCATGCGGCAATCACAGGGACGCCGGATAGGACAGTAAGGC
Organism: Sphingomonas sp. EC-HK361; assembly: GCF_902498785.1. GTDB lineage: Bacteria > Pseudomonadota > Alphaproteobacteria > Sphingomonadales > Sphingomonadaceae > Sphingomonas. The sequence continues at coordinate 1,309,202 of NZ_LR701494.1, forward strand.
AAGCGTCGTCGTTCGCCGCCGCGGTCGGCGGTCGCTTCGGATCGTACATGGCTGATCTCCAGGAAGGAGGTCGGGAGCCGATAAGGGACGTCGCCGTGACGGTTGGCGCCTGATCCCGGAGGCCGGGCGGCCGGAATGCGACGATCAATTGGCTCCCGAGGCCCCGAGAGACGGGAGGAGTGGCCGCTTAGAAGTCGAGTGGCACACTCACCATCGTATCGGGGGGACATGGCTGCTCGGTCAGGAGATAGCCGAGGCGATTGACGGCGTGCATGCCATCGGTGATCTCGAGACCGTCGTCGCCCTCGATCATCGTCCAGACATTTGCCGCAGGTTGCGAGCGGATGAATTTGAGGTCCGGGCCGGAGGCTTCGAACAGGCATCCGCCCCGGCCGAAGTCGAACCCCGCCGTTGCGAGGAGATGATTGGGCACTGGCTGGAACCTGTCCACAAACTCATCTTCGGTGAGGTCCAGATATTGGATGGCAGGCGGTGGCGCGTCGCAGGCCTCATTTGCGGACTGACGCAATATTCCATCGTTCATGTGGTTGTCCTCGTTAAAGAGAGCCGTTGCCGGCACGTGCAGGCGCCGGATCAGGCGACGAGCGTCATCAGCGCCTGACGGTGCTGTGGCCCCGTGCTGGAGACGCGAAACGGCTGGAGCGGATCACCGGTGCGCAGCACGAATTGGGGGCGGCCCGTCTCGTGCCGCATCCGGAGCGCGACGGCATAGGCATGATCGAAGGACGCAAGTGCTGCGCGTTTGGACGAACAGGGTTGCATCGAGCAGAGGTCCGTCATGACTGGTGCTCCTCGGGCTGGTTGGGGTCCGCGAAGATGGGCAGTTCGGAGCAGGTGGGTTCGTCGCGGTCGAACAGGACCCAGGAGGCATCCCTGTCGAATGCCGAACTCAGGATCGCCCAGAACTCCTGGCTGATGTCGGGCGCCTCACCGCCGCACCCGACGACGCTGGTGTGGACGAAAAAGCCGTAGGCATAGGGCTCGATCACCAGATCGAGATGGCCGACCTCGACACGTCCGTCCGGCCCGCGTGGCGCGACGGCGATGAGGTGATCGATGTGACGACGCTCGGCGACAGGCAAATGAGCGGTCGAGCAGACAAAGAGTGTGGCATGGCGCATCAGGGATCTCCTTCGAGATGGTTTGGTTACGGCTGGAGCGACGGGCTCAGGCCGCTTGATCCAGCGAAAGCGAGATCGTCGTCCTGTCGCCGGAGATGGTCAGGCTGCGGTTGTCGGGAATGAGCCACTGAACGTGCTCGAAGACCGCGTCGCGCAATTGGGCGAGAAGCGCCTCGTCCTCACCCAGCAGCAACAGGTTGGCGAGATTTCGCGCTTCATGCTCGAACGCGAGCGATTGCGTATCCCAGCTATCGTGCCCGCAATCGTCAGAATAGCAGAACAAACTGGCGTGCATCAGGTCGGCAAGCGCGTGCGGCTGCACATTGGCCTTGCCGTCAAAGAGGATGGTCGCCTCGTCGAGCGTCCAGCAGGCATTGTTGCAGACCAGCATGTCCGTGGGCACGCGGTAGATGGTTGGTTCTGCCGGCGACGGGCCGCCGGACCGCAGAAGGATTTCGGCGGAGATATTCTCGACCGGTCCGGACTCAAATTCTTCGGGCAGGGCGATATCGTCGGCATAGCGATGAAGGACGCCATCGCGCTGCACGGTGAAACTGCAGGACAGGAGACGCGGCAATTCGTCATACCAGCGATAGTCCTCGAAATCGCGGTTCTCGTGAACCAGGGGACCACCGAGCGGTGTTTCGTTCGCAAGTGCGCGGGCAAGCGCTTGCTCGATGTCGGGTTCGTGGTCGGACATGATGATCATAGGGCCCGATCGAATGGCCGCGCCCTGGTATCGGTTGGACGTGTCGGCAATGTTCGGCGTCCAGGCATTGAGCCAGCGGTCGGCTTCGGGAAGAGCAATCCCAAGGTCGCGGGCACGCGCCCAGGCCTCGTAGGAGAGCCGATGAGATTTCTCGCGGCAGATGGCGCGGTAAAGCGCGATTTCGGCCGCTTCCCTGAGCCGGCACAGCGCGTCGTTCTCGACCATTTCCTTGCGCGCGGGGAGCACGAGCTGGAGCGCCGGCGCATCGACGATATCGACCCGCACTCGCCAGTTAAGAGGCTTTTCGATTTCGCTCAGGGCGGGAAGTCTGGAAGCGACCGTCACGCCGTGGAAATTGATCCGGGGGGTATGGACTGCCTCCATGGTACCGTCATGGAAGATGCCGATACGACAGCCTTCCCATTCCTCGATCTGGTCGGCGCCGGCCAGAAAGTCCTCGCGCGGAAGCTGCGCGCCCTCGAAATGAACGGGGAGCGGGAAATATTGGGCCGCGAGGCGCAGCGCCGACCCAAGCTGCTCATCCCAGGCGGGCGGCAGCATGATCTGGATCTCGGTGCCGTGCACGATCCCGCACGACTGGATCGCGAGCGGCACACCCCCTTCCCAGCCGTCAGCCGGGATATGGACCGCCCAACCCCGTCCCGCCGCCTTCGACCATGAGCGGACAACCACATCCCGGCCGGCGAGGCTGAATACCCCCATGCCGGCGGGATCCTCGCGCGTCCGAATATCCTCCTGCCAGCCCGAATCGCCGAGGCTCAGGAGGTTGGCCGGATCGTCGATCCCGGAGCCGTCATCGTAGATGGACAGTGCGGTGCCGGCTGGGAGATTGTAAACCGCGACATGGATCGCGCGGGCACCGGCGCGACGGCTATTCTGGAAAAGTTCGTTATGTTATTTGGAATTCGTGGCTTGGCGTGAGAAGCTAAGACCTACGAGTCACGCGTTTTCTTGAGGTTTTCTGGGCCTTTTGCCGCAGCTCGGCCGGGGTCGGACCGGACGGGGTACTCACATGACCGCTGTGAATATCCGATGGCAACTTTTTCCGCTTTCCTTCGGGCATCCCCAGGGGAAAGAGTGGCTCGATATTCAGCACATGCTCGGGTTGGCTTTCAATACCGTGGAGGCCTATGGCCGCGGTCTCGAGCAGTTCCTACGATGGTGCGAGGACAACGAGGTTGCGGCGATCTCTGCAACCCGGCCCGACATTGCCAACTACGTGGGTCATCTGCGGATGCTTCCCGGCGCCAGGATGTCGGTACAGGACGCAACGCAATCTACATCCGGCCTTTCCAGCGCCACGCTGCAACAGCGGCTTACAGCCATTCGTCTGTTCTTCGACTACCTCGTTGAAGAGGGCATCCGTACGAACAATCCGGTTGGACGTGGCCGGTTTGTCCCGAACAGGCCGTTCAGTTCAAAGCGCGACCGCGGTCTGATCCGGCGGCACAAGCGTTTACCGTGGATCCCTTCGGATGAAGAATGGCAGCGGTTTCTCCTGTGCGCCAAAGGTGAACCTATCCGTAATCGATGCATGCTGGCGATCGCATATGATGCCGCGCTGCGACGCGAGGAACTTTGCGCCATTGAGACGCGCGACATCGATCCGGCACATCGTCTGATCCTGATCCGGGGCGAAACCAGCAAGAGCAACAGAGACCGTATTGTTCCCTACTCGGAAACCGCCGGTGTTTTGTTTTCCGCCTATCTTGAGCATCGACGTCGGGTGGGCCGTGATCGCGGCAGGCTCTTCCTTTCTGAATCGCGTCGAAATTACGGAAAGCCCATCACGCTGTGGACCTGGTCAAAGGTGATCAGGCGCATCGCGGTCGCGGCCGACCTCGATAAGTTTTCGACCCACACATTGCGCCATCTTTGTCTGACCGATCTGGCTCGCGTAGGTTGGGACATACATGAGATCGCCCAGCTCGCCGGACACCGGAACCTCGCATCCACACAGCAGTATATCCACCTCTCTGGCAGGGATCTCTCCAGAAAACTGGCCGGCTCCATGGAGCAGATCCACGCATGGCGAACGCGCATGTTGGTCGAAAGCAGCCCGGAGCGCGGCCAATGAATCCGCAGACAATGGACGATCCCGAGCCCGCTACGCGGCATTGGCCGAATCCACTCGCAACGGCCGAATATGATCGATCGCCGAAGCTCACCGTGGGAGAGCGTTCAGCCATTCAAGCGTGGCTGAAAAAGCGCGTGCTGGGCCAATGGAGCCGCTTTGAATATCGCACGCAGGAGCGGGAGCAGCTCCTACGTCTGATGAAACCAATCGAAGACGCGCTCGCTATCATTGGATCGGAGGCGGCGGCCCCAAACGATGCAATGATGGTGCTCCTGAGAGAGTGCCTCTTGTTGAATCGTACATATTGGGGCTGGAAGGAACAGCATTGGGCAAAAGTGCTCGGCCGCACAACGCACGATTTCTTCGACAGAAATAAGAGGAAGGTAGCTACTGGCGTCCGTGTGGACATCGCAGCGATCGCCTATCTCCACAACTGGTTCACCAGCTATTCGACGTTGGCCTCAACACACAGGAAATCGTTGGCTAACCGAATTTTTGGTAGCGCGTCGGTGGCATCTGCGATCGAGCGGCTTACGACGCCTCTCGTCCGGTGGGGCTATCGTATCGATCCGAAATACATGAAGTTGTTCGTGTCATCGGTTCTGCTCGTGAATCGAAGCCCGCGCCTCGAAGATTTGAATCCGGAGATTCTGGAATTTTATCGCGCCGAGGGATCAAACGTGGAGCGGCGCTATTATTACGCGATTTCTAAAGTCTTGGCCAATCAAGGCATCCTTGAACAGCCGCTCGAGCGTGCGCCGCCGAGAACGAAACAAATAGAAAGCATACACATCGGTGTGGCAGACGAATGGTGCGGTTGGATTGAACGCTGGACGCAAACGACAACTATCGAAACCCGTCGAGGTCATCGAACCACACTCTATAAGGTTGGGCGCTGGCTGGCTGCCCATCATCCTGAGATCGTATCGCCCGCACAATGGACGCGCACAGTTGCGGCAGAATTCGTATCAGCGATGGCCAAATTGCGCGTCGGTCAATATGTGGCACCGGCAGCGCCGCACCCGCGGGCGGGTGAAGCGGTGAAAGCAAGCACGATCGCAGGCTTGATTTGCCAGGTCCGTGGCTTTTTCTATGATTGTCAGGAATGGGGTTGGATTGAACGCTCCTTCGATCCGGGCCGCAGTTTTGCGATACCGCAAAGTATCCGCGCTAAACTCGGCCCCAAGCCCCGAGTGATTGCCGATGATCTGTGGGCGCGTCTGCTTTGGGCCGGCCTCAATCTCGAGAAGTCCGATGTTCCTCGCGCTAACAGCAGCGGCCTGCTTTTCGACGTGGAATATATACGCGCGATAGCGGTCGTGTGGCTGTTCGCAGCGCTGAGAAACAACGAAATCCGTCGGTTGCGGCTTGGTTGCATCCGCTGGCAGCCCATGGATTCCGGCAAGGGCCCGCCGATCTGTTTGTTGGACGTTCCCGATCACAAAACCGGAAATTGCTATACCAAGCCTGTTGACCCGGCTGTCGGCGAGGCGATTGAAGCATGGCAGGCCATACGTCCGGTCCAACCGGCATACCCTGATCCTAAAACTGGCGACCTTGTCCAATTCCTGTTCCAATTTCGAGCCATCCCGATGGCCAACGGCTTCATAAATGTCCGACTGATTCCAATTCTATGTAGAAAGGCCGGCATCCCCGATCATGATGTTCGGGGCAAACTCACCAGTCATCGCGCACGGGCCACCATTGCCAGCCAGCTGTTCAACAGTGAAGAACCGATGACGCTCTCGGAACTTCAGGAGTGGCTTGGCCATAGGTCGCCGCATTCGACGCAGCATTACGTGAAGATCACGCCGACGAAGCTGGCCAAGGCGTATACCGACGCAGGGTATTTCGAGCGCAACGCTCGCGTGGTCAAAGTTTTGATCGACCGCGATCAGATGAAAAATCCGCAGGAGGGTGTCCCCTGGCTTCACTATGATCTCGGACATGGTTGGTGCAGCTTCGAGTTCTTCGACAGGTGCCCGCATCGGATGGCATGCGCGCGATGCGACTTCTACATTCCAAAAGCATCGTCGCGAGGACAGCTCCTGGAAGCAAAGGACAACGTCGATCACTTCCTGAAGGCAATCCCTGTCACTGCCGAAGAGCAACAAGCCGCCGATGGCGATCGCATTGCTATCGATCGTTTGCTGGCGCGTCTCGATGATGAACCTACCCCGTCCGGTCCGACCCCGGCCAAGCTGCGGCAAAAGGCCCAGAAAACCTCAAGAAAACGCGTGACTCGTAATTCCACATAACTGAAGCACGTCGCCGAGCGTGCCGTTGAACAGGCGCGAGACCTTGGTGATGAGCGACTGGCCGACCTCGGGCCGGATGATGGCGGGAAAGGACATGGGATGCGACTCCTGTCTGGCGGAGACCAATTCCCCGCCACATGAGCCCTCATCCCCCTCCCCTTTGGATCACGGCGGGATGGAACGGATCGGTCCAGTCGATGTGGTCGATGATCCAGTCGGGAACGAAATCCCAGTCGAAGCAGAGTGGATAATCGTTCTGGACCTCGCGCCAGGCAGCCTCGACGGCATCGGCCCAGCCAATCACCGTTAGTCGCAGCGCCGCGGTTCCTAGCGCATCGAACGACTTGCCGATCGCGGGAGCCAAGCCGATCGCATCGGGATCGGTGATCGGCCTGGTGCGTAAGGTCAGAACTGCCTCCCAGAGGCAGGCGGCGGTCTCGAGACTGGCTTGGGAATATTGAGCCATGACGGGTCCTTTCAATGTCAGGCGGCGCGCAGGTCGCAGCCCTGGTAGAGTCCGAGATCGGCTGCCATCAGCGTGTCGATGCCGGGCGCGAACCGGTCGAAGGCTGCGTTCAGATCGGCGACGGCGACGCGGTAGCTGGCCTCGCCGGGATCGAAGTCCAGGGCGAGCATCAGGGGGGGCAACCGAGCGGTCATCTCGGGAAAGACGGTGTGGATGATGAGCGCCTCGATTCGCCGCGCGACCAGGTTGAGCCGCGCGGCAAGGCCCAGGGGCGTGGCCAACTCACGTTCATACCAGGTAGCGGGCGCTACGACGTCGGCGATGCGGGTCGAGGGCACCCGGCCATTGCCGATCTGGGCCTGGATGACGACGCAGCGCGGGCGCCGCCGGGCCGCGACCTCGGTGAGCGGCACGAGGGCGCGATAGTGGTAGGTCGAGGCGGTGCCCGGGGTGCGGGACCGAGAGACGATGACGTCCATTGGTTGTTCCTTTGATGGTGGAGGCTTGGGGCTGCGCGTTCGGCAGCAGGGAGATCGCCGAGCGAAATTCGCCCGACGCCCCTTCAAAAAAAGTCCTCCCCTCCGGCTCGTTAGCGGGACCGTTCGGACTTCACGGCGAGGAGGTCTGCGAACCGGGCCTGGACCGCGGCAGCGTCAGGGAAATGGTCAGGAAGGCCGTGATGGGCCAGGATCGGCGCGCGGGCCTTCGCGATCAGCGAGGCCTCGGCCATGCTCGGCATGCGGGGTGGCCAGCCCTTCACATAGCGCAACTGCGGGGGCATGGCCGCTTCGAGCGCCCTGCGTTCCTGGGCTCGCAGTTTGGCACGCGCGACCTCGTGAAGACGTGCGGCCGACAGCCATCGAGGCGAAACATCGGCGAGCCATCGTTGAGGCTGAAAGGAGAAGGTCGAGTCCGCCTCGATCGCCACCAGATGGCGGTAGAGATCGAAGTTGCCAGGGGCGGCAGCGGAGGCAGCTAGGTCGTGCGCCGATGCAAGCACGCAGAAAGCACAGGACAGCCGGGTTGTCCGGTATTGGACATAGGCTTCGTGCAACGGCAGCCCGTGGCGCTTATGAATGCCGAACACATCGTTGGCACTCCAGTCGACGGCCGGATGCCAGCTGAGCATGCGCGTGCCGGCGGCGTTGCCCGGCTTTGCGAAGCGTTCGTCGGCACGGGAGACCGGCGTGGCACGACGGCTCGGGCTTTCATCGCGGCGCAGGCCGATGACCGAAACGATGGTTTCGCCCCGATAGCGGCGTGCGAGGTCAGGGCCGATCACCTGGACTTTCAGCTCGGACGTGCAGAAGCGCAGCGATGCCGAGGACCAGGGTCCGATGAGATTGTAGGTTTCGAGCGCCTCGTAGCGGCGCTTGCCCGACAGGAAGCGTTGCTCCCAGCGGCTCACCATGTCGCCTGCCGATCGGCTGACCACCAGCAAGGGCAGCCCAAGCCTGTCGGCGATTGCTGCGACCATCGCCGGGGTCGAGCGCCATTCCGCCCGGCCGAGGTCAGCGTGAATCGCGATCCGGCGATCACGCGGATGGCCCAGGGCGTTGAGCAGCGCGAGTCCGGCATGGGCCGAGGCGGTGGAATCCTTGCCGCCCGAGAGATTGAAGGCGAACCAGGCTCCGCGCCGCGCGGCGGCTATGACCCTATCGTCGATCGCAGGCAAAGGATCATCAGGCGCGGCAAGCAAGCCGCGCGCAAGAGCTGCGCCCATGCGGTGTCTCCTCACGGTGGATCGGCGCGACTGCGCGCCAGTCAGTGTCCGGCAGGCAACCTGTTGTCGTAGAGGGGCTCCGTGCCGGGCTCCCAGTCGCCGGGCATCCAGATCCGGCCGTTATAGCTGATTCGCCCCACAGGCGTTTCGGCCACCAACAGCAGCGCCTCGGGGTACATGCTGGCGCCCAGACCCAATCGGTCGCGGCGCTCGCAATAGAGGTCGGAGGCTTCCTTCCAGCTCGCTGCGGCAAGCTCGGCATAGCCTTTTTGGGCGATGCGAAAGGGTTTGCGCGAAGCACCCCGTTGCCGGATCCCGCCGAGGACCCGGGCGACATGTCCGGCATAGACGGCAACGGTAGCCCAGTAGGCAGCGACAAACACCTTGCGGCTCTCCCAGCTCGATCGCGAACGGTGGCGCGCGTCGGCGGCAAGGTCGAGCAGCAGCACTGCGAGCAAGGTGCGGGTATCGGCTGGCATAGCCTGGAGGAGGCGTGCGGCGGGAAGGCCGAGGACCGGATTGCGAACCTCGGCCCTGGAGGAGCGGCAGGTCATCGCAGGGGCCCTCACCACTCGAAGGTCTCAAGACCGTCGATGCAATCCGCGTCGCGGTCGAGAAGAAGCCAGCGGCAGCCCTGCGCGCGCGCGAATTCGATGGCGGCCCAAAGCTCGTTTGGGACCATCTCCCGTTCCAGGCCGTCGAGCGGATCGGTGAGGACGAACCAGCCATAGCCGGCCTCGGCGACACCAAGCGGGCGCGATTCCGGGACCATCGGCGCCCATTGGTCGAGAAGGTCGGCGGTGGCGGGACGGATATGGCTGGTGCTGATCACGAGATGGCGACCGACGCGTAATGCCTTCGGCGAGCCGATCGGCGGCGCGTCGACCGAGATGCGCTCGGTCCAGAGATATTCTTCTTCGTGCGCGTCGAAGTAGATCGACCCTGCGTCTTCATCAGGGAGCGTCGCGGGATCGCGCGTGTCGCGTATCTCCGACCACCATTCTCGGCAGAATGAGGCGACCTCTGCCATTAACGCCTCGCGGGTGAAGGCGGCATAGAGATCGCCTCCATGACGATGGTCGATGAACGCGACGTGGATATCCGCCGACCAGGGAACTACGTGGTTTTCCACGAGCCGTTCGGCCTGTGCCAATTCGTCGCACAGGATATGTCCTGCCGGGTTTGCGTCGGCGATCGCAGTGCGAGCGCGGGCCAGCAGGCGCGCAAAATCGTGCCTTGTCGTCTGGGTCATGATTCTTTCCTTGGGATGTGTCGAGTGCGCGGCGGGGCGTCCGACCGGAGCGTGTCATCAGCGCCGGTCGAGCGCCCGGCTGATGGCGACGAGCGCGTCGGCGATATGCTGCTCGACCTCGTGCGTGGTGATGCCGAGGCGCGCCGCGATCGCGGTAAAATCTTCGTCGCCTAGTAGATCGGCCATGAAAACCTGGCGGGTGATCTCTGGCAGTGCGGTAAACGCGCTGGCGTATCGGTCGATCTGCGCGGCACCGGCTTCGTCCAGACCGGCTGCATCAACGCGCACCCATGCCCGCACCCAATAGCCGTCGCCATCACGCTGGACCGTTTGCTCGTCGGGGTCGATGCGCAACATATGGGCAGTAGCCCAGCGTTCGCGGGCGGCAGCCACGATGGGGTAAACGGCCGTGTCCGGCGCAAGGAAAGCGTCGATCCGCGCGGCAAGCTCGTAGCTCGTCCGACGCCGGTCGCGTCGCAGGCTGAAGCGGGGATGGTCGTTGAAGAAATCGAGCGCCTCGACAAGGAGGGCGCGGGCGTCATGGTCGGGCATGGTGGGGTTCTCCGTTGCGCCGATCCCTGACCGGCACCCATCCCTGCCCCCTTCCCTCCGGCTGGATACGCGTGCGTCAGGCTGTGTGGGCGAGCAGCGGGAGCGCCGTCACGTCTCCGGCGGGCGTGGCGCGATCGAGAATGGAATAAGGCAGGCTAGGTACCGCCGGCGGCGCGATCCGCGCCGAATTGGTGAGTGGGAACAGATAGAAATGGTTTGGTCCGTTCCGGAAGCCGTCATGTTACGGCCGTTAACGGGCGACAGCATGTCGGAAGCGCAACCCGGCTGTTCCGACGATATTATCGTCATCAGCGTGCGGAAATCACGGATGAAGGGACGTTAGATCAGTCGCGACGAAGGAGCCGGCCTTCCTCCAGCACGACATCATCGAGACGAATGGAAATCGGCTTATCCATATTCGGGTGCACCTCGCCTTGATCGGTCGTGATGAAGGCGTCGTGCGTGACTGCATCCGCCGGGATTGGTCCATAATATGCGAGAAGCGCGTGATTGAATGCGCTGGGTGGTAGCTCAAGGGCCATGCCGAGAAGGGGCGTCCGGCGATGGCAAATGATCTCGCCCAATGCCGCAATAAACCGTTCTGGATTCCTGAGCGGATAAATATGACCTTCACGGAACGGCATTTGGTTCTCCTTCGTCGGCGCTTTATCATTTAAGCGGTCGGAAAATCATAATAGTCGCGCATTGCGCCGCCAGACGGATCACGTCCTTTATATCATTACGGTCAAGCGGCATGAGCCAATAACGGCAGTACGGTGACGTCACCCCCGGTCGCCGCGCGATCGAGCACGGGGTAAGGCAGGCTTGGCACCTTGCGGGCGGCGATCCGGGCGGCGTTCGTCAAAGGAAATAAATAGGTGTGGTTGCCCGGGTGCTTCCGGCGGCGCAGAAAACCGACACGTTCAAGATCGGCGAGCCAGTGGGCGGCATCTTCGCCCGAACGACGGGCCCGAGCACCGGCGGCCACCAGCTGTTCGGCTGCATAGCGCTGACCGCATTCGTCGTTGCGGATCTTGGAGATCGCCCGGCTCGAAATCGGCTGGCCGTTGGGCAGTATGAGATCGATGCGCGCTGACGAGCGTCCGGTATAGCGGCTGCCCATCACGCAATAGAGCGTGCCGACATGGCCGGGCATGAACACCTGACCTTGTTCGTCGGTGCGACGGATCGGATCGGCATAGGAGATGACCGACACGATCTCCGGTTTCTCGCGACGCAGCAGTTTGAAGGCGCGCGAGAGCATCCAGGTTTCGGCGTTACCGCCTGTGTCATCGAGCAGCACGAGGCGCCCGAGGTCGCAGGCGCTGCGCGGATCGGGGAGACCTGCTGATTTCGGGACGCTGGCATTGTTGACCGGGTGGGCGAAGACGCAAACGCCGACCAGGTCGGATTGCCCACCGGCGCCGTTTCGGAAGAGACCGACCGACAGGCGCGTGACAGGCATCGAGGCGGCATAGTGATGCTGGCGTACGAAAGGTGCTGCCTGTTTGACGGTATCGATTATATCGACGGCGAAGCGCCGGGGATCGATCTCGGTGGCGCCGGGCACCCAGCGGCAGCGCCGATCGCGCCAGCGTTGGCTTCTGGTGATGATCATGAGCGGCAACTCCGGTTGCGGTCGCGACTCCTCCCGCTGCGTCGCGATCGGCGGCGGGAGTAAGCCGGGCTGCCTATTGCGCGATCACGCGACGCGTGAGATCGGGGATGCGCGCATTGTCGTAGGGGCTGGAGACCGACATCTCGATCGCGTCGCGTTGGGCGCGATACCAGTCGGTCGCTTCGACCGTATAGGTCTCGGTCGCGTAGGGTTCGCCACCGCTGGAGAATTCAACGGTGACGGTGAAGGTCTGCATTTCGACCTGGGCGGATGCGTGCATGATCGGATCCTTTCGATATGAAAAGGGCGGCTCCGACCTGGGTCGAAGCCGCCTCGGGGTGGACGGGTGTTGAAGGTTGGCCCGTTGGGCCGGACTCGATGGTCAGGCGCCTGCGGCGCTGCGCCATCGGGCGGCGGCTTCATCAGCGGTCAGCTGGCCATGGCTCTCGGTGCAGAAGCGCTGGAATTCGGCTTCCCAGGCAAGGGACGTGGTTTCCAGCGCCTGGATCACTTCCCACAGGAAAGCCGTGGCCGAGCCAGCCTCGGCGACCGGGACCCAGAGGGCGAGATTGTTGCTGTCCGCGCCGCATCGCTCGCAGGTTTGGCTGTCATAGGTCGCGAGCAGCGACCATTGCTGGGTGGTCTCGTCCCAGATGGCGTTCGCGTCCCGGCAGATGTCCGCGCTGCCGCAATGACGACAGCGCGGCATGAGCGGAGCCGCTGTTGGCGTGACCGGTTTCGTCCCGTTCGCCAGCGGCGGATTATCACCTTCGGCGAAACCGGGAGGTAACGCCAGCGAGGGGGCCGCATAGGCGCTATCCACACCGGGCCAGATACCAGTCAGGTAAGTGGCGCCGCTATTTTCATAGTCCTCCTTCTGGCCTTCCCAGTCGTTGTCCTGGACGGCGAGCCGGCAGGCATCTTCGGCGGTTGCCGCCTGATAGGTCCGGTGCCGGAAAATCGGCAGCCGGTAGGTGCTTTCGATCGTGAAGCTCGGCACGGCGTCCTCCTCAGTTCGCCTTGGCAAAGAGCTTGCGCGCCTTGCCCTCGATCTCGAGCCGCGTGTCCTGGTTGGACTTCGCGCGTGCATGCGCGGTGATGCCCTGGACAAAATCGAACAGGCTGGCGGGCGGATGGCCTTCTTCGGCGATCACCGACTGGATGATCTTCGCGGTGTCCGCCTTGGAGAAGCCGTTCTTGCGCAGGAAGGAGTCGCGATCCTCGTCGGACCGTGCGACGATACGGCCGCGTGCCGTCTTGATGCCTTCGATGAAGCTCATGGCCGAGGAGTCGGCGAAGGTCTCGAGTGCGGGCGCTGCTTCATGGGCGAAGCGGTTGGCAGCGAATTTCGAGTGGCGGATGGAGATCTCCTCGAAATTTTCGACGCCCCAAAGATTACGATTCATGCAAACCGCGCGCAGATAAAAAGTCGCAATTCCCAATGTCTTGGAGCCGACTTCTGAGTTCCAGCAATAAAATCCGCGAAAGAAGAGATCGGGATCGCCATTCGGCAATTTCCCTGCCTCGATCGGATGCGTGTCGTCGACGAGGAACAGGAAAACGTCGCGATCCGACGCATAGAGGGTCGTCGTCTCGTGCGTGACGTCGACATAGGGGTTATAGCGCATCGAGCGCCAGTCGAGCACGCCCGGAACCTTCCAGCGCGTATCGGAAACGCCGTTGCCCGCGATCTTCATGACAGCCGCGACCAGCTCATGGTCCCAGATCCGGCCGTAATCGGGTCCGGTAACTGCCCGCAATTCAGCGCGACCCTCATGGGTCTTGAGAAGCTTCACCTGCTCGCCGCGATGGCTAAGGAGGCCATGCTGGAGATTGATGCCGGCGAGCGCGGCGGGAAGGTTGCGCAGATAGGAGGCGGGAGCGCCCACGAGGCTCGACAATTGACCGAACGACCAGTTGGTGGGGGCGATCGGCTCGGCTTCGCCGGGAACGATGAGGCTGAGGCGCTCGGCATTGTCCATGCTCGCCTCGACGCGGACGTCGCGGCTTTCGACGATGCGTGTGCGCGCACGGTCAGCGCGGCGTCGAACGCTCTCATAGAGATCGTCGAGGGACAGGAATTTCTCGTCGTCGGGACGCGAATACCATTCGGACGAGACCCGTCCGATATTGCGACCGCGGGATATGTCGACCTTGTAGGCGCCCGAGACCTGGGGCGCGTCGATATGCTGGGCAAGCGTTGCCATGGGACATCTCCTGGTTGGAACGGCCCGATCCGTTTCGAACCGGCCAACCCTTCCCCACCCCCTTCCCTCCCATCCCGGCGCGTGGCGCCTCGGTTCAGGGCTAGCGTGCGATACTGTCCCGGTAGATGTCGGCCGCCCATTGCTCGACCCAGAGCGTCGTCACGTCCTCGTGGCCGATGTCGCCGTCCTCGACGAGAGAACGGATTTCAGCGCGCGCCTGAGCAATTGCCTGCTCCCAGGGGTCGGCCGGGGTTGGATCCGACTGTGGCAGGAATAATTCGGACTGGCGGAGCACCGGAGCCCCGCGAAGGCGCGCGAACTGGCTGGCCGTCCATGCCTGCATGTGCTGCGCCACAAGGGTGTCGGTCTTCGGGATCCCTTGCGCGAAGGCATCGTGCCTTGCGGCCTGGCCATAAGCCTGGCTGTCGATCGAGGCGATCCGATGCTCGATCCCTTTCAGATGGGAGAGAGCGGTGCCCTTGATTCCGAAGCCATGCAACATGACCCCCTTCGGCAGAATTCGGTCAAGATGATCGAAGACAGCGATCAGCCCCTCCGGACCCGAGGCATGGCGGCGGCACATGCTGCCCACGCCGATCAGGGGCGTACGACCATAGTCGAGTGCGAGGCCGTCGAGGCAGCGCTCATAATCCTCGGGCCGCCGCCCCTGGATCACCGGCATCAAGCGGTGCTCGATGCCGAGATCGCGCGCGCCCGACCGGCAATCGAAATTGGCGCGGATCGTGCGCGATATCCGATCGAGCACTTCCTCGCGGTCGCAGGCGATTTCGGGCTCGACACAATAGTCCATGCTGGCGAACCAGTGGAATGGATAACTCGCCGCGAGCGTGAGATAGTCGCCGGTCGACCAGGGGAAACCACCATAGCGTGCCATGGCGACAAACCCGGCGGAATCAAGTGAGAGGCTGGCCAGTCCGCGAGCATTGTCGAGTTGTCCGAGGTTCCAGCCCTGCCATTCCGGCCAACCTTTGCGCCGGCTCCAGCGCGAGAGCGCGTTGGCCGAAATCAGCGTTGGCACCCGCATGTCGACGGCGCGCTTGAGGATTGTACCATTGCCCAGGTGTGGAAGGCCGACGATGATGTCGATCGTCATGGGGCACCTCGCTATCCGATCGACCAGCAGCACCAGCGTTCGGCGGCCTGGCGTGGGGTGAACAGGTCGAAGGCGTTGGCGCAAAAGGACTGGAACGCCGCATTGAGGGCAAGGCCGGGATTGCCGAGCCTTTCGATGACCTCCCACATGAAGCGATCCGCCGGGTCGGTCACGCCTCCCGGTTCGCTGTCGCGGCAGTGGGCAAGAAAGTCGGCGAAGGTGGCCAGATCGTCCTGCGTGCCGATATAGCGCAGGAGAAGGCCGATTTGTGTGGCCTCGCTCCAACCTTCGCTGTCGGCAAATTGATGGAATAGAGTGTCGGGCATCTTTCGCTTTCAAGATAATGGAGGAGACAAAACGTGGGCTTGTGCTCAGTCGAACAGCGGCAGGCTCGACTGACGGTCACAGACTGCACGGCCGCAGATGCCGAGGGGGCATGGGCCATATTTGCCCTCGCGGTCTGCGAGGAGGTCGCGAGCGGCATGAAGTTCGACGAACGGGCCGCTGTGGCCGCTGGGGCGCCGGCAGCCAGCGCCTGCGGGCGCGTGGCAATCCGGGCATGGGACAAGCAATACGGGATCGACGTCCCAGCATTTGCCGCAGCCTGGCTTGTTGCAGACCGCCGGTCCCTTGACGATGAAGGCCATGGCTCAGGCGGCGTCCCGGCGCAGCCACTCATAGAGCAGATGTGAATCGGGATCATATTCCGAGCCGTTCGAAATCCGCACGAGCTTCCCGTCGCAGGCGAAGGCGGAGGCGCGCGGAAAGCTCAGATAGGAGCGGCCCTCGAGAATGAGATCTCCTGAGCGAACCTGTGTGATTGCTCTCGTCGTTCCGAGCGAACGGTGTCCGGCTGGCGCATCGACGAGCTTCAGGCTGTCACCGGCTCTGACCTGCTTCTTGAACGCGGCAAGGGAGACTTTGGCTTCGACGGGATTCTTTGCTCCCCGACGCGCGGCCAATGCTGCCCAATAGGCCTGCCCGACCCGTGCCTCGCAGTAGAAGGAGCAGGTGTGGTAATCCTGGAGCAGGTTGGAGCGCGTATAGCCGAAGCGCTCCATCTGGTCGCGCACCGCGATAAAAAAGTCGTTCTGCGCGTCACGCCCGGTAAGGTCCGCTGGCGTGTCGAGTATCTCGGCAATGATCTTGCGGCCGCCTGCGAATTTTTCGGTCTTGATCGCGAAGCGCGTGTCGGGAAATTTGGTCTTGAGATGACCGTCGATGCGCGCGGCGAGCGTCGAGAGATTGTCGCCGGTTCGATAGAGGTCGCCCTCATAATGGAAGTTGCCCCGCTCATCGAACGGGGTCTGGCTGTACAGGCGCGTGGACGCGCCCGGCGTCGAAACGTCGATCATGGTTTTTCTCCGTGTTGAAGCTGTGGCGGCCGGTGCTGCGGCCGGCTGTTGTCAGGCCTCAGGGGCCCCTATGGTAATTCCATCGCGATGAAGGCGCGGGCGCGCTTCACGGCGACCTCATCGATCTGGCCCGCGACCTCGGGCGTGGTGGCCGCCAGGCGATCGATCGCGCCAAGCAGGTTTGAGAGCAGATGAAGCGCTGTTGGAGATGCCGTTGAACTATCCCAGCCCGGCGGCGGTCCGGCGTGGCAATAGCCATGATCGAGCGACCCGTAGCGCCTGACGATCGCGAGCGCCTGGTCGGCTGTTTCGCAATCGTCGAGCGCGAAGCGACACGTCATTTCATCGACTGTGATGCCGGCGTAGAAGAGCGCCGCGGACACGCCATTTGCGAGTGTGCACCGCATCGGGCGGTTCGCTTCACGGTGGATATAGGCGATGTTGCCCAGTCGATCGGTTGCACGAATTCGAACGGCGTCACGACGCGGTGCGGCGTTGGTCGTTCGAGGATTGTCGTCAGAGGCGAGCATTTCCGACCGGGCGTCGATCCATGCGCAATAGCCAAGACGGTATCGTCGTTAGCGACCTCGGTTTTCCAGTCGTCGATGGGATGGTCGGGATCGTCTTCCCAATGATCACGGTGGGTCATGAAATGCCTCCCTCAAGCGCCTTTGAAAGCGCTTCCCGCGTGAATTCCATTTCGATCCGGTCCGGGAAAACCGCGCACCACCCTCCGCCGAAACTGTCGAGATAGGGTTTGGTACAGGTGAAGCTCCAGTCGAACCCGACCGGGGCAATCGCCAGCGACGATTGGCAGCAACGCTGGATCACCCCGGCGATCGGCCAGGGCTGAAAATCGATCGTGCTGTAGATGGTAACCGTGCAGGTCTTCGGATCTTCGATGGAATTCGCGACCCGAATGTCGGCGCCGAAGTCGGGAAAGTTCGCGTCATCGAAGATGGCGGTAAACCCGCTCAGCGGTTTATCGCCAATGGTCGGCGGAAAGACTGCCTTCAATTCGTCACTGATGGGGTCGGGCTTAAAATCCCCCATGAGATCGGCGGCAAGCTGCCATGCTTCTTCGATCAGCGCGACTTCAGCGATCGAGCAGGTGAAGGCGAATGAGCCCTGGATGAAGTGGTCGGCCATGGGGCCTCCATGAACATAGTGGGCAGCCCAATTGCCGCGCCACCCACATCCACCCTCCTCCCCTCCCTTTGACTTGAGCACCGAATGAAGGCACGAGTTCGTTTACGCTTGCGCAAGAGCGTCTGGTTCAAGACCTGTGTTTCCAGCAAGAAGAAGGATGTTACATGGCCGAAGCCGAAGATTCGGGCGTCATGTCTTTGACCGTGACGTTACTCAGCGCCTATTTCGCGAACAACACGGTGCCGAGTGGCGAATTGCCGGCGCTCGTGGAGGGGACACGGCGGGCCCTCCTGGGCGGCGCGCCTGTTGCGATACCAGCCGCCGCTCCTGCGACTGAAGATGTTGCGCAGGAGACGCCCGTGGCGGCGCCCGAAACGTCAGCGGCTGCACCGACGACGCCGGTGCCCGTGCCGGAATATAAGCCGATGGTCTCCATTGAGGAAAGCCTGGCCTCGGCCGATCACATATTGAGCCTGATTGATGGCAAGCCCTACAAGGCCCTGAAACGACATCTGTCAGCGCACGGGCTGACCCCTGCGGAATATCGCGGCCGTTATGGCCTTCCGGCGGACTATCCGTTGGTTGCGCGCGGATATTCGGCGGCCCGGAGGGAAGTCGCACTGAAGCTGGGCCTCGGCGGCAAACGTAAAAACTCTCCTTCGCCTGTTGCCGAGAAAGTGTCTTCACCCCCAGTTACCGAGGCGACCGAGCCTGTTGTTTCTGAGACACCCCCGGCAAAGGCCGCGCCGGCACGTCGCCCGCGAACCAAGACGGTGGAGGCCGAACCGAAGCCTGCGGCCAAGAAGCCTAAGCGTAAGGCCTCTCCAGCGCCTGTAGCCGCGGGCGAGCCTGCCTCCCTGGTTGCCGAGGCAACAGAGTCTTCCGTTGCCGACACGCTCCCAGCAGAGACCGCTCAGGAGCGTCACCCGCCGGTCAAGGCTGCAGAGGCGGCACCGAAGCCCGCGACAGAAAAGCCTAAGCGCAAGGTCTCCACGGGCTCTACGGTCAAGGCGCCTGTCGTGAGCGCGGATGCGGCACCAAAGCCGAAGCGTATTCGGGCGAAAAAGACGGACGCTGAAGCGGCTCCAGCGGCTGAGCCCACGCCGGAAACCCCGCTCGCGGCAAGTTGATCGATGCGGTCCGGGCGCGCAGAGTTCCCGGACCGCCTTTCAAGTGTCGATCAGACTTCAGATGGGTCAGGTCCGCGTCATCGCCAGGATCGCCTCGATGACCTCGTTCGACCGGTCGAGTGGAATGAACAGCCGGGTCTTGTACTGAATGACCTCGCTGAACACGCCGTGCGCCTTAAGCCGTTCGCGATCCTCCGGCCGGTAATTGCGGATTTCGAGCCGACGTGACCCGTTGACGAGCGCGGTTGCCATTGTCGCGCCACCCAGGCCTGGGATTGCGATACCCGTGCCTTTCTGGGCGGCGGCGCCAAGTTCGGCAGCGGTTAGCGCGATCGTGCCGTCGAGACCAAACGCTGATTGCAGATCCGCCATCGCCGCCGCAGGGATGAGCCGCCCGAGGATCGAAGTTCCCTGACCATCGTCGATCCGCCAGACGCGGACATCATCTTGTGGAAGTCGGTGCCATACCGGCAGGAGAAGCCCGGTCGCGACGTTGACGGTTTCGATATCGACCTTGGCTTCCGCCTCGTTCGCTTCGGCTTCCCAGAGTTGCTGAAATTTGTCGCGGTCGATCTCTTTCCAGAGGCTGGCCCACATCGCGATTTCCTGCATGCGGGTTCCACCGGTCGGACGAACAAGCTGGCACATGGACACGATGCGCCCTTCCTCGTCCGTGATCGACCAGGACGGCACCTTGAGAGCGACGCGCTTGGACCGGCTGTTCCAGAGATAAGCGATTTCGCTCGTGCCGTCCCAGATCTGCATCAGCCGCTTCCAATGCATGACGCGCGGGCGCAGATGAAGCTCGAGCCGCAGCAACCTGGTTTCGGCCCCGGTCACCGGATCGGTGCGCAGCGTCTGCTCGGATCGGGTGATGATCTGTTCGGCGCGGATGGTCTCGACCCCGACGTCGAATGTGCCGGCCTCGCGCGCCGCATCAATGCGCGCCTGGATCAGGCCCATATATTCATCGAAGATCGCGTTCTGGGTCGCGATCCTGAGCGCGAGGATACGGTTGAGCCAGCGCTGGATCGGCGGCAGTTTCTCCAGAAGTGTGCCGTCCTCGTCGGTGAGCTTGAGGCCGGTCATGCCCTGGAAGCGCTCCATGTTCACGCTCGAGAGCTTGTTGCCATGGAGAAGATGATACCATTGAGTGAGGGCTTCTCGCGCGTAGTCGCTTTCCAGATTATCCGCAGGATCGAACAGGTTCTGGCCACCCGTCTGGCGCTGCCCGCGTGTCAGCGCGCCCAGACTGTCGAGACGGCGCGCGATGGTCGAGATGAAGCGTCGCTCGCCCTTGCAGTCGGTCGTCACCGGCCGGAACACGGGCGGCATGCTCTGATTGGTGCGATGGGTGCGCCCCAGACCCTGGATCGCGACATCGGCCCGCCAGCCCGGTTCCAGCAGGAAATGGACGCGGCGCTTGTCGGCCGTCCTGCAGGTCAGGTCAGCATGATAGGAACGACCGGTGCCACCGGCGTCGGAGAAGACAAGAATGGGTTTCAGCCCGTCCATGAATGCCTGGGTCTCGGAGAGATTGGCGCGTGCGCCGCGCCGTTCAAGCTTCTGGGAACCGTCGCTGCCGATGACGATGCGACGCGATCGGCCGGTCACCTCGGCGACTTGGCTCGTACCGAAATGCGCGAGCAGCGCGTCCAGAGCAGCCGGAACCGGCGGCATGGCGCAGAGTTCCTCGATCAGCGCATCGCGCGTGGCCAAGGCTTCGGCGCATTCGACCATATTGCCCGCTTCATCACGCATCGGCTCTGATCGGAGCGAACCGTCGCTGGTGGCGAAGACATGCATCTGCTGTGTCGGGAAGGCGTTCTTGAGGTAGTCGATCATGGTCGCTCGGGGCGAGAGTTCCAGATCGAGATGAGCGCGTTCTTGCGGAGAGATTTCAGCCAGCCGCCTGTCGAGGATAGCCTCGGCGGTGCTGACAAGTTGAACAACCGCGACGTTGCCGGCCGAGAGTTCGGTTTCGATCGCCTTGAAGACCGTCGGCATCTTCATCGAGATCAGCAATGCCGACCAGAAGCGCTGCTTGGAGCTTTCGAACCGGCTCAGCGCAGATCCCTTAGCCATTGCGTTCAGGGTTCGGCCCGAGGCGCGATCAACGATATTGGCGGCTTTCAATGCGGCGTCGACATTGCGATGAATCACGGCCCACGCGTCGGCATAGGCGTCGTAAATCTCGATCTGGGCGGGTGTAAGCTTATGCTCAAGCGGGTCATATTCGACCCCGGCGAAGCTGAGTGCGCGGGCCGTGTAGAGGCCCATGGCCTTGGTGTCGCGCGCCACGATCTCCATCGCCGCGATACCGCCCTCCTCCATTGCCGCAAGGAAAGCGTCTCTGTCCCGGAAGGCGGTGCCTGGCCCCCACAGGCCGAGCCGCGCGGTGTAGCTCAGATTTTCCGGCTTGGTCGCTCCGGTCGCGGAGACATAGATGACCCGGGCGCGCGGCAACGCGATCTGCAGCCGGACGCCGGCAAGGCCCTGTTCGGACCCCTTGGCCGCGCCAAACTCGGTCTCAGTGCCGGCCGCGTTCCCGAGTGCATGCGATTCGTCGAGCAGGATGACGCCGTCGAAGTCTGGCCCCGCCCAATCGAGCAATTGTTGCAGACGCGATGCGCGGTCATGCCGCTGAGAGCGGAGCGTCGCATAAGTGAGGAAGACGATCCCGCTAGCCATGGCGACGGGTTCACCGAGGGGAAACGCATCGAGCGGCTGGATATCGATCGGCACGCCCCCGAGCGCGCTCCAGTCCCGCCTTGCGTCCTCGATCAAGGCCGAGCTGCGCGAAATCCAGATCGCCCGGCGGCGGCCGCGGTTCCATTGGTCGAGGATGATGCCCGCGCCTTCACGGCCTTTGCCGACACCGGTGCCGTCAGCGATGAAGAAGCCCGTCCGGTAAACCGCGCCTTCCGCATCCTCGTGCAACTGGTCGCCCGCCTTGTTGGGGGAGAAGGTGCCTTTGAGATCGCGCTCACACGCTTCGCCGGCATGGATGATCGTTTCGAGCTGGGCGTCAGACAGGGCCGCGAAAGCCTGCGGCTGGAACATCGGACGATAGCTGGGCGCGGGCGGCAGCACGGATGCCATGGCAACCGACTCCACCAATTGGTCCGGGTGGGGCCTTGCGCCGTGAATTTCGATGCGTGCAGGCCGCCAGGGCGCGTAATGTCCGAGCGGATCGCCCGCTGGCAGCGGCGTTGCGCGGATCGTATAGTCGACCGGACTGGCACTTCCATCGGCCGCTATGCGGTCGGGGACAACCAGCGCGCGCTTCTGGATGCCGCCGAAGATCGTCGACGGCGATGGCTTGGCGGAGGCGCGCGGTCGCAGGGGGATGACGGCCGGTGCTGGCGGCTCCGGCTCGGGCACGGAAAGGCGCGGCGGGACGCCTGCGACCAGCGCCGCGGCTTCCTCGATCGTTTGGGCAGTCAAGCGTTCCGTTGGCCCTGTCCAGCCTTTGTCGAGTATGATCAGGCGGACCGCGATGCTGGTGCCATGCTTGGCATAGGGGTTGCCGAGGATCGTGATTTCGACACGCGGCTTCGCGGTCTCGCAGACCATCGTATAGCCGGTGGCCGCTGTACCATCCGCTGCGAAGCTGGGTGGCATGATCGCGACGCAGCGGCCGCCCGGTGCAAGCCGCAGCAGCGCGGAACGCAAATGACGGGCGCCGGCGAAGCGGTCCTTGCCCCGACCGTCGCTCCGGCTGAAGGGCGGGTTCATCAGCACGAGGCTCGGGGAAACGCCGGGGGGTAGCAGGTCGTTGATGAATTCGGCGTCGTGGGTTGTGACAGGATCGCCGAGCAGCTTTCCAAGCAGCGCGGCGCGGCCGGGATCGCGCTCGTTCAGGGTCAGCGCGACACCGAGCCGAACCGCTTGAGCGGCCAGCATGCCGGTACCGGCAGAGGGTTCGAGCACCTGGTCGTCCTTGCGGATACGCGCGGCCTGCGCGGCGAGCCAGGCAAGCGAGATCGGCGTACTGAACTGCTGCATCTCGACCTGATGCTCGCTGCGATAGGTCTGGGTGGGGAGCGCCCGTTCGAAGCGGCGAAGCGAGGCGAATGCATCGGCGCCGTCCGGAACGATGCCGGTCCAGCCTCCAGGTGATTTGAGGAGGATAACCTGTGCCGCCTCGAGCGCATCATAAGCGTCGCGCATCGACCAGTTGCCGGTCGCGTCGGAGGCCGAGAAGGCTTCCTCCATCAGGCGTTTGAGGTCCTGGCGGCGAATAGAGTGGCCGCGTCGGAGCAGGTCAGACAACCGGGTGGCGACGTCGAGAAGACGCGTGGTCTTGGAAGTTTCAGGCTCGTCGGGATGTGCGAGCGCGAGCAAAGGAACAGACATGGCGGAACTCCGGATTGGATCAGGACCATCGCGGCCCACCACTCCTCCTCCCCCTTCCCTCCCGGTGTGCGGTCAGCATGAAAACAGGGCCGTGGCATGAGGCCAGGCCCTGAGTTGGAGGCAGAAGGTGAGACGGAGAACTTAGTGGCGCCCTATGATGATCCGAGAAGGATCACGGCAATCGACGGCTTCTCCTCAGACGGATGGTGCCGGCTGTCATAAGCATTGCGGCCCCCGCGACCGATGGTGAACAGGTCGAAGCTGGGCGATGTCCCACCATTCGCATTGGGGATGGTGGTCCCATTGTCGTGATATTGGATGTCGATGAAGCTCGGCGCAGCGCCGCGCTTATATTCGCCGAAGAAGAAGGTGATGCGGCGCCCATCGCTGGTGCGTGCGCTGATCGTGAAGTTCCCGTCGGGGATATCGATCGGCATGGTAGGCACATCGTTGAAACGGGCGAAACCGATCGATTCGGCGTCGCGTGCGGTCATGATGGGGAGCTGGGTGATATCGGCCATGGTCTGGTTCCTCGGACCTGGTTCGCCGCTTGAGGCGCAAGTGGACGAAAAAAGGGACCGCAACGCGAGGCTGCGGTCCCATGGACGTTGGATCAGGCGGCCTGCTGGAGTTCGTCATCCGAGCCGGTGACGCTCTCGTCATTTGCGGGCACCGGCTCAGGCGCGATGGCGGGCACGCTGAAACGCATGACGTCAGGCACCCAGGCGAGAGCCGCTTCGCGCAGTTCAGCCTCGATGGGGACGGAGCCGCCGAAGATCTTCTCGGCCGAGGTCGCGAGATCATGCTTCTTCGACGCACCGTAGCGGCTCGACAATTCCTTGCCCCCAATCTCTTCGAGATGGGTGAGGATCGCCGCCTTGCTGCTCAGGCGATCGAAATAGTTGTTCGCGGTCGGACGCCACCAGGCCGCTACATCGATTTCGAGCTTGGTGCCGAGATGGTCGATCATGGCCTCGCCAGTCTTGCCCGCGACGACTGCGTGGAGCGTCCGGGCGATTGCCCAGGCGAGCCAGGCCGCACGAACCTCATCGGGAAGCGCGCAGAAGGCGTCGTAGCGCTGACAGGCATCGCCAGCCTCGGTCCAGCTGCGATCGAGCGCCTCGTCGATCTTGCCCCATTCCTCGGCGGCAAGCGTGCCGCTCTGGTAGCCGGTGAGCCCGGAGAAGGGCTTATCGGCCTTGAGTTCGGTCGCAAGGTCGAAACCGCTGGAATGCCGGGTCGCCTTGTCGACCATCCAGAACGTTCCGAGATCGAGGGCGAAGCGCGGATCGCTGGCGATATGAACGCGCAGCAATTCGCTCTTCATCTCGGCCAGTTCCAGGCTGAGACGCTGGCTGTACGCGGACCTCCCCGTGGTGGCGACGACATCGTCGTTGTCGACCTCGCCTTCAGCCTGCTCGTCCTGCTCCTCATCATCAGGCTCGTCGACCGGAGCGACATAGAGTTGCTCGTGAAGGCGCGGCTGGCCGTCATGACCGATGACGACATAGGCGAGCGCCCCCGCCTTCTGCTCCTCGGAGATGATCGGTACGGGTTTCTCGATCGCGCGATATTCCGCTTCGAGCATTTCGACTCGGTTGGCCTGTTCGACCTGGCCGTCTTCATCAGCATCTTCCCAGGCTTCGTTGGCGGCCTCGATTTCAGCCTCAATCTCCTCGAGACGCGCCTGCTGCTCCGCCGTGAGTTCGGGCGCGTCGCCCTTGAGCGGGCGCAGGTCCCAGGTGTCGTTGTAGCTGACATGGGTCGAGGGAATGATGCGGACTTCCGCCAGCCCCTCACGGGTGCGCAGGTCTTCCGCGGCGGCCGCGAGCTTGTCCGCCACGAGACGGTTAAGGAGATCGCCGTCGATCCAGCGCTCGGTCGTCGAGTCGGTGAACAGGTCGAGATCGACCCGGCCGCCTGCCTCGATATAAGCATCGCGCCCGACCAGAAGCGCCTTGGGATCGCTGCCGACATAAGTGTCCTCAACGAGCTGACGTTTGATCTCGTTGACGTTGGCCCGGTAATAGCCATCCTTGAGGAGTTCGAACACCTCAGCCTGCTTGGTACGATCGCTATTGCTGGCATAGGCAACGGCTACATTCAGCGTGATCTCGCCGTTGCGCAGAGCTTCGAAAATCGGATCGGCGAGATCGGCAAGGCGAAGCCGACTGCGCACGAACCGCTCGGTGAGGCCGAAGCGCTTGGCGACGTCTTCGGGGGTCTTCTTCTCGCTCTCGATGATGTCCTGGAAGGCCCGGCAAGTATCGGCCGGGTTCATCGTGAGGTTGAAAAAGTTCTCTTCGAGGCTGGTCTCGATCGCGTCCTTGGCATTGCCCAGAACGAGGACCGCCAGCTGATAGTCGGCAGCGAACACGCCCTTCTCGATCAGGCGATGGACCGCGTCGAGCCGTCGTCCGCCCGCGATGATGCGGTAATGTCCCTTTTTGCGCGACACAGGCACGCCGATGAGGTTCTGGCGGACGCCCTTGACGGCAATATTCGCCTCGAGCTGGGCATCGGCGACGGGATCGCCGACAGTTCGAACGTTGCTCGGGGACTTGGCGAGGTTCGCCGCGGCCACGAGGATGGGTAGTTGGGTCATGTGGATAGTCTCCTGGCGGGGACAGCCTGACCATCAGGCCACTTTCCGCCACCACTCCCCCACTCCCTCCCCTCCCGCCCGAAGCACGTCGTTCCAGTCCTTGAAGCCGGGCGGCGGGAACTCGGTGTCGATATCGCGACCCGGCATCGCGTAGCTTTCGAGTGCGTGGGCGACGCCGATTTCGCCGGCGATGTCATTGTCAGGGAATAGAATCAGGCGCCTGACGCGGTCGGGGATCGCAATCTGATGGAGTCGCTCGCTGCCGAGCGTGGCCCAGACCGGAATCCCGAACAGGATCATTGCGGAGATTGCGGTTTCGACCCCTTCGGCGAGTCCAAGGATCGACGTCGCAGTGCCCAGCATGACTGCCGCGCGCTCGGGGCGGCCAAGCGTCATGCGTGGATCGGCAAGATCGCGGGCGCGCCGCGCATCGTCCCGATCGAAGAATGTGCGCTGGATGGCGATGAAGCGCCCCTCATCATGAAGGCCGCCGTCGTGAAGAGCCGTGATCATAGCGGGCCGGAACTCAACGTCGTCCCCCTGTCCGAGAGGTGTCCGGGGATGGAAACGCAAGGCACGGGGCAGCAGCGCTATTCGTCTGCGCCGCAGATAGATTTCGGCGGGTGTGCCGATCAATGGCCTGGCTTCATCCCATATCCGCAATGCCTGCTGACGCCGCCACAGGTCCGTTGGCATTCCCGCCGAGGCCTGAGAGGCCTTGTCCACATGGTGCAGTGCTTTTTCTTCGAGGCGCAGGATCTCATTGATGACGTCGCGAGAATCGCAGCCGGCGAAGCACTTGAAGAGCAGTGCATGGTCCCCCACGCGGACAGAGAGGCTGGGACTGCGGTCGGCATGGGCGGGACAACGGCACATCGCACCGCCCGGCTTCCAGACGCCCCCCAGACGCTTCACGATATCGGACCCGATAGCCTCGAGTTC
Organism: Sphingomonas sp. EC-HK361; assembly: GCF_902498785.1. Taxonomy (GTDB): domain Bacteria; phylum Pseudomonadota; class Alphaproteobacteria; order Sphingomonadales; family Sphingomonadaceae; genus Sphingomonas. The sequence continues at coordinate 1,335,881 of NZ_LR701494.1, forward strand.
CGGATTATATTTGCTTATGGTACGAGCCATGGGCGTGTCCCGAAAATGGGCTGCCCGCCGGTGGCCTCATCGGACGTGAAGAACGGCAGATGGGAAGAGACGGGCAAGCATTGGACGGGCGACCCGCAGATCACCCAACCAATTTCCGCCCACTCCCCTCCATCGCCTTGGCCGCGATGGTGCGACTGGTCTAAGTTTATGGCGAGCACCCATGCTCCCGGCCACCTACCCCAATGGGCCGAGATCTCCGGCAAACAACATAGGCTGGGACTCCAGCCTCTCGCCGATTTCTGGGTAGGTGATATCGAAACGCCGCAGCCTCTCGGTAAGATGCCGGGCGTCGTCGCCAATAGCGACTCTGCGGCGGACGCGGTCCGTCCCGACTAGCTCGCTCCGTAAGCTTGGCGAGGCGCTCGCAAGGGCAACCTCCAAATGAAGCGACAGCGTTGATTCGTCGAGTCGGGTCATCCCCTGAATGGAACAACGTAAGAACATTCTGTCAATGAGTGGAGGGCTGCAGCCTTCCCATATCGTCGGCGGGCATTGTGGGCACGCTTCGTTCCGCGTTGGCGAACACACGCCGCATCCGCAGCATCACGTCGGCCGGTTCGGGAGATTTCCGCCTTGACCTGGGCGATGTGATTGCTCCCGTCGCAGTGATTATTGATGACCATATTATCATCCAGAATGGAGCAAAGGGCATTGCGCAGCATTTACACGCAAAAATTTACAATATGAGCGACGCGACGTGAGTTTCCTTCTCGCATGAGAAAGGAGCTTCCCATGCCCATTCGCATCAGATTGAAGACCTATCGGCTGCGATCCGCGCGGCTCTCGGGACTGGAGAGCGCACAATGATCGAGGGGCAACGAATAACGACGACGGTCAGCCGATGCAGCATGATTGGATTGACCGAACAGGTACAACGACTGCGCGCCGACGAGTTTGGCAAGGATCTTTTCACGATTCCTGCATTCGAGATGTTACTCGATCTCTACACCCGCAGGAGCGTCCATCCGCGATCGCTGACATCGCTCACAGGCGCATCAAGCGCGTCGGAGCGAAACTCCCAACGCATTGTCCACCGCCTGGCAGAACGTGGCTTTGTCGACCTTCATCGTGATCCGTCCGATGGGCGCAGGATCATCGTCGAACTGAGAGAGGAAACGAACGAGATGCTCGATCGCTTCTTCGATCGACTGGTCGAGATGGCTGCCGACATGCCCATGCATCGTAGGCCTCAGAAGTGAAGGTTCGCCTGCTGCATCGCGGCATTGCGACATCCGATTTTCGCGCCTTGCCAGAGGTGAAAATCCGATGCACAGTTCTCATGCGGTCGGGAAATGGCTGGGATCCGGCTGCAGGATATTCCTTCCAAGCATGATGATGGGCTCATCCAAGGCGGTTGAGCGCAATTGTTGGACAATGTTGCCCGCCACCTTTGGGTGGTTTTGTCATGCTGTCTTCCGTTCAAAAAGGCGGCCGTACGTCGGTGCCCTTCGATCTCGTCCGGTGCGCCTGAGCATATGTACGGCGTACAACAAAACGAGGGCGCGTGCGCGCCTGCGGCCGCTGTATACGAGGAACGCCAGTTCGTGGCCATATATCGCGAGGAAGCACCGAAGCTGCGCTCCTTTCTCCGACGACGAATTTGGCTCGAGGACGACCGCGACGACATGGTGCAGGAGGCTTTCGCCAGGCTGGCAGCATCACGATCGGCCACAGCCTGGAGCAATCCCGGTGCCTATTTGCACGGCATCGTGCGGCATCTCCTCGCTGATCGGGTGCGAGCCTGGGCCAGGAGCCGTTCCTTGGACCCCGTGGTCTGCGCAGCCGGCCAGGAAGCGGCCGGGCCAGATGCAACGGCGGAGTTGAACCAAATGCGGGAGCGTTATCGTCTGGCTATCGACGGCCTTCCGCCCAGGACGAAAGAGGTATATTTGTTACATCGTGTTGAAGAACTCGGATACAGGCAGATTGCGGAACAGCTGAGCATCAGTATCCGAACTGTGGAGTGGCATGTGGCGGAGGCCATTACGCGCATCGGCAAGAGCATTGGCAATTCCAATGGCTGAGAACGAACAGCCGGAGGGTCTGCCTCGTATGGATCAGTTGACGCGCGAAGGGTCGCTATGGTTTGCGCGCATGCGCGGCCCCGATGCCCAGAGCTATCGGCCCCAGTTTGAACACTGGCTCTCGTTGGGTGCATCGCACCGCGATGCCTATGAGCGCGCGGGCGAAATCTTTGCATTGGGGCGCTTCCTCGCCAGTCAGAGGGAAGAAATCGAAGCTGAAGCCAACGACAATGGGCCGGCAGGTCATAATTGGAAATGGGCGGCCATCGCAGCCAGCCTTCTTCTTGCGCTCGGCACCGGCAGTTGGTTCGCGAACAGCGAGTTGCGCGGCCCGGCAGGTGGGACTCCCTTGGTGGCACAGGTGGATGCCCACACCGGCATCGAACGGGGTGTCTACGATACGGTGGTCGGTGGACGACGGAACATTCGACTCGCTGATGGATCTTTCGTCGAGCTCGACGAGGGCAGCGAATTGTCGACGACGTTCAGCGAGGGCAGGCGCGAACTGAGGCTCAAGCGCGGTCGCGCGCGTTTCGAGGTTGCACATGAAGGCCGTCCTTTCGTTGTATTGGCCGGCGGCGGCAGCGTGACGGCCCGTGGCACGGTGTTCGATGTCATTCTTGGCAGGGACAAGCGCGTCACGGTACGTTTGTTGCGAGGCGCTGTTGACGTCGAGCGCCCGCAGGGCGCGAAAGGCGGCCGGGGCGCAGCCGCCGCGGTGGCGAGACTGGAGCCCGGCGAGGTGCTGAGCTTCGCGGCCATAACCCCGGTGGCGCTCCCGAGCATTTCGGGCAAGGCCGCGATCGAGCCCGTCATGCTTAAACCGGATCAGCCGCTGATCCGGGAATATGAGCGCACGCCGCTGTCCGCCGTCGTTGCCGAAGCGAACAGGGACTCGGCGACCTCGATCAGATTGGCAGACCCCGTCATCGGGGCTCTCAGGGTCAGCGGGCGCTTTCGCGTGGACAATGCCGATCAGGTTGCGGACCGCCTCGCGATATTGTTCGATCTCGACGTCGAACGAACCAAATCGGACGAAATCACGCTTCGCAAAAGATAGTCCGAGATTTTTACACCCCCTACCCCGTAGATTGCAGTTTTGTTGCGATGCTCCCTGAAACTCCCGCCAGATTGTCGGGAATTTCATAGGGGGCAAGAATGGTCCAGATGCGGTCTCGGTCACGGTTTCGTTGTGCACTCCTCGCTGCGGTGGCGATTGGTACGCTTGTTCCGGGCGCCGCCGCACTTGCCCAGGAGCAACGCCGCGTCGAATACAAGATCGAGGCCGGCGATCTCGGGGAAGCCCTCAAGGCGGTCAGCCGCCAGTCGGGAAAGGACATCATCTTCACTTCCGAGGCAGTACTGGGACGGAGTGCTCCGGCGCTGCACGGAACCTATAGCGCTGACGAAGCGGTTCGGGCGCTGCTGGCAGGTTCCGACCTGGTGGCGCAGTTCCGGAAGGATGTCATCATCATCCGGGGGCGATCGAAGCCGTCGGGGGATCTAGCGGATCGCCCGGCGGATCAGCGCGACATCGTGGTTACGGGCTCGCGGATCAAGGGCGCTCCGGCGACATCGCCAGTCACGATCAGTTCCAGAGACCAAATTGAAAAGCAGGGCGCGACGGATCTTGGGAGCTACATCAGGCTTCTGCCGCAAAACTACAATGGTGGTCAAAATCCGAATGTCGCCGGCGGCGGGGCTCAGGGCAACAACAATAATGTGAGTTCCTCCTCCACGCTCAATCTGCGTGGACTTGGTCCGGACGCGACGCTTACATTGCTCAACGGCCATCGACTGGCTTACGACGCCTTGGCTCAGGGCGTGGACATCTCTGCGATCCCGTTAGCCGCGGTCGATCGTGTCGAAGTGGTGGCAGACGGCGCGTCCGCGCTCTATGGCTCCGATGCAGTTGGCGGCGTCGCGAACATCATTCTGCGTCCGGAGTTCCGCGGAACCGAGATCTCAACGCGCTTTGCAACGACGACAGATGGCGGCGGCAGACAAGCTCAAGTCTCGGCGGTGACAGGATCGACATGGTCGAGCGGTGGCTTCATGGTTGCAGCGGACTATCTATCTTCGGAGCGCATTAGCGCAGGGCAGCGCAGCTACACGGCCCTTATGGACGAGAGCGCGACGCTTGTACCCAGCGTGCGGCAAATCAGCATCGTCGCTACCGGCCATCAGCAGATGGCGGAAGGCGTAGAATTGAAGATCGATGGAACCTTCAGCCGGCGCAATTCAAAATATGATAATCCGTACCTGAATACAGGGGCAGTTACGGAAAACGGACTCCGGTCCAACCCCATCGTTCGCACCTATTCGGTCTCGCCGAGCCTGACCATAGCTTTGACGCCAGTCTGGTCGCTCAATTTCTCAGGGACGATCGCCGATAGCAAAGCGGACCTTCATTCAAGGCGATACGCTGCTTCGATCGAGACGCCGGGACGCCTTGTTTACGGAAACGACCTGAAAGCGTTGGAAGTGGGGGTCCAGGGGACTCTTGCAGAGCTGCCAGGGGGGAAGGTCAAGCTTGCGGCCGGAGGCGGAATCCGATCCTTGGGGCTCGGTGTTGAGGTATCCAACACGCCGTCCGGATCACCCACGATCGTGACCGAACAGTTTCATACGAGGCGGGCCGTCCAGTTTGCCTATGGCGAACTGACGATCCCGGTCATTGGCGCGGAAAACAGCCGGCCACTACTCTATCGGCTTGATTTCACAGCGGCGGGCCGGTTCGAGCATTATGAGGCGGTCGGATCGGTTGCGACCCCAAAGTTCGGCTTTCGCTATGCGCCATCGCCTGATTTGAGTCTGATGGGCAGTTGGGGCCGTTCATTCAAGGCGCCAACTCTTTATCAACAGAACCAGATACGACAAGGCGTATTGTTGCCCGGTTCAATCTTCTCCGATAATCCGAGCGGTCTTCCCGTCCTTTTGCTGGCTGGTGGGGGCACGCCCCTAAGCTCGGAGAAGGCTGAAACCTGGACGGCAACCATCTCGTTGACGCCGCGAGCGCTTTCAGGCCTGCATTTGCAGGCGAGCTATTTTGACGTGGCGTACAAGGATAGAGTTTCGGTACCAATTGTCGGCGCAACGGCCGCTCTGAACAATCCGATATATGCCAATCTTGTGCGCCTGTCGCCGTCGTCAGCCACTGTAGAGGCAGAAATCGCTCGTCTTCCTCAAGGACTTTCCAATTTTACTGGCGCAGCGTTTGATGCAGCCAGCCTCGCGGCGATCATCGACGCCACGGACCAGAATGTAGCTCGCCAGAACGCCCGAGGCATCGATCTCTCCGGCCAATATAAGTTCTCCATCGGTGGATCACAGACGCTGGAGCTATCAGCGAATGCGAGTTACCTCGAGAGCCGCCGCCAGGTGGCAACTGGCTTGCCATTCAGTCGATTGGCCGGCACCATTTTCAACCCACCGCACTGGCGCGCCGAAGGAGGTCTTACATATTCCCGCACGTCCTTCGACGCCTCTCTATTCGTCAACCATATTGGGGGAACCAGCGACACTCGATCGCTCCCCGAGCTCAATGTGGGATCGTTCACGTCATTCGACGCAACGCTAAGATATAAGGCCGATAAAACCAGTGGCATACTCGCCGGGACCGAGATCATGCTTTCGGTTCTCAATGTGTTGGATGAGAAGCCAGCTTCAATCGAGAACTCCGATCCATCGCTGCCGCCATATGACTCGTCCAACTATTCGGTGATCGGACGGCAGGTTTCTGTGACGATCCGTAAGCTATTCTAGTGAGCGTCATGAACAAGGCAGTCCATCTGCTCGCGCTGGCGTGCCTGGTGCCATATTCAGGCTCGGCCGCCCTGCCCAGTGACAATTCCTGCTTCGAACGGCTTACGGCCTACGCCATTGAGCGTCCACGCATACCGGGCTCGTGGATGGAACGGCCACAGTTCGATGTATCGCGAGACGGCAAGCACCTGATTTATGTTGAGCGATCTGCGAACGTTGCCGACAATTCGATCACCGACAGATTGTGGACCATCGACCTGAAGGACGGTCTCAAACGACATTTCGTAAGCGTGCTCCAGACCGCCCGTGACGGAGCTAATTTGCGGTTGCCAAGCCCCTCGTTCGATCCAGATGGAACTCGCGTTGCAGTTCTGGGGGGGAAGGTCACGACTGGCGTTACAGTCTTCGATCTGTCGGATAATCGATCCCGAGCATTCAGCCTGGAAAATGCAGCCATTGCAGATCTGCGTTGGTCTCCAGATGGGAAATCATTGGCCGTACTGGTCACGACTGCCCAAGCCGGTCTGCGACGCACCGCCTTTCAACCATCACTGGATTGGGATGGCTCGAGCCGAAGCACGCCCCGTCAAAGTGTCGCGATCCTTGATTCATCAAACGGTGCCGTCGTCGACGAGGTGCCGACTGCCTATGATCTTGTCGGGCTTGATGCCGATTTTTCCTGGTCGCCCGATGGCCGGAAAATTGCGTTCAGCGCGCAGCTATCGGGAGCGGACAGGTCGAGCCCTGCCGGGCCGAACATCTATGTGTGGGATCTCGTCACTAGGGCGATCAAGGTTCTGTCTGACCGACCGGGACCCAATCTTGACCCGCGCTGGTCTCCTGACGGAAGAAGGATAGCCTATCTGACCTCGGAGCGCCGAGACCTGCTGAAAGGCGGCTTGCAACTGGTCGTTCAGAGTAGTTCCGGCCACGAGCAGGTGATCGTATCGAAGCCGGACGAGACGACAGGTTCCCCCTATCTTCCGACCTGGATCGACGCCGAACATCTTACCTATGTCGCGATGCGTCAGATGGAATGTCCGGTTTTCAAGGTCGATGCCATTCGGGGAACAGCGGCGCTCTTGGGGCGGCAGTCATTAAATTGCTTCGGCGGAAGCAAAATCGGGATTGGTGGTTCGCTGCTCATGACCCGGCATAGCCTCGAAAATCCCGGGGAAGTCATCACGACCGCCGGGAATTTATGGTCGCCAAAAGCGCTGAGCCTTCAGCCGGGCGGCCCGCGCCTTCCTTGGCGCGCTGAGGCGGTATCATGGCAAAGCAAGGACGGCGATTACCTGATAAGCGGCGTGCTTATCCGGGCAGTCGGTCGCCAAGCAGATCAGGCAATGCTTGTTTCCGTCCCAGGCGGGCCGGCCATGGTTACACCGGATAGCTATAATGATGACGCCCCCTTTCTTCCCTATGGCCCTCTTATGAACGGCTTTTCTATATTGATCCCGAACACGAGAGGGCGCGGCGGATATGGACGTGATTTTGAAGCCGCGATCCGCGACCGGAAGGATTATGTGGAAGGCCCGCTGGAGGACGTCCTGGGAGGGGTCGATTATGCGGCGAAAAGGCTCGGCACTCCTCGATCCAGAATGGCTTTAGCTGGCTTCAGCTATGGCGGAATCCTTACCGCTTATGCAGCCAGCAACGTGCATGCATTTCGAGCGACCATAGCAATGGAAGGCGTTGTCGATTTCTACAGCAGAGCGTTGCTGGAATATGGCGGACCAAACCAACAAGCAGCCTACGCCAACATGGGTTTTGGAAATCCCTATGACATTGGTGAGAAGGAACGACTTCTATCACAATCGCCCCTGCTTTCGATCGACGCCCTTCAAACCCCTGTACTCCTGGAATGCGGAGAGAACAGTCTGGGACCCACTGATTGTCTGAAGTTTTTCCGTACCGGCAACACCCGCGGTTCGGCGCCCGTCGAGCTTGCGATCTATCCAAGAACCGGCCATCAGATTCTTGAACCTGCGCTTCGGTTCGACAGCGCGAGACGGCAGCTGGAATGGCTTCGCAGATGGATTCCTGCATCACCATCTGACTCTGATGAAAAGGGTTGCTATGGGCTCCAGTGAGACACCCAGGCTTCGGTATCGATCAAGGACAACAGGCGCGCCTGATCCGCTCCCATGGTCGGTTGATCATTGGAGAGAGCCGAGACGATTTCATCGCAGTCGATGATCTTCTGGCGCGCTAGATGGCCGCTGGTCAGCCGCTCAAGAATCTCGGCTCGATGCAAGGTTATGATCTGGTTCGCGAACCCATCAGGACCGCCCTTAGATCGCCTCTCAAATATCCGATTGGGCAGGATGCGGCTGAAAGCGCGTCGAGCCAAAGCCCTATCTCTTCCTCCTTCAACCCAAGCCCAGGACGGCACGGCAAGGCACGTCTCAAGAACTGGCTGACTCATAAGCGGGTTGATCATCGCTGGATGCCGACGGTCATATCCCTCCAGACCCGATTGTATTCTCAAAATGGCGGCTATGTGCGCTGCCTTTCCCGGCAGGCGCGCGCGACCATCCGATAGCCAGGGATGCTTCACCGGTTTTGTGGCGAGGCGAGCCACCAGATCGGCATGCAAGAAGCGAGAATCAGGTCGCCATTGGTATCCTTTTCCTCGCTCGTGGATCGATCTGATCGTTGCTGCAGCAGCTTCGACAGGCGTGCAGCCCGTCAGTCGGCAGACGTCGCGCCCCGTCCGAAGGGCACCGATACCTATACCGCCAACGAGAAGTCTATCAGCGACGGGATTTGCGGATTGAGTATAGTAGAATATATTGTCGCCACCGTTTCCACTGAAAAACGCTTCAATGCGTCGCTCGCGAGCGACACGGTGTATCGCGCGATCATACGCCAAGGCGTGGCTTCGGCCAATCGGACGGGCAAGGTGGGCAACGCACGACGTGGCGAGATCTATGTCCGCCAGATCATACTGTATTTCGAGAATTTCTAGCCCAATCTCACGCCCAAGATACCTCGTAAAGAGCCTTTCATCGCCATCTGGATCGTCGGTAACGAGGGTAACACCCACAACTTCCGTTCGTCGAGCTGGGATACTGGCCGCGACGATGGATGAATCTAGTCCCCCAGAAACACCGATCAGGATTGAGGGATATTTCGAAGACCATGACGAAACCACGTTCTGGATAGTTCGTTGAAGGATTTCTGCCTGGTCGGAGATATCGGATACGAATCCCAACGGTGTATAATCCCAGGGAGACCACAACTCTTTAACGCTCATCGAAGCATCGCAAATGTTGCATGCAGTGCCAGGCAGCAGCTCAGCTAACCCCTTAAGTGGCGTCACGGGGCCTGGTAGCCCCCGCGTGTATAGATGGATCGCTAAGTCTTCCCACGATACTGCGGGTTTCCAAAGTCCAGTGGCGGCTATGATCTCGGGATCGGAGCCTATCACGCAGGAACCAGCAGCGCCCGAATGGTAGGCCGGCAGCCCGCCAGATGGATCGCGCATAACGTTGAAATCAGTTCCATCACTTAAGAGAGAACAGTAGGATCCCCAATAGTTCTCAAGGAGGGCGCGCTCGCCTCTAGCAGAGATCAGCTTCTGCTGATCCATTTTCATTTCGCCTATGGGTTCTGGTGGACCGTGGCGGTCGAAGAGTGTCCCGAGAATTACGCCACGATCTCCACCGAGGCGAATGCCGTAGCCGGGCGACACGAAAGCCCGGACTCCACATGCATCGAAGCATAATTCGAGCCGGAAGCGTTCCGCAGCTTTCTCGACCCGCCTCCGGTCGGGAATAGCCCGATCAATCAGAAATCGCGGAGCGCTCACAGCGCGCATATCGGGGTGTATATCCGCGTGATGTCGATTGAATCGCCAACAACGACCGAACCTTGCTGCACCCAACAGTGGGCGGTGAACGGGTTGATCCGCACACCGATCACTAGGGAGGGATTGTGGCCCGCACGCAAGCACCGTCTGATGATCGCAATCGCCCGCGGTAGGCAACGATCATGGCGGCCAAACACAAAATCGCTGACCTCGAAGGCCGCTGACACGGCAAGGTTCGAGGTCGGAATACACGCTGAACGTCGGTGGGCGAACCGCAAGCGCTCTTGCGCTATCAGGCGTCGAACGTCAGCGATGGCTCGGCGTGCCGCGATCCGCTTTGAGCGCAGCCGTTCGAAGAGGGCTGCAGCAATTTCGATTGCTGGTGCATCATGGATGGAAAGCCGACCAAGATCGCCATTCGGCTCGACGACAGAAGCGGGTGTCGTCAGTCCGCCTTTCCTTGCATTTTCGCCTTGAATTATCTCCAGGGATATCAGGTCGGCGATCAAGGCATCTTCGGAGATCTCGCAGCGCTTTCCGTTCGCTAAGATCAGGCGTTGAAATGCTCGATCGACATCCTCAGGAATGCAAAAATACCGGCTCGTATCCTCATCAAGAAAGATGGTCCGACCATCAACCGTGCAAAAGTGCAATCCAGGCTTGATGTGAAGGTCCATCGCTAACTTTCCATACAGAAGGGAACGTCCGCAGCGATCGAGCCAACGGACGTTCCGAGGCATCCTGGTCAGTCGGCGGAGAGACCGCCGAAGATCGGACGAAGCCCGTTCTGGTTGTCGTTGACCGACATGGCGCCGCCCTTGGTCTGCTGCATGACCCCGCCGAGATCGAGGCGCTTCACGTCACGCTTGTCGTTCTTCCGTTGCATGGTTCATTCCTCTTCAATTGCCGCACTGATTTGTGGCCAAAGGAGGATAAATTGATCTCTGAGCGATCTCCCGAAATATACCCCGACAAGATGGCTGGAAATCCACACGATTCCCTTTCCAAAGCACGACAAATTGTCCAAGATGCTGATTACACGAAGATTTTAGACAGGCTGACGGTCTTCCGCTCATCTGAAAGCGGACTTCTGCCGGTCAATTCTCCGCATATGATAAGCCTCAAGCCTGCGCCGCATGCTCTTTTGGAGATCCGTCACCGAAATATTTGTCAAAATTCTGACCTCTTTCGCGGCGTCGCGGAGATCTTGAATTTCGCCGATTCGGACATAATGGAGCCGTTCATTCAGGTTGCTGACAGACAAGACCGCAAACTCATTGCCCGTCGCCGATGCAAGGGAAAGAAATAGCGAACCCACCGCGTGCGAGATTGCTACGGGCGTCCGTTGCAGATTCTGCGGGGTCGCCTCTTCAATTGCTCGTTTCAACGCTGATAGTCTGACTTCGTGAACCAGACCCATGAGAAGGCTCATGTTCCACGCATATAGGTGGGCCAACCTTTCACCACTATACATAGGTAATCGAAGACCACCGTCGGGGTGCGGCTCTATCAATCCCTCGCCCATCAACCGACAGAGGGCTTCCCGCGCAGGCGTTTTGCTTGCGCGATATCGGTCTGCAATCTCTTGCACATCGAGCCGGCGCCCTGGGGAAAATACGCCCGCAGCGTAATCTTCTTTCAATGATCTGTAGAGCATTTCCTGAAGCGGCGGATCCATCGCTGACATCATAATCCAGCACCCGCAGGAATTGCCGCCACCTGCCAGGCCGGGGTGAGGGCGCGCGTGAGATGATCAAGGTTCCGCTGCGCGATCATCTCGATACACATCCGCTCAAGATCGCTGAGGTCGCCCATCGCGAGCTGTCGCGGAAAGCACATCCGTTGGCCCGCAAAAAGCAGCGGTATCAGGATATGACCCGTCGATAGTCCGAGCCTGTAGGCGCAGAGCAGATGGTCGTCGAGCCGCGAGCGGGGATTGCCGGCCTCGATCTCGCGAAGCCAGCGTACACCCATGCCAAGTTCTCTCGCCAGATCGCGTTGCGTCAGGCGAAGTCTCTTCCGTGCCTCTTCAATTTGCCGCCCGGACTGCACTTTGACGTACAGGATTGGACATTCGGCAACGGAAGTCGCTAAATCATGCGACATGTCCGCGTCTCCTTACGGGAGATACCGCCCGCCAAGGCAATTCGTTAAATTGAAAGCTAAGGTGTACTTACCACCACCGTCAAGACACAACCTCGGCCACTTTGTCGCTATTTATCCGGCAAGATCATCAACCTCCCGACTTGCCGGTGTTCGCGCTCCAGACTGCAATGCGCGATCGAAGGCGTTTATCAGGTCTGATTTACCTGCCTTGGGGATCTGCATCAGCGCCAGGAGATAAATTGTACCGAGATTGGGTTGGCGACCCTCGGGCGATGTCTTCTGTACCCGTTCGGTAATGCTTGTGGCGATATCCCAGAGCCGATTGGACGCTCCGACATGGTGCTCTTCGGCGCCACCTAGACAATCAAGCTCCTGGAGCTGCATTTGGTCGACGATTTCGGTGGTTGACAAGGTGCTGAGATGTTCGACCGCAACATGAAGGGTCGTTCCCCACGCAATCAGGGACCGGGTAACGCGAATCAGGTGGCAATGCGAGTCGATAAGAACGTCGAGCCCTGCCGGCGAAAGCCGGAGTTTGAAACTGCGTCTAGCTCGAGCCATCACTCCTTCTCCTGCCTTAGCTGTTGCATTGTCCCGCGCCGGCGAGCCGAACGGGAGCATTTTCACGACGAATGGAAGCAGAAACGGCATTATAGTGCCGCTTCTTTCCAAATTTGATCTTTTCAACGCATCGCGAGATCAACTCCTCACTTTCGTCGTTCCGATGCTTTGTTTCACCGCTTCGGCACTTCAGTGCCCTCCCTATTGCAGCGGCGATACCTGATCGTCATGCCCTGGGACGCACCGGATCGGTGGCCACTGCGGACTCAAGTCCCGGCCATCCACCCGGCCTAACCAAACCCCGAACCCGAGCGCCTCGCGGCGCCACGAGGAGACATGTGCCATGGACTTCCCATGCCCATTACCGGCGCTTGCGGCAGCCCTGCTGCTCTGCGCAAGCGCTGTACCGGCCAGCGCTCAAACCTATCGGCCCGATGCGGAGGCTTACCCTTGCACTCGCGGCCCCCAGCTCGCCGTCGTTCAAAGCGACCTTGGCTTTTCCATCCGCGAAAAGACCGCACGCTCTTTGCCGCCTGTCGCCCCTGCCGCAATCAAGATCGGCAGCGCGCTAACGCTCGACAGCCGACTTTTCGCGTGCACCTCCCTCGTTCGTCCGGAGCCCAACCATGTTCCGCAGCGCTAAGCTGATCTCGGCTGCCCTGCTCTGTGCAACGGCACCCGCCTACGCTCAGGATAGCGGTGCCGAGCCCCTCACGGCCGCGGCCGCAGAAGCTCAGCGTCAATTGCGCCAGACCTTCACCAACCTGACCTTCGAGGACTTTGGTTCGGCGCCTGTCAAAGGCCCAATATATCAGGCCGTTGCGGGTGGACGAGTCATCTATTTCGCGCCGGAGAGCCAGCATCTCCTCTTCGCAGCGATCTACGACAAGAATGGCGTCAATCTGACAGCGTTGGCGCAGGACACCAGCGCCAGGAAGCGCGTCGGCGCCATCAATCCTGCCGATGCGCTGGTCGTGGGCCCCGCAGGCGCCCCTAAGGTGATTGAGTTCACCGATCCCGACTGTCCCTATTGCCAGGCGCTCGAGCGCTTCTGGCTGGCGAAGGAGGCCGAAGGCAAGCCGGTCCAGCGCCTCGTCTATTTCGTGAGCGGCATCCACCCGCAAGCGGCGGCCAAGGCCGAGCACATCCTGTGCTCGCCTGACCCCCAGGCGACCTTCAAGGCGGTCTATGCCGGCGCGCAGCCCGCATCGCTGCTCAAATGCCGGGCAGGTGCCGAGAAGGTTTCACGCGACGCGGACACGGTCCGCAAGATGGGCGTGTCGGGCACGCCGACGCTTTTCGTCGATGGGAAGCTCGTGTCGGGGTTCCAGCAAGCAGAGCTCGAGGCCTTTCTCGACGCCGAGAGCCCCAAACCCAAGCCCAGCCCCTGACGGCGACAGTTGACGATTTTGGCGGACCTCGCGTGCGCGTTCAACGCGCCGCCGGGACCGAGATGCCGGCGGGAGCGCGCCTCCAGGGGCCGTCCAGCACTGCCGCCGGCCGGACACGACCACCGATCGGTACCGGCAAGCATGTCCTGGACGGCCCCACGCACAAGGAGACTGCATATGTTGACTATGCTTCGGGGAAGGACGTTCCGCACGATCGACGCGGCGGTCCTTTTCCTCCTGGCCGCGATCGCTGGTACGAGCGTCGCTTACGCGTTCCAGGCCCCTGCCGCAGGCGACCTCGGTTACGACATCTACGACATCGTCGTGAACCAGGGTGTAAAGGGTCCGCTCGGCTTCGTGGGCGGCGTTGCCGCCTTCCTGTTCGGTGTCTCGCGGCTCTTCTCGAACATCATGATCGGCATCCCGACGATCGTGGCGGCGGTCTGCCTCATCAAGGCGGATTCGATCCTCCAGACCTTCGGCATGTTGATCTGAGACCAGGACCGGGCGCGCCGGGCGGGCCGGCCGCCCTCACGAGACGGAAGGCGATGGTCGCCTTCCGGAACCCACGCCCAGCGGCGTGGTGAAGCAAGGGAGAAGGGCGTGGACGAACGTCTGCCACAGTTCCTGCATCGGCCGCTCCAGATCCTCTGGTTCGACAGTCAGGAGTTCATCGTCGTGATGTCCACGATCTTCGTCGCGGTCATCGTCGGCGGGATCATCGGCTGGGCTCTCATCGGCGCCCTTCTCCTCTTCATCCCCTGGAAGCGGACCAAGCCGCGCGGGTTCATCCCGCACCTGGCCTGGCGCTGGGGCCTCGCCCGCTTCCGCAACTATCCGGGTCCGACCCAGACCCGCTTTTTCGAGTAAGCGAGATGGCTTTTCCCTTCAGGCGCAAGCCCCAGGCCGATATGATCGGCGATACGCGGCCGAGCTGGCACCTGCACCGCTACCTGCAGGGATCGGCCAACCTCTTCGAGGAAAATCGACTTCTCAAGGTCGCGATCGCCGGCCTCTTCGGCATCACCGCGGTCCTGGGCACGGTCATCTACACCTCGAACCAGAACACACGAACGGTGATCGTCCCGTTCGGCGCGGACGGCGACCTCTATGTGACGGGCAACAAGCCCTCCGAGGCCTATCTCCGGGCGATCACCTTCAACATCGTCGGCCTTGCCGGCACCTATTCCGCCTATTCGGCTGACCGGCAGTTCCACGAGCTGCTGCGGATCGCGCATCCCAGCGCCTATAATGGCCTGCGCGACAGCCTGAACCGGCTGCTCGATGAGCTCGGCAACAATCCGACGCTCTCGATCGCAACCTATATCCGGGGCGACCAGCCCGTCACCTGGACGGGCAGCGAGATCCTTGTCCCCGTCGAGAAAGTCCGCGTGATCGGCGGCGTGATCCGCAAGTTCCGGGGCAATCTGCGCATTCGCTACGCGCTCGAGAATGGCCGTTTCTGGCTGACCGCCCTGCAGGAGGAGAATTTCAATGCCGATATCCGGTAATCGGGCGAGGCGTGTCCGCCTTGCCGGGGCACCCGCCTTTTTGATCTTGGCCGCGACAATCCCTGCCGCTTCGCCCGCCCTCGCCCAGTCGATCGCGGCTTTGCCCGACCAGACAAGCCGCATCCGGCTGTCCAACCGTGACGTCAATCATATCGTCTGCGTGGGCGGCGAAATCGAGGACGTCAAATTTTCGGCCGAAAAGGGCCTCGCCGTCGAGCGCGGCGGTTCGGACGCCTGGGTCAAGTTCCTCGTGCTCGAGACCGACGATATGGGGGCCAAGACGCGCACCTATGTGACGACCCCTTCCGAATTCTTCGTCTCGTGCAACGGCGCGATCTACCCGCTCTATGCCGAACCGGCCGATATTCCGGCACAAACGGTGACGCTGGTTCCCGGCGGCGCGCAGCGCGCCCGCGCCAATGACGCGCTCCTGGGACCGCTGGTCGAAGAGGAACGGGCGGTCGGGATTGCGCTGGCGATCCTGCAGGACCGGGTACCGGCCTCCTTCTCCGAAGTGGCGCCCTCGCGCGACCGGCTGATCCTCGCTGATCTTCCGACCGCCTCGCTGTCGGAACGACGCCGCCTCGAGGTTGAGGGTGCGGGCCTGTCGGTCAGCGAATATCTCGTCCGCGCTGTTGCTACCACCACGCTCGATGAGCGCGACTTTCTCGATACCGCGCTCGGAGCCGACATCTTCGCCATCACGATCGATCGCCTCACGCTGGGTCCAGGTGAGACTGCGCGGCTGATCGTCGTTCGCAGGAGCGTTCAGCCATGACGACGCCAGAGGACACTCCGCAGACGTCTCCGGCCGCGACGCCCCGTGCCGGTGGCGACGAAAGCCTCAACGATACGTCGCCCCGCCCCGCGTTGCTCGATCTGAGGGCGCAGTGGTCGAAACTTACCTCGGATCAGAAGCTGCGCACCAAGCAGTTGGGCGTGGTCTCGACGATCGCGCTGCTCGGCCTCGGCCTCTACACCGCCAGCTCTAGCGGAAAGAAGGAAGCGCCCAAGGCGCCCCAGGCCAGCAATCTTGATATGGGCGCAGGGCTTCGCGGCGATAGCCTCGAGGTGAAACTGCGCGGCGACCTCCAGAAGATCCTCGACGGACAGAGCTTGCTCGGCGACCGGGTCACCGCGATCGAGGAGGGCAAGGTCGTTCCCGGTGGCAGCGCTGGCGCTCACACGCCAGCAGCAGGCGATGGCGGTGATCTCCCGCCCGCGATCCCCGGCGAGGCGCCCGCCTATCCGCCCGTACCTCGCGAGGCAAAGGGCGCGGCGGACGAAATTCCAGCACCGCCGACCCCGCCTGCCGCGCCCCCGGCACCGCCTGCTCCGCCTACCGAGCGCCAGATCGGCGCGATCGGCGCGGCGACCGCCGCGCAAGGAGCGGAGGGAGGCGCGAGCGGCGGGGCTGCATCAAAAAAAGGGAAGCGGACGATCTATTTGCCACCTGGTTTCATGAAGGCGCGGCTGCTGACCGGCATCGACGCGCTGGCGAGCCGGGACGCGACCAGTAACCCCGAGCCGATCATCGCCCGGGTCCAGGCGCCCGCCGTGCTTCCGAACGAGGTGAAGGCCAATCTCGCCGGCTGCTTCGTCATCGGCAATGCGACCGGCAGCCTCGCCAAGGAGCGGGTCGAGATCCAGCTGGTTTCGATCTCCTGCGTGGACTTTGAGAGTCATGCAGTCGTCGATCAGGCGATCAAGGGTTTCTTCGTCGATGCCGACGGCAAGAAGGGCCTGTCCGGCAAGGTCGTGACCCGTGCCGGCGCGACGCTCGCCCGCTCGTTCATCGCCGGCACGATCGCCGGCATCTCACAGAGCGTCGAAGGATCGTTCGGCAGCCTGTCGACGTCAGCGCTGGGCAGCGTGCGGAGCCTCGATGCCGGCGACGCCGTGAAGACCGGCATTGCCGGAGGGCTGTCCAAATCGTCGGACAAGCTCACCGACTTCTATCTCGATCTGGCCCGCCAGGCCGGCCCCGTCGTCGAAGTCGGCGCGGCGAAGGACGTCGTGGTCGTCATCCAGGAGGGCCTCGCCCTCGAGATCAAGCCATCGGTCGGGAGCAAATTCTGATGCTCCCCGCGCCCCAGTCCATAGGAGTCTCCGCCATGCATCTGCTGGCCCATCAGTCTCTTCATCGCTCGCTGCTCTCGCTCAGCCTGCTGGTTGCCCTAGGCGGCTGCGCCACGGTCGGCTCGATGATGTCGCCCTATTCGGAGAAGTTCGACTGCAAGAACAGCGATCACGGTCAGTGCATCCATCCTGACCGCGCCTATGCCGACGCTGTGGCCGGCGTCGCGTCGAAGTCCGACCCCAAAGTCACCAACGACCGCGCCATGCTGCGCGGCCAGGATGCGGACCGAGCGGGCATGCGGTCACAGGCCGAGGCTGCCGGCACTGCCTATGGCAGCTACCGCGACAGCGTCTATCGCGAACTCAAGGGTCTGATCGAGGCGCCCGTCACGCCGATGCTGAAGCCGGCGCGCACGGTGCGCACGCTGATCCTGCCCTATGCAGATCGCCAGCGCCCCGACCGTCTCTATATGCCGCGCTATGTCTATTCGGTGACCGACAAGCCTGTCTGGGTGGTAGGCGGCGCCCTCATCGCCTCGCCCGACCGCGCATCCCAGGCGCCGATCCTCGGCCAGGTCCGCGATACCAACGCGCCGGACGGCGAGCCTGCACCGGCTCAGGAGTCCGTCATCGCTCCTTCTGCCCCGGCGCCTGTCTCCCAAACGAACGCCCCGCCCGCACCGGAGCCGAAGCCATGAGCGCGCTTAGCTATAAGCGGTTGCGCAGTGCCGTCCGGCGCGACAGCTTTTCAGATCATCTCCCGCTCGTCGCATGGGATGAGGATACGGAAGCATTCCTGTGCATCGACGACACCTGGGGTCATGCCTGGGAGCTGGTGCCGACCGCCTATATGTTCGCCCATGTCCAGGGCGCGCTGCAGGGCTTGCTCAATATCCATTTCCCCGACGGCACGGTCCTGCAGCTGCACACCTTCGCGGACCCGCTGATCGACGGCGCGCTGGATGCGTTTCTTGACCTCAAGATCCGCGACGATCCGCTCATTCAGGCATCCGCGCGCCATACCCGCGCCTATCTGAGCGAGGGACGTCATGGCCTCAAAGCGCTGCACGGCATCCCGGTCCGCAACTTCCGGACATTGCTGTCGATCAAGACAAGGCGCCCGCTCGGCGAGGATCTGCGCCGACAGGTCGAGGAGCAATTGTCGAAACTCGGCATCCGCAGATTGCCGCCCGAGGACATGGTCGCCTTCTATCGTCGAGTCTTCAACGGCGTCGCGAACCCGGCGCCAGGCGTGTTTGCCGATGGCACCACCGTCGGCGCGCCGCCGATCGCGAAACAGATCATCGATGCGGGACCCGATCTCGTGTTCGAGGGCGCGGAGGTGTTCCTCGGCAATCAGGTCGCGCGCTGCCTGACCCCCAAGGCGCCGGCGCGGCGGATCACCGCCGAACGGGCCAACCGCTTCATGGGCGGGATGCGCGGGGCGTCCGAGGACAGTGACCAGATCGGCGGACCGTTTCTCTACACGCTCAACATCCTGTTCGATCATTCGCAGTTCGAGATTCATAAGCGCGCGCAAATTCTGTCGGCGCAGAAGGCAGCCGGAAGCTTCGCGGTCGAGGTCGGCAAGCAGATCGAGGAGATCGGCTGGATCCTTGACGAGGCGGGCAACAGCAAGTTCGTCCGCGTCATTCCCACGATTTGGGTGTTCGGCAGGGACCGCGCCCATGCCCGCGATCTCGCCGCGCGCGCCAAGCGGCTGTGGGAGGGCGAACCCTTGCCCTTCTCGATGCAGGAGGAGAGCTATCTCAACCCGACGCTACTGGTGATGAGCCTGCCTTTCGGGCTTTACCCTGACCGAACGACGCTACGCCTGCTCGAGCGTGACTTTCGTATGCCGGTCAAGGCTGCGGTGCTGATGGCGCCGATCCAGACGGATTTCCGCGGCGGCGGGCGACCGGCCCTGCTCTACACAGGGCGCAAGGGCCAGCTCGTCACGCTCGACCTCTTCGATCCGCGCATCAACAATTATAACTTCATCGTCTCGGCCGAGAGTGGGGCCGGCAAGAGCTTCCTGCTCAACAATCTGTGCCAGCAATATTTCGCCTGCGGCGCGCTGATCCGCATCATCGATATCGGCGGCAGCTACCGCAAGCTCTGTACCCTCTGTTCGGGCCGGTACATCGACATTGGCGAAGAGCATCTCGTCCTCAACCCCTTCGATATGGGATTGGCGCTCGACGGCGACGACAAGCAGTCGGCCATCACCATGGCTGTGGCGATCGTCGCCGAGATGGCGAATGCGGCCACCCGCAAGGGCGTCACGACATCGGAATGGAATCTGCTGAAGTCGGCCGTCCAGTGGACGATCGACACGGGTCGCGCCGACCATGGCATCGACGCGGTGCGCGAGTGGCTCGGTACTTATCCCTCGCAAGTGGAGACCGCGCTCGACAGCGTCGATCACCTCGTCCCCGTCGCGCGTGAGCTCGCCTTCAACTTGCGCGATTTCGGGTCGGGCGGCGCCTATGGCCATTATTTCAACGGCCCCTCGACGCTCGACATCCGCAACGATGAATTCGTCGTGCTGGAACTCGAGCGCCTGAAGTCGATGCCCGACTTGTTCAACGTCATCGTCATGGTGGTGGTGAACGCGGTCACGCAGGAACTCTATCTCTCCGCCCGCGACCGTCCGCGATTTGTGCTGTGCGACGAGGCCGCGCAATTCATGACGCGCACCGACGGGCAGGATCTCTCGCGCCTCGCCGAGGCGTTCGGCCAGGGCTATCGCCGCGCGCGCAAATATCGGGGCTCGTTCGGTATCGTGCTCCAGTCGATGAACGACCTCACGCTGTTTGGCGGAACGGGCCAGGTCATCCTCGAAAATGCCGCGACCCGCTTCCTGTTGCAGGGCTCGACCTACGACCGGGCCGTCGACAACAAGATCCTCGATTATTCGGGCTTCGTCCTCGACCTTTTAAAGTCGGTTCGCAACTCGAAGCCCAATTATTCCGAGGTGTTCATCGACTCGCCGCTCGGGCTCGGCATCGCCCGGCTCGTGGTCGATCCCTTCTCCTACTGGATCAACACGAGCGCGCCCGACGAAGTGGCGGCGTTCGAGGCGTTGATGCGCCAGGGGCTGTCGCCACTCGAGGCGGTCTGCCGCCTGGCCGGCGTCGATCCATCCGAAATCCTGGGCGCGCCGACCGTGCCCGGCCTGGTGGAGGGCTGACCGTCATGGCCCGCTATACCCCGCACCCCGACCAGCTGCCGCTCAACTGGTCCGACAATGAGGCCATCGAGCTGATCGTCGAGCAGCGGCTCGCCGAGCGGTTCGAGGCGGAGTCCTTTCAGTGGCGCTTCCGGCTCGTGATGATCGAGACCGTGATGATGGGCCTGCTGGTGCTGGTGGCCGGGCTCCTTCTCAAGCAACCGACCATGATGGTGCTTCGCGCCTCGCTGCTCGTCGCGGCGTCCTGCATGGCGACGGGCCTGCTGTTGCTCAGTCTGTCGGCCGGCACCGCTAAGCTGATGAGCCGCCTTCGCCGGAGACGCGGCAAATGAATGGGCTTACCTCTTCCACGCCCTCGCAGGCGGCGATCCGTCTAACGGTCAGCGGCTTCCTGCTGATGCAGATCCAGAGCGCGCTGCTGCTGATGTCGCCATCGCTCGACCGTGAGTCCGGCATGCTGATCTGGATCCTCACGCCAATTGCCGTCTCAGCCTTCGTCGCCGCCCTGATCGGCATCCCCGAGCCGCCTGAAGGACATTGGAGACAGCGTCATGGCCGATAACCTGCTCCGCCGGCTTCGCCCTGGCCCGATCCTTGTTGCCTTTCTCGCCTGCAACGCCCTGGCCGCAGCCAGTGCGCTGGCGCTCACCGGGCCGGTGGCGGGCGGCACACGCAGCACCATCGGGCGCACCTGGCCAATCGCGGAGCCGGATGCGCTTGCCGAGATCGAGGGCAAGGTCGCGACGCTGCCGGGCGATATGAGCACAGCCTTTGGCCCGCGTGACAAGTGGACCGCGCTTAAGGCTGCTCCGCTGGGAGTAGCGGGCGCCGATCGGGTGCGCAGCGTCGTGCCCTTCTACACTCTCGAATTCGATATCACGCTGCCGGACGGGAAGACGCTCTACCCCAAGGGCTTTACCTTCAATCCGCTGACCTATGTGACGCTGCCACAGCGCCTCGTCGTCGTGCACCCCCGCGACCTGGGCTGGGCGCTGCGCAATGCCCGGGCCAGCGATTTCATCCTGCTCTCGGCGCTTGGGTCACAGAATGGCGACGCGATCGACCTCTCTGAAAAGACCGGGCGTCCGATCTACATCCTGGAGGAACGGGTCAAGCAGAGGTTCGGACTGACGGTGGCGCCGGTCATCGTCGAGCAGTCGGGCACGCGGCTCATGCTCACCGAATATGGTCCGAAGAGCCGGGTGACCGTGGTCGCGGCGAAAGGAGCGACGCGATGATTGGGCGCCTCCCCATCTTCGTCACTGGCCTCCTCATCGGGCTTGCGATGACGCTGGCCTGGCCGAGCCCGGCGCGCGCCTCCAAATGCGAGGCGGGCACCGTCTTCAACCCCATCACCAAGGTGCGCTGGACCTGCATCTTTCCGATCACGGTCGGAGGCATTCGGGTCGGAAGCTTCGACAAGCTCGACAAGGCGCTCGACGCGCAGTCCGCGTCCAAGCCGCTCTGTGCCTGCCGCAAGGGCATCCAGTTCTGGTTCGGCGTCAAGGTCTCCTACTGGTCGCCGAACCGGATGGTCGATGTCGTGACCGAACCCGGCTGCATGATGGCTCTGGGCGCCGATCTCCTGCCGACCGGCGGCAAGCTCCAGGGCAGCCAGTCGTCGATCTCGGACGGCACCAACACCCGCAAGATGTTCGCGCAAATGCATTATTACATCTCGCCGGTCTGGGCGATGCTTGACATGTTCACAGACCTGCCCTGCCTCGAGAATGACGGCTTCGACGTGGCCATGATGACCGAGGTGCTGCCCACCTGGCAGTCGGGGACGCTGGGCGCGATCATCCAGCCCGAGGGCATCCTGTTCGGCAATCCCGCCGCCGGGCTTGCCTGCATGGGCGACAGCGCGGCGGCGGCGGCCGGGAAGGTCATCGACCCGCTGTTTTGGTGCATGGGGAGCTGGGGCGCGACCTATCCGATCGCCGGCGACATCCATTTCGACGACAGCGTCGAGGCATGGGCGGGGCTTGCCGCGCGCGGTGTGTTCATGATGGGCCGTCTCGGCGCGCTCACGATCAGTTCGGCCGATGGCTGCTCGTTCGTGCCGCAGCCAGTGTGGACCAAGAGCCGCTACAAGCTCCAGATCATGGAGCCCGTGAAGGGCGGCAAGTGCGTCAATATCGGCCGTCCGGGATCGCTCTGGTCCTCGGCCAAGCATGCGCCTGGCAAGGACAATGCCCAGTTCATGCTCTTCGAAAAGGTGATCTGCTGCGCCGGGATACCGGTGCCATGAGCCGATCATTTTCCCCCGTTCCCGCACGCGCCAGCCATCCATTCCGGAGGTCTGTTCGCCAAGGCCCCTACGGCCGAGGGCTGCCGTGCGGGACAGGAGCGGCGCCGCCAAGCCCCCCTGGCGGCGTCGCTCCACCCCCGGCCAGCGCGGCCGCAATGTCCCGTCGGCAGAAAAGGCGTATCCTCTCCGCCTGCTCCGTCGTCGCGGTCGCGCTGGCCATTCCCTTCGCCACATCCGCCTCGGCACAAACGATGGAAGACCGTGCGCGCACCGCAGCGCAAGCGTCGCGTACAAAGACCAGCGACAGCGAGGCGCTCCAGCAGAATTATGTGACGCCGGGGCTTGCGGGTCAGTCGATCTCCACGGTCGACAACAGCCGCACCTTCGCGCCCAACATCGCCTGCCAGAAAACCGCGACGATGCTGGAGGTGCTGGTCCAACCCTCGGGGACCGGCGACCTGGGCTCGGTCACGATCGCGCGCGACACCGATCTCGACGGTACGGTCGACAGCACGTCAAAGCTTCCCGTCCCCGTGTCGGGCATCTGCGCCAATGGTGTGGTCTCCTGCCAGCCGGGCAGCTGGAACGGGTGCAGCTTCTTCCGCTGGGACGTGGACGCAGCCAACGCGCTCAAGCTGACGGCGGTCGATATGCCCAAGCTCGCCGGCTGCTACTGCATCAACAATAGCTGCGGCGCCAATCTTGCCTGGGGCAATATGCCCTCGGTCCTGCGCGATCTGGGCGGCGGGATGATCGGCGCACTCACGACCGCTGACCCACGCTATGGCGTCGCCGAAGCCGTGATCGATGGTCCGGCGATCCGATATGTGGGCGCGCAATCGACCGCATGCTCGTCCAACCCCGCTTTGCCCCAGACCGCCTACCGGTCCAATCCCGCGACCATCGCCTCCGACGCTTATGCCGCCTCGACCGGCAATAGCGTGTTCCAGGCGCTCAAGGGTTCGGCGATCGGCACCGGCACATCCCTGCAATATCGGCATTGCACGATCGAGCGGCGGGCGACCGTGCTCAAGCCCGGCGCGGAGGACATTATCAGCCGGACCGCCGGCGGCTATTCGACGATCCAGAACGGATCGTCCTTCGATTTCCTGATGGGGTCCCCGGCGGACAACAGTCTGGCTGGCGGGAGCTGCACGCTCATCGATTTCCGGATGACACTGCATGTGAGCGAGCCGGACCGGATCGTCGATGCACGCCTCACACAGTTCTTCGCCGATGACTGGGCGCAGGTACGCATCGACGGGCAGCTTGTCGGTTCGGGCCCTTCCGCCTGGACCACCCTTGGCCTCCCGCCCTCCAAATGCGAGCTCAAGAAGACCTTCTATGCCTATCCCAATCTCGACCTGAAGCCCTGGCTCACCGCCGGCGATCACGAGATCTGGTTGCGCGTCGCGGTCGCGGAAGGCGGCGAGGGTTTCGCGCAGGTCCATGTCGATGTCGACAATAGCTGCAAGACGCTGGAGCAGCTGGTCGACGGATGCGGGACGATCGCCGCCGATCCGCAATGCAAACTCGACAGCGAATTGGTCGATGGCGTCCAGACCTGGATCAACGGCGTCGCGACGGGCCTGAAGCCCCTGCCCCAGACCCGTATCCTGGGCGGCCCCGCCTGCCCGACCGATCTCACCCGCGACTTCTTTCTGAAAGACCGCACCTATCGCTGTTCGGTCGATGACATCGCCAAACCCGATACGAGCCGCGGCACCTATATCATCGACCATTCGACCGAGACGATGCTCGCCGACCGCGCCCGGCAGAGCGATGGCAGTTTCGCGACCTCGACCCGCGCCTTCAGCCTGCCAGACAGGGGTTCCGTTCCGGCCTGCGAGGCCGTCTGCAAGACGCGCGCGCCCAAAGCAAACAACGCGGCTGCGCCGGATGGAGTCGTCGGCGCCAAACAGAATGTGCCAACCGGCTACGACACCTTCTTCCACGCCTGCACGTCCGACAATCAGTGCCCCGCAGGTCCGGGTGAGGAAGTGGTCTCCGCCTGTGGATGCCTTGACGACTTTCCCGAGGCGGTCGTGATGATGCAGACCGTCCGCCTCGCCGGCGCCGACCTCGTCTGCACGGGGAGCGTGCAATGATCGGCCTGCCCAGCAAGAGAAGCCGGCCCCTCGATCCGCGCGGAGCTGCGCTCGCGATAGCGCTTTGCCTGGGCGCGAGCATCGCCTTCCCGAGCGCCGCCAGTGCGCAGCAGATCTGCGCCGCCGATCTCAACAATAATGGCGATGCTGCCGACGAAGGCGAGCAGGCTAGCTGCCTCGCCACGACAAGCGGCGCGTGGCTCTGCCCGATCCAGCAGGTCGACTGCGTGGCCGACGCCGCCGGACAATATAGCTGCCCGGCCGGACCGCAATTTGCCTGCATGGTGAAAAGCACAGGCGGCCCGCCGGCTTGCTCGCCCAATCAGTGCGCGGACCTCGCGACCAACCCGATCGTCAACGAACCGCCGATGGACGATCCGGGCAGCCAGCCCAATGGGGGCATCGATGCCGACGGCAATTGTATGGGCCAGATCGAGATTTTCTCCGGGCGTGGCGTGCGCTGCCGCCCGGCCGGGCTTTCGACCACCTTTTCCAATTGCTGCAAGGACAAGGGCAAGATCGTCAAGGACGGCATGGGCTCGTCGATTGGTTCGATCGGCACCAAGATCGCCGTCGCCAAAGGCGTGTTCACGGGCATGAAGGCGGCCTATGTCGCCTTCAAGGCGGGCGCGACCGCGAGCCAGGCGGCCAGCGCCGGTGCGAACGCGCTGATCGTTGGGCTCGACCCAACCTCGCTCGCGGTCAGCCTCGCGATCAATTTCATGATCGAGTTCCTTTTCTCCGGCTGTGATCAGCAGGATATGGAAACCGCCATGCTGCGGTCGTCGGGCATGTGTCACGAAATCGGTAGCTACTGTACGTCCAGCTTCCTGGGGATCTGCCTCCAGAAGGCGCGCGGCCATTGCTGCTTCAACACAAAGCTCGGCCGCATCATCCAGGAACAGGGCCGTCCCCAGCTTAAGGCCTTCAACGGCAATCTTTGGGGCACGGCCAAGAAGCCGATGTGCCGTGGGTTCACGCCTGAGGAGTTCCAGGCGCTAGATTTCAGCAAGATCGATCTCTCCGAATATTATGCGGACATCGAGGCCCGCGCCCAATCCGACATCCAGATAGACATGGGGGAGCGCGTCAATGCGTATCTCAAAGCCATCAATCCGTAACGCCGCTCTCCTCGTGGCTGCAGGCGCCGCAACCGCCGCGCTGGCACAGGATGCCACGCCCGTTGCCCCTCGCGGCGATGCCAGGGGATCCACCGCCGAGCAGGGCCAAAAAGCCATGGATCGGCTCGAGGGCATCGTCACGCGAGAGAAGGAGGCTGCGGGACACACGCCTGACCCGAGGCTGCCGCCGACTGACGATCCGGCTGTCCGTCGGCGCGCATTCGAAGGCCTGCGAGGCCGGACGCCTATGCCGGAGATGGAAGCACGCGCTCGCGCCGCCCAGGCGCGCGGCGAGGCGAGCCTTGCCGCCGAGCGAGAGCGACAGGCCAAAGCGCTCCGTCAGGCGCTGGGGCTCGAGCCCGCCGAGGAACAGGCGCTCGCCAAGGCCGCGCCGGCCGTTGCCGCCAGGGGCTGGGTGCCGGTCCTGTTCGTGTCTTCCTCCATGCCGATCTCGACACTGCGCAACTACGCCGCTCAGTTGGCGAAGGTTCACGGCGTCATGGCGTTCCGCGGCGTACCCGGGGGGCTCCGGAAAATGGGCCCGATGGCGAAGCTGACCGCGCAGATCCTCAGGCTCGATCCCGGCTGCGAAGGTCCGAACTGCGTGATGCGCGATGTGCAGCTGATCATCGATCCGATCGTGTTTCGCCAACATGGCATCGCCCAGGTCCCCGCACTCGCGATGATCCCGGGCGATCCGACCCAGGCCTATTGCGAGCGCGACGACGACAGTCCCCGCGCCAGCCATGTCGTGTTCGGCGACAGCGCTCTTTCCGGAATGCTCGAAGAATATGCCCGCCTCGGCGGAAAAGAGGAGGTCAGCCATGCTCAGGCTCTTCTGGTTGCTCGCTAGGTGGACGGCCGGCTTATGGCCACGCCTGCGGCGTCTTCCCCGCAAGGCCGCGGTCGCGCTCGGCGCTCCCGGCCCGGATCAGCCTGCGCGCCCCGACCGCCTATGGCGCGCGATGCTGGTCGTGTTGCCGCTCGCCCTCTGCGCAGCGCTGGTGATGCCGCAAGTGACCCTGGTCATGACCCCGTCGATCGAGGCCTTTGCCGTGCGCAAGAGCCCGGGGCCGATCCTGCGCGGCGACTATGTGATGTTCACCCTGCATCACCCGATCGCCGGGCCGAAGCCAGTCTCCGTTACCAAGCATGCGCTGTGCCTCCCCGGTGATCGGCTCACCATGTTCGAAACGCCCTCACCGCTGACCCAAAACGGCTGGGACGGCCATTATTATTGCAACGGCCAGTTGCTCGGCGTCAGCCTGCCCCAAGCCCATAACGGGCTGAAGCTTGACCATATGAAGTGGAGCGGCCTCATCCCCGCCGGGATGGCCTATGTCGGCTCGACGCACCCGCGCGGGTTCGACAGCCGCTATTTCGGGCTGCTGCCGATCGCAAACCTTACCAGGATGGAGCGCATCCTGTGAGCGCGCGGCGGCTGATCGTCGCGGCAGCGACATCTATCGTTCTTGCCTCGATGCCGGCGAACGCCCAGACAGAAGGGCAGGCTCAAGGACAGCGCCAAGGCTATTGGTGGTATGAAGCGCCCCGGCCAAAGCCTGAGGAAAGAGCCGAGCCGGACGGATTGGTCAAACCCGTCATACCACCGATGGCGGAACTGGCTACCTGGACCCCGCCGAAGATCCGCAAGCTCATCGAAGAGCAGCGCGATTATGCCGCGACCGTGCTGACGGTCGATGCCGTCGCCGATTTTTGGCGGCTTCAGGACTTCGCGCGGCGCAAGGCGCGCGCGTTCGCCGGCGTGACGCAGATCGCAATGCTGCAACATCCCGAGCTCAACTCGAAGTCCGCAAACCCCATGGTCGGCGATGCCCGCTCGGAGCTTGGCGCGCAGAAGGACGCCATCCGTCGGTCCTACCTGCGCGCCCATGCGGGCGAGTTCGCGCTCGTCATGTTCTCGCGTTCGACCTGCGGCTATTGCCGCGTCCAGTGGCCGATCATCCAGCGTTTCCAGGAAGAGATGGGCTGGCAGGTCACGCTCATGGATGTCGACAAGCGGCCGGATGTCAGCCAGCGGTTCGGGGTAGAGATCACGCCCACGACGATGATCATTCGCCGTGGAAGCCAGCAGCGCATGGTCATTGCGTCCGGCGTGGAGGCTTATCCCAATCTCGCGCAGATGGCGTATCAGGCGGTGCGCCTGCTGCGCGGCGATATCCGGCCCGAACAGTTCATGACGGGTCCGGGCGAGGATGCCGGCTTCTTCGACGCGCTCGGCAACGGCCCGGTCTCCGCCACCGACCCCCGCGCACTCGGCGGCGATCTTGTCGACGCCTCGACCGGACAGAAGCCGTGATGCGCGCGCTCATCCTCCTCGGCATCCCAGGCCTGGTGATCGGCATGGGGTCTGCGTCCGCACAGACCGTGACGCCCGATGACGCGATGCGGGCCGCGATCCATCCGGTTGGCGATGCAAAGACGATGCAGGCATGGCTGTCACGAGTGCCCGTAACGCGCGACTTCCCGGACGATTTCACCGCGACGCTGCGCGGCCACGGGGCCGCGTTCGTGATCGAGATGACCACGGCGCCCGGATGCGTGCCCTGCGGCGATCTCTGGAGCAAGCTGACGGCCCTCGGCACGCGCTATGGCTGGCAGGTTCGCACGATTGGCGCCCAGGAGGCGATGATCCGGTCGGGGCGCCTTGGTCTCCCCTGGGTCGGACATCCGGTCGCCTGGGTGCGGCCGATCGCGGACGACATCCGCGTCGTGCCGGTGGCGATTGGCACCGACCACGCGCCCAACCTCGCGCGCAATCTCTATCTTGCCGCAAAGATGCTGACGGGCGTGAGACCCGCGGTCGGCGTCCGCGCCATGTCCAAATTCACCGGCATCGTGGGGCTGCCGGCGACCCGCAACGGAAGGCACTGAGCAATGGCGGCCTCAGTCCTTCCGCCCCCAACCCAGATTGTCCGGAGTCCGCCATGTTCGGTCGGTATCGCACCGCTGCGCGCGCGCTGATCGCGCTTGTCCTTGCCACATTCGTCTCGACCGCGCCTGCCCATGCGCAGAGCTGGGCGGAAAGCTGGTTCGACAATGTCACCTATACCTCTCCCGGTTCGTTCGAGGACCAGACGCGCGGCTATGTGACGGCCGGCGGCATGTCGGGCCGTGTCGACGTCCATAATGATTATCTCATGTCCGTCAGCCTGCCAAAGGTGAAAGCCGGCTGCGGCGGTATCGACATGTTCCTGGGCGGCATGTCATTCCTTGATCCCGACTATCTGGTCCAGAAGCTCGAGAGCATTCTGCAGGCCGCGCCTGCGGTGGCGTTCCAGTATCTGCTCGAAACGCTGGACGAGAAGATGGGCAACATCATCTCGAAGATGGAAGCAGCGACCAATTTCCTGAACTCGATCCAGGTCAATGATTGCCGGCTCGCCAATCGCATGGTGCAGATAGCCAAGGGCGACGACAACATGTCGGGTATCATCGAGGAGATGACCGGCTATCGCTCGGTCAAGCAGGGCTTCGCCAAGAGCTATCAGCAGAGCCGCGAGAAGATCGAGGCGAACAACAACAACCCCACCGAGGATCTGAAGGACGCGCTCGCCAACTGCCCAGCGGAGGTGACCGACATCTTCCGTACCGGCTCGCTGTTGTCCCATGCCGCCTCGCGCGTCGGCGCTGGCGACTGGGCAAGCGTCATGCGGGCCCGGGTCGGTGACGTCTATATGCGCTGGGACGATGGCGACCGGGTACCGCTGTTCACAGCCATTCCCCAATGTCCCGCGCAGGATACGGAAAGCGCGCAGGACTTCCTGACCGGCCGGGTCCAACGCAGGACGCTCAATTTCCCGCCGACGGGTGCGGATTGCGCACAGGACGGCTCGGGACGGGGTGCCCTCGTGCTCGCCCGCGAGCGCATGCAGTCGATCGCCACCAAGATCCGCACGCGGGCGGCGCTCTCGGCCGAGGAACGACAGTTCGTCGCCAACGTCCGAACGCTGCCGGTCTACCGGATGCTCGAATGGGGCGTGCGCCAGGGCGTCGTCGATTCCGTGATTGCAGATACCGACGAACTGGTCGCGCTCACCCTCGCCTACCAGATGCTCAATGACCTGACCCGCACGATCGATTTCACCGTGACCAATGCCGAGCGCGGCGCGACCGTCGCGGGATCGGCAGACGGCAACAACAAGAATGTCTGTCAGACGCGCATCCTGTCCAAGGGGATCGAGCAGCTGCGTGACCTGAGAGACGAAGTGCTGCGCCAACGCGCGCAGATGCGCCAAAGCTACATGGCAGCTCTCAATCAGGCCAACCTCTCCACCAATTATGCCGGACTCCTGCGGGAGCGCGACCGCGACGCGCGCGATGCCGCCGGCGCCGCTGCCCGCAATCAATAGGACACACCATCATGCGCCGGCTTGCGAGGCTCTTTGCCGCCCTTCCCGCCCTGCTTCTCGCCACGCCCGCCCTGGCGGTCGATACGAGCTTCCACACCTATGACGGCTTCGCCGAGACGGTCGATGCCTTTCGCCTAGTCTCGATGATCTTCAGCGATCCGCGCTACGAGACGCTGGTGATGATCGTCGCGACGGTCGGCATCGGTCTCGGTGCAATCATCGCCAGCGTGCGCGGGACCGGCATGGGCCTAGTCGCCTTCGGCTTCCAGATCCTGATCGGTATCGGCCTGTTTGTCGGCCTCATCGCCACGACCGGGACGGTCCATGTCTATGACCGCGTGCGCAATGCCTATCAGCCTGTCGGCGGCGTCCCCAACCTCCTCGTACTCGTCGCCGGAGCGACCAACATGATGGAACGCGCGATGGTCGAGACGATCGACGACAACACGCTGGACCCCAATGCGAAGATCGAGTTCGGTGCCGGCGGGCACAGCTTCGACCTTTTCCTAAACGCCGTTTCGCCGCGCGGTCCGATGACCGACGTGTTCCTCGACGCGACGATCAAGGACTATGTCCGCCAATGCTATCCGGTCGCCCGTGTGTCGGCGGCTTATGGCGTGGACGATGACCAGCTGTTCCGGACCTCGACCGATCTGCCTGCTTCGTTCGCGGCGATGGCCGGGCCATCCACCTTCTCCACGGTCTACACGCAATCCGACAAGGGTGGAACGACGGTCAGCTGCAGCGACGCCTGGACGCACATCTCCGATCGCCTGTCCGATCCCGTCCTGTTCGAAAGCTACACCAACCAGATCTGCACCCGAACGGGCTATGATACTGGCAATGCACAGCAGATGACGCGTTGCCGCCAGCAGCTTGGGGAGATGGGGCAGATGATGCTTGGCCGGCCGCTCAGCGCGCAAGCCTTTCTGACCCACATCCTGCTGGGCAACACCGTAGGCGACGTCCTGTTCGAGGATTCCCCGGCGAGCGCCGCCAGGGTGATGGCCAACCGGGCGGTCATCTCCAATGGTCTCGCCACCATGTCGGTCGCGAACGAATGGATGCCGACGATCCGCGCCACGGTGTTCGGCATCATGTTGTTCATGATCCCGATCGCGCTGCTGTTCATCCTGACGCCCATCAACCTGCGCGTGGCGAGCTTTGCCCTCGGTATGTTCGTGTTCGTGGCGCTCTGGGGCGTGATCGACGCGGGGATCTATCAGTTGACCCTCGGGCGCGCGACCGCGACGCTCGCCGAACTGCGCTCGAACGCGCTCGCCGCCAATGCCTGGCTATTGGCGCCATCGGCGGCGATGAAGGCGCTGGCGATCTTCGGCAGCTTCCGGACCGCCGCCGCTGGCCTCGCCGGCGCGTTCGTTTTCACAGTCTTCCGCTTCAGCGGCAATGTGTTCACCTCCTTCACCTCAGGGTCGCTCGGGATAGCGAGCCAGGGCACGGCCGCCGCCGCGCCGATGGGCACCGCCGAGGGACAGGCATCCGCGCTCGAGGCCCAGGCTTCAGCCATGGGAACGCGTACCCGCGCGGCCGCCGCTTCGAGCTTTGGCGATTTTGGGGAGCGTTCGACCTTCAATGCGAACCGAAGCTATGGCGAGGCGGGACATATCCTTGGCGAGCGTCCTGGCACGCCGGGCGGAACGGCGTTCGCACTCGGCGGCATCGAAGGCTCGCGCCAGATGGGGAGCCTCGCTCCCGCGCTGGGTGGCCGGGACCTTGCCGATCCCGGGGTCGCGCGCGCCGTCCAGGCCAATGCGGCCACTACAGCGATCCATCAGTTCGCGGAGAAGGATGCCCTGAGGGGTCTGGGCACGAGCTATTTTGGTCAGGACGAGGCCGGCGAGAAGGCGTTCGCGGCCTTCAGCCAGAACCTCGTCCAGTGGCGCGCCTTCGGCGACCAGCGCGCTTACAGCATGATGATGCAGGGGGCGGCCCGGCATTTTGAACGCGCCGGTTATTCGCCGGCTGATGCCCAGCTCAAGGCATCAGGCGTGATCGGCGACGCCCAGGCTGATCCGACATTCGCCAAGCTGATCGCCAACACTTATGATCAGGAGCAGATGCTGCGCAACGACCTCACGTCCGCGCAGGTCCAGGTCGGCGCGATGGAGGGACGCCGCGACTATGCCGGCGACAATGTTGCAGGCGTCGAGCGTGCCAATGTCGCGACCGAGCAGGGCTGGCGAAGCGGCAGCAATCAGGGCCAGCGCGAAGCGGCGGCGATGCTCGGCCTGTCAGTCGATGAAACTTCGCGCCGGATCGGCTTCATCAATGCGCTGTCGGGCGAAGCGCGCAGTTCCGCCATAACTCAACTGTCCCGCGCGACGGGGCGCAATGAGGCGCAAATCGAGGCCGCGCTCGAACGCTATAATGCGGCCGTCCAGGTCGGGACAGCCGATGGCGCGACGGCCGAGGCCGGCCGCGAAGGGACCAGCATCTATGGACGCACGCGCGAGGCGTCGGGCTACGATTTCGCCGAACGGTCCGGCAAGCTTGACGCGCAGCGAGAGGTTGGAACAACGGGCACGCGAAGCGCGGCGCGCATCGGCGAGCAGCGGCGCCAATCGGAAAATTTCGGGTTCGCAGAGGGCGCAGCTGCGGCGGGCGTCTCGACGCGGGAGGCAGCACGGCTCGACAGCTTCATCCAGGCGCTGAGCCGCACAGCGGGGAACCAGGTCGATATGGCCGAAGGCGGCGCCGGGGGCATCGCTGATCGCGCGCGCAACGAGCGCATCACCTCGATCGTCGATCGGGAGCGCTTGACCCGTATGCAGGGTCTCCTTGCCGAGAACGGCATCAACCTCACGAAGCGCCAGATCGCCATGGACCAGAATGGTGACCTCGGCCTCAATCTCACCCCGGAGACCGCTGCTGCGATGTGGAAGGCCGGGCTTATCAACGAGAGCCAGCTTGGCGCGATCGCCAATGGCGGGCACGCACGGTTCAGTTTCGCGCACAATGATCTTCTGGTTTCCAGCGGCACGGATTTCAGCCGCTCGGCACGCAGCGACACCAGTACCCGGTTCGAGGCTGGCAAGCAGGCAGGGCCTGACACGATCGAGCATTTCATGGGCGGTGGCGCCGAGGGGCAGGCTATGCTCGCCAACTGGCTGCGCGGCGGATTCGAGATGGACCGCAAAGGCGAATGGAGATTGAAGCCACAGGTCGCCGACACGCTCCAGCGCGACGTCCAGGCGATCATGGCGCAAACAGGATGGCAGAGAACTCTCTCCCGTTCCGCCGCGGATCAGACAACAATGGGAACCACTTTCGGCCTCGAAATCGGGAGAACGATATCTACCTCCGATAGTGAAACCACGAGCGACAGCGCGCGGTCTGGCAAAGGACGGCAACGAGGACCTACCCAGACAACTAGCAAAGGGAGAACGACAGCCGGTCGGTTTGGTGGTAATATAGGTTTTCGAAGCACGGATCAGGGATCCACTACCGAAACCGCGCAATCCACGATGGACGTTATGAACTATGATGTCCGGGAATCCATTGCTGCCGCTGAGCGTGCCGCAGCGCGCTCCAGCGATCCGGCAGCAACCTTCTCCCGCGAACTTTCGAACCGCGTCCTTGGGAACGAAGGCATGCGCAATCGCTACCTTCAGGATGCGGACAATGGACGCGCCACCTTTGATATCACCGGCCCATTAACCTCGCTCGAGCAGAACTCAGTCCTCTCGAAGGGCAGTTTCTCGACCGACATCGCCGGCAGTCCTGGCGACGGAGACAGTAAATTCAAGAAGCGCTAACGATGCCTTCCGGTGTGGGGATCAATGTAGTCTGGATTCAGTGGGTTCGAAGGGTTGCCGATCCAGAGCGGTCCAGATCGGGGGTCGAATGGATCGGCGAAAGCGCGCGATCTCTCCACCATCCGCTCATGCTCTTCCCAAACACGCTGTCTCTCGGCGTCACCCTCCTCATCGGACAGCGGCACACCATCGCCTTGCCCGATGAAACTATCCAGGCGTTCGCGAACATAACCGACGCCCAGCACCATGACCGCAGTCATCGGAAAGAACAGGATGTCGAGATAGCCCGCGATCCCCCCACGATAGAAGGCTTCCAGCGTGTCGATGCGGGTGGAGAGGGCCATCCCTCCCCACCAGACCGGAATGGTCGCCCACCAGAGCTTCGCGTACCATGGACGCCAGAAAAAGTGTCGGGCGCGCAGCGTTTGCCCCCCGGTAGCAGGCGTAAGTGGTGGAGGCTGATCGGCGACAGAATCATGTGGCATGTGCACGCCCGTTCTGACCGAAAGGAGATCAGACCAGCTCGATGACGTGAGCCTGCCCGACGCCCTCATGCCGAGGGCTGACCTGATAGGCGACATCATGCCCGAGCTTCCTGAGAGCCGTCGCGATATAGGCTTCGCTGATGCCGTCCAACCTGCCGTTCAGGATCTTCGACAGCTTGGGCTGCGGAATGCCGATCATTCGGCTCGCGACAGTCTGGCTCAGTTTGAGCTCATGGATGGACCGGAGCATCAGTGCCGCCAGGTCGGATTTGACCTTGAGATCATCGGCATCGGCCAAGCCGAGATCGGCAAAGACGTTGCCTCCGCCGGAAGTTACATGTTCGACAGCCATATCAATGTCCTTTGCTCTTACTCGCGCTACGCTGATCTTCCGCGTCCCGCCTGGCATCTTTCAATCTGCTCTCAATCGTCGTCTTGTCGTGTTTCGGGATAGCGATCCCGTTCGTTGACTTCTTCTGGAAGCAATGCAGCACATAGACAGCGGAATCGATTCTAGTGGTGTAGACCGCCCGATAGGAATCGCCATCATGGTCCTCGATCAGTTCAACTGCTCCATCATAACCTTTCAGCGTCTTCGCATCCGGCGCACGCTCCCCCTTCTGGGCCAAGCGGAGACCGTAACCCAGTGGCCGCTTCACCTCGTCGGGCATGGCCGACAAATCCTTGAGCGTGCTCCCCAGCCATCTTATTTCCTTGTCTGACTCACTCATTCCCGGACCACATCATCTTACAACACCCATTTATACCTAAATGGGTATAGCGTCAATAGCCGGTCTGCTTTGTTCAGATGCGCCAGGCACTTGCAATCGCTCCGGGCGACGTCGCGCCAGAATCGCCAGCTGATTTCGAGGCGATCAGGGCTGCGCGCGAGAAGACCGCGCGCTTCCGCGACGATATGGCTCAGCGCGCCAGTAGGATGTTTGATCGCACTGATGTTACCGAGATGCTTGGCGTGACTGCGGTCGCCATCAAGAAGCAACGGCAGCGGCGGCAGATGCTCGGCGTCCCCTATGGCGCTGAAATCCCATATCCGGCTGCCCAGCTCGTCAATGGCGAGGCGCTTCCCAATCTCAAGCGATTGCTCGAGGCCTTCGGCGACACTCATCCCTGGGAGCAATTGATGCTCCTGACGACGCCGGTTGAAGGCTTCAGCGCCCACGAGGAAACACCGCTGGCGATCCTGGGGCGTCGCCCGGATCAGGAAACCTTGCGTCAGCTCGTCGCACTTGTCGCGAGTTGGGCGGTCTGACCAGGAATGGCCGCCACCATGTTGCGACGCGTCGGTGCGGGCGTGCATATGCACCGGATTCATCGTGCTGCCCATGATCCGCTTTTCTTCGGGCCGTTCGGGCCTAAACCCGAAGGCCGCTTCGACGCCCCCGATGGCAGCTACAAGGTACTCCACACCGCCCGCACGCTGGTAACGGCTTTTGGCGAAACGCTCGTCCGACGGCCTGCGATACCCTACATCCTGTCCAGTGCGGTCCAGGCTCGCGCTCGCAGTGAAATCGTCACCACACGAGCGCTCAGGCTCTATCCACTCCTCGATGGCGGCATATCGGTTCATGGCCTGTCCTTCACCGACCTGCACGGCGACGCCTATGGCAAGACCTGGGCTGCCAGCCGGCACATCCATCAAACGACCACGGCGGACGGGATTCTTTATACATCCCGGCTCGACAATCAGCCTTGCGTTGCCCTGTTCGAGCGTGCCGCAACCGCCATCGCCATCTCGGAGGTCAGCAACGTCAGCATCTCGCCGTCCGAGGCGACATCACTCGCCGCGCACTTTGGGAAGGACTATGTGGAACCGTAGATCACTCGATGTTTTTCAGCGGTTCTGAATAGCGCAGCGGACTGTCGAAGGCCGATGTCTGGCCGTCTCCGACCGGGCCAATAACTCAATCCGCGAAAATTGCGGACAAAACGCTCAATCTCGCGGGCGAGATGCCGCGACATTATGCACAGCCTCCCCGCCCTGTCCTGAAAGCGCAACTCCATCGCGATATCCAGGGACTTGACCGTGACATGATGTCAGACCTTATCTACAGCCGTAAAGGAGCAAGGCGATGCATGATCATCATGGCCATAGCGGCCATAGCTTCTCGCACGGCAAACCCGCGGGCGAAACCAAGGATCCCGTCTGCGGAATGAGCGTCGATCCTGGGAAGACGCACCAACATGCCGAGCACAATGGCGCTTCCTATCACTTCTGCAGCGCCAACTGCCGGGCGAAGTTCATCGCCGATCCCGCAAAATATCTGGCGCCGCAATCGGCATCCGCTCCTGTGGCATCGGCATCCAGGATCTGGACCTGCCCGATGCATCCGGAGATCCGTCGCGATGCCCCCGGCTCCTGCCCGATCTGCGGCATGGCGCTGGAGCCCGCTGAGCCTGGCGCCGACGAGGGGCCGAACCCCGAACTGGTCGACTTTACCCGCCGCCTCTGGGTGAGTGGGATCCTCGCGGTGCCGCTGCTGCTGCTTTCCATGGGTGGCGAGATGGTGGGGTTGCACCTCGTGCCCATGCGTTGGTCCCCCTGGGTGCAGCTCGCCCTCACCGCGCCGATCGTGCTGTGGGCCGGATGGCCGTTTTTCGAACGCGGATGGGCCTCGCTGAAGAGCCGCCACTATAATATGTTCACGCTGATCGCGATCGGCGTGGGGGCAGCGTTCCTCTACAGTCTGATCGCTACAGTCGCCCCCGGCCTCTTCCCGGCCGCTCTCCGCACGCATGGCGATATGGTTCCAGTCTATTATGAGGCTGCGGGCGTCGTCGTTGCGCTCGTCCTGCTCGGCCAGGTGCTGGAGTTGCGCGCACGGGCCTCCACGGGACGCGCCATCCGTGCATTGCTCAAACTCGCGCCCAAGACGGCACGGCGCATCAGCCCCGACGGCGCCGAAAGCGAAGTGCCGTTGGCAGACATTGCGAGAGGCGACCGCCTGCGCGTGCGCCCCGGCGAGGCGATCCCGGTCGACGGCGTCGTGAGCGACGGCCACTCGCCGGTCGATGAATCGATGCTCACCGGCGAGCCGGCGCCGGTGTTCAAGTTTCCCGGCGCGGCGGTCACGGGCGGCACAGTCAACGGCACCGGCAGCCTGGTCATGGAAGCACAAGCGATCGGCTCGGACACCATGTTGGCCCGCATCGTCGCGATGGTGGCAGAGGCGCAACGCAGCCGCGCGCCGATTCAGGCAGTCGCCGACCGCATAGCCGGCTGGTTCGTGCCGGCGGTGGTGCTGGTGGCGATCGCGACCTTCATCATCTGGAATCTGGTCGGGCCGGAGCCGCGCTTCGGCCACGCGCTGCTCAACGCCATCGCCGTCCTCATCATCGCCTGTCCCTGCGCGCTGGGACTCGCCACGCCGATGTCGATCATGGTTGGCACCGGACGCGGAGCGCAAGCCGGGGTGTTGGTCAAGAACGCCGAGGCTCTGCAGGCGCTCGATGGCGTCGATACGCTGGTGATCGACAAGACCGGCACGCTGACCGAGGGCAAGCCGAAGCTGATGGCAGTCGAACCGACCCAGGGGTTCACGGCGGACGAGCTGCTGGCACTGACCGCCGCGCTGGAGGAACGGTCCGAGCATCCGCTGGCTCTCGCGATCATCGCGGGCGCGAGCGATCGGGGGCTCACGCTCAGCGAGGTCCGCAATTTCGAATCGCAAACCGGGATGGGGATCAGCGGGACTGTCGGAGGCCGCACGATCGCCGTCGGCAATGCCGCGCAGATGGAGCGGATCGGTGCCGACAGCACATTGCTCGCCCCAGCCGCCGAACGCCATCGGGCCAATGCAGCCGGCGTGATGTTCGTTGCCGTCGGCGGGCGTGCCGCAGGCCTGATCGCGGTCGCCGATCCGATCAAGGCCTCGACGCGCGAGGCCCTCGCCGCGCTTCAAGCCGAAGGACTGCACATCGTCATGCTGACCGGCGACAGTCGCGGCACGGCCGAGGCGGTCGCGAACGCAATTGGCGGCATCGACGAGGTTCATGCCGATCTCAGGCCCGACGACAAGGCGCGGATCATCACCGAACTGAAGACAAAAGGCGCGCGCGTCGCCATGGCGGGTGACGGCATCAACGACGCGCCGGCGCTGGCCGCCGCAGATGTGGGGATCGCGATGGGAACGGGCACCGACGTCGCCATCGAAAGCGCCCGACTGACCCTGACCGCGGGCGATCTGGCGGCGATGGTACGGGCGCGCCGGCTCGCCCGGGCGACCATGTCCAATATCCGCCAGAACCTTTTCTTCTCCTTCCTCTTCAACGGCATCGGCGTTCCGGTCGCGGCGGGCGTGCTCTACCCGGTCGCCGGCATCCTGCTCTCGCCGATGTTCGCTGGCGCCGCCATGGCCCTGTCCTCTTTCACCTTGGTCGCCAATGCGCTGCGGCTGAGTGCCGTGAGGCTCGACGGGAGCTAGCCATGAACATCGGCCAGGCGTCACAGGCGAGCGGGGTGTCGCAGCGAATGATCCGGCATTATGAGAAGATCGGTCTCGTCCCGCCGCCGGCCCGGCGGCGCAGCGGTTATCGCGACTATTCGGACGCGGACGTGCATCGCCTCCGCTTCATTGCCAATGCCCGCGACCTTGGCTTCCCGATCGAGGAGATCCGCTCGCTCCTCGGCTTGTGGCAGGATCGTGGGCGATCGAGCGGCGACGTCAAGGCACTGGCCATGGCGCGCGCCGAGGAGCTGGGCCGAAAGGCCGCAAAGCTTCAGGCAATGAGGACGGCGTTGGTGACGCTGGCTGAGGCCTGTCATGGCGATGTTCGACCGGAATGCCCGATCATCGAGCGTCTCGCCCGCACATAGCCCGGGAGTTGACGCGGCCTGAAGCCGACACGCGCGGCTCGCTCAGAAGCACGCTCACGGCGGCACGCCCAGGCCGACCGTGGACTGGCGCTTCAATTTGCGTCACGCGCTCAGTTTCGCGTTGCCAAACTCCGTCCCAAGTCCTATATCTGACTAGCTAGTCAGGAGAATGCGAATGGGCACGGCAATCCGAAAGGACCCGGAAGCCAAGGACGGACAAGGCGGCACCTGGAAACTCGAGGACGCCAAGGCGCGCTTCAGCGAGGTTGTCCGACGCGCTCAAAGCGAAGGCCCCCAGCGAGTCACCGTGCGAGGGCGCGAGACTGTTGCGGTCATCAGCGTGGAAGAGCTCGAACGGCTCCTGCCCACGGACGGCAGCAAGCCCGCCTTCGTACCCTTCCTCGAAGGCCTCGGGCTCGACGGTCTCGATCTGGAGCGCGAAATGGACCGGGGACGGGATATTCTTCTGTGAAGGGCTGGCTGTTGGATACCCATGTCGTGTCGGCCCTGGCCAGTCCGAATGGGGCTCCGAGTGTGAAGGCCTGGGCAGCGAGCCAGACCGAGCATAGCATGTATCTGAGCGTGCTCACTCTCGCGGAGATCGACAAGGGCATCCACAATCTGGACCCGGAAAGTCCGGACCGTTCCCGCTATCTCGCCGCGCGCGCCGCCCTCGCCGATCGGTTCAGCGGCCGGTTGTTGTCCGTCGAGGATGCTGTGGTCTTTCGGTGGGGCGTCATTTCCGGCGAGGTGAAGCGCCGCGTTGGTCAATCGCCTCCCGTCGTGGACACGCTGCTCGCCGCGACCGCGATCGAAAACGACCTTTTTCTGGTCACCCGTAACGTCAAGGACACACGAAACAGCGGAGCGGCGCTCTTCAACCCCTGGGAAGACGGGCCCGCTGATTTCTCCGTCACATAAGTTGAATGGCACCGAGGCAATGAAAACGGACATCGACCATCTTCCGGCCAGCAAGCGACACGAGCTTGATCGGGTCATTCAGATCCTGTTCGAGGAGTTCGACGATGCCCATGGCAACCCAACCGGTGCTCGCAAGCTCGGCCGCATCCTCAAGATCATTCTTTACGGTTCCTATGCAACGGGCCGCTGGGTGCATGAACCCCACACCGAGCGCGGCTACCGATCGGATTTCGATCTGCTTATCATCGTCAACCAGAAGGAACTGACCGACCGGCTCGAATATTGGGACAAGGCTGAAGAACGTCTCAACATCGAGACCATGATCCTCAACCGGCTGCGGACGCCGGTCAATTTCATCATTCACACACTGCAGGAAGTGAATGACGGGCTGGCGCACGGCCGCTATTTCTTCATGGACATCGCCCGCGACGGCATCGCGCTCTACCAGGCCGACGATAGCGAACTGCACAAACCCAAGCCCAAGACGCCGCAGCAAGCCTATGACATGGCCAAAGGCTATTACGACCAGTGGTTCGAGTTAGCCGTGTCGTCTCGTAGAATTTTCCAGTTCTGTTACGACACAAAGCAATTTCCCGACGCGGCCTACAATCTCCAGCAGGCCTGCGAGCGGCTCTATTATTGCGTCCTTCTCGTCTTCACATTTTACACCCCATACAGTCACAACCTGAAATTCCTGCGGCAGCAGGCGGAGCGGCTGTCGCCTCGCCTTGTCGAGGCGTGGCCGCGCGACAAGCGCAAGCTCGAGGCGCGTTTTCTCAAACTCAAGGACGCCTATGTGAAGGCCCGGCATTCCGACCATTTCAGGATGACTGACGAGGAGTTCGCCTATCTCTCCGAGCGCGTCGAGATCCTTGGCACGATCGTCAACGAACTCTGCCAGGAGAAACTCGCGGAACTCCACGCGGCGTTAGGATCCCAACCATGAGCATCCGGAAGCGCGAGGGAAACCGTCCTGATCGACGGTTTGCCGACGAAGAATTTCTGAAAGTGGAAGACCGCAAGGCTCTGTGTGCACGCCTCCGTTATGTCGGATCGGCAAATCATAAGCTGCGACCCGGGGATTATGGTTTTCATCCGTCGCACAATCCCCGCCCCTCCAAATCGCCCTGCGACGCGCTGCGAGCGGTTCTTCTGGCGGAAGCCTCGTCCCTGATGCAGCAGGGGATCATGCTCGGCATGGTCAGTCAATTCGGCGACGGCAGCGTTCCAAAGTATATTTGGGCCGTCGATGAGGCTAATGAGGTTTACGAAGCTAAAACACGACCGGAGCTAGAGACGGACTATCACGGATACAGGCTTGGCGATGACGAGCGCGACATGCGCGCCTACATTTTGAAGGAATGGAAGCGGCGGTGCCGGTAGGATTGGAATTTGGACTTGCGCCTGAGCGCCTCGACGAGGGAAGCCGCGAAGAGCGGGCTGCCTTCGGCCTGTTTACCATGCGCACGGCTCGCCAGTCGCTGACGGAGGGCTTCGACTCTTTCCTGAACGGCTTCCGGCAGGGACCGCTGGTCTCCGGTTATCATGTGGCGGAATGGCTGGCATGGAATTGGTGGCGCCTGCGCTGGGAACCCCGCTCGGCATCACCGGACTGGTCGCTCGCCCACAAGATGAACTCGATCGGCGAAGGGTATCTCTGGCCGAACATCGAGATCTGGTCGGATGGCGTGCGCACCATGTTAATTTCCCACGCCTCCGCGGAGCCTGACGCGAAGCCATTCCGATATGTGGGCGCATTTCCGACAATCGTCCCCTCGACACTTTTCGAGGCAGCCCTCGACGAATTTCTGCCAAGGATCATTGGTCGCTTGCACGAGCAAGGCGTTGGGGAAACCAATCTCGACCGGCTCTGGCGGGATGTCATTGCGGAGCGGGCGGACCCGGAGATTGCCAGGCGCCGACGTCTCGAGGCGCTGATGGGACGCGATCCCGACGCGTTCGACGACGACGCGGTGGAGGTGCTGATCGGCGATGCCGAACGTCTGGGTGAAGATGCTGTCCGGGAAGTCGCGGCTGAGCGTGCCCGGTTGCCGCACGAGAGCGAGGATCTCCTAACCGCGCGCCGGCTGGAAGAAATTGCCCAGACCCTCGGTCATCGTGGTTCTGCCAGGGACGCGGTGGTGCTCGACGCCCAGTATCGCGTTGTCAAGGACCCGGAAGTGCCCGCCTGGAAGCTCGGGACAAACGTCGCTGATGCGCTCCGCCAGCAGGAACGGCTCGGGGCCGATATCATTGATGATCGGCTGCTGGCGGCACTTGCCGGCACGACCCCTGACGCCTTGACCGAGCATCCGCGCGGGCCTGCCGCCCTCCCCTATGCTCTCGACGACGCCGCAGAAGACAAATCGCTCATCGTTCTGCCGGGAAAGCGGGAGGTCGGTCGGCGCTTCGCTCTGGCGCGCGTGCTCGGGGATAGGCTGATGAACCGCGAGGGCGCACTGCATGCAGCAACGCATGCCTACACCTATCGGCAAAAGGCCCAGCGATCGTTCGCAGCCGAATTCCTCGCGCCCTTCGACGTCGTCGAGGAGATGCTGCGCGGCGACTATTCGGACGAAAATCAGCAGGACGTGGCGGAGCATTTCCAGGTGTCACCGATGGTCGTGAACACGCTCCTCAAGAATCACGGCCGGATCGAGCGGGACTGGCCCGAAGAGGATTTCATGACGGCGATTGTCTGAAGCCTCGGAGCTTCATTAATCCGGGTCGAACGGGTGTCGAGGAGATCAGTTCGGTTGTGTGGCGCCGGAAATACCGCTTAACAGTATGCCTTGGCGAGGAGGCT
Source organism: Sphingomonas sp. EC-HK361 (assembly GCF_902498785.1). Classification (GTDB taxonomy): domain Bacteria; phylum Pseudomonadota; class Alphaproteobacteria; order Sphingomonadales; family Sphingomonadaceae; genus Sphingomonas. The sequence goes on from NZ_LR701494.1 coordinate 1,379,051, forward strand.
TCATGAATGAGGATGCAATACCGGATGCGGCCGCCCGACGTATCGCACTCGCCCTTGTCGAGCAATGCGTCCGCAACACATGTCTCGAGGAGTTTCATGCCGGAAAGGTGCCGGAGAGTGTTACCGAAGACTATAGCGACGTGATGGTAGTCACGCCTTACGGCGAAATTCCCTGGCCGGAGGTGTCGAGAATATCAGACGCAGAGATGAAAGCCCTGATGATCGAGGTCGTCAACAAGGTCTACACGTTCCTCACGCATCTTGAAGATGTGATTGTTCTGCGCGATTCTGCGCGCTGGAACCGGCCTGAGCACGACCCCGCCCTGCTCGCCTTCGTAAAGCGCCGTGCCGCTGCCCGGCAAGCGGACGGTGAACAAAGGGAATAGGCAATATCATCCGACATCCAAAGATAGGAATGGACGTCGACATCTATAGGATCATCACCTTCCGCGCATTCACGAATATGGTCCGGTGACTAATCCAAGGTCCCGATCTCGATGGCTAGTCAGAGAACGGATGCGGAGGCCGGGCATCAGGACACCGGGCGATCAACTCCTTTATTTTTCGTGTCGCAGGTGCTCAACAATTCATGCGAACCCGGCGTGATGTCAGGTTGCGCAGATTTGACAACGACGCCACTTTGCAGGCGTGAGGCCGGACGCCTTGGCAAACGCCTTGGTGAAGTGAGCCTGGTCGGAGAATCCGCATTCGAGAGCGACCTGCGCCAGCGGCAGCGCGGTATTGGCCAGGAGGTGCTTTGCGCAGACGATACGCTGCTGTACGAACCATGCATAGGGCGCTATCCCCACTGTATTTGTGAACGCGCGCACGAAGTAGTAGAGCGATAATCTGCAACGTGACGCGACCTCGGAGATGGAAATCGGGTTACTGATGTCTTCGCACATAGCCCGCATGGCGAGACCAACCTGCCATGGTGCCAGGCTCGGCTGGCTACTGATTGAGCCAAAGCCCCGTCCGTCATTATATCCCGGCCGTTTAGCCGGTCCAGCATGCGCCCGGGTCTGCACCTGTCCTGCGCAGGGCATCGGCCCGGCGCCCGCACTTCCAAAAGCCGCCATCGCGACCCCCAATGGGTTGCAGGGTAGACTTCTGACGCCGGGAACTTCAGCGCCCTACCCTATCGGCCGCCACCGCGAGGCACGACGGACCGAGCCGTCGGGTTCTCGAAGGGGGAGGCCCTACTATTCCCATTTGATGGGACACATGAGGGGAACCAAAGGCGGCCAACTTTCTTCCGACCCAAATTGCAGACGCCCCATGATCGAGCAGGAGCAGGACCAGGACCAGGATTGGGATACGGCGCTGTTAAGATTGCCCCTTGGGCCGACGCAGGATCTTGCGAAGATAGGTTTCGGCGCGAACCAGCTCCTTTTGAACAGAGCGCTTGTGCAAACCGAAATCAGCGGCGATCTCGTTCTGCTGCTTTTCGTCACGCCATCGGGCCAAAAAAATCGCCTGCCGCTTAAGGGGAAGAGAGTGAAGCGCCTCGAGAGCCCGGTCCATCTCATCTGCAGCAAGGACAGCAGCTTCCTGGTCCGGTGTGCTATCGGGAAATTCGGAAAGCTCGGCCACATCCAAGTTCACGGTGCGCCACTCGCTACGACGCCGGTTGATCGCGAGATTTACGGCCATCCGGTAGAGATACGAGCGCGGGCTGCGCAGATCGCCGATGCTGGGCTCAGACCTCAGTTTAACGTAGACATCGTGGAGCGCTTCCGCGGCCGCCTCCGGAGAGCGCAGATGCGCTGAGAGACGCCTCAGCAGCGAGTCATACTCGCTCTCAAGCAGGGCTAGTAGCCTGTGAGCCGGGCCTTCACTATCGGTCTCGAGGGAAGCGTCAAATTCGCTTGCCTGTTGAGGTCGAGATGATTCTGTTTCGTCAGTCATTGCCGTCAGGGCTCTAGCGGTAGCCCGCTCGTCCAGGGATCCGACGTGAATTCATTGAGAAGCTGTGCAGCAACGAAGTAAATGATCGGTGTTCGATCGCCCATTTTTGCCAGTATCTCGCCATTTCCGCCACGAGTGGATCACGGAATGTCACCCTTCCCGGCCAGATAATAGCAGCCCTCCTCGTCAGGAACACAAAAGAAGATGCGATTAAATGATATTTACATATCTAAACATATACAATTCCAGTTTAAGATATATTTACAATTATCAAATAAAAAATGGGATAGTTATCTTATGCATAGTTCACACAATCCGAAGTATTTTGGTTAACATGATTTGGCGGATCGCGGCGGGATCGCCTGTGTGACCACATCGCACGTTGCGCCATCTGCCGGCCTCCAGACCCAAAGCAACATCGCCTCCGCGCGCGAATCGGTGAGAACCGTGCAGCGCGCGGCACGGCGAAGACTGGGCGAGCGTGACGGAAAATTCTACCCATCCATGCCCCGGCCACTTAGTCATCCGCCGGCGGGTGCGATGTCCACGGCCAGCTAGCAGATTGCGGCGAGCGGCTAGACAGGCCGCGGCGCCCGTAGTGGTCGCGAGCAGGGCTCCGCGGACAATGATCGCGTTTGACGAGTGACGCAGGACGGGGTCGCGACATTGGTCCGACCCTACGCGTCCTCTTGGGTTGAGCGGAGGACATCACCTCTCCTGGCAACCTTATGCGAATATGCGCCCTCCCACGTTGCCCCTATCTCGGCGATCCGCAGGAGTCGCGGCACAACATTTCAAACTCCTTTTGCAGGTCACAGTTCGACCGCGACATCCGGCGCTGCGGCGCTGCGGTGCGCGCGACGTGCACCGAAGCGATCCTGGCCCATAGCAAGATGGCCCGGCTCTTTGCTGGCAAGGCACTAAAACTGCGTCACACTAGGGGATCGGCCGAGGCCGTGAGGAGGCCGACCTTGAGACTGCAGACATCGCGCGCATGATCCTCCCAAAATGGGAACTTCTCCTCGTGCCCAGCACAACCACTTGCGGTAGATTAAGAGCAGGGGTGACATATGACCTATCTTGCGGAGCGCGTGCTGACCGAAAAACTGGCGGAAGCCAAAGAGTTGCTTGAGCGCGCGCTGAACATTCTCGACGAGCACCAGGAATATGACGCGGCCTATTCGACTTGCGAAGCCATCGAGCGCCTGATCGGCGCGCCGACGACGCTCGAGCAATGGTATATGATGACCGGCCGCGGCCCGGATGGTGAGCCCTTGAACTAACGTCCCATTCCATCGCAGCCCCTCACGAACGGTAGCCGCACTGCATGAGTACGCCGCAGACGACGGAGAGCTGTTCGACTTCCTGCGCATCGGGACGGCCAATCGGCTCATAGAGCTGCATCCGCGCCCGACCGAGAACCTTTTCGGAGTGGACCTTCACCAACGCGTCGGCGCGCTCGACCGCCGCAGGCGATGACGTCCCGGCCCGTTCCTTGGCCTCTGACGGCTTCGACCCCATCAGGCGCGGTCAGCGCCCGCGCCTTGGGCGTGTCCCGCATTGCTTCGGCTTCCCCGACCGTGCGCGGCAACCGCGCCGGCCACCTCGCGAACGACGCAGCCCTTGGGAAGCTGATGTTGGCTATATTCGCGATATGGGATGATCGTCGCCATGAGCGCGCCGATCGGCGCGAACAACAGCCTATCGCGAGCCAGAGCTTCAAGGTGCCCATAAAGCGATGCGACGGTCGCGTATCACGGCTCGGCTTGGGAAAGCAGATGCTCCTCCCGCGCCGCCATCCAGACTTCGCGGGCCGCGTCGAGATTCATGATCGCGATGCCGATGCCGACAATGATGTCCGGCCAGGGCGAATGAACTCTCAGTGTCACGAGGCCAGCGACAATGATCGCGACGTTTGCAAGGGCATCGTTCCGTGCTGACAGCCAGGCTGCCTTGGCAAGACTGCCGCCCCGCCGCCGATGGCGGGCGAGCAGGAAGGCCGCGATCAGGTTCACCAGCAGGGCGCCGAGGCCGGTGGCAGAAAGGGCTATGGCGTCGGGTGGAAGAGGAGCGCTGAGCTTGTGCCACAGCGTCCACAAGAAGGCGATTGCAGGCGCCAGCAGGATTGCCGAAAGCAACATGCCCACGCGCGCGCGCCGCGCGGCACTCCATCCCAGGGCCGCCACGATAAGGAAATTGACGGCGGCGTCCTCGAAGAAGTCGGCGCTGTCTGCGAAGAGCGACACCGATCCGATGCGGAGCGCGACCGCGAACTCGACGCCGAAATACGCCAGATTAAGCAGCGCGACGATGAGCACCGCCCGCCGAAGGGCGGACAGCAGAGAACTGTTGAGAGGCTCGGTCGAAGATCGTTCCCCGCTCATGCCGGTTCTTCCTCCGACAGACCGAGCAGGTGGACATGCTCGTTGATCCGCTGGACCGCTACCTTGGTGTCGATGTCGATTTCGTTGATGCAGGCCGGATGTTGCTGCAGACGCCAATAGCCCGATAGCGGCAGGTCAAGCAGTTGCAGCAGCAGGGCACGATTTACGCTGTCGTGGCCGACCGCCACCACCGTCTCGCCGGGATGGGCTTCCAGCATGAGCCGGAGGGAATCGGCGGTTCTCAGCGCAAGCGCCTGAAGCGTGTCACCGCCGGGTATGCGGGCCAGATGCGGCGCGCTGAACCACAGATCGTAGAGAGCCTGAGACGTCTGCTGGACCTCTTCATGCGTCTTCCAGCTCCACTCACCATAATCGAAGTCGAGCAGCTCCGGGAGCGGCTGCGGGACCAGGCTGTAGCGATCGGCGATGGCCCGCGCTGTGTCCGCGGATCGACCCATCGGGCTGGTGAACACGGCATCGACCCTCCATTCGGCCGCGATCCGTTCTGCAGTAGCGGCCGCCTGTCGCCGGCCCAGCTCCGTCAAAGGGACTTCCTTGCGGCCCCGAAAGCGCTCGGGTTTGATGCCTTCGACATGACCGTGGCGCACGAGAATGAGTTTCATGGGTAGCCGCCTTTCATTTGCGGGTGAACGGATTGATGAAGACGGCTCGGCCGCCAAGCGCGCGTTCGATTTCGAGAAGCCGGTTGTATTTTGCGAGACGTTCGCCCCGGCAGGGTGCGCCGGACTTGATCTGCCCCGCGCCGATTGCCACCGCGAAATCGGCGATGAAGTCGTCATTGGTCTCGCCGGAGCGATGGGAGACCATCGTGCACCAACCAGCCTGGTGGCAGAGCTTCGCCGCGTCGACCGTCTCGGTGACAGTGCCGATCTGGTTGAGCTTGATGAGGACCGCGTTCATCGCCTTGCGGTCGATCGCTTGCCTGATGAACTTTGCGTTTGTGACGGTGATGTCGTCGCCCATGACCTGAATCCGGCCACCTTGCGCGGCCATCTGGTCGACGAAGCCCTGCCAGTCGTCGTCGGCGAAGCCGTCTTCGATCGAGACGATCGGAAACTCGCCGATGAGCTTCTCGTAGAATGCGAGCAGGCCAGCACGATCGAAGGGCCCGCCGCTGGAGGGTCTGACATCGTAACAGTCGCCGGATCGGAATGATGAGGCGGCAGGGTCAAGCGCGATCGCGATGTCCTCTCCCGGCTGATAACCGGCTTTCTCGATCGCCTTGACGATGAGGCTCAGCGAAGCGTGAATTGCCTGCGCATCGAACCCCGGCGCGAAACCGCCCTCGTCGCCCACGCTTGTGCGCAGCTTCTCCTGATGGAGGATCTCGCGGAGCGCCGCGTAGGTTTCAGCGCCATAGCGCAGCGCCTCGGCGAAGCTCGGCGCGCCCGCCGGCACGATCATGAACTCCTGGAAGTCGATGCCGCTTTCGGCGTGCTTGCCGCCGTTCATGACGTTGAACGCCGGCACGGGCAGGATTTGCGCCGCCGAACCGCCGCCAAGCTGCTCGTAGAGCGGCACCCCCTGCACCGCCGACGCGGCGCGGGCGGCCGCCATCGAGACGCCAAGGATGGCATTCGCCCCGAGCCGGGCCTTGTCGGGCGTGCCATCGAGCGCGATCATGGCGCGATCGAGCGTGGCCTGATCGCAGACGTCATAGCCCTGCAGGGCGGCGGCAAGTGGCCCTTCGACGCGGCCTATGGCCTGCAAGACGCCTTTGCCGCCGAAACGGGCGCTGTCGCCGTCGCGCAGTTCCACAGCCTCGTTGGCGCCGGTCGAGGCACCGGACGGCACCGCTGCGGTCGCTTCGATGCCGCTTTCGAGAATAACAGTGACGGCGAGCGTCGGGTTGCCGCGCGAGTCGAGGATCTCGCGGCCGTGAAGACTGGCAATGCGGGTGCTGGGGATCATGGCGGTTCCGATCAGGCGAGGAGCGCGCGGCGGACGATCGCCGTCGTCTCGCCGATCGCATAGTGGATGGTAGCCCCGGTCGAGAGGTCGAAACTCTCGATCGCGGCGGCGTCGAGGCCGTCGAGCGCCATGCACAGCGCTCGCAGCGTATTGCCTTGGGAGACGACAAGCGTGGTTCCGCCAGCCATCGCGGCGGGCAAGAGGACGTGGACATAAGCCGCAAGCACGCGCGCGGCGGTACCGCGCAGGCTCTCCCCTTCCGGCGGCGCCTCGGCGTAGGAACGCCGCCAGAGCCGTATCTGAGCGGCGCCGACCTCGGCTACGGCCTCATCCTTGTTGCGGCCCGTCAGCGTGCCGTAATCGCGCTCGTTGAGCGCCGGCAGATGCGTCAAGGGCGTTTCGGTTGCTTCCAGCACTTCCTTGATGATCGCGACCGTCTCCGTCGCGCGAGACGCCGGCGAGCTGAAGATGCGCGAGGGCGCCAGCCTCGCCTCCCGAATCCGATGGGCGACCCGCGCTGCCTCGTCTCGGCCGATCGCTGTCAGCGGCGGATTGCTCCAGCCCGTGAAGACATTGGCCGCATTGGTCGCGCTCTCGCCATGACGCACGACGACGAGGCTGATGGGCGCCCCCATCAGTGCGCCAGGAACAGCGGCAGAGCGGTGTTGCGCAGCATTTGCCGCGTGGTGCTGCCCAGGAGCCATTCGACGAGCTGGCTGTGCCGATAGGCACCCGCCACCAGCATGTCGGCCCCGATCGCCTCTGCCTCCTTGACGATCTGCGCGCCCCGATCATGCCCTGAAGGCGCGACCACGCGCAATTGCGCGTCTATGCCCATTTCCTGCAGCCTGTCGGCCAAGGTGAGGGCATGATCCTGTTCGGCGTCGATTCGGATCGCCGTCACCGTGTCGGCGGCGCGCAGCCACGGCATCGCGCCCTGAATAGCATCGTCCGTGACCGGCGTGTCGCTCAGCGCCACGGCGATGTGCGCGAAGGCGGGCGGTCGGGGCGTCCAATCCGCCGGCACCAGCAAGAGCGGCTTGCCCGTCTCGCGGATCGCGGCGTGCTGCGCGTCGCCGCTGTCGAGATCTTGGCTCTGCACCAGCACAAGGAGGTCGGCGTCGCCGGCTGCTTCGACGATCGTCGCCTCCTCGGCTCCTGCCGGCGCTTTCCATTCGACGCGGGGCGTGTCGTCGGCGGTGCCGGCGTTCCATGCAACGAATGCTGCCTGCGCGGCCATCGCCTTGTCGCTGGCGGTGCCCTCGGCCGTCTCCCGGAGGCGCTGGATCTGGACTTCCTCGGTCGAGGAGACGAGCTGGTCGGGATCGACGACGACATGCAGCGCCTCGATCCGGGCGAACTTGTCGACCTTCGCCGCAACAACGGCGGCGTCGAGGCAGGAGCGAGCGGTGGCGGCTTCGGTGACGATGGCGAGAATCTTCATGGGGCTTAGCTCCGAAATAGCCGCGCCAGAGCTTCGGGCGCGGAGAAGCCTATCCAGACCGCGAGCACGCCGGCGGTGACGGACAGGAGGATGTTGGCGAGGGCTCGGCCCAGCTCGCCGGTCTGGATGAGGGCGAGCGTTTGCAGGCTGAACGAGGAAAAGGTGGTATAGCCGCCGCAGAGCCCCACCAGCATGAAGGCGCGGATTTCCGGCGGCACCGGCCAGCGGCCGCCCGTTTCGGTGAGGGCGGCGAACAGGCCGATCACGAACGAGCCCGTTATGTTGATGAAGATCGTTCCCCACGGCATCGCCTCGCCGAAGCGTGCCGTGAAGACGAGGTTGATCCAGTAGCGGCCGAGCGTGCCGATCAGACCGCCGACGGCGATCCATGCGTAGGTCAGCATTGCGCCGCCTCCGTTTCAGGAGCGGTCGCCTTGCGACGGGCGTGCGCCCGCTTCGGCTGCGGTCGGGGTCTTGCACCATGCAAGCCTTGCTCGGCTTCGGTGATGTAGGTGCGCGTGATCGGCAGGCTGGCGACGTCGCGGGCAATCTGGGCCTGAAACACCATCAGCCCATTGAAGCGGAAGCCCATCTCGCAGGACGCCAGATAGAACTCCCACATGCGATAAAAACGGGCATCGTAGATCGCCTCGATCGCAGGGCGGTTGGCGGCGGCGCGCAGGCGCCAGTGGCGCAGTGTCTCGGCATAATGGAGCCGCAGCACTTCGAGATCGGTCAACCACAGCCCGGTTTCCTCGAGCGCCGCCAAGGCTTCGCTAACGGCCGGAATATAACCGCCAGGGAAGATGTGCTCCTGCGTCCAGCGGTCGAAACCCGGCCCCCGATCCTTGCGGCCGATCGAATGGACGAGCGCCACGCCATCATCGGTCAGGAGCCGGTCGATCGCGCCGAAATAGTCCCGATAATGCTTGGCACCGACATGCTCGAACATGCCGACCGACACAATGCGATCGAACCGGCCCGCCACCTGGCGATAGTCAGCGAGCGCGAACCGCACGCGGTCGGAAACGCCAGCGGCCGAGGCGCGGTCTCGTGCGACCCGAAGCTGTTCGGTCGAGAGGGTGATTCCCGTGACATAAACGTCGGCGCTGCGCGCGAGCATCAGCGCCAGGCCTCCCCATCCGCAGCCGATGTCGAGAATATGCGCGCCAGGCTGCAGATCCAGCTTCGCCGCGATGTGCGCTTTCTTCGCGGCCTGCGCCGCTTCGAGCGACATGCCCGGATCGGTGAAGTAGGCGCAGCTATATTGGAGATCTTCGTCAAGGAAGAGGCGGTAGAAGGCTTCCGACAGGTCATAATGGTGCGCGACGTTGCGGCGCGATCGCCCGAGGGAATTGGTGCGGGCGCGCAGCGCGGCCGTCAGCTCACGGGCGCGGCCCAGGATACCCGCGCCGGGACGGCGTTTCAAATTGCGCCCGATCAGCTCCATGAGGCTGTCGAGCGTGCCGCGTTCGATAACCAGCGAGCCCGCCATATAGCATTGCCCGAGCTGATATTCGGGGTCGAGCGCGAGCAGATTGGCAGCCCAGCGATCCTTCAGCCGGATCGCGACATCGAGCTGCGGCATGTCGATCGGCACCGCGCCGATGGTGAAGGAGGGCTCGGAACCGATCGCAACGGACAGCCGGCCGACCTCGATCATGCGGGCGAGCAGCTCACGCAGCATCATGTCCTCCCTCGCGGACGATGAGCACCGAGCAATCCACCTTGTGCGTCATGCGGTCCGAGCGGCGGCCGAACAGGTGCTCCCACAGATCGGCATGTTCGGTCGCGCCGATCACCAGCAGATCGGCCTTGGCCTCGCGTGTGAACGCGACGATGTGCCCGACCGGATGGCCGGTGAAGACGTGGGTCTTCAGCGTGACACCCGATCGCGCCGCGATCCGCTCGGCGAGCGCCTTGTGCCTGCCGATATGGCGGCGTTCCTCCGTTTCATGCGCGGTTACGTCCGCGATCATGCCGGTTCGAGGCGCAATGTCTTCGACGAACAGCACGTCGAGGCCGGTGTCCGCGACCGCTGCCAGCTCAATCGCGGTGCGTAGCGCGGTCAGGGAGTTCTCGGAGCCATCATTGGCGTGAACGATATGGTGGAACATCGAACTTACCTCCTTGCCGGCGACGTCATGAGCGGCCTGCTACGGCGGCCGCGACCTGCGGCGCCGCTTCGGGCTTTTGCGCGTCGGGAAGCGGCTCTTCAGGCGGGATCAGGTGTCGCGGCAGGTAGAAGGCATTGGCGATCAATGTCGGGACGATCGCCGAGCCGATCACGGTCGCGACGAGGATCGAATATTGGCTCTGGTCGATGACGTGGTGCGAGAGGCCGAACAGCGCTGAAATCGTTCCGAAGGTAAGGCCCGTCGACATAAGCAGGGTCGTGTAGGCCGCTTCCTTGCGCGGAGACGCGAACCAGCGCGTCAACGGATAGACGCCGACCACCTTCGAGGCCATCTTGCCGATCAAGAGCACGAGAAAGCCAATCGGCGCAGCCCATAGCGCCGACAGTGAGACGAACGAGCCGGCGCGAATGAAGTAGAAGGGCGTCAGCAGGCCGAAGGTCAGCGTGCGCAGCCGCCGAATGAGCGCGTGATCCTTGCCTACGGTGCCAGCTAGCACCATGCCGACCAGATAGGCCGGCAGCACCGCTTCGCTGTCCGCCCAGGTCGCAAGCGCGCCGAGGCCGAACAGCGCGAGCAACAGAAACTTGGCTTCCAGCTCGGAGGGGCGATCGCCATAGAGTTTGAAGAAGCGGGGCGTCAGCCACGGCAGGATCACGAACACGACGACAGCGATCCCAGCGAAAATCGCCGTCTTGACGGTGAATGGCGCGAAGATCACGCCCAGCGCCAGCACCGTCACCAGGTCGTTGATGAAGCAGGCGGCAAGCAGCGTCTTGCCATAATCGGTGCGATTGAGCCCGAACTCGAGCATGACTGCATAGACGACCGCGACCGAAGTTGTGGACATGGCGACGCCGGCGAGCAGGGCGGCCTTCATCGTCCAGCCCAGCCCGAGGACGGCGAGTAGCGTGCAGCCGACGAACGGCAGCGTGAACCCCGCCAGACCGACTGCGGTCGCCTCCTTCCATTTGGTGCGGAAAACGCTCGGGTCCAGCTCGGCGCCGGCGAGGAAGGTGAGGACGATCGCGCCCGCCCCCGATAGGAATGTCACCCAGCTTTCCTGGGTGCCGAGCACTGCCGAGCCCACGGCCGCGCCGATAATGAGCTGGGCGATGGTGCCCACCACGATTTCCGACAGCGCCGTAGCGATCTTGAACCAGATCGACATAAGGGTCGCGACCAGCGCCAGCCCCAGCCAAAGCGCGGCAATCGCCCACACATGGGTCATTCTTCACCGTCTCCGCACCCGCTCGGGCTATGCCCGTTCCGGCGTGTGTCAGGATCGGGCCGTTACCGACGGCCCGCGCGGCGAAGACACACTCCCACCGCGTTTGACGCAGTAGGGGTCATCAGCCTGTCGGCGGTTATGGGGGACTCCATCCCCATCCAGCGATGTCGAAGGCAGGGCAAGAGCCCTTCCCTTCCGGATAACCTTAAAGTGAATTGATCGTTCCGCTCAAGGCTAATCCAGTCACCCCTTGGATTTTGTCACACTGACGAGGACGCCAACGATTGCGAGGATGACTGCCAGCACCAGAATCAGGTCGAAAGGGGCTACGGGCATATCGACCTTCATGGGATACTTGGCGGGTCGCTTGCCGGAAAGCTCTCGTCAGATTGTTCATCGACCTCATCCCAGCCTCGTCGGGGGTCGCGGTCGCGGATACTGGCTGGACCGGCGGTGCGGGTCTGGTCGATATTGGCGGGATCGGTTTCGTCGGGCTGCAGGGCGGCACCCTCTGCCTTCCCTACGGCCCGCTCGCCCACCTCGGCCGCTCTGGCGGTATATTCTTCGGCGAGCTTCAGGTGCGACGCTTTAGCCTCGGCCGTATCGGCCTCTGCGGCCAAGCGCTGCTCCTCCTGTGCTCGGCGCACGAAATAGGCATGATCTTCGGGCATCTTCTCCATCCTTCGTCAGTGAGCGAGAAACAGGGGCAGATCGAAGCGCGCGAGCACATGGCGGGTGGTTCCGCCAAGCAGCCATTCGATGAACTGATTGTGCCGATAGGCGCCCATCACCAGCAGATCGGCACCGAGCTGGTGCGCTTCGGTAACGAGCTGGTCGCCGAGCGTCTCGCTATCGCGCGGCACTTGGCGGACGTGGAAAGCTATGCCTTCGAGTCCGAGCAGCTCTTCGGCCGAACGGGCAATCTCGCGGCTTTCGGCGACCAGCAGCAGCGTCACCTCACTCGCCACGCGCAACCACGGCAAGGCGCCTTCGAGCGACCGCAGACAAGCCGATGTGTCGTTCCAGGCGATGACGATATGCTCAGCGAAAGTATCACCAGGTTGAAGACGCCATTTCGCGGGCACCAGAAAGAAGGGATGCTTGACGCGGTTGAAGGCGGCGTGGAGCGCGTCGCCGCCGTCCATGTTGGTCGGGCGCGCCAGGACCAGCACATCGAAGATACGCGCTTCCTGCTCGACATTTTCCTCCTCGGCGCCGATGCGTTCCTTCCAGCGCAGCGGAATGTCCGCGTCCGGATGCTCGGCGATCCAGGCTTCATAGGTCGCGTGTGTCGCCGCCTCGCGCTCCTGGGCGGTGCCTTCATAGCGGACACGCAATTGCTGGAAGGCCAGCTCCTCGCTCGCGCAGACAATATGCTCGGGATCGACGACGACATGCAGCGCCTCGATCGTGGCATCCTTCAGCACATGGGCTGCGGCCTCGGCCGCGTCCAGACAGGCCGGCGTCGTCGCGGCCTCGGCGATCACCGCCAACAGCTTAGTGGTCATGACCCTCTCCCTTCTGCGGGAGTGCGGCAAGACCTACCGACGCCCGCGAAATGGCGTTCTGGTAGGAGTTATCAGCCTTTGCGGCGGTTGATGGGGAACTCCATCCCCGAACCCTATATAGATATTCGCCTCGTCGATCGGCAAGGGCGGAGGCTTGCACCGTGCAAGCCCTCGGCTCAGCGATGGTCGCCAACGCCAAGCGGCGTGCCGGCGCGCGAGCGCTTCCCCAGCAGGTATTCGCGCACCCAGGGATGATCGGACTTTTCCAGCTCGCGGACCGGCGCGATGGCTACGATCTTCTTGTCCGCAAGCGCCGCTACCCGATCGGTGATCGTGTAGAGCGTGTCGATGTCGTGCGTCACCAGCACGACCGTCAGACCGAGACTATGCGCCAGATCGCGGATCAGACGGTCGATCTGATCGGCCATCACCGGGTCGAGGCCCGATGTCGGCTCGTCAAGCAGCAACAGTTCGGGATCAAGCGCAATCGCGCGAGCTACGCCGGCCCGCTTCTGCATCCCGCCCGACAGCTCATTGGGAAATTTGTCGATCGAGTCCGCTGGGAGACCCGACAGGATCGCCTTGAGCTGGGCGATTTCACAAAGCATTTGGTCCGGAAGCCGGGCGTGTTCGCGCAGCGGGACTTCGATGTTTTCCCGCACCGTTAGCGTTGAAAACAGGGCATTGGCCTGAAACAGCACGCCCCACCGGCGTTTGACGGCTTCGATTTCCGCCTCCGGCCCCTCATGAATGTCGGTCCCGAACACCTGGATCGAGCCGCTAGCGGGCGGAAGCAAGCCGATGATAGATTTCAGCAGCACGGACTTTCCCGAACCTGAGCCGCCGACGAGGCCGAGGATCTCGCCGCGTTTAACGGTCAGGTCGAGGCCCTTATGGATGACCTGCTCGCCGATTTCGGTCCTGAGCCCCTTCACCTCGAGCGGCGGTGCCCCATCAGACGGCGGCATCCGGCTCGGCCGACAGCTCTTCGGGCGTCGCATCCTCATGATCGACACCCCTGGGGCCGATGCTCCAATGCTCGAGATGCTTGTAAACGATCACCTTGCTCGCCAGCAGATCGCCATGTGCCGCGCAGAAGGCTTCGAGCTTGTCGCGATGGTCGATCAGCTCGACGCACATGGTCAGATGCGGATCGCTGATCTCGGCGCCATGCTCGCGCACCGGGCCGTGGTTTGAGAAGCCGTAATGGGTGTGATGCGCGACGGCGTTCATGACGCCTTCCGCTTTCGCCTGCGCGACCAGGGCGCGGTAGAGCGGCTTGGAGGCCCAAAGCGTCTTCACGGAGCCCTTGGCGGCCTTGTCGCTGGGCTTGAGGTAGATACGGATCATGCCGATCTCGCTGGCATTGACCTGATGTGTGTGGGGCATGGGATCGCCTTCGCTGGTGATGGATGGGGAGAAGGGGAAAAGATCGGTGAGTGAATGCTGCGGGCGGATCGCGCGGGCATCCCGCAGCGTGGTATCGGGCGGGAGCAGGCCGCCGCCCGTCTTGGGGACGGCGATCCGCTGCGACAGATAGATGCCGCTGTGACCCGAGCAGAGATAGGCCAGGAAGCACGCGATCGCGATCGGCACGATGTGGGTCGCCCCGAACAGCTCGACGCCCATGATCGTGCAGGCGAGCGGCGTGTTGGCCGCCCCCGCGAACACCGCCACGAAGCCGAGCCCCGCGAACAGATCGACAGGCGCGCCCAGGAGCCCGCCGAGCGCGTTGCCGAGTGCGGCCCCGATGAAGAACAAGGGCGTGACCTCGCCGCCCTTGAAGCCGGCGCTTAGGGTCACGACGGTGAAGAGGATCTTGAGCAGCCAGCTCCAATGGTCGACGGGCGGCCCGAAGAAGCCGGCGATGGTGGGAGCGTTGGGATCGGCGGACCAAACTCCTAGCCCGAGATAATCACGGGTGCCGAGCAGATAGACCAAGGCGATGACCATCAACCCGCCGACCACTGGCCGAACCGGACCATAGGGAATGAGGCGCTTGAACAGGCCGCCCAGGCTGTGATTGGCCTCCGCGAAGACGAGGCCGGCAAGCCCGAACACCACGCCGGCGATCGCTGCCTTGCCCAGCAACAGCGGTTCCGCGGTCAGCGCACCACCGACGCCGGCAACATAGTCGATGTGATAGGCGCCGTGATGGATGCCCCACATATGGCAGGTCCAGTCACCGACGACACCGGCGATCAGGCATGGCACCAGCGCCGAATATTCGACGCGACCGATCGCGAGCACTTCCAGCGCGAACACGGCGCCGGCGAGCGGCGTGCCGAACACCGCCCCGAAGCCGGCGGCAATACCGGCCATCAGCAGAACGCGGACGCCGGATGGATCGAGCCCGACCAGACGCGCGACCGCACTCGCGAGGCTTCCCCCGAGCTGCACGGCTGTCCCCTCGCGCCCTGCGGAGCCGCCGAACAGGTGCGTCGCCACGGTTCCGATGAAGATCAGTGGCGCCATGCGCAGCGGCACGCCGCCACCGGGCTCGTGGATTTGCTCGACGATCAGGTTGTTGCCGCCTTCGACGCTCCTGCCCGTCCACTGGTAGAGCAGCCCGATCGCGAAGCCGCCCGCCGGCAGCAGGAACAGCAGCCAGGGATGCGCGAAGCGCGTCCGTGTCGCGACGTCGAGACTCCACAGGAAGGCAGCGCAGAGACTTCCGACCGCCAGCGCCATCGGCACGAGAATCAATCCCCAGCGAAGCACCGAGATGGCGTGGCCGTGGCGCGTGCGGACGAACGCAGCGACGTTTAGGGTATGAAAGAGATTCCGAAACGTAGCGCGCACAATTCCTCCTTGTTGCCTGACGGCGACAGGTAGGAATCATCAGCCTTGCGGGCGGTTCGGCTCGGACGAGCCCGGCAGGAATCCATTGCCGTGATCGGCTATGCCTGACGCTGCACTGCAGCGTCAATCCTTATGACGTGCTCAATCTCCAGATAACCCGTATCCACTCCCGCACGGCGGTGGCCTGCCAAGTTCAGGGAAGGAGAAGGCCGGGATCGACTAGGCTTGCACCCTGCAAGCCAATTGAGACAGCGGGGGCTCGACCCCGTCCCGGAAAATGCCTCCAGCGGGAATGGGAGAAATCTGTCAAAATCGAAGCTGATTTGAGTTGGAGATTTTGCATGAAGAAGTCGAAGTTCACTGGCGAGCAAATTGCGTTTGCGCTGCGTCAGGCCGAGGTCGGCACGCAGGTGCCGGAGTGTGCCGGAAGATGGGCCTCTCGGAGGCGACGTATTACCGCTGGAAGCAGTTATACGGCGGCTTGGGCCTTCAGAGCTGCGCAAGATGCACCTTCCACATCCCTGGGGTTCTCGACACCGGCCGAATTCGCTTCATGGGCCGGGGTTAACCCCGGCCCATGAAAAGCCGGATCTCTCGTTCTGGCCGGTGGCAATTCCGGGGTAGGGTCACTCGATTTCGCTGTGGCCATTACGGCGCAGCTGCGACAGCCACATCGATAATCTCCACACCCGAACCTTTTCCGAAAGCCTTGCCGACTTGGGCAGCGCAGCGCCGCGAGGGATGGATGCAACGGACGGCTACCGATCTCTGTTCAAGGTCCCTGATCTCATGGCTGAGAGGCGGCTGCACATTTCCAAGCTTCTATGCTGTCCGGGCAAAATGCCTTTCCTCCAAAACGGTCAGGAAAGAACAGATATGCCACAACTCCACATCATGCTCTAAGGCTATTGGGATCACACCCATCATGTATTGGACATATGATGACCACAGGCCCACCGGCAGATGCAGGAGGTCGTCAATATGGCACGTACCGTAGTTCACGCGCAAAGTTTCGAGCGACCGTCGCCCTCCTCTTCCCGATCGACGCATCCGGCATCATTCGAGCCTATCGTCTTTCTGCCCGGCCTGTTGTGCGACCAGTCGCTCTGGCGCCATCAGGTCGGCGCGCTCGCTGACGACGTCGCGCCGATGATCGCTGACCTCACCCTGGACGACAATATCGGTGACATGGCGCGACGGACGCTTGCAGCAGCCCCTGCCCGCTTCTCCCTCGTCGGTCTCTCAATGGGCGGCTATGTAGCGCTCGATATCATGCGCAGAGCGCCTCACCGGGTTCGTCGCCTAGCCCTTTTCAATTCAAGCGCGCGCGCCGACACACCGGAGCGGATTGCCCAGCGCCACGCCGGTATCGAATCCCTTCAGCGGGGCAAGTTTCTGGGCGTCACCCGCCGCTTGCTGAACAGTCTAGTGCATCCAAGTCATGTCGAAGGGACCGTGGCGGACGAAATGCGCGCAATGGCCCAACGCGTTGGCGGAGACGCTTTTCTTCGGCAGCAACAGGCAATCATGAGCCGCCCCGACTCGACCGGTCTCCTCAGCACCATCGCGGTGCCCACGATGATCGTCGTTGGAGACGGCGACCGGATCACGCCGCCCGCACACGCGGAAGAAATCCACGATCGCGTTGTGGGGTCAGTATTGCATATCATTCGAGACTGCGGCCATATGGCAGCTCTCGAGCATCCCGGAGAGACGACAACCCTTCTCAGGGAATGGTTGGCAACGGAGGCCGATTGATCATCGCCCGAGAGGCAAAGCATTTCTCTTCGAATTTATCTGGCCAGACGTGCATGTCTGAAAAGATTGGCGGCGCGTAAGCTGTTCGGGTTATCGGGGGCGTACTGGGAAGATGTCTTCGCCTCACCGAGACCATCGGCGAGGAGCCAATGAGTGACCTTAAGTCACTCATCGCGCTCGCTCTTCGGCGCGGAACAAAGCAATTCCGACGAGGTCATAGACTTATCGACGACCACCTCATGCGCCTCCATGGCGCTCGGAGCTGTTCCCGGATCAAAACGGATACCACCGAAACCCTTGAAGAGAATAGACCTTCGATATCCTCCACTAACCCTGCGATTTTTTCTCATCACGCAATGACACCTCCTGATGATCGACCGTTCCTGCGCGGTTTTTGCGGACGGTGATGACGCTTCCCTTTGTCATTTGTCACGTCGACAGCGCCCACCAAGGGGGACGGCCTGATTTCGTGTACTGCCATGGTTTGCGATCGGTCGGAGGAAGCGGATCGCCGGCGCCAAGTCGATGTTGGACTTTCAGGCAGGCAGCGTCTGGGCGGGAGGAACGATCGCAGGCTGCGGCGAGCCGGGAGCCCGTCCGGTAGACCGGTGCAAGACGTCGTCCACCAGCATGGCAGAAGCGTGACGCGCGAGGGCCTGGGTGGGTGCGTTGGTGTTGCCACTCGTGATGTTCGGCATGATGGACGCGTCGATCACCCGCAGGCCTTCAACTCCGCGTACCCGTAGACGTGCATCGACGACAGCGCGCTCGTCCGCCCCCATCCGGCAGGTGCCGACCGGATGCCACATCGTCGTGGCGACGCGCTTGACCCACTCGCCGATCTCGGCGTCCGTCTGCGCTTGCGGGCCAGGTTCAATCTCGTCCTCGATCACGGGCGCGAGCGACTCCTGGCGCATCACTTCACGAATTGCGCGGACGGATGCGACGGCGGCCTTCAGATCCTCCTCCTCGCCGATGAAGTTCGGATTGATGAGCGGCATCGAGGTCGGATCGCCATCCGCCAGGCGGATCCAGCCGCGGCTTTTCGGCTGGAGGACGACAAGCTCGAAGGTGATGCCGGAGCGATCGCCTGTCGGACTCAAGCCGTCTGCCGAGATGATCGGAACATGATAGCACTGGATGGTGGGATCGGCGGTGAAGTCGGAAGGATTCCAGTAGGACACCGTCTCGATGCCATTGCCCGACGCCGGGCCGTCCTTGGTGACGAGGTAGCGCAGACCGGCCTTCATGCTTCCAAGGCCTTGCGCCGCCATCTGGTAGCCGAGATCGCCCTTCACATAGGCGCGCACGGGGACGATCGGATGATCCTGGAGATTCTCGCCGACTTCCGGAGAGTCGACGATGACCGGAAGACCATGCTGTAGCAGCTGCTCGGCCGGCCCGACGCCGGAATGCATCAGGATCTTCGGACTTTGGATCGCTCCAGCCGATAGAATCACCTCGCCCGCCAGGATGAGTTCCGGAGTCGTACCATGCAGTTCAACACCAACGGCACGCTTGTTCTCGATCAGGATGCGCGTGACGGTCTTGTCGGTGAGGAGCGTTACCCGGCCCGAAGCGAGGTGCGGCCGCAGATAGGCATCGGCCGCGCTGCAGCGGCGCTGGTTGCCGACCGTAGACTGGACCGGCGAGACTCCGATCTGGCTCTCGCCATTGTAATCGGGATTGTAGGGAAGGCCATATTCCTGGAATGCCTTCAAACAATATTGATTCAGCTTGTTGATGCCCTTGGGCAATTGGACTGACAGTCCGCCGTTGACGCCATGATAGTCGTCGTGGAAGGTGTCATTGTCCTCCTGCGCCATGAAGACGGGGAGGAGGTCCGCATAGGACCAGCGGCCGGTGTCGCCGACGGCGTTCTGCCAGGCGGCATAATCGCGCTCCTGGCCGCGAACATAGCACATCGCGTTGATCGACGATCCGCCGCCGAGCACCCTGCCCGCGCGATAGGCGCGGACGGTCCCATGCTGCGGTACCGTTTCATACTTCCACACGTGCCGGTCATGGATGAGGATGTTGGCGAATCCCGCGGGGATATGGATGAACGGATCGCGATCGGTCTCGCCCGCCTCGATGAGTGCGATCGACGCGTCGGTGTGCTCGGCCAGATAGCTCGCCACTACACAGCCGGCTGCACCAGCACCGACGATCACGAAGTCGTAGCTTTCCTTGGTCATGCTCAGTCATCCTCATTCGCGGTCGCCCCAGCGACCGCGGGCAATCCGCGCGACTGCCTGCCGGCCTGACCGCGTCCCGGCATTCCGAACGCGAACTCTACGCCGATGGCGTCTGACCCGTTGACGGGCTGATCGGCAGGCGGACTTTTCAATAAAAGCGCCGCCGCCCCATTCGAAATACCTTATCGATAATCTGCTATATCGCCAGGGTATCATGAGGCTTCACGGCGGGAAGTCGCCGGCGCCAGTTCATTGAAAGCATTGTATTTTGATACCGAAAGGGTATATCGGCCAGACCATAAAGGTTTTTGCCTCGATCGCTTCGCTTGGTCATTGAATAACCAAATATCCAGGGAGGGATCGATGGGCTGGCGCCATAGTGCATTGTTGTTCTTGCTTACCACTGCGCTGGCCACCCCGGCCGCGGCAGTCGATGTGGATCCCGGCGACTACGTCGCGCTGAAGCCTGGCACCAATATGTTGCTGCTCTACGGCACCTACACCGATCGTGATGCGATCCAGGTGCCCGGGGTGGGCCTGCTGGGAAGCGACACTGAGCTCCGGTCAAGCATCGGACTCGTCCGTTTCGTTCACTTCGTGAAGATAGGCCCGTTCATCGCGGATCCGCAGATCATCGTGCCGTTCGGCGCGATTTACAGCGGCCGCGCGGCCGGTCAGAGGCTACGAAGCTCAAGCGGGATCGGCGACATCATGCCATTCGCGACCCTGTGGCTCGTGCATCATGACGATCCAGTGCATGGCACCTATGTGGGCTTCTCGCCGATCGTCTCGATGCCAACCGGGACCTATAGCCACAACAAAGCCGCCAATATCGGCGGCAATCGCTACACATACGACATGCAGGTCGGCGTCGTGCAGGGTGTCGCGCGACGGTTTGCGCTCGAAGCCTATGGCGACATGACATGGTACGGCCATAATGACGACTATGGCGTTGATCGGCAGACCCTGACGCAGCATCGCACGGACGCCGTGCAGATCTGGGGGCGCTACACTCTGTCGCCAAAGACTTCGGCGTCGATCGGCTATGCCGGCTATTGGGGCGGCCGCCAATATGTCGATGGACTCTACAACGGCACGAAGACCGAAAATCAGCAGGTCCGCTTTGCCGTGCAGACGTTCGTCGCGCCGGGCTTGCAAGTCGAGGGTAGCGCGGGCCACATGGTTCATGTCGAGGGCGGGTTCCGCGAGGCGATACGGGCCCAGATCCGCATCGCTAAAATCTTTTAGTCAGCGCTCGAGGTGAATGGCCGGAAAACATGCACAAACCTTGATCTGTGCAGGGCGGTGACAAAACCAGCCACTGGAACGCCAGCGAAGTGCTGAGCGTGGCGGAGTAAAAACCGGCCAGTGGTAAGGCTGCCCTTTTGAGGGCGGCCGGGATGTATGCCGTGGAAGTTTACGCGAGTGTTCGGCAGTTTGTGTTTGTGCAGGGGCGCAGCCAGCGAGAGGCCGCGCGGGTATTTGGATTAAGCCGGGAGACGATTGGCAAGATCTGCCGATTTTCACTGCCACCTGGCTATACGCGCACGAAGCCGGTGGAGAAGCCGAAGCTGGGGCCTTTGCTGCCGGTGGTTGACGCGATTTTGGAAGGTGACCGGACGGCGCCGGTCAAGCAGCGACACACGGCGAAGCGGATCTTCGAGCGGCTGCGCGATGAATATGGCTATGGCGGCGGCTACACGGTGGTGAAGGACTATGTCCGGCTGAGCCGGGTGCGTGGCCGCGAGACATTTGTGCCGCTGGCGCACCCACCGGGGCATGCGCAGGTGGATTTTGGCGAAGCGGTGGGCGTGATTGGCGGTGTGGAGCAGAAGATCCACTTCCTGTGCATGGATTTGCCGCAGTCCGATGCCTGTTTCGTGAAGGCTTTCCCGCGCGAGACGACCGAGGCATTTCTGGATGGGCATGTATCGGCCTTCGACTTCTTTGGCGGCATTCCCCAGTCGATCCTCTACGACAACACGACGATTGCGGTGGCCAAGATTCTGGGGGACGGCAAGCGTGAGCGCACACGTGCCTTCAGCGAGCTGGTCAGCCACTACCTGTTTTCTGACCGCTTCGGCCGACCCGGCAAGGGGAATGACAAGGGCAAGGTCGAAGGGCTGGTCAAATACGCGCGCCGCAACTTCATGACGCCCAAGCCGCAGGCGGCGAGCTATGACGCACTGAACGCGGCTCTTTTGGAGCGCTGTCATGCGCGGCAAGGCGAACGTGCTGGCCGCCATGCCCAGACCATCGGTGAGCGCATGGTTGCTGACGTTGCGGCGCTACGCCCACTACCGCCGGTGCCATTGGAGCCATGCGAGAGGCGCAGCGCCCGTGTGTCATCGACGGCGCTGGTGCGGTATCGCGGCAATGATTACTCGGTGCCCACAAGGTTTGGGTTCCAGGATGTGGTGGTGAAGGGCTTCGTGGACGAGGTGGTGATCCTGTCCGGCGCCGAGGAGATCGCCCGCCATGTGCGCAGTTATGGCAGCGGCGATTTTGTGGCCGATCCGCTGCATTATCTGGCGCTGATCGAGACAAAGCCGAATGCTCTCGATCAGGCGGCTGCACTGCAGAATTGGGCCTTGCCCGATGTCTTTGCCCACCTGCGGCAATTGCTGGAGGGACGCATGGGCCGCAAGGGCAAGCGCGAGTATATCCAGGTCTTGCGCTTGCTGGAAGCGATGCCCATGGCCGTGGTGACCCATGCTGTCACTCAGGCGATCCACATGGGCGCGATCAGCTTTGATGCGGTGAAGCAGATCGCACTGGCCAGGATGGAACGGCGGCCCGCCAGGCTTGACCTGACGACCTATCCCCACCTGCCAAGGCTGGATGTGAAGGTCACGCAGGCGGCTGATTATGCGGCTCTGATGCCCCAGGTCTCGAAGGAGATGGCAGCATGAGCCGGGCGCCCGATGACAACCTGCCCACCGGCACCACCGCTGGTGCGCCACAGGTGCTGCTGGCCCACCACCTCAAGCAACTCAAACTGCCGACCGTTTTGCGCGAATATGAGAAAGTAGCCCGGGAGTGCGCGCGTGATGGTGTCGATCATCCCCGCTATCTACTGCGCCTGATCGAACTGGAACTGATCGACCGTGAGCGGCGCACTGTCGAACGCCGGATCCGTGCTGCCCGGTTCCCGGCCGTCAAAAGCTTCGATACCTTCGACTTCACCGCCATCCCCAGCCTCAACAAGATGCTGACGCTGGATCTGGCGCGCTGCGAATATATCCTGCGGCGCGAGAATATCATTGCGCTGGGCAATAGCGGGACGGGCAAAACCCATGTGGCGCTCGCCCTGGGGCTGGCCGCCTGCCAGAAGGGCTTCACCGTGACCTTCACCACCGCCGCGGCGCTGGTGAACCAGTTACTGGAAGCCCGCGACGAGAAGCGGCTGCTCAAGATGCAGCGCGAGTTGGCTGCAGTGAAGCTGCTGATCATCGACGAACTGGGTTACGTCCCGCTCTCGCCCACCGGCGCGGAGCTGTTGTTCGAGACCTTCTCCCAGCGCTACGAACGCGGCTCCACCATCGTTACCTCCAACCTGCCGTTTGAGGACTGGACGCAGGTGCTTGGGTCCGAGCGCCTGACCGGCGCATTGCTGGATCGTTTGACCCACCACGTCAGCATCCTGACCATGAATGGTGACAGTTACCGCCTAAAGCAGTCAGCCAGTCGCCGTCGCGCCACTGCCAGCGGGGCGGAGCAAAACCAGGCCACCGTCGACGAAAACTGACCCATCAAAACGGCCAAAAGCAAAGGGCCCCGATCGGGGCCCTTTGCTTTGCACCTGCCGCAACATCAGTGGCCTACTTTTACTCCGCCACAGTGGCCGGTTTTTGCTCCGCCGTTGACAGCTCGGCCCGCTGGATGACCTGGATCGCCTGCTCGTAGAAGAGCTGGCCTGTGGCCGTGAGGGCGAGCGGCCTTGCCTCACGATCGAACAGCTTCGTCCCGAGTTCCTCCTCCATTTCATGGATCCGACGGCTCAACGGCGGCTGGGCCATGTTGAGCCGTTCGGCGCCACGGGTAAAACTGCGTTCGGTCGCCACGGCGACAAAATAGCGGAGATGCTTCACATCGTACACGATACCCCCACGGTATTCGTTCGAACCATAATGATCTTTTACGCAGTCATTTCCTTAGAGCAAATGCCGCGTCGGATGAGTGCCGCGAAAGGCTTTCCTGACAATGGCTACCGAGAAGATGGACGCAGGGCAACGCGCATCGCCCCGATCCTGTGGAAAGCGCGACGGCATGCCCCTGGATATCAAGGACGGCAGAGCGGGAGGCCGCGCTGCACTTGAAAGCGAGTTCACTCGGGAATTCGTCCCGCTCGCGCGCAGCTGGCGCCATGCACTCGACCTAAAGCTGGCCAGACTGGGTCTCTCGGGAGCCACCGGTCTTGCCCTGCTTCTCACGGACGAACTCGGCGACGATCTTCGCCAAACCGACCTGGCTTCAGGTCTCGATATCAATTCGGCATCGCTCGTCCGGCTCGTCGATGCGCTCGGAGAGTCCGGCTATGTCGAACGTCTCTTCGATCCCGTCGATCGCCGGGTGCGCCGCGTGCGCCTCACCAGCAGCGGTCGCAAGGCCGCGCGCGAGGTCAAACAGGCAATAGCGACGTTGCGCGCCACGGCGCTTGCGGGCTTCGACGACGAGGATCTCGCAACCGCCCTGCGCGTGATCCGCAGGATTGCACGGTCGCTCGACGGGGAGCGGCGCAATGAGTTCTGATCGGTTCGGCGTCCGCGACGCGCTTTTCTCCGTGAAGTGCCTCGTGGCAGCGATGCTCGCTTATTATATCGCGCTGCGCATCGGCCTGCCCCGGCCCTCCTGGGCGGTGCTTACCGCCTATATCGTTTCGCAACCGCTTGCCGGTGCGGTTCTGTCGAAAGCGCTGTTCAGGGTACTGGGCACGGTCCTGGGCGCCACGATGGCGGTGATCCTCGTGCCCAATCTTGTCAACTCTCCCGAGCTTCTCACGCTTGCACTCGCCCTTTGGCTCGGCGTCTGCATCTATTTCGGACTGCTGGATAGGACTCCGCGATCCTATATCTTTCTTCTTGCCGGCTACACGGCGAGCATTATCGGCTTTCCTTCGGTCTCCGCGCCCGATGCGATCTTCACCACCGCGATCCTGCGCGTCCAGGAGATCACGCTGGGGATCCTGTGTGCCAGCTTGCTCCATGGCGTGGTCCTTCCGCAGACTGTCACCTCGCGTCTGATCGCCCGCGTGGATACGATTCTCGGGGATGCAGCGCGCTGGTCGTCCGACACGCTGAACGACCGACTGGAAGCGACGTTGAACCGGGACCGGCGGCGTCTAGCGGTCGACATCTTCGATCTTCACCAGCTTTCGATCCACCTTCCCTTCGACATGGCACGTCTGCAGCCGCGAATCTCGGTGGTGCGGGCGTTGCAGGATCAGATTTCCCTTATCCTGCCCCTGGGCGCTGCATGTCTCGACCGGATCGAACAGCTCCGTGCGGCCGGAGCGATGCCGGAAACGGTCGAGGTGCTTCTGGCAGACACGCGCCAGTGGCTGGAGTCCGGTGCGCGCTCCGATGGGGAGGCGAAGACGCTCGCAAGCCGTGCGCGGATGCTGGAACCTGCAGCGCCATCGTCCTGGACCGCGATGCTGCTCGCCAATCTGCTCGTGCGCCTCAACGAACTGATTCGATCCCATAGCGCCTGCGGCGCTTTGCGGACGCTGATAGCCGATCCTCATGCAATTCCGCCCAGGGAGATAGAAGCCGTTCTACGCCGCGCCGGCCATCGTCCGCTCCACCGCGATCATGGGGTGGCCATCCGGTCGGCGCTGGGAGTCGCAACCGCGGTTGTGCTGCTGTGCACGGTCTGGATCGCGACTGCCTGGCCCGACGGCGCGTCGGCCGCCCTGATCGCCGGGGCCGTGGGCGCCATTCTCGCAAGCATTGGCGGCGACTCCGCCACCGGCTGGAAATTGCTGATTGGTGCCGTCGTCGCCACGATGGTCTGCCTACTCTACGATTTCGCGATCTTTCCGCGCGTCACGGACTTCGCGCCTCTGGTCATGGTTCTGGCCCCCACGCTTCTCCTGATGGGAGGGATGATGACCATGCCTCCGACAGCACCCTATGCGCTCGGCTTCATGGTGACGCTGCCGACCTCGATCGGACTCGTCGATCGCTATTCCAGCAGCCTCGATGCCCTTCTCAACGGCAATATGGCGCAGTTCGCCGGGATGGCCGCCCCCGTGATCAGCCTGACGCTTTTTGCGAGCATCGATGGTAACATGCGTGCCCGCAAGCTGCTTCATGTCACGCGGCGTGACCTGGCTCGCCGATGCCTGAGCCGTGCCCGACCTCGCACCGAGCGCTGGCTCGCTACAATGCTGGACCGCGTCGCCTATCTCTATCCGCATGTAGCCCGCGGAGAGGCCTCTTCCGACACGCTCGAGGCTATATTGGCGGACACGCGGGCCGGCATCAACATCGACGAGCTGCGCCGGATCAGAGGCAGAAGGGGTCTGGCCGATACCGATGGGGCTATCGGGTCTGTGCTGGTTGCGGTTCATGACCATCTTCGATCCGCCGGTTCATCTGCGCCCGGTGTTGGCGAGGATGCACGCCTACAACTCGATCGGCTCCTGGCAAGGAGCTCATCGACGCTTCCGCAGGATGCCGCAAGGGCGCTCTCTCTCGCGCTCGTGGGTCTGCGGCGAAGCCTCTTTCCCGATGCCGCCGCACCTCTCCTGGAGACGCAAGCATGATCGGCGAAATCTCGATCTTCGGGGTGTTCGTTCCGACCCTCATCCTGATCGGGCTCGGAGCGCTGGTCCTGTGCGGGGCGGTGACGATGCTCCTGTCGAGCATCGGCTTCTATCGCTTCATCGTCCATCGGCCGATCGTCGATCTCGCAATCTTCCTTCTCCTTCTTGCCGCGCTCGCGGATGCGAGCGGCATTTTTGGATCCATGTCATGAAACGCTTTGTTCCTTATCTGGTCAGGCTGGTGGCGACCCTCGTCATCGTCGTTGTCGCGGCGCTCGTCGCGATCGCAATGTGGCATCGTTACGAGGTCTCGCCCTGGACGCGCGACGGACATGTCCGCGCCGATGTCGTGCGGGTCACGAACGATGTTGCCGGTCTGGTGACCGAGGTCCATGTGCGCGACAATCAGGTCGTTCATGCCGGCGACCTGCTCTTCGTAGTCGACCGTCCAAGATACCGGGCCGCGCTCGACGAAGCCGACGCCAACATTGCCAGCGCCAAGGCAACACTCGATATGGCGCGCAAGACGGCGCGGCGCGATCTCGCGCTGGGCGACCTGGTCGCGGCCGAGACCCATGAAGAGAATGTCGCTCGCGTGCTGACCACGCAGGCGGCGCTGATGCAGGCGCAATCGGCCCGCGAAACCGCCGCGCTGAACCTGCAGCGGACCGAGGTCCGCGCAAGCGTCAACGGGCAGGTCACCAATCTCGATCTTCATCCCGGCGACTATATCGGGGTCGGCACGCAGGCGATGGCGCTGATCGCGACCGACACCCTGAGGGTGGAGGGCTATTTCGAGGAAACCAAGCTCGACGGCATTCGTGTCGGGGACCGCGCGATCGTGCGGCTTATGGGAACGCCGCAACCGATGGAGGGCCATGTCGACAGCATCGCAGGCGGTATCGCCGATGACCAGCGCGGGAACAGCGGCAACCTGCTGCCCACGGTCACTCCGACATTCACCTGGGTTCGGTTGGCCCAACGCATTCCTGTGCGGATCCATATCGATCGGCTGGCGCCGAACACCGCGCTTATTCCCGGGCGGACAGCGACTGTCACGATCCTGCCGAGGGGGAAGCGGGCATGAAACGCCATGCTGCCGCATCCGGACTGCTGATGGCGCTGCTGTCGGCCTGCACCGCCGGTCCGGATTTCCGGGTTCCGGACCATGCGATGGTCAAATCGCCTTCGGCGAACGCGCCATTCCACAGCGGCGACGAGGCAATCTACATATCGGCTCCTCTGCCCGATCATTGGTGGCGTCTTTATGAGGATGCCAGACTCGACGCCTATGTAGCGGAAGCGCTCGCGGCGAATACCGATCTGCGGGCCGCCGATGCCAATCTGAAGCGTGCAAGCTATATTGTGCGCGAGGCCGAGGCGGGCCGGACCATCCAGACGACCATCTCGGGCGGCGCGGACATCAGCCGCATCGGCGGCTTCACTGGCCCCGGTTCGTCCTATACCTACAATCTTGGCGCGGGGGTGTCCTACCCACTCGATCTGGCCGGCGGCATCAAGCGCGGCATCGAGGCGGCACGCGCCAACAGCGAGGCTGAACAGGCGGCACGCGACCAGGTCCGGGTGGCCGTCGCTGCAGCGGTCACGCGCAGCTACGCGGCCGCCTGCTCTGCAAACGTGACGCTTGCGGCCACCCGAAGGGTTCTCGAGGTGCAGCGCCAGACGCTGCAGGTCACCACGCGCCTCGCAAGCGGCGGGCGCGGCACGGCCTTCGATGTCACGCGCGCAAGGGCGGCCGTCGATCAGAGCGCCGCGGCTATTCCGGGCGTCCTCGCCAGTCGTCAGGCCGCGTTATACGAACTGGCTGCGCTCATGGGCCGCGCGCCTGCGGACTACCCCCGTGAGGCGGAGGAATGTGCTGCTCCACCTTCGCTCCGGCAGGTCATCCCGATCGGAGACGGCGCCGCGCTGCTCAGCCGACGTCCGGATGTCCGCGCGGCGGAGCGCCGGCTTCATGCAGCGACGGCGACTATCGGCGTCGAGACAGCGGAACTCTACCCGCACATCTCGCTTGGCGGCTCGATGGGCTTCGCGGGTCCGTTCTCGACCTTCCTGTCGGGCAACGGCTTCGGCGGTAGCCTCGGCCCCCTCCTCTCATGGACCTTTCCCAATCGGTCGGTCGCCCATGCCCGGATCGCAGAGGCCGGGGCTTCTGCCGAGGCTGCCTCCGCCAATTTCGACGGCACGGTCATCGAGGCATTGAGGCAGACCGAAACCGCCTTGTCGGCCTATGCCCGGGAAGCAGATCGAAACCATGCCCTCACGCTGACCCAGGGGGACACGCTCAAGGCGAGCGACCAGGCAAGCCGTCTCTATCATTTCGGCCGAACAAACTTCATCGATGTTCTTTCCGCCGAAGCAAGTCTCGCGAACGCCGAGGCAACACTCGCGCAATCGCGTGCGACCCTTGTCGATCGGCAGGTGGACCTGTTCCTGGCGCTTGGTGGGGGGTGGACGGATGGACCAGAGGGGACAGAAACGAAAGAGAGTTCAACGCGAGTAAAGGCAAATGCACGCTGAGCAGATGTATCAGGCTGCCGAAGACTTCCATGGTGGCTACACCTCGGCCTATGTCGCCATGCTGCTGAAGGCCGGATCCTTATCTTATGCCCCTTAGCCTGTTACAATCAATGCGACCGGAAGATGCAGCGATAAACACCACGCCCGATCATGAGGAAGAACCATATGCCCGTTCGATCGGCTGTTGCACGGACGAGAGCCGTGGGGAGCGGACGGCAAGCCAATGACTTGGCATCCGAGCGTGAGCAGCCGCCAACATGCGCGAGACTGCCACCTCACACTGCGGCAAAAAGGGAAGATCCAACCGGGCTGATACACCGGTTCGCGATGACCGATTAACGCGCATGGGAAGGCACCTCTCGTTCGATCCGGATGTGGCGCTCGAGGCCGCCATGGAGGTTTTTTGCGCCAAGGGATTCGAAGGGACCAGCATCGACGATCTGGAGCATGCTACCGGCCTGCGCCGGCCGAGCCTCTACCGGACGTTCGGCCCTAAAGAATCGTTTTTCCGCCATGCCTTTCTGCGCTTTGAAGCGACACGACTGCGTTTTTTTCGAACCGCCTTGCGGCGGGTCCATATTGGTGACGTCCTAAGGGAGCTGGTGGCCGGCAGTGTTGATACGGCCGTCTTCGCCGCAGGCAGCGGACCCACCGGCTTCCTCGCCATCCTGTCCGGTGCTCCGTGCTGCGACGCGATACGTGATTTTGTCGAACGGCGACGACGGCTTCGCCAATGGACACTTGAACGCCGGATGTCCGCCGCGATCCAGGCCGGGCAACTCAGGAGCGACGTCGATCCAGGCGATCTGGCCCAGCTTATTTTGATCTTGCTATCCGGCGTGTATGTCCAGGCGGTGGCCGGATGCGATGAATCGGCAGTCCGGGCCGCGGCGAACTTGATGCTCGACACGTTGCGGACGAGCCTTTCGCCTATCAATATAGATCCGAGCTCCAGACCGGAAGCTATCGCTGAACAATGAAACGATTTTGGATCCGGCGATGCGAGATTCGATGGGTACAGTCGGCAGGCTCCGACTGAGCGAATTGGTGGCGCGCATTTCGAACGAGCCCGCGACAGCTGCACGGTCTTATCAACGTAATTTTGTGATGGCGTCCGTAGAGCCATGCGACGGTCCGGCGCAAGAGTTTTACCAGCGCATCAAGCACCGGACGAAATACATGTGCCCCGTCGGTCATCCGATGGGGATTGAAGGATCCGCACTAATGTGTAATTACGATAGCAACACATTTGGATATGGTCTTTCACTTGCCCACCAGCACCCGCTTCGCCGTTGCCGTTCACACGCTCGCCGCGCTTGCCGTTAACGAGGGCAGGCCCGTGCGGTCCCAGGATCTCGCAAGAAGCGCCAGTACCCATCCGGCGGTCATCCGGTCGATTCTCTCCAGGCTCGCCGATGCCGGCCTTTCCACCGCGCAGATGGGCCTGGGAGGAGGTGCTTTACTGGCGAAACCTGCGGCGAAGATCAGCCTGTTCGACGTCTACAAGGCCGTGGAGGACTGCGAGATTTTCTCGCTGCATCGCTCGCCGCCCGATGAGAAATGCGTGGTCGGCAAATATATCCAGGCCGCGATGCTCCCTGCGCTCGATCGCGCCCGTCAGGCGCTGGAGGAGGAGTTGCAAAGGGTTTCGATCGCGGAAGTGGCCGCCGACATTGCCAGGCGGGGCCAGTTCACCATCCCTTGGCAAGGATGACTTCATTTATCTGATTATGTTGGTATGTCGCCAACATATATACAAAGGAGTGTGCATATGTCGGATATTCGCATCGCCATCGTCTATCACAGCGGATACGGCCATACCGCGCGGCAGGCCGAGGCTGTGAAGTCGGGCGTGAACCAGGTGGAGGGCGCGGAGGCCTTGCTGCTCACGGTCGAGGAGGCCCAGACTCGCTGGGACGATCTGGAGGCGGCGGAGGCCATCATCTTCGGCGCGCCGACCTATATGGGCAGCGCGTCCGCGCCGTTCAAAGCCTTCCTGGATCTGACCTCAAGCACCGTCTTCGCCAAGGGCTTTGCCTGGAAAAATAAGATCGCGGCCGGCTTCTCGAACTCGGCCTCGCGCTCGGGCGACAAGCTGGCGACGCTGATCCAGATCGCACTATTTGCGGCTCAGCAGGGCATGCACTGGGTCAGCCTCGGCCTGCCGCCCGCGAACAACTCCAGCACAGGATCGGAAGAGGATCTGAACCGGCTGGGAATTTGGCTGGGCGCATCGGCACAGTCGAACGCCGACGAAGGTCCCGATGTTGCTCCTCCCGCCGCCGACCTGCGGACTGCCGAGCATCTTGGCCGGCGCGTTGCGGAAACGACGCTTCAATTCGTGCGCGGGCGCGCTGACTGAAACGGAAACGGCCGGTCCGTCGTGCACGGCGACCCCCAGGCAGATGGACAATAAGGCACTATTGACATCGGACAGCTGTGAATAACCTCAACAGGAACACAATCCATGATCGATTTTTATTTTCACTCCGGGCCCAATCCGATGAAGGTTGCGCTCATGCTGGAGGAAACGGGACTTCCATACCAGATGATCCCCGTCGATA
The DNA here is from genome assembly GCF_902498785.1 of Sphingomonas sp. EC-HK361. GTDB lineage: Bacteria > Pseudomonadota > Alphaproteobacteria > Sphingomonadales > Sphingomonadaceae > Sphingomonas. The sequence goes on from NZ_LR701494.1 coordinate 1,410,225, forward strand.
TATTCAAGGGGGATCAGCATATCCCGGCTTTTACCGCGCTCAACCCGAATGCCAAGGTGCCGGTGATCGTGGACGACGGTGAGATCGTGTTCGATTCCAACGCGATTCTTCTCTATCTGGAAGAGAAGACCGGCCAGTTCGGCGCAACGGCCGGTAGTTCGCGCGGCGAACTGCTGTCGTGGTTGATGTTCATCGCGACGGGGCTTGGGCCATATTCCGGTCAGGCGGTCCATTTCGTGAAATTCGCACCGGAGAAGCTCCCTTATGCGATCAACCGCTATACGAAAGAAGCCGAAAGGCATCTCGAGATTCTCGATGCGCGCCTTGCCGACCGTTCGTTCATACTTGGAGAAAACTGTTCGATCGTCGATTTCGCGGCGTGGGGTTGGGTGAATTTCGCGCCCGGCATCGTCGGCGAAGCTTTCCCTTCCCTGACCCATCTGCGGAGGTGGCATGAGACGATGAACACGCGCCCGGCAGCCGCTCGCGCGATCGCTCTTCGTGACACGCTCAAGCTCAAGTCCGACATTGACGATGAAACGCGTAGGGCCCTGTTCGGCAGGACGATGGCGCTCTGAGCGACGATGCAAAGGCAAATGGGCGGGGCTGGCGTCACGTAGCCGCCCCCGCCAGGCGCCGTAGGTCCCCACTGAACGTCCGCTTGGGCAGTCGCGAGATTACCGGTCCAGCCCCGAAACCCTGTTTTCGGGACTGACAAGGCGACGGAGACCGGCGCCGCCGCATCGAGGTCGAGAAGGACCTCCGGGGACACGGTCCATCATCGACGTTGCCCTGCATCTGCGGACGCTGCAGCAGCGGGTCGATCAGGAGAGAGGGTCACTCCCGCGCGATGGCAAGCCCGGTCTCGCGGCCTATGGCGTGATAAGCGGCGTCGCCGTCCCTTTGGCGGCAAGATCGGACCTCCGCTGCGGTATGCGCCTTTGCTACGATGAGCGCGAATGGTCAACCCATACCGCAGCGGTATCCACAAGTAGCAAATCGATCTTTGAATTGCGTGTCCACGCGGCGCAGATACCGGCTCGATCTCAAACCCCGGTTGAAGACATGAAACTGTTCCTGCTCCCCATTCTACGCCGCGCGCCAGCTTCACTCCTGAAGGGCGCCCCCGAGCGAGGATCGATCTCGACCTTTACGCGGCCGCACATGCTGGCCCGACTGTCCTCGGTCTCGTTCTTCGCCGCCACCGTGGGAATAATCAGTGTCCTCTTCGTAGCGCTTGTACGGGCTCTTGATGATCCGTTCATCGCGATCATCGTCTGTGCGCTGATTGGTGTCACGGCCGCGCCCCATATCTTCGGGCATCCCGCCCGGAGGACGCACCCATGAGGTTTGCAACAGGAATGCTTCGTCTGTGGGGAATCGAAATCGACGAGATGACCTTGGGCGCCATCGCGCGATGGCTGGAAATCCAGTCTTCCCGCTGTCGGGCACCGCTTGATGCGGTCAAGAGGCGATAATGTTTCTCGATCTTGCGCAGCAATTCGCCGACAAGGCCACTTGCTCAATCGCACCAAAGGCGCGTGGCTCACAGGAGCTGGATCGACTCACGATGCAGGTCGCGCAGCTGTCCTGCCGTGACAACCTGCGCAGTGTCTCCCAGGTCGGGCGCATGCGCCGGCTGATCGAGCGCCTGTTCGATATCCAGGTTCAAAATCCGTTCGCCGACGCGCGGCTCGAGGCGCTTCGTCGTTATTGCGTCCTCTTTCGGCATGGAGATAATCGCGCGCCGGGGGCGGAAGCTGAGCTTCTGGATCACGGCTATTCGCCGGAACAATGCCGACTGATACGCGCGGTATTGAAGCGGGGCGGCTAGACTGGAAATCCGCTGTCCCCTGGTTCACAAGCCGTCTGTCATCTTTGCAACCGCCCCATCGCACGGGGGTGGTGTTTTTGTTGCAGCATGCCCGGGCAGAACTTGCTTCCGGCCTGGCGCGACCGCGTGCGTGGACGGGCGGCGCCAGGCCGGGAGCGAGGTTATTGCGTCCATGTGAACCCAGCACGGCTGTTCGGGAAAGCTGGTTCATCCGCGTCAGAACCCCGGCAACCAGGCCGTGGCGGGACGCAACGCCTAGAAGTTGTACGTGCCCTCGAAGGTGAACATCCTCGGCGGGCCGTAGGTCACTTCTGCATAGCCGGAGGATGCGGTCAGCGACGAGTTGCCGCTGCCACGATAGGCTTTGTTCGTCAGGTTGGTAATGCCGGCCGCGAGGCTGAACCGGTTGCCCGGAGCTTCGTAGCGAATGTTTGCATTGACCAGCGCGTATTTGCCCTGGGCGATCTGCTCCGTGTTTGGCGCATCGAAATAGGTCTTGCTGCGGTAGGCAATGTCGGCGCGTGGGGTGATCGATCCCTCGCCGACCTTGATGCGATACGAGAGACCGCCGTTCAGGCTCCATTTGGGGGAATAGGCCTGCTTGTCGTTGAGGTCGACACGTCCCAAAGCACCGGGCGCCAGCCCGACCTGGCCTGCCTCGAGCGCAGCAGTGAAGCTGTCATACTGGAAGTTCGTGTAGCCAACGCCGAAGTTGATCAGCAGTGGACGGACCGGATTGGCCGTGCCTTCGAGTTCGAAGCCCTTGATCGTCGCCTTGCCGGCATTGCGCACGACAGGCGCCACGCCTTCGCGAACGACGATCTGAATATCCTTGTACTTCGAGATGAAGCCCGCACCCGACAGGCGCAACGCGCGCCCGATCAGCAACTTTCCGCCGATTTCATATGTCGTGACCTGCTCGGGATCGAATTCCGGCAGGAATTCCCTGCCCGTCGGCGCGTTGGGAGAGATCACCGGCTGAACGATCCGGGTGTTGAACCCGCCGCTCTTGAAGCCCTTCGAATAGCTTGCATAGGTCATGAGCTCGGGCGTCCATTGGTATTGGAGCGTCGCGGCGGGCGTGACCTTGCTCATGGTCTTCTTGTTGAGGACGGGATCGAAGAGATAGACATTCGAGCCCGCGCATGTCGCGGCCGCCGCTCCGGTTCGAGGCGGCCCCAGGCATACGGTCTGACCGGAGAGCGGCGCCGGATAGGCGACATTATACCCGACATTGGTGTAGCCATAACCTGACGCCGCCGCCGTCTCGTCGGGCGTCGCCTCCTTCTGGTCCCGGGTATAGCGAAGGCCGACGGTCAGGTTGAGCTTGTCGGTGATGGCGAAGGATTCCTGCGTGAACAGGGCGATCGACTGATTCTTGATGGAGGCATTGTTATTGAGGCCGCCGACGCGCAATTCCTCACCTGTCGTCGGGCTGATCTGGGAGGGAAGGTAAACCGGGTAAAATTGGTAATCGGTCTCGCGGAAATAATAGGCGCCGAACTGATATTTGAGGCGGCCGTCCCAGACGTCGCCGAGAAATTGCAGTTCCTGCGTGAACTGCTTGATATTGTCGCTGTTAACCGTCTCGAGGATCTGGAGCGGGGTGTTGTCGGCATCGCGGATCGAAAAGGGCTTGGTTTTGCGATAGGCGGTGATCGACTTCACGGTCATCCAGTTGGAAAGCTCATACTGGACCGTCAGCCCGACGCCGTACATTTCCAGTTCGGATTTGCTGGGGGCATTGGAGGCGACCTTGTAGGGCCCGAGGCCGAGATACTGGTTGTTCGCGCAGCGGCGGTCGGTGTTTTCGGGAACCGGCGTGGGCGGCGTGGTGAGCGCGAAGCCCGGGCACCCTGCGATCGCCGATGCGAACCGGACGAATGCAGCGCTCGTGTTGATGCCGCCGAACACCGTCGGCGAACCGTGGACATCGTCCTTGGTATAATCCCCGATCAGCGTCACCTCGAGCTTGTCGGTCGGCTTCCACAGCAAGCTCGCCCGGCCCGCGAAAGTATCGACGTCGCCGAGATCGCGCCCGCTTAGAATATTGGTGACATAGCCGTCACGGACCCGTTTCGTTGCGGCGAACCGAAGCGCCAGGGTATTGCTGACGGGCAGGTTGAGGACGCCGCGCACATCGCGGCGATTATAATCGCCGAGTGTCACCCCGATATTCCCCGCAATCTTGTCGAACTTCGGTCGCGCCGAGAAAACCTGGATTGCTCCGCCGACGGTGTTGCGGCCGAAGAGCGTTCCCTGCGGACCGCGCAGCACCTCGACACGATCGACATCCAGCAGGGAGATGGCGGTGCCGCTGGCCCGCGCGAAATAGACCCCGTCGACATAGAAGCCGACCCCGGGATCGGTCGAGGCGAGAAAGTCGGTCTGGCCGACACCGCGGATGAAGATGGCCGAGGAAGAGCTGTTTCCCGAAGCAGGGGCAACGGCGCTGAACTGGACGTTGGGCGCAAGCTGGGTGAGCTTGTCCGAGGAATCGATCTGTCGCTCGGCCAGCGCGCTACCGCCGAACGCCGCAATCGAGATTGGCACATTCTGGATGCTTTCCTCGCGCCGGCGGGCGGTCACGACAATGTCGGAGATTCCTGCCGGCCCAGGCGCTGCCGCAGTCTGCACCGGTGCGTCATTCGGGCCAGGCACGGCCTCGCCTGAAGTCTGGGCGGCGGCGGCATCGCAGACACCGAGCGCTGCGATCAGCGATAGCGCCGATATAGACGAGTGAAGATACGAGATTCCCAAAGCCCTTTTGAACATAGCATTCTCTCCCTGTTGAGGGACCGGCGCATCTTGCGTGGCTCGGCCCGTAGTCGTCGGATCAGAAAATCTTGAGCAGCCGAAGCTGAAACCGACCGGCTTCCCGGAAGCCGTCCCTGGCCTGCACATCCCGGGCGACGATGGCCTCCAGCTGGAAGCTCCGCGTCAGCATCGTCTGCGCCGCGAGCCGCAGTTGCTGGTGCTCGGTCCGCTGCCCCTGGTAAACCCCGTCCAGATACTGCCTGCCGCCCCAATATCCGGCATAACCGACCGACAAAGTGGATTTGCTGTCGGGCATCGCGAAGCGGAGCCAGGACTGGACTTCATAGGTCTCGTGCTGCTTGAGCGTCTGGTGCAGGCGCCCCACCTTGTTGTTGTCGCCATAAAAGGTGACATCGCCGTAGACATCGAGCAGGATTCGGTCGGTAATCCCCTGGATGACGCCAATCTGCGGATTGAACGTGTAGCGATTGTTTCCGAAATTGATGCCCTTGTCGGGATCATAGTCGCCGGTCGGGACGCCGATGATCGGTGAAAATCCGACATAGGTCGGACGCTTGCCGGGTTTGTTGACGAACCAGATGGTTGCGAAGATCAACGCATCGCCAAGACCGGTATCCTTGCCCAATCTTTGTCCGCCGACCTGCGCATTATGCACCGAACCAATCGGAAGGATGATCTGCGGATCGACGACGAACGGCCCGAGCTTCGTGAAATGCACATAGCGCAGGAGCGTCACAGACGTGTCCAGGCTGGTGCCCGATTTCAGAGTTCCGCCGTCGGGCGTGCGAAGTTCATCGCGATGGATATGCTGGCCATAGATCAGGAACATATTCGTCCCGGGAGGGAGCGCCGTATAGTCGCCCGGATCCACGTCGGTTGCACTCGCGGGCGCGGCCATCCACGTCATGGTCATAGCGGCCAAAAGACCGGACTTCCGCAAAATAGAGTGGAGCTTCATCCGTGGCCACCACGACATGCTGCGAACCAATGATGTTTGGGACTGCGGCTGCCGGCGATGGTCGGCGATGCCGCCTGGTCGTCGAATGCCGGGCGCGAGAACATCTTTCGACCAACGATGCCAACGAGAGACGACGCCGATAACCCCTTCCCCGCAGGTGGGCCGGCGTGCTGCGGTTGCAAGAACTCCGGATCGACATTGCTCATCCGAGCCTCCTCTTCCCGGCAAGACACGCATCCGCGCCATGCCGTTAGAATTGATTGTTGATTGAAGCGATCGAGTGCGCTGCAGAGCTATGCTCTCAGCAGCGACGATCTACCTTTGTGTCCAGCATGTCCCCTCCGAAACGCCCGTTAGCTTCCGCGTTGTTCAGGGTCGCCGCTTTAAGGGTTCGACACTGGCGGTTTCTCGAAATTGAACAAGCCGCCACCGACTGTCCAAGACTATCGGAGTATTCTAACTATACCGGATATGAAGAGGTACGGGCCCGACGATTTTCGTCAGGAACCTGCCTGGCGAAAGGGCTCCGGCACGTCGTAGCCCCATCGCGGGTACATGCGGGCAATCACCCTTCCCATGAGAGCGAGCTCCGGCGAGGCGTCACCGATGCGATGGCTCATGATGATGGGGGACGTCGCCCGCTCGATCAGCGGCAGGTAGCGAATGTCGCTCACGCGTGACTTCTGGACGGATACCGGCACGATACTCACGCCTTCCTCCGCCGCAACAAGACCCACGGCGATCTGCAACTCGCGCGCCTCATGCGCGATGCGCGGCTCCACGCCGATATCATGGAAGAGCGCGATGACCTGGTCAGCGTAGCCCGGTCGCGGTGCCCGCGGGTAGAGGATCAGCGGTTCATCGGCGAGCTGCCGAAGGGAGACCGGGCCATCAACCTTCGCGAGAGGATGCCCGGCGGGGATCGCCGCCACGAGCTGTTCCTCGCGCAGCACCGTCCGGCGCACCTCTTCGTCTTCGAACCGCACACGCCCGAACCCGACATCGATCCGCCCTTCCTTGAGCGCACTGATCTGCTCCAGGCTGACGAGCTCGATCAGGCTCAACTCGACATCCGGCGCTTCCGCGCGGAATTCGCGGATGAGCTCCGGCAGATGCGCATAAATCGTCGATGCCACGAACCCGATGACGAAGCGCCGCTTCTCGATCACCAGCGCCCGGCTCATCATGGAGCGCATTTCCTCGACGCGCGCCAGCACCTGAACGGCCTGTTCGTAAAAAAGCCGCCCGGGCTCGGTGAGTCGAAGTGGCCGCGCCGAACGATCGATCAGTTCAGCGCCAATCTCCGCCTCGAGCTGCTGGATCTGCCGGCTCAGCGGCGGCTGGGCGATGCGGAGCCGATCGGCCGCGCGGGTGAAATTGCGTTCATTTACAAGCGTTACAAAGTAGCGAAGCTGTCGAAGGTCCATGCGCTTTCATACCTTATGGGTATCACATCAAGACCCGAATGATCTTTGCCACTCCCTATAGCTTACCGTACTTATCACCGCAGACAAGCTAATTTGAGGATGGTCTGTGTGGTGAGTCGATCTGTCAGCATTGATACCTTGATTGTCGATGTGCCGACGATCCGGCCTCATGTGCTCGCAATGGCGACCATGCACAGCCAGTCCGTCGTCCTTGTCCGGATTCAGGCTGACGACGGCATCCAGGGCATCGGCGAGGGAACCACGATCGGTGGGCTGAGCTATGGCGACGAGAGCCCGGAGGGCATCAAGCTCGCCATCGACACCTATATCGCGCCCGTCCTCGAGACCTGCGACATATCGCGCGTCGGCGAGACGATGGCCAAGGTGCGGCGCCATGTGGTGGGCAACCACATCGCCAAATGCGCGGTCGAGACCGCGTTGCTGGACGGCGCCGGCAAGCGCCTGGGTGTTCCCGTGTCGGAATTGATCGGCGGCGGGCGCGTGCGCGACCGGCTGCCGGTCGCCTGGACGCTGGCGAGCGGCGATACGGCCCGCGACATCGAAGAAGCCGAAGCGATGATCGAACAGCGCCGTCATGCGATCTTCAAGCTGAAGATCGGCAAGCGCAGCGTGCGCGAGGATGTCGCGCATGTCGCCGCGATCAAGAAGGCGCTGGGTGATCGTGGCAGCGTGCGCGTCGATGTCAACCAGGGTTGGGACGAGGCGCAGGCCGACCTCGGCATGGGGCTGCTCGCCGATTGCGGATGCGACCTCGTCGAACAGCCGGTGGCGCGCGATGCCCTGCCCGCCATGACACGTCTCTCGTCACGGCATGCGATCCCCTTGATGGCGGACGAGGCGCTGCATGGACCGCGCGACGCTTTCGCGGTTGCCGCTTCGGCGGGCGCGCGCGTGTTCGCGGTCAAGATCGCCCAGTCGGGCGGGCTGCATCCGGCCTATGACGTCGCGGCGATCGCGATGGCCTCGGGCGTCGGTCTTTACGGCGGAACGATGCTCGAGGCGGGCGTCGGCACGGCCGCCTCGGCGCAGCTTTTTGCGACCTTTCCCCGTCTCGACTGGGGCACCGAGCTGTTCGGCCCGCTGCTGCTCACTGAGGAAATCCTCGCCGAGCCGCTTCGCTACGAGGATTTCTCGCTCGTGGTGCCCGAAGGCCCGGGCCTGGGGGTCGCGCTCGACGAAGACAAGGTGGCCCGTTTCCGCCGGGACCGCACCAGCCCCGTCCTCCATGCGGTCACGGGAGGCCGCTGATGCTGTTCCACGTCGAGATGGATGTCCGCATCCCCACCGATGCCGATCCGGCGCGCATCGACGCGCTCAAGGCGACCGAGAAGGCGCGCTGCCAGGAACTGATGGAAGCGGGCAAGTGGCGGCATATCTGGCGCCTCGCGGGACGCTACGCAAACGTCTCGATCTTCGATGTCGATAGCCCTGCCGAATTGCACGACCTGCTGAGCATGTTGCCGCTTTTTCCCTTCATGGAGATCCGGGTGTCGCCGCTGTGTCGGCACCCCTCCTCCATCCGGGAGGATGATCGCTGACCATTTGGTCCCGGCAGGCGGACCCAAGAAACTCTTCCAAGTCGAGAGGATATTTGAAATGACCCAGTTGACGCAATCTCCCGATATTCAGGGCTTCCTCGACCAGATCGCGGGCGCCGACCATGCAAGCGCCGGCGACGAGCGGCTCAAGGCGATCGTCCGCAAGATCGTGTCCGACCTGTTCGAGACGATCGACCAGTTCGACGTGACCGACGACGAATTCTGGCATGCGCTCAACTTCATTGCCGGTGGCGCGCCGGAGTTCGGCCTGTGGGCGGCGGGCCTGGGCCTCGAGCATTTCCTCGATATCCGCGCCGATCTCAAGGACCAGGCCGAGGGCATCACCCAAGGCACCCCGCGTACGATCGAAGGTCCGCTTTACGTGGCCGGCGCGCCGCTCCTCAAGGCCGAGGCGCGGCTGGACGACGGCAGCGATGACGGCGAGGTGCTGATCATGCACGGCCAGGTCCGCGATGTGGATGGAAAGCCCATCGCCAATGCAATTGTCGATGTGTGGCATGCCAACACCAAAGGCAATTATTCCTACTTCGACAAGACCCAGTCGGATTACAATCTGCGGCGCCGGATCGAGACCGACGCGGAGGGGCGTTATCGCTTCCGCAGCGTCCTGCCCTCGGGCTACGCCGTGCCGGGCGGCAGCAATATCGAGAAGCTGCTAGCGTCCGTCGGCCGCCACGGCAATCGGCCCGCGCATGTTCACTTCTTCATCTCCGCGCACGGCTATCGCCATCTGACCACGCAGATCAACATCGAGGGCGATCCCTTTGTCCATGACGATTTCGCCTATGCGACCAAGGACGAGCTGATCCCGCCGGTCATTCGCCATAGCGTCGCAAGCGATATCCATGCCGCCGGGCTCAACGCGCCTTATGCCGAGATCGCCTTCGACTTCGTGCTGAACCCGGCAGAGGAGCAGACGGACGAACAGGAATCGAGCCGCGCCCGCGCCCTGCAGGACGCCTGAACGCCGCAAAACGCAAACAGGAGAATGATGATGGGCACCACTTTGCTGGAGCGGCTCGATCAGGCCGTCGTCGAGGACAAGGAACGCGGCATCTACCGCTGCCGCCGCGACATCTTCACCGACGAAGCTCTGTTCGAGCTTGAGATGAAGCATATCTTCGAGGGCAACTGGGTCTATCTGGCGCATGAAAGCCAGATTCCCGAACCCAACGATTATTTCACCACCTCGATCGGCCGCCAGCCCATCGTCATCACCCGCGACAAGGGCGGCGAACTGCACGCTGTCATCAATGCCTGCGCGCATCGCGGTGCGATGCTCTGCCGGCGCAAGCATGGCAACAAGGGGAGTTTCACCTGCCCCTTTCACGGCTGGACGTTCAACAATGCCGGCAAGCTGCTCAAGGTGAAGGACGGGAAGACCGGCGAGTATCCCGCCGGCTTCAACACCGACGGCTCGCACGATCTCAAGCGTATACGGTTCGAGAATTATCGGGGCTTCCTGTTCGGCAGCCTCAACCCCGATGTCCTCCCGCTGGAGGAGCATCTGGGCGGTGCGAAGGCCGTCATCGACCAGATCGTCGACCAGGCGCCGGACGGGCTGGAGGTTCTGCGCGGCAATTCTTCCTACATCTATGACGGCAACTGGAAGCTCCAGATGGAGAATGGGGCTGACGGCTATCACGTCAGCTCGGTCCACTGGAACTACGCGGCGACCATGGGCCACCGCAATTACGAAGCGGACGGCACGCGCACCGTCGATGCTAATGGCTGGTCAAAGAGCGTCGGCGGCGTCTACAGCTTCGAGAACGGCCATATCCTGCTTTGGACCAATCTGCTCAATCCGGAGGTCCGCCCCGTCTTCGCCCATCGCGAGGAACTGACGGCACGGCTGGGCGCGGAGCGGGCCGGCTTCATCGTCGGACAGACGCGCAACCTCGGCGTCTATCCGAACGTCTATCTGATGGACCAGTTCTCGACGCAGATCCGTGTCGTCCGCCCGATCAGCGTCGATCAGACGGAGATCACCATCTACTGCTTCGGGCCCAAGGGGGAGAGCAGCACGGAGCGCGCCCTGCGCATCCGCCAATATGAGGACTTCTTCAACGTCAGCGGCATGGGCACGCCGGACGATCTGGAAGAGTTCCGCGCCTGCCAGACCGCCTACCAGGCCGCCGACGGGGTGTGGAACGATCTGAGTCGCGGCGCGCTGCGCTGGATCGACGGGCCGGACGACAATGCCAGGGCAATCGGACTCGAACCGATCCTCAGCGGCGAGCGCAGCGAGGATGAAGGGCTGTTCGTGCGCCAGCACGAATATTGGGCGGAGACGCTCAAGACGGCGCTTCTCCACGAGAACGCGCCGGTGCTGGAGGCAGCTGAATGAGCACCCTCCTCGCCCCCGAGCCGACCCGCGCGTCCGGCCTCGATCGCCAAAGCGTGGTTGATTTCCTCTACCGCGAGGCGCGGCTGCTCGATGACCGTCAATGGGACGAATGGCTCGATTGCTATTCGCCCAAGGCAGAATATTGGATGCCCGCCTGGGATGACGACGATCAGCTGGTCGAAGATCCCCACAAGCATATCTCGCTGATCTACTATCCCAACCGCGAGGGTCTCGAGGACAGGGTTTTCCGCATCAAGACCGAGCGCTCGGGTGCTTCCACACCCGAGCCGCGCACCAGCCACTTCATCGGGAATATCGAGATCCTGCAGGAGCGCGACGGCGAACTGGACCTGCGCTTCAACTGGAACACGCTGAGCCATCGCTACAAGGTGACCGACAGCTTTTTCGGCACCTCTTTCTACACGCTCGATACCACCGGCGCGGAACCCGTCATCCTGCGCAAGAAAGTGGTCCTGAAGAACGATTATATCCACCAGGTCATCGACGTCTATCACATCTGACGCTGGCCTGCCGGAGAGGACAGAATGAGTTATCGTATTGCTTTTAACTTCGAGGACGGCGTCACCCGTTTCATCGACTGCAACGCGGGCGAGAAGGTATTGGACGCCGCCTATCGCCAGAAGGTCAATCTGCCCATGGATTGCTCCGACGGCGTGTGCGGCACCTGCAAGTGTCGCTGTGAACAGGGCGACTATGACCTCGGCGACGACTATGTCGAGGACGCGCTGACCGCCGAGGAGGCTGAAGAGGGCCTCGTCCTCACCTGCCAGATGGTGCCATCCTCCGATTGCGTGATCGACGTGCCGGTGCCTTCCACCGCCTGCAAGCTCGTTCCCACCGAGCACGGCGCGCAGGTGAGCGCGGTCGAACTGGTCTCCGACAGCACGATCGTCCTCAAGCTCCGGCTCGACAAGCCGGAAGCGCTCGACTTTTTGCCCGGCCAATATGTGAATATCACCGTGCCGGGCACGGATCAGCACCGTTCCTATTCCTTCAGCTCGAAACCCGGTGCAGCCGAAGCCAGCTTCCTGATCCGCAACATTCCTGGTGGGCTGATGAGCGGCTGGCTTGCGACCGAGGCCCAGCCGGACGCGCGGATCAGCTTCGTTGGTCCCAACGGCAGCTTTTTCCTGCGTGCGGGGACGCGGCCCCTGCTGATGCTGGCGGGCGGCACGGGCCTTGCGCCCTTGCTGTCCATGCTCGAGGTCCTTGCGGACGAGGGTACCGACCAGCCCGTCCATCTGGTCTATGGCGTGTCGAAGGTTGCCGACCTCGTCGAGATCGAACGCCTCGACGCGCTGAAGGACAGGCTCGCAACCTTTACCTACGTGACATGCGTCAGCCAAGATGTCGAACACCCGCGCAAGGGGCACGTGACCGACCATATCGAGGACGAAGCGCTCCACGCGGGCGACTGCGATGTCTATCTCTGCGGGCCGCCGGCCATGGTCGAGAGCGTGCGGCAACTCCTGCGTGACCGCGGCGTGACGCCGGCAGGCTTCTATTATGAGAAGTTCGCCCCGACCGAACTGGTGACGGCATGATCTTCCCGGATCGTTTTTCGGGCAAGGTGCTGGTCGTCACCGGTGCTGCCCAGGGTATCGGGCGCGTGGTGGCGGAGCGCGCCGCGGCTGAAGGGGGCCAGGTGCTGTTCGTCGACCGGGCGAGCTTCGTGACCGAGGTCGCCGATGGCGCAACCGGAGAAACGGCAGGCCATGTATGCGATCTGGAAACTTATGACGGCGCAGCATCCGCCCTCGCCGCCGCCGTCGATCGGTTTGGCGGGATCGATATCCTCATCAACGGGGTGGGCGGCGCGATCCGGATGCGGCCCTTCGCCGAATTCGAGCCTGACCAGATCGAGGCCGAGATCCGCCGTTCGCTGATGCCGACACTGTGGTGCTGCCATGCCGTCCTGCCGCACCTCCTGGCGCGAGGCGGCGGCACGATCGTCAATATATCCTCCAATGCGACACGCGGCATTCACCGTGTGCCCTATTCCGCAGCCAAGGGCGGCGTGAACGCGCTCACGCAAAGCCTGGCCATGGAATATGCCGCGCACAATATTCGCGTCGTCGCAGCGGCGCCGGGCGGCACGCAGGCCCCGCCCCGCCGGGTTGCCCGCAACCCGGATGGCGATAGCGCCGACGAGCAGCGGTGGATGGCCGAGGCGGTTCGCCAGGTCACCGATTCTACCTTCTTCAAGCGCTACGGCACGATCGACGAACAGGTCGGACCGATCCTGTTCCTCGCTTCGGACGAAGCATCCTATATCACCGGATCGGTCCTTCCCGTCGCCGGTGGCGATCTCGGATAGGGCACATCATGGCAAACAAGATATATGCAGACCCGGCGTCCGCGCTCGCGGACGTGCTGTTCGACGGCATGACGATCATGTCGGGCGGCTTCGGCCTTTCGGGCAATCCGGAAAGCCTGATCCCCGAGATCCGCAAGGCGGGCGTGAAGGATCTTACGGTCATCTCCAACAACGCCGGCGCCGACGGGTTCGGCCTGTGGATGCTGCTGGAAAGCCGACAGGTGAAGAAAATGATCTCCTCCTATGTCGGCGAGAACAAGCTGTTCGAGCAGCAATATCTCTCTGGCGAGCTCGATCTGGAGCTGAACCCGCAGGGGACGCTGGCCGAGCGCATCCGCGCCGGCGGCGCGGGCATACCCGCCTTCTACACCAAGACCGGCGTCGGCACGGTCGTCGCCGAGGGCAAGCCGGTCGATATCTTCGAGGGCGAGGAATATGTGCGCGAGACCTGGCTGCGCGCAGATCTCGCCATCATCAAGGCGTGGCGCGCCGATCAGGCGGGCAACCTCATGTTTCGCAAGACCGCGCGCAATTTCAACCCGAACATGGCGACCGCCGGCAAGATCACGGTGGTCGAGGTCGAGGAGATCGTCGAGGCGGGCACGTTCGACCCGGACTGCATCCATACCCCCGGCATCTATGTCGATCGCATCGTCAAGAGCACGATCAACGAGAAGCGCATCGAGAAACTGACCACGCGCCCCCGTGAGGCGACAAAGGGGGAGACCGTCGCATGAGCTGGACCCGCGACGAGATGGCCGCGCGCGCCGCACAGGAGTTGCGCGATGGCTATTATGTGAACCTCGGCATCGGCATCCCCACGCTGGTCGCGAACCATGTCCCGGCGGGCGTGAACGTGACGCTCCAGAGCGAGAACGGCATGCTCGGCATCGGCCCTTTCCCCTATGAGGGCGAGGCCGATCCGGATCTCATCAACGCCGGCAAGCAGACCATCACTGCCCTGCCGACCTCCAGCTTCTTCTCGTCGGCCGACAGCTTCGCGATGATCCGCGGCGGCCATATCGACATGGCCGTGCTCGGCGCCATGGAAGTGGCGGCGAACGGCGACCTCGCCAATTGGACCATCCCCGGCAAGATGGTGAAGGGCATGGGCGGCGCCATGGACCTGGTCGCCGGCGTCAAGCGCGTCGTAGTGGTGATGGACCATGCCAACAAGGCGGGCGAGCCCAAAATCCTGACCGCATGCACCCTGCCGCTCACCGGCAAGGCCGTGGTCGACCTGATTATCACGGACCTCGCCGTCATCGCCTGCGACAGGAAAGCCGGTGGGCTCCGTCTCGTCGAGCTGGCGCCCGGCGTCACGCTGGACGAGGTGAAGGCAAAGACCGGCGCTTCGCTCGACACCAGCGCCTTAGACAGGCAAGCCGCGTGATGGCCGAGGCCTTCCTCTGCGATGCGATCCGCACGCCGATCGGCCGCTTCGGCGGCACGCTGGCCGCCGTCCGCGCCGACGATCTCGCCGCGATCCCGATCAAGGCGCTGGCCGAGCGCAACGCGCATGTCGACTGGCAGGCGGTGGACGATGTGATCCTCGGCTGCGCCAACCAGGCGGGTGAGGACAATCGCAATGTCGCGCGCATGGCGACCCTGCTCGCCGGACTGCCCAAGGAGATCTCCGGTTCTACCGTCAACCGGCTCTGCGGCTCGGGGCTGGACGCGGTAGGGCTGGCTGCGCGCGCGATCCGCTCGGGCGACGCGCAATTGATGATCGCGGGCGGCGTCGAGAGCATGAGCCGGGCGCCCTATGTGATGGGCAAGGCCGACACCGCCTTCTCGCGCGGCCAGAAGATCGAGGACACCACGATCGGCTGGCGCTTCGTCAACCCGGCGATGAAGGCCGCCTATGGCGTCGATTCGATGCCCGAGACGGGCGAGAATGTCGCGCAGGAATGGGGCGTCAGTCGAGAGGATCAGGATGCTTTCGCGGTCCGCAGCCAGGAGAAGGCCGCCGCCGCGCAGGCCAATGGCCGGCTCGCCGCCGAGATCGTGCCCGTCACCATCCCGCAGAAGAAGGGCGACGCCATCGTCTTCGCTCACGACGAGCATCCCCGCACGACGACGCTTGAGGCATTGGCGAAGCTCAAACCCGTCGTCCGCCCCGACGGCACGGTGACGGCGGGCAACGCCTCGGGCGTCAACGACGGCGCCGCCGCGCTGCTGATCGCGTCGGAGGCGGCGGCGAAGGCGAACGGCCTCACGCCCCGCGCGCGCATCGTGGCGATGGCAGCGGCGGGCGTGGCGCCGCGCGTGATGGGCGTCGGCCCGGTGCCCGCCGCGCGCAAGCTGCTCGCGCTGGGCGGGCTCACCATGGACCAGCTCGACGTGATCGAGCTGAACGAAGCCTTCGCCAGCCAGGCCATCGCCGTGCTGCGCGATCTCGGCCTTCAGCCCGACGACGAGCGCGTCAACCGCAACGGCGGCGCCATTGCGCTGGGCCATCCGCTCGGCATGTCAGGGGCGCGCATCGCGCTCACCGCCGCCGAGGAGTTGCACCGCACCGGCGGCCGCTATGCTATGGCCTTCATGTGCATCGGCGTGGGCCAGGGCATCGCCCTGCTGCTGGAGCGGGTGTGATGAGCGATTTCATCACTGCCGGCGATGGGTGCCGCATCGCCTACCGGCTCGAGGGCCCGGAGGCCGCACCGGTCCTGCTTCTGTCCAACTCGCTCGGCACCGCCATGGAGATGTGGGCGCCGCAGATACCGGCGCTCGCACGGTCCTTCCGTGTCCTGCGCTACGACAGCCGCGGCCACGGCCAGTCCGATGCGCCGGCCGGCGCCTATTCGATGGACCGGCTCGGCCGTGACGTGATCGAAATGCTCGATGCGCTTTCCGTTTCGAAAGTCCTCTTCTGCGGGCTGTCGAAGGGCGGCATGGTCGGCCAGTGGCTCGGAATTCGCGCGCCCGAACGGCTCGAGCGCCTCGTGCTGGCCAACACCTCGCCCTTCATGGGGCCGCCTTCGTCGTGGGACAGCCGGATCGCGGCCGTGCACCAGGGCGGCCTGGCAGCGCTCGTCGACGCGGTGCTGGACCGCTGGTTCACGCCCGCCTTCCTCGCGACGCCCAAGGAGCAGATCGCGCCGGTGCGCGCCATGCTCACCGCCACCGATCCCGGGGGCTATGCGGGCTGCTGTGCCGCCATTCGCGACATGGACATGCGTCCGATACTCGGCCTGATCGCCACGCCGACGCTCGTAATTGGCGGCTCCGAGGATCCGGCGACGCCCCCGCCCCATTCGGAGCTGCTGGCGCGCGCCATTCCGGGCGCACGCCTTGAGATGCTGCCGGCCGCCCATCTTTCCAATGTCGAGCAAGCGGAGGCTTTCACCGCCGCCGTCCTCGACCATTTCGCTGCGTAAAAAAGGGCATGAAAATGTCGATTCTCCTGGAGGACGCCCACCTCGACGGAAGGCTGTTCGACGGCGCCTGGCAGAAGGCCGCCGCGTCCTATCAAGTGATCGAGCCCGCGACCGGCAACGCGCTTGGTCGCGCGGGACAGGCGGACGCGGCGCTCATCGGCGTGACGGCTGCGTCGGCGCTTCAGGTAATGGCACAGCGATCGGCGGTCCTGCAAATCGGGAAGAATTCACACATTGGCAGTGGGTGACGATCAAGAATGCCCCTCCAGCCTCTCCATTCTGAGCCCAGGTCCGGAACACCTCTTCCAACTCCATAACGATCCGGCTGAGGGCCGAGCCAGCCGCTAGTCAAAAGGTCCTCAGTAGCGAGGTTTGGCCGAGGCAGCGTCCCAATCAGGTGGCCTGATCGAGCCGCCAACCATTCAGAGCAGACAACAAAAAGCAATCAGGAGCCTGTCAATGTCTACCAAAGAGTTCGATGTGGTCATCGTAGGCAGTGGCGCTGCCGGGTGCGTTGTGGCCGATTATCTCGCCCGTCACACCCGAGCCAGCATTGCGGTCATCGAGGCAGGCGATAAGGATCGTGATCCGATGATCCATATCCCTGCGGGATATTCGAACATCCTCGCGCATGACCGGCATGTCTGGGCCTATGATACGGTGCCGGTCCATGGGACGCCCCGGCGCTTTCGCATGGGCAAGGTCGTCGGGGGCGGCTCCTCGATCAATGCCATGTGCTACGTTCGTGGTCAGAAGCAGGATTTTGACGCCTGGCAGGCTGCCGTCGGCGATACAGGAGACTGGTCGTGGGACACGATGATCCAGGCCTATATCGAGCAGGAAAAGAACGACACCTTCCACAATGCCCATCATGGCATTCACGGAGATCTGTCCGTTGAACTGCCCAAGGGCATCAACGAGCTGAATCAGCGATGCATGAAAGCATTCCAGGAATATGGCCTTCCCTACAACGCGGACTATAACGGAGACTTCCAGAACGGTGTTTCGCCCGTTCAGACCAACACGCTCAACGGCAAGCGTTGCAGCGCTGCGGTCGCGTATCTTCACAGGCATGTAGACAGTGGGCGAGTGAAGCTGCTTACCGGCTATACGGTTACGAAAGTGCTGTTGGACGGGACACGCGCAGTCGGTGTCAGGGCTCTCAACGGAAAAAACGAACAGGACATCCGCGCTGACCTCGTGATCATGTCTGCGGGTGCGGTGCAATCGCCGAAGATTCTGATGCACTCGGGCATCGGGCAAAGGGAGCAACTCCAGAAATTCGGGATCGAGGTGAAGGTGGATCTGCCGGGCGTTGGGGAAAACCTGCACGATCACCCGATCATTCCCATCACTGCCTATGTGAAGGGGAAGATGGGCTATCAGCATTCGGCCCATGGCATCGGCTCCCTGGT
This sequence comes from Sphingomonas sp. EC-HK361, assembly GCF_902498785.1. GTDB lineage: Bacteria > Pseudomonadota > Alphaproteobacteria > Sphingomonadales > Sphingomonadaceae > Sphingomonas. The sequence continues at coordinate 1,428,282 of NZ_LR701494.1, forward strand.
CGCAGGGATGCGTTATCTGCTGACCCGTGACGGCCCGGCGTCGGGCAACGGGATCGAAACGGTGTCCTACTGGAACCCGCTGGACCTGGACAGCGAGGAGCCCACGGTACAATGCTACCACGAGCCGATCATCGCTGCGGACGGACTGAACCCCACCGGCTCGCGCTCCGGGGTGACCTTTGCCACCGTCGTGTTGCAGCCCAAAAGCCGGGGCTGGGTGCGCTTGGCGGACAGCGATCCGACGTCGATGCCGCTCATCAACCCGAATTTCATCGGTCACGAATATGATCTGAAGGTCGGCATCGACGCAGTGAAAGCTGTGCGCAAGGTGATGGAACAGGAATCGCTTGCCGAAGTCGTGGACGAAGAGGTTCTCCCCGGAAAAGATAAGCAGAGCGACGAGCAGATCGGTGAGTTCGTGAAAAGCGTGGCCACCACCATGTGGCACCCGGTGGGCACCTGCCGAATGGGCCTCGACGAAGGCGCTGTGGTCGACGCCCGGCTCAAGGTCAGAGGAACAGAACAACTGCATGTGATCGACGCGTCTATTATGCCGACAATCACGAGCGGCAACACGAATGCGCCAACGCAAGCACTGGCCCTGCACGCCGCCAAAATGTTGGTTCAGACCTATTTTCGCAATATCGGAACAACCGGTCGGGCGGCGTAGGGCTGCCAGTTGGCAATCAAACACGTGGGAGAGATCGCGCCGATCGTTGAATGGCCTGGGGAGCCTTGATGGCACTCGTCACGCAACCATCGCGCGCGATCATGGACTTCGAGTTGGTGCGATGGCTGGCGGCAGCAGGACCTTGTGGGCAGCCTGTCAGCCCAAGGGATAATGGGTCATAGATGGACGACAATTTCTATCGCAGCGCACTCGACTACCACCGGCATCCCAAGCCCGGCAAGCTGGCGATCGAGCCCACCAAGCGGATGGTCAACCAGCGCGATCTGGCGCTGGCCTATTCGCCAGGCGTCGCCGCGCCTTGCGAGGAAATCGCCGCCGACCCTGGCAAGGCGCTCGATTACACCGCGCGCGGCAATCTGGTTGCGGTGATTTCCAACGGGACGGCCGTGCTGGGGCTTGGCGCGATCGGCGCTCTTGCATCCAAGCCGGTGATGGAAGGCAAGGCCGTCCTGTTCAAGAAATTCGCGGATATCGACGTGTTCGACATCGAAGTCGATACCACAGATCCCGACGCCTTCGTCGATGCCGTCGCGCTCCTGGAGCCGACGTTCGGCGCCATCAATCTGGAGGATATCAAGGCGCCTGAATGCTTCTCGATCGAAGCCCGCCTTAAGGAACGGATGAACATTCCCGTCTTTCACGATGACCAGCATGGCACCGCCATCGTGGTCGCGGCGGCGGTGCAAAACGCGCTGGTGCTCCAGGGCAAGCCGCTGAGCGACGCGAAGCTGGTAACCTCGGGTGCAGGCGCTGCGGCGCTGGCCTGCGTTGACCTGCTGGTTGCGATGGGCCTGCCTCGGGAGAATGTCACTCTGACCGATAGAGACGGCGTGATCCATGCGGGTCGCGAGGGCATGCTGCCCAATATGGCGCGCTATGCGCGAGCCACCGATGCCAGGACCCTGCCCGAAGTGCTGCCTGGCGCGAACATCTTTCTCGGCCTGTCCGCGCCGCATGTCCTGAAACCCGAATGGCTGTCGCTGCTGGCGGATCGGCCCCTGATATTTGCGCTGGCCAATCCCGAACCGGAAATCCTGCCCGAGACGGCGCGTGCGGCACGCCCTGACGCGATCATCGCAACGGGCCGATCGGATTATCCGAACCAGGTCAACAATGTCCTGGGCTTCCCCTACATCTTTCGCGGCGCGCTGGACGTGGGGGCAACGACCATCAACGAACAGATGAAGATGGCCGCCGCCGAGGCCATTGCCTCGCTGGCGCGCCTGCCCGCGCATGAAAGCGTCGCCCAGGCCTATAGCGGGCGCAAGCTCGCGTTCGGCCCTGACTACATCATTCCCACCCCCTTCGATCCCAGACTCATTTCAGAGATCGCCCCGGCGGTCGCCAGGGCCGCGATGGACAGCGGGGTGGCCCGGCGCACCGTCGATCTTGAGAAGTATCGCCGCGCATTGGCTCAACAAAACCTGCGCTCGGCGCAATTGCTGTTGCCGGTGTTCGAGGCGGTGCGCGGGCGTCGCCGGCGCGTGGTCTATGGCGAGGGCGAGGACGAACGCATCTTGCGCGCAGTTCAAGATGCCCTGGATGACGGCATCGTGCAGCCAACACTCATCGGGCGGCGGCGCATCCTGTCGCAGAAGCTGCCCGAGTTGGGCCTGCGCTTCGAATTGGATCGTGACGTCACCGTGATCGATCCCGAAACCGATCACGAAATCATCGAACCCCTCGCCGAAGCATACCGCATAATCGCCGCGCGGCGCGGTGTTGCATCATCGGAAATCCTGCGCCACGTCTACCGGCGTCCTACGGTGACCGCAGCCATGTTGCTGCGAACCGGGCGCGTGGATGCCGCTCTCGTGGGCGGCAATGCCGAGTTCTGGGGCCAGGTCGAGCATGTCCTGCGCATCATCGACCTCGTCCCGGGCGTGCAGCGGGCCTACGCCTTGTCCGGGCTCATTCTCGATGCCGGAGCCCTGTTCATCACCGACACCCATATGGTGCCTGACCCGACGCCCGAGCAGATCACCGAAATGACGCTACTCGCGGCGCAGCGCGTTCGTCGGTTCGGACTTGTTCCACGGATCGCCCTGCTCTCGCATTCCAACTTCGGAGCCTCGCACAGTCCGAGCGCGCGCAAAATGCGTGCAGCTCTGACGCTCGTCCAGAAGAAGGTACCGGAACTCATCGTCGATGGTGAAATGCACGCTGATGCCGCGCTCTCGCATCGTCTGCGCGAAAGGCTGGTTACCGACAGCCCGCTGAAAGGACCGGCGAACTTGCTGGTAATGCCCAATCTCGATGCCGCCAACATTACGTTGACGGCGCTCTCCGCTTCATCGAATTCGCCTGTCGTCGGTCCGATGCTGATGGGCCTCTCCAGGCCGATTCATGTTCTTACCCCCAGCGTGACGGCGCGTGGCATCCTCAATCTCACGGCGATCGTCGCGACCGATGAGATGCAGAACACTTAGCAGCGCTACGACCGGCAAAGACACGACCCGCACAGGCAGAGGCCGTGATTTACCGCTGACGACGATGGCGAGATTGTGTTTCCACTGGTGTACCCGAGCCGACCTCTATGCCTATCCAGCCCTTGAACGGAGTTTTACGATATGCAGGAGAAACCATTCGATCCAGCGTGCTCAGTTCCAGACGTCCAGGCAGTTCTCAAAGCGATGGGTGATTGGCTCGAAAGGCCGTCTCTCGTTCTGGCCGGGTGTATTGCAGGAACAGGGTCAGTTCTATGACTTCGCCGATATCGACCAGGCGGTCGCGGACTGCGAGAGCGCCAAGACCGTCAAGCCCATCCTGCGTCTCGAGTAATAACCCTTGGGCGGCCGCCATGCTGGTACCGATGCGCGCCGGCGAGCGGCTTTGACAGGATCGGCTCTTGCGGTGATGCTCCTGACATCCATGCCCCGTGTGGCTTCAGCCGTCTTCGCTTCTCGCCTGGAGGAGCGTCTCCAGGTTGGATTCCACCCAGTCGGCGAGGTCTCGTACCTTAACGGCCGCCTGCATGCCCATCGGCGTAAGCGTGTATTCCACATGCGGCGGGACGACGTTGAAGGCGCGCCGCTCCACCATACCGTCCTTTTCGAGCAGCTGAAGCGTCTGCGCCAGCATCCGCTCGCTGACCCCGCCGATCCGACGACGCAGTTGGCTGAACCGCATGGTTCCAGGGAGCAACGCGATGAGCGCCAATATGCCCCACCGGCTGGTGAGATGGTTGAGGATCTCGCGGGAGGGGCATGCGGGCGTCAGAACATCGCCGCGTAGGAGCCTGTCGGGAAGGGTTTTCCGCTCCGATGGTTCGGACGTGCGGGCGGACTTTTCGAGCGCCATCCTAAACTTACCTTTTTGTATGTACTTACCAAGAATAATGGCGGACGCTATATCGAGGCAAGCCCTCCTACCCTGATTCAACGCGGAGATATTTGCCATGACGATCGCAGTAACGGCTGCAGCCGGCCAGCTGGGCCATATTGTCATCGACAAGCTCAAGCAGAAGGTGTCTGCCGGCGATCTTCTCGCCCTGGTCCGCCGACCGGAGCAGACTGAGGTTCTTGGGGTTGCTGCCCAGCCGATCGACTATTCCGCTCCTGCTACGCTCGATGCGCCTCTCCGCGGCGTCAACACCCTGTTGCTGATCTCCTCCAGCGAGATCGGCAAGCGAGCCGTCCAGCACGCCAATGTAATCGCGGCCGCGAAGAAAGCGGGGGTCGAGCGCATCGTTTATACGAGCGTGCTTCACGCGGACGTGTCCAGCTTGAGCCTGGCGGACGAGCACCGGGCAACCGAAGCCGAACTGAAATCGTCGGGTCTTGCCTACACGCTCCTGCGCAACGGTTGGTATACCGAGAACTATACCGGCTCCGTCGGCCCTGCGCTGACCAACGGCGCGCTGATCGGCAGCGCGGGTGATGGCAGGATATCCTCCGCGACCCGGGAGGACCTTGCCGAAGCCGCCGTCGCCGTATTGACCACTCCGGGTCATGAGAACATGACCTATGAACTGGCCGGCGACGAAGCCTGGACCCTGACCGACCTTGCGGCCGAAATATCGCGACAGACCGGCAAGAACATTCCCTATCATAATCTTCCCGCAGCCGATTACGCCGCAGCGCTCGAAGGTGCCGGTTTGCCCAAGGAGTTGGCCGCAGCCATCGCTTCCTATGATGTCAGCGCCTCGCAGGGCGCGCTTTATGGATCGGAGCGCACCTTGTCGCAGCTCATCGGGCGTCCGACGACGCCGCTGGCAACGAGCGTTGAACGCGCGCTCAAATCCCTCTGAGCGACATGCTTGGGCATCATTTATCTGAAACTGACAGCAACGACGCCGGCGCGCCGTTGCGCTTCAACGGAGATTGACGAGATGCAGGCAAAACCCTTCGATCCGGCGCGGCTGGCGCCCGACGTCCGCGCGGTCCTGGAGGCGATGAACGAATCGGGTGCGCCGCCGCTCGATACTCTGCCGATCGCTGAGATGCGCGAAGCATACAAGCAGATCGGCGCGACATTGGGCGGCGAGGTGCTGCCCGTCGGCGAGGTACGCGACATCAAGGCCATGGGGCCCGCGGGAGCGATCCCGCTGCGCCTCTATGTTCCGCAGACCCCCAGTTCGCCGGGAGCCGCAACCGTGTACATCCACGGCGGCGGCTGGTCGCTCGGCGACCTGGACAGTCACGACAAGGTCTGTCGGCGGCTCGTCCACAATAGCGGCGTGACCGTGGTTGCGATCGGCTATCGTCTGGCGCCCGAATATCCTGCTCCTGCCGGCCCCGACGATGTCGTGGCCGCTATCCGATGGCTCGCGGAGCATGCCGGCGAGTTCGCTCTGGATCCCCAGCGGCTTGCCGTTGCGGGCGACAGCGCCGGGGGCAGCCTTGCCGCCGTCGCGACGCAACAACTGCGCGACGAGGTTCAGTTTCGCGCGCAGGTGCTGTTCTACCCTTGCGGTGATCTATCCCCGACCGGCTGGGCATTTTCGTCTCGGGTCGAAAACGGCAATGTGCCACCACTGACGCTGGACGCGATGCACGCCATGTCCGATCCTTTCGTTTCCGATATCGATCCTCGCGATCCAAGGGTCTCCCCTCTCCTCGCCTCCACCTTCGATCGCTTGCCGCCGGCGCTGATCTTCAGCGGGGAATGCGACGCGCTCCGCGATGACGGTCGCCTGTACCGGGACGCGCTCCAATCGGCCGGTGTGCCGGTGGACTATGTCGAAATTCTCGGCATGGTGCATGGGTTCATCGAAATGGCCGGCGTCCTGAACACAGCGGTCGAGGCTTCCGAACGCGCGGGAGCCTTCCTGCGGCAAAACCTTTCTTAGCAAGGTCTCTGAAAGCGTCTACGATTTGCTAGCCTTGACCAAGCCACGGCTTAAGCATCGCCTCGCTCCGGTCCCACAGTCCCCTGGCAATCGATCCATCGTCTTTGAAGCCCACCTTCATCGGCTTCCCGTTCGCATACATCCCGCCACATTCCCAATCGCTGCCCGGGGTTCCCTCGGCAAGGTCGACCAGACCGGTTGCCGCCTTCTCAGGGCTTATCGTGATGAGGTACTTCAGCGGCGTGTGATAGATAAAGCGCATGAAATGCGTGGTGTCGCTTGCAAAGCTGGAGCGGACGACGCCGGGATGGAACGCCACGGCGGAAATGCCGTCCGGTCGGTGCCGACGATCGAGTTCCCTGGTGAACAATATGTTCGCCAGCTTTGCCCGGCCATAAGCCTTCTGCGGTGCGTAGTCGCGCTCGTTGTTGAGGTCGCTGAGGTCAAAACCGCCGCCCCACATGTTCGCGGCTTCGCTTGCGGTCTGGATGACGGTGGAACGACTTGCGATCAGTTCGGGCATCAGCAGCTTGACCAGAAGGAACGGCGCGAGATGGTTCACCTGAAAGGTTTTCTCGAACCCGTCCTCGGTCAGTTCGCGGTTCCCCATGATACCGCCCGCATTGTTCGCGAGCACATCGATGCGATCATAATGTTGCAGTTCGTCCGCCAGTCGCTGCACATCACCAAGCGTGGCATAGTCGGCCAGATGGAAGGGCACAGACAGTTCGCGGGCCATCGCCTCGGTCTTCGACCGCGAACGGCCCACCAGGATGACGGTGTGGCCAAGCGATTTGAGCTTCCGCGCTGCTGCCGCTCCAATTCCATCGCTGGCTCCGGTTATGATGATGGTCTTCTGCATTGGTCGGTTCTTTCTTATGGAACGATCGGTTTCGCGATGGCTGGATCGGGTCTAGCCACGCGGGCTGCGGCATATGATCTGCACGGCCAGACGAATTCCTGCCCGATATGCATTGGGCGAGGCGACTTCATGCTTTATGCCGACCGAGGCGTGGACGAGGTGCTGCGCCAGCTCGGCTGCCGAAAGCTTTTCCGCTTTCCATCGATCCGCAACCTGCGCCACCGACAGGGCTTCGGTGACCTCGGACAGGAGCGTCGTTTCGAACGCTCCGACCGCAAGCGGGCAACGTTTTCGGCTCTCCTCTATGAGTTCGTCCAGCAATGGAGAGCCAATGCCTGCGCCGTGCGCGACCTCGAATGCCTCGGCCAGCCTGTCTTCAATGCTGCAATCAGCCCGCCGGAGCGCCCGCCGCACCGTACCGCCCGCATCGCGCAGGTTCCCTGCGACCATCGCCTCGAAGATGGAATCCTTGCTGCCAAAATGCAGGTAGAGACCTTGCCGTGACAGGCCGGCCGCCTGCGCGAGATCCTTCATCGATGTCTTGGCGAAGCCGTACCGGAGGAAGACCTCAAGCGCGGCCGTGAGGATCGCGTCATACGTGTCGCCGGGCTCGGTGTTCATGGGTCTCTCTGCGGCGGGCTCTTCAGAAACGGGCGGCCCTCTGATTTACAGATTTGACATATTTAGTACGATTGTCAACCGACGTGCATGGCGAGCTGTGGCATGCCAAACCTGCGTCCGGGATCATTCACGGAGCCGGCCATCGAAGGCGACACGGGCAGCTTTGATCATGTCCTGATGGGCGCGAGCCCATTTTCCCAGCGCGGCAACAGGTTTCTGCAACGAGCGCCCGAGCGGCGTGAGCGCGTAGTCGACGCGCGCCGGAACGGTCGGCGTCACCGTCCGCGTGACGAGACCGTCCCGTTCCAGCCCACGAAGCGTCAAGGTCAGCATGCGCTGCGAAATGTCTGGCACCAGACGCGCGATTTCCGAGAAGCGACGAGGCCCGCCGGCAAGGCTCATAATGACCAGCACGGTCCATTTATCGCCAATCCGCTGCAAGACGTCTCGCGTGATCTCGCAGCCCTCGGCCACCTGCTGGAGCTGATCGCTGACATCGCTGTTCGGGACTATCATGCATGTGCCTCCTTGCAGCCGTTCGAGGAACTTACCAATATAGCGTCACTTCCTTTTTGTAAGCCGGAGGCTGCCTCATGACGCTGAATGTAGGAATCATCATCGGAAGCACGCGGCCCGGCCGCAATGGCGAAGCGGTAGCGCGTTGGGTCCATGAACTCGCCTCGCAGCGCAAGGACGCCGCCTTTCATCTCGTCGATATCGAGAGTTTCAACCTGCCGGTGCTCGACGAGCCGTTCCCGCCGTCGCTGCGGCAACCCTTCACCAAGGAGCATTCCAAAGCCTGGTCGGGCGCGATCGCACCGCTCGATGCCCTCGTGTTCGTGACGCCGGAATATAACCATTCGACCTCCGGTGCGCTCAAGAACGCGATCGATTTCCTGTTCTACGAGTGGCACGACAAGGCTGCGGGTTTCGTGAGCTATGGCAGCACGGGCGGCGTTCGCGCCGTCGAGCATCTGCGCGGTATCGTCGGAGAATTGCACATCGCGGATGTGCGTTCGCAGGTCGCGCTATCGCTGTTCGACGACTTTGAGAATTTCTCCACGTTCAAGCCGCGCGACGTGCAGGCGACCGCACTCAATACGATGCTCGACGAGCTGCTTGGCTGGGGCGGCGCGCTCAAGGGCTACCGAGAAGGCAAGCAGGCGAAAGCCGGCTGACCCGATCACGGGGTGCGTTTCGAAACAGGGAGAGACCATGACCGAACGGACGATCGTCAACAAAGGCGTCGCGCGGCGCGAGGACAATCACGACCTGATCACCCGCATCCCGCCGGTGACCATGTCTGGCCCCACGCCTTTCCTGCTGATCGTCCATCACGGGCCGCAGGTCTATCCGCCGAACAATCATGGCCTGCCCTTTGCGCCCCATCCACATCGGGGGTTCGAGACGATAACCTTCGTCCGCACCGGCGCGCTGCTGCACGAGGACAGCCGCTCGTCGCCCAGGATTGTTCATGGCGGCGGCGTGCAATGGATGACGGCCGGCTCGGGCATTGTCCACAACGAGTCCGCCCCGCCAGCCTTCAGGAAGGACGGCGGACCGCTCGAAGTCCTCCAACTCTGGCTCAACCTTCCCTCGGCGCTCAAAGACGCCCCGCCGCATTATGTCGGGCTCGAGGCTGAAGACATCCCGTCGATTGAGATCGATGGCGGCCGCGCCACCGTCAACGTCGTCGCGGGTCGCTTCGAGGACACCATGGCTCCGATCCGTTCGCTGACAGACGCGACAATGCTCGTCGTTGACCTAGCGCCTGGTGGAACGGTGGTGTTGCCGGCGCCGGAGGGACGCAGCCTCTTCCTCTACGTGATCGAGGGGGACGTCATCATCGGCGGCGAAAGGGTCGAGCAGTATAGCCGCGTGATGTTCGGCGATATGGGCGACCGCGTCACCGTGACGTCGACTGATGGCGGAACGATCATCTACGGCCACGCCCCGCCGATCAACGAATCCGTCGCTGCGCGTGGCCCTTTCGTCATGACCACGGCCACTGAACTCGTACAGGCCGCGCGCGACTATCAGGCAGGGCTGTTCGCATGAATTGAACAGGGGCGCCGGAAACCAAAACCCTGGCGATGCGCACAGTCTTGGCTTCCCGTCTGTACTGCCCCCTCAAGGAAGCGACGCCTGGCGAGGGCCGACGGTGATCAGAAGAGCACGAGGCCGGTTACCGCCTGACCCTGGTCGTACAGCACCGTCCGTTCCATGGTCTCAAGGTCGATGCGATAGACGCGGCCCGACAGGTCCGACACATAGGCGACATTGTCACCAGGGCAGAGCGTCAGGCCGATCGTTTCCTCAAAGCCGCGAACCAGAACCTCGTGCCCTTCCAGGCCGGTAGCCGTGATGCGGGCGCGGTTCAAGGAGTTGCCATCGGGCTCAGCGCCGCGATCGGTCCAGTAGAGCAGGCCCCGTTCCTCGTCGATTTCGAGATCGATGGGTTCAGGAAGCGCGTCCACGAGCAGCTCGATGTCGGACCGGTTCCAGGGCTGCTCACCTTGGGCAAGCTCAATGCCGGCGCGGAAGATACGGCCGAGACCTGCTTTCTTGGGCCCCTTCTGGGTCCAGTAGAGCTTGCCGTGCGCGGCATCGAGCGCGATGCCGACACATTGGTCGAGCTTGTCGCGGGGATAGGCGCCTCCCCTGCCCCGCTCCACCAGCGTTTCCAGCCCGCTCCCGTCGACCCTGCTGCGCATGACCCGGCCGCCTTCGCGGTCGCACCAGTAGAGCATGCCGGCGTCATGATCCAATTGGAGCTGCTTGGGCGTGTAGATCGCGCCGTCGCCGACCAGCTGGGTATCGCCAGTGCCGTCGAGGCGGCAGCGCCGGATGGTGCCGTCCGGCTCGAAGAAGTCCTCGCCTTCGCGATGGGGGCCCATGTCGGTCCAGTAGAAATAACCTTTTGCCGCATCGACCTGGATACCGTCGGGGTGGCCGACATTCTCCACCGTCAGGAGGATCTTGCCGCTCTCACGCTCAATCACCACCAACTGCCGCTTGTAGACATCCAGCAGGGCCAGACGGCCCTGCGCAGCCGTGTATTCGTTCATCTCACATCTCCGATTGCAACCGACCCTGCCTCATCTGGCGGGCGGCGAGGATCTCAGCGCGCGAGCCATTCAGCCTTGCCCGAGCCGCGAGGCACCAGCGGCGTCGCGTAGAAGCCGGGCGTGCGGGACATCCGAACCTGGTCGGTGACCCCCTGATAATGCCCACATGGCGTGTCCGCTTCGAACAGCTCGGGCGCGAGATATTCATGATCGCCGGCAGTGCCCGCGATCGCAGCGGCATAGGCCTTGTCGAAGATGCCCATGTGCAGGAGCCAGATCGACAGCCGTGCGAGCGAGATCCGGATACGATAGCTGCCGCCCTCGGTCGCGCGGCGTTGAAGCGCAGCCGCGACGGCAACGCTGGCGATCCACGACATGGCGTAGTCGTTGACGACGAATATCTCGGTCAGCTGCGGCCGCTCGGGCGTGCCTTCGCGGGCGAACACGCCGCTGACGCCGCCGGCATTCTGGTCGAAGCCGATACGATCCGCCCAGGGACCGCGCCAGCCATAGAGCGACATGTCGACATGGATGAGGCCGGGCTTGATTTCGGCGAGCTGCTCGGCCGTCAGGTTGTAGCGACCAAGGAAGCCCGGGCGCCGATTGGAAAAGAAGAGGTCGGCATCGCCCAGCAGCGCCTTGAAGCGCGTCATCTCGTCGGCGCGCTTGAGATCCATGGTCGCGGACCGCATTCCGACGTTCGCCGTGTAATAGGTCAGGTCCATCTCGAAGTCGCCCGGTCCCCACAGGTTGAGGACGTCCGCGCCATGATAGGCGAGAGCGCGGCCCAGGCCGGCGCCGGCGATCACCCGGCCAAGTCCGAGCGCCCGGATCCCGTCGAGGGGCGTTCGTGGATCGGCGGTGAACGGAACCGGATCGCTGTCGCCGATCTTCGTGATCTCGACGAGTGGCATATCCTTCAGATAGCCGAACTGCTCGGTCTGCGTGAATTCCTCGGCGGTGCGCACCAATGTCGCCTGCAGACCGGCCTGGTTGAAACGCTCCTCGAGCGCGAGCCCGTCATGCTCGCGAACCGCGGCCGCGATGGCGCTGACGCTGTCGCTGCACCCGAGCAAGGCGAGCGCCGCCGATTTGGTCCGGGGATAGATGTTGAGCAACTGCAGCCAGCGGCCGTCTCGCGTCTGGTACATGTGGCTCGGCATGAACGGATTGGCCGGGTCGGACGGTGTACCCGGCGCATATCCGTTCAGCATCTCCCACTTCTTGTCGTAGAAGGGGCATAGCCGGTGGAGCACCTGGCGCAGGTCGACCGACAGGTCCTGTCCCTCGCCGGTCCGCGTCTTCCAGATCCCCGCGAAGGCCACCGCCTTGGCCATCAGCGACACGCCCGCCATGGTGGCAAGCGGCCAGGGGCTGGAGATGATCGGGTCCTTGCCGGAGAATGTGACCGTTCCTCCGGCGTCGGTGGGGTCGAGACCTACCCCGTCCAACACCTCCCGCAGCTCCCTGGCGGGATCGATGCGATCGTCGGATGTGAGCGGCGCCGAGAGCGCCGCGGCAATGCGGTCCTGGATCATGCTGGTCATCACGTCATCCAATGTCTTGAGAGAGAAGCTCAGGGCAGCTGAGGAGCCTGGGCCTTGAGGGCGAGGAGTTGGATCAGCGTGTCGTCGCGCTCCTCCTGGAGCGTTGCGAGTTCCCGGCCGCTCAATTCGTCCTCGACGCCCTGCATCGCCTCGGTCTTGACCTTGGGCGTGAAGGAGAGGTCGCCGAGATCGCGCCACCAGGACTCGATCGGCGGTCCGAGATGGTCGATCACATGGCCGATACCACCGCTGCCGCCTGACAGATGGAGGTTGAGGAACGGTCCGAGCAGCGCCCAGCGCAGGCCCGGGCCATGCGCGATGGCGGTGTCGATGTCGGACACCGAAGCGATGCCCTGATCGACCAGGTAGAAAGCCTCGCGCCACAGCGCCGCCTGCAGCCGGTTGGCGACATGGCCCTTGACCTCGCGCCGGATATGGATCGGCTTCTTGCCGATCGCGCGATAGAAATTGATCGCCCGTTCGACCGCCTCGTCGGAGGTTTCCTTGCCGCCCACGACCTCGACGAGCGGGATCAGATGCGGCGGGTTGAAGGGGTGACCGAGCACGACCCGCTCGGGATTGCGCGCGCCGCCCTGGATGTCGGAGATGAGAATTCCCGACGAGGAGGTGGCGATGATCACGTCATCGGCGACGGCTGCCGAAATCTCGGCGAGCAGCGCGCGTTTGACGTCGACGCGCTCGGGTCCGTTCTCCTGCACGAAGCCGACGCCGGCCAGCGCGCTCACGGGGTCGGCATCGAAGGTCAGCCGGTCCTGGGACGCGCCGGGCGCGAGCCCGATCTTGACGAGCGCGGGCCAATATTGCGCGACGAGATCCCGCAGCTTCTGCTCGGCACCGGGCGCGGGATCGGTTGCGCCAACGTCAAATCCGCGAGCCAGATAATAAGCCGCCCAACTGGCGCCGATGACGCCGCAACCGACGATGCCGATTTTTTGAGGTGTCGCCACGATGATTTCTCCGTTTTGCTTGCGCAGATCTCGACGAGATGCGGACAAGCCTAAAAAATGTTCGAGGTGGGCGGGTGTCTGATTGGCGATGTCCACCCATCTCTTGCGCCAAATCTATGCCTGCGTTGCCAGACACACCAAGACTTGCTAGCGCTACAAGCTATGCTCAGGAGGCATGGTTGGAACTGCGCCACATCCGATACTTCGTTGCCGTCGCGGAATCCGGAAGCGTCAGCACGGCAGCGCGATCCCGGCTGCATACCTCGCAGCCGTCACTGAGCCGGCAGTTGCTCGAGCTTGAAGAAGAGCTGGGCGTGAAGCTCTTCGAACGACGGTCTCGTGGCGTGGTGCTTACCGATCCGGGCCTCGTGTTCCTGGAACGAAGCCGGCGCGTGTTGAAAGAAGTCGATGACGCGGCTGCGGCGGCCAGAAATACTCCGGCTGTGTTGAGGCTGGGGGTCCTCCCCGGGCTTGAACTGTCGACACTGCCCAGGGTGGTCGAACTTGCCCGGAAGCATTCCCCCGAAGCGGAAATTCGCGTGATGAGCGCCTCATCTCCGCGACTGATCGAGGAGTTGCGCGCCGGGAACATCGATATGGCTTTCATGCGTCAGGACGAAGACGCGGTGGATATCCATTTCGAGATTGCGGGCTATCACGGCCTCACCGCCTTTCTGCGCGACGACCATGCTCTGGCTGCGAAGCCCGAGCTCGTCTTCGAGGACCTGATCGATCAGACCTATGTGTCAGTCGGGCGTCGGTCCGCCCCGGCTCTGCGCGTGGCCATCGACGCCTGGGCGCAGCGCAAGGACCTGCCGCTGCGCCCGGTCCACACGGCCGCCAACATTGCCTCGGCGCTGTCGCTCATCCTCACGGTCGGAGGCTTTTCGCTTTTGCCGAAATATGCCGACCAGCTCCTGCTCCCGCGCGTCATCACGCGTCCTCTCGTCGACGGACCTTCCCCAATCCCGCTCATGATCGGCTACCGGCCCAAGAACGCATCCCGCTCCAGGCATTTGATGGAAGCTGTGCGAAAAGGGTGGCGGGCCTAGTCGTACAGCCCATGCCCGGTGGTCGGCTCACCGGCCACGATCATGCCGGGGGTCTGCCCCGCGCATCATCAGCCTGGGCAGTTCGTATGTCAGTGAGCGAAAGAGCTCCGCTCAGCATCATCGTGCCGTTACAATAGCGAACGGGATGACAGCAGATTGCTATGCTGCCCGTTTGCCGCTCGCGGATTTCTTGCCGATCAGCTCGAGAACCATTTCCGCCAGTTCGTCGATCTTTATGTCTCCGTCAGGATCGTACCAGGTGTGGGTCCAGTTGATCATCCCGAAGAGCAGCATGGTCTGGACGCGTGCCCGTTTCGGGTCGCCGGCCAGACCCGGGGTGAGAGCGGTGAGTAGCTTCTGGGTCACTTCGACCACCTGGCGCTGCTTGCTCACGATCGTTTCACGCATTGCGTCTGGCAAATGCGCCAGCTCGTTCAACAGCACTTTCTGGCGGCTCGCCGCGCCCATATAGTGGCGCAGGAAGGCATGGATCAGCCTGTTGAACTGGTCGGCGGCTCGCCCGCCTTCCCGGGCCACCTGATGGGTATCCTCCACGAGCTGATCGATGTGCGAAGACATCACCTCGTAAAGAATATCCTCCTTCGAAGGGAAATAATGGTAGATGAGCGACTTGGACGTCTGGCACGCTGCGGCGAGATCGGAGAGGGATGCGCCGGTGAAGCCGCGCCGAGCAAAGAGTTCGGCTGCCTTGTCGACGATCGCTATGCGGCGCTCCTCATAATCCGGGGCCTGGGTGCGCGCCATCAATCCGTCCAATCCACACAAGAGTATAAGAACCGACCCTATTATCCGGATCGGCCCGAAATTCTCAAGCAATGATTGACCGGCCGGTCGGCCTCGAGAGGACGGCAGCTGCTGCAAGCGACCAATAGCCATTCCAGACGGGATCGACCGGCCACATGTGCGCCTTGCCCGATGGCCCCCGTCACCGGACCAGGGCCTTGGCCATCAGCCGCAGGACATTGCCGGCCAGACCGGATCGCGTCGTTCGCGGAAGGCCGCGATGCCCTCGGCTTTCTCCGGACCGGCGAGCAGTGCAAGAAAGCGCTGGCGCTCGGCGCAGAGATGCTCGCTCAAGGAACGATCCGCGGCGTCTCTTATGCTGGCCTTCGCAGCCTTGAGCGCGCGAGGTGCGCGCGAGGCGAGCTTGCTTGCAAGGGTCAGCGCATCGGACAAGGCCTCGCCGTCCCGGGCCAGCCGCGCGATCAGCCCGAGATCATATGCGCGCCTGGCGTGGATCGGCTCGCCCGTCAGCACCATATCCAGGGCGGCGGCCCGTCCTACGAGGCGCGGCAGGAGCGCAGTGCCCCCTGCCCCAGGGATGATCCCGAGATTGGTTTCGGGCTGGCCGATCCTGGCATTTTCGGCCGCGACAACGATGTCGCAGCGCAGCATCAGTTCGCAGCCCGCGCCGAGGCACCAGCCCTCGACCGCCGCCACCAGCGGTTTGGGGAAGCCCGCGATACAGGCCCAGGCGTTCCAGCGCGGCCCGGCGATCGGCTCCTTTCCGTCGGAGCGCTCCAGTTCCCCAAGATCGGCACCCGCCGCGAATACCTTCTCGTTTCCGGCAAGGACGACACAGCGAATGGTATCATCGTCGGCCGCGCCCATCAGCTCGCGGGCGATCATCTCGAGCAGAGGCGTCGCGAGAGCGTTGCGGCTTGCCGGCCGGTTGAGGGTCAGCAGCAACACGCCATCGGAAGGCCGCGACGCGAGCAGCATGGGGGCCTCAGCTGTCATAGTCGACAACCACACCCTCGCCGGCCGGGATGGACTGGCAGGTCAGGATGTAACCCTGCTCGACTTCCTGCGGGCTCAATCCGTAATTCTTTTTCATGGTGACCTCGCCAGCGACCAGTTTGGCCCGACAGGTCGCGCACACGCCCGCCTTGCACGCATAGGGCGCAGGGAGTCCGGAGGCCCGGGCGCTCTCGAGGATATTGCCCTTCTCGGCATCGAATTCGATGGCCCGGCGCCGTCCGTCGACACGAACTTCCATCCGCAGGCCCTGCGCCTTCCGGCGGCTCTCACGATCCGCTTGCCGTTCCGTCTCGCTCTCCTCGCCGGTGGAAAAGCGCTCGGTCAGGACATGTTCCGGCGACAGGCCCGCGCCCAGCATCGCCAGCTCGGCGGCGTCCATCATGGCACCCGGACCGCAGATGAACGCGACATCGATCGCGGCCGGGTCGACAAGCGAGTCCAGGACCATGGCGATCCGCGCCTCGTCCAGGCGACCGTTGAACAATTCGATATCGTCGAACTCGCTGGTGAGGAAATGATAGATCTGGAGCCGACCCAGATAGCGGTCCTTCAGCGCGGCGAGTTCCTCGAGAAACATGATCGAGGAGGAACTCCGATTGCCATAGAGCAGCGTGAAACGACTGTCTTGCTCGATCGCCAGGCCCGTCCTGATGAGCGAGAGAACCGGCGTGATGCCCGAGCCCGCGGCGAAGGCCAGATAATGATGCCGAGCCTCGGGCTCGAATTTCCAGGTGAAATGGCCGCGCGGTGCCATCGTTTCGATGATATCGCCCGCCTTCAATGATTGAAGCGCCCAGCCGGAGAAAAGTCCGCCTTCCACCTGCTTGATGGCGACCCGCAGCGGGCCGTTGCCCGGTGCCGCGCAGATCGAATAGTTGCGGCGCACATCCTGCCCGGCGATTTCCGCGCGGAAAGTCAGATGCTGTCCCGGAAGAAAGGCAAAGGTCTCGGCAAGCGACGGATCAGGCTCGAGCGTCACCGCGATCGCCTGATCGGTTTCGTGGGCGACGTCCAGGATCTTGAGCGGATGGAAAGCGGTCGACATTGGCGTTCCTAATGACATTTGAAGCGATCGAACGGTTCTTGGCAGTCGAGGCAGCGCCACAGCGCCTTGCACGGGGTCGATCCGAAACGGCTGACCTCCTGCGTATGCAGCGATCCGCAGCGGGGACATTCGGCAGGAGAGTCAGCCCGAAGCGATCGCGATCCGGCGCCTTTGGGTGGCGGTGCGATGCCATAGGCGCGCAGCTTCTCGCGTCCCTCGTCGCTGATCCAGTCGGTCGTCCATGGCGGCGAAAGGACCGTCTTGATCCCCACATCGGCAAAGCCGGCTTCGTCGAGAGCCGCGCGGACGGATGCCTCGATGACCAGCGTCGCGGGGCAGCCGGTGTAGGTTGGCGTGATGGTCACGACCGGAGGATCGCAACGCACGCCGCGGACGATGCCCAGGTCCGTCACCGACACCGCCGGTATCTCCGGATCGGGAACGGTAGCGAGAACCGCCATGATCCGGTCGGCAACGGCATCGTCAAGGACCTCGGAAACCATGCCGATCACCAGACCGCGTCAGGGTAGGTGCGCGGCAGATACTGCATCGTTGCGAGCAGATGGCCGAGATGCTCGCCATGATGGCCGATCCGGCCGCCAGTAAGGGCGCGGGGATATTCGGGGAGGGGCAAGGTGGCGTCGCGCAGCACGTTTCCGACGGTCGCGTCGAAACCCTGGCGAAGTTCCGCCCGATCGACCGCGATACCCGCGCGGGTCAAGGACTGCTCGATCTCATCGCTCTGGAACATCTCGTCAACGAAGCGCCAGAACCAGTCCAGGCCGTCGACCATGCGCCGC
This sequence comes from Sphingomonas sp. EC-HK361, assembly GCF_902498785.1. Taxonomy (GTDB): domain Bacteria; phylum Pseudomonadota; class Alphaproteobacteria; order Sphingomonadales; family Sphingomonadaceae; genus Sphingomonas. The sequence continues at coordinate 1,446,008 of NZ_LR701494.1, forward strand.
CGGCTTTCCTCGGTACCGTCTCCGAGCCGGACCACCCAGTCGGAGGCAAGCTCGGCATGGTAGCGCACTTCCTTGACCGCCTTGGCGGCAATCTCCGCGATCCGGTGATCGGACGAGCCGGTCAGTCGTTCGAACAGCGACAGCTGCATGGTGGAAAACAGGAATTGCCGCGCGATGGTCTGCGCGAAATCGCCGTTCGGTTGCTCGACGAGCAGGCAATTGCGGAAGGCAAGAACATCCCGATGGAAAGCCAGCCTGTCGCCATCGCGGCCCTTTCCCTCCACCTCGCCCGCCAGGTTGAGGAACAGGCTCGCCTGACCGATCAGGTCGAGACCGATATTGGCGAGGCTGAGGTCGATCTCGAGCGCCGGCGCATGCCCGCACCATTCGGTGAGACGCTGACCCAGGATCAGGCTGTCATCGCCAAGGCGCAGAAGATAGTCGAAGAGCGCCCCATGATGCTCGACCGCTTCGCCCGCGTCGAAGCTGCCGCCCGCCCGCGCCTTTTCGGCATTAGCCACATCGCCCGGCTGGATGGTCGGAAGCGACGGCGCCATCACATATGCCCCACGGCGTCTGGGATGTCGTAGAAGGTCGGATGGCGATAGATCTTCGTCTCCGCCGGCTCGAACATCGGGCCGGACTGGTCCGGGTCGGAAGCGACGATATCGCTCGACTGTACGACCCAGAGGCTGACGCCTTCCAGCCGCCGGGTATAGACGTCGCGCGCATGACGCAGGGCAAGTTCCCCATCGGGCGCATGCACCGACCCGACATGCTTATGGCTCAACCCGCCTTTCGACCGGATGAAGACCTCCCAGAGCGGCCAATCGTGGCTCATCAAAATCGTCCTTGTTTATGGTGTCGACAGGTCTCAGGCGGCAAGCCGGGCCCGGCGTTTGGCTTCATGGGCGTCGGCCGCCTCGCGGACCCAGGCGCCCTGCTCCCAGGCGTCGCGTCGGGCTTTCATGCGCTCCCTGGCGGTCGGTCCCTCGCCGCGAACCACGGCATAGAATTCCTCCCAGTCGATCTCGCCGAAATCATAGCCTTCCTTCTCAGCATTCCAGCGAAGGTCGGGATCGGGGATCGTCAGGCCCAGGAACTCCGCCTGCGGCACGGTCGCATCGACGAATTTCCGGCGGAGATCGTCATTGCTGTCGCGCTTGATCCGCCAGCGGAAGCCTTGCGCGGAATTGGGCGAATCCGCGTCGGGCGGACCGAACATCATCAGCGAGGGCCACCACCAGCGGTTGAGCGCGTCCTGTGCCATCGCCTTTTGCTCGGCTGTACCGGCGCCCAGCGTCATCATGATCTCGTAACCCTGGCGCTGGTGGAAGCTCTCCTCCTTGCAGACGCGGATCATCGCGCGGGCATAGGGACCATAAGACGTGCGCTGCAACGGCACCTGGTTCATGATCGCGGCGCCGTCGACGAGCCAGCCGATGGCGCCGATATCGGCCCAGGTCAGCGTCGGATAATTGAAGATGGTGCTGTACTTGGCCTTGCCCGCATGAAGCGCCTCGATCATCTCCTCTCGGCTCGTGCCGAGCGTCTCGGCGGCGCAGTAAAGATAGAGCCCGTGGCCGCCTTCGTCCTGCACCTTGGCCAGCAGGATCGCCTTGCGTCGCAGCGACGGCGCGCGCGTCAGCCAGTTGCCTTCCGGTAGCATGCCGACAATTTCGGAATGCGCATGCTGCGAGATCTGGCGCACGAGCGTCCGACGATAAGCCTCGGGCATCCAGTCCTTGGGCTCGATGAATTCGTCCGCGGCCACCCGCGCCTCGAAGGCGGCGACGAGTTCCGGGTCTTCGGACACGATCGAAACGGGGGCGACCTTACCGCCCTGCTCCTTGAGCTCGGTGGTATACATCGGCTTGCTCCTTCTCAGTACGAATCCGGTATATAATTCACCGACCGGACGGTCAACTAATTTTGTGCGCTCAGACCCGCTCGATGATCGTGGCGATGCCCTGCCCGACGCCGATGCACATCGTGCACAGCGCATAGCGGGCGCCGCGGCGCTGGAGCTCCTCGGTGGCGGTCAGCAGGAGGCGCGCGCCCGACATGCCCAGCGGATGACCGAGCGCGATCGCACCACCATTCGGGTTCACATGCTCCGCATCGTCGGGCAGGCCGAGCCGGCGCATCACGGCCAGGCCCTGGCTGGCGAAGGCTTCGTTGAGTTCAACAAGATCCATGTCGCCGATCGAAAGGCCGAGCCGTGCGAGCAGCTTTTCGGAAGCCGGGGCGGGACCGATCCCCATGATGCGCGGAGGAACGCCCGCAACCGCGCCGCCCACCACGCGGGCGCGCGGCGTGAGGCCATATTTTGCGGCGGCAGCCTCGCTCGCCACGATGATGGCGGCCGCTCCATCATTCACACCGGATGCATTGCCGGCGGTGACCGTTCCGTCGGGGCGCACGATAGGTTTCAGCCTGGCGAGCGTTTCGACGCTGGTCTCGCGCGGATGCTCGTCGCGGGTGACAAGCAGAGGATCGCCTTTCCTTTGCGGGACCGCGACGGGAACGATCTCGGCATCGAACCGGCCGGACGCCTGGGCCGACGCTGCGCGGCGCTGGCTTTCGGCCGCGAACCGGTCCTGATCCTCGCGCGTCACGTGGAAATCCTGGGCGACATTCTCCGCGGTCTCCGGCATCGAATCGATACCGAATTGAGCCTTGAGCGCCTTGTTCACGAACCGCCAGCCGATGGTGGTGTCGTAAACCGCGTTGGACCGCGAAAACGGCCCGTCGGCTTTGGGCATGACGAACGGCGCGCGGGTCATGCTCTCCACCCCACCTGCGACGATGAACTCTGCTTCGCCCGCCTTGATCGCACGAGCCGCCATTGCGACCGCGTCCATCCCCGAGCCGCACAGGCGGTTGACGGTGGTGCCCGGGGCCTGCTCGCCGAAACCTCCCAGCAGCGCCGCCATGCGGGCGACATTGCGATTATCTTCGCCTGCCTGGTTGGCGCAGCCGAGAATGACGTCGTCGAGCGCGGCCCAGTCGACCTTCGGATTGCGCTCGACAAGGGCCCGGATCGGGACTGCGGCAAGGTCGTCGGCGCGCACGCCGGCAAGGCTGCCGCCATAGCGGCCAACAGGTGTGCGAATCGCGTCGCAGATGAAAGCGTCAGGCATCGTCTTGGTTCTCCGATGGCAGGATCGCACCGCCGATGGTGCGGGAAAGGCCGTGAAAGGACGCGACGGCGCGCCCCTCGCTCGTGCGCACCGTCACCGCATAGGCGCCGCTGCGGCCGGACAGCATGACTTCGCTCGCTTCCGCGATCAGACGGTCGCCGCGTCTGGCGGGGCCGAGGAAGCTGATCGACGCGGCGTGCGCTACGGTGAAGGCATCGTGGGAGTTGCAGGCATAGGCGAAAGCCTGATCGGCCAGCGTGAAGATCGCGCCGCCATGGGCGGTTTCATAGCCGTTGAGCATGAAGGCGTTGACGGTGACGGCGATGCGGGCATATCCGGTCCGCACCTCCTCGATCTCGATCCCCCACTCGGCGCCCATCGTCTCGCGGGTCCGCAGGAGATCGGTGATCGCTCTGGCTCGCGCATCGCTCACAGGCGGTCGAGCCCGCGCGACGGGGAATAAAGAAGATCGTCCGTGCCGGCAGCGATATGGAGGAGTGTCTGCTTCAGCCTGGCAGGCCCGAAATCGCGGGCCCAGGCCAATGGCCCGCGCGGATAATTGGCACCGTGGATCATCGCCTCGTCGATGGCGTTGGCCGGCGCGATGCCATCCTCGACGGCATCCGCCGCGCCATTGACGAGCTGCGCCAGGGTCCGCAGGACGATCTGGCCCGGCCGGTCGGGAAGGAGAAGAAGCCTCTTATCGAGCGCGAAGGCGAGATCCGCGGCGGCCGCAGCCGAACGCTCGTCGCGCGCCGATGCGATCAGCACCGGCGATATGGCGTGGTCATGAACATGGTCGAGGAGGACGTCCACTTCGCGCCGCTGATCGAGCGTGCGGCCGTCTCCCTTCGCCACGATGACGCCATCAACCGAAATGCTGCCGGCAGGTATTCCTGTCGCAGGCGAGGTCGACAGCCTCCCGCTCAGCCAGAGAAAGTCCTGCGCGTCCTGGGCGACGGCGATTTGAGGCGCTGGCCGCTGGCTGGCGGTCGTTTGATCGACCTGCCCGGTTTTCTCGGCGGCTCCATAGTCATAGACCCCCCTGCCCGACTTGCGGCCTAGTCGCCCTTCGTCCAGCAGCCGCGCCTGCGCCGGCTGGGGCCGAAACCGCGCGTGCGGGGAAATCCCATCGAAGACCGAGCGGGCGGCCGCATAGTTCACATCGTGGCCGATCATATCCGCGAGCGTGAGCGGCCCCATCCGGAACCCGCCCCCGCTGCTGATCGCGTCGTCGATCAGCGCGGCTGGAATTCCTTCGTCGAGTGCCAGGAAGGCCTCGGCATAGAAGGGCCGCGCCACGCGATTGACGATGAAGCCGGGCACATCCTTCACCGCGACCGCGTGCTTGCCCCACGCGGCCATGAGGCGGGTCAGCTGCTCGACAACCACAGGGTTGGTCTCTGCCCCCGCGACCACCTCGACGAGCTTCATCGCGGGCACCGGGTTGAAAAAGTGAAGGCCAGCGAAACGCTCGGGATGGCGCAGGCTGCGCGCCATCTCGGAGATCGAGAGCGAGGAGGTGTTGCTGGCGACGATGGCGTCACGCGCGGCAAGCGCGCCGAGGTCCGCGAAGAGCCTGTGCTTGACATCGAGGTCTTCGAGCACGGCCTCGATGATCAGGCCCGCGTCCGCGGCATCGCCCAGCTCCTGCGACCAGCCAATACGTGCTACGATGGTGTCGGCATCGTCCCGATCGAGCCGCGAGCGCGCGACCAGCGCACCGATCGACTTTGCGAGGAGCTGCCGACCGCGATCGAGAGCGCTCGCGTCGCGGTCAATCACTACCACCTCATGCCCCGCCGTCGCGGCTACCTGGCCTATACCGCTTCCCATCGTGCCCGCGCCGATGACCGCAACCTTCCTGTTCATCCGAATCTCCTTGGGGACTTTCCTAACCAGCAATTTCCCGCTTGCCAATAATAGTCCGACCGGGCAGTCTATTAAAGAGGATGAATCGGAAAGGGCGTTGATGAGTTACCAGACCATCGACTTCGATCTGGCGGACGGGGTGGCGAAGCTCACCTTGAACCGGCCGGATCGGTTGAACAGCTTCACCGCACAGATGCACGAGGAGGTCGCGGCCGCGCTCGACATCGCGGCGGCTGACCAGAGCGCGCGCGTGCTCGTGCTGACCGGTGCGGGCCGCGGCTTTTGCGCCGGCCAGGATCTCGCCGATCGCGCGGTTGCGCCGGGCGAACAGGCCGTGGATCTCGGCGAATCCGTCGAACGCTTCTATGCTCCGCTGATCCGGCGGATCACCAATCTCGAAAAGCCCACCATCTGCGCGGTCAACGGCGTCGCGGCGGGCGCGGGCGCCAACATCGCGCTTGCCTGCGACATCGTCATCGCCGCGCGCAGCGCGAAATTCATCCAGTCCTTCGCCAATATCGGGCTCATTCCCGACTCCGGGGGCACCTGGGTCTTGCCGCGGCTCGTTGGGCAGGCGCGGGCGCTCGGGCTGGCGCTGACCGGAGACCCCCTGCCCGCCGAGACCGCCGAACGCTGGGGCATGATCTGGAAATGCGTCGATGACGAAGCCCTGGGCGCCGAAGTGGAGGCGCTGGCGACGCGCTTTGCGGCCGGTCCCACCAGAGGCCTCGCCGCCACCAAAAGACTTATCCGCCAGTCCTGGCTCCAGCCGATCGAAACCGAGCTCGAGCTGGAACGCGACGCGATGCGTGAACTCGGCTTTTCCGAGGATTATCGCGAAGGCGTCGCCGCCTTCATGGCGAAGCGCAAGCCGCAGTTCACGGGACGCTGAACCAGGAATTCGAGCAAGAGGATTATATGACGAACTTTCCGATCACCCTGCAGAATTACGCGCTCGATGAGTGGAAGACGGCGGCAGGAGACCTGTCCGAGGTGCGTTCCGCGATCACCGGCGAGACGGTCGCGCTTACGGGCAGCCAGGGCCTCGATTTCGAGGCGATGCTCGCACATGGCCGCGACATCGGTGGCCCTGCGCTCAGGGCGATGACATTCCACCAGCGCGCCGTCATGATCAAGGCGCTCGCGCAGGCGATCATCGAGCGAAAGGAAGAGCTTTACGAGATCTCCTACCAGACAGGCGCGACGCGCACCGACAGCTGGATCGACATCGAGGGCGGCGCGGGAACCCTGTTTACGACGTCATCCAAGGGCAGGCGCGAGCTCCCCGACGACACGATCCTGATCGATGGCGCCGTGGAGCCGATCGGGAAGCGGGGCACGTTCATCGGCCAGCACGTCTATACATCGCTCCAGGGCGTGGCCTTGCACATCAACGCCTTCAACTTCCCCGTCTGGGGTATGCTGGAGAAGCTCGGGCCGACCCTGCTCGCAGGCGTTCCGGCCATCGTGAAACCGGCCTCCTCGACGGGCTATGTCGCCGAAGCGGCCGTGCGCATCATGCTGGACGCCGGGGTTCTGCCGCGCGGCGCGCTGCAGCTCATCATGGGCTCCACCGGCGATCTGTTCGAACATCTCACCTGCCAGGACGTCGTCTCCTTCACCGGCTCGGCCCAGACCGCGATGAAGCTCCAGTCGCATCCCACGATCGCTCAAGAGTCGGTCCGCTTCATCGCCGAACGGGATTCACTCAACGCGTCGATCCTCGGTCCCGACGCGACCGCGGATAGCCCCGAGTTCGACCTCTTCATCAAGGAAGTCGTGCGTGAGATGACCGTAAAGGCCGGTCAGAAATGCACCGCGATCCGGCGCGCCTTCGTGCCGGCCGCCCTGCTCGACGATGCCGAGGCGGCGCTCAAGGCCCGACTCGCCAAGGTCGTCGTCGGCGATCCGCGGATCGAGGGGGTAACGATGGGAGCGCTCGCCAGCGCCTCGCAATTGGACGATGTGCGCGAGAAGGCACGCGAACTTGCAACAGAGGCGCGTCTCGCCTTCGGCGCCATCGACAGCGTCGAGGTCACCGGCGATGCGGGCGGGAGCGGCGCCTTCATCTCACCCCTGCTCTTCCGGGCCGACGATCCCTGGAGTGCCGACCTCATCCACGATGTCGAGGCGTTCGGTCCTGTCTCCACGCTGATGCCTTACAAGGATCTCGACGACGCTGTCGCGCTCGCCAATCGCGGCAAGGGTAGCCTGGTGCTGTCGGTCTTCACCTATGATCCCGGGATCGCGCGTGCATTCACGCTGGGTGCGGGCGCCTATCACGGCCGCGTCATCTTCATCGATCGCGACTGCGCCAGGGAATCGACCGGTCACGGCTCGCCGCTGCCGATGCTGATCCACGGCGGACCCGGCCGTGCCGGCGGCGGCGAGGAGATGGGCGGCGTTCGTGGCGTGAAGCACTATATGCAACGCACCGCCTTGCAGGGCAGCCCGCGAACGATCTCGGCCATCGTCGGTCAGTGGCTGCCCGGCGCGCCCAAGCCCAGCGAGGGCGAGCATCCCTTCCGCGTGCGGTTCGACGAACTGGCGATCGGCAAGACCTTCGACACCGCGTCGCGCACGATCACGCTCGAGGATATCGAGCATTTCGCGACGTTCACGGGCGACACCTTCTACGCCCATATGGATGAAGAGGCGGCCACGGCGAACCCGTTCTTCCCGGGCCGTGTGGCGCATGGCTATCTCCTCCTGTCTTTCGCCGCGGGCCTCTTCGTCGATCCGGCGCCCGGGCCCGTGCTGGCCAATACCGGGCTGGACTCGCTTCGCTTCGTGAAGCCCGTCTCCCCGGGAGAGGCGATCAAGGTCTCGCTGACGGTGAAAGCGAAGACCCGGCGCAACGACGACTATGGCGAGGTCCGCTGGGCCGTGACCGTCACCGATACGGCGGACGATATAGTCGCCGCCTACGAGTTGCTCACGATGAATGCCTTCTGATCTATAAAAGAGGGATGGGAGAGAAAGATGGATTACGGACCCAGGACGCGAGCAGAACTGGAGGCGCTCCAGCTCGAGCGACTGCAATGGTCGGTGGCGCATGCCTATCGCAACGTCGCAAGTTTCCGGGCAAAGTGCGAGCAGAGGGGCGTGAGCCCGGCCGATATCCGGTCGCTCGCCGACATTGCGCTTTTGCCGTTCACGACCAAGGCGGACTTGCGGGCGGCCTACCCGTTCGGAATGTTCGCGGTGCCCCAGGAGCAGGTCTCGCGCGTGCATGCCTCGTCCGGAACGACCGGTCGCCCCACCGTCGTCGGATATACCGCCAACGATATCAAGACCTGGTCTAGCCTGATCGCGCGCTGCATCCATGCCGCGGGCGGACGGCCTGGCATGAAGGCGCATATCGCCTATGGCTACGGCCTCTTCACAGGCGGTCTGGGCGCCCACTATGGAGCCGAAGCGCTCGGATGCACCGTCATTCCGATGTCCGGGGGCCAGACCGAAAAACAGGTCCAGCTCATCGAGGACTTCAAGCCCGAGATCATCATGGTCACGCCGAGCTATATGCTCTGTATCCTCGACGAATATCGCAAGCAGGGCCTCGATCCGCGCGCGACGTCGCTGCGCTATGGGATTTTCGGCGCGGAGCCCTGGACCGAAGCAATGCGGCGCGAGATCGAGGAGGCGTTCGACATCCGGGCAAGCGACATCTACGGCCTTTCCGAAGTCATGGGACCGGGCGTTGCCCAGGAGATCGCGGGAACGTCCGGCCCGACCATCTGGGAAGATCATTTCCTCCCCGAGATCGTGGATCCCGAGACCGGAGAAGTGCTTCCAGACGGCGAGGAAGGCGAGCTCGTCTTCACGTCGCTCACGAAGGAGGCACTGCCGATCATCCGCTACCGCACCCGCGATCTTACCCGCTTGTTGCCGGGCGAGGGGCTTCCCTATCGGCGTATCGCCAAGATCGTCGGCCGAAGCGACGACATGCTGATCATTCGTGGCGTGAACGTCTTCCCCACGCAAATCGAAGAACAGGTTCTCAAATGCCCGGGTCTGGCGCCCCATTTCCTCATCGAAATCAGCCGGCCTTCGCGAATGGACGAGGTGCTGATCGAAGTCGAGCCGCGCGGCGACCTCGACCATGAAGCGAGCGCCGCCCAATGCCGGCTGCTTGCATCCTACGTGAAGGATGTCATCGGCGTCACGGCGCGTATCAACCTGAGGCGGATCGGAGATATTCCGCGATCCACCGGCAAGGCGTCGCATGTTCGCGATCTGAGGCTCCAGGCGCTGAGCGCGTGAATTCCCTCGCCTCTGACCGATGAAGGACGAAGCACCGATAGCTGCCGCGACCCTGATCGTCATGCGTGACGGGCCGACCGCTCCCGAGCTGCTAATGGTCGAACGTGCCGCAGGATTGCGTTTCGCAGGCGGCGCGGTCGCCTTTCCCGGCGGGCGGATCGAGCCGGTAGATTACGCCTCTGCCAATCACTCGCTCGACGCCGCGAAGGTCGCCGCGATCCGCGAGACGGCGGAAGAAACGGGCATCCTGATAGCGGCCGAGCCCAGGCCGTGCGAACAGGCCATGTTCGAGATCGGCGTGGAGCTTCGCGCCGGTCGTTCCCTATCTGCCATTCTGGCGGAGCGGAACGTCAGGCTCGCGATCGCAACCCTCGTCCCGTTTGCGCGCTGGTGCCCGGTGGGTCTCGAGAAACGTCCCTTCGACACGCATTTTTTTCTCGCCCGCGCGCCGGAGGCTCTACCGCTCCCGATCGCTGACGGCTCGGAGATTTCGCGTGTCTTCTGGACGAGTGCGAAGGCTTTGCTCGACGGCGCGGATCAGGGGACGACGAAGCTTATGTTCCCGACCCGCCGCAATGTCGAGCGACTGGCACATTTCGGAAACATCGCTGAGGCCTGCGAAGATGCCGCCCAGCGTCCGATCGGCATGGTGAGCCCCTGGATCGAAGATCGTGGAGGCATTCCGCATCTCTGCATTCCGGAAAATCTTGGGTATCCGGTGACGGCTGAACCTCTCGACAAGGCGATACTCGGCTAACCAGGCCACAGGCATCGACCGTCGCCGCCGCGCAGCGACAGCCGATGCAGGCCTGCGATCCATTAATAGGCGATGCAGACCGATTTCACCTCGGTGTAGGGATCGAGCGACCGGACGCCGAAGTCCCTACCGATGCCGGATTCCTTGAATCCGCCAAACGGCATGTTCGGATCGATCAGATTATGGCAGTTCACCCACACCGTTCCGGCCTTGATCCGAGACGTGAGCTCCATCGTCTTCTTCAGATCGTTGGTCCAGAGCGAGGCGGCCAGGCCCATGTCGCTGTCGTTGGCGAGCCTGATCGCTTCGTCCTCGCTGTCGAAGGGCGTCACGGTCACCAGCGGGCCGAACACTTCCTGGCGCGAGATGGCAAGATCCGCCCCCGCATCCACCACGATGGTCGGCCGCACATAATAGCCTGGCAGATCGGGCCGGTCGCCGCCCGCCACGATCCTGGCGCCATCTTCCCGAGCCTTGCTGACATGATCCAGGATCTTCTGGCGATGACCCGCCGAAACGACCGGGTTGATCTGGGCTGCGGGATCGAGTCCCGGCCCGATCGCCATGCCGTCGACCGCGGTCGCAAGCGCTTTCACGAAGGGCTCGTATATGTCGCGTGCCACATAAAGTCGCGACGAGGCCGCGCAAACCTGGCCATTGTTGAAAAAGCCGCCGAGGATAGCGCCCTGCACCGCTTTCTCGATCGGCGCGTCGGCGAGGAAGATCGCCGGATTCTTTCCACCGAGCTCGAGCGAGGTCCGCAGCATCCGCTCGGCTGCGCTTCGTGCGATCGCCTTTCCGGTCGCGGTCGATCCGGTGAAACTGATCTTCGACACGAGAGGATGATCGACCAGGGCCTTTCCGGCGCGGCCGTCGCCGGTCACGAGATTGAGGACGCCATCGGGCAGGCCTGCTTCCCGGCCGAGTTCGACAAGGCGGATACTTGTCAGGGGTGTGAGCTCGGATGGCTTGAGGACGACCGTGCAGCCCGCTGCGAGTGCCGGCATGATCTTCCAGAGCCCGATCATCATCGGAAAGTTCCACGGCGAGATCGCGCCGACCACGCCGATGGGCTCGCGCCGCGTCGAGGCATTGTACCGGCCGCCCGGAATCGCACCAATCGAGACATCGAAAGTTTCGCCGGTCACCTTGGTCGCCAGGCCCGCGATATAGCGCATATAGGACGGAGCACCGCCAATATCGACGTAGCGGGAGATGTTGATGGACTTGCCCTGGTTGAGGGTTTCCAGCTGGGCCAGCGCCTCGGCATTCTGTTCGACCAGATCCGCAAATTTCAACAGCAGCCGCTCGCGCTCCGCCGGGGCAAGCGCTGACCAGGCGCCGCTCTCGAAGGCCGCATGGGCGCTGCGCACCGCGTCGTCGACATCCTGAGCGTTGGCGTTGACGACAGACGCGATCCGCTCGCCTGTCGCCGGGTTATAGACGTCGATCCGGTCGCTACTGCGCGCTTCGCGCCAGGACCCGTCGATGAACAGGCCATGCTCGGTGCCCAGGAAGGCGGTGACGTCGTTGAGGGGGGTCACGATATTGGAAGCAGTTGCCATATCTCTCTCCTGTATATCTTGCCGGTGATACCGGTCAGAGCGCGAGGGTTTCTCCCGTCATCACGGTCACAAGCTTGCCCGCGAAGTCCATGGCGTCCTTCCCGCACGCTGCGTTTTCCGGACTCTTGAGCGCCGCCGCCAATGCGGCGTCATCCGCAAAGCTCATTTCCGCCAAGAGGAAGACACCCTCTTCTCCGACCAGCGTCCTGCTGATCCGGGTAATGGCAACGTCGACGAGGCCGGGCAACGCGCGCACCAGCGGCATATGCACCTCGCGATAATGCCGCAGGAACTCCTCGGCGTCCTCCGGGGCCCGATAAAGGGCAAGCATCTTCTTCATGGCGTCTCTCCCGTCTTTTTGCATGCTGACGACATTAATAGCATGAACGGTCAGACGGCTAATCACAAGCGTTATGGCATCGTCACGGCAAAATCAATTGATGTCAGATCGGGATCGGCTCGTCCGGACGCACGAAATGTGGCTGCGGCCTCGCAAGCGCAGGGTCGATGCGGGCGAGCAGGTCACGGCTCTGCATCATCCGCGCCGCCGCGAAATCGATGAAGGCCCTCGCCCGCCGCGAAGGGTAGCGCGATTGGGGGTAGACGATGCTGACTGCGATCGACGGTAGGAAATAGTCCCGCAACAGAATCTGGAGCGCCCCGCGCTCGAAACCCTCGACCGCCAGCCATGCCGGCACGATCGCGACGCAATGGCCACCCATCGCGGCTTCAAAGGCTGTGTCGTCGCTGTTGGTGATGAAGCGTCCACTGACCTTGATGGCCTGCCGGCCGTTCTCCGAATCGAATGCGAGGACGCCGTCTGCCATCCACGGCGCGCACGCCACTTCATGGTCTTCAAGATCGATAGCGGTCTCTGGGATACCGTTGCGGGAGAGATACTCGGGCGAGGCCACGACAAGCCATTCGAAGCGCCTGACTGTCCGCACGATAAGCGGACCTTCCGAGGGCGCGTCCGTCACCACCGCGAGTTCGAAACCGCCGGCGGCCAGGTCCGGCTCCTGCTCTGCCACGATAAGATCGACCGAGACCAGCGGATTGAGCTCGAGGAATGTGTGGACCAGCGGCCGCACGAGACACCGCCCCAGCGTGTGCGGCACCGCGATCTTCAAAAGTCCGCTCGCTTCCGGCTGCTGCCCGTGCACGACGGCATGGGCCATTTCGGCCGCATCGAGCATGCGGTGGACATGTTCATGGATCCGCTCGGCCTCAGCCGTCGGCCGAATCTGGCGAGTCGTTCGATGGAAGAGCTGGATACCGAACTCCTTTTCGAGCGCTGCGATATGCTTGCTGACAGTCGACTGAGCGATGCCAAGCTGCCGCCCGACCGCGGAAAAGGAGCCGAGCTCCATCATTTTCGAAAAAGCGGCGTAGGCTTCGAGGCGGTCTGTCATACCTATTCCATATGGAATATATACTAGCACGAACAGGCGATTTACGCCTGAACGCTCGGTCGGTAAATAGGATGAAACAAAATAAGCAATTCCCGACCATCCGCGAAAGGAAGAGGATATGACGAAATCGATCGGCATCGTCGGCGCCGGCACCGCAGGCCTTCATCTTGGCCTCCACCTTATCGAGAACGGCGTCGAGGCGACGATCTACACCGATCGGCGGCCCGAGGAATATGCGTCGATGCGCCTCCTCAACACCGTGGCTCACCACCATGTCACCGTGTCCCGCGAGGACCGGCTTGGCGTGAACCATTGGCCCGATGCCGGCTATGCAGGGCATTATTATTATATCGGCGGCCCGCAGCCGCTCGAATTCTACGGGAAGCTCGAAAAGCCGAGCCGGGCCGTCGATTATCGCATCTATCAGCCCGCTTTGATGGAGGATTTCGCAGCGCGCGGCGGGACCATCGTCTATGAGCCGATCGCCCACGAGGATCTGCCGGAGATCTCCGAAAAGCACGATCTGATCGTCATATGCACCGGCAAGGGCCCGTTCGGCCAGATGTTCGCCCACGAGCCCGCCTATTCGCCATTCGATCGGCCGCAGCGCGCGCTGTGCGTCGGACTCTTCAAGGGCATCCGCGAGACGGAAACGCGCGCCGTGACGATGTTCTTCTCTCCCGGACAGGGCGAGATGATCGAGATTCCCACTCTCTCGTTCAACGGCATGGTCAGCGCGCTCGTCATGGAGAACCATATCGGCGGCGATCTCGAGATCCTCGCCAAGACCAAATATGACGACGATCCCAAGGCCTTCATCGCGCTTCTTCTCGAAAAGCTGAAGAAGCACTATCCGACCTGCTACGAGCGCATCGACCTCGACACCTTCGATCTTGCCAATGGGCCGCTCGACATCCTCCAGGGCGGTGTCACGCCAACCGTGCGCGCGAGCTACACCAGGCTGTCGAACGGCAAGCTCGCGGTCGCGCTCGGCGACGTGCAGGCCGTGGTCGATCCGGTCCTGGGCCAGGGCGCGAACATGGCATCCTATGCCGGCGTGATACTCGGCGAGGAGATCGTGGCCAATGAGGTGTTCGACGAGCGCTTCATGGAGAAGGTCGACGCACGTCGCGGTGACCGGGTGCTCAGCGCCACCCGCTGGACCAACTATATCCTCCGTGGCTTCAACACGCTTGCGCCTGAGCTTCTGCAGTTCATCGGCGCGATTAGCCAGAACCCGCCGCTCGCCGACGAGTTCACCGAGAACTTCAACTTCCCGGAGAAGCAGTGGGACTGTTTCTCGAGCCCCGAGCGCGTCCAGCGCTGGATCGAGCAGCGCCTCTCGGTGCCGGCGAACGACGAAGAAGTCACAGTTGCAGCTGAATGAGGAAGGTCGGCCGGCCGCTGGGGTGCGGGCCGGCCTTCACCTTCCGGGGAGACACCCGATGTCCGTAACCGATGACATATTTCGCAGAGCTCTGTCCTGCCTCGCGGCCGGCGTGAGCATCGTATCCACCCAGCGTGATGGGGACCGGCGGGGAGTGACCGCAACTGCCGTCTGCTCGGTCTCGGCGTCGCCGCCTACCATCCTCGCCTGTGTGAACACCGCGACCGGAACGTGTCAGATGATCAGGGAAACCGGCCTGTTCGCGGTCAATCTGCTGGCTCAGCATCATCAGCCGGTAGCGGAAGTGTTCGCGGGCCGGAGCGGCCTGCAGGGTGACGACCGGTTCGAGCATGGTGATTGGACGGCGGGCGATGTCCACGGGCTGCCGATCCTCCAGACGGCACTTGCAGCGATCGAATGCCGAGTCGACCATCAGGTGCAGGCCGGCACCCATGTCGTATTCTTCGGCGTCATACAGGGCGTTTATTTTGCGGACCATCCGCCGTTGCTGTTTCACGGCGGACGCTTCCACGCGCTTCCGGTCGCTGCCGCCGCCTGAGGTGAAGAACACCCGGGAAAACAATGAGGAGAGGATAATATGGCAACTTTGGCGTCCCGCTCGCAAGCATCGGCTTCCCCGACGGAAAAGGACGATGCATTCCATCGCGTTGCATTGCGCAATGTCATGCTTGGCAACGGCGTGCTCATGATCTTCATGGCCCTGGTCGGAGGCCTCGGCCTGTGGATGTATCTGCTGGGCGGGATCTTCCCGCTCCCCGGCATCGACTGGAAATTCCAGCTCCCCGGCTCGGCCGAAGGCTGGGCGCGCGCGCACACCGGACCCGTCATGAACGGGTTGATGGTGATCGCGGTCGCATTCATCCTGCCGCTCCTCTCCTTTACGCCGAAGCAGGCGCGCCTCTGGGGCTGGATCGTCGTTCTCGACGGCTGGTCGAACACCGGTTTCTATTTTTTCGGAAACTGGGCGCCGAACCGCGGCCTGTCATTTGGCCCCAACAAATGGGGCGATGCCAATATCTTCAGTTTCCTCGCGCTTGCCCCTGCTTATCTGTTCGGCGTCCTCGTGATGATCGCGCTGTTCATGATCGGGCTGCGCGCGATCCAGGATGCCCGGCGCTGAGTTGCCGGAACACTTATCCGAAGACGATTCAGTAGAGCGCAGCACATTGCGCCATGGGAGGATGATTTATGAAGGCAAGGATCATGGCCGCGATCTGCGCGGTTTGCATTACGGCACCTGCGCTGGCCGACACGCCCGAGCCCGGTGCCGACGCGACGCCCCGAGCGGCCGACGCCCCCGCACCCCCGCCCGTTGCGGAAGAGGCACCGTTCAAGCACTGGTTCATCCGCGCCGGGCCGGCCGAAGTGATTTACGATGAGGGCGCCAAGATTTCTGTCGGGGGCCAGCAGGTCCCCGGAGCAAGCGTACGCGTCAAGAACAATTTCACCGGCGAGATCGAGGGCGGTTATTATTTCAACCCGAACGTTTCGGTATCCCTGACGGTCGGCGCACCGCCGACCGCCACGCTGTATGGCACCGGCCCCTTAGCCGGGCTCAAGCTGGGCAAGGTGACCTACGGTCCGGCCGTCGCCGCCGTTCAGTATCACATCACCAACTTTGGCAAGCATTTCCAGCCTTATCTGGGCTCCGGCATCAACTATACGATCGTGCTCAAGAACCACGATGCGGCGGTTCAGAACCTGAAGGTCAAGAGCCCGGTAGGGGTTGTTCTCCAGGGTGGCATCGAGAGCTGGCTGAGCAACCGCTTGAGCCTTTTTGTCGATGCAAAGCAGATTTTCCTCAACACGACCGCTCGCGGTACGGTGGCGGGCGCGCCGGCGAGGGCCAACATCCGCATCAATCCGCTGATCGTGACAGGCGGTTTGAGCTTCCACTTCTGACAAGCGGGTTCGGCGCGGCGCAGTCAAAAGGATGGATAGGACATCATGGTAGTCATTTCCTGTCCGAAATGTGGTCTACGGGGCTGCATAGCCTCTCCCCCCGAGTCTGCTGCGCCGAACGACAACGAAAATATGCGCGAGTTTCTCCCGCCCGAGGGATTTCGCAAGGTCCAGCTTGGATGGAGGGTCGGCACCTTGCGGCTATATTGCATGACCTGCGGGCTGCCGGCGGAAGCCTTGAATTCAAATCTCGGATGAGGTGACCTCAGGGGCCTCTACGCTAGGCTCAGGATCTATCAAATCATTCGCGGAGATGAGGATCGGTTGATTCGATGACGGAGTTGGCAGGCCTTGCCATGAGCGATTTGATTCGGTTGTCGGAGGCGCAGATGTGCCGGATCAAGCCATATTTGCCGCTGTCGCATGGCGTGCCACGGGTAGACGACCGGCGGATCATCAGCGGCATGATCTTCGTCATCAGGAACGGCTTGCGATGGCGCGACGCGCCCGACGACTACGGTCCGTCGAAGACGATCTACAACCGCTTCGTCCGGTGGAGCCTGCTTGGCGTGCTCAACAAGATCTTCTCCGCCCTGTCGGCGCGGGGCGGCAAGCCCGACCAGCTGATGATCGATGCGACGCACCTGAAGGCGCATCGGACCGCCGCCAGCCTGCTCAAAAAGTGGCTGTTCGCAGACGTATCGAACGCACAAAAGGCGGCCTGAATTCCAAACGCCATGCCGTATGGGACGGCAACGGCAGGCCGCTGATCATGCCGATCAGCGAGGGGCAGGTGAGCGACTACAAGGGCGCCGCCCTCATGCTCGACGCCTTGCCCGCGCCAAAACGCTGCTCGGTAACCGAGGCTACGATCCCGACTGGTTCCGCACAGCGTCGCTGGGCGCGGCTGAGTAGTCCCGGGGCGCTGCCCCGGCGCCCATCGGACCTGATTCCGCCCAGCTTCCTCCACGCGCGAGCGCGTTCCGTGCAGCCGGTTCCCGGCGAAGCCACCGCTCCGGCTGCCCGTCTCGCATCTCAACCGTCATATGTCGACCACCACGGCGCTTCCTCAAGGAGCGCCGGGTCGGCTCCGAGACCAATCCACGCACCAGAAGAGCAAAATGAAGCAAGAAGCTCCATTTTTTGTCTCTCTATACGCTTATCGATTGGTTCGGCACTTCATTGCCCCACCCATTGCGCGGCCAGCCGGATCACCTCATTCTTTGTCGACCCAAGCGTCACCACATGAGTCGTCCAGTCAAAGAAGTCTTCAGGATAAAAACCAATGGGGCATCCTATGTCCGACAATAAGTATCTGACTGTCGAGGAAGTGGTCGAACGCTATCGCGGGGCTGTCACTGTCAGCACGTTGGAGAGTTGGCGGGGAATGCGGATTGGCCCCGCGTTCATCAAGGTAGGGAAAGCTGTCCTGTACCCTGTCGAGGAATTGGACGTCTGGGACAAGAAGAACATGGTTGTCTGCAAGCCTTCCAAGGTGATCGGCCGGGCTCGCGTCACAGAGGTCTAATAGCTCTTGCTCCCTACCGTTGACGAGCCGCGCACGCGTCCCCAACAATAAAGGCCCCCACATCGAGCCCGATCGACAAGCCTGCCGGCGTGGCAAGCACTCCAAAACGAGGAACGCCGCGGACCAAGCAACTGTTGTCAGTCCCTCTGCGGCGTCAAGGTAACTGCTCACGGGGTTGGCTCGGGATCGAGGCGGATCAGGCGATAGCGAAATTGCCGTCGACGGGATTGCGGATGGCGCGGAGCGCGGATTGTCCGGAGAGACGGGCCGTTCCGGTCACAGAGCGATAGCCCGCATGAATCTGTGCATCCCATCCCGAGCGGAAGCCGTTGGTGACCTTTCGAACACCACCGATGGGCAGATCTCTCTCTCGGAGATGTTGTTGGTTGCTGGGACCTCGCGGTTGGAGAGGAAGACGAAGAACTTCCCTCGCCACGCTTTGATTTGTCTGAGGAGCGCCTGTCCGGCCGGATGGACGATCGGCATGCGCATCAACCGGGTAAGCACATTGTCGGCCTTGGCGGCATAGGTGGCCAGCATTGTGTCTTTCAGGCTGCTCCGTCGCTTGCCAATGCGGATGGCCCAACGCAGGTGATCGCGGACTTTCAGGGCAAAGGCCCCGTTGCCGCAGTCGATGGCGTATTAAACATCGCGCAACACGTGGGCGAGGCGCACCGGGTGCGCTTTGCCCAGTTCCTGTTGACCGGCATAGCGATCAGAGATCTACACATCGGGCTGATGGCCGCCGAGCACCTACTCAGCGACGCTGCGTGCCGGCGTGGGGCGACTTGTGCGGGACGGCTTTGTCGGAGAGGAACACCCGCTGCCAATGGATGACGCCGTTGATGCGGATCGTCGTCTCGTCCGATGCGATCACCCGCATGGTCAGCAACTTGTCGATCGCTTTGGTACACTGCCGCCCATGCGGCGCAAGACATTGGCGATTGCCCCTTCGGAGATGACCAGACCGAACAACTCGTCGGCAAACCGGGCCAAGCGTTCAAAGCCTACATGGTGGCTGTGATGCAGATATGCGAGCAGCGAGCCGATCCCGGGGCCGAACAGCGTGCCCGGCGCCATCTCGGCAGGCGCCTCGGCGCGATATTCGCGGCAGCGGCCACCGAACAACTCGATGCGTGTGACGATCGGCCAGATCGCAGGCAAATCGATGTGATCATAGCGATGACGGCAGCGCTGGACCTGACCCGAAACATCGCTGTCGCAATGCCCGCAGGCCGTCGCCATGACCCGCTCGGTCTTATCCGGTGTCTCGGACAGAGGCCGGTGCCTGCCAACTCGCGAGGGGCGCTTGCCGTCCTTCGCCTTGCGGCCCTTACTGCCACCCTTGCCGAAATCGTCCTTCGAGAGCGGGACGCGTGAGTTCTTCCACGTCTTGCGCGGCTTACCGACCGGCGCCTCCAGTTCCGAAATCCGAGCCGCCATCCGCTCGATCATCTCGTGCTGTGTAGGCAGCAGTGCGTTCCTCTCCGCCTCGGTCAGAACATGAAGCGGCGGCGGCGACATGCTCAGGCTGAATCAAATCCTGATTCCGGGCGCAACACCTTTTCTGGCAACCCCGTGAGCAGTTACGCGTTAAGGTCGGAGGCCCTTGTCTTTTCCTCAAGGACTTGCTTACAAAAATCCGGATACGGCACCGTATTTGCCTCACGCGTTGACGAAAGTTCGCGGACAGCCGAGGACGCCGTACGGTAATCATTTCTAGCAAATTGATAGTACTGCCATCGCCAATAGATGACCCACTCGCTGCGTCTTGGCGCGGCTTTTCTCCCGTATGACTGGGAGCTGTCATCTCGAACGCGCTGCCAGACTCACATTGTCCCAAGGTTAAAAAGGGGACTATAACCGCATTCAATATGGGTGCACGGGGGTGTGTCATGGTAGCGTAACGAGGAGGCGTGAGCGGGATTTAATCCGCCCCTCATTTCAGCCCCCAACGAGATTTAATCAGTATAATTTTCGAATTAAATCAATCATTTATTCGTGCAAGCTGGGATGATCCACAACCATCCGTCAGGCGACCCCTCACCCAGCCGGGCCGACATCGATATCACGCGCGCGATCATCGATGCGGGCAAGCGGCTGGGGATTGCGGTCCACGACCACATCATCGTCGGGACGAGCGGCCATGTGAGCCTGCGCGCCAAGGGACTGATCTAAAGTATCCTCCCCTGGAAGGGGAGGTGGCAGCGCGGAGCGCTGACGGAGGGGTATCGCCCTCTCGATAGCGGGGACACCCCTCCACCAGCTTCGCTGGTCCCCCTCCCCTTCCAGGGGAGGATCAATCAGTTCTTCACAGCGTCAGGCTCATCAGGCGCCGGTGCAGCTCGTCGAGCCAGGCATCGAGGTTGAGGATGCCATCGCCATTGGCGTCGCCCCACGCGTCGAATAGCTTCGGGTTCATGCCATGCGAGGCTTCCCACCGGTCGTCCATCCCGTCGCGATCGACGTCCGGATAGGCCTTGCCGGTGACGTTCGGCGCCGGGATGACCCCCGGCTGCTTCACGATCGCCCCTGTCCGGTTGCGCACGTCCGACACGATCCGCGCATCGAAATTGTCGCGCGGCAGGGTGCCCGCACCGCGCAGCACCGTCTGATAGGCGGTCGCAGCGGACGTCGCGGCGAAGGTCGGGATGCATGGCGGACCGGCGACCTGCACTGGCGCGACGAGCGGCGAGACCTGCACCATCGGGCCGGAAAAGGCGTTGTCCCACAGATAGACCTTCGCCGGCCCGATCGAGCCGGTCAGGTTGCGCGCGATCGCGACGGTCGAACGGCTCGTGTTCGCGCCGCCGATGAAGCTGTTGCCGATGAGCGCGACGGGGGTGCCGCCGAAACTTTCCCAGATTTCAGCGAACTCGGACGCGGCATTGTAGAAGACGTTGTTGACGACCTCGACGCAGGAGCCGCGGGGGAAGTTGAGATCGGGATTGCGGTCGCCATTGTGTGCACAGACATTGCCGGCGAACGTCAACCGCTGGGCATCGACCGGATCACTGGCGAGCAGCGCACACTTGTCGTGGGTCGGGATGCCCTCGGCGAAGATCGAATTGCTGATCGTGATCCGGTCGTTGTCGGCATAGCCGTTGATCAGCTCGTCGCGCGCCCAGCTGGCGCTGACATGATCGAGGATCACGTTGTCGCTGTGCTCGATCGTGATCGAATCCTCGGATTCGCGGTTCGCGCCGATCCGGTCGTTGCGCACGCGGATGTAGCGAACGACGATATCCTGCGTGTTCTTGATGAGCAGCGGTGTATAGCCGACCGACCCGCCGCCATGCGCCAGCGTGATGCCTGCGCCCGGCGCGGTCTGCCCGGCGATGGTCAGGTAGGGGTTGCGGATCACTGGCGGCCGTGTCGTGAAGCGGATGACACCGCTGACCTGGAAAACGCACACCCGCGGCCCGCTCGCGTCGATGCAGGCGCGCAAGCTGCCGGGGCCGGAATCAGCGAGCTTGTTGACGATGATGACCTGACCGCCGCGCCCGCCCTTCGCCGCCGCGCCGTAGCCGACCGCGCCGGGAAAGGCGAGCGGCCCCGCCACCGCGCGCGGCGCCGGCGGCGCGGTCTGCGCCAGCGTCGGCGACGGGGCGAGCGCCGCGAGAATTGAGAGCGCCGTGGTGCCCGCGAGCGCGCTCGCGCCATGTCCGATCCAGGCCATCGTCTTCTCCCCCTGCGAAATCCCTGCCGATCGTTCGCCGAAGGATCAATTGACCATAAGGAGGAGTCGTGCCCGTGTTCTCGAGCTTTGCCGATCGTGCGCGGCGGGTAAGGCGGGCAAGATCGATGAAATAGCGCGAAAGTTCAGCGAGTCGTGAGAACGGAACGCCTTGCGGCGCGGCTCGGACGGTGCCTACATTTCGCGCGGGATCAGCGTGTAGGGGGGAAACAGGATGACACGAATGACGGGTCTCGGCCTGGTCGCGCTGGCGCTGTCGGCCACGGCGTCGGCGCAAAGCCCGACGTTTACGCCGGCGCAGCGGGCCGAAGGCGAACGCGATGTCGCAAAGGCCGGCAAGATGCTGGCGGACAAGGTGAGAGATACGGATGGCGCCAAGTTCCGTAACGTCTTCATCCAGAAGACGACGGGCAAGGACGGCACCGAATATGTCCAGCTATGCGGCGAGATCAACGCCAGGAACGGTTATGGCGGGATGAGCGGGTTCCACAAATTCATGCTCATCGGCGATCAGGTGCTGATCGGCGGCGCCGGGCAGATCGTCAATGCGGACGACATCTGCGGCAACGGCCGGGGCATTGTCGACACGCGGGATTATACGCCTGAATTGCGGAAAGCCTTCGATGCCAATGCGGGCGGGTAGCCGCACATCGCCTAAAGACTCGTCACCCCGGTCTTGATCGGGGGTTCCGCTGGCTCCAACGGCGGCAAGACGCGGGATCCCGGCTCGAGGCCGGGGTGAAGGCACGCATGGGGTTGTCCGACCCTACCGCCCCAGCAGCACCCGCGCCTGACCCGCGATCTGCGCGAGCATCGCAGCGTTCGGCACCGCCGCCAGCCGCGCGCGGTCAACGACGGCCTTGAACTGCGCGACGCGGGTCGCGTTGCGCTCCAGCCACCCTTCCACAGCGTCGCCAGGCGCCTTGCCGCCGCAGCGCGCCAGCCAGTCGAAGCGGAGTTGCTGGAAGTCGCGGGCGAGGCCGGCGATCAGCAGGCGCTCCCACGGATCGCTCGGCGCGATGCGCGCGGCGTTGGCCTGCGCCCAGTCGAGCCCGAGCGCCTGGCCGAGCCGGGTGAAGGCGCGGGTGATGTCGGCTTCGTCGAGCTTGAGCCGCTCGGCGAGATCGGCGAGCCCGACCGCACCGTCGAGCTCGAACAGCCGCACGACCTTGACGACGAGCGATCGCGGCGCGCCGATCTGTTCCAGCGTATCGGCGATCCGCCCCGATTGCGCCTTCGCCTCGTCGAGCAGCAGCGCCTTGGTCTGCTTGTCGAGCCGCGCGATCCCGCTCGACAGCCGCGCGATCGCTTCGTCGGGCATCATGCCGGGCGCGGTGACGCGCAGCAGGTCGGCGATCTGCGCGCGCGTCGCCACCGCGACCTCGTCGAACAGCGCGATCCGCGCCGCTTCGGGCATCGCCGTCGTCTCGATCTCTGCCCAGAGCTTGGGCAGGTCAAAGAGGCGTTCGGTGACGACGAACATCGCCGCGATATCGGCCATCGCAGCGCCTTCCTCCTCGGCCAGCTCGAACGGGTAGAGCACGCCCATCCGGTTGACGATGCGGTTGGCGAGCTTCGTCGCGACGATTTCCCCGCGCAGCCGGTGCGCGTCGATCGCGGCGGCGAACTTCTTGCGCATCGCCGGCGGGAACGCGGCGTGGAGATCGGCGCGCATCGCGTCGTCACGCCCAAGCGGCGAATGCTCGATCGCGTCCTGCAGCGCGAGCTTTGCGGTCGCCAGCAGCACCGCGAGCTCGGGCCGGGTCAGCCCGCGACCCTCGGTCGCACGGCGGAGCAGGTCGTCATTGCCGGCGAGCCCCTCCACCTTGCGGTCGAGCTTGCCCTGCCCTTCGAAGATTTCGATCACGCGGACATAGCTCGGCAGCGCCTTCGGGCCGTCCTGTTCCATCGTCGACAGCGCGAGCGTCTGGAGGCGGTTGTCCTCCAGCACCAGATGCGCGACGTCGTCGGTCATCGATGCGAGCAGATCGTTGCGCTTTTCATAAGCGAGCCGCCCCGCCGCCATTTCGGCGTTGAGCGCGATCTTGATGTTGACCTCGTTATCCGAACAATCGACGCCGGCGGAGTTGTCGATAAAATCAGTATTGATCCGCCCGCCCGCGCCCGCAAAGGCGATGCGCGCGGCCTGGGTCACGCCCAGATTCGCGCCCTCGCCGACCGCAATGGCGCGCAGTTCCTCGGCATTGACGCGCAGCCGGTCGTTGGCGGGATCGCCGACGGTCGCGTTGTTCTCGGCCGCGGCCTTCACATAGGTGCCGATGCCGCCGAACCAGATCAGATCGACGGGCGATTTCAGGATCGCGGAGATCAGCGCGCCCGGCTCCATCTCGTCCACGTCAAGCGCCAGCGCCTCACGGATCTGCTTCGACAGCCTGATCGTCTTATCGGTGCGCGCGAAGACCCCGCCGCCCTTCGAGATCAGCTTCGGATCATAGTCCGCCCATGAAGAGCGCGGCAGCGCGAACATGCGCGCGCGCTCGGCCCAGCTTGCCGCGGGATCGGGGTCGGGATCGAGGAAGATGTGGCGGTGATCGAACGCCGCGACGATCTTCAATGTCTGCGAAAGGAGCATGCCGTTGCCGAAGACGTCGCCCGACATGTCGCCGCAGCCGACGACGCGGATCGGCTCGCTCTGCACATCGACGCCGCGCTCGGCGAAGTGGCGCTGGACCGAGACCCATGCGCCCTTGGCGGTGATCCCCATCGCCTTGTGGTCATAACCGACCGACCCGCCGCTGGCGAAGGCGTCGCCGAGCCAGAAATCGCGCTCGATCGCGAGCGCGTTGGCGACGTCGGAGAAGGTCGCGGTGCCCTTGTCCGCGGCGACGACGAAATAGGGATCGTCGCCGTCGAGGATGCGGACGCTCTTGGGATGGACGACCTTGCCATCGACCAGATTGTCGGTGATCGACAGGAGCGAGCGAATGAAGATGCGGTAGCTCTCGGTCCCTTCGGAAAGCCACGCGTCGCGGTTGGTCGCCGGATTGGGCAGCTGCTTGGGGTAGAAGCCGCCCTTCGCGCCGGTCGGCACGATGACCGCGTTCTTCACCCGCTGCGCCTTCATCAGGCCGAGGATCTCCACGCGGAAATCGTCGCGGCGATCCGACCAGCGCAGACCGCCGCGCGCGACCGGTCCGGCGCGCAGGTGGATGCCCTCAACGCGCGGCGAATAGACCCACACCTCGCGCCATGGCACAGGCGCAGGCAGGCCGGGGATGAGCTTGCTGTCGAGCTTGAACGCCAGCGCCTCCTGCCCCGCAGGCGCGAACGCGTTGGTGCGCAGCGTCGCCGCGATCAGCGCCTTGTAGGCGCGCAGGATGCGATCGTCGTCGATCGCGGCGATGGCATCGAGCCCGCGCCCGATCGCTTCGTCGATCGGCGTGTGATCGCCCTTCGCGTCGGGATCGTGTGCAGCGGCGAAGCGCTGGACGAGCGCGGTCGCCAGTTGCGGCGCGCGGCGCAGCGCATCGACGACCGTCGTCAGCCCGTAGGGTAGCCCGGCCTGACGCAGATAGCGGAACCACGCACGGAACAGCACGACGGCCTGCGGGGCGAGCCCCGCATCGACGATCAGGCGGTTGAACTCGTCATTTTCCGCCGTGCCCGCCAGCACCTGCGCGATGGCATCTTCCAGCACGCCGACATCGGCCGGCTTCGCGTCCGCCTCGACCAGGAAGTCGTGAATATGCGGGTGGCTGTCGTCGGCGAGTGCGGTCGGCACCTCCTCGATCACGCGGAAGCCGAAATTCTCGAGCACCGGGACCGCATCCGAGAGCGCGAGCGCACCGCCGAGACGGTAGATCTTCAGCCGCGTCGCCCCGCTCGCATCCGCGAACAGGCGGACGGCGCGGTCGCCCTCAGTCTGCAGGCCGGCTATGCGCACGATGTCGCGCGCCGCCTCTTCCGGGCCGTTTGCGGTGCGATAGCCCTGCGGCAGCGTTGCCGCGTGACGCAGCGCGAGGCGCGCGGCGCGCGCGGCCCCGACCTCCTCGATCAGCGCCGCCTCGACCGAGGGCGCCCAGCCGCGCACCATCTTCGCCAGCCGCTCGTCGAGCGGGGCTGCATCGGGCATCCGCCCTTCGCCGCGCAGATCGAGCGTGTAGCGGATGAGCGCGACGCCCGAATCCTCGGTTCCGCTCGTCCAGTTGAGGACGACCGCGTTCGCCGCCTCCGCCAGCATCTCGCCGATCGCGACGCGGCGCGCCGTAGTCAGGTCGTCGCGCGGCAGCCAGACGAACGCGAACAGGTGCCGGCCGAGCGGCGAGCGGACGAGGACGAGCTTCGGCCGCGGGCGATCGGCAAGGCTCATCGCGGTGAGCGCGAGATCCTCGAGCGAGGCTTCGTCGAACGCCGCAACGAGATCGTGCGGCAGCGCGGTCAGTGCGTGGGTCAGCGCCTTCCCAGTATGGCCGGCGGGATCGAAGCCGAACTTCGCTTCGAGCGCCTTCAATCGCGTGCGCAGCACGGGCACGCTGCGCGGCGTGGCGTTGAGCGCGGCGCTCGTCCACAGGCCGGCATGGATCGACAGCCCGGTCACCTTGCCGCCCTCGCGCACCGGCGCCACCACGAGGTCGAGCGGCACAAGACGGTGAACGGTCGAGATCAGGTTCGACTTGAGCAGCAGCGGTGCCTCGCCGCCCTTCGCGAACCACGCAGTCGCCAGATCGCGCGACGGCTCGGCGAGGATCGGCACGCCGTGGTCGTGGCGGGCGAGCCCCAGGACCTGGCTGCGCTTGCCGCCGGTCCAGCGTTCATACCCGAGCAGCGTGAAGTTGCGATCGAGGAACCAGCGCAGCAGCGCCGCCCCCTCGTCGGTCGCGGCGTCCGCGTCCGCCGCCATCGCCGCCTGCAGCGCCGGCCAGTCGGCGACCGCGGCGCGCACATCGGCAAGGTTCGCCTGCAGATCGGCGACCAGCCCGCGCCGGTCGCGCGCGTCGGTGCGATCCATTTCGATATAGACCATCGATTCCGGCGACCCGCCCGAATCGGCCACCCCGGTCAGATGGCCGGCCGCGTCACGCTCGACGCACATGACCGGGTGAATGATGCGATCGATCGCGATGTCGTGCGACGCCACGGTGGAAGCGATCGAATCGACGAGGAACGGCATGTCGTCGTTGACGATCGCAAGCCGCATCCGCCGGTTCTGCGCATCGCCCGGCAGCACCTCCAGGCTCATCGCCGGCGCGCCGTCGTGACGCTGTTCGGCGGTGGCGGCGACGAAGGCCGCCGCGTCGGCCTGCTCGGCCTTGCCGAACCCCTGCAATTCGCCCGGAAGGGCACCCTTTACGAGCCGGGCAGCGAGCGCGTCCGACAGCGATTTCAGCGACGTCTTGGCCATAGGACCGGCCCTATGCGCCCGCCCGGCGCCTATCTCAACCCCTGTGCAGCCCGGCCGGAAATTGCTGCGATGCGCAATAATGTGAGGCCGGCGCGCAACGGGCGCAAAGGTCAGGCAAGGGCGCGAATCGCCCGGTCGCGAAGCGCCGCATCGTTGGTGACCGCACCCACCACATCCAGCGCACCATCGGCAGCGACGCGCGCGACGAGGACCACGACCTCGCCGGCCGCAGCACCGGTTTCGATCCCAACGCGTGCTATCGACGGACGATCGGCGATGGGGTCTGCACGGCGCGGCTTCGGCGCGGGCTTGCGCACCGCGCGCTCGGCCTGGACGACGCCCTTGATGCCACCGTCATAGCCATCGATGAACGTCGCGAGGCCGCCCGCGGGGACCGCGTGCCGGGCAGCGTGCGCCAGAACCGCGGCGAACTCGGTGACGCGCGTCTTGTCGTAATCGGCACCGAAGACGAGCTTGACCACCGGCGTCATCGGCGCGCGCGCCTGCACCGCAATGCCCGCCTCGACAAGCAGCCGCGCATAGCCGTCGGCATCGTCGTTCGTCGCCAGCGCGAAATCATGCGCGCGACCGAGCGCGCGGTAGAGCGCAGCACGGCTGCGCGTATCGGCCGCGCGAACCGCGGCAGCGCTCTCGCGCGCCTGCAGCAGTTGATCGGCAAGCGCGCTCGCCAGGGCGGCCGGGACATATTCTGCGCTCGGCCCGTCTGCCCAGACTGGCGCGGGCACGGTCGCGCGCGGCACGTCGCGCCGCGCCGCCTCAAGCTCGGCGTCGAGCTTCGCCTGGGTCTGGCCGTCGACCAGCTCCTTCCAGTTGATGACGCCGTAGATGTAACCGATCGAATCGTCGGGGCCGGCAAACGGCATCAGGATGCCGCGATACATCATGGTGTGGCCGCGCGTGCCGACGAACTCCGCCTCGAACCCGATCGGCGCCTTGTTCGCGATGATCTGAAGATAATGGTCGGTCAGCCGCGAAAGGAGCGAGCGCGCGGGCACCTCGCTGATCCGGCCGATCGCATGGTCCAGCCCGCACTCGTCGCGCAGCGCCGCGCCCAGATACTGGACCCTGGGGTCCTCGATCCCCTCGCTGAAATCGAGCAGCACGCTGTGCGGCCCGAAATCGGCGATCCCCTCGGGCTGCAGATCGGCGATCTGCGGATAGCCCCTGCCCTTCAGCAGCGACACCCAGTGGTTGTAGGCGCGGACATGCATCCGGCGCTCATCGGTGCCGACCACCGGGGTCGCCTCGCCCACGCCGCCCTCGGTCGGATCGTTGGGCGGCGTGACGCCTTCAAGGCCGCGGACGGTATCCATGCGTTACGAATCCCTCGAAATGGGCAACTGAACTGTCAGCGGCGTGATCGCACGGCTTTGGTAAACGCAGCGTAAAGGCGCCAGCCGCGCGACGCGCCGCGCGACAAGGCGCTTGTCAGTCCCCGACACGCCTGATAAGCGCCCGCTTCCCGATCCGCGGAGCGTCACCTCCCGATCGGCACCAGGGCCGCTTTAGCTCAGCTGGTAGAGCATCGCATTCGTAATGCGGGGGTCACAGGTTCGAGTCCTGTAAGCGGCACCACTCCCGGTCAAAGATGGGCACCCGAGGGGGATCGTTGGCGTGGTCAGGGCCTAGTGCGGCTTCCATGGCTGCGACGGAACCAGTGATATCAATCGTGGCATGGGCGACGACGACCTTGGCAACGGGTAGCTGCACATAGGCGCGGCGGAACTGTGGACTGCTTGTCATCTGCTGTCGGATCAGCGCCCCGAAGCGTTCGACCGCATGGGCGTCGATTCGCCGCTTGCCAGTGACGAGCCAAGCGGTGTGGCTGCGTTCGGTCGCGCTAGGCTGGGCCGGTCGCCGATTATACTCGGCAAGTCGCTCGCCAGGCTTGGGATCGCACACAGAGAGGTCGCCGTCCTCCATCACTTCATAGCTCCGCCCGATCCGGGTTTCGGTCGCCTGCCGCTCACGGCGTGACCTGTGCATCATCCAGGCGCTGCTCGCCATGACGGTGGTCGCGATTGCCGGACAGCAGGACCGCGCTGACGATGTTCACCGCAAGGCCCAGGATCGCGATGATCATCGCTTCGCCGAACGCAACGGCGACAGGCTCGAACAGCCGCAGCACGGCTTCCACGCCGATGCCGATCGCAACCAGCCCCAAGATCAGCGCCGAAGCGGAGCCGGCAAGATCTCCCCCTCTGCCTTTGCGGCCTCCCCGCCGTCACAGTCCCTGCATACGCCGCGTACCTCGAGGACAGGGCGCTTCGCCATGAAGCCGGCGGCGGCGGCGGAATCACGAACTTCATCGCTGATCCGATCGTCGTCGATGTGAGTCGTGCCACCGCAACTGTCACACACCAGGAAAATGCAGTCGTGCAGGCAATCCGGATGCGCGTTGGCGATATAGGCGTTGGCGCTTTCGACCCGTCGCGCGACATTGGCCGCAACCAACAGGTCGAGAATCCGATAGACGCTGTTCGCCGCGATCCGACGGCCCTCGGCGTGCGATACGGCCTCGGTCACATCATAGGCCGATGCCGGCTTCGCGGACTTGGTGAGCGCCGCGAACACTGCCGCGCGAAGTGGAGTCCAGCGCTCGCCTGCGCGTTCCAACGCGGCTTGCGCCGAACCGGCAAGTGCCGCTCCTTGCGGCTCGTGATGCTTGTGGTTGCGGTCAGCCATATCGTTCCCCGGGGCCGGATGTCCGAGCGAACGTGAGTGGTGCGCTCGAACAGGTCTTGGAACATCAATAGACCCGTTGCGCCACCAAAGCACCCTCGTTGGAACATGCCGATGACGCCGGTCGCGCCGCCGACGGATCGCGTCGTAACCGATCCATCTCCTGCCGTGCCGCGGCACGATCGCGCAGAAACGCCGGATCGCTTTCGATCGCGGCGAGTGTCGCGGCGGCCGTCACGCGGCCCGCTTCAACCGCGCTGGCGTTGTGAACCCCGCAAACGACCCGGCTTTCGCCATGGGCACGACCGCGCGCCATGTTCGGTGTCGCCCGGTCTGGCACAAGCTCGGCAAGGATCGTCGCCCAGGCCCAGCCTAGCGTCGTATGGCCGGCCGGATAGTCGTAGCTCGTCTTCAACTCCTCGGCGGGCTGGCAGATTGCGCCGTGTCGAACCTCTCGTTCGGCAGGAGTGCCGCCGTCTTTGGCGCCAGTTCCGGGGTCAGAGCGATGCCAGTCGCGCAACTGAATTTGGCGAACATGTCGCGCGGCGTCGATTTCCCATCGTCGGTCGCCATCGCCCTGTAAGCGCTTCCTGCCGCGCTGCGAACGTGGACAGAATTGATATATTGTCTCACGCCGCCCGCTTCTCTAGGGCCTTGCCGATTACGACAGAGATCGCCCGCATGACCCTTACCCGCCGCACGACGCTGCTCGGACTGACCACCGGTGCCGGATTGCTGGCCGCGCCAGCGATCCTGCGGGCGCAGCAGCTCTTCGCTGCCTATCCCTTCCGTCTTGGGATCGCAGCGGGCGATCCGGCGTCGGACGGATTTGTGATCTGGACTCGCCTCGCGCCAGAGCCGCTGGAACGGCATGGTGGAATGCCGATGGCGCCTATTTCGGTCGACTGGCAGGTCGCGTCGGATGACCGCTTCTCGACGGTTGTGGCGAAAGGCAGCGCGTTTGCGCGGCCCGAGCTGGCGCATTCGGTTCATGTCGAGGTCGGCGGCCTGTCGCCCGACCGGCCTTATTGGTATCGCTTCAGCGTCGGGCGCGAGCGATCGGTCGCCGGCCGCGCGCGGACGCTGCCGCTGGCCAGCACTGCGATCGATCGACTGCGTTTCGGGGTCTGCGGCTGCCAGAATTACGAGGACGGGCTGTTCACGGCCTATCGCCATCTGGCGGACGAGGACCTCGCCTTCGTGTTCCACTATGGCGACTACATCTATGAGGGCAGAAGCTCGCCGGTCCCGGTGGGATATGACGGCCGCCCTCGGCGCTTCGTACGCGCGCATGAGGGCCAGCTTCTCTTCGATCTCGACGATTACCGGCGGCGCTACGCCCAATACAAGATGGACGCCGATCTCCAGGCGGCGCACGCGGCCCATGCCTGGTTCCCTACCTTCGACGATCACGAGGTCGAGAATAACTGGGTCGGAGACATCGACCAGGAGGATGATCCGCCCGAAATCTTCGCGCTGCGCCGGGCCGCCGCCTTCCAGGCCTATTACGAGCATATGCCGTTTCGGCGTGCCGCCTTTCCGGGGCCTAGCGGCATGCCGATCCATCGCCGGGCCAAGGTGGGCCAGCTTCTCGACCTGCATCTGCTCGATACCCGGCAGTTCCGCTCCGATCAGCCCTGCGATGACGGCTTCAAGGCCTATTGCGCGGGCTGGGACGATCCGAAGGCGCAGGTGATGGGTGCATCGCAGGAGGCGTGGCTGACGACGGCGCTGAAGGAGAAGCGCGCGCGCTGGAATGCGCTCGCCCAGCAGGTCATGGTCATGCCGCTCGATCGCCGGACGGGCGCGGAGCCGGCGCCGATCCGCAACATGGACAGCTGGGGCGGCTACAACGCGCCGCGCGAAAGACTGCTCTCGCGGCTCAAGGGGCTGAACAATGTCGTCGTGCTCACGGGTGACGAGCACCAGAATTTTGCGGGCGAGCTGCGTCTCGATGGCGGTCGCGGCGACGCGGTCGCGGTCGAATTCGTCGGCACGTCGATCTCCTCGGGCGGCGACGGGGCCGATACCCGCAAGGGCGCGGACCGGATCCTGGCCAACAACCCGTTCCTCAAATTCTCGAACGACCGCCGCGGCTACATGACCTGCGACGTGACGCCGGAGCGGTGGGAGACGAACTTCCGGGTCGTCGAGCACGTGTCCGAACCCGGCGCGGCGATCGCCACCGCTGCCGCCTTTACCGTCGAGCACGGCGCACCGGCGTTGCACCGCGCATGATATCGGCGTGGCGCGGCAGCTTTGCAGTCGGCATCGTAGCCGGCATTGCGATCTCGGCAATGGCCGTCGCCATCGCGGCCCCGACCCACAAGCCGCTCCGACCCGTGGAAGTGACGCTTCACCGATTTGACCGGGCCGGGGGGAGCGAGCGGCAATTCGCGGATTGGATCGCATTCCTCCATGCCCGCCACCGCGAGGCCGTTCAGACGCTGGCGCGTGAACGCACCTATTTCGAGGCGATGTTCACTGCGCCTGACGAACCCAGGCGGCTCTACTGGATCACGGTTCAAGGCGTCGGCGGCTCGCCGGTCGAGCGTTCCACCCTCGATCTCGATCGTCGTCACATGGCGTTCATGAAAGCGGTGCTGGTCAAGGGATCGCACCGTCAGCTGGTTACCCAGAATGTCCTGGCGCCTGACTTCATTGTGAAGGCGGTGCGCAACGAACAGCGTCAGGAGCGATGACGCCGATCACGGTGCACATGCTTGACCGAGCTGCATCCATCGCTCGCCGGTTCGCTGGATACGCTCACTGGCTGGCGCACGCCAAAACGCGCCTGCCGCGCGATCGGACGTCGACTAAAATCCGAATAGTCCTTGATACAATATATTATCAAGCGTAGGCGCATGACAAAATGTTCAGGGAAGATAAAATGCTTAAATATCTGATTGGCGTCAGCCTCGTCTCGCTGCTCGCGTCCACCGGCGTCACCGCGCAAACCGCTGAATCCGATGAACGGACCACGTCGCAAGCATCGCCGGCCCAGTCCGACATCATCGTGACGGGGGTGATCCAGCAGAGCGAGCGCGACGTGCTTCAGGGCACCTCGGTGCTGTCCGGCGAAGCGCTGACGCGCGATCTGCGTCCGACGATCGGCGAAACCCTGGCCCGTCTTCCCGGCGTATCGGCGACCTCCTTCGGGCCTAGCGCCTCGCGCCCGATCCTGCGCGGTTTCCAGGGCGAGCGCATCCGCGTCCTGACCGACGGGATCGGGTCGATCGACGTGTCGAACACCAGCGTCGATCACGCCGTCATCATCGATCCGCTGCTCGCCGAGCGGGTCGAGGTGCTGCGCGGGCCGGCGGCGTTGCTCTACGGCTCGTCGGCGACCGGCGGCGTGGTGAACGTGATCGATACCCGCATCCCGCGCACCATGCCGGAGAACGGCTATCGGCTGAGCGGGATCGCCAACTATGGCTCGGCCTCCAACGAGCGGTCGATCGAGGGGGCGGGCGACGTTGCGATCGGCAAGCACTTCGTGGTGCACGCCGATGGTTCCTATCTGAAGTCGGACAATCTCCGGATCGGCGGCTATGCGCTGTCGCCGGCAGCAAGAGCGGCTGCGCTGAGCCAGGTCGGCCTGCCGCAGGACACCGACGAACCGATCGATTTCGCCGCCTCGGCTGCGATCAGGGACAAGCTGCCCAATTCCTTTGCGGAAACGTGGACGGCAGGCGTCGGCGCGTCGCTGATCACCGATACCGGCCAGCTGGGCATATCCTACAGCCATTACGACAGCCTTTACGGCGTGCCGATCCGCTACGCGACCGAGGTCGGTCAGGAGCAGGAGGCACCGCGGCTCGATGTCGTGCAGAACCGCGTCGATCTGCGCGGTGAGGTCGAGACCGGTGGCGGCTTCCTCGACAAGATCCGCATCCGTGCGGGCCATGCCGACTATCGGCATTTCGAGCTCGAGCCGACGGGCGAGATCGGCACCGCCTTCTACAACAATGGAACGGAGGGACGCCTTGAGCTTGTTCAGGCAAATCATGGCGGCTGGCAGGGCGCGTCCGGTGTCCAGTATTTCAATCGCCTGTTCAACGTCGTCGGCGAGGAGGCCTTCCTGCCGCGCAACGAAACCAACCAGACCGGCTTCTTCACGCTCCAGCAATATGATGGCGGCGCGTTCAAGGCGGCCGGCGGCATCCGCTACGAGCGCAGCGACCTGACCGCCAGGACCGACGAAGAGAGCCGCTTCTTCACCGGCAGGCGCACGTTCGACGCGGTGTCCGGTTCGCTGGGCGCGTCCTATGGATTCGGTGACGCGATCCGCATCGGCATCAACGGCTCGCACACCGAGCGCGCGCCATCGGCCGAGGAGCTGTTCGCCAATGGCGGCCATGCCGGGACGCAGGCCTATGAATTCGGCAATCCAAATTTCCGGCTCGAGAAGTCGTGGGGATTGGAGGCGACCTTCCACGCGCATACCGAGCGCGTGAACTTCGATGCGTCGGCCTACTACACCCGGTTCAAGAACTACATTTCCGAGAACCAGACCGACCCCGCGGTGTGCGAGGCGGGCGCTGTCCTTTACGGCGCCCAGGAACGCGAGGTCGATCTGCCCTGCTTCCAGTATCAGCAGGCAGACGCGCGCTACTACGGGTTCGAGGCTGACCTGTCGGCTAACCTGTTCCAGCTCGGCTCGACGCGGATCAACGCCGATGTGCTCGGCGATTATGTCCATGCCAATATCGTCGATCTCGGGCCCGTTCCGCGCATTCCGCCGGCGCGCGTGCTGGGCGGCATCGAGGCGCAGGGCGACCGCTTCACGGCGCGCGCCGAAGTCGAGCATCTTTTCAAGCAGACCCGCATTGCCGCGTTCGAAACGCCGACCTCGGACTATACGATCGTCAACGCCTCGATCATCCTTTCGCCGTTCGGGCGCGACAGCAAGACACAGCTCCTGCTCAGCGCCAACAATATCTTCGACCAGAATGTGCGCCGCCACGCGAGTTTCCTGAAGGACTTCGCGCCGCTTGCCGGCCGCGATCTCCGCGCGACGCTTCGGTTCGGCCTGTAACGCAGCGGGGGCTGCGGTGCCGACGGGATGCCCTCCCGTCGGCACTATCATTCTGCGGAGATCACCGTCAGGATGCTGATCGGGCTGAATTTTTGGGGTTATCTATGCTGCGCGTCGGCGTCCTGACACTTGTCCTGACAATTTCCGCTGCCGCTTCCGGCGAGGCCCCTTCGACAGGCTATCACCGCGCGCCAGCAGCGATCG
This sequence comes from Sphingomonas sp. EC-HK361, assembly GCF_902498785.1. Lineage (GTDB taxonomy): Bacteria > Pseudomonadota > Alphaproteobacteria > Sphingomonadales > Sphingomonadaceae > Sphingomonas. The sequence goes on from NZ_LR701494.1 coordinate 1,480,862, forward strand.
CGAAAATCCTCGAAACCCCGCCGACCCCCGCTGTCGTCGTCAGCCCCGATCACCGGACGCTGGCGATCATCGGCCGCGAGAACCTGCCGACGATCGCCAATATGTCGAAGCCGATCCTGCGCCTCGCCGGGTATCGTATCGACCCCGCGACGAACGGTCCCGCGGAGGTGCGCGTGAACTGGGGGAATGCGCTGTCGTTCAAGGATGTGGCGAGCGGCAAGACGGTCCAGGTCAAGCTCCCCGCCGGCACCCGCTTCGCCTCGCCCGACTGGTCGCCCGACGGCACCCGGCTGGCGATCGTCGTGCAGGAGCCGAACGGGCTGGCGCTCTGGATCGCCGACCGTGGCGGCGCGGCGCGGCCCTTGGCGCGCGGGCTGAACGCGGCGTTCGGCTCGTCGTTCGCCTGGACCCCGGACAGCCGCGCGATCATCGCGCGGAAGGTCGTCGCGAACCGCGGCGCGCCGCCGGTCGAGACGGCGACCCCGACCGGGCCGATCGTGCAGGAAAGCAGCCGCCGCATGTCGGCTGCGCGCACCTATGAGGACCTGCTGGCGAACGAAACCGACGAGCGGCTGTTCGATTATTATTTCACCGGCCAGCTCACCCGGATCGATGCGACGAGCGGCGCGGCGACGCCGATAGGCCAGCCGGGGCTCTACACCAGCTTCAGCATGTCGCCGGACGGCCGCTATCTGCTGACCGAGAAGCTGAAGCGGCCCTATTCTTACCTCCTGCCCGCCAGCTTCTTCCCGACCGAGATCGCGGTCTCGACGATCGACGGCCAGCCGGTGAAGATGCTGGTCGATCGCCCGCTCGCCGACGACCTGCCGGTCGATTTCGACGCGACGGTGAAGGGACCGCGCGAGGCGGAGTGGCGCGGCGACGCGCCCGCGACGCTGGTCTGGGCCGAGGCGCTCGACGGCGGCGATCCCAAGGCGAAGCTACCGTTCCACGACCGGCTGCTGATGCAGGCCGCGCCGTTCACCGCGCCGCCGGTCGAGCTCGGCAAGACCGTCAGCCGCTATGCCACGACGATGTGGGGCGATGACGGCTTCGCGCTGGTGGTCGACCGCGAATGGAAGACGCGCACCGAGCGGCGCTATGCCGTCACGCCCTCGGCGCCGGGCGAGGCGAAGCTGCTGCTGACGCGCAATTATCAGGATCAATATGGCGATCCCGGCTTTCCGATCACCAAGGAGAATGCGGCGGGCAAGGCGGTGATGCGCTTCACCCCCGATCACCAGGCGGTGTTCGCCAGCGGCGAGGGCGCGACCAAGGCCGGCGCCTTCCCGTTCCTCGCGCGGATGCCGATCGCGGGCGGCGCGCAGACGCGGCTATGGACCGCCAGGGCACCCTATTACGAAAGCGTCGTCTCGCTGCTCGACGACAAGGGCACGCGCATCCTGACGCGGCGCGAGAGCGCGAAGCTCGCGCCCAACTACATGATCCGCAGCGTGCGTGGCGGGTCGGCGAAGGCGGTCACCGATTTCCCCGATCCCGCGCCGGTGTTCGCCGGCGTTACCCAGCGGACGATCACCTACAAGCGCGCCGACGGCCTGCCGCTGTCGGGCACGCTCTATCTGCCGGCGGGCTATGACGCGAAGCGCGACGGGCCGCTGCCCACGCTGCTGTGGGCTTATCCGTCCGAGTACACCGATGCGAAGGTCGCCGGGCAGACCGTCGACCAGGGCAACCGCTTCACCCGGCCGCGCGGGATCAGCCATCTGTTCCTGCTGACCCAGGGCTATGCCGTGCTCGACGATCCGGCGATGCCGATCATCGGCGAGAACGGCGCGGAGCCCAACGACACCTATGTGAAGCAGCTGCAGGAGGATGCGCAGGCCGCAGTCGATGCGGTGGTGAAGCTGGGCGTCGGCGACCGCGCGCGGATGGCGGTCGGCGGGCACAGCTACGGCGCGTTCATGACCGCCAACCTCCTCGCCCACACCGATCTGTTCCGCGCCGGAATCGCGCGCTCGGGCGCGTATAACCGCACGCTCACGCCGTTCGGCTTCCAGGCCGAGCAGCGGACCTACTGGCAGGCCACGCCGACCTATACCGAGATGTCGCCCTTCACCTATGCCAACCGGATCAAGACGCCGATCCTGCTGATCCACGGCGGCGCCGACGACAATTCGGGTACCTTCCCGATCCAGTCGGAGCGGATGTACGCCGCGCTGAAGGGCAATGGCGCGACGGTGCGCTACGTCGTGCTGCCCAACGAGCCGCACGGCTACCGCGCGCTCGAATCGACCGAGGAGACGCTGTGGCAGATGACCGACTGGCTCGACAAATATGTGAAGCCGAAGCGAGACGTCGCGACGGCGGAGGCCAAGTGAATTGACCGCGACTTCCCTCTCAGACACCGAGCGATGGGACGATCTGGCAAGCTTTTATGAGCAGGCGGCCCATCCCTATACGGCTCTCTTCGCACGATTGGCGTTGGACAGAGCCAATATCGGACCTAGCGACAGGGTCCTGGACGTAGCGACGGGCACCGGCGCGCTCGCCCTGGCAGCCGCTGAAACCGGCGCACAGGTGCTGGCAACCGACTTTTCGGACGCGATGATCCGCCGAGTCCTGGCCCACGGTATACCGAACCTGACGGCGCGCGTGATGGACGGGCAGGCATTGGAGCTACCCGATGATTCGTTTGACGCCGCCTTCTCGATTTTTGGCGTGTTTCTGTTCCCGGACTGGCGCGCGGGCCTTTCCGAGCTGTCGCGCGTTGTCCGGCCCCATGGAAAGGGAGCAATCGCCACTTGGCAGACGCGCGGTGCGGGTCCCAATATCCTACTGATGGACCTGTGCGACGAGCTGTTTCCGGATGTCGCGCTTCCGTCCATGCCGGACGGGGTGGTTTACTTGAGTGACCCGACAAATCTTGAAAGCGCGATGATCGCGGCGGGCTTTGCATCGGTCACGATCGAAACACTGACAATCGACTTCGGGATCGAGCGCACGCTATTCGATGATCCCGGCATCCTGTTCGGCACCAGTCCGCTCTGGGGCGCACTCGACGCAGACCAGCGCGTCACCTTGCTGCATCGATTGCACGAACAAGTCGCCGCAATGCCTGGCAACGACAAGGTCATGGTTCCATCGACCGGGATCGTCGCGGTCGGAACTCGATAAGCGCCTTCAACGCTTCATAATGTTGTTCGCTCGATCGCGATCCGGGAGCTTGTGGTCAGGGTCGAGTTCGACCTTGGCGACGCGACCGGTCGGAACCGGAACCGCGACCGAGGCTTGACGGATCCACGTCTCCGCCGGCAGCCGCAGATCGGTCGTCCGCCCATCATCATAGCTGACTCGCAGCGTGGCAGGCATCACCAGCCGGTCGCGCGCCTCGACGCGGATCAGCGGCGTCCCGTCCTTCGCGGCCTCGATCCCCGCGACCGCGAGGTCCATTTGCCAGTTGTTCGCATACCAGCCGCGCCACCACCAGCTCAAGTCCTCGCCAGCGTCGCTTTCCATCGCGCGAAAGAAGTCTGCGGGCTTGGGGTGCCTGAACGCCCAGGCGGCGATGAAACGGCGGAAGGCGGGGTCGAACCGCTCCGGCCCCAAAATCTGCTCGCGCAGCAGAACGAGACCGAGTGCCGACTTGAAATAGGTGACCGGGTGGCGCCATTTCTCGACCACCGTGTCCGCGCGCGACAGGATTGGCGGCGCATCCTTGTCGGCGAGGATCGGCAGGATTTCATCGACCGGATTGCCCCCGCCCTCAGCATATTCGGAATCGCGCTTGGGCGCGTATTCGCCCTTGTTGAACTCGTCCGATTCATAGACGTCGATGAAGGTGTTGAAGCCCTCGTCCATCCAGGCGTCGCGGCGCTCGTCGAAGCCGACGATCATCGGGAACCAGCTATGGCCGATCTCGTGCGCGGTGATCCAGAACAGCTCCTTGCCGGCGTCGTCGGGGCCGTCGAAGATGATGCCTGGATATTCCATGCCGCTGGTCGGCCCGGCGACGTTGATCGCGTTCGGCCAGGGATAGGGAAACCATTTGGCCGAGAACCGCTCGACCGCATCCTTCAGATATTCGGTCGAACGCCCCCATTTGTCCGCGCCCTGGCTCTCCGCCGGATAGACCGACTGCGCGAGTGCGGTCCTGCCGCCGGGCAGGTTGATCCGCGCGGCATCCCAGGCGAAGCCGCTCGACGCGGCGAACGCGACATCGCGGGTGTTCTCCATCCGGAAATGCCAGGTCAGCGTGTCGCCCGCCCTGGGCCGCGTGGCGGGATCGGCAATCTCGGACGGATCGCGGATCATCATCGTGGCGTCGCTGGCGCGCGCCTTGGCGAGCCGGGCGAGCTGAGTTCGGGTCAACACCTCCGCCGGGTTCATCAACTCGCCCGATCCGGCGACGATCATGCTTGACGGCAGCGTGATCCAGTAATCGAAATTGCCGTAGGTGAGGTAGAATTCCTGCGCGAGATAGGGCGCGGTGTCCCACCCGCGGATATCGTCGTACACCGCCATGCGCGGATACCATTGCGCGATGTCATACACCTCCGCGTCGCGCGATCGGCCCCAGGACGTGCGGCCGCCGAACGCGCCCGGGATGGTATAGTGGTAGCGGATCGTCACCACCGTCTTGGCATGCGGCGCGAGCGGCGCCGGCAGGCGCAGTTGCGCGCGGGTATCGGAAATCAGCGGCGTCACGGACACCGCCTTGCCCGCCGCTGCGACGCTGACGCTGTCCAGCGTCATGCCGTCGGTGCTACCAGCCGGACGGCTCCCGCCGCCCGCCAGGCGCCCGCGCGAGCCCTGCCTGTAGAGATTCTGGTCGAGCTGCAACCACAGCACGTAGAGCGTGTCGGGGCTGTTGTTGGTGTAGGTGATCGTCGCGGTGCCGGTGATCGATTTGGTTGCGGGATCGAGCGTCGCGCGCAGCACATAATCGGCACGGTTCTGCCAATAGGCCGGGCCCGGCATGCCGTTCGCGCCGCGATAGACATTGACCGCCTGTCCCATGCCGAACGGCGCGAAGGTCTCGCGCGGATCGTAGCTCTGCGCCGCCGCCGAAGAGGCCGCCACCACAGCAAGCATGACCGCGCCGTTCTTCACCAGCCGCATCCGCAGCGCACTCCTTTGAGACTCTATATCCCGTGCGTATCGGTTGATCCGCCGGTCGGCAACAGGCCGGGCGGGGTCGCAGCCGTGCAAAGCGGCCGATCCGCGCGCCGGATCCCGAAGTTGCGACTGGCATTTGGGATACGTTATAGTATTACGCGCTTGAAGGTTGGTGTGCCGATGTTGATTCCCCTGCTACTGGCGGTTGTGATCCCGGCATCCTCGGCGCAGCCATTGTCGCCCGCCGAGGGTCCGCTTGCCGGGCCGGCGGTGGTGGTGCTCTGGGCGAGCTGGTGCGCATCATGTCAGGCGGAGATCGCGCGATTGCCCCGGCTCGCGGCGGCGGCAGCCCCATTGCCGGTCCGGACGCTCGCGATCGATCCGCCCGCGCTGGCTCGCAGGACGCTCGTTGCGCGTGGGCAGTCGGTGCAGGGGGCCTATGCCGATGGACGCCCGCCGCGCGCCGTGCTCGATCAATGGGGCGGCGCGGGCAGCGCGTTGCCGGTCGCGGTCGCGCTCGACCGCAACGGCAAGGTCTGCGGGCGCAAACTCGGCCTGCTCGGCACCGATCAGTTGAAACAATGGGCAGCGCGGTGCCGGAAGTGAGGGGGTTGGCGGTAAAGGGGCTGGTCGCGGGCTATGGCGGCAAGCCGATCGCGCGCGTCGCACACCTGGCGGTCGGCGCCGGCGACGCGGCGGTGCTCGGCGGGGTTTCCGGTTCGGGCAAGACGACCCTGCTGCTGGCGGTGGCAGGCCTTGCCGATCGACTGGAAGGCACGATCTGCATCGATGGCGAGGATGTCGGCCGTTTCTCAAGCGCGGCGCGCGATTGCCATCGTGGCCGCCATATCGGGCTGATTTTTCAGGACCTGCACCTCATCCCCGGCCTCTCCGCGCTGGACAACATGCTGCTCGCGCCGTTCGCCACGGGAGCGCGGTGTCCGTCGTCAGATCATTTGGCGCATCTCGCGGCGTAAATTAGTGGAGTGCGGGCCTCGTCTGGGGGTTGATGTTAGGCGGCGCGCTTGCGGTGCTGCAAGCGTCGATGTTCGATGGTTTGTCGCTCCCTTCCAGGGAGGGGAGTGGGAGGGGTTCTCGCGCTCGCTTTCCCCGACCGCGTGGCCAAACGCCGCGATGCGTCGGGCGAGGCGTGGGCGTCGGTCGGCGGGCGGGGGTTCCGGCTCGATCCGTCCTCACCGCTCGCGCGCGAGGAATGGCTGGCCGTCGCCGAAACCGCAGGGATGGCCGCGGGTGCGCGCATCCTGTCGGCCGCACCGCTTGACCTCGCGGAGGTCGAAACGCTGTTCGCCGACCGTATAGAAACGCGCCGCACCGCCGATTTCGACCGCGAAACGGGGGCGGTCCGCGCCATTCGCGAGCGGCGGCTCGGTGCAATCCGGATGGCGAGCGGACCCGACGACCGCGCCGATCCGGCGATCCTGTCTGCCGCGTTGCTGGACGGCGTGCGCACGCACGGGCTCGAGCTGCTGCCATGGGGTGACGGCGCGCGCGCGATCCGCAACCGCGCCGCTTTCGCGAACCATGCCGTGGCGCTCGATGAAGGGAACCTGATCGCGCGGTTGGACGAATGGCTGCCGCCGCTGGTCGAAGGCCGCCGCCGGCTCGACGCGATCCCGTCCGGGGCGCTCACCGACGCGTTGCGCAATCTGGTTGGCTGGGAAGGGATGCGCGCGCTCGATCGGATCGCGCCCGCCGATTTCACCAGCCCGGCGGGCAGCACGCATGCGATCGATTACGGCGCAGACGGGGGCCCGCGCGTCGAGCTGCGCGTGCAGGCGCTCTTCGGGTTGGCCGAGCACCCTGTCGTCGGCGAGGCGAGGGTGCCGCTTGTCCTCAGCCTGACCTCGCCCGCGGGACGCCCGATCCAGACGACGCGCGATCTGCCGGGATTCTGGGCGGGAAGCTGGGCCGCGGTCGCCAGGGAAATGCGCGGGCGCTACCCGCGTCACCCCTGGCCTGACGATCCCGCCGCCGCCTCGGCGACGCTGCGCACGAAAAAGGCGGATGCAAGGCGCGGCGAACAGCGATAAGGGGGCGACATGACGACCGCCCGTATCTTCCAGCGCCCCAAGAACGCGATGCAGTCCGGCAAGGCCCGGACCGATCTCTGGCAGCTCGAATTCGAACCCGCCGAGGCGAAGCGTCCCGATCCGCTCACCGGCTGGGCAGGGAGCGGCGATACCCGCGATCAGGTGCGGCTGTATTTCCCGACTCAGGCGGCTGCGACCGCTTATTGCGAGCGCGAGGGTCTGGCCTTCACGATCGTGCCGCCACCGACGAAGACGCTGAAGCTGCAGGCTTACGCCGACAATTTTCGCTGAACGCTAGCGCGACCAGCGCGCCCAGATCGCAGTAGGCAGTGCAAGCCCGCGCGCTTCCTCGCGCACCGCGAGTTCCCCCGCCTCGACCGTGCCCGGCAAGTCGGCGAACGCCTGTTTCAGCATTTCCCCGATCGCGAGCGCGGACATGCGAACCGCATAGACCGTCAGGAACAGGAAGCGCGAATCGGCATCGAGCAGTTGCCGGCAATTGGCGATGAGTCCGGGCAGGTCTTCCTCCAGCCGCCAGATTTCGCCATCCGGCCCGCGGCCATATTTCGGCGGGTCGAGCAGGATGCCGTCATAGCGCCGCTCGCGGCGCACCTCGCGCGCGACGAATTTCGCGGCGTCGTCGATGATCCAGCGGACGGGCAAGTCGGTCATGCCCGACAGCGCGGCATTGGCGCGCGCCGCCTCGACCGACTTCTTCGACGCATCGACATGGACCATCTGCGCGCCGGATGCTGCCATCGCGAGCGTGCCGACGCCGGTATAGCCGAACAGATTCATCAGCGTCGGCGCGTCCGTGCCAGCGGTCTGCTCGCGAATCCACGACCAGACCGGGGCCATGTCCGGAAAGAAGCCGAGATGGCGGAACGGCGTCGTCTGCGCGGTGAAGCGCACCGCGTCCCAGCCCAGCGTCCAGCCGTCGCGCGGGGTTGGGTTGCCGAACACCCAGCGTCCGCCGCCATCCTCGTCCGATCCGGGCACGAACTCGCCGTCGAACCGCCAGTCGGTGCTGGCGGGCGCCCATAGCGCCTGTGGCTCGGGGCGGACGAAGCGGAAGCGGCCATAGCGTTCCAGCTTCCTGCCGTGGCCGCAATCGACCAGGCCGTAATCGGCCCAAGGCTCGCCGACGAGGGTCTTCAGCTCCATCTCAGCCCCGCGCCGCCGCGCGCTCGCCGATGAAGCCGGTCACGGCGTTGAAGGTCGCCGGCAACGTTGTGCAGCGCTCCTCACGGTCGAACAGGTCGCCGATCCGCGACGGCAGCGAGGGGCGCACGCCCGTCGCTCGCTCCACCGCATCGCCGAACTTTGCCGGATGCGCGGTGGCGAGCGTCACCATCGGCACATCGACGTTCGCCCGGCGCGCCGCCGCGAGACCGATCGCGGTATGCGGATCGATCACTTGACCAGCGCTCTCATATGCCCACCGCATCGCGCGCGTCATGTCGTCGATATCGACTCGGTCGCTTGCGAAGAGCGAGGCCGCACCCTCGCGCTGTGCGTTGGTGAGCCGCATCGCGCGCGACGCTTCGAACCCGCGCATCTGTCCGGCCAGCGCATCCCCGTCGCGGCCCCCCAGATCGAAGAGCAGGCGCTCGAAATTCGACGACACCTGAATGTCCATCGACGGCGTCGGGGTCGCCACCACGGCGCTGCTCGAATAATCACCGCTGGACAACGCGCGGTGGAGGATATCGTTGACGTTGGTCGCCACGATCAGCTTCACGATCGGCAGCCCCATCTTCGCGGCGACATAGCCCGCGAAGACGTCCCCGAAATTGCCCGTCGGCACGCTGAACGCGACCGCCCGCTGCGGAGCGCCCAATCGAACGGCAGCGTAGAAATAATACACCACCTGCGCCATCAGCCGCGCCCAATTGATTGAATTCACCGCCGACAACCGGAAACGCGAAGCGAACGCCGCGTCGTTGAACATCGCCTTCACCAGCGCCTGCGCGGTGTCGAAATCGCCCGATATCGCGATGTTGTGGACGTTGGGGGCAAGCACCGTCGTCATCTGGCGGCGCTGCACGTCGGACACGCGCCCTTCGGGGTGGAGCATGAAGATATTGACGCCCATCCGCCCCGCGACCGCATCGATCGCCGCAGAGCCCGTATCCCCGCTCGTCGCGCCGATGATTGTCAGATGATCGCTGGTGCCAGCGAGGAATCGCTCGAAGAGAAGCCCGAGCAACTGCAGCGCGACATCCTTGAACGCGAGCGTGGGGCCGTGGAAGAGCTCAAGCAGCCACTGGTCATGGTCGAGCTGGACGAGCGGCGTGACCGCGGCGTGGGCAAAGCGGCCATAAGCGGCCTCGCACAGCGCGCGAAGCTCGTCCGTGGTCAGCGCGTCGCCGACGAACGGCGCCATGACCCGCGCCGCCGTTTCGGCATAGGAGAGTCCCGCGAGCGCTGCGATCTCGTCGTGGGAAAGGCGTGGCCAAGCCTCGGGGACATACAGCCCGCCGTCGCTGGCAAGCCCGGCGAGGGTTGCGCCCCGGAAATCGAGTGCGGGGGCGCCCCCGCGCGTGCTCACATACCGCATGGTCGCCGGACCTAGCGGGGGCGCCTCGCCGCCACAAGCCGCCGCCGCAGCGCCAGCGCGTAGATGATCGCGGCGATCCCTGCGAACAGGAACCACTGCACCGCATAGGCCAAATGGTTGTTGGGCACCGCCGACAGGTCCGCCGCCGAGTTCGCGGCAAGGCCGGGAAGCGGCGTGTCGGCGACGATCATCAGCGCCTTTGGCGTGTGATCGAAGATGCCGGCGATCAGCGGCCGGTGATCGGGGGCGTGAGTGACGTAGCCGCTCACCGGCCCGCCGCGCCAGACGGGTTTTGCGCCCGGATCGGTCGCGACGCCGACCTGGACCCAGAAGCCGGGGCCTTCCGCGCCAGTGCGGCACTGCGCGATCTGGCGCCAGCCGGTGCGCCCCTTCGCGTCGCGGCCGGACTGCGCTTCCCACCGAACGGGTTCGAGGCAGATTGCGCTCGCCTTGCGAAAGAGCACGCGGTCGTCGGGGAACTGCGGAAGCGCGATCGCAGGCAGCGCCTCATTGTGCGCATAGACTGCGAGCAGCGCTTCCTTCTCTTGGAGTCGCTGCAACTGCCAGAAGCCGAGCGCGATCATTGCCGCGACGGCGAGCGTCACGACGACCGTCGGGATGAGGGGGATTCGCTTCATCGCGGCTCGATCCGCCCTTCACGCGCGGCGTTGCGATACTCCAGCGCGATCAGCCAGCCCTTGGCGAGCCGCAGCGAAGCGACGACGCCCACGAGCGTCACCGGAATCCAGATAAGCATGTGCAGCCACAGCGGCGGGTGGAGGGTGAGTTCGACGGTAATCGCCAGGATCACCACGATCGTGCCGAGGATGAGCGTAAGAAACGCCGCCGGTCCGTCGCCGACGTTGAAGGTGGAGAAATCGAGCCCGCAGGCACGGCAGCGATCGGCGAAGCGGATCGGGCCGGCGAACAGGGTCGGCGCACCGCAGCGCGGGCACACGCCCTTCAGCCCGGAATCGATGGGGCGCGGTGCTGACACCAGCACCGCGCCCCGTTCACTCTCGGCAGTGGGATCGGTCAACCGGCGTGGACCGGTGCGCCCCAGCCGCCCCAGACGTAGATGCTGACAAACAGGAACAGCCACACCACGTCGACGAAGTGCCAGTACCAGGCCGCCGCCTCGAAGCCGAAATGCTGCTTCGGGGTGAAGTCGCCCTTGTAGGTGCGGATCAGCGTCACGATCAGGAAGATCGTCCCGATCAGCACGTGGAAGCCGTGAAACCCCGTCGCCATGAAGAACGACGCGCCGTAGTTCAGTCCCTTGAAGGGGAAGGGCGCGTGGGCGTATTCATAAGCCTGGATCGAGGTGAACAGCACGCCGAGCACGATCGTCAGCCACAGGCCCTTTAGCACGCCGTCGCGGTTCCCGACGCCCAGCAGGCCCCACAGCCCGGTCTTCTCGCCGCCGCGCTGCCCGTGAATTAGCGCATGGTGCGCCCAGGTCACGGTCGTGCCGCTGGTCAGCAGGATGAGCGTGTTGAGCAGCGGAAATTCGAAGGCGTTGATGACCTCCAGCCCCTTGGGCGGCCACTGCGCGGCGATGGCTGCCGCACCTTCGGCGGCGCGCTCGACCTGCCCGTCGACGAAGCTCATCGCGGTCGGGAACAGCGAGAAGTCGAAGAACGCCCAGAACCAGCCGACGAAGAACATCACCTCGGAGGCGATGAACAGGATCATCCCGTAGCGAAAATGCAGCTGGACGACGGGCGTGTGATCGCCGGCATGCGCCTCGCGGATCACCTGGTGCCACCAGCCCCACATGGTGAAGAGGACGGCGGCAAGCCCGATCAGGAACACCCAGCCGCCATGCGCCGCCGAATGCATATACATGATCCCGCCCGCTGCCATGATGAGCGCGGAGAAGGCGCCGATGATCGGCCAGGGGCTTGGTGGCAGGATATGGTAGTCGTGGGTCTTGGCGCCGGCCATCATCTCATCCCTGTAGGTTCGGTTCTTTGCGCTTGCTCTAGCTTGCGGCTTTCCCGGAATCCACCGGGTAAAATGTGTAGCTGAGCGTGATCGTCTGGACGTCGCGCGTATCCGGATCGGTCGCGATCTTCGGATCGACGAAGAAGATCACCGGCATCCTCGCGGTCTCGCCGGGTTTCAGCGTCTGCTGGGTGAAACAGAAACACTGGATCTTGGTGAAATACTTGCCGGCCTGCGCCGGGGTGACGTTGTAGGTCGCACTGCCCGTGATCGGATGGTCGCTGAGGTTGGTCGCGGTGAAGAACGCCATGTCGCGCGCGCCGACGTCGATCGTGTCGGATTTCAGTTCGGGGGCAAATTTCCACGGCAGTTTCGGGCTGACGTTCGCGTCGAAATCGATGCGGACCCTGTCGTTGATCGCACCGGGCGCCTGCGTCCCGCGCTGGGTGGTGCCGTTGAGTCCGGTCGCCTGGCAGAACAGCCGGTAGAGCGGCACGCTGGCGGCGGACAGGCCGGTCATGACGCCGAGGCACGCCATCAGGAAGAGCACCGTCTTCGCCTTGCCGGTAATCCGCATCATGCCATGCCTGCGCGAATCTTGGCGATGGTGATCGCGAAGACGAGGACGACGAGCGCGCCGAGCAGCAGCGCGAGGATGAGCGCGCGGCTCTTCTGGCGCTGGCGGATCAGGTCCTGCCGTTCGCGATCGTCGTTCACCGTCATGCCAGCACCCACCGATCGACGACGAGCGCGCCGAAGATCACGAAAAGATAGAGGATCGAATATTTGAACAGCGTCTTTTCTGGCTTCATCGTGTCGTCGACCTGCGTCGTGCGAACCGCCACGCGAGCCGCATGGAAGCCGAAGATCGCGGTCGTCACGACTGCGACCAGCCCGTAGATCGCGCCGGTGAAGCCCAGCGGCCAGGGCGCGACGGCCGCGGCCGCCATCGGAATGGTGTAAAGGCCGATCTGCTGGCGCGTCACGCGCTCGCCGGCGACGACCGGCAGCATCGGAATGCCGGCATTGGCGTAGTCGGTCTTCACGAACAGCGACAGCGCCCAGAAGTGCGGCGGGGTCCACAGGAAGATGATCGCAAACAGAAGTACCGGCATGAGCGTGACGTCGCCTGTCGCCGCGGCCCAGCCGAGCAGCGGCGGAAACGCGCCCGCCGCGCCGCCGATGACGATATTCTGCGGCGTCCGCGGCTTCAGCCAGGCCGTATAGACGACGACGTAGAACAGGATCGAGATCGCGAGGATCAGCGCGGAAACGAGATTGACCGCCAGCCCCATCAGAATGACCGAAAAGACGCTGAGCCCGACGCCGAAATGGAGCGCCGCCTGCCGGTCCATGCGCCCGGCCGGAAGCGGGCGCCTGGCGGTGCGGCGCATCTGCGCGTCCAGGTCCGCTTCATACCATTGGTTGAGCGCCCCAGAGGCTCCCGCACCGAGCGCAATGCACAGGATCGCGGTGAAGCCGATGACCGGATCGAGGTGCACCGGCGCCGCCAGCATCCCGCACAGTGCGGTGAAGACGACGAGCGTCATCACCCGCGGCTTCGTCAGCGCCAGGAAGTCGCGCCAGTCGGCCGGCAGCGTCGCGGTATCGGGGAGCAGCGTCTCGGTGGTCATGGTCGCGGCCGCCTATATCGGCTGTCCGCCGCGGAAGAAAGGGCGCACGGTTGCGGACGTCAGGCGATTGTCGCTAGGCCGGTGCGATGACCGACGAGGACGATACTCCGCGCACTGCTTTCCGCTGGATCCGCGAACATCTGAGCGTGTTCATCGGGGTGCTGGGGTTGTTAGCGTGGTTCGTCATGCTGTGGCTGATGTTCGGAGATGTGCTGTAGCGCCTGTTGTGCTCCCGCCTTCGTGGGGACACATAAAATGTGACGACCTTCTACCCGCTGACCAGCCGCGCGATGTCGATCATGCCGCGCGCTGCCGACAGTCCCGGCGGCGTCGCGACGAAGCGCGGCACCCAATCCGGCCCGAACTTCTCCTTGAACGCGCGAAGCCCCGCAAAGCCATAAAGTCGCTCGCCATTGTCGAACAGCAGATGCCCGATCCGCGCCCAGATCGGCGCGAGCGGCCCGGCGCGCAGCCCCGACAGCGGCGCCATTCCGAGGTTGAACCGCGCGAACCCTTGCGTCCGCGCCCACTCGATCAGCCGCACGATCATCATGTCCATCGTGCCATAGGGCGCATCGTTCACATGGCGCATGAGGTCGATAGAAGCCTCCGTCCCGTCGCCAGAACGCCAGATATTGGCGAAGGCGACGATGCGGTTGCCGACCCGAACGACCGCCATGTCGAAGTGCGCGAGATAGCCGGCGTCGAACGCACCGAGGCTGAAGCGCTTCTCGCGGCCGTGCCGGTCGCCGAGCCATTCGTCGGAAATCGCGCGGAGTTCCGCCATCATCGGCGGCATTTCGGCGGCCGATACGATGGAGAAGACCGCGCCTGCCGCATCGCACCGCCGGATCGCGTGCCGCAGCGGCTTCGCGCGCGGGCCGGCCAGCGTGAAGCGGGTGAGATCGACGCGCGCCTCCTCGCCATATTTCATCGGCTGGAGGCCAAGGTCGACAAACAGCGGCAGCATCGCCTCGCTCGCCTGGAACACGCAGATCCGGCCGCGCTCGCCATGCGCGCGCCGCCTTAGTGCCCAGAGAAGCTCGTCCCACGCCGCGCGCGGGCCGACGGGGTCGCCCATCACGATCCAGCTGCGCCCCTGCACGCGGTACATCAGGAACGCGTCATGGGCAGCTGACAGCAGGAAGCGCTTGTCGCCGGTAAGCGCCAGATTCGCATCGCTGCGCGGCGAGCGCGCGAACGCCGCCTGCGCCACGTCGTCGGGCAGAATGTCGGCGATGGCGCGCGGCCGGTGCGCGGCGAGCAGGTGCCAGAGCGCGGTCGCGGCAAGGAGCACGCCCGCGCCGAAACTCGCGCGCAGGAAGCGTGGCGCATTCCCTTTAAGGGCAAACCGCCACCATAAGTCATCGGAATAGGGGATGCGCTTATAGGCGAAGAACCCAGCCCATACGCTCATCGCGATCGCGGCGGCGGCGGCGGCGATCCAGCGCCAGTCGGGCGGATCGGTGAACACGCCGCCGCGCCGGGTGAAGGCCGGCCGGGCATATTGCAGCACCGCAAGGATGGCCGCGATCAGCAGCGCTTCTTCCCAATCGAAGCCCTTGGCAAGCGAGAAGACGATGCCGCCCGCGAGCATCAGCCGCGCGGTATCGAAGCCACTGCGCAGTCGTGCCCGCAGGGCGGGTGCGACGAGCAGCAGAGCTGTGCCGACAAGGCTCCCGGCGAGATGCGACCCTTCGATGAAGGGCAGGGGCAGCAGCTCGTCGAGCGCACTCAGGCGACCCTTCACACCCGGCAACGCGCCGGAGACGAGCAGGATCAGCCCGCCGGTGAAGACCAGCACCGTGACGGCCGTCGGCGCAAATCCGCGCGCGGTGCGCTGGACGAAGCCGAGCCCGCGCGCGATCGGGTGGCGCAGGCGATACCCTTCCGCGACCAGCACGCCACTCGCCGCGAGGAGGAGCGGCAGGATGTAGTAGATGAGCCGATACAGGAGGAGCGCCGCGAAGACGTCCGGCCGATCGCCGGGGACCGAGGCGATCATTACCGCCTCGAACACGCCGACCCCGCCCGGCACATGGCTGACGAGCGCGATGACGATCGCGAGGGCGTAGGCGAACAGGAAAGCGGGAAAGAGCGCCGGCGAGAGATCGGGGACGAGCACGAACAGCGCGGCGGACGCCGCGGCCAGATCGACCAGCGCGACGATGGCGAGGGTTGCCTGGCGGGGAAGCGTCGGGATCGGCAGGTCGAAGTTGAGAGCGGCGATGCGCTTCATCCCCATCGCCCGTGCGAGCGGCAGGCCCGCGAGGAGGGCGGCGAGCGCCAGCCCCATCAGCCGCGCCGCATCGGCGGTGAAATCCTGCCCCAGCACGGTGACGCCGCCACCGCCCGCCAGCAGTGCGAGGGCCGCGACCCCGCCGACGCCGATCCAGAAAGTGATCGACGCGATCAGGACGACCTGCCCCGTCTCGGCAAGGCTGAGCCCCGCGCCGCGGTAGATGCGCAGTCGCGCCGACCCCCCGGTCAGCAGCGAAAGGCCGAGATTGTGGCTGAGCGTATAGCTGGTGAACGACGCGACCGCGGCGGTGCGCCACGGCAATCGGCGACCGATCGTGCTGAGCGCGATGACGTCGTAGAACGTCAGCGCGAGATAGCTGAGCGCCGTCAACACGAAGGCAAGGGCGATCCGCGCCGGCGGGATCTGCGCTAGGCTGGCCCGCACATCCTTCAGGTGCACGCTCAGCAGCACGCGGTGGAGCGCGAGAAAGCCGAGCGTGCCGATGAGCGCGACGAGCGCGAGGGTCAGGATGCGCCGGTTGCGCCGGGCAAAGCCGGCCAACCGCGCGGCGGGCGTGCTCACCCCACGCGCCGCCATGTCTGCGACTTGCAGAACAAGTGGCCCATCAGGCACCCGGCGATGGTCAGCGTGTCGGGGGTGGTCAGCCGGATGTGTGACGGAAAGGTCCGCCCCATGTCGGGCACATAGACCCGTCCCGACCACTCGCCGCCGCCCGCTGCGCGATAGCCTTGCAGCAACTGCATGCCGACGAGCCGTTGCACTCCGGCGTCGCGCGCATCGGACTGCGCGGTCGAATCGGCCCAGACGATCGCGCCGCAGAGCGTCGACGGCCCGCAGGCGTGGGTTTCGACTTCCAGCGTATGGCGCGGATTGGCCCAGCGACCGATCGGCGGCGTGCTGTCGGGCACGGGAACCGCGGCGACGATCGCCGTCGCGGCGATCGGCAGGGCGAGCAGGGGTGATAGGCGTTTCATGACGGGGTCCGGCTGGATTGGATGACGCCGCGCAGCGCGCCGAGGACGTGCCCGACCAGGCTGGCGTCGTCATGGCCGAGGAAATGCCCGCCCGGCATCGCGACGATGGTCGCATTGGGCAGGCGGAGGAGCGGGCACAGGCTGTCTGGTTCGGCCTTGCCGTAGATGCAGGTCAGCGGTGCCCAGGTAATGGTGCGCGCAGTCGTCGTCGCGATCGAATCGGGAGCGGCGCGATAGGCGAGGCCGGACGGGTCGGCGCGGAAATACACGCTTTGCCCGGGCACAACGAGGACGATCGCGGCCACCTTTGCGCGCAGGTCGGCGGGAAAGTCGGCGAGGCCCGTCTGCAGGATGTCGCTGCCATAGGACTGGCCGATCAGCACCAGTCGCGCGGCGCCCGTCTGCGCAAGCGCGCGCCGCGCGCTGTCGGCGACGATCGCGTCGATCTCCGCACGGGTCTTGCGCGTGCGAAAGGCGGTGGAGGAACTGACGCCGAGTATGGGGATGCCGTGTTCGGCCAGCGCCCGCGTCGTCGGCGGCCCCATGCCGAAACGGAGGCCCATGTCGCCGCTGAAATAGAGCGCGGCGAGCCGGGTCTTGGGGCCGTCGGCGGCGAGCAGATGATAGGCGTCGGCGTCGAAGAAACCGCCGGCCCAGGCGGTGACCGCGATCGCCAGCGCAACGGCGGCGGCCGCAAGGCCGAACGGACGGAGACGACGGGGGCGGGGGCGAGGCATCCCCGCGGTCTATGCGCGCAGCGTTGACGCGATGATGGCGGCGCGATGACGAAGCTGTCACGCCCCCGGGGAGAGGGCGTGGGGGGGGCGGGGCGGGACGTGCCTGAAGCCCCTCGTCACCCCGGCCCCCGAGCCGGGGTCCCGCTTTTTTAAGGGGCGGATAAGTGGTCAAAATGGAAGGAAGAAAGCGGTCGGCAGAGCGCTTTCTTCCTCCCTTTATCCGCCCGTTGGTTTCGAGCGTAGTCGAGAAACGTTTCCAAGCGCTGTCCAGCGTTTCTCGACTTCGCTCGAAACGAACGGAGGTAGTGATTCCAGCCAGCCCTTTTCGTTCGAAGAAAAGAAACGCCCCGGCGGCAGCCGGGGCGTTTCTTTTTGGCCGGGCCGACACCGGCGTTAATCCGGTGTCGTCGAACGGGGCGATGCCCCGCCGGCCTGCCGTTCGCGTGCCCTTGCGGGCAGCGCCGCGCAGCGTGCGCGACGCACTCCGGCTCAATCGATCCGCGGCAGCGTCTCGAACTGGTGATAGGGCGGCGGCGAGGACAGCGTCCACTCCAGCGTCGTCGCGCCGTCGCCCCAGGGGTTGTCGTCCGCCTTCTTGCCCGCCAGCAGCGACCAGATCAGGTTGACGAAGAAGATCGCCATGCCCGCGGCCATGATCATGTAGCCGATCGTCGCGATCCCGTTCCAGTGCGCATAGGCGTCCGGATAATCCGGATAGCGGCGCGGCATGCCCTGCAGCCCCAGGAAGTGCATCGGGAAGAACATCACGTTCACGCCGATGAAGAACACCCAGAAGTGCAGCTGGCCGAGCAGCTCGTTATACATCCGCCCCGACATTTTCGGGAACCAGTAGTAGAAGCCGGCGAAGAGGCTGAACACTGCGCCCAGCGACAACACATAGTGGAAGTGCGCCACGACGTAATAGGTGTCCTGCATGTAATCGTCGACGCCGCCATTGGCGAGGACGACCCCCGTCACGCCGCCGACGGTGAACATGAAGATGAAGCCGATCGCCCAGACCATCGGGGTCTTGAACGTCATCGACCCGCCCCACATCGTCGCGATCCATGAGAAGATCTTGATGCCGGTCGGCACCGCGATGACCATCGTCGCCGCGGTGAAATACATCTTGGTGTTCACGCTGAGGCCGGTGGTGAACATGTGGTGCGCCCACACGACGAACCCGACCACACCGATCGCGACCATCGCATAGGCCATGCCGAGATAGCCGAACACGGGCTTGCGGCTGAACGTCGAGATGATCTGGCTGACGATGCCGAAGCCCGGCAGGATCATGATGTACACTTCGGGATGGCCGAAGAACCAGAACAGATGCTGGTAGAGCACCGGATCGCCGCCGCCGGCCGGATCGAAGAAGGTCGTCCCGAAATTGCGGTCGGTCAGCAGCATCGTGATCGCCGCGGCGAGCACCGGCAGCGCGAGCAGCAGCAGGAAGGCGGTGACCAGCACCGACCACACGAACAGCGGCATCTTGTGCAGCGTCATGCCCGGCGCGCGCATGTTGAAGATCGTGGTGATGAAGTTGATCGCGCCCAGGATCGACGACGCGCCCGCGAGGTGAAGCGACAGGATCGCCATGTCGGTCGACGGTCCCGGCTCGCCATAGGTGGAGAGCGGCGCGTAGAGCGTCCAGCCATTGCCCGCGCCGCCGAAGAACGGTGAGGCAAGGAGCAGCGAGAAGGACGGGATCAGCAGCCAGAAGCTGATGTTGTTCATCCGCGGGAAGGCCATGTCGGGCGCGCCGATCATTATCGGCACGAACCAGTTGCCGAACCCGCCGATCATCGCCGGCATCACCATGAAGAACACCATGATGAGCCCGTGCGCGGTGATCAGCACGTTCCACAAATGGAGCGACTGGTCGAGGCTCTGCGGCCCGCCGTGGAGCAGGCTCGCCCATGTGCCGAGATACTGGATGCCGGGGTGCGCCAGCTCGGCGCGCATCAGCCCCGAGATCGACCCGCCGATGATCCCCGCGACGATCGCGAAGATCAGGTACAGCGTGCCGATATCCTTGTGGTTGGTCGACATGAACCAGCGCGCGAAGAAGCCGGGCTTGTGGTCCGCGTCGTGATGCGCGTGGGCGTCGTCATGCGCCTGGAACGCGGACGGGTGGAGGGCGGTATCGGTCATCTTAACGTCCTGCGTCGCCGGTCGCGGCCGGATTGGCGGTCGCACCTTGCGTGGAAGTGGCTGGGGTCACGGTTGCGTTCTCGACCGGACCCGCGGCGTTGTCGGCGGTGGCGGCTTCGGCCTGCGCCGTCGCGCTGCCCGCGGCACCCGGCTGCGGGATGACCTTGTCGGATGGCTTGACGCTACCCGGCATCGACCCGCCCTTTGCCTTCACCCAGGCGGCGAACTCGGCCGGGGGCACCGCCTCGACCGCGATCGGCATATAGGCGTGGCGCGCGCCGCACAGCTCGGAGCACTGGCCAAAATAGAGGCCCGGCTTCTCGATCGTGAAGCTCGTCTCGTTCAGGCGGCCGGGGATTGCGTCGAGCTTGATCCAGAAGGCGGGGACCGCCCAGCTGTGGATCACGTCATTGGCGGTGGTGATCAGGCGGATCGGCACGCCGACGGGCAGCACGACGCGGTTGTCGGCGGCGAGCAGGCGCGGGCCGTCGGCATCGGTGCGATAACGCTCGCCGGGGGCAACCTCGTTCTTTTCCTTCAGCAGGTTCGCGGTGATCTCGATCCCGCCATTGTCGGGATACTGATAGGACCAGAACCACTGGTTGCCGATCGCCTTCAGCGTGACGGCCCCAGCGGGCGCCGGCTTGAACTGCGCGGAGAGCAGCCCGATCGAGGGGATCGCGATCAGGACGAGAATGACCACCGGCGCCAGCGTCCAGATGATCTCGATCGCGGTGTTGTGGCTGGTCTTCGACGGCACCGGGTTTGCGGCGCGGCGGAAGCGGATCATCGCGTAGATCAGCAGCGCGAGCACGAACAGCGAGATGACGGTGATCAGCGGCACGAGGATCACGTCATGGAAGTGATGCGCGCGCTGGCCGTTCTTGGTCACCTGCGGCTGGAGCCCGAAGAGCCCGTCGGTCGGCTGGCCGATCATCGGCTTCACCGTCATCGCGGGCGCGCCGTCCATCGCCAGTTCGGGCGAGGCGGGTTGTGCGGTCGCCGGCGCACCGGCGCTGGCCGGCGCGACATTGGACGTGTTCGCAGGGGCGGAGGCCGCCTGCGGTGCAGGTGCCGCCTGGGGCGTTTGCGGCGCGGCGGCGCCCGCCTGGCCGATGCCGGCAAGCATCAGCCCCGCCGCCAGCATCATCGACTTCAACCCGTTTCTCACCATCGTCCGTCGTCACCCTCTTCTAGACGGTCGCCCGAGCCACGCCCGTGCGCGAGGCCCATGCGCGAGGCTTTGCCCCCTTTTAAACAGTGGGCCTATACGCAGGGGGAGCGCCGCGCCGCAAGCGGGCGGCCGCGGTTTTTTGGCAGGTGCCGCGTTGCAGACCGCCGATTGCGCTCCTATGCGGCCTCCAGGATCGCCCGCGCGGGCGCTGCCGAGACCCGGAGGAGATCGCCAATGACCGACGAGGAGGTTCTGGCCGAGTTCCGCGGCGCCGATGCGCTGCTGGAGGGGCATTTCATCCTGTCGTCGGGGCTGCACTCCTCCCGCTACCTGCAGTGCGCGCGCGTGTTGATGGACCCGGCACGCGGCGCCCGACTCGCATCCGCGCTCGTCGAGCGAATCCCGGGCGACCTGCGCGCACGGATCAGCGCGGTCGTCTCTCCGGCGATGGGCGGGATCATCGCCGGCCACGAAATGGCGCGGGCATTGCGCGTCGAGGCGATGTTCGTCGAGCGTCCCACCGGCACCTTCGAACTGCGCCGCGGCTTCCGGCTCGCGCCGGGCCAGGAGGTGCTGATGATGGAGGATGTCGTCACCACGGGACTGTCGAGCCGCGAGGCGATCAGGGCGATCGAGGACGCGGGCGGGCGCGTGATCGCGGCGGGGGCGCTGGTGGATCGATCGAACGGGTCGGCCGATCTCGGCGTGCCGTTCTTCTCGCTCATCCGCCTCGACGTGCCGACCTATGCGGCCGATGCGCTGCCCGCAGCCCTGACGGCGATCCCCGCGACCAAGCCGGGGAGCAGAGCCGCGTGAGCCCCTTTACCGGGCGCGCCATCGGCCTCGCCTTCGCGACGCTGTGGCTTCTGCTGGGGGCCGGGGCCCTGCCGCTTCCTTGGCGCTATGTGGTCGGCGGGCTTGGCGTGGCTGCGATCATCGCGCTCGTAATCCGCGCTTGGCGAATGAATGAGCGGCGGACGGGGCTCTTCCGGATGGGGCGCTATCGGCTTTCGGTCGCGCTGGAGTTCGGCGCTATCGCGTTTACGAGCTATCTGCTCATGAAAACGGGATCGGGCGGATATCTCATTCCTGCGGTCGGCGTGATTGTCGGGCTCCATTTCATCGGCCTGTGGTGGGCTGGTGGCGGCATTCAGTATCTCCAGCTCGCCGGCTTGATGACGGTCATCGACTCTTTCGCGCTGCTGCTTCCGCCCGGCAGCGCGTCGATGCAGGCGGTGGCAGGGCTTGGGTCTGCCGCCGCCCTTGCGGGAATTGCCGGCACGGGCGCGCGCCGATGACCCGTCCCCTGCGCCTCGGCGTCAACATCGATCACGTCGCGACCGTGCGCAACGCGCGCGGGAGCGGCTATCCCGATCCGGTGCGCGCGGCCTTGCTGGCGGCGGATGCGGGCGCGGACGGCATCACCGCGCATCTGCGTGAGGATCGCCGCCACATCACCGACGACGATATCGCGCGGCTTTCGGCCAAACTGACGATACCGCTGAACCTGGAGATGGCGGCGACCGACGAGATGCTGGGTATTGCGCTGCGCCATCGTCCCCACGCGGCGTGCATCGTCCCCGAAAAGCGCGAGGAGCGGACGACCGAAGGCGGGCTGGATGCCGCCGGCCAGCACAACCATCTCGCACCGATGGTCACGGCCCTGGGTGAGGTCGGCATCCGCGTCTCGCTGTTCATCGAACCCGATGCGCGCCAGATCGATGCCGCGGTGCGCCTCGGCGCGCCCGTCGTCGAACTCCACACCGGCCGCTATGCCGAACTCGACGGACCAGCGCGGGCCGACGAATTGCGCCGGATTGCCGATGCCGCAGCGCTTGCGACCAAGAACGGCATCGAGGTCCACGCCGGCCATGGCCTGACCTATGACAATGTCGGCCCGATCGCCGCTATCCCGCAGGTGCGCGAACTGAACATCGGCCATTTCCTGATCGGTGAGGCGATCTTTTCCGGGCTTGGTGACGCGGTGCGCCGGATGCGCGAAGAAATGGACGCGGCGCGGTGATCCTCGGCCTCGGCTCCGATCTGTGCAATATCGAGCGAATTCAGGCGTCTCTCGATCGTTTCGGCGATCGCTTCGAAACCCGCGTCTTCACCGATGTCGAGCGTGCGAAGGCCTCGCGGCGCCCCTTCACCAAGGCGGGCACCCTCGCCAAGCGTTTCGCCGCCAAGGAGGCGTTTTCGAAAGCGGTGGGCACCGGTTTCCGGCGCGGCGTTTTCATGAAGGACATCGGCGTCGTCAACGCGCCCTCCGGCGCGCCGACGCTCGCGCTGACGGGCGGGGCCAAGGCAAGGCTTGACGCCATGATACCGGCGGGCCACGTCGGACGCGTGCATTTGACCATGACCGACGATCATCCCTGGGCGCAGGCCCTTGTCGTGATCGAGGCGGTCCGTTCCGAAGAGTAGCCGATGCCCGAGGAGTTGAGTTTGCGCAGCGAGCGTGCCACCGATCGCACGGTGATGAAGAAGCGCGGCAGCGGTTTCTGGTCGGAGGTGAAGGGGATTTTCTGGCTGCTGCTGGCCGTCCTCGGCTTCCACAGTTTCATCGCCAAGCCCTTCTACATCCCCAGCGAATCGATGCTGCCGGGGCTGGAGGTCGGCGACCGGCTGGTCGTCAGCAAGTTCGCTTATGGCTGGTCGTTCGTCTCGCCGACGATCCCCAACCCGGCCGCAATCGTGCGCGACCTGCTGCTCCACGAGCCGCAGGACAGCTGGACGGTGCAGTTCCCCTTCAGCAAGGGGCGCATTTTCGGGCATATCCCGGTGCGCGGCGATGTCGTCATCGTCACCCCGCCGGGCACCAACAGCGATTACATCAAGCGGGTCATCGGCCTGCCGGGCGATACGCTCGCGGTGCGCGGGGGCACGGTGTATCTGAACGCGAAGCCAGTGCAACGCGGGGCGCTCCATTACGAGAACCTGCCGATCGATTCGAACGCGACCTGCGATCCCGATCAATATCCGGGCGCGCGGCTCAGGCTGCCGGGCGGGACGAACGTCTGTCACCTGCCGATCGTTACCGAGACGCTGCCCAATGGCCGGCGCTACGACACGGTCGAGCTCGGCTACAGCCAGGGTGACAATTACGGGCCGGTGAAGATCCCCGCGAACCATGTCTTCCTGATGGGCGACAATCGCGATCGGTCGGCGGACAGCCGCTTTCCGCTCGGCGGGTTCGACCGCGGCCTCGGCGGCCCGGTGCCGTGGGAGAATCTCGGCGGGCGCGCGGAGTTCATCACCTTCAGCCTTGACGGCGATGCGACGTGGAACCCGCTGACCTGGTGGGGATCGCTGCGCTCGGGCCGCGCCGGCACCTCGCTCCATCCTGTAGTCGCGAAGTGAGCGATCAACCCTTGACCGTCGTCGGCGGCGCGAGCCCGCACGAGGTGCGCGACCCTGCGACCCGGCGCGAGATCAAGCGGGCGGCGGTGTGGCTCGGCATGGCCTGCGGCATCGCGCTCGTCGTGCTGCTGGTGCAGCCGCTGCTCATCATTTTCGCCGGGCTCGTCTTTGCGGCGATGCTCGACGGCGGGGTGCGCCTGCTCGGGCGGGTGCTGCCGATCGGGCGGGGATGGCGGCTGCTGATCGTCTGCCTGCTGACGATCATATTCCTCGTCACGACCTTCTACGTCGCTGGCGTCCAGATCACCGAACAGGTCATGCAGCTGCGCTCGACCGTCGAGGTGCAGGCGCTGCGCCTGACGACCTGGCTCACCCAGCAGGGGATGATGCCCGGCGCATCGGACCTGAGCGGG
This sequence comes from Sphingomonas sp. EC-HK361, assembly GCF_902498785.1. GTDB lineage: Bacteria > Pseudomonadota > Alphaproteobacteria > Sphingomonadales > Sphingomonadaceae > Sphingomonas. The sequence continues at coordinate 1,505,208 of NZ_LR701494.1, forward strand.
CTGGCGCGTCAGGCGCTGTCCTCGGTCGGGCGGGTCACGTCGTGGGTCGGAACGGCGCTCGGCGCGCTGACGACGATGTTCATGATCCTCGTCATCGGGCTGTTCGTGGCGATGGACCCCAAGGTCTATGACCGCGGCCTCCAGTGGATGGTCCCGCAGGACAACCGGCGCGAGTTCGCGATCACCGTGCAGCGGATGGGCAAGACCCTGCGGCGGCTGCTCGCGGGCCGGCTGATCGGCATGGCGATCGAGGGCGTGTTCGTCGGCATTTCGCTCGCCTTTGCCGGGGTGCCGATGTCGCTCATCCTCGGCATCCTCACCGGGCTGCTTGCCTTCATCCCGAATATCGGGGCGTTCGTGTCGGGCGCGCTGACCATTGCGGTCGGTTTTTCGGCGGGGATGCACACCGGCTTCTGGGCGATCGGCATCTATGTCGCGGTCCAGCTGATCGACGGCTATATCGTCATCCCGATGGTCGCCAAGCGCACCGTCGATCTGCCCCCGGCGCTGACGCTCGGCGCCCAGATCCTCGCCAGCGCGCTCTTCGGCATCCTCGGGCTCGCGCTCGCCGATCCGATGACCGCGATGATCAAGACCGCGATGGAACGCCGGTCGGAGAATGTGGACGGCGCGGACGAGGCTTTGCCGGACCGCGCATGACGGACATCGTTCTCCACGATTACTGGCGCTCGTCCGCCGCCTACCGCGTCCGCATCGCACTGAATCTCAAGGGCGTCGCCTATCGCAGCGTTCCCGTGAACCTCGTCGCCGGCGAACAGGGCGCCGGTGCGAACCGCGCCATCAATCCGCAGGGCCTCGTCCCGACGCTCGTCGTCGACGGCGTGCCGCTCACGCAGAGCCTCGCGATCATCGACTGGCTCGACGCCAACTTCCCCGATCCGCCGATGGTGTCGAAGGATGCGACGACGCGCAGCCGCCAGCTCGCCCGCGCGCTGGTGATCGCGGCCGATATCCACCCGATCGACAATCTGCGCGTGCTGAAACGGCTCGAATCGCAGTTCGGCGCGGATCAGGCGGCGAAGGACGACTGGTATCGCCACTGGGTGACCGAGGGCCTCGCTGCGCTCGAGGCGATGGCGGGCGAGGGGCCGTTTCTGGGTGGCGCCACGCCCGATATCTCCGACGTATGCCTGGTCCCGCAACTCTACAATGCGCGCCGGTTCGAAGTGGACCTTTCCTCGTATCCGAAGCTGCTGGCGGCGGATGCCGCGGCTGGCGAAATGTCGGCGTTCCGGCGCGCGCGCCCGGACGCCGTGAAACCGGGGTAATATCGAAAAACGATAAACAGCTTTTCGTAATTCGATAAATGTGCAATCACCCGCTCCTAAGGGAGAAGGGTGATGACGGACGGCGGACGGGTGATCGGAATCGCCGACCGGGTCGTGCGAGTCCTCGCGGTCCTCAACATCGTCTGCGCACTTGGCTTCGCGCTCGCCATCGCGGCGACCTTTCCCTTCGCGGCGCAGATCATCGCCCGGATCGCGGCGAAATATCACGACGCGGTCGATGCGCACCGCGTGCTCTGGGGAATCCGGGGGTTCATGGTGCTCGGCATCATCGTGGCGGTGCCGGCGGCGGCCATCTTTTCCGCCATGCGCGCCATGCTGGCGACGACGCGGGCGGGCGACCCCTTCGTTGCGGTCAATGGCGAGCGGCTGGCGCGCATCGGCTGGGCGCTGCTCACGATCCAGCTGCTCGATCTCTGCTTCGGCAGCATCACCTTATGGATCGCGCACCTCGGTGCGGATGTAGGATCTTGGTCGCCGTCGATCGGCGGCTGGCTGTCGGTCTTCGTCGCATTTGTGCTCGCGCGCATCTTCGCCGTCGGCGCTGCGATGCGCGACGATCTGGCGGGGACGGTCTGATGCCGGTCCGGGTGCATCTGGACGATTTGCTCCACGCGCGGCGGATGACGCTGACCGATCTGGCGCAAGCCGTCGATATCACGCTTGCCAACCTGTCGATCCTGAAGACCGGCAAGGCGAAAGCAATCCGTTTCTCGACGCTGGAGGCGATCTGCCGGGTGCTGGAATGTCAGCCGGGGGATTTGCTGGCGTTCATCGATGAAGAAGGGGGTGGGGAATGATCAAGGCGTTCTTTGGCAATTGGGGCGGCGCGTTTCGCGATGCGTGGCGCTTCGCCGCTGCGTTGCCGCTCGTGTTCGCGGCGATGATCACCATCGAGTTCGCGCAGCACTGCGTCGAGGTGAAGCTCGGTTTCTTCTCGCCCGATAGCGCGGTGCGCAAGGCCGCCGCGATGGAGCCGCTGCGCATGGCATTCGGCTGGCCAAAGATGCTGATCGTCTATGCGCTGGGGTTCGTCGCGATCCGGTATTTCGTCACGGGCGATCGTCGCGAGGCGCTGCGTCCGTCGGCGCATGCGGTCGGGCGCTATGCGTGGGTGGCGGGGTATCAGCTCATCATCGCCGCGATCGTCATCTACGCGGCCCCGATCCTCGGGCTGTTCGGTGTCGGCGAAAGCGGCGTCATGCCGCTGCGGCTCACGGTATCGTTGATCCAGCAATTGGCCGAGCCGCTGCTGTTCCTGTGGTTCGTCAATGCTGCAATGGGAACGAATGCCTACGGGCCGCTGGCATCGGCGCGCGTGACGCGCTGGTTCTATGTCTGGGGGCTGTTGCTGATGTTCGTGGCGCGCTTCCCTTTCGGCGGGGTGCATCAGTTGCTCAACCGCTGGCCCGCCGGCAAGCCGTCCACGATCCTGTGGCCGGCGCTCGCGATCGACGCCGTTGTGGTCGCGATCATGGTCACGGTTCTCGCCGCGATCCAGGTGCGTATCGCGCGGTATATCGCGGATCGGCGCGGGGTGCCGCTGCTGGGAGACGCAGCATCGCGTGACGTGATCGGCGGCACGGTGCGGGCGGCGTAAAGAAAAAGGGCGGCCCCATCGCCGGGGTCGCCCTTTTCTTGAAGCGGCCGTCATGGGAGTGAATCCCATGACGTGAAACGCGGAAGGAAACTTCCGCGTTCGCCGGCCCTTCGACTGCCTGCCAAGGCAGGCGCTCAGGACAGGCCTTGCCGGAGTGCGGGCCAACGTGGCCCGTCTCTCCCGCTGCGGCTTACTTCAGCTCGACGGTCGCGCCGGCTTCTTCAAGCTGCTTCTTGACCTTCTCGGCCTCGTCCTTGTTCACGCCTTCCTTGACGGCCTTCGGCGCGCCCTCGACGAGAGCCTTCGCTTCGGTCAGGCCCAGGCCGGTGATCGCGCGGACTTCCTTGATGACGTTGATCTTCTTGCCGCCGTCGCCGGTCAGGATCACGTCGAACTCGGTCTTCTCTTCGGCTGCCGGTGCGCCGCCGCCGGCGCCGCCCGCTGCCGGAGCCGCCGCGACCGCTGCTGCGGCCGAAACGCCCCACTTCTCTTCGAGCATCTTCGAAAGCTCGGCCGCCTCGAGGACGGTCAGTTCGCTCAGGCTGTCAACCAGCGCGTTCAGGTCTGCCATGTGTATTCTCCAGTTTCGGGCACGCGGCCCGTTATTTCATCGAAAGTAATGCCTGAGGATCAGGCCGCTTCCTTCTCCGCATAGGCGGAAAGGACGCGCGCGATCTGTGCCGCGGGTGCCTGCGTGATCGTTGCGATCTTCGTGGCGGGTGCCACGAGGAGGCCGACGATCTTGGCGCGCAGTTCATCCAGCGACGGCAGCGTGGCGAGCGCCTTCACGCCCTCCACGTCGAGCGCGGTTGCGCCCATCGCCCCGCCGACGATCTCGAACTTGTCGGTCGTCTTGGCGAAGTCGACGGCCACCTTGGCGGCCGCGACGGGGTCGATGGAACTGGCGAGACCGACCGGGCCGGTGAGCATGTCGCCCAGCGAACCATAGTCGGTGCCGTCCAGCGCGATCCTGGCAAGCTTGTTCTTCGAGACCTTGTACGCCGCTCCGGCCTCGCGCATCTTCGTCCTCAGCTGCGTCGATTGCGCGACGGTGAGACCGAGGTTGCGGGTGACGACCACCACGCCGACCTCGGAGAAGGTCTGCTTGAGCTCGGCGACGGCTGCGGCCTTCTGACCACGATCCATGCCATTCTCCACATTTGAGCGTATCCGCGAACGGACACGCCCGGTTACAATCCGCCCGGCACTTGCGTGTCGAACAGCTGTCCAGCGATGGGGAATGGGAAAACTGGCGCGTCGTAACGCGACAGACCGGGCGCGGCGCTGGGCCGAGCCGGAAAATCCGTGTCCCCGTCTCGGCGAGAAATCAAGCACCGCAAATCCGGTGCACTCGCTGTCTCGGACGGTTGCCCGAAAGGCAAGGCCTGTCGGACGACGGCGTGCCCATAGCGGAATGGGCGCGAAGGTCAACTCCAGTGGCGTTGTATCCCCGCGAAGGCGGGGATCCAGTCTGGGCTCCCGCCTTCGCGGGAGCACACTATCGCGCCGGTGCATCGAGCATCGAGTCCCTGAACCGTAACGCTCCCGTCACGGCTCCGTCCCCGAAACGCCATCGCCCCGCAACCTGCCGAAGCCAAACCCGCGCTCAGCCAATCGGCCATTCCCGGGGGAAAATCCATGAAGACGCCAACCGCACCGACGTGCCTGTTCCACGACGGCGATATCGATACCAATCTCAGCAGCAACCCGCACATCTCGGACCTGATTGGTGCGCGCTACTCGCGTCGCCAGACGCTTGGCGGCGGCGTGGGCGCAATGACCGCTGCGGTGTTCGGCAGCGCGCTGCTCGCCGGCTGCAACGAGGATGGCGGCGGTTCGGGCGCGCAGGTCTTCGTGCCCGCAGGATCGTCGGTCGCGACGACATCCGGCAAGACGGTCACGCTCAATTCCACCGCGACCAATGCCACCAGCTTTTCCTGGACGCAGATCAGTGGTCCGACGGTGGCGCTCACCGGCGCCAACACCACGAGCGCGTCGTTCCAGGCGCCGGCGGTCACGTCCGCGCAGACGCTGGTCTTCCAGTTCACCGGCACCGGCGCCGGCGGCAAGACCGGGCAGACCCAGACGACGGTCACGGTTTCCCCGGCCACGCTCGACTTCTCGGCAGTATCGAAAAGCCTCGCCGACGTCGTCACGGTACCGTCGGGCTATAACGTGACCGTCCTCTACCGGCTCGGCGATCCGATCGCGAACGGCGTCGCCGCCTATGCCAACAACGGCACCGACACGACCTTTTCGAAGCGTGCGGGCGATCACCATGACGGCATGAGCTATTTCGGCCTCGCCGCGTCGGGCGCCGGCTTCGATGTCACGAACAACACGCGCGGTCTGCTCGTCCTCAACCACGAGAACATCAACCAGCCCTATCTCCACACGAACGGCGCGACGACGACGGGCGGCGTGCGGCCCGAGGCGGAAGCGTTGAAGGAGATCGAGTGCCACGGCGTCTCGGTGGTCGAGATCAGCAAGGCGAGCGGCACCTGGGCGTATGCCCAGGCCTCGACCTTCAACCGCCGCATCACCCCGCTCACGCCGATGGCGTTCAGCGGCCCGGTGAAGGGCAACGCCGCGCTCAAAACGCTCTATTCGACGACCGGCACCGCCGGGCGCGGCACGATCAACAACTGCGCCAACGGCACCATGCCCTGGGGCAGCTACCTGACCAACGAGGAGAACTGGGCCGGCTATTTCCGCCGTGTCACCGGCGACGTCGCGGCCCGCGGTACCAGCACGACCAAGGCCAATGTCAGCCTCGCGCGCTACGGCATTCCCGAAAACCGGGCGGGCAATTACGGCTGGGCAACGGTGACCCCCGCCGATGCAAACGACACCAGTTACCGCCGCTGGAACATCAGCGTCGATGCAACCAAAGCCGCCGATGGCACTGGCGACTTCCGCAACGAGGCGTTCCAGTTCGGCTGGGTGGTGGAGATCGATCCGTTCGACCCTGCTTCGACCCCGCGCAAGCGCACCGCGCTCGGCCGGATGAACCATGAGGGCTGCCAGTGCGGCCGCACGATCGCGGGGGTGAAGCCCGCCTTCTACATGGGCGACGACGCGCAGAACGAATATATCTACAAGTTCGTGTCGAACGTGGCGTGGTCGGCAGCGGATGCCAACCCCTCGAACCGCCTTGCGACCGGCGACAAATATCTCGACGCGGGGACGCTCTACGTCGCGAAGTTCAACGCCGATGGCTCGGGCCAGTGGCTCCCGCTCGTCTTCGGCCAGGGTCCGCTGACCGCGGCCAACGCGAGCTACGCCTTTGCGGATCAGGCCGACGTGCTCATCAACGCCCGCCTCGCGGCGGACGCGCTCGGCGCGACGCGGATGGACCGGCCTGAATGGACCGCCGTCAACCCGGTTACCGGCGAGATGTATTGCACGCTCACCAACAACTCCTCGCGCACTCCGATCGGTGGCGCGAACCCCACCGACACCGCGAACCCGCGTGCCTATGTCGATGCCAAGGTGACCAGCGGATCGACGAGCGGCAACGCCAACGGCCACATCATCCGCCTGCGTGAAGCGGGCGACACGACCGAGGCAACCGCCTTCACCTGGGACATCTACGCCTTCGGTGCACGCTCGACCGCGAATGCCACCAACGTCAACCTGTCAGGCCTCGACGCGACGAACGACTTCTCGTCGCCCGATGGCCTGTGGTTCGGCATTCCGAGCAACACCACCGGCAACGGCACGCCCGTCCTGTGGATCGAGACCGACGACGGCGCCTATACCGATGTCACCAACTGTATGCTGCTGGCGGCGATTCCCGGCAATGTCGGCGACGGCGGCACGAAGACGGTGACCAACACGATCGGCGCGCTCAGTGGCTCGCAGTCCACCCGCGTCGGCAAGGCACCCGGCGCGTCGCTCAAGCGCTTCCTCGTCGGGCCGAAGGAGTGCGAGATCACCGGCATCACGACGACCCCGGACGGCACCGCGCTGTTCGTCAACATCCAGCATCCGGGCGAGAACGGCAATCCGGCGAACATCACCTCGAACTGGCCCGACAGCCAGACGAGCACCACCGCGAAAGCCCGCCCGCGCTCGGCGACGATCGTGATTACCAAGGCGGACGGCGGGATCGTGGGGATTTGATCCGCTAGAATCCTCCCCTGAAAGGGGAGGGGGACCATGCGAAGCATGGTGGAGGGGGCTTTCCTCAAACGCTGCGCTATCGGAAGGCCCCCTCCGTCAGTCCTTCGGACTGCCACCTCCCCGTGCCGGGGAGGATCACTTTCGCCGCAACCGCACCAGCGCACCATCCAGCGCCGAAAGAAACGCCGAGCGATCCGTCTTCGTGAACGGAGGAGGACCGCCGATCTGCTCCCCACCCGCGCGCAAGTCCGCCATGATCGCCCGCGTCGCGATCTGCGCGCCGATCGAACTCGTGGTGAATGCGCGGCCGGTAGGCGCAAGGACGGTCGCGCCCGCCTTGAGGCAGCGATCGGCGAGCAGGATGTCGGCGGTGATGACTACGGCCTTCGCGTCCGCCGCTTCCGCGATCCAGTCGTCCGCGGCATCGAACGCATCGCTCACCACCACGCGGTCGATCAGCGGGTGATCCGGCACGCGCAGATGGCTGTTGCTGACGATGGTGACGGGCACCGCGAGCCGCCACGCCACGCGGTAGACCTCGTCCTTCACCGGGCAGGCATCGGCATCGACGAGGATGCGGACGACGGGCGGCGCGGCGCTCAACGCGGGCGCTGCGTCCTGTTGGGCGCGCGGCCGCCGGTCGCTCGCGGGCCGTTGCTGCGCGGGCTGTTGCTGCGCGCCGCACCCGATTGAGGACCACGCCGCGGCGCACCGCCCCCGTTGCCGCCGCCACCCGGCCGCCGCTCCAGCGTCGGGCGCGCGGGCGCTGCATTACGGGCCGGCGCGCCATCGACCGCCTCGATCGCGACGCCGCTTTCGTCCTCGCCGTCCGCGCTCGCGGTCTTGGCGACGGCGGCAGCGAAGCGCTGTGCGATCGCGCGCGGCACCTGAAACTGCGTCTCCATCGCGCCGATGCGGATCGCGCCGATCTCGGATTTCGTCACATGGCCGCGTCGGCAGAGCAGCGGCAGGATCCAGCGCGGGTCGGCATTCTGGCGCCGGCCGATGTTCATGCGGAACCACACCGTGTCGTCGAAGCCCGCGCGGTGCCCGCGCTGCTCCGGCGTCGCGGCGCCGCGGTCGATCAGCTCCTCGGGCGCGGGCATCGCGGCGCGGTGCGCGGCGACGAGCGCGGCGGCGATATCTTCGGGCGACTTCTGCGCCATCAGCTCGGCGGCGAGCGCGGCGTCGTCCTCGTCGATCTCGACCGGGGCGAGGAGCGCGGTCAACAGCCGCTCGCGATCCTGCTTGCGGATGTCCTCGGGCGTCGGCGCGTCGCCCCACGTCGCCGGAATCCGCGCCTGACGCAGCATCATGTCGACCCGCTTGCGCCGCGGATAGGGCACGATCAGAACCGCGGTGCCCTTTTTCCCCGCGCGGCCGGTGCGGCCCGAGCGGTGCTGCAGCGTCTCGGCATCGCGCGGCAGCTCGACATGGACGACGAGGCTCAGTGTCGGCAGGTCGATGCCGCGCGCCGCAACGTCGGTCGCGACGCAGACGCGGGCGCGGCGATCGCGCAACGCCTGCAACGCATGGTTACGTTCGGACTGGCTGTGCTCGCCCGACAGCGCCACGGCGGCAAACCCGCGCTCGACCAGGCTGGCGTGCAGATGCCGCACATTGTCGCGCGTCGCGCAGAACAGCATCGCCGTCTCCGCCTCGTAGAAGCGCAGCAGGTTGATGACCGCGTGCTCGATATCGGACGGCGCGACCGTGATCGCGCGGTATTCGATATCGCCGTGCCCGCGGTCCTCGCCCACCGTCGAGATGCGCAGCGCGTCGCGCTGATACGTCTTGGCGAGGTGGACGATCGGCTTGGGGATCGTCGCCGAAAACAGCAGCGTCCGCCGCTCCTTGGGGGACGCGTCGAGCAGCGTCTGCAGGTCGTCGCGAAAGCCCATGTCGAGCATCTCGTCCGCTTCGTCGAGGACGGCCGCGCGCAGGCCCGACAGGTCGAGCGCGCCCCGCTCGAGGTGATCGCGCAGCCGGCCGGGCGTGCCGACGACGACGTGGGTGCCGTGGCTCAGCGCGCGGCGCTCGCGGCTGGCATCCATCCCGCCGACACAGGTCGCGATGCGCAGGCCCGCGGCCTTGTACAGCCACGACAGCTCCTTCGCGACCTGCAGCGCAAGTTCGCGCGTCGGCGCGATGACGAGTGCGCGGGGCAGGCCGGCAGCGGGGGCGTGGCCCTCGTCGAGCAGCGTGTCCGCGATGGCGAGCCCGAAGGCGACGGTCTTGCCCGATCCGGTCTGGGCGGAGACGAGAAGATCGCGTCCCGCGGCATCGGGTTCGACCACGGCGGCCTGAACGGGGGTGAGGGCGGTATACCCGCGCGCGACGAGCGCGTCCGCGAGGACGGGGGGAAGGGTGCTGAAGGGCATGAGCCAATTCGAATGGGAGGATTAAACGCCGCTCATGCGCTTTTCAGCGCGAAAACGCAAATTCACGCGAGGCGCCGGCGGAGGCCGGTCGCGCAAAAAAAAAGGGGCGGCTCCGGGTGGAGCCGCCCCAAGGAACCGGTGGGGCCTCAGATATCGAGGGAGTTCGAGGCCCTTCGTCCGATCAGTATTTAAACGTCGCGCCCGCGCGGAACTGGCGCCCGATCAGGCCGGCATAGTGCCAGGTCGTCAGGAAGTTCGGCGCGCTGGCATAGGCCGCCGGCGCGATCGGCGCGCGGGCGTCGAACAGGTTCTTCACGTTGAAGAAGAAGGTGAAGTTGTCCGCCACGCGCGTCGTGAAGTTCAGGTCGGTCGTGATGAACGGGCGGACGTAGCAGAACGCGTCGCCGTTCGAACCGGCCGGCTTGTAGAGGTTCGCCGAGCAGTCCGTCGTGAACGGCGCAGACTGCTGGTCGGTCGAAACCTCCTTGATCCGGCCGACATAATAGGCGGTCAGGCTGAGCGAGTAGGGACCCGCATCCAGCGTGTTCTGCCAGTTGCCGCGCCAGTCCGGCGTGCCGTTGCCCGACGACAGGTCGTACGGCCCAAGCGTCCCCGCATAACGCTGAACACCTGCGGTGGTGTGCAGATCATATTTGAAGATGTGGGTCGCCTCGACACGGCTGGTGAAAGTCACGTCGTTGCCGAGCGGGATCGTCGCCGTCGCCGCCAGATCGATGCCAGAGGTGATTGCATAGTTGGCGTTCACATACGGCACGTCGATGATGAGCACACGCGGCAGCGCGTTCGAATAGCGCGGATCGGGATCCGGCGCATCGACCGTGTTGACGGCATAGCCCGGGCCGACGGCCGCGACCGCCGCCTGCGCCGCAGCGAGGTTCGCCGCGCCGTAATAGGCACTGACAGCCTTGCCGATGTCAGGGCCGGCAACGATCAGGTCCGACTTCTTCACGTTGTAATAGTCGGCGGTCAGGCTCAGCCACTTGACCGGCTGGAAGATCGCGCCGGCGGTGAAGCTGCGCGAGGTTTCCGGCTTCAGGTCCGGGTTGCCACGAACGCCGCGACCCAGCGAGTAAGCGAGGTTGTACGGGTTTCCGCCATTGGTGCAGCCGGTGCCGCTGACGGCGCCGCCGTGCGCGATCTGGAAGTTGCACGGCGGGGTCGTGGTGACGAAGCCGGCATATTGGCTGCGCGGGCCCGATTCCGCGAAGGTCGGGGCGCGGAAGCCCTGCGAGTAGGTGCCGCGCAGCGCGAACTCGCGGAAGGGCGTGAACTTCACGCCGACCTTGGGCGAGAAGTGGCTGAACCCTTCCGAATAGTGATCGTACCGGCCCGACACGTTGACGTCGAGCTGGGTGACGATCGGCGCGTCGAGCTCGAAATACGCCGCCGACACGGTGTGCTGGCCGAACGCCGAGGCGGTCGTCAGGCCATAGGTGTCGAGCGCCGCGTTCTGGTTGTTGTTCTCCAGCTTCTCGCGGCGAACCTGGCCGCCGACCGCGACCTGCAGCGGGCCGCCCGGCAGCGTGCCGAGCACCTTCGTCACCGACGCGTCGATGCCGTACATTTCCGAATAGGACGGCGTCGTCTTGTCGGGCGCGAGTGCCTGGCGGACAGCCGTGCTGTTCGTCTGCGGATTGACGAAATTGTACGAGCCCGTGTTGATCGCGCTGCGCAGCGCCGCGATGTTGATCAGGCCGTGCTGGGTGATGCTCAGATTGTCGCGGGCATACACGCCCTCGACCCGCCAGTTCCAGTCACCGTCGAAGCTGCCGTTGAGACCGCCGGTGAAGCGGTAGACCTCGTTGGTGCGATCGCTGCCCGCCGGGATGTCGCCGAACAGATAATAGATACGCGCCGCACCCTGGTTCGGCGTCAGTGCGTTCGCTGCCGCGAAGGGATTGTTCGGGTTGAGGCGGCGGTTGGCGAGGTCGGTCGCGCAGTTGTTGCCGCTTGCGCAGATATACACGGGCAGGACGATGCCGGGGTTCGACGACGCCGTCGAAGGCGCCGCACCGAATGGCTGGGTCGCGCGGATCGCCGACGGGATGCCCTGAATGCTGACATAGCTGCGGCTGTAGCTGCCGGTCAGATACCCCTCGATATTGTCCGACAGACGCAGGCTTGCGCGGCCGTTGACCGAATAGCGCTCCTGCAGCGGCTGAAGCTGGCGATACAGGTCGGTCAGGTCGTATTTGCAGCCCGTTCCCTGCGCGGTACCGGTCGCGACGGTGTAGGTTCCGCGGGCGCAGTTTCCGAGGCCAAGCGCCTGATACTGGTTGGTCAGCGGCGCACCGGCCTGCCCGCTGAGCGGGTTGTTCAGGTCGGTCTGGTTGACGCGCGTGACATAGGCGGTCGGGGTGTTGATCGTCAGCGACTGGTCGGCCGAATTGTTGTCGATGCCGCCGATCCGCGTCAGGTCCTGCGTGTTGTAGGGGAAGCCGCGGCTGTGGCTCGTGACGCGGCCGTCGCGCTGATATTCGCCGTTGATGTAGACGTTGAAGCCGCTCGCTTCATAATCGCCGTAGCCGAGCGTCAGGTTCGCGCGCTGGTGGCTCGCATCGCCCTTTTCGGCGACGCCGCCTTCGACCAGGCCGTCAATGCCGACGAACTGCTTCTTCAGCTTGATGTTGACCACGCCGCCGATCGCGTCGGCGCCGTAGGTCGAGGATGCGCCGTCCTTCAGGACTTCGATCCTGTCGACCAGGCTGAAGGGGATCGAGTTCAGGTCGACATAGGCGTTGTGCCCGTCGTCGTTGATCGGGAAGTTGGTCGAGCGCAGGCCGTCCACAAGGACGAGCGTGGACGACACGCCGAGGCCGCGCAGCGACACGGCCGAGCCGCCGGCCGAGAAGCCGGTCTGGAAGCCGGTGCCGATCGAACCGGCGCTGTCGGCGGAGATCGAGCGGATCGCGTCCGACGCGGTCGTGATGCCGGCCTTCGACAGCGTGTCCGACGTCAGCACGGTGACGGGCGAGGGGGTTTCGGTATCGGTGCGACGGAACAGCGATCCGGTGACGACGATGTCCTTGTCCGCGCCGGTATCAGCCTGCGCGTCGGCCGTGGTCGCAGCAGTCGTGCTCGGCACCGTCTGATCCGCCACCTGCGCGTGCGCGGGGCTGGTCGACATGGCGATGGCGAACGCAAGCGGCGCGACACCGTCGCGCAGACGCAGCGCATGGCTGCGGCAAGAAAACTTCATGTATGAAAACTCCCCATACGCATCCAGCCGGCGAACGCCGGCTGGAAGGAGGCTTTATGTCCCCCCGGACACCTCCATCGCGCAACGCTGCATCGCCACGAAAACTTTGTAAATGGCCGATGCGGATATTTCTGAATTGTGTCACGCCTGCATCAATCAGGTCGTATTGCTGACGTTATTGTTGAGAACTTACTGCTACGACCCCCGGCAAAGACTTGGTTCGATCAGGATTCCGGTTGGAAGCAGTCCGCCGCCACGATCCGTTAACCACCTTCGGTCCATGAAGCGCATCGAACGGGGTGGGCATGGTTACGGCAACGCGTGGGCATCTGTGGGGTCTGGTGATCGGCGGATCGCTTCTGGTCGCGATCGGTTTTCGCATGACCGGCCTGTCGGTCGCCCGGTCTACCGGCGCGCCCTATCTCGCGATGATCGGACTGATCGCTGGTGTCGCCGCGTTGCGGGGCCGGCTGACCGACGCGCGCCAGTTGCGGCTGGCGGACCTCATCGAACTGCTCGGCCTGTTCTGCTGGGTGAGCGCGCTTGGCGGGCTTGGCAGCTACGCCGTCGCCGCGGCGAGCCACGGCTTTCACGACGCGGCACTGGCAAACATCGATAGCGCGATGGGTTTCGACTGGCTGGCCACGTACCGCTTCTTCGCGGGCCATTCCTGGCTGACCGCCGTCACCGCTCCGGCATATCGGACAATTTTCGCGACTCCGCTTGTTGTCATCGCCGCCCTGACGATGACCGGAAGGGCGGAGCGCGCTCGCACGTTCGTTGCCGTCTTTGGCGTCGCACTTTGCGTGTGCCTGTTCTCGTTCTATTTTCTTCCTGCGCGCTCGGCGCTCGCCTATCACGTCGGTATGGCGCCGGGTTACATGCCCGCTACTGGGCTTGACCATGTGGCGATCATCGAAGCGTTGCGTGGCGGCGCGGTTCATGTCGTCGATCCGGCACGGATCGTGGGCCTGATTACGTTTCCCAGCTTCCACGCGGTGTGCGCGGTTTTGTTCACATGGTCAGGTTGGCCCGTCGCGCGCCTGCGCATGCCCCTGCTGCTGGTGAACGGTATGATGTTGGCGGCGACACCAGTCGAGGGCACGCATTACCTGATCGATGTCATCGCCGGCCTCGCCCTTGCAGCAGCTCTGATCGGGGTGGCGCACAGGCGAAATCTGCCAGCGTCGGCAGCTGCCCGTCACCGTGACCGGACGCTTTCGCCTGCGTGATCGAAACGCCTCTGGCTGGTGGTCCGACAAGCGTTTCCTCTTTGCGCTGGTCCTGCTCTGCGCGGTGCCGCTTGCCTGGCCGTCGCTGCCGCCGCTCACCGACGCGCTCGGTCATCTGGCGCGTTATCATATCGAGACCACGATCGATCGGTCGCCCGCGCTTCAGCGTTATTATGCGTTCCATTGGACGCTGATCGGCAATCTCGGGGTCGATGTCCTCATCATCCCGCTTGCCAAGCTGCTGGGCGTGGAAGCGGCGACGAAGCTGGTCGCGCTGGCGATCCCGCCACTGACCGCCGCCGGCCTTATCCTGATCGCGGTCGAGGTGCATGGCCGCGCACCCCCGACGCTCGCCTTTGCGCTGCCGCTTGCCTATGGCTATCCCTTCCAGTTCGGGTTCCTCAATTTCTCGCTCGCGATGGCGCTGGCGCTGTTGGCCTTTGCGCTGTGGTTGCGGCTGGGCAGGACCGGGCGGCCCGCGCTGCGCGCGACGATCTTCGTTCCCCTCGGCGTCCTGCTATGGACCTGTCACGTCTTCGGCTGGGCGCTGCTCGCGACGATGGCGGCGGCGGCGGAGGCGGTCGTGCTGGTCCGGGGCAGGGCGGACGGCTGGCGGGCCGCGCGGCGCTTCGTGCTGGCGCTGCTGCCGCTTGCGCCGCCGCTGTTGCTGATGGCGCTGTGGCGCTCGGGCGAGGTGGCGGGCGAAACCGGCGACTGGTTCAACCTCCCGGTCAAGCTCACCTGGCTCATCGCTGTGCTGCGCGACCGGTGGGAGGTTCTCGATCGCGTATCGGCGGCGATCCTGCTGTTCCTCGCGGTGGCCGGCGCGGTCGAGCGCAAGCTCGGCTATGCGACGGTGCTGGCGGCGGCCAGCGCGGCGCTGGCGCTGGTCTTCATCGCATTGCCAAGAATCCTGCTGGGGTCCGCCTATGCCGACATGCGGCTGGCGCCGTATCTGCTGGCGATCGCGATCGTCGCGATCCGCACCCCGTCGAGTCCCCGGCTACAACGGGCTCTGGCGCTTGGCGCGCTCGCGTTCTTCTTCGTCCGGATCGGCGCATCGACGGCGAGCTACGCGATGTTCGACCAGGGATATCGCCGCCAGCTCGCCGCGATCGATCACATCCCCTACGGCGCGCGCGTGATCGCGTTCGTCGGCACCGCCTGCCAGCGCGACTGGTCGGGCGCGCGGATGGAGCATCTCGGCGGCCTCGCTACCGTGCGCCGCGATGCCTTCGTCAACGACTCCTGGGCCTTGTCCGGCGCGCAGCTCTTGAAGGTGCGCTACCCCGCGGCGGGCGCCTTCGCGACCGATCCCAGCCAGATCGTGCGCCCTGCCGGCTGCCGTCAGCCCGGTGAGCCGGCGCGGGCCGGGTTGCTGAAGCGCCTCCCGCACACGGCATTCGATTATCTGTGGATCATCAACATGCCGGGCGCGGGCGACTTGCGCGACGATCGCTTCGCGCGCGTCTGGTCCATAACTGACGGCGCGCTCTACCGGATCAGGCGCGACTAGCGACAAAAAAAGGGCCGGGAGATCGCTCTACCGGCCCTTTCTCATTGGTCTGCAACGGACAGAGGTCGGTGCCTCAGGCTCCGGCGACTTCCGTCGTGTCCACCTTGATGCCCGCGCCCATGGTCGACGATATCGCGACCTTGCGGACATACTTGCCCTTGGCGCCCGACGGCTTTGCCTTCACGATCGCGTCGAGCAGCGCGTCGAAGTTCGCGCGCAGGTCTTCCGCCGGGAAGCTGGCCTTGCCGATCCCCGAATGGATGATCCCCGCCTTCTCGACGCGGTATTCGATCTGGCCGCCCTTGGCGTCCTTGACCGCCTGCGCGACGTTCATCGTGACCGTGCCCAGCTTCGGGTTCGGCATCAGGCCCTTGGGGCCGAGCACCTTGCCGAGGCGACCGACGACGCCCATCATGTCCGGGGTCGCGATGCAGCGATCGAAATCGATCGTGCCGCCCTGGACGATCTCCATGAGATCTTCCGCACCGACCACGTCGGCGCCCGCTTCACGCGCCTCGTCCGCCTTCGCGCCCTTGGCGAACACGCCGACGCGCACCGTCTTGCCGGTGCCCTTGGGCAGCGTGACGACGCCACGGACCATCTGGTCGGCGTGCCGCGGATCGACGCCCAGGTTCAGCGCGACTTCGATCGTCTCGTCGAACTTGCTCGTCGCGCCGGTCTTGGCGAGGCCGATCGCCTCGTCAACGCCGTGCAGCTTCTCGCGGTCGATGGTGATGGCCTTTGCCTTCTTGCTCACGAATGCCATGATCTCAGCCCTCCACCACTTCGAGGCCCATCGCGCGGGCGGAGCCTTCGATGATGCGGGTTGCCGCTTCGATATCGTTGGCGTTCAGGTCCTTCATCTTCGCTTCGGCGACGGCGGTCAGCGCCGAGCGCTTGATCTTGCCCGCAGACACCTTGCCCGGCTCCTTCGAGCCCGACTTCAGGTTCGCCGCCTTCTTGATGAGGTAGGTCGCAGGCGCGGTCTTCGTCTCGAACGAGAACGAACGGTCGGCATAGACGGTGATGACGGTGGGAAGGGGGGTGCCCTTTTCCTGGTCGCCGGTCTGCGCGTTGAACGCCTTGCAGAATTCCATGATGTTCACGCCGCGCTGGCCCAGCGCCGGGCCGATCGGCGGCGACGGGTTCGCAGCGCCCGCGGGCACCTGCAGCTTGATATAGCCGGTAATCTTCTTTGCCATGTCTCACTCTCTAGTGGGCGAAAGGCCCGTTCAAGTTTAGCGGTCCAGACGGGCGCTCGAAGCACCCTCCCGCAACGTTTTCCCTCGCTGTCACGCTGGAAGCCGTGGCCCCTAGCGGAAGGTGTCCGCGTTTGCAATGTGCATGGTATATCCCGAAAGCCGTATCCGGGCGCCAGCGGGAGAAAGAGAGGTTCGCGCGGAGAACGCGGAGTTACGTCCACGAGATGGCGGAGTCGATTTTCCCTTCCTGCTCGGAAAAGGAGGAAAGACGGTCCACCCGATCGCTGTCCCTCCGCGATCTCCGCGCCTCCGCGTGAACCCTTTATTCTACTTCACGCGCCGATACCGATGCGCCAGGAAATCGAACACCGGCAGCGCGTCGGTGCGCTCGTAGTCGAACCACGCCGCATTCTCCCAGTCGGATCCGTTGCCCCACCGCGTGCCGCATTTGGTGGAGACCCAGTTCGGCTCCCAGTAGACGACGCCGATCCCGCCCGCGTCGATCACATCCTGGGTGATCGCGACCATGAAGTCGCGCTGGCCCCTGGGGCTTGCGGGAAACCCCGGGACGAGCGCGTCGGCGCCGAGCAGGTTGGTCGCGCTGTCCTTGCCGGCCAGCGTGAAGGGATAGCCCGTCTCCACCACGATCACGTCGGCGCCGAACCTTGCCTTCGCCGCCGCGACGGTCGTCTTCAGCTGGTCCGGCGTGAATTTCGACCATTTGCGATAATAGCTGATGCCGATGACGTCGTAGTCGGCGACTCCCGCCGCCTTCGCCGCATCGAACCACGGCAGGACGTTCTCGGGCTGCGCGATGTGGAGCATGACGCGCGGATTGATCGATGCCGTCCGCCCGACCGCGCGCACCGCAGCGATCCCGGCGTTGAACAGCGTCGCATTGCGCGTCCAGTCGATCGCCACCCCCTTCCTGCCGCCGAGCAACTCCTGATTCGTCTCGTTGCCCACCTGCACCATCTCCGGCATCGCGCCGTCGCGGTTGAGGCGGGTGAGGATGTCGACGGTATAGTCGTGCAGCGCCTTCGCCTGCGCTTCGGTGCCGAGCTTCTCCCAGGCCTTGGGCGTCAGTTGCTTGTCGCCGTCCGCCCAGTCGTCCGAATAATGGAAGTCGAGCAGCACCTGCATCCCCGCGGCCTTGGCGCGGCGGATCGTCTTCAGCACATCGGCATAGTTGCTGTATCTGGTCCACGTCGCATCGTTCCACAGCCGGACGCGGACGAGGTTGCCGCCCTTGCGCGCGAGCAGCCGGAACGGGTCGACCCTCTTCCCACGGTCGCGGTAGATCGCCCCGCAATCCTCCATCTCGTTGACGTAGGACAGGTCGCCGCCAAGGTAGAGCCCGCCTTTGGGCGGCGCCGGCAGGGCGCGCGGCTTTGAGGATTGTCCGATCGCCGGACCTGTCAGCGCGGCCGCGAGCGCCAGCATCAGGAAGACATGTCGCATCGCCTAGCTCCCGGGTCGCGCAGTATGGAAGCCACGCGCCCATGAAGCGCTACGCATTTATCTTATAATTGCCAAGTCCGATCAGATCGCCCCGGAAAACGTGTCGCACTGCGCCGGGTCGCCGCTGTCCAGCCCGCGCTTCAGCCAAGCCATGCGCTGCGCCGAGGTGCCGTGGGTGAAGCTGTCGGGCATCACCCGGCCTTGCGATTCCTTCTGGAGCGTGTCGTCGCCGATCGCCTGCGCGGCGGTCATCCCCTCCTGGATGTCGCCCGGTTCCAGCCGGTCCCTGTTCTGCGCGGCCCAGACGCCGGCATAGCAATCGGCCTGCAGCTCGAGCCGGACGGAGATGGCGTTTCCCTCGGCCTCGCTCGCCCGCGCCTGCGCACGCTGGACCTGATCGGAGGTGCCGAGCAGGTTCTGGATGTGATGGCCGAATTCGTGCGCGATCACGTAATCCTGCGCGAAATCGCCCTTCGCGCCGAAGCGGTTGGCGAGTTCGTTGAAGAAGCTCGTGTCGAGGTAGATTCCCTGGTCGGTCGGGCAGTAGAACGGCCCCATCGCCGACTGCGCCGCGCCGCAGCCCGACCGGCCGTTCCCGCTGTAGAATTGCAGCGACGGCTGCCGGAATTGCTGGCCGGATTTGGCGAAGATCGCCTCCCAGGTCTTGTCGGCCGAGGAATAGGCGTTGCAGGCCGCACGACTTTCCGCGTCGACCGTGCACGCTTTCGTCGCCTCGGTCGTGCCGGCGGGGGCGGAGCGTGTGGTCGGCGCAGAGCTGCCGCCGCCGCCCATGCCGATCATGCTGCCGAGATTGCCGAGCCCGCCGAACACCGCGAGCAGGATCAGCGCAACGACGATGCCGCCGCAGCCGAAGCGGCTGCCGATCAGCGGCAGCAGGCCGAGCAGCATCCCGCCGCCGCCGCCGCCGCCGAAACCGCCGCCTTGCCCGCGCTGGTCGCCGACATTGATGTTGGGATCGAAATCGTCGAGCCGCATTACGGATGCCCCTCTTTGCTACGCGCAGCAGAATGCGCCGGATGCCCCGCCGGTTGCAATGCCCGCGCTTGAAGATGCGCGTCGAGGCGCGCATGAGGCGCGCCGATGGCCGATATCGAACCGCAACCCGCCCGGACGTCGATGGGCCGGCGCAGCGCCCGCGCGATGCCGCTGCCGGAACAGGTCGCGCTGGTGCTGCAGGGCGGCGGCGCGCTCGGCAGCTATCAGGCGGGGGTCTTCGAGGCGCTGTCGGAGGCAGCGGTGCCGATCGACTGGGTGGCGGGCATCTCGATCGGCGCGATCAACGCCGCGCTGATCGCCGGCAACCCGCCCGAACGCCGCGTGGCGGCGCTGCGCACCTTCTGGGACACGGTGACGAGCGCGCTCCCCAGCTTCCCGCTCTACCCCGACGATCACCTGCGTGAGGCGGTGCATGAATGGTCCGCGGGCTTCGTCGCGATGGCGGGCGTGCCGGGCTTCTTCGGCCCGCGTTTCGTGCCGCCGGTGCTCGCGACGCCGGGGTCGTGCGGCGCGCTCAGCTTCTACGATCCCGCGCCGCTTGCGAAGACCCTCGACGACCTCATCGACTGGGACCTCGTCAATGACGGCCCGGTGCGCCTGTCGGTCGGCGCGGTGGATATCGAAAGCGGCAATTTCCGCTATTTCGACAGCACGACCGAGCGCCTCGATGCGCGCCACGTCATGGCATCGGGCGCGTTGCCGCCGGGGCTGCCCCCGGTCGAGATCGACGGCAGATATTGGTGGGACGGCGGTCTCGTCTCGAACACCCCGCTCCAGCATGTGCTCGATCACCAGACCGACAGCCTGCTCGTGTTCCAGGTCGATCTGTTTTCGGCCGCCGCGGATCGCCCGCGCACGATCATGGACGTGATGGCGCGCGAAAAGGAAATCCGCTTCTCCAGCCGCACCCGGCAGGTCACCGACGAGCTCATCCGCCTGCGCAAGGAGCGCGAGCTGATCCGCAAGGTCCTTGCCAAGCTGCCGGCCGACCTGCGCGCCGATGGCGATGTCGCGGCGCTGACGGCGCTGGCGAAGGAGCAGCCGGTCAGCCTTGTCCATCTCATCTACCGCGCCAATGCCTGGGAGGGCGGGAGCCGCGACTTCGAGTTTTCGGCGCGCACCATGGCCGAGCATTGGGCGGCGGGGCAGGCGGCGGTCGATGCGACGATGGCGAATGCCGAAATCCTCGCCGAAAACGTGCTCACCGGGCGCACCGCCGCCTTCGACCTCAACCCCCGCTAGATCATCAGGAGACACCATGTTCCTCAAGGGCAAGACCGCGATCGTCACCGGCTCCACCTCAGGCATCGGGCTTGCCTATGCCAGGGCGTTCGCGGCCGAAGGCGCGGCGGTCGTCATCAACGGCTTCGGTGACGCAGCCGCGATCGAGACGGAGCGCGCTGGGCTCGCCGAAACGAGCGGTGCCGTAGCGCTCTACGACGCGGCAGACATGACGAAGCCGGGTCAGATCGCGGCGATGGTGGCGCGCGCGGCGAAGGAGACCGGCTCGGTCGATATCGTCGTCAACAATGCCGGCATCCAGCACGTGTCGCCGATCACCGAGTTTCCCGACGACAAGTGGGACGCGATCATCGCGATCAACCTGACATCGGCGTTCCACATGATGAAGGCCGCGATCCCGCACATGAAGGCGAGGAAATGGGGCCGCGTCATTTCCACCGCGTCGGCGCACAGCCTCGTCGCGAGCCCCAACAAGTCGGCCTATGTCGCCGCCAAGCACGGCCTTGCCGGGCTGACCAAGACCGCGGCGCTGGAAGTCGCGACCGACGGCATCACCGTCAACTGCATCTCGCCGGGCTATGTCTGGACGCCGCTGGTCGAGAACCAGATCCCCGATACGATGAAGGCGCGCGGGCTGACGCGCGAGCAGGTGATGAACGACGTGCTGCTGTCCGCCCAGCCGACGAAGCAGTTCGTGACGCCGGAGCAGGTCGCCGCCTTCGCGCTGTTCCTGTGCCGCGATGAAGCGGCGTCGATCACCGGCGCCAATCTTTCGATGGACGGCGGCTGGACCGCGGCGTGATCGCTCCCTAGCCTCGCAGGCCGGAGAAGAGGATGGTCGCGTGGGTGTGAAGGGTTTCGGTGCTGGCGCGCTGTGTGCAGCGTTCCTGGTGGCTGGCTGCGCGGGGCGGGGCGCCGCTCCGCCCGGGGGACCTTCCGCCCCGGCCTTGCCATCCATCGCGGAGGCGGATTGGCGGGCGCATGTGACGACCGCGGACCGGATCCGGCTGCGCGGATGGCGATCCGCCTGGATGACCGCGCTCGATCAGGCGCGCACCGCCGGACATGGCGGCGATCTCGCGGCCGACGCGGCGCTGTTCGATCCTGACCGGATGCTCGCCGATCCGCTGCCCCCGGCGGGCGACTATCGCTGCCGCGTCGTGAAGCTGGGATCGAGGGCCGGGGTCGGCCTCGGCTATGTCGCCTATCCCGCGTTTCGCTGCCGGATCGACAGCGAGGACGGCGCGCTGCACTTCGCCAAGCTCACCGGATCGCAGCGTCCGGTCGGCACGATCTACACGTCCGAGCCAACGCGCGGGGTGTTTCTCGGCACCGTCGTCCTCGGCGATGAGAGCCGCACAATCGATTACGGCCGGGACACGACCCGCGACATGGCGGGCTTTGTCGAACGGATCGGCACGCGGCGCTGGCGGATGGTCCTGCCTTACCCGGCGTTCGAATCGACCCTCGACGTCATTGAGCTCGTGCCGGCTGGGTGACTGCCGTGCCAAGCGACACGCTCGGCGGCGTGATCGGGGCGAGGGTCGCCATATAGGCCTTGCCGTGCTGTTTTACGATCACGACCCGCCCGACATTCGCGGCGGCGACTGCCTGAAGGAAGGAGCGGGGCTTCTTCATCAGCTTTGGCTGATCGACCCCCGACAGCCCCGCGCGCCGCGCCGCCTCGCGCGCGAACGTCACGCAGTTGCGGGTATTGAGGTTGTAGGTCGGGTCGCCGCGCTCGCTCCATTCCTCGACCAGCGCCAGGATCGAATCATATTGCGCGTCGCTCAGCACCAGTGAGAATTGCGCATCGCTGCCGCGCATGTAGCCCGGCTTCGCGATGTCGAGCCGCCCCTTAACATTGCCGAACAGCATCGCCGGGCTGATCGACACCGGCGTGAACCCGTAATTCGCATCGACCGGCGCGCCGCCGCGATCGGGAATACCGCGCAGCGTGAAGAACGCATGCGGAAAGGAATTGCCGAGCTCGTGGCTCCAGAAGGTGATCGTCACCGCCGCCTGCGCCGGGATCGCGGCGAGAAACAAGGTAAGCGACAGCAGGATACGGGCGAATACGCGCATAATTTCCCTCACGACAGGCGAAGGCCGAACGTGTCGACGATCCACCTGTATAGATCGGGCGTGCGATTGGCGACCTCTGCGCGCGTATACGGGGGGCGGGCCGCGCGGCCATAAAGCACGACGCTCGCCGTCATCGCCAGAAATTCCGAGATATTCTCATACATATAGGCCCGCCGCGGCCAGTGCGGATGCGCGCGCTCGGCCTCGAAAAGCCTGCGCAGGGGCTGAACACGGGGCGTATCGGCCAAGGTGGCGAAATGCCAGCGGTGGATCAGTTCGTGGAGCAGGACGGGGTTGTCGTCGGGAAACGCATCGCGCGTGAAATAGACGACCGGATCGGTGTTGACGTGGCTACCCTCGCCGGGTCCGGTCAGGACGCGGATCGGCTGCCGCGCGAAAAAGGCGAGGATTTCGGGTCGGATCGGCAGCGCCTTTACAATCGCGATCTGCCGCGCAAGGCGCGCCGCCACAGCCGGATCGACCGTGCCGCCCTGCCAGTCGATCGCGTAGTCGGCGGCGAAGGCCGGCGAGGGCAGCGCAAGGATCGCGGCGGTGCCGGCCAGAAACTGGCGTCGGTTCGTCACGACCGGTCTTTTACGGGAGGCGCCACCGCCGCATCCTCGCGCCGTTCGGGGCGGATGTAAATCGACGACAGCATCGGTTCGGCCGCGCGCAGCTTGTCCTCGAGGTCCTCGATCAGCCGCTCGCCTTCGCCCATCGTCACCGAATCGCGGAAGTCGGCGCTGATCGCGACGAAGATGCTCTTCGGGCCGGTATGGATGGTGCGGACATGATTGACCGCATCGACGCTTGGCGAAGCCTCGACGATCGCGCGGACCCGCGCGACAATCCGCGGGTCGGCGCGCTCGCCGATCAGCAGCCCTTTGGATTCGCGCGCCAGGATCACCGCGACGAGGCCGAGCACGCAGCCGATGACGATCGACGCGACGCCGTCGATCCGCGGATCGCCGAGCGTGTGGCTCAGGAAGACGCCGATGCCCGCGACGACGAGCCCGACGAGTGCGGCCGAATCCTCGAACAGGATGATGAAGCCCGACGGGTCCTTCGACACGCGGATAGCGTGCCACCAGCTGTCATCGCCCTTGGCCTTCGCGAAGGCGCGCATCGCGATCAGCCACGAACTGCCCTCCATCGCGAAGGCGATGGCGAGCACGATGTAGTTGATGACCGGGCTCTGCAGCGGCTCCGGATCGAGGATGTGGAGGTAGCCCTCGTAGATCGACACGCCCGCCCCGACCGCGAAGATCAGGATCGCGACGACAAACGCCCAGAAATACAGCTCACGCGCATAGCCGAAGGGGTGGACCTCGTCGGGCGGCCGATCCGCGCGCTTCTGGCCGTAGAGGAGGAGTACCTGGTTGAGGCTGTCGACGACCGAATGGACGCCCTCGGTCAGCATCGAGGACGACCCCGAAATCCCGGCCGCGATGAACTTGGCAACCGCGATGCCGAGGTTCGCGGCGAGCGCGGCGAAGATGACGATGTTCGATTCGCCCTCGGCAGCCTTGGCCAAGCCCTGTCCCCTTTGCCGCAGAACGCGCGCCCGCGTTGAAGGATGCGAGCCGGCGTGTTATAACACCTGTATGCACATGCCGCTCAAGATCGTGAAGGTCGGAAATTCGCTGGGATTGGTTCTTCCCAAGGACATGCTCGCGAAGCTGCGGGTGGGTCTGGGAGATCAGGTCTTCGTCACCGAACAGCCGGACGGCTTCTCGGTCAAGCCTCACGATCCGGCTTTTGTCGAAGCGATGGGCGCTGCAGAAAATATCATGCGCGAGGATCGCGATATTCTGGCCGTGCTGGCACGATGAATGCCGTTCCAGTGCCGCGCTTTCTAAGTGCGGAAATCGCGATGGCGGTGCATGATCGGCAGTTGGCTGAACATGGCGGGCTCGCGGGGGTCAAGGATGCGGGCCTGCTCGAATCGGCGATCGCTCGGCCGCTGAACAAGCACGGCTATGGCGAAACCGATCTTTGCGCCCTTGCCGCGAGTTATGCTTTCGGGATCGCGCGCAATCACCCGTTTGCCGACGGTAACAAGCGGACGGCGTGGGTGATGGCTCGTCTCTTCCTCAAGCTCAATGCCATCGAACTGTCTTTCGACAAGGCCGATGCAACGCGCACCATGATCGCGCTGGCCGCCGGCAACCTGAGCGAGGAACACCTCGCCGCGTGGTTCCGCGCGCGCGTCGTGGCCGCCTGACACGAAATGCCCGCCGGTGGTTTCCCACCGACGGACATCTTCCTCCCCAGGAAGTCGTGGAGCGTCAGGCCAGGCGCCCGATGCGGTGATAGAGCGCGGCGAGGCGGTTGAGGCGTTTGTCTTCCGGATCGAGGCGACCGATGAAATCGCCAACCGCGTCCTTCAACAGCGCGAAGTCGGTGGAGGCGAAGACCGCGCGGGTCGGCGCCGGTTCGATGCCGCGGGGCGTGGTTTGCAGGGTGGTCATCACGCAGCCTCCTTGGTGAATTGCGCGGCCTCGGTCGATTCGGCGAGCGCGGTGGTGGAACTGGCGCCGCCGGCAACCGCCTGGGCGACGAGATCGAAATAGCCGGTGCCGACCTCGCGCTGATGGCGGGTCGCGGTATAGCCCCTTGCCTCGCTCGCGAACTCGGCCTGCTGCAGCTCCGAATAGGCCGCCATGCCGCGGTCGCGGTAGCCGCTGGCAAGCTCGAACATGCCGTGGTTCAGCTGGTGGAAGCCCGCGAGCGTGACGAACTGGTATTTATATCCCATCGCGCCGATCTCGCGCTGGAACCGGGCGATGTCGTCCCGGTCGAGGTTCGCCTCCCAGTTGAAGCTGGGCGAGCAGTTATAGGCCAGCATCTTGTCCGGATATTCGCGCTTGATCGCCTCGGCGAAGCGCCGCGCGTCGGCCATGTTGGGCTTCGATGTTTCCCACCATAGCAGGTCGGCGTGCGCGGCGAACGACAGCCCGCGCTTGATGCAGTGATCGACGCCGGTGCCGTTTTTCAGGCGGAAGAAGCCCTCGGGCGTGCGCTCGCCGGTCAGGAATTCATGGTCGCGCTCGTCCACATCGCTGGTGATCAGCTTCGCGCTCTCCGCATCGGTCCGCGCGCAGATCACGGTCGGCACGCCGCACACGTCCGCCGCAAGCCGCGCCGCGTCGAGGTTGCGGATGTGCGCCTGGGTCGGGATCAGGACCTTCCCGCCGAGATGCCCGCACTTCTTCTCGGATGCGAGCTGGTCCTCGTAATGCACGCCGGCGGCGCCGGCGGCGATATAGGCCTTCATGATCTCGAAGCAGTTGAGCGGCCCGCCGAAGCCGGCCTCGGCATCCGCGACGATCGGCGCGAACCAGTCGCGCGTCGCGCCGCCTTCGCTATGCTCGATCTGGTCGGCGCGCTGGAGGGCGTTGTTGATCCGCTTGCACAGTTCCGGCCCGGCATTGGCCGGGTAGAGCGACTGGTCGGGATACATCGCGCCCGCGGTGTTGGCGTCGGCGGCGACCTGCCACCCAGACAGATAGATCGCCTTCAGCCCCGCGCGGACCTGTTGCATCGCCTGATTGCCGGTCATCGCGCCGAGCGAATGGACGTAATCTTCGGTCTTGAGCAGTTCCCACAGCTTCAGCGCGCCCTTGCGGGCCAGCGTGTGCTCGATGGCGATCGACCCGCGGAGTTTGGCGACGTCGTCCGCGCTGTACGGGCGCTCGATCCCGTCGAAACGGCCGGCCGGCGCCGGAATCAGGTCTTCGAACGTCGTCGCCACTGTCTTGTCCTTTACAAATTGTCGTATCGTGCAAGTCTTTGTGACAGGCCGCGCCCGCGTTCGGATAGGGTCGCAACCAGGATGGCGGGGTCGCGCTGTCGAGCTGACGCTCCCGTAGCCTGTCATGCTGTAAAGGATTGACATGTTCGCGCGAATGACGAGCATGGCGTCATGATCCGGCCTCCCGCACTCCCACCGCCTCCGGGCGCAGTCCTTGGCTGAACGCAAGATCATCGCCGGCCACGCGGTGCGCCGGGTGCGCCGGCAGGCGGGACTCAGCCAGGCGGCGATGGCCGAGGCGCTGGATATCAGCCCCAGCTATCTCAACCTCATCGAACGCAACCAGCGGCCCTTGTCGGCGACGCTGCTGGTGCGGCTGGCGGAGCGGTTCGATTTCGACGCGCGCGCGCTCGCGGCGGGCGAGCCGGCCGGCGGCGCCGATGCGCTCAGGCGACGCCTCGCCGATCCGATGTTCGCCGATCTGGAGATCGACCGGCACGAGGTCGCCGAGTGGCTGGCGGCGGCGCCGGGCGGGGCGGAGGCGTTCGCGCGCGTCTTCGACCGGCTGGGGGCGGGCGGCGGCGCTGGCGTCCCCACGGCAGACGATCCGGTCGCGCCGGTGCGCCGCGAGATCGAGCGGTGGCGCAACCATTTCGCCGATCTCGACGCGGCGGCGGAGGGACTCGCGGACGAGTTGCGGCTCGGCGCGGGCGACCTATACGGCGCGATCGCGGAGCGGCTGCGCGTGCGGCACAGCCTGACGATCCGCATCCTGCCTATCGATGTGCTGCCCGATGTGCTCCGCCGGCTCGATCTTCACGCGCGCCAGTTGCAGCTGTCGGAACTGCTTGATCCCGCCAGTCGCACCTTCGCCGCCGCCTTCCAGCTCGCGCAGATCGAGGCACGCGGCGAGATCGATGCGCTCGTCGGCGGCGCCGGCTTTGCAGACCGCGCAGCGGAGCGGCTGTACCGGCGCCATCTCGCCAGCTATTTCGGCGCCGCGGTGATGATGCCCTATGCCCGTTTCCTGCGCGCGTGCGAGGCGACCGGCTATGATATCGAGCTGCTTCAGCGCCGCTTCGGGGCGGGGTTCGAACAGGCCGCGCACCGGCTCACCACGCTCCAGCGGGTCGGCGCGCGGGGCCTGCCCTTCTTCATGATCCGGGTCGACCGCGCGGGGCAGGCGTCGAAGCGCTATGCCGGCGCCAGCGGCGCGTCGCTCGTCGAAAGCGACGGCCGCTGCCCGCTGTGGCGGCTCCACGCCGCGTTCGATCGCCCCGGCTCGCTCACCGTCGATCTGGTCGAGGCGGAGGATGCGACGCGCTGGCTGACGATGGCGCGCACCGTCGCGCCGCAGGGGCACCGCGCCGGCGCGATCTCCGCGGAATTCGTCGTCGGGCTGGGGGTGGAGGCGCGTCTGGCGGGCACGCTCGCCGCGGCACGCGGGCTTGATCTGGCGGGGGCGGCGATGCCGATCGGGCTGGGGTGCCGGGCCTGCTTCCGCCCCGATTGCCCGCAGCGCTCGCTCGCTCCTGCCGGCCGCGCGCTCACGATCAACGAGCGCGAACGCCGCCTGACCGCGCTGACCTTTGCGGGCGATTAGGGCATTTGCGGCTGGGCTCAGTCGCTCCTTCCCACCCGTTTGTGCTGAGCGAAGTCGAAGCACTTGAGGCGCATGCCCTTCGACTTCGCTCAGGGCGAACGGAGGTGGGTTAATCTCCGGACTGCGGCGCCTCGAACCACCCCATCACCGTCACCGGAAACGGCGTCCACCGCCCGACCCGGACACCCGCGACCCTCAACGCTTCGCCTGTCCACGCATTGCAGGTGGTGACCGCGCTGTAATGCCCCCGCGCGTCGTAAAAGGCATCGTAGCGGTCATAGCCGGGATAGCGCCGCCCGCCCGGCGCCAGGCTGGCACGCACGAAGGCTGCCAGTCGCCGATACTCCTCGGCCCGCAAAACGATACGGCGAACGCTGGCCGAGGCCATGGGGCGCGGGATATGCTCGACGTGCACCAGCACCGCATCGCTGCCGATCGCGGCGTGCAGGATCGTGCGCGGCGACACGTCAGCCCAGGTCGGCGTGCCGAGATAGAAGTTCCGCTCGCCCCATCCGACCGCGATGTGATCCCATGCGACGAAGCGTGGATCACGCAGGTCGCCGGGCTGCGACAGATTGCTCAGGTCGACCCCGGCTGCACGCTTGGGCAGCACGATCCCGGTATGGATGCCGTTGTCCTCGACGAAGATCTCGATCCCGTCCGCCGGCGCGCGCCATCCCGCATTGGCAGGGATCGCACCGCCGATCAGCCCGGCGGTAGCGTAAGCCGTCACGATCACGGTCAGAGCGGTCATCGCTTGAACGGCGACCCGCCACGCCTTTGCTGCAATTCCCCAAGCCACCGCGTTCATGCTAGGGCAAGTTCATGATCGAAGATACGCATGTGATGGACGCCCCGCCCGAAGGCGCCGGCGCCGACTGGACGGTGCCGCAGGACTGGGCGCACTACACGCCGCAAGACCACGCGACATGGAACACGCTTTTCGCACGCCAGGCGAAGCTGCTCCCCGGCCGCGCCTCCGACGCCTATCTGCGCGGGCTCGACGTGCTGAAGCTGTCGAAGCCCGGCATTCCCGATTTCGAGGAACTGTCCGAACGGCTGATGACGCTCACCGGGTGGCAGGTCGTGGCCGTGCCCGGGCTTGTCCCCGACGACGTGTTCTTCGACCATATGGCCAACCGCCGCTTCGTCGCGGGCAATTTCATCCGCCGCCCCGATCAGCTCGACTATCTGCAGGAGCCGGACGTCTTCCACGATGTCTTCGGCCACGTGCCGATGCTCGCCGATCCGGTCTTCGCCGATTATCTGGAAGCCTATGGCCGCGGCGGGCAGCGCGCGCTTGGGCTCGACGCGCTCAAATATCTCGGCCGGCTCTATTGGTACACCGTCGAGTTCGGGCTGATCGCGGAGCCCGAGGGGCTGCGCATCTACGGTTCGGGCATCGTCTCCAGCTATGCCGAAAGCCGCTTCGCGCTCGACGATCCGTCGCCCAACCGCATCGCCTTCGATCTCGCCCGCGTCATGCGCACCGAATACCGGATCGACGATTTCCAGCAGAATTATTTCGTCATCCCGAGCTTCGACGAGCTGCTGCGCGTGACCGTGGAAACCGATTTCGCGCCGCTCTACGAACAGCTGAAGGCGAAGCCGGACGTGCCGGTCGCGGAAATTCTTCCCGAAGACGAGGTGCTGACCCGCGGCACGCAGGACTATGCGCGGGCAAAGGCGTAAAACTGTATCCCCGCGCAGGCGGGGATCCAGACTGGGCTCCCGCCTTCGCGGGAGCACAACGCCGAGACTTTTGGGCTAAAGATCCAGCGCCCACCCATCGCGCCCCTTGGGATCGAACGGCGCACCCGGCACATAACGCTCGGCCCCCGCGCGCAGCCGCAGCACGCTCCAGTCGCCGCGCCGATCGACCGCCTCCAGCGAGCACCCGCACGCCGCATAGGCCGCGACGACGCCCTCTCGCTGCGTCTCCAGCAGCCCCGCCAGAACGATCGTCGCATGCGCATCGGCGATCGCCGCCAGCTCCGGCGCCATCGACACCAGCGGCCCGGCAAGGATGTTCGCGATTACGAAGTCATAGGGCGCCCGCGCCGTGATCGTATCGTCCAGCGCGCCGTCGGCTACCACCAGCTCGACGCCCCCCACATCGTTCACCACCGCATTCTCACGCGTCACCTCGATCGCCACCGGGTCGATATCGGTCGCGACGATCGCGGCATCCGGCCACAGCGCCCGCGCCGCAAAGGCGAGCAACCCGGTGCCGGTGCCGACATCGATCACCCGGCGCACCCCTTCGCCCGCCATCGCATCGAGCATCGCGAGGCACCCGCTCGTCGTCTCGTGATGCCCCGTGCCGAAGGCGCGCCCCGCCTCGATCAGGAACGCGCGCGCGCCCTCGGGCGGCGGCGCGTCATGCGCGGAGGTGTGAACGTAGAAGCGCCCGACATGCAGCGGCGCGAGGCCCGACTGGCTCATCGTCACCCAGTCCGCGTCCGCCAGCCGCTCGATCGCCGGCGAGACACCCGCCGCGCTCGGCACCAGCGCCCGGATCGCCGCGATCGCGTCCGCGCCGGGTTCGCCCTCGAAATAGGCGTCGAGCCGCCAGTGCTCGCGGTCGTCCTCATACAGCTCGGTCGTCATCAGCACCGCCTCGACCGCCACGTCCTCGGCCGCATCGATCGCCTCCGCCTCGTCACGCGTGCAGGGCAGGGTGAGCTTCCAGGATTCAGCGGACCCCGTATCAGCGGACATAGCTCGCCCCGTTCACGTCGATCACCGCGCCCGTCATCGATGCCGGCGCCTCGAGCGCGAGGTAGCGCGCGACGGACGCCACTTCCGCCGGCTCCGCGACCCGCCCGAGCGGGATGTCGGCGAGGAGCTTGTCGCCGCCGCGGCTCGCCAGATAGTCGTCGGCCATCCCGGTCATCGTGAAGCCGGGGCAGATCGCGAAGGCCAGGATGCCCTCGCGCGCATAGCCTCTCGCGATCGTCTTCGTCACCGCGACCATGCCCGCCTTGGACGCGGCATAGTGCCAGTGGGCGGGGCTGTCGCCGCGATAGGCGGCGCGGCTCGCCACGTTGACGATCCGGCCCCTGCGTCCTTCGCGCTGCCACGCGAGGACCGCGCGGCGGCAGAGTTCGGCCGACGCGGTCAGGTTCACCTGCAGCGTGCGCGCCCAGCCGGCCGACCAGTCCGCATCGTCGCCGTCGAGCGGGTTCGCCTCGAAGATGCCGGCATTGTTGATGAGCACATCGACCCCGCCGAGCTGATGGACCGCGGCGTCCCACAGTCGCGCGGGGGCGTCTGCCTCGGCCAGATCGAAGGCGAGGCCCTGACGCGTGGCGTGGCTGGCGACCGAGATGCCGGGCTGGTCGAGTGTTGCGACGATGGCGGCGCCGATGCCGCGGCTCGCGCCGGTGACGAGGATTCGTGTCATAGGCCGAGGGCGTAGCGTGCCCGCGGGTCAGGTCAATCGGCGCTGTTGGCTGTTACGGGCGCCGTCACGCGACGTTGCGCGAAAAGCTTTCGGCCGAGGCCTTCAATGTGCCGAGTTCCGCGCCGATCGCATCGAATTGCGTCCCGACATGGTCGATATCGCCCTGCAACCGGGTCACGTCTTCGACGATCGCGGCGATCGTGCCCGACATCGAATCGGCGGCGAGCGCGGTTTCGTCGACTGCCGCGGTGATCGCGGTGACGGTCTGTGCCTGCGCCTCCATCGCATGGCGGATGCGTTCGGCCGAGCCCTGCACCTCGGAGACGGTCGTGCGGATCGAGGCGTTGGTCTCGACCGTGGATTTGGTCGCGGCCTGGATAGCGGCGATCTTCGCGGCGATATCGTCAGTCGCACGCGCGGTCTGGTTGGCGAGGGACTTCACTTCCTGCGCCACCACCGCAAATCCCCGACCGGCATCGCCCGCCCGCGCCGCTTCGATCGTCGCGTTCAGCGCAAGCAGGTTCGTCTGCCCGGCAATGTCGCGGATGAGGCCAAGGATCGATTCGATCGATTTCGCGTGATCCGACAGCAATTCGCTCATTCCGACGGCTTCGCCCGCTTGCCCGGAAGCGCGAGTCGCGATCTCGGCCGCAGCCTCCACCTCGACCCGCGCATCCTCGATCGCACGGATCAGCCCCGCCGCGGTCGATGCCGCGTCGCGCATCGCCATCGCCGACTGCTCGGCGGCGGCGGCGACTTCGCTCGCCTTGCCAAGCACGCCGCGCGCCGACGCGCTGGCGCCGGCCGCATCGCCCTGGATCTGCTCGCCCATCGCAGCGGCGCCGTCGATGACCGCGCCGATCCGGTCGTTGAAATCGGTGGTGCGGCTCACGCGGGCGGTATGCGCGGCTTCCGCGTCGCTCTGGCCGAGGTGCGACGCCATCACGTCGGCTTCGACGAGCGCGAGGCGCTGCACCGCGTCGCCCAGCCGCCGCATCCGCGCCACATCCGCCCCCACGCGCCGCTCGACGATATCGAGCGTGCGGGCGTGCGCGAAGGCGAGGGCGGCGAGCAGCGTCGGCAGCGGAACCCCGGACGCGTTCGACTGCTCGGCGTGACGCACCGCCGAGACGCGCCATTCGTCGCTGAACGGAGCGGCGTATTTCAGCCGGGTATAGTGCGCGCTGCGCGCGATCTGCTTGGCGAGATACGCGTCGTCGATCAGCGGGCGAAGATGCGCCGCGGCCGGAAGCGACAGATAATGGCTCCAGAAGCTCGACGCGACCGTGGTCCAGTCGTCGTCGACCATCATCGCGCAGATATCGGCGCAGGCCGGCGCGACGGCGCCGTCCCAGTCGTAATCGCCGACATGATCGGCGATCCGCCGGTCGGCCCCACTCCAGCTGCCGAGCATCGCGCTGCGATCACTGGCCATCCCGTCCCCTCCTGCCTTCTTATCGCGCCTGCCTCTCGTGGCGGGTCAGGCTGCGACCTTGCCGGCGAACTCCCCGGCGCTCGTCTTCAGCCCGCCGAGAATGCCGTCGAGCGAATCGAAGCCCGCACCGACGCGGTCGATCTCGGTCGCGACATTTTCGGTATCCTCGCGGATCGCGGCGATCGTGCCCGACATCGAATCGGCGGCGAGCGCGGTTTCGTCGACTGCCGCCGTGATCGCAGTGACGGTCTGCGCCTGCGCTTCCATCGCGTGGCGGATGCGTTCGGCGGAGCTCTGCACTTCCGACACGGTCGTGCGGATCGAGGCGTTGGTCTCGACCGTGGATTTGGTCGCGGC
Source organism: Sphingomonas sp. EC-HK361 (assembly GCF_902498785.1). Lineage (GTDB taxonomy): Bacteria > Pseudomonadota > Alphaproteobacteria > Sphingomonadales > Sphingomonadaceae > Sphingomonas. Next base: position 1,538,151 of record NZ_LR701494.1, read on the forward strand.
CTGGATCGCAGCGATCTTCGCGGCGATATCGTCAGTCGCGCGCGCGGTCTGGTTGGCGAGGGACTTCACCTCCTGCGCCACGACCGCGAAGCCACGACCGGCATCGCCCGCGCGTGCGGCCTCGATCGTCGCGTTCAGCGCCAGCAGGTTCGTCTGCCCGGCGATATCGCGGATCAGACCCAGGATCGATTCGATCGACTTCGCGTGATCGGAGAGCAATTCGCTCATGCCGACCGCTTCGCCCGCTTGCCCTGAAGCCCGCGTCGCGATTTCGGCGGCGGCTTCCACCTCGACCCGCGCATCCTCGATCGCGCGGATCAGCCCCGCGGCGGTCGATGCCGCCTCGCGCATCGCGACCGCGGACTGCTCCGCCGCCGCGGCGACTTCGCTTGCCTTGCCCAGCACGCCGCGCGCCGACGCACTCGCGCCCGCGGCCTGCTCGCGCAGCGTCTCGCCGTCGCGGGTCGCATCCTCGACGGTCGCGGTGATGCCGTTGCGGAAATCGGCGGCCAGCCGGTCGCGCGCGACCTGCGCTGCGTGGCGGCGATATTCGGTATAGGTCGCGACCGTGATCTCGCCTTCCAGCGCGGACAGCCGCATCAGCGTATCGATCAGCAGCGTGAGGCGCTCGTCGCTCCGGTCGACCCGCGCCATCAACACATCGAGTGCCGACCGGTCGGATGCGTTGATCATCGACAGCAGCGCCATCGGCGACACATCCGCCACATAGGCCGCGGCGACCGAGCGCTCGACCGATTCGACCCAGGCGCGGCCCGACGTGTCGAGGAAGCGCCGTTCCAGGAAGGTCACGCCCAGGTCGATCATCTTCGCGGTTTCGTGCGGCGCCCAGATGCGCTCGTCTGCGAAGCAGCGCAGCCACTGGTTCCAATAGGCTTCGGAAACGCTGCGGATATCGGGCTTGATGATGTCCCACACCTCGCGCGACGCGCTCGCGAGCGATCCGTCGAAATCGAAGACGCGCAACCGTGCGGCGAGATCGACCGCGGCTGCGATCGAACCGGGCGCTGGCAGGTCATTGGCTTGCGTGGACAAGGGGCGGGCTCCGAAATGGAAATAGGCGTTGGTGCGGGTGCTAGCGCGCCAATGGTTAAGCCGGGGTTAGGAGTGGGGCAGGCGCACGCGCGCACGATCACCGCCTTGCATCGCCTGCCTGTCGGTCTAATAGGTCGCGACGACTTGAACGGCTTACCGCCAGAGGACAAAGATTTGGCAACCGCCCGCAACCCCGCCCGGCCGCTTTCCCCGCACCTTCAGGTGTATAAATGGGGGCCGCACATGCTGGTCTCGATCCTCCACCGCGCGACCGGCGACGGCATGGCGACGATCGGCACCGGGCTGTTCGTCTGGTGGCTGGCCGCGCTCGCCTCGGGCGAGAAGGCGTATGCGACCTTTCTCGATACCTTCACGCTCTCAGGCGGCGGTCTCAACATCCTCGGCTGGATCGTCGGCGTCGGCCTGACGCTCAGCGTCTTCCAGCACATGATGAGCGGCATCCGCCACCTCGTCATGGACACCGGCGCCGCGTTCGAGCTGAAGCGCAACAGGACCTTCGCGCTGATGACGATGGTCTGCTCGGTGGCGTTCACCGCGATCTTCTGGCTTTATCTGGGGACGAAATGATGGCGCACGGCACACCCCTCGGCCGCGTCCGCGGGCTCGGCTCGGCACATGAAGGCGTCCACCACTGGTGGCACCAGAAGCTCACCGCGGGGACCAACCTGCTCCTCGTCCTGTGGCTGATCTTCTCGATCGCACGGCTGCCCGCCTATGACTATGCGACCGTCCGCAACTGGGCGCAGTCGGCGTGGGTCGCGATCCCGCTGATCCTGTTCGTCGCCTCGATCTTCTACCACTTCCGCCTCGGGCTGCAGGTGCTGATCGAGGATTACCAGACCGGCGAGCGCCGCGTCGTCGCGATGGTCCTCCTCAACATCTTCACCGCAGCCGTCGCGGGGATCGCGATCTTCTCGATCCTGCGCATCGCGCTCACCGTCACGCCCGGAGTGGCCTCCTGATGCCCCAAGCCTACAAGATCATCGATCACACCTATGACGCCGTCGTGGTGGGCGCCGGCGGATCGGGCCTGCGCGCGACGATGGGGATCGCGGAAAGCGGCCTGAAGACCGCGTGCATCACCAAGGTCTTCCCGACGCGCAGCCACACCGTTGCCGCGCAGGGCGGGATCGCGGCGAGCCTCGGCAACAATTCGCCCGATCACTGGACCTGGCACATGTACGATACCGTCAAGGGATCGGACTGGCTCGGCGATCAGGACGCGATCGAGTATATGGTCCGCGAGGCGCCCGCCGCGGTTTACGAGCTGGAGCACGCCGGCGTGCCCTTCAGCCGCAACGACAACGGCACCATCTACCAGCGCCCGTTCGGCGGCCACATGCAGAACATGGGCGAGGGGCCGCCCGTCCAGCGCACCTGCGCCGCGGCCGACCGCACCGGCCACGCGATGCTCCACGCGCTCTACCAGCAGAGCCTGAAATACGACGCGGACTTCTACATCGAATATTTCGCGCTCGATCTCATCATGGAGAACGGCGCCTGCCGCGGCGTCATCGCGCTCTGCATGGAGGACGGATCGATCCACCGTTTCCGCGCGCACAACGTCGTGCTCGCGACCGGCGGATACGGCCGCACCTATTTCTCCGCGACCTCGGCGCACACCTGCACCGGCGACGGCAACGCGATGGTGCTCCGCGCCGGGCTCCCACTGCAGGACATGGAGTTCGTCCAGTTCCACCCGACCGGCATCTACGGCGCCGGCGTCCTCATCACCGAAGGCGCGCGCGGCGAGGGCGGCTACCTGACCAACTCCGAGGGCGAGCGGTTCATGGAGCGCTATGCCCCGTCGGCCAAGGACCTTGCCAGCCGCGATGTCGTCTCCCGCTCGATGGCGATGGAAATGCGCGAAGGCCGCGGTGTCGGCGAGCACAAGGACCATATCTGGCTCCACCTCGACCATATCGATCCCAAGGTGCTCCACGAGCGCCTGCCCGGCATCACCGAAACCGGCAAGATCTTCGCCGGCGTCGATCTCACCCGCCAGCCGCTCCCCGTCACTCCGACGGTCCACTATAATATGGGCGGCATCCCGACCAATTATCACGGCGAGGTCGTGCGCCTGAAGGACGGCGACCCCGACAGCGTCGTCCCCGGCCTGTTCGCGGTGGGCGAGGCGGCGTGCGTCTCGGTCCACGGCGCCAACCGGCTCGGCTCGAACAGCCTTATCGATCTCGTCGTCTTCGGCCGCGCGACGGGTCTGCGGATCAAGGAGATTTCGAAGCCCAACGCGCCGCATAACCCGCTGCCCAAGGGTTCGGAGGAGATGGCCGTCACCCGCCTCGACACGTTCCGCAACGCCGACGGCGCGTCGAAGACCGCCGACATCCGCCTCGACATGCAGCGCACCATGCAGAAGCACTGCGCCGTCTTCCGCGACAACGCCCTGCTATCCGAAGGCCAGCAGAAGATCGCCGCGATCAACAAGCGGATGGCCGACGTGAAGATCACCGACCGCTCGATGATCTGGAACACCGACCTCGTCGAGACGCTGGAGCTCGACAACCTCATCGCGCAGGCTGTCGTGACGATGGAATCCGCCGCGAACCGCAAGGAATCGCGCGGCGCCCACGTCAACGAGGATTATCCCGACCGCGACGACGCGAACTGGATGAAGCACACCATCGCCACCTTCGACGGCTGGGGCGGGAAGGGCGGCGCCGTCGCGATCGACTACCGCCCGGTCCACGACTACACGCTCACCGACGACGCGGAGTATATCAAGCCGAAGAAGCGGGTTTACTGAGGCGCCGGGCAAGGCGGAGCGAAGCTTCGCCAAGCCTCAAGGCGCCTCCGGCCGGCGCGGCCAAAGCCGCGACCGACGGCATGGGCTTCGCCCATGCCCACTTTTCCTCCATCCCTATCAGATATTCCGTGCTCCCGCGCAGGCGGGAGCCCAGAGCCAATCAGGATACCGCGCGTTGCTCGGGGCTCCCGCCTGCGCGGGAGCACGGCAAGTGCAACGACTTCGTATGCCGATCCGGAACCCTCCATCCCCATCACCGGTTGCGCGGCCATGACCTCCGATCCCAACCGCTACCCGCTGCTCGCGCAGCCCCACATCCGCCTCGTCGGCCCGATCACCGACCAGACCTACGCCACTTGGCGCACCCAGCTTACCGCCTGCCCCCCTGACGGCCCGATCGTCGTCACTCTTACGACGCTCGGCGGCGATCCTGAGATTGCGCGGACGATGGCTGACGAAGTGCGCCTGCTGTGCGATTATCACGGCCGCGAGATGCTGTTCCTCGGCAAGGTCGCGGTGTATTCGGCGGGGGCGACCTTCATGTCCGCCTTCCCGGTCGAGCGCCGCTTTCTCACCCGGCGCACCCGGCTGATGCTCCACGAGCGCCAGATCTCGAAGAAGATCACCCTCGACGGGCCGCTTCGCATGGTCGTGTCGTCGATCAAGGCGGCCCTCCACGAGATCGAGCATTCGGTGATGATCGAGGAGGAGGGCTTTCGCGATCTCGTCGCGGGGAGCCGGGTGAGCTTCGAGCAGCTTCGCGAAAGGGCGCCGTCCAACTGGTATATCGAGGCCGAGGAGGCGCGCGATCTCGGGCTGGTGCTCGACGTCATCTGATCCGCCGCCGGGTGCGGGTAGTGTTTGCGGCCACCCGCCACCTTATGTATCTGGCACGCGAACCGCGCGACACCGCGACCGATCCGATCACACGGGACATGTCAGAATGGCCGAATTCTCCCTGCCGAAGAACAGCGTCGTCAAGAAGGGCAAGGCCCACAAGGCGGCGCAGCCGGGCGGGCGGATGAAGAAATTCAAGATTTACCGCTACGATCCCGATTCCGGCGAAAACCCGCGCTACGACGATTTCGAGATCAATCTCGACGAATGCGGCCCGATGGTGCTCGACGCGCTCATCAAGATGAAGGCCGAGCAGGATTCCTCGCTCACCTTCCGCCGCTCGTGCCGCGAGGGCATTTGCGGCTCGTGTTCGATGAACATCGACGGCAAGAACGGCCTCGCCTGCACCACCGCGATCGAGGACGTGAAGGGCGAGGTGAAGATCACGCCGCTCCCCGCAATGGACGTCATCAAGGACCTCGTTCCCGACTTCACCCATTTCTACGCGCAATATGCCTCGATCAAGCCGTGGCTGCAGACCGTCACCCCGCCGCCCGCCGGCAAGGAGCGCCTCCAGTCGCCCGACGAACGCGCGAAGCTCGACGGCCTCTACGAATGCATCCTGTGCGCCTGCTGCTCGACCTCGTGCCCGAGCTACTGGTGGAACAGTGACAAGTTCCTGGGGCCGGCGATCCTGCTGCAAGCCTATCGCTGGCTCGCCGACAGCCGCGACGAGATGACCGGCGAGCGGCTCGACAGCCTCGAGGACCCGTTCCGCCTCTACCGCTGCCACACCATCATGAACTGTGCCAACGCCTGCCCCAAGGGCCTCAATCCGGCGAAGGCGATCGCCGAGATCAAGAAGATGGAAGCCGAGCGAGTTCTTTAGGAGCACCGTGCTCCCGCGCAGGCGGGAGCCCAGAGCCACGGGGGACGGCGCTTGTGGCTCTGGACCCCCGCCTTCGCGGGGGTACTGCATGACCGACCAACCCAGACCCGACTTCCTCTACGAAGAGCACCCTGACCACCCCGGCTGGATGGCCTGGGGCTTCCGCGATCCGACCCGCTACAACGCGTTCCTCGGCCCGATGCTCGTCCGCCGCGAGGACGGCATCGCCCGCGTCCGCATGACCCCCGGTCGCGAGCACTCCAACCTCGCCGATCGCGTCCACGGCGGCGCGCTCCTCGGCTTCATCGACGTGGCGCTTTTCGCCGCCAGCCGCAGCTTCGGGCTGATCTCCGCCGGCACCGCGGTGACGCTCGACCTCTCCACCCAGTTCATCGGCGGCGGTCGCCTCGGCGAGCCGCTGGAAGCACAGGTCGAGCTCCTGAAGGAAACCGGCCGCCTGCTGTTCCTGCGCGGCCTCGTGGTGCAGGGCGACGACAAGGTCGCGAGCTTCAGCGGCACGATCCGCAAGCCGACGGCGCGATGAAATACGATCCGTATTCCCGCGAAGGCGGGAATCCAGAGCCACAAGCGCTGTCCTTCGACGCACTGGACCCCCGCCTCCGCGGGGGTGCTGGCAGCCGCCCATGACCACCGTCCTCACCCGCTACGCCGCCCTCATCGCCACGGGCGAACTCCGCCCCGACCCGGAGCAGCAAGCCGCCGCCCGCCACCTCGACGCGCTCGCCACCGCGCTCGAAGCGGTGCCGACCAGGGGCAGCATCCTCTGGCGCCTCACCCGCGCCAAGCCCGTCCCACCACGCGGTCTCTACCTCTGGGGCGGGGTTGGGCGTGGCAAATCCATGCTCATGGACCTCTTCTTCGACCAGCTGGACATCCGCCGCAAACGCCGTGTCCACTTCGCCGAGTTCATGCTGGAGGTCCACCAGCGCATCGCCGAGGAACGCCGCAAGGAAGCCGGCGACCCGATTCTCCCCGTTGCTACCGCGCTCGCCGACGAGGTGCGCCTGCTCGCCTTCGACGAGATGATGGTGACGAATTCCCCCGACGCGATGATCCTCTCGCGCCTCTTCACCGCGCTCCTCGAAGCCGGCGTCACGGTCGTCGCCACCTCGAACCGCGCGCCCGACGATCTCTACAGGAACGGCCTCAACCGCGAGCATTTCCTGCCCTTCATCGCGCTGCTCAAGGACCGTCTCGACGTCGTCGCACTCAACGGCCCCGTCGACTACCGCCGCGACCGCCTTGGCCGCATCGACACCTGGCTCGTCCCCAACGGCGCGCAAGCGACCGCCACGCTATCCGGCGACTTCTTCCGCCTCACCGACTTCCCGGTCGAGGACCGCGCCCACGTCCCCACCGCCGACATCCCCGTCCAGGGCGGCCGCACGCTCCATGTGCCGAAAGCGCTGAAAGGCGTCGCCGTCTTCAGCTTCAGGAAGCTGTGCGGCGAAGCGAAGGGCGCCGCGGACTATCTCGCCATCGCCCGCCGCTTCCACACCGTCATCCTCGTCGGCATCCCCAAGCTCGGCCCCGAAAACCGCAACGAGGCCGCGCGCTTCGTCGCGCTCATCGACGCGCTCTACGAACATAAGGTCAAGCTGCTCGCCGCCGCCGACGCGGAACCCGCGGCGCTCTATGAAAAGGGCGATGGCGCCTTCGAATTCGAACGCACCGTCAGCCGGCTGGAAGAGATGCGCTCGGAAGAGTATCTCGCCCAGAGCCACGGCGGCTGAGCGCGTCGATCCGCGCCGCGAGCCAGCGGCGCAGCGGCGGCTCCGCCCAGCGCACGATGGCAATCGCCACGCACAGCGCGAGCGCGGCGGTCCCCAGCATCGCTAAATGCCCCTCGACGCCGTGCTGCGTCAGCCAGAGGATGACGACGAACCCCGCCTGCTGATGGATCAGATAGAGCGGGTAGGTCGCCAGACCAGCGATCTTCAACGGACCGCTGCCGATCCATCGGGCCAGCGGTGCCTGCAAGGCGCCCGCCGCCGCGATCGCGCACACGCCCGCTGCGAAAATGCCGAGCGGCAGCGCGGGGCCGGCGGGCAGCGTCAGGCCTGTGGCCATGAAATGCGCCTGGCTCACGATCTCGATCGTGCCGGCGACCAGCCCCACTCCGAGCGTCAGCATGCGCAGCGGCGTGATCCCGGCGCGGATCGTCCAAAGCGCGATCCCGATCGCGAAGAAGGCGCCGTGCGTCACCAGCAACAGGTCGAGCATCTTGGATTCGACCGCCGGCACGAGTCCTGTCGCGCGCGACAGCCACCAGACGGCGCTGATGATCGCCAGTCCCGCGCCGATCGCCTCGACCGCACGGCGCCGGCCGCCGCAATACAGCGCCAGCGCCACCAGGCCGTAGAAGCTGACTTCGATGCCGAGCGTCCAACTCGACGGATCGGCCTGCTTTACGAACGGGTCGAACACGATGCTCGCGCTCCACCGCGCCAGCACGACCGGCCAGGCGAAGATGCCCGCCGCGAGCGCGACCACGCTGGTGATCGACGCGCAGAGCCATGCCGCCGGCACCAGCCGCAACGCGCGCCGGCGCAGGAAACTGCCAGCCGCACCCTGCTCGGCCGAAATGGCGATGACATAGCCCGAGACGACGAAGAACAGCTCCACGCCGATCCATCCGGCCCAGCTCCATCCCGCCCAGTCGCGCGGCAAAGCGACCTCGCCCGCCCACATCGGCGCCACGATCGGTAGCATCGCCGCATAATGATGCGCGACGACCAGCAGAGCGCAAAGGAAGCGCACCGCGTCGATGGCAAGGATCTGGTCGGATCGGGGCTGGCTCACCGCGCCATCCTGCCCGCCGCTTGATTAAGACGGGGTATATCAGCGCAATCGCTATTGCGAACCATGTGCGATAACAATGTTAATGCCTGCCCTTTAGCGGTTGCCCTGCCTGCACAAAGCGCGTAGGCGGCGTGACCATTCACGCTTCCCGCACCGCTTGCTTTCAAGGACTCGTCATGGCTCGCAAGACAATCGCGCTGATCGGCGCCGGCAATATCGGCGGCACGCTCGCGCACCTCGCAGCACTCAAGGGGCTCGGCGACGTCGTCCTCTTCGACGTGGTGGAAGGCGTGCCGCAGGGCAAGGCGCTCGACCTCAGCCAGTGCGCGCCCGTCGAGGGCTTCGACGCGAAGATCACCGGCTCGAACGACTATGCCGACATCGCCGGCGCCGACGTCGTCATCGTCACCGCCGGTGTCGCCCGCAAGCCCGGCATGAGCCGCGACGACCTGCTCGGCATCAACCTGAAGGTGATGAAGGCGGTCGGCGAGGGGATCAAGGCCAACGCCCCGGGCGCGTTCGTCATCTGCATCACCAACCCGCTCGATGCGATGGTGTGGGCGCTGCGCGAATTCTCGGGGCTGCCGCACCACATGGTCGTCGGCATGGCGGGCGTGCTGGACTCGTCGCGCTTCAGCCACTTCCTCGCCGAGGAATTCGACGTGTCGGTGAAGGACGTGACGAGCTTCGTGCTCGGCGGCCACGGCGACACGATGGTGCCGGTCATCAGCTACTCGGCCGTTTCGGGCATCCCGGTCCCCGACCTCATCAAGATGGGCCGCTCGACCCAGGAAAAGATCGACGCGATCGTCAAGCGCACCCGCGGCGGCGGCGGCGAGATCGTCGCGCTGCTGAAGACCGGCAGCGCCTATTACGCCCCGGCGACCAGCGGCATCGCGATGGCCGAGGCGTATCTCTACGACCAGAAGCGCGTCCTGCCCGCGGCGGCCTATGTCGACGGCCAGTACGGCGTGACCGACCTCTATGTCGGCGTGCCGGTGGTGATCGGCGCGGCCGGCGTAGAGCAGATCGTCGAGATCGCGCTGGACGACGAGGCGAAGGCGAACCTCGGCGTATCGGTCGACGCGGTGAAGGAACTGCTGGTGGCGTGCAAGGGGATCGATGGGTCGCTGAACTAAGGGGGCTTGTATCCCCGCGGAGGCGGGGATCCAGACTGGGCTCCCGCCTTCGCGGGAGCACAAGGGAGCGCAATGCTGATGAACAAGCCCGGCTTCGCCTACATCATGGCAAGCGGGCGAAACGGCACGGTTTACATCGGAGTGACCAGCGATCTCGCCGCGCGGGCGTATCAGCATCGTAACGGCCTGGTCGAGGGTTTCACCAAGAAATACGGCTGCAAATATCTCGTCTGGTACGAGGCACATGACGATCTGGAAGGCGCGCGATATCGCGAGCTCCAGATGAAGAAATGGAACCGGCAGTGGAAGCTGACGGAGATTGAACGAATGAACCCCGGCTGGGACGATCTGTTCGAGTTATTGTTTTGAAGCTTCCTTGTGCTCCCGCGAAGGCGGGAGCCCAGACTGGGTCCCCGCCTTCGCGGGGACACAAGGTAGAGATGGAGACAGAATGAGCATCCTCGTCGACAAGAACACCAGGGTCATCACCCAAGGGATGACCGGCGAAACCGGCAGCTTCCACACGAAGGCGGCGCTGGACTACGGCACGCAGATGGTCGCCGGCGTCACGCCGGGGAAGGGCGGCACGACCCATCTCGACCTGCCCGTCTACGACACCGTCGCCGAGGCCGTGGCGAAGACCGGCGCGACCGCGAGCGTGATCTACGTCCCGCCCCCCTTCGCCGCGGATTCGATCCTCGAGGCGATCGATGCCGAGGTGCCGCTGATCGTCACCATCACCGAGGGCATTCCCGTGCTCGACATGGTGAAGGTGAAGCGGGCGCTCTCGGGCTCGAAATCGCGCCTCATCGGCCCGAATTGCCCCGGCGTGCTGACGCCGGGCGAGTGCAAGATCGGCATCATGCCGGGCAGCATCTTCAAACAAGGTTCGGTCGGCGTCGTCAGCCGCTCGGGCACGCTCACCTATGAGGCGGTGTTCCAGACGACGAACGCCGGCCTCGGCCAGACGACCGCGGTCGGCATCGGCGGCGATCCGGTCAACGGCACCAACTTCATCGACGTGCTCGAACTGTTCCTCGCCGACGACGCGACGACCTCGATCATCATGATCGGTGAGATCGGCGGTTCGGCTGAAGAGGAAGCCGCGCAGTTCCTCCGCGACGAGGCGAAGCGCGGGCGCAAGAAGCCGATGGCGGGCTTCATCGCCGGCCGCACCGCACCTCCGGGCAGGCGGATGGGCCATGCCGGCGCGATCGTCTCAGGTGGCCAGGGCGGAGCGGAAGACAAGATCGCGGCGATGGAAGCGGCCGGGATCAAGGTGGCGGCGTCGCCCAGCGAGCTGGGGTCGACGCTGCTGGAAGTACTCAAGGGATAACCCTCATTGTACCCCCGCGAAGGCGGGGGTCCAGTCTGGGTCCCCGCCTTCGCGGGGACACAAAGGACCCGGGACATGGGCTACGAAGGTCAGGATTTCAGCGACATCGCCGCCGGCGTCAGCCCGGCGTTCGTCGAGGCGCTGTATGCGCGGTTCAAGGCGTCGCCCGACACGGTCGAGCCCGGCTGGCGCGGCTTTTTCGAGGGGCTGGAAGGCTCCGCGCAGGGGCCGAGCTGGGCCAACATCGCCTGGCCGCTCAAGACGACGGACGATCTGACCGCCGCGCTCGACCCCACCCAGATGGAGCCCGCGCCCAGGCCCGCAAAGCCCGGCGCCAAGCCTGCAGCGCCCGCCGCCGACGCTGCTCCCAAGGTCGACGTCACCAAGGCCGCGGCCGACGCCATCCGCGTCCAGATGCTCATCCGCACCTACCGCGTGCGCGGGCACCTCGCCGCCAATCTCGATCCCCTCGGCATGGCGCGGCAGGAGCTTCCGGCCGATCTCAGCCCCGCCTATCACGGTTTCTCGGACGCCGATCTCGATCGCCCGGTCTATCTCGGCGGCACCCTCGGCCTGCAATGGTCGAGCGTTCGCGAGGTCGTCGCGATCCTCCAGCGCAACTATTGCGGCTCGGTCGGCCTCGAATACATGCACATCGCTGATGTCGAGGAACGCGTGTTCCTCCAGGACCGCATGGAGGGCAAGGACAAGGCGATCGAGTTCACGCCAGAGGGCAAGAAGGCGATCCTCACCAAGGTGATCGAAGGCGAGCAGTGGGAGAAATTCCTCGGCCGCAAATATGTCGGCACCAAGCGCTTCGGCCTCGACGGCGGCGAAAGCATGATCCCCGCGCTCGAAAGCGTCATCAAATATGGCGGCGCGATGGGGGTGAACGAGATTGTGTTCGGCATGGCCCACCGCGGCCGGCTGAACGTCCTCGCCAACGTCATGGCGAAGCCGCTGCGGGTGATCTTCCATGAATTCGCCGGCGGCTCCGCTAACCCCGACGACATCGGCGGATCGGGCGACGTGAAATACCATCTCGGGACCAGCACCGACCGTCAGTTCGACGGGATCAAGGTCCATATGTCGCTCGTCGCCAACCCGAGCCACCTCGAGGCGGCGGACCCCGTCGTCCTCGGCAAGACGCGCGCGATCCAGACGATCGCGGACGATCTGGAGCATCACTGCAAGTCGCTTCCCGTCCTCATCCACGGCGACGCGGCGTTCGCGGGACAGGGGATCGTGTGGGAATGCCTCGGCTTCTCCGGGGTGCGCGGCTACAACACCGGCGGCTGCATCCACTTCGTCATCAACAACCAGATCGGGTTCACGACGAGCCCGCAGTTCGCGCGCTCCTCGCCTTATCCGAGCGACGTGGCGAAGGGCGTCCAGGCGCCGATCTTCCACGTCAACGGCGACGATCCCGAGGCGGTGACCTTCGCCTGTAAGATGGCGATCGAGTTCCGCCAGAAATTCCACCGCGACATCGTCATCGACATGTGGTGCTACCGCCGCTTCGGCCATAACGAGGGCGACGAGCCGAGCTTCACCCAGCCGCTGATGTACGATCGTATCCGCCAGCACCCGCCGGTGAGCAGCATCTACGCAAAGCGATTGGTCGAGGAAAAGGTCGTCGACCAGGCCTGGGTGGACGAGAACGTCAAGCAGTTCACTACGCTGCTGGAGGGCGAGTTCGAGGCGGGCGCCGCGTACAAACCCAACAAGGCCGACTGGTTCGGCGGGCGGTGGTCCGGCCTCGGCGCCCCCGCCGACCCCGAAACCGCGCGCCGCAATATCGAAACCGGCGTCGAGAAGAAGCTGTTCGATGCGCTCGGCCGCACGCTGACGACCGTTCCCGAAGACCTTGCGATCCACAAGACGCTTGGCCGCGTCCTTGATGCCAAGCGGGCGATGTTCACCAGCGGCGCCAATTTCGACTGGGCGACCGGCGAAGCGCTGGCCTTCGGCTCGCTGCTCTCCGAAGGCTACGGCGTCCGCCTGTCGGGGCAGGATTCGGGCCGCGGCACCTTCTCGCAGCGCCACGCCGTCTGGGTCGATCAGACCGACGAGCACAAGTTCGTCCCGCTTTCGACCGTCGAGCACGGCCGTTTCGAGGTGCTGGACAGCACGCTCAGCGAATATGGCGTGCTCGGCTTCGAATATGGCTATGCGCTCGCCGACCCCAAGACGCTGGTATTGTGGGAAGCGCAGTTCGGCGATTTCGCCAACGGCGCGCAGATCATGATCGATCAGTTCATCGCGAGCGGCGAAGCCAAGTGGCTGCGCGCCAACGGCCTCGTCATGCTGCTGCCCCACGGCTATGAAGGGCAGGGGCCGGAGCATAGCTCGGCGCGCCCCGAGCGCTTCCTGCAACTGTGCGCGGGCGACAACATGCAGGTCGCTAACTGCACCACCCCGGCCAATTATTTCCACCTGCTGCGCCGGCAGATGCACCGCACCTTCCGCAAGCCGCTGGTCATCATGACGCCGAAGTCGCTGCTGCGTCACAAGCTCGCGGTCAGCCAGGCGAGCGACTTCATCGGCGATACGCACTTCAAACGCATCCTCTCCGACACCAACGGCGCGGCGGACACCGAGACGAAGCGCGTCGTGCTGTGCACCGGCAAGGTCGCCTACGACCTGATCGAGGCACGCGACGCGGCGGGTGATGCGAACACCCAGATCATCCGCATCGAGCAGCTCTATCCTTTCCCGGGCGAGCCGCTCGCCGCGCGCCTGAAGAAGATGCCCAACCTCGAAGAGGTCGTGTGGGCGCAGGAAGAGCCGAAGAACAACGGCTACTGGTTCTTCGTCGAACCCTTTATCGAGGCGTGCCTGGCGGACGCCGGCAGCAAGGTGGCCCGCGCCCGCTATGCCGGCCGCACCCCCTCGGCCTCGCCCGCGACGGGGCTGATGAAGCGCCATCAGGCCGAACAGGGCGCGCTGGTCGCCGACGCGCTCGGCCACAATGTCCGCGAGGAAATCCGGCGCACGCGCAAGACTTGATCCTATCTTGTATCCCCGCGAAGGCGGGGATCCAGCCTGGGCTCCCGCCTTCGCGGGAGCACATTGAAACGGAAGCGAACATGGCAACCGAAGTCACCGTCCCCACGCTCGGCGAATCGATCACCGAGGCAACGCTCGGCGAATGGCTCAAGCAGCCCGGCGATCCGGTGCAGGCCGACGAGCCTATCGCGAGCCTGGAAACCGACAAGGTCTCGGTCGAGGTGCCATCGCCGGTCGCGGGCGTCATGGGCGCCCACGCGGTCCAGGTCGGCGATACCGTCCAGGTCGGCGCGATGATCGCCACGGTCGAGGCCGGTGGCGGCGCTCCCGCGCAGGCCGCCGCACCTGCGCCGGCAGCCAGCGCGCCTGCCGAGGCCGTACCCGCCGCAACCGCCGGGCAGCAGGCTCCCGCCGAACCCGCCGGCGACACCCCTGCCGCGCTCAGCCCCTCGGTCCGCCGCGCCGTCCTCGAACACGGCGTCGACCCCGCGACGATCCAGGGCACCGGCAAGGACGGCCGCCTGACCAAGGAAGACATCGCCGCCGCCGCCTCGTCCAAACCCGCCCCCACACCGACGCCCGCGGCGCCAGCCACCCCGTCGGTCATCGCCTCCACCGGCCGCAAGGAAGAGCGCGTCCGCATGACGCGCCTGCGCCAAACGATCGCCAAGCGCCTGAAGGAAGCGCAGAACACCGCCGCGATGCTCACGACGTTCAACGACGTCGACATGACCGCGGTCATCGCCGCGCGTGCCAAATACAAGGACCTGTTCGAAAAGAAGCACGGCGTCCGACTCGGCTTCATGGGCTTCTTCGTGAAGGCCGCGTGCATGGCGCTGAAGGACATTCCGTCGGTCAACGCCTCGATCGACCGCGACGACATCGTCTATCACGATTATGCCGACATCTCGGTCGCGGTGTCCTCGCCCGGCGGCCTCGTCGTCCCCGTCATCCGCGACGCCGACCAGATGTCGGTCGCGACCGTGGAAAAGACGATCGGCGACTTCGGCAAGCGCGCCAAGGACGGCACGCTCAAAATGGACGAGATGAAGGGCGGCACCTTCACCATCTCGAACGGCGGCGTCTTCGGCTCGCTGATGAGCACCCCGATCATCAACCCGCCCCAGTCGGCGGTGCTGGGCCTCCACCGCATCGAAGACCGCGCGGTGGTGGTGAACGGCCAGGTCGTCGTCCGCCCGATGATGTATCTCGCACTCAGCTACGACCACCGCCTGATCGATGGCCGCGAGGCGGTGACGTTCCTGGTGGCGCTCAAGAACGCGATCGAGGACCCGACGCGGATTCTGATCGATTTGTAATTCCATGTATCCCCGCGAAGGCGGGGATCCAGACTGGGCTCCCGCCTTCGCGGGAGCACATCAAGGTGACACGAAATGGCTGACTACGACTATGACGTCCTCGTGATCGGCGCCGGCCCGGGCGGCTATGTCGCCGCGATCCGTGCCGCACAGCTCGGCTTGCGCACCGCCTGCGCCGAGAGCCGCGAGACGCTGGGCGGGACGTGCCTCAACGTCGGCTGCATCCCGTCCAAGGCGATGCTCCACGCGTCGGAATATTTCGACGCCGCCGCGAACGGCACGATGGCGAAGATGGGCATCAAGGTCACCCCCGAGCTCGATCTCGACACCATGCACGGCCAGCGCCGCGATGCGGTGAAGCAACTCACCGGCGGCATCGAGTTCCTGTTCAAGAAGAACAAGGTCACCTGGCTCAAGGGCCGCGCCAGCTTCGAGGACGCCCACACCGTCAGCGTCGGCGATCAGAAGGTCACCGCGAAGAATATCGTCATTGCCACCGGCTCCTCGGTCACCCCGCTGCCGGGCGTCGAGATCGACCAGAAGGTCGTCGTCGATTCCACCGGCGCGCTCGAGCTCGCCAAGGTGCCTGAGCACATGGTGGTCATCGGCGGCGGCGTCATCGGGCTTGAGCTTGGGTCGGTCTGGCGCCGCCTCGGCGCGAAGGTGACGTGCGTCGAGTTCCTCGACCAGATCCTCCCCGGCTTCGACGGCGAGGTCCGCAAGGAATCGAACAAGATCTTCAAGAAGCAGGGCATCGAGTTCAGGCTGTCCACGAAGGTCACCGGCGTTACCGTCGATGGCGACAAGGCGACCCTCACCCTCGAACCCGCCGCGGGCCCTTCGACAGGCTCAGGACAGGCTGCGACCACGATCGAGGCTGATTGCGTCCTCGTCTCGATCGGCCGCAAGCCCAACACTGACAGCCTCGCGCTCGACAAGATCGGCCTCACCCCCAATCAGCGCGGCCAGATCGAGACCGACCACGATTTCCGCACGAGCGTCGACGGCATCTGGGCGATCGGCGACGTCATCCCCGGCCCCATGCTCGCGCACAAGGCCGAGGACGAAGGCATCGCGGTCGCCGAGAACATCGCCGGCCAGCACGGCATCGTGAACCACGACGTCATCCCCTCGGTCGTCTACACTTGGCCAGAAATCGCCGGCGTCGGCCTCACCGAGGAAGCCGCAAAAGAACGCGGAGAGGTTAAGGTCGGCAAGTTCCCGATGATGGCGAACAGCCGCGCCAAGACCAATCACGAGCCCGACGGCTTCGTAAAGATCATCGCCGATGCGAAGACCGACCGCGTCCTCGGCGTCTGGTGCATCGCCAGCGTCGCCGGCACGATGATCGCGCAAGCCGCGCAGGCGATGGAGTTCGGCGCGACGAGCGAAGACATCGCCTATACCTGCCACGCCCACCCCACGCACAGCGAGGCGATCAAGGAAGCCGCAATGGCCGTTGCGGGAAAACCAATCCATATCTAAGCCTTAGGGATGACGATTGCCGGCCACCCCGTTGCCAGATCATCGACGGGGCTGACCGCGGCGGGCATCGTCGGCGGCACCGAGGCGCCGGACATCGATTCCCGCGTCTTCGCGATGGGGCCGGGCATGGCCATCCGCTACGATCGCCCGGCCGACGAAATCGCGGGGTCGATCACCGGCTACCACCTCTACGCCGCGCACGGGCCGCAGGTGATGGGGCAGAAGGACTGGTTCCTTCCCGGCACCGCCAATGTCCGCATCACGCTCGGTGCTGGCCCCGTCTCGGTCCGCATCGGCAACCGCCATTTCGATCCGATTCCCCAGGTCTCGCTCTTCGGCCCGACGAGCCGCGTTCTGGAGGCGGTCACGCATGGCGGCGTGATGATCGGCTTCGGCATCAACGCGCTAGGCTGGTCCCGCCTGTTCCGCCGCTCTGCGCAGGATTTCCACAACCGCATCGTGCCCTTCGATGCGATCGCCGGCGAAGCGCTCTCGCGCCGCCTGGTCCATGAACTCTCCGCCGCGCCCGACGAGCACGCGGTCAAGCCGATCCTCGACGCCATCCTCTCGCCGCTGCTCGGCCCGGAGCCCGACGACGCGGCGCTGATCCGCCATCTCATGGCGCTCGTCGTCGATCGCGAGATGGCCGGCCTTACCCAGCTTGCCGAGGCGACCGGCGTCCCCGGCAGCAAGCTGCGCCGCGTCGCGCACCGCAATTTCGGCATGACGCCCAAGCTGCTGCTACGCCGCACGCGGTTCCTGCGGTCGTTCCTCGCGATGTTCCAGACCGGCGACGCGACCGACTATGCGCTGGTCGAGGATGCCTATTTCGACGCCTCGCATTTCCTGCGCGATGCCAACACCTTTCTCGGCACCACGCCCCGCCGCTTCATGGCGCGCGAGACGCATTTCCTGAACGCCAGCGTCCGCGCGCGGGGCGCCGTCCTCGGCACGCCGACCCAGGCGCTGCATGTGGTCGAGGCGAACCGGTCGCGACCCGCTTGAAATTACCGGGAATTGCGCGATAGCAGCGCGGTATCGAAGCGGCGGGGGCGCAGTGGACCGTAACATCCTGATCGCAGGCACCGCCGGCGACGCCGCACAGCCGGGCATGCCCGCGGGCACCCGCGTGTCCTATTTCCAGCCGGCGCCCGACTTGCGCACCGCGATCACCGGCTACAACGCCTATGCTGCGCTGTCGGACGAACCGCGCGTCGATCGTTTCCTGCCTGCGCCCGCGATGCTCTGCGTCAGCGTCGATGCCGGGCCGGTCACGGTAGAGATCGGCCGCCACCGGTTCGATCCCGTCGCCACCGCCAGCCTCTATGGCCCGACCACGCGGCCGATGCGGATCACCTCGCGCGGCGGTGGCATGATCGGCATCGGCATCTCGCCGATCGGCTGGGCGCGACTAACCCGGCGCGCCGCGACCGATATCCAGAACCGCGTCGTCCCGGTCACCGCCTTGCTCGGCGAACGGCTCGCCGACCGGCTGGCGCGCGATCTCGCCGCGACGAAGGTCGTTGCCGATATCGCCCCGACGCTCGACGCGGTCCTTGCGCCCCTGCTCGCCAAGCCATACCCGGAAGAGCCGCTGATCGCCGCGCTCGCCGCCGTCATCGTCGCGGATGGCGATCCCGACATCGGCACGGTCGCCGCGATGCTCGGCGTCCCCACCGCGAAGCTCCGGCGCACCGCGATGCGTTATTTCGGGATGACCCCCAAGCTGCTGCTGCGCCGCGCCCGCTTCCTGCGATCGTTCCTGCGCGACAACGGGCTGGACGGCACCGGGCGAAAGGGCGAGATCGACCGCAGCTATTTCGATCAGTCCCACTATCTGCGCGACGCGCAGACCTTCCTCAACACCACCCCCCGCCGCTTCCTGATGGAGGAGCATGTGTTCCTCATGGGCAGCCTCCACGCCCGCGCCGCCGCGCTGGGGGCGCCGACCCAGGCGCTGCACGCGGTCGAACGCGACGCGGCCTGACGGCACTTACAACGCCCAGTTGACCTCCAACCACAGCTTGTCGGTATCCGTCGCGAACTGCTCCGCACGATACCGGGCATAGCGCGCCTGCACCGTCGTGCGCCCGCGCTTCACGCTGGCAAGCAAGTCCCACTCGCTGCCATAGCGCTGGTCCAGCCGGTCGCTGCGGAACCGGTGATATGTCGCCGACAGCCCCGCGCCGCTGAACGGCCCCAGCCTCTTCCACGCGAGGCCTGCGGTGCCATACAGATCGCGCACGCCATCGGGCGGCGTGGTCGTGAACTTGTCGGCCCAGCCCTGGAACTTGAACAGCGCGGAGAGCGGCGCCTGCACGCTCGTCAGCGCGCGGCCGTCGTCGGCGCCGAGCACTTCATGCCCCGCGGTGAGCGAGACGATGCCGAGACTCGCGGTCGCCTCGACAAGCCAATAGTCGGCGGTGAAATCCAGCGGATTGCGGTGCCAGTCGCTCTGCCGTGCCCAACTGGCGGCATAGGCGATTGCGGCGTTCGGCCCCAGCGCCCGCGTGCCCGCAAGGCGAACACCATAGGTCTGGCTGGACAGGCGGAATCCCTGCACCGCCGGGTCGTCCTGATCGACCAGATAGCCGAAGCCCGTCAGCGTGCCGACCGGTGTCTGTAGTCCCGCGAGCGCGAACAGATTGTCTCCACCGATCGCCTGCGGTCGCGCACCGCGCCCGTCGATCCCGTTGGTCGTCCGGTCGGACCATGCATAGGTCACGTCGGTGAACAGGCGCTTCGGATCGCCCCACTGGGCGCGCGCAGCATCGAAGGTTCGCTGATTCTGGCGGAAGGCGCCCGATCCGACAAAGCGCTGGTCGGCGAGCTCGATCACCTGCCGCCCCACCGTCGCGGTATAGTCACCACCCCGATAGCGAAGCTGCGCCCGGTTGAGTTCGATATTCTGCGGATCGGCGACGATAGGATAGCGGGTGAGGCCGTTAGTGTTGCTATCGTAGCGCTCGACGATGGCAAGCGTCGCTTCGGTCTCGACCAGTGCCTGAAAATGCCCGGCATCCGCGCGAATGCCGGAACGGATGCGGGCGGTCGCTGCTTCCGCCCGGTCGGCAATCCCGGCCTGCTCGACCTGTCCATAGCGCAGCCGGACATCAAGCAGCGGCGAGAGGCGGATGTCCTGCGCCGACGCCGCGCTGCCAAGCAATGCCGCCGCCGTGAAGGTGACCCCGCGGATGACCGGCCGGACAGGTTCGTGCCTCATCGCTCGTCGCATAACCGGACACGACCCGGCGCGACAGTCCCGCACCGCTCGCGGCACGTCCCGCAAGAACGGCCCAAGGCCTCGAAAGAAGTCGACCTGCCACCCACCGTCATTCCCGCGAAGGCGGGAATCCAGACGGGCTGGCTGTGGTCAAGTCTCACCTCCACCAGCGGCTATGGATTCCCGCACTTGCGATTATGAGGGGCTGGATGCCTCGGCCTGCGTTCAGCGGGCTTTAGTCAGGCGTGCACTGGCCGTCCTGGCAGGCCGGTGGATCATAGGTCCAGCCGCCATCGACGAGGCGGCAGTCATACACCGTCTCGCCGGCCTTGGTCGCGACCTTCGCCGCTGCCCTGCATTCCGACCACGTTCCGTACAGATGCGTGTAATGGGCGGCGAACGCAGCGGACGAGCCGGCCATGCCGGCTAACGCCACTGCTGCAATCATCAGCTTTTTCATGGTGCTATCCTCTCCTCGCTCCCCGGTGAGCAGTGAGAGATATACCCGATTCGGCCGTTATATGCGCCGACCCTACGGCCGATGCACCCCCACGCAAACGAAGTAGTTCGTTATCGCCGTGCCGGCCGGGCGACGGCTTACGTTGCCATCATCCCTTGCGGTCGCGCAGCCGCTGCAGGAATGCGTTCGCAGCGGCACTGACCGCATCGACCACCTGATCGACATTGGCGTCGATCCCCGCGCGGCCCGGCGTCGCCGCTTCCGGCGGACGAGGGGGTTCGGGCGGGCGAGGGGGCTCTGGCGGATGATGCGGCTTGGCGTGATCGGCATGCGCCTTGGTCGCCTTCGCCGCTGCTGCGGTCGCGACCGCGGCCAGCCCCATCGCGAGCATCTCCCGCCCCTTGGGCGAATTGGCCGCATCGATCGCGCCGCCGATCAGCGTCTCGCCCTTGCGGCGAAGCTCCTTGGGAATCTTCACGCCGCCGACGGACTTGGGCAGCTTTACCTTCTTCGTCTTCGCCATGATAACTCTCGCGCTTGTGTGTCACGAAGATAATACACGCACGCCCCCGCGCAAGGCCCATGACGTAAATGTCACCCGCCGCTCATCGCTCCGCCACGCTGGCGGGTCGATGGTGGCGCATCACCGACCAATGGAGAATTTCTATGCGCAAGGCCTCCGTATTCCTGACCGCCGCCGCCGCCCTCCTGCTCGCCGCGGGTCCCGCCGATGCCAAAGGCTGCCTGAAGGGTGCCGCGGTCGGCGGCGTCGGCGGGCATTTCGTCGGGCACGGCCATGCCGTTGCGGGCGCCGCGATCGGCTGCGCGGTCGGTCATCACCGCGCCAAGGTCGCCGCGCGCAACGCCGCTCCCGCAAAGCACTGATCGATCCGCCGTCCAGCCGGGCGTGGCGCGTCCCGGCTGGCAAAATAAGCGCGGCGTTCCCATCTCCTGCTCTGGCCTCCCGCTCAGAACAGAAGTAGAACCAGCCGCATGCTGACTCACATTACGAAGCATCGGTGTTCCGAATGCTGACCCACATAAGCGTCCGCGGCGCCCGCGAGCACAATCTCAAGGACGTCTCGGTCGACATCCCGCGCGACACGCTCACCGTCATCACCGGTCTCTCGGGGTCCGGCAAGTCCAGCCTCGCCTTCGACACCATCTATGCCGAGGGGCAGCGCCGCTATGTCGAGTCGCTCTCGGCCTATGCGCGCCAGTTCCTCGAGCTGATGCAGAAGCCCGATGTCGATCATATCGAGGGGCTGAGCCCCGCCATCTCGATCGAGCAGAAGACGACAAGCCGCAACCCGCGCTCCACCGTCGCGACCGTCACCGAGATCTACGATTACATGCGCCTCCTCTGGGCGCGGGTCGGCATTCCCTATTCGCCCGCGACCGGCCTACCGATCGCGGCGCAGACCGTCAGCCAGATGGTCGACCGCGTCATGGCGCTGCCCGAGGGTACGCGGCTGTATCTGCTCGCGCCGGTCGTGCGCGGTCGCAAGGGCGAGTATCGCAAGGAACTCGCCGAGTGGCAGAAGGCGGGCTTCACCCGCGTGCGCATCGACGGCGAGCTCCACGAGATCGACGAAGCGCCTGTGCTCGATAAGAAATACAAGCACGATATCGAAGTCGTCGTCGATCGCCTCGTCGTCGGCCCCGACATCGCCACCCGCCTCGCCGACAGCTTCGAAACCGCGCTCAAGCTCGCCGAGGGCCTCGCCTATGTGGACTTGGTCGACACGACGGTGGCGGAAGCCACCTCCGCCGTTCGCCCTGAGCTTGTCGAAGGGCCGTCCTTCTTCTCTTCGGCCGACGAGAAGAAGGACGGTGCTTCGACAAGCTCAGCACAAACGGGAAGCATGAAAGGCGCCGGCGTTCCCGAAAACCGCATCGTCTTCTCCGAGAAATTCGCCTGCCCCGTCAGCGGCTTCACCATCGCCGAGATCGAACCCCGCCTCTTCTCCTTCAACGCCCCGCAAGGCGCGTGCCCGGCGTGCGACGGCCTCGGCGAGAAGCTGATCTTCGACGAGGACCTCGTCGTCCCCAACCACGCGCTCAGCATCAAGAAGGGCGCGGTGGTGCCGTGGGCAAAATCCAACCCCCCGTCGCCTTATTACATGCAGGTCCTCGGCAGCCTCGCCAAAGCCTACGACTTCAGCCTGGAAACCCCCTGGGCCGACCTGCCCGAGGACGTCCGCAGCGTCATCCTCCACGGCACCCGCGGCAAGCCCGTCACCCTGACCTTCGTCGACGGCCGCAAGTCCTACGACGTGAAGAAGCCGTTCGAGGGCGTCATCGGCAACCTCAACCGCCGCTTCCTGCAGACCGAATCCGCCTGGATGCGCGAGGAACTGAGCAAGTATCAGTCCGCCCAACCCTGCGAGACCTGCCACGGCGCCCGCCTCAAGCCAGAGGCGCTGGCGGTCAAGATCGGCATGCAGGACATCGCCCACGCGACCCACCTCTCGGTCGTCGATGCGCTCGCCTGGTTCGAGGCGATCCCCGCGCACCTCACGCCCCAGCAGAACGCCATCGCCGAGCGCATCCTGAAGGAAATCCTCGAGCGCCTCGGCTTCCTCAACAATGTCGGCCTCGATTACCTCAACCTCGACCGCACCTCCGGCACCCTCTCCGGCGGCGAGTCCCAGCGCATCCGCCTCGCGAGCCAGATCGGCAGCGGCCTCTCGGGCGTGCTCTACGTCCTCGACGAACCCTCGATCGGCCTCCACCAGCGCGACAACGACATGCTCCTGAAGACGCTCCGGCGCCTGCGCGACCTCGGCAACACCGTCCTCGTCGTCGAGCATGACGAGGACGCGATCCGCACCGCCGATTACGTCATCGACATGGGGCCGGGCGCCGGCGTCCACGGCGGCGAGATCGTCGCGCAGGGCACGCTGAAGCAGCTCCTCAAGTCGAAGAAGAGCATCACCGCCGATTACCTGAACGGCACCCGCGAGGTCCCCGTGCCGGCCAAGCGCCGAAAGGGCACGGGCAAGAAGCTCACCGTCTCCGGCGCCACCGCGAACAATCTGCGGGGCGTCACCGCGTCGATCCCGCTCGGCACTTTCTGTTGCATCACCGGCGTCTCGGGCTCGGGCAAGTCCTCGCTCACCATCGACACGCTCTACGCCGCCGCCGCGCGCGAACTGAACGGCGCGCGCATCCTATCGGGCAAGCACGAGAAGATCACCGGCCTCCAGCATCTCGACAAGGTCATCGACATCGACCAGTCGCCGATCGGCCGCACCCCAAGATCGAACCCCGCCACCTACACCGGCGCCTTCACCCAGATCCGCGACTGGTTCGCCGGACTCCCCGAGGCCCAAGCGCGCGGCTACAAGCCCGGGCGGTTCAGCTTCAACGTCAAGGGCGGCCGGTGCGAGGCGTGCCAGGGCGACGGCGTGCTCAAGATCGAGATGCACTTCCTCCCCGACGTCTACGTGACGTGCGACGTCTGCCACGGCGCGCGCTACAACCGCGAGACGCTGGAGGTGAAGTTCAAGGGGTTGAGCATCGCCGACGTGCTCGACATGACGGTCGAGGACGCCGCCGAGTTCTTCAAGGCCGTCCCCCCCATCCGCGACAAGATGGCGATGCTGGTCGAGGTCGGGCTGGGCTACGTAAAGGTCGGCCAGCAGGCGACGACCCTCTCGGGCGGCGAGGCGCAGCGCGTGAAGCTCGCCAAGGAACTGTCGCGCAGGGCCACCGGCCAGACCCTCTACATCCTCGACGAGCCGACGACGGGCTTGCACTTCGAAGACGTCCGCAAACTCCTCGAAGTCCTCCACGCGCTGGTCGAGCAGGGCAACACCGTCGTGGTGATCGAGCACAACCTCGACGTCATCAAGACCGCGGACTGGGTGATCGACCTGGGTCCGGAAGGCGGCGTGAAGGGCGGGGAGATTGTGGCGGAAGGCGTGCCCGAAACGGTAGCGAAGGAGCCGCGGAGCTTCACCGGCCGCTATCTGAAACCGCTGTTGGAGCGCGCGACCGGGGGCAAGCCTGCCCTGAGCGAAGCCGCCGCGTGAGCGGCGGCGTAGTCGAAGGGCCGGAAGCGGTCGCGAAGGGGCCGCGGAGCTTTACCGGGCGCTATCGGGCGCCGTTGTTGGGAAAGCGGGAGGCTGTGGCAGCGGAGTGAAACCCTGGCGATCGGAATTCGAAGCCGCACTGCGCATGTTTGCGCGGGCAAGCGGTGCGATGAAGGAGCGGGCATTCGAGGCCCCGATCCTGGTCGGCGGCGCCGCAGCCGAGCTCTACTCCGGCAGCGCCATCAACACCGGCGACTTCGACGTGGTGACGAGCCGGCAGGACGCATTCGAGGACGCTCTTGTCGCGCTGGGTTTCGAGCGACCGATCGGCAAGGGCCACACCTTTACGGGAATGTTGCATCCGGCGTTGAAGCTGGGTTTCGAGGTCGTGTCGAGCGTCCTGCTCGATGGCGCGGCGGATCGCGAGCGCGTCCGCATCTTCACGCTTGGCAAAGACGGGATCGTGGCGGTGATTGCGCTCGAAGACATGATCGCGGACAGGCTCGGCCAATATGCGTCGGGAACAGCGCCCGAGATGCTTCAGCAGGCACGGCTGCTGTTCGCGCTTTCAGATCGGCTCGACCTCGCCTATTTGGAATGTCGCATTCACCAAGAAACGGTTGGCGATTATGGCCTCGCAGCGCTCAAAGACTCCTGATACCATGTCATTGGAAACGTTCGGTCGTGGTCTCGCCCGCCGTCGCGCCGAACTGGGCAATCCGGAGCTGCCCCGAAATGCGGGCAATCGGCGCACATCCGCCAAGCGCACGCTGCTGAAGGCGATCGAGGAGGCGGGCGGGAATTGGTGATGATCTCACTTCTCCCGCAATCCATCTTGGCAATGGGTGGATGACGACGAGCATTCAGATCGGCAGACACGTTGTATCGTATTTGATTAATCCTTCGGCCTGTTCAGCCGCAATGTCCGTTTTGTGAGCCGCCTTACTTCGACACCCTGCATCGCGCGGTTCAACCGCTGAGCGATTTGCTCCGGCGTCTTCTTGGTCCTTGGCCTTGCGTCCAGTTTTTTATGATGCTTCTCGACCACAGCACCTGCCGCTAGCTTCGCGGCTAACTTCTTTTGTTTCCTTTCAGCCTTAACGGCAAGACGCGCCTTCCGTTCTGCTTTCTCCTGCGTGATGCGGTCTGCGAGGGCATGCTGCTGTGCCTCACGGTTCGCGGCACCGCGCCGATGACCGGAGAACCATCCACTCGACCATGGCCCGATGATGGTTGACCCGCCATTGTAGCCACCTCGCCCCATGGAATCACCCTTTGTCGCTCGGCCGTCGCGCGCCGGAAACGTCTTCGACGTGCAATCACACCACGGCCATGACATTCCTTGGCGCGGCGCTGCTCAGTCCCTTCGGCCTGCCCGTCCCCGCTGAAATCAGTGCCCAACGTTCGTGACGGACGTTTGAAAGAAAGAATCAATCTCGACCTTCGCTGCTGCGCTTGGGGCAGTGACGCGGCCCTCAAACGCCTCGTGCGCAGCCGCAAACTCATCGGCAACGAATGTCGCGATGAGGTTGGGCAGCGGTCCCTGTCCCAACTCACGGGTCTGTGCCTTGCGAGCGATCAGATCGTCCGTCATCGCCATGACGTCGCTTGGCGGATCGCACTCGGCCATCAGCGTCGGAAAGTGCATCGGTGGGATTGCTGCGTCAGGATGCAGCCGAAGCCAGCGCAACGCCGCGGCAGGGCGAAGCGCATAGAACAGCTTCTTGGTCGCCACGCTCTTGCCGTCGCCGAAGTAGGTGCGGCGCTGCCGCTCGCCTAAGTGAAGATAGTGGCGACCGATCGCTTGGCGATCGACGTGTCGAGATGCCAGGTCGAGCAGGGCGTCACGAAATGTTGGCTCGCCACGATAAATCAGCGGGGACCGTAGCCACCCTAGAACGACTGCGTTGCCCTTCAGCATTAGCCGCAGCGCTTTCGCCAAATCCCATCCATTCACGTCGAGATCGCCGATCAGTGGCGTTTCGATAACGTCCCGCTGCGGCCAAATCGAAAGATATGCAGGTTCGCGCCGCACGTAGATGAAACGGCAATCGTAATCGCTGTCTGGTGATGGGAAACCCCAGGCGCGGCTCCCGCTCTCGATTGCCCAAGGAATTCGCACGGTTTCGTCTCGGACGATCGCGTCAAGTGTCGCGTCGATTTCAGCGACGGTGTTTGGAGCGAATTCTGGCGGGATCGTGCGCATCATCAGCACATAGCCTAGAGGCCCCGCCGCGGGAGTAAATCCCGCGTCGTCGGACGGGTCGGCTGCGCCGCCCGCCGGCCGGGCTTGCCCGCGCCGTTGCGCGGCGCTCGATTTAGCATTCGCTAAATCTTCGCGTTTGCGCGCCGTGTCCTACACGCGCTTTCTGCGATAAATAGTCACCCCGTTTACACATGGGGGAGGGGTCGGTTGAGGGGACGGTTCACGCCGCTGACGCGCGAGGAGCATGAAGCGGCCATGGCGCGCCACGCGCGGCTGGCGCGATCGACCGACGCAGCGCTCAACGCGGGCATCGATGCGATCCAGAAGGGCGGCGACGTTGCGGCCGCGATGCGCGAGGCGACGCGCGCGGTGCTGCCGCCCGACGAGTTCCGGCAATGCTATCCCGACGAAGAGCCGGAGGGCCGCACCTTCGACGCCGCCACCGCCGGTCGCCCGCGCCTCGCCGCACCCGGCTGGACCGTGGATCGCCAGCGCGCCTTCCTCGTCGCGCTCGCCGAAAGCGGGTCGGTGCGCCATGCCTGCGCCGCGGTCGGAATCTCGCGCCAGGCCGCCTATGCGCTGCGCCGGCGCGAGCCCCATTCGGTCTTCGCGATCGCGTGGGACACCGCGATCCAGATGGCGCGCCAGGCGCTGCTCGACGAAGCGACCGAGCGCGCGCTCTCGGGCCGCGAGGAGCCGGTGTGGTTTCGCGGCGAGCAGGTCGGCACGCGCACCGTCCACAACGACCGGCTGCTGATGTTCCTCCTCGCCCACAAGCCGGAACCCGCGCACCCCGTCCTCTCCGCGCGTGAGTTGACCCAGCTCTGGCCCGCGATGCTGGAAGGGGTCGATCGGGTCTTGCCGCCGCCGCTTTCGCCCGATCGGCTGGCGGAACTCGATCCCGCGGGCGGGGGCACAACATCTGGGGGAAGGGGAGGGGTGACGCTACCGTGGGTGGTGTAAAGCGTGTCAACTTGGGGGTGGCCGACTTGGGCAAAGCCCAAGCCGTCGGTCGGCGCTTTGGCGCCGCCGGCCGGTCGAGGGGATGCAGCGTGCCTGCGGCCGCTGCATCGGCGCATTGCGCCTTCCCCTCGACATATAAAGATATCTTTATATTTGATCTGTTGCCTGCGAGCCGCTATCTGCGCGGGCATGTCGATCGGCGGTAAGGCGCCTTGGTCGGCCCAATCAACCTGGAGAATACCCCGTGGCAACCGTGCTCGACCGCACCACGAACGACTATGTCATCAAGGACATAGACCTCGCCGATTTCGGCCGCGCCGAGATCAACATCGCCGAAACCGAGATGCCGGGCCTGATGAGCCTGCGCAGCGAATTCGGCGCATCGCAGCCATTGAAGGGCGCCCGGATCACCGGCTCGCTCCACATGACGATCCAGACCGCGGTGCTGATCGAGACGCTGACCGCGCTCGGCGCCGACGTCCGCTGGGCGACGTGCAACATCTTCTCGACGCAGGACCACGCCGCCGCCGCCATCGCCGCGACCGGCGTCCCCGTCTTCGCGGTGAAGGGCGAGAGCCTGGCCGACTACTGGAACTATGTCGGCGACATCTTCAGCTGGGACGGCGATGTGGACGGCCAGACCGCGAACATCATCCTGGACGACGGCGGCGACGCGACGATGTTCGCGCTGTGGGGCGCCAAGCTCGAAGCCGGCCACACCATGCCCGAACCCGAGAATGAGGAAGAGGTCGAGATGCAGCGCGCGCTCAAGGCGTTCGTCGCGAAGAAGCCCGGCTATCTGACGCAGACGGTCAAGAACCTGAAGGGCGTGTCGGAAGAAACCACCACCGGCGTCCACCGCCTTTACGAGATCGCCAAGAAGGGCGAGCTGCCCTTCCCCGCGATCAACGTCAACGACAGCGTCACCAAGTCGAAGTTCGACAATCTCTACGGCTGCAAGGAATCGCTGGTCGACGCGATCCGCCGCGCGACCGACGTGATGCTCGCCGGCAAGGTCGCCTGCGTCGCCGGATTCGGCGACGTCGGCAAGGGCTCGGCGCAGTCGCTGCGCAACGGCGGCGCCCGCGTGATGGTGACCGAGGTCGATCCGATCTGCGCGCTGCAGGCGGCGATGGAAGGCTTCGAGGTCGTGACGATGGAGGAAGCGGTGACCCGCGCCGACATCTTCTGCACCGCGACCGGCAACGCCGACGTCATCACCGCCGATCACATGAAGGCGATGAAGCCGATGGCGATCGTCTGCAACATCGGCCATTTCGACAGCGAGATCCAGATCGCCGCGCTGTCGAACTACATCTGGACCGAGGTGAAGCCTGGCACCGACCTCGTCGAGTTCCCGGACGGCAAGCAGATCATCGTGCTGGCCAAGGGGCGTCTCGTGAACCTCGGCTGCGCGACCGGCCATCCGTCGTTCGTGATGTCGGCAAGCTTCACCAACCAGACGCTCGCCCAGATCGAGCTCTGGACCAGGGGCGAGAACTACAAGAACGAAGTCTACGTCCTGCCCAAGCACCTCGACGAAAAGGTCGCGGCGCTCCACCTCGAAAAGCTGGGCGTGCATCTGTCGAAGCTGACCCCGAAGCAGGCCGGCTATATCGGCGTGCCGGTCGATGGTCCGTTCAAGCCGGATCACTATCGCTACTGAGCCAACCGGGCGATCGCGGAGACGCGGTCGCCCCAGTTCTTTGAAAAGTAAGGAAACGATCAACGTCGTGCTGGCGCGCTCGGCGCCGTCTTCGGCAAGACGCCGATTGGTCGGGGAAAGAGGATTCGAACCTCCGGCCCCTGCCTCCCGAAGGCAGTGCTCTACCAGGCTGAGCTATTCCCCGACCGAGGTGCTTGCCGGCGCGTGGCGCCGGGCTGGCAGGCCGCGGCTTATATCAGCGAACGTCGGCGGCGCAAGCGCTCACGTGACGGCTTTTCGCGCAGCCAGCATCGCCTCGATCCGGGTGAATTTCTCCCGCGGCGATCCCGCGCGGGCGTTGGCGATTTCGGCTTGGTCAATACCTTGCCAGTCGCGGAACGTGACGATCTCGACGCCGCGCTCGGTCAGCAGCGCGTCGAGGCCTGTCCGGCCTTGCTTTGTGCCGGCGTCGGGCAGATCGGCGGCGATGTGTTCGGCGATCAGGAAGCCATCGGGGCGGTTGGTGCCGATCGTCCCAGTCGGCCCGCGCCGCGCCCAGCCGACCGCGTAGAGGCCGGGCGCGATCCGCCCGTCCTCATTGGCGAACCGCCCGAGCTTTGCGTCATACGGCACACCGGGGATGGGCGGGGTGCGATAGCCGATGCACGAGATGACGAGATCGGCGGGGATCGCGTAGGTGTCGCCGGTCGCGACCACGCTGCCGTCTGCATCGAGCCGCGTGCGTTCCACGACGACGCGTTCGCACCGCCCATCGCCTTCGATCCTCACCGGACTGGCGAAGAAATCGAAATCGATCGCGATCGCGTCTGGCGCGCTTTCGTGCGG
This sequence comes from Sphingomonas sp. EC-HK361, assembly GCF_902498785.1. Taxonomy (GTDB): domain Bacteria; phylum Pseudomonadota; class Alphaproteobacteria; order Sphingomonadales; family Sphingomonadaceae; genus Sphingomonas. Next base: position 1,568,206 of record NZ_LR701494.1, read on the forward strand.
CGCCGCAAATTCGCGAAGGTGCGCGACCGCCTTGCGCTGGCCGGGATCGAGTTCCGCGTCGGCTTCGATCGGCGGCAAGTCATCGGCATCGACCCGGGGCGTCGCACGCGCCAGACAGCCGAGTTCGCCGAGTTCCTTGGGTGTCATCGCGATGTGATGCGGGCCGCGCCGCGCAAGGATCGTGATGCGGCGGATCGCATGACCGCCAAGCGCTTCGAGCGCGTGGCCGACGATGTCCGATCCGTGAAATTCGTCGGCCGACTTGGCGAGGATGCGCGCGACGTCGAGCGCGACGTTCCCCGCGCCGACAATCACCGCATCGGCGCCGTCGAGCCGGGGCGCGAGACCCGCGAAATCGGGATGGCCATTATACCACCCGACGAACGCGGCGGAGCCGTGGACGCCAGACAGTGCATCGCCGGGAATGCCGAGCGGCTTGTCCGCTGGTGCTCCTGTCGCCAAGACCACCGCGTCGTAGAGCTGGAGCAGCTCCCCGGTCGACACATGCTCGCCCACGGTCACGTTGCCGACGAAGCGCACAGTGTCGCTGAGCGCGGTCGCTTCGTAGCGCCGGCTGACCGCCTTGATCGACTGGTGATCGGGCGCCACGCCCGACCGGATGAGGCCGTAGGGTACTGGCAACCGATCGATGATGTCGATGCGTGCCTGATCGCCGAATGCCTTCTGGCAAGCCTCCGCGGTGTAGTAGCCCGCCGGACCCGATCCGATCACCGCGATATGCCGCATCCCGACCCTCTCGTTACAGTTGAGGGGAGGATAGGGCGGGAGGGTCTGGGCGCAAAGCCCGCATTCACCGCGGGCTGGCAAGTCGGAGCGCATCCTGTAGCGTGCGGTTCGATGGCGACGATACACAGGCTGATCGCGACGGGCGCACGGATGGTCTGGCGGATCACGCGGCCGCGCACCCTTGGCGTGCGCGTGATCGTCCACGACGGCACCGGCCGCGTCGTGCTGGTGCGGCACACCTATTCGAGCGGATGGTATCTGCCGGGCGGCGGTGTGGAAAAGCGCGAGGCGGCGGCCGATGCAGCGGTCCGCGAGATCGCGGAAGAAACCGGATTGGCGGGCGTGACGATCGAGGGAGTCCAAGGCGTCTTCCACAATCTGCGCGAAGGCAAGGACGATCACGTCGCGGTCTTCGTCGCCCGCGCCACCGTCGGCGCACAGCCCGTTATTGCGGACCGGCGGGAGATCGCGGAGGTCGCCTGGTTCGCGGTCGATACTCTGCCGCATGACGTGTCGCCAGCAACCTCGCGCCGGATCGGGGAATGGATGGAAGGGCGCACGGGGTGGGGCAAATGGTGATCGCCGCATGAGCCCGCTCGAAATCACCGCGTTTCTGCTTGGCGTCGCGAATGTCGCGCTTGTCGTAAAGCGCAGCATCTGGAACTATCCGTTCGCACTTGCGATGGTCGCCCTCTACGCGGTGATCTTCAGCGACGCGAAACTCTACAGCGATGCGCTGCTTCAGGTGTTTTTCTTCGTGGTCAACCTTTACGGCTGGTGGAGCTGGGCGCGCGCCCGCGCCGATGCGGGCATCATCGTCGTCGAGCAAATGAGTGGTGCGGAGCGCGTAGCCTGGGTGGCGGGTATCACAATCGCGGCGGGCGCTTGGGGGTCGATGATGCACCGCTTGACCGATGCGAGCTACCCCTGGTGGGATGCGGCCATCGCGGCCGCCAGTATCGCTGCACAAATTCTGCTGGCGCGACGTAAGATTGAGAACTGGCTGCTGTGGATCGCGGTCGACATCGCTGCGATCGGACTCTACGCGGCGAAATCCCTTTGGTTGACGGCGGTGCTCTACGTGATCTTCCTCGGACTGTCGGTGTGGGGTTTGGTGGACTGGCGTGCAGCCGACAATCGGCGCGATAATTTCGCCGGCGCGTGCGAGGCCGCTGCATGACGGTGTTTCGCACCATCTGCCTTCACGGCCCCGAAAGCACCGGCAAATCGGAAATGGCGCCGCGGCTCGCCAACCATTTCGACGGGGTGTGCATTGCCGAGTTCGGGCGGGCCTATTGCGAGCGGTTCGGAACCGATTTGACCATGGCGGACCTTGTCGCGATCGCCAACGGCCATGACGCGAAGACGCGCGCCGCGGTTTCGACCGGACGCTTCCCAATCATTCTCGATACCGATCCGCTGATGACCGCAGTCTGGGCGGACATGCTGTTCGGCTACCGCGATGCGGCGCTGGACCGGTGGAACAACACTGCCGATCTTTATCTGTTGTTCGATATCGACCTGCCGTGGGTGGAGGATGGCACGCGGATGTTCGGGACTCCTGCGGCGCGCCAGCAATTTTTCGATCTTTCGAAGGCAGAGCTTGAGCGTCGCGGCGTGCCGTGGCGGCTGGTTGGCGGCAAAGATTCGCGCCGATTCCTCAATGCGCTCGCCGCGATCAAGGATGCTGAACGAACCGCGCTCGCCGCCTGATCTACTGCGCGCGCGGCGCCGCCTTCGCGGCGTTGTCGGGCAGGCCGCCCAACTGCCGGACGAGCTTGGTATAGGCGTCCAGATAGCTCAGCACGATGATCTGGCCGATCGCTGTGTCCTGATAGCCGCCACCCGCCGCGCCGCCGAACGTGCCGCCGGAGAAGAGGCCACCGCCTCCGCCGAAGCTGACGTCGGACTTGCGTGCATAGCCCTCGGTCAGCGCCTCCTCTTCGGTGGTGCGTGCGTTGACGAGGCTGAGCGTCGTCTTCGCCTCTCCCTTCTTCACATTGATGCCGCCCGCAATCGCGCCGAAGGCGCGACCGGCGCCGCCGAACAGGCCGCCGATCCCGCCGAGCACCGCGCCCGCGCCGCCGCCGCCCGAATTGCGGTTTGCGGTCACGATGTCGGGCTGAAGAAAATAGTCCGCCGCCTTCACCTGCCCCTTGCCGAGGTTCGACCCCGCCTGCAGCTCGCCCTGATCCGCCATCGCGCGTTCCATGTTGCGGTTCGCCATCGCACGGCCGCGGTTGACGAGGCCAAAGCAGCCGGATTTCTGGACGAAGATCTTGATGATCGCTTCCGGGCTGCCGAGGTTCAACTCACGCCACCACTGCGTATCGGGTTCGACGATCGCCAGCGTGCCGAGCCGGCGCGTGCAGACGGGAATCTGCGCCTCGCCCTTCTCCTGCGCCTGATGCGCGGACGAGCCCTTGCTCTGCGCAGTGGCGGGCGTAGCAAGCGTAAGAGAGGAAAGTGCCACAGCGGCGGCGATCAGTCGCGTCATACAACCCCCGTTGCATTGAAACGCACGCGCCTTCGGCGTCGGCGTTCCCATCTGTTCGCGACCTCCCAAGCCGCATTTATCACGGCGGATGCCGTCGATCCTGTGCGCATAAGGGGTAGTGGCCCGTCACACCCTGAGCGCTGAAACCGTGGCGCGCGGGCGCGGGCGCTGCTAGGGCGCGCGGATCATGACGACGCCGCTCGCCCAAATCCGCAATTTCTCGATCATCGCGCATATCGACCACGGGAAATCCACGCTTGCCGACCGGCTGATCCAGGCGACCGGCGGGCTGACCGACCGCGAGATGTCCGAGCAGGTGCTCGACAATATGGACATCGAGAAAGAGCGCGGGATTACGATCAAGGCGCAGACCGTCTCACTGCGCTACGCTTCGTCGGACGGTGAGACCTATTCGCTGAACCTCATGGATACGCCAGGGCATGTCGACTTCGCCTATGAGGTGAGCCGCAGCCTCGCGGCGTGCGAGGGCGCGCTGCTGGTGGTGGACGCGGCGCAGGGGGTCGAGGCGCAGACGCTCGCCAATGTCTATCAGTCGATCGAGCATGACCACGAGATCGTGCCCGTCATCAACAAGATCGATCTGCCGTCTGCCGATCCCGACAAGGTGAAGGCGGAGATCGAGGATGTGATCGGGCTCGACGCGTCGGAGGCGGTGCTCGCGTCGGCCAAATCGGGGATCGGCATCGCCGAGGTCCTGGAGGCGGTCGTCAAGCGCATTCCGCCGCCCAAGGGCGACCGCGACGCACCGTTGAAGGCGATGCTCGTCGACAGTTGGTACGATCCGTATCTGGGCGTCGTCATCCTGGTGCGCGTGATGGAAGGCGTGTTGAAGAAGGGTCAGAACGTGACCTTCATGCAGGCAGGCACGCAGCATCTGGTCGATCGGGTGGGATGTTTCCGCCCCAAGATCGAGCAGTTGACCGAGCTGGCGGCGGGTGAGATCGGCTTCATCACAGCGCAGATCAAGGATGTGGCGCAGGCGCGGGTCGGCGACACCTTGACGGACAGCAAGCGCCCCGCGGCTGAGGCGCTCCCGGGGTTCAAGGAAGTCCAGCCGGTGGTGTTCTGCGGACTGTTCCCGGTGGACGCCAACGACTTCGAGAAATTGCGCGAGAGCATTTCGAAGCTTCGGCTCAACGATGCGTCCTTTTCGTTCGAGATGGAGACATCGGCCGCGCTTGGCTTCGGCTTCCGCTGCGGGTTCCTGGGCCTGCTGCATCTGGAAATCATCCAGGAGCGGCTGACCCGCGAGTATGATCTCGACCTTATCACCACCGCGCCGAGCGTGGTCTATCAGATCGAAATGACGCACGGGCAAGGGCACATCGAATTGCACAACCCGGCCGACATGCCCGAGCCCAACAAGATCGAGAGCATTTCAGAGCCGTGGATCGAGGCGACGATCTATGTGCCCGACGAGTATCTCGGCAGCATCCTGAAGCTGTGCCAGGACCGGCGCGGTATCCAGAAGAACCTGACCTATGTCGGCGGCCGCGCGCAGGTGACCTACGAACTGCCGCTCAACGAAGTGGTGTTCGATTTCTACGACCGGCTGAAGTCGCTGTCGAAGGGCTATGCGAGCTTCGACTATCACCAGATCGGCTATCGCGAAGGCGATCTCGTGAAGATGGGCATATTGGTTAATGAGGAGCCGGTCGATGCGCTCAGCATGATCGTCCACCGCGGCACTGCGGAGGTGCGCGGGCGCGGGATGGTCGAGCGTCTGAAGGAGCTGATTCCGCGGCACATGTTCAAGATCCCGATCCAGGCAGCGATCGGCGGCAAGGTGATTGCGCGGGAGACGATCAGCGCGATGCGCAAGGACGTGACGGCGAAATGCTATGGCGGCGACGCGACGCGCAAAAGGAAGCTGCTCGACAAGCAGAAGAAGGGCAAGGCGAAGATGCGGGAGTATGGGAGCGTGAGCATCCCGCAGGAGGCGTTCATCGCGGCGCTGCGGATGGGCGATGAAGGGTGAGCGTCGACTTTCGAGGTGGTCGATTCGCGCTGCGTTAACGCCTTAATTTCGCAGGGTGAAATCGCCGCAGGTTGACACGGTTGACACCTAGGCGCGGGTGCGCGCGCGCCTGCGCGTTGCATAAAGCGGCCGCTGTAGGACAGCCGGTATCGACGATGCGAAAGAGCGGTCCCGGTTATCGCTCAGTAAGTGCGTGTAGGACAGCGGAATGGCTTCAGCCGGTCTTTGGCGTCTTCCGGCGATCCAGCGCCTTCAAGGCGCCGCCGCCGCCCTTGCAGGGTTCTCCAAGTCCTCCGGCATCAGCGACCAGCCGCTGGGCCCGAGCATTTCCATCGGGCGATAGCGCGTCTTGTAGGCCATCCGCGCCGATCCCTTCACCCAATAGCCGAGATAGACATAGGGCAGTCCCGCCGCGCGGGCGCGAAGGATGTGGTCGAGGATGATGAGATTGCCCATGCCGGCACGGGCCTCATCATCGGCGGTAAAGAAGCTGTAGATCATCGACAGTCCGTCGGCCTGCCGGTCGGTCAGGCACGCGCCGACGAGCCGTCCCTGCGCGCCGTTCACGCCGGGTTCGCGATATTCCACGATGACCGAATTGACCGGCGAATGCTCGATCATGTCGGCATAGTCGCCCTCGTCCATACCCGCCATGCCGCCGCCGGGGTGGCGTGCGCCCAGATAGCGGCGCAGGAGTTGATACTGCTCGTCGGTTGCCCATGCGCGGCAGGCGGCGACTTCCAGATCTTCATGCCGTCGCAGCAACTTTCGCTGCGTCGCGTTCGGCTGGAATTCCTGGGTCAAAACGCGCACCGAAACGCATGCGGTGCAGCCGGCACAGGAGGGACGATAGGCGACCGCCTGACTCCGGCGAAAGCCAATTCGGCTGAGCGCGTCGTTGAGTTCGGCGGCGTGGGGGCCGTTGAGTTCGGTAAAGACTTTCCGTTCCTGCCGACCCGGAAGATAGGGGCAGGGGGTCGGGCTGGTGACGAAAAAGCGCGGAAAACGAAATGGCGCGGTCACCGCCGACGATCCTCCTCAAGCCGCGCCCGATTGCGCGTGCGGTCGATATGAATCGCCGGATCGATCCTGAAAAGCCAATTCACCATCAATCGGAGGGTAACGCGGCGCAGAGAGTCTTTCCAGCACCAGAATCAGCCCGTCACCCCAGACCTTCGACTGCCTGCAAGGCAGGCGCTCAGGATGAACTTCGGCCGCAGGCCGAAGGCTGGGGTCTCCTTGTTACGACGAGACCCCAGCCTCGCTGGGGTGACGGTGGACCACCTGTATCCTTTTGATCCTCCCTCGCCAGGGGGGAGGTGGCACGCGTGTCCGCCGTCAGCGCCAATGGCACAGATTTGAGGTTGTGATGTAAGGAGGGTTTGGGCTTCGTCGTAGTGACGAAGGAACGAAGATGAAGCCCAAATCCTCCAATGCAAAATCGCTGGTGAAGGCCTCTGCCGAGCGGGTGGTGAAGGATATCCGGCGGCAGACCCGCCGCCATTTCTCGGCCGAGGACAAGATCCGCATCGTGCTGGATGGTCTGCGCGGGGAAGACAGCATCGCCGAGCTGTGCCGCAAGGAGGGCATCGCCCAGAGCCTGTATTANAGAAATGGCGGCGGGTCTGCCGCCGGATATCCTTCACCACCCGCTCGGCAGAGGCCTTCACCAGCGATTTTGCATTGGAGGATTTGGGCTTCATCTTCGTTCCTTCGTCACTACGACGAAGCCCAAATCCTCCTTACATCACAACCTCAAATCTGTGCCATTGGCGCTGACGGCGGACAGAGAAAACCGATCTCGATCCTTGGTGAAGAAGATGCCAAGGCCCTACAAACTGCCGCCCGCGTGGACCACGATCAACGGCTTCACCTATTCGTCGCCTTTGGTTTGAATGCGGCTATGCGACACAGTGAAATTGTAGCGGTCCGTTATGATCAAATCGATTTTGAGAACCGTCGAATTTTTATTCCAAGAGCGAAGGCGGGTGAGCGTGAACAGCCCATCACGGCCTCGCTGGCGAACATGCTGCGCGTTCAACGTGAATCCGAAAGTGACAAAACGGGTTGGGTGTTCCCTGCGGTAAGGCCTTCGAAGCTGCCCCATCGACCGGATATGGAGCAGGGATTCAAGCGTGCTGTGGTTCGAGCAGGACTAGACCCAGCTAGGATTACCCCACACGTTATGCGCCACACCGCAATCACCCGCCTGGTAAAGGCTGGCGTCGATCTGCCAACCATCCAAAGAATTAGCGGGCATAAGACACTAGGAATGGTGCTCCGTTACACACACATCCACGGAAGCCACATCGACCGCGCCGTTGCGCACCTAGAACCCTGCTAAAACGCGATTACACGCGATTTACACACAGCGAGATTCGAGAAACGACAACGTCTTTCTGATTTTCGGCTAAGTTGTTGATTTGATGATGGTGGACAGGGCTGGATTCGAACCAGCGTACGCTTGCACGGGCAGATTTACAGTCTGCTGCCTTTAACCACTCGGCCACCTGTCCCCAGGGTCGCTTTCAAAAGCGAAGCGGCCCAATGCCCGCGCCGATCCATCCTGTCAACGCCGCAACCATGCTTGCGCGGCGGCGGCAGGAGCCATAGCACCGGCGGCAACGGGAAACTTCCAGGGGGATCACTGCAATGCGTCATCTTTTGCTGGCCGCGACGGCATTTTTCGCACTTTCGCCCGCCGCCGCGCAGGACCGCGGCCCGGTCAACCGCATCATCGACGAAGGCATGAACCACAGCCAGGTAATGGTGACGGCGGAGCATCTCTCCGACGTCATCGGCCCCCGTCTCACCAACTCGCCCGCGATGCGCACTGCGGAAGGGTGGACGCAGGACAAATACCGCGAATGGGGGCTGAAGAACGTCCATAAGGAAGCCTATCCCTTCGGTCGCGGCTGGTGGATCGAGAAGTCGAGCGTCCGCATGGTCACGCCGCGCCCGATCCAGCTCACCGCGATCCCGATCGCTTGGACGCCCGCGACCAACGGCGTCCTCACCGCCCCCGTCATCGTCGCGCCGATCGCCAAGGAAAGCGACTTCGCCAAGTGGCGCGGCAAGCTTGCTGGCAAGATCGTCATGACCAGCTTTCCGGAACCGGCGCGCGACCTGACGAAGGCGCCCTTCAACCGCTACACCGGCGAGGAACTCGGCAAGCTCGACGAGTATCAGCAGCCGACCTATGACCCGCAAGCCGCCGACAAGCGGCTGAAACGGCTCGACTTCACCCAGAAGCTCGACGCCTTCCTGAAGGCCGAAGGCGCGGTCGCGATGGCGACGATGGCGTACCGCGACGGCAAGCTCGTCTCGGGCGAAGGCTATCTTTTCGGAACGGGAGAGACGCCCGCGCTTCCAGCGGTCCAGATCGCCGCCGAGGATTACCGCCGTCTCGCCCGCCTCGCCAAGATCGGCCCGGCGCCGACGCTGGAGATCGAGAGCGTCGTCCGTTTCGACGACAGCGACCCGAACGCCTACAATATCTTCGCCGACATTCCCGGCACCGATCCCAAGGCCGGCTATGTCATGGCTGGCGCGCATCTCGACAGCTGGGTCGCGGGCGACGGCGCGACCGACAACGGCGCGGGTTCCGCGATGATCATGGAAGCCGCGCGCATCCTCGCCGCGACCGGCATCCGCCCGAAGCGCACCATCCGTTTCGCACTCTGGTCGGGGGAGGAGCAGGGCCTGCTCGGCTCGATGGCATTCGTGCAGGAACACTTGGCGACCCGCGGTAATGCCACGTCCGGCACGGGCCAGGGCATGCAGCGCTATTACGGCTTCACCAATCGCTGGCCGGTCACGCCGCGCCCCGGCTTCAACGACCTCGCCGCCTATTTCAACATCGACAACGGCTCGGGCAAGCTGCGCGGCATCTATACCGAGGGCAATCCCGCAGTCGTGCCGATCTTCCAGGAATGGATGGCGCCGTTCCGCGCGATGGGGATGACGCAGATCGCCAACCGCCCGACCGGCGGCACCGACCACGTCTTCATGCAGTCGGTCGGCGTGCCCGGCTTCCAGTTCATCCAGGATCCGCTGGACTATGGCAGCGTGACGCATCACAGCAACGCCGACACCTTCGATCACTTGCGCGGTGACGATATGCGGCAGGGGGCGACGGTGCTCGCCGCCTTCCTGCTGAATGCCGCCAATGCCGACAAGGCGCTCCCGCGGCCGCCGGTGCCGACCCAGCCGGCGGTCACCGATCCCTTCGCTTATTCCAAGGACGATGACGACTGATGGCCAAACGCGGACACCGCCCCGCCTCGACGACCGGCCAGCGCCCCCGCTTCTGGGGACGTCACGCGGTGACCGCCGCGCTCGCCAATCCCAACCGCACGGTGCGCAAGCTTTGGGGCACGCGCGACGCGCTGTCGTCGCTCGACCTGCCGCCGGTGCTGCCGATCGTCTATGCCGATGTGGCGGACCTTGGCCGCATGGTGCCCTCCGACGCGCCGCATCAGGGACTGGTGGCGGAGGTCGATCCGCTTGAGGACATGTGGCTCGGCGATCTCTTGCTGGAAGGGCGGGACGATCAGCGCCCGCTCGTCGTCCTCGATCAGGTGACCGATCCGCACAATGTCGGCGCCATCCTCCGCTCGGCAGCCGCGTTCGACGCGCTCGGCATCGTGACGCAGGACCGTCACGCGCCGCCCGAATCAGGCTCGGTCGCGCGCGCCGCATCTGGCGCGCTGGAAACGGTGCCGTGGATACGTGTCGTAAACCTCGCGCGCGCGCTGGAGGAAATCGCCGAAGCCGGGTTCTGGCGCGTCGGCCTCACCGGCCACGCCAACCAGACTTTTGCGCAGGCGATCGGCCAGCAGCGGGTCGCGATCGTGCTCGGTGCCGAAGGCGAAGGCATGCGCCAGAACACCGAGGCGCACTGCGACGAACTAGCAAAGCTGCCGATTTCCGGAAAGGTCGAGAGCCTGAACGTGTCGAACGCTGCCGCGATCGCGCTGTATGCGGTGGCGGCGCGATCGTAGCCGCTTTTGTCGTCACCCCGGCGCCAGGCTGGGGTCTCTCTGCGATGCGATGCCAGCCTGCGCTGGCACGACGCTCTGCATACATTGAGGCGCCGACGGCAAAGCCGTCGTCGGACGGGTTCGGCTAAGCCGACCCACCGGCCGCGCCGGGCGCTGCGCTTCGCGCATCGGCGCGGCGTGGCCGCGCCTGCGCCCGTCAATCTTCCGCGGCGATCGTTACCTTCAACCCGTCCAGCGCGCTCGTGAACTGCAACTGGCACGACAACCGCGATCGATCGTCCCGATCCGAAGATGAATCGAGGAGATCATTCTCGTCCTCGCTCATCGCCGGCAGTTTGGCCGCAAACGCCGGGTCGACATGGACGTGGCAGGTGGCGCAGGAGCAACACCCGCCGCAAAGCGCCAGAACCTCGTCGATCCCGGCGTCGCGGATGACCTCCATCACCGACAGCCCGGCCTCGCCGTCGATCTCGCGTTCTTCCCCGGCGCGTGTGACGACGATAAGCTTGGGCATGATGATCTCCGAAACAGTCTTCCCTTCCCATGCCGCCAAGCGGCGAGCCTCGCAATGGGGTTGAGCGCGGAGCGGCTGCGCGCCGATCTCGACGCCCTCGCCGCGCTGGAACCCGCCTTCGCCGCGGCCGTTGCCCGCGTCGGCTATCCCGAACCCCGCATCCGCGACCGCGGCTATGCGACGCTGTTGCGCACGATCGTCGGCCAGCAGGTGAGCGTGAAGGCGGCGGACGCGGTCTGGCGCAAGCTGGAGACGATCGTCGGCGACCCGACCGATCCGCACGCCATCGCCGCGGCGACCGACGAGCAATTGCGCGCCGCGGGCTTTTCGCGCCAGAAATCGGGTTATGCGAGGAGCCTTGCCGACGAGGTGACGAGCGGCCGGCTCGATCTCGACATTCTGCCGGAGGACGACGAGGACGCGATCACGGCGCTCACTCGCGTGAAGGGGATCGGCCGCTGGTCCGCCGAGGTGTATCTCCTGTTCGCCGAGGGGCGCGGCGATATCTGGCCCGCGGGCGACTTGGCCGTGCAGATCGAGGTCGGCCGCATCCTCGGTCACGACGTGCGGCCGAGCGAGAAGCTGACTCGCGAGCTCTCCGAAACATGGCGGCCGTATCGCGGGGCGGCGGCGATCTTCACCTGGCACCATTACGGTGCGGGGGCGGACGCCGCGCCGGTGTAGTCAGCGCACCGGCCATCACATCCGTTCGCACTGAGCTTGTCGAAGTGCCGTTCTTCGTTGCCGACGCGTAGCAGAAGGACGGTGCTTCGACTGCGCTCAGCACGAACGGGGAGAGATGAACCCGATTCACCGCACCGGCCGCCAGATCTGCGTCTGGCAGAAGAACGCGATGCACCCCTGCACCTTCAGCGTCCCGTCCGGGTTGCGCTTGACGATCGACTTGTAGGTCTTGCCGTTGCGCGGATCGTAGATGCGGCCGCGCCAGTCATCGCCCTTGTCGGCGAACTGGGTCAGGATCGGCAGCCCGACGATCGGGCGCGTGCGCAGAGCCGGATCGGGGTTGCCGGCATCGACCTTCGGCGCGCCCGGTTCGGCCTTCAGCACCGTGGTGATCCGCCCGCAGGTCTGCGCGCCGCACGGCCCCACCGTGATGACAGCGCTGCCGTCCCCGGTGATCCAGCGGCCGTTGATCGGCACTGCCGCACCTGCGGACGTTGCAGCCATCATCAAAAGCACAGCAGCGGCGGAACGGATCATCGGCAATCCTCTTTGTGAACCGGCACGTATCTTCGCACCGGATGCGTGAATGCACGGTGGACGATTTGGGTGGCAAGACGGTTGATCGATACGCATCATTTCCGGCAAGGCTGACGCGATGACACCACCGCCAGCCTCGCTGCCGATCCACGGCTCACTCTCCGAAAGCCACCGGAGCGTCGCTGTGCCGGCGGTCGGCACCGCATTCGGGCGGCGGCTGTTCGCCTTTGCCGGACCCGGCTTTCTCGTCGCGGTCGGTTATATGGACCCCGGCAACTGGGCGACCGACATCGCCGGCGGATCGGCGTTCGGCTACACGCTCCTCTCTGTCATCCTGGTCTCGAACCTGATGGCGATCGTGCTCCAGGCGCTGTCGGCGCGGCTCGGCATCGTCGCGGGACTCGATCTCGCCCAGGCCTGCCGCCAGCATTATTCGAAGCCGGTCTCGTTCGGCCTATGGGTGCTGTGCGAGATCGCGATCATCGCCTGCGATCTGGCCGAAGTGCTCGGCACCGCGATCGCGCTCCAGCTGCTGTTCGGGCTGCCGCTCGTCTACGGCGTGATCCTGACGGCACTCGACGTGTTCCTGATCCTCGCGCTGCAACGCTATGGCTTTCGCAAGCTCGAGGCGTTCGTCGTCGCGCTGCTCCTCATCATCGCGGTCTGCTTCGCGTTCGAGCTGCTCCTCGCGCAGCCGAGCCTAGCGGGCATCCTCGGGGGGTTAGTGCCGACGCCGCAGATCGTGACCGATCCGGCCAAGCTCTACATCGCGATCGGCATCCTCGGCGCGACGGTGATGCCCCACAATCTCTACCTCCATTCCTCGATCGTCCAGACCCGCGCTCATCGCCGCGACGAGGCCGGCACGCGTGAGGCGGTGAAGCTGGCGACGATCGACTCCACCGTCGCGCTCGGCCTCGCCTTCTTCATCAACGCAGCGATCCTGATCCTCGCCGCGGCGACCTTCCACACCGCCGGCCGCACCGACGTCGCCGATATCGCCGACGCGCACCGGCTGCTCGCACCGATGCTCGGGATGGGCGCGGCGAGCGTCGTCTTCGCGATCGCGCTGCTCGCGTCGGGGCAGAATTCGACGGTGACGGGCACGCTCGCGGGGCAGATCGTGATGGAGGGATTCCTCAACATCCGGCTGCCGGTCTGGCAGCGGCGGCTCATCACCCGCGGGCTGGCGATCATTCCCGCCGTTATCGTCGTCGGCGCGATGGGCGATGCCGGCGCGACGAAGCTGCTGGTGCTCAGTCAGGTGATCCTCAGCCTGCAGCTTCCTTTCGCGGTCGTGCCGCTGGTGATGTTCACCGGCGACAAGCGCCTGATGGGGCGCTTTGCGAGCGGGCGATGGCTGAAGGTCGTGGCGTGGGCGATCACGGTGGTGATTATCGGGCTGAACGCGACGCTGCTGTGGGGGATGCTCTAAATTGTATCCCCGCGAAGGGTTTCCCTTCAAAGTAATACTTTGAAGGGGCCCAAGGCGGGGATCCAGACTGGGCTCCCGCTTTCGCGGGAGCACAATTCTACTTCAGACAAGCAACAGCTGTTGCGATCATGGTCAGCGTATCCTCGACATCGCGCACCCGCACCGTGTCGAGCCCGAGCTCCTTTGCCGGATAGTCGTTCCCGCCCGGAAAGATCGCGTCGCCGACGAACATCATGTCGTCGAGCGCGATGCCGCTTTCGTCACGCAACCGCTTCAGCCCATATGCCTTGTCGACGCCTTCCCGTGTGATGTCGATCGAGGTCGCACCACCCATGTTGATCGACAGCCCCGGCAGACGCTGGCGCAAGTCCGCCTGGATGACCTTGCGCTTCTCGAACTTGGGGTCCCAATGCTCCTTCTCCTCGAGCGGCGCCTGCTGGCCGAGCGCGGAAAAGGTGATCTGGCTGCCGCGGTCCTCGATCCGCTCGCCCCAGGTCTGCTCAGGCTTGAATCCCGTCGCCTCGAGCGATTCGTCGAACGCCTTGAGGATTTTCGCCTTGGTCGCATCATCGAACAGTTCGGCATAGACCGGCGACCACTTTCCGCGCTGGAACGTGTAGAGTTTCGTCCCCGTCGTCGGCATCAGCCACAGCTTCGATCGGTCCGCCCGCTCGGGCAGCTGGCTGGCGACCTGCTTGTCGAACTGCGGCCAGTCCCCGCCCGAGATCACCGCGACATGCGCCACCTCGAGCAGGTCGGCGAGCGCATTCGCCATCGGCGCCTGAATCGCCTGCTTGCTGAGCGCGAGCGTGCCGTCGAGATCGAAGGCGACGAGTTTCTTCATGGGATGTCAGTCTTTCGTGGATTGGGAAAGGATCATGGTGTCGATGGCGTGCGCGACACCGTCTTCGTCGTTGCTCGCGGTCACCGACTGCGCCCTGGCCTTTACTGCGTCCGGCGCGTTGCCCATCGCGATGGCGCGGCCAGCGCGCTCGAACATCGCGACGTCGTTGGCCTGGTCGCCGATCACGGTCGTATCGCCCAGCGGGACGCCGATCGCGTCGCAGAGCGCCGCCACGCCGTCACCCTTGTTGGCGGCGCGCGCCGTTACGTCGAGATAATAGGTCTGGCTCTGCACGATCGTCGCCTGGTCGCCAAAGCGCGCGACAGCCTTTTCGGCGAGCGCCTTCAGCAGCGGGGCATCGTCGCTGACAAAAGTGATCTTGTCGGCGCGGTCGAGCAGCGTCCCGAACGCAGTCGTCACCACCGGCTCGCTGTTCGACGCGACGCGCTCATGCTCGACATGGACGCCGCGGTCGGTCGAGGCGAACCACTGGTCGTCGGCGAACACCCAACGATCGACCTGCACGCCATGCGCCAGCGCGAACATGCCGCGCGCGATTTCCGGATCGACGCGGTGCTGCTCAAGAACCGTGCCGTCACGGCGAAAGACAGTGCCGCCGTTGAACGCGCCCATCGGCCCGTCGAGGTCGAGCGAATCGGCAAGCGGCATCATTCCCGATCGCGGCCGCGCGCTGATGATGGTGAAGCGAATCCCAGCCGCGCGCAGGCGCTCAACCGCGGCGATCGTCCCCGCGGTCAGTTGCTTCTGCTTGTCGACAAGCGTGCCGTCCACATCGGAGACGACGAGTCCCGGTCCGGTCACTGCGGCATCTCGACATGGCCGCCGAAGCCGAAGCGCATCGCCGAAAGCATCTTGTCGCCAAAGGTGTGCTCGACCCGGCTGCGATAGCGCGCGAACAACGCGGTCGCGAGGACGTTGATCGGGGTCGCCTGCTCCATCGCCGCATCGATCGTCCAGCGGCCCTCGCCCGAATCCGCGACATTGCCGGAAAACTGTTCGAGCTTCTGATCCTTGGCGAGCGCAGCCGCCGACAGATCGAGCAGCCAGGACGAGATCACGCTGCCGCGCCGCCACACCTCGGCAATATCGGTCAGGTTCAGGTCGAAGCGCTGATCCTCGGGCAGCTTGTCCGAATTCTTGCCTGACAGCACGTCGAAGCCTTCGGCATAGGCCTGCATGAGTCCGTATTCGATGCCGTTGTGGACCATCTTCACGAAGTGCCCCGCGCCCGCAGGTCCGGCGTGGATGTAGCCCTTCTCCGCGCGCGGGTCTTCACCATCGTCCGTATTGCGACCGGGGGTGCGCGCGATCGTGCCGAGGCCAGGCGCCAGGCAATCGAAGATCGGGTCGAGCAGATCTACCGCGTCCTTGTCGCCGCCGATCATCATGCAATAGCCGCGCTCGAGGCCCCAGACCCCGCCCGACGTTCCGACGTCGATATAGCGAATGCCCTTTTCAGCCAGCATCTTCGCGCGGCGCATGTCGTCCTTGTAGAAGGTATTGCCGCCATCGATGATGATGTCGCCCGCCTCCGCGCGCTCGGCGAGCGTCGCGATCGTGCTTTCGGTCGGATCGCCCGCCGGGAGCATGACCCAGAAGATGGCCGGGCTGCCGAGCTGCGCGCGCATCGAATCCAGACCGTCGGCGGCGCTCGCACCTTCGCCGGCGAGCGTTTCGACGAACTTTGCATTGCGATCGAACGCCACGACCTCGTGCCCGCCACGCATCAGCCGCCGCGCGATGTTGCCGCCCATGCGGCCGAGGCCGATCAACCCGATCTTCATGTTAATTCTCCGCTTATCCCGTTCGGGCTGAGCTTGTCGAAGCCCCGTCCTGCCCTGTTTGTTCCCTGCCTAAATGGAAGAACGGCCTTTCGACAGGCTCAGGGTGAACGGAGGATTGTCAGGCGGTGGCGGGATGCTTGGCCGCAATGGCGCCGAGGAGATCGTCGAACGCCTTGGCGAAGGAGGCGACGCCTTCCTCCACCAGCCGGTCGGTGACCCCGTTCAGGTCGAGACCAAGCCGCTCCGCCTCCGCCAGCACATGGCGAGCACCGTCGACATCCGCGGTGAGCGTCTCGGCAATCGTGCCGTGATCGCGAAACGCGTCCATCGTCGCGGGCGGCATCGTATTGACCGTATCCGCACCGATGAGCGTGTCGACGTACAGCGTGTCAGGATAGGCCTTGTCCTTGGTGCCCGTCGATGCCCAGAGCAACCGCTGCGGCATCGCGCCCTTGGCGGCGAGCGCGTGCCAGCGGTCGCTCTTCAGGAACTCCAGATACCATTGATACGCCATTTTCGCGTTCGCGATCGCGACCTTGCCGCGGATTGCCGCGGCCTCGTCTGTGCCGAGTGCGTCGATTTTCGCGTCGATCGCGCTGTCGATGCGGCTGACGAAGAAGCTGGCGACGCTCGCGATCCGGTCGATCGGCTTGCCCTCCTGGACCCGCTTCTCGAGTCCCGCGGCATGCGCCAGCGCGACCGCCTTGTAGGCCTCGATCCCGAACAGCAGCGTCACGTTGACGTTGATCCCCGCCGCGATCGTGGCGGCAATCGCGGGAGCGCCAGCGGGTGTGCCGGGAATCTTGATCATCAGGTTCGGCTTGTCGACCATGCTCCACAGCTTGGCCGCCTCCGCGATCGTCGCGTCGGTATCGTCGGAAATATAGGGCGACACTTCCAGGCTGACATAGCCGTCCTTCGCATCCAGCCGATCATAGACCGGGCGCAGCGTATCGGCCGCCGCCTTGATGTCCTGCACCGCGAGCGCTTCATAGCGATCGATCGTCGGCGCTTCGGGATGCGCCCGGTCATAAGCCGCGAGGCTGTCGTCATAGGCCGTGCCCTGCCCCATCGCCTTTTCGAAGATCGACGGGTTGGAGGTGACGCCGGTGATGCCGTCGTCCTCAACCAGCGTTTTCAGTCCGCCGCTTTCCAGGAACTTGCGGTCGACGAAATCGAGCCACACTGCGGTGCCCTTGCCACTCAGGTCGCTGAGCCTGCTCATCACTTGGCCTCCATGCTTTCGCGGGCAATCTTGACGACATTGTCGACGGTGAACCCGAACTTGTCCTGCAACTTGGCGATCGGTGCCGACGCACCGAAGGTGGACATGGTGATCGTGCGGCCTTTGAACCCGACATAGCGATCCCAGCCGATCTCGCCCGCCATCTCGATCGCGACGCGCGCCGTCACCGCCGCGGGCAGCACGCTTTCCTTGTAGGCGTGGTCCTGCAATTCGAAGCGATACCAGCTCGGCATCGACACGACGCGTGCCTTGACGCCGTTCGCTACCAGCTTCTCATACGCCTCGACCGCGAGCGACACCTCGGATCCGGTCGCGATCAGGATAACCTCGGGATCGTCCGCGCTCGCCAGCACATAGGCGCCCTTCGCGACACCCGACGCGCTGGCGTATTTGCTCCGATCGAGGGTCGGCAGCGCCTGGCGCGAGAGGACGAGCGCAGTCGGCCGGTCGCCGTCGGTCATCGCCGCGCGCCACGCCTCGGCGGTTTCGTTCGCGTCGCCGGGACGGATCATGTCGAGCCCGGGGATTGCGCGCATAGTGGCCAGATGCTCGATCGGCTGGTGGGTCGGCCCGTCCTCGCCGACGCCGATCGAATCGTGGGTGAAGACGAAGATCGACGGCAGCTCCATGATCGCCGCCAACCGCACCGGCGGGCGCATGTAATCGAGGAACACCAGGAAAGTGGAGCCATAGGCGCGCAGATGCGACAGCGTCATACCGTTCACCACCGCACCCATGCCGTGCTCGCGCACCCCGAAATGCAGGTTCGGCGCGCCGTAATTGCCCGGCTCGAACGAGGGTGCCCCCTTGATGTCGGTCTTCGTAGACGGCGCCAGATCGGCGGAGCCGCCGACCAGATACGGCACCTTCTTGACGATCGCGTTCAGCACCTTGCCGCCCGCGTCGCGGCTGGCGATGCCCTTCGCGTCCGCCTCGAAGGTCGGAATCTCGCTGTCCCAACCCTCGGGCAGCTCGTTCGCCAGCATCGCCGCAATCTCGGCGGCAAGCGCCGGATGCGCCGCCTTGTAGCGTCCGAACATCGCCTCCCATTCCTCGCGTAGCGCAACACCGCGGTCGGCGATCGCATCGTGGAAATGCGCCGCGACGCCCTCGGGAACATAGAAGCTCTTGTCCTCCGGCCAGCCATAGGCCTTCTTCGTGGCGCGGATATTGTCCTCGCCCAGCGGCTCGCCGTGCGCCTTTTCGCTGCCCGCCTTGGGACTGCCCCAACCGATCACCGAATGGACGACGATCATCGTCGGCCGGTCGTCCGTGTCGCGGAAGGACTGGATCGCGGCGGCGACCGCCTTGGTATCGTTGGCATCGTCGACATGAAGGACGTGCCAGCCATAGGCCTCGAACCGCGCACCGACATCCTCATCGAACGCGAGATCGGTCCCGCCCTCGATCGAGATGTGGTTGCTGTCGTAAATCCAGCACAGGTTCGAGAGTTTGAGGTGCCCGGCCAGGCTCGCCGCCTCGGCCGAGACACCCTCCATCATGTCGCCGTCGCCGCACAGCACATAGACGTCGTGATCGAAGACGGGGAAGCCGTCCTGATTGTAGCGCGCCGCCAGCCAGCGTTCGGCGATCGCCATGCCGACCGAATTGCCGCAGCCCGCGCCGAGCGGCCCGGTCGTCGTCTCGACGCCCGTCGTGTGCCGATATTCGGGATGGCCCGGCGTCTTCGAGCCGAGCTGGCGAAAATTCTCGATGTCCTGAAGGCTGATCGCGGGCTTGCCGGTCTTCTTGCCGTCGCGATCGATTTCCTCGACGCCCGCCAGATGCAGCAGCGAATACAGCAACATCGATGCGTGGCCGACCGACAGGACAAAGCGGTCGCGGTTGGGCCAGTCGGGTTTGCCGGGATCGGTGCGCAGGAACTGCGACCAGAGCGTGTAGCCGACCGGCGCAAGCGCCATCGGCGTGCCGGGATGCCCCGAATTCGCCTTCTGCACCGCATCCATCGACAGGGTGCGGATGGTGTCGATGGTCAGCCGCTCCAGGCTGCCGTCTTCGTGGACAGAAGCCGCGGGGGTCGCGGTGGCGGTATCGGTCATCGGAAATCCTCAGGCGAAGAGTTGGTGGTCGAACGCATCGACTCGGGCATGTGTTTCCTTGTGCGCGCGCCCTAACCGCTGCGCGGCGCTCGTTCCAGCCGCGTGACGATCCCGTCGGTCGCGATACAGGCGGCATCGACCTCGCTCAGGAACAGGCCGTGACCGAGCGCGCCGGGGATCGCATCGATCGCACGCGCCAGGTCGTGCGGGTCAGGGAACGTCGCGAAGCGGCAGTCTGCGACGATGTTGCCCTGATCGGTCCGGAAGCCGGCCCGAATCGTGACCTCGGCACCCAGCGCTTCCAGCGCGGCGATCGTGCTGGCGCGCGCGAAAGGAAGGATTTCGACGGGCAGTTTCGCCGCGCCGATGGCAGCGACGCGCTTCGTGCCATCGGCAACGATGATCATCCGCCGCGAGGCTGCCGCGACGATCTTCTCGCGCAGCATCGCCCCGCCGGCACCCTTGATGGCGAAAAAGCGGTCGTCGATCTCGTCGGCGCCGTCGATCGTCACGTCGACGCGCGTCACATCCGCGAAATCGACGACGCGGATACCGACCGAACGCGCCAGCGCCTCGCTCGCCCGGCTCGTGGCGACGGCGGCGATGTCGAGCCGGCGCTCGCCGATTGCCCGGATCGCATAGGCCGCGGTCGATCCGGTGCCGAGGCCGACGAGCATGCCCGGCGCGATTTCCGAGACCGCGGCCTCCGCCGCCAATCGTTTGTCGTCATCCACCATCGCGTCCCATGTCGCGATTGCACGCGCGCTTCGCAACCGGCAGACCACGCGCATGACAGCCCACATCCCCGGCCCCATCCGCAGCGCGCTCTACCTCCCCGCCTCGAATGCGCGCGCCATCGCAAAGGCGCGCGACCTGCCGTGCGACGCGGTGATCCTCGATCTGGAAGACGCGGTCGCGCCCGATCGCAAGGCGGAAGCGCGCGCGATGGCGGTGGACGCCGTGAAGGCCGGCGGCTTTGGCAAACGGACGCTCGTGGTTCGCGTCAACGGCCTCGACACCGAATGGGGCGAAGACGATTTCGCCGCACTGCGCGAGGCGCAGCCGGACGCGATCCTGATCCCGAAGGTTTCGGCACCCGACGATCTTGCCGCGGCCCGCAGCCTGATCGGGGCGGACGGCCCGCCACTCTGGGCGATGATCGAGACCTGCCGCGGCATGCTGCAGCTTGCGGCGATCTGCGGCGCGGCGGCAGCGAACCGGCTCGAGGTGCTGGTCGCCGGCACGAACGATCTTGCCAAGGACATGCGCTGCACCCCCGGCGAGATGCGCGCACCGCTGTCGCCGCTGCTGACCCAGATCGTCGTCGCCGCACGCGCCTTCGGCCTCGCCGCCCTCGATGGCGTGATGAATGCGATCGACGACACGGAGCGGCTCAAACGCGAATGCCGGCAGGGTGCCGATCTGGGCTTCGATGGCAAATCGCTGGTCCATCCCGGCCAGATCGCAGTCGCCAACGCCGTGTTCGCGCCGAGCGACGAGCGCGTCGCCTGGGCCCGCGCCGTCGTCGCGGCCTTCGCCGACCCCGAAACGTCGGGCCGCGGTGCGATCCGGCTCGGCGACACGATGGTCGAGCGGCTCCACCTTGCCGAAGCGCAGGCGGTGCTTGCCATTACCTCGATGCGCTGAGGCTCGGTCAGAAACCGGCGTCGGCCTCGTTCGTTTCAGCGGCGCGAGGAGACGAGCGATGCCCCAGGGCGACAAGAGCAGCTATACCGACAAGCAGAAGCGCAAGGCCGAGCATATCGAGGAAGGCTATGAGAAGCGCGGCGTCCCCAAGAAGGAAGCGGAGTCGCGGGCCTGGGCGACGGTGAACAAGGATTCGGGCGGCGGCAACAAGTCCGGTTCGGGACGCGGCAAGCCCGATACCAACGCCGCGTCAAAACAAGGTGGCAAGGCGCAGCGCAAAGGCAGCCCGGAGGCGCGAACCGCCGCTGCGCGCAAGGGCTGGGAAACACGCCGCCGCAACGGCAATGCCTGACGCGTTCAGCGCTGGAGCGGTGGTCGCTTGACCAGATCGTCGGCGAGCCGCTCCTGCTCGGCAATCACCATGTCGATCAGCGCGTCGCTGATCGGCGCGGCAAAGGCGACGCCGAAGCGCTTGCCCCGCGCCCACACGACGCGTGCGGCGGAAAGGCACGCTGGTTCGACGAAGCGAACGATCGATCCCACGGCCGGCGGCTGCTGCGCATAGACGAGCGCACCGCCGCGCGAGAGATCGAGCAGGTGGATGCGGGTCTGCGCTGCGCCCCATTCCATCGCGCCGGGCTGGAACACCTTCATGCGCGCGAAAGCGCGTGCGGCGCGCGCTGTTTTGAGACACTGCATGAAAATCCCCGACGCTCTTACAATGGGGAATGTAACATCAGTTACGGTTGCGCGTTCCCAATATTCGTCGTGCATGCACGCTTAACCACGAATTTTTGCGCGTCGCTGACTTTCTGACATCGGTATCATCACATTATTGCGCCGATTCGGTGCGGGGTTGCCAATCGCGCTGCGCCTGGCGCAAGCGCGCGATCTCTCCTTTCGCCTGAGGTTTCGCCCATGACCCAGCCCCGATGCTCGATCGCGCTGTTCGCCACTGGCGGTACGATCGCGATGGCACCGGCGGACGGCGGCGGGGTGGCGCCGAGCCACGGCGCCGATGCCCTCGCCGCCGGGCTGAGCCTCGACGCGGGAATCACGCTCGAGCGTCACGACCTGTTCGCCAAGCCCAGCGCCAGCATCTCGCTCGCCGACGTGCAGACCATCGCGGATGCGATCGAAGCAGCGTTCGCGCGCGGCGTTGAAGGTGCCGTCGTCACCCACGGCACCGACACGCTGGAGGAAACCGCGTTCGCGCTCGCGCTGATGCTTGGGCGGGGCAAGCCGGTGGTCGTGACCGGCGCGATGCGCAGCGCTGGCGAGGCGGGCGCGGACGGGCCCGCCAACCTCACCGCCGCGATCCGCGTCGCCGCCAATCCGGCCGCAAACGGACAAGGTCCGCTCGTCCTGTTCGGCCAGGAGGTCCATGCAGCGCACCTCGTCCGCAAGGTCCACAGCAGCCGCCCGCACGCCTTCTCCTCCGAACCGTTCGGACCGATCGGGCATGTGGTCGAGGGGCATCTGCGCTTCGAGCTGGCGACGATCGCCGATCTGCCGCGGCTCTCGGTGGGCGGCGCGGTGCCCGCGGTTCCGGTCGTGCAGGCGGGGCTCGATCTCGAACCGGAAACGATCGGCGCCTTTGCGAACGCACCGATCGGCGCGCTGGTCATTGCGGGCGTTGGCGGTGGCCATGTCTCGGCGCGCGCGGTCGAGGCGATCGACCGTCTGAATGACCGCATCCCCGTCATCATCGCCTCGCGCGTCGGCATGGGCGCGACCCTGCGGGAGAGCTACGCCTATGACGGCAGCGAGATCGACCTTGCGCGTCGCGGCATCCTGAACGCCGGCCGCTGGCGCCCCGCCCAGGCGCGCCTCCTGACGCAGCTCGCGCTGTCGCAGGGTCAGGACCGCGCCGCCCTCGCCGATCTGCTCGCTTTCTGAAAGGAAGAAGGGCCGCGCGACCGGGTGATCGCGCGGCCCCTTTGATGCACGCTCGAGCGATCAGTATTTGATCTCCACCGCCATCGTGAACGACCTGCCACGCGGATCCGCAACGCGCGGCTCCCATGATCCGCCCGCCCCAGTGTTGCCGTCATATGTGATCGCGAACGGGGGATCGGTGTTAAATATGTTGCGCACGCCCGCGGTCAGTTTGAAGTTCGGGCCGAGTCCAAGATAACTGACCGATGCGTTATAGATGATATAGTTGTCGACATATTTGTTATAGTCCGGTCGGGTCACCGTGCCCGCGGCGATGCCGGGAAGTGCGCCGTTCTTGTAACCGTCGCGAAAAATCTGCGTCAGCGACAGGCTGATATCGTCGTTGGTGTAGCTGACGAAGGCGTTGTGCTTCCAGCGGATACCAAGGTCGCCCGCAAAGCTGAAGACGCCGATCAGGCTAGGTCCATACGGCGCGTTCTGCGTAAGCTTCTCGCGTTTTTTGAGCAGGTAGGTCCCGTCCAGACCCGCCGCGAACTGGCCACCCAATGCGTCGATCGACCCACGCAGGGCGACTTCAAGACCCTGCGTCCGCCGCGCGCCAGCGTTGATGACTCGATCGTCGATCGTCGTGATCGCCCCAGTTGCTGGATCACGAATGAAGCGGTCCGGGAACAGCGAAGCGTTCTGGATGAGTTGGGTCAGCGTGAGGCTTGTAATGGTGTTATCGACATCGATCTTCCACCAGTCCACCGAAGCGCTGAAGTGGTTTGACGGCTGAAACACGACGCCCGCGCTGAATTGACGCGCAGTTTCAGGTCCAAGCTGCAGGTTGCCACCAGTGTTGATATCTGGTCGGATGAACGCGCAGTTCGGATCGGTCACGTTCGGCGTGCCGCTCGGGCACTTGATCGGATCGACCAGATCGCTGCCCGCATACGGCGACGTCGTGACGCCGTTGAAAATCTGATTGAACGATGGAACCCGGAAACCGGTGTTGTAGGAGCCGCGGAACATCAGCGCGTCGATGGGGCGGAACTTGATCGAAACTTTCGGGTTCGTGGTGGTCCCGAAACCCGTGTAATCGTCGATACGTCCGGCAGCCGTAACCTCGAGTTGCGGAAGGATCGGGATAAGGATCTCGGCATACGCCGCTTTCACATTGCGGGTCTTCGGCGTCAGGGCGTTCACATTGTCGAACGCGGCCAGGAAAATCGTCGGCGTGCCGGCATTCGCAGCGGTCGATCCGTTGAATGCATAGGTTTCGCGGCGATAATCGACGCCGGCGGCGAGCTTCACGTCGCCGCCCCATATGCGGAAGAGCGAACCCGACACCGACGCATCGAACTGCTTCACGTCGTATTTGCCGCCGTACAGCGTTGTGCCAGCAGCGGAAACCGCGGCGAGACCATCGATCGCCGCCTGACTTTGCGCCTGCCCCGGCAAAAGGAACGGGTTGAGGATGCCGCTGTTGAGCAACCCAATCAGCCCCGGCGCGCTGGCGCCCGGAGCGGTGGGGGCACCGGCCGCGGGCTTGTTGGTCGAATCGTTGCCGCTGAAATAATATCCGGTGCCCAGCACGGACCGGGACTCGGATCGTGCATAGGAGGCGCCGGCGCGGTAATCCCACCCCGCCCATAGCGGTCCTTCGGCGGCGGCGGCGACCCTCAGAGTTTTGGTTTCGGTCTTGTATTCACGCGGCCCGCATTCGATGCAGCGCCAACGGAACCCGATCGGCTTGCCGTAATTGGCCTGAACCTGCGCCAGACCGGGCGATCCGGCGAACGCGGTCACGATGCTGTTGTAGACGTTGTTGTAGGTGTCGCGGGTCAGGTTGTTAAGCGGAAAGGCTGCTTGGAGACTGGTAGTGTTGCCCGAAACCTGTGCATTCGAGAAGCTTTTGGCCGAATTGGCATCCGATCCCGTCACTTCGAGCGAAAGGTCGTGTTGCCCGCCCACACGCAGCACGCCGCGTGCGTAATAGGTCAGCGTTTCGATCGGCTGCTGGATGACGGCGACGCGACCGGTATCGAACGAGCAGGCATATTTCGCTCCCGGCGCGTTCCACAACTGCTCGTCGTAAGGCAGCCCGCCTTCCATCGTGGTGCAACCCGCGCCGCCGGGAAGGTCGAGCACGTTGATGCCGCCATTGGCGACCGTCGTCGTGCCAGGGAAATAGAAGTTGGTGATCTGTGTCGCGCCAGAGGTCCCACCAAGGAGCGTTCCATTGGGGAAATATGTCGCGCTGGGGTTGAGGGGAAACGCCGTCGCGGTCGGCGTGCCACGCGTGTCGATCGAAAGACCGCGATTGGGTTGGTTGCCGTTGACGAAATCACGGTCTGCGCCGCGCAGGATGTTGTTCCAGCTATACGAAACCGCGCCCATGACGTTGAAGCCATTATTGGACAGGTCTCCGTAGCCGGCGATTCCCGAAAGGCGATAGATGTTGCCGCCACCTTGCTCGGTGATGTCGTCGAACGCCTGGACACCGATCCCCTGATAGTCCTTGCGGGTGATGAAGTTGATGACCCCGCCGACAGCATCGGTGCCATAGATCGCCGACGCGCCGTCCTTCAGCACTTCAACCCGCTCAATGGCCGCGAACGGAATCTGGTTGACGTCGACCGCGGAGCCACTGAGTCCATGCGCCGCTACGCGCCGACCGTTCAACAGAACAAGCGTTGCCGCCGAACCCTGACCACGAAGGTTAGCTGCCGAAAGGCCGTTGGTGCCTCGCTGCGCGCCGCTCGTTACATCCGCATTCGAAGCGAGATTGTCCGCGCCCGACCCATTCGTTGACAGAAAGCTGATAAGCTGTTCGGGACTGGATATGCCGTTGCGCTGGAGTTCCTGCGTCGTCACGACCTGCAGGGGTAACGCCGAATTGTTCGGGTCCTGCTTGATGCGCGAACCGGTGACCAGAATGTCCTTCTCGCCGGCGTCCTCGACGGGTTTCTTGTCCGACGTCAGCCCGGCGCCCGTCTGCGGGGTGGCCGCGCCGGTCGGCGTCGCAGCATCGGGCGTCGTCTGCGCATCCGGCGCCGTCTGTGCCGTGGCAAGATCCGGCGCGGTGAGGCCGAGCAGCGCGAGCGCGGTTCCCCCGGCCAGTCGGCTCTTCAGCCAGATCGATGCGCGCATACCCAGTCCCCCTGATTTTCCGCCGTCCCCGCGGTCACTCGGCATTAAGAAACAAAAATGTCACGTCGCGTCATAGTTTCTTTTCCCCAAGCCATAACCTGCCGGCATCATCGGTGGTGACGATCCTCGGGCCGCGTGGCATTCAGGCCACAGCTACGGGATTGACGGATGCGTGCGCACGACGAAGCGTGGCGAGGCGATCGGGACGCTCCCGGCGAACAGCAGGAGTATCCGCGTGACCGCAACCGCCGCACCGCCGATGGGCGCAACGAAAAGAGCGGGGCCGATGACCGATGAGGCCCCGCTGAAACCGGGTTTCGGACGCCTCACACTCTATGCCCTGCTCGGCTTTTCGGCGGGGTTGCCCTTCTACATGTTCAACGCGGTGCTGTTGCTGCGGCTCGCCCGGCACAATGTGGACATCGTCACGATCGGCTTCTTCGCCTGGGTGGCGCTGCTCCCGACCTTCAAATTCGCCTGGGCGCCGCTGCTCGACACATATGACGCGCCCGGTTTCGCGCGCTTCTGGGGAAAGCGGCGTGGGTGGATCATGCTGTCGCAGCTCGGCATCTTCGCCTCGATGGCGGCGATGGGGTTCACCTCGTCCGACGCGAACCTGGCGGTGACCGCCTTGTTCGCGGTGATCCTCGCTTTCTGGACGACAACGCTGGAGGTCGCCGCGGACGCGTGGCGGATCGAGCTTGCGCCGACGCGTGCGCAACAAGGTCCGATCGTCGCGGCAAACCTGTGGGGCTACCGAAGCGCGATGGTCGCGGCGGGCAGCGGCGCGATCTACATCGCGGCGAAATCCGACTGGACGATCGCCTATCTCGCTATCGCCGCGGCCGCCTTCCTTCCCTTTCCCGTGCTCGCCGCGATGCGCGCCGATCCGCGGGCGAACGAGCGCCGCGGCGCTGCGCTGGCACGCGGCCTCGTCGGCAGCGTCGTCATCCTCGCGCTCAGCACGATCGCGACCGCGATCATCGGGTGGCTGCTGCTCGCGCTCGCCAGCGCGGCCGGGATCACCAGCAAGACCAACATAACGCCCGTCGTCCTCGTCCTGTGCCTCCTGCCCTTCATCGCGCTCGCCATCGCGCTGCCCCGCATCCAGCGAATGCCGCCGACCGCGCCAGCGCGCACGTCCGCCGCGATCGGGCCCTATGTCGATATATTCTGGCGCTACGGCTTCATCGTCCTTCCAGTGCTCGCCTTCGTCGCGATCTACCGGATGGGGGACGTGATGGCGCTTACCCTGTCGCACCCGCTGTTCAACGCGCTCGGTTACGGCCTCGTTCAGATCAGCATGGCGGACGGGGCGGTCGCGCTGTTTTCGAGCATGGCGGGGGTCGCGCTCGGCGGATTGCTGGCGGCGCGCTGGCCGCTCGCGTGGAGCCTTGCCATCGGCGCGGTCATGTCGGCGGTCAGCAATTGGGTCTTCGCCTGGCTGGCGCACCAGCACCCGGGCGGCCCGCTGCTGTTCACGCTGGGGTCGCTGCCGGTGACCGCGGGCGATCTCGATCTCTATATCGCGATGGCGGTCGATCAGTTCGGCCACGGTTTCGCGGGCGCGATCTTCGTCGTCTATCTCTCGATGCTCGTGAACCCGAAGCATCCGGGCCCGCAATATGCCTTCCTGTCGGGCTTTGCCTTCCTGCTGCCGAGGCTCCTCGCGGGCGCTTCGGGGGCGATCCAGCAAAGAATCGGCTATGACGGCTTCTTCTGGATGTCCGGCGCGATGAGCTTTGCCGCGGTCGTGCTGCTGCCGATCGTGGTGAAGGCGCGGGCAAGGCCCGACGACAGCGTTGAGGCGGCCGTATGATCGAGCACATCGCCGACCGCGCCTTCGCCCCCGCCGCCGAAGCAGTCGCCGCCAGCCGCATCCCCGGCGCAACCCTGGGCATCGTCGCCGCAGACGGTTCGCGCGCGACGCGCACCACAGGCATGGCGGCGCTCGTCCCAGAACCCGAGCCGCTGACGCCGGAGCACTGGTTCGACCTCGCATCGGTCTCGAAGGTCGTCGCGACGACGACGATGATCCTGGCGCTTGCCGACGAAGGCCGCCTTGATCTCGACGCGCCGCTCATCACAGCGATCCCCGACCTGCGCCAGTATGACGTCGCGGGCGCCCCCGAGCGCAGGCTCACCTTCCGCGACGGCCTCGCCCACCGCACCTTCTTCCCCGCGGTCGAGCCGATCTACACCTACGGCGACGACCCCCAGCGGCTGCGCGTCTTCGTCCTCCAGCGCGAATGGCGCCACGGCCCGCCGGTCTATTCCGACATCAACTTCATCCTGCTGGGCATCGCGATCGAGCGGATTACCGGACAGCCCCTTTCCGCATGGTCGCTGGGCGATGGCCTGAGCTACGGCCCACCCCCCGGCCCGGCCGTCGCGACCGAATTCTGCCACTGGCGCGAGCGCGTGCTGAAGGGCGAGGTCCATGACGAGAACGCCTCGGCCCTTGGCGGGGAGACGGGTCATGCCGGGCTGTTCGGGACGGTCGCCGGCGTGCTCGATTTCGCGCTCGGACTGCTCGACGGCTCAGGCGCTTCGCCGGCGATGCTGGAGGCGATCCGCACCCCCTTCTACGAGCACCGCACCTGCGGTTGGGAACGCCGCTTCGAAGGCTGGTCCGGCGGCGATGCTTGCTCGGCGGAGACGATCGGCCATACCGGCTTCACCGGCACCGGCCTGTGGATCGACTTCGACCGCGGCCTCGCCTGGACGCTGCTCACCAACCGCGTCCATCCGACACGGCATTTCGACAGCGGCATCTTCACGCTGCGCCCGGCAACGGGGGATGCGCTGATTGGGGCATGGGATAAGCGATGAAGCCGTCACCCCAGCGAAGGCTGGGGTCCATGTCTCTAGCGGGTGGCATACCGATCAGAGATGGACCCCAGCCTTCGCTGGGGTGACACGAGAAGCACAGCTTCAATTCTCCGCGGCGACCACCTGCAATGCCGCATCGAGCGCCTTCGTCGCCGACCCGCTTTGCGGCATGTCGGCGGCATAGGCCGCGAAGACCAGCGTCTTGCCCTTCGCCGTCGTCAGGAATCCACCAAGGCCGTTCGCCTTGTCGAGGCTTCCCGTCTTCGCGAACAGCCGGCCTTGCAACGGCGTGCCGACGAACCGCCGCTTCAAGGTCCCGTCGACGCCCGCGACCGGAAAGGTCGAGCGCCAAGCCTCGCCCCAGGGCTGCGTCACACTGTATCGCAGCAACCCCACCGTCGCGCGGGGACTGACCCGGTTGTAGCTCGACATGCCCGATCCATCGGCAAAGTCCCACGCCCAGCGCGGCACGCCGGCGGTCGTCATCAGCGAAGTCACCCGCGCCTGCCCGTCCGCGATCGACCCGCTCCCCGACAACCGCGAGACCCGGCGCAGGAACAGCTCGGCATGGACGTTCTGGCTGACCTTGTTGGTATGGATCAGGTCCTCGATCAGCGGCTTCGGCGACAACCGCGCAAGCGGCGCGGACTCGGTTGGCGGCGGAGTTGCGGGGGCTGTGCCACGCTGCTCCGGATCGTCGGCGGGCGACAAGGCGCGGTGGCGCACGCGCACCGCTCCGCTCACCTTCACCCCGCGCGCGACGAGCATCCGGCGAAGCGTCCAGGCGGCGTAATCGGCTGGATCGTCGATCCCGACCGTGACCATCCTCGCAGGCGCACCCACCGGCACTGTCCCCTCGATCCGCAGCACGCGGCTGTTCGGCAGCCTCGCATATCCGATACGAGCGGGCACTTCGGCCGCACTCGTCACGACGTGGTTGTCGATTCTGTAATACCCGTCCGCGATCGTCGCCGTCGCGCCCGCCGCATTGCCCGGCAGAACGCTCACCGCCAGTTCGTTGTCGTCGAGCGTCAGCGCCGAAATGCCTGTGCCCGAGGTCGTCGGGATGTTGTTCCAGCTCATCCCCGGGCTCCACCGCTCGTCCGGAAAGAGCGTGTCGTCGCCGATGACATCGCGGACGCGGCGGGTTTTCGCCGCGACCGCATCGGCCAGCGTCGCGAGGCAATCGTCGGTGCAATCCGCCGCCGCCGACATCCGCGCGTCGCCGTGGCCGGTCAGCACCACATCGCCGCCATCGATCCGCACCGTCGCGCCCGCGGTATCGGGCGCGGCCAGATCGATGCCCGAGGCGAACACCGCCGCCGTCGTGAACAGCTTCGTATTCGATGCCGGCACGAAGCGGTCGTCCGGGTTCACCGCGACGACCTCCTTCCCCTCCATCGTCGTGACGAGCAGCCCGAAGCGCGTCCCCGGCCCCGCGCTCGCCAGCGCCGCCGCGACATGATCGTCCAGCGTCGAGCGCGCGGCGGCGGGGGCAAGCGCGACGAGCGCGGTGGCGGCGAGCAGGGCGATGCGGATCATGGCCGCGAACCTAGCCGCCTCTTGCCCGCGCACAAATCATTCAGAGGCTTCGCGCTGGCATAACCGCTGCGCATATCGCCCGCATTTCGACCTTGTCGATCGCACGGCCGGTCGCGACAAGGCGCCGCACGTCGAAAGGAATTGCATGTCGTGGACCCGAAGCGCGCTCGCGCTCCTCGCCGCCATCGCCTCGCTCGGCGCGGCGGAGCCGCGTGACACCACGACGCTGATCCGCGGCGCGCGCGTCTTCGACGGCACCGGCGCGCCCGCGACCCTTGGCGATGTGCTGGTCGAGGGCGAGCGGATCACCGCAGTCGCGCCGCATCTGAAGGCCCCACGCGGCGCCCGTGTGGTCAACGCCAAGGGTATGACGCTCATCCCTGGGCTGCACGATCTCCACACCCATCTCCGCTCCCCCGCCTTCGACGCGCCCGACGATCTCGGCAAGGCCTATGCCGGCTATCTGCTCGACGGCGTCACCTCGGTGAACGATTATTCGGTGTCGGGCGAGATGCTCGCCCCCATCCGCGAGATGACCGCAGACCACAGCGTCGAGGCGCCGCACCTCGAGCTCGCGATCCGTTTGGGCGTCCCCGGCGGCCACGGCACCGAGTTCGGATGGGGCAATTTCTTCACCATGCAGGTCGCCACCCCCCGCGCCGCCCACGTCGCGATGAAGCAGGCGCTTCCCTACAAGCCCGACGTCATCAAGGTGTTCGCCGATGGCTGGCGCTACGGCCGCACCCCCGATCTCAACAGCATGAACGAGCCGACGCTCGCCGCGATCGTCGCGGACGCGCACGCCGCGGGCATCCCGGTCATCACCCACACCGTCACGCTGGAGGGCGCGAAGGTCGCCGCGGCGGCGGGGGTGGACTCGGTCGGCCACGGCGTCGGCGATGCGCCGGTCGATGCCGAGCTGATCGCGCTGATGCAGGCGCACCATACCGCCTACATCCCGACGCTGGTCGTCTACGAGCCGCAACAGGACCGCCAGTTCCTGAAGCCCGAATGGGCCGATCTGCGACCGCCGGAGCGCGCGAGAGAGCAAGCGCGGATGGCGGAACCCGTCGAAGCGATCCCGACGCTGGAATCGAGGCGCTGGACGATCATGCAGGACAATGTCCGCACGCTGAAAGCCGCCGGCATCCGCATCGGTGTCGGCACGGACGCGGGGATCGGCGGGGTCTATCACGGCTCGTCGACGCTGCGCGAAATGATGTGGCTTGCGAAGCTCGGCCTGACCCCAGCCGAGACGATCGCCGCGGGCACCAGCGTCAGCGCGGAGATCCTAGGCAAATCGGTAACCTCAGGCCGGATCGCGCCGGGCATGCGCGCCGATCTCGTCCTTATCGCCGGCAAACCCGATCAGCGGATCGAGGACCTCTACAACGTCCGCCGCGTCTTCGTCGGCGGGCGCGAGGTGGACCTTCCGAAGCTCCGCCGCCTCCTCGATTCCGACGCGCCTTCTCCGCTTCCCTCGCACGAAATGGCCGGCCCGATCGACATCGGCACCCGCGCCGACGGCCGCACCGATCTCGATACGCTGCCGGTCGAGAGCACCGAACCCGGCATCGACCACAGCCATCTCGATTTCGTCCGCCCCGACACCGCGACCGACAAGCACCTGTTCCTCGTCGCGCACATGGGCGCCGCCCCCCGCCCCTACGCCGCGCTGATTCTGCCGCTGACGAAGGGCGCGATCCAGCTTGCCGACGCGCGCGGCTTTACCGGCATCGCGTTCGAGGCGCGCGGGAGTGGCGATTACGGGCTGTCGTTCGACAGCTACGGACTTGAAACCGGCGACTGGTTTCGCACGACCTTCTCGGCCGGAGCCGAGCGACGCGAATACCGCATTCCCTTCAGCGCGTTCCAGAGCCGCAAGGGCGGAGGCGCACTCGATCTGGCGAAACTGCGCGCGCTGACCATTCGGTTGCAGGGTGAGCCAGGCGGAAAGGCGTGGCTGCAGATCGAGAAATTGCGCTTCTTCAAGGGACCAGCGGACACGGTGGAACCTCGGGCGACTGTTCCCGACATGGCGCCGGTCGGGCGTCCGAACGACGATACCAACTAAAACACCGATCCGTTCGTGCTGAGCGAAGTCGAAGCACCCAGCGCGGCGAATGGCCTTCGACTTCGCTCAGGCCGAACGGGTGTAGCGAACCCGATGCTTAGCTTTTAAGCGCTCGGCCTCTCCAGGAGCACGACCTCGTCCAGCTCGCCCTCCCACCGCGCCACCGTCGTCGCGACCACCAGGTTGGCACACGCGCTCGGCACCGTCCGTGTCATGTCGAGCAGCCGGTCGAACGGCAGGACGAACCCGACCACCAGCGCCGTCTGCTCGGGCGCGACGCCGACCGCGGACAACACCGCCGCCAGCATGAACAGCGACGCGCTCGGCACAGGCGCCGTTCCGAACGCCGCCAGCGCGCCGCTCAGCAGCACGATCCCATAGGTTCCGGCGCTCATCGGCACGCCGAACGCCTGCAGCGCGAAGAGGCTCAGCAGCCCGACATACATCGCGGTGCCGTCCTTGCCGATGCTGGCGCCGAGCGGGAGGACGGTGGAATGGACTGCGCGCGCCACGCCGAGATTGTCCTCCGCCACGCGCATCGCGACGGGCAGCGTCGCCGAACTCGACGCGGTCGAGAAGGCGATCACCAGCGCATCGACGATCCCGCGATAGAAACGCCACAATGGCACCTTCGCCAAAAAGCGCAGCATCAGCGCGTGCACGACGAAAATCTGGATCAGCGAGCCGAGCACGACCGCAAGCGCGAGCCAGCCGACATGTACGAACACCGCAGCACCATTGGCCGCGACCGCATTTGCGATCAGCGCGAACACGCCGAACGGGGTCGCCTCCATCACCAGCGTGACGATCCTGAGCAGCACCGCCGACGTCGCCTGGAGCAGCGTCGCGAACGGCTTGCCGCCCTCCCCCGCCAGCACCGTGCCGACGCCGAGCAGGATCGCGACGAAGATCAGCGCGAGCATATCCCCCTTCGCCAGCGCCTCGACGATGTTGGTGGGGACGATCCCGACGAGCTGGTCGTAGGCGCTGACCGGCGCGCCGAGCGTGTGCGGCGCGGCCGTGCCGAGCGGCGCGCCCGCGCCGGGACGTAACAGCGCGCCGACAAGCATCCCGACCGACACCGCGACCGCGGTCGTCGCGGCGAACAGCCCAACCGTGCGCCCGCCCATGCTCCCCAGCCGCTTTGGATCGGCGAGCGACGTAATGCCCGCGGCAATCGTCACGAGGACGATCGGCGCGACGAGCATGCGGATCGCGCGGACGAACAGGTCGCCGATGAACGCCACCGCGGGCGTGGCAGCAGGCCGGACGAGTGCGAAGATAACGCCGAGAACCAGCGCGCCGAGCACGCGCTTCCACAGCGGCGTGGCAAACCAGCGTGCGAGCATCAGCGGCAGCTGCCGGCGGTCGGCCTATGCGGCAGAGCACGGCCCGCGGCCGCCCCTGTCATTGTGCCCGCATCCACCGCCAGTCGCCCATTGACGAGCACCGTGCGCACTCCGGCTGCGGTCAGCGTCGGCTGCTCATAGGTCGCACGCGCGGCGTAGGTCTTGGGATCGAAGACAACGACGTCGGCAAAGGCGCCCGCCTTCAGATGCCCGCGTCCAGCGAGCTTGAAGGTATCGGCGGTCAGCGCCGAGCTCCGCTCGATGAACTGCCGGAGCGTCAGCACGTGATCGGCGACGACATATTTGGCGTATTTCCGCGCAAAGGTGCCATAAACGCGCGGGTGGCCGGTCGAGGCGTCGGACCCGGTCATCACCCAGGGCTGGCGCATGAAGATCGCGATGTCGCCCTCGGCCTGGTTGAACGAGGCGACGGCGGGGTCGGCGATCCGGATTACGGCGATCGCCGCTGCGACGGCATCGAGACTATGCGCCTTTGCAATCTCGGACAGCCGATGCCCCTTGAACTGCCCTTCGGTAATCAGCAGCGAATCGGCGCCACCACGCTTGCGCAGATTCTCGGTCATGTCGGTGCGCATCTTACTTGCCAGCGACGCGTCATCGAACCGCTTGAGCAACGCACGGCGCCCGCCATCCTGCGCCCATAACGGCACCAGCGACGCGACAAGGCTCGTCCCCGATGCCGACCACGGATATTGATCGGCGGTCACATCCTGCCCGGCCTTGCGCGCCGCATCGACCATTGCGACGATCGCGGGCGCCTGCCCCTG
Source organism: Sphingomonas sp. EC-HK361 (assembly GCF_902498785.1). GTDB lineage: Bacteria > Pseudomonadota > Alphaproteobacteria > Sphingomonadales > Sphingomonadaceae > Sphingomonas. Next base: position 1,602,843 of record NZ_LR701494.1, read on the forward strand.
CACATCGACGCCCAGCGCCTTGATGTGCGAGATATGCACCGGCATCTTCGCCTCGCGTCCGATCTGGAGCGCCTCCGCGATCGCCGCCTTCAGCCCGACGGTGTAGCTCGATTCGTCGCGGATATGGCTGTCATAGGTGCCGCCGCGGACCGCCGCCTCGCGCGCCAGCTCGACCACCTCGGGAGTCTTCGAAAAGCTCTGCGGCGCGTAATACAGCCCGGTCGAGAGCCCCATCGCCCCCTGGCACATCGCGCCGGCGACGAGGCGCTTCATCCGCGCCATCTCATCCGCCGTCGGATCGCGCCTTGCCTCTCCGATCACCGCCTCGCGCACCGCGCCGAAGCCGACATAGGTCGCATAGTTGATGCCGACCGGCTTCGTCGCCGCGCTGCCCAGAACCTTCGCGACCTCGGCGCTGCCGCCGCCGTCATTGCCGATGAACGCGGTCGTCACCCCCTGCATCAGAAAGGCGGGGATCAGCCGTTTCGCGGGATCGTCCGACGCGAGGTCGTCACCCATATGGGTATGCGGATCGATGAACCCCGGCGCGACAACCATGCCCTTTGCATCGATCGTGCGCTTCGCCGTCATCGCAAGGTGCCTGCCGACCGCGACGATCCGGTCGCCCCTGACCGCGACATCGCCGGTGAACGGCGCATCGGACCCGGTATAGACGGTGCCGCCACGGATCAGCAGATCGACCGGGGCGGGTGCTGCGCCGAGCAGCAGCGCGGCGCCTGCAATCGTCGCGAACCGGCTGGCAATCATGGCATTCCCCAGAATGTTGGTGCAGGCGGATGAAGCCAGCCGTCACGATCGGTCACGCCCCCGGCCCGATCCTCGGCAAGCCAGACGGGGCCGTCAAGGTCGACGAAGTCGGACAGCCCCGCCACCAGCAGCGCGGGTGCGATGCCGAGCGACGAGCACACCATGCATCCTGTCATCAGCCCCAACCCCCGATCCCGCGCCGCCCTCGCCAGCGCCATCCCTTCCGTCAACCCGCCCGCCTTGTCGAGCTTGACGTTGACGACGTCGTACCGCGCCGCCAGCCGATCGAGATCGTCCGCGACGTGCACCGCCTCGTCCGCACAGATCAGCACTTCGGACTGGAACTCCTCCAGCCACGCATCGTCGTCGGCAGGCACCGGCTGTTCGAGCAGATCGGCGCGCAGATCGACGAGCAGCGGCTGCATCGCCTCGAGCAGCGCGCGGTCCCAGCTTTCGTTGGGATCGACGATCAGGCGCGGTTCGGGAGCGACCCCGCGCACCGCGAGCAACTGCGCGGCCGGGTCGTTCGCATCGACCTTCACCTTGAGCAGCGGGACATGTGCGAGCGCCACCGCCGCTGCCGCCATCGCGTCGGGCGTTTCGATCACGATCGTCAGCGCGCTAGCGATCGGGGCCGGTTCGGCGAGGCCGAGCATCGCCGCGACGCTCCTGCCCGAAAGCTTCGCCTCCAGGTCCCAGAGCGCGCAGTCGATCGCATTGCGCGCCGCGCCCGCCGGCAGCAGCGCGACCAGGTCTTCGCGCCCCGCGCCGGCGCCGATGGCATCGCGCACGCCGTCGATCGCGGCGAGCGTCGTCTCCACGCTTTCGCCGTAACGCGGATAGGGCACCCCCTCGCCGCGGCCGACGGCACCGCCTTGGCCGATCGTCACCGTCACCACATCCGCGGCGGTCTTCACCCCGCGCGCGATACGGAACGGCTTCGTCAGTGCGAAGCGGTCATGGCTTGCCTGGAGGGTTCGGTGCATAAAACCTCGTCGATGATCGCCTCGACCCCGAACGCGATCGGATCGGTGCAGGGCAGCCCGAGCGCATCTTCGGTTTCGGCGCACAGCCGGCGTGCGGCCTCCCGTTCGAAGGTCGAGGTGTTGAGACAGACCCCTGCGGCGCGGACGTGCGGACTGGTGAGCCGCGCAACCTGCAGGTTCGCTTCCAGACACTCCTGCAGATCGGGCAGGCTGCGGCCGGGAATGCCGCGCATATGGCTCCGTGCCGGATCGTGGCACAGCACGATCGCCTCTGGCTGCGCGCCGTGGAGCAACCCTGTCGATACACCCGCGAAGGATGGATGGAAGAGCGAACCCTGCCCCTCGATCAGGTCCCAGCCGCCGTCGTGGCGCGCAGGCGCGATCCGCTCGATCGCGCCGGAAATGAAATCGGCGACCACCGCATCCACCGGCACGCCGTCGCCGGCGATCAGGATGCCCGTCTGCCCGGTCGCGCGAAAATCGGCGACGAGGCCGCGGTCCCGCATCGCCATGGCCAGCGCGAGGGTGGTGTACATCTTGCCGACCGAACAATCGGTGCCGACGGTCAACAGCCGCCGGCCGGCGCGCGGGTAGCCCGTCCCGACGACGAGGTCGGCCGGCGGCTCGCGAACGTCGAACAGGTGCAGGCCTTTCTCGGCTGCAAGCTCGGCCAGCCGCGGCACGTCGCGCAGCCGATGGTGGAGCCCCGCCGCGACATGCATCCCCGCCTCCAGCGCCGCGGCGGCATCCTCGACGAGATCGCCGCCAAGCGTCCCGCCAGAATTGGCGATGCCGAGCACGAGCGTCTTCGCACCCGCCGCGGCCCCTTGCGCGATCGTCATGCGCGGCAGGTTCAGCGTCAGCGGGCAATCGTCGTGACGGAATTCGCCAACACAATCGGCGGGTCGAAACGCGGCAAGCCCGCGCGAGGTCTTGATGCCGACGAAATCGGCGCTGTGGCCCAGATAGAGAAGAAAAGGTCCCGGTATCATGGGCGAAAGTCGTATCGAACCGGGCCTTTTCCAGCGCATAGCGAGTGCGCGGACCGCCATAGCCCGCCGTTATGGCGCCTCGATCACCTTGCCCAGCGTCTTCAGAAAATCGGTCGCGAGCGCGGTCGGCGGGCGGTTAATCAGGAACATCGCGCTGACGTCGAAGGTCAGCTGGGGTTTGAGCGGCCGCATCGAAATGCCCGGCGCCAGCGACGCCTGCGCGGTGAAGCTGTCGACGACCGTCATCCCCACGCCCTGCCGCACCAGCGCGCCGGCGATGTAGAAGGTGCGCGCCGACACAACCTCGTCGAACGCGACCTCCAACCGCTGGACCTCGTGCGCGAAAAGCTGGCCGATCGGGCCGCTCGCCGCGAGGCTGATGAAGCGTTTGCCCGCCAGGCATTCCAGCCCGACGCGCGGCGGCGCATCGGGCATGTCCTGCTCGCGGTAGAGCAGCACCAGCTCGCCCTCGCCGAGCCAGCGCGTCCCGACCGGCGCGGCCGGCGGCACTTCATAGGCGATCGCGATATCGGTTTCGCGCTCGTAGAGCTTGCGCAGCAGATCGTCGTGATGAACCGTCTGGAGATCGAACTGCACGTCGGGATGGTTGCGCAGGAACCGCGCGACCGCGGTCGGCAGCGCGCCGAGCGCGACCGACGGCAGCGCCGAAATGCGCAGCATGCCACCCGATCCGCGCCGCAGGTTTCGTCCCGCCTCGCGGAGCTGATGCACCCGGTCCTGGATTTCGGCGACGTCGGCGAACAGCGTGTGCGCGTCTTCGGTCGGGATCAGCCGCCCGCTCGTGCGCTTGAACAGCTCGAACCCGAGCAGCGATTCGGCATGGCGGAGCGTCTTCGACACGGACGGTTGCGAGACGTTGAGCGCACGCGCCGCCGCACTGACCGATCCGTTGACATAGACCGCGTGGAAGATTTCGATGTGGCGCAGGTTCATGCCCGCACGACCCTACCCCAAAGCGCCCCGGGGTCAATCGAGCCAAGCCCGATTGAACGGCATCAGGCGGGGACGGGTTCGCCCATCAGCGCGTCGATGAACCGGTCGAGCCACCACGTCACATCCTCGCGCTCGATCACGTCCATCATCGATCGCCAGCGGGCGATACGCTCGTCGCGCGGCATGCGCAGCGCGGTCATGATCGCGTCGGACAGCTCTTCCGCGCTGTAGGGATTGACGAGCACCGCCTGGTCGAGCTGGTTCGCGGCGCCGGCGAAGCGCGAGAGAATGAGGACGCCGGGGTCCGCGGGGTCCTGTGCCGCGACATATTCCTTGGCGACGAGGTTCATACCATCGCGCAGCGGCGTCACCAGCCCGATCCGGGCGGCGCGGTAGACCCCCGCCAGCACGTCGCGGCCATAGCCCTGGTTGACGTAGCGGATCGGCACCCAGTCCAGATCGGCATGCGCGCCGTTGATCCGCCCCGCCGTCCCTTCCAGCGCGCTGCGGATGCGCTGATAGCTGCCGACCGCGCCGCGCGATGGCGGTGCGATCTGGAGCAGGAACACTTCCTTGCGCTCCTCGGGGTGATCCTCGAGGAACTTCTCGTAGCCCGCGAAGCGCTCCTCCAGTCCCTTCGAATAGTCGAGGCGGTCGACCCCGACGATCATCGCGCGCCCGACCGCGCTGTCCTTCATCTGCCGATAGGTGAGCCGCGCACGCGTGCTCCCGGCCAGTCCCTTGAACTCCTCGGCATCGATGCCGATCGGATCGACGAGCAGCTTGACCTGCCGGTCGCCGAGATAGGCGACGCCGTCCTTCACCTCGGCACCCATCTCCGCGCGGACGAAATCGCAGAAGGATTCGCACCATTCGGCGGTGTGAAAGCCAAGCACGTCATAGGCGAAGAGGTTCGCGACGAGATCGACCGCCTCCGGCAGAGTCGCGAGCAACCGCCGCGGTGGCCACGGAATATGCAGGAAGAACCCGATCCGGTTCTTCGCGCCCCGCTTGCGCAGTTCCGCGCCCAGCGGGAACATGTGATAATCCTGCACCCAGATCGCGTCGCCCGGCTCGATCAGCGGACGCACCGTCTCCGCGAACCGCTCGTTCGTCCGCTGATAGCCTTCGGCGAAATCGCGTTGATATTCGGCCAGGTCGATCCGGTAGTGGAACAGCGGCCAGAGCGTGCGGTTGGCATAGCCGTTATAATATTCCTCGACATCCTGCTCTTCCAGATCGACCGTCGCGGTGGTCACGCCGTGCGCGCGCTGGAAGTCGATCTGGCCGCTGAATTGATCGGTCGTCTGCCCCGACCACCCGAACCACAACCCGCCGCGCGCCTTCAGCGCCGACTGCAGCGCGACCGCAAGCCCGCCCTGCGCGCCGGATGTCGATCCGGTCGGCGCGCTGACCCGATTCGAGATCACGATCAGCCGGCTCATCGTATGGCGCTCCACGGTTTGCTCAGGAGGACCGCACAGTTGATCATGCCGACCAGCGAGTAGGTCTGGGGGTAATTCCCCCACAATTCCCCGCTCACAGGGTCGATATCCTCCGACAGCAGCCCGGCCCTGGTGCGCCGGGTCAGCATCTCCTCGAACAGCGCGCGCGCGTCCTCGTGGCGCCCGGTGAAATACAGCGCCTCGATCAGCCAGAAGGTGCAGAAGTTGAACGCGGTTTCGGGCAGGCCGAAATCATCCTCCGTGTCGTAGCGCAGCATCGTGCTGCCGCGCCGCAGCCCCTTCTCCACCGCCGCCAGCGTGCCGATGAAGCGCGGATCGTCGGGGGCGAGGAAGCGCAGTTCGAGAAGCTGGATGAGGCTGGCGTCGAGATCGTCGCCGCCGAATGTCGCGGAAAGCCGGTCGGTATCGGGTCGCCACGCGCGTTCCTCGATCACCGCGCGGATGTGATCGGCGCGGTCCTGCCAGAAGGCGTGCCTGTCCTCCAGCCCAAGCGCGTGCGCGGCGTTCGCCAGCCGATCGCACGCCGCCCAGCACATTGCGGACGAATAGGTGTGGACGCTCTGCCGGGTGCGCAACTCCCACAGCCCCGCATCGGGCTGGTCGTAATTCTTCCACGCGCGCTCGCCCACCTTTTCGAGCGATTCGAAATCGGCGACGCCGGCCGGGCGGAACAGCCGGGAATCGAAGAATGCCTGCACGTTGGACAGGACGATCTGGCCGTAGGCGTCGTGCTGGACCTGCTCATAGGCCTGGTTGCCGACGCGCACCGGCCCCATCCCGCGATAGCCCGCCAGATGCGGCGCCACCCGCTCCTCCAGCGTCGCTTCGCCCAGCACGCCGTAGAGCGGCTGGGTATGCCCGCCGCGCGCGCCATCGACGATGTTGCGCAGATAGGCGAGATACCCTTCCAGCACGTCGAGCGCGCCGAGCCGGTTGAGCGCCTGCACCGTGTAATAGGCGTCACGGATCCAGCAGTAGCGATAGTCCCAGTTGCGTTCGGAATCGGCGTGTTCGGGAATCGACGTGGTGAGCGCGGCGACGATCGCGCCGGTTTCCTCATGCTGGCACAGTTTCAGTGTGATCGCGCAGCGGATGACGACGTCCTGCCACTCCAGCGGAGTCGCAAGGCCGCGCACCCATTCCTGCCACTCCGCGATGGTGTCGGCGCGCATCTGCTCGATGCCGGCCTCCACATCGCCGACGAAGCTTTCGTCGGGACCGAGGAAGAAATGCAGCGGCCGCTCGATCCGGAACCAGCGCTCCTCGTCGATCAGACCGGCGGGCGCGGTCGTCGTCAGCCGCATCGTCATAGTCGCGGTCGCGTAGCGCAGGTGGTTCGACCCGCCGACGCGCCCGCGCGACTTTACGCCCCAGTTGTGCGTCGGACGCAGCCGCACGCGGATGCGCGGGCTGCCCGCCACCGGCTTCACGATCCGCGCATAGGCGGTCGGGCGATAGCTGCGCCCCATGCGGCGGAACCGCGGGCAGAAATCGACGACCTCGATCGCATTGCCGGCGTTGTCGGTATGACGCGTGACGAGCACGGCGGTGTTGCGGTGATACTGCTGCTCGATCGAGGCGCAGTCCTCCAGGTCGATCGCCCAGAAGCCCTGCGCGTCGTCGCTTTCATGCTCGTGCCCCGCGACGAGCGAGGAAAACAGCGGATCGCCATCGACTCGCGGCACACAGCCCCAGACGAAGCGTCCCGCCGTGTCGATCAGGGCGGAAACCTGGCAATTGCCGACCGGCCAGAGATCGAGATTGGTCATGCCGCGATCTCCGCCAGCCAGCGATGGACGGCAGCGACGTTTGCGAGCCGGTAGGACGCCGCGGTCTCGCGCGCATCACCGACCAGAACCCCAGCGCCGCCCATGTCGCGCGCAACTTCAAACGCGTCCTCGTCCGTCACATCATCGCCGAGGAAGATCGGCGCGGCACCCGCCATCGCATCTCCCTGCATCAGCCGCCGGAGCGCGCTGCCCTTGTCGCCGCCGGCCGCACGCACCTCGACCATCATCTTGCCGCGCTGGATGAGGAGACCGTCCACGCCGCCGACCTCGAGCGCCAGCGCCTCGGCCCGGTCGGCCAGATGCGGCGCACGGCGATAGTGGAGCGCGGCGCCGAGCGGCTTCACCTCGACGATCACCCCCGGTTCCGCCGCGGCGAAGCGATACATCGCCGTCACGACCGCATTCATCGCCTCGGGCCGCACCGCCTCTTGGCGCGTGCCGTCGGCCCAGCGAAACTCCATCCCGTGGCTGCCCACGATCGTCACCGGCACGTCGAGGAAGCGCGCGAGATCGCCTGCGGGACGCCCGCTGACCAGTGCCAGGCGCCCATCGAGCTTCGCTGCCACCCGCGCAATCAGCGCGGCCAGCCCTTCGTCGATCGCGATCGCATCGGGCGCCTCGGCCAGATCGACCAGCGTGCCGTCGAAATCCAGAAACAAGGCGGTGCGATCCGCCGGCATCACCGGCGGTGCGAACAGCGTGTCGGCATCGGCGTCGCGAGCGACGGATGTCATGCATTCCCTTTCCATGTCCGTAACGAGTTTGTGCAACGCGTCAGACCTGGAATGTCTCCCCAAGCCACCGCAAAAGCGGTGCGCAGGGCGCGGCGTCAGACCGCCTGACTGTCACACATCCGATCGAGTTCGCGCAGCATCGTCGCCTGCACGACCCGGGTCGCAGGCGCCATGTCCTTGCTCGGCTGGGTGATGCGCGTGCACATCATGCCGAACGACATCGCCATGATCGTGTCGGCGAACGCGTCCAGTTCAGTGCCCGTCGTAGAACCGTCGAGGCAAGCGACGAGCGCGGTCATCAGCTTGGCGCGGACCTTGGCGTGCACCGACTGGAAGATGCCGGCGATCCGCATGTTGCGCCCGGCCTCTGCCATGATCTCGGCCATCAGCGCGCATTCTTCGCCGGCATCCTCGCTGTCGACGAAATCGGCCAGCCACTCGCGGCAATGAGCGCGGTCGCCCGCGGCGATCGCCCGGTCCAGCGCATCGTCTTCGAGGAACGTCGCCATGTCGCGCTCGACGATCGCCGCGACGATATCCTCCTTGCCCGCGAAATCGCGGTAGATCTGCCCGACGAGCACGCCCGAGCGCTGCGCGATCTGCGCGATGCCGGTATTGTGGAATCCGTGCGCCACGAAAAGGTCCCGCGCCGAATCGACGACTCGACGGCGACGGTCGGCAGCGCGGTCCAGCCCGGATTCACCGGGATCGCAATAGACGGACTTTGTTGCCATTCGTTAATCCTTGGCTTGACGACGTGGTGATGTTCGCAGTAGCAGCATGCGTGAGTGATCGTTCACTCACATATCACATCCCGGCGAGAATGGCATGTCAATACTCCGTAACGCGATCCCCGCGATGGCTTTCCTGCTGCTTGCCGCGTGCGGAAAGGCACCGCAACAGCCGTCACCCGGACCGGCACCTGTGGGATATGTGACGGTACGTGAACAGGCGGTGACGCTGACAAGCGAATTGCCGGGACGCACCAGTGCCTACGAGACGTCGGACGTTCGCCCACAGGTGAACGGCATCGTGCAGGCGCGGCTGTTTCAGGAAGGCGACGTGGTCCGCAAGGGCCAGCCGCTCTACCGGATCGATCCGACGCCCTATCAGGCGCAGGTCGCCAATGCGCAGGCCGCGCTCGCCCGCGCGCGCGCCGCCATCGCGTCGAGTGCGGCACTCGCGCGGCGTTACGGCGAACTCGTGAAGATCAACGCGATCGCCCGCCAGGATTACGAGAACGCGCAGACCAGCGCCGCGCAGGCACGCGCCGATGTTGCGGCGCAGCAAGCTTTGTTGCGCACCGCACAAATCGATCTCGGCCGCACCACGATCCGCGCGCCGATCTCCGGCCGCATCGGCCGCTCGATCTACACCACCGGCGCGCTCGTCACCGCCGCGCAGGCCGACGCGTTGGCGACGATCCAGCGGCTCGACCCGATCTATGTCGATATTCAGCAGTCGAGCGCGGACCTGCTCAAGCTGCGCCAGCAGATACTCGCCGGCCAGGTGTCGCGGGACGGCAATGCCAGGGTGAAGCTGCTGCTGGAGGACGGCACCGCCTACGGCCCGGAGGGCACGCTGCGCTTCGCCGACGTGACGGTTGATCCGACCACCGGCAGCCAGACGATCCGTGCGATCTTCCCCAATCCCAACGGCCTGCTGCTTCCCGGCATGTTCGTCCGCGCCCGGCTCGGTCAGGGCACCCAGCAAAGCGCGCTGCTGGTGCCGCAGCGCGCCGTCAGCCGCGACGAGAAGGGCAAGGCGACCGTCATGGTCGTCGGCGCCGGCAACAAGGTCGAGCCGCGCACGCTCGAGACCAGCCGCACGTCTGGCGACAACTGGATCGTCACCGGCGGCTTGAAGCCCGGCGACAAGGTGATCGTCGAGGGCGGGATGATGCTGCGCCCCGGCATGCCGGTGAAGCCTGCGCCCTGGAACCCGAACGCCAAGCCCGCCGCCGCGCCCCAGGGCGCGCCCGGCGGCCAGAGCCAAGCGAAGTAACCCCGCATGTCCCGCTATTTCATCGATCGCCCCATCTTCGCATGGGTCATCGCGATCATCCTGATGCTCGCCGGCGTGCTCGCGATCCGCAGCCTGCCCATCGCGCAGTTCCCCGCGATCGCGCCGCCCGCGGTCTCGATCACCGCGACCTATCCGGGTGCGGATGCGCAGACGCTCGAGAACACGACGACGCAGATCATCGAGCAGCAGATGAAGGGAATCGACAACCTTCGCTACTTCTCGTCCTCGTCCTCGTCGGCCGGCACCGTCACCGTCACGCTGACCTTCGAGCAGGGCACAGATCCCGACATCGCGCAGGTCCAGGTCCAGAACAAGCTGCAGGCGGCGACACCGCTGCTGCCGCAGGAAGTACAGAGGCAGGGCCTGCTGGTCGCCAAGGCGACGCAGAACTTCCTGATGTTCGTCGGGCTTTATTCGGAAAACGGCAGCCACGACGGCAATGATCTGGCCGACTATATCGTCTCGAAGCTTCAGGACCCGCTCGCCCGCGTGAACGGCGTCGGCGATACCCAGACGTTCGGGTCGCAATATGCGATGCGCATCTGGGTCGATCCGCTGAAGCTCAACAACTACGCGCTGACCATCGCCGACATCACCGCCGCGGTCACGGCGCAGAACGCGCAGGTTTCCGCCGGCCAGATCGGCGCGCAGCCTGCGCCCAAGGAGCAGATGCTCAACGCGACCGTCTCGGTCGAATCCCGGCTTACAACGCCCGAGCAATTCGCCGCGATCAGCCTGAAGAGCAATCCCGACGGCTCGATCGTCCGCCTGGGCGACGTCGCGCGGGTCGAGATCGGTGCGGAGAATTACGGCTTCTCGTCCAAGTGGAACGGCAAGCCCGCCTCGGGCATCGGCATCAAGCTCGCGCCGGGCGCCAACGCGCTGACGACGGTCGAGGCGGTCAAGGCGCGGGTGAACGAGATCGCGAAGACCTTCCCGTCCGACGTGAAGGTGATCTATCCCTACGACACCTCACCGTTCGTGCGCCTGTCGATCAAACAGGTCATCGAGACGCTGGTCGAGGCGGTCGTGCTCGTCTTCCTCGTCATGTTCCTGTTCCTGCAGAACTTCCGCGCGACGCTCATCCCGACGATTGCGGTCCCGGTCGTGCTGCTCGGCACCTTCGCGGTGCTCGCGATCGCGGGCTATTCGATCAACACGTTGACGCTCTTCGGCATGGTGCTCGCGATCGGCCTCCTGGTCGACGACGCGATTGTGGTCGTCGAAAACGTCGAACGCCTGATCCAGACCGAGCATCTCAGTCCCAAGGACGCCGCGCGCAAATCGATGGACGAGATCACCGGCGCGCTCGTCGGCATCGCGCTCGTCCTGTCGGCGGTGTTCCTGCCGATGGCGTTCTTCGGTGGATCTACGGGCGTCATCTACCGCCAGTTCTCGATCACGATCGTCTCCGCGATGGTGCTCTCGATCATGGTCGCGCTCATCCTGACGCCCGCGCTGTGCGCGGCGATCCTGAAGCCCCACGATCCGGACAAGACGGAAGGCAAGGGCCCGCTCGCGCGCTTCTTCCGCTGGTTCAACGACAAGTTCGAACGCGGGCAGGTCCGCTATGAAAAGGGCGTGCGCGGGACGGCACGGAGCTGGAAGCGCTCGCTGGTCGTCTATGCTCTGATCGTCATCGGCATGGCGTTCCTGTTCATCCGCCTGCCCAGCGGCTTCCTGCCCGATGAAGATCAGGGCATCATGATCGCGCTCGTCCAGGGTCCATCGGGTGCCACTACCGCGCGCACCGAAAAGGGCCTCGACACGATCCGCGACCACTTCCTCAGCCAAGAGGGCGGCAACGTCCAGGGCGTCTTCACCGTCAACGGCTTCAGCTTTGCCGGGGCCGGCCAGAACAGCGGCATCGCCTTCATCCCGCTCAAGAATTGGGAAGACCGGTCGGGTGCCGCGAACAAGGCGCAGGCGATTGCGGGGCGGGCGATGGGTGCCTTCTCGCAGTTCAAGGACGCACTGATCTTTGCGGTCGTGCCGCCCGCGGTGCAGGAGCTTGGCAACGCCACCGGCTTCGACCTCCAGCTCGTCGATACCGGCGGCATCGGTCACGCCAAGCTTGTCGAGGCCCGCAACATGATGCTGGGCATGGCCGCGCAGGACAAGTCGTTGGCCGGGGTGCGCCCGAACGCGCTCGACGACGCCCCGCAGCTCAAGATCGAGGTCGATCACGACAAGGCGCGTGCGCTGGGACTCGACCTGTCGACGGTCAACAGCACCATCTCCACCGCCTGGGGCGGCGCCTACGTCAACGACTTCATCGACCGCGGCCGCGTCAAGCGCGTCTATATCCAGGCGGACGAACCCTACCGGCTGGCGCCGGAGGATATCGGCAACTTCTTCGTCCGCGGCGCGACCGGTACCATGGCGCCGTTCAGTTCGTTCGCGAACCTCTCGTGGAGCCAGGCACCGGTCCAGTTGACCCGCTACAACGGCCAGCCCGCGATGGAGCTGCTCGGCCAGCCGGCCCCCGGCGTGTCGTCGGGTGCGGCGATGAAGGCGATGGAGGCGATTCACGAGAAATTGCCGCCGGGCACATCGCTGGAATGGACCGGCCTGAGCTACGAGGAACGGCTGTCGGGCGGGCAGGCGCCGGCGCTCTACGGCCTGTCGCTGCTCATCGTCTTCCTCTGCCTCGCCGCGCTCTACGAAAGCTGGTCGGTGCCGGTTTCGGTCATGCTCGTCGTGCCGCTCGGCATCCTCGGCGCACTGCTCGCCGCGACGCTGACCGGTCTCAACAACGACATCTATCTGCAGGTCGGCCTCATCACGACGATCGGCGTGTCGGCGAAGAACGCGATCCTGATCGTCGAGTTTGCCGAGGAACGGATGCGCGACGGCATGAACGCCTTCGATGCGGCGGTGGAGGCTGCAAAGCTCAGGCTCCGCCCGATCCTCATGACCAGCCTCGCCTTCGTCTTCGGGGTGTTCCCGCTGGCCATCTCGACCGGCGCGGGCGCGGGCGGGCAGAACGCGATCGGCCGCGCGGTCGTCGGCGGCATGCTGTCGGCGACGATCCTCGCGATCTTCTTCGTGCCGATGTTCTTCGTGGTCGTGCTGCGCATCTTCGGCCAGCACGGCGAGCATTATACCGACACCGACCGCGAGCAGGGCAAGCCGACGCCCGCGCCGCAGGGAGCCTGACGTGACCTACCGCCCTCTCCTCCTCGTCCTCGCCGCGAGCACCGCGCTCGCGGGGTGCAACCTCGCGCCCAAATATGTCCGTCCCCTCGGCGCGGTCCCCGCCGCGCTGCCGACGGGCGGGGTCTATCCGACTGCCCCCACCGACGCGCCCGATGTGACGAAGATCGGCTGGCGGGACTTCTTCACCGACGACCGACTGCGCCAGGTCATCCAGACCGGACTCGACAACAACCGCGACCTGCAACTCGCCGCGGCGAACGTCCTCCAGGCGCGCGCGCAATACCGCGTCCAGCGCGCCGATATCGTGCCGACGACCAGCGTCAGCGGCTCGGCGACCTATACCAACAACGCGTTCGGCGCGACGGGCTCGACCGGCGGCGTCGGGGCGGGAACCGGCACGGGAACGGGCGTCGGCACCGGCGTGACGACGGGCGGCAGCTCTTCGAACCTCGAAATCTACTCCGCCAATGTCGGCTTCTCGGCGTTCGAGCTGGATCTGTTCGGCCGCATCCGCAACCTCAACAAGGCGGCGCTGGAACAGTATTTCGCCAGCGAGGAAGCGCAGCGCTCTACCCGCATCAGCCTGATCGCCGAGATCGCGACCGCATGGGCGACGATGGCCGCCGATCAGGACCAGCTGAAACTCTCGCGCGAGACGCTGAAGGCCTTCGAGCAGACGCTGAACCTCACCCGCGCGCAGTTCCGCATCGGCGTCGCGTCCGAACTGGAGTCGCGCCAGGCGGAGACGAACTACCAGTCGGCGCGCAACGACATCGCGGTTCTCCAGACACGGATCGCGCAGGACCAGAATGCGCTCAACTTGCTCGTCGGCACCACCGTTCCCGCCAATCTCCTTCCCGCGGCGCTCGGTGACGGCAATGTCACGATCCAGACACTTCCCGGAAACCTGACCTCCGACGTCCTGCTGCGTCGCCCGGACGTGTTGGGCGCCGAGCACAAGCTGATCGCGGAGAACGCCAATATCGGCGCGGCCCGCGCGGCGTTCTTCCCGACCATCTCGCTCACCGCGACGCTGGGCACGATCAGCACCGCGCTCGGCAGCCTCTTCGGCGCAGGCAGCGGGACCTACACCGCCAGCCCGTCGGTTTCGCTGCCGCTGTTCGACGGCGGGCGGAACAAAGGCAATCTCGACTATGCCCGCGCCTCGCAAAAGGCGGCGGTCGCGACGTATGAAAAGACGATCCAGACCGCGTTTCGCGAAGTCGCCGACGCACTCGCCCAGCGCGGCACCATCGACGAGCAGCTGAACGCCCAGCTTGCGCGCGCAGAGGCGGCACGGGTTGCGGCACGGCTCTCGGATGCCCGCTACCGCGCCGGGGTCGATTCATTTCTGACTTCGCTCGATGCGCAACGCACCGCCTATGCCGTCCAGCAGCAGCTCGTCACCACCCGCGCTTCGCGGACGAGCAACCTCGTCGAGCTCTATCGCTCGCTCGGTGGCGGGCTGGACTAAAGGCTCGAAATTCCGGCCTTGCCCCCGAACAGGATTCGCGTACCCTGTCTTCAAAATGACAGGAGAGCGATCATGGACCTGACTCGGGAACCCGATGCCACCGCCGGTGAGGAAAGCCTCATCATCCTGCAAAGCCTGCTCTGCGTGCTGCGCGAGAAGAACCTGCTGACTCGCGCCGATCTCGAAGAGCTCGCCCACAAAGTGGAAATGCGCGCGTCGGGCAAGAGCGAGGACGGCCTGCCCTGCTGCGTAGAAAGCGCCCACGCCGCCTCCAGCGCGATGCAGCGTCTCACCCGCTTCCTGGGCCAGCGCTACGGCGGCAAGCACGCACGGCATCTGAGCTGAGCGGCGGCGCTACCCTGCGAGTGATGTATCCCCGCGAAGGCGGGGATCCAGACTGGACTCCCGCCTTCGCGGGAGCGCAAAAATTGTGCGAGAGCCCCGGGCAGCGATCCAACCCAGTTTCACACGTCGAACCGTGACCTTGATCCGCCCCCGTCGGGCGTCCATGCCTTGCCTCCCGTCCCCAGCGCACGAGCCGACATGATCGCGATCCCGGAGCCAGCGCCCGTCCCAGCCGCCCCTCTGCCCTGGTATCGCCACCTCTATTTCTGGGTCCTGATCGCGATCGTCGCAGGCGTTCTCGTCGGCCATTTCGCGCCTGCGACCGGCACCGCGCTGAAACCGCTCGGCGATCTCTTCATCAAGCTGGTGAAGATGATCATCACCCCCGTGATCTTCCTGACGATCGTCACCGGAATCGCGGGCATGCGCGATCTCGCCCGCGTCGGCCGCGTCGCCGCCAAGGCGTTCGCCTATTTCCTCACTTTCTCCACGCTCGCGCTCATCGTCGGCCTGATCGTCGCCAACGTCGTGCGTCCCGGCGCGGGGCTCAACATCGATCCCGCGACGCTCGATGCCAGCAAGGTCGCGGACTATGCCGCCAAGGCGCACCAGACATCGCTCACCGGCTTCGTCTTCGATATCGTCCCCGACACCGCACTCTCGGCGCTGACCACCGGCAACATCCTCCAGACGCTCTTCGTCGCGATCCTCTTCGGCATCGCGCTCGCGCTCATCGGCGAGCGCGGCGAACGGGTTACCGCACTGCTTGAAGATGTATCGATCGCGGTCTTCCGCATGGTCGGCATCCTGATGAAGGCGGCGCCCATCGGCGCATTCGGCGCGATGGCGTTCACCATCGGCGCCTACGGCATCGGCGCGCTCGCCAACCTCGCTGCGCTCGTCGCGACCTTCTACGCGACGTCACTGATCTTCGTGCTTGTGGTCCTCGGCCTCGTCGCGCGCGTCTGCGGCTTCTCGATCTTCCGGCTGATCGCATACCTCAAGGCGGAGCTGCTCCTCGTCCTCGGCACCTCCTCGTCCGAAAGCGCGCTTCCCAGCCTTATCGAGAAACTCGAGGCTGCGGGCTGCGCCAAGCCCGTCGTCGGGCTCGTCGTGCCGACCGGCTATTCGTTCAACCTCGACGGCACCAATATCTACATGACCCTCGCCGCGCTGTTCATCGCGCAGGCGTGCAACGTTGACCTCACGCTCGGCCAGGAGTTGCTGCTGCTGGGGGTCGCGATGCTCTCGTCGAAGGGCGCGGCCGGCGTGACCGGCGCGGGATTCATTACGCTGGCCGCGACGCTCTCGATCGTGCCTTCGGTTCCGGTCGCGGGCATGGCGCTGATCCTGGGCGTCGATCGGTTCATGTCCGAATGCCGCAGCCTCACCAACTTCGTCGGCAACGCAGTCGCGACGATTGTCGTCTCGCGTTGGGAGAATGCGCTCGATCGTGATGCGCTGAACGCCGCGCTCGGCACCAGATGACCGACCGCGCGCGCCGCCTGAAAGCGATCGTCGGCGGATCGGCGGGTAACCTCGTCGAGTGGTTCGACTGGTATGTCTATTCCGCCTTCACCCTCTATTTCGCACCGCATTTCTTCCCGAGCGAGAACCGCACCGCGCAGCTATTGAGCGCCGCCGCAGTCTTCGCGGTTGGTTTTTTGATGCGGCCGATCGGCGCGTGGATCATGGGCATCTATTCGGATCGCAAGGGCCGAAAGGCCGGTCTCACGCTTGCGGTGACGCTGATGTGCGCAGGCTCGCTATTGATCGCCGTCACCCCCGGCTATGCGACGATCGGTGTCGCGGCGCCCGCGCTCCTCGTCCTCGCGCGGCTGATGCAGGGCCTCTCGGTCGGCGGCGAATACGGCGCGAGCGCGACCTATCTCACCGAAATGGCGACGCGCGCGCACCGCGGCTTCTGGTCGAGCTTTCAGTATGTGACGCTCATCTCGGGCCAGCTTCTCGCGATCCTGCTGCTGCTCGCGCTGCAATCGGTGATGACCGAGGCCGCGCTCGATGACTGGGGCTGGCGCATCCCCTTCGCTGTCGGCGCGGCGCTCGCGGTGGTCGTCTTCTACATCCGCCGCGGCCTTGCGGAAACCGCGAGTTTCAGAAATGCCGTCGCGGAGGGCGCCGCCAAATCCGGTTTCTGGCAGCTCATCCGCCATCACCCGCGCGAAGCCGGCGTGGTGATGATGCTGACCGCGGGCGGCACGCTCGCCTTCTACGCCTACTCGATCTACATGCAGAAGTTCCTGGTCAACACCAGCGGCTTCACCCGCGAGACCGCCTCGCTCATCAACGGCGTAACGCTATTCGGCTTCATGCTCCTGCAACCGCTCGGCGGCGCGCTGAGCGACCGTGTCGGGCGCAAGCCGCTGATGATCGGCTTCGGCGTCCTCGGCGTCCTCGCGACCTACCCGATCTTCGCCACGTTGGAGACGACGCGTAGCGCGTGGATCGCGGGCGCGCTCGTCATGGCCGCGCTCATCATCGTCACCGGCTACACCTCGATCAACGCGGTGGTGAAAGCCGAACTTTTCCCCGCGCACATCCGCGCGCTCGGCGTCGCGCTGCCCTATGCGCTCGCGAACACGATTTTCGGCGGGACGGCAGAGTATGTCGCCTTGTGGTTCAAGCAATCCGGGTGGGAGCGCGGCTTTTACTGGTATGTGACCGCGATGATCGCGGCGTCGCTGGCGGTGTATCTGCGGATGCGCGACACGCGCGACACGAGCCGCATTGTCGAGGACTGACCGGAACGCGCGCGCCCGACGCTCGTTGAGCGATCGAAATGAGGAGAGCGACCATGGGCAATGAAGGAATCGACGAGCGCGCAATCGACAGCCTGTCGGTCGCACCAGGCATGGACTCTGGCGCCGACGATGCGAAGCGCGACCAGAACGCCGGGCAGGACGAGACGATCACCAAGCGACTGGAGCGCAATCCGGAAGACAAGGATGCGCAGCTCGACAATGCGCTCGATGAATCGATGGACGCCTCCGACCCGCCGTCGAACACGCAGCCTGGCGGCGGAGAGCCGGCACCGTCCTCTGGCTTCAATCCGGCCGAGGAAGCGGAGCGCCAGCAGGACGCCTGAATGATTGTTGCTTAAATAGCGCAGAATCCGGTCATTTGGCATCGCAGGACTCCGCTCGTCGCATCGCATGTTGCGGCGCGGCAGGATTGCTGATTCCATGCTGAATGCCGGACGACGCGGCGTTAAGGGGCATGTTAACCATCTTGGCGCATCTTCATCCGGCCCGATCATGGGGCGGGGTGACGACGATGGGATCGAAAACAAGACCGGCCGAAGGCGCGATGACATTGGCCGAGATGAAGGAGTTTGCTGGCTTCGAAGCCTCGACGCAGCGCTATATCCGGCGCAGCCTCGATATCGGCCTCGACCGCGACGACGCGCTGGCGCGCTGGTCGCGCGACGTGGTGGAGGCGGCGAGCATCCGCGCGCAGGCGAAGATCTACGCGCGCCTTCCCGATATTCGTGGCATCGTGCCCGACGACAGCGGCCTCGACGCGGTCGAGCCATTCCTCGCGCCGCTGGTCACCATCAGCGCGTTCGATCTGGGCCAGGGGCGGATCAAGACCTTTTCGGCTTACCGCTTTCTCTATGAACGCCTGATCGGGGCAAGCGTGCGGCCGTGGCTGCCCGGCGCCTTCTGCGCCGCCGCCGCGCTACCACATCTCCACCCGGAACTGCGCCGCAAGCTGCTGCAGTCGATCAGCGAAGCCGCTGCGACCGCCTCGGGCTGGTCGTCACGCAAGCCGAGCTTCTTCCCCTATTGGGTGGAAAAGGTGGACACCGCCGCGCTGCCGCATTGATTTGTGGGACGTTAGCTAATTCTCCTCTGGCAGGGGAGGTGGCAGCGCGCAGCGCTGACGGAGGGGTATCGCCCTTTCGATAGGGGGACACCCCTCCACCAGCCTTCGGCTGGTCCCCCTCCCCTTGCAGGGGAGGATTTCACACCTACGCCGTGCGCGATCCCGATAGCGGGAAGCTGCCGAACGCGCCCGCGCCCACCGTTCCCGTAATCGCATCGCCATCCACCGTCGCTGCCATGTCGAGCGTCATCGGCATCGGCACGGTCATCTGCTGCTTCCAGGTCAGCGTATTGCCGTCCACCTCGCCCGATATGTCGCTCGATCCCATCGCGCCGGAATTGGTGCCGGTGAAGCTCGCGCCGTCGCTCTTGACCGTCAGCGTCGATTTCTGATCGCCCAGCGGCGACTTCACCGTGACTTCGTATGTGCCATCGACACCCGACATCATTTGCTCTCCTGGTTCGCGCCCGCCACGGACGCCGCGGAGATGACCTCGACCGGCAGCCCGGCCGAGTCAAGCTGCGGACGGACCTTCGCCGCCTCGCCGACGATCACCCAGGTGAACGCCTTCGGATCGATCGCCCGCTTTGCCGCAGCGTCAACCTGGGGCAACGTCAGCGCACGATATTTTTGCGTGATCGTCGCATAATAGTCGTCGGGGCGCCCGAACCGGTCGTTCGATTGCATTCCGCCGAGCACGTCGCCCGAGGTTTCGAAATCGCCGACGAGCGAGCGAGTCGCGCCCGTGATCGTCCGATCGAACTCGGTCTTCGTCATCGGTTTCGTGCCCACGAACCCCGCGATCTCGCTGCGCACCTCGGCCAGCGATGCGCCGGTCTTGTCCGCCTGCACCGGCGCACGCACCGCATAGGGCGCGGCATGGATGTTGGTCGCAAAGCCGCCGCCCGCACCATAGGACCAATGCTTGTCCTCGCGCAGGTTCATGTTGATCCGCGACAGGAAATCGCCGCCCAGCGCGTCGTTCGCGACCTCGACCGGCAGCGTGTCGTCCGTGCCCTTGAGCGGGGTCGGCGCGGCGCCCGCGACGACCGATTGCGGCGAATCGGGACGATCGACGAGGATGATCTTCGGCGACGGCTTGAACGCGCTGGCGGGGAAGGACTTCGTTCCCGCCGCTCCTGCGGCCTTCCACGCGCCGAACCGCTGGTCGAACGCCGCCTTCACCTCGGCAAGCGGCCGGTCACTGATGACGAAGATCTTCGCCTTGTCGGGGCGCAGCCACGCCTGCTGGAACGCGACGAGGTCGCCGCGGGTCATCGCCGCCACCGCGCGCGGATCGCCCGCACCCGCCTGCTTGGCGTAGGGCGATGCCGGACCGTAGAGATATTTGGGCATTACCCGCCTGGCGAGCGCGTCGGGGCTCGTCAGTTCCTGCGCGATGCCGGCCAGCTGCTGGTTCTTCACGCGGCCCAGCTCGGCTTCCGGAAAGGCCGGCGTCGTCACGATATCGCCGAGCAGATCGACCCCTGCGGCGAGATTGGCGCTTGGCGCGCGCAGGCTGATCGTCGTGCGATCGGCGTTGAACCCGGTGCCGATATCGACGCCCAGCCGCTCCTTCGCTTCGGCAAGCTGGATCGAGTCCAGCTTCGGCGTGCCCTCATCCATCATCTCGAGCGTCAGCTGCTGCGTGCCGAGCTTGCCTGCAACGTCAGCCGCGATGCCGGCATCGAAGCTGACCACCGCCTGGGTGATCGGCACCGTCGTGCGCTGCGCATAGATCATCTCGATCCCGTTCGACAGCTTCGTGCGCTCGACCTTCGGGAAGCTGAGGTCGGCGACCTGGCCGACAGCGGGCAGCGGTCCACGGGTACCCTTCACGGGGGTTTCGGGCGCCGGCACGACCGCGACCTTCGGCGGCACCTTCGCCTCTTCGTAGGCAGGCCGCGCGCCGGGCACGACGGTCACCGCATAGGTCGGCCGCGATAGCCATTTCTGTGCCGCCGCCCGCACCGTTGCCGGCGTCTGGGCAGCGAGCGCGACCAGACGCTTCTTGTAGAAGGCCGGATCGTTGGCATAGAGCGTGCCCTCTGCCAGCGCGACCGCCTTGCCGCCGAACCCGCCGACCGATTCCAGTCCCCCGATACGCCGCGATACGGTGGAGGTGAGCACGCGCTCTACCTCGTCCGCGGTCGGGCCGGTCTTCACGAAATCGGCGATGATCTCGTCCAGCCGCTTCTGCACCACCGCGGGATCGACGCCGGGGCGCACCACCGCATTCGCCCCGAACATGCCCAGCTGGGTCAGCGACTGGACATAGGCGCCCGCTTGCACCGCCAGCTTTTCCTTTTTCACCAGGATGTTGTCGAGCCGCGAGCTCGCCAGCCCGCCCAGCACCGATGCCGCGACCTGCAGCGCGGCCGCATCCTTGTCGCGCATTCCGGGGACCACCCAGTTGCGGGTGATGAGCGTCGCGGCGACCCGGTCCTGGATCGTCGTGTCCTTGCGCGCCGGCAGCGTCGGGATCGGCGCGGTCGGTTGCGTGCTGACCGGGCCGCGCGCGATGCGGCCGAAATATTTCTCGACGAGCGGACGCGCGGTCTTGGCGTCGATGTCACCCGCCAGCACCAGCACGGCGTTGTTCGGGCCATAATGGTCGTGGAACCAGCCCTTCACGTCCGCCAGGCTCGCGCGGTCGAGATCGGCCATCGATCCGATGACGGTGTGGCCATAGGGGTTGGTCGGCGCGAACAGTCCGTCGATGATCGAATATTGCAGCAGGCCGTAAGGCTGGTTGTCGTTGCCGCGCTTCTCGTTCTGCACCACCCCGCGTTGCTCGTCGAGCACGGCTTGCGTGATCGCGCCGGTCAGATACCCCATCCGGTCGCTTTCGAGGAACAGCGCCCGGTCCAGCGCGGCGCGCGGCACCGTCTCGAAATAATTGGTCCGGTCGTAGCTCGTGGTGCCGTTGTAATCGGTCGCGCCGACCGACTTCAGCGGCTCGAAAAAGTCACCCGGCGCATTCTCGGAGCCATTGTACATCAGATGCTCGAACAGATGCGCAAAGCCCGTGCGGCCCGCGGGTTCGAACGTCGATCCGACATTGTACCACACGCTGACCGCGACGATCGGCGCCTTGCGATCGGTATTGACGACGACCCGCAGGCCATTGGGAAGCGTGAACTGCTCGTAGGGGATATCCACCGCCTTCACGAGCGCGGAAACCGGCGCCGGCGCGGGCGTGGCGGTCTGCGCGACCGCGGGCGACACGACGCAGGCGGCACCCGCGAGCACCAGGGCTTTGAACTTCACGACGATATCCCCCCAAAGACTGTATTGCCCGACCATAGCGCATGCGGTCGCGCGGGCAATCCCTTGTTCAGGGGCGATATACCCGCTCGACATGGGCGGCGAGCTCGCGCGGGCGGAACCACACCGGCTTGGTCTGGTGCCGCACGAAAAGCGGCGCCTGATCCGCATAATGGTTCGACGTCGGCCGCGTCGTGGCTGCACCATAGGGCTGGATCGACCGCGACGTGACGCGCCCCTGCCGGTCCCAATCGACGAACATGACGAAGCTGTCGCCATGCTTCACGACCAGCCTCCCGTCGTCTGCCTCGTCCCACAGTGCCGCCGCGCGCAGCACATCGGGCCCGCCGTCAAGCGGCAGGTCGACCGTCCCCTGCCGTAGCCTGAGCGCCGTGCCGAGCGGCACGTCGAGCCGCCCGAAATGCTGCATCAGATACGCTGCCGCGGTCTTCAGCGTCGCGCGCGTATCGGCCTCCGCCCGGCGCTGATAATGCCATTTGTTGCCCGCCCGCAGCAGCAGCGCGGCGAGTGTATCGGCCGGCCCCTTGCCGTCGTAATTCCAGTCCCATTTCGTCATCAGCGCCTGCGCCGCCGCGATGTCCCGATCGCCCTTCGCCGGCGCAGCCGCCAGATCGGCGAACCACGTGCCCGCCCAGCTCTTCCGGCTGACCGCCGTATCGTATTTGATCCGCTCGAGGTCCGCTTCGGAGATCGACGCATCCGCCCCCATCAGCTCCAGCGCGCGCGTCGCGCGGTTGGTGGTGTCGGTTTCGACACCGAGCAGCGGCGGCTGCGGTGCAATCTCGCTTCCCGCCCCCGCCGCGTGATACGGCGTGTTGTTGGCGTTGATGAGGAAGCCCGACGCCGGATTGACGTTCTTCGGATACGCCGAATACGGCACCGTCCCCGCCATCAGATCGCGCGACGTGTCGCCCGGCAGGACGTGCGCATAATCGAACCCCGGCTTCCGATTGAGAAACATCGCATTGTAGACATGCGCGATGTTGCCCCTGGCGTCGGCGTAGAGGAAGTTCGTCGCCGGCACGCCCTGGATCGCCAGCGCCTTTTGCCACTGCGCAAAGTCGCGCGCATGGGTCAGCCGGTAATATTCCTCGATCATCCGAAGCTGATCCGCGCCCGCATAGCGGATCGCACAGGCGCCGGACTTGTTCTCGATCACCGGACCCTGCACGCTGCGATACACCGTCTTCGGCACCGGCAGCACGAACGGCCCGATCTTCACCGGCAGCCATACGCGGCGCTTCTCCAGCGGCCGCCACGCGCCGTCGAACCGGTAGGCATCGCCTGCTTCGTTGAGCGTCAGCTTGTAGATATCGGTCAGGTCCGGCCGGTTGACCGTATTCGTCCACCCCAGCGTCTCGCCATGCCCCAGCACCGGAAACGGCACCCCCGGAAAGGTCGCGCCCGCGAAGTTCCAGCCCGTCCCTGAATGCACGACCAGCTCATACCATGCCACCGGCCCGCGCCACGGCTGATGCGCGTTCGACACCAGCCGCGTATGCCCGTCCGCCGACCGCCTGGGTGCAACGACGAAGGCGTTCGATCCGTTCTGGTTGCCCTCGCCCGCAGCCGGCAGCGCTGCCGGATCGGCCGCGTCCGGCGTCGCGCCAGCAGTCTCCGCCGGCAGCGGTTCGTCGCCAACCAGCGCACCCAGCGTCTGATCCAGCCCGAAGAAGAACGGCGATCGCAGCACGAACCCCGTCGCGATGTCGCGCCCGTTGATCGGGAACAGCTTCGCCAGCCGCACCTCGTCCGGATGCCGCGCGGCATAGGCATTCAGCCCGCTCGCATAGCCGTCGAGCACCGCGCGCACATCGGCGGGTTGCGCCGCATAATCGCGGTCCACCGTCGCCTGTGCCCCAAGCAGCGCCAGCGCGTAATCGGTCTTGGCGCCATCTGCGCCAAGCATCGCGCCCAGCCGCCCACGGCTCATCGCGACCGCTTCCTGCAGCGTCGAAAAGTCGTCCTCGGCATGCGCATAGGCAACGCCGTAAGCGACGTCCGCGTCGGTCTTGCCGAAGATGTGCGGCACCCCGAACGTGTCGCGCGCAATCACGCTGTCATAGCGGTGCGCCAGCGGTGGCGCAGCGGCCCGCGCGAGCAGCGGCTCCCATGTCGCCAGCGCGATCGCGACAAGCAAAGAAACGCCCGCCATTCCGACCGCTATTCGACGCATGGCCCCCATCCTTTCCGTCACCCCGGCCTTGTGCCGGGGTCCACCGCGCCGCATGCTCGCAGGCAAACGACTGTGCGGCACCGTGGATGCCGGAACAAGTCCGGCATGACGAACCGGGCTTGTGTTGCTGATTTGCCACACCATCTAGCGGCGAAGAGAAACAGGATCACGCATGAACCTCGAAAAATTCACCGATCGCGCCAAGGGCTTCCTCCAGTCGGCGCAGACCGTCGCGATCCGCATGAGCCACCAGCGGATCGGCGCGGAGCATATTCTGAAGGCGTTGCTCGAGGACGAGCAGGGCATGGCGGCGGGCCTGATCCAGGCAGCGGGTGGCGATGCGAAGCGCGCGGCGAGCGAAATCGATCTTGCCTTGTCGAAGGTCCCGGCGGTCAGCGGATCGGGCGCGCAGCAGACGCCTGGGCTCGATAACGACGCTGTGCGCGTGCTCGATTCCGCCGAACAGATCGCGCAGCGTGCCGGCGACTCCTTCGTGACCGTCGAGCGCCTGCTGCTCGCGCTCGCGCTGGCGCAGAATACTCCCGCCGGCAAGGCGCTGAAGGCCGCGGGCGTCACTGCGGAGGGTCTGAACGCTGCGATCAATCAGCTCCGTCAGGGCCGCACCGCCGACACCGCGGGAGCAGAGGACCGCTACGACGCGCTCAAGAAATTTGCCCGCGACCTCACCCAGGCCGCAAAGGACGGCAAGCTCGATCCCGTCATCGGCCGCGACGAGGAGATCCGCCGCACCATCCAGATCCTCGCCAGGCGAACCAAGAACAACCCCGCGCTCATCGGTGAGCCAGGCGTTGGAAAAACGGCAATCGCGGAAGGGCTAGCCCTTCGCATCGCCAACGGTGACGTGCCCGATACGCTGAAGGACCGCCGCCTGATGGCGCTCGACATGGGCGCGCTCATTGCCGGCGCGAAATATCGCGGCGAGTTCGAGGAGCGGCTGAAAGGCGTGCTCGACGAGGTGAAGGCTGCCGAGGGCGACATCATCCTCTTCATCGACGAGATGCACCAGCTCATCGGCGCGGGGAAGAGCGAAGGCGCGATGGACGCCGGCAACCTGCTGAAACCCGCCTTGGCGCGCGGCGAGCTCCACTGCGTCGGCGCAACCACGCTCGACGAATACCGCAAATATGTCGAGAAGGACCCGGCGCTCCAGCGGCGTTTCCAGCCTGTGTTTGTCGGCGAGCCGACGGTGGAGGACACCATCTCGATCCTGCGCGGATTGAAGGACCGCTACGAGCTCCACCACGGCGTCCGCATCACCGATGGCGCGATCGTCGCTGCCTCGACGCTGTCGAACCGCTACATCACCGATCGCTTCCTGCCGGATAAGGCGATCGACCTGATGGACGAGGCCGCGAGCCGCATTCGCATGGAGGTGGAGAGCAAGCCCGAGGAAATCGAGAATCTTGACCGCCGCATCATCCAGCTGAAGATCGAGCGTGAGGCGCTCCGCAAGGAAACCGACGCGGCGTCGGTCGATCGCCTCGCCAACCTCCAGGCCGATCTCGCCAATCTCGAGGAACAATCCGCCGAACTGACCGCGCGCTGGCAGGCGGAGAAGGACAAGATCGGCGCCGAGGCCAAGTTGAAGGAACAGCTCGACGCCGCACGCACCGCGCTCGACCAGGCGCAGCGCGAGGGCGATCTCGCGCGCGCGGGCGAGCTATCCTACGGCACCATCCCCGGCTTGCAGAAGCAATTGGACGACGCAGCGGGCGCCACCAAGGGGGCGATGCTGCGCGAGGAAGTCACTGCCGAGGACATCGCCGGCGTCGTCGCGCGCTGGACCGGCATCCCCGTCGACCGCATGCTCGAAGGCGAACGCGAGAAACTGCTCAAGATGGAGGAGGTGATCGGCAAGCGCGTCATCGGCCAGGCCGATGCGGTGCGCGCCGTCTCCACCGCCGTCCGCCGTGCCCGCGCCGGGCTACAAGACCCGAATCGCCCGCTCGGGTCGTTCCTGTTCCTGGGGCCAACCGGCGTCGGCAAGACCGAGCTGACCAAGGCGCTCGCCGAGTTCCTGTTCGACGACGCGAATGCGATGGTCCGCATCGACATGAGCGAGTTCATGGAAAAGCACGCCGTCGCTCGCCTGATCGGCGCGCCTCCCGGCTATGTCGGGTACGAGGAAGGCGGCGTGCTGACCGAGGCCGTCCGCCGGCGCCCCTATCAGGTCGTCCTCTTCGACGAGGTCGAGAAAGCGCATGGTGACGTGTTCAATGTGCTGTTGCAGGTGCTCGATGACGGCCGGCTGACCGACGGCCAAGGCCGCACGGTCGATTTCTCGAACACGCTCATCATCCTGACCTCGAACTTGGGCAGCCAGTATCTCGCCAATCTCGAGGAAGGCCAGGACGTCGAGACCGTCGAACCGCAGGTCATGGAGATCGTCCGTGCCCATTTCCGGCCGGAGTTCCTGAACAGGCTGGACGAGGTGATCCTCTTCCACCGCCTCGGCCAAAGCCACATGGCCCCCATCGTCGACATCCAGGTGGCCCGCGTCGGCAAGCTGCTGGCGGATCGCAAGATCACGCTGGAGCTAACGGACGCCGCGCGCAATTGGCTGGGCCGCGTCGGCTACGACCCCGTCTACGGCGCCCGCCCCCTGAAGCGCGCCGTCCAACGTTACCTCCAGGACCCCCTCGCCGACATGATCCTGCGCGGCGATGTAAAGGATGGGGCGACCGTTCGCGTGGATGAAGGCGACGGGAAACTGGCGGTGTCGGTGTGATCTCCCGATGGAGCGTTCGCATCATCCGGCGACATAAAAAAGGGGCGACTCCTCGCGGAGCCGCCCCTAATTTTTGGCCAGTTGACGAGGGTTAGAAGTTGAACTTCGCGCCCGCGCGGAACTGACGACCGAACACGTTATAGCCCGCCTGGACCGGGTTATACAGATACGCACCGTAAGTGACGGCGTCGATACCAGGCATCCGATCGAAGAGGTTGATCGCGTTCACGTAGAAGGTGAAGCGGTCGGTGACCTTGATGCTCGTGTTGAGATCGAAGGTGATATAGCTCTTCACGCGGCAACCCGTGTAGCTCGGAGCCAGGCCGCAGTCGCGGTATCCGGTCCCCTGATCTTCCGCCGACAGATCATAACCCGAGGTGTAGTTGACCGTGCCGGTGAGGGCATAGGGGCCAGCCTCGATCGTGTTCTGCCAGTTCCCGCGCCAGCGGAACGTCCCCGAACCGGCGGTCAGGTTGAAGTTGCCGAGCGTGTCGACATACGTCTCCTTCGTGCCGTCCGGGAATGTCGTGCTGAGCTCGAGAATGAGGCTCGCATCCAAGTTACTGGTCAGCTTGAACCCACCAAAGTCGTGGAACACGTTCGCGCCGAAATCGATGCCTTCGGACTTGATCGTGTTTGCATTGATCAACTGGGTTTCGACAAAAGCGATACGCGGAAGAAGCGTCGGGTTGTTGACGTCCGGCGCGTCGGCGATGACGTTGTAGCCGGCGGGGATTGCCTGCCCCGCATAATAGGCAGCAATTGCGGGCGCCGATGATGGCGCAGTGATCGCCCCGGTCTTCTTGATGTTGTAGTAATCGACCGTCAGGCGCACGTTGCGCAGAGGCTCGAGCACAACGCCGCCCGTGAAGCTGCGCGACTTTTCCGGCTTCAGGTTCGGCGACGCCAGCGTCGTCAGACCGATCGAGTAACTGGTGAGATACCCTGGGCACGACGTCGCCGCCGTGGTGTCATTGGCGCAAGCCGCGCCGCCGTAGAGCTGACGATACGAGGCCGGGATATTCGTGATCGACTGCGACACATAGCCGGTCGTCGGCAGCGCGTTGGCTTCACCGAAGCTGGGGATGCGGTAACCACGCGAATAGGTTCCGCGCACCGTGACCTGTCGGATCGGCCGGAACTGGGCAGTGAACTTCGGCGAGAACGCGCTCTGACCGCTCGAATAATGGTCATAACGCCCGGCTGCGCCCAGCTCGAGCTGGTCGAAGATCGGTGCCTTGATTTCGCCGAACGCCGAGGCGACCGTGCGATGACCGACGGTGCCGAACGCGTTGAGCGTGAAGTAGCGCTGCGTCGGCCCATTGATGTCCGAGTTCGCGCTCGGCGCATCGACGGCTTCGTAATAGACCGATCCGCCAACACCAAGCTGCAGAGGCCCCCCCGGCAGCTGCGCCAGTTCCTTACCCAAGGTGACCTGGGCCTGATACAAGTCCGACGATGCGTTGGTGATGTTATCCGGTGTCAGGTAATCCAGCGACTGCTGGCTGTTCGCATACGGATTGACGAAATTGAACGAACCGTCGTTCACGACGTCGAGCAGATGCTGGATGTAGACATAACCGGACGATTTGCGCTGCAGATCCGAATGCATCGCGGTCAGATCGACGCGCAGATCGACGTCGTCGAAGATCGTGCTGGTGAGGCCGGCTGCCGCCCGATAAACCCGGTTGCGGGTCCCGTTCGACGTGAGGACGTTCGGAAGACTGCCGATGAGCAGCGCGCGCTGTCCCGACGCCGCGAACGGGTTGTTGGGATTGAGGGTGCCGTTGGCGGCCGTGCAGGCAACCGTCGTGCCGCGGGCGCAGACATAAGCCGGCAGCGACAGGACGAGCGAGCCGGGCGCCCGGTTTGCCGCCGCGCTCGAGGTCGAGAACTGCGGGTAGAAGATGCCCGTGGGCGCATTGCCGCGCAGCGTCGGCGGTCCACCCGTATACTGGGTGCTGGACTGCTGGAAGTTCACCTCC
Organism: Sphingomonas sp. EC-HK361; assembly: GCF_902498785.1. Taxonomy (GTDB): domain Bacteria; phylum Pseudomonadota; class Alphaproteobacteria; order Sphingomonadales; family Sphingomonadaceae; genus Sphingomonas. The sequence continues at coordinate 1,631,580 of NZ_LR701494.1, forward strand.
AGATAGCCCTCTGCGTTATCACCGAACCGTCCGGTGAACTTCGCCGATCCGCCGAAGCGCTCGATCTGCGGGGCAACGGTACCGTAGCTCGCATACCCGTCTTCGCGGCAAACCGTGTTGGGCACGTTCGCGTTGTTCGAGGGCGTGCGATCCGCCGCTGTCGGGTTGTAAGCGACTCCGTTGTAGCACTGGCCAGCGAGAAGCTGGTAGCGTGTCCCGGTAATCGCGGTGTTAGTCGTGGCATCCGAAGGGCGGACGTAAAGGTTGCCGAGATTGGCGCTGCCATCGCCCTGCGCGGTCAGCGTGCCATTATTCGTGAGCACGCCGTTCGCATCGAGACCATAGGCCTGGCCGTTCGGTCCGCCAATGCCGCGCTGATCCGAGGTGTTGTACGGATAGCGAAGGTCGCTGTTGTTGACCTCTGCGCTGCGGTAATAGAACCCGCTGATATAGGCGTTGTAGCCCTTTTCATCGAGGTCGCCCGTGCCCGCGGTGAGCGTGAGACGCTGGGTCGCGCCGAAACCCTTTTCGGCAATGCCGGCTTCCACGCGCCCGGCAAGCCCCTTGAACTCCTTCTTGGTGATGATGTTCACCACGCCCGCGATCGCATCGGCGCCGTAGGACGACGACGCGCCGTCGCGCAGCACGTCGATGCGCTCGACGATGTCGTCGGGAATGGTGTTCAGATCGACGAAGTTGCGGCTGCCGTCGTCGGCGAGCGGATAATATGCGGCGCGCAGACCGTCGAACAGGACAAGGGTCGAGTTGGTCGACAGACCACGGAGCGAAACCGACGATGCACCGCCGGCGAATGCGCCATTGGCGGTGAACGAGTTGCCCAGCGCGGGGCCGTTGTTCGACGACAGCTGCTGGATCGCGTCCTGAACGGTGCTGATACCACGCTGATCCAGGTTCGCCGTCGTCAGCGTTGTGACCGGCGAGGCCGTGCTGTCGGTGCCGCGCAGGATCGATCCGGTGACGACGATGTCGTTGGCGGTTTCTTCCTGGGGCGTAGCAGGCGTCTCAGGCGACGTGGTGGTCGTGCCCTGGGGCGTGTTGGTCTGCGGCGCGGCGACGCTGTCCTGCGCGAACGCCGGCGACGCCAGCGCGACCGCGAACGGCGCCGCCGTCGCAAGAAGGCCAAGCTTCCGCATCGAGATAAAATTGCTCACGATATCGTTCCCTCGCTTGGGCCGCGCCGTCGTGGTTTCACGCTTCGGATCGGCCCGATTGCAAGTCCCCCTTTCAACCGCAGAGGCGGCCGCCCAAGGGACATGAGCCTGCGATGCTATGACCGCCCCGCGCATGTAAAGGCTGCATTCAGTTTCAGCCGCGCTTTGGCAGCTGCTGTAGCCAAAATGACACATACCTCAGGGAGGCCGTGTAATAGGTGAATTGCGCCGCAGGAACGTGGCGTAATAAAATGCCAAACGCCTTATTCGGCGTTCATCGGTCCCGCGAGGAGCATCGGGTCGAGCCGGCTGCCCCGCCAGGTCACGCTCCAGTGGAGATGCGGGCCGGTCGCGCGGCCGGTCATTCCGATCGCGCCGATCGGCTGGCCCTGCACCACATAATCGCCGACCTTCACATCGATCCTCGACAGGTGGAGGAAGGCGCTGTTCAGCCCTTGGCCGTGATCGATCATCAGCAGATGCCCCTCCAGCGTGAACGGCGCGTCGGCGGCGAGGATGACGGTGCCATCGGCGGGCGCGCGGACGATCGTGCCGGTGGGGCGGGCGATGTCGGTGCCAGAATGATAGGCTCCCGGTTCCCCGCGGTAGATGCGCTGTGCGCCGAACAGGCCGGAGATGCGCCCCGTCACCGGCCAAGTCAAATGCTGGCGCCAACCATCGCCCGCCCCCTCGATCGCGCGCGCGGCGCTGATCTGTGCAAGCTCTGCGGGGCGGCGGCGCTGGAACTCAGCGCTGGGCACCGGATATTTTGGAAGCCGGTCGAGCCGCTCGATCCGCCACGCGCGCGGCGCGACCGCGATACGCTGTTCGGCGGCGTGGCCATCGGCGAAGGTCGCGGTGAGGAGCGCGTCGGCGCCAGCGTCGCGGTCGAGCCCGATCGGGAAGCGGCCGTCCGGCGTTAGCGGGATCGGCTTGCCGTCGAAAGCGACCCCGACTGCGCCGCGTGGCGCGGTTGCGATGATAAGCCCGCCCTGCACCGCCTCGCCGGTGATCGCAAAGGACGCTGGCGCCATCTGAGCCCCCGCCCATCCGGCGACGAGCACAATGCCGCCCAGAAAAACGGATCGAACGACTTCGCGGCGTCTCACTTCGGCGCGAGCGCCTCGCTGGCCAGCCGTGCGCTGGCAAAGGCGCGCTGGCCGGTCACGTCCCAGTAGCGCAAATCCTCGAGCGCGATCCGCGCGCCCGAAGCCGCACAGGTGACATGGTCCCCTGGCGAGAGAACGCGAAAGCCGTTGGCCATGTAATGGAGCCGTGCGGGCCGGTCGGAATTGGAAACGAGCATCGGATGTTCCTGGGACGTCACAGCAGCGTCGGCTGCTCTGGCTTGACGGGAGAATAGGCGCGGGTGCCGCTGCGCTCAACCTTCACATCGACCGATTGCTTGCCTTGAAAGACCAGTGTCAGCGCAGCCGCAGATCGCGCTGCGGAAGCGGTGGTCACGGTCGCGCCGTCGCGCGCCGTCACCCGCGCATAGCCGCGCTCGAGGATCGTATCCGGATTGACCGATTCCAGCAGCCGCCCGATATCGGCGAGCCGCGCCCGCGCCGCATCGATCTGGCGCTGGAGCATAGCGGGGCGCAGTGCACCCGCCGATCGATCGAGCCGCCCGCGCGCCAGCGTCACCCGCCGTTCCAGCCCGCGGTCGAGCCGCATCGCGGCGTCATCGACCTGTTGCCGCTGGGGGCCGAGCAGACGGTCGCGCGTCGGGAGCAGCCGGGCAGTCGCGGTCAGCCGCTCGCGCCCACGCTCGACATAACGTCGTGCGCAGCGTTCGATGCGGTTGGCATGCGCGTCGAGGCCGAGGCGCAACTCCGCGAGGACCGGCACCGCGATCTCGGCCGCGGCGGTCGGGGTTGGCGCGCGCAGGTCGGCGGCATGGTCGCACAGCGTCGTGTCGGTTTCGTGCCCCACAGCCGAGATGATCGGGATCGTGCATTCCGCGACCGCGCGGACGACGATTTCCTCGTTGAAGGTCCACAGATCCTCGATCGATCCGCCACCGCGCGCGACGATGACGAGATCGGGCCGCGGAACCGCGCCGCCTTGCGGCATCGCGGAAAAGCCACGCACCGCCGCTGCCACCTCGGCCGCCGCCCCCTCGCCTTGCACCTTCACCGGCCAGACGAGGACATGGGTCGGGCAGCGATCCTCCAGCCGGTGGAGAATATCGCGGATCACCGCGCCGGTCGGCGAGGTGACGACGCCGATGACCCGCGGCAGGAACGGCAGCGGCTTCCTGGTGCTCGCGTCGAACAGCCCTTCCGCCGCCAGCTTTGCCTTCAGCTTTTCGAGCAGCGCCATCAGCGCGCCGGCGCCGGCCAGCTCCATGCGTTCGATGACGATCTGATATTTCGACCGCCCCGGATAGGTGGTCAGTCGCCCGGTCGCGATCACCTCCACACCGTCCTGCGGCTGGAAGGCGAGCGCGCTCACGCTGCCTTTCCAGATCACCCCGTCGATGACCGCGCTGTCGTCCTTCAGCGCGAGATAGGCATGGCCCGACACCGCGCGCTTCCACCCCGAAATCTCGCCGCGCAGGCGGACATGGCCGAACTCGCCCTCGACCATCCGCTTCAGCTGCGCCGACAGCTCGCCAACACTCATGGCAAGCGCGTTGTCGCCGGGGACGGGCTCCGCTACCAGCCGCGCCGTGATGTCATTGGGAGTATCGGGCATGAACGTCCTGCTGATCGGATCGGGAGGCCGCGAGCATGCGCTGGCGTGGAGGCTTGCGCAGTCGCCCGCCCTCCATACGCTCTACGCCGCGCCCGGCAATCCCGGCATTGCGCGCCACGCGACGATCGCGGCGCTTGATCCGTCCAATCACCGCATGATCGTCGATTTCTGCCGACGCGAGACGATCGGCCTGGTCGTCATCGGCCCCGAACAGCCGCTGGTCGAAGGCCTTGCCGATACGCTGCGCGCGGCGGGTGTGCCCGTCTTCGGCCCCGGCAAGGCCGCGGCGCAGCTCGAAGGGTCGAAGGGCTTCACCAAGGATCTGTGCGCCCGCGCGAACATCCCGACCGCGGCCTATTTCCGCGTGACGTCGAAGGACGGCGCGCTCGCAGCACTCGACGATCTGGGCGGGCGCGCGGTCATCAAGGCGGACGGGCTGGCGGCGGGCAAGGGCGTGACCGTCGCGCTGACCCGCGCCGAGGCGGAGGCAGCGATCGACGCGCTCTTTGCAGACGGCCCCGCCGAAGCGGTGATCGAAGAGGTGCTGGAGGGCGAGGAAGCCAGTTTGTTCGTGCTGACCGACGGCAACGCCGCGGTCGCGTTCGGATCGGCGCAGGACCACAAGCGCGTCGGCGATGGCGACACCGGGCCGAATACTGGCGGCATGGGCGCCTACTCGCCGGCCGATGTTCTCACACCTGTGCTCGAGCAGCAGGCGATCGACACGATCGTTCGCCCGACGATCGCCGCGATGGCCGCGGCGGGGACCCCTTTTTCCGGCGTTCTCTACGCGGGACTGATGCTGACGGCCGATGGCCCGAAGCTGATCGAATATAACGTCCGTTTCGGCGATCCCGAGTGCCAGGTCCTGATGACACGCTTCACCGGCGATCTGGTGGCGCTGCTGCTCGCGGTGGCCGAGGGGCGGCTGGCCGACACGGCCGCACCGGTGTTCAGCGATGCGATTGCCTTGACGGTCGTGATGGCCGCACGCGGTTATCCCGGCACGCATGAAACCGGCGGCGCGATTTCAGGGATAGAGACCGCGGAGTCGACCGGCGCGGTCGTCTTCCAGGCGGGAACCCGCGAGGCGGACGGCGCGATCGTGGCATCGGGCGGGCGGGTGCTCGCCGTGACCGGGACTGGCGGCGATATATCGAGCGCGCAGGCCGCGGCCTATCGCGGCGTCGTTGCGATCGACTTCCCCACCGGCTTCGCGCGGCGCGACATCGGCTGGCGCGCGATCGAGCGGGCGGCTAGCGTGGTGGCGACTGGAGAGAATTGAGCCATGGGCAACGCGATTTCCGAAACCGGCACGCTGACGACGATCCACCTTGCGTGGATCGCGGTCTTTGCGGTGCTCGTCGTGCTGGGACTGATCTACGGCGCGCGCCTGAAGCGCCAGCGCCGGCAGGCCCAGAAGATCGAGGAAGCCCGGATCGAAGACGCGGCGGCAGAGCCGGACGACCCCAGGCTGGTGATCGATCCCGACGCCACGACGACGGCCAGCGCAGAGTCCGCACCGGTGCGGGAGGAACCGGAGGCATCGCTTCCGGAACCCTACCCACTCGCCGATGAACCGGTCGCCGCTGCCGAGCCGGCTGGCGCAGCGCCGGCGACAATCGCCAATTCCGAACCCGCGCCGCTTCCGACCGCCGCCGGGCGCTCCGCCGACGCGCCCGTGACGACGCTGAAGGGACTTGGACCCAAGGTCGCGGCGCGGCTCGGCGAACTCGGCATCACGACGGTCGGACAGATCGCGGCACTCGACGACGCGCAGGCGGATGCGCTCGACGCCGAACTCGGGGCGTTCCGCGGGCGGATGGCGCGCGACCGCTGGATCGAGCAAGCCCGCTTCCTCGCCGCCGGCGACCGCGCCGGGTTCGAGGCGGTGTTCGGCAGGCTATAGGCGCGCCCGCGCGCCGATGCCGGAAAGCCGGATCATTCGGCTAGCCGGCGATAGCCGGCCCGGCCGGCGGCGCTCCAGCGCCGTCCGACGACGCGGCTTGGCCGCGGCGGCTTCGCCTTGCATCGCTCGATCAACCCCGGAACATGAACTGCACCCGCAGGTCCCACGGCCCGCCACGATAATCCCATGCCGCCAACCCGGCGATCACCAGCGGTCGCGGCGTGAAGTCCCGCTCCAATGCCGCCTTGAGCGCCCGCGCCTCAGCCGGGTCGACCTTGTTCTGGATCGTGACATGCGCCCGCCAGCCGGCCGCATCCTGCGGCACGAGGAGACCTGCAAACGCTTCCGCCAGCCGCGCGCGGATCGCCGCCAGTTCCCCGCTTTCGATCCGGTAAGCGACGCCGCGCCCGAGCGACATGACGCCCGCCAGCCGTGCCGCGGGCCGCGGCGCGCGGGCTTCCTCTGCCAGTCGGCGGTGCAACTCGCCGCCCAAACTCGGCGGCAGGTGGTGGAACAGCGTGCAATGCGCGGACAGCACGTTGCGCTCCGGCGGAAAGTGCGCGCGCCGCTGCGCGTCGAGAAAGGCGAAATCCGCATCGCCGAACAGCGCGGAAACGATGATCGGCGCTGGAATCGGTGGCGCCGCGCCGTCGCTCACGCCTGGCTGACCAGCAGCTTGTCGATCCGCCGACCGTCGAGATCGACGACTTCGAACCGCCACCCCTGCTCGGTGAAGCTTTCGCCCTCCCCCGGGAAGTGCCGGAAGACGGCAAGCGCGAGTCCCGCGACCGTCGCATAGTCGCGGTCCTCCGGCAGATCGATGCCGAGCCGATCGGCCAGCGAATCCGCCGCCATCGTGCCCGCGACGAGCAGCGACCCGTCATCGCGCTCGACGACGTTGGGCGCTTCGTCGGGATCGACGTCGGAAGCGAATTCGCCCGCGATCGCGGCCAGCAGGTCGGCGGGGGTCACGATCCCTTCGAAATGGCCGTATTCGTCGTGGATCAACGCCATCGGCACGTCGGCGCGGCGCAGCGCGTCGAGCGCATCCATCGCGTCGATCTGGTCGATCACGACGGGCGCCTTGCGAACCAGCGCGCGCAGGTCGAGCGTTTCGCCGCGAAACAGGGCGGCCGCGATATCGCGTGACTGGACGATCCCGATCACCGCGTCGACCGATCCTTCCGCCACCGGCAGCCGCGTGTGCGGTGTCTCCAGCAGCTTCGCGCGGATCGCCGAATCCTCCAGATCGATGTCGAGCCAGTCGACCTCGACGCGCGGGGTCATCACCTCGCGCACCGGGCGATCGGCGAGGCGGACCACGCCCGAGATGATCGAGCGCTCATGCTCTTCGATAACACCCGATTTGGAAGCTTCCGCCACGATCAGGTGCAATTCCTCGGCGGTCACATGCTCCTCATTCTCGCGGGCGAGGCCAAGCAGACGAAAGACAAGCGCGCTGGTCGAATCGAGCAGCCAGCCGAGCGGCGCCGTGAACTTGGCGATCCACTGCATCGGGATCGCGACGATCGCGGCGATGGCTTCGGGCTTCCTCAGCGCGAACTGCTTGGGCACCAGCTCGCCGATGATGAGCGAGGCGTAGGTGGTCAGCCCGATGACGATCGCGAAGCCGACCGTTTCCGCCGTGCTCGCCGACAAGCCCAGTGCCTGGAGCCGCGCCGCGGTCGGCGCGCCGAGGCTTGCACCCGAATAAGCGCCGGCGAGGATGCCGATGAGCGTGATTCCGATTTGAACGGTCGACAGGAACTTGCCGGGATCGGACCCAAGCGCCAGCGCCGCGCGGGCGCCCGGCTTGCCCGCCCGTGCCATCGCCTCCAGCCGCGCCTTGCGCGACGATACGATCGCAAGCTCGCTCATCGCGAACACGCCGTTCAACGCGACGAGCGCGAGGATGATGAGGACGTCGATCCAGGGAAAAGGTGGCATGGCGCTGGCCCCACCTTTGCCGGCAATCGGCGCCGCCCGCAACGACTCATGTCAGGCTGCGTTCAGTTCGGCTGCGGAACAAAGGCCGGGTCGGCCTGTTTCTGCACCCGACACGAAGGGGAGTATTCATGAAGTTCTCGAAGATCATGGTTACCGCGGCGCTGGGCGCGCTGGTGACGACCACCGCCTGCACCACCGATCCGGAAACCGGCGAACGCCGTATCTCGAAAACCGCGATCGGTGGCATCGGCGGTGCGCTTGGCGGGTATCTGCTCGGTGATCTTGTCGGCGGACGCCGCGACCGGACGGAAAAGATCGTCGGTGCGGGAATCGGCGGCCTCGCTGGCGCGGGTATCGGCGCCTATATGGACAAGCAGGAGCGCGACATGCGCGCGCGCACCGCCGGCACCGATGTGCAGGTCGTGCGTCAGGGCGACGACCTGCTGCTCAACATCCCGTCGGGCATCAACTTCGCGACCGACAGCGCGACCGTAGCGCCGCAATTCCAGCGCACGCTCGATCAGGTCGCCGGCGTCCTCGCGGACTATCGCTCGACCTATATCGACGTTTACGGCCACACCGATTCGACCGGCAGCGACGCCTACAACCAGTCGCTGTCGGAACGCCGCGCGGCTTCTGTCGCGGCCTATCTCGAAACCCGCGGCGTCCAGGCGGCGCGCATCGGCACGCGCGGCTATGGCGAGACGCAGCCGATCGCATCGAACGAAACGGAGGAAGGCCGCGCCGCCAACCGCCGCGTCGAGATCAAGATCGTCCCGATCTCGCAGGACGAGCTGCGCTGAAGCGTCAGCGGCGCTGCGTGAAGAAATCCTTCAGCAGCGCCGCAGCTTCGCCTTCGCCGATCCCGGCATAGATTTCCGGCCGGTGGTGACAGGTGGGCTGGGTGAAGAAGCGCGGGCCGTGCTCGACCGCGCCGCCCTTGGGATCGGATGCCGCATAATAGAGCCGCGCTATCCGGGCATGCGCGATGGCACCTGCGCACATCGCGCACGGCTCCAGCGTCACCCACAAGGTGCAGTCGTCCAGCCGCTCCCGACCGAGAGCGGCGGCGGCGGCGCGGATGGTCAGCATTTCCGCATGTGCCGTCGGGTCGCGAAGCCCGCGCGGCTGGTTGTGACTCGTCGCGATCATATCGCCGCCGCAGGTCACGACCGCGCCCACGGGAACTTCGCCAGCCGCCGCGCCTGCACGCGCGGCGTCAAGCGCGAGGCGCATCGGTTCGGGAAGCGGGATCATGCCTTGCGGGGTGCCGCCGCGGCACCCCGGCGTAAAGGCCTATTGCGCAGGAGTGGCCGTGTTGCCCGGTTTTTCGACCGAAATCTTCGGCACCGCGACGGTCTTGTTCTCCATGCCGACGTCGACGCGGCCGACGCTCGCCTCGAACTTCGGCGCCTGGACGACGCCGGGGCGGGTCTGGTCGATGTTGATGAAGCCGAATGCCATTGCCGCGAGAAGCACCAGGACGGCCAGCCCGATAATCACCAGAAGCGCGCGCATACTGTTCCCCTTCGTTGATTCGCTGCCGTAATAACGTGCGTGGAAGCGCGGGGTTGCATCCGCCGCCAGGCAACGAAGGATGCTCGCCAGATCGCCTTTGGGTTGACGCCGCGCGGCATCACCGCTATCGGCGCCGCTTTCCCGGGCTGTCCCGGACTGACGCTGAAAATCAGGATCGAACGCATGTCGCGCATTTGCGAGCTGACCGGCAAGGGCCGGCAGGTGGGCCACAATGTCTCCCACGCCAACAACAAGACCAAGCGCACCTTTCTGCCCAACCTGCAGAACGTGACGCTGATGTCGGAAGCGCTGGAGCAGAGCGTGCGCCTGCGCGTCTCGACCCACGGGCTGCGCTCGGTCGAGCACAATGGCGGTCTCGACAACTGGCTGGTGAAGACCGCCGACGACAAGCTGTCGCTGAAGGCCCGCCGCCTGAAGCGCGACGTCGTCAAGAAGCGCGCGACCGCCGCCTGATCTTTCAAGGCTGCAACCGCACGGCCCGCACACCGCAAGGTGTCGCGGGCCGTTCGCATTTGCGTCGGGGCCCGTGCTTTACCCGCGCAGCCTGAACTTCAGGAGCAGCGTCCGCTGAAGCCAGGACTGGTTGTCGTCGGACACGATCCACACGATCGTGTCGTCGCCCTCCCTGCTCGTCGCGATGCCTTCGAAATTGTCGTGAAGCAGCGGCGAATCGAGCAATGCCAGCCGCTCGGGATGCGTGACGGCGCCGGGGTGCAGGTCACGCGCGCGCACGCGGGAAACCATCGCCGAAAAATGATAGGGCAAGCGGAAGTCACGATCGAGGACCAACAGATCGCCGTTCGGCAGCGCGGTCGCGTCCGACGTGTCGAAGCGTCCGGGCGGTGTGTAGGCGAAGTGCAGCGGCTGTAGGCCGGGCGTCGTCGGATCGCTGGCGAAGATCAGTCCGTCGCGCGTCTTCAATCGCCCGGCATCGTTGCCGACCCAATGCGCGGGCGCAACGTGCGCGACCTCGCTGATGACGACGAAACGCCCGTCGGGCATCCGCGCCAGGGTCTCCGCTCCACCGTTCGCCGGCCATTTCGCCATCGCCGCCGGCGCGATCGCGCGTTCCGCCCGGGCAAAATCCGGGGCATAGCGCCAGATCATGTTGTAGCCTTCGAATCCGACGAAGACGCGGCCCGTGGCGGTATCGACCGCCATCGATTCGCTGTCGCGGTCGCGCTTGTCCCAGCCACGACCCGGGCCTGCGGGGAGATTCGCAAAGCGGATCGCGCGCGGCTGCATCTCGCGGTTCAACCGAAAGCTCGCGACATTGCCGCCATCGCTCAGCAGCGTGATCCGGTCGCCGACGACGCTCAGCGAGGAAAAGCCGCCGAACGCCGGATCGCGACTGGTGAGCGAGACGCCGCCCAGATATTCCAGCGCCCCCGCGCGCTTCCGATCCGGATCGCCGGCGTCGAGCAGCACGCGCACCGCGCTGATATTGGGATGATCGACGTCGAGCAGCGCGAGCCGCTCCTCGCCGGACCAGCCGGGAAGAACGATCTGGCAAAGCGCGATCACGGAAAGGAAGATCGCGGGACGACGCATCCCCGCGTCTTAACGGCCCGCCCGCCGCCGCCAAGCCTGAACGCGCGATAACCGACGCATTCAGTATCGGGTCAATGCGAATCGGCGAGAAGGGGGACATCGACGAGGCAGGCGATTCGCGGAAACCCGCAAAACGACAGCCCGCCGAAACGGTAGAACAGATTACGGGAGCAGACCGATGTTCAAGAAGATTTCCCTCGGCGCCGCAGCCCTTGCCATGGGCGCGACCGCGCTGGTTCCGACCGCCGCACAGGCACAGCGCTATTATGGCGATCGCTACGAGCGTGCTTATGACGGCGCGTATCGCGACGGCTACAACCGTGGCCCGCGCTATTCGGAGCGCGGCTATTACGATCGCGGTCGGTACAACTATCGCAACCGTCGCTGCAACAACGGCACGACCGGTACCATCGTCGGCGCGATCGCCGGTGGCCTTCTGGGTCGCACGATCGACACCCGCGGTGACCGCACGCTCGGTACGGTCCTTGGCGGCGCCGGTGGCGCGCTGGCCGGCCACGCGATCGAGAAGTCGAACAATCCGCGTTACTGCCGCTGACGGGTGAAGGCGGCGGGCCTAGCCCCGCCGCCGGTGCGGCAAAGCCGCATCACCCGGCACGGCCGGCGGGCGGCATACGCTGCTCAACGGACGGCCGCGGCAAACGAGCTCCCTCGGGTTGCGTATCGAGGGCACAGGCCCGTCTTCCGAAAGGAGGGCGGGCCTGTTGACGTGCGGGCGGAGGCGCGGCCACGACCGCGCCGGTGTTCGCGTGCGAGCAGCGCCCGCACCGGCCGGCGGATCGGTGGAGCCGATCCGACCGACGACGCCGGCTTTGCCGGCGGCGGGCTACCGCGGATTTACGCGGTCGCCACATCAAGGCCCCGCCGCGGGCAAAGCCCGCGTCGTCGGACGGGCTTCGCCCGCCGGCCGTGCCGGGCGCTGCGCAGTTTACCGCGCATCGGCGGCGGCGCGGCGCCGCCTCCGCCCGTCAGTACATATGCTGGCCGCCGTTGATGCTCAGCGTCGATCCGGTCACGAACCCGCCCTCTTCCGAGCACAGGAAGGCGACGCCGCGTGCGATCTCGTTCGCCTGGCCGAGCCGCCCGACCGGAATCTTCGCCACGATCTTCTCCAGCACGTCGGCCGGCACCGCGGCGACCATGTCGGTGTCGATATAGCCCGGCGCGATCGCGTTGACGGTCACGCCGGCCCTCGCACCCTCCTGCGCCAGCGCCTTGGTGAAGCCGTGGATGCCGCTCTTTGCCGCAGCGTAGTTGACCTGGCCATATTGGCCCGCCTGCCCGTTGATCGATCCGATATTGACGATTCGCCCCCATTTGCGCTCGCGCATCCCCGGGAAGGTGGCCTTCGCCATGTTGAAGCAGCCGCCCAGATTGGTGTCGATCACCTCTTTCCACGCCTGATAGGACATTTTCAGGATCGTGCCGTCGCGGGTGATGCCCGCATTGTTGACGACGATATCCACGGGCCCGAGTTCCTCTGCGACCTTCGCGCAGCCCGCCTGGCACGCGTCGAAATCCGCCACGTCCCACTTGTAGGCCTTGATCCCCGTGCGCTCGGTGAATTCGGCCGCACGCTGGTCGTTGCCGGCATAGTTGGCGGCGACGGTGATCCCCAGATCCTCCAGCGCGAGGCTGATCGCCTCGCCGATCCCGCGCGTTCCGCCCGTGATGATCGCTACGCGTGCCATTCCTGCCTCTCCTTCTTGTCGTTGGCGCCGACGCTAGGGAAGCGTCACCCAGCCCGCAAGTTCCCGCGCAAGGATGCGCCGCAGCATCGTGATCCCTGCCTCGCTCGCGTTCAGACACGGAAGATAGGCGAAGTGCGTGCCGCCACCGCCAAGGAAGGTATCGCGCCCCTGCATCGCGACTTCCTCCAGCGTTTCCAGGCAGTCGGCGGAAAAGCCCGGTGCGGTGACGACGATCTTCTTCACGCCCTTCTCCGCCAGTTCCTCCAGCGTCGCATCGGTCGCCGGCTCCAGCCACTTCGCACGCCCGAAGCGTGACTGGAAGGAGACGGTCATCGGCCGCCCCGTCGCCTCGCCGAGAAGGCGCGCGGTCTTGCGGCATTGGCAGTGATAGGGGTCGCCGAGTTCGAGCGTGCGTTGCGGCATGCCGTGAAAGCTCGTCAGGATCACTTCGGGCTCGAAATCGAGCGACGCTACCCCGCGCTCCAGTTCGATCTTCAACGCATCGATGTAGAGCGGGTCGTCGTAATAGGGCGGGAGCGTCCGGATCGCCGGCTGCCAGCGCATTCCCGCCAGCACCGCGAACGCACGGTCGTGCGCGGTCGCGGTCGTCGCCGCGCAATATTGCGGATAGAGGCTCGCCAGCAGGATTCGCTCGCACCCGGTCGCCTTCATCGCTTCCAGCCGATCCGGGATCGACGGTGAGCCGTAACGCATCGCCCAGTCGACCACGACGTCAGCGCCGAACGCGCCCTGCAGCGCATCGCTTTGCGCCCTGGTGATGGCGGCGAGCGGGGAGCCGTCTTCGCGCCACACCTCGTGATACGCCGCCGCCGACTTCTTGGGCCGCGTCGTCAGCACCACACCGCGCAGGATCGGCTGCCAGAGGAGCGGCGAAAGCTCCACTACGCGGCGATCGGACAGGAACTCCGCCAGATAGCGCTTCACCGCCGGCGTATCCGGCGCGTCGGGCGTGCCGAGATTGATGAGCAGTACGCCGATGCGCGGCGGCGTAATCGGGGGATGATCGGGCGGGAGTGTCATTGGTTGCCCGTGCGTAACGGTAGGCTCCGCAACCGGGTTCCGCCGGCCGACTGCAAGGCGTTGGCAATGGCCGGCGCGACGGCCGGCACACCGATCTCCCCCACACCGCCCGGATCGGCATCGCTGTCGATGACCTCGACAAGGATATCCGGCGTTTCGGCCAGCCGCGGCAAGCGCACCGCGCCCATCCCGCGAACGTCGGCCAGGTTCGCGGTGAACCCGGTCGCGACGCCGAGCGCATTCGCCAGCCCGAAGATCAGCCCGCCCTCGATCTGCTGGCGAACGATATCGGGATGGATCTGCCGTCCGCAATCGACCGCCGCGACGAGCCGATCGACCCGGATGCGCTGCGCCTCGTCGACATGCGCCTCGGCCAGCACCGCCACATAACTGCCGCGAAAGGCGTGGCACGCGATCCCCTGCCCGCTTCCCGCCACGCCGCCATTCCATCCGCCGAGCGAGGCCGCGGTCGACAGGCACCGCGCGAGCCGCGCGTCGCCGCCGAGCATCCCGATGCGGTAGGACATCGCCTCGTTCCCGGCGACGCGCGCGAGTTCGTCGAGGAAACATTCGGTGAAGAACGCCGTATAGCCGTGCGCACCACCGCGCAGATGCCCGGTCGGCACGCCGATATCCGCCGCGTGATAATCGATCGCGAAAGCAGGCAGGCGATAGGGTGGCAAGGCGCCGGCGACCGCATAGCCATCCTGCGCGCCGGGAAGCGCGAGCGCGGCCTTCAGCACGAGATCCCCCGGCATCAGCCGCGACGCCAGCTCGGCACCGGTGGACGGCGCAGCGATGCGCGCATGCCAGGCAAGGATCGCGCCGTTCGCCGCGAGCCGCGCGCGCATACGGGCGATCGCGGGCGGGCGGAAACGGTCATGCAGCAAGTCCTCCGCACGCGACCATTGCAGCTGCACCGGCCGCTTGAGCGTCACCGCCAGCGTTGCCGCCTGCGCCGCCGCCTCGTGCTCCAGATTGGCACCGAAACCGCCCCCGGTCAGCATCGGATGCACCGTCACCGCGGAGTTGGGCAGGCCAGCCGCCCGTGCCGCCGCCGACCGGGCAAACGACGGCGCCTGCGTCGGCAACCACAGTTCGAGCCGATCGCCATGATAATAGGCCGTTGCGGTCATCGGCTCGATCGCCGCGTGCTGGCCAAGCCCGACGCGGTATTCCGCCTCGATCACGCCGCCGCCGGTCAGCAGGTTTGCCAGATCATCACCCGACGCGATGCGCTGCGCCGGTCGATCGAAGGCGGCGGTCAGCGCGCGGTCGATGGACGCCGAATCGACGCGCGGCCCCTTGGTCTCGAACCGCGGGGCGAGCGCCGAGATCGCCTGGTTCGCCGCCCACCAGGTCTCGGCCGCGGCGGCGACCCAGCGTTCAGTCTCCACTATCTCCATAACGCCGCGGATGCGGTTGGCGGCGGCCTTGTCGGTCCGCACCAGCCGGCTGTCGCCGACCGGCCCCTGGCAGATGCTGGCGAAGACCATGTCGGGCAGCCGCACGTCGGCGGCGAACTGTGCCGAACCATCGACCTTCGCCGGGGCATCGAGGCGCGCGACCGACTGGCCGGCGAGCCGTCCCTTCTCTCCGTCGCGATAGGGCAGTGGATCGGGGATGGCGCCGCCAGCCGCTTCTTCCGCAAGCTCTCCGAAGCGCAGCCGCTGCGCGCCGTGCACGACGAATCCCGCTGCCGTCCCGCAGGCCTGCCAGTCCACACCCCACCGCGTCGCCGCCACCTTGCACAGCAACACCCGCGCCGCCGCGCCGGCGTCGCGCAGCGCCGGCTCGAACTGGCGGATCGAGCTTGAGCCGCCAGTCACCATCAGCACCGCGCGCTCGGCATGGGTCGCCCGCACGCTGTCGGGAAGCGCATCGAACACGCCTTCGAAAATCTCGCCCGCGCCGAGCGGATTGGCGTAGAGCGGATTGAGCGGCGCTGCCTCGACGCCGACCGTCCGCCAGTCGGCGCCCAGCTCGTCCGCCACGATCTGCGGCAGCGTGGTATAGACGCCCTGCCCGTGCTCGCACTGGGGCACCGCGACGGTGACGTGCCCGTCGCGCCCGATCTTGAGCCATGCCCCGAAGATCGTCTCGCCCGGCGCCGCGCTGAGGTTCCCCGCATAGGTTCGCGGCCACAGCGCCCACGAGACGACGAGCCCGACGCCCGCCCCGCCGCCGACCAGGAGTGTGCGCCTGCTGACCCCGCTCATGTCCCACGCCATAGGCGAGTGGGCGACAGGCTCAAGCGGCTTCGGCTTGTGCCCGCGCGCGATACGCGGCGCGCAGCGTGACCTTGTCGATCTTCTCGGTTCCCAGCCGCGGCAGTGGATCGTGGGCGATCCATATGCGCTGCGGCACCTTGAACGCGGCGATATGCTCGGCGAGGAATGCGCAGAGATCATCGGGCGTAAGCGCGGCGCCGTCCGCTGGATGGACGACGGCACCCGGCACCTCCCCGTATTTCTCGTCGGGCAAACCGAAGACCGCCGCCTCCGCGACCTCGGGATGCTGGTAGAGCGCCGCCTCGACCTCCTGGCAGCTGATATTCTCGCCGCCGCGAATGATGATGTCCTTCTTGCGGTCGACGATGAAGACATAGCCTTCCGCGTCGAGATAGCCGATGTCGCCGGTGCGGAAATAGCCGTCGGCGGTCATGCACGCAGCGGTCGCCTCCCGGTTGTTCCAATAGCCCTTGAACAGACAGACCGACCGGATCGATATCTCGCCCCGCTCGCCCTGCGCCACGGGCTTCCCCGCATCGTCGAGGATCGCGAGATCGACGAGCGGCGCGGACGGGCGCCCGGTCGAATTGGGCTTCGCCACATAGTTCGACCGCCAATTACCGCAACCGATGCCGTTGGTTTCGGTCAGGCCATAACCGATGAGCGGCGAACCCGGCATCTCCTCCGCGATCCGGCGAACGTGATCGACCGGACGTGGCGCGCCACCCGCCGCGAAATCGGCGACGGTGGACAAGTCATATTTCTGCCGGTTGGGATGAGTAAGCATCTCGAAACTCATCAATGGCACACCGACGAAATAGGTGATCTTCTCGGCCTCGATCAGCCGCATCGCCTCTTCCGCGTCCCATTTCGGCATCAGGACGAGTTTTCGCCCCATCGCGAAGCTCTGCAGCATCACCGGCACTTCGGCGGTGACGTGAAACAGCGGGACGTTGAGAAGAGTCGAGGGCTGGCCGATCGGCGGATTGCCGTCCTGCGTCGCCAGCGCGACCATCATCATCGCCTGCGCCAGATAGTTGAATGTCCCCTGCACGACCGCGCGGTGATCGCTGAGCGCGCCCTTGGATTGGCCGGTGGAGCCCGAGGTGAAGAGGATCGTCGCATCATCGTCGCCGCTCAGCATCGGCAGCGCGGTGGTGGCATGGTCGTGCGTGATCAGCGGCGCGAGCGCTTCGGCCAGCGGCTTCAGATCATCGATTTCGACCACCTTCGCGGGCAGACCCGCAATGGCGGCGAGCCGCTTCGCCCGCGGCGGATCGGCAAGGACGAGCCCGCATGCGACGTCACGGATCGCATCCTCCATCTCCTCGGCCTGCCACCAGCCGTTGAGCAGCGTCGCAATCCCGCCCGCCATCAGGATACCCATGTAGAGCACGATCCAGGAGGGCGAATTGCGCATCGCGATGCCGACGCGGTCGCCCTTCTGCACCCCCATGCCCGCCACCAGCGCGCGCGCGACCGCCTGCGCCTGCGGAAACACGGCACCGAAGGTCAGCCGTTCGTCGCCGGCGATCAGGAACTCGGCATCCTTATGGAGATCGCAGAAATGCGCGAAATAGTGCGACAGCGCTGGGGGTGCCGCCCCGATCATCGGCAGCGTCTGGCCGCCCACATCGATCGTCGTGAGCTTCAGGTCCCCGCCCTCGCCCGCCAGCGCGGCCATCACCGCATCCATGCGCTGGTCGAGTTCGGTCCGCATCGCTCTCTCCGCTTTCGCTTGTAGTCTTGCGCCACTATGCAGGCACGAAAGCAGAGGGAAAAGCCTTGATCCTGTCTATTCTTGCCCAGGCCGCCGCGATGGTCGGCGATCCTGCGGGCCATGTCCGCTTCAACGATCTGGGGCTGCACCCCGACATCTTCTCGATCGGGTTCTTCACGCTGCGCTGGTACAGCCTTGCCTATATCGCGGGCATCGTCGTCGGCTGGTGGTATCTGCTGAAGCTGCTCGACCAGCCCGGTGCCCCGATGGCGCGCCGCCACGCCGACGATCTGGTGTTCTACGCGACGCTCGGCATCATTCTGGGCGGGCGGATCGGTTACGTGATCTTCTACGCGCCGGAAATGTTCCTCCACCCGATCCGTATCCTGCGGCTGTGGGACGGCGGCATGAGCTTCCACGGCGGCGTGCTGGGCGTCACGCTCGGCATCATCCTGTTCGCGCGCAAGAACGGGCTAAACTGGCTGCGCATCCACGATTATGTCGCGTGCGTGGTGCCGTTCGGGCTGTTCTTCGGCCGCCTCGCCAACTTCGTAAACGGCGAGCTGTGGGGCAAGCCGACCGACGCGCCGTGGGGCATCGTTTTCGACCGCACCGTGCAGGCCGGTATGATCGAGCCCGCGCGTCACCCCAGTCAGCTCTATGAGGCAGGGCTGGAAGGTATCGCGCTCTTCGCGGTCCTGTGGTTCTTCTTCTGGCGGACGAAGGCGCGCTACGAGCCGGGCAAGCTCGTCGGCATCTTCCTGCTGGGCTATGGCCTCGCGCGCTTCACGGTCGAGTTCTTCCGCGAACCCGACGCGCAGTTCCGCGGCACGCTCTTCGGCGAATGGGGCTTCCACATGGGCCAGTTCCTGACGCTGCCGATGATCGCGGGCGGCATCTTCCTGATCGTCACCGCGGCGGGGCGCCGCCACCGGGTCGAGCCGATCGCCGGCTCGGAGAGCGTGGCCTAGATTGCAGGAGTGCCGTTCGTGTCGAGCGCAGTCGAGACACGCTTCCCACCTGCAAACGGTTCTCGACTACGCTCGAACCCAACGGAGTTTTAGTGCCCGACCTCAGTGATGCCCCGCTTCCCGATCGGCTCGCCCGCGCGATCACGCTCGCCGGGCCGATCCCGATCGCGCAGTTCATGGGCGCGGCGAACGCGCATTATTACGCGACGCGCGATCCGCTCGGCACCGATGGCGACTTCACCACCGCGCCCGAGATCAGCCAGATGTTCGGCGAGCTGATCGGTCTGTGGTGCGTGGACCTGTGGGACCGCGCCGGGCGCCCCGATATCGCCTGGGCCGAGCTTGGCCCCGGGCGCGGAACGCTTGCGGCCGATGCGCTGCGCGCGATGGCGAAGGTCGGCCTGACGCCGCCCGTCCATTTCGTCGAAACGTCACCCGTCCTGCGCGACGCCCAGGCCGAGCGTGTGCCGCAGGCGACATGGCACGACAGCCTCGCGACCCTTCCGTCGGACCGACCGCTGATCGTCATCGCCAACGAATTCTTCGACGCATTGCCAATCCGGCAGGTGGTCAGGCGCCACGACGGCTGGCACGAACGCGTCGTCGCGTGCCAGGACACGCTGTTCCTGCCGATCGCGGGCAAGCCGGTGCCGGATCAGGTGATCCCCGACGATCTGCGGGACAGCCCGGTCGGCGCGATCATCGAAACCGCACCCGCGGCCGTCAACGCGATGTGCGGAATCGCCGCAAGGATCGTCACGCAGGGCGGCGCGCTGCTCACGATCGACTATGGCTATGACGGCCCTGCGGTCGGC
This sequence comes from Sphingomonas sp. EC-HK361, assembly GCF_902498785.1. GTDB lineage: Bacteria > Pseudomonadota > Alphaproteobacteria > Sphingomonadales > Sphingomonadaceae > Sphingomonas. The sequence continues at coordinate 1,650,885 of NZ_LR701494.1, forward strand.
GACACGCTGCAGGCGGTGCGTGGCCACGCCTTCGCCAATCCCTTCGAAGACCCGGGCGAGCGCGATCTGACCGCGCAGGTCGATTTCGCGACGCTGGCACTAGCCGCCACCGCATCGGGCGCGACCATGCATGGGCCGGCCCCGCAAGGCGATTTCCTGCGTATCCTCGGCATCGACGCCCGCGCCGCCGCACTCGCCCGCAGCGCGCCCGAACGTGCGGAATCGATCGCCCGCGATCGGATGCGCCTCGTCGAGGACATGGGCACGCTGTTCCGCGCGCTTGCGATCACCGCGCCGAATTGGCCGACCCCGAGCGGCTTTGCATGATCGCCTATCGCCCCGCGACCCCCGCCGATGGCACCGAACTCGCCAAGGTCGCCGCGCGGTCGTTCACCGAGGCGTTCGGCACCCTCTATCGCCCGGCGGACCTCGCGGCGTTTCTCGACCAGGCGTTCGGCGCGGACGGATTGCCGTCGCAACTCGACGACCCGGCCTTTCGCGTCCATGTCGCGACCGACAGCGGCCGGATCGTCGGCTTTGCCAAACTCGGCCCCGTCGCCTTCCCCGGCGACTGGCCGGCCGACGCGATCGAGCTCTATCAGCTCTACGTTCTCGGCAGCCATCACGGCGACGGCGTCGGCCCCGCGCTGATGGCGTGGGCGATCGACTATGCGCGCAGCATCGGGCGCAGCCAGATGATCCTCAGCGTCTATGTCGACAATCACCGCGCACGCCGCTTCTACGAACGCCGTGGCTTTGAAGAGATCGGGCGCTACACCTTCATGGTCGGGGAACAGGAAGATGACGACCGGATCATGCGATTGATGTTGTGAGCACGGTCGAGGTCCATCGCGCAGCAGCGCTGGGCGGCGTGGCACACGGCTTTCTGGGGCGCCGCGGCGGCGTTTCGGAAGGCATCCATGCCGGGCTGAACGTCGGCGCCGGATCGAGCGACGACCGCGCCGCGATTGCCGAGAACCGCGCGCGCGCGACCAATGCCGTGTTGCCGGACGCGACGCTGGTCACTGTCTATCAGGTCCATTCCGCGGACGCGGTGACCGTCATCGCCCCCTTCGCCGACGATCTGCGCCCGCATGCCGACGCGATCGTCACTGATCGGCCCGGCCTTGCGCTCGGCATCCTGACCGCCGACTGCGCGCCGGTGCTGTTTGCCGACGCTGACGCCGCCATCGTCGGAGCGGCGCATGCCGGGTGGAAGGGCGCGATCGGCGGGGTGACCGATGCGACGATCGTCGCGATGGAGGCAATCGGCGCCGACCGCTCACGCATCCACGCAGCGATCGGGCCGTGCATCGCGCGCAGTTCCTATGAGGTGGACGCGCAGTTCCTCGCCCGCTTCCTCGTGCAGGACCGGGCCAACGAACGCTTCTTCGTCGAAGGCCGTCCCGGCCATCACCAGTTCGATCTGGAAGCCTATGTCGCCCACCGCCTGGCGGCCGCCGGACTCGGTCGGGTCGAGGCGATGGGGATGGATACCTATGCGCACGAAGATCGTTTCTTCAGCTATCGCCGCGCGACCCACCGCGGCGAGCCTTCCTACGGACGCCAGATTTCGATCATTGGCCTGAAATAGTCTCGCCCGATACCAGTCCTTGCGGCTATGGCGGCGGACAAGGAGAGATTTGATGCCAAAGACTACACCGCCGGACGAAGCCGACCTGACTGGCGTCGCCGCGCGCACCTCGCCCAAGCCCACGGTGGAAACCGTCGGCGGTCGCAAGCTGAAGCCCGCCACGCTGATGATGGGGCACGGCTATGACCCGATGCTGTCCGAAGGCTCGCTGAAGCCGCCGATCTTCGCGACCTCGACCTATGTCTTTCCCAATGCCGCCGCGGGCAAGCGCCATTTCGAGGGTGTGACCGGCAAGCGTCCCGGCGGGGCCGAGGGCCTCGTCTACTCGCGCTTCAACGGCCCGAACCAGGAAATCCTCGAGGATCGCCTCGCGCTTTGGGAAGAAGCGGAGGACGCGCTGGTCTTCTCCAGCGGCATGTCGGCGATCGCGACGCTGTTCCTGTCGATGGTGAAGCCCGGCGACACGATCGTCCATTCCGGCCCGCTCTACGCGGCGACCGAAACACTGATCGCGCGTATCCTCGGCCGCTTCGGCGTCCACTGGCTCGACTTTCCGGCCGGCGCGACGCGCGAGGAGATCGACACGGTTCTGTCGAAGGCTTCGAGCGGCAACGTCGCGCTGATCTATCTCGAAAGCCCAGCCAATCCGACGAACGCGCTTGTCGATGTGGAGGCGGTGTCCGCGAGCCGAGATGCGATCTTCAAGGGCGCGAACAAGCCGCCGATCGCGATCGACAACACCTTCCTCGGCCCGCTTTGGGCGCAGCCGATGCGGCAGGGCGCGGATATCGTCGTCTACAGCCTCACCAAATATGCGGGCGGGCACAGCGATCTCGTCGCAGGCGGCGTGCTTGGCTCCAAGGAGCACATCAACACCATCCGGCTGATGCGCAACACGATCGGGACGATCTGCGATCCGAATACCGCATGGATGCTGCTGCGCTCGCTCGAGACGCTCGAACTGCGGATGAGCCGGGCGGGCGAGAATGCGGTGAAGGTCTGCAACTTCCTGAAAACGCACCCCAAGGTCGACCGCGTCGGCTATCTCGGCTTCCTCGAGGAGCAGGGCGATGCGCGGCAGGCCGATATCTACCGACGCCACTGCGCTGGGGCCGGATCGACCTTCTCGCTCTACCTCAAGGGCGGCGAGACGGAAGCGTTCGCCTTTCTCGACCACCTCAAGATCGCGAAGCTTGCGGTATCCTTGGGCGGCACCGAGACGCTGGCGAGCCATCCCGCGGGAATGACGCATCTGTCGGTGCCGGAAGCGCGCAAGAAGGCGCTCAACATCACCGACAGCCTCGTGCGCATCTCGATCGGGGTCGAGGATGCCGACGATCTGATCGCGGACTTCGGCGCGGCGCTCGACGCCATTTGACGACTGCTGCCGCACCCATCATCCTCCCGCATCGAAGGAGAGGATGATGGGCCAGCGGATCGCGATCTTCGGCGCCGGGCTCGGCGGGCTGTGCGCCGCGATCAAGGCGCGTGAGGCGGGCCATGACGTCACCCTGTTCGAGGCGGCGGAGGATGTCGGCGGGGTCTGGCGCGCCAATCGCTACCCGGGCGCCGCGTGCGACGTGCCAGCGATCCTCTACCAATTCTCCTTCGCGCCCAACCCGATGTGGAGCCACCACTATGCGAGGGGACCGGAAATCCATGCGTATACGAAGGGACTGGTCGAGCAGTTCGAGCTCGCGGACTGCCTGCGGCTGAACGAGGCCGCGATGCGCGCGACGTGGGATGACACCGCGCGGATTTGGACGGTCGAGACGAGCGAGGGCGCACGCGAGACGTTCGACGCGATCGTGCCTGCGCTCGGCCAGCTCTCCCGCCCGTCCATCCCGGCAATTCCCGGTCGCGAACGTTTTGCTGGCAGCGCGTTTCACGCGGCGGAGTGGCCCGACGATATCGACCTTGCCGGCAAACGCGTCGGTGTCGTCGGATCGGCGGCGAGCGCGGTGCAGTTGATCCCCGAAGTCGCGAAAGTCGCCGCCCACCTCACCGTCTTCCAGCGCACGCCCAACTGGATCATTCCGCGCTATGACCGCCCGGTCACCCCCGAGGACAAGGCGCTGATGTTCTCCCGCCCCGAGGTCGCGATGCGATTGGGCGCGCAGCAGCGCCAGATGATCTTCGACACCGCCGACACATTTTTCTGGCAGGCGTTCGAATGGACGCCCGAGGGGCGCGCGGCGCTGACCCGGCAGGCGCTGGACCATCTGGAGGCGCAGGTGCCGGACGCGGCGCTCCGCGCGAAGCTCACCCCGGACTATCCGATCGGCTGCAAGCGCGTGCTGATCTGCGACGATTTCTACCCCACGCTGCTGCGCGACACAGTGACGCTGGAAACCGCGGCGATCGAGGGCATCGAGCCAAACGGTGTCCGCACCTCGCACGCGCTCCACGACCTCGACGTCATCATCTACGCAACTGGGTTCGAGACGACCGACTGGTCCTGGTCGGTCGCGATCGAAGGACGCGGCGGGCTGACGCTGGCCGATGCGTGGAAGAACGGCCCCGAGGCGTATCTCGGCGTTCTCGTGCACGGCTTTCCGAACATGTTCGTGCTCTACGGCCCCAACACCAACCTTGGCCACAATTCGATCAGCTACATGCTGGAGGCGCAGGTCGGTTTCGCGCTCAAGGCGCTGGCTATGGCGGAGGGCGTGCCGGTGGAGGTGTCGGCCGAAGCGCAGCGCCGTTTCAACGACCGGCTGATCGCGGACCTGTCGCGTACGGTGTGGGCCGACCCCGGCTGCCGATCCTGGTACAAGGCCGACAATGGCCGCATCCACCAGAACTGGTCGGGCAATGCCGAAAGCTACGCGCGGGCAGTGGCCGAGCCGGTGCTGGCGGACATCCTCGCCGCCTGATCCCTTACCAGAGCACGCCCTTGACCGGCGTCAGCGGTTCGGGTGCCGGATCGCCGATCGCTTCCAGCAGATCGATCTCGATCGTGCGGCACATCGCGGCGAGCGGCACGTCGTGGACAGTGTTCGCGAACGGATCGACCAGATCGTCGCCGATCTGGAGCACCGCGAGAAACATCAGTCCCGCGATCGTCGAGCCGAGCGGGGTCGCGAAACCCAGCGTCTCCACGAGGCCGATCGGCAGCAGCACGCAGAAGACGTGCGTGAAAAAGGTCGGAAAGAAGCGATACTGATTGGGCAGCGGGGTGTTCTTCAGCCGCTCCATGCCGCCTTGCGCATTGGCGATATCGACCAGCACGGACTCCATGCGCGTCTGCTGGATGGTGTCGATCCACCCCTCGCGCCGCGCATTGTCGATGCGCTTGCCGGTACCGTCGAGGAGGCCGTTCGCAACGTTGGTGCGCGCGAGCGCCGGGGTCGCCTCGCCTTCCGACAGGAAACGCAGGACTTCCGCATCGCGCGGCTGGCGGCGGAGCTGGCAGCGCAGCGCATTCACATAGGCGACCTGTCGCAGCACGATCGTCCGCTTCAGGTCGTTCGCCTCCGCGGGCAGGAAGTTGCGCGCCTCCCGCGCCAGGTTGCGCGACGCGTTGATCATCGCGCCCCACAGCACGCGACCTTCCCACCAGCGCTGATAGGCGGAATTGTCGCGAAAACCGAGAAAGAGCGCGAGCGCGGTGCCGAACAGCGTCAGCGGCAGCGACGGCGCCTTGAAGGGCAGGACATAATAGGCGACCGTCACGACGACGTCCCACACGAACAGGACGGCCAGCGGTTTCCAGACTTCGGCGACAAGGCGGCTGAGGCGGGGGGTGGCATCAACGATCATGGCGCCCCGCTAACGCCGGTCCCGCTGATTGGTTGCGCGGGCGTTACGAGCGGCGCGTCAGGGCCTGATCCCTGAGGCCGCGCCAGACGCGGATCGCCTGCACCGTCTCGGCGACGTCGTGGACGCGCAGGAGCTGAACGCCGGCCTCGACGCCCTTGATCGCGAGCGCGATCGATCCGCCCAGCCGCTCGGTTGCCGGCGCCTCGTTCGACAGCGCGCCGATCATCCGCTTGCGGCTGACACCGAGCATGATCGGGCAGCCAAGCCCGTGGAAGATCGGCAAATCGTTGAGCAGCGCCAAATTGTCGGCGAGCGTCTTGCCGAAGCCGATGCCGGGATCGACGATGATGCGCGACCGGTCGACGCCGCCCGCGACGACCGCCGCGATGCGCGTCTCGAGCCAGTCGAACACCTCGGTCACCACATCGCGGTAGCCATCGCCGCCATGCGGACCCTTGGCCGGTTGGGGCGAGTGCATCAGGACGACCGGGCATCCCGCTTTGGCGACCACCTCCAGCGAACGGGTGTCCCAGAGCAGCGCCGACACGTCGTTGACGATGCGGGCCCCGCCTGCGAGCGCACGCTCCATGACCAGCGCCTTGCGGGTGTCGATCGAAACCAGCGCACCGCTCGCGGCCAGCCGCTCGACGACGGGCACGACGCGCTTCGCCTCATCCTCCTCCCAGACCAGCGGCGCGCCGGGGCGTGTCGATTCGCCGCCGAGATCGATGAGCGCCGCGCCGGCTGCGAGCATGTCGGTCGCCGCGGCGGCGGCACCGTCGGGATCATCGAGATGCGCGCCACCATCCGAAAAGCTGTCCGGCGTTACGTTGAGTATGCCAGCGACCTGGGGCTGATCGAAGCGCAGCGTCCGATCGCCTAGCGTGAGCGCGGGGCGCGGTGCGGTGATCGCAGCGTGGAGCACCTGGGCGTGGTCGCCGAGTGTGGCGACATCGGCGACGGGGACGGTGCGTCGTAGGCCGTCCTCGATCACGTCATAAGCGGCGAACCACAGCATCCCGCCCGCGAGACGCGCGACCGTGCCGTCAGGATGACCTACGGGTGTGTCGACGAAGTGCGCGGGTCGAAGATAGAAAGAGGTCATTGTCAATTGTCTCGCGGCATTCCGAGAGATGTGCCCCCGCGCAGGCGGGGGCCCAGTCTGGGTTTCCGCCTTCGCGGGAACACATCCCGCCTAGCGGAGGCGGATTCATCTTTGCTCCGATCTGCGTCGTCAAGGCTGCGTCGCGAGCAGATACGTCTGCCGCAGCGTATCGATCGGTTTCAGCGCGCCCGCATCGTCGTGATGCCAGAATGTCCAGCCATTGCACGCCGGCGCGCCCTGGAGCGCCGCGCCCAGCTTGTGGATCGAGCCGGTCTGCCCGCAGTCGCTCAGCAGCGATCCGTCGGCGCGCACCGTCACCCGCCAGCGCCGCTTCGTGTCGTGCAGGATGGCGCCCGGCATCAGATACCCCGTCTCGACCAGCGTCCCGAACGCCACCTTGGGCTGAGCCTTGGGGCTCTGCATCGTCGCGAGCGCCGATTCGTCCAGCGGCAGCGCTGCAGCGATACGTTCCTGCGCGGCATCAATGTAGAAGCCCTCGCGCTCGATCCCGATCCAGCGCCGGCCGAGGCGCTTCGCGACCGCGCCGGTCGTGCCGGTGCCGAAAAACGGGTCAAGCACCACATCGCCGGGCTTGGTGCAGGCGAGAAGCACGCGGTAGATCAGCGCCTCGGGCTTCTGCGTCGGGTGCACCTTCACCCCGTCGCGCTTCAGCCGCTCCTGCCCGCCGCAGATCGGGAATTCCCAATCGCTGCGCATCTGGAGCTCGTCGTTCAGCGTCTTCATGCTGCGGTAGTTGAAGGTGTATTTCGCCTTTTCGCCGGTCGAGGCCCAGATCAGCGTTTCGTGGGCGTTGGTGAAGCGCGTGCCCTTGAAGTTGGGCATCGGGTTGGCCTTGCGCCAGATAATGTCGTTGAGGATCCAGAAGCCGAGGTCCTGGATCGCCGAGCCGACCTTGAAGATGTTGTGGTAGCTGCCGATCACCCAGATCGTGCCGTCGTCTTTCAGAATACGCCGCGCCTCCGCCAGCCACGCGCGGGTGAAGGCGTCGTAGGCCGAGAGCGAATCGAACTTGTCCCAGTCATCGGTCACGGCATCGACATGGCTGCCGTCGGGGCGGTTGAGATCGCCACCAAGCTGGAGATTATACGGCGGATCGGCGAAGATCATGTCGACCGACTTGGCCGGGAGCGACCGCATCGCCTCGATGCAATCGTCCTGCAGGATCTGGTCGAGCGGCAGCACCGCCCCGACCTGAGGTCTCAGCACCTTTTGGGCGCGTGGCCGCGCGATCGTCCCTACAGCACCCATCATGTCCCCCCGCTCTTGGCCCGCCAGATCGTCGGCGAACGCGGAATCCGTCAAGCGTTCATTGGTTAATGATCGACCTCACCAATTCGTTAACGCCCGCGAACATTTCGGCACTCGCCCAGATGTTGAGTCTGGCAGATGCCGCGGGACTCAACCCGTTGCGGTGTGACTCAAAAGACTCACAGCGGAAGTTCTGCCTGCGCAACGGGTGCGAAGCTCCGCCGATGAAGCGGCGACGGGCCAAATTCGCGCAGAGCACGCAGATGATCGGGCGCGCCATAGCCCTTGTTCGAATGCCAGCCGTAATGCGGATGCGCCTCGGCCGCGCGGATCATGATCTCGTCGCGGGTGTGCTTCGCGACGATCGAGGCAGCCGCGATGGATAGCGACTTCGCGTCGCCGCCGACGATTGCGGTGGCTTGCCAGGTCCAGCGCGGCAGACGGTTGCCATCGACAAGGACGTGGCCGGGCGGGCAGCCGCCCACCTTCTCAAGAGCCTCGACCGCCAGCGTCATCGCCTTCATCGTCGCCCAGTAGATGTTGAGCGTGTCGATCTCGGCCGGCTCGACGATGCCGATGCCGACGATCGCGCAGCCGTGTAGCCGCGCGCAGAGGCGGGCGCGCTCGGTGGCGGGCAGCTTCTTCGAATCATTGATCCCGCGCGGGATACCTTTTGCGGGCAGAATGACGGCCGCCGCGACGACCGGTCCCGCGAGCGGTCCCCTGCCCGCCTCATCGACCCCGGCGACGGGGGCGAGGCAGAGCTTCTCGTGCTTCAGTCCGGGCATGCGAGCCGCCATGGCGGGAAGCGGCGGTTTTCGCCAGCCTGATAGAGGCACAGCGCATTGCCAGCGGGATCGACCAGCCGCGCCTCGCGCCAGCCCCAGGTCTGATCGACCGGATCGGCGACCGCGATGCCGGCGGCGCGGGCCGCCGATACGGCCGCGTCGAAATCGCCGCATTCGAGGAAAATGACGGATCGGCCATCGATCTCGTCCGTCGCTTCGATCGACAATGTCGTGCCGCCGGCGCTCTCGAAGCGGGCATAGCGGCCATCGCTGTCGACGATCGGGGTGAGGCCGAGCGCGCGGTAGAAAGCGAAAGATGCAGCGTGATCGATCGCCGGCAGCGTGACCTGATTGGCCATGATGCCGCCAAGGTCGCAGTCGAGCCGGACGCACTGATGCCCCATCGGGCCGTGCCCGCCGCCGAGGCCGGGGGCTTCGTGGAGCGCGATCCGCACGAACAGCCGCGCGCGGGCGATCGCATCAGGAAGCGCCATCCCGCGGCCGAGACCCTCGGCGATCGCGCTGGCGAGTGTGCAACCGGTGCCGTGGGTGGAGGTGGTCGCAATACGCGCGTCCTCCCAACGGTGTTCACGCCCGTCGGCCTCGATGAGGCGGTCGGTGAGGAGGTTGCCGTCGCGGTGACCGCCCTTCACGAGTAGCGCAGCGACTGTGGCACGGACGGCCGCCTCGCCGCCGAGTGCTTCGAGTTCGGGAAGGTTCGGTGTCACAACCGTGGCGAGGCGCATCAGACGGTCGAACGCGGCGATCGTCGCGGAGTCGGCAAGAATGGCACCCGAAGTGGCGACCATCACCGGATCGAAGACGATAGGAACCGGCCGATGTGTTCCCGCGAAGGCGGGAGCCCAGTCTGGGTTCCCGCCTTCGCGGGAACACATTCGCTCCAGAACCTCGGCCACTGCGTCCGCCGTCTCAGCCGACCCGATCATCCCGATCTTCACCGCATCGACGCCGATATCGTCGATGCACGACCGCATCTGCGCGACGACCATATCCGTTGGCACCGGGTGCACCGCCTGAACGCCGAGCGTGTTCTGCGCGGTGATCGCCGTCACCGCCGTCATCGCGTGACCGCCGAGCATCGTCACCGTCTTGATGTCGGCCTGAATGCCCGCGCCGCCCCCCGAATCGGAGCCGGCGATGATGAGGATACGCGGCGTCATCCCTTGAACCGACGCTCCGTCGAGGCAGGGTAGCGCTTGAGCCGATCGCCGGTCCGCGTCGGCCGATCGAGCAGCTCGCCGCCGCAATTGGGACAGTGCTCGTCGAGTGCATCGGCGCAAGCCGCGCAGAAGGTGCATTCGAACGAACAGATGAACGCGCCCGGCGCATCGGCCGGCAAATCGGCGCCGCAGCGTTCGCAATCGGGGCGCATCGTCAGCATCGCGCGCCCCTCACAGGTGCCGGGTGTCGGCTGGCGGATTCCACCAATTATCGTGGAGGCCGTCCATATAGGTGACGGGAGCGGCGACGAGATCATCGACCGTCAGATCATCCAGCGCAGCAAGATGGACCGAGACATAGTCGCCGCCCATCGCCTCGATCCGGCCGTGGCCATGGGTGGCGATACCGCATTTTGAGCAGAAGCGGTGATGCCCCTCGCCCCAATCACCCGACCGGCCATAGTCGGTAAGCACGTCCTCACCCGACAGCAGGCGGAAATCCTCGGGCTTGAGCTGGCCCGCGTTCCACATCCGCTGTTTCCAGCAGACGGTGCAGTTGCACTTGCCGGTGCCCTGGTCGAGATCGATATCCGCCTCGAACGTTACCGCCTTGCAATGGCAGCTGCCGTGATAGGTCTGCTTCATCCCGCTGCTCCTCTTCCGGTTTCAGGCGGCCGCGCGCACCGCGTCGCAGATGCGATCGACCACGCGCGTGACCTGCGCGTCGTCGTCGCCCTCCGCCATCACCCGGATCACCGGTTCGGTGCCCGATGCGCGGATGAGGACGCGGCCCTTGCCGTCGAGCTCGGCCTCCGCCTCGGCGATCACGGCCTTTACCGCATCCTTGTCGAGCGGCTTCGCGCCACGTTCGAAGCGGACGTTCTTGAGGAGTTGCGGCAGGGGCTCGAAGCGGTGGAGAACCTCGCTCGCGGGGGCTCCGGCGCGCTTCAGCTCGGCGAGGATCTGGAGCGCGGCGACGAGGCCGTCGCCGGTCGTCGCATAATCGCTGAGGATGATGTGCCCGGACTGCTCGCCGCCGACATTATAGCCGCTCGACCGCATCTTCTCGAGCACGTAGCGGTCGCCGACCCCGGTGCGCACGAGGCCGAGGCCCTGCGCCGACAGATGTCGTTCGAGCCCGAGGTTCGACATCACCGTCGCGACGAGCCCGCCGCCCTGGAGCCGCCCGGCGCGTGCCCATCCGGCGGCGATCGTCGCCATCAGCTGGTCGCCATCGACGACCGCGCCGGTTTCATCGACGACGATGAGCCGGTCGGCGTCGCCGTCGAGCGCGATGCCGATGTCCGCGCCCGACGCGACGACGGTTTCGGAAAGCGTCTGTGGTGCGGTCGATCCGACCTGATCGTTGATGTTGCGGCCATTGGGGGTGACCCCGATCGCGACGATTTCCGCACCGAGTTCCCAAAGCGCGGAGGGCGCGACGCGATAGGCGGCGCCGTTAGCGCAATCGATCACGATCTTCAGGCCGTCGAGCCGCAGATCGCTCGGGAAAGTCGATTTGGCGAAATGGATGTAGCGCCCTTGCGCGTCGTCCACGCGCCGCGCGCGGCCGATCTCGGCGGCGGGCGCAAGCTTCACTTCGCTGTCGAGCAAGGCCTCGATCGCCAGTTCGTCGGCATCGCTCAGCTTGTAGCCGTCGGGGCCGAAGAGCTTGATGCCATTGTCCGCGAACGGGTTGTGGCTGGCCGAGATCATCACGCCGATATCGGCACGCATCGAAGTGGTCAGCATCGCCACCGCCGGGGTGGGCATGGGGCCGAGCAGCACGACGTCCATGCCGACGCTGGTGAACCCCGCGACCATCGCCGATTCGAGCATATAGCCTGACAGCCGCGTGTCCTTGCCGATGACGACCCGGTGGCGGTGCCCGCCGCGCAGGAAGTGCGCGCCCGCCGCCATGCCGACCTTCATCGCCATCTCCGCGGTCATCGGAGCGATGTTGGTCAGCCCGCGAATCCCGTCGGTTCCGAAATATTTCCTTGCCATCTGCGCCTGCGTCCGTTCCGCTGTTCGGCCTGCTGATAGTCGAAGAGAGAGTGAAGCGCGAGCATGTCCCAGGCCACACGGATCCTGACTGCCCTGATTTTCGGCCTGATCCTGGGCATCGCCGCCGTCGCCTTTGCGCGGGATGCGGCGATGGCGGCGACCGCGGTCACCCAGCCGATCGGCGAGGCGTGGCTGCACGGCCTGCAGATGGTCATCGTGCCCTTGGTCGTCGGGCTGCTCGTGAAGGGCGTTGGCGCGACAGCCGATGCGGCGCGCGCGGGGCGGATCGCGTTTCGCGGCATCGTCCTGTTCGTGGTGATCCTGTGGACGACGACGTTGATGTCGGCGGCGGTGATGCCGCTCCTGCTGAAGCTCTGGCCGATGCCCGAGGCGTGGTCCGCCGCGCTGCGCTCCGCACTGACCAGCACGAAGCCGCTCGGCACGCCGCCGGGGCTTTCGGCGTTCTTCGACACGATCGTGCCGACCAACATCGTCGCTGCTGCCTCTGCCGATGCGTATCTTCCGCTCACCGTCTTCACCATCGTCTTCGCCTTTGCGATCACCCAGCTGCCGCCCGAGCCGCGCAAGCTGCTGACCGATCTGTTCAGCGCGCTCGTCGATGCGATGCTGGTCATCATCGGCTGGGTGCTGAAGCTCGCCCCGATCGGCATCTTCGCGCTGGCCTACGGCGTCGGCGCGCGGACGGGGGCGGCGGCGTTCGGTGCGCTCATCCACTATATCGTCATCGTCTCATCGATCGGGTTCATCGTTTTGCTGGCGGCCTATCCGGTCGGGATGGTCGGCGGTCGCGTTGGACTGGCCCGGTTCGCGCGCGCGGTCGCGCCGGCGCAGGCGGTCGCGATCAGCACCCAGTCCTCGCTCGCTACCCTGCCCGCCATGCTCAAGGGGTCGCGCGAGCTCGGCGCGTCGGAGGCAACCGCGGGCATCGTTCTGCCGATCGCAGTGGCGATCTTCCGCGCGACGAGTCCGGCGATGAACCTCGCGGTCGCGCTCTATGTCGCGCACTGGCTGGGCGTGCCGATCGGTCCCGGCCAACTGGCTGCGGGCGTTGCGACGGCGGCGATCACGACGATGGGATCGGTGAGCCTGCCCGGCACGATCAGCTTCTTCGCGAGCGTCGCGCCGGTCTCGATCGCGATGGGCGTGCCGATCGAGGCGCTGGGACTCCTTGTAGCAGTCGAAACGATTCCCGATCTCTTTCGCACCGTCGGCAATGTGACGATGGACGTCGCGGTCACCACCACCGTCAGTGCGCGGAGCGGCGACGCGAACAGCGAAGGACTATCCGATGAAGCAGCGCACGCTGAGTGACGATCTGACCGTATCCGCGCTCGGTCTCGGCTGCATGCCGATGGCGGGTGTCGGCAAGAACATGTACGGCGCCGCGAACGCCGACGAGAGCATCGCGACGATCCACCGCGCGATCGACCTGGGCGTCACCTTTTTCGACACCGCCGAAATCTACGGGCCCCACGCCAACGAAGAGCTGGTCGGCCGTGCGATCAGGGGCAAGCGCGACGGGCTGGTCATCGCGACCAAATTCGGTTTCCGGATCGAGGACGGCGCGGCGCGCGGCACCGACTCCTCCCCCGCCAACGTCCGGGCCGCGTGCGAGGGATCGCTGAAGCGGCTGGGCATCGAGACGATCGACCTGTTCTACCAGCACCGTGTCGACCCCAAGGTGCCGATCGAGGAGACGGTCGGCGCGATGGCCGACCTCGTGAAGGAGGGCAAGGTCCGCCACCTCGGACTGTCCGAAGCGGGTGCGGCGACGCTGCGCAAGGCCGCCGCCGTCCACCCGATCGCGGCGCTGCAAAGCGAATATTCGCTCTGGGAACGCGATATTGAAGAAGAAATCCTGCCGACGTGCCGCGAACTCGGCATCGGCTTCGTGCCTTACAGCCCGCTTGGCCGTGGATTTCTGACCGGGCAGATCACCAGCCGCAGCGACTTGCCGGAGGGCGATTACCGGCTGAACGACCCACGCTATTCGGAAGAGAATTTTGCGAAGAACATGGGAGTAGTCGGGGTCGTTAAGGGGATCGCCGACGCTTACGGGGTAAGCCCGGCGCAGATCGCGCTCGCGTGGTTGCTGGCGCAAGGGAGCGATGTGGTGCCGATCCCAGGGTCGAAGCGCCGCGCGACGCTGGAGGATTCGATGGCCGCGGTGGATGTGGCGCTGTCGGCGGACGATCTGGCGAAGCTGGACGCCGCGGCACCCCGGGGCGGCACGGCGGGCCCGCGCTACCGCGAGCAGATGATGGCGATGGTGCGGCTGTAGGTGATATGTGCTCCCGCGAAGGCGGGAGCCCAGACTGGACCCCCGCCTTCGCGGAGGTGCAGACTACTATGTCCACCGCCAAATCCCCGCTGCCCATCCGGCCAGCGGCAGGTGCGCCCACGTCGCGGCGAGCCAGATCACCACGCCGCCCGCAAGCGCGTGCATGCCGAACCCGCCGAGCTTCGCTCGCCCCGCTGCGATCGCGGCGAAGGGCCAGTAGCTCGTCTTCGCCTCCCAGGCACGCCAGAAGTCGGGATCGAGCGCCTCCTTCTTGCGGTCCTGCATGGCCGCGCCGACGAGCGCGAGGATCAGGATCGCGGCGGCGACGACGATATTCGACGGATCGGGAAAAACCGCGATGTGACAGAGCGCCCAGAGCGCGAACGCCCACATCATCGGGTGGCGGGTGATCGCAAAGACGCCGCGCGCCTCGGGCACCGCCTTCGCCGCGGCGGGCGGCCCCGGAAGCGCGGGGTTGCGGATGAGCGACCCCATCAGGAGGATGCTTGCCAGCAACATCACGACCGTGACGATCGCCCACAGGCCATCGCCGACCGGCCAGAGCAGCGGCTGAATCGGTGCCGCGCGGTAGGCGAGCGCGACCCAGATCAGGGTCGCAAACGCGACGAGGGAATAGACGCCGAGGAACCCACCCGCCCCCAGCCGCGCAACGAGCGGCGCGCGCAAGGGGTGCGACAGCAGGAAATGCGTGCCGACGAACGCTGCGGCGGCCACCGCGACCTGAACCGTGCCTTCCATCGAACCGCCTCCCCAGCCACCGACCGGAGGAGGCTATCCGATCACTGGACGCCGTGCATCCACTTCTTGATGACCGGCGAGATCAGGAGGAGGAACACGCCAATCCCTGCCGCGACGAGACCGATTGCCCAGAAGACACCGTTATAGGTGTCCAGGCTGACCTTCAGGTTCGTCACCTGCCCGCCGACCGTCTCGACGCTCGCCACCTGGGCGACGACGCCCGCGACATATTGCGCGACCGAGATCGAGAGGAACCAGACGCCCATCATCAGCCCGACGATCCGCGCGATCGACAGCTTCGTGATCATCGATAGGCCCACCGGCGAGATGCAGAGCTCCGCAAAGCTGTGGATCAGGTAGAGCCCGGCGAGCCACCAGATCGCGACCTTGAAATCGGACCCAGCGAACTGCCCGCCCCAGACGAGGAACAGAAAGCCAAGGCCGACGCCGATCAGCGCGACGCCGAACTTCACCGGGATCGTCGGCTCCATCCCCCGCTTCGCCAGCGTCGTCCACAGCACCGACATGACCGGCGCGAGCGCGACGATGAAGAAGGCGTTGAAGAACTGCGTCTGCCCGGCGGAAATGCTGAACAACCCGAAGATCGACAGGTCCGTGTTGCGATCCGCAAACAGGGTAAGGCTCGACCCAGCCTGTTCGAACAGCGTCCAGAACACGACATTGAAGACGATGAGGATCATCGCGGCGACCATCATCTGGAACTCGCGCCGGTCACCGACCTTTGCCGACCAGACCAGGATGCCCGGCACCGAGATCAGGAAAGTGCCGAAGAGCAATTTGCCCATCAGCGGCAGCGACGCGACATAGCCGAGGATACCCGATCCGACCGGCGCCTCGGTCGCGGCCATCAGGTTGGTGTAGAGGAAGTAGAAGACGGGGATGAACGCCAGCGCGCAGATGTAGATCAGCAGCGCCTTGTCCTTGCCCGCACGCACCGGCGGCTCGCCATAGCCGTTCAGCCGCCCGCCATCGAACTGGATGAGAGTCCAGGAAAACAGCATGCCCAGCGCGGCGAGGCCGAAGCCGGCCCACCAGCCGACCGCATCGGCGAGGAAGGGACACAAAAGCTGCGAGAAGAGCGAGCCGAGGTTGATCCCCATGTAGAAAATCGTGAACCCGCTGTCGCGTCGTCGGTCGCCCTGTTCGTAGAGTTCCCCGACCATCGTCGAGATGTTGGGTTTGAAGAAGCCGTTGCCGATCGACACCATGCTGAGCGCGATCAGCATGACCATCACGTAGAAGGGGCTGCGGTCCGCGTCGGAGACGAAGCCGCCCTTGTCGACCTTGCGCGCCTCGGCCCCCGCGCCGTCGAGCAGCGAGACGGTGCCGTCGTCGTTCCCCTTGATCTGGAGCTTGTTCGCGCCGTCGACGATGTAGCGCGTCTCCGCGCCCGCCTGTTCCTGGACCTGCACTTCATAGCGCTGGCCGTCGATCGTCGCGAAGGGCTTGGCGGTCTGGCCACCGAAGCACAGCACGAAATAGCCGAGCGCCATGACGATCGCGCCGAACTTCACCGCGCGCTTCGAACCGAGATACTGGTCGGCGAGATACCCGCCGACGAGCGGGGTCAGATACACGAGCGCGGTGTAGCCGCCGTAAAGCCCGGTCGCGGTGCGATCGTCGAAGATGAAATGCTTGGTGAGATAGAGCGTCAGGAGCGCCCGCATCCCGTAATAGCCGAAGCGTTCCCACATCTCGGTGGTGAACAGCCGCGCGAGCTGGCGGGGATGGCCGAACCATGTCGCCTCGCTGGCCGGATTGACGCGACTGATATCCGGCTCGCGCGGGGTATCCGCGGTCGGGGTGTCCACCATTACGCTTACGCTCCTGAATTCTGCATGCCGACGAATGCGGCAATTTTGTTGCGCGCGAGACTAACGTGAATGCGGCGGGTGTAAATGGGGCGCGTTGGCGCTTAGATGCGCGGCCATGTTCAACGACCGTTCGACCCCGCTCTCGCTCCTCAAGACTCGCCGGTCGGGCAAGCCGCGCGATCTCGTTGCGCCGGGGCCATCGCCGCAACAGTTGCGCGAGATTCTTGCGGTTGCCGCGCGCACGCCCGATCACGGCAAGCTCGCACCTTGGCGCTTCGTCATCGTGCGCGCGGACCAACGCGATGCGCTCGCGCGGACCTTGGTGGAAGCTTACCTGGCCGATCGTCCGCAGGCGGCGCGGCTGGAGATCGAGGCGATCGAGCAGTTCGCGCGCCAAGCGCCAGCGTTGGTCGTGGCATTGTCCTCCCCCCGCCCGGAAAGCCACATTCCGCTCTGGGAACAGGAATTGTCGGCGGGGGCGGCGTGCATGAACCTGCTCCACGCGGCGCACGCGATGGGATTTGCTGGGGGCTGGCTCACCGGCTGGGCGGCCTATTCGGATGCGGTGCGCGACGCGTTCGGCGCGGCGCCGGAGCGGATCGCGGGGTTCCTGTTTCTCGGCACGCCGGGGCGCCCGCTCGATGAACGGCCGCGTCCGGAACTGGACAGCATTGTCCGGGAATGGACAGTTTAGGACTCGACGAAACCGCCAGTTGGTGTAGTAAGGCAGCATGACAGCGCTGAGCAGTGACGACAGCCCGGTCTATATCCGGTTACGCGGCACCATTTCCGCAGCGATCCTGCGCGGCGAATTTCGCGCTGGCGACCAGCTTCCCTCCGTCCGCGCGCTTGCGGCCGAACACGGTGCGAACCCGCTGACGGTCGCCAAGGCCTATCAGAGCTTCCAGGACGATGGCTATGTTGAGGTTCGCCGCGGCGTCGGCATGTTCGTGCTGCCGGGCGCCGCGGAAAAACTGCGCATCGCGGAGCGCGACAGCTTCGTGAAGACACAGTGGCCACGGATTCGCGCGCATATCGCGTTGCTTGGGCTGGATGCGGAGGAACTGCTCGGCGAGCGGGTGTAATTCGTTACCCCAGCCCTTCGACTGCCTGCAAGGCAGGCGCTCAGGATGAACTTCGGCCATCGGCCGAAGGCTGGGGTCAATATCTGGTGGGTGTGCCATGCGTGAGAGACATGGATCCCAGCCTTCGCTGGGATGACGATGGTCAGATCACCCCCAACGCCGCCACCTCGTCCGCGCTCAGATCGATTCCGAACATCATGCTCAGGCGCATCCGGTAAACGCGCGGGTCGCTGATGACGGCGGCGGTGTCGTCGCCACCGGCCCAGCGGCGATAGTCGCGGTCGGTCAGTCGTGCGAAGCCATGTGGCAGGACGATGCTGACGATGCGATGCTGGGTGAAGCGGCTCGCGGGTGCAGTCGCGGACCAATGGTTGCCCATCGCGAGGTCCGATTCCCAGACTTCCAGCGTCGTGAAGCTGAATTGCGGGCGCCAGCCCTCGCCCGCACCGCGGCCATCGGTGGTGGCTGGCTCGCCGCTCCGAAGCAGCATCCAGCCGTAATCGGGATCGCGCTGGAGGCGAAAATGCGCGCCATCGCTTGCTTCCACCTCGGCGCCTTCGACAAGCGGCATCGGCGGCGCGTAGCTGCCGCCGAAACCGGCGTCGGCGATCCAGTCCTTCCCGTCGATCCGCACGAGCGCGAGCGTATGGGTGAGCGGCGGCGGCTCGGTCGCGACGAGCCACACCCGCGCCAGCACCGCGCGCGCCTCGAAACCGATCGCAGCAAGCGCGTCGAGAAACAGGCGGTTCTGCTCGAAGCAGTACCCGCCGCGCCTGGCCGTCACCAGCTTGGCGAAAACCGACGCGGAATCGATCCGGATGCCGCGCCCGAGGATGACATCGAGATTTTCGAACGGAGTCGCCAGCCGGTGCGCGCGCTGGAGCGCGGCGAGGCCGTATTCGTCCAGGGTCGGGCGTGCGGGAAGATGGATGCGCGCGAAATAGGCGTCGAGATCGAACATGGCGGGTGATTAGCGACCAGAACGGGCGGCGTCACCCAACTTCAATGTGCTCCCGCGAAGGCGGGAGCCCAGGCTGGATCCCCGCCTTCGCGGGGATACATCAGGCTGCGAACACGTTCGCTTCGACCTCATACAGCACCTCAGCACTCGCGGACGCCGCCGCTTCCAGCCCAAGCGCCTCGGGCACGATCTGTTCGAGATAGAAGCGCACCGCAGCGCGCTTTATCTGCGCGAACGCATCGTCGCCGGTCGCGGCGCGCGCCTGTCGTTCCAGCAGCCAGCCGCAGGATGCGACCGACAGCATCGTCAGGAAGGGGTAGCTTGCCGCAAGCTTGTCGTCGGCCTCGGCTGCCACGAGGCGGAGCCCCACAGTCTCGCACGCGGCCACCAGCGCCAGCAGCTGCGCATCCTTCGCCTCGGCCCGTATGTCGGCGATGAGGCTCGCGAATGCCGCGCCACCGCGCAAGCCAAGCTTGCGCCCGACCAGATCGGCGGCCTGGATGCCGTTCGTCCCCTCGTAGATCGGCGTTATCCGCGCATCGCGGAAATACTGCGCGGCGCCTGTCTCCTCGATATAGCCCATGCCGCCATGGATCTGGACGCCGAGGCTCGCGACCTCATTGCCCAGATCGGTGCCGTGTGCCTTGGCAAGCGGGGTCATCACCTCCAGCCGGTCGTTCGCCGCTTCGTCACCCAGCGCGGCGCGGTCGACCTGCCCTGCGGCGTAATAGACGAGCGCCCGCGCGGCCTGGGTCTGCGCCTTCATCCGCAGCAGCATCCGGCGAACGTCCGGATGCTCGATGATCGCGACGGGCGTGCGATCTTGCGACCCCGCGCGGGACGACTGGATTCGCTCGCGGGCATATTCCACCGCCTTCTGCGTCGCGGCTTCCGCCACCTGCACACCCTGCAAACCGACATTGAGCCGCGCGTTGTTCATCATCGTGAACATCGCGCGCATCCCGCCATGTTCGGGGCCGATCAGCTCGCCGATGCAATCGTCGTGATCGCCGAACGACAGCACGCAGGTGGGCGACGCGTGGAGCCCCATCTTGTGTTCGATCGACACGGTGCGGACATCGTTGAAGTCGCCCGGCCGTCCTTCCGCATCGAGACGATATTTGGGCACGAGGAACAGCGATATGCCGCGCGTGCCCGCGGGCGCATCGGGGGTGCGGGCAAGGACGAGGTGGACGATGTTCTCCGCCATGTCGTGATCGCCGAAGGAGATGAAGATCTTCGTGCCCTTGATGCTCCATGTCCCGTCGCCACGCGGCGTCGCCACCGTGCGCAGGGCCCCCACATCGCTGCCCGCCTGCGATTCGGTTAGGTTCATCGTGCCCGTCCACGCACCGGTGGCGAGGTGGGGCAGATACAGCGCCTGCTGGGCCTGCGTGCCGTGATGCGCCAGCGCCTCGATCGCGCCGACGGTCAGCGTCGGGCAGAGCGCAAAGCCCATGTTCGCGGTGCCTAGCGTCTCCAGCACCGCGGTCTGGATCGCGAAGGGCAGCCCCTGCCCGCCATGCGCCTCCGGCACGCCGATCGTACCCCAGCCGCCATCGACATAGTCTTGGTAAGCCCGCCCATAGCCGTCCGGCATCCGCACGCCGTCGGGCGTCCATTTCGCGCCGACCGTGTCGCCGGCGTGGTTGAGCGGCGCCCATTCGCCGGCTGCGAACTGCCCCGCGCCCTCCAGCACCGCATCGATCACGTCGTCGCTGGCCGCGGCAAAGCGTTCGGTCGCGCCGAGCTCCCCGATCCCGACGACGGTATCGAGGACGAAACGCTGTTCGGCGGTCGCAGGGGTATAGGGCATGGCGGGTCTCTTATCGTTCGCGTCGTGCCTCGCTATAGCCCTCGCGAATGGCCGATCCAGCCCCCCGCATCTTACCCTACGGCGAGGCCGCGATTGCGGAAGCGACGGCGGCCATCGCGCACGGCGACGTGGTCGCGACTCCGACGGAAACGGTCTACGGTCTCGCCGGCGACGCGACCCGGAGCGACGCGGTCGCTGCAATATATGCGGCGAAAGGCAGGCCGAGTTTCAACCCGCTGATCGTCCACGTCGCCGATCTGGCCGCGGCGGAGCGGATCGCGGTGTTCGACGACCGTGCGCGCGGACTCGCTACGCGGTTCTGGCCCGGGCCGCTGACCCTCGTCCTCCCGCTTCGCGCCGACGCCGGGATTGCGCGGGCGGTGACCGCCGGGCTGGACACGATCGCGCTGCGTGTCCCAGGCCACCGCGCGATGCAGGCGCTGCTGGCTGCGTGCGGGCGACCGCTCGCGGCGCCCTCCGCGAACGCCAGCAATGCGATCAGTCCGACGCGGGCGGAGCATGTCGCCGCAAGCCTCGGCGCGCGCGTGGCGCTGATTATTGACGATGGGGCCTGCGCGGCGGGGCTGGAATCGACTATCGTCCACGACGGCGTGATCCTGCGGCCGGGCCCCCTATCAAGTGAGGCGCTCGGGTTGCCGGCGTTTCGCGTCGAGACTGAAGGCGAAATCACCGCGCCGGGGCAACTGGCGAGCCATTACGCGCCGCGCAAACCGCTCCGCCTGGATGTCGCATCACGGAAATCGGATGAATGGCTCATCGGTTTCGGTGAAGTCATGGGCGACGCGACGCTATCGGCGAGCGGCGACCTGATCGAGGCGGCGGCGAAGCTGTTCGACGCGCTCCACCGCGCAGACGCCAGCGATCGCGCCGGGATCGCCGTCGCACCGATTCCCGACCACGGCATCGGTGCCGCGATCAACGACCGTCTGCGCCGGGCGGCGCATCGTTAGCCTCGCAGCCGCGTCACCTCGTCATGCAGGGCCGCGAGCGACGCGACGAGGCGCTCCCGGTCGGTCCGCGCGATCGCCAGGTCGGATCGGGCCTCCCCCAATTCCATCGCGCGCACCGCAATGCGCGCGTCAAGCGCGGCATTGGCGCGCTTCAGGTCCGCAAGCCGGCGCCCACGCGCCAGCACGCGCGCGACGCGGGCGAACAGCACGTCAAAGGTGAAGGGCTTGGCGATATGGTCGTCGGCGCCCGCCGCCAGCGCGCGCACCGCGGCTTCGGCATCGCTGCGGCCGGTGACCATCACCACCGGCAGGTCGGCGTTCTGGCGGTCGCCGCGGATTTCGGCGAGCACGTCGAGCCCCGACAAACCCGGCATCACCATATCGAGCAGCACGAGATCGAATGCGCGGCCGGCAATCATGTCGAGCGCCTCGCGGCCATTCTCGGCAAGCGCGACGAGATAGCCCTGTTCGGCCAGCCGGCGGCCCATCACGTCGCGATTGGTGCGGCTGTCATCGACGATCAGGATGCTTCGGTGGTGCATGCGCGCGGTCCCGCGTGGGTGGTCCTCGCCGCCGATCCTAACCGCGCCCGCTCACCAAATGGTTAACGCGCGCGCAACCATCCCGCTCAGGCGGCGCGTGCCTGCCGCCACGCACCTGCGATATCCTCCAGCGTATCGGCGACCGAACGGAAGGTGGCGCCGCTGTTCGACAGGCTGGCGTCGAGCACCGTCCTGCGCGCGCCGGCATAAAGCGTCGCCAGCGTCACCGAGACGTCGCCACCCTTGTCGAAGTCCAGCCCGGCCTCCAGCGCGAAGAGGATCGCGGTCGCGCGCGTCACGCGCTCGCTACGAGTGCGCGGCTGGTTGTGCTCGGCCGCCCACGCCGCCGTTCGCAGCGCCGAGACGAGTTCTTCATACAGCAGCTGGACGAGTGCGGGACCGTCCGCATTTGCGGTGCGCCCGGCAATGTCGATCTGGCGGTAGGTGTCGAGCGGATTGCGCGCGAGAGCCGATGCATACGCCATCAGTTGTCCGATTTCGTCCACATGTCGATCTGCTGGGTCAGGAAGGCCTGGGTCGATTTATACGCCGCCACCCGCGCATCCATGGCCGAGAATTGCTGCGTCATCCGCGTGCGCAGCGCGTCCGCATCGCTCGACGCCTTGTCCTGCGCCTTGGCAAGGTCGCTCTGCGCCTGGGTCAGCCTCGCGGTCGTCGCATCGAGCCCGTAGGTCGGGCTGGTCGTCGTCGTCGAGATCGCGTTGAGCGCCGCCGACAAGCCGTTGCCGGTCGCGCCCGTGCCGTCAGCGAACATCGCCTCGACCACTTCAGGCCATTGGGTCATGGCGCGGGTCAGCTGGGTCTGGTCGACGCTCAGCGTCCCGTCGCGGTTGGTCTTCACGCCGATTTCCGCCAGCGTCGTCGGCGCGCCGGACGGAACCCCGCTGACGAGCGGGACGAGCGTGATGCCGGCGAGGGTGCGCGCCAGCTGGTTCGATGCCCCGTCCCCCGCGAGCGTGCCCGACTTCGCGTTCGTCTGCTCGACGATCACCGAGTGCATCTCGTTATACGTATCGACGACATCCTTCACCGCCTGGTTCAGCGCATCGGTCGGCACGGTGCTCGCGATGTTCACGGCGCTTGCGGTCGTCTGCAACAGGTCGAGCTGCACGCCGGGCACCAGGTCGGTCACGCTGTTGCTCGCACGCGTCACCGTGACGCCGTCGACGACCAGCTCTGCATCCTGCGGGGTGCCCGCGATCGTCGTCGCCCCGCCGCTGCCGCTCGTGTTCAGGATCGCAAGCCCCGGTCCGCTCGAACCGGTGTCGCTCGTCGAGATCTCGAAAGCCTTGGCGGCCCCTGTCGGCCCCTTGATGACCAGCCGCGCATCGCCGTTGGCGGCGGTGACGACACTGGCCGTCACCCCCTTGTTGGCGCCGTTGATCTTCTTCGCGATACCGTCGAGCGTACCGTCGGTGCTGGTGATGTCGAGCGTGAAGCCGTCCGCCGGGCTGGTCGCGCTGAACGTCGAGGCATCGCCGGGCGTGGCGCGCGTGCCGAAGCTGAAGGTGATCGTGCCGGTGCCGATCGTGTCGCCGCGCTTCAGCCCGGTCGCGTTCGTCGTCGCGGTCTGGTTGGTCGCAAGGCGGTTGACGACGATCGATGATGACACGGTGGACACCGCAGCGCCCGGAATGACGCTGGTGCGGATCGCGCTCGCGTTGCTCGTCGTCGGCTGGCCGGTGAGCGTCCCGCCCTTGACCAGCGACTGCAGCGCGCTCGCGAAGCCGGTGATGCCGCTCTTCAGCTTGGCGAGGCCGGAAATTTGCGCGGTCAGCTTGTCGGCCTGCGCCGAAAGCTGCTGGTTCTTGAGCTGGAACTGGTTCGTGACGAGCGAGTCGACCAGCGCGCCGAGATCGATGCCGGAGCCTGCGCCCAGCGTCTTGGCGATCGAGCTGGCGCTGCTGACGCTGCTCGTCGTGGAGGTCGTCGTCGTCATTCCCGGGCCCTTCGACTGGTCACTGGATTAAACGGCCGCAGGCGCCCGCGCTTTACCCCTGTTTCGCACCATTTTCGTCGAAGCGTGCGGTCGTCGGCACCTCGACGACCGGCTGCAATCCGCGCGCGGTTTCGTTGAGCCCGAAGACGAAGGCGAGGACGGTCGCGATCGCCATGTAGAGATCGTCGCGGACCTCCTGCCCCTCGCGGCTGGTGTAGTAGATCGCGCGCGCGAGCTGCGGATATTCCAGCACCGGCAGCGTATGCTCGGCCGCCGCCTCGCGGATGGCGAGCGCGGTCGCGCCCCTGCCCTTCGCCACGACCACCGGCACCTGATCGCGGCCGCGATCGTAGCGCAGCGCGACGGCGAAATGCGTCGGGTTGGTCAGCACGACATGCGCCTCCCCGATCGCCTTGCGCATCCCGCCCGACAGCACCGCGCGCTGCTTGGCACGGATATGGCCCTTCAACTCGGGCGAGCCTTCGGTTTCCTTGTGCTCGTCGCGGATTTCCTGTTTCGTCATGCGCAGCTTCTGGAGCAGCCGGATGAGCTGGGTCGGCACGTCGATCGCGGCAATCGCGACGAGGCCCAAGGCCATCGCCATCAGGATGCCGACGAAGGTGCCGCCGAGATCGCCGATCGCGCGCGCGGGGTCGGACGCGGCGAGACCGAGCATCATCGATTTGGACCGCCACAGCATCCACCCGCCGATCACGCCGAGCAGCACGACCTTGAGGAGTGATTTCGCGAGCTCGATCCAGCCATTCATGCCGAAGATGCGCTTCAAACCGGAGGCCGGATTGATCCGCTGCGCCTTGGGCGCGAGAAGGCTGCCGTTGAAGCGCAGCGAGCCGAGCCCCGCCTGACTGACGATCGCCGCGGCAATGGTGATCGCGAAGAGCAGGCCGAGCGAGGGGACGAGCTTCCATCCCGCCGCCGCGAGCGGACGGAGCGGCTGGAAATCCTCGACATCGCCGCGGCCGAACTGGAAGCTCTCGGTCATTACCCCCTTGCACGCGGCGATCAGCGAGGGGCCGAAGAATGCCATCCAGCAGATGCCCGCGAGCACGACGAGCGCGGTCGCGAACTCGCGGCTCTTGAGGATATCGCCCTTCTCCGTCGCGTCCTTGCGACGCTTGGGGGTTGGGGCTTCTGTCTTGTCGCCGAATTCGTCCGCCATCTCAGCGGAACACCAGGTTTTCGACCGCCGCGAGTCCCTCGCGGACGATGACCTGCATGTAGTCGCCCATCACCGGAAAGGCCATGGCGAGCGCGATGACACCGACTGCAAGGCTCAAGGGCAGGCCGACCGCGAAGAGGTTCAGCGCCGGCGCCGACCGCGAGAGCATGCCGACGACGAGGTTGAGACACAGCAGCAGGAAGCCGACCGGGAGCGCGAGCATGAGGCCGGCGAGGAAGATGTAGCCGCCGAAAAAGGCGATATCGCGCAGCCGCTCGACACCCATCCAGGCATTGCCGGGCGGCAGCGCATCATAGCTCTTCACGATCATGTCGACGAGGACGAGGTGGCCGTCCATCGACAGGAACAAAAGCGTCAGGATGAGCGAGAGAAACTGGCCGATCGCTGCGGTCGAACGCCCGGCCTGCGGATCGATCATGTTGGCGAAGCTGAGGCCCATCGACCCGCCGATGAGCTCGCCCGCGATGAAGGGGGCTGCAAACGCGATCTGGAGGACGAAACCGAGCGCGAGGCCGACCAGCGCTTCCGCCGCCACCGCGAGGAAGGTCGTGACGGCGAAGATCTGCGGCGGCGGTGCGATGGCATGGGTGCCGAGCACGAGAATGCCGATCGCGCCGGAGAGCGTCACGCGCACCGGCAGCGGGATCGACACCGCGCCGAACACCGGTGCGGCGACGAACGCCGCGCCGACGCGCACCATCACGAAGATGAGCGCCCAGAGCTGCGGCTCGATCGAAAGGCCGAAGCCCAACATTACTGTCCCTCTCCCAAGGGGAGAGGGAGGGAGCAGCGAAGCTGCGGAAGGGTGAGGGCGAGGCCGGGCGAGGTCGCCCTCACCCTTCCCTCTCCCAAGGGGAGAGGGGAATTCATCAATGCACCAGGTCCGGAATGCGCTCGAAGATGCTGAGCGTGAAGTCGCTCAGCAGCCCGAGGATGAGACTGCCGAAGATCAGGATCGAGATGCCGACGACGACGAGCTTGGGGACGAACGACAGCGTCGCCTCGTTGATCGACGTCGCCGCCTGCACCATGCCGAGCACCAGCCCCGCGAGCAGCGTCGGGATGAGAATCGGCGCGGCGGCGAGCGCGAGCACCCACATCGTCTGATTGGCGACGGTCAGGAAATAATCGGCATCGACGAGCGGGTTCATGATTGATCCTGTAGGGTCGGCCTGTTCAAATCCGTTCGTCCTGAGCGCAGTCGAAGCACCTTTGGCGCTTGCCCTTCGACTTCGCTCAGGGCGAACGGAGGTTGGGCATCAGGTTGCAAAAGAGTTGGCCAAACTCCCCATCGTCAGCGCCCAGCCGTCCACCAGGACGAACAGCAGCAGCTTGAACGGCAGTGAGATGATGGTGGGCGACAGCATCATCATGCCGAGCGACATGAGGACCGTCGCGACGACGAGATCGATGACGATGAAGGGCAAAAAGATCAGAAAACCGATCTGGAACGCGGTCTTCAGCTCGCTCGTCACAAATGCGGGGAGCAGGACCGAGAAGGGGATGTCCTTCGTCGACGCATAGGGCCCGGACTTCGCCATCTGCGCGAACATCGTCACGTCCTTCACCCGCGTCTGCTTCGCCATGAAGGCGTGCAAGGGCGCGCCGGCAGCCTGGATCATCTGGGTGCCGGCGAGCTGCCCCGCGGCATAGGGCTGAATCGCGGTCGTGTTGATCTGGCTGATGACGGGCGCCATCACAAAGAAGCTGAGGAACAGCGACAGCCCGATCAGCACCTGGTTGGGTGGCGTCTGCTGCAGGCCCATCGCCTGACGCAGGATCGAGAGCACGATGATGATCCGCGTGAAGCTGGTCATCATCAGGATGATCCCCGGCAGGATCGACAGCAGCCCCATGATGATGAGGACTTGCAAGCTGAGCGAGAGAGAGCGGGATTGACCGGTGCTCCCCGCCTGCTGCCCGCCGAGCTGGCCGAGCGCGCGGTCGACCGCGTCGCCGACGCCAGGGACCGGGGCGGCGGGCGCGGCCTGGGCGAAGGCGGGCATCGCGACAAAGATCGCGAGGAGAATTGCAGCCAGGATCAGCGCGATTTTGTATCCCCGTGAAGACGGGGATCCAGTCCGGGCTCCCGCCTTCGCGGGAGCACAATCGACGCGGAACAATGCTGGGCCTGCACCGCTGCGCATCACGCTCACGAAAGCACCTTCGTGTCAGCCCGGAAACCGTCAGCCTTGTCGATCAGGTTCACGCCGCCGCGTCCCACCGACACGAGCAGGCGTTTGCCCTCGAAATCGATCACCGCGAGACGAAGCCCCGGCGAGATCATCATCGTTTCCTTGACGCCGATCAGCCGCGCAGACGGCTTGCCGGGCATCCGGCTCTCCAGCTTGCGCCACAGATACAGGCAGCCGATCATCAGCCCGCAGACGAGCGGGAGCAGGATCACCAGCTTCAGGATGTAGGTCCACAGCATCGCAGATCAGACGCGCTTGTCGGGGTTGACGAGCTCGGTCATGCGCACGCCGAAGCGATCGCCGACGGTCACGACCTCGCCGCGGCCGATGAGCGTGCCGTTGACGAAGACGTCGAGCAGTTCGTTCGCGGCGCGGTCGAGCTCGATCACGCTCGACTCGCCCAGCGCGAGGAGCTCGCGCAAGCTCAGCTGGGTCGAGCCGATCTCGACGGTCAGCTTCACGTCGACATCCTGGAGCAGCCGGAAATTGGCCGCGACGGCGGCACCGCCCGCGGGCGCGTCGACCGCAAAACCGCCGGTCATGTCGTTCATTGGGGCAATCCTTCGTCGGTACGGGTGAGTTGGGTGATGCGGATGGCGGCGCGGCCGTTCGAGGTGCCGACAGTGCCCGCGCCGAAGCGGTCGCCGCCGACCATGACGGGCACGTCGTGCGAGACGATAATCGGGATCACGTCGCCTTCCTTCAGCGTCATCAGCATGGAGAGCGGAACGACCGGCTCGGCGAGGACCGAGCGGACGGGGAACTTCACCGCCATCGTCGAGCGGGTGAGCGCGTTGCGCCAGCCGGCATCGGGCTCCGCGCCCTTGCCGACAACCTTGCCGGTCAGCGCGGTGCCGTGCGGCTTCAGCGCGGTGACGGGGTAGACGATGTCGAGAAAGACAGGCTTGCGCGTGCCGCGGCCGATGCCGAAACGGGTGACGATCATCGCGTCCTCTGCATCGACGCCGCCGAGCATGGAGGGATTGGCCTCGACCCGGCCCGCGGTGAACGCGATCCTCGCAACCGGCTCCCAGGACG
Organism: Sphingomonas sp. EC-HK361; assembly: GCF_902498785.1. Lineage (GTDB taxonomy): Bacteria > Pseudomonadota > Alphaproteobacteria > Sphingomonadales > Sphingomonadaceae > Sphingomonas. Next base: position 1,679,256 of record NZ_LR701494.1, read on the forward strand.
ATTTCATCACCGTGGTGATCGAATCGGTGAGGCGCGCGATGAGCGCGTCGGCCGCAGGCGAGAACTCGCCGGGCAGCTCGTCGGGCGCAGCGCCGGTGCCGCCGAAGAAGATATCGAGCAATTCCAGCACGAACCGCCCGTCCATCACGATCAGCGCAATGCCGTCATTGGGCGCCATCTGGAGCGGCACCCAGGCGGTCAGCCGGTCGGGCCGCTCCGCGCGGTAATCGGCGAAGCGCTGGACGACGAGCGGCTCGGCGAAGGTCCGCACCTCCTCGCGCAGCATCGGCTCCAGCACACCGCGCAAGGGTCGCGCAAGCCGGGCGGAGAGGTGCTGAAGCGTGTGCAGGTCGCCGAACGGATTGAGCTTCGCCTGCCCCAGCGGGTTCGACTGGATGAGCGGCGCACGCCCGCGACCCCGGCGATCGTTCGCCAGGGTGGTATCCCCCGTCAGGGTTTCGGTTGCGGGCGCGTTAACCATGCCCGGTCACTGAACAACGAAATTGGTAAAGTAGACGTTACCAACGCCGCCGAACCCTTCCTTTTCCTGCAAAGTTGCGTTGATTGCTGCGACGAGCCGTTTCTGGAGCGCTTTTTTTCCGTCTGAGGTGAAGACCTGCTCCTCGGTCGTATCGCCCAGCGTCATCAGGATCGCGGAGCGAATCGCGATGTCGTTGGTCTTGATGTTCTCGATGACCTTGTCGTCATAGGGCGTCGCGATAGCCACGCCGACCTGGATGAAATGCACCGAATCCTGCAGGTTCGAGGTGAAGTCCTTCTCCAGCGGATAGTAGTTGGTCGCATAGCGATCCCCGCCATGCCCTTCGGGCGTCGGCTGGCCCTCATGCTTGGCGGGCGCTGCCTCGCCGCCGCCATGGCCACCGCCCTCGCCGCCCTCGCCCGGATGCTTCTGCTCGCTCTTGGGCACGAGCTGGGGCTTGTCCGGATCGACAGCGGCGTCGTGCTTGCCGCCGATCAGCCCGCTGTTCGCGGCATACAGGCCGCCGCCGACGCCCGCGCCGATCAGCACCGCTGCGCCGCCCACGACGACCAGCAGCTTGCCGATCTTGCCCTTCTTCTTCTTCGGCGCGTCCGCCTTCACGTCGTCACTCATCGTCGTCTATCCCCCGAAATCAGGCGACCCGCTGGTCGTCATCGTCGTTCGTTGCTGGTTGATCGCCCGCACGGGCCGAGGCCGGGCGAGCGGGTTGCGGCGGCGCGGGGTTGCCGCGCTGCTGGTGGGAATCCTGCGGCATCGCCTGCCCGGACGTCTGGCCGCTCGACGCGGCGATCTTCAGCCCGCGCTGCTCGCCGAGTTCGGTCAGCCGCGGCTGTGCATCGGCGATCAGAACGCGCGTTTCCGGACGGTCGGCGGCGAGGTGCACGCGGACGGTATCGCCGTCGCGCTTCATTGCAACGTCGATCGCGCCGAGCGCGTCGGGAATCAGCCTGATCCGCGTATCCTGCGCATCGGCCGCGTCGCGTAGCGATTCGATCCGCGCAATCATCTTTGCCGGCCAATGCCCCTGCATCATGTCGATCGGTGCCCGATCGGCCACCGCTGCGATCGTCGTTGCCGGCACGCCGACGGCCGATGCAGCGAACGCCGCCGGGGAAACCGGATCGCCCTGCGTCGATCGTTCGCTGCGGCCCGCTGCTGCATGAATTGCCTCGGCAAAGAGCTGTCCTGCCGGACCCGCGTTCGTCGGTGTGACCGGCGCCGGTGGGGCGAGCACAGCCGTCGCGGGCGTGGTGACTGCGCCGGTGCGCACCGACGCTTTCGAGGTGGCGTCCGCCAAGGGAACCAGAACGGGACGCGGACCGACCGACGCAAGAAACGACGCGACGCTGGCCGGCATGGCGGGGAGCACCGTTACCGGAGATGGCGCGGGGGTCGCCGCTTGCGGCACGCTTGTCACTGGCGCATCGCGGGAGGACGCGTCCAGCATCCGCGCGATCGGGGCGAGCGAGGGCGCCAGCGCGGGGGCAACCGCCGGTGCGTCAACAGGTCTCGGCTGCATTGCCATAACAGCGGCTACCCTTCCGCTATTGGGGATGGTGCGCGAGGGGGCGAGATCGAGGTCGTCAAGCGGCGCGGACGGCGCCGGAGTTGGCGAGCCAGAGGCGGGCCGGATCGGCGAATTCCTGGGTTGTTCAATGCTCGGCGACGCCGCCGCTTTCGCAGGGAATCCGCCGGCCGGGACGGCAACAGCTGCGGGCGACGAACTGGTGATCGCAGGTGCAAGGATCGGTGATCGATCGTCGGTCGCCGTTTGCTGCGTGACGGAGGGTATGACAGCCGGCGGTGGCTGCATTGCCGTCACGTCGCTGACATTGTCGATGGGGGCTGCGGCGGGCAACGCAACCGGCTGCGTCGTCACCGCAACGGTGACGGGCTGCGGCGGCGCCTCGGAAAGAGCGACGCCCGCGTCTTGCCTCCTGACCTTCGCGCGTTTTTCGGCAACCGGTGTCGAGGTCTCCGGCGCGGAGCCGGCGCGATTCGGGGCGATTGCCAACGGTTCAGTCATTGGCGAAGTCCTTTCCTGAACCTTGGCGACCCGCGTCTCCGCGACCCGAGTTGGCTTGCCCCCCCTTTCCTCCGGCGCAGTCAAGGGAAGCGCCACCGTGACCACCGACGTGTCGGCCGTTGTGACGGCCTCGTCTCCGGCAGAAGCCGTCATGAGCTTCGGCAGCACGGTTCCGTCCTCTCCACCCACCTCCGGGTGACCCGCCGGTGGCGTGATCGCGGTGCCCCCCGGCACCGCCTCGCCGCCACCGGCAGGATCTTGCCGCACCTTGCCGGGGGCCGCCGGGGCCACGCCGATCAAGGCGAAGGTCATGAAATCGGGGAGGTCGATCGCGCCCTTGCCGCCAAGTGCCACGCCGCCCGCAGACGTACCGGCGATTCCGGCGCGGCCGGTCGCTGGCATCAGGGGGCTCGTGAGCTGGAACATTGCGGCAAGGTCCTCGTCGATCGATCAATCGACAGGATGTTCAGCAAGGATCGTGCCGGTTTTTCCTGAAGGCGGGGGCGTCTTCCATGGCGCGGATCGCCTTGAGCGCGGCCGCCGCGTCCGATCGCTCCATCAGCTTCTCGATCGCGGACTGGTCGCGCCGCGCCGATCGGGTCGCTTCGGCTGCGTGTTCGGCGAGCAGTTCGGCGCTTTTCACGCGGTCCTGCGCAGCGTTGGCGGACTGTTGGAGCCGGTCGCGGTAATAGGCCGCGGCCGTCAGCGAGAACCCGGCCTCGCTCGCTTCCTGCGGCGCGACATTGGCGGCGAGTTGCGCGATCCGCGTCGACAGCGCGCTTTCGCTTGCCACGCGCTCGATCGCGCGCGATTCGTCGCCGCGCTTCAGGTTGAGCTGGAGCGTGCGGACGCGGTGGATGCGCGCAAGCTTTCCGGCGTCGAGCGCCATCAGCCTTCGCCGAAGACGCCGACGAGTTCGGCGACCGCATCGGCCAGCGGCACGACCGCATCGTGATCCTGGCGGATATATTCCATGATCGCGCCGTGGCAGGCGATCGCCGTGTCGATCGCCGGGTCCGCCCCCGCGCGATACGCGCCCATCAGCACAAGGTCGCGGTTTTCCTCATAGGTCGCGAGATGCCCGCGCAGGGTGCGCGCAGCCATTACATGATTGGACGGAACGATATCGGTCATCACCCGGCTGACCGATGGCCCAATGTTAATCGCGGGATATATGCCGCGCTCCGCTAATTGCCGGCTGAGCACGATGTGGCCGTCGAGGATCGAGCGTGCCGAATCCACCACCGGATCGTTGCCATCGTCTCCGTCCGCCAGCACGGTGTAGATCGCCGTGATCGAGCCACCGCTCGACACGCAGGTGCCGGCGCGCTCGATGAGGTTGGGCAGCATCGCAATGGCCGATGGCGGATAGCCGCGCGCCGATGCCGGCTCGCCGAGCGCGAGGCCGATCTCGCGGCCCGCATGCGCGACGCGGGTCAGCGAATCCATGATGAGGAGGACCTTCTTGCCCTCCGCCCGGAACGCCTCGGCAATGGCGGTGGCGCGCAAGGCGCCGCGGATGCGGAGCACCGGAGAATGGTTGGCCGGCACCGCGACGACGACCGAGCGTGCGCGGGCGGCGCCTGCGACCTTGGTTTCCAGGAAATCGGCGACCTCGCGGCTGCGCTCGCCGATCAGCCCGATGACAATGACGTCGGCCTGCGCCGCACGAACGATCATGCCGAGCAGCACCGACTTGCCGACGCCCGAGCCGGCCATGATGCCGACGCGCTGCCCCTGCCCGATCGTCAGCAGGCCATTGATGGCGCGAACACCGACGTCCATCGGCTCCAGCACACGCCCGCGGTCGAGCGGCGATTGCAGCTTGCCGGCGAGCGGCCATTTGCCAGCCCCACGGATGGGGCCGAGGCCGTCGATCGGCTTGCCGGCGCCATCCACCACGCGCCCGAGCAGCGCCGCGCCGACCTCCGCCTCACCGGGAGGGCCGATCGGCCGCACCGGCGCGTTGGGGAGCAGAGCCGCGGGGCCGCCGAGATTCATCAACAGCGTGCGGCCGCCGCGAAAGCCGATGACCTCCGCCTCGATCCGCGTGTCGCCGTGGCCGCCGACCGAGCAGACGGTGCCGACCGGCAACGACAGCCCCACGGCCTCCATGAGCAACCCGTCAAACGACGAAAGACGCCCCGCGATCTTCGGCTGTGGAGAGAAATCGGCAGCGCCCAGCGTTTCGAGATAGTCAGCGGTAAAACGATTCAGCATTTGGGCACCGGCACCCGGTCGATCGCCTGCGCCAGTTGCTCCAGCCAGAGTTCGGGCCCGTCCTCGACGACGGTCGAGGCGGATTCGAGCACGAAGCTGCCGCGGGCGATGGCGGCATCACCCGCCGCGAAGATGGTTTGGGGCAGCTTGCCTTCGAGCAGCGCGACATCGTCGGGATGCACCCGGAGCAGCGCGGACTCTGCCGAATCCGCGAGCATGTCCGCCGCCGCCTCGATCCGTCCGGCGAGCAGATCGCCCGACACCCCCGTCTCGCCGATGACGCGGGTCACCAGCAGCAGCACGGTCTGGCGGAGTTGGCGTGCAATCCGGTCACGGTCGACACGGTCGCCGCTGTTCAGGTCGGCCACCAACGCCTCGATCAGCGCGCGGTCGCGGGCGGCGCCCTCGGTGAGTTCGGCACGCGCGGCCGCGGCGCCTTCGGCGAAGCCCGCACCATGCGCAGCTTCGATCGGATCGACGAAACTCTCGGCCACGGGCGCCGGATCGAGCATGTCCCAGCCTTCGGTCGGGTTCGCATCGCGGTCGGCGGGGTGGAAATGCTTCGGTCCGGCCTCGCCGCCTTTAGGGGGATAGACCTGGCGCGGCGCAAAGCCGGGCGGGGCCGGCGCGAAGGCGATATCGAGCAGATGCGCGGGCGCGGTCGCGCGCGAGGCGAAGCCGGCGCGGAAGGCTTGGGCGTTAGACATAATCGTCCTCGCCCCCGCCCATCATGATCGTGCCGTCCTTGGCGAGGCCGCGCGCGATCGAGATGACCGACTTCTGCGCTTCGAGGACTTCGCTCAGCTTCATCGGCCCGCGTGCTTCCATCTCGTCGCGGATGCCGTCCGCGGCGCGGGCCGACATGCAGCCCAGGAAGCGGCTGCGCGCCGCCTCGTCGACGCCCTTGAGCGCACGCACCAGGATGTCGCCGTCGATATTGCGGATGAGCGCGCCGAGATTCTTGTCGTCGAGTTCCAGCAGGTTCTCGAAGATGAACATCGCCTCCTCGATCTGCTTCGCCACGTCGCGGTCGATCTTGAACAGCTTCGGCATCACCCGCTGCTCGGTCGCCTTGCGCGCGCTCGACAGGATCTTCGCGGCCTCGCGGGTGCCGCCCATCTTCAGGTTGGTGCCGTGGCCACCCTTCCGGTTGGCGAGCATCGTCTTCAGCGTTTCGACCGCCTCGGGCGGGATCGGCCCCAGGCTCGCGACACGGTGGAGGATATCGGGCTGCGTCTCGGGTGGCAGCAGTTCGAGGACACGCCCTCCGACCGCAGGGTCGAGGTTCGCGATCAGCACCGCGGAAATCTGCGGATGCTCCTTCTCGATCATCGCCGCGATTTCGGTCGCGTCGAGCCAGTCGAGCAACTCGAGTTCGCACGCCGCCTCGGGCGGGGTGATGCGCGCGAGCACGCTTTCCGCCTTTTCGGGGCCGAGGGCGCGGTTCATCACCGCCTCGATCTGCGGGCGCGGATCGAAGCCGACCGCGGTGCGCGCGCGCGCCTTGTCGACGAAATCGTCGAGCACGCCCTCGACCTCGGCCTCGCTTACGTCTGCCACCGCGAACATCGCCTTGCCGAGCTGGCGGACCTCTTCGGGCTGCAATTTCTGGAGGATGGCCGCAGCCTCCTCCTCGCCGACGAGCATCATCAGCACCGCGGCGCGTTCGACGCCGGAATAGATGCGGGGCGGGCTGGAGAGCGCGGTCATCGGGCGTCCGTCTTGATCATGTCGCGCACCGCGAGCGCGGCGCGAGCGGGGTTATCGCGGGTGAAGCCCTTCACCGCGCCGACGCGGGCTTCATAGCCGCGGGTGTTCTCGAGCTCGTCGAGCGTCACCGCAGGGGCGATCTTGGCGCGCGGTGCGCCATCATCGTCCACGCTATCGTCGACGCCGGCGGCATTCCGGCCAAGCGCAGGGCGCGGCGCATCGTCGCGCTTCTTCATCAGCGCCTTGGCCAGCGGGCGGACGCCGAGAAAGAGGACGAGCAGCGCGATGAGGATCGCGGTCAGGTTGCGCGCGACCATCGGCAACCATGGCACGTCATACCAGGCGGTTGCGGCAGCGGCGTCGGGCGCGACCGCGAACTTCCGGCTGATGACCGTCACCTGATCCTGCCGCGCCTGGTCGAAACCCACCGCGCTTTTCACCAGATCGGTGATCTGGTTGATCTCCATGCCGGTGCGCTTGCCCTTGTCCGGATCGCGCAGCAGGACCGCGACCGACAGCCGCTTGATGCTGCCCGGCGCGTTACGGGTGACCGAAACCTCGCGTCCCAGATCATAGGCGCGCTGAAAGCTGTCCGACTGCTTGGCGGGATCGGGCGCTGCGCCGCCTGCAACCGGCGGGGCCGGCGTGCCCGGGTTGCCCGTCGCGGGCTGCGGCGCCTGGAGGGTGCTCGCGGGCGGCGGTGTATTGCTGAGCGTCCCAGGGATGCCCCCCGGCGTCGCAGCAGTCTTCATGTCGCCAGTCCAGTTGCCCGTCTCGGCGCGCAGTGCGCCGGCCTTATCGTAGCTCTCGCGCGTCGCGCTGGTTTCATCCAGATTGACGTCGGCCTGAACCTCTGCGGTGAAGTTGCCCGCGCCGACCAAGGGCGTAAGAAGCTGGGTTAGCTGGGTGCGATACTTGTCCTCGACGCGGCGCTGGAACTCGATCCGCTTGTCGTTGGCGGCATCGGCGGGCGAGGCATCGCCCTTCGTCAGCATCGCGCCGAGCTGATCCACCACCGTCACGTTTTCGGGCTTCATCCCCGGCACCGACGAGGCGACGAGATTGACGATCGACGAGACCTGCGCGTCGCTCAGCGAGCGGCCTGCGCCGAGCTTGACGATGACGGACGCTGAGGGCGAAGCGTTGTCGCGCACGAAGACGCTCGCCTCGGGCATGGCGAGGTGCACGCGCGCTTCGGTGACGGCGTCGATATCCTCGATCGACCGGGCGAGTTCGGTTTCGCGCGCCTGGCGGAGGCGTTCGCCCTCCACCGCGCGGCTGACGCCCATCGGCAGCTGGTCGAGGATCGCGTAACCGCCGGGCGCCGCCTTGGGCAGGCCTTGCCCCGCCAGCAGCATCCGGGCGCGCGAATAATCCTCGTCCGCCACGGTCAGCGCGCCGGTCGAATCGTCGATATGGCTCGTGATCTTCGCCTGATCGAGCGCGGCGGTCACCGCGGCCTTGTCGGCATCGGGCAGCGACGTGAACAGCGTTTTCTGTGGCGGAGTGGCGAGCATCGACCAAGCGAGCGCTGCGCCGCCGATGAGGGAAACCATGAGCGCCATCGGCCCGGCACGCCGGACGGCGGGCTGCGCCATGACGCTGCGGATCTGCTCGAGCGGGTTCGCGAAGCGTTCAGGCATCGCGGACGACGTGGTGGTGAGTGCGTTGGCCATCTTACACCGGCATGCTCATGATGTCCTTGTAGGCGGACAGGATCTTATTGCGGACCTGCAGCGTCGCTTCGAACCCGACCGAGGCCTGCTGGCGCGCCAGCATGACCTTGGCGATGTCGATCGTCTCGCCGCGCTCGTAGCTTTCGGAGAGCTTGGCGGCCTGTTGCTGGCCGTCATTGACGCTCTTCAGCGCGCCTTCCAGCGCGTCGGTGAAACTTGCCGGCCCGGTCGATTGCGGCGCAGCCGAGGGTGCACCGACATTCGCGGTGCTAGCCTTCGCCAGCGCCTGGTTCTGTTCGAGGATTTGCGCGCGTAGCGCCATCACCCGATCGATGCCGCCGGCACCGCCGATACCGCTAATGCTCATGCCGAGATTCTCCGGTCACCGGGGGCCGCGATCTCCTCGCCCTGCTCGCGCGCCCTGGCGAGGCGGTAGCGCAGCGTGCGCTCCGAGATGCCGAGCCGCTTGGCGGTTTCGATCCGGCTGCCGCCGCAGGCCTTCATCGTCTCGCGGATCGCGGCGAATTCGCTGAGCTGGACGACCTGCCCCAGCGTCGAGGCGCCGTCGTTTGCGACCACGCGAAGCGGCGCGGCGGGGCGATCGAAGACGATGTGGCTCGCCTCGATCGTATCGCCGCCGGCAAAGAGCAGCGCGCGCTGGATGACGTTTTCGAGTTCGCGAACATTGCCTGGCCAGTCGTGCGCGAGCAGCGTCTCCACCGCTTCGGTCGACGGCCATGGAATGACGGCGCGGTCCCCGGCATGTCGCAGGATCATCGTCGCGGCGAGCGCGGGGATGTCCTGCGGACGATCGGCGAGCGGCTTGGTCGCGAGCGGGAAGACCGAGAGGCGGTAGTAGAGATCGGCGCGGAACCGGCCGGCCTCGACCTCACCCTGCAGATCGCGGTTGGCGCAGGCGATGACGCGGACGTCGATAGGCTGTGGCTGGGTCGCGCCCAATGGCACGACCTCGCGCTCCTGAAGCACGCGAAGCAGCTTGGCCTGGAGCGCGAGCGGCATCTCGGCGATCTCGTCGAGCAGCAGCGTGCCGCCATCGGCCGCGCGGAAGAAGCCCTCGCCGCCCGACGACGCGCCGGTGAAGGCGCCCTTCTGGTGGCCGAACAGCATCGCCTCCAGCATCGATTCGGGCAGGGCTGCGCAGTTGATCGCGACGAAGGGCTTGTCCTTGCGGGCGGAGCCGTTGTGGATCGCGCGCGCCAGCACTTCCTTGCCGGTGCCGGTCGGGCCGTTGATGAGCACGGTGATATCGGCCTGCGCGACCCGGTCGGCGAGCGCGAAGAGCGCCAGGCTCTCGGGATCGGCCGCGGTCGGCATCAAGGGTCCGCCGGCGATCGCCCGGAAGAAGCCGTTGCCGATCGCAGCGTCCTCGGGACCGAAGGCGAGCCGTGCGGGGTTGCCGCCGCGGAACGGCTCGACCTTGCGACCATGGTCGCCGATCAGGATCGTTCGCGCCGGGCAGCCGGGCACCTCACCCTCGGCCTGCACGAAGACGCCGGTCGGTGCGGGCGCGGCCCCCTCCGCATCGACGATCGCGAAACCCTGGCTGCGCATCGACGACAGCAGCGCAAAGCGGCGGTCGCGAATCGTGCCGGACGTGAAGATCGAACGCATGCATTCCCCCTTTGATGCAGGCGAAATGGACGAAAGACGGTAAACACTGAGTTAAATCGCCGGCTTGCCGGCAAAATATTTCCGGGCGCGCTCCCCCGTGCACAACGCGCGCGCGCGACCCCCAATTTTTGTCCTAAATCCGCCGGCGTGGCGGCCGTTCTCCTGTCCAGCGGCTCGGCTCTTTCCGTCCCAAGGGGGGCAGGCGGAGACGCAAAGCGAAATGGAGATACGGACATGACTGTTATCGGAACCAACACCGCCTCGATGCGCGCAGCCAATGCTTCGGCAGGCGCCAACATGCAGCTGTCGACCGCGATGGAGCGTCTGTCGACCGGCAAGCGCATCAACTCCGCGAAGGACGACGCCGCCGGCCTCGCCATCGCCACCTCGATGACCTCGCAGATCAAGGGCATGACCCAGGCGATCCGCAACGCGAACGACGGCATCAGCCTCGCCCAGACCGCAGACGGCGCGCTCGGCGAAGTCACCAACATGCTGCAGCGCGTTCGTGAGCTGGCCACGCAGGCCGCTTCGGGCACCTACAGCTCGAACGACCGCACGAACCTGCAGACCGAAGTCACCGCGCTGACCACGCAGATCGGCACGATCGTCACCGGCACCAAGTTCAACGGCGTCGCCATCTTCGGCGCAACCGGTGCGGGCACGACCACCAAGATCCAGACCGGTGCGAACGCCAGCGAAACCGTCGATATCGCCACGGGCGACCTCAGCAGCCTCGTCGGCCTGACCACGAGCGTTGCCGGTGCGGACGGCACGGCCGCAACCGCTGCGATCACCGCGGTCGACACGCTGCTGACGACGCTGAACACGACCCGCGCCGGTCTCGGCGCTTCGCAGAGCCAGCTGCAGTCGGCAGCGAACAACCTGTCGAGCAACGTCACCAACCTGTCGGATGCGCGCAGCCGCATCGAGGACACCGACTTCTCGGCCGAAACGGCGAACCTCGCCAAGGCCCAGATCCTGTCGCAGGCCTCGACCGCGATGCTGAGCCAGGCGAACCAGTCGCAGCAGGGCGTGCTCAAGCTGCTTCAGTAATCGCGAACTCAAGCCCCGGCGCCGCCCCCCTTTGAGGTGTCGGGGCCGACCTGATCCGCCGCTCAACCGGCGCGATCACGAACCCCCCGGCGGTCGCACAGACCACCGGGGGTTTTGTGCTGTCGGACGACCCGGGGAGCGGCGCCGTCAGGTTGGCACCGCTTCGGCCGGGAACATCGGGATTACCCCTTTGCCGCAGTTGAGGAATGTTCGGCACCCGACGAGACATCGTATTGCGAGGGACATGGCCGCATGCCGACGATTCCATCGCGACGGTGGGGGATGCCATGAAGCACGTGATTGCTGCGATCGCCTGGTCGGCCGCGCTCGGGTCCACGGCTTCGCTTGCGCAAACGATGGCCGCGCCGTCCGCGCGCGTGTTCATCGTTTCGGCGAACCCGGAGTTGAAGCTCGCACCGGAATCGATCCTCCCCGCCAATACCGAGATTCCGCTGACGCTTGATAGCGAGATCAATTCCCGCAAAATGAAATATCACGCGCAGTTCGACCTGAAGGTCGCCCGGGACGTTATGATGGGATCGCGCGTCGCGATTCCCGAAGGGACGCCGGTAACGGGATATATCTCTCTCAACCGGGGCCGGGCCTACGGTCTGGGAAAAGCCAGGATCACGATAGAAATGCAGTGGCTGCATATCGACCGGCAGGTCATTCCGCTCGTCGGCAGCTATCATAGCGAAGTTCGCGGATCAGTGATGTCGATGATTCTGGTGAACTTCGGCCTGATCGGCGGCTTGCTGATGAAGGAACGAAAGATCATCTTCACCCCCGGCACCGCGTTCAAGGCGTTCACCAGGGAGCCGATCGCAATCCTGTTCGACGCGCCACAATCTGCCAGCAGCGTCCCGCCGAAGCTCTTTGCCTCGGCGCCCCCTCAAGGCGCCGTGGCCCGCTGAACGTAGGGTTGCTACAGGCAACCCAGCCCGGCCAGCGTCGCGCGGACCGCCTCGTCGAGCGGTGTGTGCGGTTCCGCGCCGAGATGCGCGCGGAGGCGGGCATTCGTCATGCGCACCGGGCGCTCCCAGAGATAGCGCATCTCGAGCATTTCGCGCGGGGTCGTGGCGACCAGCGCAGCGAGCCGGATCGCCCACCACGGCAGCCGCGCGACGGGGACGGTCGGATCACCGAGCGCCCGCACGATCGCGCTCGTCATCCGGGTGCCGTCGTCGTCCCACATGCCTTCCATATGGAAGGTCGCGAACGGGTCCAGCCCCCCGGTCTCGATCAGGCGCACCATCGTCTCCGCGACATCGGGCAGATAGGCCCATTGGTGGCCTACCCCGCGCCGGCTCGGGTTTCGGATGATGCGCGGGCGCTTTCCGGGCTGGACAAGGCCCTGGCTGAACCAGCTCTGGCGCGCGTCCGGCCCGAAGAAGTCGCCCGCGCGAACGATCAGGACCGACATCTCCCCCGCTGCTGCGGCCGCTTGCAGGCGCCGCTCCATCTCGACGCGGATGGCGCCCTTGCGGGTCAGCGGACGCTGGGGCGCATCCTCGCCGATCAGCGCGGGCGCGTCGGGGCCGTAATTATAGACGGTGCCGGGCAGCAGGACGCGGGCGCCGTTCGCGCGCGCCGCCGCGATTGTGTTGTCGATCATCGGGAGCACCAGCCTGCCCCAATTGCGATAGCCCGGCGGGTTCACGCCGTGGACGATGAGGTCCGCGCCCTCCGCCGCGCGGATGACATCCGCTGCGGTCATCGCATCGCCGACTAGGCGCTCCACGCCCATGGGCATCGCCGCGATGCCACCTGCGCGGGCGAGTCCCCGTACCGTCCATCCCGATGCCAGCAGCCGCCGCGCGACCGCACCGCCGATGCCGCCCGTCGCCCCGAGTATCAATGCCGTCCGTTCCATAACCGCCTCCTGTGTTGCCGGAAGCGATATGGCGCAGCTGGCAGCTCCAAGGAATTGACGGTCTTCGTGGCCCAACTATACGAAAATATATGAACGAAACGCCGAGCTGGGACCTGTTTCGAACCTTTGCCGCGGTGTTGCGCGAGGGATCGCTGTCGGCGGCGGCGCGGGCGCTCGGGCTGACGCAGCCGAGCGTGTCGCGTCATATCGAGGCGCTGGAAGGGGCGATCGGCGAGGCGCTGTTCGTGCGATCGCAGCGCGGGCTGCTGCCGACCGAGCGGGCGCTGGCGTTGCAGCCCTTCGCCGAGGACATGGTCGCGACTTCGGCGGCGCTGCTGCGGACCGCGGCGGCGGGATCGGGTATGGTCAGCGGCACGGTGCGGGTAACCGCCAGCGAGATGGTCGCGATCGAACATCTGCCGCCGATCCTCGCCGATATCCGGCGACAGCACGCGGCGCTGGCGATCGAGCTGGTCGCGTCCAACCTTGTCGGCGATCTGCTCCAACGCCAGGCCGATGTCGCGATCCGCATGGTGGCGCCGGCGCAGCAGGCGCTGATCGCGAAGCGGGTCGGCGCGGTCGCGATCGGGCTGCACGCGCGGGCCGACTATCTCGAACGGCGGGGCATGCCGGCGTCGCTCGCCGATCTGGCGGCGCATGACCTGATCGGGCCGGACAGCGAGCCGATGGGAACGCGCGCTGTGCTGGACGCGCTGCCGGGGCTGGAGCGCAGCAGCTTTGCGCTGCGAACCGACAGCCATGCCGCGCAGCTCGCCGCGATCCGGGCGGGGTTCGGGATCGGGATATGTCAGAGCGGTATCGCGGCGCGCGATCCAGCGTTGGTGCCGGTGCTGCCACAGGCATTCACGATGACGCTGCCGATCTGGATCGTGATGCACGAGAATCTGCGATCGAGCGTCGCGGTGCGGACGGTGTTCGATGCGCTGGCGGAGGCCTTTGCGGGGGTGCGGTAGTGGGGTGGCAATTTGTCGCCATCGAACCCCGAATGGCATTCACCGTAGCTGGATCGTGCTCCCGCGAAGGCGGGAGCCCAGTGCCGCCAACGATATCGCTTGCAACCCTGGACTCCCGCCTGCGCGGGAGCACGGCTTACTTTGATGCGACCGGATCAGCCTCTCACTACTGTAAGGGCGCTTACCGACGGAACGGATCGTCGAACAGCGGCTTGGGCGCCTCGATACCGGCTTCCGCATCGCGCGCTGCCTGTTCCCGCTCTGCACGCAACGACGCGATCAGCGCCTCGCGGTCGCCGTCGAGGCGGGTGTCCGTTGGCGAGGCGTCGATGCCGGCCGCCTTCGCCGCCTTCGCGACCGCTGCGTCGAGTTCGCGCTGCGAGGTCAGACCGAGCGTCACCGGGTCCTTGGGCGTGATGTTGGCGATGTTCCAGTGGCTGCGGTCGCGGATCGCGGCGATCGTGGTGCGGGTGGTGCCGATCAGCAGCGAAATCTGGCCGTCGGTGATCTCGGGATGGTTGCGGATGATCCAGGCGATGCCGTCGGGCTTGTCCTGGCGCTTCGACACCGGCGTGTAGCGCGGGCCCTTGGTGCGGCGGACCTGATCGGGACCCTTGATCATCTGGAGGCGGTAATCGGGGTCCTTCTGGCCCTTCTCGATCTCCTCCATCGTAACTTCGTGCGCGCGGACGGGATCGCGGCCGGTGAGTTTCGTCGTCGCGGTATCGTCGGCGATCGCCTGCACCTCGAGGATGTGAAGGCCGCAGAATTCGGCGATCTGCTCGAAGCTGAGCGCGGTGTTGTCGACCAGCCAGGAAGCGGTCGCATGGGGCATGAGCGGCAGGGCCACGGCACGAAACTCCGTCCAAAATAGAAAGGGCCGCCCCTTACCGGAGCGGCCTTGCATCATGTGACAACTTAGAGAAGGCGGCGCGCGAGGGCAAGCGCCCTTGCGTCATGCCGCTTCGGGTACGGCTTCCACCGGCACCAGCGCGTCGAGGAACTGGCGTGCGCTCTCCGCCCAGCCGAAGCCGGCGCCATAGGCGGCGCAAGCGGCACGATCGCGGGTGAGCGCGGCGGCGATGGCGCGGGAGAGGTCTGCGTCCATCGCGCCGGTCTCTGCCGTCAATATGTCGCGCGGGCCGGTGACGGGGTAGCCGGCGACTGGCGTGCCGCAGGCCAGCGCCTCGATCATCACCAGCCCGAAGGTGTCGGTCTTGCTCGGGAAGACGAAGACGTCGGCGGCGGCATAGGCGGCGGCGAGATCGGTGCCGAAGCGCGGTCCCAGGAAATGCGCGTCCGGAAAGCGGCGTGCGAGCGCGGCGCGCGCGGGGCCTTCGCCAATGACGACCTTCGACCCTGGATGATCCGACGCCAGAAATGCCTCGATATTCTTCTCGACCGCGACGCGGCCGACATACAGCTGGATCGGCCCCGGCAGTGCGTGGATCGCCGCGTCAGGGGTGACCCGCCCGTGGAACAGAGCGGTGTCGACGCCCCTTCCCCAGCGACGGACATGCGGAAGGCCGTGCGCGCTCAGTTCCGCCATGACACTGGGAGTCGAGGCCAGGATCGCCTGCGCGGGCGCATGGAACCAGCGGATATAGCGCCAGACCCATTCGGGGTCGGCGCCGGTGCGCGCCGCGACATAATCGGGAAACTGGGTGTGATAGGCGGTGGTGAAGGGCCGCACGCGCGCCACGCACCAGCGCCGCGCCGCGAGGCCGAGCGGGCCTTCGGTCGCGATATGCACCGCCTCTGCGCCGAAGCGCGCGATGCGGCGGCCTACAGCACCGGCGCCCGCGATCGAGAGACGGATTTCGGGATAGGTCGGACACGGGAAGGACGCGAATCCGTCAGGCGCCACAACCAACACCTCGTGCCCCATCTTCTCCAGCTCGGCGATCACCGCCTGCAGCGTGCGGACGACGCCGTTGACCTGCGGCGCCCAGGCATCGGTAACGATGGCGATTTTCATGGCGCGCTCCGCATCCGCGTTCTCAGGCAGCCATCGCGACGACGGTTTCCCGCGCCCGCGCCGCCATCTCGTCGGCCCAGTGAAGCAGCTCCATCCGCCCGTCGAAATGCTCGACCAATGCGGTGCAGCCCTCGACCCAGTCGCCGTCATTATAATAGGCGACGCCGGCGATCTCGCGCACCTCGGCGGTGTGGATATGGCCGCAGACCACGCCGTCCACACCGCGCGCACCGGCGGCGTGCGCGACGACCTCCTCGAAATGCGAGATGAAGGCGACGGCGTTCTTCACCTTTGCCTTGGCGTGCTTGGATAGCGACCAATAGGGCATGCCGAACACCCGCCGCGCGCGGTTCATCCACACGTTCAGCGCCATCAGCGCGGTATAGGCGGCGTCGCCGACATGCGCGAGCCAGCGGTGCGCGAGCGTGATCGCATCAAACTCGTCGCCGTGCAGAACCAGCAGACGGCGGCCATCGGCGGTCTCGTGGATCGCTTTCCGGCGGATCGAGATGCCGCCGAAATCGAGGCCCGAGAATTGCCGGAACACCTCGTCATGATTGCCGGGGATGTAGACGACACGAGTGCCGCGCTTGGCGCGCTTCAGCAGGCGCCAGACGACGTCGTTATGCGCGGCGGGCCAGTAGAATTTCTTCTTCAGCCGCCAGCCGTCGATCATGTCGCCGACCAGATACATGGTATCGCTGTCGACGTGATCGAGGAAGTCGATGAGCATGTCGGCGTTGCATCCGCGCGTGCCGAGATGGACGTCGCTGATCCAGATCGTGCGATAGCGCCTGCGGACGATATCGGCCCGCTCAGGCACCGCTGGGCGGGAATGCGCGAAATCGAACAGATCGGCGAGGTCACTGTCGGCCGTGATCGGCGAAAGCGTGTCGGCGGCGGCGGTCGTCGTCGGCATGGGTCGTCTCCCTTGCCCGACGTCCCTGGCCGCCGATTGTTACAGCCGCATCAAGCGCGCGTGACGATTTGGAGTCACGCTTGCAAGAATATGGTCACAATCCTGCCCTAAGGCGCCTTCGGGCGAGGAAATGATGGCGTGCGGCGTTCGCGCAACAGCCGCACGAAATCGCCCGCCCCTCGTTGACGAATCCACCGCGACACCGGACTGATGCCGCTGCGCGATCAGGGAGAATTATGATGAAGACGTTTTTCGGCGCGGCCGCTGCTGCCGCCATGCTGACCATGTCGACGGTGGCCGTCGCCGCCCCGGCAAACCCCGCAACCTCGCTCTCGCTCGCCGGCAGCGCGCGTGCGCCGACAAGCGTGAAGGGCGTGAACAAGGCCAACGCCGGGACCTCCACGTTCATCAACATCGGCATTCTGGCGGCGCTGGTCGTCATCGTGCTTGTCGCGACGGGCGGCAGCAACGACTCCTCCGCCAGCAACTGAGGGTCCGCGACGTGACCCGGCCGTTCATGCGGCCGGGCACGAAACGAATTGGGTATTGACTGCCAAAGCAATGGTTGTATCGGCAACCATATGGCGTTCTTCGACGACTCCAATTTCTATCCCGACAGCTCGCCCGGATATCTTGTTCGGGTGATCCACCAGATGGGGATGGCGCAGCTCGACGCGCTGTTCGCCGAGGACGGGCTGACCGCGATTCAGTGGTCCGCGCTGGTCTCGATGCATTTCGGACATGGCGGCACCTGCGCCGAACTCGCCCGGCATCTCGCGCACGACAAGGGTGCGATGACGCGGATGATCGACACGCTGGAGGAGCGCGGCTGGGTCGAGCGGCAGCGCGACGACAGCGACCGGCGTGTCGTCAATCTTTCACTGACCGAAGCAGGCCGGACGATCGCGATGCGCGAACGGCTGAAGGCGATCGCCTGCTGGAACGGCATCCTCGCCGACTGGAGCGCTGAAGACATCGCCCAATTGATCGCAACGCTGACGCGGCTGCGCCGCGCGATGGAGACCGCTCCGCCATGCGCCGCCTGACGACCGCAACGCTCGCCGCGGCCATCGCGCTCGCCGCCTGCACGCCCCCCGATACGCGTCCGGCGCTGACCCCGAAGACGCCAGCCGATCTCGGCCTCACTGCGGCCCCCGCCCCGGCGATCGATGCCACCTGGTGGCAGGCGCTGGGCGACGTCCAACTTGACCGGATCGTCGCTGATGCGCTGGCCGGCAATCCCTCGCTCGATGCGGCGCAGGCGCGCGTCCGGCAGGCGCAAGCGACCCTCGCCGCACGCGACGCGGCGCGCGGGCCGAGCGTCGATCTCGACGCGCAGGGTCAGGTCGCGCGGCTGTCGGGCAACTATACGATCCCGCCGCCTTATGGCGGATCGGTGCGCTTCCTGGGCACAGGGCAGGCAGGGCTGGCGTGGAACCTCGACCTGTTCGGGCGGCAAAAGGCAGCGATCGAAGGCGCGCGCGCGTCACTCGATGCGGCGCGGCTCGACGGTGAAGCGGCGCGGCTGATGCTCGCCGGATCGGTCGTCACCGCCTATGCGCAGCTTGCGCTTGCCGAGCGGCAAAGCACAATCGCGCGCGATACGATCGCGACGCGACAGAAGTCGGCGCGGCTCGTCGATGTGCGCGTGCGCAACCGGCTGGCGAGCAAGCTCGACCAGCAGGCAGCGGCGACGCTACTGGCGCAAGCGCAGACCTTGCTCGCGCGGGCCGAGGGCGCACGGGCCGCGGCGTTGAACGCGCTCGCCGCACTGGCGGGTCGCGGGGCGGACTATGCCGCGACGATCGGGGCGACGCATTTGCCCGCGACTGCGGCCTTCGCGCTGCCGGCAACGATCCCCGCCGATCTGCTCGCGCGCCGTGCCGATATCGCCGCAGCACAGGCCCGGATCGCCGCCGCAGCGGCGGGGCGCCAGGTCGCACGACGCGCCTTCTATCCGGACGTGAACCTGAGCGCACTTATCGGCTTGCAGGCGGTTGGCCTGGGCAACCTCTTCGATCTCGATTCAGGGACGGTCGGATCGGGCGCGGCCATCCATCTGCCGATCTTCGACAATGGCCGGCGCAAGGCCGATCTGGAAAGTGCGACCGCCGGCGTCGATCTCGCCATCGCCGACTATAACCGCAGCGTCGTCGGCGCGGTGCGCGAGGCGGCCGATGCGCTCGCCCGCATCCGTGCGACCGATGCCGAGCGCACACGGCAGGATGCCGTCGTCAGCGGCTTTGCCGAGACCGCGCGGCTGAACGGCGTGCGGGTGCGCGCCGGGCTCGATTCGCGACTGACGGGCATCGACACCGACCTGCGCCTGCTCGAGGCACAACAGTCCGCCGCCGCGCTCGGCATCGACGCGATCGTCGCGCGCGCTCAGCTCGCCATCGCGCTTGGCGGCGGCTTCGATCCTTCCCGGACCCTCCAGCGGAATCCGAACCCATGAACGCTCCCACCAAAACTCCCGATACCGCCGAGGCGACCCCGGTCGACGAGCCCAAGGGCAAGTCCGCCACGCGCAAGCGCCTGCTCACCATCCTCGCGATCGTGGTGGTAATCGCGGTCATCGTCTGGGCGGTCTTCCACTTCCTGCTCGCCGCGCCCGAGGAGGAAACCGACGACGCTTATGTTGCGGGCGATGTGGTGGCGATCACCGCGCGCGATCCGGGCACCGTCCAGCAGCTCTATGCCGACAACACCCAGAGCGTGAAGGCCGGCCAGCCGCTCATCGATCTCGATCCTGTCACCAGCGACGTGAACCTCGCCGCCGCCGAAGCCGATCTGGCAAAGGCGGTGCGCGCGACGCGTGGCGACTTCACCCGCGTCGGCCAGTCCGATGCGGCGATCGTGCAGGCTGAGGCCGAGGTTTCGCGCGCGCGCGACGACTATGCCCGCCGTCGCGGTGCCGCGGCGGAGGGCGCCGTGTCGGGCGAAGAGCTCGATCACGCAGCCGATCAGCTGAAGGTCGCGACCGCGAATCTTAACCTCGCGCGCAGCCAGAAGGCGCAGGCGCTCTCGACGGTGCAGGGCACCGACGTCGCGACCAACCCGGCGGTGATGGCCGCCGCCGCGGCCTATCGCCGCGCCGCCATCGTGCGGTCGCACATGCACGTCACCGCGCCGATCGACGGCGTCGTCGCGCAGCGCACGGTGCAGCTCGGCCAGCAGATCCAGGCGGGCACACCGCTAATGGCGATCGTGCCGATGACCCGGCTGTGGATCGACGCGAACTTCCGCGAGACGCAGCTGAAGGACATCCGGATCGGCCAGCCGGTGACCGTGACCGCCGACATGTATGGCGGCGACATCGTCTATCACGGTCGCGTCGTCGGGCTGTCGGCCGGCAGCGGCAACGCTTTCGCGCTGCTGCCGCCGCAGAACGCCAGCGGCAACTGGATCAAGATCATCCAGCGTGTGCCGGTACGAATTGCACTCGATCCGAAGGAGCTGGCGGCGAACCCGCTGCGCATCGGGCTGTCCGTGAAGACCGTGATCGACACCGCGGATACCGGCGGCGCCCGGCTCGCACGGCCGGCCGCGACGCCCTATCACGGCTCGGTCGGCACGCAGGGGCCGGACGATGCGGTCGAGGCGCGCATCCGTCAGGTGATTGCGGCGAACCGGTAATGGCCTCCGCCGCCCCCGCCGGCCCCCCACCGCTGACCGGCGCGCGGCTGGGCCTCGTCGCCTTCGCGCTGGCGCTCGGCACGTTCATGATGGTGCTCGACACCACGATCGCCAACGTCTCTCTGCCGACGATCGCTGGCAATCTTGGCGTGAGTTCGGACAATTCGACCTGGATCATCACCGCGTTCGCTGTCGCAAACGGCATCTCGGTACCGCTGACCGGCTGGCTGATGCGGCGGTTCGGCGTGGTTCGCGTCTTCTGCACCTCGCTCGCGCTTTTCACGCTTGCGTCGTTCCTGTGCGGCATCGCCTGGAGCCTCCCCTCGCTCATCGCCTTTCGCGTGCTGCAGGGCGCGGTCTCGGGGCCGATGATGCCGGGAAGCCAGGCGCTGCTGATCTCGGTCTTCCCGTCCGACAAGCGCGCGACCGCGCTCGGCATCTGGTCGATGACGACGCTCGTCGCGCCGATCATGGGGCCGATTCTGGGCGGGTGGATCAGCGACAATTACCACTGGAGCTGGATCTTCCTCATCAACGTGCCGTTCGGGCTGTTCGCGGGGTCGATCTGCTGGTTCGGTCTGCGCACGCGCGAGACGCCGACGATGAAGCTGCCGATCGATACCGTCGGGCTGATCCTGCTTGTCGTGTGGGTGGGCTCGCTCCAGATCATGCTCGATCTCGGCAAGAATGCTGACTGGTTCAACGATCCGATGATCGTCGTGTTGACGATCGTCGCCGCGATCGGCTTCGTCGCCTGGGTGATCTGGGAGCTGACCGACGCCAACCCGACGGTCGATCTGACGCTGTTCGCCAGCCGCAACTTCGCGATCGGCAACATCGCCTTTTGCCTTGGCTATGCGGTGTTCTTTGCCAACATCCTGATCCTGCCCTTGTGGCTCCAGACCCAGCTTGGCTACACTGCGACATGGGCCGGGCTGGTCGCCGCACCGAGCGGGATCGTGGCGGTCGTGCTGACCCCCTTCGTTGCGCGGCTTTCCGGCAAGATCGACGCGCGCTGGCTGGCGAGCGTCGCGTTCGTCGGCTTCGCGATCAGCTACTGGATGCGATCGGGCTACACGACGACGGCGAGCTTCTGGGACTTCACCCTGCCGCTGCTGGTGCAGGGCGTATCGATGAGCACCTTCTTCCTGTCGATGCTGACGATCGCCCTCGACCGAATCCCGCCCGAGCGGCTGCCGTCTGCGACCGGCATCTCGAACTTCACCCGCATCACCGCGGGCAGCTTCGCCGCGTCGATCGTGACGACCGCATGGGACCGGCGCGAGGCGCTCCATCAAAACCGTCTCGCCGAGGCGATCGGCAATGGCGTGCCCTATCAGATGGCGGTCGAGGGGCTGGGCAAGCTGGGGCTGAACGCAACCCAGGCGGCGGGGGCGGTGACGCGGCAGATGGTCGGGCAGGCTTATCTCCTCGCCTCGACCGATCTGTTCCGCTTGTCGGCGTGGCTGTCTATCGCGTTGCTGGTGGTGGTGTGGCTCTGCCGGCGGCCCTCGGGTGGGCACGGGCCGGTTGCGGCGGATTGAATAGAAAAACTCCTCTCCTGGAAGGGGAGGTGGCAGCACGCAGTGCTGACGGAGGGGTATCGCCCTATCGATAGCGCGATACCCCTCCACCATGCTTTGCATGGTCCCCCTCCCCTTCCAGGGGAGGATTGTAGCTTCACCGCCGCCGAGCCAACCCGAGCACCGCGTGCTCCGCCAGCACATCGCCAGCATTCCCCGGCGCCATCACCGCGCGTTCAGCGGCGCGGGCTCGGTCGATCGCGGTTGCGATCATCGCGGGGGTCCATTGGCGCAGCGCCGCGGCGGTCGCCTTTTCTTCCTTCCAGAAGACGCGGCGGCGCTTCATCACGCCGGCGATATCGTCGCCGCGATCGAGATCGGCGCGCATGTCCGCGAGCGCGGCCAGCCGGCGACCGAGCGCGCGCAGCCACATGATCGGCGACACACCCTCCTCGCTCAGCTGCGCGAGCTCGCCGCCCAGCCTCGCCGGATCGCCCGCCAGCAGCGCCGCGATCATCGCGCCGGCGTCGCTCTCGCCAAGATCGGCGCCGATCGCGTCGAGCGCGTCCTCGCCCGCGTCGCGCGGGGTATCGGGAGCGGCATCGAGATAGTCCGCGAGTTTTTCTATCTCACGCGCCATCACCGCGCGGTCGCCATTCGCCGCGCGCACGATCCGCGTCGCGACCCCCGCGGCGGGACGCAAGCCGTGGTCGCGCATCAATTGGGTCGCGATCGCATCCGCCTCGCGGCCTTCGGGCACGTAGCAGGCGAGCACCATCGCAGCGCGCGAATCGAGCGCCAGCTTCACGAGCTTGCTGGTGGATTTGAGCGTCGGGCCGATCGCGACCACCGGATTGCCCACGCCGCCTTCGAGGAGTGCCGCGAACGCATCGAGGCTCTCATCCCCCACCGGGTTGACGAGGATATGGCGCGCGCCGCCGAACAGCGACATCGCCGCGGCTTCGTCGGCAAGCCGCGCGGGATCGGATTTGAGCGTCGCGCCGTCGAGGTCGATCCGTTCCGCGTCCTTGCCCATTGCGGCGCCGAGCCGGGCGGCGAGCGCCGCGGCGCCCGCTTCGTCGGGACCATAGAGCAGATGGAAGCGCACCGCGTCCGACGGCTTGTCCAGCGCGGCGCGCATCTGCGCTTCGCTCGCCTTCATGGTGCGGCGGGCGAACGCCGGGCGTAGAGCGCAAGGCGCGCGACGATCTTGTCCGCGACCGTGACTGACAGGCGTTCGAGCGCGGTATTCTCGGCAGCGATCGTCGCATATTCCGAACCGACCACGTCGAGGCCCGCATCGGACCCGGCGGTCGCATCGAGGACGACGCCGTTGTTCGAAAGATCGACCAGCTGGTAGCGTGCGCGCAGAGTCCGGCGTTCGCGCGAGACGCTGTCGTCGGCGCGGACGCCGAGCCCCGCGATCTTGTCGTCGAGCGCAACCTGCAAGCGGTAGAGCGGGGCCTGCGCGCCGTCCTGCTGCCCCAGCCGTTCGCGCAGCGCATTGGCGACGAGCCAGCCCGACTTGCCCTGTATCGGCGCGACCTCGACCCGCGACAGCGCGGTCGCGACCGGGCCGCTCGCACCGCCCGCATAGAGCGGATGCAGGCCGCAGCCGCCGAGCAGCGGCAACGCGGCGAGCACGAGGGGCAGCAGCAGCCTCATGCGACGAGGTTCACGAGACGATCGGGCACGACGATAACCTTTCTGGGCGTCTTGCCCTCGAGGATACGCACGACCTTGTCGGACGCAAGCGCTGCGGCCTCGATCTGATCCTTGGGCAACCCCTTGGGCATCACGAGCGTATCGCGCAGCTTGCCGTTGACCTGGATCGCGATCGTCACCTCGTCATCGACGAGCAGCGCCGGATCGACCGCGGGCCAGGGCGCGTCGGCGATCAGCCCCTCGCCGCCAGCCGCCGCCCAGGCTTCCTCGGCCACATGCGGCGTCATCGGCGCGACGAGGCGCATCAGCGTCGCGATCGCGGCGGTGCGTGAGGCAGACGGCGCGGCCTTCTCGATCGCGCCGGTCAGTTCGTAGAGTTTCGCGACCGCCTTGTTGAACGCAAGTGCCTCGATATCGGTCGCGACGCCAGCAATGGTGCGGTGGACCTTGCGATCGAGCGCGGCGTCGGCGCCCTCCCCGCTCTTCTCGCCATCGAAGAGCCGCCAGAGCCGCTGGACGAAGCGCCATGCGCCCTCGATCCCGGCTTCCGACCATTCCAGATCCTTCTCCGGCGGGCTGTCGGAGATGACGAAGAAGCGGACCGCGTCGGCGCCGTATTGGTCGACGATCGGCTCGGGATCGACCGTGTTCTTCTTCGACTTCGACATCTTCTCGACCCGGCCTGTCTTCACAGGAATGCCAGTGCTTCGCTGGAATACACCTGCTTCAGTTCGATCGATGTCGTCAGTCGGAACCCAAGCGAGATCGGTTATTGTTTCCACACCCAGTTTTGCTTGTTCTTCTGCGCTCGCCTCTCGCTCGACTTGGGTTTGATACGTCTCGTGCGTTACCATCCCCTGGGTGAACAGCCCCGCAAACGGCTCGGCGATGTCGAGCTGGCCGATATGCTTCAGCGCGCGCGTCCAGAAACGAGCGTAGAGAAGGTGTAGGATCGCATGCTCGACCCCGCCGATATACTGGCCGACCGGTAGCCACTGTTCCGCCGCCACGCGGTCGAACGGCTTGTCCTTGGGCTGACTGGCGAAGCGGATGAAATACCAGGAGGAGTCGACGAACGTGTCGAGCGTGTCGGTTTCGCGCCGCGCCGCCGCGCCACACTTCGGGCAATCGACGTGCTTCCACGTCGGGTGGCGATCGAGCGGGTTGCCGGGGATGTCGAACGCGACGTCCTCGGGCAGGACGACGGGGAGCTGGTCCTTCGGGACGCCGACCGGACCGCAGGCATCGCAGTGAATGATCGGGATCGGCGTGCCCCAATAGCGCTGGCGGCTGACGCCCCAGTCACGCAGGCGCCACACGGTCGTGCCCGTGCCCCAGCCCTCACCCTCGGCGCGGCTTATGACGGCGCGCTTGGCGTCCTCGATATCCATGCCGTCGAGAAAGTGCGAGTTCACGAGGGTGCCGGGGCCGGTATAAGCGGTGTCGCCGACAAAGACCGGCGCCGTTTCGTCGTGATCGGAGACGACGCGCTTGACCGGCAGGCCGTATTTGCGCGCGAAATCCAGGTCGCGCTGGTCGTGCGCGGGCACGCCGAAGACGGCGCCGGTGCCGTAGTCCATCAGCACGAAGTTCGCGATGTAGACGGGAAGCTGCCAGGCGGGATCGAGCGGGTGCTGCGCGGTGAGGCCCGTGTCGAAACCGAGCTTTTCCTGCGTCTCGATCTCAGCCGCGGTGGTGCCACCTTGCTTGCAGCGTTCGATGAAGTCCGCAGCGTCGGGGTTCGTCGCGACGACCTCGCGCGCGACCGGATGGTCCGCCGCGACCGCGACGAAGCTCGCGCCGAAGATCGTGTCGGGCCGGGTGGAGAAGACTTCGACGTCTTCTAATCCCCTCCCTGGAAGGGAGGGGTCGGGGGTGGGCTGGCTTGAGGCTGGCGCAGCGCTTTCCACGAACGCACCCACCCCCAGCCCCTCCCTGCGTGCAGGGAGGGGAGCAGGAATAGGATGGGGAGAGAGTTTGAACCGAAACTGCAGCCCCTGGCTCTTGCCGATCCAGTTCTCCTGCATCAGCTTGACCTTGTCGGGCCAGTGCTCGAGCCCGTCCAGGCCCTCGAGCAATTCGTCCGCAAAGTCGGTGATCTTCAGGAACCACTGGCTGAGCTTGCGCTTCTCGACCAGCGCGCCGGAGCGCCAGCCGCGGCCGTCGATCACCTGTTCGTTGGCGAGCACGGTCATGTCGACCGGGTCCCAATTGACCGCCGATTCCTTGCGATAGACGAGGCCGGCTTCGTACAGATCGAGGAACAGCGCCTGTTCGTGGCCGTAATAATCGGGCTCGCACGTCGCGAGTTCGCGGGTCCAGTCGAGCGCGAAGCCCAGGCGCTTCAACTGCGCCTTCATCGATGCGATGTTGGCACGCGTCCACGTGCCTGGATGAACGCCCTTTTCCATCGCGGCGTTCTCGGCGGGCATGCCGAACGCGTCCCACCCCATCGGATGGAGCACTTCCATGCCCTGCATCCGGCGGAACCGCGCCAGCACGTCGCCCATCGTGTAGTTGCGGACGTGCCCCATGTGTATCTTCCCCGACGGATAGGGGAACATCTCCAGCACATAGCTTTTGGGGCGCGGGGAATCGTCGCGCGCCGCGAAGGTGCGGGCGCTGTCCCACACCCCCTGCCAGTGCGCGTCCGCCTTCAGCGCGTTGAAGCGTGACGCCATTTGAGGGTCCGTTTACTCGGTGATCGACGCCTGGCGCAGATCGCGCGCCTTTGTCAGGATGATATTTTCCAGCTTCTGCGTGGTCGCCGCCTGCACCGGCGCCGCAACCCACTGCCCGCCCTGGTTGACCTGGCGCAGCGCCGCGACGCGCAGCGCATCGGCGCGCAGATCCTGGTCGAGGATCGATACGGTCACCTTCATCCGCTCGGTCGGGACCTGCGGGTTCACATACCAGTCGGTCACGATGACGCCGCCATTCGAATCGGCCTGCAAAAGCGGCATGAACGAGAGCGTGTCGAGGCTGGCGCGCCAGAGATAGCTGTTGACGCCGATCGTGGTGATCTTGGACGCGGCGAGATCGGCCTTGGGGCGGGCGTTGCCGCCGCCGCATGCGGTAAGGCCTAGTACGGCGGCAACCGCGAACGCGGTACGCAACGGGCGGAGCATCGGCATCGTCCTGAAAGCTGGTGAAACGTCGCCTGCGGCTCTACATGCGCGACCGGCACGCGGCAAGCCGTGCGAAAACATGTGCCTCCGGTGCAACACAGGCGCGAAAACGACTCCCGCCGATAGTGACCGCGGATCGAATCATGCTAGGCCGGATTTACGGAAGAGTCGTGAGGGCTTTGAGTGATTGGTAAGCGCGCCTTGCTGGGTGGAGCTGCGGTGGCACTGGTTGCCGCCGGCTTTGCCGTGGCGCCCGCAATCGGTGCCCCCGACCGCAATCTTCGCCCGGCAAAACAGGCAGATGCGCCGGCGCGCGGGTTCGGCACCTTCACGCCTGCCGCCGCCGATCCCCGCCTCGCCGCGATGTTCGCGCGCGGCGGTCTTGGCGATGACGATTTCCGCTTCACCCCGTCCGAAACCCGCCGCGACAACCGCGCGGTGACGGTCGCGGTGCGCAGCCGCGCGACCCGCACCGGCGATGCCGGCCGCGATCAGACCGCGCCGACCGTCGGCCTCGCGCCGATCGCCTATAACCTCGGCGTCGCGGTCGGCTGGCGCCGCTTCGCGATCGCGGGCGATGTGTCGAAGGTCGACCTGGCCGGCAAGCCGGGCAGCCGTGAGGCCGCCAACGTCGCGGTCACCTATGATCTGAAGCGTTTCACCGGCCGCGTGAAGGCAACCGCGGACAAGCCGATCGACGAAAGCGTCCAGCTGGTCGATACCGGGCCGAGCTATTCGCTCGACGTCGGCGGCTCCTACTCGCTGACCCGCAACCTCGATCTGACCGCCGGCGTGCGCTACCGCACCGAGCGTGACCGGTTGGCGCGGATCAACGACAATCGCGTGGACAGCCAGGCAGTCTATGTCGGAACCGCCTTCCGCTTCTGATCGGATGACGAACTGCTCGTTCCGAATCTGTTCGGTTAAGGCGCGCAATTCTTTCCTGCATCAACAATGAAGATACCGAGCACTTCGGTGCTCACATCCGCGTCAACTCAACGGCTCCCACAAAGCGCATCGATCGCCGCCCAGCCGTGAAACCCGCTGGCCCTCAGGCGATGGAACCGCCGCGCGTTCATGCCGCCAAGCGCGATCAGCGGCACCCCGAACCCCTGCCCGATCCGTCGCCCCGCCCGCCCGCCGATCCCTGGCGCACCGGTATGCGACCGCGTTGCGTGGATCGGCGATACAAAGAGCGCATCCGCCCCGCGTCGCACGGCGCGCATTGCCTCTTTCCGATCATGCACAGGCCAGGTGATGAACCCGCCGCCGCGCCGCGCATGGGTTCCCGCTTCGCCGGGCATGCGGTCAGCGCCTGCCCGCACGATCAGCAGCCCGCGCGCAACGGCGATGCGGTGCAGCCGGCGGAACAGGCGGCTTCGCTCAGGCAGCGGCGTCGCATAATGGCGAAACACGATCCCGCTGCCGCGCGGAAGACGGCGAACGCTGGCGATCAGATCGGGAATACGCTCATCGGTCATCAGCCACAGGCGGGGGACAATCGCGGGGTGGCGGGGACGCATCGCGTAACGCTATAGCGCGCCGCATGGCCGCAGACGAACTTTTGCACGACATCCGGGATCGCATCGCGAAGGCGAGCCGGCTCGCCGGTCGGAAACCCGCCGACACGACGCTGATCGCGGTTTCCAAGACCCATCCCGCCGAGGCGATCGAGCCACTGCTCGTCGCCGGCCAGCGCGATTTCGGCGAAAACCGGGTGCAGGAAGCCGAGGAGAAATGGCCTGCGCTTCGGGCGCGATACCCCGATGTGACGCTGCATCTGATCGGCCAGCTCCAGTCGAACAAGGCCGCGGACGCGGTCGCGCTGTTCGACGTCATCCATTCGGTCGATCGCCCCTCGCTGGTCACGGCACTCGGCAAGGCGATGGCGGCGGGGAAGCGCCCGGATTGCTTCCTTCAGGTCAATATCGGCGATGAGCCACAAAAGGGCGGGTGCGCCATTGCCGACGTGCCGGCGCTGCTGGCAAACGCGCGCGAGGCGGGGCTCCCCATCGTTGGCCTGATGGCGATCCCCCCGGCCGATGTGGAGCCAGCCCCCTATTTCGCGCTCCTCGCAAAGATGGCGCGCGACCTCGGTCTTTCGGGCCTCAGCATGGGCATGTCCGCCGACTACGAGACCGCGGTAACGCTGGGCGCGACGCATGTCCGTGTAGGGTCGGCTCTGTTCGGGGCACGCGCGGCAGCATGATCGCGCGTCCACCACAAGCGCTGATCTTCGATTTCGACGGCGTGCTGATCGAAAGCGAATATGAGGGCAACGCCCATATCGCGCGCTATCTGAGCGGGATCGGCCACCCGACCAGCCCTGCGGAATCGATGGCGAAGTTCATGGGACTGGCCGGCGATGAGTTCATCGGCGCGATCGAAACGCATATCGGCCGCGCGCTCCCGGACGACTTCCATGCCGCTCGCGCCGCCGAGGATGCGCGGGTCATGGCGGCCGGGGTCGGTGCGGTCGAGGGCGCGATCCGCTTCGTCCGCGCCCTGCCCCGCGACCTGCCGCGCGCGATCGCCTCGTCGAGCACCACGCGCTGGATCCGCCGTCATCTCGACCATATCGGGCTGGCGGACGATTTCGGCGACATGATCTTTTCGGGCCGCGAGCATGTGACGCGCGGCAAGCCGGCGCCCGACATCTACCTCCACGCCGCCGCCGCGCTCGGCGTGCCGATCGAGGCCTGCGCGATCCTCGAGGATTCGCCGGTCGGCGCGACCGGTGCGGTGGCAAGCGGCGCCTATGTCATCGGCCTATGCGCGGGGTCGCACTGCGACGCGGATCATGCCGAGCGCCTGCGCGCGATCGGGGTGGACGCCACCGCGTCCAACTTTCCCGAAGTCGCGCGCCTTTTGATGCTGTCCCGGACTCAGCCGGGCTTGCGGAATTTGTAGACGAACTGGTCGGTGCGGCCACGGATGCTGTCGTCGAACACCGCCTTGCTGTGATCGTCCGCCGGGTTGCGCAGCACGTTCGATTCGCCGACGAACGTGAAGCCGGCCGCCTCGACATGCTTGCGCACCGCCGCCGGATCGATGCGGTGGCGCGTGTCGGTGCCGATGATGCCGGTGCCCGCCGCATCGGCGTGATCGATCACCACATAGGTGCCGCCGGGCTTCAGCATCTTGAAGACCGCGGCGTCGAACGCGGTCAGCGATGCCTCGCCATTCTCGTTCGCGACATCATGATAGTTCTGCACCGTCCAGAACAGGTCTACCGGCTTCGGCGCGGTCGGCAGATCGGTCGTCTGCACCTCCGCCGTCACGTTCGCGAAACCGCGCGCCTTCAGCGCCGGCAACGCCTTCGCGGCATATTTCGCACCGGCCTTGGGCCAGATCGCGTAGACCTTGCCCTTGGCGCCGACGATGTTCGTGAACGCGCGCGTCCAGTAACCCGAACCGGGGAAGTAATCGACGACCGTGTCGCCCGGCCCGACGCCCGAGAAAGCGAGCACCGCGGCCGCATGACGGCGATCGTCGTCTTTCGCCTGATCGGCCCGCGCGGGATCGGCGAGCGCCTTTGCGACGGCGGCCTTGGTCTGCGCGGCGGGATGGTCGCGCGCGACGGCGGCGGTGGTCAGCAGCAGCGTGGCGGCAAGGGCGTGGCGAAAGCGCATCATCGACTCTCCCTGAAATGAGGCGCTCTTTTCGGCCGGATCGCCGGCCATCGCAAGCGCTGCGATCACGTCAGGAAGTCGCGGAGCGGCGCCGGCCGATACGGGCCGGTCGCGACGAACCCGGTGTTGCGAAAGCCCGGCTTGCCATAACGGAACGGCGCGCCATCGGGATCGAGCGTGACCCCGCCGGCCGCGCGCAGGACGGCGTCCCCCGCCGCCGTATCCCATTCCATCGTCGGCCCGGTGCGCGGATAGACGTCCGCCTCTCCGCACGCGACGAGCGCGAACTTCAGGCTGGAGCCGATCGCGACGCAATCGCAGATGCCGCC
This sequence comes from Sphingomonas sp. EC-HK361, assembly GCF_902498785.1. Lineage (GTDB taxonomy): Bacteria > Pseudomonadota > Alphaproteobacteria > Sphingomonadales > Sphingomonadaceae > Sphingomonas. The sequence continues at coordinate 1,709,735 of NZ_LR701494.1, forward strand.
CGCATCGAGCCACGCGACGACCTCTGGCGTTGCGTGGCTGCGCGATGCGACCGCGCAGGGCGGATTGCTGGGATCGCGCACCACGATCTTGCGCGGCGCACCGTGATCCTGATGCGGGGTCCGCGCGGCAAGCCAGGCCCCCGCCCCGACATCGCCCCAATAGAGCGCGTCGCGCGCCGGCGCATAGACGACCCCCATCGTCGGCGCGCCATCCTCGATCAGTCCGATATTGACGGTGAAATCGTCGCCGCGCCGGACGAACTCGCGCGTGCCGTCCAGCGGATCGACGAGGAAGAAAGCACCGTCGGTCTCCGGGATTCGCCCTGCCGCGGCCTCTTCCTCCGCTACCACCGGCACCGCGGGGGCGAGCAGCGCCAGCCCGTGGAGGATGATCGCCTCCGCCGCCTGGTCGGCGATCGTGACCGGACTCGCATCCGCCTTCGCCATCACCGCGCAGCCGCCGACGAAATGATCCCACACGACGTCGCCCGCGCGCTCGGCGAGCGCGACGAGGCCGAGCATCAGGGCGGATCGTTCCTCGCGCGTCATGGACCCTATCTAGGGCGTCACGAGCGCGGCGCACACCGCCTTTTCTTCATGGCGCAAAAGAGCCGCTTATGCCGCGCGCGCTATGCCTTCCGGGGTAAATTCCACCTCGAGCCGACGCAGCGCGTGGACGAAGTTGTTCGGGGCGATATCCATAGCGCCGGTCCAGCGGATGTCGGGAAAGCGGCGAAATATCTGCGCATAGGCTTCCTCAAGCTGCAACTGCGCGGTCATCCGCCCGATGCAGATGTGGGGGCCGTAACCGAACGCGATGTTCTTTTCGGCATTCGCGCGCGTGATATCGAACTGGTCCGGATCGGGGAACATGGCGGCATCGCGATTGGCGGCGCCGTAATACATGATGACCTTCTCGCCCTCGGCGATTCGCTGCCCGGCTATCTCGGTATCGGCGGTCGCGGTACGGCGCATGTAGATGACGGGCGAGACCATCCGCGTGATCTCGTGCACCGCGTTCGTCAGCAGTCCGGGGTCGGACTGCAGCAGCGCTTTCTGCTCCGGATTCTCGGTGAACAGCTTCATCGCACCCGACAGCGAGTTGCGCGTCGTGTCGTTGCCGGCAAAGACGATCAGCAGCCATGCGCCATCGAGATATTCGCCGGGAAGCCGCTCGCCCTCCACCTCGGCATTGGCGATCGCGCTCATCAGGTCGGCCTGCGGATCGGCGCGGCGCTTTGCCAGCATATGGCGGCCATAGTCGAACATCTCGGCGACGTTCGCGTTGAACAGCTCGATAAAGGCCGCGATCTGCGGGGACGGCTCAGTGAGACCTACGAGCTGGTCGATCTGCTCCATCGCCACCTGCTGCGCCATTTCGAGGAAATGAATCCAGCCCATGAACCGCTCGCGATCGGCCTCCGGCACGCCGAGCATCTCGCACAGCGTGAAGATCGGCAGGCGCTGGCTGAATTTCTCGACGAAATCGCAGCGACCGAGCGGCGCCATCGTATCGAGCAGCCGCGTGACCTCGCCCGCGACCCGCGCGCGCAAGCCCTTCATGTAGGTCGCAGTGAAATAGGGCATATGCTCGCGGCGAAGCTCGCGGTGCGGGCGGCCGTCGAGGTTTATGAGCGAGTTGGTCGAAGCGGAGAACAGCGTCGGATGCCGCGTCTCCGGCGGGCCGAGCGCCATCAGGATACCGCCCTTTTCGCTGGAGAAGGTCACCGGATCGCCGTTGACGCGCTTTACTTCCTCATAGCGGGTAACTGCCCAGAAGCCTGGCCCGCCGCGCGGCTCGGGATGCCACATCACCGGCGCCTCGGCACGCATCGTGGCGAAATCGCCCCACGGCTGACCCTTGGTGAAGCGCTGGATATCGACGAGGTCGACCTCGGGCAGAGTCGGGTAGACCGGGGGCGTAGCCGGCCCCGCCGCGCCATCGATCACATGCTCGCTCACCAGCCGCATTACCGCTCTCCTTGATCGCAGCGTAACTTTGGTTACGCCGCGGTGGCAAGCGAGATCGTTACCACGCTTGCCAAGTCTGCGGCTTACCGGAGCACCTGTTGTCGAGGCTGCGCATTCGATTGAGCGAAATTGACACCGTCAGCATGCGGGTTAGCGAGCGAGATGCGCGGTCATGAGCCGCTCACCCAGCGGCGTTAGTCGAACGAATGTGCGACGTCCGTCGAAGGGGTCTCGATCGCGCGCGATCAGCCCTGCGTTGACGAGCGCTGCGAGATGGCGGAGGCCCGTCGTGGCTGGTGCTCCTGACGCTAAGCATGCGGAGTTAATCGAGATCGCCGCAGGTTTCGACATGTTCGCCGTCAGGTCGAGCAGGATTGACCAGCTCGGCCCCGTGGCGAACTGCGCGTATTCGCCGAAATGCCGTATGCGGCGTTTCCGTTCATCGATGAGCGCTTTGGCGGTGTGTTCGATGGTGAAATTGATCGGCTGCTCTGCCTCCCGTTGAAAACTTGGGCGTGCCAAAGAGTTCTCGGCGATGAGCGCGAGCCGCTCACCGAGCTTAGCCAGCAGGAGTTGATCGTGAATCTCCAGGGGCGAGGAAAGCGATGCCATGATTGGTCCAGTCTGGCTCGATGCCGTGCTTGGCCAGGCGCAGGCGGTGGCGCACCGTGCCGGCCAGCAGAAGCGCGATCATCGGATAGGCAATCTGGCCGCTAAGCCTGCCATACGCGATCGCGACGATGTGCGGATCATAGGCGCGCGTTGCATGGATCCCGACCGCCACGAGCTGTGTCGCGGCAAGCCAAATCGGCCAGTAGCGGTTGGCGAAGATCGCTATTCCCCACATCGCGAGGAACAGGACGACGTCGATGCCAGCAACCGGCACGTTGATCGTGCGGAAGGTGTGCGCCGGATCGAAAGGCGCGAGTGAGGACGCGATCGCCGCGCAGATCATCGCGATCGCGACGATCCGCTCAGGTGCGCCGCCTCGCCAGATGGCCTAGGCGGACGCAAACACCTGAACGAAATAGAATATTGCGACCTTTGTCGACACTCGCCCCCCGATCGTTCAGCCCGCGGCGTGCAGAGGGTCTGCGCTGCCGGTCGTAAAGCCGGGCGCGGGATCCTTGATCCCGTCGCCATAGGCCGACACGTCGTAGCCAAGCCGCTTGCCCAGCTGCTCCAGAAGCCGGTGGCCGTCGGCGATGTGTGACAGCGCGTCCGTGATGCCTACCGAGGACGAGGTGACCGCGCGCAGGAATTGATGGCCCACCGTCGATCCGACCCCCGACAGCCGCTGCGCTTCGCAGGCTGCCCCCTGCAGCCGCGCCATGCTGGCGAAGTTATCGCGAAGCAGCCGCTCATAGCTGTGCAGGCATTCCGCAAGATGTTCGAAGGCCGCGTCCCGCGCGGCGTCATCATTCGCCACCGAAGACGAGATGGCTGATGGTGCGCACCCCGAGGGCGAGGAGACCAAATGCAGTGGCGAGGATGATCGCGAGTGCAGGAACCCAGAGGATGCGGGCGATGAAGCTGAGCTCATTGTTTTTGCCTCCCTTACGACGCAGCGGCATCCACCGTCCCGGTGACGGTGGCACGCTGCCTGTTGGGATGGCTGGCGCGTCGGCAGGTGGTTGGACTACCCCGTTGGATGGGGGGTATAAATTTAGGGGGGCGGCGCCCTCATGAGCTGCAAGCATGCTCGCGGCATGCCGGCGGTCCTTGGCGCCCAAAATCGCGATCGCCTCGGTGCAATATTTGTTGACGGTGCCCGGCGAGATGCCGAGCGTTTGCGCGATTTCCTTGGTCCGAAGCCGCTCGAAGGTCAGCCTCAGACAATCGCGATGACGCGGCGAAAGCGCGTCGAACCGCTCGATATCCAAGGCCCCGATCCTCAGTTTGCAGTGGTCGTTAACGCTACGCCGATGGTAATAACCTTCCCTCCGTCCCAATGTCGAACGACAAAGAAGTTCCGCTTTGTTCCCTATTTTGTCGACTCGTCGGCTGGAATATGGAGAGCGGATGCACACGGAGAGAGGACGGCGCCTGCTCAGCCAGGTCGAAGAGGCGCTTGCGCTGGCTGACGAGCTGGGCGCTGACATGGTCGGCATCCATCTCGACACGGCGCGCGTCGCTGTCGTCCGCGCGATCGGGAGCGCGGTGGAGCGCCAAGCCGAGCAACCGCAGACACCGTCAATGCAATAAGCCGATCGGAAATCATCGGCTATGCAGATATCTCTTTCTACCCGATCGCTGACGCCGGACTAGTTCGCATGGATAGCGGACTCGGTGCATGGGGCGGCGCACAGCGTGAGGCATCGCGCCTCGATATCGGCCCGTCGATCGTCGCCTTGGTTCCGGTCGGCAGGCAGCGCGCGCGGCTGACGATCGACTGGCGGCAGCGTGTGGCGGGAAACGCCCGCCCCGGCTCCGGTCTGGCCCTGACGATCGGCGCCGACTTCTGACGCTTCCCCCGCGCGCGCGAAACGCATAACGCTACGCGCGTCGTGGATGTCTATCTCCCCATCGCCAACCTGTCGGTCAACGCGCTGGTCATCGTCGCGCTGGGGCTCGGCGTCGGGCTGCTGTCGGGCATGTTCGGGGTCGGCGGCGGTTTCCTGACGACGCCGCTGCTCATCGTCTACGGCATTCCGCCCACCGTCGCCGCCGCGTCCTCCGCCAGCCAGGTCACCGGCGCCAGCGTATCGGGCGTGATCGCCTATTTCCGGCGCGACGGGGTGGACGTGAAGATGGGCGGCGTCCTCGTCGCGGGCGGATTCCTTGGCGCCGGGTTCGGCACGTGGCTGTTCCGGCTGCTCCAGGAAAGCGGGCAGATCGATACGACGATCGCGATCACCTATGTCGTGATGCTGGTGTGGATCGGTGGGCTGATGCTGCGCGAATCGCTGGAGGCGATCGGCGTGGCGCGCGGCGCACGGACGCCGAAGCCGCGAAGCCGCCGCCATCACCCGCTCGTCGCGGCCCTGCCCTTGCGGATGCGCTTCTATCGATCAGGACTCTACATCTCGCCGCTCGCGCCGCTGATCCTCGGCTTTATGACCGGCGTGCTGACCATTCTGCTCGGCATCGGCGGCGGCTTTGTGCTCGTTCCCGCGATGATCTATCTGCTCGGCATGGCGACGCAGGTCGTCGTCGGCACGTCGCTCTTCCAGATCCTGTTCGTGACTGCCGCCGCGACGATGATGCATGCGACGACGACAAAAGCGGTCGATATCCTCCTCGCCGGGCTGCTGTTGCTGGGATCGGTCGTCGGCGCGCAGATCGGCGCGCGGTTCGCGCAGCGCGCACGACCCGAATATCTGCGCCTCGCACTCGCGATCATCGTGCTGATCGTCGCCGGGCGGATCGCACTCGGCCTCGGCTGGCGGCCCGACGAGATCTATTCGGTGGAGCTGTCGTGAAAGGCTGGGCGTGCGCATTGCTGGCGCCGCTGCTGATGGCCCAGACGAAGCCCGTCCTCGTCCCCGACGTGTCGCAGCGCGCGATCGACATCGCCTACAGCTTCACCGGCGCCGAGCTGCTGCTCTTCGGCGCGATTCTCTACCCGGCGGGTGATCGGCCATCGGCGAAACATCCGGCCGACATCGTGGTCGTGGTGAAGGGGCCGACCCAATCGATCATGGTCCGTGAAAAGGCCAAGGTCGGCGGCATCTGGGTCAATGCGCAGGCGCAGCGCTACCGCTCGGCCCCATCCTTCTACGCGATCGCCTCGTCGCGACCGATCGACCGCGTCGTCGACGAACGCACCCGCGCGATCTACGAGCTGGGGCTCGGCAGCCTCCAGCTCTCCCCCGCCTCCGCTGCGACGAGCGCAGTGCAGGACCGCTTCAGCCGCGGCCTCGTCGATCTGAAACAGCGCGACGGGCTATATTACGAGGCGCCGGGCGCGGTGGAGATCAGCGACGGCGTCCTCTACCGCGCGCGCGTCGCGATTCCGGCGCGCGTCCCGGTCGGGCGCTTCACAGCGGAGACATTTCTCATCCGCGACGGGCGCGTGCTAGCCGCCGCGGTCCGCGATATCACGGTGCGCAAATCGGGGTTCGAGCGGTTCATCGCGATCGCGGCGGATCGCCATGCCGTCCCCTACGGCATCGTCGTCGTCGCGCTGTCGATCTTCCTGGGCTGGGCGGCGGGCTGGATCGCGCGGCGCATTTAGGGCCGCTCGTCCTCATCATATCTTTACGAAAGCCGGGCTATCCCTCGCGGTCGTAATTGGGGGACCGCCCAGATGAACGATCTTTCCGGGACGCATGCGTTCGACCCGGCCATGCCCGTGACGGTGGCCGACGCCGCCGCTGCCGCGCCGATCGGCGCGGTCCTGTCCGTTGGCGGCAGCGCCAGTGAGGCGCTGCTGGACATGATGGCGCTCGACCAGATCGGCACCCATGCCGATCCCATTATCGCAAGCTCGGGACAGGTCGGCAGCCTCATCAAACTGCGTGTCGGCAACACGTGGCTCATCGCCAATGTCCGCACGCTGCGGCTGGCCGACGACAGCGTCGACCGCGTGGTCGCGACGATCGATTTCCTCGGCGAAGGTGACGAGGAGAAGCTGACCGGCAAGCTCTACCATTTCCGCCGCGGGGTAACGCGCTATCCCGCACCGGGCTGTCCGGTGCATGCACTCACCACCGCCGACATGAAGCAGATCTACGCGGCAGACGGGCGCGCCAGCATCGATATCGGCACGATCTACCCCACCCGCGATATTCGTGCGTCGCTTTATGTCGATGCGATGCTCGGCAAGCATTTCGCGCTGCTTGGCTCGACCGGCACGGGCAAATCGACGGCGGCCGCGCTGATCCTCCACCGCATCTGCGCGCTCGCGCCGCAGGGCCACATCGTGATGATCGATCCGCACGGCGAATATTCCGCAGCCTTCCAGGACAATGGCGCGCTGTTCGACGTGTCGAACCTCGCGATGCCCTATTGGCTGATGAACTTCGAGGAGCATTGCGAGGTCTTCCTGACCTCGAGCGGGGCCGACCGGCAGCATGATGCCGACATTCTCGCGAAATGCCTGCTCGCTGCACGCGCCAAGAGCCGCGTCGGGCAGGAAATTCCCAAGCTGACCGTCGATGCGCCGATCCCGTATCTGCTGAGCGACCTGACCGGCATCATTCAGCTCGAAATGGGCAAGATGGACCGCGCCGGCGACACCGCGCCCTATCAGCGGCTGAAGGCGAAGATCGAGGAGGTGAAGGCCGACCCGCGCTTCAGCTTCATGTTCTCGGGCATGCTGGTGGCCGACACGATGGCGGATTTCATCGCGCGCATCTTCCGCCTGCCAACGCAAGGCAAGCCGATCTCGATCATCGACGTCTCGGGCGTGCCAAGCGAGATCACCTCCGTCGTCGTCGCCGTGTTGAGCCGCATGGTTTTCGACTTCGCCATCTGGTCCCGCAACGAGCCGCAGCGCCCGATCCTCCTCGTCTGCGAGGAAGCGCACCGCTACGTGCCGAACGAGCGCAACGCCGACGGATCGTCGGTCGGGCGCATCCTCAGCCGAATCGCCAAGGAAGGCCGCAAATACGGCGTATCGCTTGGGCTGATCACGCAGCGTCCGTCGGACCTCGCCGAGGGTGTGCTGTCGCAGTGCGGCACGATCATTTCGATGCGCCTGAACAACGATCGCGATCAGGCGTTCGTGCGCGCCGCGATGCCGGAAGGCGCGCGCGGTTTCCTCGACACCATCCCCGCGCTGCGCAACCGCGAATGCATCATCTGCGGCGAAGGCGTCGCCATCCCGATCCGTGCCGCCTTCGCGCCGCTGGAGGATGGCAAGCGCCCCGCATCAGGCGACCCGCTGTTCAGCGAATTGTGGCGCGAGGCCGGCGACGAAGGCGCGATCATCGACCGCACCGTCCAGCGCTGGCGCGCACAGGGGCGCTGAGCGCCTCCCTAATTCGTCATTGCATTGATCAGCGGGCGCCCGGTTTCACGCTCAGCAGGGTCGATACGCGCGCCTTGAATGCGCGCAGCGCCTCGCCGGACAGCACGGCCGTACTGGCGAGCGCGATCGAGCGCGGGTTCACCGCCGCGCCGTTCTTCCACACTTCCCAGTGGAGATGCGGCCCCGTCGACATGCCGGTCGATCCGACATAGCCGATCACCTCGCCGCGCGAGACGGTTTCGCCCGGCCGCACCGCGATCCGGCTCATATGCCCATAGCCGCTGGCAAGGCCGCCGCCGTGCACCAGCTTCACGAAATTGCCATATCCGGAGCTGCGCCCGGCAAAGGCGACCTGCCCCGCCACCGCTGCGTGGATCGGCGTGCCGTATGGCGCGGCAATATCCAGCCCCTTGTGCATCCGCATGAAGCCCAGAAGCGGATGGAAGCGCATGCCGTAGGTCGAGCTGATCCGCCCGGACACCGGCATACCCATGAAGCCGCGCTGCTCGGTCTGGCCCTTCGCGTCGAACCACTGGCTCGCGCCGTTCTGGTCCCATTTCACCAGCTGGGTCTTTTTCGATCCCTGGTCGAGCCCCGCGAAGAGCAGCTGGCCGATCTGCACCTCACCCGTCGCGGCGCGCTGCTGTTCGGCGATGATGTCGAAACTGTCCGCGGCGCTGACGTCGCGTCCGATCGACAGCCGTGTCGCGATGGCCTTCAGGAAAGATTCGATGACCTTCGCCGGCGCGCCCGCCGCGCGGGCGGAGCGGTAGAGGCTGGACCCGACCAGGCCCTGGATGCGCAGCGGCGTGTTGTCGATCGCGATCGGCCGGCGATCGAGCGCCAGATGATCGCCCGCGCGGGTGAGCGCGAGGTTGAGATCGAAGCGCGCCCGAAAGGCGAGCTTTTCGAGCGGTCGCGCCACGGTGCGGTCGGCGCGGCGCCCGAGCGTCAGGTCGAAGCGTGTCCCCGGCTTGAGATCGTTCAGCGACACCGCCTCGGCGACAAGATCCGCTGCCGCCGCCGCGTCGCCGCGGCCGACACCGGCGCGCTGGAGGGCGCTCGCGAACTGATCGCCGTCGCCAAGCGTCGCGGTGAGTTCGATAATCGGACGCTCGGGTGTCTCTGCGAGCGGCCGGACGAGATCGTTCGCGGCCATGCGCCGGCCGGTATCGGCACCCAGTCCCAGCGGCGCGATCGCCTGGGTGCGCGCTTCCTCCCACTCCGCGCCGGCGAGCGGTGCCGGGGTTTCGCCGACGATGGGACGATCCAGCCCGGGCGACATCACCCAGGTCGCGGCGCACAGCGCTGTGCAGGTCGCCAGGCCGCGCCACCATGTCCGGCTGCCGATCTGGGCACCCAGATCGGGCACCCAGTCGATCTGCGCGGCTTTTACGCGTAATCGATCGATTGGCGACAGATCGGCGATCGGCACGAGCGCACGACCGAAAGAACGGCCGCCGGCGGCGCCTGCCAATTCCAGTCCATGGTCGTCGCGCAAGAACAACAGATTACGCCCTTGATCGGCCAGTCCGCCGATCCCCCCGGCGCAGGTCCAACCGTTGTGGAGTGAACATGCTAAAGTCAAATTAACCCGTCGCCCCATGGCGCCGCCTTGCGCCCGGTCGTTGCCCCCCCACGACGAGCCGCAACGACGCCTTGCCGAACCAACACAGATGCTTGCATGCCCCGCCCGCGGCTCCGATGTTGGCGCGACCATGTCCTCCACCGCCTCCGCCGTAACCGCCGTGCTCGGCCCCACCAACACCGGCAAGACGCATCTCGCGGTGGAGCGGATGTGCGGCCATTCCAGCGGGATGATCGGCTTCCCGCTCCGTCTTCTGGCGCGCGAGGTCTATGACCGCGTCGTCGCGATCAAGGGCGCAAACCAGGTCGCGCTCGTAACCGGCGAAGAGCGGATCGTGCCCAAGGATGCGCGGTATTTCCTGTGCACCGCGGAAAGCATGCCGGACAGGGACGTCGCGTTCGTCGCGCTGGACGAAGCGCAACTCGGCACCGATGCGGAACGCGGCCACGTCTTTACCGGCCGCCTGCTCCACGCGCGCGGGCGCGAGGAGACGATGATATTGGGATCAGCCGCGCTTCGTCCGGTCGTCAAGGCGTTGATTCCCAAGGTCGAGATCGTCGGACGACCCCGCTTTTCGACGCTCACCTATGCCGGCGCGAAGAAGATCAGCCGCCTCCCCCGTCGCTCCGCGATCGTCGCGTTCAGCGCGGAGGAAGTCTATGCCGTCGCCGAGATGCTGCGGCGGCTGCGCGGCGGCGCGGCGGTGGTGATGGGCGCGCTGTCCCCGCGAACCCGCAACGCCCAGGTCGCGATGTTCCAGGCAGGCGAGGTCGATTATCTCGTCGCGACTGACGCGATCGGCATGGGGCTGAACATGGACGTGGCGCATGTCGCCTTCGCCAGCCTCACCAAGTTCGACGGCCGCCGCAACCGCCGGCTGACGATCGCGGAAATGGCGCAGATCGCAGGGCGCGCGGGACGGCATCAGCGCGACGGCACGTTCGGCGCGCTGGTCGAGGACGGCCCGGGCGCTTTCCTGCCGGAGGAAGTGCTCGCGATTGAGGAGCACCGCTTCCCGTCGCTCGATTTCCTTTACTGGCGCGAGGGCGAGCCCGATCTGTCGAGCATCGACGCGCTGATCGCCAGCCTGGAAGCGAAGCCGCCCGCGGGCGTGCTCCGCCCGGCGCCGCAGTCGGTCGATCTCGCAGTGTTGAAGCGGCTGGCGGACGACCCCGCGATCCGCGACCGCGTGCGGCGTCCGGCGATGGTCGCGCGCCTCTGGGCTGCGTGCGGCATTCCCGATTTCCGCAAATCCGGCGTCGATCCCCACGCCCGCTTCGTCGCGCGCGTCTTCGGGCATCTGAGCGAGGGCAGCGGGCACCTGCCGCATCAATGGTTCGCCGACGAAGTGGCCCGGCTCGACCGCGCCGATGGCGATGTCGAGACGATCGCCGGGCGGATAGCGGGAGTGCGCACCTGGGCCTATATCGCACAGCGCAGCGACTGGCTGGCCGATCCGGCCCACTGGGCGGAGCGCACCCGCAGCGTCGAGGAACGCCTGTCGGATGCGCTCCACGCGAGCCTCACGCAGCGCTTCGTCGACAAGCGCACGACAGCGCTGATCCGCCAGATCGGCGCCGATACGAGCGCGCTTCCCGTCACGATCGGCGCCGAGGGGGAGGTGCTGGTCGAGGATCACCCGATCGGCCGTCTGGACGGGTTCGCCTTCACGCCCGCGCCCGATGCGACCGCCAGCGACCGGCGGATGGTGATGGCCGCTGCGGGAAAACGGCTGGCGAGCGAGCGCACGCGGCGGGCGTCCGACCTGGCTGCCGACACCGTCTTCGCGATCGACCTCGCCGTGACGCCGCCGACGCTTGCCTGGCGCGGGTCGATTGTCGCGCGGCTGGTTGCCGGTGCGTCGCTGGCCCGGCCGCGGATAGCGCTCGACCCAAGCCTCGACTGCCTCGACCGCGCGGCACGTGATTCCATCGCGAGAACGCTCGGCGCGTGGCTCGATAGCGCGCTCGGCCGCCATGTCCCCGCGCTGCGCCACCTCGCCGCCATGGCGGACGATGCCGACGCGGGACCGATGCTGCGCAGCATTGCGGCAGCGCTGGAGGACGGCGCCGGGCTTGCCGCACGTGCGCCGCTGCGCGATGCGCTCGAGGCACTTTCTCCGGAAGGTCGCCAGCGTCTGCGCAAGGCTGGCATCACCATCGGCGCGCTCGATCTTTTCGATGCGCGCCTGCTCAAGCCAGCGGCTTCCGCTTGGCGCCGCGCGCTGCGTGCCCTGCGCAGCGAGCCGTTCGATCTGCCGCACGCCGGTGCGACGGTGTTGCCGCGCGGCGCGACCGGCGCGACGCCCGCAGCCGGTTTCCGTTCGCTCGGACAGCAGGCAATCCGCCTCGATCTCGTCGAGCGGCTCGCGCGCGCGGCGCATGATGCCCGCAAGGGCCGCGCGCCGTTCGCGACCGACCCCGCCCTTGCGGTCTCAATGGGCGTTCATCCCCAAACCTATGCGCGGTTGATGGCAGAACTTGGCTTTCGTCCAGTGAAGGGGGACGGCTTCGCCGAGCGTTGGGCGTGGCGCGGGCGCCCGCCGGTGCGACGCGCGGCCGCCGTCGTGAACCCCGGCAATGCGTTCGCTGCCCTGGCGACGCTCGGTGCGGCGCGTGGCTGATCCTGCGGGCACGATGCGGCTCGACCGGTTCCTGTGGTTCGTGCGCCTCGCCAAGACCCGCGCCTTTGCGCAGGCTATTGCCGAAACCGGCCATTTCCGGATCGACGGCCGAGTGATCGGGCGCGCGCATGCGACCGTGCGCGTCGGCAACGTGCTGACCTACGCGGCGCACGGCCGCGTGCGCGTGATCCGCGTCGCGGCGCTGCCTGCCAGGCGCGGCCCTGCGGTCGAGGCTGCGGCGTGCTATGACGATCTCGATGCGAACGTCTCGCAGGAAAGCACTGGCGATTGACGGAGACAGGCGTGCCGCATAGCAGGCTGTCCATCGTTCGAACGCCGAGGGGAGTGATCCGGCAATGACCTATGTCGTCACCGATGCCTGCATCCGCTGCAAGTATATGGACTGTGTCGAGGTCTGCCCCGTCGACTGTTTCTACGAAGGCGAGAACATGCTCGTCATCAATCCCAGCGAGTGCATCGACTGCGGCGTGTGCGAACCCGAATGCCCGGCCGAGGCGATCCTGCCCGACACCGAGAATGGTCTCGAGCGCTGGCTGGAATTGAACACGACCTTCTCCGCGCAGTGGCCCAACGTCACCCGCAAGAACGACCAGACCCCCGCCGATGCCGACGAGCACAAGGGCGAGGAAGGGAAGTATGACAAATATTTCTCGCCGGAAGCCGGCACAGGCGACTGATCGGGGCGGCTGACCGGCCGCGCCACGACTGCGCCAGAACGAGGGAATTCGCGCGACGGGACAGCTTGACTGACTCATCGGGCTGGTAATTTTATTGCGACTCTGCTATATCGGTCCATGTCGGGCACGTCTGTCGCGCGTTGCCCGCTGGAGACGTACAACCCCCCTCGTCCCGGACCGCCTTTTCGTCGTGGCGAAAGCCGCAGCGAGGCCGCCCGGGTCCGATTCCAGAAAGGTCGCTCATGGCAGCCAAGGCCCTGTCGTTCGATGTCGGTGATTATGTCGTATACCCAAAGCATGGGGTCGGCCGCGTCGTCGAACTGCAGAAACAGGAAATCGCCGGCATGCAGCTGGAACTGTATGTGCTGCGCTTCGAAAAGGAGCGCATGACGCTCCGTGTCCCCACCAACAAGGCCGAGAGCGTCGGCATGCGCAAGCTGTCCAGCGACAAGACGCTGAAGGAAGCGCTCGAGACGCTGAAGGGCAAGCCGCGGGTGAAGCGCACCATGTGGTCCAGGCGTGCGCAAGAATATGAAGCGAAGATCAATTCGGGTGACCTCGTGTCGATCGCCGAAGTGGTCCGCGACCTGTTCCGCGCCGACGACCAACCCGAGCAGAGCTATTCGGAGCGGCAGATCTTCGAAGGCGCGACGAGCCGTCTCGCGCGCGAACTCGCCGCGATGGAAGAGGTGGACGAGCCGACCGCACAGGAGAAGATTCTCGATATCCTGCGCGCCGCCGCTGCCATCTACAACAAGGACAAGGTTCCCGCCTGACGGGGCCTGCATCGCAACGTCGAGGGCGGCTCCTGCGGGGGCCGCCCTTTTCGTTTGCGAAACCGATTCTCTTGTGTATTATTACTACAACACACTAGGGAGAACCCGATGCGCCTGATGATCCTCGCCGCCCTGATCCCGCTGGCCGCGTGCGGCAACGGATCGGACGACACGCCCGGTATCACGGGCACCGGCAGCGGCAACGCGCGCAGCTTTGCGGTCGGCGACTTCACCGGGGTCGAGCTCGCCGGGTCGGACAATGTCGATGTCCGCGTCGGCGCCGCTTTCTCGGTTCGCGCAGAGGGCGACCCGAAGGTGCTCGAGCGGCTGCGCATCCGCAAGGTCGGCGAGACGCTGCGTATCGATCGCCGCAAGGACGCCGGTTTCCACTGGTCGAAGGGCGACGCGATCAAGGTGTATGTGACGATGCCGCGGATCGCGTCCGCAAGCGTCGCCGGTTCGGGCGACATGGCGGTCGACCGCGTGGAGGGGCAGAAGTTCGACGCCTCGGTCGCAGGGTCGGGCAAATTGGGCCTCGCCGCGGTCGCCGTCGATGCGGCAGAAATGAACATCGCGGGATCGGGAACGCTGCGGGCGGCCGGACGGGCGAAGCGCCTGGAGGTCAACATCGCCGGCTCCGGCGATATCGACGCGCCGAGACTGGCGGCCGCCAGCGCGGAGGTTTCGATCGCCGGATCCGGGAACGTGCGTGCCACCGTGAACGGACCGGCCGAAATCTCGATGATGGGGTCGGGCGATGTCGATCTCGGCCCGAACGCGCGGTGCAAGACATCGAAGATGGGTTCGGGGAACGTCCGCTGCGGCTGAGGCCGCTTGCCAGTCGGGGCGGATCGGTGCCAGTTTCGCGCGCATGATCCGCCTCCTCGCGCTCCTCGCACTCCTCCTCCACGCCCCCGCTTTCGCGATCCAGCGGACCTACAGCGTGGGCACCTTCGAGCGGGTTCGCGTCGAGGGACCGTTCGAGGTCCGCATCCGCACCGGCACCTCTCCGGGGGCGACGGCGAGCGGTGATCGCAAGCTCATCGAACAGCTCGATATCGCGGTAAACGGCACCACGCTCGTCGTGCGGCTGGGGCATGAAGGCTGGGGCGAGACGCCGTCCGATGCCCCCTCGACTCCACCGGTCGTTACGCTGACGACGCCGCGCCTCACCGCAATCATTGTCAATGCCGGCGGACGCGTCACTGTCGCTCCGCTGTCGGCGCAGCGCGTCGACCTGTCGGTCACCGGAGCGGGCGCGATCAACGCGAGCGGGGTGAAGGCGGACGAACTCAACGCAGCGGTGATCGGCACAGGCACGCTGGTGCTGGCGGGCACCGCACAGCGCGCACGCCTGAACGCGAACGGCGCCGGTGCGATCGACGCGAGCGCGCTCACCGCCAACGACCTGACCGTGCGGCTCGACGGCCCCGGTGAGATCGGCGCCGCCGCGCGCTACACCGCGCAGGTCAACTCGACCGGGCTGGGCAAGGTGACGGTCACGGGCGACGCCAAGTGCACCGTTCGCGCGCCGGCCGGCGGGCCGGTGGTGTGCGGCACCAGGGCGCTACGCTGACGTCCTAAAGCTGATGCCCGGTTCGGTCGCGTTTGGTCGCGAGGTAGCGGGCGTTGTGCGGGTTTGGCGGCAGCGCGTGTGCCACGCGTTCCACCACCGTGATTCCCGCCGCCTCGAGCCCTGCGACCTTTTGCGGATTGTTCGTCAGCAGCCGCACCCGGTCCTGCCCGAGCAGCGCGAGCATCCGCGCGGCGACGCCGAAATCGCGCGCATCGATCGCGAAGCCCAGCCGCGTGTTCGCATCGACCGTGTCGAACCCCTGATCCTGCAGGGCATAGGCGCGCAGCTTGTTGATGAGCCCGATCCCCCGCCCCTCCTGCCGCAGGTAGAGCAGGATGCCCCAGCCGCTCGCCTCGATCGCGTGGATCGCGGCGTGAAGCTGCGGCCCGCAATCGCATTTCAGGCTGCCGAGCGCGTCGCCCGTAAGGCATTCGCTGTGCAGCCGCACGAGTGGCGGCTGGCCGTTGGGATCGCCGATCAGCAGCGCGATATGCTCGCCCGGCCCCTCCGGCGTGCGGAACGCGACAATCTCGGCATCCTCCGCGCCCGCAACGGGCAAATGCGCGCGTGCCGCGATCGACAGGCGGGCCGCATCCTCGTGCGCATCGATGTCGTCAGCGGCGATCACCACGTCGCCAACGCCGCCTTCGATCACGAAGAACGCCGGCAGCATCCCCACGATTCGCGCAAAGCGCAGCGCAGCGGTCGCATCGGCCGGCGACGGCACCGCGACGGCGCGGAACGGCCCCTTCAACGGTGTCGCCAGGTCGAGCTGCGGGTCAGCGAGCGCGGTCGCAATCGCGAAATCGATCCAGGGCGCACGCTCGACGAAGACGGGAGCATCCGGGGTTGCCGCCTCGATCTGGTTGGCGAGCTTCAACGTCACCGCGCGGCCGGCGGAAAGGAGGACGCCAGCGGTGTCGTCCGGGTCGAACGCCGCGAGCCGCACCGGGTCGGCCGTCTCGACCGGCAGCAGCGCGAGCGCGCCGATCCGGATCGGCCAGCCGCGCCGCAGCGCATCCGCCGCCCGCGCCGCTGCCTTCGCTTCACCCATCAAAAGTCGAACTCGGTCATGATCGGCACATGGTCCGATGGCGTCAGCCAGCCCCGGCAATCCTCGAACACGCGGTGCGATACCGCCGCTTTCGCCACATCGGGGCTCGCCCACATATGGTCGAGCCGGCGCCCGCGATCGGAGGCAGCCCAGTCCTTCGCGCGGTAGCTCCACCAGGTGTAGAGTCGCTCGGGGGCGGGAACGAAGTGGCGACCCAGGTCCACCCAGTCATTTGCGGCTTGCAACCGGGCGAGCGCCGCGACCTCGACGGGCGTGTGGCTGACCACGCCGAGCAGCTGCTTGTGGCTCCAGACATCGGATTTGAGTGGCGCGACGTTGAAGTCTCCGACGAGCAGCGTCGGGCCAGACAAGCCGTCCGACCAATTTGTCATCCGTTCGAGGAAATCGAGCTTCTGGCCAAATTTCGGGTTCACGTCGCGGTCCGGCACGTCCCCGCCCGCAGGCACATAGACATTCTCCAGCCGCAGACCGTTTTCCAGCCGCACCCCGACATGCCGCGCCTCGCGATTGGCCTGCCAGTCAAGCCGATCATCCTCCGCCAGCGGCACGCGGCTGATGATCGCGACTCCGTGGTGCATGCGCTGCCCGTGAAGGATGATGTGCTTGTAACCCATCGCCCGGAACGCGGCGACGGGGAAGTCGCCGTCGATGACCTTCGTTTCCTGAAGGCACAGGATGTCGGGACGCTCGGCGCGCAGGAACTGCTCGACGATGGCGATGCGGAACCGCACCGAATTGATGTTCCAGGAGACGATCTTCACCCGCGGCGATGTAGCGAGGGTGGTAGGTGGTCACAAGCGAGGGCTGGCGGGGCGCCTCTTGGACAAAAGCCCAAGTCGTCGGACGGGCTTTGCCCGCCGTCCGTGCTTGCGCGAGTCCGCGGGCATGGCCCGTGGCCGCGCTACGCAGAAAGGCCCTCGCTCCGGGGGCATGGAACGAGGGCCGACTAGCGTTCGTCACGCAGGCGAACCAGGGTAGCCGGGCAACAGGGGGAAAAATCCCGGAACAGCCCCGATCCGCGAGGTCTTCTCTAGGGGCGCAAACCTGTCGCTCAAATGAACGAACCTGTCAGTTCCGTCCCTTTTTCGTCCGCGGGTCGTTCCAGCGGAACGTGTTGTCGCTCACCTCGCCGCCAAAGCGCTGGTTAGACAGCCGGATCGTCGTGCGGTTGTTCTGGCTGTCGAGCGCGACCCATCCCTGCAGCATCAGGCCTCCCGGCGCCGACGCCTCGCGCGCGAAGACGAGCGTGATACGGCCGAACTCCGGATGCTTGGGATCGTTCGCCTCGACGCTGACGAGCCGCGAATCGCCTGGTACCAGCTTCGCATAACGCGTGATGTCACGCGTCGGATCGAGCAGCACGCCGAGCGGGGAGTTCTTGATCGGCCAGCGCTGCACCTGATTGACCGAATAGTCGATGAAGGTCAGCGCACCACCCTCCGCCACGATCAGCAGCGGCACTCCCTTCTCATACTGGAAGCGCAGCTTGCCGGGCTTCTTCAGCGTCAGCACGCCGGTCAGCACCTTGCCGTTGCGATCGGTCTGGGAGAAATCGGCGGTCATCGTCGTCACCGACTGCAGATGGCGCTGGACGGCGGCGAGATCGCCGGTGGCCTGCGCCTGGACGGGTGCGGCGAGGACGAGGGGCGCGGCAAGCGCGGCGAAGATCATGGGTTTCAGCATGGCACTCCGGTTAGGCACGAGGCGTTGAACAGCCGGTGAACCATGCGCGAACCGTTTCGGTTCCGATACAGGCAGAAGGCGAATGCCGAAGAACGCTGCTGGTGCGGGCGGTCGGGCTCGAACCGACACTCCTTGCGGAACCGGATTTTGAGTCCGGCGCGTCTACCAATTTCACCACGCCCGCACATGTGCGGCGCTAGCCGAAGCAGGGAGGAGCCGCAAGCCTGCCGGTGCAGCGGCGTTTACGAGATATCTCAGGACGATGCCCGACGCTCGCCACAAATTGTGCGCTGGCTGCAGCATCGCATTTTCAAAAAGGGTTTTGGCCGGACCAAGCACATCGACTCAGATCAGATCCCTTCATGCGAAGGCGATTTGCCGGACCTTGTTTGATCCGGCGGACAAGAAACCGCGGCATATCTTATCGCAGCGGGCGCACGTCTCGGCTAATAACGATTGTTAACCATGTCCCGCCTGCGCTGATTGGCCCGACCATGGTTTCGAGAGGTAAGTATATGCGTTCCGATATCGCCAAATTTGCGGCTGTTCCCGCGATCCTCATCGCGTCGACCGCGCTCGGCGGGTGCGCCACCAAGGGCTTCGTCCGCGATCAGATCGCGACCGTCAATTCGCGCATCGACGGCATGGACGGTCGGCTAAGGACGGTCGAGGGCACTTCCGGCCAGGCGCTCACCCAGGCACAGGCCGCCGCAGGTCAGGCGCAGCAGAACGGCCAGCGGATCGATCAGCTCAACGGCCGCGTCGATGGCCTGGAACAGCAGATGCAGCAGCGGCAGCGCAAGCCGCGCGGGTAAGCGAATCACCACACAACACGCTTGCATCGACGGACAGCTCTGCTGAACAAGGCCACCATGTTTACAGAGCTGTTTCGTTTTGCCTGTCGTACGGGCTTGGCCGCCGGGCTGACCGTGGCGCTGCTAGCGCCACAAGCAACGCCGGCGGCCACGACCAAGCCGATCACGCGCGAGCGTAAGGCTAAAACCGCAACGCCCGCCAAGAAGGTCGTCCCGCCGAAAGTCACCTCGACGACGGTGGAGCTTGTGCCATCGGACGCGGCAAGCCGGGTCCTCGCGTGGGTTGCCACCGCGCACGACAATGGCCGCCTGCCCTATGCCGTGATCGACAAGCAGACGGCCTCGCTCTTCCTCTTCAAGGCGAACGGCGAGCCGCTGGGCCAGACGCCCGTCCTGATCGGCGTCGGCGTCGGCGACGACTCCTCCCCGGGCGTGGGCGCCAAGACCCTCGCCGAGATCGGCCCCGCCGAACGTACGACACCCGCAGGCCGCTTCGTGGCGAAGTTCGGCCGCGCCTTCGGTCGCCAGCGCGTGCTCTGGGTCGATTATGCCAATTCCGTCGCGCTGCACGCGGTGATCACCACGAACAAGAAGGAGCGGCGCGTCGAGCGGCTCCTGTCACCGACCGCGGAGGACAACCGCATCACTTTCGGCTGCATCAACGTCGGCACCAGCTTCTACACGGGCAAGCTTCGCCCCCTGTTCCAGAACAAGGGCGGCATCGTCTATATCCTGCCCGACACGAAATCGGTGGACGACGTGTTCCCGCGCGCGCGTTTGCTGCCCTATCTGGAAGCGGCGGCCGGCCAGTGATTTTGTGACGCACACCCGCCGGAGGGAAAGATCATGCTCTTCCTGATGCTCGCCGCTCTGGCCGCCGCGGATCGACCGGTGGTCGTGAGTTCCATCACCAACGATCAGCTGATCGACCAATGCCGCGGCAAGGACGATGATCCCACCGCCAATTTCTGCACCGGTTATATCCTCGGCGAATTCGACGCGTTGTCGCAATCACGCCGAATATGTCCTTCGGCGGAGCGTGCATCGAACATCGCGGTGGTCGCAGTCGTGCGCAAATACCTTCGCAAGCACGGCAAGAAGGCCGTTGGCGCCCCTTCGTTCGTCGTGCGCGATGCGCTGCGCGATGCCTATCCCTGCAAGCGGAAGTAAGACGCGCCCCTCAATTCGTCGGCGCCCTCCGCCGATAACTCAGCGCCTCCGCCACATGGACCCGCCGCACCACGTCCGACCCGCCAAGATCGGCGATCGTGCGCGCGACGCGAAGCACGCGGGTGTAGCCGCGGGCGGACATGCGCATCGCCTCGGCCGCCTGCGCGAGCAGGGCGCGGCCGGGATCGTCCGGCGTACACGTGCGATCGAGCACGGCCCCCTCGGCCCCGGCATTGGTGCGGATGCCGTCATCGGCGAAGCGCGCCTGCTGCACCGCACGGGCGGCGGCGACGCGGGCGGCGACTTCGGCCGACCCTTCGCTGGGCGGCGGCAGGACGAGATCGGCGGCGCTGACTGCCTGCACCTCGACATGCAGGTCGATCCGGTCGAGCAGCGGTCCTGACACCTTCGTCTGGTAATCCGCCGCGCATTTGGGTGCACGCGCGCAGGCCAGGCTTGCGTCGCCAAGATGCCCGCAGCGGCACGGATTCATCGCGGCGACCAGCTGGACGCGCGCTGGAAAAGTGACGTGCGCATTGGCGCGCGCGACACTGACGGTGCCCGTTTCCAGCGGCTGCCGCAGCGAATCGAGTACCGCGCGCTGGAATTCGGGTAACTCGTCGAGGAAGAGGACGCCCATATGCGCGAGGCTGACCTCGCCGGGCTTCACCTTCACCCCGCCGCCGGTCAGCGCCGCCATCGACGCCGAGTGATGCGGGGAGCGAAACGGCCGCGTGCGGGTCAGTCGCCCGCCTTGCAGCGTGCCCGCAACCGACTGGACCATCGACACTTCCAGCGCCTCGGCCGAGTCGAGCGGGGGAAGGATGCCAGGCAAACACGACGCCATCAGCGATTTGCCAGCACCCGGCGGACCGACCATCAGCAGATTGTGCCCGCCGGCCGCCGCGATCTCGAGCGCGCGCTTGGCGGTTTCCTGCCCTTTCACCTGCGCGAGGTCGGGGCCATGCGCGTGATCCTCTACCTCGCCCGGGGCGGGCTGCGCCAGCAGGCCATGGCCCTTGAAATGATTGATGAGCGACAGGAGATCGGCGGGCGCGAGCACCTCGATCTGGCCCGTCCATGCCGCTTCCGATCCCTGCGCCGCCGGGCAGATCAGGTTCTTTCCCTCTCCCGCGGCGTGGATCGCCGCCAGCAGCACGCCGGGCGACGGGGCGATCCGCGCGTCGAGCCCGAGCTCGCCGACGACCACATAATCCGCCAGCATCTCGGCATCGACGACCCCCATCGCCGCCAGCAGCGCGAGTGCGATCGGCAGGTCGAAATGCGAGCCTTCCTTTGGCAGATCGGCGGGCGACAGGTTCACCGTGATGCGTTTGGGCGGCAGCGCCAGACCCATCGCCGCGATCGCGCCGCGCACCCGCTCGCGGCTTTCCGCGACCGCCTTGTCGGCCAGCCCGACGACGTTGAACGCCGGCACCCCGGGTATGAGCTGCACCTGCACCTCGACCGCGCGCGCATCGAGCCCCAGATACGCAACCGTCGATACGATCGAAACCATGCCCCACCCCCGTGCCCGTTCATACGGAGATTTCCGGGACTTGCCATGCCAATCGCGCGCGCTGCCTGTGGTGCGTCTTGCCAAGCCAATACACCTCACCCACATGGCCCGTCGTGAAGGATCGCCACCCCGTCTTGCGAATCGCGCAACTGGTCGCCGGCGTCCTGCTGATCGTCGCAGCGCCGATCGCTTCCCCCCTGCCCGGCCCGGGTGGGATATTGCTCTTTGCCGGCGGCCTCGTCCTCGTCCTGCGCAACTCGCGGTGGGCGCGGGTGCGGTGGGCGCGGCTGAAGCGGGGCTGGCCGCGCACCGGGCAACTCGTCGATCGCGCCATGCGGCGGCCGAGCGCGCTGCGGCGCCACGCGCGCACCAGGGCGGAACGCGCCGCGTTGACTTCGGCGGGTCCGTCGCCTATGCGCACCCCAACAAAGGCCGTCCCCGTGGCGGCCTTATTCAATTCAGTGTCGGGAATGAACGATGAAGCGGACCTTTCAGCCGAGCAACCTGGTGCGGGCACGCCGCCACGGCTTCCGCTCGCGGATGGCGACGGTCGGCGGTCGCGCGGTGATTCGCGCGCGCCGCAACCGCGGCCGCAAGAAGCTGTCGGCCTGATCCGCCAGCCGCTGTCGCGGCTGACCCGCCGATCCGAATATCTGGCAGCCAATGCCGGGCGTCGCGCACCGATGCCCGGCTTTGTGCTGTTGGTGAAGGATCGCGGCGATGGCGATCCGACGATTCGCTACGGCATCACGGTATCGAAAAAGGTCGGCAACGCGGTCGTCCGCAACCGGATGAAGCGCCGC
Organism: Sphingomonas sp. EC-HK361; assembly: GCF_902498785.1. GTDB lineage: Bacteria > Pseudomonadota > Alphaproteobacteria > Sphingomonadales > Sphingomonadaceae > Sphingomonas. The sequence continues at coordinate 1,731,946 of NZ_LR701494.1, forward strand.
TTCCGCGAACTCGCGCGATCGGTGATCGCAGAACAGGGCGTGGCCGGCGCCGACCATGTTTTGATCGGCCGCCAGAACGGCATCGAGCGCGACTGGGATACGCTCGGCGCGGACCTCGCCAAGGCGCTGGGCAAGCTGAAGCCGCGGACCCCAGCCCGGTGATCGCCCGGCTGCTGATCCTGATTGCGCGCGGGTGGCAGCTCGGCCCTTCGCTCGTCCTGCCCCCGTCCTGCCGCTACCAGCCTTCGTGTTCGGCCTATGCAATAGAGGCGCTTCGCCGCTATGGCGCCGCACGTGGGGGCTGGCTCGCGGTGAAACGCATTGCCCGCTGTCATCCCTGGGGTGGGCACGGTCACGATCCGGTGCCGTGAGATCAAGAGGACTTCCGTGAAGGACGACCAGAAGAATTTCGTGCTGTTCGCGGTGATCGCGGCGCTGATCCTGTTCGGATGGCCGCTGATCCAGAACAAGTTCTTCCCCACCGCCAACCCCCCGGTCACGAAGATCGAGGACGGCAAGACGAAGGTCGTCGCGAACAGGAGCGCCGATCCGACAGCGGATGGCCCCGCCGCCATTCGCGACCGCCGCATCGTGCTGGCCGAATCGCCGCGCGTCGCGATCGATACGCCGCGGCTCAAGGGCTCGATCAACCTCAAGGGCGCGCGGATCGATGACCTTGTGCTCATCGATTACAAGGAAACGATCGCGAAGGATTCGCAACCGATCCGCCTGCTGTCCCCGGCCGGCGCGCCCGATGCGTATTTCGCGGCATTCGGCTGGCGTGACGACGGGTTGAAACCGCCCGCAGCCGACGCCGTCTGGACCGCGTCCTCGCAGGTGCTGGCGCCCGGCCGCCCCGTCACGCTCACCGCTGCGAACGGACAGGGCCAGCGCTTCCGGATCGATCTGTCGGTCGATCAGGATTACATGTTCACGGTCAGGCAGACCGTCGCCAATGGCGGCGCGGGCGCGGTACCGGTCGCGACCTACGGCCTCGTGAACCGCGCCGGCATCTCCAAGGATCCGGACAGCTGGACGATCCACAGCGGACCGATGTCGGTCAATGGCGGCGCTGCGCACTATGCCCCCAATTTCAAGGATGTGGATGCGGCGCCGACCCGCTTCACGACCACCGGGGGCTGGCTCGGCTTTACCGACAAATACTGGCTGACCGCGCTGATTCCCGATCAGACGCGCGCGTTCGACGGACAGTTCCGCGCCGGCGCCAACAAGGCGTATCAGGGCGACGTCGCAAGCGCGCCCAAGCTGCTCCAGCCCGGCCAGCAATTCAGCCAGATTACCCGCTTCTTCGCGGGCGCGAAGGAAGTGAAGCTGCTCGATCGCTACACCGACAAGGAAGGCATCGCCCAGCTCGATTACGCGATCGACTGGGGCTGGTTCCGCATCGTCGAGAAGCCGATCTTCTACTATCTCGACTGGCTGTTCAAACTGCTCGGCAATTTCGGCGTCGCGATCATTCTGCTGACCGTCACGATCAAGCTGATCACCTTCCCGATCGCCCAGCGCCAGTTCGCGTCGATGGCGAACATGCGCGCGATCCAGCCGAAGATGAAGGCGCTGCAGGAACGCTACAAGGACGACAAGGTCCGCCAGCAGCAGGAGGTGATGGCGCTCTACAAGGCGGAGAAGGTCAACCCGCTCGCCGGCTGCCTGCCGACGCTGATCCAGATTCCGATCTTCTACGCGCTCTACAAGGTGTTGCTGCTGACGATCGAAATGCGCCATCAGCCCTTCGTGCTGTGGATCAAGGATCTGTCGGCGCCCGATCCCGCGACGATCCTCAACCTGTTCGGCTACCTGCCCTTCACCCCGCCGCATTTCCTGGCGATCGGTGTGGTGCCCGTCCTGCTCGGCATTTCGATGTTCTTCCAGTTCCGCCTGAACCCGGCGCCGATGGACGACACGCAGAAGCAGGTGTTCGCGCTGATGCCGTGGGTACTGATGTTCGTGATGGCGCCGTTCGCAGTCGGCTTGCAGGTCTACTGGATCACCAACAACTGCCTGTCGATCCTCCAGCAGCGGCTGCTCTATGCGCGCCACCCTGTGCTTAAGCAGGCACCGGCCAAATGATGAGGGCGAAGTGACGTTCGACGACGACCAGATCGAGGCGGCACGCAAGCTCTTCGCGGGACGGATCGACTTCCTGAAGTCCGCGCCTGCGCTCGAGCATCTGCCCGATGCGGTCGCGCCGGAGGTGGCGTTTGCGGGCCGCTCGAACGTCGGCAAGTCGTCGCTGCTGAACGCGCTTGCCGGACGGAAGGCGCTCGCGCGCACGTCGGTGACGCCGGGGCGCACGCAGGAGCTGAACTTCTTCGAAGTCGGTGATCCGCTCGTCTTCCGCCTTGTCGATATGCCCGGCTACGGCTTTGCGAAGGCGCCCAAGGACATCGTGCGCAAGTGGCGGTTCCTGGTGAACGACTTCCTGCGCGGGCGGCAGGTCCTCAAGCGCGCACTCGTGCTGATCGACAGCCGCCACGGCATCAAGGACGTCGACCGCGAAATTCTGGAAATGCTCGACAAGGCGGCCGTCAGCTACCGCTTGGTCCTGACAAAGGCGGACAAGATCAAGGCAAGCGACCTCGCCGCCGTAACCGCGGCGACCGAGACGGAAGCCCGCAAGCGCGCCGCCGCCCATCCCGACATCATCGCCACGTCGAGCGAAACCGGGCTTGGTATCGCCGAACTGCGTGCTGCCGTCGCCGAAGCGATCGGCTAGTCCTTTCTTACAATCTAGACGCCGCGAAAATGACAAATTAGTTAGGTCGCATGGACCTCGAACCGCGCATTCTCACCGCGTTTCTCATCATTGGAGTGATGGCAGTCGTTTGTATTCCGACGGCCCTCCTCACCTTGCGCCGCCGGCACCGCAACAAGCTGCGCCGACGCGGGATCAAGCGCTATGGGCATTAGCGCCCGCTCTGGCGGGGGATGACAGGCTTTCCTACATTGCGCGCTTGACAGTTACGGGAGCGCGCGAATGGCGAAGTGGCACAAGGCAGCGGCGATCGGCGGCGGCATCCTCGCGGCTCTCGGGATCGCAAGCGCGCTTCTGGTGCGTCGTGAGGCGCGAGTCGAACAGCCCGATTTCACGACGGTCGAAACCGACGGCCCGATCGAAATCCGCGATTACGCCGAGCATATCGTCGCGGAGACGACCGAGCAGGGTGACCGGATCGCATCGATGCGCCGCGGCTTTCACAGGCTAGCGGGCTACATCTTTGCCAAGCACCGCGGCGGCGCGGGCGATCATGCCGACGAGACGCCGATTGCGATGACCGCCCCGGTCCTCGCCGATCGGGCCGATGGCGGGCGGTGGCGCACACGCTTCGTGATGCCGGCGCAGTTTACCCGCGATACCCTGCCCCGCCCGGGCAGAGGGGTTACGATCGCGGAGTTGCCCGCTCGCCGGGTCGCCGCGATCCGTTTCGCCGGGAACGGCGGGGACGACGCACTGAACGCCCATGAACGCGATCTGCGACTGTGGCTGGCCAAGCACCATTATCGTCCCACCGGCCCGGCCGAATACGCCTTCTACAATTCGCCGATGATCCCGGCCCCGCTCCGCCGCAACGAAGTCCTGATCCCGATCGCGCGCTAGCATCGGTTGCGTGCCGGACGGGGCACCGCTACCCAACGATCCATGAAGCTCATCATCGGCAACAAAGCCTATTCGTCGTGGAGCCTGCGCGGCTGGCTCGCCTGCAAGCAATCGGGGCTGCCGTTCGAGGAAGTCGTCGTTCCGCTCTACGACGCAGACTGGGACAAACGCCGCGAGGGCGACGAGTTCGCGCCGTCGTCGGGCAAGGTGCCGATCCTGTGGGACGGCGACGATGTGGTCGTGTGGGACAGCCTGGCGATCGTCGAATATCTCGCCGACAAGGTGGGGCGAGACACATTCTGGCCGGCCGATGACGCCGCGCGCGCGATGGCGCGGTCGATGGCCGCCGAGATGCATTCGGGGTTCGCCAATCTGCGCCGCAAGCACAGCATGAACATCCGCCAGACCTTTCCGGCCAAGTCCCCAGACGAGGATGTCCGCGCCGAACTCCAGCGGATCATGGAGCTATGGGCGCAGGCACGCGCGCGCTTCGGCGGCGGCGGGGATTTCCTGTTCGGCGAATTCGGCGCGGCCGATATCATGTTCGCGCCGGTCGTGACCCGCTTCGTGACCTACCAGCTGCCCGTCGCGCGCTTCGCGCTGCCCTATATGGACGCAGTCCTCAACCACCGCTTCATGCAGGACTGGATCGCCGGTGCACAGGAAGAGGAATGGGTGATCGAGCAATATGAGCAGGCGCCGGCCTGAGCGGCGCCTGGCGCACGGGATTGTATCGCGACCCCGCTTCGGCAATGTCCGCTGCCATGACCAGTCCCGATCTGCCAGACGTCGTTGCGCTTGCCAGGGCGCTGATCGGCACTGAGAGCATCACCCCGGCAACGGGCGGCGTGTTCGACGTGCTGGAGGGGGCACTCACGCCGCTGGGGTTCGCGATAGAGCGATTCGTGGCTGGCGAGGCGCCTGACGGGCCGGTCGAAAACCTGATTGCGGTGCGCGAAGGTGGAGGGCCGCACTTCGCCTTTGCCGGGCATGTCGATGTCGTGCCGCCCGGGGCGGGCTGGACCAGCGATGCCTTTGCACCCGAAATCCGCGGCGACCTGCTCTACGGGCGCGGCGCGGTGGACATGAAAGGCGCGATCGCCGCCTTCGTCGCCGCGGTCGCCCGCGCGCAAACCGACGGCACGATCAGCCTCCTCATCACCGGGGACGAGGAAGGACCCGCGATCCACGGCACCGCCGCGATCATCGACCGGCTGCGCGAGCACGGCCTGTCGCCGGACGTCTGTCTCGTGGGAGAGCCGACCTCGGTCGCGCGGCTGGGCGACATGGTGAAGATCGGGCGGCGTGGCTCGGTCAACATCTGGATCAGCGTACCCGGCCGACAGGGTCACGTCGCCTACCCGCACCTCGCCGACAACCCGATCCCGAAGCTCGTTGCCGCGCTCGCCGCGATCGATGCGCTGGTTCTGGACACGGGCAGTGACTGGTTCCAGCCCTCCAATATCGAGCTGACCGATCTGGAGGTCGGCAACCCGGCCACGAACGTCATCCCGGCGCATGCATCAGCGCGGCTCAGCATCCGTTTCAACGACCTGCAGCGCGGCGAAGACCTGGTGCGGCGGATCGAGGCGCTGGTGCATGCCCATGCGCCCGACGCTTCGGTGGTGGCGCGCATTTCCGGCGAGGCGTTCCTGACCGGACCCGGCGCCTTCTCCGCCCTGATCGGCGACGCGGTCGAGGCGCGGACGGGATTGCGGCCCGAACTGTCGACGACGGGCGGTACGTCGGACGCGCGCTTCCTGTCGGCCCTGTGCCCTGTGGTCGAGTTCGGGCTGGTCAACGCGACGATGCACAAGCTCGACGAGGCGGTCGCGATCTCCGACCTGCACATGCTGACCGATATCTATGCCGACATCCTGCGCCGCGTCGCGGGCTGATGCGGCGAACGCTCAGCCGTTGACCGTCCAGCGCTCGCCCTTGCGGCTCCAGTCGAGGAAGGCGTCCTCGTCCATCGGCGCGGCGACCGCATAGCCCTGGATCACGTCGCAGCCGATGACGCGCAGCACGTCGGCCTGCGCCATCGTCTCGATCCCCTCGGCCACCGCTTCGCAGTTCAGCCCGTGGATCAGCGCGATGACCGCCTGCGCGATCGTGCGGGCCTCGGCGCTTTCGGCGATCGGCGCGATCAGCGTGCGGTCGAGCTTGATCCGGTCGATCGGCATCTGGCGAAGCTGCGACAGGTTCGAAAAGCCGGTGCCGAAGCCATCGATCGCGATCGTCGCGCCGTCGCTGCGCAGCGCTGAAATGGCGCGGAGCACGTCAGCGCTGCATCCCATCGCCAGTGTTTCGGTGATCTCCAGTTCCAGCAGCGTCGCGGGCGCCTGCGCCTCGTACATCGCGGCGCGGAGACGACGGAAAAAGCCGGCATTCTCGATCTGGCGAGGGCTGACGTTGATCGCGAGCCGCTGCACGACGCCGGCACGGCCCCAGCGCGCGATAGTCTCGGAAACCGTCTCGACGACCCAGTCGCCGATCTCGACGATCAGGCCGTTTTCCTCCGCGCGGTCGATGAAGCTTCCCGGCATGCGCAGCCCGAGCGAGGGATGATGCCAGCGCAGCAGCGCCTCGGCCGCCACGACATGGTCGCGGTGAAGGTGGATCTGCGGCTGGAAGGCGAGGGAGAACTGACGGTTGTCGATCGCGCGACGCAATTCGCCGTCGAGTCGCGCACGGTCGGCGATCTCGGCGGCAAGCGCATCGCTGAAGCACTCCACACGGCCGCGGCCGAGCGCCTTGGCGTGATACATCGCAATATCGGCGGCGCGCATCAGTTCGTGCAGCGTCGTGCCGTGCAGGGGTCGCTGCGCGACACCGACCGATGCCCCGATCGATACCGGCACATCGCCCAGATCGAATTCCTCGCCCAGCGCGAACAGGACGGAACGCCCGATCCACATCGCGTCCGCCGGGTCGCGCAGCGACGGGAAGAACAGCGTGAACTCATCCCCCGCCAGCCGCCCGATCATCGGCGCCGATGCGCCCGCTTCCCCCACTGCGCGGTCGGCGACGGCGCGCAGGCGGTTTGCGACCATGCCGAGCAGCATGTCGCCCATCGCATGACCCCTTGTATCGTTGACCGCCTTGAACCGATCGAGATCGATGAACAGCAGCGCGGCGCTGGCATCGGCGTCGACCTCGCCAAGCAGCCGCTCGCAGGTGCGGCGGAAATGGGTTCGGTTGGGTAACCCGGTTACGGGATCGAAAAGCGCAAGCCGCTGCACGCTTTCGAGATTCGCCCCCATCTGGGTGAAGAGTCCGTCCATCGCCGCAGAAAGCTCGGGCACCGCCGCGCCGACTGCAGGCGGAACAGCACTCGTCAGGTCGCCGCGCGCTGCGCCGGCCAGCCGGTCGACCGCGATATCGATCGCCTCCGCCGTCGCGCCGATCGCGCGGTGGGCGGACGCCCAGCACATCACCGCGCAGACCATCGCCGGGATGAAGGCGCGGGCGTAATTGCCGATCGCGAGGCTGCCATTGGCGGTGACGAGGAGCGACAGGAAGAACGCGACGCCGCCTGCGCAAAGCGCAAAGACGACCGCACGGTTCTTCAGCTTCGCGCCTTGCATCGCGTTTCCAGGCCCCTCGCTCTCCATCGGACGAACACACCCGATCTGGCCTGTCCTATGGCGGAGAAAGGTTAAGACTTTCGCGAAGCGCGCGGGCGACGGAGCACGATGTAGAGCGCGCCCGTCCCGCCATGACGCGGATGCGCGCCGCGGACGCTTGCGATGGCGTGTGCATGGCGCGACGCCGCCAGCCAGTCGCCGATCGCCGCGCGGATCGCGCCGCGCGCATGCGGACGCTCGCTTTCCGGACGTGGCGGCTTGCCGGTGACGAGCAGCAGGACGCGGTCGCCGCGGGCAATCGCGCGGTCCAGCCCCTGATCGAGCAGCAGGTGCGCGGAATGCAGCGTATGGCCGTGAAGGTCGACCGAACTGTCGGGCTGGATGATGCCGCGTGCGATTCGCCGATCCCATCCGCCGTCGAGCGTGTCGCCCGGCCGCGTTGCCGGTTTGGGCGCCTTCGCGACGGTTGACGGCATGGCTTCAGCCGATGGCGCGACCGCATTGGGCAACGGCTGTTTCGGTGGGTGACTCGCTGCCGGAACCGCGTGGAGCGGCCGGACGCTTGCCATCACCCGCGCCCACAGCGCGGCTTCGTCAGCGTCGAGGTGGCGCGCCGGCATTGCCGCCAATGCCCTGCAACCGCGCAAGCGTGCCGACCGGGAGCAGCAGGAACGCGGTGCCGCGCGCGCTCATCCCGCCAGCGATCGCGCGCGCCTCGTCGCCAGCCCCCCAATAGGTATCGAAACGGTTGGCGCCCTTGATCGCGCCGCCTGTATCCTGCGCCACCCACAGCCCGGTCGCATCGGTGCGGTCCATCGACAGGAAGACGGGCGCGCCCAAGGGCACGAACTTCGTATCGACCGCGACCGACGTCGCATCGGCGACGGGCAGCCCCATCGCGCCGAGCGGCGGGCCGGAGAGTTCGCGGAAGAACACGAAGCTCTTGTTCTCACGCATGATCGCGCGGCCTTCGGTGGGGTGCGCATTGAGCCAAGCGACGATGCCCTGCATCGATGTCTGCCCGGGCTGAAGCAGCCCGCGCCCCTTCATCAGCGCGCCGATGCCTGTGTAATCGCGGCCATTCTGGCTGTCATAGCCGATCCGCATGATCGATCCGTCGGGCAGGCGCAGCAGCCCCGAGCCCTGGATTTGGAGGAAGAAGAACTCGACCGGGTCCTTGGCCCAGGCAAGGATTTTCGCGCGAGTGCCGATCGCGCCATCCTCGATCGCGGTGCGATCGTAATAGGGGATCAGCTTCCTGCCATCCACGCGACCGCGGATCGACTTGCCCTTCAGCGCATCGGAGAACCGGCCCAGATCGACATCGACCAGATCGTCGGGCCGCGCATAGATGGGGGTGTCGTAGCCCGCACGCCGATCCCGCGAGCCGGCGATTTCGGGGATGTAATATCCGGTCGCGAACGCGCGGCCGTCGCCGACCTGCACCGCCTCGAACCAGCGCTGGAAGAAGCTCCGCGCATCGCCCTGGCCCACCTGCGCCGCTGCCGCGCACGCCGGTTGCCAGTCGGCACCCTGAGTCAGTCCGGTCGGGTCGTTCGCGCGGCGCACCAGCGACGGACAGCTCGTCCGGAACGCAGAAAGCGCGCGGGCTGCGTTATCTGGCGTGATGGGCAGCGACGCGATCGAGGGACCGGCGGCCAGACCTGCGGAGGCGGCCGTGCCCGCCCCGGCGGCCGTGACGGCGCTGACCGGCGGCAAGGGCTGCGCGGGCGTGGGCTGACGCACGGGGATGACGTTGCCGACAGTGGTTCCGCCCGCGCTGACAGGCCGGGACGGCGCCTGACCGCCGCCGACACACGCCGACAGCGCCAGCCCTAACGCCAGCGCTATTCCCCCCCGAAGGCGCGTCATGCCTCGTCGGTGTCCGCGAGCTTCCAGTTGGGGTCGTTGCTCTTCAACGTGCGCGCGAAGGTCCAGACATCGTGTGTTTCGACGGCATCGTCAGTCGAGCCTGCGATCACATTCCCGTCCCCGTCGCGCGTCACCGCGGCGATATCGGCATCGAAGCGAATCGTGATCCGCGCATCGCGGCCGAGGACCGCTGCATCCGAAATGACCGCGCGCTCGATCGACACGAGGCGATTGTCGAGCACATGCCCCGCCTCACCCCGCGCGCGGATCGCCTCGGCAAAGGCATTTGCGACGTCGGGTTCGACCAGATGCGACAAAGTGTCCTCGTCACCCTTCCAATAGGCTTCGAGGGTCATGCGATACGCCGCTTGCGCGCCTTCCAGAAAACGGGTGACGTCGAAGCCGGGTTCGGCAGCGACGATCGCGCGCAATCCGGCAGTCGCCGAATCCTCGACATTGCGGTTCGCCGGCTCGCGCACCTCGGGGGTCACATCGACCGTGCGAGTCACGGCGCGCACCGGCGCGCGCTCCTCCGCGGGCTTGGGCAAGGGCTGCTCATGCCCCGTGCGTCGGCCGAGAACCGAATAGAGACGCAACGCCAAAAAACCGGCGACCATCGCAAGAAGCACTAAATAAAACACTTGTCCTCCGAGTAGGCGCTCGACGCCCAACATAGGCGTGAAGTTCCCGTCTTTCAAACGAAGCCGGCGTCCGCATGATTGAAACGCCCCCTTCGCCCTGCTAGGCGCGACGCGAAACCGGGGTCTGTCGTGCCGAAAAGGCGCCGCGCCCCGCAACGACTTCTCGATTTCGCAGGGGACTTGGCGCAAAAATGGACGACCAGAACGATTTCAACGCCGATGCCGGCGCTCCGCTTCCCAACGGCGAAGATACCAGCCCCGCGGCCGGCCTCATCTCGCAATATGTGAAGGACCTCTCGTTCGAGAACCCCAATGCGCCGGCGATCTACCAGAATCCGAACGCACCGCAGATCAACGTCCAGTTCGATATCGGCGCCAATCAGGTCGGCGACGATGTCCACGAGGTCGCGCTGAAGATCGAAATCCGCGCCGAGAGCGACGGCCAGGTCGCGTTCCTGGTCGAACTTTCCTATGCGGGGCTGTTCGGGCTGCGCAACATTCCGGCCGAGCACGTCCAGCCCTTCCTGCTCGGTGAGGCGCCACGCCTGCTCTTCCCGTTCGCGCGGCGCGTCGTCGCCGACACGATCCGCGACGGCGGCTTCCCGCCTCTGCTGCTCGAGCCGATCGATTTCGGCGGTCTTTACATGCAGCAGGCAGCGCAGCAGGGCGCGGGTACCGAAACCGGCGAGATCGGCCAGGCGTGACGCCGGTTCGGCCCTGAAGGGCTAAACGGCCATGAACCTTGCCAAGGCCCTGGGATCGGTCGGCGGGCTTACCCTCGCCAGCCGGGTCCTGGGGCTTGTCCGCGATTCGCTGTTCGCGCGGTTCGTCGGCGCGGGCTTCGCGTCGGACGCGTTCCTGATCGCGTTCCGCCTGCCCAACATGTTCCGCGCGTTGTTTGCGGAAGGCGCGTTCAGCGCGGCGTTCATCCCGATGTTCAACAAGAAGGTCGCGGACCCGCAAGGCAAGGGTCTGCCCGACGGCATCACCTTCGCGCAGGACGCGCTCTCGATCCTGCTACCCGTGCTGATCGGCATGCTCGTGCTGCTGGAGGTCGCAGCCTGGCCGATCACATGGGCGATGACGCTCGGCTTCAAGGAGGCGAGCCACGACCAGTTCGCCTTCACCGTCTATCTCGCGCGGCTGACCTTTCCCTATCTGCTGCTCATCAGCCTCGTCTCGCTGCTCGGCGGCATCCTCAATTCGCTCCACAAATTCTGGGTCAATGCGGCCGCACCGATCCTGCTCAACGCGACGCTCATCGCAGCGCTCCTTCTCTTCCACGATCATGAGGCGCTGCTGACCGCGCGTAACCAGGCGATCGCGGTGAGCGTCTCGGGTGTGCTGCAGCTGCTGTGGCTCTGGCACGCCTGCCGCCGCGCGGGCGTCTCGCTGAAGATCAAGCGCCCACAGATCAACGCCGACGTGAAGCGGCTGCTGTCGCTCATCTGGCCTGCCGCAGCGGGCGCGGGCGCGGTGCAGATCAACCTCGTCGTATCGACCGCGCTCGCCGCGAAATTTCTCAACGCCGGCTCGGTCAGCTACATCTATTTCGCCGACCGGCTGAACCAGCTGCCGCTCGGACTCATCGGTATCGGGCTCGGCACGGTCCTCCTGCCGACAATCTCGGCTCAGCTCGGTCGTGGCGACGACGGCCAGGCGATGCAGACGCAGAACCGCGGGCTCGAGCTCGCGCTGTTCCTGACGCTGCCCGCGACCATCGCGCTGTGCGTGTGCGGCGTCCCCATCGTCGCGGCGTTGTTCCAGCACGGCAAGTTTACCGAAACCAACACCCTCTTCACCGCACAGGCGCTCGCCGCCTTCTCGATCGGGCTGCCGTCCTACATCCTCGTGAAGGTCCTGACGCCGGGCTATTATGCCCGCCACGATACGCGCACGCCGGTGCGATACGCGACGATGTCGATGGTCGTGAACCTTGTCCTCAACCTCGTCTTCATCGTGCCGCTGAAGCATATGGGTCCTCCGCTCGCGACCGCGATCGCGTCCAGCGTCAACGTCGCGATGCTCTGGCGCACGCTCGTCAAGCGCGGGCATTTCGTCGCCGATGCGCAGTTGCGCCGCCGCGCGTGGCGCCTCGCGCTCGCCGCGATCCTGATGGGGGCCGTGATGGGGTTCGCGAACGCGCTCTTCGTGCCCTACACCACCGGTCCCAGCCTCACGCGCTGGGCGGCGATGTTCGTGCTGGTCGCGCTCGGCGGCCTCGTCTATCTCGCCGCGACCTTCCTGTTCGGGGCGCTCCGCCTCGCCGATGTGAAGGCGCTCGTTTCTCGAAGAAAGTAGATCATGCGCGTCGTATCCGGCATCAAGCCCACCGGAAATCTCCACCTCGGCAACTATCTCGGCGCCGTGAAACAGTGGGTGGCGATGCAGGACGACGTGCAGGCCCAGGGTGGCGAGACGCTGTACTTCATCGCCGATCTTCACGGCCTGACCGAGTTCATCGCGCCGTCCGAACTGGCCGCGAACACGATCGAGATGACCGCGACGCTCATCGCGGCCGGCATCGATCCGGCCCGGTCGACATTGTTCAACCAGACGCGCGTGCCCGCGCATTCGGAGCTGACCTGGCTCCTGAACAACGTCGCGCGCGTCGGCTGGCTGAACCGCATGACCCAGTTCAAGGACAAGGCCGGCAAGAACCGCGAAGGCGCAAGCGTCGGGCTCTATGATTACCCGGTGCTGATGGCCGCCGACGTCCTGCTCTACAACGCCACGCATGTGCCGGTGGGGGAGGACCAGAAGCAGCATCTCGAGCTCGCGCGCGACATCGCAACGAAGTTCAATACCGATTACGGCGTCGATCTGTTCACCTTGCCTGAACCCCTGGTCAGCGCGGCCGCACCGCGGATCATGTCGCTGCGCGACGCGAGCATGAAGATGTCGAAATCGAACCCGTCCGAAATGTCGCTGGTGAAGCTCATCGACAGCGACGACGTGATCGCCGACAAGTTCCGCAAGGCCAAAACCGATCCCGACGCGCTTCCCGGCACGCCCGAGGGTCTGGAAGGCCGTACCGAGGCGCGCAATCTCGTCACGATCTTCGCCGCGCTCGCCGATCGCACGCCAGCGGATGTGCTCGCGGAGTATGAGGGCAAGGGGTTCGGACAGTTCAAGCCAGCGCTTGCCGATCTCGCCGTCAGCGTCCTCGGCCCGATCCGCGACCGCCTGGTCCGCCTGCTCGACGACCGCGCGGAAGTGGGCGCGATCCTGGAGCGCGGCGCAGCGAAGGCGCGCGATTTCGCAGCGCCCATCCTGGTCGGGGCGCAGCGCGCGATGGGATTGCAGGTCTAACTCCCCGTCAGGGGAAGAAAATTAGCCCTCCAGGTCCCGCATCAACACCCGGACGGCCGCGTCGATCTCACGGTCGCTGTCGCGCAGTTCCTCGATGCGGCGCACCGCGTGGATCACGGTCGAATGATCGCGGCCGCCGAACTTGCGGCCGATCTCGGGCAACGACCGGGTCGTCAGCCGCTTGGCGAGATACATCGCGATCTGGCGCGGGCGCGCGACCGCGCGGGCGCGGCGCGCGGAGACGAGGTCGAGCGGCTTCAGCTCGAAATGCGCGGAGACGCGCTTCTGGATTTCGTCGATCGTCACACGCTTCTGCCCACCGCGCAGCATGTCGCCGAGCGTCGCCACCGCGAAGTCGAGGTCGATGGCGTCGCCGGTCAGCTGCGCATAGGCGGCGACCCGGTTGAGCGCGCCTTCCAGCTCGCGGATGTTGGTGTGGATTCGCGCCGCCAGCATCTCCAGCACGTCGGCGGGAACGGTCACGTCGCTGAGATCGCCGAGCTTGCGCTCGAGGATCGCGCGACGCAATTCGAGCCCCGGCGCCTTGATGTCGGCAACCAAGCCCATCGCCATCCGCCCGACGATTCGCGGGTCGATCCCCTCCAGCGCCTGCGGACAGCGATCGGCGGAGATCACGAGCCGCTTCCCCGCGCCGATGATCTCGTTGACGGTGTGGAAGAACTCTTCCTGCGTGGAATCCTTGCCGGCGATGAACTGCAGATCGTCGATCAGCAGCAGATCGGCGGAGCGCAGGCGTGCCTTGAACGCGTGGGTGTCCCGGACACGCAGAGCGGAGACGAATTCGAACATGAACCGCTCGGCCGACATGTAGAGAACGCGCGCGTTCGGCTCGGCATCGAGAAAGGCATGAGCGATGGCGTGCATGAGGTGGGTCTTGCCCTGCCCCGTGCCCGAATGGAGGAACAGCGGGCTGAAGCGGACGGGGCCGGGCGCCGCCACTGCCTTCGCGGCGTGGAACGCGACCTTGTTCGACGAATCGACGACGAACCGGTCAAAGACGTAACGGGGTTCGAGCGCCGGGCGTTCCGCGACCGCCGCCAGGGTTACCACGGGTGCGGGCGCACCCTGCGCCGTCACCGCCGAAGCGGCGGTCAGGACAACCGGCTCGACGCGCTGCGTCGCGGTTTCGATCGTCACGCTGCGCACGCCGGGCAGCACCGCCCGGAATTCGTGCACCAGCCGGTCGGCATAGTGGCTGCGGACCCAGTTCGCGGCAAAGGCGGTCGGCAGCGACAGGCGGATATGCTCGCCATCATCCGAGTCGATGAGCGCGATCGGCTTCAACCATTGTTCGAACAGCCGCGCGCCGGCCGACTCGCGCAGATTGGTGCGAATACGCGTCCAGGCCTTCGCCACGGGCGTCGCATCGGCACTCAGTCTGACTTGCGAAACCGCCACGCGCATCTCTCCCTGTGTCGCGACACGCATGTCGCAACAGCCTTGTTACCGGCCAAAATTGCCCCCGTTGCAGCCCCCGCCGCGCCGGCATCACCCAAATGTTCGTCTGGCGCGACAGGCGAACGCCGCCGCTGCGAAGGACGATTATGAAGAAGCGGGTGAGTCGATCAAGTCCGCTGCGTGTCGTATTTTTGAAATAAAGCGGATTGACTCAAGTTCCGCCGCGGAAATGCGTTGAAAATCTTATAAGTGCCTGTCTAAGCGCAGTTTTCGTTCGAAGACGCTTGAGACGAAACGCGCGAATCGCGGTGAATCCTCATTTCTTGGCGCGCCCCGCTTCGTTACATACGCACCATACGAAAAGGCCCGCCGGCGGGTGCCGGCGGGCCTTTCGAACCTGCGAAGATGTTGGCGCGGCTCAGCCGAGCGCGGACAGACGCTTCGTCAGGCGCGCGAACTTGCGGCTTGCGGTGTTCTTGTGAAGGACACCCTTGGCGACGCCGCGGGCCAGCTCCGGCTGAACCGACGCGAGCGCTGCGGTCGCCGCGGCCTTGTCGCCCGATGCCAGCGCCGATTCGACCTTCTTCACGAAGGTGCGGATGCGGGTGACGCGGTTGCCGTTGATGACAGCGCGACGGTCGTTGCGGCGGATGCGCTTCTTCGCCTGTGGCGTGTTCGCCATGAGGGTTCCTTAAATCTCGTCCGATGAAAAAAAGGCGCGTGAAGCACAAGGCTCCGCCGCCCTTTCGAAGGTGGGGCCATTAGCGCCAGTTACGCAGCCGGTCAACCGGCCTGGCAGGCGGCGCACCAGAAGGTCGATCGGCCACTGTCGACCCGGCGCCGGACGGGCGCGCCGCACCCGCATGCCTCTCCCTCGCGCCCATAGACGCGCCATTCCTTCGAGAAGTAGCCAAGTTCACCATCGGGCCGCACATAGTCGCGCAGCGACGATCCGCCCGCCGCGATCGCCGCGAGCAGGACCGCGCGCACCGCGTCGACGAGCCGCGCGAGGCGCGCGCGCGAAATCCGCCCCGCCGCCCGCGACGGCGCGATTCGCGCCAGGTGCAGCGCCTCGCAGACATAGATGTTGCCGAGCCCGGCGACGATTCGCTGATCGAGCAGCATCGCCTTGATCGGCGCCTGCCGACCGGCGAGCGCGCCGGCCAGATACGCGGCCGAGAAGTCCGCGCCCAGCGGTTCCGGCCCCATCGCCGCGAAGGGAGGATAGGCCGCCAGATCGTCGCTTCGCCAGAGATCGACGAACCCGAACCGCCGCGGGTCGTTGAGCGCCAGCCGGCGCCCGGCATCGGTCTCCAGGATCAGGTGATCGTGCGTTAGCATCTCGTGCGGATCGATTCGCCACCGCCCCGACATGCCGAGGTGGAAGATCATCGTGTCGCCGCGATCGGTATCGACGAGCCCGTATTTCGCGCGCCGCCCAAGCCCCGTCACGGTTGCGCCCGTCATCCGCTGGCGCAGATCGGGCGGGAAGGGATGGCGCAGGTCGGCCCGCCGCGTCTCGACCAGCGTCAGGCGGTGGCCGTCGAGCGCGGGGGCAAGCCCGCGAACGGTGGTTTCGACTTCGGGAAGTTCCGGCACGCCGTCCCAGCTAGGTTGCGTTTGCTCCGGCCACAAGGCGCGGCTAGGGCTGCGCCATGACCGAGACCGTCTCCTTCGGCTACGAAGATATCGCCCCCGACGAGAAGACCGCGCGCGTCGGCGGTGTCTTTGCCAGCGTCGCCAGCCGCTACGACCTGATGAACGACGCCATGTCGGGGGGCATGCACCGTTTGTGGAAGGATCGCTTCGTCCGCCGCGTGAACCCGCGCCCGGACGAGCAGCTGCTCGACATGGCCGGCGGCACTGGCGACATCGCGTTTCGGCTGCAGAAATCGGGCGCGCAGGTGACCGTTGCCGACATCAACCCGGCGATGCTCGAGGTCGGCATGGAACGCGCGGCCAAACGCGGTATTGACGGCCTGGTATGGACCGAGGCGAATGCCGAGACGCTGACCTTCCCGGACAAATTCTTCGATGCCTATACCATCGCGTTCGGTATCCGGAACGTCACCGACATCCCGAAGGCCCTGCGCGAGGCGCACCGCGTGCTGCGGCGTGGCGGGCGCTTCTTCTGCCTGGAATTCTCGACGACGGTCTGGCCGGGCTTCAAGGAACTCTACGACAGCTATTCGCATCGCCTCGTCCCCCGGGTCGGCAAGCTGCTGGCGAATGACGAGGACAGCTATCGCTACCTCATCGAATCGATCCGCCGCTTCCCCGATATGCCGACGTTCGAGGCCATGATCCGCGGCGCCGGTTTCGTGCAGACGAAGGTCGAGCCGATGCTGGGCGGCCTCGTCGCGATCCATAGCGGCTGGAAGATTTGATGAAACTGCCGGTCCTCCCCTCCCTGGAAGGGAGGGGTCGGGGGTGGGTCGGCCTGTTGGCGGACGGCGCAACCGCCTCACACCAACCCACCCCCATCCCCTCCCTTGCAGGGAGGGGAGCAAGCGCATGACTCCGTCGGTCGTCCACCTCTGGCGCCTATTGAAATGGGGCCGCATTCTCGCGCGGCACGGCGCGTTGCAGGGGATCGAGCACGATCCGAACACGCCCGCACCCGTCCGCCGGCTGGCGCGCATCGCGCGGTTCGGCGCGCGCGTTCCCAAGGTGCCGGCCTATGCCGACGCGTTTCAGGCGATCGGCCCGGCCGCGATCAAGCTTGGCCAGACGCTCGCGACACGCCCTGATCTGGTCGGGGACGCCGCCGCGCACGATCTGCTGCGGTTGCAGGACGACCTGCCCCCCATCCCCTTCGCCACGCTCCGCCCCGCGATGGAGGCGAGCTTCGGGCGTCCGCTGGAGGCGCTGTTCGCGTCGATCGACGAAACGCCCGTGGGCGCCGCCTCGATCGCGCAGGTCCACCGCGCGGTGACGACCGAAGGGCGCCAGGTTGCGGTGAAGGTCATCCGCCCGGGCGTCGAAGACGAGTTCGCGCGTGCGATCGACACCTATGAATGGGCCGCGGCGCAGGTCGAGCAGATGGGCGGCGAGGCATCGCGCCTGCGCCCGCGCCTCACGATCGAAACCTTCAAACGCTGGACCGCGCGTGAGTTGAACCTGCGCCGCGAGGCGGCCTCCGCCTCCGAACTCGCAGAGGGCATGACGGCGGAACCGGATTTCGTCGTCCCCGCGATCGACTGGCAACGCACGACGGCGAAAGTGCTGACGCTGGAATGGGTCGACGGCATCAAGCTGTCCGATCGTTCGGCGCTGGCCGCATCGGGGTTCGACCTGCCGATTCTCGCCCGCACGCTCGTCCACGCCTTCCTGCGCCAAGCGATCGCGGAAGGCTTTTTCCACGCCGATCTCCACCAGGGCAACCTCTTCGCGCTGCCCGGCAACCGCATCGCGGCGATCGATTTCGGCATCATGGGGCGGATCGACAGGCGGGCGCGAGTGTGGCTCGCCGAAATCCTCTACGGCCTCATCACCGGCAATTACCGCCGCGTCGCCGAAATCCATTTCGAAGCCGGCTACGTCCCTTCCCACCACAATGTCGCCGAATTCGCGACCGCGCTGCGCGCCGTCGGCGAGCCGATGCGCGGGCTGCCGGTCAAGGACATGTCGATCGGCATGATGCTCGACGGGCTGTTCGCGATCACCCGCGATTTCGACATGCAGACCCAGCCGCATCTGCTGCTGCTGCAAAAGACGATGGTGATGGTCGAAGGCGTCGCGACCGCGCTCGATCCCGACATCAACATGTGGGATACCGCACGTCCCGTGGTCGAAGACTGGATCCGCACCGAACTCGGCCCCGAGGCCGCGATCGCCGACCGGCTGGTCGCCGATGTCCGCACGCTTGCCCGCCTGCCCGATCTCGTCCGCCGGATCGAGGCGCATTTCCCCGCCCCCGGCCCGAAGGCCCCCGCCCCGCCCACATCAAGGACCGCATCCGCGCGCTGGGGCCAACGGTGCGGCCGGACCTGACGCTGAAACCAGCCGATCCGGATGCGGGGAGCTGGGTGATATGATTGCCAGCGAACCATTGTATCCCCGCGAAGGCGGGGATCCAGACTGGGCTCCCGCCTTCGCGGGAGCACATGGAAACCTACCGGAATGACGAACTAATGTACCGCTACGACACCTACGACCAGGCGATCGTCGATGCCCGCGTCGACGAATTCCGCGATCAGGTCCGCCGCCGCCTCGCCGGGCAGATCACCGAGGATCAGTTCAAACCGCTCCGGCTGATGAACGGCCTCTATCTTCAGCTCCACGCCTACATGCTGCGCGTCGCCGTGCCCTACGGCACGCTCGACAGCCGCCAGATGCGGATGCTCGGCCACATCGCGCGCAAGTACGACCGGGGCTACGGCCATTTCACCACGCGGCAGAACATCCAGTATAACTGGATCAAGCTGGAGGATGCGCCCGATATCCTCGCGGACCTCGCGACGGTCGAGATGCACGCCATCCAGACGAGCGGCAACTGCATCCGAAACATCAGTTCGGATCAATATGCCGGCGCCGCCGCGGACGAAGTGGCCGATCCGCGCCCCTGGGCGGAGATGATCCGGCAATGGAGCACCTTCCACCCCGAATTCAGCTATCTGCCGCGCAAGTTCAAGATCGCGGTGATCGCCTCGGACGAGGACCGCGCGGCGATGCGGCTCCACGATATCGGCATCCAGCTCGTCGAGCGAGACGGCGTTCTCGGCGCGAAGGTCTTCGTCGGCGGCGGCATGGGCCGCACCCCGATGATCGCGCCCGAGATCAAGGACTTCGTCACCGCCGACGACCTGATGAGCTACCTCGAGGCGTGCCTTCGCGTCTACAATCGCTACGGCCGGCGCGACAATATCTACAAGGCGCGGATCAAGATCCTGATCCACGAACTCGGCGCGGACGAATACCGTCGCCAGGTCGAGGAGGAGTTTGTTTCGGTAAAGGCGCTGGGCATCGATCCGCCCGCCGCCGAGCTCGCCCGGATCACCGCGATGTTCGTCCCCCCTCCGTTTGCTTCGAGCGAAGTCGAGAAGCGTGTCTCGACTTCGCTCGACACAAGCGGGGGGAAAGACCCCGACTTCGCGCTCTGGGTTGCCCAGAACGTCCGCCCGCACAAGCAAGCCGGCTGCGCGATCGTCAACATCAGCCTGAAACCGATCGGCCAGATCCCCGGCGATGCCTCTGCCGACCAGATCGACGTGATGGCCGATCTCGCCGAGCGCTACAGCTTCGACGAGCTGCGCGTCACTCACGCGCAGAACATCGTTCTGCCGCATGTCCGCAAGGCGGACCTCTATACTGTATGGCAGGCGCTGACCGACGCGGGACTGGCGGAAGCCAATCTCGACCTCATCAGCGATATCATCGCCTGCCCCGGCCTCGATTACTGCAGCCTCGCCAACGCCCGCTCGATCCCCGTCGCGCAGAAGATCGCGACGCGCTTCGCCGATCCGGCCCGCCAGCGCGATCTGGGTGAGCTGAAGCTGAAAATCTCGGGCTGCATCAACGCGTGCGGCCACCACCATGCCGGCCACATCGGCATCCTCGGCGTCGACAGGAAGGGCACCGAAAACTACCAACTGCTCCTCGGCGGATCGGGCGCGGAGGACGTGTCGCTCGGCAAGATCACCGGTCCCGGCTTCTCCGAGGACGGCATCGTCGATGCGATCGAGCGGGTGACCGACAAATATGTCGCGGTGCGCGAGGACGGCGAGCGCTTCCTCGACACCTATCGCCGCGTCGGATTCGAGCCGTTCAAGGAGGCGATCTATGGTTGAGGATACGCTGCTGCGCTTCCGCGACGATGACGCCCATGACGAACCGGCGGTCACGCTGGACTCGTTCCTCGCCGGGCAGACCAATGCCGGCGCCGTGCGGATCGAGGCCGGCGACGACGCACGCGCGCTGCTTCCGCACCTCGCCCAGCTGGCGTTGATCGAGGTGAGCTTTCCGTCCTTTCGTGACGGCCGCGGCTACTCGTCGGCCCGTGTCTTGCGGGAGAGCGGCTATGCCGGTGAACTCCGCGCGGCGGGCGACGTCCTTGTCGATCAAATCCCCTTCATGCGCCGCTGCGGGTTCGACAGCTTCGCGCCCGAGGCACCGATCGATCCCGCCGTGCTGGCGCGCAGCCTCGATCGCTACGACGCGCATTACCAGAAGGCTGCCGACGGCGTCGTTCCGGTGTGGAAGGTGCGGCATGGCTAGTGCGGCGCGCGCCCTCGACATGATCGACGTGACGCCCGCCTTCACCGCGGTGGACGCGGCAGCGTATCAGGCACGGTTCGAAGGCGTAGCCGCGCAGGACATGCTGGCTGACTTGATCGCAGGCGAGCTCAAGGGGCGCATCGCCGCCGTCTCGTCCTTCGGGGCGGAATCGGCGGTGTTGCTGCATATGGTCGCGCAAGTGAATCGCGACGTCCCGGTCATCTTCACCAACACCCAGAAGATGTTCGGCGAGACGCTGGCCTATCGCGACGAACTCAGCGAGCGGCTCGGCTTCACCGACCTTCGCGTCTATCGCCCCGACCCGCGCCTGCTCGCGGACAAGGACGCGACGGGCCTGCGCTGGTCCTATGATCCCGACGGCTGCTGCGATTTGCGCAAGGTCGAGCCGCTGCGCCGCGCACTGGCGCCGTTCGACGCGTGGATTTCCGGTCGCAAGGGCTTCCAGTCCGGCACCCGCACGGCCCTCCCGCGGTTCGAGGAGGACGAGGGCCGGCTGAAACTCAACCCGCTCGCCGATTGGGACAAGGCGAGGCTGGACGCCTATTTCGAAGAGCACGACCTGCCCCGCCATCCGCTGGAAGCGCAAGGCTATCTCTCGATCGGCTGCGCGCCGTGCACCTCCAAGGTTCAACCCGGCGAAGACCCCCGCGCCGGCCGCTGGCGCGGCTGGGACAAGGTGGAATGCGGCATCCATGTGCCCGAAAAGCCGGGCGAGGAGCCGGTGTTCTGAGGCGACCAGACTGCCGGCTTGAGGCTTGAGGACGTCACATTGAGCCGTCACCCCGGACTTGATCCGGGGTCCCGCTTCTTGGCGCCGCTTGACTAGCGGGACCCCGGATCAAGTCCGGGGTGACGTTGGTTCGATCGTGTCATACGGCTCTAATAAGGCGTGCCATCCTTGTGCGTGTAAACCCCGGTTCGCGCGTCGGGCAGCAGCAGGTCGATGTCGGGATAATGGCACGGCGTCGATTCCGGCACGCCCCATACGACGAAAGTGCACCCGCCCGCGCCGCCGACCAGATGGTGGCCATTGCCGTCGCTCTTGGGAAAGGCGACGCAATCGCCGGCGCCGAGGGCCGTCTCGCCTGCATCGTCGATCAAGGTCGCCTCGCCCGACAGGATCACGACGAACTCGTCCTCGCCCTCATGCCAGTGGCGCTGGCTCGACCAGTCGCCCTCGCCCAGGGTCACCAGGTTGACCTCGAAATCGGTGATGCCGCTCGCCTTTGCCAGCGGCAGGATGCGGCGAGCGCCCGCGGCATCGTCGAACGGCGCTGGGTAGCCGCTGCCGGTGATCGGCGCGATCGCGGTGAGGTCGATCTTCGGCACCCGCTCAATACCCCACGTAGTCGCTGAATCGGGTGATCGTCGGGTCGAACTTCATCACGACCTTGCCGGTCGCGCCGTGGCGCTGCTTGGCGACGATCAGCTCGGCGAGGCCGTAAACCCGCTCCATGTCGGTCGCCCATTTCGCGTGGTCCTCGAACGTTTTCGAATCGTCCCCCTCGACCGGGCGCTTCGGCTCCTTCGCCGCGACGTAATAATCCTCGCGGAACACGAACCAGACCATGTCCGCATCCTGCTCGATCGATCCCGATTCGCGCAGGTCCGACAGCTGCGGGCGCT
Organism: Sphingomonas sp. EC-HK361; assembly: GCF_902498785.1. Lineage (GTDB taxonomy): Bacteria > Pseudomonadota > Alphaproteobacteria > Sphingomonadales > Sphingomonadaceae > Sphingomonas. Next base: position 1,754,259 of record NZ_LR701494.1, read on the forward strand.
TGTCCTCGCGCTGCTCGACCGCGCGGCTGAGCTGGGAGAGCGCCAGCACCGGCACGTTCATGTCCTTCGCCAGCGTCTTCAGCCCGCGCGAGATTTCGGAGATTTCCTGGACGCGGTTCTCGCTCGATCCCTTGCCGCCGCCGGTCAGCAGCTGGAGATAGTCGACCACCACGAGTCCGATCTCGTTGTTGTGCCGCCGCTGAAGCCGCCGCACGCGGGTGTGGAGCGACGAGATCGAGAGCCCGCCGGTATCGTCGATGAACAGCGGCAGGCTCTCGAGCTCCGCTGCCGCCGCCGCCAGCCGGCCGAACTCGGCGCGGCTGATCTTGCCCATGCGCAGCGACTCGGAGCTGATCCCCGATTGCTCGGCAAGGATACGCGTCGCGAGCTGGTCGGCGGACATTTCCAGGCTGAAGAACGCGACCTTGGCGCCGACCGAATCGGCGGGTGCGATCCCGTCCGCCATGTCGCGCATCCACCGCCGCGCGGCGTTGAAGGCGATGTTGGTGGCGAGCGAGGTCTTGCCCATGCCCGGGCGGCCGGCGAGGATCATCAGGTCCGAATGGTGCATGCCGCCGATCTTGGCGTTGATCGAATCGAGCCCGGTCGTGACGCCCGACAGGTTGCCGCCCGAATTGAGCGCGCGCTCGGCCATCTTGACCGCCATCGTCGTCGCCTGCGCGAAGGTCTTGACCGCGCTCTCCGCGCCGCCGTCCGCCGCGACCTTGAACAGCTCCTCCTCGGCCAGCTCGATCTGGCCGCGCGGATTCACCTCTTCCGAGGTGTCCATCGCGCGGTCGACGAGGGTGCGCCCCACCGTCACCAGCGCGCGCAGCATCGCCAGGTCATAGATCTGCGTCGCGAACTGGCGCGCGCCGATCAGCCCGGCGCCCGATCCGGTGAGGCTGGCGAGATAGGCCGGCCCGCCCAGCTCCTTCATCCCCTCGTCCGCCTCGAACATCGGGCGCAGCGTCACCGGCGTCGCGAGCATGTCGTTGCTGCGCAGCGTCTTGATCGCGGCGAAGATGCGGCCGTGGACGGGCTCGAAGAAATGCTGCGGCTCCAGCCGGTCGACGATGTCGTCGGCCAGCCGGTTGTCGATCATCATCGCGCCGAGCATCGCGGCCTCCGCCTCGACGTTGCGCGGAAGCTGCGGGCCCTGCGGTTCGGCAGGCGTCGGGAATGCAAGCGTGGCCATGGCCGGCTTCTACGCCATCCCCCGGCATCCTCAATTGTGGATAACGAGAATAATTGTCGCCGCATCGTCATCCGACTATCGCCGGACAATGGCCGATCCGCGGATCATCGATGTCACCCTCGACGAACGCACGATCCTGTGGCGTTCGGCCGATATCGAGCAGGAGCGTCGGATCGCGATCTTCGACCTGATCGAGGGCAACCACTTCGCCCCGCAGCGCGAACATGAGGACGGCTATGCCGGCCCGTACAAGCTTCATATCAGCGTCGAGGAAGGCCGGCTCGCCTTCGAGGTGAAGCGCGAGGACGAGTCACCGCTCGAAACCCATATATTGGGGCTCGCCCGCTTCCGGCGCGCCATCAAGGATTATTTCGCGATTTGCGACAGCTATTATCAGGCGATCCGCCAATCCACGCCCGCGCAGATCGAAACCGTCGACATGGCGCGGCGCGGCATCCACAACGAGGCGGCGGAGCTCCTGAAGGAGCGGCTGGACGGCAAGATCGCGATCGATTTCGACACGGCGCGGCGCCTCTTCACGCTCATCTGCGTGCTGCACATCAAGGGATGAGGAAGACGTGATGTGGCGAATCCTCGCCGTGCTGGCGGCGGCCGGCATCGTCGCGATGGCGGCATGGCAAGTCGCGATCGGCTGGCGTCCTTCATCCGAAACCTATCCCGTGCAGGGTGTCGACGTGTCCGAGGCGAACGGTGCGGTCGAATGGCCGCTGGTCAAGGGATCGGGCGCGGACTTCGCCTATATCGTCGCGACCGCCGGCGCACGCCACCGGGACTCGCGGTTCGAGACGAACTGGAGCGACAGCGCCGCCGCCGGGCTGCGGCGCGGCGCGATTCACGTGTATTCTCTTTGCGAGGACGCGGTCGATCAGGCGAATGCCTTCAACACCGTTGTCCCACGCGCGCCGGGCGCCCTGCCCCCCGCTGTCGAAATCGCCTACGACCCCGGCTGTGCCGATCGACCGCAGCCGGCCGCGTTTGTCGCGGATTTGAAGCGATTCCTGACGATCGTCGAAACGCACACCGGCAAGCCCGCGCTCCTCCTCATCAGCCGCGCCGTCGATCGCGACTACGACCTGTCGAGCGCGCTGCCGCGCGGCGTGTGGGCGATGGGCAACGGCCTGAAACCCGGCTATCCGGCGCATGGCTGGCGGATGTGGCGGGCGAGCGACTTCCGCCGGATCGAGGGCATCGACGGGCCGGTCAATTGGGACGTGGTGAAGATGGAGACGGCACAGTGACCGAGGCGGAAACCCTGATCGCGGCGGCGCGCGCGGCCGCCGTCCACGCCCACGCCCCCTATTCGCGTTTCGCGGTCGGCGCGGCGGTGCTGCTGTCGGACGGCGAGATCGTAAGCGGCGCGAACGTAGAAAATGCGAGCTACGGCCTGTCGCTGTGCGCTGAGACGGTCGCCATCGCGAAGGTCAGCGCACGCGGGCGGCTGCGCGATGTCGTGGCGATCGGGGTCATCGGCGGGCTGATGGACACGCACGGCGCCGCGACGGGCGACACACCCGTTCGTCCCTGCGGTCGTTGCCGGCAGGTGCTGAACGAGGCCGCGCAACTTGGCGGACGCGATCTCGAGGTCCACTGCGCCGGCGCCGAGGGCGACCGGATCGAGAGCCACCGGCTGTCGGCGCTGCTCCCTGATGCGTTCGGGCCAGCTGATCTGGGAGTTCGTTAGGCTGGGCGAATTAGCGCACCATCCTGCGTCACCCCGGACTTGATCCGGGGTCTCGCTACCTTGGCACGCCGCAACAAGCGGGACCCCGGATCAAGTCCGGGGTGACGGGCAATGAGGGTCGGCGCACTCCTAAACGATCACCCCTCTACCTGCGACAGATCGACCGACCAGTCCGCATACAGATATTCGGGTTCGAACTCGGCGAGCGCGGCCAGCGCCTTTAGGTTGTGGATCACGACCTCGCCGGACTTGAACGTCATCAAATCGCGGTCGCGCAGCGCGCGCAGCGTGCGGTTGGCATGGACGTTGGTGACGCCGCACGCCTCGGCCAGGTCCATCTGCGTGATCGGCAGCGAGAAGCGCCCGTCCTTCGACAGGCCGACCATCGACAGGCGGACGTCGAGCTCGCACATCAAATGCGCGATCCGGCCGTTCGCACCGAGGCGCCCCAGCCGGAAAATCCATTCGCGGTGCATGGCGGCATCGAGCAGCGTCGAATACCACAGCATGCGCGTCAGCATCGGACGTTCGCGCACCAGCTTGTCGATCGCGCGGTGATCGGCATAGGCGACGCGCGCCGGCCCCAGCGTCGCGACATCGTGATCCAGCCGCTTCATCGGATAGGCGTGCAGATCGATGAAGTCGCCCGGCACCTGGATCGCGACGAGCTGCCGGTGCCCCTGCCGGTCGTCCATGTAGCGGCAGACATAGCCATCGAGCAGATAGGTGCTGCGCTCGACCGGCTCGCCGCGACGGATCAGCGTCGTTCGCGCCGGCACCTCGTGCGGTCCGGACACGATCGCGTCGAGCGCCGCGAGATCCTCGGGCGAGATCACGCCGCGCCCCCGTCCGGCAAGAAACAGATCGGTCAACATTGCCAACGGTCCCCAACGCGTTCTGGCATCAATCCCGACACGACGAAACGCCCCGATTTCGGGGGCGTCATCAGTCGAGGCGGCTTGCGAGCTCCTTGTTGAGCGCCAGCGCGACCAGCGTAGCGAGCGCGCCCGACAGAAGATAGCCGCCCGCCGCGATCAATCCGAACTTGCTCGCCAGAAACAGCGCCGCCAGCGGCGCGAAGCCGGCGCCGAACAGCCACGCGAGATCAGAGGTGAGCGCCGAGCCGGTATAGCGCGATTCCTTGTCGAAATTGGAGGCAACCACGCCCGAGGACTGGCCGAAGGACAGGCCGAGCAGGATGAAACCGAGGATCATGAAGACCGTCTCTCCTATCTCGCCGCCGGCGAGCAACTGCGGTGCGAAGCCGCTGAATGCCGCGATCGCCGCCGCACATCCTCCGAGCAGCGTGCGGCGGCCGACCCGGTCGGCGATCATCCCCGAGGCAACGATCGCACCAAGCCCGAAGACCGCGCCGATGATCTCGATCACCAGAAACCGCGACACGGCCTCCTGCGTGTAGAGATGCACCCAAGACAGCGGAAACACGGTGACCATGTGGAACAGCGCGAAGCTGGCGAGCGGGGCGAACGCGCCGATGACGATGTGACCCCATTCCTTGCGGATCGTCGGCAGCACGCGGGTCGGCTGCAACTCGCGCGCGGTGAACAGGTCGCTATATTCGGCCGTCACCACCATGCGCAGCCGCGCGAAGAGCGCGACGACATTCAGCGCGAACGCCACGAAGAACGGGTAGCGCCAGCCCCAGTCCATGAAATCCTCGTAGGGCGCGAAGACGAGGCTGAACGCGAAGAGCGACGATGCCACGATCAGGCCGAGCGGGGCGCCCAGCTGCGGGATCATCGCATACCAGCCGCGCTTCTTTTCGGAGACGTTGAGCGCGAGCAGCGAGGCAAGCCCATCCCACGCGCCGCCCAGCGCGATGCCCTGCCCGATGCGAAACGTCGCCAGCAGGATCGCGGACCAGTGGCCGACCTGCGCGTAAGCGGGTAGGAAGGCAATCGACACCGTGGACGTGCCGAGCAGGAACAGCGCGATGGTCAGCTTCGTTCCGCGCCCGTAATTCCGGTCGACCGCCATGAAGATGAGGCTGCCGAGCGGCCGCGCGATAAAGGCGAGCGGAAAGATTGCGAACGAGTAGAGCGTGCCCGTCAGGCGATCGACATAGGGAAACACGACGGTCGGAAAGACGATGACCGAGGCGATCGCATAGACGAAGAAGTCGAAGAATTCGGAGGTACGACCGATGATGACCCCGATCGCGATCTCGCCCGAACGAACGCCGTGCCCGTCCGCATTGAGGCGGCGGGCATCGGCTTCGAGTTCACCGGAATGCGCGGTGGCCATGTCGTATCTGCTCCTTGTTCGGCACCGGATGCAAGCCCCGCCCGCAGGGCCGCTCCGCACCGACGTGCGGCTTGAACGCGCGGCCACAAGACGTGATCCGCGCTTTGGGAGTGCCCGATACCCGCTCGCCGCCGCCGCGGGGATAGGACAAAATGTCCTATCGTTCGCACGCGCAGCAAAGCCTAGTGGGCGCGCATGATGCGGTCCCACCCTTTCCGTTTCGTCATGGCACTGGCCGGAGTCGCGATGCTGTCCGGCTGCGACATGGTCGTGATGAACCCCAGCGGCGACGTCGCACGCCAGCAGGCGAATCTCGTCCTGATCTCGACCGGCCTCATGCTGCTCATCATCGTTCCGGTGATGGCGTTGACCGTGCTGTTCGCGTGGAAATACCGCGCGTCGAACGAGGAAGCGAAATACGAGCCGAACTGGGATCACTCGACCGGGCTGGAGCTCATCATCTGGTCGGCGCCGCTGCTCATCGTCATCGCGCTCGGCGCGCTGACATGGGTCAGCACCCATCTGCTCGATCCCTATCGCCCGCTGCAGCAGATCGCGCGCGGCACGCCGGTGAACAAGGCCGACAAGCCGCTGGAAATCCAGGTCGTTGCGCTCGACTGGAAATGGCTGTTCATCTACCCCGAACAGGGCATCGCGACGGTCAACCAGCTTGCGCTGCCGTTAAACCGTCAGGTCCGTTTCCGGCTCAGCTCCAGCTCGGTGATGAACGCCTTCTACGTGCCGGCGCTGGCGGGTATGATCTACACCATGCCCGGCATGGAGACGAAGCTCCACGCGGTCCTCAACAAGCCCGGCACCTTCGACGGCTTCTCGTCCAACTACAGCGGCGCGGGCTTCTCCGACATGCACTTCAAGGTCAGCGGGCTCGACCAGGCGGGGTTCGACCGCTGGGTGGCGAGCGCGCGCTCGACGGGCAAGACGCTCGACACCGCGACCTATCTGCAGCTCGAAAAGCCAAGCGAGAAGGTCCCGCCGATGGGCTTCACGTCGGTCGCGCCGGGTCTTTTCGACAAGGTGGTGAACCAGTGCGTCCGTCCCGGCACGCCCTGCATGGCCGACACGATGCGCCGCGACATGCAGCAGCCCGGTGCCGTGCTGGAGCATGTCCCGACAAACGAAAGCCAGAAACCGAAGGCGAAGGGCGCCTTCCAGAAATCACCCGAAGAGATCGCGCCGGTGAAGCGACGCGGCTCGGACGGGCGCGGCCAGGCACCCGGCACCGGGCAGCCCGGCACCCCCGCCAACCAGAACATGACCCTGAACATCCAGCGGCCCGGCACCTCCGCCGTCCTCGCAAAGGCCTGATCCGATGTCCGAAACCCTCACCCGCCTGATCTTCGGCCGCCTCAGCCTGGAATCGCTGCCGCTGCACGAACCGATCGTCGTCGGCACGTTCGTCGCGGTCGCGATCGGCGGCGTCGCGCTGCTCGGCGCGCTCACCTATTTCAGGGTCTGGGGCTATCTCTGGAAGGAGTGGTTCACCAGCGTCGATCACAAGAAGATCGGCGTGATGTACATTGTGCTCGGCATCGTCATGCTGCTGCGCGGCTTCGCGGACGCGATCATGATGCGCGGGCAGCAGGCGATCGCGTTCGGATCGAACGAGGGGTATCTGAACGCGCATCATTACGATCAGGTGTTCACCGCGCACGGCGTGATCATGATCTTCTTCGTCGCGATGCCGCTCGTCACCGGCCTGATGAACTATGTCGTGCCGCTCCAGATCGGCGCGCGCGACGTGAGCTTTCCGTTTCTCAACAATTTCAGCTTCTGGATGACGACCGCGGGCGCGATGCTGGTGATGGCGAGCCTGTTCATCGGCGAGTTCGCGCGCACCGGCTGGCTCGCGATGGCGCCGCTCTCCGGGCTCGATTACTCGCCCGATGTCGGGGTCGATTACTATATCTGGGCCTTGCAGATCGCCGGCGTCGGCACGCTCCTCTCCGGCGTCAACCTGGTTGCGACCATCATCAAGATGCGCGCGCCGGGCATGGGGCTGATGCAGATGCCGATCTTCACCTGGTCGGCGCTGACCACCAACATCCTGATCGTCGCCGCCTTCCCGATCCTCACCGCGGTCCTCGCGCTCTTGAGCCTCGACCGGTATGTCGGCACGAACTTCTTCACCAACACGCTTGGTGGCAATCCGATGATGTATACAAACCTCATCTGGATCTGGGGCCATCCCGAAGTCTACATTCTGATCCTGCCCGCCTTCGGCGTCTTCAGCGAGATCACGTCGACGTTCAGTGGCAAGCGGCTCTTCGGCTATACCTCGATGGTCTACGCGCTGCTCGTCATCACGATCCTGTCGTATCTCGTGTGGCTCCACCATTTCTTCACGATGGGGTCGGGGGCGAGCGTCAACTCGTTCTTCGGCATCACGACGATGATCATCTCGATCCCGACAGGGGCGAAGATCTTCAACTGGCTGTTCACCATGTATCGCGGGCGCATCCGCTTCGAACTGCCGATGATGTGGACGGTCGCGTTCATGGTGACCTTCACGGTGGGCGGGATGACGGGCGTGCTGCTCGCGGTGCCGTCCGCCGACTTCGTGCTGCACAACTCGCTGTTCCTGGTCGCGCACTTCCACAACGTCATCATCGGTGGTGTGCTGTTCGGAATGTTCGCCGGCATCAACTACTGGTTCCCCAAGGCGTTCGGCTACAAGCTCGATCGCAAATGGGGGCTGGTGAGCTTCTGGTGCTGGGTCGTCGGCTTCTGGGTCGCCTTCACCCCGCTCTACGTGCTTGGGTTGATGGGCATCACCCGCCGCCTGCGCCACTTCGACGACCCGAGCTTGCAGATCTGGTTTGTGATCGCGGCGATCGGTGCGGCGATCATCGCGGTCGGCATCGCCGCGTTCCTGATGCAGCTCTACGTCTCGTTCAAGAACCGCGAGGCGCTGCGCGACATGACGGGCGATCCGTGGAACGGGCGCACGCTGGAATGGGCGACCTCGTCGCCGCCGCCGGAATATAATTTCGCGTTCACCCCCGTCGTCCACGATCTGGACGCGTGGTACGACATGAAGGACTGCGCCTATCAGCGCCCGGTCGAGGGGTTCCGGCCGATCCACATGCCAAAGAACACCGAAGCGGGGCTGGTCATCGCCGGCGCGAGTCTGGTCGGCGGCTTCGGCATGATCTGGTATATCTGGTGGATGGCGGCGATCGGTTTTCTCGGCGCGGTCGGCTACGCGATCTATCACAGCTTCAACTACGACCGCGATTTCCACATCCCGGTGGAAAAGGTGATCGAAACCGAAAGCGCCCGCACCCGCCTCCTCGCGAATGCAGGAGCCTGACGCGTGAACACGACGGCTGCACCCAACGAGCCGGCTATGACCGAAGCCTTCCCCAAGGTTTTCCATCTGTCCGACGAGCACGATCACGCCCCCGGCGGGAGCACGATGATCGGCTTCTGGATGTATCTGATGAGCGACTGCCTCATCTTCGCGATGCTCTTCGCATGCTGGGGGGTCTACGGCGCCAGCTATGCCGGCGGTCCGCGCCCGTCGGAGATTTTCGAGCTGCCGCTCGTCGCGCTCAACACCGCGATGCTGCTGTTCTCGTCGATCACCTACGGCTTTGCGATGCTGGCGACGCAGGCGGGGAAGATACGCGGCACGCTGATCTGGCTCGCGATCACCGGGCTCTTCGGCGCGGCGTTCCTGGGCATCGAGCTCTACGAGTTCGCGAATTTGATCCACGAAGGCGCCGGGCCGCAGCGCAGCGCGTTCCTGTCGTCCTTCTTCACGCTTGTCGGCACCCACGGGCTCCACGTCACCTGCGGCCTGATCTGGCTGGTCACGCTGATGGTCCAGGTCGCGCGCCGCGGGCTGGGCGCGGACAATACCCGCCGGCTGATGTGCCTGTCGCTGTTCTGGCACTTCCTCGACGTCATCTGGATCGGCGTCTTCACCTTCGTCTACCTGCTCGGAGTCCTGCGATGAGCGCGCCCGCCCAGCCCCACGGGCACCCCGATACGCCGCACGACCATCATGCCGACGGCATGGCTCACGGTCACGGAACGATGCGCGATTACGTCATCGGCTTTCTGCTGTCGGTCGTGCTCACCGCGATCCCCTTCGCGCTGGTGATGACCAGGGCGTTCGCCGATCCGCGCGTTATCGCCGGGATCGTGATGGTCTTCGCCTTCGCGCAGATTATCGTCCACATGATCTATTTCCTGCACATGAACTCGAAGTCCGAACATGGCTGGACGATGATGGCGCTGATCTTCACCGTCATCCTCGTCGTCATCGCGCTGACCGGCACGCTGTGGGTGATGTATCACATGACCACCAACATGATGCCGTCGGGCATGGACATGGGCGGCAACATGACGATGTCCGCCGGGGACGCGGGCGCGATGTGATGGTGGCGCGGCGCAGGCCCCTGCTTGCCGCCGCGCTGTTGCTGCTCGTCGCGGCGCTGTGCGCGCTAGGGATATGGCAGATCCAGCGGCGGACGTGGAAGCTGGCGCTGATCGCGCAGGTCGAACACCGCCTCGCCGCCCCGCCCGTCGCCGCGCCGGGGCCGGATCGCTGGCCCCGGATCGGCACGGACCACGCCTACACCCGCGTGCGGGTGGAGGGCACCTGGCGGCCAGTGAAACCGGTGCTCACCCAGGCGACGACACAGCTTGGCGGCGGCTTCTGGGTGATGGCCCCGCTCGACACCAGCCGCGGCTTCACCGTCCTCATCAATCGCGGGTTCGTGGCGCTCGAGGACAAGCGGGACCTGACGCCGCCGACTGGCCCGGTCACCGTCACCGGGCTACTGCGTCTCACGGAGCCGAAAGGCGGCTTTCTGCGCGACAACGTGCCGTCGGAGGGCCGCTGGTATTCGCGTGACGTGGCGGCGATCACCAGTGCCTTTCGGCGCTGTCCTCACCCTTCCGCGGCTTCGCCGCTCCCTCCCTCTCCCACTGGGAGAGGGAAGGGGCCCGCCGCCGCAGGCGGTGGGAAGGGTAAGGATAGCGCGATGAGCGAAGACTGCACTGAACGCGGCATGTCGTCCACCGCCCCCTACTTCATCGATGCCGATGCCACCCCCGGCCAGCTCGTCCCGCGCGGTGGCATGACGGTGGTGCGCTTCCCGAACAACCACCTCGTCTACGCCTTCACCTGGTTCGGCCTCGCCGCGCTGATCGCCTTCATGACGTGGCGCGTGACACGCGTGCGCGCCTCGGCGTAATCCGGCTGCGTGACGCCAGCGCCGCCCGCAGAATCCGAAAAGCCCCGCCGGCGTTGGTCGGCCGAGGACGCGAGCAGCCGCAACATGCTGCTGCTCACCCATCTGCGCTGGCTCGCGGTTGCCGGCCAGCTCGGCACCATACTCGTCGCCAACCGCATTTTCGGCATTCCTCTTCCCGTGGTGCCGATGCTGCTCGTGCTCGCGGCGCTCGTCTTGCTCAACCTCGCGACGCTGGCGCTGCTCCAGCGCCGTGCGGTGCGCACGGTCGAGCTGTTCGGCACGTTGCTCTGCGACTTCGCGGCGCTGACGCTCAACCTCTACTGGAGCGGCGGGGCGACCAACCCGTTCATCTCGCTCTATCTCCTCCAGGTCGTGCTCGGCGCGGTGCTGCTGGAGGCGGCGTATAGCTGGGCGATCGTCGTGCTGACGTGCAGCGCGTTCGCGGTGCTGATGACGCTCTACCGCCCGCTTGCCTTGCCCGCGCCCTACGCCAACCCGATCAGCCCGCCCTTCATCGTCGGCAGCTGGATCAACTTCATCCTCGCCGCCTGTCTGCTGGTGCTGTTCGTCACCCGGATCGCCGCGAACCTGCGCGCGCGCGACGGACACCTCGCCGAGATGCGCAAGCGCGCCGCCGAGGAGGAACAGATCGTCCGCATGGGCCTGCTTGCGTCGGGCGCCGCGCACGAGCTGGGCACGCCGCTCGCGTCGCTGTCGGTCATCCTGGGCGACTGGCGGCAGGACCCGCTGATAGCGCGCGACACGCGGCTGTCCGCCGAGCTTGCCGACATGCAGGCCGAGCTTGCGCGCTGCAAGGATATCCTGTCGGGCATCCTTTTCGCCGCCGGCGAGGTGACCGGTCAGGACCCGGTGCGCACGACGCTGCGCGCCTTCGTTGCCGCCATCGTCGATGGCTGGAGCAGCGGGCGGCGCGAGATCGCGGTGCTCGACGACCGGCTGACCCTCGACCACGCGATCGTCGCCGACCGCGCGCTTGCGCAGGCGATCACCAACCTGCTGGAAAATGCCGCGGACGCCGGTGCTACGCGCGTGACGCTGCGGATCGAGGATGCGGACGGCGATCTGCGCATCACCGCCAGCGACAATGGCGGCGGCTTCCCGCCCGCGATGCTCGATACGATCGGCACGCCCTATCAGACGACCAAGGTGCGCCACGGCGCCGGGCTTGGCCTGTTCCTGACCGTCAACACGCTGCGCACCCTCGGCGGCACGGTGGAGGCGGCCAACCGCGCCGGCGGCGGCGCCGAGGTGACGCTCGTCCTCCCCCTCGCCGCGCTCGCGACACGCGAGGATGCCGATGGCTGACCGCCGCCTGCTGATCGTCGAGGACGACGCCACCTTCTCGCGCACCCTCGCCCGCTCGTTCGAGCGTCGCGGCTATATCGTGCGCACCGTCGATACCGCGGCCGGCGTCGCCGACGCGCTCGGCTTCGCGCCCCACTTCGCCGTCGTCGATCTCCGGCTCGGCGGCGCATCCGGACTGACCTGTGTCGAGGCGCTGCATGCGCACGATCCCGACATCCGGATCGTCGTCCTGACCGGCTTCGCGTCGATCGCGACTGCGGTCGAGGCGGTGAAGCTCGGCGCGACGCACTATCTCACCAAACCCGCCAATACCGACGATATCGAAGCCGCGTTCGGGCTGACGCAAGGTAACACCGACGCGGCGATCTCCGCGCAGCCGACGTCGATCAAGACGCTGGAATGGGAACGCATCCACGAAGTGCTCGCGGAAACCGATTTCAACATCTCCGAAGCCGCGCGGCGCCTCGGCATGCACCGCCGGACGCTCGCGCGGAAGCTGGAGAAGCGCCACGTCCGCTAGGAGGTCGCCGCTGCCGCCGTCGCGCCCTGCAACGCCGGCTCGGGGAGCGCCTCCACCCCCGGCAGGTCAAACCGGTCCATCGTGAGCCCGGCACAGGCATAGGTCGCGCGGTTGCGCCACGTCGCCGTCTTCATCGCGCTCGCCAGTGTAGGCTGCGCAGTGGCAAGTGCCGTGCGCGCCTCCTCGAGGTGCGGCGCCCAGGCGAGAGCGGAGACCGCGCCGCTCGCGGTCTTCACGTTCCAAAAGGGAATGAAATCGCCGAGATAGACCGTCTCGCCGGCCCCGACATGGAAGGTCGGCGCGCCGAAGCAGTTGGTCGTCGCGGGCACCAGCGACCCGGTGGCGCTTGAATCGATCACATAATCGCCGGCGGTCATCCGCAGCACCTGCACCTCATAGGGCGCCTTCTTGTCCGCGCTCTTCGCGGTCATGGCATAGGTCGTCTTGTCGCCCTTCTTCTTCCAATCGCGCGGTTGGTACACCCGGTCACGCGCCGTCACGTCATAGCGCGCCATCATGAACTGGCCCGTCCGCCCCGCGCTGCCGGCGTCGGGGCGGCGGAACGCGACGACGACGAGCCCCTCGTCCGGGCCGAGCAGGATCGGCGCCTTCGGGTCGATCTTCTTGCCGGCAAAGACGGTGGGCGAACCGGCGACCGGCGCGTCGAGCGCGAGCGCCGGGTCGGCAGCAAGCGAGAAGCTGGTCCGTTCGGTGACCTCGCCCTTCACGTCCTTCGCGCCGACGATCGTGTCGAAATAGGCGCTGCGATCGGCATCGGTCATCGCCGCGACGCGCGCCTGCTCCGCATTCGGCACTTCGACCATGCGCCAGCCGCCGATGAGCAGGCACGCCCGCCGGTTCGCGCGGCGCTGCTGCCCTTCTGCGATGGCCGCGCCCAGCAACCCGCCCAGTCCACCGCCGATCCCGGCTGCCAGCGGCGAAATCACCGCGGGATTATAGTAATAGGGTACCATCCCCGCAGGCGTGCGCGATCCGCGTGCGATCAGGCGGCAACGCTGCCAGTCGGCATCATATTGCGCGCGCGTCGCGCCGGGCTTGTTGTAGAAGCGGCTGTCCTTGAGGTCGCGCGCCGCGTCCTTCGCGATGTCCTCCGGCGAATCGCCGGTATCGGCGGGCGCCTGCGCAACGGGCGTCGGATTGCCGCCCCCATAGGGCACCATCACCGAGTCCTGCGCGAATGCCGCGCACGGCGTGACCAGCGCGGCCACGGCCGCGATGCAACGTGTCATCGTCATGAATTCCCCCCGGAACCTCTCCTCGGGAAAAGCTACGCAACGCCATGCCAAACGCAAGTTCGTTTACACTGACGTATTCGCGCCACGCCCCGTCGGTGAAAAACACGTCATGTGGCGCGAAGACACGATATCCCTATTGATATGTTGTAACATTGCCGATAGCGGCGCCGGGACAAGCGTTCAAAGGTTCAAGGAGTCGCGCATGAAGTCCCTCGCCATCGGTGCCAGCCTCGCTGCCCTCGCCATCGCCAGCGTTGCCCACGCCGATCCGGTGACGACATCGACACCTGCCGACGCGACGCAACCTGCCGACGATCAGGCCGCCCAGACGAAGCGGCAGGACGATATCATCGTGACCGCCCCCGTTCAGCGCAACGAGGCGGACGTGCTCCAGGGCACATCGGTCCTGAAGGGCGCCGATCTCACCCGCGAACTGCGCCCGACGATCGGCGACACCCTTGCGCGCCAGCCCGGCGTATCCTCCACCTCGTTCGGGCCGAGCGCCTCGCGCCCGGTGCTACGCGGTTTCCAGGGCGACCGAATCCGCGTGCTGACGGACGGCATCGGCTCGATCGACGTGTCGAACACCTCGGTCGATCACGCCGTCATCATCGATCCGCTGCTCGCCGAGCGGATCGAGGTGCTGCGCGGTCCGTCCGCGCTGCTCTACGGGTCGTCGGCGGTCGGCGGCGTCGTCAACGTCATCGACACCCGCATCCCGCGCACCGTGCCCGAGAAGGGTTACCGGCTCGATGCGATCGGCACCTATGGATCGGCGGCCAACGAACGATCCGGCGGCGCGGCGGCGGATGTCGCGGTCGGCAAGCACCTCGTCCTTCATGCCGATGGCTCCTACAGCAAGTCGGACGACCTCAAGATCGGCGGCTACGCGCTGACGCCCGCCGCCCGCGCGCAGGTGCTCTCGCAGGTCGGCCTGCCGCAGGACACCGACGAGCCGATCGACTTCGCCGCGACAGCTGCGATCAAGGACAAGTTGCCCAACACCGCCGCGCGCACCTGGACGGCAGGCGTCGGCGCGACCGTCATCACCGATGGCGGTTCGCTCGGCGTCTCGTACAGTTACTATGACAGCCTCTACGGCGTGCCGATCCGCTACGCGACCGAGGTCGGGCAGGAGCAGGAGGCCCCGCGGCTCAGCGTCGTCCAGAACCGCTACGACCTTCGCGGCGAAGTCGATGCCGGCGGCAGCCTCGTCGACAAGATCCGCATCCGCCTCGGCCATGCCGATTACCGCCATTTCGAGCTGGAGGAGGACGGCAGCGTCGGCACCGCCTTCTACAACAACGGCACCGAAGGCCGGCTGGAGATCATCCAGGCCGATCGCGGCGGCTGGAAGGGCGCGTCGGGCGTCCAGTATTTCAACCGCATCTTCAACGTCGTCGGGGACGAAGCCTTCCTTCCCAAGAACGAGACCAACCAGACCGGCCTCTTCACGCTCCAGCAATATGACGCCGGCGCGTTCAAGTTCGAGGGCGGGTTGCGCTACGAATTCACCGACGTCGCCGCGCGCACCCCGGCTGACGACCTGCGATTCTTCCGCGGGCAGAGCAGCTACCAGGCGCTGTCCGGATCACTGGGCGGGTCCTATGCCTTGGCTGAGGGAGTCCGGGTCGGCCTGAACCTGTCGCGCACGGAACGCGCACCGACGGGCGAGGAGTTGTTCGCCAACGGCGCGCATGCCGGAACGCAGGCCTATGAACTCGGCAGCCCCGACTTCCGCCTCGAAAAAAGCTGGGGCCTGGAAGGCACCTTCCACGCGCATGGCGACGGCTTCAGCCTCGACGCATCGGCCTATTACAACTGGTTCACCAATTACATCTCGGAAAATCAGGTCGATCCGTCGATCTGCGAAGCCGCCGCCGCGCCGTCCGGCCGGACCGTCGACTTCCCCTGCTTCCAGTATCAGCAGCGCGATGCCCGCTACTGGGGTGTCGAATTCGATGCGTCGAAGCGGCTCGCGACCTTCGGCGGCACCGCGATCAACGCCGATCTGCTCGGCGATTACGTCCACGCGAACATCGTCGATCTGGGGCCGATCCCGCGCATCCCGCCGATGCGCGTCCTCGGCGGGCTGGAGGCGCAGGCCGACAGGATTTCCGGTCGCGTCGAGGTCGAGCATGTCTTCAAGCAGGACCGGATCGCCGCTTTCGAAACGCCGACCGCCGCCTACACGATGGTCAACGCCTCGCTGAACCTCAAGCCGTTCGGGTCCGACAGCAAGACGTCGCTGCTGTTGAGCGCCAACAACATCTTCGATGTGGATGCCCGCCGCGCCGCGAGCTTCCTGAAGGACTTCGCACCGCTCGCCGGCCGCGACATCCGCGCGACGTTGCGGTTTTCACTGTAAGCGTCGCCCCTGCGAAGGCAGGGGTTCATGTCTCTCCGTGTCGCGTGCTACAGAGAGACATGGATCCCTGCCTGCGCAGGAATGACCCCGTCTAAAGCGAAAACGGGCTGGCTGGAATCACGCCCCTCCCGGATCGGATAGGTCGAGAACGCTCTATCGCACCGCCACCGTCCGGCTCAGCTTCGACACGCCCGTCTCGTCGAACGCCTCGACCGCCGCGTAATAGGGCACCCCTACGTTCAGCGCCCGAAGGTCGAGCGCGGCCTGCGCCCCGTTCGCCACGCGGTCGGCAAACACCTGATAGGTCAGCGTCAGTCGATCCGGCCGGATGCCCCAGCGCACATTGTAGCCGACCGCGCCCGCCACCCGCGCCCAGCGCACCGTCGCGTCGCGCGTGTCTTTCGCGCGCACTGCGCTGACGGACGCGGGCGCGGCGGGCAGCTTGCCCGCGGCGTTCCCGAAAACGCGGATGTCGCTGATCGCGAGGTTCGCCGCGCCGACATGCCCGTGGACATAGCGGATGAAGCGCGCCTCGACAGGCTTCTCCAGCTCGAAATAGGCGTTGGGGCGGTCGCGGCGATCCGCCCCCGTCTCCGCGACCTTCGACCAGACCTTACCGTCGCGCGACGCTTCCACCGTGAACGCGGTATAAATATCGGGCGCGTCGCCGAACCGCCCGGACCTATAGTCCGCAAAGTTCACCTGCACCGCGCGCACCGTCTTCGTGGACCCCAGATCGAGCGTCAGCGTCTCGCCCGGCCTGTTTGCGCCTGCAACCCAGAAGGTCCGCGGGTTTTCGTCGGTGACGGTCGATGCCGCGTGATCGCCCATCGTCGAAGATGCCGTCGCGGGCTTGCGATAGGACAGCAGCATCCAGCCGGTGAACAGGCTGTCGAGATCGTCGGTCTTCTTCGTCGGCATCCAGTGCGGGAAGTCGCCGAACCGGGTCGAGACGATCATCTGCCCGTCGCTGGTGAACCGCGTCGGGAACATCGCGATGCGCCGCTCGAACGTCCAGTTATAGCCGATCCACGGCGTCCCCGTGTTCCACCAGTTGCCATACGCGTCCTTGAAGGTCGAGCCGTGTCCGGCGCCTTCAACGAACCCGCCGGGCTTGTAGGCGACCGGGTTGTAGGGCGCGTAGCGGAACGGCCCCATCGGGTGATCGGCGACGTAAGTGCCGTTGGAATAGACGTTATACTCGGTCCCCGGCGCGCCATATTGCAGATAGTAGCGGCCGTTCACCTTCGTCATCCACGCGCCCTCCATGAAGGGCTTGATCGGGGTGCCGTCGGGCAGACCACCGCTGTGATCCTGGCCGAAGCGTTCCCAGCCGTGGCGTTCGGGTTCCAGCCCGAAGAGCGGCCTGGGCTTGCCGATATAGGTCAGCCGGTCCTTGGGATCGAGTTCGATCGCGTAAAGCGGGAAGACGTTCGACGAGTTCCAGTACATATACCAGCGTCCGTCATCGTCGCGGAACAGCGCGGGGTCCCAGGGGCCGGGCGGCACCTCCCCCGGCTTGATGCTGTCCTCGAACCCCGATCGCACCGCGCCCGGCAGCGGCGGCGTCATCCGGTTGAGATAGTCGAGCTTCCCGCTTGCCGGATCGTCGGTGACGTAGATCGGCCCGCGCTGGGTCGTCGACGGCATCATGTAGAGCCGCTCGCCATCCTCCCACACCGCCGGCGCCACGACGCTCTGCGCGGGCCATTTGCTGGGCGTGATGAAGTCCCAGTGGATGAGATCGGTCGATCGCCAGTAACCATCGGCGAGCGTCATGAAGAGATAATAGGCGCCCTTGAACCGCACGATCGCCGGGTCCGCGCCGGTGCGATAGGAGATACGCTCGACATCCTGCTCGAAATTGTAGCGGTAATCGATATCGACCGGGTTGGTGTAGGTCCGTTGCCCGGCGAGCGTCGGCGAGGCGGTGGCAAGAAGCAGAGCGGCAAGAGGGAGCGCGATACGCAAGCGGCGAAACCCTTCCTTAGTGACAGCGGACGAAGATGTTGGCGGTCAGCCGCCCGACGCGCGGATCGGGCGAGAGCGGCATGTCGGGCGGGATGATGCCCGAATGGAGCAGGCTGCCGGGATAGAGGACCAGCCGGTCGGCCACCGCCTCCACCGCGCCGATCTGCTCGAAGGCACCGTTGCTGGCGTTGATATAGCCGCCGCCGGGGGTCGCGGCGGTTTCGGCCCGTGCGGTTTCGACGAAGCGGCCCATATTGCCGTCGTCCACGCGCTCGATCCCCGTCGATCGCTGGCGGTAGAAGGCCGTGCCGCTGGCCATCGGCACGTTCAGATAATGCATGATCGCGAGGTGGCGCGGATCGGTCGCGTCGAAATGCGGGATACGCTGCGGATCCGACAGCGCCGCCGGCGCCCGCGTCACGATCGAAAAGCTCGCCTCGATCAGGTCGAAGCCCTCCGCGTCGAACGCACCCCCGATGAACGGCGCCGCCGCCTCGAGCGTGCGGGCGACATAGGCGAACGCCGGCTCCTCCTCGCGCAGGATGCGTCGGACGCCCGGATAATAGGTGTCCGCGCGCGGGAACGGCGCAAGCGACGCGGCAAGCGCGACGAGCGACGCGACGTCCCCGCTGAACGCATCGACCGTCACGACCGGCGTGCCTGCCTCTCCCACCCGCTGGAGCGCTGGCTTCACGACGGAACATTCCTTTCGAACAAAAAAGGGGGCGGCCACGCGGCCACCCCCAATGACTGACATCAATAGGGGGCTGACGTCAGAACTTATACTTGGCACCCACCTGGAAGGAACGGGCATAACCGACGGTGTCATATTCCTTCTTGGTCGGGTTCACGCCCGAGCCGGCCGTCCAGGCCGAATAGGTCCGATTGACCGCATCGAAGATGTTGAACGCAGCCACGCTGACCTCGAGATCATGGCCCCACGGCAGCCTGAAGTTCTTCGACGCCCGCAGATCGAGGTTGAAATACCCTACGATCTCGCCCGGCCAGAACACGCCGCCGAAGTTGCCGTAGCAGCACGCCTTTTCCGGCGGGTTGGCCGGGAAGATGACCTGGCCGAAAGACGGGCCCGACGAGACGGTCAACGTGCCAGACAGCTTGGTGTCGAGCGGCCCCTTGACGATCCCGGTGCCGACGAATCGGTATTTCTCGACCCCCGCGACATAGTTCCAGCCATAGGCATCGACCCGTGGGCCGTTGTAGAATTCGTCGCCCTGCAGGTCCTGCGCGACGTTGGAGGTCGCCTTCTGGATCGTCAGCGTGCTCGTGAAACCCCAGCCGGCTGAATCGGTATAGGGCTTCTCGGCGGTGAAATAGACCGCGTTGTAGACGGCCTTGCCGTCGTTCGTACCGATGTTCAGCTTGCCGCCGTAGTTGGGCAGCAGGCCGGCATCAGGGAAGATATCCTCGATCCACTGGTCACCCTGCGACGTGTAGGTTCCATCGGGCAGGCGGTTGCCGCGCACGAACTTGAAGATGTTGTGGCTGCGGATGTGGCTGAACGTCACCGACGTCTGCACCGCGCCCAGACGCTTGCGGAAGCCGAAGTTGAACTGATCCGAATAGGGCAGCTTGGTGTCGTTGTTCAGCAGCCAGACGTCGCCGCCCAGCCCCGACGCGGTTGCAGCGGCACGCAGGTTATCGACGTTCTTGAGGTTGGAATTGTAGGCGATCGTGTTCGTGGGCAGCACATTGTTATTCTGCTGGCGAATCGACTGGCAGGTCGGCTGACCGGGACCGTCGCAGAAGTTCAGCGTCACGACCTTCTGATAATAGGATTTTACCGTCTCGATCCCCGAGGTGATGAACAGCGGCCGATCATAATAGCGGCCAGCGCCCGCAAACAGGATCAGATCGCGGTCGCCATTCACGTCGTAGGACAGGCCGACGCGCGGCTGGAACGCCTTCCAGTAAGGCTTCCGGTTGCTGCCGGTGGAGATGTAGTCGTTGGGGTCGATCCCCGCCGCCTTCCAGCCCTGATAATTCTGGAGCGCGGTGACGATCGCCGCCGGCGTCACGAACTTCTCGTTCTTGGCGTTGTCCTCATAGTCCCAGCGCAGCCCGAGATTGACCGTGAGGTGATCGTTGACCGTCCAGTCGTCCTGGATGAAGGCGCCGATCTGGTTGTCCTTCGCGAACGCCGGCTGCACCGGCACCACAGAAATCGCGGCGCCCTGCGGGGTCGACGCATCGAACGACGTGTAGGTCGACGGCTGGAAATAATAGGTGCCGTTGCTCTGCAGGTCTTCTTCGCGCGACAGCTCGTTCCGCGCGTATTTTACGCCCGCCTTCACGACGTGATGATCGCCGAAGAAGGTCACATTGTTCTTGAAGGTCCAGGTCTTCTGGTTGTCATATTGTTCGAAGCCATTCGCACCGAGACCAGCCTGGACCGCGCCAGCCGTCCCGAGAATGATCTCAGGACCGGTGCCGGTACGAGGCGTGCCGTTGAACACCGTATTGTAGGCGACCGTCAGTTCGTTGAGCCAATTCTCGCCGCGGTGATTCCACTCGCCCTGATAGAGGTCGATCTTCGACTGCAGCAGATGCCCGTGCGAAGGCACGTTCACACCGCCGAAGTCGGAAAGATTGCTCTCGCGGCGGAAGAACCCGCTGAAGTTGATCGTGTCCTGCGCGCTCGCGAACAGCGTCAACTTGCCGAAGTATAGTTTCTGGTTGAATTTGGTTGGATAGCTGCCGTTATACTGGCTTGCGATCGCTTCGGGCACAGCTTGACTGGCTGTCGTGTTGGTCGTCAACAGCTGCACGGCCGTCGAAGGCTGCGTGATATCGGTCGCTTCGAACGCGCCGTAGAAATGCAGGACGTCCTTGATGATCGGGCCACCCAGATCACCGCCATATTGCTTGCGCGAATAGCTGTCCTTCGGCTTGAAGCAGATCTTCGACGCATCATCCGGACAATTCGTGCCGATGTTGTTCTTGTGGCCCGGCCGATCGAAATATTTCCGCCCGTAGAAGGACGAGGGAATCCAGTCGCCGAAAATATCCCCGTGGAACTTGTCGCCGCCGGTCTTGGTAACGGCGGTGATGATCGCGGACCCGGCCTGCTCATACTCGGCCTTGAAATTCTGGGTATCGACCTTGAATTCCTGCACCGCGAGCTGCGGGAAGGGATTGCCCTGGCTGAAATTCTGGCCCGCCACGCCGCCGTGATTGACCTGGTTCTTCAGGCTCAGGCCATCGATGAAAACGTTGATGTTATCGGCGCTGACCGCGCCCGCCTGCACCTGGCGCGCATTGCCGTTGCCCGGCGACACCGCAACGCCCGGGGCGAGCGCCGCGAAGTTCAGGAAGTTGCGCTCGGCCTGCGGCAGGTTCTCGATCTGCGCCTGGCTGACGTTCGTCGAGATCGTCGCGGTGCGCGTCTCAAGCTGGCGGCGGCCGGTGACGACGATGTCGCCTGCGGCAGGCGCAGGGGCTTCGCCGGGCGCCGCCGTCTCGGCCGGCGCTGCGGCTTCGCTGAAATCGACGATCGCGGTCTGCCCGACGGGCACGGTCACCTGCTGCGAGGGCTTGCCGGCCACGTCGACGCGGTAGGTCGAGGGGCGCAGGCCGACAAAGGTGAAGCCGCCCGACGCGGTCGTCCGGGTGCTGAGCTTCTGGCCGGTGAAGGTGTCGGTCGCGGTGACCGTGGTGCCGGCGGCGGCGCCCGGCACCGTGCCGCGGATCGCGCTGGCGGTCTGCGCCTGCGCCGGCGCGCTGATGACGATGGCGGCGGCGAGCGCGGAGGCCGAAATGCCGTGCGCGATGCTCAAACGACGAGAGCTGAAAATCATGTGCAAAACCTCCCCTGAAACGTCCGAACCTCTTGTCCGCCAGCGCCGCCGTCCCGCACCGAAACCGGTTACGCGACGACGGGCACTCGACTCGCGAGGCCTGTGGAAACGCTTACACGCGAGAGTAACCGGTTACAATTGGCTTCGCGGGGCCGTTTCGGGCTTTTTAAGGGTAGGTGTGTTCAGGCGGCCACAGCAGGCGGCGGCGCGGGCGCGGCGAAGTTGCGCGCGACGAACGCGGCATGGTCCGGCATCCGGTTCGCGGTGTCGTCGATAACCTCTTCGATGTCCTTGAGGAAATCGGAGATCTGCTGTGGCGGCAGCGTGTCGATGACGGGATCATACCGCATCGGATGCCCCTGTCCGATCAGAACCTGGACCCAGCTCTCCTCGCGGAAAAGCTCCGCCTGCCGATGCATGAAGAAGCGGCCGGATGTGCGGAACAGCTCCAGTCGCTCCGCCAGGCTGTCGGGCACCGCCATGTGCTTCACATGCCGCCAGAACGGCGTGTCTTCCCGGTCGGTGACCTTATAGTGCGCGATGATGAAGTCGCGCACGTCGCGATATTCGAAATCGGTCTGGCGGTTATATTCCGCCACATCGACCGCCTCGATCCCGCTCGCCGGGAACAGCGCGATCAATCGCAATATTCCGGTCTGAATCAGGTGGATGCTCGTCGATTCCAGCGGCTCAAGGAACCCGCCCGACAGCCCGATCGCGACGACGTTCTTCTCCCACGCGCGGTGGCGCTTGCCCGGCGCGAAGGCGACGGGGCGCGGATCGGCGAGCGGCTTGCTGTCGAGATTGGCGAGCAATACCTCCGCTGCCGCCTCGTCCCTGGTCAGCGCGCTTGCATAGACATGGCCGTTGCCGATCCGGTGCTGGAGCGGGATCCGCCACTGCCACCCCGCGTCGCGCGCGGTCGATCGCGTGTAGGGGGTGAGCGGCGAGACGCTCTCGCACGGCACCGCCTGCGCGCGGTCGCACAGCAGCCACTCGCTCCAGCTTTCATAGCCGACGCCCATCGCCTCGCCGATCAGCAGCCCGCGCATGCCAGAGCAATCGATGAACAAATCGCCTTCGATCTGCCGTCCGTCGTCGAGCACGACGTGAGTCACATGCCCGTCCTCGCCGTGCCTTGCGACCTCGACGATGCGCCCCTCGATGCGGGTGACGCCGCGCGCTTCCGACTGCGCGCGCAGGAACTTCGCGAACAGCGACGCGTCGAAGTGATAGGCGTAGTCGATCCCCGCCATCGGCGAGCCCGGATTGCGCGGATCGGGAAAGGCGAAGCGGTTGCGCCGCGCAGCCAGCGTGTTCAGCGCGTAATGGTCGAAATGCTTCGCGCGACCCTCGGCCGCCAGCTTCAGCCAGATGTGATGCGGGTGCAGCCACATCAGATCCTGCCCAATCTTGCCGAAGCCGTGGATGTAGCTGTTGCCCTTCGCCTTCCAGTCGACGAACTCGATGCCGAGCTTGAAGGTCGCCTGGCTGGCGCGGAGCATCTCGGCCTGGTCGATACCCGCGATCGCGGCATAGTTGCGGATCGCCGGGATCGTCGCCTCGCCGACGCCGATCGTGCCGATCTGATCGGACTCGATCAGGCGGATGTCGAAGCCCTTGAGGAGCTGCGACAGCATCGCCGCGGTCATCCAGCCGGCGGTCCCGCCGCCGACGATCGTGATCCGCCTGACCCGCCGGTCCCCGCCCTGCTGCCCCTGCGTCATCCCAGCCATCCTCCGGTGAAGCCCGCGCGCTTGAGGCCACGGCGGATGACGTCCGACGTGCGCATCGCCCGCCACACCGCACCATCGCGGGTATTGGCGATCGCGCCGATGATCGCGCCTTGATCGATGCCGAGATAGTCCTTCGCCACCCAGCCATAGCGCGCGTCAATGGTGCCGGAATCGGTCTTCACGTCGGTATAGTTGAAGCTGGGGTTGAAGCTGTCGAGGAATCCGTATTTGCCGTAGATGCGCGATCCGTGGACGCGGTGGAGCGCCTCCGCAGCCGGGACGCAGATTTCGGGCGCGAAGGCGAGGCTGCCGAGCACTGCGGTCGGCGCGATCGTGCCGTCGTCCAGCCCGTCGGGTTCGGCGATCGGCCCGCGTGCGGCATAGCCGTAATATTGCGCCTGATGGCCGTTATGGCGCAGCATCGCGTTGGCGGGGCCGTCGCAC
The DNA here is from genome assembly GCF_902498785.1 of Sphingomonas sp. EC-HK361. Classification (GTDB taxonomy): domain Bacteria; phylum Pseudomonadota; class Alphaproteobacteria; order Sphingomonadales; family Sphingomonadaceae; genus Sphingomonas. Next base: position 1,778,085 of record NZ_LR701494.1, read on the forward strand.
GCGGTCAGCCCCCACACGTCCTTCGAATAGCCCGCCCAGCCCATCGGATTGGCGGCGCAATAGGCGCGGTTGGCATAGGTCGCGCGCCGGCTGTTCTCGAAATAATCGAGCCCCGCCGCCCGCATCGGCGCATCGCGGATACCGCGGAAATCGATCCACATCTGACTGTATTGATGGCCGAACAGCGGCGCAAAGGCGAGGCGGCGCGTCGCCCCCTCCCCGCGCCAGAAGCGATCATAGGGCGCGGTCCACAACGACCAGCCGCCGTCGGCGATCGGATGCCCCGCCGAACCGAGCGCGAGGATGTAGACCATCATCCCCTCATTATATCCGTCCCACCGCCGCTCGATGAAGCCCTTGTCGGGGTGCCACCCCATCGAGATCGCCTTGCCGTCGGGCTGGAACCACGGCCACTCCGCCTTCGCCACGACGCGCGCGCCGATCTCGCGGATCTGGCGCTCGACCGGATCGGCGCCGTCATAATAGGCGACCGCGTGAAGGATGCCGAGGAACAACAGCGTCGAATCCACGCTCGACAATTCGGTATCGCGGAAGCGGTGCCCGGTCTTCATGTCGAGAAAGTGGTAGAAGAAGCCCTTGTGCCCGGTGATCCCGCTCATCGCGGGGCCTTGCTTGGCCGTGTCGAAGAACTTCAGCGTCGTCAGCGTCAGGTCGCGTGCCGCGCTCCGGCGCACCCAGCCCCGATCGACACCGATCGTATAGGCGGTCAGCGCGAAGCCGACCGCGGCGATGCTGGCGAAGGACGGCGTCGGCCAGCGATCGGGCACCAGCCCGTTCTCGCGGTTCGCCAGGTCCCAGAAGAACGCGAAGGTGCGGTGCTCGATATCGTCGATCAGCGGCGGCAGCGTGGTGGAGCCGCGCGGCGCTGCCTCCGCCAGCATCGGCGCACAGCCGGCCGCCGCCAGTCCGGCGCCCGCCGCTGCCGAGGTCGAGAGAAACGCGCGTCGGCCGATACGCTGGTCGACAGGAAACAGGGTCATCGCCGGGCCTTTTCGGATTGCGTCGTCTGGCGGACGACAAGATCGGGAACGAGAAGTTCGGTGCTGGCGTCCGCGCCCTTCCCCTCGAGCTGCGCGACGAGCCGTGCGACCGCCTGCGCGCCGATCTCCGCCATGTGCACGCGCATCGTGGTGAGCGCGAGATACCGAGCGAGCGGCACGTCGTCGAAACCGGCCACCGCGACATCGCCGGGCACGTCGATGCCGGCATCGCGCAGCACGGTCAGCGCGCCGAGCGCCATCATGTCATTGGCGGCGAACACCGCATCGAAGCGCGTGCCCACAGCGAGCAGGTCGCGCACCGCCGCGGCGCCGCCATCGTCGCTGAAGTCGCCGGCGACGACGATCGGCTCGGCATCGCCCCGCTCGGCCATCGCGGCGAGGAACCCCGCCTGCCGTTCGGCGCTGTCGATATTGCCCGCAGGACCGGTGATATGCACGATCCGTCGCTTGCCGATCGCGAGCAGATGCCGGGTCATCGTCTCCGCGCCGTGCTGGCTATCGATCCGGAGCAGCGGCCGCCCAGACCCGTCGGCGCTATGCACAAGCACGGCGGGCAACCCCGGCGGAAGCAGGATCTCGAGTCCTGCCGCATCGACCTGCGGCGCCATGACGACCAGGCCATCGACCCGCCCGCGCATCGCGCGTGTCGCGTGGCTCGCCATGTCGATATCGGCGTGCATGTTCGACAGCAGCAACTGGTAGCCGCGCCCGCTTGCCTCGCGGTCCATGCCGCGCACGATCTCGGAAAAGAACTCGCCGTGCAGATCGGGCAGCACCACGCCGATCGCGTGCGTGCGCGCCATGCTGAGGCTGCGCGCGCCAGCATGCGGAACGTAACCGAGCGCCTTGGCGGCGGCATTCACCTTCGCGCGGGTATCGGGGTGGACGTTGCTGTGCCCGTTCAGCGCGCGCGAAACCGAGGCCACCGACACGCCGGCGCGGTGAGCGACATCACGAATATTGGCCGCAGCCATCCCCGTTCCCCAACCCTTCGTATCGACGACAGGATCGTCGGCGACCAACGCTTCGTCATTGCATTATGCGGCGTTCAGCGTCTACGTAACCGGTTACACGCAATGGTCAACGGCGAAGCGCTTCGGCGCAAGCACGCCGGCATCTCGGAGGGGTCTTTTTCCATGACGGACATTCGGATTTCGCGGCGCGCGGCACTGCTGGGCGCGGGCGCGATCGCGGCCTGGGCGTCCAGCCCGGCACGCGCGCTGTTCCAGGCGACCGACTCGCTGGCCGTCCCCGCCTTCATCGACGCGCTGATCGCAAAGATGACGCTGGAGGAAAAGGCCGGGCAGTTGCAGCTGATGGCGTCGGCGTGGGGGGGCGGCGTCGCGACCGCGCTCAACCCGCCATCGACCGGCCCCAGCTTCGAAGGCCAGATCGCCGATGCCGTCGCGGGCAAGCTGACCGGCGTGTTCAACGGCAACGGCGCGGAGATGGCGCGGCGGATGCAGACCGCGGTAATGAAGCAGTCGCGGCTCAAGATCCCGCTGATCTTCGCCGCCGACGTGATCCACGGCCACCGCACGATCTTCCCGGTGCCGGTCGGCGAGGCGGCGAGCTTCGAACCCGATCTCGCGATGCGCACGGCGCGGGCCGCAGCCTATGAGGCGGCGGGCGCGGGGATCGACTGGACCTTCTTCCCGATGGTCGACATCGCCCGCGACCAGCGCTGGGGCCGCACGATGGAGGGCGCGGGCGAGGACGTGCTCGTCGGCGAGCTCTTCGCCGCTGCGCGCGTGAAAGGCTTCCAGGGCAAGGACCTCGCCGCCAACGACGCGGTGATGGCCTGCATCAAGCATTTCGCCGCTTACGGTGCGGCTGAAAGCGGGCTCGATTACAACAGCGTCGACCTGTCCGAGCGCACGCTGCGCGAAATATATCTGCCGCCCTATGAAGCCGGGTTCGCGGCCGGCGCGATGTCGGGCATGGCTTCGTTCAACGAGATCAACGGCATCCCCGCGACCGCCAACAAGTGGCTGATGCAGGAGGTGCTGCGCGACGAGTGGAAGTTTCCCGGCATCATCGTCTCCGACTATACCGGCGATGAGGAGATGATCGCGGCGGGCTATGCCAGGGACGGCCGCGATGCCGCGCGGCTCGCGATCCTCGCCGGTGTCGACATGAGCATGCAGTCGAACCTCTACACGCTGCACCTGCCCGAGCTCGTCCGGTCGGGCGCGGTGCCGCAGGCGGTCGTCGATCGCTCGGTCCGCCGCACGCTCGCGGTCAAGAACATGCTCGGTCTCTTCGACAAGCCCTTCGGCCGCATCGACCTGAAGCGCGAGAAAGCGCGGTCGCGCACCAAGGCGAGCCTGGCCCTGTCGCGCGAGGCGGGGCGCAAGGCGATCGTCATGCTCAAGAACGACGGCGATCTGCTGCCCCTCGACAAGTCCGCGAAGATCGCGTTGATCGGCCCCTTCGCGAGCGGCCAGCATGACTTGAACGGCCCTTGGGTCGTCTACGGCGACAACGCGCAGGCGATCGACCTCGCGACGGGCATCCGCAACGCGGGTGCACGGAACGTCAGCGTGACGCTCGGCTCGGGGGTCGAGGCGCCGCTCGCCGGCGGAATCGACGCCGCGGTTGCCGCAGCACAGGCGGCCGATATCGTCGTCCTCGCGATCGGCGAGTCCGAAGGCATGTCGGGCGAGGCGCAGTCGCGCGCCGACATCGTCCTGCCCGAACCGCAGATGGCGCTCGCGGAAGCCGTCGCGAAGACCGGCAAGCCGATCGTCGTCGTCCTGAAGAATGGCCGCGCGCTCGCGCTCCACGGCGCAGTCAAGGACGCGCCTGCGATCCTCGTCACCTGGTTCCTGGGATCGGAATCGGGCAACGCGACCGCCGATGTGCTGTTCGGCGTCTACAGCCCCGCCGGCCGCCTGCCGTGCAGTTTCCCCTATGAAAGCGGGCAGGAGCCCTATCACTACGACCACAAGGCGACCGGCCGCCCCGCCCCCGATGGCCCCCGCGTGCCCTACAAGGCGCAGTGGCGGAGCGCCCCCAACGCCGCGCTCTACCCGTTCGGCCACGGCCTGACCTACGGCAAGGTCGGCTATGGCGCGCTGACCGTCGCCCCCACGATGGCGTGGGACGGCAGGCTCGAGGTCAGCACCACGGTCACCAACTCCGGCAAGCGCGCGTGCGAGGAAGTGGCGCAGCTCTACATCCATGACCGGACGGCGAGCATCACCCAGCCGGTCCGCAAGCTGAAGGCGTTCCATAAGGTCGCGCTCGCCCCCGGCGCCAGCGAGACGGTGAAGTTCACCCTGACCCGCGAAATGCTCCAGTTCCTTGGCGAGGACCTGAAGCCAACGGTCGAGCCCGGCACCTTCGACATCTGGATCGCCCCGTCCGCGCAGGCCGACGGCGCCAAAGGCAGCTTCGAGCTGGTGAAGGGATAAACGCAAAACGCCCGATGGACCAGAATCCTCCCCCGCCAGGGGGAGGTGGCAGCAAAGCTGACGGAGGGGGAGGACGCGCAAACGATCGTGAGCGCTTGCCGACCCCTCCGAGCCGCTGCGCGGCCCACCTCCCCCTGGCGGGGGGGGGGGAAGCACCAAATCTCGATCCGTCCTTAGACCGCCCGCACCCGCTCGCGCACCAGCGACTCCACCACAGTCGGGTCGGCGAGCGTCGAGATATCCCCCAGATTGCCGGTATCGTCCTCCGCGATCTTGCGCAGGATGCGCCGCATGATCTTGCCCGACCGCGTCTTCGGCAGACCCGGCGCGAATTGCAGCGCATCGGGCGAGGCGATCGGGCCGATTTCCCTGCGCACCCATTGCCGCAATTCGCCGCGCAGGTCGTCGGACGCCTCCTCGCCGGTGTTCAGCGTCACATAGGCGTAGATGCCCTGCCCCTTCACGGCGTGCGGCATGCCGACGACCGCGGCCTCCGCCACCTTGGGGTGCGAAACGAGCGCGCTCTCGACCTCGGCGGTGCCCATCCGGTGGCCGCTGACGTTGATGACGTCATCGACGCGGCCGGTGATCCAGTAATAGCCATCCGCATCGCGCTTGCAGCCGTCGCCGGTGAAATACTTGCCCGGATAGGTGGTGAAATAGGTCTGGAAGAACCGGTCGTGATCGCCCCACACCGTGCGCATCTGCCCCGGCCAGCTCCGCGTCAGGACAAGGTTCCCCTCGACCGCCCCGTCCAGCACCTTGCCCTCCGCGTCGACGATCTGCGGGAAAACCCCCGGCAGAGGCTTCGTCGCCGATCCCGGTTTCAGGTCGGTCGCATAGGGTAGCGGCGAGATGAGGATGCCCCCCGTCTCGGTCTGCCACCAGGTGTCGACGATCGGACAGCGGCGGTCTCCGACGACGCGGTAATACCAGTCCCACGCCTCCGGATTGATCGGCTCGCCGACGCTGCCGAGCAGGCGTAGCGACGCGCGGCTGTGCTGCTTCACCCAGCCATCGCCCTCGCGCATCAGCGCGCGGATCGCGGTGGGTGCGGTGTAGAGAATGTTGACGCCCAGCCGGTCGATCGTCTCCCACAAGCGGCCATGGTCGGGATAGTTCGGTACCCCGTCGAACATCACCGTCGTCGCCCCGTTCGACAGCGGGCCGTAGACGACATAGCTGTGCCCGGTGACCCAGCCGATATCGGCAGTGCACCAAAAAATCTCGCCCGCCCGGTAATCGAACACGTCGGCAAAGGTCTTGGTCGCCCATACCAGATACCCGCCGGTCGTGTGCAGCACGCCCTTGGGCTTGCCCGTCGATCCGCTGGTGTACAGGATGAACAGCGGGTCCTCCGCATCCATCGGCTCGGGCGCGCAATCGTCGCTGACGCCTGCCAGAGCGTCGTGGAGCCACACGTCGCGCCCCTCGACCATCGTGACGTCGCCCCCCGTGCGGCGGATCACGAGCACCATCTCGACACCGGGACAATGCGCGACCGCGGCATCGACATTCGCCTTCAACGGGATCGGCTTGCCGCCGCGACGCCCCTCGTCCGCCGTGATCACCAGCTTCGAATCGCAGTCCTGGATTCGGTTGGCGAGGCTGTCGGGCGAGAAACCGCCAAAGACGATCGAATGGATCGCGCCGATCCGCGTGCATGCCAGCATCGCCGCCGCCGCTTCGGGCACCATCGGCAGATACAGCGTCACCCGATCACCCTTTTTCACGCCATGCGCCTTCAGGACATTGGCGAAACGGCAGACCTCGCGGTGAAGCTCGCGGTAGGTGACTCGGCGCGTCTCGCCGGGCTCGTCGCCCTCCCAGATGATCGCGACCTGGTCGCCGCGCGTCGCAAAGTGCCGGTCGAGGCAATTGGCGGAGACGTTCAGCTGCCCGCCGCCGAACCAGCGGATGGCGAAATCACCCTCGTCGAACGAGCTTTCGTCCACCGTATCGAACGGGCGCACCCAGTTCACGCACTTCGCCTCGGCGCGCCAATAGGCGTCGCGGTCGTCGCGGGCCGCTGCATATTGGCGGGCATATTCGGCCGCGTCGATGCTCCCGGACGTGCCTTTGCCTGCGCGGTGAACAGTCTCGGTCATTGGGCTCTCCTCCCCTCAACCCTCCCGCGCTCGGCCCACCGGGTCAAGGTTGCGCAAGACGGGCCGGGCTGCAAGGAGGCGATCGAAGCGCGCGCCTCCGCCTGCCCGTGTAGAAGGCCGACCTGTGAAAACCTTTTCCCTGCTCGCGCTGATCGTCGGGATCCCCGCCGCGGCAACGGCGCAGGAAATCCCGGCGACCGCACCGCAGGCTACCGTCCCCGACATCGTCGTGACCGGGGTCGTGACCGGGCGCGGGCTGGACGCCTCGCCCGCAGACCGCGTCGTCGATGTGGTGACGCTGGACCGCGACCGGATCACCGCCAACGCCAGCACGCGGCTGGAAAGCGTGCTCGCCGACGTGGCGGGGCTTCAGCAGTTCCGGCGCTCCGATTCGCGCTCCGCCAACCCGACGAGCCAAGGCATTTCGCTGCGAGGGATCGGCGGCAACGCATCGAGCCGCGCGCTGCTGATCCTGGATGGCGTCCCGCAGGCCGATCCGTTCGGCGGATGGGTCGCCTTCCCCGCCTATGCCACCGGACGCCTTGGACAAATTCGCGTCACGCGCGGCGGCGGCAGCGGCTATTACGGCCCCGGCGCGCTCGCCGGCACGGTCGAGCTGGAAAGCGCGGCGCCCGACGGCGACGATCCCTTCATCGGAAGCTTCGCCCATGGCAGCCGCGATTCCACTGAAGCGCAAGGCTCGGCCGCGCTCGTGCGCAGCGGCGGCTTCGCGACAATCTCTGGTGCCTATGCACGCGGCGACGGCTTCGTGCTGACCGTCGCCGAAAGCCGCGGCCCCGTCGACCGGGCGGCACCCTATGAGCAAGCCTCGGGCGCGGTGCGAGCGGTCGTGCGCGTCGCGCAGGCGACGGAGCTGCAGGCCAACATCTCCGCCTTCACCGACGCCCGCGAACGCGGCACGCCCTTCACCGCCAACCGAAGCGAGGGCGCCGACGCCAGCCTGCGCCTTGTCGGGCGTGGACGCTGGGGCTGGTCCGCGCTTGCCTATGTCCAGACACGCGCCTTCGCCTCCAGCTTCGCGAGCATCGACGCCGCGCGGACGACCGCGACCCGCACGCTCGACCAGTATAATACCCCGGCGACCGGCACCGGCGCCCGGCTGGAGATCGCGCCGCCGCTCGGCAGGACCGTCTCGCTGCGGCTGGGCGCCGATCTGCGCGACGTGACCGGGCGGACGAAGGAACTCTACACCTATCTCGCCGCATCGCCGACCAGGCGCCGGGTCGCCGGCGGCGCATCGCAGACCTATGGCGTGTTCGCCGACAGCAGTATCGAGCTCGGCGCGCTCACCATCGCGCTCGGCGGACGAATCGATCACTGGCGTATCGCGAACGGCTTCCTGTCCGAACGCACGATCGCGACCGGCGCGGCGCTCACCGACACTCGCTTCGCCGATCGATCCGGTGACGAGGCGACGGGACGGGCCGGCATCGCGTGGCGCGTCGCTTCCCCACTGACGCTGCGCGCGGCGGCATATCGGGGATGGCGGCTACCGACGCTCAACGAGCTCTACCGTCCGTTCCGCGTCGGAGCCGACGCGACCGCCGCAAACGCGCTCCTGAAGCCCGAGCGTCTCGGCGGCTACGAAGTCGGCGCGACCATCGCGCCCGCGCGCGGACTGCGCGTCAACGCGACTTGGTTCGACAACCGGCTGGACGATGCGATCGCCAACATCACCGCCGGAAGCGGTCCCGGCAATTTCCCCGGCGTCGGCTTCGTCGCAGCCGGCGGCATATACCGAGTGCGCGGCAACCTGGACGCGATCCGCGCACGCGGCGTCGAACTGGACGCGGAGGCGAGCCGCGGCGCCGGCTTCACACGGCTGTCGTGGAGCCACGTCGCATCGCGTGTCGAAGCCTCGGGCGCCGCTGCCCCGCTCGACGGTCTGCGCCCCGCCCAGACCCCAAGCGATCAGCTTTCCGGCACGCTCGGCTGGCGCCACGGCCGCGCCGTCGCCTCCGGCACGCTGCGCTACGTTTCACGCCAGTTCGACGACGACCAGAACAGCCGCAGCCTCGCCCCTGCCACCACCGTCGATGCCTATGCCGCGCTCCCTCTCACCCGCCGCCTCGCGATCGAGGCCCGCGCAGAAAATATCGCTGACGCCCGCGTGGAAGCCGGGATCAGCGGCACAAACGTGATCGAACGCGCCACCCCGCGCACGTTGTGGATCGGCCTGCGTTACGGCGGCGGATGATATCTTCCGAGCGAGCGAGAAAAACCGAACCTGCGCAACGCCAGTTGACCGACGCCCCCACGATATGTCACGGGCGCGTCAGGCATCGATCCGACGCGCACCGGCCAACGCCCCGCGCCCCGGACGACCGATGCGGGTGTAGCTCAATGGTAGAGCAGGAGCTTCCCAAGCTACTGAAAATGGCTGTTTTCTGCCGTTTCCGCTGTAAACTGCGCCAAATCCCGGTCACGTGAAATCAATAACTTAGCGGGACGGGTTTAAACTGGTTTTCGGGGTCAAACGCCGCGCCAGCGCAGTGGCTGTGGGAGGTCATCCGCCGCATAGTCTACCTGCAAAACACGTCGTCTTCGGGGTGGATCTGCCGCGCGCGATCCATGCAGGATGGGCGTTGCATAAAGCCAGATGTCGCCCCGCCCTGCGATACAGAGTTCCTCGCCGAATTGGACAACGATCGACGCAATCTTGGCTTCGAGAATGCGGCCGAGCTTGTGCGATCCAGGCACGATCCGCAGCGGCGCGTTGGTTTCGTCAACAGGATCGAGGTGAATACGCAATGTCACCATCTGCTGAAGGATTGGAAACGGCGGCTCGACCTGCACGAGGCCTGACTTGATCGTCCAGGGGCCGAACCCTTCGACCGATGCGCGTTGCTGGACGACAATCGTGCGGTCCTGGTGCCAACCGAGCGCCCAGTTCGCGCCCTCGGTTTTGTCGAACAGCACCGCCCGGACCGGGCGAGATCGCGGACCCAGAACGCCGGTTGCGATCGACCCTGCCGCACCGCCCGGACCCAGCAGGTCGTGAAGGGCCGGAGCAGCCCCGATCCGGACACCCGGCACTCCGGTCGGCAGGTCCGCCAGAGCGCGTTCAATTGCCAAGCAACACGCCTCGTCCAGCGCAGCGGGAAAGCATTCCGCGCCATCCTTAAGGAAGTTCATTGTTCCGGCAGCCGTCACGCCGGACTGCTCCTCATCATGCTGCGCCGGACCAGCATCATTCATGATCCTGCACTGCCCGCCATGAGAGGCCGAAGCGTTGAAGGTACTTGCGAAGCCGATCGGCGTCGTTGGATGATGCGCGCTGGGCGAGCGACGCTGCAAAGAGGGTGCGGCCGGCTTCAGACAGCGAGCGGCTGCTGCGGCACGTTCTGATTACATGAGCCAGCTGAACGCGATCGAAAGGATCGAGCGCATCGGCCTGCTCCGCGGAGAGAACGCTGTCCAGGCCGTCGTCGACCGCCGCTCCGGTCGACCAGAGCCGCTTGAGCCGCGCGACCTCCGCCGCGACGCAAGGCCCATCGATGCGCCCTTTCGAGCTGAACGTCGCCATGCGCGTGACGCTCGCCGCGAGGTCTCTGAAGTTGCCGGTCCAGCGCGCGTCAGGTGTCGCTGCGAAGGCAAGATAGCGATCGCGTGCCTCCTTGTTGAAGGTCACGCGTGTCCCCTCGCGTTCGGCAAAGCGGTCGAGCTCATAGTCGAGGTTCGGCGCGATGTCCTCGCGCCGGTCGGCAAGCCCCGGCAGCGCGAACGTCCAGAGGTTGAGCCGCGCGTACAGGTCGTCGTGCTGTCCGTCGTCAGATCATTTGGCGCATCTCGCGGCGTAAATTAGTGGAGTGCGGGCCTCGTCTGGGGGTTGATGTTAGGCGGCGCGCTTGCGGTGCTGCAAGCGTCGATGTTCGATGGTTTGTCGCT
>NZ_LR701493.1:0-86271 GCF_902498785.1 Sphingomonas sp. EC-HK361
AGAAATGGCGGCGGGTCTGCCGCCGGATATCCTTCACCACCCGCTCGGCAGAGGCCTTCACCAGCGATTTTGCATTGGAGGATTTGGGCTTCATCTTCGTTCCTTCGTCACTACGACGAAGCCCAAACCCTCCTTACATCACAACCTCAAATCTGTGCCATTGGCGCTGACGGCGGACACGCGCGAGGAACTGGTCGCCGAGATGGGATCGGCCTTCCTCTGCGCCGCGCTCGGCATCGTGCCGACCGTGCGCCACGCCGACTATATCGGATCATGGCTGGAAGTGCTGCGCGAGGACAATCGCGCCATCTTCCGCGCCGCCAGCGCCGCGACCAAGGCCGCCGACTGGCTGCTCGCCCGGCACCGCGAGGCGCAGGAAGCGCTCATCGAAGGGAGGATCGCGGCATGATCCTCCTGACCCCCGACCTGCGTTTCGCGCTGCGCGCGAACGCCATCAACCACCGCGCCGCCCAGCGTGACGAGGTGCCCGAACCCGATCCCGTACCGGTGCTGAAACTGTTCAATCCGGTGGGCGCGGCGACGTGGCTGGCGACCGAACTGGCCGAGGACGACGACACCCTGTTCGGCCTCGCTGACCTTGGCTTCGGATGCCCCGAACTCGGCTATTTCAACCTGTCCGAGATTGCCTCGGTTCGCCTGCCGTTCGGCCTCGGCATCGAGCGCGACATCGGTTTCGAGACGCCGCACCCTCTGTCCGTCTGGTCGGTGTGGGCGCGCCGCGCCGGTTCCATTCCTTGGGCCGAAACCTTGCTTCACCGTGCCGCCCAAAGCGGTGCGGACCCCGAGCTTCCGCCAAGCGGCGGATGACGCAGGCGGCCGTTTGCCGCCAATCCGTAAGCCGATCCGCCCTCCCGCAAAGAACGACGGACCGGCACTCACAAGGAGTGAAGTCATGAAACTCGAATTCATCGACATTGGCAACATCGACGACAGCGCCGTGAACATGCGCCATGGCAGGAAGGCTCCCGATGTGTCCGACATCCTGCCGACCGTCCGCAAGCGCGGCATCATCGTGCCGGTCATCCTGCGCCCCGGCGTGGCCGAGGGCCGGTTCGAACTCGTCGCCGGGCGGCGGCGCGTTCATGCCGCTCGCATCGCGCAGGCCGACGAGGGCGCGGACCCCGAGCTTGGCCGGGTGCCGTCCGCGATCATGGAGGCGGGCGACGATGCCGCCGCGCTCGAAGCCTCGCTGATCGAGAACTTGGCGCGGCTCGACCCCGACGAGGTGACCCAGTGGGAAACCTTCACCCGGCTGGTCAAGGAAGGCCGCGAGGTGGACGACATCGCGGCCACCTTCGGGCTTCCCGACCTCACCATCCGCCGCGTGCTGGCGCTCGGCAATCTGCTGCCGCGCATCCGCCAGCTCTACCGCGACGAGAAGATCGACCGCACCACCGTCCGCCACCTGACCCTTGCCAGCAAGAGCCAGCAAAAGGCGTGGCTGGCGCTCTACGACGACCCCGACAACTACACGCCGACCGGCCATCAGTTGAAGGCGTGGCTGTTCGGCGGGCAGTCGATCGCGGCGAAGGTGGCGCTGTTCGACCTCGCCACCTATGCGGGCGCGACCGTCGCCGACCTGTTCGGCGACGACCGCTATTTCGCGGACCCCGAGGCGTTCTGGACCGCGCAGAATGAAGCCATCGAAGCCCGGCGCGCGGCCTATCTGGAGGACGGCTGGAGCGATGTCGTGATCGTCCCCGCGTCCGAGCATTTCCATTCGTGGGAATATGAGAAGGCCCCCAAGCGCAAGGGCGGGCGCGTCTATGTAAATGTCCGCTCGACCGGCGAGGTGACCTTCCACGAAGGCTATCTGACCCGCAAGGAAGCCCGCCGCGTCGCCAGCGGCGAGGCTCCCCAAGGCGCGAAGCCGCAGCGCCCCGAACTGACTTCGACCTTGCAGACCTATGTCGATCTGCACCGTCACGCCGCTGTCCGCGCCGCGCTGCTGACCCGGCCCGAGGTGGCGCTCCGCTTGATGGTCGCCCACGCCTTGGTCGGCTCGCACCTGTGGCGGGTGTCGCCTGAACCGCAGACCACGCGCAACGATGAGGTGCGCGAAAGCCTCGAAACCGCGCGCGGCGAAACGGTGTTCGACGAGCGCCGCCGCGCCGTGCTGGACATGCTCGGCTTCTCTTCGGAGGAACCGACCGTGACCGGGGGAAACGGCGACGACTATGGCGTGGCGGGCGTGTTCCTGCGCCTCGTCGAGCTTCCCGATCCTGCCGTAATGGAGGTGATCGCGGTCGTCATCGGCGAAACGCTGGCGGCGGGCAGCGCCGCCGTCGCTGCGGTCGGCACTGAAATCGGCATCGACATGGCCGATTGGTGGCAGGCGGACGAGGCCCTGTTCGGCCTGATCCGCGACCGCGAGGTGCTGGGCCGGATGGTCGCTGAGGTGGCGGGAGAGACGGTCGCCAGCGCCAATGCGGGCGAGAAGTCCAAGACCTTGAAGCGGATCATCGCCGACCATTTGGAGGGCAATGACGGTCGTCCCAAGGTCGAGCGGTGGGTGCCGCGCTGGATGCAGTTCCCGCCCAGCGCCTACACCACGCGCGGCGGTGTCGGCACCGTCGCGGCCCACGCCAAGGTCGATGCCGCGCGCGATGTCGCGACCGTGCCTGAACCCGACGAGCAGATCGAGCCGTTCGCCGAAGCGGCGTGATTGATAACGGGCGGGGGAAGCCCCGCCCGCTTCATTTCGACCCTCAAAAATCGGCCGCGCGCCTCCGCCGTTCCGGCGTCGGCGCGCGGATTTTCTTCGACTCTCCGACGTGAGCGGGATCACCAAACAGGCTATCGGGGCGCGTTATGACCGCAACCCTCGAAGCGATTCTGCAGGACTTGCCCGAGTCTGGCCGCACGCTCGCTTTCTGCGACGAAACCAACCTGACCGAACAGGCGACGGCCACGCTCGTGGCGAACCTGCGGCTCCACGTTGCCGTTGTGGTGCAGTCCGAGGTCTATGGACCCGTCGCCGAAGCGCTCAGCACGTTCCTGGAGGTGAATGGCCTGCCCGAGTTGCACGCGACAGAAGTCGTCAACCCGAAGGCCAGCACACCGTGGCGGGACGTGCCGTTCGACCTTCGAGTCGAGGCATTCGAGCGGTTGGCCCAGGCCCTGGACATGGCCGGATCCCGGATTCCTTACCTCTACCTCTCGAAACAAGATCATGATGGGTTCGTCGCCCAATCGGGCGGTCTAATAACTGCCGACTATAAGCGCAGTCTCAAGACCGTCTTTTTGTCCTGCATGGCGGATTATCTGGTCGGCTCGACCGCCATCCTTGTGATCGACCGGGACAAGAACAGCCCGGGTCCGGCACTCCACGCGATCCAGTCCCCGGGCGATCTGCTTGGCGGCGGAGCGATTTCGGTCGAATCTCACAAGGTCGTCGGCCTCCAGATCGCCGACATGGCGGCCTATGCCGTGCGGCGCTACCTCCTCAAGCGCCACGCGCTCTACGCCGGCAATGGCGGACCATTCGACGAGATCGCTGCGAAGACGGTGGCATCGTTCGAAGGACGTTTCGAGTTGCTGCTAATTGCCGAACCGCTTGCCGCCTGACGGCGGCCCGAGACCTCATTTCGTCCGATAGCGGATCACTTTCTTCTCGCTTCCGCAGATCGAGCAGTGCTCCTTGCGGCGCTCGAACCCTCGCGTGCCGGCCAGCTCGCGCGTCTTGTGGTTGGCGTGCTGGCGCACGGAAAGTCCGAGCCGCTCGCTGATGCAGTCGTCGCAGATCGGTTCGGGCGACAGCCGTTCGATCAACCCGCGAACCTGATCCAGTACCGTCATCACATGCACCCTGTCCGATCGTCTAGCGGCGGGGGACGCTGAGGCCAGCGACCGACTCGGGTCAGGCTTCCGCCGGTTGCGGCTCGACGCCCATTCGCGATCGCCGACGATCCGTGCGTCCCACCCACTCCATTCCGTTCGCCCGCTGCCCCGGCGGCCTTGATCGATTGCGGTTTGCCGCAGTCCGTCCTCTGGCGCGCAACGGCCACGCCGACCTTCTTCCCCGGCGCGGTGCCCGCGCCTTCCTCGCGAGGCAAGAAGCCCGGCTTCCGGCCGTCCTCCGCTGCGCTTCGGCCTGTCGGTGCGCGCCGTCCGACCAGCGGCCTGACAACCGCATCGAGGCCGCATGGGGCGGCGTCGGAACATCGAATGGAGGTTATCATGGCACAGATCGGCACGTTCACCCGCGGTGAAGGCGGCGTCTACAACGGCGAAATCCGGACCCTGACGCTGCGCGTCAAGGCCAGCATCCGGCCCGTCGACCGCGAGAACGAGAAGGCCCCGGACCATCGCGTGAGCGCCGGCGGCGTCGAGTTCGGCGCGGGCTGGACCAAGGCGGCGCGCGACACCGGCGCGGAATATCTGAGCCTCAAGCTCGACGATCCGTCCTTCTCGGCGCCGATCTACGCCACCCTGACGCAAGGCGATAATGGCGAGCACAAGCTCATCTGGTCGCGCTGAATACGGTGCCCCGCGCGCTTCGGCGCGCGGGGTTCGAGCGGTGAGCCGGATTTGCCATAGCTCGCGAGGGACCTTGCAGGCGGGGGCGTTTGCTTGTGTCCGCTTTCCGTCGCGCGGGGCTTCCGGACCCGTGCCACCCGACCTAACCCGCACCGCTCTCATTCGGGGTGTGTCGAAAAAGGTCTCCCCGATTCCGACACTCCCTGTCGGATGCCGCGCCCTCCATCCCCGGGGCCGTGGACGGCACCCAGCCGTCCGAGACCAACATCGGACAGCCAATATGGATAATGACGACGACATCTCGCGCGCGAACCGCGCCAAACGCGGCTCCCCCTATCTCAATACTGATCAGGCGGCGGCCTATTTGAAGATCTCGGGCCGTTTGCTCCGGCGCTTGCGGCGCGACGGCAAGGGGCCGGTTTTCCGCCTCCACAGCCGCTTCGTGCAATATCACATCGACGACCTCGACGCTTGGTCCGAGGAACAGGCGGTGGGGGAGAAGCGCCATGACTAGGCGCTCCGATCACCGCTCCGAGCTGCCGCTCCTCGCCTGGGGCGACCAGCTCCGCGCCGACAAGGACAAGCGCCGCCGGCTCGGCCGTCGCATCGCGATCATCGGCGCCGGTATTGCGATTCTGGGGTTGACGACGGCCTTCCCGCCGTCACCGCGCCTCGTTTGGAACGCCAGCGCCAGCGCCCCGGTCGGGCTCTATGCCGTGACGCCGGGGAGTGACGTCGAGCCCGGCAAAATGGTGATCGCCTGGCTGCCCGACGCGTGGCGCACATTCGCCGCCAGCCGCCGTTATCTGCCGGCCAACGTCCCACTCGTGAAGCGCGTTGCGGCTGGACCGGGCGACGAGATTTGCGCGCTCGGACAGGAGATTTTCATCAACGGTCGATGGGCTGCTGAGCGGGTCGCGGCTGATCCGCGCGGGCGTCCGATGCCTTGGTGGAGCGGCTGCGTGCGGCTCCGCGGACACCAGTTCTTCCTGCTGATGACGAGCAGTCCGGCATCGTTCGACGGGCGCTATTTCGGGCTCACCGAGAGCAGCCAGATCATCGGCAAGGCGCGTCCGCTGTGGACGCACTGAGGCGATTGGCGGCGGCCGCCCTGATGCTGGTCGCGACGCCGGCGCATGCCGACGAGGTCGCGCGCTGGACGATCTATATCGATGAGGCATCGGCCCGCTTCGGCATCCCGGCCAGCTGGATCGAACGGGTCATGCGCGCCGAAAGCAACGGCCTGACCATGCTCAATGGTCGGCCGATCCGCAGCCGCGCGGGCGCGATTGGCCTCATGCAGCTGATGCCGGCGACCTGGGCCGAGATGCGTGCGCGGCTCGCGCTCGGCGCCAATCCGGACGATCCGCGCGATAATATTCTCGCCGGCACCTTCTATCTCCGGCTGATGTACGACCGGTTCGGTTATCCTGGGCTGTTCGGCGCCTATAATGCCGGCCCGGGCGCCTATGCCGAATGGCTCGCCGGGAAACGCCGCTTGCCCGGCGAGACCATCGCTTATCTGGGCACGGTCGGCGGCGCGCAGCGACCACCGCAGCCTGCTGACGTCCCAGCGCCATCGCCGAGTCTGTTCGTGGTGCGGCGGGACAATTCCGCGCAGATCGTAGCCCCCGATCCCGCCCGCGAGCAGGTTTCGTTGTTCGCGGTTCGCAAGGACGTGCCATGATCGCGGGCGTTGGAGGGGCTCGTCTCGATAGGCCTAGCATGACGGCTGGCGGAGCGGCTCTCAAGGCCCGCGGGTGCCCCCCAATTTGCTGCGCAAATCGGTTCCCCCCACGTCCGCTGCGCGGCGCTGCGCTTCGCTCCGCGGCCCTGACAGCCGCTCCGCCACCCGTCTTCTCCACGTTGTTCTCGATGATGGGAACGCAAGCGATGGAGATCATCATGACCATGTTTCAACCCATATCGGTGGCGGCGGATCGCGTGATGGCGGCGCTGGTTTCAGGGCTCGAGATCGAGTTCGGGCACGGCGCCGGCGAGGCCTTGGCGCATCGATTTCTGGAGGCCGAAGAGAGCGATTTCCTCTGGGATGCACGAGAAATGGAGCGCTGGATCGGCGCGTTCGAGAGCGTCGACGAGGACGAAATCGACCTCGATCGGGTACGGATTTTCGGACGACTGGACGGCAAATGGTTCGTCGCGGTGATGATCGTCGATGGCGACGGAAACCCGCACGGATTGATGGGAAAGCGCGAATTCACGCGGCGGCGCCGGGCATTGGCGGCGTTTGCGGATGCCTGATCGTCACATCTTTTCAGGCCGGGTCGCGGTGCCGGATCGGCATCGTGGCCCGGCTTTCTTTTTGATCCGAGCGGGAGGATCGGGACAGGAAGAAGGGAAAAGGCGAAAGCAAGAGAAAGGCAATGCCTCCAAGGCATTGCCAAGTGGTTGTCTGCACATCGTTTTTTTACGAGACATGCCGCGCAGCGCGCGAGACATGCTCGTGAAGATCGGCGGAAATCCGCCATTTTTGCTCGGCAATCCCGAGATTCACAGTCCTGCAGGGGCTCAGCGATGAGCGACGACGAGGATTTCACCCCTCGGCTCGGCCGGCAGCGACAGCGGAGCGGCAAGAAGGCGCGGCGCTACCTTGGCCGCATCGTCGGCGCCGCGATCCGATCGGCCGAGAAGGGCGCGATCAGAAGCCGGCGGTTCGACGGCAGCCGGATCGGCCGCGGCGCCAGCATGGGGCGGCTGCTTTCCAGCCGCGATCGGTTCAGCGGCTTGCGCGCGCGGCGCGCGGTCGTGAAGACCCGGCTCGTGCGCATCGGCGCGAAGGGCATGCCAGCGGCGCGCGCTCACCTGCGCTATATCCAGCGCGATGGCGTCACGCGCGAAGGGGCGCCGGGCGAACTTTATTCGGCCGAGCAGGACACGGCCGACGGCAAGGCCTTTCTCCAGCGCTGCGATGGCGACCGCCACCAGTTCCGCTTCATCGTCTCGGCCGAGGACGGGTCGGAATATCCCGACCTCAAGCCGTTCACCCGCCGGCTGATGGCGCAGATGGAAAGCGATCTTGGGACCAGGCTCGACTGGGTCGCGGTCGATCATTTCAACACGGCGCATCCGCATACCCACATCATGCTGCGCGGCGTGGACGATACGGGTCAGAATCTGATCATCGCCCGCGAATATATCTCCCACGGCATCCGCGAGCGCGCGGCCGAGCTGGTGACGCTCGATCTTGGACCACGCACCGACCAAGAGATCGAGGCGCGGCTTCGTCACGATATCGGTGAGGAGCGGATGACGGCGATCGACCGCCGTCTGATCCGGTCGATGGACGCCGATCGCCTGGTCACATCGGCAGACCGCGACCCCTTCCAGCAGGCGCTCCGAGCGGGCCGGTTGCAGAAGCTCGCCAGCTTGGGGCTGGCAGAGAATGTCGGCGCCGGCCGCTGGCAACTCGCCGAGGATCTCGAAGCGACGCTGCGAACGCTCGGCGAACGGGGTGACATCATCCGCACGATGCAACGCGAGTTGACCGCACGAAAGCTCGAGCGGCCCTGGCTCGGTCGCAGCCTGTTCGGCGCGGGCGAGACCGATCCCGAACCGATCGTCGGACGCGTAATCGCCCGTGGCCTCGCCGACGAGCATCGCGATCGCCACTATCTGCTCGTCGATGGCGTGGATGGCCACGCCCACTATGTCGACATCGGACGCGGCGATGCCGTCGCACCGATCGCCGAGGGCGCGGTCGTCCGTGTGTCGGCGCGCAGCCTGGTGGTCCGCGATGCCGATCGCGTCGTTGCCGAGGTGGCGGCAGCCAATGGCGGCCGCTATTCGACCGACTTGCATCTGCGCCACGATCCATCCGCCACGCAGACATTTGCCGAGACCCACATCCGCCGATTGGAGGCGATGCGCCGCGCCGGCGCTGGGGTGGATCGCCAGCCCGACGGCAGTTGGACCATTGCGCCCGATCATATCGATCGTGCCGCCGCCTACGAGGCACGTCGCCACCGCGACCAGCCGGTGGACGTTGAGACGCTGTCAGCGAGACCAATTGAGCGGCTGCGCGACGCTGACGCAGCAACCTGGGTCGATCGTGAGCTCGCATCGCAAGCGCCGCTACCAATCCGCGATGCCGGTTTTGGTCGGGAGGTTCGAAGCGCGATGACTGCGCGCAGACAGTGGCTGGTCGAGCAGCAGCTCGCCGACATCGAGGGGACAAACGTGCGGCTGCGCGCCAACGCGCTCATGTTGCTGCAAAGGCGAGAACTGTTGCGCGAGGGCGACGCACTTTCGAGCGAGGTCGGGAAGCCGTTCGTTGAGGCGCGCGTCGGCGAGCGGATCGAGGGGACGATCACCCGGCGGATCGACCTCGCCAGCGGCCGGTTCGCGATGGTCGAGAAGTCGCGGGAATTTACGCTGGTGCCGTGGCGGCCGGTCCTGGAAAATCAACTCGGTAAAGCCGGCTCGGGCATCATGCGCGCCGACGGTGTGAGCTGGCGGTTCGGACGCGGGCGATCAGGGCCCGAGATTACATGATTCGGGCGATGTCAGCTTGCGCCCCACAATCGGCTTCGAGACGACCGCTTCAGGAGGCGCTGCGCTCAATGGGCGCAGCCGCAACAGCGTTCGAAAAGCGCCCCGGCTGTCGGCGCGATGCCAGTGTTTCTTTCGTGCTGCTCATAGGCCGGCCCGGGGCACGGATCGTACGAACGCACGCCTGTGACAGCAACATGAGGCGGCGCTCCCCATCAACGATAGTTTCCCGCGGGTCACACGTTAGCAATGCGATCGCTCATCCATTTTCTGACCCAGCGCTGACGTTTGATATCCCCGAGCCCATCCAAGACTGATGCAGGCAAAAGTTCTTGTTCTCCGCTGAAGAGGCCACGCGCGGGATGCCCCTCGGGCAACAGATCGAGGATTGCCTGGGCAGCTCCCGGATCTCGATCATGAAGGAAATAAGCACCGAGAACGGCGAGCGAACGATCCACGTTCGAATGAGCCATGCGTTCGCATAGCGCGACAGCCCTCTCGAGCGGAGCATGGTGACAAACCAGCACGACCGCCGACGGCGCGAGCGCCGCGCCAAGCCTGACGATCCGTTCCGGCGTGAACGGCGCCAGCAGCTCGTCCTCAATTGTGCCGGCGAAGACCAAGGCATCAAGCGCATCGAGCCGAAGCCAACCACGATCGCGGTCGCCGAATAGCGCCCGAATTCTCATGCGAATTGCTGCGGACCCGCAGCCGGCTCCGACCCGCAGACATCCCTGGCTGAGCGCTCGATCCGAGGTGGTCGTCGCTAACTTTATGAGCTGGTCACTGGTCTCGTCGGATAAGGGGGCGTAGGCCGCAAGCCCTTCCACTGCCTCCCGCGCGATAGGGTAAGAATCAGGTTCGTTGTGTGAAGGGTCGGCGTCCGACCACGTGTCGCCGGTCAGACGCAGCAATACCGGGAAGTGATCGGGATGCGGCTTTGCCGCAATCGCGCGCACCAGTGCCTGACGAACGTGTCGGCCAGGATCGCCGGCCAGCGCGAGGATTTCGACGGGGAACGGCGGATCAGTTCGGCTCACCAAGAACTCGACAGCAACGACCCGCGCACTCGCCCGAACGTGCTGACGGGCCTTCGTGACGGCTTCTTCATCCTCGATCTCGACCGCAGCGGAGGCAGCGGCCTCTGCCAGGTCCTTGTCCTCGGTCTCATTCAACCATCGACGAATCGTCTCGACCGGCATCTCGCCCGCCTCAATCAGGAGCGGGACGACCTCCGAGAGGATGCGAGGCTGCGCCGTCTCAGCTGCTTGCCGCAAAATTTCAACCGCTTGATCGCTGAGCATCGCGGCACGCGACCGCCCGAGAAGCAGCGCCCAACCGACCTCGCGGTAAGGGGGATCCAGCGCCCGAATAAGGCTCACCATTCCGGCCTTCTGGAGCTTGGAATAACGGCGGCGCGCGGCACTCAGGTCGCAGAGGAAGGCAACGCGCAGGGCGGCGGTTGGAGAAGAAGCGAACGCGTCGGCAAGAAGGCTCTGGTCGACGCCCATGGCGCAGGCGATGGCGGCCTGACTGTCGCTTTGCTCTGGAATGCCGGCGATCAGCGCCTGCTTGAGCTTCTCTCTGAACTCCGAATGCCAATGTTGACGCAGCGCGTCCCACGCCGCGTCCTCATGTCCGTCCGCCTGAGCTGCAGCGAACATCGCTGACAGCTCCTCGGGACTTGGGGGGGCGGCGGCATCTGCGTCGCGGATCGCGCGCGCCCAGTAATAGCCGAACTCGGACGCGCGATTATGTCCGGCCAGCTCCTTCCAATCGCCGGCCGCACGGAGGGCTTCGATATAGAGCTCAACGATGATGCCAGATGCATAGCCATCGTCGTCATGGCCGGAGGTGTAATATTCCTCGAACCCATAGTCGCACTCGCCGTCGGCAATGAGGCGCCACCGTTCCACATTTTTCGCCCGCTGGGCATCATCGCCTGCAAGATCGTTAAGTGCCTCCTCGAACACCGCTTTGAAGGATGTCAGATCGCGTAGCGCGCCGGTCACCACCGCCTCAATATTCGACCCGTGGCCCATGCCAACCAGACGGCGCGCGGCATGAAGATAGGCGGGCTCAAGCCCAGTCGCGATGCGGTCGAGTGCCACCGGGAATTTGGCGCCGTAGGAACCATGTTCGTCGGAAAGCTGATCGCGAACGAAACGCTCGGCGATCAGAAAGGAGCGTGGATCCTGCGAAATTCGATCATACCATGCGTCGGGAAAGTTCGGTGCCTTCCATCGGTCAATGAAAAAGGCCGCGCCGCGCTGGACGCTGGTCAACAACCAACGGGCCAGTTCCGATGGATTGGAAGCCTCACTGCCTACGTCGCTGGCGAGCTGGAGTAGCTTGGGAAAATCCGCAGACGGATCGACCAGAGCAGCGTCCAGCCAACCATCGATTGCAGCTTGGGCGGCAGCGGGAACGTCGAAGGTGAACGCACCGTCCTCGACGCCGGCGACGAGCCGGCGCCCTTCGTCGATCAGGCGAGCGGCCGTCTCCATGCCCCACTCAACGTGCGGTTGCGGGAGGGTGGTGAGCGCGGTCAGCAGCGCTGCAAAAGCCGGCTCATATCGAAACAGGTCAGCCTTCAGATGGCTCTCGAAACCCGCCCGTACACTCGGATGCGCGAAGGCGACCGATGTTGTCGGCTGTCGAAGATGGCGCGCGGCGATCATCGTGTCGATCAGCTTGTCGAGACCATTGGCAAGGTCAGGCGCGGCGAGCCGTAAGGACCGCATCAATGCAACGAGCTGCGTGCGATCGAACGATCCCCGTGCCGCCAGCACGCCCCAGATCGCGGCGGATTGACCGGTTGTGTCGGCATGGGTCAGGAAGCGGTCGACTACGCCCTCGACCGCATCACGATGAGCGAGCCCGATCAGGCGATGTAGCCATTGCCCGTCATTCTCGCCCTCAGCGCGACCGGACAGGATGTTGGCGAAAAACAGGGCGAGCTCAAGAGGCTTTTCGAGCACGCGGAGAACATCCGGTCTGAAACTGAGCGCCTTTGCCTGAAGGTCGGGCGGGAGGAGGTCCATCCGTTTATCGTATATCTCGGCGAAACGACCGTTGAGATACCGATCGGCTTCCAGTTCGATCGACCATGGTGCGAGACCACCGACGGCTTGCGCGCCGCGCAGCATGTCGCTTCGCGATGTAACCACGAACTGATTGTCGCTACGGGCGTCGCGCAGCATGCGCGGAAGCTGCTCGGTCCAGGTCTCGGAGCCGATTCGCAGGCTATTCTGCCCCCAAGGATCTTCGAGATAAAAGAGCTTCGGTCCCGTCTGAACGATTTGCCGGATGCTGGAGGGGTCATTGTTCGGATTGACCACAACTACGTCGAGCGCCCCGTTGCGCTTGCGCGCCTGATCGCACAGCGCGCGTGCAGCCAGCGTTTTGCCGGTTCCAGACGATCCAGCGATAACCACCGCGTTCTTCTTTTCGAGCTGTCGGATCATGTCGGGGAAATTTGTGGGTTCCACGAAGGCATCGAGTTCCGCGACGCTCGCAAGAAACCCGCCGTGGGAGCGAATCGTGCCGAGCAGATCATTATAAGCCCAAACCCCCGGTGAGGTGCCGCGCATGCGCGCCTTGGCTTCCTCACGAAGCGTGTCGAGACATGCTCCCTGCCGATCCTCCGGCACGCGCAGGATAGCGGTCAGTATATGTTCTAGCTCGTATTGGAGCAGCTTTGGCGTCAGGCTGGCATAGATGGCAACCCGCCCTTCCGGCGCGTCGGGCAGGATGTCACGAAGTGAGGCCGGAAAGTCGTCTCCTCCCGACCGCTCCTCAAAATCCCCGACAAGCAGTTTGCGAGCCACGCCTGACACATCGGCATTTGTCACGAGCAGATACCGAGCATCGGGATCGGCGAGGTGGTCCTTGGCCGGCGTGCGCCGTTTGCCGTGTTTGATGAGGCGCTCGAAATCGGCGAGCGACCACGGATCTCCGCCGCGCAACTTTATTTGCATGATGAGCCGGGCGGTGACGCCCAGCTCCGCCCGCGTCTCGATATGACCGGGATCATCTTCTGTGAGCTCGACCTCGATGTCATCGGCATTCGCTGGCTCCAGCGTGATGCGCGAGGCGGATTTGGTGACGAAAAGGATCCGCAGCGCCGCCAAGATCGAAACGTCGAGCTGATAATCGTAGCCGGCCAGCGCGGCTGCGGCACCCGAATCATTATCGAGGGCGGGGCTGGGATTGGTTGGCGCGTTCATCGGCTCACATTAGATTGGATCGAGTGCAGAACGAGAGCGAAGAGTCGCCCTCGTCAGCATAAAGACGATGACGTCCGACGATCTACGTGGATCGCCGTCCTGCGCATGATTGGGTTTGGCGAGACTGCCTCCGCCATTTTCTTTTTGGCGGCGGTCGCGTCGAGCTTGTCCTGGTTATTCCGAATCCTTTCGATCAGACCTTCTTCGAGGCGTCTCACTACTGTAGGCGACCTTTCTGATTTGGCGGGACCAGCTGGGAGACGACGGTGACGGGTACAAAGCCGGAACCTAAGCACGTGCGCGAATATAATCGAGTCCCGGTTTCCGATCGGAAAAACCACCATCGCTTTACCCCCAGAAGAGGCATGTAGAGCGGGTGCCACCGCAGTGGCGGCGTTCGCGGTTGAGTGAAGATCCGCGATGGATCACAGTATCGAACGGGAGGAAAGATGGCGGAGAACGACGGGGAGGGCGCCGAAACGATCCCGCCGCTGCGCAAGCGCAAGCCGGACCAAACGCTATACACGCGCCGGCCGGAGACGTTGCAGCTGTTGGCGGGCCTTCTTGAGCTCCCCGAACGCGAGGTGCCCGAGCGGGCCGCGATCACCCGGCGGAGCGCTCCCGGCTGGCTCCGCGGCGAATGCCTGGTCTTCATGATGCGCCGCGCATCGCGCCGCGGCGACAAGCGTTCTTACCAACGGTGGTGCCGGCTCCTGCTCGAGCGAGTGCGGGCGCAGATGCCGCATGGTCGTAGCGGAACGCCGTTGACCACCCTCGAACTCGCCATGGCCGAATACGGCGTCGACCGGTTCGCCAAGCTGCTCGGCCCGGACCTGTCCGGCTATAACGAGTCGCTCGACATCTATGAAGCCGTGTTCGACCTCGCGCTCGCACGGCTGCGCACCGATGCCCTCAAGACCACCCTGCCGAAGCGGGACGATACGAAGCCGAAGCCCACCTACGTTGAATATGGCTCTGATCCGCGCGTCGATCTCGAAGTGGAGCAGGCCAAGGCTGAGGAAGACCTGTTCGGCATTGCGCGCGGCAATGACGAGGATTTCCGATTGAGGGCGTGGGAAGCGATTGACGCGCTACCAACGGAACAAAACAGGATTCTCACCATGATGAGGGAAGGCGTGCCGCCAGGAGAGATGGCGAAGATACTCGGGCTTGAGCCCAAGACGCTGTATAACCGCAAGATGGCAGCACTGAAGGCCGTGCGGGACGCGATCGGGAGCGCGGGACAATGAGCGCTGAGGAACCAACACTGGATGCCGTGCTCGAGGCCTTCATGATGGACGCGCATCAGGACGGCGCGCTTGCGACCTACCTGCAGCGCCATCCGCAATTCTCGCTGGAGCTGATCGACCTTTCGCACGAGATGCATCGTATTCCGGCCGACGAGCCCCTGCCGCTCGACCACGCCGCGCGCACATCCATCGATGCCGTCGTCGCGCGGGTCCTCGATACCTGGCCTATGCAAGAGGGACCGCGCAACCTGTTCGCGGAACTCAGGCCCGCGGACTACGGCCGGGTGTCCACAACGATGGGCGTGCCGCGTGGGGTGATCGGAGCCGTAAAGGACGGACTGGCGATCTGGTCCACCATTCCCGGCAAGTGGCTGGCCCGCCTGGCCGCAGCGCTGGGCGGAACGGTGGACGAACTGCGCGCGAGCATCGGAGGTGCTTCCCCGCAGGCGAGCTACAAGTCCGAGGCTCGACCTGAGCGGAAGGAGCCGGTCCCGTTCGAACAGCTGCTGATCGAGGCGCGCGTGGACGAGGCGCGCCGGGCAGAGATCATGGACGACGGTGACTGATGGACGCGATTGAGACCTCGCGGCGGGAGGCGGCGGCACTGCACGCCGCCGCTCTTGCCCGAGGTGTCGATCCGTGGAAGCCACTCGAGTTGGTCCTCGGCGAGGTCGAGCGCGCAGGCTTCGAGGCTGAACCGAGGCAGAAGGGCGCGACCCAGCTGGGAAACGCTCAGGCGAGATTCGACCCGGAGCTTGGCCTCATCCTTTACACGGATGAGGGCACGGACTTCGACCGTGCCTTTCTGATCGCCCACGAACTCGGACACGCCTTGCTCGGCGACGGCGAGGGTGCGTGCGACACAGATCAGGAGCGCTCGTCGGAACCCGCCCCCGAGGGTGAGGAGCGGGTAGTCGCCCATGGCCCGCGTCAGCGGCGCGAGGTGCAAATGGACCTGTTCGCCCGCGAACTCCTGCTCCCGCGGCCTTTCGTGAAGGACTTGCACCTCGGCAAAGGGATGAGCGGCGAGATGATCGCCGCCAGGATCGGCGCGACAAAGGGTGTCGTCTATCAGCAGATGCTCGACGCCCTGCTCCTTCCGGAAGCCCCCGCAGATTTGGCGCCGCGCCCGCGAAAGCCGCTGAACCAACGCCAGCAGGTAGCGGCGGACCACCGCGGATGCGCCTATCTGCTGGAGGCGGGGCCTGGCACCGGTAAGACCCAGACGCTTGCCGCGCGGGTGTCGGCGCTGCTCGCCGAAGGCGTCGATCCTCGCCGCATCCTCGTACTCACCTACTCCAACCGGGCTGCCGGCGAACTAACCGATCGGATCGCCGGTACGCGTGGCGATGCGCTGGCGGCGATGTGGATCGGCACCTTCCACGGCTTTGGTCTCGACATACTGCACGCGTTCGGCGACCGCATCGGCCGGACCCGCCGGCCAACCCTGCTCGACCGCGCCAGCGCCGTCGCATTGCTCGAGGACGAGCTTCCGCGGCTCCGCCTGCGCCATCACCGCGACATGAAGGACCCGACGACCCTCGTGTCGGACATGCTCGATGCGATATCGCGGGCACAGGACGAGTTGTGCGACTGCGCGCGCTACGCATCGCTCGCCACGGCTATGCGTGACGCAGCGGACGCACTCGAGGGTGAAGCGCGGGCCGCCGCCTTCGAACGCGCCGAGCGGGCGGCCGAGATAGCGGTTCTCTATGCGCATTATGAAAAGCTCAAGCTCGCCGGCAACTTCGTCGACTTCGGCGACCTCGTCATGTTGGCGGTCGACCTGCTCGAGAACGACGCCGCCGCGCAGGCACATTACCGAGGCAAATATACCCACGTCCTCGTCGACGAATACCAGGACGTGAACCGCGCGAGCATCCGCATGTTGAAGGGGCTGAAGCCCGATGGCCAAGGACTCTGGGTCGTCGGTGACGCGCGGCAGTCGATCTACCGCTTCCGCGGTGCCTCTTCTCGCAACATGGCGCTGTTCACCCGCGACTTCCCCGGTTCTGAACATGGAGACCTGATCGAGAACTATCGCTCGACGGAGGAGGTGGTGCAGCTGTTCACGCACCTCGGGCGAGGCATGACGCCGGTCCGGGGCGAAGGCGATCCGGAGCCGCAGCCGTACGAGCCGCTGAGGTCGGTGCGCGGCCCTTCCGGTGTTACGCCCGAGTTGATCGTGGTCCGCGAGAACGCATGTCTCGCTCCCGTTATCGCGGACGAAATCCTCGCCGACGTCGCGGCGGGTGGACGCTACCGAGACCATTGTGTGCTGGTGACCGGCAACGACCGCCTCGCTGTCATCGGGCGTGGTCTCGAAGCGCTCGGCGTTCCGGTGCTCTTTCTTGGCAGCATCTTCGAACGGCCTGAGATCAAGGACCTACTCTGCCTCTTGTCGCTGACCACCGATCCGTGGGGCGCGGGCCTCGTGCGCGTAGCGTGCATGCCGGAATTCCGTATGGACCTTCAACAGGTCATCGAGACGACGACCGCGCTGAAGAGCCTCGCCGCAGGCGGCTCGAACGCGCTGCTGGATGCCGACAAGGCCGCCGCGCTCTGTCCGTCGGCGGCGGCTCCGCTGGCGTCGCTTGCACACGCGCTGTCCGAGGTCGGATATGCGAGTAACCCCTGGTATGCGCTGGCTGGCATCCTGCTCGATCGGTCGTCAATCGCAGCGCGCCTCGCGGCGGGAACCTCCGCTGCGGACAGCTCCCAGGCGATCGCGGTCTGGCAGTTCATGAACTTCGTGAAGGCGGTCGGCGCACGCGAGAAGCCGGCCATCCCGGCATTACTGCGGCGTGTCCGGCGCCTGCTTCGCTTAGGCGACGACCGCGATTTGCGTCACCTGCCGGCGGCTGCCTCAGGGATCGACGCGGTCCGCCTCCTGACGATCCACGGCGCGAAGGGGCTTGAGTTCCCGTCCGTCCACCTGCCGGGTCTCAACGCTGACACCATGCCCAAAGCCGCTCACTACGGGCGCCCGGCCTGTCCTCCACCGGACGGCATGATCGAATTCGCCCGGGGTTCCGTCACCGAAGAGCTCGCGATCAGCCACGACGAGGAACAAGACTGCCTGCTCTACGTCGCGACGTCGAGGGCCCGGGACCGACTCCGGCTCTACCGTTGCTCCGAGAAGAAGGATCGTAAGCCGCGCGCTGAATCCTCCTATGTCGCACGCCTCGCAGGCAGGCTCACCTCGCGCGAAGCCGCGCCGTCGCGTGAGCCGTCGGCTGCGGCGGATGCGGTCGCCGTCCCCATAACGGTGCCGGCGACGCTCAGCCTTGCAGGCTGGAGGATCGAGACTTACCGCAAGTGTCCCAGGCGCTTCCTCTACATGCAGCTCCTGCGCACGGGCGGAGCGACCGACCGCACCACCTATGGGTTGGTGCACGACATCGTGCGGAGAGTATGCCGCGACATCGCCGCGAGCCAGACCACTCCGAGTGAGGTGGAGCTCGAGCGTTTGACACGCGCTGCATGCGACGTGCCGGAGCTTTCCGAGCATGGCTATTACGCCGATTTCGTGCAGCTCGCGGTAGAGCTCGTCACATTCTACGGAGGGGAACGCCGAACGCTCGCCGTCGCCAGCCACACGACGGTCGCAATCGGGGTCGGAATCGACCTCGTCGAGATCGACGCCCACGAGATACTCGACGAGAACGGCTCGGCCGTCCTGTGGATCGTCCAGACCGGCCACCAACGGAGCAAGGCGGAGGAAGCGATCGACGTGCGCGCGGCCGTGGTGAGCGCGATGTCGCGTATGTCGGGCTCGCGAGTCGAGATGCTCAATCTGGCGGACCGGCGCCGGGTCACAGTTGCTCCCAAAAAGGGCGCTGAGGGCCACTTCCAGCGTATCACCGCCGCGGCCTTGGCAGGCATCCGAGCCGGCTCCTTCCCCAAGCTCGACAACGCTGGACCCCGCAGCTGTGGGAACTGCCCGGCGCTGATGATCTGCGATGCACTGCCCGCGGGCGCCGCGATGGTGACGATCTAATCACACCTTGCGAGCCGACAGACGGCCAGCGCTTTTCCGATCCAACAGGTGGCTTCGATTGACCGTGCAGGACCCCCGGAAGGGTTCGCATTGGAGCTTCGAAGATGGACTATGAAAAGATCGAGAGCGGCGCCGACGGTCCCATGCGGGACGACGGCGTCGAGCTGAACCACACCACCGACTACCGCCTCAACTATGGCGATGGTGGCCTGACGTTCCGTCAGCTGGTGTTCGCGGACCCGGTGCCCGTCGGGCGCCAGATCCTGGAGCGCGCCGGCGTCCGCGACGTCGAGCAGTATGCGCTGATCGCGATCCTGCCAGGCGGCGCCATGGAGGACATCCGCCTCGACGAGCCGATGGACCTTCGCGGCCGCGGCATCGAGCGCGTCGTGGCCTTCCGCACCGACGTGCTGCAGCGTGCGTTCCTGCTCGGCCGCGACATGCTCTGGGGCCGCCCCGACATCAGCGGGCACGACCTCTACGCGCTCGCCGACCTGGCGGAGGGTGAGGCGCTCTACATCGACGTGCCGGGCGGAACCGACATCCCGGTCCCGCGCGACGGCATGGTCGACCTGGCCAAGCCGGGTGTCGAGCGTTTCGTTGCCGGCCCGCCCCACCCGCCGGCGGGCTTCGACATCGCCGTCAGCTACAATGGTATCGTCCGCACCGTGCGGGTGACGCCGGGCGAGACGATCGCGGCGCTGATCGAAACTGTGAGGCCTCAGTTCGGCAATCCGGGCGGTGACCTTGTCCTGGTGGATGCGGCGTCGGGACGGGTGCTCGAGCCGACGCATACCATCGCGCAAGAGGGCGTCCAGCCTGGCGCCCACCTGCAGCTGCGGCCCCGCACGGTGCAGGGCGGCTGACATGCCGACGCTTCTGCCACGGCATGTGTTCGACGAGACCTTCGACCGCCTCCGCTCCTGCGGGGGCGGTCGTCGCGAATGCCAGGCGCTCTGGGTCGGACCCTGGTCCGATCCGAAGCGCGTGACCCGCGTGGTCCATCCCAAGCACAGCGCCAGCGCCGTCGGGTTCACGCTCGAGGACAGCTGGCTGACATCGTTCTGGAAGTCGCTGGCGGATGCCGGGGAAGGCGTCCGTGTCCAGGTGCACACCCACCCTGGCGCCGCCTACCACTCGGCGACCGACGACGCCTTCCCGATCCTCGCGGTACCCGGCTTCCTCAGCCTCGTTATCCCCCGCTTCGCACTCGGCCCAACCGGATTCGACAGCGCGTTCCTCGCGCGCCTCGATGACGACGGGCGCTGGCGCGAGGTGCCTATCAAAGACCATCTGGAGCTCATCTGATGTCACTCAACGAAGCACTTTCGCGCACCCTCCTCCTCATGCGGACCGACCTCGACGCCTCGGTCCCCGACGGAGCCTTGGTCGATGCGCTGACTTCCGTCCGCGTG
The DNA here is from genome assembly GCF_902498785.1 of Sphingomonas sp. EC-HK361. Lineage (GTDB taxonomy): Bacteria > Pseudomonadota > Alphaproteobacteria > Sphingomonadales > Sphingomonadaceae > Sphingomonas. The sequence goes on from NZ_LR701493.1 coordinate 19,904, forward strand.
GTGCTCCACGCGGGCGCCGACGCGATGGCGACGCATTCCGGGCAGACCGCGCTCGTCACCGCAGCACTCACCATGGCGCGGTCGGGCCATGAGGTATGGATCGACGGCGCAGACGTCGACACCATCGGTGCGCAGCCGCCGCTCGAACCCGGCAGCCTGATCGACGCCATCGTCGCGGTGGGCCAGGACCTGCTGCCCGGCTGCTCGATCGCCCGAGGAGCCCCGCCGAATACTGACCTCGCGGTCACGATTGGCACGGTCGCCACGAGCATCGAGTCTACCCGCCGCATCGCGATCGACGCGGGTGATTGGTGGGGCCGGATCGCGCCGCAAAGCGCCGGTTGGTCCGGGTTGGACTGGCCGCTGGGCGGCATCTGCGCCGGTGTGCTGGTCGCCTCGGAGGCGTTCCGGATCGCGATGCGGCGGCTCGCCAACCATGCCCGCGCCCGCGACTATTTCGATGAGCTTTATGCGGAAACCGCAGACGCCACCTTCGCGTTGGCGCCGGAGAACACGCCGAAGACTATTTCGCTCCCGCACTTCGACCTTGTCAGCGGCGGCGCAATCGCGAACGCGGCGCTATTCGCTTTGGCCAGGCTACCGGGGGTGGTCGGCAGCGGCCGGGTGCTCGACGACGATGTGTCCGCGCTCAGTAACCTCAATCGGAACGCGCTGCTGGTGCGCAGCGCGCTGGAGATCGCCAAGGTGACGGACCTCACACGTCGCGCGAAAGGTATTGCCATCGATCCCGAGCCCGTCCGCTACGTCATGGGCATGCCGGTAGCGCCTATTGTGCTGGTGGGCGTCGACGACATTCCGTCCCGTTGGGCGGTGCAGGCGGCGGCGCCATACTGGCTGGGGGTCGGCGCGACGGAGGGGTTCGCCGTGCTGGTCTCGTCCCATACGCCGGGGCAGGCTTGTGTCGGGTGCCTGCACCCCGCCGCGGCGTCCCCGACCGGGCCCATCCCGACTGCCGCGTTCGTGTCCCTCCTGTCAGGCCTGTTGCTCGTCGCCCGCTGGCTTCGGTCGCTCGGCCTCGAGGGACCGGCGCTTGCCGACCAGCAGGCCTTTATCAACGCACTGCGTCCAGAGGGCTGGACCTATGGCGCGATGCCTGTCGCCCCCAATTCCAACTGCCCGGTCGGCTGCGCGGCGTCCACGACGCGCACAGCGGCCTGAGTGCGACAGACGCCGATCGCCCAATCCCAGGGTCAGCGGATCTCGATCCGTGTCATGACCGCGGCGATCGGCTGGTGCACCCAATACTCGAAGCGCGTCCGCCCGGTGACGCGCTCGATCGCGCGGGCGTAGACCGAGACCTGACCCGCGAAGGCGCGCAGGCGCTCCTCGTCGAGCGCGACCGAGCCGGGGAAGCTCTTATGGTCGATGATTGCATAGCCGTCGCCGAGATCGACCAGCAGGTCGAGGCGACCGGATAGCACCTGCAGGCCGTCCTCCGCGTGCACCGGCCACTCGCGGAGCGCGGTCGCGCCCGCGAACCGCGTGCCAACGAATGTGTGAAGGCGATCGGCGATGGTCACCAGATCCGCCGGCGCCACATGGGGCACGCCCCAGCGCAGGAGCGCGGCCTCCGCCTCGGACGTCCGCACCTCAAGGCCAGCGCCTGGGTCGTCGGAAGCGAGGAATCGGTGAATCGCCTCGCCAAGCAGCTGCAGATCCGGATTGCCTACCAGCGGGATACGCGCGCCGAGCCCATCCGTGCCCGTTACGACCACCCCGGCATCCTTCAGGACCGCGTCACTCGGCCGTAGCCGTAGCGGCGGATGCGCGACACGCGCCGTCGTGGGACGGCCGTATTCGATCACGGTCTCCGCTGCCTCCTCGGCAGGCTGCAGCACCTCGGCGCAGGGCCGCGCCGGGAAGCGCTCGGCGGCGACGGTCACCGCCGCGCCTACGTCCGCGATGAGAGGCGAACCCGCGTCGTCCGTAAGCTCGTCGAGCCACGGCAGGGCGCCACCGGTCGTGGCAAGCACGAGATGGTCGCGCGCGCGCGTCATGCCGACGTAGAGCAGGCGCGTGCGCTCCAGCCGTTCGGCGGCGATCGCGGCGATCCCCTGCGGGCTGACCGGAGCGCTCACATCGAGATCAACGTCCTTTTGCTGCTCGCCATAGGGCCAGGGCCAGTAACGCAGCACCCGTCGAGCAAGTGGAGCGTCCCAATTGGGTGAACCCTCATCCTCGGCAGTCAGCCCGAACGGTGACCCGCGCGCCGGCGCGTCGAGCTCGGCCAAGACCACGACGGGCCATTCGAGGCCCTTTGCACCATGGTAGGTCATGATATTGACCGCGTCGGGATGCGTACTCTCGGGCTGGCGTGCATCGTCGCGGTCCGCGATCCATGCGCAGGCGCCGGCCAGCGTGGCGGCCTGACGCTCCGCGCGCTGTTCCTCTTGATAGCCCTCGACCAAACCCCTGAGTGCCTCAAGATTCTGCAGGCGCTGCTCGGCCTCGCCCCAGCGCAGGATTGTGTCGAGGACAGTGTCTGCGTGAAGCAACGCGTCGAGCACTTCGGCTGGCGTCAATTGCGGCGCACGCTCGCGGATCACCGAGAGCGCTTCGGCGAACGGGAGCTGGGCGACGAGGCCCGCGCGTGCGTCGGCTTCGAAAACGGCGGCGAACCAGCCTTCGCCGTCTGTGCCGAGACGGGCAAGCTCCGCGAGCGCGAGCGTGTCGCTGCCGTCGGCGATCCAGCGGAACGCGGAGAGCGCGAACTCGATCTCAGGTTGATCGAGAAGTCCCGAGCGCTCGACGGCGACACGGACGCCGTGCGCCGCGAGCGCCGCCGCGAGATCGCTGACTTGCGCATTACTGCGGCAAAGCACCGCCACGTCGCCGCCGCGCGCACCGCGCGTCGCACCACTCCGTTCGGTGACCGGCCAACCGGCGGGGTCGGCGAGCAGGCCGGCGATCCTGCTGGCGAGCATCGCCGTGCGCTCGTCCTTCCGCTTGCCCGTCATCGGAAGGAAGGAAAGGGCGGCCGGGAATGCGGGATCCTCAGTCCGTGCGCATCCCTCGAAGCAGATCTCCTCCTCGGCCATGCCGACCCGCAGCATGTTCGGGGCAATCGCGGCGTTCACGAAGTCCGCCAGTTGTGGCCGTGTCCGGAAGGAGCGGCGCAGATATGCCACCCCGCCGCCCGATGCTGCGGTGATCGCCGCCGCCGCCGCCGTGGTGAGCGCCGGGTCGGCGTCGCGGAAACCATAGATCGACTGCTTCGGATCACCGACCCAGAGATTGCGGCCGGCAATGCGCGAAAGCGCGGTGAAAATGGCGATCTGGATCGGGCTGGAATCCTGAAACTCGTCGACGAAAACGGCACCGATCAGCTCGCGCAGTCGCGGGCCATTCGCCGGGTCGGAGATGATTTCGAGCGCAAGCATTTCCTGGTCGACGAAGTCGAGCAATCCTCGCGCACGCTTGTGCGCAGCATATGCCTCCATGCACCGCGCTGCGCAGTCGAACACAAGTTCGAGATAGCGACGGATGTCGGCTCTCAGCGCGGGATGACGAGGATGGGCAGCCGCAGCGGCGATCACTGCCGTGAACAGGCCCGCGTCGGCCTTGGTGGCGCCGAGCTTGGTGAGCCGCGCCCAGTCCGACCAGGGCAGCCTGTCGCCTGACGCCAGCGTCCGCAGGGTCTTCTCCACGACGGGGACGTCCTTGGAGAGCGTCGTGGCCTTCAGACCTGCACGGCCACGCTCGACCTCGACCATGCACGCCTCGAGCGCTAGGCGGAGCGCTTGATCGAGGGCGTCGTCCGTTTCGCCCGCCGCCGCGGTGGGCAAGAGCGCGACAAGGCTCGCTGCCGAGCGCTCGGCGCAATGCGCGAGCCTGTCGGCGGCTATGCCATTAGAGCGCGCAAGGTCCACGGCGCGCCTGACCTCGTCATGCCATCCCCTGATAGTCCTGCCATGCATCGTGTAGCTGCGCGCCTGCAGGCCAAAGCGCTCGGCGACCTGCGCGATCGCCGGGCCACTCTCCTCGATCACGACGCCCACGGCGCGGGAAAACACCGCCGCCTGACGATCTTCGGCAATGATCTCGGCGACCGGGGACCGTCCGAGCTCGAACGCGAACTCGGCAATCAGCGATCCGCACACTGAGTTCACGGTGCCGATGCGCGCCGAAAGCATCGCGGCCGCGAGATCGGCGCGACCGCCCTCGATCAACCGGGCCCGGATACGTCCCGAGAGCTCCGCCGCGGCGCGCTTTGTGAAGGTTGTCGCGAGGACACGGTGCGGCGGTATGCCGCCCATGACCTCCGCCACAATCTCTTCGACCAGGCGAAAGGTTTTGCCGGTGCCAGCGCTCGCGATGATCGTGTCGACCCTGTTCTGTACGCCAACCTCCGTCATGCGAGCCCCCTGACACGGCACAGCGTTGCATAGTCGCACCACCCGCAGTGCACATCGCGGGTGATGCCCAGTTCGGCGGGAATGCTGTCCTCAACACCTTGGACGCCTGTCGCGAGAATCGTCCCTGCCTCCGCTCCCGCCCGCCACGTCCGCCAACCCGCGAGGATCGCGGCCCAGGTGTCGGGAAAGGAGCGTGCCCCTTCGATGGGTCGCCCAACGAGGCCGCTGCCGACCAAGGTCAGGAACTGCCGCTGGTTCAACAGGAAGTAGCCAGCCCGGTAGGGTCCGCCGCCAGAGACCAGCGCGCCGTAGGTCGCGAGCTGGACTGCACGGCCCTTTGCAAGCTCGTCGACACGCGAACGGTCGCTACGCGTCCACTTCAGGTCCACGATTACGGCGTTTCCGGAGCGGTCACGGGCGACGAGGTCGACCGACCCCTGCATCGCGAGCAGAGTCTCGAAAGTACCGCTGACCTGCTGCTCGGTCGCCTCTACCGTCAGACCGTTCTCCGCGAGGCAGCTGGCGAGACTGGCCATGGCCGCAGGGAGTCGCCGGCGCGCCGAGTTCAGCTCCTCGGCGAACTCCGGGTGTCGGAGCGGCGCTGCCAGCTGGTCGATTCGTCCCTCGAGGAGAGCGGTCGCGCGCTGCTCAGCCTCCGCCAGTCCCGGTGGATCACCAGGCGCGAACACCTCGCGGGCGATCGCGTGAGCGAGATTCCCCAGCAGCTGATTGGCATCGGGAATCGAGCGGACGCGGCCGGGACGGAGCCGAGCCACATGCCGCAGGGCCCACATAAGCTGACAGGAGAAGAGATTCTCCAGCGACGTCGCGGACTCCGCCGTGTCGGCAACTCGCGCCGAAAACCCACTGGGCACGGACCAGGCGAATTGCGCAACGGGCAATGCTCGTGGCTCGATGGCCCGGCGCTCGATGGTCGTACCCGCGAGTTCGAGTGTCGGCCCGCGCAACGCTGCCTCGAGGGCAACCAGCGACGCGATACGGTCCAGCGCAGGTTTCAGGCGATGGGCGAGCGGATGCGCCATCTCGTCCGCCTCACAACCCGGCCCGCCCGAGACGAAGACGATACGCTCGCGCGCGTTTATGACCGATCGCTCCCAGGCGGCGCTCGCGGCTCGGGCGGCCAGTGTCACGTCGTCGGCGGGACAGCCTGCGGCCGCGAGCTCCTGCCGCTCAGCTTCGGTCCACGGCGAGCGCGAGGCGCCCTCGCGCGTCGTGGAAAAATTCCACCAGACCACCGCGTCCCTCGGCGCCCAAATCGCACCCGGATGGGGGACGCTGCGCCATCGCGCGGCCTCGGCCTGTGAGCCGGGGTTCGGGTGCCCTGGGTCCAACGCTTGGTCTATCACCCGCTCGACCAGGAGACGCGGCACAAGATCTCGGCCAAGCGCTGCGAGCGCCGCACGCACCTCGCCCGACAATGTTGACGTCGAGGCATAGAGCAGGTCGCCGGTGGCAGCGTAGCGGCGGACCGCCCATGCGGTTACGCGCTCGCAGATGCCGAGCGCCTGGGCGAGCGGCATCCCGGAGGCCGCATCCGCCATTTCCAGCTCAGTCCACTCCCGCCACCGCGCCAGCCTGGGCTCGACGGCGGCAAGGGCGTCGGCGTCGCCTGCGGCGTACTCGCGCTCGGCAGTGGCGATCGCTTCCCATGCTTCAATCCATTCGGGGCCGCCGCGCCCGGGCGCCTGTTCGAGGGCAGAGGCGAGCCGCCGTGCTGCGCGCGGGGCGATGGGGGAGGCCGGGAAGATCAGCAGCTCCATCAGCGCCTGAGGATCGAAGGGTGCCCAAGACCCTCTGAAGGCCAGCAGCAAGAGCTGAAGGGAACCACGGTGGATCGACGACCGGCTCCGGCCAGCACGCGGTTGACCGATTGCACTCAGCCCGTGGTCGAGGAGGTCAGTATCACCTTCCTGCGCGACCAGCGCCACCTCGCCGTCCTGACCGGCGAACCACTGACCCAGTACTTCGGCCGCGAGGGGCTCGCTTGCCGAGGTTGCCAAGGTCACGGAGCCGTCAGCACCGGGCTCGGGTACGATGCCATCGACGATCCACCTCTGCAGGCGGCCGAGCGATGTGGCTGGCGCGGCAGCGGTACTGATCCCCACGTCCTCCACGATGCAACCGAGGGCTCGCAGCCGCTCCACAACGCGACGTAGCGGAGATGGGAGCAGGTGAGCGGAATCGATCAGACGGAGGCGAGTGATCGGCGAGGTGGTCAATCCGCCAAGCTTCGCGAGAATGGCGGCGATGCGATCAGCAAGGCCGGGAGCGAGATCCGTCGCCGATGTGGAGGCGATGGCAAGCTGGGTAAGCCGTTCACCACACCAGGATGCGTCGCCACGCCATCCGAGGCCGACGAGCTCGTCGCGCCAGCCAAGGAGGGTTCGCGCCGTAGCCCAAGGATCCATGGCGAGCGAGCGAGACCAGAAATAGTCGCCTTCGAGCGCTTCAAGAGTCGACTGGAATGCAGCGATCCGTACCACCTGGGGGCGGTGCGGACCGCCCAAGCCTACGGCCGTCTCAAGGATATCGACAAGGCCCACCGGGCCTACGACGGGCTGGCCTAGCGCCCCGGGCCCCTCGCCGCCGTGATCGGGGCTGGCGCCGCCATCTGCCCAAAGGCCAAACACTACGTCCATCTCAATATTCCCTCCCAAGGGAAGCATGTCAGTTCGATAGCGCTAGGCGCAACCGGCTTCGTGTCCGATCGGACTCGGGTCAGTTGGGAGCAAAGCGAGCGCGACCTGACCACCGGTTTCATTCAAGTCTAAGCGAAGCGGATTACACCGATCGGAAAGCCGCACTGGATCCTGCAGTCTTTTTTGACGGGTAAGGGCGGCAACGTTTCGCATCGTGATCGAAAACCTCCCGTCTTTCCGCCCGATTGCGGGAGCGCTACGCCATGAAGTCGCCCCTTCGCTTCGATCAGACGTCTGACGCGTCGCCCGAAACCGCGCCTTCGCTGGGGCCGCGATAGTCGGAGAGCCGTTCGGCCTCGGTCAAGGGAATCTCGGTATCGGCAGGTGTTCTGGTTTTCTTCGCCGTGCGCACCGCCGATGGCGTGGTAGCAACCTCGGCCATCACCGTGCGTGCAAGCTCCGGCCAAAAGCGTTTCAGGCGTCGCGACAGCCCGGCAAGCAAGCCCAATTCGGAATCGATATTGGACAAGGCCGCCGCGGGTGCCACCTCCAGCGCCCAGTGCGAGATCGCCGCCGCGTCCGTGCCTATCATGGCGCGGGTGGTGATTGGCGATGGGGTCGCACCCGACGCAACATCGGGTTCGAAGACGTAGATCCAAGCTGGACACGGATCTTGCCGTTTTCTGCCAGGCGCAAGCAGACTCACCGTACCATCGCCGGCATCGGTCAGCACCGGCGATCCGAGATGGCGTTGCCAGCTATCCCAGACCGAAGTCGGGATGGCGAGCACGCAACCGGCGCAGCGCTCGTGATGGCCAAGCTGAAACTTGAACATCATCTGGTAGAATGTGCGTTTGAACACATTGGCGATATTGGGCCCTTCGACACCCTCGGACAGCCACCATTGATTCTCCTGCACGGTCTTGCCGAAGTTGGTGGGATGCATGCGCAACCCCTCGCGCAGGTTACGCACGGCATCGCGGTATGAGCCGTGGAAATCCATCGTCTGTATCTCAAGAATACCGAACCGCCCGATGTGCGGATGGCCATTCTCCATCGTCATTTCGACGATGGTCACGTCGAATGAGAATTCCGGAGATTGGTCGGTCGCAGGGATAGAGAGTTCACCGCTCGTCTTCTTGTCGAAATAGATGAAAACCGGCTGGCCGGCGTTCAGGCGGGTCGCAATATCTTCGCGCACATCGTTATGTCGGAGCGTGAGCGCCGGCGTGACATAGGGATCGATGTCTGGCGACAGCGCGAACAACTGGCGGGTTGCCTGCTTGACGAGGTTGTCGCTGAGCGCCCGGTACGGGCAGACGAGCCAATCCTGGCGCGGTCCGTTACTCACGCTACTGATCGTACAGACGCCGCGCGCCGCGTCGGCCTTGATGCACTGGCGCGTCTCGTTGGTCGCGTCGCTGAGAAACGGGCAACGCTCGCTTTGCTGATCGGCGACAGAATCTGAGGTCGTGATCACCGTGGGATGAACCCGGTGACCGAACCATTCGCTGACGAAATTCCCGGGTGCGCCCGATCGCTTCCCCGACATTATTCAGCCGCCACCAGCTCGGGAATGCGATACCGTGAGCGAACGCGTGCGGTGCCATCGAGCGCGTTGCCGCTCAGCAGCGCATGCAGCGATTCACCAACCGCCTTGCCTAGCAACGGCGGAACTGCATTCCCCACCTGGTCGTACTGCTGCGAATGATTGCCTTCGAACACGAACCAGTCCGGGAAACTCTGTATGCGGGCCGCTTCACGGATGCTGATCGTGCGGTGCTGGTCGGGATGCGTATATTCGCCCGACTTGGGATCACGAAAACGCGTGATAATCGAGCGTGCGACACCATCCCACTGCATGCGGCGATAGCGGCGCGTATGATCCTTGCGGTGCGCGCGCTGCATGCCGGGCGGCAGCAGATCATGCGGCAGATCGCGCCAGTCCTGTCCGGGTTTCAGCAGGCTGATGCGCGCGATGTTGGCTTCAGATAGCCGCGCAGCATAGTGATTGTGCAAGCCCGTCGATCCGCTGCGCATGGCAAGCTGGTAAGGGCCCTTGGGCTTCCTGTCGTAGGTTGACTGGAAGCCTCCCGCCGCGATCGCCGGTAGGTCGGCGATTGCCGCCTCGATTGACACGAACCCTTCGGTATCGACCGGAGCGATCGTCCGATTGGGCACGAGTTCGCCAATGCCACGGCGTCCATGTGTAGGGAGCGGGAAGCCGCCATCGATGGGCTGATCCAGGCGCCAGCCGATAAAGAACATCCGCCAGCGCATCTGCGGCACGCCATATTGCGCGGCCAGCAGCTCAGCGCACTCGACCCGGTAGCCGGCTTCGCGAAAGGCTCGACCAATCTCTCCCAGGACAGCGCCGCCATTTAAGGTAGCGAGCCCGGGGACATTTTCGATGACGACGCAACGCGGTTGAAGGTCGGTCGCCACGTTGAGGAAATGTTTGAAAAGGCCGTTTCGGGGATCCCAAATTTCACGCTGGCCGATGATACTGAACCCTTGGCACGGCGGCCCACCGACCAAGAGATCGAGTGCACCGACATCAAGATCGGTGCGATCCATGATTTCCCGCGCACTCAGTTTGCTGACATCGGTCTGGACAAACGGAATATGCGGAAAATTGCGTGCGTGGGTCAAAGCGCATGCCGGATCGATGTCAGAGCCGAACACCACGTCGAACCCCGCATTGGCCAGACCGAGCGTCAAGCCGCCCGCCCCGCAAAACAAATCCACGGCCGTGAGCCGGTTCTCGCGCGGGGATGGCGGGGCCAGAAGATAACGCGACCTCATGCCTGCGGTCCCCGAAACAGCTCTTGCTGAACGGCAAATCGCTCGCGATCGAGATGCTCCCGGATGAGCCGGGCGATCAGCGTCGATTTCTTATAACCCTTAACCTTGCAATAGGCCTCAAACCGATCGCTTTCCGCATCGGGCAACAGCACATGCACGCGCGCATTCTTCGTCATAGCCGGTCCCCCAACGGCACCTACGGAATATGCCATACCAAGCCCACTCCTTGCTCACAAGTGAGTAAGAGTGTGCATTTCTGCGCCTGATCCGTCAAGAACATAAATGGAACATTTCGTTTATAGCGCTCCGTTGGCAATTCAAAGTTCCCGTGTCAGGTGGTAAGCGCTGTCGTTTCCGTCTGTCCCACCCACAATTGGTCGCATGGCCTTAGCGGCGGATAAAACTGGCCACGCAATGTGTATGAATGACCGTCTGGCTCCGGGAGCTGTCTGATGCCCCTAAGCGTCTATACCTGGGTCTTGGCAGCTTCAGTCGCCGACTAAACGAAGGTGCGCTTCCACGGCTGGCGCGCTTGACAACCTGACAGGCAGCTCACGGCCCACTTCCGGAAGTTGGTGAGGGTCCTGCATCCATCCCCGCTGTCCGGCGGGCCGTGAAAACGTATCTGGCGTCCCTAATCAGGCTCTGACGCGTTCGGCGTGATCAGCAGACTTTAGCGGCCGAGCCCGCGCAGACTGATTCTGGTGCGGGCGGAGGCCCGCATGACCCCGACCAAATTACTCATCGGACAGATCATTGTCGTGTTCGCCATCGTACTGGCAGGCGTGTGGTTCGCAACCCAATGGGCTGCCGCCGAGCTTGCCTACCAGCCCGAGCTTGGTCTGCCTTGGTTTGTCGCGTTCGGGCGTCCGATTTATGCCCCCTGGGCGCTGTTCGGCTGGTGGTTTTCGTTCGAGGCTTACGCACCGACGATTTTCGAAGAAGCGGGCGCGATCGCAGCCGCGAGCGGCCTGACCGGATGCGCTGCGGCGATCTTCGGTTCCTTGTGGCGCGCCCGGCAGCGGCGAAACGTCACCACTTATGGGTCCGCTCGCTGGGCAATCGCCAAGGATATCCGCTTGGCCGGGCTTCTCACGGAAGCGGGCGTTTTCCTTGGCCGGACAGGGCCGCGCTATCTTCGGCATGACGGTCCCGAACATATCATGGCGTTTGCCCCGACCCGGAGCGGCAAAGGCGTGGGCCTGGTGGTTCCCACGTTGCTCGGCTGGTCCGGTTCGGCCGTCATCCACGACATCAAGGGCGAGAACTGGCAACTGACCGCCGGCTGGCGCCAGCGCTTCTCGCACTGCCTGCTGTTCAATCCGACCGACGCACGCTCGGCGCGCTACAATCCGCTGCTCGAGGTGCGTCGCGGCACCGACGAGGTCCGCGACGTCCAGAACATCGCCGACGTCCTCGTCGATCCGGAAGGGGCGCTGGAACGCCGCAACCACTGGGAGAAGACGAGCCATTCGCTGCTGGTCGGCGCCATCCTGCACATTCTCTATGCCGAGGAGGAGAAGACGCTCGCCCGCGTCGCGTCCTTCCTGTCCGATCCGCAGCGCCCGTTCACCGCCACGCTGCGGCGAATGATGACGACCAACCATCTCGGGACCGCCGAAGCGCCGGTCGTCCATCCGGTTGTCGCATCCGCCGCGCGCGAAGTGCTCAACAAGTCCGAGAACGAGCGGTCCGGCGTCCTGTCGACGGCCATGTCGTTCCTCGGCCTCTACCGCGATCCGACGGTCGCGACGGTCACATCGCGCTGCGACTGGCGGATCGCCGATCTCGTCGAAGGCCAGTCGCCGGTCTCGCTCTACCTCGTGGTGCCGCCCTCGGACATCAGCCGCACCAAGCCGCTGATCCGCCTCGTGCTCAATCAGATCGGGCGCCGGCTGACGGAACATCTGCACGCCGAGCACGGCGCCAACGCGGCCGCTCGGCACAAGCTGCTGATGATGCTCGACGAGTTCCCGGCGCTCGGCCGCCTCGACTTCTTCGAGACGAGCCTTGCCTTTCTCGCTGGCTACGGCGTGCGCGCCTTCCTGATCGCTCAAAGCCTCAACCAGATCGAAAAGGCCTATGGCGAGCACAACGCCATTCTCGACAACTGCCACGTTCGAGTGGCGTTCGCGACCAACGATGAGCGGACCGCGAAGCGCATCTCCGATGCCCTCGGGACCGCGACCGAGCAGCGCGCAATGCGCAACTATGCCGGGCATCGTCTCGCTCCCTGGCTCGCCCATGTCATGGTCAGCCGGCAGGAGACCGCTCGCGCGCTGCTGACGCCGGGCGAGGTCATGCAGCTGCCCGCGACCGATGAGTTGGTCCTCGTCGCCGGCACACCGCCGATCCGGGCGACAAAACTGCGCTATTTCGAGGACGGGGCGTTCAAGGCGCGCGTATTGCCTCCACCGGCTCTCGCTACCGGCGACTATGTCGATCGACCAGCCTCGCGGCCGGATGACTGGGCCGGCATCGTCCGTGGGATTGATGCGCGTCTCGGCGCCGCGAGCGATGAGGATGGCAGCGATAACGGCGGTGGGCTCGAACAGGCCCGTCATCCCGGCCAGGAACTTGATCGTCCGTCAGCGCCCGATCCGACCACTGCCGACCCGCTCGGTCTTGGCGCGGATGACGATGATGTCGCAGCCGACCAGCGCGCCATGGATCAGGCGCGCGCACTGGGCACGGCACGCACCGTCTACGCGATCGACGCCGCTGATCATCGGCCCGGCGACCTGCAGCTGGACCTGTGATGGTGGTCGAGAAAGTCCGTCACCAGCTGTTCCTCCCCAAGCCGGTTAGCGACCGTCTTGAAGCCCTCGCCGCAAAGCCGGGCGCGTCCAAGTCGGCGATCCTGACCGACGCCGTCACGGCCTGGTTGAACCGGCGCGGCGCCTCGGAACTCGAAGACAGGTTCGCCCTCCGGCTCGATCGCATGACGGCCGCGATCGGCAGGCTCGAGCGCGATGGCCATATCCAGATCGAGACACTGGCGCTGTTTGTCCGGTACGAACTGGCGATCCAGGCTCCGCTCGCCGAGAACGATCATGCGGGCCGCGCGCTCGCGGCCAAGCGGTTCGAGGCCTTCATCGCGCAGGTCGGCAGGCAAGTCGCCGCCGGACGACGGACAATCGCCGACGGGTTCGCCGGCGCCGCGGAGTCCGGCCAGTGACCGCCGGCATTTCCGCGGAGCGCCGCCGCGCAATGCTGCGCACGGCTATGGGGCCGGCAATCGCCGAAGCGCTTGCCGATCCCCGCGTCATCGAGATCATGGTCAACCCCGACGGGGCGCTGCGGCTCGACCGGCTCGGCGAAGGCCGCACCGATACCACTGTCCGCATGGATTGCGCCCAGGTCGAGCGGATCATCCGCCTCGTCGCGTCCCACGCTCGCGCCGAGGTCCATGGCGACGCGCCGATCGTGTCGGCAGAGCTGCCGCCCCACATCGAAGGCCGCGCTGGCGAACGGTTCGAAGGCGTGTTGCCCCCCGTATCGACCGCGCCGTGCTTCTCGATCCGCAAGCCCGCAGAGCGGCTCTACAGCCTCGACGACTATGTCGCCGACGGCATCATGGGCCAAGCCGCCGCCGATCGTCTCAAGGCCTGCGTCACCCAGCGTTACAACATCCTGGTCGCTGGCGGCACGAGCTCGGGCAAGACAACACTCGCCAACGCGCTGCTCGCCGAGATGGCCTGGGTCGACGAGCGCGTCATCCTGATCGAGGACACGCGCGAGTTGCAGAGCCCGGCCGCTGATACGGTCGCGCTGCGCACGCGGCCCGGCATAGTGACGATGGCCGACCTAATCCGCTCGACTTTGCGGCTGCGTCCCGACCGCATCATCGTGGGCGAGGTTCGCGGCCCCGAGGCGCTCGACATGCTCAAGGCCTGGAACACCGGGCACCCGGGCGGCATCGCCACCGTTCACGCCAATAGCGCGATGTCGGCGCTCTATCGCATTGAAGGCCTGGTCCAGGAAGCGGTGGTCACCGTGCCGCGCCGGCTGATCGCCGAAGCAATCGACATTATCGTCTTTATCTCCGGCCGCGGCCTCCAGCGCCGGATCACCAGCATTGCGCGCGTCGCCGGGCTCGACCCGGACACAGGAAGCTACGCGCTCGCCGACCTCCTCAACCCCGCCAACCCCCAAGGAGAATGACCGTGCAACTTGCCAAGATACCGTCCCGCAGCTCAACCTTCCTCGTCGGCGCCGCTTGTCTGCTGACCCTCGCCGTCAACAATTCCGCGCAGGCGGCAGGGTCGGGAATGCCCTGGGAACAGCCGCTCCAGCAGGTTCTGGAATCGGTGCAGGGGCCGGTCGCCAAGATCGTCGCCGTCATCGTCATCATCGTCACCGGCCTGACTCTGGCGTTTGGCGAAAGCAGCGGTGGCTTCCGGCGCCTCATCCAGATCGTGTTCGGGCTGTCGATCGCGTTCGCGGCGTCGAGCTTCTTCCTCAGCTTCTTCAGCTTCGGCGGTGGAGCGCTGATCGCGTGATCGGTCCAAATTCCTTTCACGGCGCTCAGCATCTGGAAGGCTACGAGGCTCCCATCCACGGGAGCCTCGGTTCGCCGATCCTGCTCGGCGGCGCACCGCGCGGGATCGCGATCGTCAACGGCACGATCGCGGCCGCGGTCGGGCTCGGCCTCCAGCAATGGATTGCCGGCCTGGTGCTCTGGGCGGTCGGGCACAGCATCGCCGTGTTCGCAGCGCGCCGCGACCCTGATTTCGCACCCGTTCTGATCCGCCACCTCCGCCAGAAGGGCTATTTCTCGTGCTGAACCTTGCCGAATACCGCCACCGAGCCGACCGACTGGCGGACCATCTTCCCTGGGCGGCGCTGATCGCAACCGGCGTCATCCTCAACAAGGATGGCAGCTTCCAGCGCACACTGCGATTTCGCGGTCCCGATCTCGAATCCGCGACCGAAGCCGAGCTGATCTCCGCCTGCGCGCGGGCCAACAACGTGCTCAAGCGCTTCGGCACCGGCTGGGCCTTGTTCTTCGAAGCGGAGCGGCGTGAGGCGTCCGCTTATCCCGACAGCTCCTTTTCCGACCCGGCGTCCTGGCTGGTCGATCAGGAACGGTCCGCCAACTTCATGGCCGAGGGCGAGCATTACGAGAGCCGCTACTATCTGACGCTGACCTGGCTCCCGACGCCGGACAGCGCCGAGGCGGCGGGGCGGTCGCTGGTCGAACGTCCGGATGCCGACAAGGGTCGAGACTGGCATGGTGCGCTTTCCAGCTTCATCGCCGAGAGCGATCGCGCGCTCGACCTGCTTGCGAGCTTCATGCCCGAGGTGCGCGCGCTCGATGACGCGGAGACGTTGACGTTTCTGCACGGGACGATTTCTTCACGCCGGCATCGTGTCGCCGTCCCGGAGACGCCGATCTATCTCGACGCGCTGCTCGCCGACACGCCGCTCACCGGCGGTCTCGAGCCAAGGCTCGGCGACGAGCACATCCGCACGCTGACCGTGCTTGGCTTTCCGAGCATGAGCCGTCCCGGCATTCTCGACGCGCTCAACCATCAGGACTTCGCCTATCGCTGGGTGACGCGCTTCATCGCGCTCGACAAGAGCGATGCGACCAAGGCGCTGACCAAGCTGCGCCGCCAGTGGTTCAACAAGCGCAAGTCGATCACCGCGCTGCTGCGCGAGATCATGTACAACCAGCCCTCGCAACTGCTCGACACCGACGCCGACAACAAGGTGGTCGATGCCGACCTCGCGCTGCAGGTTCTGGGCGGCGACCATGTCGCGTTCGGATATCTGACGACGACCATCACGGTGACCGACGCCGATCGCGCGGGCGTAGAAGACAAGGTTCGCCAGGTCGAGCGGATCGTCAACGGGCTGGGGTTCACGACAATCCGCGAGGGCGTGAACGCCGTTGAGGCGTGGCTCTCGTCGCTGCCCGGTCAGACCTATGCCAACGTCCGCCAGCCGCTCGTTCACACGCTGAACCTGGCCCATCTGATGCCGCTGTCATCGGTCTGGGCGGGACCGGCGCGCAACGCCCATCTCGACGGGCCGCCATTGCTCCACGCCAGCACCGCCGGATCGACACCGTTCCGCCTGTCGACCCATGTCGGGGACGTCGGACACATGCTCGTGGTCGGGCCGACCGGCGCCGGCAAGTCCGTCCTGCTCGCGCTGATCGCGCTTCAGTTCCGGCGATACGCGGGCTCGCAGGTCTACATTTTCGACAAGGGATTCTCCGCACGCGCCGCGGTGCTGGCGATGGGCGGCGCGCATCACGCGCTGGGATTGGGAGCCGACGCGGGAGAGACGCTGGCGTTCCAGCCACTTCGCCGGATCGATGATTCCACGGAGCGGAGCTGGGCGGCCGAATGGATTGCCGCACTGCTCGCGCACGAGAAGGTCGCGGTCACTCCCGAGGTCAAGGATGCGGTCTGGTCCGCGCTCGGCAGTCTGGCGTCCGCGCCGGCGGAAGAGCGCACGCTGACTGGCCTAACCTTGCTGCTCCAGTCGAATGCGCTTCGAACTGCGCTTGGCGCCTACACGCTCGACGGTCCCTACGGCCGGCTGCTCGACGCTGCCGAACAGCAATTCGCCTTTGCCGATGTCCAATGCTTCGAGACCGAGGCGCTGATGGGGCAAGCGGGCGTGGTCGCGCCGGTGCTGACCTATCTCTTCCACCGGCTCGAAGAGCGGTTCGATGGGCGACCGACCCTGTTGATCCTCGACGAGGCGTGGATCTTTCTCGATCATCCGCTGTTCGCCGCGCGCATCCGCGAATGGCTGAAGGTGCTGCGCAAGAAGAATGTCGCGGTGCTGTTCGCGACCCAGAGCCTGGCCGACATCGCGTCGAGCAGCATCGCGCCGGCCATCATCGAGAGCTGCCCGCAGCGCATCCTGCTACCCAACGACCGCGCGATCGAACCGCAGAGCCGCGAAGCCTATGAGCGGTTCGGCCTCAACGACCGGCAGATCGAGCTGATCAGCCGCGCGAGCCCCAAGCGGCAATATTATCTGCAATCCGCGCGCGGCAACCGGCTCTTCGAGCTCGGCCTTGGGCCGGTCGCGCTGGCGCTGTGCGGCGCCTCCGATCCGGCCACGCAGACGCGGATCGACGCGATGATCGCCGATGGCGGTCAGGCGGACTTTGCGGCGCGGTTCCTGAGCGCCGCCGGCCTCGAATGGGCTGCCGACCTTCTCCCCGATTTCCCCGCCCACCAAGCAAAGGAGTAATGTGATGCGTTTCTTCACCAGCAAATATCTGATCGCGAGCGCGCTCGGTCTGAGCGCCGCCAGCTCGCTCGCCATAGGCCTGAGCCTGACGACGACGCCGGCCCATGCGCAACTGACCGTGTTCGATCCGAGCAATTACAGCCAGAACCTGCTGACCGCTGCGCGGACGCTGACGCAGATCAACAACCAGATCCAGTCGCTCCAGAATCAGGCGCAAAGCCTGATCAACCAGGCCAAGAACCTGACGCGGATCGACTTCCCCGAGCTCCAGGCGCTGACGCAGACGCTCCAGCAGATCGACCGGCTCATGGGTCAGGCGCAGGGTATCAGGCTCCAGGTTTCCGGGCTCGACCAGCAGTTCCGCCAGCTCTTCCCGCAAAGCTTCGGACAAGCGCTTCGGCTGAACGACCAGGTGATCGCGGCGCGCGGCCGGCTCGATACCGCGATGACCGCTTACCAGCACACCATGACGGTGCAGGCGCAGGTCGCCGAAAACGTCCAGGCCGATGCGCAGACGCTCGCATCGATCGTCGCCAAGAGCCAGGGTGCCGAAGGGGCGCTGCAGGCACAACAGGCGACCAACCAGCTGCTTGCGCTGTCCGCCAAGCAGCAATTCCAGATCCAGAACATGATGGCCGCGCAATATCGCGCCGAGACGATCGAACGCGCCCGGGAGGCGCAGGCACAGATCGACGCCCAGGCAGCGACCACCAAGTTCCTCGGTTCCGGCACCGCCTACACCCCCCAGTAGGCCTGGCCGGTCGAGGCGGCGGCGGTCCGCCTCCCGTCGCCGTCCGCCGCGGGGCGGGGCCTCGCTCCCCCGGTCTCGCCCCGCGGCATCTCTCCTCTCGCAGGACTTGTCCGACGTGAACGATCTCAATGTCATCGACCGCTTCATGCAGGCGTTCATCACTTACATCGACGCCGGCTTCGGGCTGCTGGGCGGTGATGTCCGCTTCCTCACCGTCACGTTGATCGGCATCGATATCACGCTGGCCGGGCTCTTCTGGGCGCTGGGCGGCGAGGACAACGTCATCGGCCGCTTTCTCAAGAAGATCCTCTACATCGGCGCGTTCGCGTTCATCCTGAACAGCTTCTCGACGCTCGGCGACATCATCTTTCGCTCCTTCGCGCAGGCGGGTCTTACCGCGGGCGGTGGCACGTTGACCGCCGCCGATCTTCTGAAGCCGGGGCGCCTGGCCGGGACTGGGTTCTCGGCGGCGTGGCCGCTGCTCCAGCAGGTGTCGCAGCTGATGGGGTTCACGACCTTCTTCGACAATTTCCTGACGATCGCCGTGCTGCTCTTTGCCTGGGCGATCGTCATCATCACCTTCTTCATCCTCGCGGTGCAGATGTTCGTGACGATCATCGAGTTCAAACTGACCTCGCTGGCCGGCTTCATTCTCGTGCCGTTCGCACTCTGGAATCGCACTAGCTTCCTTGCCGAGCGCGTGCTCGGCAATGTCGTCTCATCCGGCATCAAGGTGATGGTGCTCGCCGTCATCGTCGGCATCGGCTCGAATTTCTTCACCGAGTTCACCAACGCCTTGCAGGGCCAGGAGCCCGACATCGCGCAAGCCATGAGCCTGACGCTCGCCAGCCTGACGATCTTCGGCCTCGGCATCTTCGGCCCCGGCATCGCGTCGGGCCTGGTCTCGGGCGCCCCGCAATTGGGTGCGGGCGCAGCGCTTGGCACAACTGTCGGTGCCGCCGGAATCACAATGCTCGCAGGCGGTGCGGCCGTCGGAGGCGCACGCGCCCTCGGCGGCGCTGCACTCGGTGCCGTTCGCGCCGGTACTTCAATGGGATCGGCCGCCTCGACCGCCTATACGCTGGGCAAGGAAACTGCCGCAGCGCCGACGATGGGCGCAGGCCTGGGCGGCGTCGCACGGGCCGCAGGGAATGCCGCGCGTGATCGCGTTTCCAATGCCTTCGGCCTCCGCGAGGCGGCCTCGCAAGGGAGCGCTGCCGCGTGGAAGGCGCTCAATCGCACTGGCGGCGATGCTGCTTCTTCGGCCGCGGCCGACGACGGGGCACCCGGTTGGGCTCGCGACATGCGCAATCAGCAGACGGCCCGCCACCATCGTCAGATTGCCCTCCACACCCTCCAGCAAGGCGATCGCGGCGGCGCCTCCGCCACCCCCGACATCAAGGAAAGGGACGACTGATGATCTTCAAGCGCGCCGTCCAGCGCTATGGACGAACCCCCGAACCCGAGACTCCGTACCAGCGTGCAGGCCAGATTTGGGATGAACGCATCGGCTCCGCGCGAGTACAGGCACGAAACTGGCGTCTGATGGCCTTCGGTTGCTTGGCGCTAACCGGCGGCCTGTCCGCAGGTGTCGTCTGGCAGTCGATGCAAAGCCGGGTGACACCCTACGTCGTCGAAGTCGATCGGCTCGGCGAGGCGCGCGCGATCACCGAGGCCGAGGCCGGCTATCACCCGACCGATCCCCAGATCGCCTGGCACCTGTCGCACTTCATCGCGCATGTTCGGGGGCGGTCGCTCGATCCGGTCCTGACACGGCAGAACTGGCTCGAGGCCTATGACTTCACCACCAAGCGGGGCGCCCAGTTCCTCGGGGACTACGCGCGCGGCGCCGATCCCTTCGCCAATATCGGCGAGAAGACGGTCTCGGTGCAGGTCACCAGCGTGGTGCGCGCGTCCGATCGCTCGTTCCAGGTCAAATGGACCGAGACCGCCTACGAGCGCGGCGCCGAAGCGGGGACATCTCATTGGACCGCGATCCTCACGGTCGCGATGAAGCCGCCGAGCGATGCCGACACGCTCCGCCGGAATCCGCTCGGCGTCTATGTCCATGCGGTCAACTGGAGCCGCGAGCTCGATCCGCCACAGCAGCCGCGCCCATCCGCGCCGCCGACCTCCACGCCGCCGGTGCCCGCCGCCCTGCCGCTCGGATCGCCGCTCGATCCCAACCTCGCTGCGCCCGCGCAGCCCAGCACGGAGACCCGTCCATGAAGATGATCCTAGCCGCATCGGCGTTGGCCCTTTGCGTCACCTCCGCCGCCGCCCAGAATGCGGCGGCACCGTCACCGATAGCGCCCGTCGCCGCCGACAAGCAATCGACCCCGAAACCGCCCGTCCGTCATGCACGGGTCAGAAGGCCGGTCAGTCCGGCGGTGGCACGAGTGGCAACAGCCAATCGCGCAGCGACGCAGCAACCGACGGCGCAGGCTTTCGTGAACGCCGTGCAGGTCTATCCCTTCTCTGATGGCACAATCTACCAAGTCTACACCGCGCCCGGCGCCGTCACCGATATCGCCCTTCAACCGGGAGAGAATCTCGTAGCGGTCGCTGCCGGCGACACGGTCCGCTGGGTCATTGGCGACACGACGAGCGGGGCCGGCGCCGACAAGCGCACGCACATTTTGGTGAAGCCGTTCGCCTCGGGACTTGCGACGAACATAATCATTACAACCGATCGGCGCAGCTATCACCTTCAGCTCACCGCGACGTCGCGCACCGCCATGGCTGCGCTGTCCTGGACCTATCCTGCCGATCAGCTGATTGCGCTCAGACGTGCTGCCGAGCAGGCGGCCGCAGCGGCGCCGATCTCGGAAGGGCTCGCGGTCGACAATCTGCATTTCAATTACACGGTGAGCGGTGACCAGCCGGCATGGCGACCGCTGCGCGCCTTCGACGACGGCCGGCAGACCTTCATCGAGTTTCCTGCCAGCCTTGCAGTTGGCGATGCGCCCCCGCTCTTCATCGTCGGGCCGACCGGCGAAGCCGAACTGGTCAACTATCGCGTCCGCGGCCGCTACTATGTCGTCGATCGGATATTCGAGGCAGCGGAACTCCGGCTCGGCACGAAGAAGCAGCAGATCGTTCGCATCACCCGTGTCGCCGAAGGTCGTCAGGCCCGGAAGGGCAAGCGCGCATGACCGAGGCCGTCATTGCGCCCGCCCCGAAAGTGGATCCGGAGACGCTGGCGATCCGGGCAAGGCCGGCGCGCGCCATCCGCTTCCGCCGAGGCGTCATCGTCGCCATTGCCGCGCTTGGATCGATCAGCCTGATGGCGGTTGCCTGGGTCGCTCTCAAACCGCGCGTGTTCGGCTCGATAGCCGAGCGGCAGGAACTGTCCGAACCGAGCAATCGGCCCTCGACGGACTCGCTGAACGGATTGCCGTCGACCTACGGCGATGTTCCAAAACTCGGCCCGCCGCTACCGGGGGACCTCGGTCGGCCAATTCTCGAGCACCAGCGTCAGATGGCTGCGGAGACCGGTTCGAGCGTGGATGCCGCCGGCCAGTCGGCGGCGCAGGAGCGCGACCGCCGGCTCGCGGAACTGAAAGCTGCGCGAGAGTCCGGTGTCCTGGTCCAGGGACGCACGACATCGGCGCCCACGCCGGCGTCCGATGCCACGGCAATCCCAACCCCGGCATCGACAGGAACGGCCAGCCCGGCACTCGATCCGGATCGCGATCCGAACGCGCAGGGGCGAAAGGCCCAATTCGTCGGCACCCTCGATCGGAGCGGCGACGTCAATCCGCACACGCTGGCGGTCGCACCTTCGCCGTACCTCCTCTCCGCGGGCAGCGTGATCTCGGCGAGCCTGATCACCGGGCTTCGGTCAGACTTGCCCGGCCTTGTGACGGCGCAGGTGACAAGCCCGGTGTTCGACAGTCCCACCGGGCGTATCCTGCTCATCCCCCAAGGGTCGCGGCTCATCGGTAGCTACGACAGCGTTGTGGCCTTTGGTCAGAAGCGCGCGCTGGTCATTTGGCAGCGGATCATGTTGCCCGATGGCAGTTCGCTTCGGATCGACAATGTGCCCGCGACGGATGCATCGGGCTACGCCGGCCTTCAGGACAAGGTCGACTTCCACACTTGGGCGCTGCTCAAAGGCGTCGCGCTCGCGACGTTGCTCGGCGTCGGATCGGAGATGACCGTCAGTGGCGAGAGTGATCTTGTCCAGGCGATCCGGGAGTCGACGCAGCAGAATGTGTCGCGGGCGGGCGATCAGCTGACCTCGCGAAACCTCAACATCCAGCCGACGATCACGATCCGGCCCGGCGCAACCGTCAGGCTTGTCGTCCACAAGGATCTCATCCTTGCGCCTTGGCGCGAGAAGGAGCGTTGAAATGGCTGACCTCAAGCTGCCCCAGCTTCCGGATCGCAATCCGGTGAAGCTCAACATCTCGGTCATGCCGGATTTGCATCAAGCACTCACCGAATACGCAGCGCTCTACGCCAGTACCTATGGCCGCGACGAGCCGGTGGTCGAACTGATCCCTGCGATGCTCGCCGCCTTTTTGGACAGCGACAGAAGCTTCACGCGCAACAGAGGACGGGGGTGAGATATGACCCGCCCCACAGAGCGGCAGTCTGACGCCGTCGTCATCGAGCCTCTTTCGGTCCGAATATCGACTGCGGTTCAACTCACCGGGATCAGCCGTTCGCGCCTTTACGAGCTTATCCAGTCTGGCGATCTTGAAACCGTCAAGGTCGGCCGATCGACCTTGATCCTATACAAAAGCCTCAAGGCGCTGACGGGCGGATAGATGGCCTTTCTGCCACGTCGGCATCCGCCCACGCGACCAGATGATCCCATGTCACAAGCGGTCGCCGCCGCTCGCCTTTCTTTTTCCTGCGAAGGGTGCGCCTGCTTTCGCCTTCCGAGGCTTTCTCAGCCATCGTCAGCAAATCCCGCGACGTGGTCTTTGCGGACGACATGAACATGCCTTCAAATGTGGTCAGCATGAGCCACCTGGCAACCCGAGGATCATCGACGTCAAATTCAACGCCGATGTCGTGCGCGGCGCGCACGGACATCTGAGCGATCTCAGCTATCAATCCGTCCAACGCCTTCTTCGCGGCTTCATATCGGTCGAGATCGCTCGTCATGGTATCCTCGCAATTGCCCAAGTCGCTAGCGAGCTAACGTCGGACGCCGAAGTGCGGCCGAAGAATTTTTGCGCCGTCTCGTAGCTGCTCCAGATAGTGCGACCAGTGCTGCATCATCTTGACACGCTCATCCCAATACTCGCCACGGGTGTAGGCGCGGCGGACCATTGAGGTATCGAGATGAGCGAGCTGCTTCTCGATGGCGTCCGGATTCCAGATCCCCATCTCGTTGAGCAGGGTCGCGGCCATCGCTCGGAAGCCATGCGCCGTCATTTCTTCCTGGCTGTAGCCGAGCCGTCGAAGCGCCGCGTTGACGGTGTTTTCCGACATGCACTGCTTTGGCGAGCGGAAAGACGGAAAGAGAAATCGTCCGTCGCCCGTCAAAGCGTGGAGCTCTTCAAGCAATTCGAGCACCTGACGCGAGAGCGGCACTCGATGCGGCCGCCGCATCTTCATCTTCTCTGCCGAGAGCGACCAGACGGCTCCCTGCGTATCGAACTCCGTCCATTCAGCACTGCGCAGTTCGCCCGGCCGCACTAACAGATGCGGTGACAGCCGAAGCGCGATGGCGGTGATCTCGTGACCGGTATAGCCTTCGATCGCGCGAAGGAGCCCGCCAGCTTCCTTCGGCGTTGTGATCGCCGCTAGGTGCTGGACCTTCGGCGTGATGAGGGCGCCGCGCAGGTCGGCTGCGACATCGCGATCGGCTCGTGCGGTCGCGATACCGTATCGGAACACCCGGCTGAGCACGCTGCGCATCCGCCTGGCGCTCTCGTAGCGGCCGGTCGCTTCAACCTTACGCAGGACGGCAAGGACCTCCTGTGGCGTGATCTTGGAGATCGGTAGAGTGCCGATCATCGGGTAGGCCATGCCGAGCAGCCAGCGAATCTTGTCGAGCGTGATCGGCGCGCGCCCCTCCCGTTCGTTCTTGGCTACCCATTCCTCGGCGATGGTCTTGAAGGTGTTGTCGGCGGCGACCTTGCGCGCGAGGGTTTCGATCCGCTTCTCGGCAGCGGGGTCGAGGCCGGCTGCGATCTGTTCCCGCGCCTTGTCGCGCTGCTGGCGTGCCGCCGCGATCCCCACTTCGGGCCAGGCGCCAAAATAGAGCGTCTTCTGCCGGCCGAGGTGCCGGTAGTTCATGCGCCACAGCTTCGCGCCGTTCGGCTGGATGAAAAGATACAGCCCGTCAGAATCGGCCAGCTTGTAAGCCTTGTCCCGGGACTTCGCGTTGGTGATCTGGATGTGATTCAGTGCCATGATGGTGCCAGCTCCAAAGGGCTCGCCGGAACCATCAAAAACACCATCAAAGTTGATGGTATGCCGATGGTTCCGGGTGGATGAACCCGGATTCCATTCGGCGATTCTCTCTGAAAAAGTGCTGGAAAACCAGCCGCTTGCTGGACAATCCCGGACGTTGCCGGAACAGCCGTTGGTGCCCAGAAGAGGACTCGAACCTCCACGGCCTTGCGACCGCCAGCACCTGAAGCTGGTGCGTCTACCAATTCCGCCATCTGGGCACGGGGTAGGCCGGCGCCTGTAGGGGAGCGGGCGCGGCCTTGTCAACAGGGCGTATCGGGGGCACAGGCCTCACGCGTATTCGCCGGCGAAACGGCCGGCCGCTCATGATCCGAAAGAAGGGCGCGATGAAGGACAGGCTTGTCACACTGGTGGGGGGCGGCGGCTTCCTTGGGCGCTACATTGCGCAGGCGCTGCTGGCGCAGGGCGCGCGGGTGCGGGTGGCGGAGCGCGATCCGCGCCGGGCCTGGTATCTGAAGCCGCTCGGCGGGCTCGGGCAGACGCAGTTCGTCGCGGCCGACGTGACCCGGCCCGACACCGTCACCCGCGCGGTGCAGGGATCGGACGCGGTGGTGAACCTCGTCGGCAGCTTCACCGGCAATCTCCAGCGCATCCATGTTGCAGGCGCCGAGGCGGTGGCAAAGGCGGCGGCGCAGACGGGGGCGAGCGCGCTGGTCCACATCTCCGCGATCGGCGCCGATCCGCACGGCGATTCGCGCTATGCGTGCACCAAAGGCGAGGGCGAGGCGGCGGTGCGTGCGGCCTTTCCTGGCGCGACGATCCTGCGGCCCGCGACGGTATTCGGACGCGAGGACCAGTTCATCAACCGCTTCGCCGGGATGATCGCGACGCTGCCGGTGGTTCCGGTGCTGAAGCCGGGCGCCAGGTTCCAGCCGGTCTTCGCGGGCGACGTGGCCGATGCGTGTGTCGCGGCGCTGGCCGATCCGGATGCGCGCGGCGGGCACCTCTATGAACTCGGCGGTCCTGATGTGCTGACCATGATGCAGCTCCATAAGTGGATCGCGGACGCGATCGGGCGGCATCCGCGCTTTGCGCCGCTACCCGATGTGGCAGGTGGCGCTATTGCGGCGCTAGGCTTTCTGCCGGGTGCGCCCATCTCGTCGGACCAGTGGAAGCTCCTCCAGCACGACACGGTCGTGTCGCCGGGGGCCGAAGACCTGGCGACGCTCGGCGTGACGCCGACCCCGCTGGATGCGGTCGCGCCCGGCTGGCTCGTCCAGTATCGCCGCGCCGGCCGGTTCGGTGCGCGCGCTGCGATCGACGCGGCCGCCTGACCCCACCTCCCCCCAGCGAAAGTAGCAAACGCCCGTGACCGATCTGCTGATCGTCATCCTCCTCGGCATAGTCGAGGGCGTGACCGAGTTTCTGCCCGTGTCCTCGACCGGGCACCTGATCCTGGCCGGCGCGCTGCTCGGGCTGCCCCAGGCCGATGCGACCTTCGATATCGTCATCCAGCTCGGCGCGATCCTCGCGATCGTCGTGCTGTTCTGGGGGCGCTTCATGAAGGTGCTGTCCGGGCTGATGGTGCGCGATCCCGGCGCGATCGCCTTCACCCGCAACGTGCTGCTGGGCTTCCTGCCGGCGGCGATCGTCGGCGCGATTGCCTACAAGGGGATCAAGGCGGTGCTCGAGGCGCCGACGGTCGGCCCGCTGGTCGTCGCGATCGCGCTCATCGTCGGCGGCATCGCGATCCTGTTCATCGAGAAGACCGCGCCCGTGCCCGATACCGAGAGCGTCGAGACGATGGGCTGGCGCACCGCGCTGGGTATCGGCGTGGTCCAATGTCTGTCGATGATCCCGGGGGTCAGCCGTTCGGGCGCCACGATCCTTGGTGCGCGGACGATGCGGGTCAGCCGGGAGACGGCGACCGAATACAGCTTCTTCCTCGCCATCCCGACGATGCTCGGCGCGACGACGCTCGCGCTGTGGAAGGGGCGGCACGAGCTTGGCGACGCGCACCTGACTTCGATCGCGATCGGGTTCGTGGTTTCGTTCATCGTCGCGATCGTGGTGGTGAAGTGGTTCGTCGGGTTCGTCAGCAAGCACGGGTTCGTGCCGTTTGCATGGTATAGGATCGGCGCGGGCATCGTCGCGCTGATCGCGTTAGCCTTGAGATAGGACCATAGCGGTTATAATTCCTCGTGGTCCTCGCTGTCCAAGAGATCGTCACGCATGACTACGTGAAAACAATGGCAGTATAACTTACGTATCGATCGATTTTTGCGTGACGCGGCGCTCGCCTTGTGATTTAGGGCGCGTGAGGAGGCATCATGGCGACCGAAACGATGCTGCGATTCGTCGAGCGGCAACAGGCTTATCCTGCCAAGCGCGAAGCGGAGATCCGTGCGGAGGATTTCCGGGAAATTGCCGATCGCTATGCCGTCGAGGGCGCCGAGGAGCAGGCCGCGCGCTGCTCGCAGTGCGGAGTGCCCTATTGCTCGGTCCATTGCCCGCTGCACAACCACATCCCGGACTGGCTGCGGCTGACCGCTGAGGGGCGGCTGCGCGAGGCGTATGAGCTGTCGAACGCGACATCGTCGATGCCCGAGATCTGCGGTCGCATCTGTCCACAGGACCGGTTGTGCGAGGGCAATTGCGTCATCGAGTTTTCCGGTCACGGTGCGGTCACGATCGGATCGGTCGAGAAGTTCATCACCGATACCGCCTGGGACAAGGGCTGGGTCGAGCCGCTCGTGCCCGGGCGTCCGACGGGACAATCGGTCGGCATCATCGGGGCGGGTCCGGCGGGGCTGACCGCGGCGGAGCAGCTGCGCGCTGCCGGGCATGACGTGCATGTCTATGATCGCTACGACCGCGCCGGCGGGCTGCTGACCTACGGCATCCCCGGCTTCAAGCTGGAAAAGCCCGTTGTCGAGCGCCGGGTGGCGCGGCTGGAGGCGGGCGGAATCCTCTTTCACCGCGGGTTCGCGGTCGGGCGTGACGCCAGCCTTGCCGAACTGCGCGCCCGTCACGACGGCATCCTGATCGCGACCGGCGTCTACAAGGCGCGCGCGATCGACGTGGACGGGCATGACCGCGCCGGGGTCGTCGCGGCGCTCGATTACCTCACCGCGTCGAACCGCAAGGGGTTCGGCGATGCCGTGCCCGCTTTCGACGACGGCTCGCTCGATGCCGCCGGCAAGGACGTGGTCGTCATCGGCGGCGGCGACACCGCGATGGACTGCGTGCGCACCGCGGTGCGGCAGGGCGCGAAGTCGGTGAAGTGCCTCTATCGCCGCGACCGCGCGAACATGCCCGGCTCCGTGCGAGAGGTCGCCAATGCGGAGGAGGAAGGCGTCGAGTTCGTGTGGCTCACGGCGCCTGCAGCCTTCGAAGGCGATGCGGCTGTGACAAACGTGCGTGCGCACGGCATGCGTCTGGGCGCGCCGGATGCAAGCGGTCGCCGAGCGCCCGAACGCGATCCCGGCGGCGAGCACGAGCATAGCGCCGATCTGGTCATCAAGGCGCTTGGCTTCGATGCGGAGGACCTGCCTCGTCTGTTCGCAGCGCCGGAGCTCGGCGTGACCCGATGGGGCACGGTGCTGGTCGATGCGAAGACCATGATGACGAGCCTGGACGGCGTGTTCGCCGCCGGCGACATCGTCCGCGGCGCAAGCCTCGTGGTTTGGGCGATCCGCGACGGCCGCGACGTGGCGGCGGCGATGCACCGGTATCTGAGGGCGAAGGCGGCGACTGGCGAGAGGAAGGCGGCGTGAGGCTTACGGTGGAAGAGGTGCGCGCTATCAAACGTGCCGCGACCCTGACCTTCGGCAAGGACTCGGTTGTCCGCCTTTACGGCAGCCGCGCGTTCGATGATCGCCGCGGCGGCGACATAGACCTTCACATCGAAACCGTTGAGGCAGTCGATATCTTGCAGAAAAGGGCGGACTTTCTGGAGCATCTATTCGCCAGACTGGACTATCAGCGTGTCGACGTGATTGCGACGCAGCGTGGCTCGCAGCCGCGGCCCATTGAAGCGATCGCCTATCGCGATGGAGTGATCCTGTGACAGAAGATGGCGAAAAGGCGCTGTTGCGCGAATATTGCGGGACGTGCGAACGCCTCAGCAAGGGCTTTCGCGAGACGGCATCCTTGATTGCGCCGCTCATGCCCATCGGACCTGACCGGATCGATGCGCTTGAACTCGGCGACGAGACGCTGGTGCTTGCCTATCTGAAGCGGTTCGAACAATTTGAGGACGCGCTTCACCGGACCTTGAAAGCCATTTCGAAGGTGATGGAGCATGGCCGGATCGAACGGCTGACATCGGTTGACGTCACCCGGCGCGCGCACGGACTGGGTATTCTGGAAAGTGAAAAAATCTGGGCGGACGCGGTCCGGACGCGCAACGCTCTTGCGCACGAATATCCGCTCAACCCGGCGAAGCGTGCCGAACAGATCGCCGCCGCTTGGAACTCGCGAAAGACACTGGATCATACGTGGTCGGCCATTATTCGGTTCATCGACGAAGAGCGCCTCCTCGATGATTGATCCGGGCTACCCCCATACCCACCTTGCCGAACACGGCATGTATCGCCCCGAATTCGAAGGCGATGCGTGCGGGGTCGGACTCGTCGCCGCGACCGACGGCCGTGCGGCGCGGCGGGTCGTCCAGTCGGCGGTGGATGCGCTGAAGGCGGTGTGGCACCGCGGCGCGGTCGATGCGGACGGCAAGACCGGCGACGGGGCGGGCATTCATCTCGACCTGCCGGTGCGCTTCTTCGACGATTGCGTCGTGGCATCGGGGCACAAGGTCCGCCCGAATCGGCTCGCGGTCGGGCAGATCTTCCTGCCACGCACGGATCTGGGCGCGCAGGAGACGTGCCGGACGATCGTCGAAAGCGCGATCATCGAGGCGGGCTATACCATCTATGGCTGGCGGCAGGTGCCTGTCGACGTGTCGGTCATCGGCCGCAAGGCGCAGGAAACGCGCCCCGAGATCGAGCAGATCATGATTGCCGGGCCGATGCCCGACGACATGGACGCCGACGAGTTCGAGAAGACGCTGTATCTCGTGCGCCGGCGGATCGAGAAGCGCGTCATCGCGGCGCAGATCAGTGGCTTCTATGTCTGTAGCCTGTCGTGCCGGTCGATCATCTACAAGGGGCTGTTTCTCGCGGAATCGCTGTCGGTCTTCTATCCCGATCTCACCGATCAGCGCTTCGAATCGCGGGTCGCGATCTTCCACCAGCGCTATTCGACCAACACCTTCCCGCAGTGGTGGCTCGCGCAGCCCTTCCGCTGCCTGGCGCATAACGGCGAGATCAACACGATCCGCGGCAACAAGAACTGGATGCTCAGCCACGAGATCAAGATGGCGAGCATCTCGTTCGGCGAGCATTCGGAGGATATCAAGCCGGTGATCCCGGCGGGCGCGTCCGACACCGCGGCGCTGGATGCTGTGTTCGAGGCGATCTGCCGCTCGGGCCGTGACGCGCCAACCGCCAAGCTGATGCTGGTGCCCGAGGCGCTCGATGAATGCAGCGCGGTGCCTGGGCCGCACGACGCGATGTATCGCTATCTCGCATCCGTTATGGAGCCGTGGGACGGCCCGGCCGCGCTCGCGATGACCGATGGCCGCTGGGCGGTCGCTGGGATGGACCGCAACGCGCTGCGTCCGCTGCGCTATACCGAAACCGCGGACGGCCTGCTGATCGTCGGCTCCGAAAGCGGCATGGTCGTCGTGCCCGAGAGCACGATTGTCGCCAAGGGCCGGCTCGGCCCCGGACAGATGATCGCCGTCGATCTGGCGGAGGGGAAGCTCTACCACGACCGCGAGGTGAAGGACCGGATCGCGGGCGAGCAGGATTACGCCGCGATGATCGGCGAATTCCACACGCTTGCCGACTTGCCGCCGGCGCCCGAAGGGTCCGTGGCCAGCTATGACCGCGCAGAGCTCGCGCGTCGCCAGGTCGCGGCGGGGCAGACGCTTGAGGACATGGAGCTGATCCTCGCCCCCATGGTCGAGACGGGCAAGGAAGCGATCGGGTCGATGGGCGACGACACGCCGCTCGCGGTCATTTCCGACAAGCCGCGGCTCATCAGCCAGTTCTTCCGCCAGAACTTCTCGCAGGTCACGAACCCCGCGCTCGACCCCTTGCGCGAGCGCCACGTCATGTCCTTGCGCACCCGGTTCGGCAACCTCGCCAACATTCTCGATACCGAGGATCGGCGCGAGCGCGTGCTGGTGCTCGAAAGCCCGGTGCTGACCGGCGAGCATTGGGCGCGGCTGAAGGCGCATTTCGGATCGAGCGTCGCGGAGATCGACTGTACGTTCGAAGCGGGCGGCGGCCCCGAGCGGCTGCGCGCCGCGATCCAGCGCATCCGCAACCAGGCGGAACAGGCGGTGCGAGAGGGGCGGACCGAGCTGTTCCTGACCGACGAGGCGATCGATGCGGAGCGCGTCGCGATCCCCGGCGTGCTCGCCGCGGCGGCGGTGCATACCCACCTCGTGCGGCGGGGCCTGCGTTCCTATGCCAGCGTCAACGTACGCACGGCGGAATGCCTCGACACGCATTATTACGCCGTGCTGATCGGGGTCGGCGCGACGACGGTGAACGCCTACCTCGCCGAGGCGGCGATCGCCGATCGCCACGCGCGCGGGCTCTTCGACGATATGGCGCTTGGCGAATGCCTGAAGCGCCACCGCGTCGCGATCGAGGAGGGGTTGCTCAAGATCCTGTCGAAAATGGGGATCGCGGTGATCTCCAGCTACCGCGGCGGCTATAATTTCGAGGCGGTGGGCCTCAGCCGCGCACTGGTGAACGATCTGTTCCCAGGGATGCCGGCGAAGATTTCGGGCGAGGGCTATGCCTCGCTCCACCTGAACGCCACGCTTCGTCACGAGGCGGCGTTCGACCCGGCCGTGGTCACGCTGCCAATCGGTGGCTTCTACCGCCAGCGCGCGGGCAGCGAGACGCATGCCTATTCGGCGCAGCTGATGCACCTGCTGCAGACCGCGGTCGCGACGGACAGCTACACCCAGTATCTGCAATTCTCGCGCGGGGTCAGCGATTTGCCGCCGGTGTATCTGCGCGACCTCCTCGAGTTCAACTTCCCGGCCGAGGGCGTGCCCGTCGATCAGGTCGAGGCGATCACCGAGATCAGGAAGCGCTTCGTGACGCCCGGCATGTCGCTCGGCGCGCTGTCGCCGGAGGCGCACGAGACGCTGGCGATCGCGATGAACCGGATCGGCGCCAAGGCGGTGTCGGGCGAAGGCGGCGAGGACAAGGCGCGCTACCAGCCCTATGACAATGGCGACAACGCCAATTCG
Source organism: Sphingomonas sp. EC-HK361 (assembly GCF_902498785.1). GTDB lineage: Bacteria > Pseudomonadota > Alphaproteobacteria > Sphingomonadales > Sphingomonadaceae > Sphingomonas. The sequence goes on from NZ_LR701493.1 coordinate 51,422, forward strand.
GGGGTGAAGCAGATCGCGTCGGGCCGCTTCGGCGTGACGGCGGAGTATCTGAACGCCTGCGACGAGATCGAGATCAAGGTCGCGCAAGGGGCGAAGCCCGGCGAGGGCGGGCAGCTGCCGGGCTTCAAGGTCACCGAGTTCATCGCCAAATTGCGCCACGCGACGCCCGGGGTGACGCTCATCTCGCCGCCGCCGCACCACGACATCTATTCGATCGAAGACATCGCCCAGCTCATCTACGACCTGAAGCAGATCAACCCGCGCGCGCGGGTCTGCGTGAAGCTCGTCAGCTCGGCCGGAATCGGCACCGTCGCGGCGGGGGTGGCGAAGGCGCATGCCGACGTCATCCTCGTCTCGGGCCATGTCGGCGGCACGGGCGCTTCCCCGCAGACCAGCATCAAATATGCGGGCACACCATGGGAAATGGGGCTGTCCGAGGTCAATCAGACGCTGACCCTCAACGGCCTGCGCGGTCGGGTGAAGCTGCGCACCGACGGTGGGCTGAAGACCGGGCGCGACATCGTCATTGCCGCGATCCTCGGCGCCGAGGAGTTCGGGATCGGGACGCTGAGCCTCGTCGCGATGGGCTGCATCATGGTGCGCCAGTGCCATTCGAACACCTGCCCGGTCGGCGTCTGCACCCAGGACGAGCGGCTGCGCGCGAAGTTCGGCGGCAGCCCGGAAAAGGTCATCAACCTGATGACCTTCATCGCCGAGGAAGTGCGCGACATCCTTGCGCGGCTCGGCGTTCGCAGCCTCGACGAAGTCATCGGACGCACCGAACTGCTCCGCCAGGTCAGCCGCGGCGCCGAGCATCTCGACGACCTCGACTTGAACCCGATCCTGGCCAAGGTCGATGCCGATGACGACCAGCGGCGGTTCAGTCTGACCACATGGCGCAACGCCGTGCCCGACAGCCTCGATGCGCAGATCATCAAGGATGCCGCCGCGGTCTTCTCGCGCGGCGAGAAGATGCAGCTGACCTATTCGGTGCGCAACACCCACCGCGCGGTCGGCACCCGGCTGTCGAGCGAGATCACGCGGACCTTCGGCATGGCGAAGCTGGCGGACGGGCATGTCACCGTGCGGCTGCGCGGCAGTGCGGGGCAGAGTCTCGGCGCGTTCCTGTGCAAGGGCATCACGCTCGAGGTGTTCGGCGATGCCAACGACTATGTCGGCAAGGGGCTGTCCGGCGGCACGATCATCGTGCGGCCTGCGGTGTCCTCGCCGCTCGCCAGCCAGGACAATACGATCCTCGGCAACACGGTGCTCTACGGCGCGACCGCCGGGCGGCTGTTCGCGGCGGGGCAGGCGGGGGAGCGCTTTGCGGTGCGCAACTCGGGCGCTTCCGTCGTGGTCGAGGGCTGCGGCGCGAATGGCTGCGAATATATGACCGGCGGCGTCGCGGTGATTCTCGGCGAGGTCGGGCGCAATTTCGGCGCCGGCATGACCGGCGGCATGGCCTTTGTCTACGATCCCGATGGCTGCTTCGACAGCCGGGCAAACCCCGATTCGATCGTCTGGCAGCGCGTGGCCACGCTCCACTATGCGGACCTGCTCAAGACGTTCGTCGGGGATCATGTCGCCGCGACCGACAGCAAGTGGGCCCGCGGGCTGATCGAGGATTGGGACCGCGCGGGGGGGCATTTCTGGCAGGTGGTGCCGAAGGAAATGCTGACCCGGCTCGCGCATCCGCTCGACGATGCAGAGGCGCTCGTCGCGGCAGAATAGCCCGCGGACTCGCCGACAGACTCGATTGCCGGGCCGACTGGTGCTATGAGGCGGGACTGTCATCGCTTTTCAGGTGATCCGTCATGCGTATCCTGTTCGCTGCTCCGCTCGTGCTCGCCGCAACGCCGGCCCTCGCGCATGAGGCGCCGCCGCCGCGTTTGCCCGATGCCCGCACCGCCGCGACGCTGCTGACCGACCCGCGCGTCCAGGATGCGCTCGCGACGCTGGTCACCCGGTTCAGCGATGCGCTGCTCGATACCCATGTCGGCCCGCTCGCCGCGCTCGATCCGGACAGTGACGTGGCGCCCGGCGATACGCTCGGCGACCTCGCGGCGCGGCGCGATCCGCACTTCCGCCGGCATGTGTATGAGAATGCGCGGCGCACCGCCGACACCGCTGGCCGCACCGCCGGTGCCGCGGCGGCGATGTCGGACGAGCTTGCCGCTACCGCCGCGCGGCTTCGCGGCGTCATCGACCACGCATCGTCCGGCCTAGACGACCGATAAATCGCGCAGGCCCCGCTGGACGCGGCGCGCGCCTGCGATAAACAGGCGCGCATGTGGCAACTCTATCAATTCCCGCTCTGCCCGTTCAGCCGCAAGGTCCGCACGCTCCTCAATGAAAAGGACGTCGGCTATGAGCTGGTGCGCGAGGCGCCGTGGGAGAAGCGCGACGAGTTCGTCGACCTGAACCCGGCGGGGCAAACCCCGGTCATGGCGGACAGCGCGCGCGGCACGCTGCTGATCGATTCGATGGCGATCTGCGAATATTTCGAGGAGACGGTCGACAAGGCCGCGATGATCAACGGCACCGCGGCGAACCGCGCGGAAATTCGCCGGCTTGTCGCGTGGATCGACACGCAATTCTACCGCGACGTGACCGCGCCGCTGCTGCGCGAGCGGATGGAGAAACGCATCGTCCACCGCGCGACCCCCGATGCTGCGGCGCTGCGCGAGGCGATGAAGTCGGCGATCGGGCATCTCGACTATCTTGACTATCTGCTCGATCACCGCACCTGGATGGCGGGCGCGACGATCAGCCTCGCCGATCTGGCGGCCGCTGCGCAGATCTCGATCGCGGATTATCTGGGCGGCGTGGACTGGAAGGGGCATGAACAGACCGCGCGCTGGTATCGCGGGATGAAATCGCGCCGTGCTTTCCGGCCGCTGCTCGCCGAGCGGATGAGCGGGATCGAGCCGCCGAAATATTACGAAGACCCGGATTTCTGATGCATCTGGCGCACGATCCTGCGGCGCCCGCGGTGGAAACGACGACCTTCGACGATTTCCTGAAGGTCGACATCCGCATCGGCACGATCCTGTCCGCCGAGCCGTTCCCGCAGGCGCGCAAGCCCGCCTTCATCCTGACGATCGATTTCGGCAGCGGCGTGGGGGTGAAGAAGTCCTCGGCGCAGATCACCGAGCATTACACGCCGGAGACGTTGATCGGGCGGCAGGTGGCGGCGGTGGTCAACTTCGCGCCGCGCCAGATCGGGCCGATCATGTCCGAGGTGCTGACGCTGGGGTTTCCGGATGAGGACGGCGCGGTGGTGCTGTTCGCGCCGGACCAGCGGATGGAGAACGGCGCGCGGCTGTTCTGAGGTGGCTCTGTCCTACACCGGGCCTTTTGGGCGATAACCGATATCGCTCTTTCACATCGTCGATCCCCGCTGTCCTACAGCCCGCACTTTATGCAACGCGCAGGCGCGCCCGCACACGCGCCTAGGTGTCAACCGTGTCAACCTGCGTCGATATCCGGCGATAATACAGGGGTATAGGCCGGTGCCGACTCGCCGCGCCGCGGCGAAGCCGCCCTTCGGCTGCCTGCCAAGGCAGGCGCTCAGAACACCTTTGCTCGGACCGCGCTTTTGCGCGTCGGCTGCGCCCGGAATGTAGGGCGGGCAGCCGCGCCGCCCTTGTGCAGGCACGCTTTTGCACCCATATCCACCGCGCTACAGTCGCATATCGACGGTCTTGGGTAGCTGCGGCTCCGCTTCCTTCTTTCCCTGCTGCGTGCGGCACCGGGCGTTCCGGCAGTCGAAACGCCCTACGCAAACAAGAAGGACTATCCTCATGGCCCAGACCGGCACCGTGAAATTTTTCAACAACGACAAGGGCTTCGGCTTCATTGCGCCCGATGGCGGCGGCAATGACGCGTTCGTCCACATCTCCGCCGTCGAGCGCGCCGGCATGGTCACGTTGAACCAGAACCAGCGCGTGAATTACGAGATGGAAGAAGATCGTCGCGGTCGCTCGAGCGCGGTAAACCTCTCGCCGGCCGAGTAATCGGATACGGGGCGGCGTGGATTGGCCCCGCCGCCCTTCTTCATTTCAGACAGGAGCCCCGCATGGCCGACGATCCCAGCACCTTTCGCGCCCGCGCCGCAGCCGAGCAGGCCAATGCGGATGCAGCGGCGCTCGACAATGTGCGGGAGCGCTGCGAACGCGCCGCCAAGGCCTGGACCGAAATGGCCGATCGCGCCGAACGCACCCAGGCGCAGCGGCATGCACGCGAAGCGGCGAGCGTCGCCGCGCGCGAGGCGGTCGTCGCTGAGTAGGCGGCGCCTGATCCGCTTCAACTGAACTTTCATTTCCGTTGGCTTCGAGCGTAGATCGAGCCTGTCGAGATCGCAGTCGAGAAGCGTTCTCGACAAACGCTTCTCGGCTTCGCTCGAAGCTGCTCGAACCAAACGGTTGAGATTGGACCTACGCGTCGATGCTCGTCCCCAGCGCCGCATTGACCAGCCCGCCATCACACACGATCGTGTCGCCGACGATGTAGTCACCGGCCCGGCTCGCAAGGAAGATCGCGGTGCCGGCCATGTCGGATTCGTCGCCGATCCGCTTCGCCGGGATGCCCTGCGCCACCTCGTCGCCGTGATCGCGTGCCGCGCGGTTCATCTCGCTCGCGAAGGCGCCGGGCGCGATCGAGGTCACGTTGATCGAATCCTTGATGAGCCGCGCCGCCAGCCGCTTGGTCAGGTAGATCAGCGCCGATTTCGACGCGTGATAGCTGTAGGTATCCCACGGATTGAGCCGCAGCCCGTCGATCGAGGTGATGTTGATGACCTTGGCGGGCTGCGCGCGGGTTCCGGCGGCCTTCAGCATCGGGTGGAGGGCCTGGGTCAGGAAGAAGGGCGACTTCACGTTCAGGTCCATGACCTTGTCCCAGCCGCTTTCCGGAAACTCCTCGAACGGCACGCCCCAGGCCGCGCCCGCATTGTTGACGAGGATGTCGAGCCTGTCCTCATGCTCGGCGAGCTTCGCGGCGAGTGCCTTGCAGCCATCGACGGTCGAGACGTCCTGCGGCAGCGCGATGCAGTTCGGACCGAGCTCGGCCACGGTGTCCTCGCACGCCGCGGCCTTTCGCGACGAGATATAGACCTTCGCCCCCTGCGCGATGAACCCTGCCGCGATCATCTTGCCGATACCCCGGCTGCCCCCGGTAACGAGCGCGACCCGGCCGTCGAGCCGGAATAGGTTGGCGGTGTCCATGTCTTCTCTCCCTAACCGCCACGCTTCATCGTTTCGCGGGCGATGATGATCTGCTGGATCTGGCTGGTGCCTTCGTAGATGCGGAACAGCCGCACGTCGCGGTACAGCCGCTCGATCCCGTAATCGGCGATATAGCCCGCCCCGCCGAAGATCTGGACCGCGCGGTCGGCGACGCGGCCGACCATTTCGGAGGCGAAGTATTTGGCCGCGGCCGATTCCATGACGACATCCTCGCCGCGGTCTTTCCGGTCGGCGGTTTCGAGCACGAGGGCGCGCGCGGCGAGCGCTTCGGTCTTCGAATCCGCGATCATCGCCTGGATCAGCTGGTGCTCGGCGATCGGCTTGCCGAATTGGTTGCGCGTCCCCGCATAGGCGACGCAATCGGCGATCAGGCGCTCGGCAACGCCGACGCACACAGCCGCGATGTGGAGCCGCCCGCGGTCGAGGACGCGCATCGCGATCTTGAAGCCCTCGCCCTCTTCGCCCAGCCGGTTGACGGCGGGGACAGGAACATCGTCGAAGACGACGTCGGCGACCTTCGCGCCCCTCTGTCCCATCTTCTTTTCCGGCTCACCGATCGAGACGCCGGGCAGATCGCGGGGCACGAGAAAGGCGGAGACGCCGCGCCCGCCCACTTCCTTGCCGGTGCGCGCCATGACGGTGAACAGGTCCGCCTTGTCGGCGTTGGTGATGTAGCGCTTCGTGCCCGACAGGCGATACACGTCGCCGCCATTTTTGTCCTTGGCCAGCACCGCGCGGGTCTTCACGCTGCCGGAATCGGAGCCGACATCGGGTTCGGTGAGCGCGAAGCTGGTGACGACCTCCCCACTCGCGATCCGCGGCAGCCACTGCGCCTTCTGCTCCGCGTTCCCCGCCATCACCAGGCCCTGCGATCCGATCCCGACATTGGTGCCGAAGCTGGAGCGGAACGCCGGGGTCGTGCGCCCCAGCTCGATCGCGACACGCGCCTCCTCGGCCATCGTCAGGCCGAGCCCGCCATGCTCCTCCGCGATCGACAGGCCGAACAGCCCCATGGCTTTCATCTCGTCGATCACGTCGGCGGGGATCGCGTCGTCGGCCTCGACCTGCGCCTCCAGCGGCCGGAGGCGGTCGGTGACGAAGCGGCGGACCTGATCGATCAGCGCGTCGAAGGTTTCGGGATCGAGGGCCATCGGGGCATCCATCTCCTGTGCGTCGGCGTCAGCCCTAGCCAGACCCGCCGTCGGCGACAAGCGCCCTACCGTGTTTTCGAAGGAACGCAGATTGACGGTTGCAGGCCCCATACTATGCTGTCCAAAATAGAAAAATCAGTCCGGGTTATCAGGAGAGTGACATGCGCTTTGCGGGCAAGCGCGCCGTCGTTACCGGCGGCGCATCGGGCATCGGACGCGCGACGGTCGATCGGCTCGTCTCCGAAGGCGCCGAGGTTTGGATCGGCGATATCGACGAGGGTGCTGCGAACGACATGGTCGCGACTTCGAACGGCCGCATCCATTTCCGCCGCACCGACGTGACCGATGCCGAGGCGATCCGGGCGCTGATCGAGGAGGCGGACGCTGCGGGCGGGCTCGACATCCTGTTCAACAATGCCGGCGCGGGAGGCGCGCGCGAACCGATCGGCGAGGTCGCGCCTGAGGATTGGGACCGCACCCAGGCGCTGTTGCTGCGATCGGTCGCGATGGGCATCCGCTATGCAGCCCCGCTGATGACCGCGCGCGGCGGCGGGGCGATCGTCAACACGTCGAGCGTCTCGGCACTCGGCACCGGGTATGCGCCGACCGCCTATTCCACCGCGAAAGCCGGGGTGCTGCACCTGACGAAGCTCGCCGCGGCCGATCTCGCACGGCACAATATCCGGGTGAACGCGGTCGTGCCCGGCTTCATCATGACCAACATCTTCACCCGGCATCTGGAGGTGCCCGAAGACAAGCGCGCCCAGGCGAACGGCATGATCGCGCACGTCGCCGCCGATTCGCAGCCCATCCGCCGGGCGGGGCGGCCGGAGGACATTGCCGCCGCTGTCGCCTATCTGGCGAGCGACGATGCCGCGTTCGTGACGGGCACGTCGATCCTCGTCGATGGCGGGCTGACGATCGGCACGCGCGGGAGTTGGGACCCAGCCGCGCCGTCGCTGTTCTCCGCATTAGAAGCGTTCCAGTGATGGCGAGCGTGGCGGCGAGCCCCGTAAACGTCCCGCCCCGGCGCCGGCTCTTGAACCGGACGATGGCGAGCTACGGCTTCGGCGCGGTCGCATACGGCGTGAAGGATTCCGGGTTCGGCACGTTCCTGCTGCTCTTCTACAATCAGGTCGTCGGCTTGCCGTCTGCGACGGTCGGGCTCGTCGTGATGCTGGCCCTGCTGGCGGACGCGATGATCGATCCGGCGGTCGGCTTCTTCTCGGATCGGACGCGCAGCCGTTGGGGGCGGCGGCATCCCTGGATGTATGCGTCGGCGCTGCCGATCGCGATCGGCTGGATTGCGCTGTGGAACCCGCCGGCGCTCTCGGAGCCGATGACACTGTTCTGGCTGTTCGTGTGCGCGGTCATCACGCGCAGCGCGGTCAGCTGCTACGAAGTCCCCTCGGTCGCGCTGACGCCGGAACTCACCGCCGATTATGACGAGCGCACGCGGATCATGGCGTATCGCTATCTGTTCGGCTGGGCGGGCGGCCTCAGCATGCTCGTGTCGGCGTATCTCTATTTCCTCGCGCCCGCGAATGGTGGCCTGCTGAGCCGATCGGGCTACGGCGCGTTCGGCATCACCGGCGCGGTGCTGATGGTCATCGCGATCCTGGTGTCGGCGCTCGGCACGCATCACGAGATCGGGAACCTGCCCAAACCCGCGATCATTCGCGGCACGCTGCGCGACAGCTTCAACGAATTGCGCGAGACGTTGAAGAACCGGGCCTTTGCGATCCTGATGCTGGCGGGGGTCTGTGCCTATACCGTGCAGGGGATCAGCTACGCGATGTCGAACTACCTCTACACTTATGTGTGGGGAATCAAGGGCAACACCTTCGCCTATGTGACGGTGGCGCTGTTCGTCGGGGTGATCGGCGCCTTCGTTGCGGCGCCCCGGATCGGCGCGCACGGTAACAAGGCGCGGTGGGCGATGCTGGCGGTGCTGCTGGCGGCGGCGCTGAATACCGCGCCCTATTGGCTGAGGCTGGTGGGCGGGTTCGCCGCGGTCGGCAGTCCGGCGATGCTGCCCGCGCTGCTGGGGTGCTTCATCCTTGGCACCGCCTGCTCGGTGACGGGGTTCATCCTCGGCGCGTCGATGATGGCGGATGTCGTGGAGGATTCGGAAGTGCGGACCGGGCGGCGGTCGGAAGGCGTCTTCTTCGCCGGATCGTTCTTCGTGCAGAAATGCACATCGGGGATCGGGATCTTCATCGCCGGCGCGATTCTGGCCTTTGCCGGCTTTCCGGCCAAGGCCGTGCCCGGACAGGTCCCGGAAGCGACGATCGACCGGCTGACGATCATCTATGCCGGCACGTGGGTGACGATCGCCTGCTTCGCTGCGTTCTTCTTCTTCCGCTTCCCCTTCGGCCGTGCCGAGCACGAGGCGCGGCTCGCGGCGCTGGCGGGCGCGGCGTCGGTCGATGCGGCACCACGCAAATTCTAGCGATTCGCGCTGAGGAGAACCGCAAGATATGGCCGTGACGCTGACCGGTCGCACCGTTCATCGCCGCGCAAACACCGCTGGCCGGAATTGGTTCCCACGGCTCTTTTCTTGTTAACCGTCCCCCCGTAGCCAACCTCAACAGTCATTCGCGGCCTTTGGGGGGCTCAATGAAATTCGGTGGTTTTGCAGCGCGTTTTGCGCTGGTTGCAGCGTGCGGCCTGATGGCAACGACCCCCGCTTCGGCGACCTTCTGGCAGTGCGCGCCGTTCGCGCGTCTGATCTCCGGCATCAAGATCCACGGCAACGCCAACACCTGGTGGAGCCAGGCGGCGGGCAAATACGACCGTGGCGATACGCCCAAGGTCGGCGCCGTCCTCGCTTTCAACTCGACCGCACGTATGCGCGTCGGCCATGTCGCGATGGTCAGCAAGGTCGTGTCGGACCGCGAGGTTCTGCTGACCCACGCCAACTGGTCGCGCCGCGGCCAGGTGGAGCGCAACGTTCGCGCGGTCGACGTGTCGGACAAGGGCGACTGGAGCCTCGTCAAGGTGTGGTATGGTCCGCAAGGGGGCCTCGGCACCTCGAGCTATCCGACCAAGGGCTTCATCTATTCCGATCACGCCGCAGCCGATGTCGACGCGGCGGTGGCCGCTGCCGATAGCGCGGACCAGACTGCGGCTTCGTAATCCATTCGTCCCCAGCGAAGGCTGGGGTCGATCTCTGGCCCATGTGCCACCCCGATAGAGACATGGATCCCCGCCTGCGCGGGGATGACGGCTCCCGTCAGGCAGTGCCGGGCCGGAAGGTCATCGCGACACCGTTCATGCAATAGCGCTTGCCGGTTGGCTTCGGCCCATCATCGAACACGTGCCCCAGATGCCCGCCACAGCGCCGGCAGTGGATTTCGGTGCGCTCCATCATCAGGCTGCGATCGCTCTTCTGCGCGACGGCGTTTGGCAGCGGCGCCCAGAAGCTCGGCCAGCCTGTATGGCTGTCGAACTTCGTCTTCGAACTGAACACCGGCAACGCGCAGCCCGCGCAGGAGAACCGGCCCTGCCGATGCTCGTCGTTGAGCGGGCTGGAATAGGGCCGCTCGGTGTCTTCGTGGCGAAGCACCTGATAGGCGGCGGGCGACAGCTTCTTGCGCCACGCCGCGTCGCTCATCGTCACCTCGAAGCGTTCGGCCGCGGTTGCAGGGCCGCTGCCGCAGCCGAAGAGCGCTAAGGCCGATCCGCCAAGGGCGGCGGTGGAAAGAAAGGCACGGCGGTCGAGCATAGTGAATCTCCTGCTTCGTCCCGATCATGTAGGTCGCGACGCTTCGCATGGAAGTTACGCTGCCAACGCACGGCGGACGCATGGTGCTCCGCGAACCCCTCCTGACGCGCGTTCGTGCGCATGATATGCCGCCTTGGTGGCTGATACAGATTCTCCGCAGGCGTTGATCGCCGATCTTGGCCGTCGTGCGCGTGGCGCGGCGCGCGTGCTTGCAGGCTTGTCGACCGAAGCGAAGGCGAGCGGCCTGCGCGCGGCGGCGGCGGCGTTGCGGCGCGGGGCGGCTGCGATCCTCACGGCGAATGCCCTCGATATGGAGCGCGCCGCGGCGGCCGGCCTGTCGGCGGCGATGCTCGACCGGCTCAGGCTCGATCCGGCGCGGGTCGCGGCGATGGCGGCGGGGGTCGATGCGGTCGCCGCGCTCGACGATCCGGTCGGCCGCGTGATCGACGAGACCGTGCGGCCCAACGGCCTTGTCCTGCGCCGGGTGCGCGTGCCGATCGGCGTCATCGGCATCATCTATGAAAGCCGGCCCAACGTGACCGCCGATGCCGCGGCGCTGTGTGTGATGGCGGGCAATGCGGTGATCCTTCGTGGCGGTTCGGAAGCGGTGGAGAGCAACCACGCGATCCATGCGGCGATGGTGGCGGGGCTGGTCGAGGCGGGGCTGCCGGCGGAGGCGGCGTTGCGGGTCGACACGACCGACCGGGCGGCGGTGGGCGCCATGCTCACCGCGGATGGCGCGATCGACATGATCGTGCCGCGCGGGGGCAAGAGCCTGGTCGCGCGGGTGCAGGCCGAGGCGCGCGTGCCGGTGCTCGCGCATCTCGACGGGATCAACCACGTCTATGTCGATGCGTCGGCCGACGCGGCAATGGCGGAGCGGATCGTGGTCGATGCCAAGATGCGCCGCACGGGGATTTGCGGCGCGATGGAGACGCTGCTGATCGATCGCGCCTTTCCTGCGGCGGCGCGGCTGGTCGATGCGCTCCGGGATGCCGGCTGCGAGGTCCGCGGCGATGACGCGATCCGTGCAGGCAATCCCGACGTGACTCCCGCGAGCGACGAAGATTGGGATACCGAATATCTCGACGCCGTCGCTTCGGTCGCGGTAGTGGACGGTGTGGACGCAGCCTTGGCACATATCGCGGCGCACGGATCGCACCACACCGACGCGATCGTCGCGGAGAACGATGCGGTGGCGCAGCGCTTTATCGCTGCGGTGGATTCCGCGATCGTCTTGTGGAACGCCTCGACCCAATTCGCCGATGGCGGCGAGTTCGGGCTGGGCGCCGAAATCGGCATCGCCACCGGCCGTCTGCACGCGCGCGGGCCTGTCGCGCTGGAGGGGCTGACGACGTACAAATGGGTCGGCATCGGAACGGGGCAGGTGCGGGGATAGGTTGAGCGACAGAGGCGCATCGCTTATATCCGCCGAATGGTCAGTCTCCAGCCTATCAGCACCGAAATCGACACCGAGACGATGGTGCTCGTCGATCGCGTCGCGCAGCGTCGCGGCATCAGCAGCCGGCAGTTCGCAGCGGAGGCGATCAGGCGAGCGGCCGAGAGCGATGATGATTTCGATGCGTTTATCCAGGTCGGACTAGACGCGATCGAACGCGGTGAGGTCGTGTCGCACGAACAGGTGATGGCCGAACTCGACGGAATGATCGCCAAGCATCGCGCTCGATGCGCTTGATATGGTCGGCGCCGGCCCTCGACGATCTGCGCGGCATTGACGACTGGCTGACACGGGAAGCGAGCGCCGGCGTTGCTCTGCGAAATCTGGCAGCAATTCGATTTCGCGCGAAGTTTCTACAAGATTTTCCACGCGGCGGCAGACCACTTCAGAATGGGCAGCGTGTCCTTGTCGTTTACGATACTCCCTATCTGATCCGCTATCAGATCATTGACAGGGTGGTATCGGTTGTCCGCGTTCATCACGAGCGTGAGGGTTGGTTGCTCGATCCGTGAGGCGCATCGGCCTCCTCGGCGGATCGTTCAACCCGGCGCATCGCGGGCACCGGGCGATTTCGCTTGCGGCAATCCGGGCGCTTGGGCTGGACGAGGTGTGGTGGCTGGTGTCGCCCGGCAATCCGCTGAAGCCTGCCACGGGGATGGCACCCTTCGCCGCGCGGATTGCGTCGGCGCGGGCGATGGCGCGGCGGGCGCCGATCGTGGCGAGCGATATCGAGCTGCGGCTCGGCACGCGCTACACCGTCGATACCGTTCGCGCGCTCGTCCGCCGATATCCGAAAACTGACTTCGTGTGGCTGATGGGCGCGGACAATCTCGCCGAGTTCCACCGCTGGCGCGACTGGCGGCGGATCGCACGCACGCTGCCGATTGCGGTCATCGCGCGTCCGGGCTATGATGCAGGCGCCCTCGCGGCCGACGCGATGGGTTGGCTGCGGCGTTTCCAGCGGCCCGCACGCCAGGCGAAACGTTGGACCGAGTGGAGTTTGCCGGCCCTGGTGCTGCTGCGCTTCCGCCCCGACCCGACTTCGGCGACCGCGCTGCGTCGCGCCGATCCCGCCTGGTTCCGTCTTTACGCGGACCCGGAACATCCAGCCATCACCCCTGCCGCATCTCCGGCAAATTAGGAGCTACCTTGGCCACCAACCCCAACGCTTACCGATCGCCCGATGCCGAGAGCGTCGCGGTGCTTCACAAGCTCGTGCTCGATTCGCTCGATGACGATCAGGCGGTCGACACGATCTCCATCCCGCTGGCAGGCAAGTCGTCGATCGCGGATCACATGGTGATCGCCAGCGGCCGCTCGACGCGGCAGGTCGCGTCGATGGCATCGAAGCTGGCCGAGCGGATCAAGGGTGAGACCGGCCGCTCGGCGCGCATCGAGGGACTGCCGACCGCGGACTGGGTGCTGATCGATGCGGGCGACGTGATCGTCCACCTGTTCCGGCCCGAGGTGCGCACCTTCTACAATCTGGAGCGGATGTGGTCGTTCGGCGACGCGCCTGCCCCGGCGGTCGGGCAGGCCTGACCAGATACCCCGCGCGCGATGCTGCTCCATATCGTCGCGCGCGGGCGAATCGCGCGGTCGCCTGAGGGCGAACTGGTCGATCGTTACCTGAGGCGGATCGCATGGCCAGTCCGCGCGACTGAACTGCCCGATACCGGCGGAAAGATGCCGGCTGAACCCCCGCAGACGCGCCGCGTCGTGCTCGACGAAAAGGGAGAGATGCTGTCGTCGATGGCCTTTGCCGAGCGGCTTGGGCGATGGCGTGATGATGGCGTGCGCGAGGCGCGGTTCCTGATCGGCGCTGCGGACGGCTTCGACGATGCGGCGCGCGCCGAGGCGGACCTGCTTCTCTCGTTCGGGCGGGCGACCTGGCCGCACATGCTGGCGCGCGCGATGCTGGCCGAGCAGCTGTTTCGCGCAACCGCGATCCTTGCCAACCACCCCTATCACCGCGAAGGATAGCCCGGTGCGTCGGGGGATCGCCATCGCTGCTGTGCTGATTGCCTGTATGGGCGGCGCGGGGGTGTGGGCGGCGACCGATCCGCTGATGGCGCAACGCCGCGCGCTGGCCGCGGCGCAGCGTCAATTGCAGGCGGCGGGCGCGCGGTCGGCGCAGCTCGAGCGGCAGGCGACGGGGGAGCGCGACGCGGCGACCGCAGCGGCGCGGCGCAAGGCCGCGGTCGAGGCGCGGATCGCCGGCGCGCGGGCGGAGATCGTGGCGGCACGCGCTCGCATCGCGATCATCGATCGGCTGCTCGGCGAACAACGCGCGCGGCTTGCCGTGCAGCAGGCGCCCGTCGCACGGCTGCTCGCGGCGCTGCAGTCGCTGGCACGCCGCCCGACTCTGGCGGCGGTCGTGCAGCCGGGATCGGTCGATGATCTTGTCCATGTCCGCGCGGTGCTGGGCAGCACGTTACCGGTCATTCGCGCGCGGACCATCGATATCCGCAGCGAAGTCGATCGTGCCCGTTTGCTCAGCATCGAGGCGACACGGGCTGCGGCTGCACTGCACAGCGGCGAGGCGCGGCTCCTCGACGAGCGGCGGGAGCTTGCAGCGCTGGAGCTGCTTCACGGTGCGCGGGCAAGCACCCTGCGACGCAGCGCGATCGCCGAATCCGACAAGGCGATTGCGCTCGGCGAGGCAGCGCGGGATATCGTGGACGACATGGACAGCGCGACCGACCAGCGCGCGACGCTGGCCGCGCTCGTCGATCTGCCGGGGCCGCCCGCAGGCATCGCCGCGCTCGCTCCGCCGCCCGTCTATCGCCTGCCGGTGCGTGGCCGCGTGGTGACAGGGCTTGGCGAGCTGTCGGATGCCGGATTCCGTGCGCGCGGGCTGACGCTGGCGGTCGCTCCGGGCGCGGTGGTGAAGGCGCCGGCGAGCGGCACGGTGCGGCTGGCCCGGCCGTTCCGCGATTACGGGACGATCGTCATCATCGATCATGGGCAGGGCTGGACGACGCTGGTCACTGGCCTCGGCGGGACGCAGGTCCGGCGCGGCGAGGCGGTGCGCAGCGGCGCAGTGCTGGGGCGTGCGCCCACCGGCGATGCGCCGCTGGTGACGGTCGAGCTCCGCCGTCAGGGCCGGCCGATGGATATCACCGCGCTTGCCGGGGTAGTGCCTTAGGCGTCTTTTTCCGTTTGCTTCGAGCGGAGATCGAGCGAAGTCGAGATCGTAGTCGAGAACGGTTCTCGACAGACGCTTCTCGGCTACGCTCGAAGCGGCGCGAACCAAACGGGGCAAATTACCGCTCGCCGGCTGATTTTCACGCTCCGTTCATCGCGATGCGCGCTTTGCTAGCCCCCGGAAATCCCGCTAGGGTCGAGGGGAACACCGTATTCCTTCAGGACACGCCATGAACCGCAAGCTGCTCCAGGCCACCGCAATCGCAGGCGCGCTCGCGCTCGTGCCGATCGCCACTGCGGCGATGGCGGCGGCGGACAGCGATACCTACAAGGAAATGGACAAGTTCCTCGACGTCTACAACCGCGTGAAGGCGGACTATGTCGACAAGGTCACCGACGCGCAGCTGGTGAAGGGCGCGATCGACGGGATGCTCGCCGCGCTCGATCCGCATTCCTCCTATGTCGATGCGCTCGATTACGACAATCTCCGGATCATGACCGAGGGCAATTATGGCGGCCTCGGCCTCACCGTCTCGATGGAGGACGGCGCGATCAAGGTCGTGGCGCCGCAGGAAGATACGCCGGCGCAACGGGCGGGGGTGAAGTCGGGCGACTATATCACGCATATCGACGGCAAGCTCATCTACGGCGACACGCTGGACGAAGCGATCACGCAGATGCGCGGCAAGCCCGGCACCAAGATCAGCCTCACCCTCGTCCGCCCCGGCCGCGACAAGCCGATCGACGTGACGATGATGCGCGAGGTCATCGTGCAGAAACCGGTGAAATGGGAAGTGAAGGGCGATGTCGGCTATATCAACATCAACACCTTCTCCGAAAATACCGGCGCCGACACGCGCGCGGCGATCATGGCGATCGACAAGTCGCTCGGCCACCGCCCGCTCGGCTACGTCGTCGATTTGCGCGAGAATGGGGGCGGGCTGCTGACCCAGGCGATCGCGGTCAGCGACGCGTTCCTCGACCACGGCGAGATCGTGTCGCAGCGCGGGCGCGAGAAGAGCGATATCGAGCGCTATTACGCCAAGCCCGGCGACGACGCGCATGGCCTGCCGGTCGTGGTGCTGACCGATTCCGGCACCGCATCGGCCTCCGAAATTGTCGCGGGCGCGCTCCAGGATCACCACCGCGCGCTCATCATGGGCGAGCGCAGCTTCGGCAAGGGATCGGTGCAGACGTTGCTCCAATTGGGGCCGACGACTGCGCTGCGGCTCACCACTGCGCGCTACTATACGCCGTCGGGCCGCAGCGTGCAGGAGGGCGGGATCGAGCCGGACATCGCGGTGCCGCAGCTGACCGATCCCGATTACAAGACGCGGCCCGTGTTCCGCGAGGCGGACCTGCGGCGGCACCTGATCAATGAGATCAAGCCCGACAATGCGGTGCTGGAAGAGGATACCAAGGACGACCCGCGCTTCACCGGCACGCCGGACAGCCTGAAGAAGCAGGGCATCGAGGACTTCCAGCTCTGGTATGCGCTGAAGACGGTCGCGAGGCTCGGTGGGCCGGCTCAGGTCGCCGCGGTCACCGCGTCGATGAAGAAGGACGTGGCCGCCAAGTGAGTCCGTCTCTCCACCGCGCCCGCCTGCTTGCCCTGCTTATCCCCGCCGCGCTGCTTGCGGGTGCGTGGAGCTTCCAGTTGTTCGGCCATCTCTACCCGTGCGAGATGTGCCACTGGCAGCGCTGGCCGCATTACGCCGCGGTCGTCGTTGCGCTCCTCGCGTTCGTGGTGCCCGGGCGCAGCGGCAAGACGGCGATGGTCGCGCTCGCCGCGGTGCTCATTGCGGTATCCGGGGTGATCGGCGTGCTGCACGCCGGCATCGAATATCACTGGTGGCAGGGCTTCACCGCCTGCACCTCGACCGTGTCCGATCCCGGCGCGAGCACCGATCAGCTGCTCAAGGACCTGCTCGCCGCACCGATCGTGCGATGCGATGCGGCGCAGTGGACGCTGGGCGGCATCTCGCTCGCCGGGTTCAATGCGATCCTTTCGCTCGGCGGCGCGTTCATCATCGCGTGGCTGTTGTCGCGGAGGCGTGGATGAGCTGGAAGCCGGGAGACAGGAAGCGTGCGGTCGATGCGATGATCCGTGTCGATCAGGCCGGCGAATATGGCGCGACGCGCATCTATGCCGGGCAGCTGGCGGTGATGGGCGCACGGTCCGCCGCGGCGCGGTCGATCAGCGCGATGGCGCTGCAGGAGGAACGTCACCGCGCTTATTTCGACCGGCTGATCGCGGAGCGCGGTGTGCGGCCGACGCTGCTTCAGCCGTTCTGGAACGTCGCTGGCTTCGCGCTGGGCGCGGTGACGGCGGCGATGGGGCCGAAAGCCGCGATGGCCTGCACCGCCGCGGTCGAAACCGAGATCGACAGGCATTATGCCGAGCAGCTGGCGGCGCTCGGCGATGAGGAACCCGAACTTGCCGGTGCCATTGCGGAGTTCCAGGCCGAGGAACTGGAACACCGCGACACCGCGCTCGCCGCCGGCGCCCAAGAGGCGATCGCCTATCCGATCATGTCGGGGATGATCCGGCTGGGCTGCAAGGTGGCGATTGCGGCCGCCAAACGGATATGAGGACGACCATGCGTGCTTTGCCGATCCTGAGTCTCGCGCTCGCAGCGGCGCCGATCACAGCGCAGACGACGCCCGCGCCGCAACAGGCTCCCACGGCGGCGCAGGCACCGACCCGCGCCGCGCTCCCAGGCGCGACCCCCGCGCCCAAGCCGCAGGCGCCGGGGGAAGTTTCGCGCAACGCGCCCGTCAACGGCGTGCTGACGCTGTTCGGGAATGAGCGCTGCCCGACGAACGCAAACGGCGAGGAGATCGTCGTCTGTCAGCGACGCAGCGCCGAGGAACAGTTTCGTATCCCCAAGGAAATCCGCAATTTCGAGGTGACGCCGCAGAACGAAAGCTGGGCGACGCGGCTGAAGGCGAATGAGGATGCAGGCGCGCAGGGGATCGGCAGCTGCACCGCGGTTGGCCCCGGCGGCGGCACGGGCTGCTTCCTGCAGAACGCCAAGCGGGCGAAGGCGGATACGCGCGCGCGCGAAAAGGCAGCGACCCCCGACCTGCCGTGATCCTCGAACCCGCGCTCAGCCCTTCGGCCGCGCATTCAGCCCGCGTACGCGGTGCCAGATGTAGAAGGCGACCGCGGCGATCAGCACCAGCCCGATGATAAGATCGGCCTGGTGGAACGCCGCCTTCACGCGCGGGTCGCTGTTCCACTTGTCGCCCAGCTTCATGCCGACCCAGGCGAGCCCGAAGCACCACGGCCAAGAGCCGATGAAGGTGTAGATGTGGAACGGCGCCAGCCGCATCCGCGCGACCCCTGCCGGGAAGGCAATGAACGAACGGATGACGGGCAGCAGCCGCCCGATGAGCACAGCAAGGCTGCCCCAGCGATCGAAGAACCGGTCGGCGGCATCGAGCTCGCCCGGGCCGATCAGCAGATAGCGGCCCCAGCGCTCCGCGACCGGGCGCCCGCCGCGCTTGCCGATCTCATAGGCGACGATCGAGCCGAGATTGCACCCGATCGCGCCCGCGGTCGCGGCCAGATACAGGTCGAACCGTCCGGTCGAGACGAGATAGCCTGCGAAGGGCATGATGATTTCGGATGGCAGCGGAATGCACGCGCTCTCGATCGCCATCAGCACCGCGATGCCGGCATAGCCGCCGCTGGAAATGACCCAGATGGTGAAGGTGGCGAGGACGCCAAGGATCTTCTCGAACATGGGGATCAGCGCTTGTCGGAGGCTATGGCCGCGGTCAAGCGATGGCTGGCTACAGCGTGTAGCCGCCGTCACTCACCAGCGTCGTGCCCGTGATGAGCGCCGCCGCGTCGGACAGCAGGAAGGCGATCTGCGCGGCGATTTCCTCGGGCTTGGCATAGCGGCCGAGCGGCGTCGCCATTGCGGCGAGTTCGGCAAATGCCGCGTCGCGCCCGATTTCCTCTGCCCGGTCGGAGAACAT
Organism: Sphingomonas sp. EC-HK361; assembly: GCF_902498785.1. Classification (GTDB taxonomy): domain Bacteria; phylum Pseudomonadota; class Alphaproteobacteria; order Sphingomonadales; family Sphingomonadaceae; genus Sphingomonas. The sequence continues at coordinate 70,139 of NZ_LR701493.1, forward strand.
CGGCACCGCATCCCAGACGGGCGTCTCGACACCCGATGGTGCGATCGCATTGACGCGGATGTTCGCAGGTGCCCCCTCCTTCGCGGCGACCTTCACCAGATGGATCAGCGCCGCCTTCGATGCGCCATAGGCAGCCACGCCGGCCTCGGGTTTGATCCCGGCGGCGGATGCGGTGGCGACGATCGATCCACCTCGCTCGCCCATCGCCCGCATCGCGGCGCGCACCGTCAGGAACGCGCCGTCAAGATTGACCGACAGGATGCGGCGCCATTCGGCGAAGTCGAGATCGGCGATGGCGCCCGCTCCCGCCACACCCGCATTGACGACCGCATGGTCCAGCCCGTCGAGCCGCACCGCTACCTGTCCCCAGAACGTCTCGTCGGCGACGTCGCCGGGCAGCAGATCGAGCGTGCAGGGCAGGTCGATCCGCGCGAGCGATTCGGCATCGCGGTCGATCAGGATGAGCCGCCGGGCGCCCTGTTCCACGAGGTAGCGCGCGGTCGCGAGGCCGATGCCCGAGGCGGCACCGGTGATGAGGGCGGTCTTTCGGCTGAACGGCATGGGCTGGATCGTAGCGCCCGGCGACGGTGGCTGCTAGGCGCGTCGGCCATGCCCATCGACCTGATCTGCCTCGATGCCGACGATACGCTCTGGCACAACATGCGCTTCTTCGACCGCGCCGAGCAGGCGATCGTCGCGATGCTGGAACCCTTTGCCGATGCCGGCCTGACGCGCGAGGCGATGGCACGGACCGAGGGGCGCAACCTCAGCCTCTACGGCTACGGCGCGAAGAGCTTCACGCTGTCGATGATCGAGGTCGCGCTGGAGCTCGGCGGTGACGACCTGCCGGTATCGGCGGTGCGCGATATCCTCGCCGCGGGTCGCGATCTGCTTGCCCATCCGGTCGAGTTGCTCGAGGATATCGAAGCCACGCTGACCGCGCTCGCCGCGCGCGGGCGGCTGGTGCTGGTGACCAAGGGGGACCTGTTCCACCAGGAGGCGAAGCTTGCCGCATCGGGCCTGGGCGAGCGCTTCGCCGCGGTCGAGATCGTCAGCGACAAGAGCGCGGAGACGTTCGAGCGGCTCTTCGCGCGGCACGGCGTCGACCCGGCCCGTGCGATGATGGCTGGCGATTCGATGCGGTCCGACGTTCTGCCCGCGCTCACGGCGGGCGCCTGGGCGGCCTTCATTCCCCAGCCGCTGGCGTGGAGCCACGAAGTGGCGGAGGCGCCTGCGGATGCGGCACGGTTTCGGCAGCTTTCCACGCTCGCCGAGTTGCCGGGGTGGATCGATTCGATTGGGTGAAGTGAGTCGGTGGCAAGCCGCTTGACCGTTCGCCGGCAGGATGCGATCCCGTCGTCGGACACCGCTCCAGAACCCGGCACGCGCACCGCCGCCGCTGCCGCTTCAAGGGACACAGCGATGACCGAATCCTCTATCACCGACATCCGCTTCGGGCGCGCCGCGCCGTGCGTCTGCGTGCGCGACATCGACGTTGCGCTGGCCTTCTATTCGGGCCTCCTCGGCTTCACCAAGGTCTTCGAAAATGGCGATCCTGTCGGGTTCGTCGTGCTGAAGAAGGATGCCGCCGAGGTTCATCTCAGCCTGAAGCGCGATCACCGGGCATCGACCGCGAACGTCCTGCATCTCTTCGTCGGCGACGCGAAGGCGCTTTACGCGCTGTGCGAGGCCGCGGGCGTGCGAGTCGTCAAGGCGCTGGCGGACAAGGATTACGGCCAGCGGGCGTTCGTGATCGCCGATCCCGATGGCAACCGGATCGATATTGGCGAGCGGACGGGTTGAGGAGCGCCTGCGGCGAAGCATGTCCTGAGCGCCTGCCTCTCAGCCAGTCGAAGGGCCGCCGTCGGACGGTCGGCGAAGCCGACCGCCGGCCGGGCTTGGCGCTTGCTGCGCAAGCGGCGCGGACGTGGCCTCGCCTAGCCTACGCCGCGTTATCGATCCCCAGTTCGCCGAGTTTGCGATACAGCGTCGAGCGGCCGATCCCGAGGCGACGCGCGACCTCGGTCATGCGGCCGCGGTAATGGCCGATGGCGAGGCGGATGACGTCGGCCTCGATCTCCTCCAGCGCGCGCAGATTGCCGTCGGCGCGGAACAGCGTGACCCCGCCCGAGGTCGCCATCGCGACTGCGGCCGGCACCGTCGCGCGGCGCCCCTCGAGGCTCGCGATCTGCGGAAAGTCGTCACGGGTCAGCGCTGCGCCCTCGCACAGCACGGCGGCGCGGAAGAGCGCGTTCTGGAGCTGACGGACGTTTCCGGGCCAGTCATAGGCGCCGAGCAGCGCAAGCGCGTCGTCGGTAATACCGAGCGGGCGCAGCCCCGGCTGGCGCGCAATCCGGGCGAGCAGATGGCGGGCAAGCGCGGGAATGTCGCCCGCGCGCCCACGCAGCGGCGGGATCGTGACCTGGACGACGTTCAATCGGTAGAACAGGTCCTCGCGGAACCGCCCCGCCTCGACCTCATCGGCCAGCCGCTTGTTGGTCGCGGCGATGACGCGGACATCGACCTCGCGCGGGTGGCGCGCGCCGATCGGCTGGACCTCGCCCGACTGGAGGACGCGCAGCAGCTTGACCTGCGCGTCGAGCGGCATTTCGCCGATCTCGTCGAGGAAGATGGTGCCGCCATCGGCGAGCGCGAACTTGCCGATCTTCTTGTCGAAGGCGCCGGTGAAGGCGCCCTTTTCATGCCCGAACAGCTCGCTTTCGACGAGATTGGCGGCGATCGCGCCGCAATTGACCGTCACCATCTCGCGCTTGCCGCGCGGGGATGCGGCGTGGATGGCCTCGGCCACGACTTCCTTGCCGACCCCGCTTTCGCCTTCCAGCAGGACGGGGACTCGGGCGCGCGCAGCCTTGGCGGCAATCGCGAGTGCGGCACGGAAATCGGGGGCGGAGCCGACGATTTCCTCGAACGCGAGGAGCGCCGGAATCTTTTCGGTCAGCGGGCGGAGCTCGCCCGCGGCGGTTCCCGCGACCGAAGCCTCGAGCGCGGCGAGCAGCCGTTCCGGCGCGAGCGGTTTCACCAGGAAATCGGTCGCGCCTGCGCGCATCGCGGCGACGGCGTGGGCGACCGATCCGTTTGCGGTCAGCATCAGCAGCGGCAGCGCGGGGCGGCGCGCGCGAAGTTCGGTAATCAGCGGTGTGGGATCGGCATCGGGCGCCCAGTGGTCGAGCAGCACCGCGTCGAGCTGCATGCCCTCCTGCGTGCCCAGGATCGCGATGGCCATTTCGTGATCGGTTGCAAAGATCGATCGCCAGCCCGCGCGCGCGGCAAGGGCTGCGACCAGACGGCGCTGTGCCGGCTCGTCGTCGATCAGCATCAGGAGGCGCTGGCCGTTGCGCGTCATGCGCGCGGCTTCCGGCGGGCGGTGATGATGTCTGTCCCGTTCATGGACAGGCGGGATAACCGTCTTGGGTAAAAGTCCGCTTAAGCGTCGCCGCGCTTCATCAGTGTCGACAAAACATGCCAGGCACTTGAGGGTCGGGCGTTGCCCCGATATGCGTGGGGGCGAAACGGGATTGGGACGAGGACCGACAATGGCCGGCGACATGGATCTGAAGGCGCACCGCGCCACCTATGAAAGCGTCATGAAGCTGCTGTTCTGGGGAACCATAGGCTGCGCGATCGTCGCCGCCGTCGTGATCTGGCTCATCGCATAAGGGCCTGAAGTCATGAAGATCGCCGTTCTCAAGGAAACGACAGACGGCGAGCAGCGCGTTTCCGCGACGCCGGAAACCGCAAAGAAGTTCATCGCGCTGGGTGCCGAGGTTGCGGTCGAGGCCGGTGCAGGTGCCACGGCGTCCATCGACGACGAGGCGTATCGCGCGGCGGGCGCGACGATCGGCGATCGGGCGAGCGTGCTGGCGGGGGCGGGGATCATCCTCGGTGTCCAGGGCCCGGACCCTGCCTCGCTTGCGGGAGCGGCGCCGGGGGCGTGGCTCGTCGCGGGGCTCAATCCGTTCGGGGAGCGCGCGCGGGTCGACGCCTATGCGAGCGCCGGGCTGGAAGCGCTGGCGATGGAGTTCATGCCGCGCATCACCCGCGCGCAGTCGATGGATATCCTGTCCTCGCAGTCCAACCTGTCGGGCTACAAGGCGGTGCTCGACGCCGCAGCCGAATATGGCCGCGCCTTCCCGATGATGATGACCGCGGCCGGCACGGTCAGCGCGGCGAAGGTCTTCGTCATGGGCGTTGGCGTTGCGGGCCTGCAGGCGATTGCCACCGCACGGCGGCTGGGCGCGCAGGTTTCCGCGACCGACGTGCGATCCGCGACGAAGGAGCAGATCCAGTCGCTGGGCGCCAAACCGATCTTCGTCGAAAATGTCGCCGGGATCGAGGGCGAGGGCTCGGGCGGTTATGCCGGCGAGATGAGCGACGAATATAAGGCGGCGCAGGCGGAGCTGGTCTCCGCGCATATCGCCAAGCAGGATATCGTCATTACCACCGCACTCATCCCCGGCCGCGCCGCGCCGCGCCTGGTGAGCGACGCTCAGATCGCGACGATGCGCGCCGGCAGCGTCATCGTCGACTTGGCGGTCGAGCAGGGCGGCAATGTCGAGGGCGCGGTCGCTGGCGAGGTGGTAACGGTCCACGGGGTCAAGATCGTCGGCCACCGCAACGTGCCCTCGCGGCTGGCGGCGGACACCTCGGCGCTGTTCGCGCGCAATCTCTATAATTTCCTGTCGACCTTCTGGGACAAGGAGAAGGGCATGCCGGTGCTGGACGAGGAAATCGGCGACGCTGTGCGACTGACGCAGGGCGGGAAGGTCGTGAATCCGAGGTTGCTATCGTGATCGATCCTCCCCTGGAAGGGGAGGTGGCGCGCTTTAGCGCGACGGAGGGGTGTCCCCGCTCCATTCGGCGCGCTCCCTCGCCAAGGCTTTCACCCCTCCGTCAGGCTTCGCCTGCCACCTCCCCTTGCAGGGGAGGATATTAGCTCGTGCTTCAGGGGATTGGAGACACACAGAGCCTTGCGAAGCGCTTGCGACAGGAAATGTCGCTGCCCGAAATCATGTTGTGGATGGCATTGCGCGAAAAGCCGCGTGGCCTAAAGTTTCGCAAGCAGCATCCCTCGGGGCCGTTCGTAGCAGACTTCTATTGCCACGAGGCACGCATGATCGTTGAAGTCGATGGGGCGGCGCATAGCTATGGCCACCGGCCCGCGCATGACGCAGCGCGTGACCGCTGGTTCGAATTGCGCGGTCTTGCGGTTGTAAGAGTTCCTGCCACCGAAGTACTGCGGGATTGCGACGCCGTGCTGAAACACATCACCGCAATAGCCGTCGAGCGCGTTACCGATCAGGAGTAGATCATGGACTTTATCGCGATCCTGTCGATCTTCGTGCTGGCGTGTTTCGTCGGCTATTATGTGGTGTGGTCGGTGACGCCGGCGCTGCACACCCCGCTGATGGCGGTGACCAACGCGATCTCGTCGGTCATCATCGTCGGTGCGCTGATCGCGGCGGCGGCGAGCGGGGCGGGGGCGGGCGGCGCGACCTCGAAATGGCTCGGCCTTGCCGCGGTTGCGCTGGCCAGCGTCAACATCTTCGGCGGGTTCGCGGTCACGGCGCGGATGCTGGCGATGTACAAGAAGAAGGATCGGCCGGCGTTGGTCGCCAAACAGTAGTTACGTCACCCCGGCCTTGAGCCGGGGTCCCGCTACTTCAAGCGCGGGATAACAGCGGGACCCCGGCTCAAGGCCGGGGTGACGGTAGGGGGTAGAGGGTAGTGCACGAAGTCGCGGTCAATCCCTGGGTAGCGCTGGCGTATCTCGTCGCGGGCGTGTGCTTCATCCTCGCGCTGCGCGGGCTGTCGTCGCCGGTGTCGAGCCAGCGCGGCAATCGGTTCGGCATGATCGGCATGGCGATCGCGGTCGTGACGACGCTGGTGACGCATGTGCCGGTCTATCCTGCTAGCGAAGTGTTGAGAGATTCGGTTGGCCGCGCTTTGGCGATAACCCGGCCATTCCCGCATTTGGACATGATCGCCGCGATCGAAATCCTCGCCGCCATCGCCGTCGGCGCCGCGATCGGCATCGTTACCGCGCGGCGCATCGCGATGACCGCGATGCCGCAGCTCGTAGCCGCCTTCCACAGCCTCGTCGGCCTCGCCGCGGTGCTCGTCGCGTGCGCCGCGTTCCTCAATCCCGTCGCGTTCGGCATCGCCGATCTCGTCGTGCCGATGATCGGCCAGCCCTTCGCCGCGATCCACCAGGTCAGCCGTGTCGAGATGGGGCTTGGCGTCGCGATCGGCGCGATCACCTTTTCCGGCTCCGTCATCGCGTTCCTGAAGCTGAACGGCAATATGGGCGGCAAGCCGATTCTGCTGCCAGCGCGGCACGTCATCAACCTCACCGTCCTGGCGGCGATCCTCGGCCTCATCGCCTATTTCGTGACCGACCAGAGCGGGTGGATCTTCTGGACGATCGTCATACTCTCGTTCGCGATCGGCTTTCTGCTCATCATTCCGATCGGCGGAGCGGACATGCCGGTCGTGGTGTCGATGCTGAACAGCTATTCGGGCTGGGCGGCGGCGGCGATGGGGTTCACGCTCCACAACAGCGCGATGATCATCACCGGCGCGCTCGTCGGCTCGTCGGGCGCGATCCTCTCCTACATCATGTGCCGCGCGATGAACCGCAGCTTCATCAGCGTGATCGCGGGCGGCTTCGGCGCGGTGGCGGATGCGGGCGGTGGCGACGCGAAGGAGCAGCGTCCGTGGAAGCGCGGCTCGGCGGAGGACGCCGCGTTCCTGATGAGCCAGGCCGAACAGGTCATCATCGTCCCCGGCTATGGCATGGCGGTGGCGCAGGCGCAGCACGTGCTGCGCGAGATGGCCGACAAGCTGAAGGCGGAAGGCGTCCGCGTGAAATATGCGATCCACCCGGTCGCGGGCCGCATGCCGGGGCACATGAACGTGCTGCTCGCCGAGGCGAACGTACCGTATGACGAGGTCTTCGAGCTGGATGACATCAATTCGGAGTTCGCCCAGACCGACGTCGCGTTCGTGATCGGCGCGAACGACGTCACCAATCCGGCGGCAAAGACCGACAAGACCTCGCCGATCTACGGCATGCCGGTGCTCGACGTGGAAAAAGCCAAGACGGTGCTATTCGTGAAGCGATCGATGGGGGGCGTCGGCTATGCGGGCGTCGACAACGACGTGTTCTACATGGACAACACCATGATGTTGCTGGCCGACGCGAAGAAGATGGTGGAGGAGATCGTCAAGGCGCTCGATTGATGTGACGCCGGGATATACATCCGATCTGGATGGGTCTCTTGTGACACACTCGCCAACCCTCTGCGTTGTCTAACCAAAATGGACGCGAATAGCCTGCGTCCGCGCGGCGAATTACGTAGTTTGCGTCACGGGGTCGCAAAACACAGGGGACGTCTGATGCTCTGGGGAGCAGAGAGAGATTTGGGGGAAGACTCGGTCGGCAGCCATCGCGGCGGGGTGCTGGTTGTCGCCGCCAATGATTTCGTCGGCAGCCGCGTTCTCGCCGATGCGGAAATCGCCAATGTGCGAATGTGCGGATGTGTCACCTGGTCGCAGGCCGCAAGCCGGATTGCCGCGCAGGCGAATGAACCTATCGTGTTTCTTGAGATGGGCGGCGCGCCGGACCACGTCATCGCCGATGCCCTGCCCGCGACGCTCGATGCCGCGCGTGCCGGTGGCAACCGGCTGATCGTCGCGTTCGACGCATCGCAGATCGACCTCGCCGCCGCTCTCATCCCGCCACAGGACGAAATCCTGCTGTGCGATGCAACGCCGGCGGAGCGCGCGGCGGCGATGGCGCTGGCGGTCGCTGAGGCAGCGGACCACCGGCTGAACGAGCGCCTGCGGGACAACGATACCGCGAGACTGGCGCGCCTCAACGAAGAGGTCGCGCGGATCGCCGACGTGCTGAGCCGGCTAAGCCACCGTGGCAGCGTCGACGGGATGCTGGCGCGCGGTTATGTGTCGGACCGACGGCAGGGCTTCGATGCCGGCGTGACGGCGCCCGCGCCGATCGATCCGTCGACGATCCGCCAAGCGATCCGCGCGCGGCGCCTGCGCGACCGGATCGTCGGCGAAGGCCTGTTCGAGGACCCGGCTTGGGACATGCTGCTCGATCTCTTCGCCGCACATCTGGAACGCGCGCAGGTTTCGGTATCGAGCCTGTGCATCGCGGCGGCCGTCGCGCCGACCACGGCGCTGCGCTGGATCGGGCGGATGACCCAGGCGGGGCTGATCGAGCGGCATCCCGACCCGTTCGACAAGCGCCGTGTCTTCATGGCGCTGACCGCGGATGCGCAGGCGAAGATGCGCAGCTATGTCGCGGCTCTGACTGCGCAGGGGCTGCCCGTGGTCTAAGGGGTGCGTTGGCCAGTCTCGGCGCAATGCTGAAGAGGGCAGCAGCGGTATCGCGTGGTGTCTTGACTGCGCTGTACACGAACGTTTGCCGGCTGGTTGTTCCTCAGCCGCCGACCGTCACCAGCACGAGGCTCACATTGTCCGACCCGTCGCGCTCCACCGCGCGGCGCAGGAGTTCGCGTCCCGTCTGCCCGGGGCGGGTGACCTCGCGGGCAAGGTCGGCGAGGGGCAGGCTGCGCGAGAAGCCGTCGGAGCACAGCAGGAAGCGGTCACCGGGCAAAACATCGACATGCCGGTGCGCGATATCGACCGCCGGGCCGACGCCGAGCGCGCGGGTGACGACATGCGCACGCGGGTGGCGCTCGGCGTCTTCGGCGGCGATCAGCCCGGCATCGACCAGATCCTGCACGACGCTGTGATCGTGGCTGATCTGCTCTGCGCGGCCGGCGCGGATCCGGTAGGCGCGGCTGTCGCCTGCCCAAAGGATGTCGGCGCTCGATCCCTCGATCCGCAGCGCCACGATCGTCGCGCCGCTCTGCCCGCCGGTGCGCGCATTCTCCGCGACGATGGTCGCGTTCGCCGTGTCGATCGCGGCGCGCACACTCGCGCAGGTTATCTCGGGCGCGTCGGCTGCGGCTTGCAGCGCCTCCATCGCGCGGGTCGCCGCCAGATCGCCACCGCCATGTCCGCCCATGCCGTCCGCGACCGCCCACAAACCCCGATCCGGGCGATCAAGCAACCGGTCTTCGTTGACCTGACGCACCAGCCCGACATGGGTCAGCGCCCCGGAGGTCAGTGTCGGCGTTGCGGCGTCGTCCATGATATCCTCGCGGCGCGCGAACAGGCGCGAGAGGCGCATCAGCCACCGTCCCGCGTGCGCTGTTCGGCCGCATCATAGGCCTTTACGAACGCCTGATCGAGCGAGCCGCTGGTGCCTTCGCTCAGCTGGCGGGTCAGGTCCGCGTGGCGGGTTGCAGCCGCCTGCACCTGGCGCGCGGCGCGGTTCTGGAGAAGACCGCCCTTGCCAGCGGCGTCCGACAGCGCGGCGGGCGAAAAGCTGTCGACTGCGCAGCGCAGCGACCCCTGAAGGCCGGCAAAGGTCGCAATCAGGTGGCGCTTGATGTCCTGAAACGACGTGCTGATCGCTGCCGATCCCGACAGGAACCCGCTTGCGCCGCTGAGCAGCAGGTCGATTGCGAGGCGCTGCGTCGGCGCCCATTTGAACGGGTTGTTGCCGGTGCCGCCGATCGTCGTGCGCGCCAGGCTGTAGCGGCCGCGCGCACGGTCGCGCTCGGCCATCAGGTCGCCGATGCCGAGCACCATCTGGCGGTAGACCGCGCCGGCGCGCTGCATGATCTCGGCGGGGTCTTCGCTCGACAGGAGTGACGCGTCGAGGCCGGCACCGCGGCAGAACGCCTCGAGCAGCGAACCTTCTTCGGAACCCGGAAGCGGCGCCGGCGCGTCGGACCAGTCGGTCGGCACCCGGGTCGATCCGCCGAGCGGTGGGGTAAGCACCATCGTGCGCGTCACGTCCTCCGGCGAATCGTCGAGCATTGTGCGCGTTGCGGCGATCCGGAAGCGCCCCATCCGCAGCGTGAAGGGGACGGTGACGGGCACATCGACGAGATCGGGGAGGCGATCCCCGGTCGAATCGTCGAAGACGCCGTTGGCCCCGAGCGGGCGGACGATGAGCCCATCGAGCGCGGGCGCGATCTCGCAGTGGGCGCGCGAGATCATCCGGTCGGGATCGACGATCGGCCAGTCGCAACTGCCGTCACGCCCGATGCTGAGCGATCCATCGCGCAGCAGCCGCGCGTCGATCGGCTGCGCATCGCCTTCCTCGAATAGCTGGAGCATGTACATGGTGTCGCTCCTCAGGCCGCGAGCCGTGGTGCCGGCTCGACGCGGGTCGCGAGCAGCGCGGCCGGGTCGGGCGCCGAAGCACCCGCGAGGCGGGGCTCCACCGAATCGGCGAGCTGATTGAACGCGTCGAACGTGGCCCCGAACTCGTCGCGATTGCGGTGCGCGATCCGGATCGCGAAATCGGACGTGCGCGCATCGGCCAGCGCGCGTTGCAGCCGGCGGAGCGGGCGCGCGACGATCGAGCCGCTGAGATAGCCGATGACGAGGACGACCCCCATCACGATCGCGGCGAGCGCGAAGAGCAGCCAGCGTGCGCCGTCGATGGCGGCATCGAGCGCGGCGCGGCGCACGACCAGATCGACGGTGCCGAAATCGGCGCCGGCATAGCGGATCGGGCGAACGAAGCGCAGCCCCGGCGCGCTACCGGTGTCGACCGCGGTTACAGCGGTTCGCTCGGTCGAATCGAGCGCGCGTTCGTTCGCCGGCGGGGCATAGCGCTTTCCGATCAACGCCGGATCGCTCGCGGCGCGGATGACGCCGCCGGCGTCGGCCACCACCACGTCGCGAATGCCCTGATCGCGCGCGGCACTGATCACGAAGGCTTGCAGCGATGCCCAGTCCTGCTGCTCGGCCGGCAACCCTGCATTGTCGGCCGCGAGCACCGCGGCATTGCTCGTCACGAATCCGGCGATCGATGCGCCCGAGGTGATCGCCATATGCTCCAGCGTGCGCTGCTGGCGCGACAGGATCGGCGAGATGCTGGCGAACAGCGCGACCGCGGTGAGGGCGACGAGGACGAGCGGCAGCTTGATGCGGATCGAAAGGCCGCGCCGGGCGACCGGGCGATCGACCGTCGCCGCCATCAACTCGCGCTGGAGGGCATCGTGGAGCGCCGTCGCGTCGGCAAAGCGCGCCTCGGGTTTCTTGGCGAGAAGCTTGTCGATGATCGCGCGCAACCCGGGGGGACAATCCGCGGCCGAACGGTCAATCGGCGCGACCTTTTCCTGCGCGATCTGGATGGCGAGAGTCGCCATGCCCGGTGCGTCGAACGCGACCTTCCCCGTCACCATCTCATACAGGACGACACCGAGCGAGAAGAGATCGGAACGGCGATCGACCGGCATCCCGAGCGCCTGTTCGGGGCTCATATATCGCGGCGTGCCGATCATCTGACCGGCCTGCGTGCGCGCCAGGTGATCGACCTCGCCCACGCGCGCGACGCCGAAATCGAGGAGCTTGGCGGTCCGGCCGTCCACGGACAGCAGGATGTTCGACGGCTTCACATCGCGGTGGACGATGCCTTGGGCGTGCGCATAGCCGAGCGCGGACGCCATCTGAGCGCCGAGCAGTAGCACGCGTTCATAGGACATCCGCCCTTGTGCGGCGAGCACGTCGTCGAGCGGTTTACCCTCGACCAGTTCCATCGCGATATAGGGGACGCCGTCTGCTTCGCCGACATCGTAGATCGTCGCTATGTGCGCGTGGCTGAGCGCGCCAGCCGCCCGCGCCTCGCGCATGAAGCGTGCGCCGAGTTCGGGGTCGCGACGATAGTCGGGCTTCAGCACCTTGATCGCGACGGTGCGCCCGATGCTCGGGTCGTGCGCGCGGAACACGTCCGCCATCGCGCCTTCGCCGAGACGCCCCTCGATCCGATAGCGGCCGAGCATGTCCATATACGCGGTCCTCACTTGGTCCAGCGACCGCGTTTACGCCGCTTGCGTTAAGCAACTCTTCCAGTGGAGGCGCACAAAATTGTAAATAATATTAATCTGGATCAACGCCGAGCGCGGACGGTGGTCGCGATCCGCTCGGCGCGGGCGAGATCGCGCGCGATCAGCGGATTGGTGGGGTCGAGCGCGCGGGCGCGGCGCAGCAGGCCGACGGCGCGCGCGACGTTGCCCTGGTTGAGCGCGGCGAGTCCGGCGGCACGTGCCTGCCGCGCTGCGACGGGGTTGGCGGCAGGAGCCGCCGGCGCGGGCTTGGTCGCGGGCTTTGGACGCTCGGCTTGCGGTTGCGGGCGAGGACGCGACGGTTCAACCGACGCCCGCGGCGGCGCTGCCCGGGGTGCTTCTCCGGGAATGCGGAGACTCTGGCCGGGCGCGAGCGTCGCCGGATTGTCGATGCCGTTGTAGCGCGCAAGCTGATATGCTTTCAGCCGAGTGCCGAGGAAGCGCTGCGACAGATCGAGCATCGTATCGCCCGCGCGCACCGTGTAGGCAAAGCTTTCCGCGCCGAGCTGCGCCTTCGCATCGCCATCGATCGCATTGCGCAGGACGAGCGCCGACGCGTTCATCGGATCGCGCTTCAGCACGGCCTTCAGCCGGCTGCGCGCGGCCTTGGTGTCGCCCTGCATCAGCAGGGCCTGGATCGCATCGATCTCGTCGGTCGTCGGCGCGACGGCGGTCGGAGTCTGCGGGCGCGGCGTGTGCCCCGAACAGGCGGCGAGCACGCCGAGCGCGGCGGCGGGAAGCAGGCGGGCGATGCGCCGGGCGTGGAGGGTCATGCGGTAAGCCTTTTACTGATGCTGGTCTGGATCGCGGTCGGATCGACGGCGAGAAGGGCCGCGAGCGTATCGGGCGCGCGGACGAATGCCTCGAAATCGGCGGGCGGCATCGGTCGCGCGAAATGAAAGCCCTGGAAATGGGTGCAGCCGTGCTGGCGCAACCACAGATATTCCTCGCGCCGTTCCACCCCTTCCGCCAGCACTCGCGCACCGAGCCCGCGGCCGAGCGCGATGATGCTCTGGCAGATCGCCTGACTGTCGCGGCGGCGATCGACCTCGGTCACGAACTGGCGGTCGATCTTGATCTTGTCGAAGGCGAGCGTGCGCAGCGCGGTGAGGCTGGAAAAACCGGTGCCGAAATCGTCGATCGCGATGGTGACGCCGAGTGCGCGCAGCGAGTCGAAGAGCGCGCGGGTATGCTCGGTATCCTGGGTGGCGGCGCTTTCGGTGAGCTCGAGCTCGAGCGCGCTGGCGGGCAGGCGGTGGCGGCGAAAGCTGCGCTCGACCAGCGCGCGCACATCGGGTCGGGCAAGCTGGTGCGCCGATGCGTTCACCGCGACGCGCAAAGCGCCGAGGCTCGCAGTCTGCCAGCGCCGAGCCTCGCGGCAGGCGCTGTTCAGCACCCACAGGCCGATTTCCTCGGAAAGCCCGGCGTCTTCCATGATCGGGATGAAGGTCGATGGCGGCACCATGCCCCGCGAGGTATGGGTCCAGCGCAACAGCGCCTCCGCGCCGCAGACTCGCGCGTCGGCCGAATCGATGAGCGGCTGGTAATGGAGCGAGAGTTCGTGGCGCGCGATCGCCTGGCGCAGGTCCTGTTCGATCGCGAATCGATCGCGCACTTCGGCGATTGGATCGGCGCTGACACGCGCGCCTTCGGGGGCGGCGGGGCCAAGCGTCGCGGCCGCGCGGGCGCGGGCGAGGAGCGCGTCGGGTGATGCCGTGTCGGCCATCCGCGCATGACCGCAGCGGATCTCGGGAAGGATCTCGCGCCCATCTTCGGTGATCGCGCTGCCGAGGGCGTAGCGCACCGCCTCCAGTTCGGTGACGGCGTTCGACGCATCGCTGTCGGGGCCATACCAGATCGCGATCTGACTGCGGTCGACATGGGCGACCATCCGCCGCGACACCATGCGCGCGGTGCGGTCGGCGAGGATCGTGCAGAGGCGGTCGGCGAGCGCGGTGTCGAAAGCGCTCAGCCGCTCGACATCGGGAAAGAAGAGGATACCGAGCGTGCCGTCGCCATCGGCCGCGATTCGCGCCAGCAGGGGTTCCCGGGTCGGCAGCCCGGTCAGCCGGTGGCGCTGGCCGAGCCGCTCTTCGTTCGCGGCGAAATGGCGCTCGACCGATCCGACCAGCGAATCAAGTGACCGCCCGTCTGCCTGATCCAGGGCGGCAAGCCGTCGCAGGCGCCGGACCGCGCGACCGATCGCGGCCTCGCGCAGCACCGAATGGCCGAGACAGGCGGCGGCGACCCCCACGAGCAGCAACGTCGCCGCCCCGAGATTCTCGTCGGATGTCGCCAGTCGAACGAAGAGCAGGCTGACGAGCAGCAGGACGACGGCGGGCAGGGCGTGCGGCTGCAACCGCGCGATACGCGCGGCGAAATCGCCAGAGGTCGCCGGTCCAGTGCGCCGCATCAGGCCGGGGTAAACGACATTTCCCTACAACTGCTTAAGGCGCGTGGCGGGCCTCGTCATTGCTTTGCGGACGAAAGCGGGATGGCGGCGAGCGTCGCGCGCATTAGGGTGCGGAGCATGACGAATGCACCCATTCGAATCGGTATCGGCGGCTGGACCTTCGAGCCGTGGCGCGGCCCCTTCTATCCGCCCAAATGGCCGATCAAACGCGAGCTGGAATATGCCGCGTCGAAGCTGACCGCGATCGAGGTCAACGGCACCTATTATAGCGGGTTAAAGCCGCAGACCTTCGCCAACTGGCGCGAGTCTGTGCCCGACGGCTTCGTCTTCACGCTGAAGGCGTCGCGCTTCTGCACCAACCGCAAGGTGCTGGCGGAAGGCGGCGAGTCGATCGCCCGCTTCGTCGGGCAGGGCATCGTCGAACTCGGCGACCGGCTTGGGCCGATCCTGTGGCAGTTCATGGCGACGAAGAGGTTCGACGCCGACGACTTTCGCGCCTTCCTCGCGCTGCTTCCCAAGAGCGAAGCTGGCGTGGCGCTCCGCCACGCGGTGCAGGTGCGGCACGAAAGCTTCGCGGTGCCCGAATTCGTCGCGATGTGCCGCGAGGCGGGGGTGGCGATCGTCTATGCCCAGTCGGACGCCTATCCCGCCATCGCCGACATGACCGCCGACTTCGTCTATGCGCGGATCGAAACCGCGGTCGAGGACGAACCGCTCGGCTATTCGGACAAGGACCTCGATCGCTGGGCGGCCTCGACGCGAGCATGGGCAAGGGGAGAACAGCCTGCCGGCCTTCCCTATGTCGGCGGCGAAACGCCCGCCAAGACGGCGCGCGAGACGTTTCTGTTCTTCATTGCGGGCGCCAAGGTCCGCAATCCGCTCGCTGCGCAAGCGCTGATCGCGCGGCTCGGCTAGTCCGCTGCGGCCGGTTGCGGCGCGGGGGTTGCCTGGCCGAGCAGCGCGGTGCCCTCCAGCGTGTCGAGCGCCTGACGCGCGGCGATGTAGCGCCGTGCCGCGGTCATCCAGTTCCCGGCGCGCGCCGCGCCCGGCATCCGCGACACCTCCGCCAGCGCCGCCTCGGTATGACCCGCGTCGATCAGGCGCCGCGCCCGCGCGAGCCGATCGGCGGGAAGCGGCGACGGCGTGCCTTCCTTGTGGAGCACCACCAGATTGCGCAGCGTCCGGCCAAGGTCGCCGATGAAGCCGCTGTCGCCGGACACGAGCTGCTGGCCGATCGCATCGAGTCCGTCGCGCAGGTCCTGAAGCGTCACCGGCTGGCGCCCCGCCTGGATGACCATCAGCGTCGCACGCGGCTGGGTCGCGCCGAAGCGGCTGCGCAGCTGGTCTTCGATATAGCCGAGCGGCGTGCCGCGATCGAGCGCACGCCGGGCCGCGACGGTGACGAGGGTCGCCTCCGCGCGGCCGGCATTGCCCGATGCCGCGTTCGCATCATTGGTGATGATGGCGGCGCGCGCCTCCAGCGTCGCGATCTGCGCCGAAAGCTGCGCCTCGCGCGTGACGAGGAGGTTGGTATCGACCGCCGGCTGCACGGCGCGCGCGGGAAGCTGCGGCGTCGCGGGTTGGGCCGTGGTCTGCGCCTGCGTGGTTTGCGTGACGGTCGCCGGCATCATCCAGCGGCCGAGCGGCCCGCGCATGGCGATCGCCATCGCGATCAGCCCGATGAGAAACGCCAGCGCGACGATGATGAGGATCGAGCGGAGGCGCGGCCCGCGGGGCGGGTTGCCTGGGGG
>NZ_LR701493.1:86371-171358 GCF_902498785.1 Sphingomonas sp. EC-HK361
CTTCCCCCCTGACGAACGCCCCCGCCACCCCTATGTGTGGTCGGCAATGGCACGTCACTCACTCATCGCGGCTCGCATCCGATGACCGATTCGTTCGATCTCGGCGAACCGCCGCAGCCGGCGCGCGCGGAAACCTACCGCGTCCTCGCGCGCAAATATCGGCCGCAGACCTTTGCCGAGCTCATCGGCCAGGACGCGATGGTCACCACGCTTGGCAATGCGATCAAGCGCGACCGGCTCGCGCACGCCTTCCTGCTGACCGGCGTTCGCGGGGTGGGCAAGACCTCGACCGCGCGGCTGATCGCGAAGGCGCTCAACTGTATCGGTCCGGACGGCAATGGCGGGCCTACGATCGATCCGTGCGGGGTTTGCAGCTTCTGCACGTCGATCGCGGAGGGGCGGTGCATCGATGTTTTAGAGCAGGACGCTGCGTCGAATACCAAAGTGGAGCAGATGCGCGAGCTGCTGGACAACGTCCCCTATGCGGCCGCCAGCGCGCGCTACAAGATCTACATCATCGACGAAGTCCACATGCTGTCGAACAGCTCGTTCAACGCGCTCCTGAAGACGCTGGAGGAGCCGCCGGCGCATGTGAAGTTCCTGTTCGCGACGACCGAGGTGAACAAGGTGCCGGTGACGGTCCTGTCGCGCTGCCAGCGTTTCGACCTGCGCCGTATTCCGGCCGATCTCCTCGCCGATCACTTCGCGAAGGTCGTGACGGCCGAGAACGTCACCGCCGAACCCGAGGCGCTGGCGCTGATCGCGCGCGCGGCGGAAGGGTCGGCGCGCGACGGGCTCTCGATCCTCGATCAGGCGATCGCGCATGCCGATTCGGGCGGCGGCGGGGTGACCGCGCCCGCGGTGCGCGAGATGCTGGGCCTGTCGGATCGCAGCGCTGTGCGCGATCTCATGGCGCTGCTCCTCTCGGGCGATGCGCCGGGCGCACTCTCGGCACTGCGCCGGCAATATGATTATGGCGTCGATCCGCTGGGTGTGCTGCGCGCGCTGCTGGAGGCGGTGCACGGCGTCACCCTGCTGAAGGTCGGCGCGGCGGCGGATGCGGCGCAGTCGGCCGAGGAGCGCGATGCGTTCGCCGGGTGGGCGGAGCAGCTGTCGTTTCCTGCGCTCCACCGGCTTTGGCAGTTGCTGCTCAAGGGGCATGACGAGGTCGCGCGCGCGGCGCTGCCGATCGAGGCGGCGGAGATGGCGCTGCTGCGCGTCATTCACGCCTCCAGCCTGCCCGATCCGGGGGAACTCGCGCGGCGGATCGCGAGCGGGGAAGGCGCCCCGGTTGCTCCCGTCGCGCCAGCCGCACCTGTAGCGTCGCCTTCGCCGCCAGTGGACCGGACGCCATCGGAATTCGCCGGCGTCATGGCGCTGCTCGAGGCGAAGGGGCATCACGCGCTCTACCACCGGCTGCTCTCGGCGGCGCGGGTGGTGCGGTTTGAGACGCCCGAGATCGATTTCAGCGGCACGCGACCGATCGCGGCGGATACGCTGGCCGAACTCGCGCAGGTGTTGAAGGCCGAAACCGGGCGGGTGTGGAAGATCGCCATGGTCGATGCGCCCGGCGCGCCGACGATGAAGGAACGTGAGGACGCAGCAGCGGCCGCGGAAAGGCAGGCGGTGCTCGACAGCCCGCTCGTCCGCGCGGCGTTCGAATCCTTTCCCGAGGCCGAACTCGAAGATTGGCCCAAGACCCTGAAACATGGAGCGTGACATGAAAGACCTGAACGATATCATGGCGATGGCCCAGAACGTGCAGAGCGAGCTGGAAAAGGCGCAGGCCAATCTCGATTCGATCGAGGTCGAGGGCGTGGCCGGCGGCGGGCTCGTCAAGGTGAAGGCATCGGCGAAGGGCCGGATCATCGGGCTCGATATCGACGAATCGCTGCTCCAGCCGAGCGAGAAGCAGATGGTCGAGGATCTGGTGGTCGCGGCCTTCAATGACGCGCGGACCAGGGCCGATGCGGTGTCCGGCGCAGAGATGTCGAAGATGACCAGCGGCCTGTCGCTGCCGCCGGGATTCAAGCTGCCGTTCTGAGCCGGTCGATACGGTTAAGGAACGACTTTGCCCGTCCGTTCGTTTGCGCTCCCATCAGTAACAGGGAGTAGAAGGCATGGCTGACGAACGGATCGTGGAAACCTCGACCGAGCCGCACACGACGATCATTGAGCGCCGTGGCGGCGGCGGCGGCGCCGGCATTTTCATCGGGATCGTGCTGCTGGTCGCGGTCGTGGTCGGCGCGTTTTTCCTGATGAACCAGTCGAAGAACGACAATCTGAAGACCAACGCGATCACGTCGGCGGCGAAGGACGTCGGCGACGGCGCGCAGAAGGTCGGCGACGCGGCGCAGAAGTCGGTCGAGTAAGTCATCCATTCCGTTCGTTTCGAGCGAAGTCGAGAAACGCTGGACTGGGCTGCGAAGCGTTTATCGACCACGCGCGAAATGAACGGGTGGGTCAAGTTGGGTCGAAAACACTCCCGCTAGCGCAAGCAGGCGTCCAGGCCATCGCGCCGAACGATGCCGACCCGGGCGGCGATCGCGTTGCCGTGGCTGCGGACGAAGCCACGCGGATCGATCGCCGCCCGTTTCTTCGGCAGCGGCAGGACGGCGGCGATGCGGCCCGCTTCGGTCGCGCTC
Organism: Sphingomonas sp. EC-HK361; assembly: GCF_902498785.1. Lineage (GTDB taxonomy): Bacteria > Pseudomonadota > Alphaproteobacteria > Sphingomonadales > Sphingomonadaceae > Sphingomonas. The sequence continues at coordinate 89,017 of NZ_LR701493.1, forward strand.
AGACGATCGGCACCGTGCCTGAAATAGCGCTCGGCGCCCGCCTGCACGCCATAGGTGCCGATCCCGGTCTCGGCGATGTTCAGATACACCTCCATGATCCGCCGCTTGCCCCACAGCGTCTCGATGAGGACGGTGAAATACGCCTCGAACGCCTTGCGCACATAGCCGCCGCCCTGAATCAGGAACGCGTTCTTCGCGGTCTGCTGGCTGATCGTCGAGCCGCCGCGGATTCGCCCACCTCGCGCGTTGCGCGCGGCGGCGCCCGCCATTGCGCGGAAATCGAAGCCGTGATGCGAGCAGAAGCGCGAATCCTCCCCCGCGATCGCCGCGCGCGCCATGTCGGGATCGATATCGGACAGCGGGGTCCAGGCCTTCGTCACCGAATGGCCGCTCATCACGTCGCCCAGCATCGTGAAAGTGAAAGGCGGCGGAACGAAGCGATACGCGAGCACCCAGAGCGCCGTCACCACGATGAACCACAGAAGGATTTTCAGGCCCAGCCCGATGACGCGCGCGATCATCGCGCCGCGCTAGATTTTCCCGTGGGGCGTTTCAACCGGATTAGGCGTGCCCGCGTCACTGGACCTGCCGCCCCGCGCGGCGTATCCGGCGCGGCGGCCAGCACTTCCGCTTTCACCTCCATGTTCGACAGGGACGCCGACACTCGTGACCGCGCTACTTCCCGAAGGCTTTCGCGACGCGCTGCCGCCTTATGCCGATGCCGCCGCGCAGATCGAATCGGCGATCCTCGGCGTGGCGCATTCGCATGGCTATGAGCGCGTCGATCCGCCGCTCGCCGAATTCGCGGAAGGGCTGGCGAGCCGGCTGAAGGCGGGTGGTCTTCGCGACGCGGTGCGCTTCGTCGATCCGGTGAGCCAGGCGACGCTCGCGATCCGGCCCGATCTGACCGCGCAGGTCGCGCGGATCGCGGCGACGCGGATGGGGCATCATCCGCGCCCCGTCCGGCTCTCCTACGCGGGCACGACGCTGAAGCTGCGCGCGCCGCAACTCGCCCCGGCGCGTGAACGCAGACAGATCGGCTGCGAGCTTATCGGACTCGATTCGATTGCTGCCGCGATCGAGATCGTCAGCGTCGCGGTCGAGGCGCTGGAAGCCGCCGGCGCGATGGATTTGTCGATCGACTTCACGCTGCCTGACCTCGTCGATACGCTGGCCGCGGACGCGTTGCCGGTGCCTGTCGAGGAAATCGATGCGCTGCGCGAGCGACTGGATGCGAAGGACGCCGGCGGGGTCGCCGCGCTCGCGCCCGCCTATATGCCGCTGGTCGAGGCTGCAGGGCCGTTCGACGCGGCGCTCGCGCGCCTGCGTTCGTTCGATACGCGAGGGTTGCTCGCCTCGCGGCTCGACGGGCTGGCCGCGATCGCGTCGACGCTTGCGGGGCGGGTGACGCTGACCCTCGATCCGACCGAGCGGCACGGATTCGAATATCAGAGCTGGCTCGGCTTCTCGCTGTTTGCTGGCGGCGCGAGCGGTGAGGTGGGGCGGGGCGGCACCTACACGATCGTCCATGAAGACGGCGCCGAGGAAGCGGCGACGGGCTTCTCGCTCTTCCCGGGCGGGTTGCCCGGCGCAAGCCGCGGCGGCGCGCGGCGTCGGCTGTTCCTGCCCGTGGGTGCCGATCCGGCCGCCTCCGCGCGAATGCGGGCGGCAGGCTGGGTGACGGTCGCCGCGCTGGAGGCGGGCGATACGCCCGAGGCGCAGCTTTGCACCCATCTGCTGGTGGACGGCGAGCCGCGCCCGCTGGGCGGTTGACTAACGGGCGCGCGACCGTCTAGGCGCGCCCCGCATTTGAAGATCGTCTGCGTGCCGAGTCCTGTCGAAGGGCGCGCGGATCGGACCCGGCAGGTGGAGACCTGTATCATGGCCAATGTGGCAGTCATCGGCGCGCAGTGGGGCGACGAGGGCAAGGGCAAGATCGTCGATTGGCTCGCCGAGCGCGCCGATATGGTCGTGCGCTTCCAGGGCGGGCACAATGCCGGACACACCCTCGTCGTCGGCGACAATGTCTACAAGCTGTCGCTGCTGCCCTCTGGCATCGTGCGCGGCACGCCGTCCGTCATCGGCAACGGTGTCGTCCTCGATCCTTGGGCGCTGCGCGACGAGATCGACAGGCTGGCCGGGCAGGGCGTTGTCGCGACGCCCGAGACGCTGCGCATCGCCGATAATTGCGCGCTGATCCTGCCGTTCCACCGCGATCTCGATGCGCTGCGCGAGGATGCGAGCGGGGCGGGCAAGATCGGGACGACGCGGCGCGGCATCGGCCCCGCCTATGAGGACAAGATCGGCCGCCGCGCAATCCGGGTTTGCGATCTGGCGCATCTCGACGATCTGGGTGCCCAGCTCGATCGGCTCACCGCCCACCATGACGCCTTGCGTGTCGGCTTCGGCGAGCCGCCGATCGACCGCGCGCGCCTGCTTGCCGACCTGCGCGAGATTGCCGGGTTCGTCCTGCCGTTCGCCAAACCCGTCTGGCGCGACCTCAACGAGGCGCGACGCGCAGGCAAGCGGATCCTGTTCGAAGGTGCGCAGGGCGTGCTGCTCGACGTCGATCACGGCACCTACCCCTTCGTCACCTCGTCGAACACGATCGCCGGCACCGCGGCGGGGGGATCGGGGCTGGGGCCTGGGGCGGTCGGCTTCGTGCTCGGGATCGCCAAGGCTTACACGACGCGGGTCGGGTCCGGACCGTTTCCCACCGAGCTCGAGGACGAAACCGGCGAACGTCTCGGCACGCGCGGGCGCGAGTTCGGCACGGTCACCGGGCGCAAGCGGCGGTGCGGCTGGTTCGATGCGGTGCTGGTGCGGCAATCGGCCGCGGTCAGCGGCATCACCGGAATCGCGCTGACCAAGCTCGACGTGCTCGACGGCTTCGATGAAGTCGCGATCTGCACCGGCTATCGCCTGCACGGCGAGACGCTCGACTATTTCCCGGCCAATGCCAGCGATCAGGCGGCGGTCGAGCCGATCTACGAAACGATGCAAGGCTGGTCGCAATCGACCGCGGGCGCGCGCAGCTGGGCCGATTTGCCGGGTCAGGCGATCAAATATATCCGCCGCGTCGAAGAGCTGATCCAATGCCCGGTCGCACTCGTCTCGACGAGCCCGGAGCGGCAGGACACGATCCTCGTGCGCGATCCCTTCGCGGACTGACAAAAAAGCGGCGGCCAACCAAGGCCGCCGCTCCTTCCATCGGTCGTGATCCTGCAGATCAGTGCGGCGTCACAGAGCCATTCGCGTCGGCGCTACCCGTGGCGCCGACGTTCGTGCCGCCAACCGTTGCGCCGGCCGTGGTGCCTGCGGATGCGCCGTTATCGACGGTTGCGCCGGTGGAGGTGCTCGCACTCCCATTGACGCTGGTGGCGTTGGCCGTGTCGCGGGCCTTGCGTTCTGCTTTGGCAGCAGCGCGATCGGCGCGAGCCTTGGCGCGCTCGGCGTCGCGCTGCGCACGGTCTGCCGTTGCGTTGGCGGCATTCGTGGTGCGCTGGAGCGCGTCGGTCTGCACCGTGCCGTTCACGGCCGTGCCGGCGCTGCCCATCGTCTGGCCGAGCGGGGTGCCGGCCGAGCCGCCGAGCGTGCCGCCGGCGCCACCGCCCAGAACCTGGGCCGACGCGACGCCGGGAAGCGCGAGCGCGCCTGCGGCAAAGATCGTGATGATACGCATGACTTTTCTCCTTACTAAGGCGAAATAAAACGTGGTGACGCCAAAGGACCCGGCGGCCAAAGGCTGCCGGGTCCTGGCGTAGTCCTAACCGGTGATCAGCCCTGCGGCGGAGTCGTCGGAGGCGTCGTCGACGGCGACGTCGGAGCCGGAGTGCTCGGCGTCATCGACGGATCGGCCGGCGTTGTCGGTGTCGGGCTGGTCGGCGCCGGCGTCGTGGTCGTATCGGTCGGCATGGTCGACATGTCGCCCGACTTCTTCGACTTCTTGTGCTTCTTCGACGTCGTGGTCGACTGATCGGGCGTGCCCATGCTGTCGGTCGTCGGCGTGGTCGTCTGCGTCTGATCCGTCGGCGTGGTCTGCGCCATCGCTGCGGCCGGCATCACAAGTGCGCCTGCGGCGATAATGCTGAGGAACTTCATTGGAAAATCTCCTGGATTTGATCCCTGTTAGAGACTTAATATAGGAGCGCTTTCGTTGAATATCACCCGCACTGACCGCGATGAAGCAACGACTGGTCGGCTAATACAAGCGCCATCATTGCTTCGACAACTGGCGCGCCGCGAATCCCTACACAGGGGTCGTGCCTGCCCTTTGTTTGGATGTTGCTCGCTTCACCTTGCCGTGTGACCGTCTCGACGGGAATAAGGATCGAGCTGGTCGGTTTGAAGGCGACGCGGACGCGGATCGGCTGACCCGTCGCGATTCCTCCTGCGATTCCGCCTGCGTGATTGGCGAGAAATTCGGGACCGGCCTCGCCGGGGCGCATCGGATCGGCATTCTCCTCTCCGCGCAGCGCAGCCGCTGCGAAGCCATCGCCGATCTCGACACCCTTTACCGCGTTGATCGACATCATCGCCGCGGCGAGTTCCGAATCGAGCTTGGCATAAAGCGGCGCGCCCCAGCCGGCTGGGACCCCCGTCGCTTCGCAGGCGATTACGGCGCCGAGCGACGACCCAGCCTTGCGCGCGCTGTCGATCAGCGCCTCCCACCGGACGGCCGCGTCAGCGTCGGGGCAGAAGAAGGGATTGGCGTCGATCTGCGCGTCGTCAAAGTTCGCCGGATCGATCGCGTCGCCACCGATCGCCTCCACCCAGGCGCGGATGCGCACCTGCGGGATGACGAGCCGGGCGACGGCGCCGGCCGCCACCCGCGACGCGGTTTCCCGCGCGGACGATCGCCCGCCCCCGCGGTAATCGCGAAACCCGTATTTCGCGTCATAGGCGTAATCGGCGTGGCCGGGACGATAGGCGTTCGCGACCTCCGAATAGTCCTTTGATCGTTGATCGACATTCTCGATCATCAGGCTGATCGGCGTGCCGGTGGTGCGCCCCTCGAAGACGCCGGAGAGAATGCGGACCTGATCCGGCTCCTGCCGCTGTGTCGTGAAGCGCGAGGTGCCCGGACGGCGCTTGTCGAGCCATGGCTGGATGTCGCCCTCGCCGAGCGCGATGCCGGGCGGGCACCCGTCGACCACGGCGCCGATCGCCGGCCCATGGCTTTCACCCCATGTGGTGAAACGGAACAGGTGGCCGAAGCTGTTCAGGCTCATCAGACGAGCGCGATGTCGGGCGCGTCCTCCGCCTTCATGCCGATGACATTGTAGCCTGCATCGACATGGTGCGTCTCGCCGGTGACGCCGCTGGAAAGATCGCTCAGCAGGTAGAGTCCGGCCCCGCCGACATCCTCGATCGTGACGTTGCGCTTCAGCGGCGAGTTCAGCTCGTTCCATTTCAGGATCAGGCGGAAGTCGCCGATTCCCGAGGCGGCGAGCGTCTTGATCGGCCCGGCCGAGATCGCGTTGACGCGGATGTTATCGCGGCCGAGATCGACGGCGAGATACTGAACGCTCGTCTCGAGCGCGGCCTTTGCCACGCCCATGACGTTGTAATGCGGGATGACCTTTTCCGCGCCGTAATAGCTGAGCGTCAGCAGCGCCCCGCCGCCTTTGCCGGTTTCCGGATCGAACGGCGTCATCATCTTCGACGCGCGCTGTGCGACCGCGACGAAGGAATAGACGCTGACGTTCATCGTCATCAGGAAATTGTCGAGGGTGGTATCGACATAGCCGCCGCGCAGCTCGTTCTTGTCCGAAAAGCCGATCGCGTGGACGACGAAGTCGATCGTCGGCCAGTCCTTCGCCAGCGCCGCGAACGTCGCATCGAGCGCCGCCATGTCGGACACGTCGCAGTCGTAAAGCCGCGCGACGCCCAGCTGCTCGGCGAGCGGGCGCACGCGCTTTTCCATGGCTTCGCCCTGATAGCTGAAGGCGAGTTCCGCGCCGGCTTCCCCCAGCTTCTTCGCAATGCCCCAGGCGAGCGATCGATCATTGGCGAGCCCCATGATGAGCCCACGCTTTCCCGCCATCAATTGGTTCACTTGGTCGTCCCTGCCGTTTCGGTTTTGCCTTCCTCTACTCCGGTGACGGGTGGTTCCGCCAGTGCCGCGTTCAGGTGCGCCCCGAAAACGAGACCGAGCCCGATGAGAAAGAAGAACAGCAGCATGACGACCACGCCGGCAAGGCTGCCATAGGTCAGGTCGTAGCTGCCGAGATGCGAAAGCACCCACGGCAGCGCTGCCGTGGCGCCTACCCACCATGCGGTCGTGAACAGTGCGCCCGGCCACTTGCGGCATTTTGAATAACGGTATTTCGACGGGGTCACCGAATAGAACAGCATGTAGAGCGCGCCGAACATCACGACGCCGGGGATCACCCGCGACAAGCCGATCCATCCCGCGACGCCCTGCGCGAAGGGGACCAGTCGGTAGACGAACTGTTCCGCTGCGGTGAGGATGCCCTGGATGAGAAACGACAGCAGCGCGAGGATGACCGAGCTCACGATCACGAGCATCGACAGCAGCCGACCTTTCCAGAAGGGCGCGGTGGAACGGTAGCCATAGGCGCGCCGGAAGATGTCGCGGATCGTCTCGATGAAGCTGCCGACCGTCCACAGGCCGATCAGCCCGCCGAACCACAGCAGCGATCCCGTGCGCGCGGCAAGCACGTCGGTGATCGGCTTGCGAAGAAGGTCCGATACGTCGGGCGGCAGGACATGCAGGAAGGAGGCGACCGCGCGCTGCGTCTCCGCGCTCTGGCCGAAGATCGAGGCGATCGCCGCCGCCACGATGAAGAACGGAAAGACCGTCATCAACGCGAGATAGGCGAGGTTGCCGGCGTGGATGAAGCCGTCGTTGAAGACGCCGATCGCCGCGCGCTTGACGATCTCGAACGCGTAGCTTCCGGGGCGGACGCGCGCGAGCTGGCGGTCCAGCCTCAGCCGTGCCGCGCTGCGGTCTCGCCCGCGATCTTCAGGTGTCAGTGCTGTGCCCTCGCTCATGCGAGGTCAGACGCCCATGTCGGCCCGGGGGTTCCGCGTGTCGATGTCTTTGTGCTCGTTGATGAATGCTTCCAGCTCGGGGCTGACCTGCGGGACGGTGACCATGATGGTAATCATCTGGTCGCCGCGCCCGCCGCCCTTCTTGTGAAAGCCCTTGCCCTTCAGGCGGAACACCTTGCCTGAGGAAGTGCCCTTCGGGATCGTCAGCATCACCGGCTTCTCCACGGTCGGCACCTTCACGCCGCCGCCGAGCACCGCTTCGGCCAGCGTGATCGGCAGGTCGAGCCGCACGTCGTCGCCGTCACGGGTGAAATAGCGATGCGGGGTCACCTCGATCGTCACGATCGCGTCACCCGCGCCGCCGGGCCCCGGTTCGCCCTTGCCCGCGAGGCGCATCTGCGTGCCGTTCTCGACGCCGGCCGGCAGCTTCAGGTCGACGGTCTTGCCGTCGCCCAGCATGGTCCGCTGCGGCGACAGCGCGGCGGCATCGATGAAGGGCACGCGCAGTTTGTAGGCGATGTTGGCGCCCTTGGGCGGCGGCTGACGCCGCCCGAACCCGCTGGAGAAGCCGCCACCGCCGCGATTGCCGAAAAGCCCTTCGAAGATATCGGACATGTCGGCACCTTCGCCGCCGCCGAAGCTGTAATCCTCCGGCCGGAACCCGCCGCTCTGCCCGCCCGGACGCCCGCCGCCGAATCCGCCATGGCCGAAGGGGGAGGTGGGATTGCCGTCGCCGTCGATCTCGCCGCGGTCGAAGCGTGCGCGCTTGTCCTTGTCGTTCAGCAGATCATAGGCGTTGGTTACCTGGCTGAAGCGCTCCGATGCCTTGGGATTGTCCTTGTTGCGATCCGGATGGAGTTCCTTCGCCAGCTTGCGATAGGCCTTCTTGATGTCCGCCTCGCTCGCGCCGCGCGCGACGCCGAGGGTCGAATAAGGATCCGCCACTTAAGTCCCCGTTGAACGTGTGTTACCCGGCTATGTGGGCGCGCGCGGGGCGGAGCGCAATCGCGTTTGCGGTCAGGCCGCGATCGGCTCTGGCGAGGCGGGGAGATCAAGCGGGGCGACATCGACGCTGACCGCCATCGCCTGTGCACCCGAACCGAGCACGACGCCGTCCACCGGCGCGACCTCGCCATAATCGCGCCCGATCGCGACGACTACGTGATCGCCTGCCATCCAGATGCCGTTGGTGGGATCGAAGCCGATCCAGCCGCGCGCCGGCCCGCACCACAGGAGTACCCATGCGTGGGTGGCATCCGCGCCGACAAGTCTCGCCTGACCGGGCGGCGGAATCGTGCGAATATAGCCAGAGGCATAGGCGGCCGGCAGCCCGGCCGCGCGCAGGCCGGAAATCATGATCTGCGCGAAATCCTGGCACACGCCGCGGCGCTTCGCGAAGGCTTCGTGGGGCGGCGTGTCGACAAGGGTCGCGGTCGGATCGAAGGCGAATTCGCGCTGGATGCGCCGCGCGAGCGCGATGCCGGCCTCCAGCGCGGGCGCGTCGGGGTGCAGATCGGCCGCGCACCACGCAGCGATATCGGCTTCGAGCGGGATGAGCGGCGAGGGAAAGAGGTAGCTGGCGGGTCCGCTCGGCGACACATCGCGGCTGTCGCGCGCCATATTGGCGACCTGACCCAGCGTCGGATCGTCGGGTGCGGGGACGGGCACGAGGCGATCCACCGTCACCCGCGCTGCGCTTTCGATAACGAGCTGGCGCACCGGTTCCTCGACCACCAGCCTTGTGACGTGCGCCAGACCAGCCTCGGCCCGCGCCGGAAAGGTCCGCCCCGACGGGCTGACATGGAGCGCGTACTCCTCCACCCGCTGCCCCGGCCAGTCGATCGGGCGCAGCCGCAGGTTGCACCGCGCAAAGCGCACCGCGCCGCCATAATCGAACCGCGTGATGTGGCGGATGTCGTAGATCACGCCAGCGTCAGCCCGCCGGCGCGCAGCGGCTCTGCGCCCTGCAGGAAATAGCGACGTGCGACCGCGTCGGAGAGCTGCCCCAACCGCCGCTCGATCTCGCCGAGCCGGTTCGCGTCGAGCGTCGCCGCCGCCGCAGTAGCGACCAGCGCATGGATCGCGGTCGCCTCCGCCTGTTGCGGCTCGGCCATGCCGTCGTCCGCCAGCACGGGGAGCGCCGACACATGCGCGGCGATGCAATCCACCTGATAGGCGAGGCTGCGCGGGTTGCCCGGATCGAGCGCGACAAGATCGACGACGGGCACCCGCGCGATTCCCGTCAGATAGCGCTGGCGGTAGCTGATCTGGCTGTCCCCCAGATCGAGCAGTGTCTGCAGATCATCGGCGGTCGCGCCCGGCATTCCGAACACCCGCGTCGCCCGTGCGATTGCCACGGCGCGCTCGATCCGGCGCCCCAGATCGTGGAACCGCCACGCGCTCGTCCGTCCCATATGCTCGGCGGACAATCCGGCGATCGCGGCATAGCGCCGCTGGAGCGATCCCGCGCGGTCGAGCAACCCGCGGTGGGTCGGGAAGGGCGCATCGAGAAGGCGCATCATGTCCGCGGACAGCCGGTCGCGCGATCCGTCGCCGATGGCACGGGCATGGCGGTTGATCTCCGCGACCGACTGCCAGCCCTCGCCAAGCGACTCCATCGCGGTGCGTGCGGTGTGGGTCAGATCGGCGCGGCGAAGCGTGTGCGGGTGTGGGGCGGCACCGGAGGACACGATCTGCCCGACGAGTCGCCCAACGGTTTCGGACGCGAGCGCGGCGCCGGCATCGGCGTCGATCGAATTGCCGAGCATCACGCGGATCGCGCTGAGCAGCGCCTCGCCACGCTCGAGATAGCGGCCGAGCCAGTAGAAATTATCCGCAACGCGGCTGGGCAGCGTGCCGGGGTTGCGGCGGATGCCGGCGGAATCTGCTGCGGGAAGAAGCGATACGGGCGCGACCACCTCTCCACCGAAGACGCAGACGTCGGCGGACCACAGCCCTTCGCCCATCACGGTCGCGCGGTCGTCGGCATGCTCGCCGATCCGCGCGAAGCCGCCCGCCATGACCGACCATTCGCCCTTGCCGTCGCGCGCCGCGAAGACCCTGAGCGTGAACGGACGCGCGACCATCGTGTCACCGACGACGACCGGCATGGTGGAAAGCCGGACGATCTCCTGCCCGACATAATCCTGCGGGCGGCGCGCGATATCGTCCAGCAGGTCGGCGCGTTGTTGCGGAGAAAGATCGGCCCCCGTGACTGCGTCCTTGCCCGGCAGGCCGAGCGTCGGCTGGCCGAACGCCGGCGCGACGATCAGGCGGTCGAGGTCCTCTTCCGCCCGCGCGCGCTCGCGTGGCTGGCCGCACCACCACGTCGCGATATTCGGCAGGCGCAGCCCCTCGCCGGTCAGCCGGGTCGCGAGCTGCGGCAGGAAGGCGGCGAACGCCGGCGATTCGAGGACGCCGACGCCGGGGGCGTTGGCCAGGACGACATTGCCCGCGGCATAGCTGTCGATCAGCCCCGGCACGCCGATCTGCGAATGGCTGTCGAACGCCAGCGGATCGAGCAGCCGCGGGTCGAGCCGCCGCCAGAGCGCATCGATCCGTTTCAGCCCGTCGATCGTGCGGACATAGACGCGGTCCTCAAGCGCTGCGAGGTCCGCGCCCTCGACCAGCAGCAGCCCGAGATAACGCGCAAGATGCGCCTGCTCGGCATAGCTCGGGTTGAAACGGCCCGGGGTCAGCAGCCCGATGCGGGGCTCCGCTCGCTTGCACGCGGCAGCGAGTCCGGCACGGAAGGCGGCGAAGAAAGGCGCATGACGGCGCACGTTCAGCCGGTCCTGCAATCCGCCCAGCGTCCGGCTGACCGCCAGCCGGTTTTCCAGCGCGTAACCGGCGCCCGCGGGCGCGCGCAGGTGATCGGCCAGCACGCGCCATTCGCCGGTCGGCCCGCGACCGAGATCGAAGGCGACGAAGTTCAAATGGTGGCCGCCCGGCGGCTCCATGCCGACCAGCGGTCGCAGGAAATAGGGGCTGCCGGTGACAAGCGTCGCGGGGATCATGCCGCGATCGACAAGCCGTCCGGGTCCGTAGATATCGGCGACGATCGTTTCGAACAGCGCCGCGCGTTGCACGATCCCGCGCTCGATCTCGGTCCATTCGTCGGCGCCGATCATCAGTGGCACCGGGGAGACGGGCCATGGCCGCTCGTCCGCCTCGCCGATCACCCGAAAGCCCGTGCCGATATCGGCGGCGTGGCGCTGCACCCGCTCGCGCGCATGACCCAGATCGTCGCCGGCGACCGCCGCCAGCTCCTCGAACATCGCGGCCCAGGCGTCCGCCGCCCCCTGCGCCAGCGCATCGCCGCGCGTCGCGCGGGCGCCGTAATCCTCCATCCAGCGCTTCGCGTGGGTGCCCGCGTCGAACAGCGGGGCGGGGGTTGGGCTTATCGCCATCAGCGCCTGCTTGGACCTCGTCGCGGTTGCCGGACGCGGCCTTTGGTGACGCCCCCCTTGCTGCGACGCAAGGTGAAATCGCGGCTGGTGCTAAAGATCGGGCAGCGCCTGTCGCGCCGATCCCCAGCCGGCGAGCGCGCGCGACGCCGCGCGCTCGATCAGCGTATCGCGGTCGGTGACGGCGAAGATGTTCGCCGCGTCGATATCGCGCAGCTCGCTCCACGATACCGGCGCCGCGACCGGCGCGCCGCTGCGCGCGCGGGCGGAATAGGGCATGACCGCGGTCGCGCCCCGCTGGTTGCGCAGCCAGTCGATGAAGATGCGGCCCTTGCGCTTCGCCTTCGACATCGTGGCGACGAAGCGGTCCGGCTCGGCCTGCGCCAGGGCTTGCGCGAAACGGCTCGCGAAGTCCTTGACCGCCGGCCACTCCGCCTCCGGCGTCAGCGGCACGACGACATGGACGCCCTTGCCCCCCGACAGCATCGGGAAGCTCGTCAGGCCCAGTTCCGCCAGCTGCGCCTTCAGATGCTCGGCGGCCTTCTTGGTATCGCCGAAATCAAGGCCTTCGTCGGGATCGAGATCGAAGATCATGCGGTCGGGCTTTTCCAGGGCTGCGACCGACGATCCCCATCCGTGAAATTCGATCGTCCCCATCTGCACGCACGCGACCAGCCCGTCGGCGTCATCGACGTAAAGATAGTTCTCGGTGCTGCCGTCCTTTTTGCGGATCGGCACATGATGGACGTGATCGCCGAACGATCCGGCATCGTGCTTCTGGAAGAAGCAGGCCTTGCCGCGGCCTTGCGGGCATCGGACGAGACTGACCGGGCGGTTCGCGGTCCACGGCAGCATGATCGGTGCGACGGCCGCGTAATAATCGGCGAGGTCGCCCTTCGTGACCTTGCTGTCAGGGAAGACCAGGCGGTCGCTGCTGGAGACCTTGACGTGGATTTCGGGGCGCGCGGCGGCAGGCGCAGGTGTTTCCAGCCGCACCTCGTCGGCTGGCTGGTCCTCGCGCAGTCCGAGGAAACTCGGATGACGCAGTACGCCATCGGGCGTCGTCTCGGTATAGGCGATCTCTGCAACGAGTTTCGGCGTCACCCAGCGCGCGCCGCGAACCGCCGCGCGCGGGGCTTCGACGGTGGCCGTCTTGCGGGCCAGCCGCGCGAGCTTCGCCGACAGCGCGTCCATCGACGCTTGGTCGAACCCGGTGCCGACCTTGCCCGCATAGATCAGGCCGTCCTCGGCATGCGTGCCGAGCAGCAGCGAGCGAAACCCGCGTTTCTTGTCCGACGGCAGCCACCCGACGATCACGAATTCCTGCCGCCGCGTGCATTTGACCTTGAGCCAGGCGCGCGTCCGCCGTCCGCGATAGGGCGCGTCGGCGAGTTTCGACACGATGCCCTCGAACCCCTCGCGGCACATCGTCTCGAACAGCGCTTCGCCCGATCCGGTGACATGCTCGGCATATTGGATCGCGCCGTTTTCGGGCAGGACGGCGCGCAGCCGCTCCTTGCGCTGGACGTTGGGAAGATCGCTCAGATCCTCGCCATCGAGGGTCAGCAGGTCGAACGCGAAACACGTCATTGCGCGACCTTCGCTGATGGCCACCTTGAGCGTCGAGAAGTCCGGGCGCCCGTCCTTGAACGCGACGATCTCGCCGTCGATCAGCGCGGACGAGACGGGCAGCGCGGCGGCGGCGTCGGCGATACCCTGAAACTTGTCGGTCCAGTCGAGTCCGCTCCGGGTGAACACTTTCGCCTTGCCGCCATTCACCGCGATGAGCGCGCGGTAGCCATCATACTTGACCTCGTGAATCCAGCTGGAGCCTGTGGGGACGGTGTCGACGAGGGTGCAGAGCTGGGGTGAGGTAAACGAAGCAAGCGCCTCCGCCGCCTTTGTGCTCCCGCGAAGGCGGGAGCCCAGTCTGGATCCCCGCCTTCGCGGGGATACATTGTCAGGGGGCCTGCCCTCCGCAATTTCCTGCATCGTCAGCCCGGTTGCCACGCTCGTCAGCGCCGTTTCGGTGAGCACATCGGTGCCTCCCGCGTCCGCATCGTCGATCTTTCTCAGCAGCCAGTTCTCGCGCTTCTCCTTGTCCCGCGGCTTCAGGCGAATGAGCAGCCACTCGCCCTTCATCCGCTCGCCATCGAGCACGAAATGCAGGTGGCCCTTCTCCAGATCCTTCGCGCTCTTGCCCTCGATCGGCGCCCATGTGCCGCGATCCCACAACATCACCGTGCCGCCGCCATATTCGCCTTTCGGGATCGTCCCTTCGAAAGTGGCGTAACTGAGCGGATGATCCTCGGTGCGCACCGCGAGCCGCTTTTCGTCGGGGTCCAGGCTCGGCCCGCGCGTGACCGCCCAGCTTTTCAGGACGCCGTCGAGCTCCAGCCGGAAGTCCCAGTGGAGCCGGGTGGCGTCGTGCTTCTGCACCATGAAGCGCGCACGTCCTGAGCCTGTCGAAGGGTTCTGGCCGGGCGCTAGCGTGCCGGCCGGTTCGGCGGTCTTCGCAAAGTCGCGCTTGGCGTTGTAGGTGGAGAGGGGATCTTTCACGCTCTCCCCTCCCTGGAAGGGAGGGGCCGGGGGTGGGTGGCCCCGGACGACGCGCTCGCGTGGAGGTCGACCCACCCCCAACCCCTCCCTTCCAGGGAGGGGAGCAGACCGGACTCAAGCACGCTTGTTCGCCGCCGGTTTCCGAGGCGGTGTCGCCTTCTTCGCGGGCCCCTTCGCTGCCTCGCCGCTCTTCGCCATCGACTTCTTGAGCGCCGCCATCAGATCGACGACATTGCCGCTCGCCCGTCCGTCATCGTCACCCTTGTCCTCGATGATCTTGCGGTTCGACTTGGCCTTTCGCTTGCGCTCCACCAGCGCCTTCAGCGCATCGACGTAGCGATCGTGAAACTCGCCCGCGTCGAACTTGCCCGATTTCTTCGCGATCAGCGCCTCGGCGAGGTCGAGCAGCTCGGTGTCCGGCTTCGTGTCGGGGATGTCGCGAAAATAGCCCTGCGCCTTGTTCACCTCGTCGGCGTAGCGCAGCGTCTCCAGCACCATGCCGCGCCCGCACGGTTTCAGGCTCACGACATATTCGCGACCGCGCATCGCGAGCTGGCCGAGCCCGACTTTCTTCGTGCGTTTGAGCGCCTCGCGCAGGACGATGAAGGCTTCTTCCGCCAGATCGTCGGCGGGCACGACGAAATAGGGCTTCTCGTAATAGAGGACGTCGATCTCGTCCGCATCGACGAACTGGGTGAGCTCCAGCGTCTTCTTCGATTCCAGCTTCACCGCATCGATCTCATCCTGATCGAGCAGGACATATTCGCCCTTTTCGATCTGGTAGCCCTTCATGATCTCGTCGGCATCGACCGGACCGACCCCGGTCACGACCTTGTCGTAATGGATCGGCTTGCCGGTCGGTTCGTGGATCTGGCGGAACGAGATGGAGGCGCCCGATTTCGTCGCCGAATAGATCTCGACCGGGATCGAGACGAGCGCGAGGCGGATCTGGCCTTGCCAGTAAGCGCGAGCGGGCACGGGCGACGTTCCTTCGTTGCGGAGCCGATTCAATCGCTGAGAAACGGAGTCGTTCCCCAACGACGGTTTCGCTGATGCGGAAGCTCGGCTAAGGCGCGGAGATGGCCGACGATCCTCTCGCGCTGTTCGACGCCTGGTATGCCGAGGCAAGGGCGAGCGAACCCAACGACCCCAACGCCGTGGCGCTCGCGACTGCGGATGGCGCGGGGCGCCCGTCCGTTCGCATGGTGTTGCTGAAGGGGCACGGTCCCGACGGTTTCGTGTTCTACACCAACCGCGAAGGTCGCAAGGCGGCGGAGCTTGCCGACAATCCAAATGCGGCGCTGCTGTTCCACTGGAAATCGCTGCGCCGGCAAATCCGGATCGAAGGCCCCGTCACGCTGGCGAGCGACGCCGAAAGCGACGCCTATTTTGCCTCGCGCAGCCGCGATTCGCAGCTTGGCGCCTGGGCTTCCGATCAGTCCCGCCCGCTCGCCGACCGTGCGACGTTCGAGGCGCGGTTCGAGGCGATGACGACGCGCTTCGCGGGCGGCGACGTGCCGCGCCCGCCGCACTGGGGCGGTTACCGCATCGCGCCGCGCTCGATCGAATTCTGGCAGGATCGCGCGCACCGGCTTCACGAACGCCGTGTGTTCACGCGCGCCGGCGACGGCTGGACGGAGGGGATGCTCTACCCATGACTCGCGACGAACGCCGCCGGATCATCCCGCTCGCGATGCGCGCCGCGCTCGCCAGCGTCGCGATGGCGTGCTTCCTGCTGGCGCTGAAGGGATTTGCGGCGTGGCACACGGGATCGGTCGCGATGCTCGGTTCGCTCGCCGACACCGCGCTCGATCTGCTGGCGAGCCTCGTCACCCTCTACGGCGTGAAGCTGGCGGCGGAGCCGGCGGATCACGACCACCGCTTCGGTCACGGCAAGGCGGAGGCGCTGGCGGCGCTGTTCCAGGTCGCGCTCATCACCGCGTCGGCGGCGGGTATCGCCTGGCGCGCGATTCTGGCGTTCGGCAACCCCAATGCGACTGCGGATGCCGAATTCGGCGTTGGCGTATCGATCGTCGCGATCCTCGCCACCCTGGTGTTGCTGGCCTATCAGCGCAGCGTCATCCGCAAGACCGGATCGGTCGCCATCCTCGCCGATAACGTCCACTACCAGTCGGACGTTCTGCTCAACGGCTCGGTCATCGTCGCGCTCGTGCTCGACCAGTATTTCGCCTGGCGCTGGGCCGATCCGCTGTTCGGCATCGCGATCGCCGCCTGGCTGGCGTGGAATGCGTTCGGCGCGTCGTCGAACGCGATCGACCAGCTGATGGACAAGGAATGGCCTGAGGATCAGCGCGCCGCCTTCCTTGACGTCGCCGCGCGCCAGCCGGGGCTGAAGGGCATCCACGATTTCCGCACCCGCCGATCTGGCAGCCACGATTTCGCGCAGTTCCACATGGAGGTGGAGCGTGAGCTGACGGTCGCGCAGGCGCACGATATCGTCGAAGGGGTCGAGCGCAACCTGCGCGACGTTTTCCCCAAGGTCGAGGTGCTGATCCATCTCGATCCCGAAGGGCATGTCGATACCGACAATCCGCTCGTCGAAGCGGACGTGACCCCGCATTGGTTCGGGAAGCGGCTATGAGCCGCATAGGGTTCGGAAAACGGCTATGAGAATCCCCTTCGCCCAGATTGATGCCTTTGCCGACGCCGCGTTCACCGGCAATCCCGCGGCGGTGATGCCGCTTTCATCCTGGCTCGACGATGACGTGCTCCAGCGGATCGCGGCCGAGAACAAGCTCTCCGAAACCGCGTTTATCCTGCCCGACGAAAGCGGCGAGGCGGATTTCGAGCTGCGATGGTTCACCCCGACTGCCGAGGTGGTGTTGTGCGGCCATGCGACGCTCGCGAGCGGGCACTTCGTCCTGTCGTCCGACACGACGCGTGACGCGGTCCGCTTCCGCACCCGCAAGGCCGGCGTGCTTGCCGTCGAGCGGGACGGCGCCGGCTATGCGCTGGCGCTGCCGGCGTGGGGGCCTTCGCCCAAGCCGCTGCCGGAGATCGTCGCGGCGCTCGGACTCGATACGGTCGTGGAGACGCTGTGGCATCCGCATCGCTACGGCCTGATCGTGGTCGAGAACGCCGCGGTGGTGCGTGGTCTCGACCCCGACTTTAGAGCGTTGGCGCGGGAAGGCGACGTGCTGACGATCGTGACGGCGCCCGGCGACGATACCGATATCGTCAGCCGCGTCTTCGCGCCCGGCGCAGGGATCGACGAGGATCCCGTGACCGGCTCCGCTCACGCGGTGATGGTGCCCTATTGGACGAACCGGCTCGGCCGTGACCGCTTCACCGCGTTCCAGGCGAGCGCGCGGGGCGGGCGGCTGACGTGCCGGCTGGATGGGGAGCGCGTTGTGCTTGGCGGTGCGTGCGTGACCGTGATCGAGGGGACGTTCCTGCTGCCCTGACCTGATCCTCCGCGGCACGGGGAGGGGGACCAGCGAAGCTGGTGGAGGGGGCGTTCCTCAAACGATGTCGCTGGAGGAAACCCCCCTCCGTCAGCGCTGTGCGCTGCCACCTCCCCGCGCCGGGGAGGACTTTTTTGCGCTGCCGATCACCCCGAAAACATCGCCCATCGTTTCGACGACCGGGTGCATCTTCCCCTCGTCGGTGTGGCCCAACCGGATCAGCACCGTCCCGCGCCCGGGACCTACCGACGGACTCGCCATCACGAACTGGCCGAGATGCCCTTCCATCGCCGCGAGGTCCGCCGGCCCCTTCGACGGAAACAGTGACGGGGTCCCATCGGCACCGCCCGCCCGGTTGAGCCATGTCTGCCCGCCATATTCGGCATTGGTCGGAGACGGCGTCTTCATGAACGCGAGCCACTCGGGCGGCACAACCTGCCGCCCGTTTGCGGCTTTTCCATCGAGCAGCAGCATCCCCATCCGCCCCCAGTCATCGAGGGTCATCCGGATGATCGACCCGCCGATCTGGGTGCCGGCGCCGTCGAATTCCAGCGCGGCACTCGTCACGCCCGCAGGGCCGAAGAGCCGCGCCTGCGCGAAGTCGCGATAGGCCGTGGCCCGCACACGCGGATCGCGCGACGGCGTGAGCGCGCGGGTCACGATCTCCGCGAGGATGACCGTCGTCAGCGAGCTGTATTCGAACGTCGCACCCGGCGCTGCCTCGAGCGGCTGGGCGATCGCGCGTGCGGCCATGTCCTGCGTGCCGCCGACGAACAGGACCTGGTTGGTGTCCGATTTCTCGACCGGATCGCCGACCTCGGTATGCCGCAATCCGGAGCGCATCTGGAGCAGCATGCGCAAGCTGATCGTCGCGCGGCGGTCGCCCGGCCGGCGCCACTCCGCGATCGGTGCGGGCGCGTCGAGCGACAGCTTGCCGTCAGTGACAAGCATCCCGACGAGCATCGCGGTCACCGTCTTGGCCATCGACCAGCTGATGAAGCGGTTCGCGTCCGAATAGCCGGGTTCGTACATCTTCGCCGCGACGCAGCCATTGCTGAGCAACAGCACGGCGCGGGTTTCCGGGCGCTGCGTGAACAGCGCATCGAGGTTCGGCTGGACCGCCGACAGGTCGATCCCCGCACAACCGCCATGCTGCGCGATCGGCGCGCGGACCGGCGCCGCGGTCGTCGCCAGCAGCAGCGGCAACAGAACGGCGAGGATCGGCTTGCGCGGCATGATGCCGACGATACGATGCGCGCCCATGAAGGCAAGGCGCATCGCGGTCGCAATCGCAGTTCTGATCGTCGCGATGCTTGCGGGCGGGTGGCTCTATGTCCGCAGCATCACGCCGCAGCTCGAACTCGGCGTCGGCTATGCCGCGCGGGTCGCCTGCGGATGCCGCTTCGTCGAGGGACGGACGCTCGCGAGTTGCCGCACCGATTTCGAGGCCGGGATGGAACCCATCCGCCTGAAAGAGGATGCTGCCGCAAAGAGCGTCACGGCATATGTGCCGCTGATCGCGAGCCGCACGGCGCGGCTCGATCCCGTCCTGGGCTGCCAGCCCGCGCCGTTCACCGGAACGCCGATCGCGGTGCATTGAGCGAAGCTGCACTGGCAACGCCCGCGATATTTGCTAGAGCCTCGTCCGGTTTATGGCGTCCAATCCCCCAGAAGACGTGAATTTCACGCTCCACCGCGACGGCGGCACCGTGCGCGATCGGCTCGGCCGTGCGTGGGCGCGCCGCTGGGTCAAGGCGCTTGCGGTGCTGTTAGGCCTGTTCCTGCTCGGCATTCTCGCCTTCTGGCTGATCTTCGCGCGCGACCTGCCATCGGTGTCGCAGCTCAGGACCTACGAGCCGCCGCTGCCGACGAACGTGCGCAGCAATGACGGCACGCCGATCTATTCCTACGCCCGCGAGCGACGGGTCGAGCTGTCCTTTGCGGAATATCCCCCGCTGCTGGTGAAAGCGTTCCTGTCGGCCGAGGACAAGACCTTTTTCGAGCATCACGGCCTCGATTATCCTGGCCTCGTCCGTGCGGCGTTCCAGGGCATCACGACGGGCAAGACCCCGCGTGGCACCTCGACGATCACGCAGCAGGTCGCGAAGAACCTGCTCGTCGGCAACGAGGCGAGCTACCGGCGCAAGATCCGCGAGGCGATCCTTGCCTACAAGATCGAGGATACGCTCACCAAGCCGCAGATTCTCGAGCTCTATCTCAACCAGATCGCGCTCGGCCGGAACGCGTTCGGTGTGGAAGCGGCGGCGCACGCCTATTTCGACAAGGAGCTGGACGAGCTGACGCTCGCGCAGATGGCGTATCTCGCGATTCTTCCGAAAGGCCCGTCCAACTACGATCCGTTCCGCCACACCGACCGCGCGCTGGAACGCCGGGGCTATGTGCTGGGCGAGATGCTGAAGAACGGGTTCATCACCCAGCCGCAATATCAGGAAGCGATGGCCGAACCGCTCGGCGCGATCATCCGCCGCACGCCCAAGTTCGAGCGGGTGGGCGGCTATTTCGTCGAGGAGGTCCGCCGCCAGCTGATCGCGAAGTTCGGCGAGAACGAGAAAGACGGCCCTTTCAGCGTCTATTCGGGCGGGCTGTGGGTGCGCACCTCGCTCGATCCGCGCATTCAGGATTATGCCGCGAACGCGCTGCGCGAGGGATTGCTGCGCTATGACGCCGGGCGCGGCTGGGCGGGGCCGCTGCGCCATGTCGATATCGATGGCGACAAGTGGCTGGGCGCGCTGCTCAACACCAACATCAGCCTCGACTACAAGGACTGGCGCGCCGCTATCGTGACCGCGACCGGTGGCAGCATCGCGACGATCGGTTTTGCCGATGGCAGGACCGGCGACCTGCCGCGCTACGGCGCGCAGATGCCGGTGCGCGGCAAGGGCGGCACCGCGTTCGCGGCGCTGAAGGTCGGCGACATCGTCGCGGTCGCTCCTGACGGCGGCAATTTCGCATTGAAGGCCGTGCCCAAGATTTCGGGCGCCTTCGTGGTCGAGGAGCCGGCAACGGGTCGTGTTCTCGCGATGCAGGGCGGGTTCGATTCCACCCTCCAGGCGTTCAACCGCGCAACGCAGGCGGAGCGCCAGCCGGGTTCGACGATCAAGCCGATCGTCTATGCCGCCGCGCTGGAACACGGGATGACGCCGTCGTCGATCGTCGTCGACGGGCCGTTCTGCGTCTATCAGGGCGCAGCGCTCGGCCAGAAGTGCTTCCGCAACTTCGGCAACATGCGCGGCGCCGGCCCGCATACGATGCGCTGGGGCCTCGAACAGTCGCGCAACCTGATGACCGTCCAGATCGCCAACAAGACCGGCATGACCAACGTCGTGGCGCTGATGAAGGCGATGAACGTCGGCGACTATCAGCCCTATCTCTCCTATTCGCTGGGCGCCGGCGAGACGACGGTCAGCCGTATGGTCAATGCCTATGCGGTGCTGGCGAACAACGGCAAATGGCACCCGCCGAGCCTCGTCGATTTCGTCCAGGATCGCCACGGCAAGGTCATCTGGCCGGAAAACTGGCGCGCGTGCGATGGCTGCAACGCGCCCGACTGGAACGGCAGGCCGATGCCGCGGCCGGGCATGCGCGGGCGCCAGGTGCTCGACGCGATGAGCGCGTATCAGATGGTGCATATCGCGGAAGGCGTGATCCAGCGCGGCACCGCGACGGTGCTGCGCGATCTCGACCGGCCGATGTTCGGCAAGACCGGCACCAATACCGGGCCGAAGGACGTGTGGTTCATCGGCGGCACCCCGCAGATGATCGGCGGCGTCTATATCGGCTATGACAGCCCGGTGAACCTCGGCGGCTATGCACAGGGCGGCACGCTGGCCGCACCGATCTTCAAGTCCTTTGCGGTGAAGGCGTATGAGGGGATGGAGAAGCTGCCGTTCCGCGCGCCACCGGGCATCCGCATGGTGCGCGTCGACCGCGCGAGCGGGCGGCCGGTCTATGGCGCCTGGCCGAACATGGACGATCCGAAGCCTGCGGTGATCTGGGAAGCGTTCAAGCCCCTCGCCGAGGCGCGCCGGGCCGCGCGGCGTCCGGGTGCCGCGCCCACGGCCGCCCCGACCGCGACCGTCCAGCCGCGCGCCACCCAGCAGTCGGACAGCGATTTCTTGCAAAGAGAAGGCGGAATCTACTAGCCCGCCACCCTATATCGTGACGGCGGCATCCCCGTTGTCCTTCGAATTATCTGGAGTTTCCCTATGCGCGCCGAAGCGCAGGCCCATGTCGACAGCATCAACGAGGCGCTGGCGCTGCTGCGCCGGTTCCTCGATTGGGACCGCGCGCTGCGCCGGCTTGACGAGCTCAACGCGCGCGTTGAGGACCAGGCACTGTGGAACGATCCGAAGGCGGCGCAGGCGGTGATGCGCGAGCGTCGGCGCCTGGATGAAGCGATCACCGCGACCCGCAAGATCGAGAGCGAGCTTTCGGACACCATCGAACTCATCGAAATGGCGGAAGCCGAAGGCGACAGCGAGATGGAGACCGAAGCGGTCGCCAGCCTCGGCGAACTATCGAAGCGCGCGCAGGGCGACAAGGTGAAGGCGCTGCTGGCCGGCGAGGCCGACGCCAACGACACCTATATCGAGGTGAATGCCGGTGCCGGCGGGACGGAAAGCCAGGACTGGGCGGGCATGCTCAGCCGCATGTATTCGCGCTGGGGCGAGCGTCACGGGCTGAAGGTCGAGCTGATCGACCAGCATTCGGGCGAGCAGGCGGGGATCAAGTCTGCGACGATGCTGCTCAAGGGCGAGAACGCGTACGGCTATGCCAAGACCGAGAGCGGCGTTCACCGCCTCGTCCGCATCAGCCCCTATGACAGCGCGGCGCGGCGGCACACCTCGTTCGCCAGCGTGTGGGTCTATCCGGTCATCGACGACAATATCGATATCGAGATCAACGAAAGCGATCTGCGCATCGACACCTACCGCGCATCGGGCGCCGGCGGGCAGCACATCAACACGACCGATTCGGCGGTGCGCATCACCCATCTGCCGACCAACATCGTCGTGCAGTGTCAGAACCAGCGATCGCAGCACAAGAACAAGGCGGAAGCCTATAACCAGCTGCGCGCGCGCCTCTACGAGCGCGAGCTGGCCGAGCGCGAAGCCGTGGCGAACGCGGAAAATGCCGCCAAGACCGATATCGGCTGGGGCCACCAGATCCGGTCCTACGTCCTCCAGCCCTATCAGCTGGTGAAGGACCTGCGCACCGGCGTGACCTCCACCAGCCCGTCCGACGTGCTCGACGGCGACCTCGACGAATTCATGGCCGCCGCGCTATCGCAGCGCGTGACCGGCGAGAAGGTCGAGGTGGAGGACGTGGATTGAGACGAGCGGGGGTTTGGCTGGCGCTGATTGCGCTCACGTCCGGCGTGGCGGCGTGCGACGGCGCGACCCCGCTCATCAAGAAGCATGAAGACGCGCCGGGTCCGTTCCCGGCGGCCGACCGCCCCGTCGCCAGCATCGTGTCGGCACGCTGGTCGACCGAGGAGGAGCGCGACCGGCTGAACGAATCGGGCGAGGTGATGGCGGGCGCCGCGATGAAGCGCGGGATGACCGTCGCCGATATCGGCGCGGGCGAGGGCTATTACACCATCCGCCTGGCGCAGCGGGTCGGCGCGAAGGGCAGGGTGCTGGCGGAGGATATCGTGCCCGCGGTGCGCGACGCGCTGGCCGAACGCGTCGCGCGCGAGCGGCTGGACAATGTCAGCGTGCGGCTTGGTGAGCCTGCCGATCCGAAGCTGCCCGAAGACAGTTTCGACCGCGTATTCCTGGTCCATATGTATCACGAGATCGCGCAGCCCTACGAGTTCCTGTGGCGGCTGCGGCCTGCGTTGAAACCCGACGGGCTGGTCGTCGTCGTCGATGCCAACCGAATCACCCGCAACCACGGCACCCCGCCGGCGCTGCTGAAATGCGAGTTCGCCGCGGTCGGCTACCGGCAGATCGAGATGAAGGACATGCCATCCGCCGGCGGCTATCTGGCGACCTTCCAGGCGGTCGGCCCGCGTCCCGCGCCGGCGGATATCCGCGCCTGCCGGATGCGTGCCAACACGCCCCTGGCCCCTAAAGCAGCCCCGCCGCCCGAAAGCTGAACCGGCTGCCGGCGGCCATGATGAGATGGTCGTGCAGATGCGCATCGATCGCCGCGAGCGCCTGCGACAGCCGCCGGGTCAGCGCGAGATCGGCCTCGCTCGGCCGCGGATCGCCGCTGGGGTGGTTGTGCGCGAGCACGACCTCGCGGGCGCCGAAGGCGAGCGTATCGATGGTGATGCTACGGAACGGCAGCTCGACCGTACTTGCGTCGCCTGCGCCGCAATGCCGCAGGCCGAGCAGCGCGCCGCGACGGTCGAAATAGGCGGCTGCGCACAATTCCCTCGGCGCCTTGGCGAGCGGTTCGAACAGTGCAGCAATGGGATCGTCTCGCCCCTCCATTCGGCCAAACATGACGCGCGGCGACTTCCCGTCACGCGTCGACTGATCCGTTTCGGTGCGACCGGCATCGCGGCTTGGCGACTCGCCGCGGCTTCGCTACGCCTCCGGTCATGCGCCAATATCTCGATCTGATGTCCCGCGTGCTGAACGAGGGCGCGCGGCAGGACGACCGTACCGGGACCGGCACGCTCTCGATCTTCGGGCACCAGATGCGCTTCGATCTGGCGCAGGGCTTCCCGATGCTCACGACGAAGAAGCTCCATTTCCGATCTATCGCCATCGAATTGCTGTGGTTTTTGCGCGGCGACACGAACGTGCGCTGGCTGCAGGAGCGCAAGGTCAGCATCTGGGACGAATGGGCGGACGAGGGCGGCGATCTCGGCCCCGTCTATGGCAAGCAGTGGCGCGACTGGGAGACGGCGGACGGGCGCCGTATCGACCAGATCAGCGATCTGATCGGGCAGATCCGCACCCAGCCGGCCTCGCGCCGCCAGATCGTGACCGCGTGGAACCCCGGTGAACTCCACGCGATGGCGCTCGCGCCGTGCCACTGCCTGTTCCAGACGCATGTCGCGAACGGACGGCTGTCGCTTCAGCTCTATCAGCGTTCAGCCGACATCTTTCTCGGCGTGCCGTTCAACATCGCGAGCTACGCGCTGCTGACGGTGATGCTGGCGCAGCAATGCGGGCTTGAGCCGGGCGACTTCATCTGGACCGGCGGCGACTGCCATCTCTACGCCAACCATCTGGATCAGGCGCGTGAGCAACTGACGCGCACCCCGACAGCGCTGCCGCGGCTGGAGATCGTCCGCAAGCCGCCGGCGATCGATGGCTATGAATATGAGGATTTCGTGCTCCACGATTACGTCGCGCAGGCGCATATCAAGGCGCCGGTCGCGGTCTGACGTGCCGGTCACGCTTCACCTCGCGCGCGCCGCCAATGGCGTCATCGGCGTCGACGGACGCCTGCCCTGGCATATCCCGGCGGACCTGAAGCGCTTCAAGGCGCAGACGATGGGCCGCGCGATGGTGATGGGGCGCAAGACGTTCGAGAGCTTTCCCGCACCACTGCCGGGGCGGCGCCACATCGTGCTGACCCGCGATCCAGACTGGACCGCGGCGGGGGCCGAGGTGGCGCACAGCCTCGACGCCGCGCTGGCGCTCGCCGGTCCCGATGCGGCGGTGATCGGCGGGGCCGAGGTGTTCGCGCTGGCGCTGCCGCATGCCGAACGGATCGAGCTGACCGAGGTGCACCGCGATTACCCGGGGGATGCGGTCGTGCCGCCCTTCGCGGGGTGGCGCGAGGTCGCGCGCGAGGACTTTGCGGCGCAGGGCGATCGGCCCGCCTACAGCTTCGCAACGCTGATCCGGGAGTGAGCGTATCCCCGCGAAGGCGGGAATCTAGACTGGGTTCCCGCCTTCGCGGGAACACATCGGGACGCACTAGCACCGCGCTGTTGCCCCCTCTATAGCCGCGTCATGCAGCGGCTGGACGGCGGCGCAGCGGTTCCCGACGCCCTTGCCGGCGGGATCGTCGCGCTGGGCAATTTCGACGGATTTCATATCGGGCATCAGGCCGTCATCGGCCAGGCCGTCGGATGGGCGCGGCGCGAGGGGCGACCCGCGATCGTCGCGACGTTCGATCCGCACCCCGTCCGCCACTTCCGCCCGGACGCGCCACCTTTCCGCCTGACCACCCTCGATCAACGCGAGCGGCTGTTCGCGAGTGCGGGTGCCGATGCGATGGCGGTGTTCCACTTCGACGCGGGGCTGGCGGCCCTGACCGCAGAGGCATTCGTCAGCGAACGGCTCGTGGGCGCGCTCCACATCGCAGGCGTGGTGACGGGGTCGGACTTCACCTTCGGCAATCGCAAGGGCGGCACTGTCGCGACACTCGCCGCGGCAGGTCAGGCGTATGGCTTCGGCGTGGAGACGGTGGGGCCGGTCGCCTTCGATGGCGAGGTCGTCTCCTCGACGCGCATCCGCGATGCGCTGAAGGCAGGTGACATGGCGACCGCGGCGAAGCTGCTGACGCGGCCGTTCGCGATCGAAGGAGTTGTCCAGCACGGCGACAAGATCGGCCGCACGATCGGCTATCCGACCGCCAATATCGACATGGGCAAGTATCTGCGCCCCGCCTACGGCATCTATGCGGTGCGCGGGCGGCTCCCCGACGGGCGCGTGCTGGACGGCGCCGCGAACCTCGGCATCCGCCCCAGCTTCGATCCCCCGCGCGAGATGCTGGAGTCGTACTTCTTCGATTTTACCGGCGATCTCTACGGCCAGACGATCGCGGTCGAACTGGTGGCGTATCTGCGTCCCGAGGCAAAGTTCGATACGCTGGACGCGCTCACGGCGCAGATGGACGCGGATTGCGCGCAGGCGCGGCGCGCCTTAAGCGCTCAGCACCCATGACCGACACCACCGACACCCCTCAGCGCGACTGGCGCGATACCGTCTTCCTGCCGAAGACCGACTTTCCGATGAAGGCGGGGCTGCCGCAGAAGGAGCCTGCGATCCTCGCCAAGTGGCAGGCGGCGAACCTCTACGACCGGCTGCGCGACGCGCGGCGCGGGCGCGAGAAGTTCATCCTCCACGACGGCCCGCCCTATGCCAATGGCGACATGCATATCGGGCATGCGCTGAACCATATCCTGAAGGACATGGTGGTTCGCACCCAGTCGCTGCTGGGCAAGGACGCGCCCTATGTGCCCGGCTGGGACTGCCACGGCCTGCCGATCGAATGGAAGGTCGAGGAGGAGTATCGCAAGAAGAAGCGCAGCAAAGATGACGTGCCCGCTGACGAGTTCCGCGCGGAATGCCGGGCCTATGCGCAGAAATGGGTCGATATCCAGCGCGAGCAGCTGAAGCGGCTGGGGATCAATGGCGACTGGGACCATCCGTATCTGACGATGGATTTTCAGGCGGAGGCGACGATCGTCACCGAGCTGATGAAGTTCGCCGAGAGCGACCAACTTTATCGCGGGGCGAAGCCGGTGATGTGGTCGCCGGTGGAAAAGACCGCGCTGGCCGAGGCCGAGGTCGAGTATGAGGACATCACGTCGACGCAGATCGATGTGGCGTTCGAGATCGTCGAGGCGCCGAATGCGCCGGAGCTGGTCGGCGCGCATGCGGTGATCTGGACGACGACGCCGTGGACGATTCCGGTGAACCAGGCGCTCGCTTATGGGCCGGAGATTGAGTACCGTCTTTGCCGCAAACGCCAGGATGACGGGCGGCAATATTTAATCGCGCTGGACCTCATTGGTGTGACGGAAGCGCGTGTCGGCAATCTTGTGCCGATACAGGCGATCAAGGGCTCGCAACTTGCCGGCGCCGTTGCCCGCCACCCGATTTACAACTTCCTCCGTCACCCCGGCGAAGGCCGGGGTCCCGCTTCTTCTTCTGGCGCGGGCGAAGGCAGCGGGAGCCCAGATCAAGTCCGGAGTGAAGGGGAGTGGGAGCGGGCGCTCGCGTTCTTCGCCAAGCCTCGCCCATTCCTTCCCGGCGATTTCGTCACCACCGATGCCGGCACCGGCCTCGTCCATATGGCGCCCGATCACGGCGAGGACGATTTTGAGCTTTGCAAGGCGTACGGCATCGATCCGGTCTTCGCGGTCGAGGCGGACGGGAAATACCGTGCGGACTGGGCGTGGCTCGGCGGGCAGGGGAGCGTCATCAATACCAGGTTCGTCGCGTCGGACGGGCCGATTTGCTCCGATCTGCGCGCGGCGGGCGGGTTGCTCGCTGCGAGCGACGATTTCCGGCACAGCTATCCGCATAGTTGGCGGTCGAAGGCGAAGGTGATCTTCCGCTGCACGCCGCAGTGGTTCGTGTCGATGGATCGGCCCCTCTCCCAGCGGGAGAGGGAGGGAGCGGCGGAGCCGCGGAAGGGTGAGGGCGGCACGGCTGACGTCGCGCACTCGCCCTCACCCCGCGCTGCTGCGCAGCTTGCCCCTCTCCCGCCGGGAGAGGGGATCGACACGCTGCGCACCCGCGCCATTGCCGCCATCGCCGACACGAAATTCTACCCCGAAAAGGGCCGCAACCGGATCGGGGCGATGGTCGAGGGGCGGCCCGATTGGGTGCTCTCGCGCCAGCGCGCGTGGGGCGTGCCGATCACGCTGTTCGTCGATCGCAAGACGGGTAAGTATCTGAAGGACCCGGCGGTCAACGCGCGGATTATCGCGGCTGTGCGTGCGGGCGGGGTGGATGCCTGGTCCGACGCGCGGGCGCAGGAGTATCTGGGCGAGGCCTACCGCGCAGAGGATTTCGAGCGCGTCACCGACATTCTCGACGTGTGGTTTGATTCGGGGTGCACCCATGCCTTCGTGCTGGAAAGCGGGCGGTGGCCGGATTTGACGTGGCCGGCGAACCTGTATCTCGAAGGCTCCGACCAGCATCGCGGGTGGTTCCAGTCGTCGCTCCTCGAAAGCTGCGGGACGCGGGGGCGGGCGCCGTATGATGCAGTGCTGACCCACGGGTTCACGATGGATTCGAAGGGCATGAAGATGTCCAAGAGCCTCGGCAACACGATCAATCCGCTCGACCTGATGCGCGATTACGGGGCGGATATCCTGCGGCTGTGGGCGCTGTCGGTCGATTTCACCGAGGATCACCGGATCGGGAAGGAAATCCTGGCCGGGGTCGCGGACCAGTATCGCAAGCTGCGCAATACATTCCGCTATCTGCTGGGGGCGCTTGACGGGTTCAGCAAGGCGGAGCGGGTCGCGCCGGCGGACATGCCGGAGCTGGAGCGGTATGTGCTGCATTTGCTCCGCGCGCTGGACGTGGAGATGAAGGCGGCGGTCGAGGGGTATGACTTCAACCGCTACGTCCGCGCGCTGACCGATTTCGCGAACGAGGACCTGTCGGCCTTCTTCTTCGATATCCGCAAGGATTCGCTCTATTGCGACGCGGCGGACGATCCGAAGCGGCGCGCGTATCGGACGGTGCTCGACACGCTGTTCCACGCGCTGGTGCGCTATGCGGCACCGGTGCTCGTCTTCACCGCGGAAGAGGTGTGGCAGACACGCTATCCCGATGCGGAGTCGGTGCATTTGCTGGAGTGGCCGGAGTTGCCCGCTGCCACGGCGGATGACAATGCCGTCGCCCAGCGCTGGCTCGCCGTGCGCGCGTTGCGGGAACGGGTGACCGAATCGATCGAGCCCTTACGTCGGGAGAAAACGGTGCGGTCGAGCCTCGAAGCCGAGGTTGTCGTGCCAGACATGCCGCTGGACGCCGATGCGCTGGCGGAGGCATTCATCGTGGCGAAGGTGTCGGCGGGCGATAGCGTCGATGTGATCCGCACCGACTTCCTCAAATGCGGCCGCTGCTGGCGGCATCTGCCCGAAGTGAGCGAGGACGGCGCGCTGTGTGCCCGGTGCGAGAGCGTCGTGAGCGAGGTGGTCGCGTGACCCGCGCGATGCCCCGCCTCGGCCTGATGCTCGCGGGCGCCATCTTCGTGCTCGATCAGCTGGTGAAGTGGATCGTCACCGGGCCGCTCGGCATCGCCACGCTGGGTGATGCGAAGACGCTGCTGCCGATCTTCGACCTGCGTTTCGTCCCCAATATCGGCGTCTCGCTCGGGCTGATTCGGGCGGACAGCGACGCGATGCGCTGGGCGCTCGTGGTGCTCACCGCGGCGATTGCCATCGGCGTGGCGGTGTGGATGTTCCGTGAGCCGCGGCGCGGCGATCAGGTCGCGCTCGGGCTGGTGCTCGGCGGGGCGCTCGGCAATATCGTCGACCGGGTTCGGTTCGGCTATGTCGTCGATTTCGCCGACCTGCACTTCGGCGAATGGCGCCCGTTTCTCGTCTTCAACCTGGCCGATGCGGCGATTACCATCGGCGTGCTCATCCTGCTTGCGCGCGCGCTTCTGATCCGCGACAAGCCGCGTGCCCCTTCGGAGAATGTGAATGCGTAAGACCGTCCTCATCGCAACCGGCCTCGCCGCCGCGGCGCTGCTCTCCGGTTGCGGCAAGCGCGGCTACGACCGTGCGCGCCCCGACGAGTTCGCGGTCGCGCGGCAGGCGCCGCTCATCATCCCGCCCGATTTCGCGCTGGTCCCGCCGCAGCCGGGCGCCGCGCGCGTGCAGGCTGGCAACCCGCAGCAGGATGCGCTGAGCGCGCTCTTCGGCGACAATACAGGCCGCTCGGGCGCCGAGCGTGCGACGCTGAACGAGGCGGGCGACGCCGATGCGGGCATCCGCTCCGATGTGGGCGATCCGGGCACCAATGTCGTCGACAAGGGCCAGACGACGCGCGACATCATCGCAGCGCCGCAGGGCGACGGTCAGGATGCCCGCGCGGCGGTGCCGCAGGCTGGGGCGGCGCCTACGCCAGCTCCCACGCCTGCTCCGACGCCCACGCCTGCCCCAACAACGACGCCGCAATAAGCTCGCGTCTGTCGGACGATGGTTCGGACAGCTGAATAGAGCGCCACCGTGCTCCCGCGCACGCGGGAGCCCAGAGTTTCAAACGGTGGCGCCTGTTGCCCTGGACTCCCGCCTGCGCGGGAGTACAATTGCTGTAACGCCGCGCTGGGCGAAATACGCCCATCCGTTCGCCCTGAGCGAAGTCGAAGGGCAAGCGCCAGGCACAGTGCTTCGACTTCGCTCAGCACAAACGGGAAATTGCGCTGGCTTCCTTAAAACGCCGCGCTGAGCGAGAACACGACCGTCGGATCGGTGATCGAAGACCCATCCGTCGTCTTCGCCAGGTTCGGCTTGAGATACGCCGATTCGCGGTCGCCGATATCGGTATCGACATACGATACGCTGAGCGTCAGGTTCTTGTAGACCGCCCAGTCTGCGCCGAGGTTCCAGTCGACATAGTTGCCGGTGGGCGCGAGGCTGGTGCCGTTCGGGCCGAGGCCGGGATTGCCCTTCGACGCGCCGATATGCGCGCGCAGCGTCACCGGTGTATTGGGAATGCCCGCGGTCGCATCGCCGGTGATGTAGAGATTGTCCCACCGCTTCGGATCGCGCTGGATGCCGGCGGCATAGTCGGCGGCGCTGTCATAGATGCGGCCGAGCGAGGTCTGGGTCGGCGCGTAATAGACCCCGGCGGTCAGCGTCGCGGGGCCGGCGGTGCCCGACAGCCGGCCGAAGAACTCGACGACATCGCTTTCGGAATAGCCGCCCGGATAGGTGTACCACGTTACCCCGGTATCGATCGTCGCGCTGCCGAAGGTGTGCTTGTAGCCGCCAATCGCATCGAGCTCCATGTTCGCGCCGCCGAACGTGCCCCAGCCGGACAGGTTGGATGCGAAGGTGCCGATATAGAAGCCGCTCTCATGCGCGATCGTCAGCGATCCCTGGACCGCGGCATGCTTGTCGGTCTGGGAAATGCCGCGCAGGCGATAATCGCTGTAGACGCCGACCGTGCCGCTGACGGTGACGGGCGGCGGCGGTGCCGTATCCTGCGCGAATGCAGGCGTGGCGGCGGCGAGCAAAAGCCCGCTGAGAAGTGAGTGGGAGAAGCGCATCGGTGTCCTTTCGGAAACGAAGAATGAGGGCCGATGTCCCCGCCTGCCTGTCGCCGGCGCCGCATCTGTCGGGCTGAAAGCCCCGCGCGGTCTTGCAACGACCCCCGGATAGTGCGCGTCTCTGCTGCGGCGCACAAGAGATTTGTTACGTCCCGGTTGCATCTCGGGACAGATCGTTGCGCGAGTGCAACACTCCCGCATCACCCCGGCCTCGCTTCAAGGTGACGATCGGCGCTGGCCTCTACATGGCTGCCGAAAACCGCCGCAACCCCGCTGCAAGATCGGCGATCAGGTCGTCGGTGTCCTCCAGTCCGATCTGGAGCCGGACGAGCGGGCCTGCGAAGTCGGGCGCTGTCGCCGTGCGATGCCGGGCGGGATCGATCGGCAGCGCGAGGCTTTCAAACCCGCCCCAGCTGTAACCGATCCCGAAGAGGTCGAGCCCGTCGATCAGCGCCGCACGCGCCGCCTCGTCTCCGCCATTCAGGGCGAAGGCGAAGAGACCGGACGACCCGAGAAAATCGCGCTTCCAATAGTCGTGCCCGGGGCAGGACGGGAGCGCGGGGTGAAGCACGGTCGCGATTTCGGGCCGCGCGGCGAGCCACTGCGCGATGCGCAGCGCGGAGGCTTCGTGATGCTTCAGCCGCACCGCCATTGTGCGCAGCCCGCGGCTGCCGAGCCAGGCGTCGTCGGGGCTCGCGACCTGGCCGAGCTGAAAGCTGGTCTCGCGCAGCCGCGCGAAATGGCCCGGCGCGGCAGTCACCGAACCCAGCATCACGTCGGAATGCCCGACGACATATTTG
This sequence comes from Sphingomonas sp. EC-HK361, assembly GCF_902498785.1. Lineage (GTDB taxonomy): Bacteria > Pseudomonadota > Alphaproteobacteria > Sphingomonadales > Sphingomonadaceae > Sphingomonas. Next base: position 121,174 of record NZ_LR701493.1, read on the forward strand.
GTGCAGGCGAGGATCGACAGGTCGATTCCGTGTTCGATCGCCGGAAAGAGCAGGGGGGTCGCCCAGGTGTTGTCGAGGATCGTCACCACGCCGCGCGCCTTTGCTGCGGCGACGATCGCGGGCACATCCTGCACCTCGAAGGTCAGGCTGCCGGGACTCTCGATCAGGACCGCGCGGGTGCGTTCGCCGATCAGGTCGGCGATGCCCGCACCGATCATCGGATCGTAGAAGCGGGTCGTGATGCCCATCCGCTTGAGCAGCCCGTTCGCGATGCCGCGCGTCGGGTCATAGGCCGAATCGACGCAGAGCAGTTCGTCGCCGGGCGCCAACACTGACAGCAAGGCGGCTGCGATCGCCGCCACGCCCGACGGATAGAGGAACGTCCCCTCGGCACCCGGTTCCAGCTCGGTCAGCGCATCGGCGAGCGTCCACTGGGTCGGCGTGCCGCGCCGGCCGTAGAACAGGCGGTGGTGCGTGTCGCGCGCGCCCGACGCGCGCAGGTCCGCGACACTGTCGTAGAGGATCGTTGAGGCGCGCCAGACCGGCGTGTTGACGATGCCAGCCGTCCATTCCTTGCGGCGGCCTGCGCCGACGACGCGCGTGGAATTGCCGGTCTTCGCCCTGATATCGCTCACGCCGCTATCGCTCACGCCGCGCCCATCGCCTTTTGCGTCGTGCGGTCGGCGCCCCATTCGGACCAGCTGCCGTCATAGACCGCCGCGTCATTGCCGAGCAGGTGCGCGCCAAAGGCGAGGACCGAGGCGGTAATGCCCGAGCCGCAGGTGGTGACGAGCGGCTTCGACAGGTCGATGCCGGCACCCTCGAAGGCGGCCTTAAGCGCATCGCCCTGTTTCCAGGTGCCGTCCGGGTCGAACAGATCAGCATAATACAGGTTCTTCGATCCCGGAATATGGCCGGCATGGGTGGCAGGCCGGGGATCGGGCTCCTCGCCGGTGAAGCGCGCTTCGCTGCGGGCGTCGAGCACTTGCTCCGCGCCGCTTTCGACATTGGCCTTCATCTGCGCGAGATCGCGCACGCCCGTGGTGTCCGACCACACGGTGAAGTGCCGGTGGCGATGCTGCTCGCGTCCGCTCGCGACCTCGCGGCCCTCCGCCTGCCACTTGGCGAACCCGCCATCGAGGATCGCGACGTCGTGCGCGCCGAACGTCCGGAGCATGAACCAGGCCCGCGCCGCGGTGTGGAGCGGCGAGTTGTCGTAGAGGACGATCCGGCTGCCGTCGCCCAGACCCAGCGACTGCATCCGGCTGGCGAACTTTTCGGCCGGGGGCAGCATCATCGGCAGGTCGGACGACGTATCGACGATCTCGCCCAGGTCCATGAAGACCGCGCCGGGAATATGCGCGGCTTCGTGCTCGGCAGCGCCGCTGCGCTTGTGCTCGGGCAGGAACCAGCTCGCATCGACGACGCGCAGGTCGTTCGCGCCAAGCTCGCCCGCGAGCCATTCGGTCGTCACCAACGCGTCCATCGCTTCGCCTCCTCGCCCGATTTGGTGCGCGAAGCCTAATCCCTCCCGCTTTCGGCGTCGAGGGAGGACAGGAACTCGGCCGCTCGGCCACGCACCGCTTCGCGGTCGCCCGCATCCATTCGCTGCCAGTTGCGATAGGGCATGGCGAGGCGCGGGTTGCGCGCCAGCTTCGCCTCGTTGCGCGCGAGAAAGTCCCAGTAGAGCGCGTTGAACGGGCAGGCATCCTCGCCCACCCGCGCCTTCACGTCATAGCGGCACTGCCCGCAATAATCCGACATGCGGTTGATATAGGCGCCGGACGCCGCATAGGGCTTCGACCCCAGCAACCCGCCATCGGCGAACTGGCTCATGCCGAGCGTGTTGGGCAACTCCACCCATTCATAGGCATCGGCATAGACCTCAAGATACCATTCATGCACCTGTTTCGGGTCTGCGCCGATGAGCAGCGCGAAGTTCCCGGTCACCATCAGTCGCTGGATGTGATGGGCATAGGCATGGGTCAGCGTCTGCCCGATCGCGTCTGCCAGGCAACGCATGTCGGTGTCGCCGGTCCAGTAGAAGCCGGGCAGATCGCGCGTCGCGTTCAGGAAATTGCGATCGACATAGTCCGGCCCCTCGCGCCAGTAGATGCCGCGGACATATTCGCGCCACCCGATGATCTGGCGGATGAAGCCTTCCGCCGCGTTGATCGGCACCTTTCCCTTATCGTGTGCGGCCGCGACCTTGCGACAGAGGTCGAGCGGATCGAGCAGCCCGACATTGATGTAGGGGGAAAGGACGGCATGCCAGAGGAACGGCTCCCCGGTCAGCATCGCGTCCTGATAGTCGCCGAACCGGGCGAAGGCATGGGTGAGGAAATGCCGCTGCTGCTTCAGAGCATCGGCGCGCGTCACCGCGAAGTCGAAGCCGTCGAGCGTGCCCGGATGGTCGCCGAAACGTCTCGCGACGAGCGCGAGAACGTCGCGAGTCATATCGTCCGGCGCAAAGGATAGCGGGCGCGGCATAAGGAGATCGGCCTGCGCCGGCTTGCGGTTCTCGGCATCGAAGTTCCACCGCCCGCCGACGGGTTCGTCGCCGTCCATCAGCAGCCCGGTCTTGCGGCGCATCTCGCGGTAGAAATATTCCATCCTGAGCGCCTTGCGACCCTCCGCCCACGCCTCGAACTCGGCATGGCTCGCGATGAAGCGGGTGTCGGGGGCGATCGTCACCGGGGTGCCGAACAGCGTCTCCCAGCTTTCGATCGCGGCGCGCACCCGCCATTCGCCGGGTTCGGTGACGACGATCCGATCCGGCGCGTGCCGTTCGACCGCGCGGGCGACCTCCCCGGTAAAACTGCCGCTATTGTCGGGGCCGTCGAGCGCGACGTAATCGACCGTCCATCCCGCGTCGCGCAGCGCCGCTGCGTGGTGGCGCATCGCGGATAGGATGAAGGCGATCTTCTTCTTGTGGTGGCGGACATAGGTCGTCTCCTCCGCCACCTCCATCATCAGGATCGTCGTGGAATCCGGGGAGGCCTTCGCCAGCGACCAAAGGTCGAGCGACAATTGATCGCCGAGCACCGGGATCAGCGTTCTTTGCTTTGCCGTCACCGCGCCCTACATCCCCGCGCATGAACCCGTCCGACCTTCAGCCGAAGCATCTCGGCCAGACCAGCAGCCTCCCCGCATCGCCAGAAGCCGCGATACTCGATTACGTTCCGAACCCGAGGGTCGGGCGCACCTATCTCGTTCGCTTTGCGGTGCCCGAGTTTACATCGCTCTGCCCGGTGACCGGTCAGCCCGACTTCGCGCATCTCGTCATCGATTATGTGCCGGGCGATACCATCGTCGAGTCGAAGTCGCTGAAGCTGTTCCTCGGCGCCTTTCGCAACCATGCCGCCTTTCACGAGGATTGCACGGTCGGAATAGGAGAACGGCTCGTCGCGGAGATGGCGCCGCAGTGGCTGCGCATCGGTGGCTATTGGTATCCCCGCGGTGGTATTCCCATCGACATATTCTGGCAGTCGGGTGCGCCACCCGCAGACCTGTGGCTGCCGGATCAGGGCGTGGCGAGTTACCGCGGCCGGGGCTGAAAAATTGATGAAGATCATGCGCTTTCAGCGCTTCTGCAGTGCAGCATAAACGCAACCAAAGTCCGTGTCGCCCGTTTGGCAATCGAACCCTCGCCCTGCGCGCGGGACAGCGACAAAAGGCACGAGGATGACGACGTTCGAGTCTGGACGGAAAATCGGGCGCATCGCGCTCATCGGAAACTTCCTGCCGCGCAAATGCGGTCTGGCGACTTACACCACCGATACCTATCAGGCCTTGCGCGCGCGTTTTCCGGACATGGCCGTCGACGTCTATGCGATGGACGACCATCCGGGGCGTTACGACTATCCGCCAGCCGTCGTGTCGGCGATCCCCCAGCAGGAACGCGCCGCCTACATCGCCGCGGCCCGTCAGATCGAAGCGAGTGGCGCGGAAGCGATCTGGCTCCAGCACGAATACGGGATATTCGGCGGATCGGCGGGCGAGCATATCCTCGCATTGCTCGACCGGACGTCGCTGCCGCTGATCGTCACGCTGCACACCATCCTCGAAAAGCCGAGTGCCGAAGAGCGTGCGGTCATGGAAGGGCTGCTTCGGCGCGCCGCGCGGGTCGTCGTGATGGCGGAGCGCGGGCGCGAAATCCTCCAGCGGGTCTATGGTGCGAATGCGAAATCGGTGGTGATGATCCCGCACGGCGTGCCGGACCGGGAACTCGCTGATCCGGACACCCTCAAACCGCGTTTCGGCTGGTCGGGGCGCAAGGTCATCCTGACCTTCGGCCTTCTGGCACCGGGCAAGGGGATCGAAACGCTGATCGATGCCATGCCCGCCGTGGTCGAACAGAATCCCGACGCGATGTATGTCGTGCTCGGCGCGACGCACCCCAATCTGGTGGCGCATGAGGGGGAGAAATATCGCAACGGCCTGAAGGCACAGGCCGCGGCGCTTGGCGTGGCGGACAATGTCTCGTTCATCGATGCGTTCGTCGATTATGAGGATTTGCTCGACTATCTGCAGGCGGCGGACATCTACGCCACGCCTTATCTCAACCCGGCGCAGATCACCTCCGGTACGCTCAGCTACGCGGTGGGCGTCGGCAAGCCGGTAATTTCCACGCCCTATGTCCACGCCACCGAGATTCTGGCCGACGGTCACGGCGTGCTCGTCGATTTCCGCGACAGCGCGGCCTTCGCGCGCGAGATCAACACGCTGCTCGGCAACGCGCGCAATCGCCAGCGCTTGTCGGAGCGTGCCTATGCTCGCGGCCGGACGATGATCTGGCCCAAACTGGTTGAAACAGCGATGACCGAAATCGAACAGATCGTCGCCGCGCGCCCGCAGCGCCTCGCGAAGCCGGCCAAGCCATCGACGCTTGCTCCTGATCTGAGTGCTGTCGTCCGGATGAGCGACTCCACCGGCATGTTCCAGCACGCGATCTTCTCGATCCCCGATCGTCGCCACGGCTATTGTATCGATGACAACGCGCGTGCGCTGATGCTGATGACGGCGATGCCCGATCTCGATGACGAGACGCGGGATCGCTGGACGACGACCTACGCGTCGTTCGTCCAATATGCCTGGAACCCGGACAAAAGGCGGTTCCGGAACTTCATGAATTTCGACCGGACCTGGTGCGAGGACGAGGGGTCGGAAGATTCGAACGGTCGAACGCTGTGGTCGCTCGGCGTCACCGCGCGCGATGCGCAGGCGCGCAAGCACCGCGATTGGGCGACGGCCATGTTCGACACGACCGCGAGCATCGCGTTCGACATTCAAAGCCCGCGCGCGCAGGCGTTCGCGATGCTCGGCGCCGCCGCGATGCTGGAAGCCTCGCCCGGGCACCAGCTGGCGAAATCGATCCTGGAGCGTTTCCCCGATCAGCATCTCGCGCTCCTTGATGAGGCGCGCCGCCCGGAATGGCAGTGGTTCGAGATCGTGCTGGCCTATGACAATGCGCGCCTGCCCGAGGCGATGCTGCGCGCTGGCACGGCACTCGGACGCGCTGACCTCGTCGCGTGCGGGCTCAAGACGCTCGACTGGATCATCGGCAAGCAGACCTCGCCCGATGGCCGTTTCCGCGCCATCGGCAGCGAGAGCTTCGGCCGCGCCTATGCCGAGCCGCTGCCATTCGATCAGCAGCCGCTCGAGGCGCAAGCGTCGATCGACGCCTGTCGCGCGGCGTTTGACGCGACCGGCGACCGGCGGTGGTTCGACGAGGCGGAGCGCGCCTATCACTGGTTCCTCGGCGTGAACGACCTCGATCTGCCGCTCGCCACCGCGCAGGACGGCGGCTGTTTCGACGGGTTGATGCCGCACGGCCTGAACCGCAATCAGGGCGCTGAGTCGATTATCGCGCTCCAATTGGCGTCCTGCGGCATTTCTGCCCTTTCAAAGCAGGTCGAAAGCATGGCAGGCCCCGCCCGGGTCGTCGCATAGCAGCAAGGCTACGCGGCGGCGCGTATGGAAAACGGGTACGCGAGGCACGCCGGTCTTGGAGCTTTTCAATCATTCGTTGCGGTTGCACGCCGATCCCTCGCGAGTCGTCGTCCGGCCGTTCCATCTCGCGTGGCAGGCCAATGGTCACGGGGTCAGCCGGTCGGAGCGGATCATCCGCGAGGTGCTCGACCTTAGCCCGGCCGAGGCGCATGCGCAGCTCGAGGTAGTGCTGAAGGACTTCGAGGCACGCCACTGGCAGACCCGCCGCGTGTTCATGACCCGCTATGACGAGATCGAGGCGAAGCACGGCCTCGACGGCGCCAACATCTCGGACGAGAAGCGCCAGCTGATCGGCGCCTATTTCTGTCACGAGTACAGCTACGCCGCCGCCGCGCTGATGAACCCCAGCGCCGTGGCGCATTTCGACCAGTCGGGCATGCCGCACGGATCGCAGCGCATCCTGATGTCGCTGCGCGCGGTGGGCGAGGGGCATATCTCGTCGGTTGCGTTTCGCGAAGGCATCATCACCGAGGACAACGAGCTGAAGCTCGCGCCCGAGCCGCCGTTCGCGACCGCGACCGATATGCTGGGCAGCGAAGAGGACGAGGCGCCGACCGGCCCCGTCACCGTCCACCGCCACCGCGATTCGACTCTGTCGGGCACGGTGATCTTCCCGATCACGGCGGCGCAGTCGAAGGGGCTGGAGGATCTGCGTCTCGTCCAGTTCCGGCATGACGACGGCAGCATGGAGTGGCTCGGCACCTACACCGCCTATAACGGCTCGACGATCCAGTCGGAGCTCTTGCGCACGCGCGATTTCCGGGCGTTCGATCTCGTTCCCATGACGGGGACGGCGGCGCGCAACAAGGGCATTGCTCTGTTTCCGCGCAAGGTCGGCGGCGAGTATCTGGCGATCGGGCGGCAGGACGGAGAGAACCTCTATCTGCTGCGCACCGATGATCTGACCCATTGGGACGACGGCGACCTGATCCTGACGCCGGAACAGCCCTGGGAGTTCGTCCAGATCGGCAATTGCGGCCCGCCGATCGAGATCGACGAGGGCTGGCTGCTGCTGACCCACGGTGTCGGCGCGATGCGCAAATATTCGATCGGGGCCGCGTTGCTCGATAAGCGCGATCCGTCGAAGGTCATCGGGCGGACGCAGCAGCCGATCCTGGCCGCGAAGGATCAGGACCGCGAGGGCTATGTTCCCAACGTCGTCTACACCTGCGGCGCGATGCGGCACGGCGACAAGCTGTTCATGCCGTATGGCATCGCCGACAGCTCGGTCGGCTTCGCCTTTGTCGAGATCAAGGAACTGCTGGCAGCGATGTGACCGCGCGGCGGGTGGTGGCGTAGAGCCACCAGACCGCTGCAAGGAACAGGACCGTCCCGCCGATCAGCGCCGGGCCGGCGAAGCCAGCATCGACGATCGCGATCGGCGAATCGCTGCCTGATGCCGCCACGATCCCCGCAAAGGCGACGCCCCACAGGCTCTCGCCCACGATCATGCCGGTCGCGGTCAGCACGCCGAGGCGGTGCGCGAAGTCGGGGTTCGCGGTCTTGCCTGCCCAGCGATCGTAGAACCAGCCGACCACCGATCCGATCGTGACCGGCAGAATGACCGCCATCGGCAGGTAGATGCCGATGCCGACCGCGAGCGGCGGCAGGCGCAGCTTGCCCGCACGGCCAAGCACTTCGTCGAGCAGGATGAAGCCGACACCGGCGGCGGCGCCATAGGCCAGCATCGGCCAGTTGAGGCTCCCGCCCAGCACGCCCGTCGCAAGCGCGGAGATCAATCCCGCCTGCGGGGCGGCGAGCGCGTTTGGGCCGGCGCCCGGCGCGCCCGCGAACCCGAAGGCGGTGTTGAGCAGGTCGAGCACCGGCGGCACGACGAGCGAGCCGAAGACCACGCCGATGATAAGCGCGACCTGCTGCTTCCACGGCGTCGCGCCGACGAGCTGCCCGGTCTTCAGATCCTGGAGGTTGTCGTTCGAGATGGTCGCCACGCCGAAGACGATGCCGGTGACGATCAGCGCATAGGCGACCATCGCCTGCGTCGTGCCCGCGGCGTTCTCGCGCCCGAACAGCCCGGCGAGCATCAGCGACGCGGCGAGGACGGAGAGAATGCCGATCGCGGAGACGGGCGAGTTGGATGCGCCGATGAGCCCCGCCATATAGCCGCATACCGCGGCGATCATCAGCCCGATGACGATGACGAAGATCAGCGACCCCGCGATGAGCAACGCCGCCGACCCCGCAAGCGGACCGCCGGACAGCACGCTCCACAGCAGCCAGGCGATCGGCAGCAGAATCGCCAGCGAGCCGCCGAAGACGATGCCGATCGGCAGGTCGCGTTCCTCCAGCGCCAGCGTCTCGCCGGCGTCGCGCGCGCGCGCGGCTGCCATCGCGGAGGTGACGCCGCCGACGACCGGCCGCGCGATCTTGATAAGCGTCCACACCGCCGCGACGCCGATGACGCCCGCGCCGAAGAAGCGCACGTCGCGGCTGAACACCGCGCCCGCCCAGGCTTCCGCGCCGCCCGGCATCGGGCTCGCCGCGGTCAGGATCGGCAGGAGAATCCACCAGCCGGTGACGAGCCCGAGGAGCTGCGCCAGCCCGACCGACAGGCCGACGAGGTGCCCGACGCCAAAGAGCGCGAAGGAGAGCCCGCCCGAAATGCCGGTGGCGCCGGCGCCCGCGCGGAACCACACCGCTGCCTCCGCCGCCGCGACCTTCATCTGGGTGAGGACGGCGAACCCGGCGGAAACGATGCTGCCACGGACGAGCACCGCGAGACCACGGCGGCTTTCCTCCGCGCCTTCCGCGGTCGTGGAGCCCACGCGCAAGACCTCGGCTGCGGCGCGGCCTTCGGGGTAGGGCAGGTCGGTATCGACGACGAGCGCGCGTCGCAGCGGGACCGAGAACATCACGCCAAGGATGCCGCCCGTCGCGGTGATCGCGGCGGTGGTGATGTACGGAAAGCCGGTCCACCAGCCGATCATCACGAGGCCGGGCAACACGAAGATGATCGCCGCCAGCGTCCCCGCCGCGCTCGCGATCGTCTGGACGATGTTGTTTTCCAGGATCGTCGAATCCTTGAACGCGCGCAGGATCGCCATCGATATGACCGCGGCGGGGATAGATGTCGCAAAGGTCAGCCCCACCTTCAGCCCGAGATAGACGTTCGCCGCGGTGAACAGGATCGTGATGAGCCCGCCGAGCAGGATGCCGCGCAGCGTCAGTTCGGCGACCCCGGTGGTGCGCGGAGCGGAGGTAGCGGCGGTCATGCGCCAGCCGCCCCGCGGGTGGCGAAACAGGGCGGTAGGTCGCGCATGGCGGCAGGCTTGAAGATCGACATGCGACAAGCGTGGCAGAAAGCGGCGGTCGAGGACAAGGATTTTACCCGAACGCGGCTGGGCACCGCGGCGAAGCGAAACGATCCGTTGCCGCGGCCTGCACCGCATCCTAGATCGAGGGCATGAGCCACGCGCCCCCAATCGCCGAGATGAGCGACCGCGCGCGCGACATCTTCCGCCGGGTCGTCGATGGCTATCTGCTCAGCGGCGTGCCGGTGGGGTCGAAGACGCTGGCGCAGGGCGGGCTGAACCTCTCGCCCGCCTCGATCCGCATGGTGTTGCAGGAACTCGAGGAGCGCGGGCTGCTGTCCGCGCCGCACACCTCGGCGGGGCGGATGCCGACCGATCTGGGCCTCAGGCTTTTCGTCGATGGCATGATGCAGGCGCACGAGCCGTCCCCGCAGGAGCGCGCGGAGATCGAGGCGCGGGCGCGCGGCGGCGGCCCCGTCGAGGATGCGATCGCGGCGACGACGGCGGCGCTGTCCGGCCTTTCCGCCTGCGCCGGCCTCGTCATGGTGCCAAAGCGCGAGCAGGTGCTGCGCTCGATCGGGTTCGTCTCGCTTTCTCAGGGGCAGGCGCTCGCCGTGCTCGTGAGCGAAGACGGATCGGTCGAGAACCGGGTCGTCGATCTGCCGCGGGGCATGGGGCCGTCGACCCTGGTCGAGGCGGGCAACTACATGACCGCGGCGCTGGCCGGGCTGACCCTGGCGCAGGCGCGCGTGCGCGTCGAAACCGAGCTTACGGAAGGACTCGCGGCGGTCGATGAAGCGGCGCGCGCCTTGATCGAGCGCGGCCTCGCGGTGTGGAGCGAGGATGGCGAGCGGCGACCGGTGCTGATCGTGCGCGGGCAGGGGCGGCTGCTCGACGATGCGGCGACGGCCGATCTGGAGCGGGTGCGCGATCTGCTCGACGATCTCGACGGCAAGCAGGAGATCGCGGCGCTGCTCGATTCGGCGCGCGCGGGCGATGCGACACGGATTTTCATCGGCGCGGAGACGAAATTGTTCGCGCTGTCTGGATCGTCGGTCATCGCCCGACCGTTTCGCGGTGGCGACGGGCGCGTCGTCGGCGTCGTCGGCGTGATCGGCCCCACCCGCTTGAACTACGCGCGGGTGGTGCCAATAGTGGACTTCACGGCCGCGACGCTCGCCCGGCTCATGGGTTGAGCGTCGCGCAACATTTACGACAGAATTTCAGAACTGGGATGTGCATGACCGAGACCAACGACCCCACCGACCTGCGCGAGGAAACCGCGGACGCCGCACCCGAAGTCGCCGAGCACGACGCATCGGCGGAGCGGATCGCGGAGCTGGAGGCGCAGCTTGCCGAGGCCAAGCAGGGCACGCTCTACGCGCAGGCCGAAGTGCAGAATGTGCGCCGCCGCGCGGAAAAGGATGCCGCGGACGCGCGCACCTATGCCGCGACCAGCTTCGCGCGCGACGTGCTGTCGGTGGCCGACAATCTCGAGCGCGGGCTCGCCGCGATTCCCGACGATCTGCGCGCTGACGAGAAGATGAAGGGCCTCGTCACCGGCTTGGAGGCGACCGGCCGCGAGATCCAGAACGTGTTCCAGCGCCACGGCATCACCCGCATCGCCGCGATGGGCGAGACGCTCGACCCCAATCGCCACCAGGCGATGATGGAGATGCCGAGCGACGCGGCACCGGGCACGATCGTGCAAGAAATGCAGTCGGGCTGGATGATCAAGGACCGCCTGCTGCGCCCTGCGCTCGTGGCGGTCGCGAAGAAGGCGGATTGACGATGCCGACGCACGATCTCGGGCCACGACGATCGCCGGCCGGGAGCGTGCGACGCGAACGTCGCGAGGCGCTGCTCGCGCGGATTGCCGAGCAAGCCCAGTCGCGCAAGCGCAAGCGCCCGGGCAAGGACGGCGCGGGCGGCTATCCCGTGCCGGTCGAGCCGAACCGCCCGAACAACCTCACCGGCGGCGCCGCCGCCGCGCTGGAGTTCGATGACTGACGCACACGCTTGCCCCTCCCTGGCAGGGAGGGGTTGGGGTGGGTCGGCCTGTGAGGCACGGTGCCGCCCAGCGACAAACCATCGAACATCGACGCTTGCAGCACCGCAAGCGCGCCGCCTAACATCAACCCCCAGACGAGGCCCGCACTCCACTAATTTACGCCGCGAGATGCGCCAAATGATCTGACGACGGACAGCACGCGAAGCGTGACGGAGGGGGCGGACTCCCCACGCACGGCATCGCGTCCTCCCCCTCCGTCAGCTTCGCTGACACCTCCCCCTGGCGGGGGAGGATCGTTCACAGCGACGGCTTTCGATCCTCAAGCCAATTCCACGGTGCTCGTCTCATACCCCGCGGCCTTGAGTGCCGCGATCAGCCGGTCGAGATGCGCCTTGTCGCGCGCCTCGCACTCGATATCGGTGATGAGGCCCTTGGCGGGAAGCGTGGTGAATACGCGCTGGTGATACACCTCGATGATGTTGATGCGTTCCTGATCGAAGATGCGCGCCACGTTGAACAGCGCGCCGGGCTGATCCTGGAGTCGGATACGCAGGCGCGCGAGCCGCCCCGACCGCGCGAGATCGCGCAGCAGCACGTTCGCCAGCAGGCGGGTGTCGATATTGCCGCCGCAAAGCACGACGCCGACGGTCTTGCCCATGAACCGCTCCGGATGCTGCATCAGCGCCGCAAGCCCTGCCGCACCCGCGCCCTCTACGACGGTCTTTTCGATCTGGAGCAGCAGACTTACTGCCTCCTCAAGGCTTCGCTCGGAGACGAGAACGATGTCGTCGACAAGTTCGCGGACCATCGCGGAAGTGATCGCGCCCGGCTCCTTCACCGCGATGCCCTCTGCCAGCGTGTCACCTTCACACGGCATCTTCAGGCCGCGGATGCGCGCATACATCGACGGGAAGAGTTCGGCCTCCACACCGATGACCTCGATCCGCTTGCCGGCCGCGCGCGCGACGGTCGCCATCCCTGAGATCAGTCCGCCGCCGCCGATCGGCGTCACGATCGTGTCGATGTCGGGCACGTCCTCCAGCATCTCGATTGCGGTCGTGCCTGCCCCGGCGATGATCCGCGGATCATCGAAGGGGTGGACGAAGGTGTAGCCCCGCTCCGCCTCCAGCACGCGGGCGTGGGCATAGGCGGCGTCGAATGTGCTGCCTTCCAGCACGACGGTGGCGCCGTGCCCTTCGGTCTGCACGACCTTCACCGTCGGCGTATTGGTCGGCATGACGATCGTCGCGGGAATGCCGAGCCGCTTTGCGTGATAGGCAAGGCCCTGCGCATGGTTGCCCGCCGAGGCTGCGATCACGCCCTTGGCGCGCGCTTCGGGGGTCAGCTGGAGCAGCGTGTTGAGCGCGCCGCGCTCCTTGTAGGCGGCGGTGAACTGGAGGTTCTCGAACTTCAGATAGACGGTCGCGCCGGTCAGTTCGGAGAGCGTGCGGCTGATGAGCGTGGGCGTCCGCACGACCGCGTCGCGAATGCGCGCATGCGCGGCGCGGATATCATCGATCGAGACGGGGAGGGCGGTGTCGGTCTTTGTCTGGGTTGCCATATCTTCTTCCGTTCGCCCTGAGCTTGTCGAAGGGCGGCCTGCACGGCGCCCGGCGGGCGGGCTTCGACAGGCTCAGCCCGAACGGGTCAGAGGTTCGGGCACGCGCCTAGACCATCTGGCGCGGCGGGGGAACAGGCCCTATCGCGAGCTCCATGAAGATCGCTTTCATCGGAACCGGCGTGATGGGCGCGCCGATGGCGGGGCACCTCGCCGCGGCGGGGCACGACCTCACCGTCTATAATCGCACGCGCGCCAAGGCCGAGGCGACTGGCTTGCGCGTCGCGGCCACGCCCGCCGAGGCAGCGAGCGACAAGGACGTCGTCATCACCTGCGTCGGGAACGATAGCGATCTGGAAGCCGTAACGCTCGGCCCCGACGGTGCGTTTGCCGCCATGCGCGACGATGCGGTTTTCATCGATCATACGACGGTGTCGGCCGATATCGCGCGAAGGCTAGCGGGCGCACGATCGATGGTTGTCGATGCGCCCGTGTCCGGGGGGCAGGCGGGCGCGGAGGCCGGCAAGCTGTCGATCATGTGTGGCGGCACGGCAGAAGCCATGGCGAAGGCGGAGCCGATCATGCGGGCCTATGCTGCGCGGATCGTCCATGTCGGCGCGGCGGGCGCGGGCCAGCAGACCAAGATGGTCAACCAGATCTGTATTGCAGGCGTCCTGCAGGGTGTCGCCGAGGGTCTGCGTTTCGCCCAGAAGAGCGACCTCGATCTCGACAAGGTGCTGGAGGCGATCTCGGGCGGCGCTGCGCAAAGCTGGCAGATGGTGAACCGCTGGCAGTCGATGGCGGAGGACCGCTTCGACTTCGGCTTCGCAATCGACTGGATGCGCAAGGACCTTGGCCTCGCGCTGGACGAGGCGACGCGTAACGGCGCGGTGTTGCCTCTGGCGGCGCTGGTGGATCAATTCTACGCCGAGGTTCAGGGGATGGGCGGCGCGCGACAGGATACGAGTGCGCTGGTGAGAAGGCTTCCGAGATAACCGTCGCCCCTGCGCAGGCAGGGGCCTATGGCTCTCACCTTCAAGTGCTAAGTTCAATAACGGATAGACATAGGCCCCTGCCTGCGCAGGGGCGACGGAGTAAGTGGATGCGTCGTTCCCTCATCGCCTTTTTCGCTTTCGCGCTCTCCACCCCCGCGTTCGCCGATGGTATTATCGACAACGTCAACGGCATCGCGCTCGATTCGCGCGGGCAGGTGGTGCATTTCAAGGCGCTGCTGATCGACAAGGAGGGGCGCGTTACGCGCCTCGTGCCCCCGGGCGAGGAACCACCCAAGCTCAGCCGTAAGGAATTGAAGAAGAACGCCGGCAAGCCGCTCTACGACTGGCGCGCAGACATGGGCGGCAAGACGCTGATTCCCGGCTTTATCGATGCGCACGGTCATGTCACCGAACTCGGCTTCCGCGCCGGCGCGCTCGATCTTTCCGACACGAAGTCGCTCGACGAGGCAAAGGCGAAGATCGCGGCCTATGTCGCGGCGAATCCGGAGAAGCGCTGGATCCTGGGTGGCGGCTGGAACCAGGAGCAGTGGGGCCTTGGCCGCTTCCCGACAGCCGCGGACCTCGAGGGCGTGGCGGGCGATCATCCGATCTGGCTGTCACGCGCGGACGGCCATGCCAGTTGGGCGAACGCCGCTGCGATGCGCGAAGCTGGCATTACGGCGGCGAGCGTCGCCCCGGCTGGCGGGCGGATCGAAAAGGCGGGATCGCAGCCATCGGGCGTCTTCGTCGATGCGGCGCAATCGCTCGTCGAAAAGGTCGTGCCGCAGCCGCTCCCCAAGGAGCGCGATGCCGCGTTCCTGACGGCGCAGCAGATCCTGCTCGGTTATGGTGTCACCGCGGTGGCCGACATGGGCACGACGCTGGACGACTGGCTGACCTATCGCAGGATGGGCGATATCGGCGCGCTGCGCGTGCGGGTGATGAGCTATGGCCTGGGCGTCGAAACCGCGATCCGCGTCGGGGGCAAGGGACCGACGCCGTGGCTCTACGGCGATCATCTGCGCATGGGTGGGGTGAAGCTCTACGCCGACGGTGCGCTTGGTTCGCGCGGGGCGTGGCTGAAACAGCCTTATAGCGATGCACCGGGGCAGCGCGGCGCCGGTTTCCTGACCGATACCCAGCTCCAGAACTCGATGAGCCGGGCTGCGATGGATGGCTGGCAGGTCGCGGTCCATGCCATCGGCGACAAGGCGAACGAGGAGGTCCTCGACGCCATCGATGTGCTGTCGCAGACCTACAAGGGTGATCGCCGCTGGCGTGTCGAGCATGCGCAGATCGTCGATCCCGCCGACCTGCCGCGCTTCGGGCGTAACACGACGATCGCATCGATGCAGCCGACCCACGAGACGAGCGACCGGCTGATGGCGGAAGCGCGTCTCGGTCCGCAGCGACTTGCGGGCGCCTATGCGTGGAAATCGATGCTTGCCAATGGATCGAAGCTTGCCTTCGGGTCGGACTTTCCGGTGGAGCGGCCGGACCCGTTCGCGGGCTGGGCTTCCGCCTTCACGCGGCAAGGTGCCGATGGTTTGCCGCCCGGCGGGTGGCAACCGCAGGAGATCGTGACGCGCGAGCAGGCGTGGTGGGCATTCACTGGCGGTGCCGCCTATGCCGGCTTTGCGGAAGGCAAGTTCGGCAGCCTGCAGCCGGGTCAGCGTGCGGACTTCATCATCGTCGACCGGGACCCCACGATCGTCAATGCCGGCGATCTGCGCAGGACCGTGGTGCAGCAGACCTGGGTGGGCGGCGAAAAGGTCTTCGAGCGCAAATAGGTCCGAAACGGATTTTGCCTACGTTAACCAGTGCTTAGCGCGATGACGATAGGATTTAGGCAAGGGCAGGCCGGGGATCGGCACATGTCTTGTACTTGGTCGTGACGGAGTCTGCCGGTGAAAGAACGCGAGCCGCGCCGACGCGTATTGGTGAAGGCACGGATGCGGCTGGGCAATGATTGGTCGGACGTGTCGATCCAGAATGTCTCGTCACGCGGGCTCATGGCGCGCGCGGGCGGGGCAGCACCGCAGCAGGGCGCCTATATCGAAATCCGCAAGGCGACCATCGTCATCGTTGCGCGGGCGGTGTGGGTGAAGGGGCAGATGTTCGGCGTCCGCACACAGGACAGCCTCGATATCGAAGGGTTGCTGCAAAGCGCAGCCGACCAGAACAAGCAGGTTGCGAACCGCGGCGCCGGGAAAGTGGAACGCCGCGATCCGCAGCGCCTTGCCAGCGATATCGCCGCGCGAACAGAACGCAGCCGCGCGCTTGCCCGGTCGATGCAGTTCATCGTTTTCGTCGGCGTGATCGGCGTCGCCGGCTGGCTGCTCGTCGATGCGCTGAGCGGCGCGCTGGCCAGCCCGCTCGCTGTTGTGCGAAGCGCGCTCGCCGGCGGCTGATCGGGCGTCAGTCGCCGGTCAGGATGCGATCGACGAGCTGCTTCACGGTTGGCACGAAGCCGTTGGAATAGAATGGGTCGCGCTTGAAGTTGAAGGCGGAATGGCCCGCGAACATCAGGTTCTGCTCGGTATCGCCGCCGTGCGCGATGTCCTGGAGCGTCTTCTGGATGCAGAAGCTGCGCGGGTCGGCGAGGCGGCCCGTGGAATTGGTTTCGCTGTCCATCCATGACGAGAAGGCGCACTGGCTGAGGCAGCCCATGCAATCGGCCTGATCCTTGCGGATTTCCGTCTTTTCGGAAGGGGTCACGAAGACAAGTGTGTTGTCCGGGGTCTTCAGCGCGTCGGTGAAGCCGTGGCCGAACCATTCGCGTGCGCGCAGCAGATCGTTGCGGGTCACCCAGAAGTTCTTGCCCTTTACGCCGACATCGAGCTGGAAGATGTGGTCGCCGGCCTCCTGCGTGGAAAAGGCGATCTGCCTTTCGCTGCGCGCTTCGAGATTGCGCAGGAACGGGTTGCGCACCGCGGAGGAATAGAAGCCGGTCGGCGAGAAGCGGTGGAGGAGGACATCGCCCTCCTCGATCGTCATCAGCCGCTCTTTCCACCCCTCGGGGATCGGGCTTTCCTTGGTCAGCAGCGGCCGGGTGCCGAACTGGAAGGCGATCTTGCCGAGCTCGGGATTGTCGATCCAGTCGTTCCAGTCACGCAGATACCAGACGCCGCCCGCCATCACGATCGGGGTGGAATCGGGAATGCCGCCTTCGCGCATCGTCTCCCGCAGCGCCTTCACGCGTGGATAGGGGTCTTGCGGCGCAAGAGGGTCCTCGGCGTTCGACAGGCCGTTATGCCCCCCCGCGAGCCAGGGGTCTTCATAGACCACGGCCGCCAGCCATTCGGACGCTTTCGAATAGGCGCGCTTCCACAGCGCGCGGAAGGCGCGGCCGGAGCTGACGATGGGAAGGTAGGAGACGTTGTAGGACGCCGCGATCTCGCTGAGCTTGTAGGGCATGCCGGCGCCGCAGGTCACGCCCGCGACAAGGCCCTTGGTACGCTCCAGCACGCCGTGCAACACACGCTGCGCGCCGCCCATTTCCCACAGCACGTTGATGTTGATCGCGCCCTTGCCACCGGCGATGTCGAACGCGCGGCGGACCTGCTGGACGGCGCCCTCGATCGCGTATTCGATCAGTTCCTCATGCCGGGCGCGGCGGGTGAGGGCGTTGTAGACCTGCGGGATGATCTTGCCTTCGGGATCGTAGCTGTCGGCGTTAACCGCAGAGACCGTACCGATTCCGCCAGCCGCCGCCCAGGCGCCAGCGGATGCATGGTTGGTCGCCGCCACGCCCTTGCCGCCCTCGACGAGCGGCCACACTTCGTGGCCGCCATAGATGATCGGCGTCAGTCCCTTGAACACGTCTCTTCGTCACCTTTTCGACACAATGCGTGGCCTCCCTATAGCGAAAGGCAGCGCGGACGCGAGGAAATACGTTTGGGGCGCGGGGTTGGATGCGGGAGCGACAGCCGATGTGCTCCCGCGAAGGCGGGGACCCAGGCTGGGCTCCCGCCTTCGCGGGAGCACAATAAACTCAGATATGAATCGCCCGCCCATATGCTCCCAGCACGCTCTCATGCATCATTTCGGAGAGCGTCGGGTGCGGGAAGACGGTTTCCATGAACTCCGCCTCGGTCAGCTCGCCCGTCTTGCCGACGGTGTAGCCCTGGATCAGCTCGGTCACTTCCGCGCCGACCATGTGCGCCCCGAGCAACTCGCCGGTCTTCGCATCGAACACCGTCTTCACAAAGCCCTCGGCTTCGCCCAGCGCGATCGCCTTGCCGTTGCCGATGAAGGGGAAGTTGCCGACCTTCACCTCATAGCCGGCTTCCTTCGCCTTCGCCTCGGTCAGCCCGACGCTCGCGACCTGCGGGTGGCAGTAGGTGCAGCCGGGAATGTTGAGCGGGTCCATCGCGTGCGGGTGCTTGCCCGCAATGGCCTCGGCCGCGATGACGCCCTCGTGGCTCGCCTTGTGCGCGAGCCAGGGCGGGGCGGTGATGTCGCCGATCGCGTAGATGCCGTCGACATTGGTCTTGCACATCGCATCGGTCTTCAGGAACCCGCGATCGGTCTCGACCCCCAGTGCCTCCAGGCCGATATCTGCGGTGTTCGGCACGATCCCTATCGCGACGATGACATGGCTGAAATCGGTCGTCGCAACCTTGCCGTCCTTGTCCTTGATCGTCGCCTTGACCCCCGACGCGCCGACCTCGATCTTGTCCACCCCAGCCTTGGTCATGATCGTCATGCCCTGCTTGGTAAGCGCCTTCTCCAGGAAGGCGGAGACGTCGGCATCCTCGACCGGCACGATCCGGTCGAGCATCTCGACCACGGTCACCTCGGCGCCCATGTCGTTGTAGAAGCTGGCGAACTCGATCCCGATCGCCCCGGAGCCGATGACGAGCAACTTCTTCGGCATTTCGGGCGGGGTCATCGCGTGGCGATACGTCCACACGCGCTTGCCGTCAGCGGGCACGCCCGGGAAGTCACGCGCCCGCGCGCCGGTCGCGACGATGATGTTCTTGGCCGAAAGCTCGGTCGTCTTGCCGTCCTTGTCGGTGACGGTCAGCTTGCCTTTGCCCGTCAGTTTGCCGGTGCCCATATGCACGACGATCTTGTTCTTCTTCATCAGGTGCGTGACGCCCTGATTGAGCTGCTTCGCCACCCCGCGCGACCGCTTCACGACAGCATCGATATCCGCGCTGATCTTCTCGGCGGCGAGGCCGTAGTCCTTGGCGTGGCGCATATAATGGAAAATCTCGGCCGATCGCAGCAGCGCCTTGGTCGGGATGCACCCCCAGTTGAGGCAGATCCCGCCAAGCAGCTCCCGCTCGACGATCGCGACCTTGAGGCCGAGCTGCGCCGCCCGGATCGCCGCGACATAGCCGCCGGGGCCCGAGCCGAGCACGATGAGGTCGTAGGTGTCTGCCACTGTGTCCGTCCTTGTTCGCGTGGCCCGCTCAAGGGCCGCATATTCGAAAACTACGCCGCCATTCCCGGCACCTTGCGCGGCTGGCGGTCCTCGCCGATCGCGACGAAGACGAAGCGCGCCTGCGTCACGTTATAGGCTTCCTCGCTGTGGCGGCTGCGGCGCCACGCCTCGACCTCGATCGTCATCGACGTGCGGCCGGTCGCGACAAGCGTCGCGTAGACCGACAGCTCGTCGCCGACGATGACGGGGCGGTGGAACTTCATCCCCTCGACCGCGATCGTGACTGCGCGGCCGCCGCAATGCCGCGACGCGACCGACCCGGCCGCCAAATCCATATGGCCCATCAGCCAGCCGCCGAAGATGTCGCCGTAGGGGTTGGCGTCGGCGGGCATTGCCGTGACGCGGATGATGGGGGAGCCTTGCGGCAACATCGTCATGCGCGACGCCCCGCGCGCAGGATCGGCGGCACCTGGAGCAGTGCGGCAATCGCGACCGTCACGCCGCCGACCGCCCAGATCGTCGCTGCGCCGGGCGGATAGCTCCACGCAAACGCCCAGAAGACGAGGAAGACGACCGCGACGGCGATCACCAGATGCGCGACTTCGATGACAAGCGCGGGCCGCACCTCAGGCCAGCATCGCCAGCGGAGATTCGACGAGCGTCTTCAGCGCCTGCATCAGTTCGGCGCCGTCCGCGCCGTCGATCGCGCGGTGATCGAAGCTGCCGGTCGCCGACATGATCGTCGCGACGCCGAGCGTGCCGTCCTCCATGACCCACGGCCGCTTCTCGCCCGCGCCGACCGCAAGGATCATGCCCTGGGGCGGGTTGATGACCGCCTCGAACTGCTTGATCCCGTACATGCCCATGTTCGAGATCGACGCGGTGCCACCCTGATATTCCTCGGGCTTCAGCTTGTTGTCGCGGGCGCGGGCGGCGAGGTCCTTCATCCGGGTCGAGATCGACGAGAGCGATGCGCTGTCCGCCTCGGTGATGACCGGCGTGATGAGCCCGGACGGTGTGGACACTGCGACCGAGATGTCGGCGCGCTTGAAGCTGATGAGCTGATCTGGCGTGTACATCGCGTTGCACTTCGGCACCTGGACGAGGGCCGCTGCGAGCGCCTTGATCATCAGGTCGTTGACGCTCAGCTTCACGCCGCGCGCTTCCAACCCCTTGTTGAGATCGGCGCGCAGCTTGAGGAGCGCGTCGAGGCGGATATCGACCGTCAGATAGATGTGCGGGACCTGCTGCTTCGATTCGGTGAGGCGGCGCGCGATCGTCTTGCGGACGTTGGAGAGCTTGGTCGCCTCGTGCGGGATGTCGGGGACGGTCGCCGGCCTGGGTGCGGGGGCGGACGCCGCCGTTTCCGCTGCCGCTGTCGTCGGGGCGGGCGCAGGCGCCGCACCTGTCTTCGCGCCTTCGAGGTCAGCCTTTACGATGCGACCGTTCGGGCCGGAGCCCGTGAGGCTCGCAAGGTCGATGCCTTTCTCCGCCGCGATACGGCGGGCGAGCGGGCTCGCCTTCACGCGTGTGCCGTGATCGGACTTTGCAGCGGCGGAGGGCGTTGCATTCTGGGCCTCCACCTTTGGTTCCTCGGCCTTGGCAGGCGCGGGTTCGGGCTTTGCCTCGGGCGCCTTGGCCTCCGACTTGGCAGGCGCAGCCTCCGCCTCGCCAGCGTCCTCGCCATCCGCCGCCAGCACCGCGATGACCGCGCCGACCTTCACCCCGTCGGTGCCCTCGGGCACGACGATCTTCGCGATGGTGCCCTCATCGACCGCTTCGAACTCCATCGTCGCCTTGTCGGTTTCGATCTCCGCCATCAGGTCGCCCGACTTCACGACGTCGCCTTCCTTCACCAGCCATTTCGCCAGCGTGCCTTCCTCCATCGTGGGCGAGAGGGCGGGCATCTTGATTTCGATCGGCATGAAGCGTCCTTGCGGGGCAGAGATTCCGTAGGGGCGTCTCTTGCGCCCGCTTGGCGTCGGGTCAACCCCAACGCCCGACGCATGCGCTTGCACGACCGCATTCTTCGCGCCACCTATCGCGCGAGAGAGGGGCCGCAACATGCGCATGTATCTGGTGGTGATCGATGACAGTCCGGAGGCGGAAGCCGCGCTCCGCTTCGCCGCCCGGCGCGCGGTGAAGACCGGCGGCGGAGTGGAAATTCTCGCCATGCTGCCGGAACAGGAGTTCATCGCGTTCGGCGGCGTGCAGGCGACGATCGAGGAGGAGGCGCGTCTTCATGCCGAGGGGGTGGTTGCGAAGGCGGCGGGGACGCTGATCGAGGAATCGGGGCTACGCCCGTCGATCACCGTCCGCCAGGGCGACAGCGTGAAGATCGTTCACGAGGTGATCGACGCGAACCCGCAAATCGCGGCGCTGGTGCTGGGCGTGGCAGCCAGCGGCGCGCCGGGGCCGCTCGTTGCGCACTTCGCGGCGGAGGCGGGGGCGCTGAGAGTGCCGGTGATGCTGGTGCCGGGCAGGCTGGACCGCGAGGCGATCGACCGGTTGAGTTGAGGATTACCGGCGGTCAGTCCCGGTCGCGTTCCATCTTCGTCACACGTCCCGAATGCGGATCGACATGAAAGTCGTATTTGCGGCCACCCCGTGTCGCCTCGCCCTCCCAATGACCGTCGTCCGCCTCGATCTTGATGACGCGGTAGCCCTGTTTGGCGAGAGTGCGCGACACCTTCGCGCTGCTCATCCAGCCGCGGCCCGGCACATCGGCGTTCGCCGCGACCGGCAGGCAGAGCGTGATCGCGGCGGCGATCATAAGGGGTTTGGGCATGACGGTATCCCGGAGTTGATCTCGGACAACCCGCCGCGTCGCGAATGTTTCCCGCGGATGGCGTGCGTATCTTACCCCCGCGCCCGACCCTGCCGGTATGTCCCCAGCAACCGCACATATTTGGAATGGAACCCCAGTTCCGCCAGCGCCCGGTCGAATGGCGCGTCTCCTGGCTTGCCCTCGACATCGGCGTAGAATTCGGTCGCGGCGAAGCTGCCGCCCTGCTGGTAGCTTTCGAGCTTCGTCATGTTGACGCCGTTGGTCGCAAAGCCGCCCATCGCCTTGTAAAGCGCGGCGGGGACGTTCTTCACTTCGAAGATCAGCGTCGTCATCCACGGGCCGTCGCCCGCGGGCTCGATGCCTTCCCGCGACAGGATCACGAAACGGGTCATATTATGGTCGGCGTCCGCGATATCGGTGCCGAGCAGGTCCAGGCCGTAAATCTCCGCCGCCTTTGGCGGGGCGAGCGCCGCGATTGCCGGGTCCTGCAACTCCGCGACCAATGCGGCGGCGCCCGCGGTGTCGGGATAGTTCACCGGGTGGATGCCTTGCGCGCGTAGCCAGTGGCGGCATTGGCCCAGCGCCTGCGGGTGGCTCATCGCCTGCCGCACGCCGTCACGCGGACCGACGCCCATCAGCGCGTGGCGGATGGGCAGGAAATACTCGCCGGTGATGACCAGCCCCGACTCGGGCAGCAGGAAATGGATGTCGGCGACGCGGCCGTGGAGCGAATTCTCGATCGGGATGATCGCGCGGGTTGCGGTGCCGTCCTTCACGGCGTCGATCGCGTCGGCGAAATCGAAGCAGGGAACGGGCAGGCCATCCGGGCAAGCCTCGATCGCGGCGACATGGCTGTTGGCGCCCGGCGCGCCCTGAAACGCGACCGCGCGCGCCGGATCGGCGGCGGCCGCATCTATCATGGCGGCGACGAGCGGGCGGGCGGGGGCGGCATATTGGTCCATATCGCAGCGCGGGTTAGGCGCGGAACCGTCGCTGCTCAAGCGCGCTTGCGCGGCCATGCCCGCTTTGTCTATGGGACGCGCAATTCCTGGAGGGGCGACAACACACATGGATGATCGGTCGAATACCATCGCGGGCTGGGTGCTGGCAGCGTGCGGCGCTGCGCTGGGCCTGTCGATTGCCGGCGGCATGATCTTCCATTCGGAAAAGCCCGAGAAGGAAGGCTATCCCGTCCAGGCGGCCGAGGAAGCCGGTGGCGGTGGCGCAGCCGAAGTGCCGATCGCAGCGCTGTTGCCGACCGCCGATGCCGCCAAAGGCGCCGAGGTTTTCAAGAAGTGCGGCGCGTGCCACACGATCAACCAGGGCGGAGCGAACGGTATCGGGCCGAACCTCTATGGCACGCTCGGCGAACCGATCGGCGCGGGCAAGGGCGGCTTCGCGTTCTCCGACGCGCTGAAATCGGTCGGCGGTAACTGGGATTTCGAGAAGATGAACGCGTGGCTCACGAGCCCACGCAAGTTCGCCAACGGCACGAAGATGACCTTTGCCGGCCTTTCCAATCCGCAGGACCGCGCGAACATCCTGCTCTACATCAACCAGCAGGGGTCGAACCTGCCGCTGCCGGCTGCTCCTGCCGCCGCACCCGCCGGCGGCGACAACGCTGCGGCGCCTGCCGAGGGCGGAAACGCGGCGGCTGCGGTCGCGAACGCGACGGGCGCGGAAACGGGCAACATCGCGAACACCGGCACCCCCGCATCGGGCGCGCCGTCGGTTGATCCCAATGCGGCCAAGGAAGCGGCGAAGAAGCAGTAAGGGAGCTTCCGGCCCTTGCGTCATCCCAGCTGTCGCCGGGATGACGCGCCCTTCTTGTTCAGGCAGCGATGTCGCCCTGTTCGCCTTCGGCTTTCTCATAGAACTTCTGGACGACGGCCCAGCCTTCGGCCGCGGTTTCCACGAAGGTGAAGATGCCGAGGTCCTTCTCGCTCACCACGCCTTCTTCCACCAGCGCATCGAAATTCACGACGCGCTCCCAGAATTCGCGGCCGAATAGCAGCACCGGAATCGGCGCGATCTTGCCCGTCTGGATCAGCGTCAGCAGCTCGAAGAGCTCGTCGAACGTCCCGAATCCGCCGGGGAAAGCGGCGAGCGCGCGGGCGTGGAGCAGGAAGTGCATCTTGCGCAGCGCGAAATAGTGGAACTGCAGGCTGAGCGACGGGGTGACGTAGGGATTCGGCGCCTGTTCGTGCGGGAGCACGATATTGAGTCCCAGCGATTCGGCATGCACATCAGTCGCGCCTCGGTTCGCGGCTTCCATGATCGACGGGCCGCCGCCCGAACACACGACGAAATGCCGCCGCCCGGCCTCGTCCCGCGGGAAATTCGAGCAAAGGCGGGCGAGTTCGCGCGCCATGTCGTAATATTTTGACTTCGCGACCAGGCTCTCGGCGACCTTTTTCGCCTTAGCGTCGGTTGCCATGTCGAGCATCGCTTGTGCCTTGGCCGGCTCGGGGATGCGGGCCGAACCGTAGAAGACGAAGGTCGATCCGATATGCGCCTCTTCCATCAGGAGCTGCGGTTTGAGCAGTTCGAGCTGGAAGCGCACCGGGCGCAGGTCTTCGCGCAGCAGGAAGTCCATGTCCTGGAAGGCGAGCCGATAGGCGGAATTTTCGGTCTGCGGCGTGGAGACGCCGCCCTTGGCGGTCTCGGCGTCCTGCTTTGCGCGTGCGAAGACGCGGCTTGGTACTCGTGTTTCGGTCATCGGCGGGGGTTAGAGCAAAGTTCGCGCGCGCGCTAGCGGCAGAAATTCGCGCTGTCGTCCTCAAGGTGGAGGTGATTCTGGTGCGCCGCGTTGTAGTCAGGGCTGAGCACCGTGCCGAAGCGCTTGCAGGCAGAAGTGTGGATCGCGCGCCAGAACGCGGCGACCTGCGGATCGACCGACCGATAGTCGGTCAGGACGCTGATCCGTCGTCCGTCCTTCAGCACGAAGCCGCCGACGTCGATCGCATTGGCGATCGCGTGGCCCGATCGGCGCGCCGGCCCCGCGGTGCCGACGGTATTGCGGCACGCATAGCTGCCCATCGAATCGACCCGGGCGAGCTCGCTGCCGAGGATCTGATAGGCCGCCGGAGCAACCGCGTTCCTGATCCAGCCGACAAAGGCGCGCGCTTCGCCGCATCGCACCGCGGTGAGGTTGTTCACCGGGACGCCAATCTCGACCAGCTGCGCCGTGCCGACAAGGCCGCAGCCCGGCCCTGTCTCCTTGTCGGGCAGAACACGGTAGGCGACGCCGATTTCGCGCAGGTCGGCCAGGCACTGCGCGGTTTCTCGCACGCTTGGGCCGACGAGTGGGCGGGAGGGCGTGGGTTGCGCGGGGCGTTCGGTGCGGCCGTAGGCGGCGAGCAGCGCGAGGACCAACACAGAAACAATGATACGCAACGCACTTCCCCGTTCGTGCTGAGCCTGTCGAAGCACCGTCCTGTCTTCTTCCTGAATTCGGCGGAAGAAGAAAGCAGCCCTTCGACAGGCTCAGGGCAAACGGAATGGGGAGCGGGACAAACGACGCTTGCGCTCCATCCGCCGCCTCGCTACCGCCGTCGACGGGCCACGCGGTCCCAACGCCGCGCGTGCTCTCTGTGAGGAGAGTTGACATGACTGATACGACCGTTGCCGACGCCGCCATTGCGTCCGTTGCAAAGCCTGCCACAAGGCCGGCGCGCCCCTTTTTCTCTTCCGGTCCCTGCGCGAAGCCGCCCGGCTGGTCCCCTGACAAGCTCGCCACCGAATCGCTTGGTCGCTCGCACCGGTCGAAGGTCGGCAAGACGCGGCTGCAATACGCGATCGACCTGATGCGCGAGCTGCTCCAGCTTCCCGACACGCACCGCATCGGCATCGTCCCCGGTTCGGATACCGGCGCATTCGAGATGGCGATGTGGACGATGCTGGGCGGGCGGCCGGTGACGACGCTTGCCTGGGAAAGCTTCGGCGAGGGCTGGGTGACCGATGCGGTCAAGCAGCTGAAGATCGACCCCAATGTGATCCGCGCCGACTACGGCCAGCTGCCCGATCTGCACGCGGTCGACTGGTCGAACGACGTGCTCTTCACCTGGAACGGCACGACCTCGGGCGTTCGCGTGCCCGACGCCGACTGGATTCCCGACGACCGGGAGGGGCTGTCATTCGCCGACGCGACCTCCGGGGTGTTTGCCTACGACATCGACTGGGCGAAGATCGATGTCGCGACCTTTTCCTGGCAGAAGGTGCTGGGCGGCGAGGGCGCACACGGCGTCCTGATCCTTGGCCCGCGCGCGGTCGAGCGGCTGGAAAGCTACACCCCCGCCTGGCCGTTGCCCAAGGTCTTTAGGCTCGTCTCGAAAGGCAAGCTGACCGAGGGCATCTTCAAGGGCGAGACGATCAACACGCCGTCGATGCTCGCGGTCGAGGATGCGATCTTTAGCCTCGAATGGGCGAAGGCGCTGGGTCCGCGCGGCCTGATCGCGCGGTCCGACGCCAATGCGGCGGCGCTCGACCGGATCGTCGCGGAGCGCGACTGGCTCGGCCACCTCGCCGCCGACCTGGCCTCGCGGTCGAAGACAAGCGTGTGCCTGACGGTCGAGGGCGCGGACGAGGCGTTCATCAAGGCGATGGCCTCGGCGCTCGAGAAGGAGGGCGCCGCGTTCGATATCGCCGGCTACCGCGACGCGCCGCCGGGCCTGCGCATCTGGTGCGGCGCGACTGTCGATACCGCTGACATCGAAGCGCTCGGTCCGTGGCTCGACTGGTCCTACGCGATGGCGAAAGCCGCCTGACCACGTCATTTGTGCTCCCGCGAAGGCGGGAGCCCAGTCTGGATCCCCGCCGTCGCGGGGATACATTTCTTCTCAAGAAAGGCATCCACATGCCCAAAGTCCTCATCAGTGACAAAATGGACCCGAAAGCCGCGCAGATTTTTCGCGAGCGCGGCGTCGAGGTGGACGAGATCACCGGCAAGACGCCCGACGAACTGAAAACGATCATCGGCGCCTATGACGGCCTCGCCATCCGCTCCTCGACCAAGGTTACCAAGGATATCCTGAGCGCCGCGACCAATCTGAAGGTCATCGGTCGTGCCGGGATTGGCGTCGACAATGTCGATATCCCCGCGGCCAGCGCGCAGGGCGTCGTCGTGATGAATACGCCCTTCGGAAACTCGATCACCACGGCGGAACACGCGATTGCACTCATGTTCGCGCTCGCCCGCCAATTGCCCGAGGCGGATGCGTCCACCCAGGCGGGGAAGTGGGAGAAGAACCGCTTCATGGGGGTCGAGCTGACCTCGAAGACGCTGGGGCTGATCGGCGCGGGGAATATCGGCTCGATCGTCGCCGACCGGGCGCGCGGACTCAAGATGAAGGTCGTCGCGTTCGATCCCTTTCTTACCCCCGAACGCGCGGTCGAGATGGGCGTCGAGAAAGTGGACATCGACACGCTGCTCGCGCGCGCCGATTTCATCACGCTCCACACGCCGCTCACTGACCAGACCCGCAACATCCTGTCGGCGGAAAATCTCGCCAAGACCAAGAAGGGCGTGCGCATCATCAACTGCGCGCGCGGCGGGCTGATCGACGAGGCTGCGCTGAAGGCGGGACTCGATTCGGGGCATATCGCGGGCGCCGCGCTTGACGTTTTCGTGACCGAGCCGGCGAAGGAATCGCCGCTGTTCGGCACGCCCGGCTTCGTCTCCACCCCGCATCTCGGTGCATCGACGACCGAAGCACAGGTCAACGTCGCGATCCAGGTCGCCGAGCAGATGGCCGACTTCCTCGTTTCCGGCGGGGTTACCAACGCGCTCAACATGCCGAGCCTGTCGGCGGAGGAAGCGCCCAAGCTGAAACCCTACATGGCGCTTGCGGAAAAGCTCGGCTCACTCGTCGGCCAACTCGCGCACGGTGCGCTCTCGGGGATTTCGGTCGAGGTGGAAGGCGCAGCGGCGAGCCTCAACCAGAAGCCGATCACGGGCGCCGTGCTCGCCGGCCTGATGCGGGTGCATTCGGACACGGTGAACATGGTCAACGCGCCGTTCCTCGCCAAGGAACGGGGCCTCGACGTGCGCGAGGTGCGGCATGATCGCGAGGGCGATTACCACACGCTCGTCCGCGTGACGGTGAAGACCGAAGCCGGCGATCGCTCAGTCGCGGGCACGCTGTTCGGCGATGCGGCGCCGCGCCTGGTCGAGTTGTTCGGGATCAAGGTCGAAGCCGATCTCGTCGGGCACATGCTGTATGTCGTCAACGAGGATGCGCCGGGGTTCATCGGCCGGCTCGGCACGACGCTTGGCGAGGCGGGGGTCAATATCGGCACCTTCCATCTCGGACGGAGAGCGGCAGGCGGTGAGGCGGTGCTGCTGCTGTCGGTCGACGAGCCGGTGACCGCTGACCTGTTGACCAAGGTGAAGGCGCTGCCCGGCGTGAAGACCGCGATGGGCCTCGCCTTCTGATCGTATGACGCCGGCCGCGGGGATGAAGTCTCCCGCGGCCGGCTATGCCGTCCCGGCATGGGCGTCGCAAAGCCGCGTCATGGACAGGCGACGGCCAACCTCGGTATCGCGCGCATGTCTGGAGACGCGCGCATGGCTTATTTTCTCGGAATCGACGCGGGCGGTAGCCATTGTCGCAGTCGGTTGATCGACGCAGCGGGCGGGGTCATCGGCACAGGTCAGACCGGACCCGCGAATGCGCGGATCGGGATGGACAAGCTCTATGCGACGCTGGGCGACGCGATCGGGCAGGCGGTCGATGCGGCAGGGCTCGAGGGCGCACAAATTGCCACGATCCGCGCCGGGATGGGGATTGCGGGGATATCGCGGCCGGGCGTCCGTGATGCGCTGACACAACTCGATTTCCCCTTTGCCGCCATTCGCTACGAAACCGATGCGGTGATCGCGAACCTTGGCGCGCATGGCGGGCAGGACGGTGCGACGCTCATCATCGGCACCGGCAGCATCGCGCAGGTGCGGTTCGAGGGGAAGGATTTCAGCATCGGTGGCTACGGCTTTCCGATTTCCGACGAAGGCAGCGGCGCGGCACTGGGGCTGAGCGCGATGCGCCATGCGCTGCGGGCGCTCGACGGGCGGACGCAGCCGACGCCCTTAAGCAGCGCGGTCACCGCGCGGTTCGGACACGAAACGGCTCGGGCGATCGCGTGGATGGATCAGGCGACGCCGCGTGACTATGCCGCGCTCGCGCCCGTCGTCATGGATTACGCCGAGGCGAACGACGCGATCGCGCGATCGATCGTCGAGGACGCGGCGCAACATATCGAGCGCTTCATCGAGACGATCTTCGAACGCGGGGCGCCTCGCTGCGCGCTCGCGGGCGGGCTGTCGGAACGGATGCTGCCGTGGCTTCGCGCGCGCACCGTGTCGCGGCTGACGCCGGCGATCGGCGATCCACTCGACGGGGCGCTGTATCTCGCCGGCTACCGCGCGGGGCTGGTTTCGGCCGCGGCCTGACCGGCCTCAGCGCCTTCGGATAACGCCCCGCCAATCCAGGTCCGCGTGACCGCCATCGCGTCGTTCAGATGGACGATATCGGCGGCGAGGCCGGGCGCGAGCGTGCCGGTGCGATCCGCAATTCTCAGGAAACGCGCCGGATTGCCGCTCGCCATCGCTGATGCGGTGACGAGATCGACGCCCAGCATCTCCACGGCATTGCGCACCGCCTGTGCCATCGAGAGCGCGGAGCCAGCCAGCGTGCCGTCGGCAGACTGGCACACGCCGTCCTTCACCGTGATCTCGCGCCCCATGAGCGTGAAGCGCGTGGCGTCGGTGCCGACCGGCGACATCGCGTCGGTGACGAGCATCGCACCGCCCGGCCCGCGCGCGGCCAGCGCAACGCGAAGGCTGGCTGGTGCAACGTGATGGCCATCGACGATGAGCCCGAAGAAGCTGGCGCGGTCCTCCAGCGCGGCGCCGACCATCCCCGGCTCGCGGCTGCCCAACTGCGTCATCGCGTTGAAAAGGTGGGTGAAGCCCGACAATCCCTCGTCCAGCGCCTCGCGGGTTGCCGCGTAGCCGGCCATGCTGTGCCCGGCAGCCACCACGACGCCCGCGGCGCGAAGCGCGCGGATCGTGCCCGGCGCAGCGAGTTCGGGCGCGAGGGTCACCAGCCGCACCCCGCGACCGGGGCGGGTCAGGAACGCTATCGCGGCATCGTCCAGCAGGCGGAACTTGCCCGGATCGTGGATGCCGCGCTTGTCGGCGTTGAGGAACGGCCCTTCGATATGGATGCCGAGAATACCCGGAACGCCGGCGGCAATGGCCGTGTCGACCGCATCGATCGCGCGTTCGATCGCCGCCAGATCGTCGCTGATGAGCGTCGGCATCATCCCCGTCGTT
This sequence comes from Sphingomonas sp. EC-HK361, assembly GCF_902498785.1. Lineage (GTDB taxonomy): Bacteria > Pseudomonadota > Alphaproteobacteria > Sphingomonadales > Sphingomonadaceae > Sphingomonas. The sequence goes on from NZ_LR701493.1 coordinate 151,531, forward strand.
CCGAAACGCCGGTGCGCGGCCATGATCGTGCGCAAGCCATCGACATCGGGCGCGTCGTTGAACAGCACGCCGCCACCGCCATTGACCTGCGTGTCGATGAAGCCGGGCAGCAGGAAACCGCCGTGCAGATCGATGCGCAGGGCATCTGGCGGGCAGGCGTCGGACGCACACAGCCCCGCGATCCGTCCTCCATCGATCAGCAGCGCGGTTCCGGGCAGGATAGCGGCGGGCGTCACCACCTGCGCGCCGCAAAGAGCGGTCAGCGTCATAGGGTGCTGGTGACCTTGGAAAGATAGGGAGGGTGGTCGGGGTCGCGCCCGCGCGCGCGGGCGACGCCTTCGGCCAGGCGGTAGAAACTCGCGACCTGCCCGATCGCGCCGATGACGGGATGGGCGTGGGCGACGATCGGCAGGCGGATCGCAGCGCCCTCGGTGTCCGCCGCGTCGCCCGCGGCGATGACGAACGCGCCGCGCTCTTTAAAGGCACGGATGCGCGCGGCTGTGCCCTCGCGGGCGGCGTCTTCTGGGCAGAAGAGGAAGACGGGATCGCCTTCGTTGATGAGCGTCATCGGGCCGTGTGCGACTTCGGCGATGCTGAACGCTTCGGCATGGATCGCGGCGGTTTCCTTCAGTTTAAGCGCTGCTTCCCCCGCGATCGGCAGGGTCAGCCCGCGGCCGAGGACGAGCAGCGACTGCGCATCGGAGAGGACCGGGAGCGCGGCCGACCAGTCGAGCGCGAACGACGCCGCGAGCGCATCGCCGACGCTGTCCAGCGCCTGGTCGAGAATCGCGTCTCCGCCCCAAATTGCGGCGATCTGCGCGAGTGCGGTCAGGGTCGCGATGAAGCTTTTCGTCGCGGCGACGCTGCGTTCTGGGCCGGCGCCGAGCGGGATGACGTGATCGGCAAGTGCTGCGAGCGGGGATGCGGTGTCGTTGACGATCGCGACGACGATGGCGCCGACGCGCTTTGCGTCGGCGGCGGCGGTCAGAAGATCGGGGCTGCGGCCGGATTGCGAGAGTGCAAGCAGGGGAACGCGGGCGAATTTGGGGGATGTGACGCCGTAGAGCGAGCCGGTCGAAGGGGCGTGGCTGACGACCGGAAGGCCTAGACGTGTTTCGAACAAGACCTTTGCAAAGCTGGCGGCGTGATCCGAACTGCCGCGCGCGAGGGTTGCGATGAAGGGCGGATCGAGCGCCTTCAACGCCGCAACAATGCGCATGATTTCGTCGCGATTTGACGCGATTTGGCGCGATGCGATCGCTGCAGCCTCGCGTGCTTCGCTCAACATGAGGCTTTCGGGCATTGATCAACCTGATAATTGGACTGCGAGTGGTATTAGACTGGTTGCGCGCTGCGCGCCAGTGCGTCAAATGTGCGGCATGGACGGACTCGCATCGTTGACGGCCGCGATCGGCGCCGATTTCGGCGACCGGTGGATCACCGCCCCGGGTGCGCTCGCGCAGTATCGCCCGCTCGAGGGGCCGCACCCTGCCGACGCGCCCGGCATCGTCGTCCAGCCGCTGACGATCATCGAGGTGCAGCGGATCGTCGCCGCAGCGCACGCCGCCGCGATCCCGATCGTGCCGTGGGGCGTGGGGACGTCGCTGGAGGGCAACGCAGCGGTCGGGGCGGGGGCGTTGTGCGTCGATCTGTCTCGCATGAATCGCATCGTGGAGATCGCGGACGCCGATCTGCTGTGCGTGGTCGAGCCGGGGGTGACGCGGGAGCAGTTGAACGAGGACCTGCGCTCGACGGGGTTGTTCTTCCCGATCGATCCCGGCGCCAATGCGACGCTGGGCGGGATGATCGCGACGCGGGCGAGCGGGACGAACGCGGTGCGTTACGGCACGATGCGGGAGAACGTGCTGGCGCTGCAGGTCGTGCTGCCCGACGGGCGGCTGATCCGCACCGGCACGCGGGCGCGCAAATCGGCGGCGGGCTATGATCTGACGCATCTGTTCACCGGGTCCGAAGGGACGCTGGGGCTGATCGTCGAAGCGACGCTTCGGCTCCACGGCATTCCCGAGACGGTGCTGTCGGGGACATGGCCGTTCACGACGCTGGCGGGGGCGGTCGATACCGTGATCGCGGCGGTGCAAGCGGGCATTCCCGTCGCGCGGATCGAGTTGCTCGACGAGGCGGCGATCCGGGCGTGCAATACGCATGGCGGGCTGGACCTGCCGGAGCAGCCGATGCTGTTCGTCGAGCTTCACGGCAGCCCGGCTTCGGTCGCCGAGCAGCGGGCGATGCTCGCTGCGATCGGCGAGGAGCTTGGCGGGGGCACCCTCGCGCTCAGCACCGACCGGGACGAGCAGCGTCGGTTGTGGCGGGCGCGGCATCAGGCGCTGCCGGCGGCGCGCGCGATGCTGCCCGGCGCGGTGACGTGGATCAGCGATATCTGCGTGCCGATCTCGAAGCTGGCCGAAGCGATCGGGCGTGCGCAGGCGGCGATCGCGGCGGCGGGGCTGCTCGCGCCGATCCTGGGGCATGTCGGCGACGGCAACTTCCACGTCTTCTTCGTGCTGCACCCCGACGACCGCGATGCATGGGCGCGCGCCGCCAAGGTCAACGCCGCGATGATCGATTTCGCGCTGTCGGTCGGCGGCACGTGCACGGGCGAGCACGGCATCGGCATCGGCAAGCGTGAGGCTTTGGTGCGCGAGCACGGCGCCGATGCGGTCGCGGTGATGCGCGACATCAAACGCGCGATCGACCCGATGGGGCTGATGAACCCGTCCAAAATCTTTCTTTGACCCGCCAGCGACGCAAGGAAACGCATGTCCACCGAAACCGTCGATCCCCGCTTCGTCGATCTCGATCGCTGGCCGACCGCGCTCGCGGTCGAGGCGATGCTGGAGGGGCAACTGGCCGCGGTCGCCGCGATCAAGAGCCAGACGGGCGCCATCGCCGCGGCGTGCGATGCGGCCGCGCCCCGTCTGCTGCGCGGCGGGAGGCTCGTCTACGCGGGTGCGGGCACATCGGGGCGGATCGCGGTGCAGGACGGGGTTGAGCTGTATCCCACCTATAACTGGCCGCGCGACCGGCTGGTCTTCCTGCTCGCCGGCGGCACCGATGCGCTGGCCGAAAGCGCGGAAGGCGCGGAGGACGATGCGGACGCCGCGCGCGCGGGCGTAGTGGCGGAGGGCGTCGGCGCGGACGATATCGTCATCGGTGTGGCGGCAAGCGGGCGCACGCCGTTCACCGTCGCGGTGGTCGAGGCGGCGCGCGGGGCGGGAGCATTGACCATCGGTGTCGCGAACAATCCGGACAGCGTGCTGCTCGCGGCGGCAGATCATGCGATCGTCGCCGATACAGGGAGCGAGCCGGTCGCGGGATCGACGCGGATGAAGGCGGGGACGGCGCAGAAGGTCGTGCTGAACCTGCTGTCCACCGCGCTGATGCTGCGTTGCGGGCTCGTCTACCGTGGGCTCATGGTCAACATGCGCGTGTCGAACGACAAGCTGGCCCACCGCGCGACCGCGATCGTGTGCCAGACCGCGCAGGTCGGGGAAGCGGCGGCCAATGCGGCGCTGAGCGCGGCGGATCAGGATATCAAGCTGGCGGTGCTGCTGGCGAAGGGCTGGCAGGCGGATGTGGCGCGCGCGGCGCTGGCGCGGCACCACAACAATCTGCGCGCCGCGCTGGAGGCGGGGGACCGCCATGCGTGAGGCGCTTGCGGCGCGCGGGGGCAGCGATACGCCGCTCTACCTCCAGCTTGCGCGGTCGCTGCGCGAGCATGTCGCGGACGGCGGGGTCGCGGCCGGCGGTGCGCTGCCGTCCGAACGCGACCTGGCCGAGATGTCGGGCATGTCGCGCGTCACCGTGCGCAAGGCGATCGAGGCGCTGATCCAGGAGGGCATCCTGTATCGCAAGCAGGGATCGGGCACGTTCGTCGCGCGGCGGATCGACCACGCCGGCGCCGCGCTCATCAGCTTTACCGCCGAGGCGTGCGCGCGGGGCGAGCGGCCGTCGGTCATCTGGATCATGCGCCGCCGCGGCACCGCGACCTATGCCGAGGCGATGGAACTGCACATGCCCGAGGACACACCGGTCGCGCGGCTGAGCCGGGTGCGGCTGACCAATGACGAGCCGCTGGCGATCGAGCATGCGGTGGTGCCGGCGGCGCTGCTGCCCGATCTCGATACGCTGGGCGATTCGCTCTACGCGGCGCTGGCGGAGGCGGGCACCCGGCCGGTTTCTGGCACGCAGCGAATCCGCGCGTGCCTGGCGACGCCGACCGAGGCGGGCATCCTGTCGATCGCGGAGAATGCGGCGATCCTGCGTATCGAGCGCGTGGCCTTCGACGCGCAGGGCCGTGCGGTGGAATTCACCCGGTCGGCCTATCGGGGCGACCGGTTCGATTTTGTCACCGATCTGTCGCGGTCGACGGTGCAGGCGAAGGATGGGGTGGGGTTCGAGGTGTGAGGAGGTGTGGTAGATGACCGCTGGCCAACCCACCCCCGACCCCTCCCTTGTCAGGGAGGGGAGTTAGAAGGGCGCTGTCCCTTTTCGGGAAGGGACGATAGAGAGACGGCCTCGTCTTTTTCCTCCCCTCCCTGACAAGGGAGGGGTCGGGGGTGGGTTGCTCTCGGTGAACCGATACGCAAGCATCGCACGATGCCCCGCCTGCCGCCCAAGATCACGTCCCATGCCCGGGACCTTCGCAACAAATCGACGCCGGAGGAGCGCTCCATCTGGCACCTCGTGCGCCACCACCGTCCCCGCTTTACTCGACAACTTCCCGTCGGTCCCTACATCTTGGACCTAGCGTGTCGTTCACGTCGTGTCGCAATCGAGCTCGACGGAAGCCAGCATCTCAACTCCGCAGATTACGACAGGGCTCGGACGGCTTTCTTGACCGACTTGGGCTGGACGGTGCTACGATTCTGGAACAGCGACGTCCGCGCCAATCCCCATGGGGTGGCGGAGGCGATACTGGCTGCCGTTGGAGAAGACATCGGGCCAACCCACCCCCGGCCCCTCCCTTCCAGGGAGGGGAGCAAATAGGCGTCCCATTCCGGGGTGACGATGCCCTTAGTTACGCCGCCCGGTAGAAATCCCGATACCATGCGGCGAAGCGGGTCAGGCCCTCCGCCAGCATCACCCTGGGTTGGTAGCCGGTCAGCGCGGCGAGTTTTGACACGTCGGCATAGGTTGCGGTGACGTCGCCGGGCTGCATCGGGCGCATGATCTTTTCCGCCTTGCGGCCGAGCGCCGTCTCCAGCGTCTCGATCATTTCCATGAGGCCGACGGGGTGGCTGTCGCCGATGTTGAGGACGCGGTTCTGGCCTCGCGCGGGGGGATGATCGAGCGCGCCGACGATGCCGTCGACGATGTCGTCGATATAGGTGAAGTCGCGCGCCATCTTGCCTTCGCCGAACACCTCGATCGGATCGCCGCGCAAGATTTTCTGCGTGAAGCCGAAATAGGCCATGTCGGGGCGTCCCCACGGGCCGTACACGGTGAAGAAGCGAAGCCCGGTCTGCGGAAAGCCGTAGAGCGCGGCATAGGCCTGGCTCATCAGCTCGCACGCGCGCTTCGTGGCGGCGTAGAGCGAGACGGGGGAGGCGGCGGGCTCGTCCTCGGTGAAGCCGGCGCCGCCTACCGGCTTGTCGCCGTAAACCGAGCTGGACGAGGCATAGACGAGATGTTCGAAGCCGGGCGCGTGGCGGCACGCCTCCATGATCGACAAATGCCCGGCGAGGTTCGAGCGTTCATAGGCGAACGGGTTTTCGATGCTGTAGCGCACGCCCGCCTGCGCCGCGAGGTGGACGACGCGGGTGATGCCGTTGTCGGCGACCAGCCGCGCCATGGTCTCAGCATCGGCGATGTCGGCGCGGTGGAAATCGAACCCGTCCACGCCGTCGAAGGTGGCGAGCCGGGCTTCCTTCAGCGCCGGGTCGTAATAGTCGTTGACGCTATCGACGCCGATCACTCGCTCGCCGCGCGCCAGCAGCCGGTGCGCGGTCGCGTGGCCGATGAAGCCGGCCGCGCCGGTGACGAGTATAGGCGCGCGCGCCGCCATCAGCGCCCGACGGCGTGGTAGGTGAAGCCAGCGCCCTCGACCGCATCGCGCGGGTAGATGTTGCGCAGATCGACGAGGACGGGGCTGCTCAGCAGCGACTTCACGCGGGCAAGGTCGAGCGCGCGGAACGCGTCCCATTCGGTGACGATGACGAGCGCGTCGGCGCCCTCCATCGCCTGATAGGGGCCGTCGCAATAATCGACATGGTCGAGGACCTTCTTCGCCTGTTCGGTTCCTTCCGGATCATAGGCGCGAACCGTGGCGCCGGCATCCTGCAGCGTCTGGATCACCGCGATCGCGGGGCTGTCGCGCATGTCGTCGGTGTTGGGCTTGAAGGTGAGGCCGAGCACCGCGACGGTCTTGCCGCGCACGTCGCCGCCCATCGCGGCGATGACCTTCCGGCCCATCGCGCGCTTGCGGTTGTCGTTCACTGCCACGACCGCCTCGACGATGCGCTGCGGCGCTTCGTTGTCCTGCGCGGTCTTCAGGAGCGCCAGCGTGTCCTTGGGGAAGCACGACCCGCCATAGCCGGGTCCGGCGTGGAGGAACTTCGAGCCGATGCGGTTGTCGAGCCCGATGCCGCGCGCGACGTCCTGCACGTCCGCGCCGACCTTTTCGCACAGGTCGGCGATCTCGTTGATGAAGGTGATCTTGGTCGCGAGGAAGGCGTTGCCGGCATATTTGGTGAGCTCGGCGGCCTTGCGGCTCATCTCGATGATTGGCGAGCGGCCGAGCGCGAGCGGGCGGTAGATCTGGCGCATGACCTCGAGCGCGCGGGCGTCGTCGCCGCCGATGACGACGCGGTCGGGGCGCTTGAAGTCGTCGATCGCGGCGCCTTCGCGCAGGAATTCGGGATTGGAGACGACCGCGAATTCGGCCTGCGGGTTGGCGTCGCGGATGATCCGTTCCACCTCGTCGCCGGTGCCGACGGGAACGGTCGACTTGTCGACGATGACGGTGAAGCGACGAATCGCGTGCGCGATCTCCTCGGCGGCGGCGTAGACATAGCTGAGGTCGGCGTGACCGTCCCCCCGGCGCGACGGCGTGCCGACCGCGATGAAGACCGCGTCGGCATCCTTCACGCCTTCCGCCAGATCGGTGGTGAAGCGGAGCCGGCCCGCCTTGACGTTGGTGGCGACGAGCTGGTCGAGGCCCGGCTCGAAGATCGGGATGCGGCCTTCGAGCAGCGCGGCGATCTTGCTCTCGTCCTTGTCCACGCACACCACGTCGTGCCCGAAATCGGCAAAACATGCGCCGGAGACGAGCCCGACATAGCCAGAACCGATCATCGTGACGCGCATGGATTTCCTCTTTGCAATTCGGCGATCCGGACGCGGATCGAAACTCTGTCGACCGGCTCTTAGATGCGCCGTGCGCGGCGGGCTAGCGCGCGGTCCAAAAATCCGCCGGTTTTGCGCGGAATCGATCCTTTCGCGCGATCGGATTACCTCCTGCGGTCTGCCCCCACAGGGCTTGGCAGCGCGTGCGTGATGCGCCTAGCCTCGGGCATGACGGACATGCCCCCTGCCATCCCGGCCGCGACCGCGGTGATCTTTCGCGAGAGCGAGGGCAGCGCGCCGGAGCTGCTGATGGTCGAGCGCGCGGCGAGGATGGTGTTCGCTGCCGGCGCGATGGTGTTCCCCGGCGGGCGGATCGACCCCGGGGATCATGCGCTCGCGGCCGCGATGGGCGGCGATGACGATCTGGCGGCCCGGATTGCCGCCATCCGCGAGACCATCGAGGAAGCGGGTTTGGCGATCGGCGTTGCGGGGGCGCTCGATGCGGGGAGTATCGCGGCGATGCGCGCGGCGCTTCATGCGGGCGCGACGATGGGCGAGGCGCTGGCCGATCAGGGTGCGGCGCTCGACCCGGCGCAACTCGTGCCGTTCGCGCGGTGGCGGCCGGCGCATGCGCATATGCGGATCTTCGATACGCGCTTCTACCTCGCGCAGCTTCCCGCCGACGCGCCGCCGCCGACGGTGGACGCGAACGAGAACGTCCGGCTCGTGTGGGCAACGGCGCGCGACGTGCTCGAGGCGAGCGACCGCGGCGAGATGGCGATCATCTTTCCCACGCGGCGCAATCTGGAGCGGCTGGCGCAGTTCGGGAGCTTTGCCGAGGCGGTGGCGGATACGGCGCGGAATCCGGTGACGACGGTGACGCCGTGGGCGGAGGAGCGCGGCGGGCGCCAGCATCTGTGTATTCCCGAGGGGATCGGCTATCCGGTGACGTCGGAACCGATCGACAGCGCGATGCGCGGTTAAGCCCTAAGCTTCGATCTTCGCGCGCTTCAGGCGGGTGACGTGGCCCATCTTGCGCCCGGGCCGTGCTTCGCGCTTGCCGTAAAGGTGCAGGTGCGCGTGCGGCTCGGCGAGGAGGTCGGGCCAGCGCTGCCAGTCGTCGCCGATGAGGTTTTCCATCTCGACGCCCGGTGCGGTCAGGTGGGTATCACCGAGCGGGAGGCCGCAGATCGCGCGGACGTGGTTCTCGAACTGCGAGGTCGCCGCACCCTCGATCGTCCAGTGCCCCGAATTGTGGACGCGCGGCGCCATCTCGTTGAGCACGGGGCCATCGGCGGTCGCGAAAAACTCGCACGTGAGCACGCCGACGTGACCCAGCGCATCGGCGATCCGGCCGGTGAGGGCGGCGGCCTGCGCCCAGTGCGCCGCGATCTCGGCCGGGGCGGGGAGGGTGGAGCGGTGGAGGATGGCGCTGCGATGCTCGTTCCAGGGCGGGGGGTAGCTGACCATCCGGCCGTCCTGCCCGCGCACGAGGATGATCGAAAATTCGTGGCTGAAATCGACGAACGCCTCGAGGATCGCGGGGCCGTTGATGGCGTTCCACGCGGCGTCGGCGTCGGCGGGGCTGTCGATGCGGACCTGCCCCTTGCCGTCATAGCCGAGCCGCGTCGTCTTCAGGATCGCCGGGATGCCGACATGGGTCAGCGCGGTGTCGAGGTCGGCGCGGCTCGTCACCTCGGCCCAGCGCGCGGTGGTGCCGCCGACCTCTTCCACGAAGCGCTTCTCGCGCACGCGGTCCTGCGCGACCGCAAGGCTCTTCGCGCCGGGACGGACGGGCACGCGATCGGCGAGCCACGCGATGGGATCGACCGCGATATTCTCGAACTCGTAGGTCACGACGTCGCACGCGTTCGCGAAATCGGCGAGTGTGATGCGGTTGTGATAATCGGCGCGGGTCAGCGACGAAGCGGTCTGCGCCGCCACGCTCTCGCTGTCGGGGGCGAGGACGTGGGTGCGGTAGCCGAGCTGTGCCGCTGCGACCGCGATCATTCGCCCGAGCTGGCCGCCGCCGAGGATGCCAATGGTGGAGCCGGGGGGAAGTACCGTCGCGCCGTTCGTCATTGGGGATCGACCGCCACGCTGTCGGTCTGCGCCGCGCGCCATGCCTGCAGGCGCTGGGACAGCGCCTCGTCGGAGAGCGCGAGGATGGCGGCGGCGAGGAGCGCGGCGTTGATCGCACCCGCCTTGCCGATCGCGAGAGTGCCGACGGGGATGCCGCCGGGCATCTGGACGATCGACAACAGGCTATCCATCCCGTCGAGCGCCTTGGATTGAACGGGGACACCGAGCACCGGCAGATGCGTCATCGCTGCCGCCATGCCGGGCAGATGCGCCGCGCCGCCCGCGCCCGCGATGATGACCTTCAGCCCGCGATCGGCGGCGCTGGTCGCATAGTCGTAGAGCCGCTGCGGCGTGCGGTGCGCGGAGACGACCCTTGCCTCATGCGCGATGCCGAGCGCATCCAGCGTATCGGCCGCGTGATGCATCGTCGCCCAATCGGACGTCGATCCCATGATGATGCCCACCTGCGTCATGGCAAGCGGTTAGCGGGGGTGGGGGGTGAGGGCAAGGAGGGTTACTTTTCTGTGTTCCCCTCCCTGCAAGGGAGGGGCGGGGGTGGGTCGGTTCGTGGAAATCGCACCGCTGCCCTCAGGCCGACCCACCACAAGCCCCTCCCTTCCAGGGAGGGGAGGAAAATCACCGCTCGCTCAGATAATAGCGGTCGGTCGCGTTCAGCGCGACGTCGAGTTCGTAGACGATCGGCTGGCCGGTCGGGATTTCGAGGCTCGTGATCGCGTCGTCCGAAATGCCCGACAGATGCTTCACCAGCGCGCGGAGCGAGTTGCCGTGGGCGGAAATGAGGACGCGCTGGCCGTCCTTGAGCGCCGGCGCGATGCGGGCGTCCCAATAGGGAAGCACGCGGGCGATCGTGTCCTTCAGGCTTTCGGTCTGCGGGATCGCGATGCCGGCATAGCGGCGGTCGTTCGATAGATCATATTCGCTGCCCGGTTCCATCGGCGGGGGGGGCACGTCGAAGCTGCGGCGCCAGATATGGACCTGATCGTCGCCGTGCTTCGCGGCGGTCTGCGCCTTGTCGAGTCCGGTGAGGCCACCATAATGCCGCTCGTTCAGCCGCCAGTCCTTCTCGACCGGCAGCCACAGGCGGCCCATCGCCTCGAGCGCAAGGTTCAGCGTCTTTATCGCGCGGGTCTGCAAGCTCGTGAAGGTCATGTCGAAGTCGAGGCCCTTGGCGGCCATCAGTTCGCCCGCGGCCTTCGCTTCGGCCGCGCCCTTTTCGGTCACGTCGACGTCCCACCAGCCGGTGAAGCGGTTTTCCAGGTTCCACGCAGACTGGCCGTGGCGGATGAGGACGAGGGTCGGCATCGGGTCTCCCTAGAGCGAAAGCGTCATGAAGCGATTGTGCGGACTGGCCGGATAGCCGCCAAAGGCGTCGCAGTCACGAAATCCGTAGCGTTCATACATCGCGTTGGCGGGCGCGAACATTGGAGCGGTGCCGGTTTCGAGGCTCAGGCGCGTGTAGCCATCGGCCTTTGCGCGGGCCACGAGGTGGTCGAGCATCGCGCGGGCGACACCTTTGCGCAGATGACCGGGCGCGGTGCGCATCGATTTCAGCTCGGCATGCCCGTCCTCGACGCGTTTCAGCGCGCCGATGCCGAGCAGCTCGTCGCCGTCCCACGCGGAGAAGAAGACGACGCCGGGGGCCGCGAGCCCCGCCGAATCGAGCGAGTGCGCGTTGCAGATCGGGGTTGTCGCGCGCGCCTCGTCGCGGTGGAGGGTGAGGAGCGCCTCGACCCGCGCGTCGCCGAGGCCGCCTTCGCGAATCGCGATCACAGCGTGTCGATGACCTCCGCGAGCGTTTCGAGGCAGGCATGCGCCAGCGTCTTGGAACGATCGGCCGACCAGCCGAATTCGGCGTCGGGGTTGGGATCGTGATCCTTGAACGGCATCTCCAGCGTCACCGACACCGCGCCGAAGCGCTCGGCAAGCTGGTTGGTCGACATCGACAGGTTCGCCGTACCCGGCCGCGACTTGGGGTAGCCCTTCTCGGTCTGGAAATCCGGCGTGCGTGCCGCAAGCCGCCGGCCGTAATCGTAGAATTTCTCGCCGTGCGCGTCGGTCCAGCGCGGGATGCCTTCGAAGCCGGCGATGAAATTCGCCGGGATCGCCTCATCGCCGTGGACGTCGAGCGCGAATTTCACGCCGGTTTCGTCCATCAGGTCGCGCACGCTCTTCACCTCGGGGCTGCGCTCGGCGCTCGGCTCATGCCATTCGCGGTTGAGGTTCACGCCAACCGCATTGGTGCGAAGATGGCCGCGGCGTGTGCCATCCGGGTTCATGTTCGGCACGATGTGGAACGTCGCCTTGGCGAGCAGCGGCTTTGCGGCGTCGCTCGCCAGCCACTCCAGTGCGCCCTCCATCCACCATTCGGCCATCGATTCGCCGGGGTGTTGGCGGGCGTAGAGCCAGACCGGCTTGTCGCCCGTGCCGACGCGGAAATAGTCGATCGCCTGCCCGTCGAGGCTGCGGCCGATCTCGCGATGGGTGAAGCCGGGGGTGTTGGCGAAGCGCGCGACGAGCGCCTCGTGCATCTCCATCGTGTAGGGCGCGAAATAGGCGAACCAGACGATCTGCGCGTCGCCCGGCCAGTCGAACGACAGCACGCCGTCCGCGTAGCACGTCTCGATCATCCGCCACGTCACCCGATCGGTCGACGCGCGGACCTTGTAGCCCGGCCAGCCGTCCGGATAGGCGGAGCCGCCCGCATTGGTGATGCGGAAACGCGTCGTCCGTCCGCCCGCGCCGGCGACGCGAAAGGAGAACCACTGGTAGAAGTCCGACTGGCGGTCCTTGACGATCTCGAGCGACACGGTGTCGCCCTCGACCTGTGAGACAAGGATGTTGCCGCCGTCGAAGGCGGAGGTGATCGCTATGGGCGAAACGAGAGGAGATTCGGTCATTTCACCTCGATAGTGCGGCCCGATTCTCCGGGAAAGCCCTGGAACAGCGCGGCGGCGAGGCGGCCCGCGACCGCCTGCGGATCGGCATCGGGGGCGCCGGCATCGGTCATCGATTGCGCCTGGCCTTCCCAGATCGCGTCGGGGCCCTTCTGGATGCGGACCGAAAGCTCGGTCAGGATGCCCTGCCGCGTCCCGCCGCCGCCAACGGGGAAGTTGACGCCGCCACCAAGGCCGACGCTCGTCCCGCCGCGATAGCCGCCGCCAGAAAACCCGCCGCCGCCGATGCCGATCGAGATCGGCGAGCGTTTCGGCCCGAGCGATTTCAGCGCGCGGGTGAAGCCGACGGTCGCGACGAATTGCGCGCGCGCGCCAGGGGCGGGAAGCGTGTAGCCCTGGCGCAGCATCTCGCTTTCCACCGCGGCGGCATAGGTCTTGAACTCGATGCTCGCGGGGCCGGGGCCGAGCGGCTGGACCTGCACGGTGCCGCGGTCGGTCATCGCGTCATAATGGAAGCGCGTCGCCTGCACCGGCCAGCGCGACGGGCCGGTCGCGCAGGCGGACAGCCCTGCGGCGAGGCCCAACAGCAGCGCACCCCGTGCGATTTCCGAACCAATCCCCGAACCCATGATCGACCACTCCCTTGTCTTACGCTACGGCACAAAACGCCCGGTCGCCGCGGCGGTTCACGCGCCCGACGACTTGACTATGGCGGAGGTCGCGACTAGGCGCCACGCCTTTCCAAGATCAATCGAACAAGAAGCGAATCAACCCCATGAAGATCCGCAACAGCCTCAAGTCGCTCAAGGACCGGCACCGCGACAACCGCGTGATCCGCCGCCGTGGCCGCACCTATGTCATCAACAAGACGAACCGCCGCTTCAAGGCTCGCCAGGGTTAAGGCTCGGGGTTAAGTGAAGCCGGTCACGGCCGTCGTCTTCGACATCGGCCGCGTCCTCGTCGACTGGAACCCCAGGTTCCTTTACGAGCGCCTGATCGGGGACGATCGGGCGCTCGACGCGTTCGTGCGCGACGTGGTGACCGAGGAATGGCATTTCCAGCACGACGCCGGGCGGCCGTTCGCGGAGACGTCGGCGGAGCTGATCGCCGCGCATCCGCAGCATGCGGACCTGATTGCGGCCTGGGGACCGCGCTTCAACGAGACCAACCGCGCGCTGATTCCGGGGATGGAGGCGCTCGTCGCGGAACTCGACGAGGCGGGCGTGCCGCTGTTCGCGATCACCAATTTTTCGGGCGAGTTCTTCCCCGCCTTCCGCGCGAAATACGCGTCGCTGTTCGCGCGCTTCCGCGACATCGTCGTCTCGGGGGACGAGAAGCTGGTGAAGCCCGATCCCGCGATCTACCGCCTGGCGCTGGAGCGGTTCGGGTTGCGTGCGGAGGAGGCGGTGTTTGTCGATGACAATGCGGCGAACGTTGCGGCGGCGGCGGATTTGGGGATGATCGCGCTGCGGTTTAACGATGCGGAGACCCTGCGGACGGAATTGCTGGCGCTAGTGCAGCTCGCCTAGCAAATTGTGAGTAGTTAGTAACTGCCATTTGTTCATCGAGCCGTTTTAGCGAGCGCGGCGAAGTAAAACGTCACGTAGGTCGCGGTGAACAAGATTGCCATCAACCACCACGCGACGCCATCGGCCATTTTGAGCGACACCCAGCCAAGGGCGGCCTCGATCAGCAGCAGGATAGCAACCAACGCCCAGCCTTCGACCGAAACCGGCCGCAGAGCGAACCCAAACCAACGGCGAAACCAAATACGTTGCATGGTTGGGAAGATAGCGCGGTCTCGGATGCCTGCAACTAGCCGGCGAACTGGCGCACTGTAAGCGCTTAACCCAACGCCTTGTCCAGCATCTTCGCGAGCCGCAATCCGCCACGTAGGACCTCCAGCCGTGCGGCGGGGACCATCTTTGCGATCGTCGCTTCGTCCAGCTTCACCCGCGCCGGCGTCGGGGCGCAGGGATCGCCGCCCAGCGCGTCGGTGTAGGCCACGTCGTGGGCGACTTGCCAGCTTTCGCGGCTCCAGTCGGTGACGGTGCCCGCGGCGATCTTCGCGCGGGTCGCGGCGGGGTAGCGGTGGACGATGTTGCCGCCGGTGGTGATCGCGCGTTCGGCGAGGAGGCCGTCCCAGACCGAGTGCAGGTTCAGCCGCGGGGTCGTGTAGATGCCGTAATCGGCCTTCACGTCGTTGCCGCCCTTGTCGTCCTTCTCGCCCGCGTGGAGCGGCTGGTGGAGATCGCCGACGAAGTGGATGAGGAAGACGAGCGCCTGGACGCGCTCCTTTGTCGGGGTTGCCTTGTCGCGGAGCAGCTTCACATCGCGCTCGATCTGCGCGGACACGCAATTGCCGTCCTTGCACGCGGGCGCGAGGTCGAACGGGCGACAGATGTTCACGTCCTGAAAATGCCAGGTATAGGCGTAGCCGAAGCGCGGCTTGCCATCCGCGCCTTTCAGCGGCTTGACGCAGTCCGCCCACACGCTCGCCTCGGCCATCGTCCGCGCGGGGCATTCGGGGGTGGCGAGCAGCGCCTGTTCCGCGAGCAGGCGGCGGATCGCGGCGCGGGTGCGCGGAGTGACGTTCGCCTCGGCGATGCGAGCGATCGTCTGGTGGCCATATTCCCAATAAGCCTGGGCGGGGGCTGCGATGAAGGCGGAGGCCGCAAGCGCTGCGGCTAGGACGGTGCGACTCATAGGCGCGCCTTAGCCCAGCATCTTCGCGAAATCAGGTGACAAATGAGGCGGGGCGGCCCCGGCGTGGTGCCGCCCCGCATCGAACCGTTATGCGTCGGCGCTGTCCTTGCGCGCGCGCGGCTTCATCTTGGCGCCGGGCTTGCGGCCGAGCCCGATCTTCTTCGCCATCGCGCGGCGGGCTTCCGAATAGGACTGCGCGACCATCGGATAGTCGGTCTTCAGCCCGAAGCGCTCGCGATACTGTTCCGGGGTAAGCCCGTGGCCGGCAAGGTGGCGGCGCAGCGTCTTGTAGGGCTTGCCGTCGATCATCGAGATGATGTGATCCTTCGATGCCAGCGACTTGCGCACCGAAACCGCGGGGGCGGCGCCCTCCATCGGTTCGCTGGCGGCGGTTTCGGTCGTCGCCGGCTGGGCAAGCGCCGAGACTGCTTCGTGCATCTTGCCGAGAAAGGCGGGGACCTCTTCGACCGACGCGCGGGTGTTGGGATTCGACAGCCATGCGATCGTCAATTCCGTCGCAAGTTCAACGGCATCGATAGTCATAGTCTCATCGGTCACGATCGAAGGCTCCTTTTGTTCTACTGGGAGGTACCGGAGCGGTTATGGCGTCGTTCGACGCGGGCGTAAAGCAATCGATCACGCAAATTGCGCAATCCGGCGCGTTTTATCCCAATTCTATTGATGGCGATCGCTGCGTGGCTGCCACCGTAATACGCGCCAAAGATAAGCGCCGATGATGACAACGCTCAGACCGACCGCAACCGGGCCGACATATCGATCGAGCACCGTGAAACGCGAGCCGAAGAACAATCCGGCCCAGGCAAGGATGCTGTTCCAGATCACCGATCCTGCGAAGGTCCACACCAGAAACTTCCATAACGGCATCTTTACCATACCCGCGGGGAGCGAGATGATTGTGCGGAAGGTCGGCATGAAGCGGAATACGAACACGACCCACTGGCCGTGCTTCATGAAGAAGGTGTGGAGCCGCTCGACATCGCGCCAGTCCATGGTCAGCCAGCGCTGGTGGCGTTCGACAAACGGGCGAAAGCGCGCGTAGCCGATGTTGCGGCCGATATAATACCAGAAGTAATTGCCGATCGTCGTCCCCGCCGTTCCCCACAGGACCAGCGGCACGATCGCCATGTCGCCGCGCGCGACCGCCATGCCGCCAAGCCCCATGATGACTTCGGACGGGATGGGCGGGACGATATTCTCCAGCGCCATCAGCAGGAAGATGCCGAAATAGCCGCCCCAGGCGATCATATCGAGAATGATGTCGGTCATGGCGTCGGGGTTGAGCGCGCGGGTGCGGCGCGTGGTTCCCGTCAGTCGCCCGCGCGCGCGCTACCCAGCGCGGCGTGGCGCCGCTCGATCGCATCCCAGATCAGCGCCGCGACATCTGTGCCGTCGAAGCGTTCGATCGTGACGATGCCGGTGGGCGAGGTGACGTTGATCTCGGTCAGCCATTCGCCGCCGATCACGTCGATGCCGACGAAGAGGAGGCCGCGGCGTTTCAGTTCGGGGCCGAGCGCGTCGCAGATCTCGCGCTCGCGGGGCGTGAGTTCGGTCTTCTCCGCCGCGCCGCCGACGGCGAGGTTGGAGCGGAACTCGCCTTCGCCGGGCAGCCGGTTGATCGCGCCCGCGACCTCGCCGTCGACCAGCACGATGCGCTTGTCTCCCCTGGCGACGGCGGGGAGGAAGGCCTGCACCATGTGCGGCTCGCGCCAGGTGTGGTTGAAGACTTCGATGAGCGCGGAAAGGTTCTCGCCGTCCGGCCCGACGCGGAAGATCGCCTTGCCGCCATTGCCGTGGAGCGGCTTGATGACGATCGCGCCGTGGACTTTCAGGAATGCGCGCGCCTCGTCGAGGCTGCGGGTGACGAGCGTCGGCGGCATGAAGCGCGCATAATCGAGGACGAACACCTTTTCGGGCGCGTTGCGCACGCTCGCCGGATCGTTGACGACGAGCGTGCGGTCGGTGATCCGTTCGAGCAGGTGCGTCGCGGTGATGTAGCCGAGATCGAAGGGCGGGTCCTGCCGCATCAGCACCACGTCGGCGTCTTCGCCCAGATCGAGGCGGACGGACTCGCTTGCGGTGAAGTGATCGCCCGCTACGCGCCGGACGGTGACGGGGGTGGCTTTCGTCCAGAGATGCCCGTCCGACCAGTTCAGGTCCTCGGCCGCATAATGAAACATCCGGTGCCCGCGCGCCTGGCCCACAAGCATGAGCGCGAACGAGCTGTCGCCGGCAATGTTGATCGAGGCGAGCGGGTCCATCTGGACGGCGACGGTCAAAGGCATGCGCGCGGTCTTAGCGGCGGAAGCGGGGCGGGGTAAGGGGGTGTGCGCGCTGGCGCCTGGTCCCGACAGCCCTAACGCCACAGGCGGGCGATCAGGCGCTCGCCTTCTGGATCATAGCGGGCGAGATCGGCGCGGGTGAACGGAAAGAAGTCGTTTCGTCCGAAATAGGCTTCGCTCAATTCGGCGAAATACTCCTGCGCATTCTGGCGGGCATAGGCATTGACGATCGAACCGTCATTGCGCTTCACTCCAAGATACAGCCGGCTGGCGATGGCATGATTATAGGCGGCGACAATGTCGGCGCGATCCTGCTGCGAGAGGCGTGCGTGATAGGAATGGGCGAGTTCGTGCAGCACGGCGCTGGGTTGCGTCTTGACCGTATCGACGAAGACTTCGGCATCGGACACTTCGATCGCGTCGACCAACTCGACCGTCCGGCCATGCGCGATGAGCCAGCCCGCATCGTAGTGGAACATGCTGCCGGGACCGGCGTGATCGTGGAGGAAGATCGGGGTCGAGCGCACTTGCGCCAGGGACGCCGGCGGCAGGGCGGCCTCTGTCTTCGCGAGCTTTCCGGCGAGGGTAGCGAAGGCGGCGCGCGCCGGACGGGTGGCGGGATCGAGCGCCTGATCCACAAAGACATGCCATCCGGGGCGAACCTCGACGGGCCGGTATCGGCTGGTGCCGACGAACGTGCCATGGAGCACGTCGTCGATACGGACGGTCATCGCACAGCGTCCCGCGGGATCGATCAGCGCAAAGGCATGACCGACATAGGTCTGTATCGATCGATATCCGGCGGGTGCGATGACACCTAAATCGACCCTGTTGCCCTGCGGGTCCAGCCACAGAAGCCGCATCGGGGTCGGCTCGCCGTTCTGAAACACGTGGCGCACCGCCGTGTCGGAAGTCTTGGGTGATCGATACGTCGAGAGATTGGCGCAGGCTGGCGGTGAGGCGGCGATGGACGCGAGATGCAACGCAACAGCCAGCAACGCTCATCTCCTCATTCGACGTTTGTCACGGATCACCTTGAATTGAGGCATTTGTGGGGTGGTCGCTGAGGCGCCGGCCGATACCGACCAAAGGTTGCGTTCGGGCGCGGTGGCACCCTGGCTCGCTCCCGGCCGCCGTTCATAGTAGAATGGCGCTGCGTGGGAGGAATACGAATGAGCCTGGCGCCGCTTCCGCAATTTGACCGGCCGTTGCTGACCGATGCCGGGCTCGAAACCGACATGATCTTCAATCGCGGGATCGATCTGCCGCATTTCGCGTCGATCATCCTGCTCAGGAGCGCGGAGGGCCGGCAAGCGCTCGAGGCGTATTTTTGCGGATTCCTGGACCTGGCCAGGCGAATGGGGAGCGGGCTCATTCTGGAGAGCGCCACGTGGCGGGCAAGTCCTGATTGGGCAGGCCCGCTCGGGATGTCCGGGGCGGAGCTCGATGGCTTGAATCGTGACGCGATCGACGTGTTGATCCGGCTGCGTCAGGCTTACGGATCAACGGTTGCGCCGATGATCGTGAGCGGCTGCATCGGCCCGCGCGGAGATGGCTATGATCCCGGAAGAATCATGTCGGTGGAGGACGCCGAAAGCTACCACGCGCACCAGTCGAAGGTGCTGGCGAGCGCCGGCGCGGACATGCTGACCGGGATCACCATGACGAACATTCCCGAAGCGATCGGCATCGCGCGGGCCGCGCGGACGCTCGCGGTTCCGGTCGCAATCAGCTTTACCGTGGAGATGGATGGTCGGCTGCCCACCGGCGATAGCCTTGGCGACGCGGTAACGGCTGTCGATGAGGCGCTAAGCGGCTATCCTGCTTATTACATGATCAACTGCGCGCACCCCAGCCACTTTGCTGCAACGCTTGATGACGGTGCGGAATGGACGTCGCGCATTCGCGGGATGCGGGCGAACGCGTCGCGTTGCAGCCATGCCGAACTCGATGCGATGACCGAACTCGATATCGGCGACATGGCCGAGCTTGCGGCGCTTTACCGGGATATCAGGCACCGCCATCCGGGGATCACGGTGCTTGGCGGATGCTGCGGAACGGACTTGCGGCACATCACCGCAATCGCCGAGGCGTGCCTGGACTCCTGATTGTCGGACACTCCGCGCGCTCGCATCGCGAACGGCGCTACCCCATCCACGCATTCTCGATATGCCGCGGGCGCGTGCCGGGGGCGAGGAGGAGGACGTCGATGCGGATGTCCTCGCCGGCCGTCGCGTAGCGCGGCGCGAGATAGCCGGCGGCGGCGGCGACGCGGGCGAGGCGGGGTTCGTCGATCGCGAAATCGAGTTCGGCGGCGGTCGCGCGGGTTTTTACTTCGACAAAGGCGATGAGCGCGCCGCGTTTGGCGACCAGGTCGACTTCGCCGACGGGGGTGCGGACGCGGCGGGCGAGGATCTGCCAGCCCTTGAGGCGCAACCACCACGCCGCGAGGCGCTCGCCGCGGCGGCCGGCGGCTTCGGCGGTGCGGCGTTTGTCGGTGGGGTTTGGGGTGGTTTTCGG
>NZ_LR701493.1:171458-806623 GCF_902498785.1 Sphingomonas sp. EC-HK361
GCGGGTTGCCTGGGGGCGGGGGCGCCGAAAATGCATCGCTCATTGTCGGCCTTATCCGTTTTGCGGCGTGCGGGGTCAACGGCCGAGCGACCGGGCGATTCGCGCGGCGAGCGCGACCATGGCCGCATCGTTCAGCTGATCCGCCACCCCGACGAGCCGCCAGCCGGAACCGGCGGCGCGTGCGACCGCCTCGCTCATCGCGGCCAGCGCGATTTGCGCGCGCACGACGCCGGCCGCGTCGACAACGTGCGCGAAGCGCTCCGCCGCGCGGGGCGAGTGAAGAAGCGCACACCCGCCCGCGATCGATGCGAGCACGTCCGGATCGACGGGAATCGTATCGCTGGCGTAGACGATGACGGTCGCCGCAACATCGGCATGGGCGCGGTGCTCGCGTCCGGCCAGATGGAGAAGGCGCGGCAAGCCCGCGGCGCGGGCACGCACCACCGCTTCCACGATGTCGCCATTGCCGGTGACGGCGACGTTCAGTCCCGCTGCGCGCGCCGCTTTCGCCGTCGCGGTCCCGATCGCGATGATGGGCCGTGTGCCGATCGCCGTGATGGCGTCCCCGCCACAATCGACGGCATTGGCGCTGGTCAGCAAGACGGCGTCGAAGCCTTTCAGTGCCGGCAGTGTTGCCTTGATCGGCACGACCGCGAACAGCGGGCAGCGAATGGCGGTCAGCCCTGCGGCGCTCAGCCGCCGCGACGTGGCTGCGTTGCCCGGCTCTGGCCGCAGGACGGCGACGTGCATCTCAGGCAAAGAGGCGGCGGATTGCGGGCGGCGCGCGCTCCAGCAGCGCGCGCCCGACCGCCCGGCCGAGCGCAACCGGATCGGCGCCCTCGGCCTCGGCGGAAACCGAATCCGCGCCGTCTTCGGTCAGGATTTCGGCGCGAAGCTGCATCCCGCCCTTGGAGAGCGTCGCGAGCGCCGCGACCGGCGAATGGCAATCGGCGCCAAGCTCCGCCAGCATCGCGCGCTCGCACATCACACAGCGCAAGGTGTCCGGATCGCCGATCGCAGCGATGAGGGCTGCGGCGCCGCCACCCGCCAGCGTCTCGATCCCGACCGCGCCTTGCGCCGGTGCGGGCAGCATGACGTCGATCGGAATCGAAACGCCCGTATCGCCGCGCCCGAGCCGATCGAGACCGGCGGCGGCGAGCAGCGTCGCATCGACCTCGCCGATCGCCAGCTTGGCGAGCCGCGTATCGACGTTGCCGCGAAAGAGCACGATCTGCAGGTCCGGGCGTAGGCGTAGCAACTGCGCGCGCCGCCGGGGCGAGCTTGTCCCGATGATTGCGCCCTCGCGCAGCGCATCGATCGACTCGGTGCCGATGATCCGGTCACGCACATCGGCGCGGGGCAGCATCGCCGCGATCGCGATGTCGGCGGGACGGACTGTCTCGACATCCTTCATCGAATGGACCGCGCAATCGATCTCGCCGGCGAGCAGCGCGCGGTCAAGTTCCTTGGTCCACAGCGCCTTGCCGCCGATCTCGGCGAGCGCGCGGTCCTGCACCCGGTCGCCCGTCGTCCTTATGACGACGATCTCGATCGCATCGTCGCCCCAGCCATGCGCGGCGATGAGCGCATCGCGCACCATCCCCGCCTGCGTCAGCGCCAGCGGCGATCCGCGCGTCCCGATCCGAAAGCTCTCCACGCCGCCTTCTTGCAACCTTCGACAAGCCCGGGGCAAGCGGTTAGGACGCGGCGATGCTCATCCTCGGCCTGGAATCCTCGTGCGACGAAACCGCCGCGGCGCTCGTGACGGGCGACCGGCAGGTGCTTGCGCATCGCCTGCTCGGCCAGGAAGCCGCGCATCGTCCGTTCGGCGGCGTCGTTCCGGAGATCGCGGCGCGTGCGCATGTCGAGGCGCTGGAGCCGCTCGTCGCAGCCGCGCTGGCTGATGCAGGCGTCACGCTTGCCGATGTCGATGCGGTCGCCGCGACCGCGGGGCCTGGACTCATCGGTGGCGTCATGGTGGGGCTGGTGACCGGCAAGGCACTCGCCCACGCGGCGGGCAAGCCGTTGATCGCGGTCAATCATCTGGAGGGGCACGCGCTCAGCCCGCGGCTCGCCGACCCCGATCTCGATTTCCCCTATCTGCTGCTCCTCGTATCGGGTGGGCACTGCCAGTTGCTGCTCGTCGAAGGGGTCGGCCGCTACCGCCGGCTCGCGACGACGATCGACGATGCGGCGGGCGAGGCCTTCGACAAGACCGCGAAGCTGCTGGGGCTGGGCTTTCCGGGCGGGCCCGCGGTCGAGCGTGCGGCGGCGGCGGGCGATCCGCGCGCGGTGCCGCTGCCGCGCCCGCTCGTCGGATCGGGGGAGCCGCATTTCTCCTTTGCGGGGCTGAAGAGCGCGGTCGCGCGCGCGGTCGGGCAGCATTCGCCCGAAGATCTGGCTGCGTCGTTCCAGCAGGCGGTGGTCGATTGCCTGGTCGATCGCACGCGGATCGCGATCGACAAGGCGGACGGCGTGTCCGCGCTGGTCGTTGCGGGCGGTGTCGCGGCGAACCAAGCGGTGCGCGGGGCGTTGACGACGCTTGCGGGCGAACATGGCCTGCGCTTCGTCGCCCCGCCGCTGTGGCTGTGCACCGACAACGCGGCGATGATCGCCTGGGCCGGCGCCGAGCGGTTCGCCGCAGGCCTGACCGATCCGCTCGACGTGCCGGCGCGCCCGCGCTGGCCGCTCGATCCGGCAGCGGAAACGGTACGCGGGGCGGGGGTGAAGGCATGAAAATCGGTGTCATCGGCGGCGGCGCCTGGGGCACTGCCCTCGCGCAGGTCGCTGCGCGCGGCGGGCAGGACGTGACGCTGTGGGCGCTCGAGCCCGATGTGGTGTCGGCGATCAACGACGTGCACGAAAACATCCTGTTCCTGCGCAACGTGCCGCTGTCGCCGTCGATTCGCGCGACCGGGTCGCTCGGCGAGCTGGCGGGCTGCGATGCGCTGCTCGTCGTCGCACCCGCGCAGCACGTTCGCGCTGTCCTTGCCGAAACCGCGGTCGGCGCGACCCCGCTGGTGCTGTGTGCCAAGGGCATCGAGGCGGGCACGCGGATGCTGGTCGGAGAGGTCGCGGCGCAAATCCACCCGCGCGCGCCGATCGCGGTCCTGTCGGGGCCGACCTTCGCGCACGAAGTCGCAGCCGGACAGCCGACCGCGGTGACGCTCGCCTGCGAAGACGCTGACCTGCAGCGCGCGCTGGCCGATCGCCTTGCCGGCCCCGCGTTTCGCCCCTACGCATCGGACGACGTGATCGGGGCGGAAATCGGCGGCGCGGTGAAGAACGTGCTCGCGATCGCGTGCGGCGTCGTCGAGGGTGCAGGACTTGGCCAGAACGCCCGCGCGGCGCTGATCGCGCGCGGTTTTGCCGAAATGACCCGCTTCGGGCTGTCGCGCGGCGCGCGGGCGGAGACGCTTGCGGGGCTGTCGGGGCTCGGCGATCTGGTGCTTACCTGTTCATCGACCGCCTCGCGCAATTTCTCGCTCGGGGTCGCGCTCGGCCGTGGTGAGCCGGCGGCGATGCATCTCGCCGACCGGCGCACCGTCGCCGAAGGCGCGCTGACGGCGCCTGTCCTGCGCGAGGCGGCGGCGGAGGTGGGGGTCGATATGCCGATCGTCGAGGCGGTCGGGCGCCTGCTGGACGGCGCGCCCGCGCCGGCGGTGATCGATGCGCTGCTGTCGAGGCCCTTGCGCGGCGAAGCCTAGCGCGGTCGCTCTAGCGCAGCACCTGCGCGGCGAGCGCGCCGCAATCGGCGTCGGTCGCGGTCGGGCCCTGCTTGCCGGTGATCGCGCGGCCGATCGCTTTGAAGAAATTGCCCACCGACTTGACCTGCTTCGGCACGATGATGTCGGGCAGCCTGATCGTCCCCGCCATCGTCGCGGAGCCGGGGAGGCGCAGGATGCTGTTGTGCTTGGGCGCGCCGGTCAGGGTAATCGCCAGGCGTTCGTCGGGGAAGCTGATCGTGCCCGTGCCGCGAGACTGACTCTGCGTCGTGTCGAGGATCAGCGGTGAGACGGTGCCGCGCCCACTGCGCATCGGCAGACCTAGGATCACGCAGCGCAAGCCGGCGCGGTCGTCGTCGCCGGCGGTCAGCGCGCGACCGGCATCGAAGCCGAGCGCGCTCGCGATTCTGGCCGGCAGCTGCCCGTCGCGCGCGGCTAGCCCGATACGGCCGTCGGCGCGGCCGATCGCCTCGCGGATGGTGCTGCCACGCCCGGTCAGCACGGCGCGCGCATCGACCCGGCCCGTCACCGATCCGCCGCCGCCGGCCAGCGCGCCGATGCTGCTGCCCGACAGCCGCAGGTCGAGTGCGAGTTTGGGTTCCTTGCGTCCGTCCTGATCGACGACCGCGCGCCCGGTGATCGCGCCCTGCCGCATCGCGATCCCGAGCGGATCGATGGTAAGCCTTTGATGATCGAGGACGAGCGTGCCCTGCATCGCGGTGATCGGCGATTCGCCCTGCCGCTGGACGACGCGGCGCACGCGGAACGTAAACCGCCCGTCGGTCCTGCCGATCTTGGCGAGGTTGATGCGGGTATCGGGCACCAGTCGCGGGCCGATGGCGCGCTCCTTCGCTTCACCTTGCGCGATGCCCTCGTCCGAGGACAGATCGTCGAAATCGAGCACGCCGGCGTCGAAATCGCCGGCCAGCTTCGTGCGGCCATCGACCTTCTCGACCTTCAGCTTGCCGGCGAAGCGCGATCGGCCGACCGTCCCCTCCAGCCGCGGGATCGTCCAGGTTTCGCCGTCGCGCTCGACATGCGCGGAAAGGCCGACCGGCTGGGTGCGGAACAGCCCCGCCTCGATGATCGCGTCGATCAGCTTCAGGTCGCTCGCGCGGGCGGTGACGTCCAGCGTCATCGAATCGGTGTCGAGCGGATGCGCCATCGTGCCTTTCGCCGTCATCGCCAGCGCAGCGCCGTCGATCTTCGCGGTGAACGGCCAGCGGCCGTCGGCCCCGCCGGCTATGGCCGGGCCGGTCGCTTCGATGATGACCGGCGCGCCGCGAACATCGCCTGACCCCGCGATCCGAAAGCCCTGTTTCGTGTCGGAGGCCAGCATCACGCGAAAGCTGCGGCCCTGTTTGGCGTCGCGGTAGAGCACCGTCGTGCCGCGAATGACGAGCGAATCGAGCGGACGCCCGCCCGGTCCCTTGCGGTCGCTCGACTCGCCCCAATTGACCCGGCCGTCCTTCGCCCTGACGAGCGTGAGCGTCGCACGTTCGACCGAGAGTTCGCGCACCTTGAAGCGTCCGCGCAGCAGCGGGAGTGCGAGAAAACCGATCCGCGCGTCGGCGATGCGCGCAAGGTCGCCCTCGCCCGCCCATCGCGCCTGCGGGATGCGGATGTCGGTCACGCGGAGCATGGGATGGAAGCCGAAGCCATCGATCCGCTCCACCCGCCCGATCGTGACGGTGCGGCCGAAGCGGCGCGACAGCCGATCCTCGATCATTCCCTTGAGCATGCCCCAGGGAAAGGCCGCGAGCAGCATCAACAGTGCCGCGATAATGCCCGCGACGATCGCCGCGCTCCAGCGGACGCGCTTGTCGGAAAGGATCGCGGCTGTCCTCATCCACGCGGAGACGAACGGAGCGGAAATTCGTTCCGGGGGCGTTACGCCGTCAGAAATCGACCGCGATTCCCTTCAGCATCCAGTCGCCATATCGGGTCGGGTCCTGACCCAGCGGATCGGCAGATTTCGCGGGCTTTGCGGCGGGTTTCGGGACCGGCGGATTGTCCGAGAGATAGGCCGGTGGTTTGACGGTATCGGGTCGCTTGCCCATATGCGCGCCTTTTTCTTGTCAGGTCAGGCTCGCCAGATCGGCGTGAAAGCGCCAAGGATCAAGGGATGATGACGAAGACGCCGGGCGGACAGCGCCCGCCAGAACCGCTCGGCACCGCGACTCGCCGGGCGGCGCTGCGCCTGCTCGACGCGGTGCTCCGCCGCGGCGATCCGCTCGAGGCGGCGCTCGCGAATGCGACGCGTGCGCTGCACGGTGGACCCGATCGTGGGCTCGCCCATGCCATTGCGGCGGAAACGCTGCGGCGCTTGCCGGATCTCGACGTGCTGATTGATTCGGCGACGAAGCAGCGCCTGCCCGACGACGCCAAGGCGCGCTTTGCGCTGCGTATCGCGCTCGTCCAGGTGCTCGCGCTCGGCACGCCCCCCCACGCCGCGATCGCGACGGTGCTGCCGCTGGTCGATGGCGGACCCAAGCGACTGGTCCACGGCGTCTTCGGCACGCTAATGCGCCAGGGAGCGGCGCTTGCCGAAATACCGACGCTGCCAGCCGACACTGCGGCACGTTGGCGAGCGGCCTGGGGCGAAGACGCCGTCGTCGCGGCGGCGCGGGCGATCGCGGCACCGCCGCCGCTCGATCTGTCGCTCGTCGCCGACGATGCGGCGCCCGGCGGCGAATCGCTTGCGCCGCGCCACACCCGGATCGAGGACGCCGCCCCGGTGCCCGATCTGCCGGGGTTCGCCGAAGGGCGCTGGTGGGTGCAGGACCTCGCTGCGTCGATCCCGGCGCGGCTGCTCGGCGAAGGGCAGGGCCGCGTGCTCGATCTGTGCGCGGCGCCGGGCGGCAAGACGCTCCAGCTCGCGGCGGCGGGTTGGGACGTCACTGCGCTCGACATATCCGAAAGTCGTCTCGCGCGACTTCGCGACAACCTCGCGCGCACTTCGCTTGCGGCGACGATCGTGCGCGCCGATGCGCTCGACTGGTCGCCAAAGGCGCCGTTCGATGCGGTGCTGATCGACGCGCCGTGCAGCGCGACCGGAATCTTCCGCCGCCACCCCGACGTGCTGTACCGCGTCCGCCCGAGCGTGATTGCGGAAATGGCCGATCTCCAGCGGCGAATCCTGGCGCGCGCAGCGGACTGGGTGCGGCCCGGCGGCACGCTGATCTATGCGACGTGCTCGCTGGAGCCTGAGGAGGGCGAGGCGCAGCTCGCCGCGTTCCTTGCCGAGCGGACCGACTACCATGTGACACCCGCAACCGCGCGGGAGCTGCCGGTAGGTATCGCCCCTCGCGACGACGGCACTGTTCGCACCCTGCCAGGCACGCTCGCCGAGAAAGGCGGATGCGACGGCTTCTTCATCGCACGGCTTACCCGCGCTTCCGCCTGAGCGCCGACTTCGCTAGGGACAGCGCCATGCAGCAGCCAGTCCGTATCG
Source organism: Sphingomonas sp. EC-HK361 (assembly GCF_902498785.1). Classification (GTDB taxonomy): domain Bacteria; phylum Pseudomonadota; class Alphaproteobacteria; order Sphingomonadales; family Sphingomonadaceae; genus Sphingomonas. The sequence continues at coordinate 178,638 of NZ_LR701493.1, forward strand.
CCCCCTCCATCCTCTCCGCCGATTTCGCGAAACTGGGCGAGGAGGTGCGCGCGATCGACGCGGCGGGCGCCGACTGGATCCATGTCGACGTTATGGACGGCCATTTCGTCCCCAACATCACGATCGGCCCGGCGGTGGTGAAGGCGCTGCGCCCGCACACGACGAAGCCGCTCGACGTGCATCTCATGATCGCGCCGGTCGATCCCTATCTCGATGCCTTTGCCGAGGCCGGCGCCGACACGATCAGCATCCATGTCGAGGCCGGGCCGCACACCCATCGCAGTCTCCAGCACATCCGCTCGCTCGGCAAGCGCGCGGGGGTCGTGCTGACCCCGCAGACCCCGGCCAAGGCGCTCGATTATCTGATCGAGGCGGTCGATCTGGTGCTGGTGATGAGCGTCAATCCCGGTTTCGGCGGGCAGAGCTTCATCGAGAGTTCGCTGCGCAAGATCGAAAGTGTGCGCACGATGATCGACAAGGGCGGTTACATCGTCGATCTCGAGGTCGATGGCGGCATCGACGCCACGACCGCACCACGCGCCATTGCCGCGGGCGCCGACGCGCTGGTGGCGGGCACCGCGACTTTCCGTGGCGGGCCGGACTGCTATGCCGCCAATATCCGCGCGCTGCGGGGATCGTGAAGGACGACGCATCGACACCCGGCACCGACGGGGTCGAGGAAGGCAAGCGGCTGATCCGCATCGGCGGGGATAAGGGGCTGAGCCTCGCCGATCGCCTGTCCGAACGATTCCACAGACTGACCTGGCGCACGCCGCTCCACACCATGCGGCTGAAAGGGCGGTATCCGCTGAAGCTCATCGCGGTGCCCGACGATCCGATCTTCGGCGACGTCGCGCGCGGCCACGCACTTCTCGACGGAATGCTCAGCTATCGCGGCACGCGTGTCGATGTGGAGACGCTCGACTTCGCCAGGCTCGCGGCGCCGACGCCGATGGCCGAGTATATCCACAGCTTTGCGTGGCTGCGCGACCTCTCCTCGGTGGCGACACGGGCGCAAGGCGCGCCGATCGCCGAGGCGCTGATGGCGGCATGGCTGGCGGTGCACGGCGAGAAGGTCACGCCGCTCGCCTGGCGCGCCGACCTGTGGGGGCGCCGGCTGTTGTTCTGGATGGGGCACGCGCCGCTGATCCTGTCCTCGACCGACCTCATCTACCGGTCGAAGGTGCTCAACACCCTCGCGCGCGGCGCGCGGCATGTCGAGCGTGGGGCGGACAAGGCGCCCGCCGGCGCGCCGCGGATTGCCGCGTGGTGCGGGGTCATCGCGGCGGGTCTGCTGATTCCCGGCGGCGATCCGCGCCGGGCGCTGGGCGAGGCGGGACTGGCGCGCGCGATCGCGAGCGGTATCCACGACGATGGCGGCGTGGTCAGCCGCGCGCCGGCGGCGCTCCTGGACGTCATCGCGCTGCTCACCCAGCTGCGCGAGGTCTATGACGCGCGGCGGCTGGAGATGCCGGAGGCGGCGCGCGTCGCGCTGGCGCGAATGGTGCCCGCGCTGCTCGGGGTCGCGCACGCCGACAAGGCGCTGTCGAGCTGGCAGGGCGGCGGACCGCTGCCCGCAGATCGCGTCCAGCAGATCGTCGAGGCGAGCGGCATCCGCTCGCGTCCGCTGCGCCAGGCGCGCGACTGGGGCTATCAGCGGCTCGCCGCGGGCAGCGCGGTCGCGATCATGGACGCCGCCCCGCCGCCGGTCGCGCGCGTCGTCGAGGGCGGGTGCGCATCCACGCTGGCGTTCGAGTTCTCCGACGGGCCGGCGCGGATGATCGTCAATTGCGGCGGCGCGCGCGATCATGTCGCGCAATTGCCGCAGGCGATCGCGGAAGGGCTGCGGACGACCGCTGCGCATTCGACGCTGACGCTCGCCGATACCAATTCGACCGCGATCCACGCCGACGGCACGCTCGGGCGCGGGGTCGCCGAGGTCGAGCTCAGCCGGCAGGAGTCGGATGTGGCGAGCCGGATCGAGGCGAGCCATGACGGCTATGTCCGCCGTTTCGGCTTCCGGCATCGCCGGCAGTTGCTGCTGACCGCCGACGGCAAGGAATTGCGCGGCGAGGATTCGCTGCTGCCCGATGGGCGCAAACGGCGGACGGTGGAGACGCCATTCGCCATCCGTTTCCACCTCGGGCGCGGGGTGCAGGCATCGGCGACCGCGGACGGCATGGCCGCGATCCTGCGCCTCGCGGGCGGTGGCCTGTGGCAATTCCGCTGCCGCGGGGGCGCGCTGGCGCTTGAGGATAGCGTGTGGATCGACGGCGAGGGGCGGCCTGTCGCGACGCAGCAACTCGTCATCACCGGGCAGGCGGCAGCCGGCGGCGCCGCGATCAGCTGGGCCTTGAAGCGCGCGGCGTGAGGCGTCAAGGGGGCGGCACCCTGCCATCCCCGGAGTTCCATCGATGACCGCGATCCCGATTCGCCGCGCCCTCCTGTCGGTATCCGACAAGACGGGGATCGCCGAACTGGGGCAGGCGCTCGCGAGGTCCGGGGTGGAACTCGTCTCGACCGGAGGCACGGCCAAGGCCCTGCGCGAGGCGGGGCTGACTGTCAGCGACGTGAGCGATCTCACCGGCTTTCCCGAGATGATGGACGGACGGGTGAAGACGCTCCATCCCAAGGTTCACGGCGGGCTGCTGGCGGTGCGCGATGACCCCGCGCACGCCGCCGCGATGGAAGAGCACGATATCGACGCGATCGATCTCGTCGTCGTCAATCTCTATCCGTTCGAGGCGACGGTCGCGAAGGGTGCGAGACGCGACGAAGTGATCGAGAATATCGATATCGGTGGCCCCAGCATGGTGCGCTCGGCCGCGAAGAACCACGCCTATGTGACGATCGTCACCGATCCGCGCGACTATGCCGAACTGATCGCGGCGCTGGAGAATGAGGGCGGCGCGACGAGCCTCGACTTCCGCCAAAGCTGCGCGGCGAAGGCGTTCGCGGCGACCGCTGCCTATGACGGCGCGATCGCATCGTGGTTCGCTTTCGCGGACCAGAATGAGCGCTTTCCGGCGACGCTGCCGATCACGCTGAAGCGCGCCGGCGACGAGCTTCGCTATGGCGAGAATCCGCATCAGGCTGCTGCCTTCTACGCCGCGACCGCTCCGGAGGCACGCGGGATCGGCCAGGCCGAACAGGTGCAGGGCAAGGCGCTCAGCTACAACAACCTGAACGATGCCGATGCCGCGCTCGAGCTGGTCAGCGAATTCCGCGACGCAGAGCCGACCGTGGTGATCGTCAAGCACGCCAATCCCTGCGGCGTCGCGACCGCGGCGACGATCGAGGACGCCTATGCGCAAGCCTTCGCGTGCGACACCGTGTCTGCGTTCGGCGGAATCATCGCCCTCAACCGTGCGCTCGACCAGGCGACCGCGCGGGCGATCGCTGCGATCTTTACCGAGGTCGTGGTGGCGCCGGACGCCGATGAGGGCGCGCGTGCGGTGTTCGCCGCGAAGAAGAACCTGCGGCTATTGCTGACGGGGGAATTGCCCGACCCTGCGCGAGACGGCCTCGCCGCGAAGTCGATCGCCGGCGGATGGCTGGTCCAGTCGCGCGATAACGGCCGGCTCGGCGATCTGAAGGTCGTGACCAGGCGCCAGCCGACCGCGCAGGAGCTCGCCGATTGCCGCTTCGCCTGGACCGTCGCCAAGCACGTCAAGTCGAACGCGATCGTCTACGCCAGGGACGGCGCGACCGCGGGGATCGGCGCGGGGCAGATGAACCGGCTGGAATCGGCGCGGATCGCAGCATGGAAGGCAAAGGACGCGGCTGACAAGGCCGGCTGGGCCGAGCCGCGCACGATCGGATCGGCGGTCGCATCGGATGCGTTCTTCCCCTTCGCCGACGGGCTGCTCGCGGCGGTGGAAGCCGGCGCCACCGCGGTGATCCAGCCGGGCGGCTCGATTCGCGACGACGAGGTGATCGCGGCAGCGGACGAGGCGGGCCTCGCGATGGTCTTCACCGGGATGCGCCACTTCCGGCATTGACGCGACGACATGCTTTCAGGCGGTCGATGGGGTTCTACCGCGTCAGTCCGCCCTCGTTCGGCAACGTCGCCTGCTCGGCGTTCGGCACCGTGCCGAACAGCGCGCGGTCGGCGGGGCTGAACGCCCATTTCCACAGCACGAACAGATAGGTCGCCGCGATCGCCGGTTCGCCGATCAACAGCTCCGCCCACTCGTAACGCTTGGGGAGTAAGGTAAAGGCGGTGCCGACGACGATTGCCGCGAGCGCGGCCCAGACGATCGGCCAGCGTAAGGGCGACACCGGCGCGCGCAGGATGCGACCAAGCAGCCGCGCCTTGACCACGGACGTGAGTGCAAGGCTGATCATCAGCGCGAGCGCCGGACCCGCCGCCTGATAATTGGGCGGCCACCCGGCACGCCGCATCCCGAAGATCAGCGCGAAGCTGAGCGCGACCTGCACGCCGAGCATCGTCGCCGAGATCATCAGATTACGGTGGCGCGCGGTGTAGACGAGCGCGGTTTCGCAAACCGCACCCGTTGAGGCGAGCACCTCGGCGATCAGCAGGAAGGCGAGGGCCGCGGTGCCAGCGACGAACTGCGGCCCGACGACGCCCATCACCGCCTCGCCCGGGATCGATCCCATCAACGCGAGCCCGCCCTGCGCTGCGATGATCCAGAACGCGACCTGGCGGACCTGCGTCGCGATGGCGGCGCGGTCGTCGATCGCAAGGCTGCGGGTGATGACCGGGCCGAGGATCGGATCGAAGCTCGTCTTCAGCTTCTGCGGCAGCGACGCGACCTGCTGCGCCATGTAATAGATGCCGACGACCTTGGGCGCGAAAAGCAGACCGAGGATGAAGCGATCGACGTTGCGCGATCCCCATTCCAGCGCATCGGCGCCCGCAAGCGGCATGTTGCGCCGGGCGAGCGCGAAGAGCTGGCGGAACTGCGGCGACCACCCGTGCGGCAGGCCATAGCTGCGCACGAACGGCACGATCGACGCGATCAACGCCGCCGTCATCGACGCGACGTAAGACAGGACGAGCCCGTCGCGGATCGTGAAGAAAGAGAACGCATAGGCCGCGATCGAGATCGTCCACGGCTCCACGACCGCACGCGCCGTCACCGCCGCCTTCACGTTCAGGCGATAGGCCAGTGCGGCGAGGCTGACATCGGACCAGGCTATCGCGACGATGATGAGCGACAGATAGCGGTCGAGCCCCGTGACCGCGGTGTTGGTGTACATGATCTGCGGAAACGCCCACAGCACCGCGCTGGCGCTGATCGCGACGACGAAGGCGACCGCCATCGCGTCCCAAACGACATGCACGTGCGGCCGGTCGGTGGTGCTGAGCGCCTGCGCAAGCCCGCGCTTCAGCCCGAGCGTAGCGACAAGCGCGGCGAGTTCCACCACCACCACCGCGATGGCGAACCGCCCGACGAGATCGGGACCGTAGAGGCGCCCTGCGATGAACAGGAACGGGATGCGTGCAGCAAGCCGCAGCACGAACCCCGCGATGTTGGTGCGCCCGCCCCTGGCGAGTTGGGCGATTTCCTCGGTGGAATCAGCCACGCGCCTTTCCTCTCCCTTTCAGGGAGGGTTGCGAGCCGTCCCCCGACGCTCGTTTGCTGCTCAATGCGCCGCCCCCCAGCTTGGCCCGGTTCCGATCTCGACTCCCAACGGCACGCTCAGCTTCACCGCGGGCTCCGCCGCCCCCGCCATGACCGAAGCGATGATTGGTGTCGTGGCCGCCACATCGCCTTCGGGGAGTTCGAAGACGAGTTCGTCGTGCACCTGCAGCAGCATGCGGACGTTCGTCAGCCCGGCCTCGGCAAGCGCTGGCTCCATCCGCACCATCGCGCGCTTGATGATGTCGGCGCTGGTTCCCTGAATAGGGGCGTTGATCGCGGCGCGCTCCGCGCCCTGCCGCTCGTGCTGGACCTTCGATTTGATCCGCGGGAAATGCGTCTTCCGCCCGAACAGCGTCGTCGTGTAGCCGGTTTCGCGCACGCTCTGGGTCGTCTCGGCGATGTAGCGGTTGATGCCGGGGAATCGCTCGAAATACCGGTCGATCATGCCTTGTGCCTCGTCGGCGGTCACGTCGAGCCGCCCGGCGAGACCCCAGCGGCTGATGCCGTAGAGGATCGCGAAGTTGATCGTCTTCGCCCGCCCGCGCGTGTCGCGCGTCACTTCGCCGAACAGCTCCTGCGCGGTCAACGTGTGGATGTCGTCGCCGCGTTCGAACGCCTCGCGCAGTTGCGGGACGTCGGCGATGTGGGCGGCGAGCCGTAGTTCGATCTGGCTGTAGTCGGCGGCGAGGATGACGTTGCCCGGCTCCGCCACGAACGCATCGCGGATCTGGCGGCCGATCTCGGTGCGGATCGGGATGTTTTGCAGGTTGGGATCGGTCGAGGACAGCCGCCCGGTCTGCGCGCCGGTCAGGCTGTAGCTGGTATGGACGCGGCCGGTTTCGGGGTGGATCTGGTCCTGAAGGGTGTCGGTGTAGGTGTTCTTCAGTTTCGCCAGCTGGCGCCAGTCGAGCACCCGCGCGGCGATGACCTTGCCGGGCGAATCCTTGTCCGCCGCGATCCGCTCCAGCTCGTTGACGTCGGTCGAATAGACGCCCGACTTGCCCTTGCGCCCGCCCTTGATGCCCATCCGCTCGAACAGAACGTCGCCCAGCTGCTTGGGGCTGCCGATGGTGAAGGGGCCGCCGGCGAGATCGTGGATCTCGGTTTCCAGGCTCGCCATCTGCGCGGCGAACTCGCCCGACAGTTTCGACAGCACGTCGCGGTCGACCTTGATGCCGTGGCGCTCCATCCGCGCGATGACGGGGACGAGCGGCCGATCGACCATCTCGTAGACCCGCGTGGAACCCTCGGCCGGCAACCGCGGCTTGAAGCGCCGCCACAGCCTGAGCGTCACGTCGGCGTCCTCGGCGGCGTAGCGCGTCGCGGTCTTCAAATCGACCTCGTGAAAGCCGAGCTGTTTCTTGCCCGTGCCGACGACGTCCTTGTAGGCGATGCAGCTGTGCGAGAGGTGCGTCGCGGCGAGTTCGTCCATGCCGTGGCCGTGGCGCCCGGCATCGAGGTCGAAGCTCATCAGGATCGTGTCGTCGAACGGCGCCACGTCGATTCCGAGCCGCCCGAGCACGATCATGTCGTATTTCAGGTTGTGCCCGATCTTCAGGACGCCCGTGTCCTCAAGCAGCGGCTTCAACTTCGCGAGCGCGGCGTCGCGGTCCAGCTGCACGGGTTTTTCCGCGAACATGTCGCTGCCACCATGCGCGAGCGGCACGTAGCAGGCGAGGTTGGGGGCGAGCGCCATCGATACGCCGACGAGCTCGGCGAGCATCGGGTCCTTCGCCGTCGTCTCGGTATCGATCGCGACCCAGCCCTGGTGCCGCGCGACATGAATCCAGCGATCGAGCGCGGACTCGTCCACCACGGTTTCATAGCCGTCATGGTCGCACGGGGGGTCCTCCTCGAATGCGATCGTCGCCGCCGGCTCCGGTTGGGGGGCATCCGCCACCTGTCCGAGCTTCGCGAGCAGCGACTTGAAGCCGTGATGTTCAAGAAACGCACGCAAGGGCGCCTCGGGAATGCCGTCGAGCACCATCCCGTCGAGCGGCTCTGGCAGCGGCACGTCGCATTCCAGCGCGACGAGCTTGCGGGACAGCCGCGCCATGTCGGCATGCTCGATCAGGTTATCGCGAAGCTTGCCCGGCTTCATCGCCGGCGCGGCGGCGAGCACCGCCTCGACATCGCCATGTTCCAGGATCAGCTTTGCCGCCGTCTTGGGTCCGACGCCCGGGACGCCCGGCACATTGTCGACGCTGTCGCCCATCAGCGCCAGCATCTCGCCGAGTTTGTCGGGGCCGACCCCGAACTTCTCGATCACTTCGGGCGGTCCGAAGCGCTTGTCCTTCATGGTATCGAGCATGTCGATGCCCGGCTCGGTCAGCAGCTGCATGAGGTCCTTGTCGGAGCTCACGATCGTCACCTGCCATCCTTGCGCGAGCGCAGCCTTGGCGTAGCTCGCGATCAGGTCGTCGGCTTCCCAGCCCAGCTCCTCGATGCACGGCAGCGAAAAGGCGCGAGTGGCATCGCGGATCATCGGGAATTGCGGCACCAGATCCTCGGGCGCCGGCGGGCGATGCGCCTTGTATTTGTCGTAGAGGTCGTTGCGGAACGTGTGTTCCGACTTGTCGAGGATCACCGCGAGATGCGACGGCCCCTCCGCTTGGTGCAGCTCGGTCGCAAGCTTCCACAGCATCGTCGTGTAGCCATAGACGGCGCCCGCGGGCTCGCCGTGCTGGTTCGTGAGCTTTGGAAGGACGTGATAGGCGCGAAAGATGAAGCTCGAGCCATCGACGAGGTAGAGATGCGGCATGGGCGTGGGATAGCGGATCGATCCGGCGGCGTCATCCGGCCTGTTGGCAAGAGGCTAAGCGCCATGCCACATTGATGCGCGCGCTCGATACCTTCCTTGGAAGGCCGCGAGGGACCTACGAACCCGCCTCTTCGTCGCCACTGGTCGCCGCCATCGTAGGCGACAACGCATGGCCACCAATGAGCGCCGCGCCGACCGCCTGGATCAGCTGCTGGCGCTCGCGCATGGTGTGGGTCGTGTCGCCGATCATCACCGCGACGGCATAGCGGCGACCGTCCGGGGCGGTGAGCAGCCCGACATCGTTCAGCCCGGCATTGCGGCTGCCGAGCTCCTGCCCCGTCCCGGTCTTGTGCGCGATCTGCCAGTCGGTGGGGACGACAGCGCGCAATCGCGCGCGACCGGTGTGCGAGGCGGCCATCGTGTCCAGCAGCAGCCGGGTCGAGGTTTCGCTCAGCAATTCGCCCCGCGCGAGCCGGGCCAGCGCATCGGCGATCGCCAGCGGCGCGGCGCCGTCGATCGGATCGGCGACATAGCGTTCGAACGCGGCGCGGCGGACAGCCGGGTCGAGCCGCGCGCGTGCCGCCTCGAAACCGCGACCCATCGCCATCGCCTGGTTCCAGGTGACGCCCGCGGTATAGCTCTGCAACAGCCGCTCGCCGGGACCGAAGCGGATATCGCCCAGTTGCTTGGCAGCGATCATCTCGCGCACCGCCATCGGCCCGCCGACAAGCGACAGTAGCCGGTCGTTCGCCGTGTTGTCGCTCATCGTCAGCGCGCGGCGCATCAGCTCGCCGACGGTCGTATGGTAGCCGTCGCCCTTCACGAGCGCGGCGATGGGCTGGTGGAACAGCGTCAGGTCCTGCGTCCGGACGACGATCGGGTCGTCCATCCGCACAAGGCCCCGGTCGCGCTGGTCGAGCAGGGTGATCGCGACCCACAGCTTGCTGACGCTCTGCTGCGGTAGCCGCTGGCGGCCGCCGGCCTCGACCGTCCAGCCTTCATCGACCGCGCGGATGCCGACGCCGGCCTTGCCACCGAACGCGCGGATGAGGTTCGAGACACGATCGGCCAGTTGCTGGGGCGGGCGGACGACGGGGCTGGTCATGACCTGGGGGACCGGAACGGCGACGACATAGCCCGGCGGCTGCAAGGGCGCGCGCGCGACGCCGCTCGGCGCGGCTGACGTCTGACCGCACGCAGCGATCGAAACCGCGCCCGCGATCATGCCAGCCAGCGCGACGACGCTACGCAAACCCGGATACTTCATGTCGTTTCGATGTCCCGCCCCTATCCGGCGGAATCCTACGCGAGAATTCGTCATTAGGAACAGGTCCGTAGCGCAATCGCGATGAACCGCGCCTGACACACGGCGGATTCCCCGCGATTCCGCCATTTCTACGGAACGAGGACCGTGTCGATCGCTTCGGGGAGCGTCTGTGGCCAGTCGAGCGTGTAATGCAGGCCGCGGCTTTCATGCCTGTGGAGCGCCGATCGCACGATCAGGTCCGCGGTCTGCAGCAAATTCCTCAGCTCGATCAGGTCCGGGGTCACGCGGAAATGACCGTAATACTCCTCCACTTCCCTGGTCAGCAGCGTGATGCGGTGCTGCGCACGCTCCAGCCGCTTCGTCGTGCGGACGATGCCGACATAATTCCACATGAAGCGGCGGATTTCGGTCCAGGTCTGCTTGATGACCACCTCTTCGTCGGAATCGGTGACGCGGCTTTCGTCCCAGGCGCGGATCGCGGGCGGCGGCGGCAGGCTGTCCCAGGCGGCGGCGATACTCCGCGCCGCCGCTTCGCCGAAGACGAAGCATTCGAGCAGCGAGTTGCTCGCCAGCCGGTTGGCGCCGTGCAGCCCCGACTGGGTGCATTCGCCCGCCGCATACAGCCCCGGCAGGTCGGTGCGGCCGGCGCGATCGATCATCACCCCGCCGCAGGTGTAATGCTGCGCCGGCACGACCGGGATCGGCTCCTTCGTCATGTCGATGCCGAGACCCATCAGCTTTTCGTAGATGTTGGGGAAGTGCGCCTTCACGAACTCGGGCGGCTGGTGGCTGATGTCGAGATGGACATAGTCCAGACCATCGCGCTTGATCTCCGCATCGATCGCGCGCGCGACGACATCGCGCGGGGCAAGCTCCAGCCGCTCGGGATCGTAATCGGGCATGAAGCGCCGGCCCGTCGTCGGGTTGATCAGCCGCCCGCCCTCGCCGCGCACCGCCTCGGTGATCAGGAAGTTCTTGACCTCCAGATTGTAGAGGCAGGTCGGGTGGAACTGCATGAATTCCATGTTCGATACCCGCGCGCCGGCGCGCCAGGCCATCGCGATCCCGTCCCCGGTCGCACCGCGCGGCGCGGTGGAGAACAGATAGGTTCGTCCGGCCCCGCCTGTCGCCAAAATCGTCGCGCGCGCGGTGTAGAGGTTGACCCGATCGGTCGCGCGATCGACGGCGTAGACGCCCCAGACATTGCCCGCGCCCGAATAGCGTTCCTCATGGCGCGAGGTGGCGAGGTCGATCGCGACCTGATCGGGGACGAGGGTGATGTTGGGGTGCGCCTCGGCTGCCTTCTGCAGCGCCTCCTGCACCGCCCAGCCCGTCGCATCGGCGACATGGACGATACGGCGGTGGCTATGCCCGCCCTCGCGCGTCAGATGAAGCGTGCCTTCCTCCTCGGCAAAGGGCACGCCAAGCTCCTGCAATCGCGCGATTGCCGCCGGCGCGCCCTCGACGACGAACTCGACGATCGCGCGGTCGTTCAGCCCCGCGCCCGCGATCATCGTATCCTCGATATGGCTCTCGAACGTGTCGCCCGGCTCCAGCACCGCGGCGATCCCGCCCTGCGCCCAGGCGGTCGATCCTTCGTTAAGGGCACCCTTGGCGAGCACGGTCACGCGGAAGCGATCGGCGAGGTTCAGCGCGGCCGTCAGGCCCGCCGCGCCCGATCCGACGATCAGGACATCGCTCGTCCGCGCGCCACTCATCGCGCGTTCCGGCGCATCAAGTGGAGAAAGTGGAGAGGTGCCATTGCGTCATCCCAGCCGTGCAGATGGGCAACGTCGGAGGCGGCGAAACGGGTGCGGAGATCGGAACGGGACATGAGCCGTCTTTGGCACGGTTGTGGTGCTGTAGGACAGACCTACAGCGATACGGACGATCGGCGAAGCCACATGGCGGTCCGGCGCTTTGCGACGAGGCGAACGGAACACTTTGCGGCGGCGGGCATTTGCGGACCCGTAAGTATCCTGTCCACTTGACGTTCCCGATCCCATGATGTTCCCGACCAAGGCCGACCGCAACCGCGATCGCGCCGCCCGCCTCCACCGCGAAGCCGCCAACTGCATCACGCTCGCGGTGCGCGAACGCGACGCGGCGCATAGCGCGGAACTGATCGACGAGGCGGTTCGGCTGGAGCGCCGATCGCAGCAATTGGCGGACGCGAAGTGATCGGCTTGATCTACACCGCTGCGATGCACTTATTCGGATCGAGTGCGCGGCAAGGAGGTTTCAATGTCGTCTGATGTCATCAAGGCCGTTGTGACACGATTCAACGAAGAGGTCATCGTCAAGGGCGATCGGACTTCGTTCGAGGCGTTGATCGATCCGGATTTTGTCAATCGATCGGCCCCGGAGGGTGCACCGAACGGGCCGGAAAGCATGTGGAATACGTTCGAGAATGTCCTGCGTCCCGCATTGGCCAACCTGTCGGTAGCGATTCACGACCAGATCGCCGAGGGCGATAAGGTCACCACCCGAAAAACGATCACCGGCATCCATCACGGCACTTTGATGGGTGTGGAAGCCTCGGGACGGGCGGTCGCGATCGACGTCATCGACATCGTTCGCATTGCCAACGGGCGCTATGCCGAACATTGGGGACTGAACACGCTGCAGACCGTGCTCGCGCAGTTGAAAAAATGACGGGCAAATCCGTGCCAGAGCCTCCCTCCTGGGCGGTATGCCGCTCGATCGTCCGGGTCGTGCGTTGCTCAGAAACGCGATCCAGCCCATCTCGAAGGGCGTATCAAGCCCGAACACGTCCGCATGAATGGCGCGAGCGCGAGCGGGTTCGGCGCGGCGAGATTGGCAACGAGTCTGGCGACGGCGATCGGCTGATGAACGCTTGGCAGGCGGACGCTGGCAAGCCCGCGCCAGGCCGCGCGGTGACGTTCGATATATGCTTACGCCAATACTCGGAAAGGCGAAGGCTTAGGCAGCATTCGCTGCGCGCGTCAGGCTGAGGAACACGTCCTCCAGATCGGCTTCCTTCGTCGACACGTCGACGATTCCGAACCCGTCCGCCTGCACCGCGGCGAGGACTTCGCCGGCGTTCACCTTGTCCTTGGCGTAGGTGATCTCCAGCGTCCGCTCGCCCTTCAGCGTGATCTTCTGGAAGCACGCCGCCTGCGGCACGGCTGCGACATCCCGGTCGACGGTGACGGCGACGATCTTTTCCTGCGCCTTGCCGACGAGATCGCGGGTCGGTTCGTTGGCGATGACTCGGCCGTGGTTGATGATCGCGATCCGGTCGCACAGCTGCTCGGCCTCCTCGAGATAGTGCGTCGTCAGCACCACCGTGACCCCGGCTTCGTTGAGAGAGCGGACATAGGTCCACAGTTGCTGGCGCAGCTCGATATCCACGCCCGCGGTCGGCTCGTCGAGGACGAGGACGGGCGGCGAGTGGACCATCGCCTTCGCCACCATCAGCCGACGCTTCATGCCGCCCGACAGCGTGCGGGCATAGGCGTTCGCCTTGTCCTCCAGGTGCACCGCGCGCAGCAGTTCGAGGCTGCGGCGGGCGGCCTTGGGCACGCCGTAGAGGCCGGCCTGGATCTCCAGCGTCTCGAACGGGGTGAAGAAGGGATCGAAGAGGATTTCCTGGTTGACGATGCCGATCGACGCCTTGGCGTTGCGGGGGTGCTGGTCGATGTCGAAGCCCCAGATCGACGCGCTGCCGCTCGTCTTGTTCACGAGGCCCGCGAGGATGTTGATGAGGGTCGACTTGCCCGCGCCGTTCGGCCCGAGCAGGCCGAAGATCTGGCCGCGGGGGACGTCGAACGTCACCCCGTAAAGCGCGCGCTTGCCGCCCTGATAGGTCTTGCAGAGGTCGGCGATCGCGATGGCGGCTTCGGTCATGGGTGCGCGATAGGCTTCGGCGCCGCTCGCCTCAACCCGCGATTGCGCACGCGCGACCACCACGCTATCGGCCGCGCATGGTCCCGCCGCCCGAAACCACCCGCGTCTCCCACCGCCGCGTCGCCTGTGACGGCGCGCAGGACGGCATCCCTGCCGCGCTCGGCCATCCGCGAGTCTGGCTGGAGATCGACGAGACCGGCTACACCGATTGCGGTTATTGCGACCGGCGCTTCATCCTGATCGGCGGCCCGGCGGACGGCGCGGATCAGGCGACGCTCCCCGATCACGGGGATGGCGCGGGCCGCTGAGCCCCCTATATTCGGGCGCATGACCAGCCCGCTGCCTTCGTCCGCCGATCCCCGCCACTTCCTCTACCGCGATGCGCTCGACCCCGAGACCGCGCAGGCGCTGACCGCCAAGGCGCTCGACAAGGCGGACGACGGCGAGTTGTATCTGCAATACCGCAAGTCGGAGGCGTTTGGCTTCGATGACGGGAGGCTGAAGACCGCGAGCTACGATACGCATTCGGGCTTCGGTCTCCGCGCCGTGTCGGGCGAGATGACCGCCTTCGCGCACGCCAACGAGCTGTCCCCGGCGGCGATCAAGCGGGCGGCGGAGACGATGGCGCTCATCGATCCGTCTGAGGCGGCGAAGGCGCCGCGCCCGCGCAGCACCAACCGGCATCTCTATACCGACGCCGATCCGCTCGACCTCGTGCCTTTTTCCGACAAGGTGAACCTGTGCCAGACGATCGACGCCGCCGCGCGCGCGCGCGACAGCCGTGTGGCACAGGTCTCGGTCGGGCTGTCGGGGACGTGGGGCGTCGTCGAGATCGTCCGCGCCGACGGCTTCGTCGCGACCGACGTGCGGCCGCTGGTGCGCCTGAATGTCCAGATCGTCGTCGAGCAGAACGGCCGGCGCGAGACGGGGACGTTCGGGATGGGCGGGCGCTATCTCTACGACCGGCTGTTCCAGCCCGAAACCTGGAACCGCGCGATCGACGAGGCGCTGGCACAGGCGCTGGTGAACCTCGAATCGATCGATGCGCCCGCGGGCGAGATGACGGTGCTGCTGAGCGCGGGCTGGCCGGGGATCATCTTGCACGAGGCGATCGGCCACGGGCTGGAGGGCGATTTCAACAGGAAGGGCACCTCCGCCTTTTCGGGTCGCATCGGCGAGCGGGTCGCGGCGCCGGGGGTGACGGTGGTGGACGACGGCTCGATCGCCGACCGGCGCGGGTCGCTGTCGATCGACGACGAGGGCACGCCGACGCAGGAGAATGTCCTGATCGAGGACGGCATCCTCAAGGGCTACATGCAGGACCGCCTGAACGCGCGGCTGATGGGGGTCGAGCCGACCGGCAACGGGAGGCGTGAGAGTTTCGCGCACGCGCCGATGCCGCGAATGACCAATACCTTCATGCGGGCTGGCCAAGACGATCCGGCCGAGTTGATGTCCCGCGTGAAGCGCGGCATCTTCGCCAAGTCGTTCGGCGGCGGGCAAGTCGATATCGTCTCGGGAAAGTTCGTGTTCAGTTGCACTGAAGCGTACATGATCGAGAACGGCAAATTGGGCGCGCCGATCAAGGGCGCGACGCTGATCGGCGACGGGCCGAGCGTGCTGACCAAGGTGACCGGCATCGGCAACGATTTCGCGCTGGACGAAGGGATCGGCGTTTGCGGCAAGGGCGGGCAATCGGTGCCCGCGGGGGTCGGGCAGCCGACGATGCTGGTGAGCGGGATTACGGTGGGCGGGACAGCGGCTTGATCAGTAGCCGCTGATCAGCATGTCGAGCGCGGCTTTGATGTCCCATTCGTGCGCGGCCAACGATGCCACGGGTCGGCCAAGCTGGCGGCGATCGACCGACCGCAGGAATTGCGCTGCGACGCGGTAACGCGTTCCGTCGATCGTGACTTCGGGGTTGAGCCGCGATTGCCAGACCGTCGGCTCATCCGGATCGCGTAGGGGCGCCACGACGCGCGAACGCAGATCGTTTAGGAGGTCGCTTTGGCAATCGACGACATAACCGTGGCCGGCGATCAGATGCACATCGAATTGCGCCATCAAAGAACGTGAAGGCCCGCGAGCGGAATCCCGTTCTCCTCGATCCAGCGGTTATGCGCTTCGATCCGTTCGCGATTTTCTTCCTTCCAGCGCTGGGTCTGAGCCGCTCGGGTCGCTTCGCGGAGCGCCGCTTCGCTGACCTGCGAGAGGTTGATGCCCACCGCGCGCGCCGCCTGCACGATTCCGGTATCGAGCGAGACGTTGACCGGCTTCCTCTTGCCGGAAGACATGCTACCATGCTTCATGGAGCAAATCTATGCGCATTGTAGATGCGCGTCAATCGGAGCTTCGGATGGAATTCTTCGACCAGCTCACCGACGATCACTGCGCCTTTATCGCTCGGCAGCCGGTGTTTTTCGTCGCGACCGCCGCGGATGGCGCGCGGATTAACCTCAGTCCCAAGGGCATGGACACGTTCCGCGTGCTCGATGCGAACACCGTTGCCTATCTCGATCTCGGCGGGTCGGGGAACGAGACGCAGGCGCATCTAGCGGCAGACGGGCGGATCACCGTCATGTTTTGCGCCTTCGACAATCCTGCGCTGATCCTTCGCCTTTACGGCCGTGGCACCTTCACGGTTGCGGGTGAGGCGGGGTTCGACGCGCTCGCGGTGCATTTTCCCGATTATCCCGGTCGGCGGCAGGTGTTCACGATTGCGATCGAGAGCGTGCAAACGAGTTGCGGCTGGGGTGTGCCGCGAATGACACTGGAAAAGGAACGCGCGACCCTGGCCAGATATCATGCGCAGTCCGATCCGGGTGCCTATCTGGAAAAGATCGCCAGCCGGACGCGGAGCATCGACGGGCTGCCGGTGCGGGTTCAGACGGTGATTCCCGCATGAGCCTCGTCGAACTTGGCCGCTACGATCGCAACCTCGCCAACATCCTTGTCGGCAAGCTGGAGAGCGAGGGCATACCCGCCTTTGCCTTCGATGGCGGTGCGAGCATCGCGGACGGCAGCTGGCTGCTGATCCCGGTACGCGTGATGGTCGATGAAGAGAATCTAGCCGCGGCCCAGGCGATCGCTGGCGCTGCCTGAAAAAAAGGCATCTGTTCGCATTTGCACAAAAACCGATCGTTTCACGTAATGATCTGATGTCGCGAACGTTGGTAACGTAAGACTTTATTCACTTGGCACGCTCGTTGCGAAGCCGTTCCCCGGAACAATCTGCAAGGGGGCTCGGGTGAAGCTGGTCATCGCCATCATCAAACCGTTCAAGCTCGACGAAGTGCGCGAGGCGCTTACCGGGGTCGGCGTCCAGGGCATGACGGTCAGCGAGGTCAAGGGCTTCGGTCGCCAGAAGGGCCAGACCGAAATCTACCGCGGTGCCGAATACAGCACCAACATGGTGCCCAAGATCAAGATCGAGATCGTCTGCGCGACCGACCTCTCAGACCGCGTGGTCGAGGCGATCCAGGCCTCCGCCAACACCGGAGCAATCGGCGACGGCAAAATCTTCGTGCTCGACGTCGGGCAGGCGGTGCGCATCCGCACCGGCGAAACCGATCAGACTGCCCTGTGAGCGGCGCGAACGTGCCTGGGGCTGTGAGGGAAGGGGGAATGATGACGCTTTCGAAATCCGTGAGCCTCGCCAGTGTGGGCTTCGTGCTGTTCGCCGCGCTGCCGGCCTGGGCGCAGGACGCCGCCGCGGCCACGCCGCCGCCGACCGTCAACAAGGGCGATACGGCCTGGATGATGACCTCCACCATCCTCGTCTTGATGATGATCGTGCCGGGCCTTGCGCTGTTCTACGGCGGCCTCACCCGCGCGAAGAACATGCTCTCCACCATGACCCAGATCGGTGCGGTCGCGGCGCTCGCGATGCTGATCTGGGTGATGTGGGGCTATACGATGGCGTTCGGCGACGGGGGCGGGAACTTCATCTCAGGCTTCGGCAAGGCGTTCCTCCACGGCATCACGCCGGATTCGACCGCGGCGACCTTCACCGCCGGGGTCGCGATTCCCGAATATGTCTTCGTCTGCTTCCAGATGACCTTTGCCGCGATCACCGTCGCGCTGGTGCTGGGGTCGGTCGTCGAGCGGATGAAGTTCTCGGCGGTGATGGTGTTCGGCGCCGTCTGGCTGACGATCGTCTACTTCCCCATCGCGCATATGGTCTGGGCATCGGGCGGGCTGTTCTTCAAGATGGGCGCGCTCGATTTCGCGGGCGGCACCGTCGTTCACATCAATGCCGGCGTCTCGGCGCTGGTGGCAGCGCTCATCCTCGGCAAGCGGATCGGCTACCCGACCGAGCGGATCGTGCCGCATTCGCTGACCATGACGGGGGTTGGCACCGGGTTGCTCTGGGTCGGCTGGTTCGGCTTCAACGCAGGCTCCGCGCTGGAGGCCAACGGATCGGCGGCGCTCGCGATGATCAACACCTTTGTCGCCACCGCATCGGCGGGGCTGTTCTGGATGCTGATCGAGCGGGTCAATGGCCACAAGGGCTCCGCCCTCGGTTTCTGCTCGGGCATTATCGCGGGCCTAGTCGCGGTGACCCCGGCGGCGGGCAATTCCGGGCCGTTCGGCGCGATCGTCCTCGGCGCCGTCGCCTCGGTCGTATGCTATTATGCGGTGTCGGTGCTCAAGCCCCGGCTCGGCTATGACGACGCGCTCGACGCCTTCGGCATCCACGGCATCGGCGGCATGATCGGCGCGATCGGGACCGGCATCGTCTATGCGCCGTCGCTCGGCGGCCCCGGCAAGCCCGATTTCGACATGGGGCACCAGATCGTCACCCAGCTCGCGACCGTCGCGACGACGATCGTCTGGGCCGCGGTCGGAACCGGCATCGCGATCTATGCCGCCAAGGCGGTCACCGGCCTGCGCGTCTCCACCGACGTCGAGCGCGAAGGCCTCGACCTCGGCGAGCATGGCGAGCGCGCCTATAACTGATCGGGCGCGGGGGCTGTGCCCCGCGTCACAAAGGGGTTCCTCCTGCGGACGACCTCAGCCCCGGCGCGAAAGTGCCGGGGTTTTTTTGCGTTCCGCCTCGGATCGTCATCCCAGCGAAGGCTGGGATCTATGTCTCTCGGTTGTGTGTCCCATCAGCAGACATGGGCCCCTGCCTTCGCAGGGGCGACGATTTATGGAGCGCGTCCGTCCCGCACAGTCCACTTCTCCCGGATCGTCTCGCTCGTCTCGCGGCTGCCGTCGTGGCTCCAGCCAGGCGGGCGCCAGAGATACCCCAGTTTCGCCCGCCACGGCGCCGTCCAAACGTCGCGCGCAATCCCGATCCATTCGTGCGTCGCTGCCCAAAGCAGGTTGAAGCTGCCCAACTGGTGCACGATCCCGTAGCGCGGGCGGTCGTCGTCGCGCTCGAGCTCGAAGGTGCCGAACATCCGATCCCAAACGATGAACACGCCGGCATAGTTTCGGTCGAGATAGCGCGCATTGGTCGCGTGGTGGACGCGGTGGTGCGACGGCGTGTTCATCACCGCCTCGAACCAGCGCGGGCAGCGGCCGATCACCTCGGTGTGAATCCAGAACTGGTAGATGAGATTCACACCCGCCACGAAGAAGACCATCGCCGGTGGGAAGCCGATCAGGAACAGCGGCAGACGGAATAGGAAGGCGAGGCTGAAAAACGCCGTCCATGTCTGCCGCAGCGCGGTGCTCAGATTATAGTGCTGGCTCGAATGATGGATGACGTGGCTCGCCCAGAACCACCGCACCCGGTGCGCCGATCGGTGGAAGACGTAATAGGCGAAGTCGTCGATGACGAAAGCGACGACGAACCAGTACCACGCATAGCCGATGTCGAAGAGGCGGAATTGCCACACCCATGTCGCCAGCGCGAACACCGCCCCCGCCGACAGGACCCCCGCAACCGTGCTGCCGAGCCCCAGCGCGAGACTGGTCAGCGTATCACGCGGTTCATAGCGCGTGCGGTCCTTGATCGCCGCGACGATCATCTCCGCGAGCACGAGCAGGACGAACACCGGGACCGCAAGGTTCACCGGATCTGGCAGCCTCTCCATGAGGCTCTGCTTACACCGCTGTCAGTTGTGGCGCCAGTTGGCGAATGTGGAGCGCGGTGACGCCGGCGAGGAGTACCGATCCAAAGCGGCGTTCGCCGGTGTCGATCATCATCCCGGCCGGGACCGCGCGCACCTTCTGCCAGATGATCTCGCGCACCGCGATCCGCGCGCCGTGCACCTTCAGCGCGACGACCCGGCCGCGTCCGTCCACCACGAGCGCCGCCTGTCCGTCCGTGCCGACGATCGCGCTTTCTCCGCGAAAACCTGCGATGGCTGCATCCGCCTCGCGGATCGCGTCCTCGGGCTCATCGATGCGCGCGGTGCCGCGGCCGAGGCGAAGCGCCCACGCGATACCGGTCAGGATCAGAATCGCGGCGAGCGACCCGCCGAATATCAGCCAGTTCATTCACCAATCCTCGAAAGCGGGCAGTAACAATCCGATCCGCCTTCCGTTCGCCCTGAGCGAAGTCGAAGGGCAAGCGCCAGGCACGGTGCTTCGACTTCGCTCAGCACAAACGGTTCAGGCGCATTCTTCAAGCGCTCGCAAGCGCGTCGAGCATGGGACGGATGCCGCTGAGGTCATAGCCGGCGGCGGCGGCCTGCGCGGTGAGGAGGTCGGGATCGCGCCCGGCCTTGGCGGCAGCGAGCGCCCAGAGATTGCACGACCGCGTGCCCGAGCGGCAATAGGCGAGCACCGGGCCGTCGGCGGCCACCAGCGCGGCGGCCATCGCATCGAGCTGCGGATGGCTGAACCCCGCCTGCGTCACAGGAATCGCTGTATAGCCGAGTCCTGCGGTCTCCGCGGCGGCACGGATCGCCTCGCCCTTGGGCTGGCCCGCTTCCTCGCCGTCGGGGCGGTTGTTGACGATCGCGACATAGCCCGCGGCCTTGATCGCGGCGATGTCCTCGGGCGCGATCTGCGGCGCGACTGCGACGGATTCGTTGATGGGGCGGATCATGCGGCCTCGCGGATGACGGCTAGAAAGGCGTCGCCATAAGCCTCCAGCTTGCGCTCGCCCACCCCGGAAATGCGCCCCATCGCGGCGCGTGTGTCGGGGCGGCGTTCGGCCATGTCGCGCAGGACGGAATCGTGGAAAATGACATAGGGCGGCACATTGCCCTCCTGCGCCAGTTCGCGGCGGCGCGCGCGCAGCGCCTCGAAAAGCGGATTGCCGATCGGGTTGGGCGTGTCGCTGCCTCTGCCACCACGCCGCCGCTCGCGCTTGGGCGGCACGACGAGCGATACGGCCTCGCCGCCTTTCAGGATCGCGCGTGCGCCGGGGCCGAACTCGAGCCCGCCATGCGCGTTGGTGCGGAGCGCGTCCTTCAAGAGCAGCGCGCGGCCGACCGGCTTGATCAGCGCCGCCTCCTCGCCATCGACGATCCCCCATACGGAGAGCGCCTCATGACCGTTCATCAGACTGCGCTCGGTGGATTGCCCGGTTAGCACGCTCTCGACATAACCGCTGCCGAACATCTGCCCGGTGCGGAAGACGGCGGAAAGGTATTTTTTCGCAGTCTCGGTCGCGTCGATCGCGGCGGGCGGATTGAGGCAATTGTCGCAATTGCCGCACGTCGCGGGCGGGTCCTCGCCGAAATGCTTGAGGAGAATTTGCCGCCGGCACCCCGCGGTTTCGACCAGCGCGCCGAGTGCCGCGAGCCGCGTGCGCTCGCCATGTTGCCGGTGCGGCTCGACCTCGCCGATCCGCTGGCGTGCGCGCGCGAAATCGTCCGCGCCCCAGAACAGATGCGCGATCGCGGGATCGCCGTCGCGCCCGGCGCGGCCGGTTTCCTGGTAATAGCCCTCGATCGACTTCGGCATCCCGGCATGCGCGACGAAGCGGACATCGGGCTTGTCGATCCCCATCCCGAACGCGACCGTCGCGCAGATCACCATGTCTTCGGACGCGACGAAATCGCGCTGGTTGCGCGCGCGCACCGCCGGGTCGAGCCCGGCGTGGTAGGCGCGGGTCGGGCGGCCGGTCTTCGCCAACGCCTCGGCGAGCTTCTCGGTCGCGGCGCGGGTCTGCGCGTAGACGATGCCGGGTCCGGGCTGCTCCGCGATCACATCGGCGATCTGGCGCGCTGTGTTGTCGCGCGGGGAGATCATGTAGCGGATATTGGGCCGGTCGAACCCCGCGACGATCAGCCCTTCGCGCGGGATGCCGAGCTGTTCGAGAATGTCGGCGCGAGTGTGCGCGTCCGCGGTCGCGGTCAGCGCAAGCCGGGGGACATCGCCGAACGTATCGAGCAGCGGGCGGAGCAGGCGGTAGTCGGGACGGAAGTCATGGCCCCATTCCGAGACGCAGTGTGCCTCGTCGATCGCAAAAAGCGACAGCGGCGCGCTGGCGAGCAGGTCGCGAAAGCCTTGCCCCGACGCCCGCTCGGGGGCGACATAGAGCAGATCGAGCTGGCCCGACCGGAACCGATCGCGGGTTTCCGCCTGGTTCTGGTCGACCGAGGTCAGGGTGGCGGCGCGGATGCCGACCGCTTCTGCGGCGCGCAGCTGGTCATGCATCAGCGCGATGAGCGGAGAGACGACGACGCAGCAACCCTCCAGCATCACTGCCGGCAGCTGATAGCAGAGCGACTTGCCCGCGCCGGTCGGCATCACCGCCAGCGTCCGCTCCCCCGCCAGAACGCGATCCACCACCTGGCGCTGGACACCGCGGAAATCGGGAAAGCCGAACAGCGACTGGAGGACGGATACGGGATCGCGTGACATGGCCGGGGCTATAGCGATAAGGCGCTGCCATGGAACAGGTGCGCGACAACAGGGCCGAACAGGAATTCGAACTCGACGTCCGCGGCCACCGCGCGGTCGCGGACTATCAGCGCGAGGGCGACCGGATCGTCTTCACCCATACGCTCGTGCCAAAGGCGATCGAAGGAAAGGGCATCGGCTCGAAACTGATCCGCGCCGCGTTAGAGTCGGCGCGCGATCAGGGGCTGACGGTCGTGGCGCAATGCCCCTTCGTCGCAGCGTATATCGATCGCCATCCGGAATATCGCGATCTGGTGGGGTGATGGGCCAACGGCTGGTTGCGTTCAACCGTCCTCCCCATGCGTTGCATGGGGAGGGGGACCATCCGCAGGATGGTGGAGGGGAGGGGCGCAGTGCTGCAAGATGTGCGCGACGACGCCGTCCAGATCAGCCATCACCTGAAAAGCGGGAAAACGCAGCGTTACGATACCCTGTTCAGCGAGCCGGCGATCCCGAACCTGGTCTCGCTCGGGACGGTCCCCCATGTCATGCGCCATCCCGTCAATCTCGATCGCGAGCCGGGCCTGCGCGCAATAGAAGTCGAGGATGAAAGGGCCCAGCGGATGCTGGCGGCGGAAACGCGTGCCCTGAGGTCTCATCCGCAGGGCTGACCACAAGCGGACTTCGGGCGCGCTCATTGTCCGGCGCAATCTACGGGCCTGTTCTATCGTGCGCCGTCTCGCCATTCCCCTCCACCGCCTTCGGCGGTCCCCCTCCCCATGCAAAACATGGGGAGGATGAAGAAGGGCGCCGACTCATGCAATGTTCGCTGTCGGGGTGAAACTGCCGCCTCTCTACTCCGCCGCCAGCGCCTCCTCGCGCTCGGCCTGCTGGCGCATCCACATCTCCGCATACAGCCCGCCGCGCCTCAGCAACTCGGCGTGGGTGCCCTTCTCCGCGACGCGGCCGGCATCGAGCACGACGATCTGGTCGGCATCGACGATCGTCGACAGGCGGTGCGCGATGACGATCGTGGTGCGGCCGCGTTCGACCTGTTCGAGCGTCTCCATGATCTCGGCCTCGGTGCGGCTGTCGAGCGCGCTCGTCGCCTCGTCGAGGATCAGGATCGGCGGGTTCTTGAGGAGCGTCCGGGCGATCGCGACGCGCTGCTTCTCGCCGCCCGACAGCTTCAGCCCGCGCTCGCCGACGCGGGTGGCGTAGCCATCGGTCTGCGCTTCGATGAACGGCGCGATCGCGGCACCGCGGGCGGCGGCGCGGACGTCGGTGTCGTCGGCGCCCTCACGGCCATAGGCGATGTTGTAGCCGATCGTGTCGTTGAACAGGACGGTGTCCTGCGGCACGATGCCGATCGCGGCGCGCAACGACGCCTGCGTTACCTGCGATATGTCCTGCCCGTCGATCGTGATCCGCCCGCCGGTCAGGTCGTAGAAGCGGTAGAGCAGCCTTGCGAGGGTCGACTTGCCCGCGCCGGAGGGCCCGACCACCGCGAGTGTGGTGCCGGGGGCGAGGTCGAGATCGATGCCTTTCAGGATCTCGCGGTCCGCGTCATAGCCGAAATGCACGCCTTCGAACCGCACATGCCCCGCGCCGACCTGGAGCGGTCGCGCGCCGGGCGCATCCTTCACCTCGGCCTGGGTATCGATCAGATCGAACATCGCGGCCATGTCGATCACCCCCTGGCGGATGGTGCGATAGACCATGCCGAGCAGATCGAGCGGGCGAAAGAGCTGGCTGAGCAGCGTCGAGACGAAGACCACATCGCCGGGCGAGAACCGGCCCTGCCCCCAACCCCAGGCGATGACCCCCATGCCGATCGCCAGCATCGCGCCGGTGATGAACGCCTGCCCGACGTTGAGCCAGGCGAGGCTGTTCTCGGACTTCGTCGCGGCATCGGCATAGGCCTGCATCGCCGCGGAATAGCGCCGGCTTTCGCGGTCCTCGGCGCCGAAATACTTCACCGTCTCGAAATTGAGCAGCGAATCGACCGCATGCGCGACCGCGCCGGTGTCGAGGTCGTTCATCCGGGTGCGCAGCGCGTTGCGCCAGTCGGTCACGATTCGGGTGAACACGATGTAGATCGCGACCATCACCACGGTCGCGGCGACGAGCCACAGGCCGAAATTGGTCCAGAAGATGCCGAGCACCAGCGCGAGTTCGAAGATGGTGGGCGCGATGTTGAAGAGCATGAAATACAGCATCGTATCGATGCTCTTCGTGCCGCGCTCGACCACCTTAGTGACCGCCCCGGTGCGGCGTTCGAGGTGGAAGCGCAGCGACAGGCGGTGGAGATGCGCGAAGACGTGCCCCGCCAGCCTGCGCGTCGCATCCTGCCCGACGCGTTCGAACACCGCATTGCGCAGATTGTCGAACAGGGTCGTCGAGAAGCGCGCCGCGGCATAGCCGACGACCAGCAGGATCACGAGCGTCGCGACGCTGCGGTCTCCAGACGCCATCCGGTCCACCGCATATTTCAGCGTATAGGCCGCCCCGAAGACCTGGGTCAGCTTCGACGCGACGACGAACAGCATCGCAGCCACGATGCGTACCTTCAGCCGCGGCGCGCCGGCGGGCCAGAGATAGGGGAGGAAACGCCTCAGCGTCGGCAGCAGGGGCTGATCGCGCGAGGGTTCGGAAGTCATTGGCGGCATCGTTTGCCTATGTCGGCATGGTGAGAGGCACGCGCAAGCAGGATCGCTCGGGTGGCCGCGCGAGCCAATGTCAGGCGCGGGTCGTCGCAGCTGCGGAACCGTTCACCGTGTCAATCCGTTTTCCCTTGCGAAGGGAGCGGACGATGGAACCGGTGTTCTTTGTGATGGCGATCCTGGGGTGCGGCGACGGCACCACGCAGTGCCAAGCGGCGCGCGTCGAGCCGGCGCATTACAGCACGATGGCGCAGTGCCGCGCGGATGCGGCCAACGCGCTGGCCCGCAACACCGATCTGGAGTTCCCGGTGATTTCAGCGCAGTGCCGCCAGTCGGGCATGATCGTCGCCGAGCGCGGAAAGCTGCCGACGCGCGGCTAACTCGTTTAGCGCATCATATGTGCTTTCGCGCAGGCGGGAGCCCAGTCTGGGTCCCCGCCTTCGCGGGGACACGTTCGTCAGCGAGGGCGGGACCATAGCGAGAGATCACGCGGTGTCTGCTTGGCGGTTCCACGCCCCGCGGCTTCGATAGCCGACCGCCCGATCCACCCAAGCTTCTCTGCCGGCGACGTCGTGACCCGGTGATCCCATGCGTGATCCCCACGCGCCGCGACCTTGCGCGCGATATCGCCATAGATGCCCGCCGCGGCCAGCACCGCCCATGCCGACCGGAACGGCAGCGCCGCCACACCGAGCCGTGCGCTCGCTTCATAGTGCGCGGCGAGCGACGCCAGCCGCCGCGCGAGCACCGATAGTCGCGATCGGAACGGCGGCTTCATGTGCTGTCCCGGCGGCATGTCCATCTCGACCAGCCATTCCTCGGGCAGATAGCAACGGCCGCCGCGGTCATCCTCCTCGATATCGCGCGCGATATTGGCGAGCTGGAAGGCAAGGCCCAGGTCGCACGCGCGGTCCAGCGTCGCGTCATCGTCCGGCGAGACACCCATGACGATCGCCATCATGCACCCCACCGCGCCGGCGACGTGATAGCAGTAGCGGTAGAGATCGGCCTCGCTGCGCGGGCGCCACTCGTCGGCGTCCAGCGCGAATCCGGCGATGACGTCGCGTGCGAAGCGGTGCGGCATCGCGGTTTCGCCGGCGACGATGCCCAGCGCGTCGAACGCCGGATCGCCGACGATCTGCCCGGCGAGCGCGGCTTCGGTTTTGGCGGTGATCTCGGCCAGCCGCGCGGAAGCATCCTCCACCCGGGTCAGGTCGTGGCCGTGATCCTGCCCGTCCGCGATGTCGTCGCAGCGGCGGCACCACGCATAAAGCAGCCACGCCCGTTCGCGGGTGGGCCGGTCGAACAACAGGCTGGCAGCGTGGAAGCTCTTCGACCCGCGCGCGATCGACTCCCGCGCGGTCGCGACGATTGCGTCGCGGGTGGGGAGGGCGACATTCACGCGATGCATACTTCCGCGAAAGCGGGAGGCCAGAACCAAAAACGACGACGCTGGGGGCCCTGGACTCCCGCTTTCGCGGGAGTAGGATTTTGCGAGATCAGTTTCACAAATCCGCGTGGCTCATCCGCACGATCGGCTTGGTCGGCACATGATCGGCCATCTTTGCGAGCAGCCCGTCGAGGGTGTCATCGACGATCAGCAGGTCGCGGTGCTGCGGGCGCAGGAAACCAACCTCGCCCATCTTGTCCCAGAAGGCGATGAGGTGATCGTAATAGCCCGCGGTGTTGAGCAGCCCGACGGGATCGGCGTGATAACCCAGCTGCGCCCAGCTTAGCGCCTCCCACAATTCATCCATCGTGCCCGTGCCGCCGGGAATGGTGACGAAGCCGTCCGCCAAATCGGTGAACTTGGCCTTGCGTTCGTGCATCCCGCCGACAACGTGCAGTTCGGTCAGCCCGCGATGCGCGACCTCCGCATCGACGAGCGCCTGCGGGATCACGCCGATGACCTCGCCGCCCGCCTCAAGTGCCGCGTCGGCGATGGCGCCCATCAGCCCCAGCCGCCCGCCGCCATAGACGACGCCGATTCCGCGCTCGGCAAGGGTGCGGCCGATCGCTCGGGCGGAATCGATGTAGACGGGGTCGGCCGGGGTGGCGGAGCCGCAGTAGATGGCGAGGCGTTTCATGAGGCTGGCCGTATCTTGGTTTTTGGCGGGAGCAAAGGGAAGAGGGTTCAGAGGAGGCGCTAAGACGCGAAGAAGGTTTGTTCACGCGGAGGCGCGGAGACGCGGAGTTTTCGATTTTCCTTCGAGCCGCCGTGGCGGCTCAAGATCATTCAGTTGCTGCCGCGGAACGATTGCCAAGCTCATCCTCCGCGCCTCCGCGCCTCCGCGTGAACGAACTTTCTTCTTAGCGCCTTAGCGCCTTCTGAACCGCATTCACCCCTCCAGCATCAGGCGCGCAGTCGCTTTCGCACTTCCCACGACCCCCGGAATCCCGGCGCCCGGATGTGTGCCCGCACCGACGAAATAGAGGTTGGGGATGTTGTCGTCGCGGTTGTGCACGCGGAACCACGCGCTTTGCGTCAGAGTCGGCTCCAGGCTGAACGCGCTGCCGAGATGCGCATTCAGGTCGGTCGCGAAGTCGGCGGGCGAATAGCTGAACTTGGTGACGATCCGGTCGTGGATGTCGGGGATCAGCCGCCGCCCGACCTCGTCGAGGATGCGCTTCTCCAGGATCGGCTTCACCAGGTCCCAGCTTTCCGGGAACTTGCCCATGTGCGGCACCGGCGCCAGCGCGTAGAAGGTCGAGCAGCCTTCGGGCGCCATCGCCGGATCGGTGATCGTCGGGTGGTGGAGATAGAGCGAGAAGTCCTGCGACAAGACGCCGTGGTCATAGATGTCCGACAGCAGGCCCTTATAGCGCGGGCCGAAGAGGATCATGTGGTGCGGGATGCCCGGCCACGTGCCCCTGACTCCGAAATGGACGACGAACAGCGAGGGCGAATATTTCTTGCGCTCCAGCTTCGCCTTGACCCGCTGCGCGCTGCGGCTGTCCGCCAGCAAGTCGCGATAGGTGTGCATGATGTCGCTGTTGGCGGCCAGCATGTCGCATTCGCTGCGCCAGCCGCTTGCGGTCTCGATGCCGGTCACCCGCTCGCCCAGCGTATCGATCCGGGACACCGGGTCGTTCAATCTTACCGTACCGCCGAGCCGCTCGAAATGCGTGACCATCCCCGCAATCAGCCGGTTGGTTCCGCCGCGCGCGAACCACACCCCGCCGTCGCGCTCCAGCTTGTGGATCAGCGCGTAGATCGCGCTCGTCGTCATCGGATTGCCGCCCACGAGCAGGGTGTGGAAGGACAGCGCCTCGCGCAGCTTCTCCGATTTCACGAAACTCGACACCATCGAATAGACCGACCGCCACGCCTGGTATTTGGCGAGCGCGGGGGCTGCCTTCACCATCGACGCGAAGTCGAGGAACGCGACGTGGCCCAGTTTCTCGTAGCCCTCGCGGTAGACGTCGCCGGCATATTCGAGAAAGCGTTCGTAGCCTGCGACATCTTCGGGATTGAGCTTCGCGATCTCGGCCTTCAGGACCGCATCGTCGTTGGTATAGTCGAAGTTCGTCCCGTCCGCCCAGTTGAGCCGGTAGAAGGGCGAGACCGGCTCCAGCGTCACGTCGTCGGCCATGTCGCGGCCCGAAAGCTGCCACAGCTCCTTCAGGCAATTGGGATCGGTGACGACGGTCGGCCCGGCATCGAAGGTGAAGCCGTCCTTCTCCCAGAAATACGCGCGGCCGCCGGCCTTGTCGCGTCCCTCGACGACGGTCGTGCGCACGCCCGCGGATTGCAGCCGGATCGCGAGCGCCAGTCCGCCGAACCCCGCGCCGATGACGACCGCATGTTTCTGCCCGCCGGCCATCATGCCGGGCATCATTCCGGCCATCGTGCCGGCCATTGTGCCGGATTGCATACCGCTCTGCTGAATCACGCTCGCCATGACGTTTCCTTCAGGACCTTGATCGCGCGGCCGACGGGGACGGGCGGTTTGCCGGTCAGGATACGGGCCTTGTCAGGGAAGGTCGATCGCCCGGCATAGAATCGGCGGATGAGATTGGGGCCGAGGCCGTAGAAGCGCTCGATCACCCGCCAGCGTTCCTCCGGCCGCGCGGCGCGGAACAGCATCGCGTTCAGCATCCGGTAGAAGCGCTGGCTGCGCCACGCGGCGGCGGCATAATCATGGGTGAAGGTCGCGAGGTGTGCGCCCGACAGGTCGCGCTCGGCCGCGATCGCGATGGCGAGGCGCACCGCGTCGGGGAGCGAATAGCCGGTGGTCGGCTGGAACAGCCCCGCGCGCATCCCCGCCTTGGCGACGCCGGCGCCCGTCGATCGCCAATAGCTCTCGAAATCGCCGCCGATGGTGATCGGCAGCACGCCCGTTTCCTCACGCAGCTTGCGCTTCGGCTGCCAGCCGCGCGCGGCGGCATATGCCGCGACGCGCTGGCCGACCGCCTTCACGTCGAGGTCGGGAGTGTCGCTGTAATAGGTGTCCTCGACGAACATCCGCTTCACCCCGAACGGCAGGGCATAGACGAAGCGGTAGCCGTCGATCTGCTCGACGGTGGCGTCCATCACGATCGGGTTGGCGAGGCCATGCGCCGCCTCCAGCCGGTAATCGCGCCCGACGAACTTCTGCCAGCCGAGGTCCATCGTGCGGGTCAGATCGCCGGGGCCGCGCGCGTCGATGATGCCGGTGGCGGTCACGCGGTCGCCGTTCGCCAGCAGGATCGTCGTCGGCGTCACCTCTTCGATCGTCGCGCCGAATGTCAGTCGTTCGGGCGCAAGCGTTTGCCGAACGATTGCATCGAGCCGCGTCGACTCGATCGTGTAATAGGGCTGGGGCAGCTGGCGCACCGCGCGTGGGAACGCGATCGAATAGCCGGGCCAGGCATGGACCACGAGCCGCTCGATCAGCCAGCGCTCGCCCTGCGCGATGTCGGCGCCGAAAAACGACCAGGCGTGGTTGCCGCCGATCGTGTCTGCCCCCTCGATGATCCGCACGTCGAGATCGGGGCGCTTCTCGGCCAGCGCCAGCGCGATCAGCGCGCCGGCCAGGCCCCCGCCAGCGATCGCCAGGTCGCAGTGTTGAACGCTCGCCATGTGGTTTAGCGCGTAGCGGAAAGGGTTGAGGCCGCAAACCGGATTTCATGGCGCTCTTTGCTCGTCATCCCGGCGAAGGCCGGGATCCACTCATCCCCTCGGGCCCGTGGCGCGGTGGATCCCGGCCTTCGCCGGGATGACGATTCGGGTTACGGCAGCGTCATGACCCACGCGCCCACGCTCACCACGTCCCGCCTCACCCTGCGCGGCCACCGCATCGAAGACCTCGACGCGCTTGCCGCGATGTGGGCGGACCCCGCGGTCTATGCCTTTATCGGCGGCAAGCCCCGGTCGCGCGAGGAGGTGTGGCTGCGGCTGCTCCGTTCGATCGGGCAGTGGACGGCGTTCGGCTACGGCTCGTGGGTCGTCGAGCGCGACGGCCGGGTCATCGGCGACATCGGCCTGCTCGAAGCTCGCCGTGAGATCGAACCCGCGATCGACGACGCGCCAGAACTGGGCTGGGCGCTCGCCGGCGCAGCGCAGGGGCAGGGCTATGCTCGCGAGGCGCTGGCAGCGGTGCTCGGCTGGGCAGATGGTCAGAATATCGCCCGGACATGCTGCATCATCGATGCCGGCAACACCGCTTCGATCCGGCTCGGCGAGCGCATGGGCTATGTACTGCGAACAATCGGCCGTTACCACGACGAACCTATCGGCATCTATGATCGCATGGCGGGGGCAGGCGCGATCGGCTAAGGCGTCGCGCATGACGGTCGCCATCGCCATCATCCTGTCCGCGCTTGCGATGACGCTGATCGTCGGCGTGCGCTATCTCGTCACCTCGGGCGCGTTCGCCGCGGCGACGAAGTGGCGGCATCCGGGGCTGTATACCGGCCTCGACGTTCAGATGCGCCGCGAGATCGTGTGGAGCCTTGCCTCGGCCACGATCTACGGCGTTCCTGCAGGCGTCGTCGCCTGGGGATGGCAGAATCGCGGCTGGACGGCGATCTACTCCGATGCTCACGCGATGCCGCTCTGGTATCTTCCGGTTTCGGTGCTGCTCTACCTCTTTGCGCACGACACGTGGTTCTACTGGACGCACCGCTGGATGCACCGGCCGGTGCCGTTCCGTCTCGCCCACGCCGTCCACCACGCCAGCCGCCCGCCGACCGCCTGGGCGGCGATGGCGTTCCACCCGTTCGAGGCACTGACCGGGGCTGTGATAATTCCGCTACTGGTGTTCGTGATTCCGATCCACGTCGCCGCTCTCGGCTTCGTGCTGGCGGTGATGACGGTTATGGGGGTGACCAATCACATGGGATGGGAGGTTTTCCCGCGGTTCATGTGGACGGGGGCATTAGGGGGCTGGCTGATCACAGCGAGCCATCATCAGCGTCATCACGAGCAATACGGGTGTAACTATGGCCTCTACTTCCGCGTCTGGGACCGGCTCTGCGGCACCGATCGGGGCATCGGCGATTTCGCCCGGGCGCACGCCCGGGCGAAGGATCGCGGTGGCGATGGCAGCGGTCGCGCTTCTGCCGCTCATCGGAGCCGTGCCGACCACGCGGCTTGATCTCGGGGTGGATCATGTGCGCTCCGCCAAGGGGTTGCTGCGCGTCTGCCTCACCGCCGATCCCGACAACTTCCCGTCCTGCGTCGATGACGCGCAGGCGCTGACCCGCTCGGTCCCCGCGGCCACGCGCGCGCTCGATTTCGCGGGGCTTCCCCACGGCGATTATGCGATTGCCGTGATCCACGACGAGAACGGGAATGCGAAGCTCGATACCTTTGCGGGCATTCCGAAGGAGGGCTTCGGCTTTTCGCGCAACCCGGCGATCGGCTTCGGCCCGCCGCGCTTTTCGGCAGCGCGCTTCACGATCGGGGGTGATGCCGCAAAGCAACAGATTCGGATGCGTTACATCCTGTGACCGCACGGCGCGGACCCAAAGGCGGGTGAAAGTGTTACGCCCCTGAAATCAGGTTCGGGGTATCCATGTCCATTCGCTTTTCAATCTTCACCGCGCTCGCCTGCGCGGTCGCCACGCCCGCCATCGCGCAGAACACCGTCAACGCAACGCCGCCCGACACCGCGGCACCCGAAAAACAGTTCAGCGACACGATCACCGTCGGCGCTGCGATCGTCTCGATCCCCGATTATGAGGGGTCGGACGATTCGCGGATCACCGGCGCGCCGGGCGCGATCGGATCGTACAAGGGTTTCGGCTTCGTGCTTGCGGGCAACCGGCTGAGCGTCGATCTGATCCCCGATCGCGGCGGCGAGGGGATCGACTTTCAGGCGGGGCCGATCGCGGTCGTCAACTTCAATCGGTCGAGCCTGAACAGCATCGACGATCCCCGCATCCGCGCGCTCGGCAAGGTCGATACCGCGATCGAACTCGGCGGCTATGTGGGAGTCGGCAAGACCGGCGTCATCACCAGCCCCTATGACCGCCTGTCGGTGTCGCTCAGCTATCGCCACGATGTCGCCGGCGCGCACGACAGCGGTATCTGGCAGCCGACGGTCAACTACCTAACACCACTCAGCCGCAAGGCCGCCGTCGCGCTCTTCGCGTCGGCCGAGCATGCCGACAGCGGCTATGCGGACACCTACTTCACCGTGACGTCTACGCAGGCGGTGGCGAGCGGGCTGCCCGCCTATCGCGCGCGCAGCGGGTGGAAGAACTACACGCTCGGCGCGCTCGGCACCTATGCGCTGACCGGCGATCTGCTCCACGGCTGGAAGGTCGTGGCCGGCGGCACCTATGGCCGGCTGCTCAATGATTTCGGCGACAGTCCCGTCGTCAGCATCGCCGGGTCGCGCAGCCAGTGGCTCGGCGCGCTGGGCCTCGCCTACACGTTCTGAGGCCTATGCGCTGACGAGCTTGCCGGTCGCCACCACGGGGCCGGTCGGCAGGCCGGTTGGCGATCCGCCGCTGGGTTCGATCGAAACCGCGAGCGTGATGCCCTCCGCCAGCCGAGCGCGATCGGCGGCGCGCACTGCGAGGATGTGGCTGGCGGGCATGATGCCCAGCGATCGCGGCGTGCCGTCCGCGCCGATCGTCCAGACCTCGGCATCGCGCCCGGCGGGAAGCGACACGTCGCCGGCCATGCGCGCCTCGCCGCGGGCGCTGTCATAGACCAGCCCGAACGCCGCGGCGCCCTTCGCCTTGTCGGTCGGAGTCATTGCCGCGACCATGGGCGCGGGCTGCTCGACCGGGGCGATGACGGCGGGCGGTGGTGGTGCGGCGCCTGGGCGCAGCAGCAGCGCGAGCACCAGCACGGCGGCCAGCGCGCCGAGCGCGATCGTTGCGCCCTTCCACCAGCGCGTGGGCGATGCGTCGACAATTCCGCGTGCCACGCGGTCCTCGATCCCCCCGTCGGGGGCGACATCGGCCCCGACCGCGAACAGCGTCGCGAAATGATCGCGCCACAGTTCGACCTCGTGGGCGAAGGCCGGTTCGGCGAGCGAGCGGCGCAGCGCATCGGCGCGCTCGCCGCCATCGAGCAGCCCGAGCGCCAGCTCGGCCGCGGTGACGCTGTCGTCGGGGGAGAGGCGGGGATCAGTCGGCATCGTTCAGGCAATCGCGCAGCCGCAGCAGTCCGCGGCGAATGGTGCTTTTCATCGTGCTCAGCGGCACGCCCTCGCGCTCGGCGATCTCGGAATAGGTGAGGCCGCCGAAGAACGCGGTGCGGATCGCGCCCTGCTGGCGCGGCTCGAGTTCGTCGAGGCACAGGTGCAGCCGCTGGGCTTCCTCCGTCCGCAGCAGCGCCGCGTCGGCCAGCGGCCGCTCGTCGGCGATCCTGTCCGCCTCGTCGAGCAGCGGCGCGGGCGCTGTGCGCTGTGCGCGCCGCCAGTCGATCGACCGGTTGCGCGCGATCGTGCACAGCCAGGTGATCGGGCTGGCCCGTCCCGGCTGGAAGGCGCCGGCCCGGCGCCAGACTATGGCGTATACCTCTTGCAGCACATCCTCCGCCGCGCGTCGTTCGCCACAGATACGCAGGCAGATGCCGAACAGCTTCGCCGACGTCATTCGATAGACGCGCTGAAAGGCACCGCGATCGGCTGCGCCGGTCGCCACAAGGGCCTCGACCAGCGCGGCGCGATCTGCGGCCTGGCCAGAGTGCGGTCCGGATTGGGCGGGGGGGAGCTGCTCGCTGGTCATGTTCTAGGCGATTTCTAGAAATATTTTCCTGCTTACGCATCCTAAATCGTGGCCGCTCGTATCTGCCTTTGAAGAAAAAGGAAGTTCGCGACGCAAGCGCGCGTCGTGAAGGCGTGTTTTTAAGGGAGGTGCCGACGATGACAGATCAAGCCGAAGCCATTGCGATGCTCGATACACGGGTGCGCAGGCGGGAAGATCGCCGAGCCTTCTTCACTGCTGCCCTCGGCGCTGCTGCCGTTGGTGCGGGGGCGTTCGCCTTTGCCGATGTCGCGAGCGCGCAGTCGGCGCCGACCGATGCCGACGTGCTGAACTTTGCCCTGAACCTGGAATATCTCGAGGCGAACTTCTATTCCTATGCGGTCTTTGGCACGCCGATCGACCCGACGATCACCACCGGCACGACGGGCACGCTTGGCGTCGCTACCGGTGGGCGCAAGGTTGCTTTCACCGATTCGCTGGTCGCCGCCTATGCCAAGGAAATCGCGCTCGACGAGATCGCGCATGTGAAGTTCCTCCGTACCGCGCTCGGCAGTGCCGCCGTTGCGCAGCCGGCGATCGACGTCGGGACCTCCGCTACCGGCGCGTTCAGCAGCGCCGCGGTCGCTGCCGGGCTCATCACGTCGGGCCAGACGTTCGATCCCTATGCGAGCGACGAGAATTTCCTGCTCGGTTCGTTCATCTTCGAAGATGTCGGCGTCACCGCCTACAAGGGTGCTTCGCCGCTCATTACCAACCCGACCTTCCTCGAAGCCGCAGCGGGCATTCTGGCGGTCGAGGCGTATCACGCGTCGATCGTGCGCACCGTTCTCTACGCGAAGGGCATGGCGACACCGTCGCTGAAGCTGATCGAGGCGACTGAGGCGATCTCCAAGGCGCGCGACAGCTTGGATGGCACAACCGATGACGACCAGGGCGTGGCAGACCTGACGACGGGGGTCGGCACCGTCTCCAATATCGTCCCGCTCGACGCCAACGGTCTCGCTTACAGCCGGTCGACCGGACAGGTGCTCAACATCGTCTATCTGAACAACAAGCAGGTCACGATGGGCGGGTTCTTCCCCGCAGGCGTCAACGGCAACATCAAGACGAGCGCTGCGAACTAAGCCTTCGCGCCTGTCCGCTCCCAGGGAGAGACCTCATGATCCAGAACGAAACCATGCTCGCCATTGTCGAGGCATCGGAACATCGCCGGGCCGAACGGCGCCGGTTCCTCAAGGTTGCCGGCGGCGGCGCCGCGGCGGTCGGCGGGCTGTCGCTGCTCGCCGCGTGCGGTGACGACGATGGCGGCTTCAACCCGACGCCGACCCCGTCGCCGACGCCGACCCCGACCCCGACCTCCTCGTCGGCGCAGCAGGACATCAACGTCCTGAATTTCGCGCTCAACCTCGAATATCTCGAGGCGACCTTCTATTCCTATGCGGCCTTCGGCTCGCCGTTGTCGCCCGCGCTCACCAGCGGGATCGGCAATGTCGGGACGGTGACCGGCGGCCGGAAGGTGAACTTCTCCGATCCGATCGTCGCCAAATATGCGCGCGAGATTGCCGGCGACGAGGTCGCGCACGTCAATTTCCTGCGCAGCGCGCTGGGATCGGCGGCGATTGCGCTGCCCGATCTCAACATCGATGGCGGCTCTACCGGCGCGTTCACCGCGGCAGCGCGGGCGGCGGGTCTTGTCAGCTCGTCCGGCACCTTCGACCCTTATGCCGACGACCAAAGCTTCCTGCTCGGCGCGTTCATCTTCGAAGACGTCGGGGTCACCGCCTACAAGGGTGGATCGACGCTGATTTCGAACAAGACCTATCTGGAAGCCGCTGCCGGCATTCTTGCGGCGGAAGCGTATCATGCGGGGCTCGTCCGCACGCTGCTTTACGCCAAGGGCATGACCACGCGGTCGGCGACGGATAGCATTTCGAACGCGCGCGACAGCCTAGACGGGACGACCGATCTCGATCAAGGCACGACAGGTCCGGATTCGAGCCAGTCGAACATCGTGCCGACCGACAGCAACGGCATCGCGTTCAGCCGCACCGTCGCGCAGGTCCACAATATCGCCTATCTTACCAACAAGCAGGCGAGCAGCGGCGGTTTCTTCCCGACCGGCACGCGCAACGCGAACCCGGCGCTGACCCAGAGCGGCGCGAACTGACGCTTTAGGACTTCGGGTCCTGCGGGGAAGGGTGGTACCGGCAACGGTGCCGCCCTTTTCGTCGCTCGGCCCTTCGTGCGTTTGGGGCGCTTCGTCGCGCGGCAAAATCGCGGCGCGGCCTTAGGACATAGACATTGCCCGGAATTTGTCCCAACGCGCGGGCAGGGCGCTTCGTCGTAGGAAGCGGCTGCTAGCGAAGGGACGGCGCAGATGGCGGACAGCGAAGAGATGATGGGCGTGCTTAAGGCACGTGCCGAGCGGCGAAACGATCGACGCGAATTTTTCCTGGCCGCGATGGGGGCTGCCGCGGTCGGCGCGGGCGCCTTCGCCTTTGCCGATGCCGCCTCCGCGCAGACGGTGACCGATGCCGATATCCTCAACTTCGCGCTGAACCTCGAATATCTCGAGGCGAATTTCTACTCGTTCGCTGCGAACGGCACCGCGCTCGATTCCTCGGTGACGAGCGGAACCGTCGGCACGGCCGGGGCCGCGACCGGCGGGCGCAAGGTCAGCTTCACCGATCCCGTCGTCGCGCAATATGCAAAGGAAATTGCGGCGGACGAACTCGCGCATGTGAAGTTCCTGCGCGGCGCGCTGGGCACCGCGACCGTCGCACAGCCGGCGATCGACGTCGGCGTCTCGGCCACCGGCGCATTCAGCGCCGCGGCGCAGGCGGCGGGTGTGGTCGCAGCGGGCGCAGCGTTCGATCCCTATGCGTCGGACGAGGCGTTCCTGCTCGGCGCGTTCATTTTCGAAGATGTCGGCGTCACCGCCTACAAGGGGGCGGCCTCGCTGCTTTCGAGCAAGACCTTCCTCGAGGCGGCAGCCGGAATCCTCGCGGTCGAGGCGTATCATGCTGCGACGGTGCGCAACGCGCTGTATCGCAAGGGGATCGCAACGCCCTCGCTGAACCTCATCCAGAATGCGGGCAAGATTTCCGATGCGCGCGATTCGCTCGACGGCACTGCCGATCTCGACCAGGGCATCGCGGCGGTCGCCACCGGCATCGGCACCGCGTCGAACATCGCGCCCGGCGATACGTCGGGCCTCGCCTTCGGGCGCTCGACGGGTCAGGTCCTCAACATCGTATACCTGAACCGCGCGTCGGCGACGATGGGCGGGTTCTTCCCCGCCGGCGTCAACGGCAACATCAAGACCAGCGTCGCGAACTGAGCCCGGGGAGAGAGATCATGGACAAGCACGAAACCGGCTCGGCGATCCTGAGCAACGAAGAGCGCACGCGGCACGAGCGCAGGCGCTTCCTCCAGGTGGCAGGCGGCAGCGCCGCGGCGGTCGGCGGACTGTCGCTGCTGGCGGCGTGCGGCGGCGACAGCTCGCCCACCCCGTCGCCGTCTCCCACGCCGACACCGACCTCTTCGCCGACCCCGACGCCCACCCCGACCTTCAGCCAGGCCGAGATCGATGTCCTGAACTTTGCGCTGAACGTCGCCTATATCGAGGCGCATTTCTACTGGCAGGCCGCGGTCGGCACCGCGCCGCAGGGGGTTTCGTTCGGCACGACGCCGGGCGCGGTGACGGGCGGTCGGCAGGTGGCCTTTACCGACGCGATCCTCCAGCAGAATGCGCGCGAACTCGCGCTGGACTGCGCCGCGCACATCTCGGTGCTGCGCAGCTTCCTTGGGGCGGCGGCGATCGACCAGCCGGCGATCAACATCGACGGCGGCGCGACCGGCGCCTTCACCAAGGCGGCGCAGGCGGCGGGGATCGTTGCGGCGGGGGCTACCTTCGATCCCTATGCCGGCGACGACAATTTCCTGCTTTCGGCCTTTCTGCTGACCGACGTCGTGCCGACCGCCTACAAGGGTGCGATCACGACGCTCGTCTACACCACGCTGATTGACGCGGCGGCGGGGCTGCACGGCGTGAAGAGCTATCACGCCGGGCTGCTCCGTTCGACGATCTACGCCAAGGGCGCGAGCAACGCATCGTTGCGGACGAACGCAGGATTGATCTCCGATGCGCGCGACTCGCTCGATGGCACGAGCGACCTCGACCAGGGCGTGACGAACACCGACGCGACGATATCGAACATCGTCGCGACCGACGGTAATGGCCTCATCTACTCGCGCACCCCGCAGCAGGTGCTCAACATCCTGTATCTGAACAAGGCGGCGGTAACGTCTGGGGGCTTCCTGCCCGCAGGCGCCAACGGCAACGTAAAGACGAGCGCCGCGAACTGAGCGCGGACGCCCTTGGATTGCTTCGGCAATCCAAGGAGACGTCACGGCGGACAGCGAGGGCGGCAAAGCCGTCCTCGTCTGACGCCGCGACGCTGGACGCAGCAATCCCGACCGCCTACAACGCCATCCATCCCCGGGGGACCGCTATCGCCGCGGTTGAGAGGAGGGCTGCAGCCCTCGACCCGCCGAACCTGATCCGGCTGACACCGGCGTAGGGAGGGAGCGGTCCATCGCCACCGGCCCGTTCTCCTCCGCAATTGGAGTTGAGAATTATGGCCGATATTGATTCCCCGATCTTGCGTTCGTCCGGTGGAAGCCCGCGGCAATCCGGCAGCGATATCGGCGTGACGACCGGGCCGATCCGCGGCAGTCGCAAGATTCATGTCGGGCCGCTCGGCGTTGCGATGCGCGCGATCGACCTGGAAGCCGGGTGCGGCGAACCGCCGCTCAACGTCTACGATACGTCCGGGCCTTACACCGATCCGAAGGTGCAGATCGACATCAACGCAGGCCTTCCCCGGCTTCGCCGCGAGTGGATCATGGCGCGCGGCGATGTCGAAGCCTATGACGCGCGCGAACTCCGCCCGGAGGATAATGGCCAGCTAGGACCCGATCGGTCGGGCGGCGTGCAGCCCTTTCCCAACGTCGTGACGCGGCCGCTGCGCGCAAAGCCCGGCGCGAATGTCAGCCAGATGCACTATGCTCGGCGCGGGATCATCACCCCGGAAATGGAATATGTCGCGATCCGCGAAAATCTCGGGCGCGAGATGCTGCGGAACCATGTTCGCGATGGCGAGAGCTTCGGCGCGGCCATTCCCGATTATGTGACCCCCGAATTCGTCCGTGACGAGGTTGCCCGCGGCCGCGCGATCATCCCGAACAACATCAACCATCCCGAATCCGAGCCGATGGCGATCGGCCGCAACTTCCTGGTGAAAATCAACGCCAATATCGGAAATTCGGCGGTGGCCTCGAATGTCGCGACCGAGGTCGATAAGCTCGTCTGGTCGATCCGCTGGGGCGCCGACACGGTCATGGACCTCAGCACCGGGCGCAATATCCACGATACCCGCGAATGGATCATCCGCAACTCGCCCGTCCCGATCGGGACCGTCCCCATCTATCAGGCGCTGGAAAAGGTCGGCGGCATCGCCGAGGATCTGACCTGGGACATCTTCCGCGACACCCTGATCGAGCAGGCCGAACAGGGCGTGGATTACTTCACCATCCACGCCGGCGTCCGCCTGCCCTACGTGCCGCTCACCGCGAAGCGCGTCACCGGCATTGTCAGCCGCGGCGGCTCGATCATGGCGAAATGGTGCCTCGCCCATCACAAGGAGAGCTTTCTCTACGAACGCTTCGACGAGATCACCGAGATCATGAAGGCTTATGACATCGCCTATTCGCTCGGGGATGGCCTGCGCCCCGGCTCGATCGCCGACGCCAATGACGAAGCGCAGTTCGCCGAGCTTTACACGCTTGGCGAGCTCACCCACCGCGCCTGGGCGCAGGACGTTCAGGTGATGATCGAGGGCCCCGGCCACGTGCCGATGCACAAGATCAAGGAGAATATGGACAAGCAGCTCGAGGTCTGCGGCGAGGCACCGTTCTACACGCTCGGGCCTCTGACGACCGACATCGCGCCCGGATACGACCACATTACCAGCGGTATCGGCGCGGCGATGATCGGCTGGTACGGCACCGCGATGCTCTGCTACGTCACGCCCAAGGAGCATCTGGGGCTGCCGGACCGCGACGACGTGAAGGTCGGCGTGGTGACCTACAAGCTCGCCGCCCACGCCGCCGATCTGGCGAAGGGGCATCCGGCCGCGAAGATGCGCGACGACGCGCTCAGCCGCGCGAGGTTCGAGTTCCGCTGGCGCGACCAGTTCAACCTGAGCCTCGATCCGGACACGGCGGAGCAGTATCACGACCAGACGCTTCCGGCAGAAGGCGCGAAGACGGCGCATTTCTGCTCGATGTGCGGGCCGAAATTCTGCTCGATGAAGATCACGCAGGAGGTCCGCGATTTTGCCGCGAAGCAGAATCAGGGCGCGGAGGGATTCCTCGCCGCGAGTCCCGCAATACCCGACGCCGAAGCGGGGATGGCCCAGATGAGCGATCGATTCCGCGATTCCGGGTCGGAAATCTACCTGAAGGATGCCGATTGACCTCAAGGTGATTCGCCAAGGTGCTCATCTGGCGCCTCGCAGAATGCCATCCAAGTGCCTGTAAATCCGTTCTTTTTCTTCATCTCTGCAACAAAATTGCAAAAAGTGTTTGACGGTGTTGGGGTGTGGTGGGTAGAGGGCTGTTCACCGGCGGCGGTGTCTCGGAAGGGATGGCGTTTCGGTCAGCGAAGCGACAAACCATCGAACATCGACGCTTGCAGCACCGCAAGCGCGCCGCCTAACATCAACCCCCAGACGAGGCCCGCACTCCACTAATTTACGCCGCGAGATGCGCCAAATGATCTGACGACGGACAATGGCT
Organism: Sphingomonas sp. EC-HK361; assembly: GCF_902498785.1. Classification (GTDB taxonomy): domain Bacteria; phylum Pseudomonadota; class Alphaproteobacteria; order Sphingomonadales; family Sphingomonadaceae; genus Sphingomonas. Next base: position 219,567 of record NZ_LR701493.1, read on the forward strand.
GTTCCTGTCCGATTAAATTATGAGCGGGGAGCGAAAGCGCCAATCTTGAGCTTCTCTTGGCGGTAGGTATTCGGATTGCCAGTATCGGCATCCAGTGCGTCCATCATCTTGTTGACCCGATTAGGACGGGGACCGGGACGGCCACGGCGGAGGAAGTCGGGCAGTTCAATGCCAAGGGCTTCCAAGGCAAAGCGAACGCCAATGGTTACACGGCGATCAGTGGAAGCAAGGTAGACCGCTACCCGGTCATTATTAATGCGGTTCATATCAACGGTTGCAATGGTCATGGTCGGTCCTTTAATTGATTGTGTACTGTCCTGACAAAAGACACAGATGCCCCGCTTATGGATAAGCGAAGCCAAGCGGATATATTGAAGCTATGGAAAGGGTACGCCTGCTAGCTACCAACTAGGGCAATGCTATAGCTAGCAGGCTGGCAATTGCTCAGGGCCGCTGGGAATTAGGGATTGATGAGCAATGCGTATGGTGAGGATGATGGCAGTCATTCCTCGGATAGGCTCAGGGTATGCATAGCGATCACCCGAACAGGAAAGGATGATAACTATCTGAGCCTATCAGAAGAATGAGACTGTGTATGGCATCCATGCTATCAAGCCGTAGAGTGCCAATGATCTATACTAATGTAGTATGATCGTTAGATTTGAGAGATGTAGCTGTATCCCGTGGTCCCCCCGGACAGATAGATAACCGGATTGAGTAAATCCGTTCTGTCACTATGGAGGAGCACTACAGCAGCATGATCGTTGAGTTTGATTAGCGCAGCTTGTATTGCCCGTGGTCCGATACCCTGCATCATCTAATCAAAGATGGCACAGCCCGTCGCTCTTAAGCTAAGCCTTGCGGCCTTCAGTATCTTAGCAGTTGCGTATGCCCTGCCGCTAATGCGGCTTACGGTGCTCCGGCTAAACGGACGCTGGCGGTGATGAATGGTGTATATTGCAAGACGGTACTGAATAGGACCGGATGTGAACGAGGATTTTCCTATATGCCATACGGTCCCATAATCGGTCCCGTCCCTGCCGCTACAGAATAAGCCCCGTACAGAGTCGCCACGGTATCCCGGCTAGGTCGATACCCTGAGCCTCCCATATCGAGTCTGGCGGGCCGTTTCCGGGCGATCTAGCCGGGTCGTCAGGCGGCTCGCTTCTCGACCCGTTGAATGGCAGCGCGGGATACCCCGTACTCGGCAGCGAGGACGCCAAGGGATACCCCCTCGCTACGGCGCTCGCGGATCGTAGCTTGCTGCTCGACCGTCAGGGCCGATGGCCTGCCAAGCGCCTTGCCCTCAGCCTTCGCACGGGTCAGCCCGGCTTGCGTCCGCTCTACCAGCAAGTCCCGTTCAAACTCAGCGACGGCAGCGATAACGCCCATGGTCATCTTGCCAGCGGGGCTAGTCAGATCGACGCCACCTAGGGCTAGGCAATGGACCTTCACCCCCTCCTTGGCGAGGCTATCGACTGTGCTGCGAACGTCCATGGCATTGCGGCCTAGCCGGTCTAGCTTGGTCACGATCAGAATATCCCCGGCTTCCAGCCTATCGACCAGCTTGGCAAAGCCCTTGCGCTCCATGGCAGCAACGGACCCGGATACCGTCTCAGCTACGATACGCTTGGGATCGACCTTGAAGCCTGCGGCCTCAATCTCCCTGACCTGATTATCGGTAGTCTGATCGGCAGTGCTGACGCGGCAGTAGGCGAAGGTGCGAGCCATAGCGGCCTCCTGTATCGAATAGGTGGCTCGCTATATCTGCTGTATCGATACGCCTGTCAAGCTAGGTTTGGATACAATGATCCAGCCTGTATCGTAACCGGTCGTTTTCGATGCAGTTATGCCAGCCTGATCGTAGCGCCCGATTTGTGCAGGGCATCCCGCAATGCCTCAGCCTCAGCGATCCCGGTTCACTCGGGCAAGTCGAGATAGAGCGACTTACCGCCTAGTCCGATATTCTCATTCAGATTGAGCAATAGGAAGCATGGCTGATCGGCCTCGCGTTCCTTGACCTCAGCCACATAATTCCGAGCCATTGCGTTCTCCCGTCATTCCATTCCCGACATGCTGGCGGGATCGGTCGGCAGGAGTATCATATTCGCCAACGGGCCGGGTAGGGATACGGGGGAACTAGGACGCTCAGAATAGTCTGATTACCCTCTCGCGTATCTCTAGCAAAAATAGGTCGTAGGCGGTTTGCCGCTGGCCTCAGAGGCCGTGAGCCTCAGCCTCCAACAGCATTCCTGCGACCCGATAGTCAGATGCCAGCAACTCAACCGATTTATGGGTGACGGTTTGGACCTTTCTCTTTTCTTTCTTATTTGGCTCAAATGAGGAAACCTCAAACTTACCCCGCTTAAACTCCCAGTCGCCATGTATTAGAGAGTTTCTGCGTCCGGTAGCTGCTCTCGTTTTATCGAGGGCTTTATTAATTCTAATCTTCTTGTCTTCATCAGGAACGCTATCCATGAGCGATCTAATCATATCAATCCGAGCGCCCATGTTGACGGTCGAATAGAATAGTGAAGATGCCTTCTTCTGCGATATGCCAGCCAGCTTTGCCAACAGCCTAATCATACTTTTCTCTAGAAGATTAGCGCGGACGACTAATACCCCAAGCGCCTTTAGTATCGCCGTATCATAATCCTGTCCAAAGTAAGTGCTTATCTCACCGCTACTATGAGGTTCTCCGGGTACGTTGACGTTGAATGCCTCACTGATTTTTGTGCGGTTTACCACAGGGGGTTGAGGCAATGCGGCTAGTGCTTCTGCAAGGCTACCTGCAAGCTCAGCAGCAAGATTGGGTCCAATTATCGTAACGAACTGATTGCCCGTTGGTGAGATAAAGCGAAACTCACAAGCGGCGATGCCGTCTCCGCCTAGGTAATTACCGGCGAAGGCCATCACCGTATCAAATGCTATTTGTATGCCCTGCACTTCGGCAGTTGGAGCGGTTTGATTTGCATTGGCCGCAAGGGATTGAAACTCCAGCGCTATAGTGTTCATTGCGCTAAGGTCTGCAACGAAATAGTTATTTACATTGTCGGTTCCTAGAAGGCCGAAATGCACCCGCGTTACGCCTTTGTCCCGGACCATCGCAAATCGGTGGAACCGCTGGATAGGAACGGACTTTGAAAACTCCTCGGGCAATTGCTCGGTAGAGGGCAGTTCCATCATTGCAGCGCCGATCTATCCAGTTGGGTATTTACAGGCTGCAAATCATAGGCACCACCCGCTTGAGTGCAACTGATCGAGTCCCTGTTGCGGACTCACATCGCCAAGCCCCTTGCCACGGCTAAGGGGAAACTGTTACATCAGGCATTGCCAACAGTGACAGCGGCCTAAATAAAAATCGTTGTTCCTCAGTGCCTTATGGGGATATCGGCAAAATCCTCTTCTGGGCACCATTATCATTCGCGTCAGCGAAAAGGCTGGATCGAACGGGCGTCGACGGCGACCATGGGCGGCGGCATGCCCTCATCGCGCGCCTTCTCGCGCGATAGGCCCCGAACTTCATTTGCTCGACAGCGCGGATTGCGCTGAGAGATGGAGACAATAGCCTGTAACGTCGCCGACGCGACGCAGCAAAGATTCGAAGAGACAGCGGGCGAGAGACTGCCGGAGAGGAATCGCGGCATGGCAACGCCGGTTCCGGTCGTTCCATATTATGCCGGTTCGTGGATCGGGCAGCGGTTGAACCGAGCGCGGAACTGCGCCGAATGCTCATACGGCGTCTTGCGCGCACGGTTGATGTTGCCGAGCGGGCGGTGCGCCTCGAGGCCGAGCCAGATCGAGAAGCGCATTTCCTCGTCGACCTCCTGCACAAGCTCCGGGCTCCAGCTGTCCTGCGGCTCGGCGCGGATCGTCGCGACCGTCTGGAACGGCGCGTCGGCCTCCTTCCACTCGACGGTCGAATCCTCGATCGGCTGCTTCTCGAGATCGCGGCACAGCTGGACGCGCAGCTCCCAGACCATGTCCAGAACCTGCGTTTCGGATCGCATGACCTCGCGCAGCGCGTCCGGCCGCCCGCTCGCGTCGATCGTGGTGCCGGTCTGGTCGGTCAGCCCCTTCGACACGGGCACGACCGCGAACTTGGCGATATAGTCACCATAGCGGAACGGCGTGACGCTGAAATAGGTCTCGCCGAGCGGATCGCTGTTCGGTGCTCCGCCCAGCGTCTGGACCGTTGGACTCTCGATCCCGACCGCCGACAGGACGGCGTTGACGCCCCGCAGGACCGAGGACATCGTTTCCTTGGTTCCTTCGGCACGGTCGGTCGTCTTCACCAGCAGCTTGAGGTTGCCGAGGAACTGATCCGCGGTCTTGTTCTGAAACACCGGCCCGTTGACCATCACGAAGTTCTGCGTGCGCCCTTCTGCGTCGGGCAGGCGCTCGCCATCGACGTCGAGCACCTTGAGCGCCAGCCCGCGCGGCAGGCTGACCGTGTCGGGCAGGATGTCACCGGCGTTGGTCGAGATGCGCATGAAGACGCGGTGCTCGCCCGGCGTTGTGAACATCCCCTGCGCGAGTTCGGGCGAAAGGCCGTCATGGATCGTCATCACGCCGGCCAGAATGCCGTGCGCCTTGGCATGGACCGAGCGGACGGCGTGGCCGTAATCTTTAGCGGTCTTGTCGAGCAGCTGGTCGAACGCCGCGTTGATGTCGGCGATCGTCTGCTGCTCGTCGGACTCGACGGTTTCAACCGCAGGAGAGAAGCGGACCGGCGGTGGCAGCGTCATGAGAGTCTCCCGGATAATCGACTCCCAACTCGGGCACACGCCACCGTGTTCCCGTAGTTAATCTGGATCATAGAGAGCGTTGCAAACCGAGTCGCACCGATGATCGCTCCCCGCGTGCCGGCCTGCCTCGACCGGTCACACGATATGCAAGGGATCGATCGCGCTCTGGGTGTTGGCGCCGGACAGCAGCACCGACTGGTCGAAGACACCGTCGCCATTGCCGTCCCAGAACAGCCATCCGTCGGTCGCGCCGGCGACGAAGGTGATATGCCCCGCGCTTTGGGTGAGCTTGGCGGCGGTAAGGGCGTCGGCGAAATTGTTGGTCGCGATGGTCGTCGCGGTGAAGTCCGCAGGCGCCAGGCTGCCGTTCACGACATCGAGGTCGATGACGTCGCCCTCGCTCGCCTTGAAGTCGGTGATGCGGTCGTAGCTGGCGCTGTTGAGCGTGGTATCGCCGAAGTTGAACACGAACGTATCGGCCTCGGTCCCGCCGGTCAGCGTATCCTTGCCTGCGCCGCCGATGAGCGTGTCATTGCCGGCCTTGCCGAGAAGCGTGTCGGCCCCCGCACCGCCATCGAGCCGGTCATTGCCCACCCCGCCGTCCAAAGTGTCGAGCCCGTCCTCGCCGAAGAGCCGGTCGTCGCCGGCATTGCCGGACAGCGTGTCGTTGCCCGCACCGCCCCACAGGCCGTTGTTCGCGCCGTTGCCGGTGATGGTGTTGTTGAGCTCGTTTCCGCGCCCGTCGATCGCGTCGGTGCCGGTCAGCGTCAGCTTCTCGACCTCGGCGGGCAGGCTGTAGGTGATCGCGGAGAAGATCTGATCGGTCGTGCCGCCGTTCGCCAGCTCCACCACCTGGTCGCCCGCATCGTCGACATAATAGCTGTCATTGCCGTCGCCGCCGGTCATCGTGTCGGCGCCGGTGCCGCCGTCGAGCGTGTCGTCGCCCGTCCCGCCGATCAGCGTGTCGGTGCCGTCGCCGCCATAAAGCCGGTCGTTGCCGTCGCCGCCGTCGAGCGTGTCGTTGCCGCCCATCCCGTAAAGCGTGTCGGCACCGAGCCCACCTTCCAGCCGGTTGGCGGCATCGTTCCCGGTGATGATGTTGGCCAGATCGTTACCATAGCCGTTGAGCGCGGCGGTGCCGGTGAGCGTCAGATTCTCGACCTGATCGGCGAGCCGGTAGCTGACCGAGGCATAGACGAGATCGGTGCCGCCGCCGGCAAGTTCGATCACCCGGTCGTCATTGCCCGCATAGCCGTCGTCGGAGAAGGTATCAACGTAGAAGGTGTCGTTGCCCGCACCCCCGTCCATGTAGTCGGCGCCGGCCCCGCCATCGATGATGTCGTTGCCGGCGAGCGCATAGATGGTGTCGCCCAGCGCGGTCGTCTGATAGCCGACGACGGTCGTGGTCGGGCTGATCGTGTTGTTGCCCGACGTGCCGGTGATCGTGCGACCGACCTCGTTCACGTCGGTGACGCTGACCGACAGGAGCTGATCGACGACATTCAGCCCGTCGGTCGCGCGGACGGTGACCTGGTAGATGCCGTTCGCATCGGCATCGAGCGGATGCTCGAAATCGGGGGCCGACAGGAAGGATAGCGCGCCGGTCGCCGGATCGATGGTGAAGAGCGCCGCATCCGCGCCGCCCGCGATGGCGTAGGTCGGGACGGTGCCGTCGGCATCGGTCGCGGTCACAATCGTCACCGCGGTGCCGTTCTCCGCGATGCCGAGGGACGCGGTGCCACCGCCGCCGTTCGAGGTGATGACGGGGGCGTTGTCGTTGACGTTGGCGATGGTGATCGACAGCGCCTGGGCGACGCTGTTCGTGCCGTCGCTCGCGCTCACCACGACCTGATAGATGCGGTCATGGTCGCTGTCGCCGGGTGCCTCGTAATCCGGCGGGGTGATGAAAGTGAGCCGCCCCGTCGCCGCATCGACCGCGAAGAGCGCCGCATCGGCACCGCCGGTGATCGTGTAGGAAAGCGCGTCGCCATCGGCATCGCTCGCCGCGATCGTCGTGGCTGCGGTCACGTTCTCGTTGACCGTGAAGGAAGCCGCCAGCGCCCCGCCGAACGACGTCAGGGCGGGGGCGTTGTCGTTCACATTGCCGACCGTCACGCTGAGCGCTTGGCTGTCGGTGTTGTTGCCGTCGCTCGCCTGGACGACGACGTCATAGACATTGTCGTGATTGGCATCGCCCGGATTTTCGAAGTCGGGGGCGTTTTTGAAGGTCAGCGCGCCGGTCGCGGGATCGATCGCGAACAGCGCAGCGTCCGCGCCGCCGATGATCGCAAAGGCCAGCGTCGGGCCATCGGCATCGGTCGCAGTGACGGTCGTGACGGCGGTCAGGTTCTCGTTGACCGTGATCGCCGCGGTCGCACCGCCGCCGTTGGACGTGATGACCGGGGCAAAGCCATCGGGCACGTCGCGAACGTTCACCGACAGGTCCTGCGTATCGACCCCGCCATTGCCGTCGTTCACCGCGACCACGACACGGTAGACGTTGTCGCCGTTGGCATCCGATGGGCTCTCGAAATTGGGCGCCGTGATGAAGCTCAGCACACCCGTGACGGGATCGACGGTGAATAGCGCCGCATCCGCGCCGCCAGCGATCGTGAAGGTCAGCGTCTGCCCCGCGTCCTGATCGGTGGCAGTGACCGTCGTGACCAGTGTCGCATTCTCGTCGATATCGAGCGAGGCCGCCGCGCCGCTGCCGTTCGAGGTGATGACTGGCAGATAGTTGAGCAGCGTCGACGATACCGTCGTATCGGCAAAGGCGAAGAATTCGACATTGCGAATCGTCTTCGTCCCCTCGGGCGATCCGCCGCGCATGTCGGTCGCGATGAAACTCCCGTCAGTCTGCAGCGCGAATTGATAATCCGCCCGGTTGCCCGCGAACACCACCGTATCGATATCGGCACTGCCGTCGATGATGTCGTTGCCCGCGCCGGCGACGATCGTGTCGTTGCCTGCTCCGCCGTGCACGTAATCGTTGCCGGTGCCGCCATCGAGATAATCGTCGCCCGACCCGCCATAAAGCTCGTCATCGCCGCCGCCGCCATACAGCCGGTCCGCGCCGGCATCGCCGTTCAGCGTGTCGTTGCTCGTCGTATCGGCATCGTCGCCGTAGAGCAGGTCGTCGCCCGAGCCGCCCGACATGTTGTCGCCGCCGGCCTGGCCATAAAGGATGTCGTTGTCGTCGCCCCCGGTCATCTTGTCGCTGCCGCGGCCGCCATACAAAATATCGTTGCCGGCGCCGCCGTCGATCGTGTCGTCGCCCGCGATGCCGTTGAAACCCAGATCGTCGCCGTAGAGCAGATCGTCGCCGGTCCCGCCGAAGATCGTGTCGCTACCGCGCCAGCCGAAGATGATGTCGTTGCCGGCATCACCTTCCAGCGTGTCCTTGCCCGCCCCGCCGATGATGATGTCGTTGCCGCCCTGGCCGTGGATCGCCGCGGCCTTCGCGTAATCGACTCCGCCGGCGCCGTGCGCGGTCAGATCGATGATATCGTCGCCGTCCCCCATCCAGAATTGTTCGATGTTGCTGAACCCGCCGAACCCGCCCGCAATCGCACCATTATTGTAGAACAGCGCGTCTGCGACATTGGAGGCATAGACGATGTCCGTCCCTTCGCCGCCGTTCAGCAAATCCATCGAGATCTGCACGTTGGGCGCGATGATCTGATACGCCGTGCCGCTGCCGGTCAGGATGCCGGTGCTCCAGACGAGCTGCGACAGTGTCGCGTCGGCGCGCAGATGGTCGAAATTGGGGTCTTTGGTAAACGGAAAGAACAGATCACGCCCGGTCGTGCCGTTGGCGATCGAGCTGCCAAGTGTGTTGTAATAATCGGCCATCGCCCGGTCCCTCGAAAGATTCACCCGCGACGAATTCTATCGGGCGCCGCTTCGATCAACGAAGGACCATTTCGGCCCGGCCGAAATAGAAGGCGAGTGCTCATTCGGGGGAGACTAAGCCCTTTGGACCAGCGTCGGTCGCGCCGCGTCGCTGACCGCTCTGCCTCCTGCCCCGTATCTTGACGCGGCCATGCTCGCGACAACGCACAGAAAAAACCCGCCCCCCCAGTCGGACAGGGACGGTGAGCCTGAGGGTCCATTAACCTCTTTGTGATTAGCACACGCTGTGATGGGACGGACGAAATCCTGGGTGCGGCGCGCATGGCCGCCCTGTCTTTTGGGGCTGGCCTATTACGCGGTCGCCGCAGTCTCGCTCGCGCTGACGAAAGGCAGCGACGGGATCGCGACGATCTGGCCGCCCAGCGGGCTGCTGCTCGCGGCGGTCCTGATCCTTCCCGGCCGCCGGATCATGCCCTTTGCCATCGCCGCGGCGGCGGGCAGCGTCTTGGCCAATCTGCTCGCGGGGACGCAAGCCTGGGTCGCCGCCGGCTTCACCGTCGCCAATATCACAGAGGCGCTGACCGCCGGCCTCCTGCTGCGCCGGCGCCAGCCGGTTCGACTTTCCTTCATCGATCCGCGCGGGCTGTCCCGCTTCTTCGCGGCAACGCTCGCCGCGGCGGCGGTCAGCGCCGCGATCGCGGCATGCGTCGATCCTGCCAGCGACTGGCGCTTCACCCTGTCGTGGTTCACCACGGTCTGGCTGGGCATGCTGCTGGTCACGCCGCTGCTCCACGCGTCGTTCGAGCTTTCGACCTCGCCCCGCGCCAAGACCGAAACGGGCAGCGTGAGGGATATCGCATGGATCGCGGCGCTGACCTTGGCGGCAAGCGCGGAGACCTTCTTTAGATCGCCCTATCCGATCCTGTTCGTGCCGATGATCGTCATCATCATCGCCGTCCTGCGCGCCGGCGCGCTGGGCGGCATCGTCAGCATGACCATCACCGCAACGATCGGGTCGATCGCCATCGGCACGCATAGGGGAACGGCCCTCCTCGCCGGGGGAAGCCATCAGAGCGACGTCCTGTTCTATCAGGTCTACCTGCTCGCGCTGTTCGCCTCGGCGCTGCCGATGGCGACGCTGCTCGCCGCGCGCGACCGTTTGCGGCTGGACCTGGCGGAGCGCCTGCGCCTGCTCGACCAGGCCGAGAAGATCGCGCAACTCGGGCACTGGCGCGTCGATCCGACGACCCGGGCGATCTTCTGGTCGCCCGAGGTGTTTCGAATCCACGGCCGGACCGAAGAAACCCCGCCGGCGATCGACGAAGCGATCAACGCCTATCATCCGGACGATCGCGCGCGGGTCGCCGCGATCGTCGAAGATGCCCTACGCGATGGCCTTCCCTTCGAATTCGAGGCGAGGATCGTTCGCCCCGATGGCGTGGTCCGGCATGTCGTCTCCCGCGGCGAGCGCGATTTTTCCTCGCGGGACAACGCGATCGGCCTGTTCGGCCTGATCCAGGACATCACCGATCAGGTCGCGGCGCGCCGGATCCTGAAAGAGGCGCGCGATGCCGCCGAAAAATCGGCACAGGCGGCGCAGCTGCTGGCCGAAACCGATCCGCTGACGGGGCTCGCGAACCGCCGCCGGATCGTCGGCCACCTGACGCACCAGCTCGCCGTGGTGGCGAAGGATCGCAGCGACCTCGCGGTGGTCATCTTCGACATCGATCATTTCAAGGCGATCAACGACAATTTCGGGCACGCGATCGGCGATCTTGTCCTGCGCCGTGTGGCTGTCGCTGCGGCCGCCGGGCTGCGCAGCACCGACATGCTCGGGCGCTATGGCGGGGAAGAGTTCGTCCTCGTCCTTGCCGACGCTCCGGCCGACGTAGCGACGCGGATCGCCGAGCGGGTGCGAGGCGCGGTCGAAAGCAGCGGCGGCGACGGCGATAGCGACCCCAGGGTCACCGTGAGCCTCGGCATCGCGATCGTGTCCCCGGGCGAGACGCTCGATGCGATCCTGCGAAGGGCGGATGCGGCACTTTACGAAGCCAAGAACGCCGGCCGCAACTGCCTGTGCCTCGCTGCGTGACCGCGCCTAGCGCTTCAGGCCGCTCCGCGATCGCCTGAGCGACGCTTGCGGACCCGGCTCGACCGGCAAGGCATCGTTATCGGCCCGGTCGAAAGGGGCCGGGCGGGACAGTGCATTACCCGCCTCGACCGCCGCGTCGCTCGACCCGCGGATGACGAGCGAAGGGGGCAATTTCAGCGACGGCATCGCATCACCGATCATGCGCGCGAGCAGCCGATCGACCATCGCCTTTGCGCCGCCCGCGAAATCCTGGCGCACCGTCGTGATCCGCGGCACGGTCTGCCGGGCCAGCGGCAAATCGTCATAGCCGACGACCCGCACCGCCTCCGGCACCCGGATCCCGTGATCCGCCAGCGCGCGCAGGGTCATCATCGCGATCACGTCGGAGCCTGCGAAGATGCCGTCGATCACCGCGCCGTGCTTGTCGAGATGCGCGCCGATCTCCGCATACATCACATCGGCGGCCAGGTGCGTTTCGAGCAGGACCGGCGGCGCAGCCCCGGCCGCCGCGGTGGCGGCAGACAGCCCGGCGAAGCGCAGTCCGAATTCGGGCGCGCGCACGTCGCCGAGGAAGGCGATGCGCGTGGCGCCGGTCGAAAGCAGATGCTCCCCCGCCAGCCGGCCACCGCGAAAATTGTCGGTGCCCACCGAACAATGCACTTGCCCCTCGGCCAGATCGCCCCACACGACGAGCGGCAGATAGCGCTCGGCGACCCGTTCGATCGCATCGCGCTGATCCGACTGGCCGAGCAGCAGCACGCCGTCCAGCATCCCCGAATCGACGATCCGCTCCAGCCAGTCGGGCGCGTCCGGGATCACGCGCGACAGCATGAGATCATAGCCGATCTCGGTCAGCGCATCGCCGAGATGACCGAGCATCAGCATGAAGAACGGATCGGACAGATGCTGGCGCCGCTCATGCCCAAGCGGCACGACGACCCCGATCACCCCGGTGCGCTTCGTGCGCAGCCGGCTCGCCATCTGGTTGAGCCGGAAATCGTGGCGCGTCGCGAGCGCCTGGATCCGCGCGCGCGTGCCCGGATTGACGAGCGGCGAGTCCGCCAGCGCACGCGACACCGTGCCCGCCGAGACGCCGGCGACCCGGGCGAGGTCGACGATCGTGCGGACGCGCGTTTCGGGCTTCCCGCGCGGGTGTTCGGTGACGGGCATTGCCATCGGTATAGCGCGCATGCGCGTCGTGCCAACGACGAAACGATTCCGTTGCCCGCCCGCGCAACAAACGTTTGCAATGGCTTCCCGATTAAGTATGTTTCGGCACTATCCAGGGACGAGCCGGCCGCGAGAACGAGCCAGCCGAAAAGGAGGAGAGGGCATGATCAAGACCCGTCACATGAGCATCCGCGCCATGCTGCTGCTCGGCGCCGCCCTTCCCGCGCTGCCCGCGGCGGCGCAGGTCGCGCCCGCGCCCGAGACTCAGGCCGATCCGCAGGCTGCCGCACAGACACCCGCGCCCGAGCCGCAGGACGAGGACATCGTCGTTACCGGCCAGACGACGCGCAACCGCCCGCTCATTACCGCATCGGCCGACATCACCCTTGCCAATCGCGACGATATCGATCGAAAGGCGCCGCGATCGACCGCCGACATGCTCGAGCTCGTGCCCGGCATCTTCGTCGAGGGCACGGCGGGCGCGATCTCGAACAACTATTCGGTGCGCGGCCTGCAGGGCGGCGGCCAGCGCTTCGTCCAGCTTGAGGAAGACGGTCTGCCGATCCTCTACAGCGGCGGCGGCGCGGACTTCTTCTTCGATCAGGATCTGACGATCGACCGGCTGGAAGCGGTGAAGGGCGGATCGTCGGGCGTGCTGACCGTCAACGGCGCAGGCGCCACCATCAACTTCATCTCCAAGCGCCCCAATTTCAGCCGCGCCGAGGGAATGGCGCGGGTCACGGCGTATAATTACGGGCTGAAGCGCGGCGATTTCTATTATTCGCAGCCGATCACCGACAATCTGGCCTTCAACATCGGCGGCTATGTCCAGTCGAGCCCGGGCGTCCGCAAGAACCCGTTCGACTATCAGGGTTACCGCGTGAAGGGCGCGCTGGAATACAAGTTCGACGATGGCGGCTATGTCCGCGTCACGGCCAAGGGCGGCAATGTCGAGAACGCCTATTATGCCGACCAGCCCTATCGCTTCACCGACGGCAAGCCGGCCGGCATCCCCAGCCTGGACACCCAGTTCGGCAATGTCGGTGGCGACGCGTTTTCGAACATCGCGGTCCCGGTCTCGACCTTCGCGCATCCCAGCGGCTTTCGCGATTTCCGCTACCGCGACGGCGTGAAGGCGAAGACCGCGCAAATCCGGCTCGACATCGAAAAGCCGGTCGGTGATTCGTTCAATCTCTTCGCGCGCGGCCGCTACCTCAAATATTCCTACGACTTCAACGGCCTGTTCCCCGGTTCCGGCACCGGCAATGCGGGGCTGACCAGCGCGGTCAACTATCTCAATCCCAACGGCACGCTGACCGCGGGCGCCGATCCGACGAATTGCGCCAGCTACACCTATACCTCGCCGATCGGGCAGGTGCTGTGCCTGGGCGGACAGGCATTCCCCAACACCGTGCGCTACGGCATCAAGAACCTGCGCACCGGCGTGTTGCTCGGATCGAACCAGACCGCCGAGCTGAACGCGCTCAACAACAACGGCTTCCTCCAGCGCACGACGCTCAACCACGACTATATCGACGGCAAGGACTTCGGCATGAATGTCGGAGGGACGTGGGAATATGAAAGCGGCGGCTTCAAGAACTCGCTGACAGCCGGCGTGATGTATTACAACGTCAAACGCTTCCAGGATCAGTCCGCGACCGCGAGCGTCGTCAACGACGTCAAGACCAACAGCGACATCTACGACATCGTCGCGCTGGACGCGAACAACAACGTCGTCGGCACGCTCAGCGACAACGGCCTCGTCTCGTACGGCGATTGGGGCGCCGGCATCCGCCAGCGCAACGACTCCACCGTATCGCTCTACGCGAACGACGAATTGTCGTTCGGCGATCTTCACATCGACGGCGGCATCCGCTGGGAAAGCGACAGTGCGACCGCGATCGACGGCAACACCGCCGCCACGAACCAGGCGGTGCAGCCCGGCGTCGTGGGTGTCATCCGCAACGTCGGCTCGACCTTCGACGGCACCTACACGACGCGCAAGAAAACGCAGTCCAAACTGGCCTATACGGTGGGCGCGAACTATCAGCTCACGCCCAATTTCGCCGTTTATGCGCGCTACGCCAACGGCTTCCAGACCAACAACGTCGATCCGATCACCACGATCGAACTCTACGAAGCAGGGGTGCGCGGCCAGTATGGCCGGTTCTTCAGCGGATCGGCGACGGTGTTCCGCACCAACTTCCGCAACCAGAACTACAACTTCGCCGATCCCACGAACCCGACGATCCAGAGCAACATCAATGCCGACCTGCGCACCAAGGGTATCGAGATCGACCTGAACGTCCGCCCGATCGACTGGTTCTCGATCGATTTCCAGGGCGTGTTCCAGGAGCCGAAGCTCGTCAATCTGGCGATCAACGGCGCCAACCAGGAAGGCTTCGAGGGCAATCGCCCCGAGCGGACGCCCGCGAAGCTCTTTACGATCACCCCGGCGATCAAACTTCCGAACGGTCTCGGCGAAATCTACGGCCGCTACAAATATATCGGGCGGATCTTCGCCGATGCGGGCAATGGCGTCGCGCTGCCGAGCTACGGCGTGACCAGCGCTGGCGTCACGCTGAACCTGAGCGACTCGATCCAGGCCAATTTCAACGCCGACAACATCTTCAACGTCATCGGCCTGACCGAGGGCAATCCGCGGCAGGGGCAGACCCAGGCGATCACCGATGGCTATTTCTACGCGCGCGGGATCGTTGGGGCGACCTATGGCGGGTCGATCACGTTGAAGTTCTAAGCTTTTCGAAGCGGGGACGACCGGGCGGCGGGCGCAAATCGCGTTCCGCCGCTCTGCATTGGGCGTAACGGAGCGATGCGATGCGGATGATGGTGACCCTTCCGATACTGGCCTTGCTCTCCACGATCGGCAGCGCGGCGCCTGCACCCGTGCGGCCCGAGCTCGCCTATCAGCTGACCGAGGGCCAGAACCTCAACGCCTTCGTCCGGAACGGACCCGTCGCGGCGCACCTCCTGCTGCGCAACGGCACCGATCCCCGCATTCTCGTCGCCTTCCCGGCAGGCAACAGCGGCGTCGGCCTGTGGTTCGATCGCACCGCCCGCGCGACGTGGCGGCTCGACCAGCCACCGCAGCCGCTCTCTCGCGGGGCGCTGCACGGCATCGGGGTGACTGCGAGCATCGATGCGCCGCGCCTCGTCCCCAGACAGGCCGTGCTGTCCAGCGTGCGCTTCCTGCGCGACTATCAGGCGGTCGGCACCTTCCCCGCAGAGGTCGGCGTGAAGCCGACAATCGCGGGCGATACGATGACCTGGCGCCGGACGCGGCTGGACGGCGCACCGGGCTATGACCTCAGCCTGCGCGTCGTGGAGGGGCGCATCGCGGGCGGCGCGATCGTCGCCGGCGCCAATCGCCGGATCCGCGTGGAGATTACGGCGCTTACCGGCGAGACGCCGCTCACCCCGCTCCCGATCGCGCAGTTGCTGAACGCCAACGCAGCGGCCGATCCCGCCGCGCGCAATGCGCTGGCGTTCCTCAGCTACCGCGAGAAGTTCCTCGCAGGGTCGTGGCGCTTCGATACCTATTTCGGGCGCGACACGCTTATGTCGGTGCGGCTGCTGATGCCCGCGCTGCGGCCCGTCGCGATCGAATCCGGGCTGAACGCGGTCATCGCGCGTCTGTCGCCCGGCGGCGAGGTCGCGCATGAAGAGGGGATCGGCGAGTTCGCGGTCGTCGCCAACCGCAAGGCCGGCCGCGCAGGCGACGCGGCCGAGTTCGATTACGGCATGGTCGATGACGATTACATGCTCGGCCCCGTCGCCGCGGACTATCTGCTCGGCCCCGGCCGCGCGCGCGCCGCAGCCTATCTGGCGGAACCGGTGCACAGCGAAAGCCAGCCGGGCAAGCGCGAGACGGTCGGCGCGGCGCTCGTCCGCAACCTGCGCTTCGTACTGTCCCAGGCGCGTCCGTTTGCCGAGCGTCCGGCCACCGCCACGCTGATCGCGATCAAGCCGGGGCGGATGACCGGCGAATGGCGCGACAGCGACGAAGGGCTCGGTCGCGGCATCTACCCCTATGACGTGAATGCGGCGCTGGTGCCCGCGGCGATCGGGGCGGCCGACAGGTTGCTGCGCGCCGGACTCCTCGATGCCTATCTCTCTCCCGCCGACCGTGCGACATTCCAGCGCGCCGGTGCGATGGCACGGACATGGCGCGAAAAGGCGCCGCCGCTGTTCCGGGTCGAAATCGAGTCCGGCAAGGCGAGCGAACAGATCCGCCGCTACGCAGCGTCGCTCGGGGTGCCCGCCCAGCCCGGTCTGGCGGCGCTCGGGCGGGAGCCGCTCGTCTTCCACGCGCTGTCGCTTCGGAAAAGCGACGGTGCCCCCGTTCCGATCGTCAATTCGGACGAGGGGTTCGCGCTGCTGTTCGACACGCCGACGCCGGCCGATCTCGATACCTATATCGGCGGCATCATGCGCCCCTTCCCCGCCGGCCTGATGACCGACATCGGGCTGCTCGTCGCCAATCCGGCGTTCGCGGACACCGCTGCGCAAAGCCGCTTCACGCCGGCGGCCTATCACGGTGCGGTCGTATGGTCGTGGCAGCAGGCGCTGCTTGCCGCGGGGATCGAGCGCCAGCTCGCACGGCGCGACCTGCCGCCAGCGACCCGCACGCGGCTGATCGCGGCACAGGCGGCGCTGTGGCGCGCCATCGGCGCCGCACGCGCGGTGCAGAGTTCCGAGCTGTGGTCCTGGGCCTATCGTGACGGCCGCTACCGCATCGTGCCCTTCGGCGCGGGCAAGGCGGATGTCGACGAATCCAATGCCGCGCAGCTGTGGAGCACGGTCTATCTCGCCGTCCGGCCGCCAAAGGCGCGCTAGGTCGCGAAGAACCCGGTGATCGTGAGCCGGCCCGTCTGCGGGTCTGCCGGCAGCGGCGCATGCGGCGGGATCGCGCCCGAATGGAGCATGCGGCTGCGGTAGAGGAGCGCACGGTTATAGGCGCCGGGAATGCACGCGGTCTGATCGAACAGCGGCGTGTCGCCCGCGATATACGCCATCGGCGGCGGCCCCCGCGCTGCGATCGCTTCGTTGAGCGCGGCGAAATAGGTCTCGCTACGCGCGGCATCGACCGTTTCGTATCCGCTCGACCGCTGGCGGTAGAAGGCGGTGCCGTCCGTGCCGTCGGGCACGAGGTAATGGATGAGCGCCAGCCGGCCGGGTTCCAGCGCATCGACATGCGGCAGCCGCTGCGACAGCGACAGCGTATCGGGCGACGCGGTGACGATCGAGAAGCGCGCCTCCAGCACGTCCAGCGACGGCCCCGCGCCGAAGACTTCGCGCGCGATTCGCCCGATCAGCGTGGCCTGGGCGGGCATATAGCTATCCGGAAGCGTCGCCTTGATACCGGGATAGTGGCGCCCGGCCGGTTCGTAGCGCTGCTGCGCGGCGAACCGGCGCAGGCCATCCGGATCGCGCGCGAAATTCTCGATGATCGCGACCGGTTCGCGTTCCGCGCCGACCAGCCGGACCGTGACGCGCGGCGCGTTCATCCGTGAACCGATGCCCGTGCGCCGGATTCGCCGAGCAGCGCCGCGATCGCGTCGTCGTGGCGGGGCAGCGTCGGCACCGCGCGCGCGATCACCGCCTCGATCTGGTCGAGCTGTCGGCGGTTGGCCGCGCCGTCCAGCGTATCGGCGATCGGCGCCGGCCCGGCCGCGACGATCCCCTGTCCGTTCAGCACCGCAAGCCAGCTCGCCTCGCGAAACAGTTCGTCGGACGACAGCATCACTCGTCCGGAGCGGGCATAGTGCGCCTCCTTCTCGATCAGCGTGTCGGGCAGCGCCATCGTCCGCGTGTGCTGCCACAGCGGGTGATGGTGGCCGGTCGTCGCGTGGTAATGCAGGATGAGGAAATCGCGGATGCCGTCCATGTCGCGCCCGAACAGCGCGTTGAACTGGCGCGCGAGCGCGGGATCGCAATCGGCGTCCGGGAACAGCGTGATCAGCTTTGCGATCGCGCTCTGGATCAGATGGATGCTCGTCGATTCCAGGGGCTCGAGAAAGCCCGAGGACAGGCCGATCGCGACGACGTTGCCGCGCCACGCCTCGCGCCGGAACCCGGCCTGAAAGCGCAGCATCCGCGGCTCGGCGAGCGCTTCGCCGTCGAGATTCGCGAGCAGCGTCGCCGCGGCCTCATCGTCCGACACGAAGCGGCTGGCATAGACATAGCCGTTGCCGGTGCGATGTTGCAGCGGGATGCGCCACTGCCACCCGGCGGGACGCAGCGTCGAGCGGGTGAACGGCGTCGTCTCTGCCACCCGTGCGCACGGCACCGCGACGGCGCGGTCGCACGGCAGCCAGTGCGACCAGTCCTCGAACGGTGATCCCATCTCATCGCCGATCAGCAGCGCGCGAAAGCCCGAGCAATCGATGAACAGGTCACCCGACAGCCGCTCGCCACGCTCGGTCGTCAGCGCCGTGATGACGCCGCTGTTGGCATCGTGCTCGACCTGCTCCAGCCGCCCCTCGTAACGGGTCACCCCCCGCGCCTCGGCGAGCGAACGGAGATACCGCGCGTAGAGGCCGGCATCGAAATGATAGGCATAGCCGAGCGTCGAGAGGATCGATCCGGGGTCGTTGCTCGGCCGGGCGAAGCCGCCTGCCTCCGCCAGTTGCGCTGCCAGCGAATAGGCCGACAGCGGCCGGTCGTGGCCGTCCGCCCGCGCGCGCAGCCAGCGCTGGTGGAACGGCACCGCCCCAAGATCGACGCCGTAGCGGCCGAAGGGGTGGAAATAGCGGTGACCGGGGCGCGTCCAGTCGACGAACTCGATGCCCAGCTTGAAGCTCGCCTTCGTCTCGCGCACGAAGTCGGCCTCGTCCAGCCCGATCAGCTGGTTGAACCAGTGGATCGTCGGGATCGTCGCCTCGCCCACCCCGACCGTCCCGATCGCATCGGATTCGAGGAGGCTGATCGACACCGTCTGGCCAAGCGTCGCGCCGAGCGCCGCCGCGGTCATCCAGCCCGCGGTGCCGCCACCCAATATCACCACCCTGCGGACGCGCTGCATCGACCGATCTTCCCGTTACCAAAGCGGAGAAGAACCGGGTTTGGCGCAGATGGCAAGCAGGACCGCGCCGGCGCCGATGCCCAGTCAATCAGAAGCGATAGGGCGAGAAGCAGCCGGCGTCGGCATCGGGTCGTCCCGCGAAATCTGCGGCGATGATATCAGCGGCGAGCGCTGCGAAGGTGATGCCGTTGCCGCCGAATCCGCTCGCCAGCCAGAGGTTCGCGCTGCCATCCACCCGGCCGATTGCGGGCAGCCCGTCGGGCGACGACCCGAAGCTTGCTGCCCAGGCGCAGTCCACCCCGACATGGCGCTGTGCGATCATCGCGCCCAGCTTCGCGCTGATCGTCCCCGCCTTCGCCCCGATAAGCGCGTCGCGCTGGCGCGCATCGGCGAAATCCTCGTCCTCGCCGCCGGCGATCACCCGGCCATCGGCGGTCGCGCGCGTGTAGAGATAGGGCGAGGACGCCTCCCAGATCATCGCATTCTCGCGCCAGAGCGGCGCGGTTCCCGGCGCCGTCGCGATGGCGTAGCTCGATCCCACCGTGAAGGCCTGCGGCAGGAACAGCGTCGCGCGCTCATACCCCGGCGCCAGGATCACGTGGCGCGCGGCGATCGTCCGGCCGTCGCTGAAGACCACCCGGATGCTCGCGTCGCCATGTTCGATCCGGGTGACGTCATGCGGAGAGGCGATCGTAGCACCGCCGGCGCGCGCGCGGCGCAGCAGCCCGAGCGTCAGCGCGACCGGATCGACCTCGTAACTGCCGTCCGACACCAACGCAGCGCGCGGCGCGATGGCGAACCGGTCGGCAATCGCATCGCCGCGAGCGAAGGACGACGGCAAGCCCGCGTCACGGCGCGCCGCCCCCTCCGCCTCCAGCGCCGCTTCGTCGAGCAATGTCCCCGCCAGATACAGTTCCGGCCGCGCCACCCAGCCGCATTCGATCGCTTCCCCGGCGATGCGGTCGCCGAGGTCGCGCACCGCGGAAAAGACCCGGCGCCATCGACGTGCCGCCTCGGTCATGCCGATCGTGCGTGCGAGGTGGGTGAGCGGGACGTCGGCGTCCCACATGACCAGTGCGGTCGACGCCGCGGTGCTGCCATGCGCGGGCGGACGCCGATCGACGACCAGCACGCGTCGTCCCATCGCGGTCAGACGATGCGCGATCATCGCCCCCATCACGCCGGCGCCGACGACGGCGATATCGACCGGGCCGGCCGGCAGCGTATCGGACGCGAGCGTGGTGGATTCGTCGGCGACCCAGCTCGGTCGGCCGCCGCGCAGGTCGCGATGCTCGGTCAATTCCATGTCGCGATCCGATACGCGCAGGCATCGCCACGGTTCCTGCGACTCAGCGCGGCGATCGCCTCACACGGGGACAGCGACGTGCTTCCCGCCGAAGAACGCCTGCCAGTTCTCGATTGCGGTGATGACGATCTCGTCCATCGCATCGCCCAGCCACTCGGTCGATACGACGCCGAGCGCCGCGAAGAGGCTCAGCACGAGATAACATGCGACCGAAATCATCGCGAACTGGAACAGGCGCAGCGACATGCGGTCGAGATTGTGCAGCCGTCCGCGCTAAACGCACCGGTCTCCTGAAAAAATGATCGCCGGCGCCGGAAGGTTCCGATGCCGGCGATCGAGGGGGAGGCTGGTCAGAACTGGAAGTTGACGGCGAGCGCGTAGGTGCGGCCGAAATACGCGGTGTAGAGCGGATCCTGGCGCACGGTATCGACGGTCAGGCGGTTCGTCTCGTTGGTGATGTTCGAGACCTCTGCGATCAGCTTCACATTGTCGTTGATGTTGTACGACGCTGACGCATCGACGAAGATCGAGCTTGCGTTCGCGGTCGAGTCGGCATCCACCGATCCGCTCGGCACCGCTGTCAGGAACGCCGACCGGTAGTTGACCGTCGAGCGGATGCTGAACTTCTTGTCCTCATAATACAGCGTGCCGCTCGCGGTTTCCGGCGACAGCCCGACGAGCGCCGCGGTGCGCGAAAGCGTCGGCGAGATGATGTAGTTGATGTTCGAGCGCACGCGCGTGAAGTTGCCCAGCGCCCCGAAATTCCTGAGGAATCCCGGCAGGAAGCGGAACGGCAGCTGCACGTTCACCTCTAGGCCGTTCAACGGGCCGCCCGGCGTGTTGTTGCTGCGCTGTACGGTGAACTGGTCGGTCGGGCGCAGCTGCGTGCCCGTCAGCAGCGACAGCGGCAGGCCGATATCCTGGAACGCCACCTGCTGGCTGGTGGTCTGGATATAGGTCTCGATATTCTTGTGGAAATACGCGACCGAGATCAGCGATCCGGGCGCGAAATAC
This sequence comes from Sphingomonas sp. EC-HK361, assembly GCF_902498785.1. Taxonomy (GTDB): domain Bacteria; phylum Pseudomonadota; class Alphaproteobacteria; order Sphingomonadales; family Sphingomonadaceae; genus Sphingomonas. Next base: position 240,794 of record NZ_LR701493.1, read on the forward strand.
CATTCGAGGGACGCATCGAAGGTGTTGGCGCGGATCGGATCGAGGAACGGGTTGCTGAAGCTTGCGGTCTGGATCACCAGATTGGCCGATCCCGCGGGGATCAGCTGGCCATAGGATGGCCGCGACATGACCCGCGCCGCCGAGAGCCGCGCGATGAGATCGTGCGTGATATCGATCGCCACGTTCGCCGACGGCAGCCAGTCCTCATAGGACCGGCTGACGTTCGAGATGACGTAGCGCGAGGCGTAGGTCGATCCGGTGGGATTGGCGGTCGTGATCGGCCCGTAGGTGTCAAGATCGGTGTGGACATACCGCACGCCCGCATCGCCGCGGATCGCGATCGGCAGCGTGTTTTCGGTATTGAATTTCACCATCAAATAGCCGGACTTGTACTTCTCATCGACCCCGCCATAGGTGCCTTTGGCGCATTCCACGCTGCAGTAGACATAGCTGTCCAGCCCGACTGCCGAGCGGAACTTGTTCGGATCGATGGAGACGAAATCCTGCAACTGCCCGTCTAGGTTGCTGCCGATTCCCCTGGTGACGAAGGCGAAGTCCGCCACGCTGACGCCAGCGGGGAGCGCAAGCGGCGTGTTGGTCGCCAGCTGGCGTTCGCGCGCGGTGTACCTGTTGGTGCGATACTGGCCGCCGACCTGGACCGTGAATCCCGGCGCCGCCTCCCATTCGGTGTTCAGCTCGAAGGTCTTGCTGAGGATCGTGTTGCGGCGGATGAAATTCGAAAGCTGCCCGCGCTGGTCGCCATTTGTAAGCGGCGGCCCATATTGAAAGAGCGCGGCATTGGTGGTGTCGATGCCGTAGGTGATATTCGGGATGTCCGGATTGTCGCGGAAATCGATCTCCCAGTTGCGGGTGTCGTTCGAATCGATCGCGACCTGCAGGCGGTTCACATCGAGCACCGACTGGTTGATCCCGGCCATGCCATACACACGGAAATTATCCGAAAAGCGGTGATCGACGTTGAGGTTCGCCTGCTTGTAGGTCGAGGTAAACCGCTCGTCCTGCATTTCCGAGCGCAGATCGACGCCGTCGAACAGGCCGTGGATCAGCGATCCGTTCTCATCGACCTCGATATCGCGCACCGACGTCAGCGGCTGGCCGTTGTTCGAGATCGCGCGGCCGAACGAGCGCGCGTCGAAATAGGTGTCGAGGCGATTGACCTTGAACCGCGAATACAGCCCGTCGAGCGAGATATCGGTGGCGTCGGTCGGCTTCCACTGCAACGTCAGCGATCCGGCCAGCCGGTCCTGATCCTGCGAGCTCTTCACCGGACGCGGCAGGCGCGGCAGATAGACGCCGCCACCCGGGCGACCGTTCACCCCGGTGCGGCTCATGATATAGTCGTAGGCCGCCGTCGTGCCGGTGCGCGGGTTGCCGGTGCTGCAATTGTTGGCGTCGGCGCCGATCGGGACGCCGTTGGGTTGGGTGTAGCCGGGGACCGGGCTGTTCGTCGCGGCGCCGCGATAGGTGTAGCCGACCGGCGTGCAGAACGGGAAGATGACGCCTGCATTCGCGGTGCCGGCGGGTTGCGCCAGGCCATATACCGTCGTCGGCACCACATCGACCGCCGAATAGGCATATTCGTCGATATGCCGCTTCGAATAGGCGATGCTGCCAAGGATCCCGAAGGTATTGCCGAACTTCTTCGAAACCAGCGCGGAAAGCCGCGGATCGACGTCGCGGCGGATATCGTTGTAGATGCCGCGCGCGGTGGCGGAGAGGACGAAATCCTTGCGCTGGTCGAACGGCTTGGGCGCGCGCAGATCGACCGTCGCGCCGAGCGAGCCTTCCTCCACGTCCGCCGACAATGTCTTGCGGACCGAGAGGCTGGAAAAGATCTCGGTCGGGAACGTCACGAAATCGAACGAGCGACCGGTGGCGACGCCGCCGCGGATATCGCTGCCGCTGACCTGGCTTACGCCTTCCATCCCGTTTATCCGCACCCGGGTGAACTGCGCGCCAAGGCCGCGAACCGAGATGTTGCGGCCTTCGCCGCCATCGCCGCGGGACAGCGCGACGCCCGGAATGCGCTGCATCGATTCGGCGAGGTTCGAATCGGGGAACTTGCCGATATCCTCGGCCACGATGCTGTCGATAGCCGCGGTCTCGTTGCGCTTGGCATTCAGCGCGCTGTTCAGCGACGCGCGGAAGCCGGTGACGACAATGTCCGGGTCGGACGGGCTTTCGGCGCCGCTCTGCGGCACGGCCGCCGGCGCACCGGTCTGGTCGGTCTGCCCTTCGACCGGGGCCCCCGGCTGGCTCGTTGGGCTGGGGGCAGTGGTCTGCGCCTGGGCGATCGTCGCCAGAAACATGCTGGCCAGACCCGTCGACACGAGCAGCCGATATTTGTTCGCGCGCTTGTCCGTCACGCCCCTCTCCCTGTTGTTGCGGCCATTCGAGCGGCCGCATTGTTGTCATGCCGGTCGACCAATTCTTATCGTCCGGTCGGATAACACCGATAAAGCTGCATGACAACATCCCGAGAGTGGTCGGGCAAAAAAGCGCGCTTGTCAGCTCGGGGGTGGTCGCGAGGGTGCCGCGCTACACCGTGCGACGCGCCAGCGCGCGACGGCGCTGGTCGGTCTGCGCCCGTGCGCGCTCCACCGCTTCCGTCTCGTCGACGTGGAGAAGATGGTCGATCACCCGCGTCAGGTGATCGCGCATCGCCAGCCGCGCCTCCGCCGGATTGCGCGATTCCAGCGCGCGCAGGATTCGCCCATGCTCCTCCAGCCGCTCCTTCGTGCCAAGGCTCCCGGCCTTGACCAGCACCTGCCGCGCGAGGGGGGAACGAAAGCGCATGTCCCAGAAATCCGTGACCACCGCGATGATCGCGGCGTTGCCCGTCGCCTCGGCAATGGCGATGTGGAAGCGGCGATCGGCATCCTCGGCAGCGGCATCGTCGTCCTGCGCCATTTCCTTCACCAGCGCGCGCAGGGCCGCGAGCTGGGCCTCGTCGATTTCGGTCGCTGCGACCGCGGCCACCTCGCCCTCCACGAGCCGGCGCGCCTCGGTGATCTCGAAGGCGCCGATGTCGAGCTCCTCGTCGATGTCCCCGCTGGCGGAGGCGAGAACAAACACCCCCGACCCCTTGCGTGCCTCGACCAGGCCCTGCATCTCGAGCGCGATCATCGCCTCGCGCACGGTCGGACGGCTGACGCCGAATCGCTCTGTCAGGTCGCGCTCCGCCGGCAGGCGCGAGCCGATGGGGAAGATCCCCGCCGTGATGTCCGCAACGATCGCCTGCACGATCCTGCGATACAGTTTTCCGCCGCCCTGCACCTGCATAACATGTCCTATCCCGTTTCGCCGCCGCGCACGCCTCATCGCCGCCGTTCCTGCTCCTCACGCATCGCGAGGCGCGGCGTCAAGCCCCCGTGATATCGGCACCCATCTGCCCGAATCGGATAAAATGCCTGACAGACTATTGCATGTGGCCGGACCACATTTTAACAAACGGGTATAAGAGGCTGTGTCGACAACGATCGGCACGCAACAGAGGGACGAGGGCGATGATGGCACCGGGCGACGAACGAAATCTCCCTTTGCGACGTGCGCTGGGTCCCTGCGCGCTCGCCGCAGCGGCGCTGCTCACGGCAACGGGGGCTCCCGTCCTGTCCTCACCCGCGGCGACGACACCGCGCGCACCGTGGCGCGACATCACGCCGAAACCGGGTCTGGCGGGCTACCACAGCACGGGCGGTAACGCCGTCTACGAAGTCGTCGGCGGCGAGCTCGTCGGGCGCGCCACACCGGGCAAGACGAACAGCTGGCTCGTCTCTGACGCGACCTATGGCGATTACATCATGGAGTTCGACGCGAAGACCGATCCCCTGCTCAATTCGGGCATGATGGTGCGCGGACAGAGCAGGCCCGATTACCGCAACGGCGTGGTCCACGGCTATCAGGCGGAAATCGACCCGAGCCCGCGCGCGTGGAGCGGCGGCATGTATGACGAGCAGCGCCGCCAGTGGCTCTACTCGCTGGGCCGCAACGAGGCGGCACGGCGCACCTTTCGTTCGGGCGACTGGAATCACTACCGTATCGAGGCGATCGGCAACCGGCTGCGCACCTGGATCAACGGCGTCCCGGCGACCGACACGGTGGACGATACCGACGCCCGCGGCTTCATCGCCTTTCAGGTTCATGCCATCCCCGACGAGCAGGCGCGCAAAGGCCCCGAGGCGCGGTTCCGCGCGGTGCGCATCATCACCGACAACCCGGCGCGTTACGCCCTGCCGGAAACCGGGCTGCCACAGGAAGGCTGGCTGACCAATCGCCTGAGCGCGCGCGAGCAGCGCGCGGGCTGGTCGCTGCTGTGGGACGGGACGAGCGACCGGGGTTGGCGGAGCGTGACGGCTGCGGGATTCCCGGCAAAGGGCTGGGGAATCGCGGACGGCGTGCTGTCGACGACCGGTGGCGGCGGCGACATCCGGACGGCCGCGCCCTACCGCGATTTCGAGCTTTCGGTGGATTTTCGGCTGACCCGCGGCGCGAACAGCGGGATCAAATACCGCGTCGCGCCGGGCACACGCTCGCTCGGGCTCGAATATCAGCTGCTCGACGACGACCGGCATCCGGATGCGAAGATGGGCCGCGACGGCAACCGCACACTCGCCTCGCTCTACGACCTCATCCCCGCGCGCAATCTTTCCGACCCGGCGAGTCCGGGCAAGCGCACCAACCCGCCCGGGGAGTGGAACCGCGCGGTGATCGTCGTGCGCGGCAACCATGTCGAGCACTGGCTGAACGGGTTCAAGGTCGTCGAATATGACCGCGCATCGCCCGCCTTCCGCGCGGCGGTGGCGGCCAGCAAGTTCGCCGGCGAACAGGGATTCGGCACGTGGCCGCAGAGTCCGATCGTGCTGCAGGACCACGGCGACCGGGTGGACTTCCGCTCGATCAAGCTGCGCAAACTCTAAGGGGAGATCGGCCATGATGGACCGTCGCACGGTAGTCAAAGGTATGGGCGCCACGATCGGCGCCGCGATGACCGCGAAAAGCTATGCGCGGATCAAGGGCGCGAACGATCGCATCAACGTCGCGACGATCGGCGTCAACGGGCGCGGGCAGGCGCATATTGCCGCGTTCACGAAAGTGCCGAACGTATCGCTGACGCATATCGTCGATTGCGATTCGGCGGTGCTGGCGAAGCGCGTCGCCGCGTTTTCGGAGCGTGGGCTACCCGTCCCCCGCACCGAAAGCGACTATCGCCGGCTGTTGCAGAACAAGGACGTCGATATCGTCACTGTTGCAACGCCCGACTTCAGCCATGTGAAGATCGCGACCGATGCGATGAACGCCGGCCACCACGTTTATTGCGAGAAACCGGTTGGAATCTCGCCCGCGGAGGGCGAGGCGATGATCGCGGTGCAGAAGCGCACCGGGCGCAAGCTGCAGATCGGCAACCAGCAGCGCTCCAGCCCCGAAACGCGGCAGCTGGCCGACCTCGTCAAGGCGGGTGATCTCGGTCACATCTACGAGGCGCAGACCTGGTATGCGAATGCGCGCAAGCCGATCGGCCACGGCAAGCGCGTGTCCCCGCCGGCGACGCTCGACTGGGACATGTGGCAGGGTCCTCGGCCGCGTGCTGCCTATCGGTCCAATCTGGTGCCCTATAACTGGCACTGGGTGTGGCAATACGGCACGGGCGAGATCTGCAACAACGGCATGCACGAGATCGACGTCGCGCGCTGGCTGATGGGGCTGACCTATCCCAGCCAGGTGGAAGCGCGCGGCCAGAGGCAGTTCTTCAACGACGACGATTGGGACATGTACGACAGCATGGCCCTGACGCTGGCATTCGACGGCGACCGGACGATTCGCTGGGACGGCCAGAGCGGCAATGCGATGCTGCGCTACGGTCGCGGGCGCGGGGTGCTGCTGCTGGGGACCAAGGGCTCGGCCGTCGTCGATCGCAACGGCTACGAACTCTACGACCTGTCGGGCAAGCAAACGCGCGTCGTGAAGGCGGCGGGCGAATCGGAGACGACCGGCACCGTCGGCGAGGGCGTCCTCGACATCTATCACGCAGGCAATCTCGTCGATAACGTCCGCGGCAAGTCGACGACGCTCAATTCGCCGATTGCGGAGGGGCATATCAGCACCACGCTCTGTCACCTGGGAAACATGGCCTACCGCACGGGCGAAATACTCACCGTCGATCCGAAGACGGGCAGGCCGAAAAGCGCGGAAGCGCTGAAATTGTGGGCGGTCGATTACCAGCCGGGTTGGGAGATCAAGGTCTGAACGCGGTGACGAAGCCGGTCGCGGGTGCGGTGGAACGGTTCGCTGCCATGGGCACGCGGATCGAGCTGCACGTCTTCGGCCCCGGCGCGAGCGAGGGAAGCTTTGCGGACGCCCTCGCCGCCGCACGCCGCACGGTCGAGGCGGTGGACGATGCGCTGACGATCCACCGGCCGTCGCCCGCCACCGCGCTCAACGAGGCGCTGATGGCCGGGACAACGGCTGCGATCGACGACCCCCTGCTCTTCGACGCGCTGGCCGTCGTCGATGACGAATATGCCGCCACCCTCGCGCTGTTCGACGTGGCCGCCGATCGATATCGCGGCGGAGCCTGGTCGCAGGTGTCGCTCGATCGCGCTGCACGACGAATCACCGCAACAGGATTGCTGGCGCTCGATTTCGGGGGAATGGGCAAGGGATTCGCGCTCGACCATGCAGCGGCGGCCCTGCGTGATGGCGGCGTCACCTCGGCGCTGCTGAGCGCGGGCGAAAGCTCGATCGTTGTCATCGGCGAGCATCCGCTTGGCGGCAGCTGGCCGTTCGCGATTCCGCACCCGCTACGCCCGCACGAAACGCTGGTGGAGTTGCAGTTGACCGATGCGGCGCTCTCGATCTCGGCGACCGTCGGAGCAGGGCTCGATGCGCCCGAGCGCTCGGCAACGCTTCGTCCTGGGGGCGGCACGCCCGTCACCGCGCCGCGCTGCACCGCCGCCATCGCGACCACGGGCACGCTCGCGGAGATGATGAGCACCGCGCTGCTCGCCGCCGACGCGGCGCAGGCGCAGCACCTGATCGCGGATGCGCCCCGCGCGCGCTTTCGCTTCGACCTGAACGGCGCCCGGACGGCGCCTCTTGGAGATCTGATCCCAGCATGACCGATGAGACGTTCGAACTCTCCCGCCGGCGCTTCCTCGACAGCGTGCTGGGCGCCACCGCTGCGGCAGGTGTCGCCGCCGCGGCCCCCTGGGCAGCGAGCGCGGCGGCGCAGACGCTGGCCGCACCCGTGCCGCGATCGGGCGACCGCGTAAGGCTGGCCGTGCTTGGCACCGGCGACCGCGGGCGGGCGCTCATCCGCAACATCCAGAAGACGCGCAACTGCACGGTCGTCGCGGTGTGCGACACCTATGCGCCGCATCTGGCGAAGGCGCGCGAGATCGTGGGCGCGGCGGTGCCCGCCTTCACCGATCACCGCCGAATGCTCGATGCGGGCAGATATGATGCAATCGTCATCGCGACGCCCTTGAACCTGCACGCAGCCCATGCCGCGGCCGGGTTCGACGCGGGACTCCACGTCTGGTGCGAAAAGGCGATGGCGCGCACGATCGCGGATTGCGGCGCGATGATCACAGGCGCGCGCAAAGCGGGCAAGGTGCTGCAGATCGGCCACCAGCGCATGTTCCATCCAACCTATCTGAACGCGCTGAAGCGCGTGAAGGCGGGGGACATCGGCTCGATCACCCAGGTCCGCGCAAGCTGGCACCGCAACAACAGCTGGCGCCGCCCCGTCCCCGCCGACGCGACCGACCGCCAGATCAACTGGCGCCTATACCGCGACAGCTCGGCCGGTCTGATGACCGAGCTTGCGACCCATCAGCTACAGGTCTGCAACTGGTTCATGGACAGCGTGCCGACGCGCGTCATGGGATCGGGAAGCATCTGCTTCTGGAAAGACGGTCGCGAGGTCTACGACCACGTCGCGCTGGTTTATGAGTATGCCGGCGGCCGCAAGGTCATCTACACCTCGTTGCTGAACAATGCGCGCTATGGCTGCGAGGAGCAGATTCAGGGCAGCAAGGGCACGATCGAGCCAGAGCTCGGCCGCATCTTTGCCGAGGTGCCGCCCAAGCAGCTCCAGCTCCAGCGCATGCATCAGGACATCGCGCGCGGCCACAAGCGCACCGTGCCGATCGGCGGCGCCACGTGGTTCCCGGAGCTGCCCGTCACCACCCCCGGCGAGTCGCTGGGGTGGAGCGCGTATGACGAGACGATGCTGCAGTTCGAGGGCTTTGGCGAGGCGGTGCGCACCGGCAAGCCGCTGCCCGGGCTGCTCGCCCAGGCCTATTGGGCGAGCGTCGCCTCGCTGCTTGGCGAGCATGCGATGGACCGCGGCGAAGCGATGACATGGCCGACCGATCTGATCGCGGTCTGATCCGACAACAGGAGTAAGCGAAGTGACCGATCCCAGCCGCCGCGATCTCATCGGCCTTGCGCTCGCCACCGGCCTGTCGGGGATGGCGGCCGAGGCGCTGGCGCAATCGACAACCCGCGGCGACGCACCGACCGAAAGCGCCCCAGCACGCCCCGCCCCGGACGCGAAATACCGCGTGCCGTTCGCGGTCATCGGGCTCGATCACAACCATATCTATGGCATCACCGATGCGATGATCCGCGGCGGCGGCGTCCTGACCGCCTTCTACGCCGCCGACCCGAAACAGGTCGCGGCGTTCCGGAAACGCTATCCGGGCGTGCGCCTCGCGCGATCCGAAGACGAGATCATCGAGGACAGGGCGATCAAGCTGGTCTGCAGCGCGGCGATCCCCGCCCTGCGCGCGCCGCTGGGCATCAAGGTGATGCGCGCGGGCAAGGATTACCTCAGCGACAAGGCGGCGGTGGTCACCCTGAAGCAGCTGGCCGAGGTGCGCGCGGCGATCAAGGCGACGGGGCGCAAGTTCGGGATCATGTATTCCGAACGGCTGGAGGTGCCCGCCGCGGTGATGGCGGGGCAGCTGGTCCATGACGGCGCGATCGGCCGCGTCATCCAGACCGTGAACCTTGCGCCGCACCGCGTCGCCGCCCCCACGCGCCCCGCATGGTTCTGGGACCCTGCGCTCAACGGCGGCATCCTGACCGACGTCGGCAGCCATCAGGCGGACCAGTTCGTGTATCTGACCGGCAGCAAGCGCGCGAGCGTGCTGGCCGCGCAGGTCGGCAATTTCGGGAATCCGGATCACCCCAAGTTCCAGGATTTCGGCGACATGATGATGCACGGCGACGGCGGGGCCGGCTATGTCCGCGTCGATTGGTTCACCCCCGACGGGCTACCGACCTGGGGGGACGGCCGGCTCTTCATCCTTGGCAGCGAAGGCTATATCGAGCTGCGCAAATATGTGGACATTGCCGGGCGGCCGGGCGGCAACCATCTGTTCATCGCGGACAAAAAGGGCACGCGCTACATCGACTGCGCGAAGGTGCCGCTGCCGTTCGGGCCGCAGTTCATCGCCGATCTGGTCGAGCGGACATCGGTGGCGCAGGATCAGGACGGCGCGCTGCTTGCCGCGGAGCTGGTGCTTACCGCCTCGGCGAAGGCGACAACGGCGACTGCCTAGTCGTCGCGTACCAGCCGCGTCAGTTCGGCACGGTCATCCGCGTCAAGTGCGTATGCGGCCGGCATCAGCCCGCGCGTTCCGAACACCGCGTCCACCACGCCCTGCGCGCCGCCGCGCCAGCACGCCATGAGCGCCGCGCTGCGCGGATCGTCTGCCGGCGCGCGCACGAAGCGCAGCCACGCTGCCAGCGCGATCAATGTCGCAGGCGAACGTCGCCCGCGCGCGCGATTGATCGCCAGCGGCGCGAGCCAGCGCGGGCCGATCTTCTGCGATCCGTCGGTAGCGATCTGCGCTAGCCGGTGCGGCAGCGCCGGATTGGCAAAGCGCGCGAGCAGCGCGTCGGCGTAGGCGGTGAGATCCTGCCCCGGCGCGGCATCCACCGTCGGCGCCGCCTCCCACCGCATCAGTTCCTCCACCGTTACACGGATGACCGGATCGGCGATCGCTTCGTGGACATGCGCATGGCCCGCGGCGAGCCCGAGATAGGCAAGCGCCGAATGCGCGCCGTTGAGCATGCGCAGTTTTGCGGTTTCGAACGGGCGCACATCGGCGGCGAACTGCGCGCCACCCGCCTCCCAGCGCGGGCGCGGGCCGGCAAAGCGATCCTCGATCACCCATTGGCGAAACGGTTCGGTGACGATCGCGCCCGCGTCGCGCAGGCCGAGACGCGCTTCCGCGTCATCCAGCATTACCGCCGTCGCGGCGGGCACGATGCGATCCACCATGGTGGACGGGCACGCACAGCAATCGGCAAACCAGCGTGCCAGCGACGGGTCGGTCTCGTCGAGCCACGCCGCCACAGCACGTCCGAGCTTGGCGCCATTTTCCGCCAGATTGTCGCAGCTGACGAGCGTGAGGCCGGGCAGTCCCCGCGCCCGCCGCTCGGCAAGCCCGGTCGCCAGATAGTGATACAGCCCCTCCCCGCTCGCCCGCACAGCCGCCAGGTCGAGCGCGCCGCCGGCCCCGAGCTGATAGGCCTTCTCGGTCACCGTCAGTGTCACGACCCGCGTATCCGGATCGGCGAGCGCCGCGACAACCGCGCTTGGGTTCTGCGGCGCGACCAGCACATCGCGCAGCGCGCCGGCCAGTTGCACGCGCTCGCCATCCCCGCCGCGCTCGGTCACGGTGTAGAGCCCGTCCTGCGGCGCGAGCGCTTCGGCGACGCTCGCGGAGCGAAGCGAAACGCCGGTGATCGACCAGTCGCGGTCCCCGGCCGCCATGGCAGCGTCGGTATAGACCGCCTGATGCGCACGCGCGAACGCGCCGATCCCGATATGGACGATCCCGCGCCTTTGCGCCGCGCGATCGTAACCCGGATGCACGACGCCAGCCGGCAGGTGCCGGGCGGTCGCTGCCGAGAGCCTCACACGCGGTACGCCCGGCGTACCAGGCCACTGGTCAATTCATGCGCGAGGTCCGCCGCTTCCCAGTCGGCCAGGCGATGTTCCGCCACGAGCCGCGCGAGGAAAGCACAGTCGATGCGCCGAGCCACGTCGTGCCGCGCAGGAATCGACAGGAACGCGCGCGTATCGTCGTTGAACCCGACGGTGTTGTAAAAACCCGCCGTTTCGGTCGTCATCTCGCGGAAGCGGCGCATGCCCTCGGGCGAATCGTGAAACCACCAGGCCGGCCCAAGGCGCAGGCAGGGATAGTGGCCCGCCAGCGGCGCGAGCTCGCGGGTGTAGGTGTCCTCGTCCAGCGTGAAGAGGATGATTGTGAGGCCCAGCTCGTTGCCGACCACGTCGAGCATCGGCTTGAGCGCCCGGACGAATTCCGCCTGCACCGGGATGTCCGCGCCCTTGTCCCGGCCATGCGTCGCGAACAGGCGGGCATTGTGGTTGCGATAGGAGCCAGGATGGATCTGCATCACCATGCCGTCCGCGACGCTCATCTTCGCCATCTCGGTGAGCATCTGCGCGCGGAACAGTTCGGCATCGTCGGGCGACCACGTGCCGCCGACGATCCGCGCGAACAGCGCCTCGCATTCCGCGGTGGAAAGGTTCGCGGTCGCCGCGCTGGCATGGCCGTGATCGGTCGCGGTCGCGCCAAGATCGCGGAACGCGGTGCGCCGCTTTGCGTGCGCCGCGAGATAGCCCGACCAGCTGTGCACGTCCTCCCCGGTCAGGGCAGCGAAACGCTCCATCGCATCGGCGAACGCCTCATGCTCGACATCGATGACGCCGTCGGGGCGATAGGTGGTGACGACCCTACCCTGCCAGCCCGACCCGCGGATTGCGCGGTGGTGCGCCAGATCGTCGTGCGCGCCTTCGGTCGTCGCGAGGAAATCGATGCGGAACTGCTCGAACAGGGCGCGCGGGCGGAACGCGTCGCTCGCCAGCCGCTCGCCGATCGTGTCGTAATATCGATCCGCCGTGCTCGCATCGAGCGCCACCTCAAAGCCGAACACCTCGGCGAAGACGTGATCGAGCCACAATTGCGATGGAGTGCCGCGGAACAGATGATACCGCTCGGCAAAAGCGCGCCACGCCGCGCGCGGATCGGTATCGGGCACGCCGTCGCGATGCGGAATCGCCAGCGTGTCGAGATCGATGCCCTGGCTGTAGAGCATGCGGAAGACGTAGTGGTCGGGCTGCAGCAACAGGCTCGTCGCATCCGTCCACGGCGCGTTGGTGGCGAACCATGCAGGGTCGACATGGCCATGCGGACTGACGATCGGCAGCGTGCCGACCTCCGCATATAGCGCGCGTGCGATATCACGCTGCACGGGATCGCTGGAGAACAGGCGATCGGGATGGAGCGACAACGGACGGGTCATGGACGGCAACCGATCCTGATTGCCGATAGCGGTGACCTTGCTTGTCGCATCGAACCCTCCTTCTGGCCATGCCTAGCAGCGGCAAAGTGGCCTGACCAGTGGCCGCGTAAATCTGCGCCGGTTCGTTGACATGCCGGCCGACGCTGCTCATCCAATGCGACCGGACGAACCGAAAGGCGCGCTGCGGACAATGCCGGATATCGTGATGGTCGGAGAGGGAATGATCGAGCTGTCGCGCGCCGACGCCGCTGGCGGCTGGCGACTGGCCCATGGCGGCGACACGCTCAACACCGCAATCCATCTGGCGCGCCTCGGCGACCGCGTCCGCTACCTCACAGCAATTGGCGACGATCCGTTCAGCGCCGGTTTGCGTGCCGACTGGGCCGCGGAAGGCATCAATACTGCGCTCACCCTGACCGAGCCAAACGCAAGTCCGGGCCTTTACGCAATCGCCACCGACGACGCGGGGGAGCGCACCTTCACCTATTGGCGCAGCGACAGCGCCGCGCGGCGCGTGTTCGGCGCACCCGGAATCGCAGCGGCGGTCGAGCAAGCGGCGAGCGCCGACCTGCTCGGCTTCTCGCTCATCAGCCTTGCGATCCTGCCCGACGAGGGACGCAACGCGCTGCTCGCGCTGGCCGAACGCGTCCGCGCAAATGGCGGCGGCGTCGCGTTCGATGGCAATTACCGTCCGCGACTGTGGCGCGACGCGGCGGAGGCTCGATCCTGGCGCGACCGGGCGGTCGCGACGTGCAGCATCGGACTTCCCACCGCCGAGGACGAGGCGCTGATCGGCGACGCAGATTACGCCGCTGCCATCGCCGCACGCTGGCGGTCGCTTGGCGCGGGCGAGGTCGTCGTGAAGCTGGGTGCGCGCGGCGCCCTGGTGGATGGCGAAATCGTGCCGCCGCCTGCCCGCCTGACCCCGCGCGACACCAGCGGGGCGGGGGACGCCTTCAACGCCGGCTATCTCCACGCGCGACTGAGCGGCACCGCGCCCGCCGACGCGGCGCTGGCCGGTCACCGCCTCGCCGGGTGGGTGGTTATGCGCCCCGGTGCGATCCCAGGCCGCGATGACGGCGCCGCTTACGATGGCTGAACCTCCGCCACAATCTGCTCATCCTATGTAAGACAGACTATTGCCCGTGGCCTGACCAATGTATAGGTTGATGTCGTTGCCAAGGTGATGGAGCGGCAGGAAGTCGCTTTGTCCGGTCGGGAGGGGAGGAACGGGTGATCCGGTTGGCGAAGACGTGGCGTTGAACGACACTCACCCGGTATTGATGACCCAGACGATGCGCTGGTTCGGCCCGACGGACCCGGTATCGCTGCGCGATATCCGCCAGGCGGGCGCCAGCGAGGTGGTCACCGCGCTTCACGAAATACCCAACGGCGAGGTCTGGCCGCAGGAGGCTATCGCCGCCCGGCGCGACGAAATTATGCGCGCAGGCCTCGGCTGGACCGTCGTCGAAAGCCTGCCCGTGCACGAGGCGATCAAGCTCGGCACCGCGGACCGCGACCGCTGCCTTGATGCGTATCGCCAGAGCCTGCGTCATCTGGCGCGCGCGGGCATCAAGGTCGTCACCTACAATTACATGCCGCTGCTCGACTGGACCCGCACCGATCTCGCCTACGCCATGCCCGACGGCGCGCTGGCACTCCGTTTCGAGCCCGTCGCGCTCGCCGCCTACGACATCCACATCCTGAAGCGCCCCAACGCCGCTGAAAGCTACGACGACGCGGTGCGCGAGCGCGCCGACAGGCGTTTCCACGCGATGGACGACGCCGCGCGCCGCAAGCTGGAGCGCACGATCATCGCCGGCCTGCCCGGCAGCGAGGAGAGCTTCACCTCGGCAGAGTTTCTGCGCGCCATCGAAGGATATGAAGGGATCGACGAGGACCGCCTGCGCGAGCACCATATTGCCTTCCTCGAGGCCGTCTGCCCGGTGGCGGAGGAAGAGGGCGTGCAACTGGTCGTGCACCCGGACGACCCGCCCTTCTCGATCTTCGGCCTGCCGCGGGTGGTGAGCACCGAGGCCGACGCGACCGCGCTGTTCGCGCGGGTGCCGAGTGCCAGCAACGGCCTGTGTTTCTGTGCCGGCTCATTCGGGTCGCGGAAAGACAACGATCTTCCCGGCATGGTCGAGCGGCTGGGCGACCGCATCGGCTTCGTCCATCTGCGCTCGGTTCAGCACAAACCCGACGGGTCCTTCCACGAGGCCGCACATCTAGAGGGACATGCCCGCATGCCCGAGATCGTCGCCGCGCTGCACCGCCTGCAGCAGCGGTCCGGGCGATCGATCCCCATGCGGCCCGACCACGGCCACCAGATGATGGACGATCTACGCCGGGTCACCAACCCGGGCTATTCGCTGCTCGGCCGGATGCGCGGGCTGGCCGAACTGCGCGGATTGGAACGCGGCATCGCCCACGCCGCAGCCTGAAACAACAGGGCGAACAAACCGCCAATGAGCGAAAACACAGGAGAGGGCACGACCATGGCAACGCATTCCCGCCCGGTTCCGATACGCGCCCGACCCGGCGGGAATGTGCGATGGGTGATATGTGCGCTTCTCTTCCTGGCGACGACGATCAATTATGTCGATCGGCAGATCATCGGCATTCTGAAACCCACGCTGCAGGACGAGCTTGGCTGGAGCGAGGTCGATTACGGCAACATCGTCTTCTGGTTCCAGGCCGCCTATGCGATCGGCCTGCTGGCGTGCGGCCCGCTGATCGACCGGATCGGCGCTCGGCTGGGCTATGCCGCCGCGATCGGGATCTGGAGCCTCGCTGCGATGTTCCACGCGGTAGTCAGGACGCCGTTCGGTTTCTCCGGCGCGCGCTTCCTCCTCGGGCTGGGGGAGTCGGCGAACTTCCCGGCCGCGATCAAATCGGTCGCGGAATGGTTTCCGCGGCACGAGCGCGCGCTGGCCGCAGGAATCCTGAACGCCGGTGCCAATGTCGGCGCAATCGCGACGCCGATCGTCGTGCCGCTGCTGACGATCCGCTTCGGTTGGCAGGCGGCCTTCATCGTGACGGGCCTGCTCGGCTTTCTGTGGCTAGCGGCGTGGCTCGCCTTCTACCGCACGCCGGCGGATCACCCGACGGTCACCGCGTCAGAGCGCGCCTATATCGACGCCGATACCGAGGAAGAGCCGAGCGAGCGCGTGCCTTGGCGCCGTCTGTTCGCGCAGCGCCCGACATGGGCTTTCGTCATCGCGAAATTTCTGACCGACCCGGTATGGTATCTCTTCCTGTTCTGGCTCCCTGATTTCTTCTCGAAGGAATATCAGCTCGATCTCAAGACCTTCGGCCCGCCGCTCATCGCCGTGTATCTGCTGGCCGATGCGGGAAGTATCGGCGGCGGCTGGCTGTCCTCGACGCTGATGAAGCGTGGCTACAGCGTGAACGCGGCGCGCAAGATCGCGCTGCTGGCGTGCGCGCTGTGCGTCGTTCCGATCGTGTTCGCCAGCGGTGCGTCCAACCTGTGGAGCGCCGTCGCGATCCTCGGGCTCGCCGCCGCCGCGCATCAGGGGTGGTCGTCGAACCTCTACGCGGTCGTGTCCGACACCGTCCCGCGCTCGTCCATCGCCTCGGTCATGGGGATCGGCGGCGCGGCGGGGGCGGTCGGCGGCATGATCATGGCGCAGTCGGTCGGCCATCTGCTAGAACGGATCGGATCCTATTGGCCGGTATTCCTGTGGGCGAGCAGCGCCTATCTGATCGCGCTTGGCGTGATGCACCTGCTGCTTCCTCGGATCGGTGCGCCGGTGGCCCGCTGAAGGCCGCGGCGCCTCCCGCTTGTCTTTCCCGAACCGCCGATAAGTCAGCCAAACCTCAGTTCAGATCGCGCACCCATATGTTGCGATAGCTGATCGGCGGGCTGGGATCGCCATGCGCCTGGAGCTTGATCGGCGCCCGGTCATAGGCCTTGTAGCTCGGTTTGCCGATATAGAGCGTCTCGCCAAGCAGCGCGACATGGTTCTGGATCAGCACGCCGTTGATGAACGCGGTAACGTGCGCCGGGCTTTTCACCGATCCGGTCGCGTCGAAGGTCGGCTTGTCCCAGACCACATCGATGCTTTGCCACTCGCCCGGCTTGCGCACCGGATTGGCGAGCGGGGCGAACTGCTTGTAGATCGAACCGGCCTGACCATTGACGTAGGTGTCGTTCCGGTAGCTGTCCATGATCTGCAACTCGTAGCCTTCATCGCCCGGACCGGTCGACGCCAGGAACAGCCCGCTGTTGCCGCGTGCCTGCCCCATGCCGGTGACATTGGCAGGGATGCGATATTCGAGGTGAAGCTGATAGCTGCCGAAGGACCGACGGGTCTGGATGTTGCCCGCCTCCTTCGCCACGGTGACGATGCCGTCCGCGACCGTCCAGCCCGCCGCCGCGCCGTCCTTCACGTTCACCCACTGGTCGAGCGACTTGCCGTCGAACAGGACTATCGCGTCGGACGGCGGCGAGGCCGTCTCGCTCCTGCCGGGCGTCACCACCGGCACCGCAGGCGACCAGCGCTCGGTATCCTCAGGCTTCGGCTTGGCGTCTTGCGCCGTGGCGGCGAGCGGGGCTGCGACCAGCAACAGGGGCACGCCCCGGAGGATCGATGTCATAGCTCCCATCCTTTTCGATATGTGCGGTCGAGATAGCGGTTCGCGTCGGCCAAATTGGTGATGCGGCCCGCCGCGGCGTCATACTCGATCGGCTGGCCCGCCCGCATCGCGACGATGCCGAGCAGCATCGTCTCGGTCAGCGGTACCGCCACGGCGAAGGGCGAGGAGATCGCTTCCTCGCCCCGGATCGCGCGAATCCAGTTCATCTCATGGCCGTGCAGGCCGCCCTGGATGCGCGGGAGCGATTGCGGGATGGCGGCGGCGCGTTCGGCGACGCCCTCACCGATGAAGACCGGTTTCTCGCCGTAGGTTTCATGCATCAGCATGCCCTGGCTGCCGACATAGAGCACGCCGCCATCCGGCTTCATCACCGCCGTCGGCGGCAGTCCGCGCGGCGTGGGTGGCATCAGCCCGCCGTCATACCACGTCAGCTTCACCGCCCCGCCTTTGGCGGCGCCGAACTCGAAGAAGGTCGTGGTGGCAAGCGGATAGCTGCCGCGCCCATCGCCTTCCGGCGTGCCCGCCGGCCGCGGATTGTCGCCCCAGGCGGAATGGCGCGTCTCGATGCGGGTCGGAAGACCGGGGTCGAGCGCCCAGACCGGAAAGTCGATCAGGTGCGCGCCCATGTCACCCAGCGCACCGCACCCGAAGGGCTGCCAGCCGCGCCAGTTGAAATGGGCGTAAAGCGGGTTGTAGCCCCAATCGACCGTCGATGGCCCGAGCCACACGTCCCAGTCGAAACCGGCTGGCGTCGGCTGAGACACGGGGCGCGCGATGCCTTGTGGCCAGATCGGCCTATTGGTCCAGACATGAACCTCACGAACGGCACCGATGACGCCGCCACGGATCAGCTCCACCACACGGCGGCCATCGTCGCCCGAATGGCCCTGATTGCCCATCTGCGTCACGAGTCCGGGATTGGCGCGGGCGAGGGCGTTCAGGACGCGACCTTCGCGCACGGTGTAGGTCAGCGGCTTCTGGACATAGACGTGCAGGCCGCGCTCCATCGCCATTTTGGCGGCGACCGCGTGGTGCTGGTCGGGGGTCGCGATGACGACGGCGTCGATGTCCCGCCGATCGAGCATCCGCCGGTAATCGGCATATTTTTCGGCGCGGTCGTAGGCGGCCTTGAGCACCGCGCGGCGCGGGTTCGGCGCGCCGGAATCGTCCACGAACGCCTTGGCGACGTGCGAAAAGTCCGGATCAGCAAGCGCAACGATATTCTGGCTGGTGAACTGCTCCATATTGGCAGCGCCCATCCCGCCTGCGCCGATCGCGGCGATGTTCACGCGGTCGCTGGGGACAATTCGGCGAGTGCGGCGTGCGGCGTGCGACGGCATGGCGATGCTCGACGCAGCGGCGGCGGCGCCCTTCAGCCATGAACGACGGTCCATCATCGCGGCGTCCCCCCGCTCAAGCCAGCGCACCGGCACGCAACTGTTTCACCGCGTGATCCACCGCCCGGCACGTCATCGCCATGAAGGTGAGCGACGGGTTCACGCAGGCGATCGAGTTCATCTGCGAGCCATCCGTCACGAACAGGTTGGGTGCCTCGTGCGCCTGGTTCCACTTGTTGAGCACCGAAGCGCGCGGGTTCTCGCCCATGCGCGCACCGCCCATCTCGTGGATCGCGTCTCCGGGCACGTGTTCGGACTCGCTGCTGGTCACGTTGGTGAGGCCCGCCTTTCGCAGCATGATTTCCCCTTGCTCGCGGGCATCCTTCATCATGCGAAGTTCGTTCTCCCGGAAGGTCACGTCGAAACGCAGCTGGGGAATGCCGAAGCGATCCACCTTCGTGGAATGCAGCGAGACGCGGTTGTCCTCATAAGGGAGACATTCGCCAAAGGCGCCGATCGAGAACCGCCACGGGGCGTAGCGGCGCATGCCCTGCTTCATCGAGGCGCCGAAGCCCACCGGCGCGGCCATGCTCCGGCCCGCGCCGCCCTGATAGCCGTAACCGCGCTTGAACCCGACGCCGTCGTCCTTGCCGATGTTGCGGAATTTGGGAATATAGACCGCGCCGGGACGACGGCCATATTCGATATAGTCCGTCATCCCCGGCACTTCGCCCGAGATATCCGTGCGGAAGATGTGGTCCATCACATAGCGGCCAAGCGTTCCGCTGGTGTCGAAATAGCTGCGGCCCGATCCCGGTGCGCGGGTGTTCATCAAAATCTGGACCGACGCCATCGCCGATGCGCAGAGGAACACCAGATCGGCCTTCACAACACTTGCCTGTCCCGTCTTTGTGTCGATGAAGCGGACGCCCGTTACGCGCTTGCGCTGCGCGTCATAGTCCAGGTTCGACACGACCGCGTCGGAGCGAATGGTGAGGCGCCCCGTGGCGCGCGCCGCGGGCAGGGTGACGGCCTGGGTCGAGAAATAGGCGCCGAACGAACAGCCATTGGAGCATTGGTCGCGGAACTGGCACTTCGTCCGGTTCTGTTCGGGTTTGTCCTCGGTCATGTTCGAAAGCCGCGCGTGGATCAGCTTGCGGCCGGGAAATGCGCCTTCCAGCCGGCCTTTCATCCAGGTCTCGGCCACGTTCATCGGCATCGGCGGCTGGAACTCGCTGTCGGGCAGGTAATCGAGGTTCTCGCGCGAGCCGGAGACGCCGATATATTTCTCGACATAGCTGTACCAGGGCGCAACGTCGTCATAGCGGATCGGCCAGTCCCCGCCGATTCCTTCGCGCTTGTTCGCTTCGAAATCCGCCGGACTCCAGCGGAAGCACCACCGGCCCCAGATCAGCGACTTGCCGCCGAATGCCGCGGGGCGGATCCAGTAGAACTTGCTGCCCTCGTCGATGACGTAGGGGTTCAGCCGGTCGTCATTGTAGAATTGCAGGTTGCTGGTCGACAGATAGCCATGCTTGGCGATGAAATAGTCGCTGTCGACGATCGCCTTGGGGACTTCGCCGCGGGCCGGCAGCTCGAAGGCGGGCTTGCCGTCATAGGGATAGCCCTCGCCGTGCTCGACCATGAAGCCGCGGTCGAGCATCAGGACGCGAAGGCCCTTTTCGGTCAGTTCCTTCGCCGCGAACCCGCCGCTGACCCCGGAACCGATGACGATCGCGTCGAAACTGTTGGTCGAATCCATTGGTGATGCCTTCGCAGCGGGGGATCAGAAGCGCAGCGCGCTGAGGTTCCGGAAGCTGGTGGTGATGTCCGGAAGGTAAGGGGCTGGCGCTTCGTCATTCTCGACATAGAAATGGCGGACGCTGGCGGCGCCGGGCCGCTTGAACAGCGCGGCGAAATCGATCGTGCCGGTGCCGACCGCGGTCATCGACTTGTCGGCGCGCATGTCCTTCACGTGGAAGGCGTAGAGACGGGCAGCGAGGCGATCGACGAGCTTGCCGGGATCCTCGCCGGCGTGAACCGCCCAAAACAGGTCCAGCTCCAGCTTCACGAGCGCGGGGTCGGTCCCGCTGACAAGCCGGTCGTAGAGCGATTTGCCGTCGAAGCGGGTGGTGAACTCGAAATCGTGGTTGTGATAGGCGAGGCCGAGGCCGGCGTCGCGCGCCTGCTTCGCGAAGCGGTTCATATTCTCCACCACCGCGCCGAACCCCGTGTCCGTGCGAAGCTCCTCCGGCAGCCAGGGCACCACGATCGTGTCGGCGCCCAGCGCTTTCGCCATCTTCACCGCTTCGGCGAATTTGGTCAGCAGCGTTTCGTAGGGCACATGCAGCGACGGTGCGGACAGGTGCAGCTTGTCCATCGTCCGGCGCAGCAGCGCGTGGTCCATCGCCTCGTAATTGCCGCCGCCGAACTCGACCTCGCGGTAGCCGATGCGCGCGACCTTCTCGAGCGTGGCGACCGGGTCGCGCTGGAAGAGCTCGCGCACCGTGTAGAGTTGCAGCCCAACCTTGCGAACCTGCGCGGCCATCGCGATTTTCGGGAGGGTGCTGACCGCCAGGGCCCCGCTTATGCTCGCAACGAAAGCGCGTCGATCGATCGTCATGCCGTGTAGACCTTGTTGACCTTGGAATAGAGATAATCGCCGTGATATTCGCCGGGGACCGGCAGATATTCCTGCTCCTGCGTCATCCCGATCTCCGACGTGTAGTATCCGGTCACGACGAGCTGCCGGAACGCCTCGAAGAAATCGGCTCCGCCTGCGAACTGCGCATTCATCGCGGCGGTGAGCAGCGCGTCGAGTTGCTCGGCGGAGGCCTGGGCCGTCGGGACCTTGTAGTCCTGAAGGCATTTGGCCTCGATCGCATCGAGGCCGGCGAGGATCGGAACCCTTTCCTCAGGTAGCGCCCAGTCGGCGAGCAGCTTTTCGATATAGGCTGGCACGCCGGCCTTGATGGCGCCGGGCGTGTCGGTCGTCGGGACGACGCGTTCGCTCAGCGCAGTCATCAGCGCGCGTTGCGGTGCGGTGAAGACCTGCACGCTCGGCGGCCCCTCACTGACAACGGGGCGCAGGTCCTTGCCGACGAGCCCGGCCGCGCGCGCGATCGGCGCGAACAGCGTGGTGCCGAACAGCGCGGCGACCCCGGCAAGGGCGGTTCTACGGTCGATCATTGCGAGCCTCCGGACAGGTTCAGGGGAGTGCTGTTGCACGTCATGCCGCGTCGACCTCGCGATAAGCGACGACCAACCGCTCTTCGCCCGCGCGCCCATTGAGCGAGTTGCCATGTTCCATGCCGATGACGCCATCGTAGCGACGGCGCTTCAGCCAGCGCACGATATTGTGATGGTTGATCTCGCCGGTGCCCGGCTCCAGCCGGCCCGGATTGTCGCCGAACTGGATATAGGCGATCTCGCTCCAGCAGGTCTCCAGCGTCGGGATCAGGTTCCCCGCCTGGATCTGCGCGTGATAGAGATCGGCCAGCACCTTGACCGCCGGGTTGGCGACCCCCGTAGCGATGGCATAGCCCTGCGGGATCGTGCGCATGAAGATATTAGGATGATTGGTGATCGTGTTGAGCGGCTCCATCACCAGCACCAGCCCGTGTTTCGCCGCGATATCGCCCGCGCGGCGCATCACCTCGATGACCCGCGCCGTCTGGATATCGACGGGCACCTTCGGGTCCATGAATCCGGTGACGACGGTCATCCACTTCGCATCGAGCCGCTTGGCGACGTCAACGGAGCGGCGGATGTCGGCGAGCATCGCCTCCTGCTCGACCGCATCGCCGGACCCCAGAAGCGGGCGATACTGATCCCATTTCGGCATGCTGGCGACCAGCACGCCCATCGTCATCCCGCGCTGGCGCAGCGCCTTGCCCATCGCCTCCTGCTCGGCGACGGACCGCCCGGCGGCCTCATTGTCTTCCCATGCCGTGAAACCCTGGTCGGCGGCATAGGCGATCTGCTCGATCCGGTCGCCGCGGCTCGCGAAGCTGCCTTCGTGGGGCGCGAATTTCAGCGCGAACCGCGCGGCGTTTCCTGATGGCCCCGCGGCCCGCGCGCACGTGCTCGCACCGAGCCCTGCCAGGCTCGCCGCCAGGAGAGTGCGTCTGGATGGCGTCAGGCTTTCCAGCATCACGTGCGCATCCCCTATTTGGCCGTCGCCGTCGTCAGATAGGCGATGACCGCCGCGCGCTTCGCCGGATCGGACAGGCTGATCGGCATTTTCGTCCCCGGGACCTTCTTGGTTGGCGCCGCCAGGAATTCGTCCAGCGTCTTGGCATCCCAGGTGATGCCCGAACCCTTCATCGCGGCCGAGTAGCTGAAGCCGGGAACCGACCCGGCGCGTCGCCCGAACAGGCCGGAGAGATTGGGACCGATCCCGTTGCGGCCGCCTTTGGTAACCGTATGGCAGGCCGCGCACATGCCGAATGCCTGCGCGCCGGCAGGGGCGCCTTGCGCGGTCGAGGGCGGAGCGGACACCGCGATGACGCCCAGCAGCGCGGGGGCTGCGATCAGGCTATAAATCCACTTCATCCAAACTCTCCCGATTTTACGGGCCTCGGACCGTCTACGGTTTGCGGGTCGAGGCCGAGCAGTGCGCGATTGGTGGCGTGGTCCGTGCCGCTCGCCGCGAAATCGTCGAACGCGTGCGGCGTGACCCGGATGATATGGTCCCGGATGAAGGGCGCTCCCTCGCGCGCGCCGTCTTCGGGATGCTTGAGCGCGCATTCCCATTCGAGAACCGCCCAGCCGCGGAAGTCATATTGCGCCAGTTTCGCGAAAATCGCGCCGAAATTGACCTGGCCGTCCCCCGGCGAGCGGAATCGGCCGGGGCGATCCACCCAGGTCTGATAGCCGCCATACACGCCGGACCGTCCGTTCGGCCGGAACTCCGCATCCTTGACGTGGAAGCAGCTGATCCGCTCGTGATAGAGGTCGAGAAAGGCGAGATAATCGAGCTGTTGCAGCACGAAATGGCTGGGATCGTAGAGGATCCGGGCGCGCGAATGCTGGTCGACGACGTCCAGAAAGCGCTCGAACGTCACACCGTCGTGCAAATCCTCGCCCGGATGAAGCTCGAACGCGCAATCGACGCCGCAGTCTTCGAACACATCGAGGATCGGGCGCCAGCGCTTGCCGAGTTCGGCAAAGGCTTCGTCGATCAGCCCGGCCGGGCGTTGCGGCCAAGGATAGACATAAGGCCAAGCGAGCGCCCCCGAGAAGGTCGCGTGCGCATCGAGGCCCAGCCGCCGGCTGGCCTGCGCGGCGAGTTTCACCTGTTCGGTCGCCCAGCGCTGGCGCTCGGCCGGCTTGCCCCGCACATGCGCCGCGGCAAACCCGTCGAACAGCCTGTCATAGGCGGGATGGACCGCGACCAGCTGGCCTTGCAGATGCGTGGACAGCTCGCTCACCACGATGCCGTGCCTGTCGAGCGTGGCGCGCAGATCGTCGCAATAGGCCTGGCTTTCGGCCGCCGTCTCGAGGTCGATCAGTTGCGGGGTGCAGGGGATCTGCACCGCTGCATAGCCAAGCCCGGACGCCCACTCAGCCAGGTGATCCAGCGTGTCGAACGGCGGCTGATCGGACAGAAACTGCGCGAGGAAGATGCCGGGGCCCTTGATGGTCTTCATCGGGCTATATCCGGGAGCGACAGCCAGGTTCGCGCCTCGTTCGATCGAACCGCGCAGTCGATGAACCGCGCGGACCGCAGGCCGTCTTCGATGCCGGGCAAGAGGCCTTGCGCGCCGCAACTGCCTTCGATCATGTCGGCGAAATCCGCATAGAGTGTCGCGAACGCTTCGATGAAACCTTCCGGATGGCCGCTGGGCAAGCGGGTCGCCCGCTGCGCCGTGGAGTGCAGGCCTGGCGCTCCCGCGTGGATAATCTCGGTCCGCGCTTCGGGCCAGCGCAGGATCAGTTCCCCCGGCGCGTCGTGGCACCATTCGAGGCCGCCCTTCTCGCCGTAGACGCGCAGGCGCAGCGCGTTGCGTTCTCCCGTCGCGATCTGCGAGGCCGTCAGGACACCGGGCACGCCGCCCGTGAAGCGGAGCAGGACGTTGCAGTCATCGTCCAGCTGACGGCCGGTGACGACACGGGGAAGGTCTGCAATCAGTTCGGCCGCGCGAAGGCCGCTCACATACTCCGCGAGCTGGAAGGCGTGGACGCCAATGTCGCCAATCGCGCCGCCCATGCCGGCCTTGGCGGGGTCAGTCCGCCAGCGCGCCTGGGCATTGTCGGCCTCGATCCGCTCGGACAGCCAGCCTTGCGGATAGTCGACCATGATCTTGCGGACCCGTCCGATCGCGCCGTCGGCGATCCGCGCCCGCGCCTCGCGGATCATCGCATAGCCGGTGTAAGTGTAGGTAAGCGCGAAGGGTCGGCCGGATTGCACCACGATGGGAGCCAGCGCCTCGGCTTCGGCCAGCGTCGCGGTCATCGGCTTGTCGCAGATCACCGCGAAACCGGCTTCCAAGGCCGCCTTGGCGATCGCGAAATGGCTGTCGTTCGGCGTCGCGATGGCGATCGCCTGAACCCCGTCGTCGCGCCCGCGCTCGCCCGCAATCAGCGCCTCGACACCGTCATAGGCCCGGTCTTCCGGGATGCCCCACCGTGCGGCTTGCTGACGCGACTTTGCCAATGTCCGGCTGAACGCGCCGGCGGACAGAACGAAGCGCGCGTCGAGGCAGGCGGCCATGCGGTGCACCGGGCCGATGAAGCTTCCCGGACCGCCGCCGATTAATCCAAGCCTGAGCATCTCGTTCGTCATCCCAAGCCCACCGGTGCGGGCGCGACGGACTTATCGTCGGGGGCGGGTGCTAGTTTCTCGCGGAAGGTGAGCGCGAAGAGAACCATCGCGACGGCGGCGATTACCGCCGGCACCATCCAGATGGCGCGCCAGTCGTGACTGCCGTCGGCGCTGACGTTCATCCCGTACACGACGCCGGCGATGTTCGAGCCGATGACGATGCCGATCCCCTGGGTGATCAGATTGAAGAAGGATTGCGCGCGCGATCGGGCCTCCGCATCGAACTTGCGATCGACGTAAATCTGCCCCGACACGATGAGGAAATCGTAGCAGACGCCGTGAATGATGATGCCGAGCAGCACCATCGGCATGATCGCGGTCGCACCGCTATAGCCGAAGCCGAAGAGCAGGAATCGCACCGCCCACGCGCCCATGCCGATGACCAGCACGCGCTTGATGCCCAGGCGGAACAGCAGGATAGGCAGGCTGATGAGGATCAGTGATTCGAAGATCTGCCCCGCCGTCTGGATGCCCGTCGCCTCGATCCGCGTGCCGAACAGCGTCAGGTGCAGGTCCTTGTCGGCGAAGAAGGTGTTGGCGTAGGTGTCGTAGAAGCTGCGGGGGATCATCAGCGCCAGCGTGCAGGCGATGAAGACCCAGAACGCCGTCTCACGGTGGCGCAGGATCACGTCCAGCCCGAGCACCGCCGACGCGCTGACGATCCGGCCCCGCGCGCGCGGCGGCGTGTTCGGCAAGGTAAGGGCGTAGAGGCCGAGCCCGACATAGACGATCGCCGCCATCCGCATCGGCAGCGCGGTCTGCGCCGCACCCGCGATCACGCCGACCAGCAGCCCCGCCACGATCCAGCCGACCGTCCCCCACACGCGCACCCCCGGAAACTCGCGGGCGATATCGTCCACGGCGTTGAACGCGATCGCGGTCGCAAGCGGAATGGTCGAGGCGTAGAAGAGGAAATGGAGGAGGAGACCGAAAAGGAAGAGCGAGGGCGAGGTCTCGATCGTCGACACCCAGAACAGCGCGGCGCCGGCCAGGATCGACAGGATGCTCAGCAGCTTCTCCGCCGCCATGAAACGATCCGCGATCATCCCCACGAACAGCGTCGATACGATCGTCGCGATGCCGACCATGCCGTACGCGGTGCCGATGATCGTATCGAAATGAAGCCCCTTGCTCATATAGGTGCTGAGCGGGACGAGCCAGACGCCCCACGCGAAATACTGCGCGAACATCATGATCGACAGTCGCAATTTCACCATGCGCAGCACCTTTTCAGACCAGGTTGGAGATTCCCGGCGCACCTCTCACATACATCGGGTGCGGCAACCGGAATGGCGACGCCGACCCGTCACACCCCCGATCTTCGCCGGGGCTTCGACGTGGGCAAGGAAACATGAGATCGATCTCATGGCAAGGTGAAATCGGTAAAAGGCGGAATTATCCGATCAGCTGCGGAGAAGCCGATTCACCGGCGCGGCCCCCAGGCTTTCGCGCGGAATGAGTTCGTAGGGCAGCGTCGCGGAAACGGGCTGCACCTGCCGGCCGCTGAGGATGCCGAGCAGCAGTTCGACCGTCTTGCGCCCGATCTCCGCCATCGGCTGGCGCACGGTCGCGAGCGGCGGATCGACATAGCGCGCCATCTGAATATCGTCGAAGCCCACGACGGAAAGGTCGGCCGGGCAGGACAGGCCGGCGGTGCGCGCCGCCGCCAGCGTGCCGATCGCCATCTCGTCGCTGAAGCAGAAGATGGCGGTGGGGCGCGGGGAGCGCGCGAACAGCGCCATCGCCGCGCGCCGCCCCGACTCGATCGAGAAATCGCCGGCTTCGACGATGAGATTGGCGGCCAGCCCGCGCGCCGCCGCCGCTCTGCTCGCGCCGGCCAGACGATCGCGGGTCAACGGGCTGTCGGCGGGTCCGAGGATGAGCGCGATGTCGCGGTGACCCAGCCCGTAGAGCGCCTGCATGACCTCATGGCCCGCCCCCGCATTGTCGATATGCGCGCTCGACACGCCGAGCGTGGAGGTGAACTCGCAACCATTGACGACCGGCGCGCGGCCGCCATCGCGGGCGAGGATCGTGGCGAGCACCGTCGGCAGCCGGTGGCCGAGAAAGATGATGCCGTCCGCCTCACGGCGATTGAGCATGTCGGCATATTGCTCCTCACGCTCACGCTCGTTGCGGGTGTCGCCAAGCAGCACCGCATAGCCCGCCTTCTGCGCCGCTTCCTCGACCCCGCGGATGACGCGGGAGAAGAACGGGTTCGAGATATCGGGCACGGTCACGATGATCCGCCCCGTCCGCGTTGTCCGCAGGCTCGCCGCGACCGAATTCCGGATGTAGCCGAGCTCCTGCACGGCCTGCATCACCTTCGCGCGCGTTGCGTCTGCGACCAGCTCGGGGGCGGAGAGGACGCGCGCGGCGGTCGCCCTGGAGACGCCCGCGACCTGCGCCACATCGCGAAGCGTCGTCACCGCGCGCGGACGTCGGCGGACATGGCCGCGGCGCGTCCGTCGTGGTGAGCGGTGGGCGATCGTTGGCAACGCATCGCCTTACCTTTGCGAGGGACGTTATCGCTGGCAAGTCCCGTCGTCGATCGACCGACATGTCATGCGACCGCGTCGCGCGATCCTTGGCCCACGTGCCGCGCCACCAGCCACGGCCGGAGACGCGAGCGGGGCCCGCCGCATTTCCTCTGTTCGACCCTCCCTGATTGCCGTAGCCCTTCCCCATGAAGAACGGCGTCCGTCATTCGCTGGCCACGGCTCTTCTTGCGGTCGTGCTGATCGCGAATGCCGACCCGGCGCCGCTTCCCACATATCGACAGGACGTCACCGGATTTGTGTCCGCCAAGGGCGAGCGGGCGCTGCTCATGGGGTATCCCGGCGCGCTCGAAATCTGGGCCTATCCGCTCCAGCTCGCAAGCGACTTCCAGCTTCGCTTCCGCGTTCAGGGCACCGTGGCACCGATCGAGGCGGCACCGCTCCTTCGCCGCGTCGATCGCTCGCCGAACGAAGTCGTGCGCACCTATGTCGGCGCCGACTTCGTCGTGCGCGAACGTCTGTTCGTCCCCCGCCAGCAAGCCGGCGCGATCCTCCGCTATGAAGTGGAGGGCAAGCCCGACGTCCAGATCGAAGCGAGCTTTCGCCCCTCGCTGAACCTCATGTGGCCTGCCGCGCTTGGCGGTCGATCGGTCAGCTGGGACGCGACGCGATCCGGCTATGTCGAGCGCGAGCCGCTGCACGGGTTCAGCGCGACGATCTCCTCGCGCGAGACTGTCGCGCACGACGACGCGATCAATCTCGCCCGGGCGCCGCTGGAGCGATACGCGATGCTGCTTGCCCCGCGCGCGGGAGGCGACGGTGTCCGCTCCGCCAGCCTCGTCCTTGCGCTCGATCCCTCGGCGGAAACCGACGGCGCCCAGAACATTCGCGACTCTGAGACTGCGGCACGCCGGGACGCGGCGACGCACAGCGCGGCGGTGCTCGCGGAGTCGATCGCCATCGAGACGCCGGACCCGGCGGTCAACCGCGCGCTCGCGTCGGCCGCCCTCGCCCTCGATGCGGCATGGGCGTGTAACGACCGCATCGGCTGCGGCGTGGTTGGCGGCTACGGCCCGTCGCGCCCCGATCGACGCCCCCAATATGCGTGGTTCTTCGCAGGCGACGGGCTGGTCGTGATGGAGGGCATGCTCGCCGCCGGCCAGTTCGACCGCGCGCGCCA
Source organism: Sphingomonas sp. EC-HK361 (assembly GCF_902498785.1). GTDB lineage: Bacteria > Pseudomonadota > Alphaproteobacteria > Sphingomonadales > Sphingomonadaceae > Sphingomonas. The sequence continues at coordinate 269,618 of NZ_LR701493.1, forward strand.
GGAACTCGCGTTCGTGACCCGCTACCAGGACCCCAGGACAGGGATGATCTGGCACGAAATGTCGCAGAGCGCCGGCCTGATCGATTGGGTCGGCAAATATCATTACATGTACGTCCATGTCGACATCACCTTCCAGTATCTCGCGGCCGTCGCCCGCTACGTGGAGACGACCGGCGATGTCGCGTTTGCGCGCCGCAACTGGCCGGCCATCGCGGCGGCGTGGCGCTACTGCATGTCCGTCATCGATCGCGACACGGGTATTCCCACCATCCCTGCGGGCAAGCAGGGGCAGAATGAGCAGGAGGATCTGCGCGACGATATCCGGCTGTCATCGCTGTGGATCGATGCGGCCGATGGCTACGCGTCGCTCGCCGGCGCGCTGCAAAAGCCCGCGCTCGTAAAGACCGCGGCAGCGGCCGCGACGCGCGCGCGCCGTGCCATTGCCGACAATGGATGGGACGACGCCAACGGCTTCTGGCTTTCGGGCCATCGGCGCGACGGCACGCCGGTCCTCAGCCAGCGCCCCGACGCGATCGGCGTGCTCGATCAGCGCGTCGTATCGGATGCGCGGGCAGCCCGGGTGCTCAACCGGATCGCGTCGCCCGATTTTCTCACCGACTGGGGGGTGCGGAGCCTGGCAGCGAGCGATCCTCAATATGATCCCAATCTTTATTCGGCGGGGAGCGTATGGGCGCTCGGCAGCGCGACCGTCGCCACCACGGCCTACCGGCAGCATCGACCGCAAACCGGATGGGCGATCTGGCGCGCCATGGTGGACAGCGACACGCTCGACAGCGCGGGCCATCTCCACGAGGTGCTGGCCGGCGATACCTATCGACCGGAATTCGAATCCGTGCCCGAACAGAGCTGGTCCTCCGCGGGGCTGATGATCGCGGCAGTGCGGGGTGTGTTCGGGCTTTCCGTGTTCCCCGCCGAAAACCGCGTGAGGCTGGCGCCGCACCTGCCGGCCGAGTGGGATGCCATTCGCTTGCGAAACGTCCGGATCGGCGATCGACGCGTCGGCCTGGCGATCAAACGCGACGCGAAGGGGATGACGCTGACCATCGATAATCCGGGCGATGCCTTGACGGTCGCGTTCGCGCCGGTGATCCCGCTTGGCGCGAGCCTGACCGGCGCCGTCGTCGAAGCGCGCCCCGTGACCATCAAGGCCGTCTCGACTGGCCAGGACAATCACGCCGAAATTACGATCGACGCACGCGCCCGCGGCCAAACGACGGCGCGGATCATGTATGATGGCGGGGTCACGGTGGCGCCGGTGCGGCGACCGGCGTCGATCGGCGACCGCAGCCATAACCCGATCCTCACGTCTGTTTCCGAATATCCTGACGGGCTTGGCCTCGACGCGTGGGTGTCACAGGCCGCGGGCGGCGCCTTCACATTGGCGACGGATCGCGTACCGTCGGTCGGATCGGGCGCGACGATCGATCGCATTCGCGATGGGTTCTACAGAATCACGGTCGCTCCGGGCACAGGTCAGACGGGCAGCATTTCGGGATATGATCGCCATAAGGTGATGATGACCTTCAAACCCTGACCCGTGCTGCTCGTCGATCGCCGAGCGCCGCGGCCTGCCGTGCATGGTGGTGGTCGACGACAATGGCACCGGGCTGACCAGCCATGCCGTCCTCGCCTAGTGCCAGGACACCGGGGGCGAGCGGCACTCCATCGCGCCGGGCACCCCAAGCCTACCCACCCCCGGCCCCTCCCTTCTTAGGGAGGGGAGGAGCTGACATGAACACCAACCTCACCACCGATCGCCCGACCTTCGTCACCCATCTCGAATGCTCGATGACGGGCGAGCGCTACGCGGCGGACACGCTGCACAATCTCTCGCGCGTCGGCCGGCCGTTGCTCGTTCGCTACGATCTGGACGCGGTAAAGGCAGCCGTCTCGCGCGACGCGATGGCCGCGCGCGAAACCGATCTGTGGCGGTGGCGCGAGCTGCTACCGGTGCGCCATACGCGCGATATCGTCAGCCTCGGCGAGATCGAGACCCCACTCGTGCCGATCCCCCGGTCCGGCGGCGCGAACGTGCTGGTCAAGGACGAGGGGCGGCTTCCCACCGGCAGCTTCAAGGCACGCGGGCTGGTCATGGCGGTCGCGATGGCGAAGGAACTTGGCGTCACCCGGATCGCGATGCCCACCAACGGCAATGCCGGCGCCGCGCTCGCCGCCTATGCCACGCGGGTCGGGATCGAGACGATCGTCTTCTGCCCGGACGACACCCCCGAAATCAACGTGCGCGAGATCGCGGTGCAGGGCGCAGCGGTCTGGCGCGTCAACGGCCTGATCGACGATTGCGGCGCGATCGTCGCGAAGGGCGCGGCGGAAGGGCGCTGGTTTGACTTCTCGACGCTGAAGGAACCCTATCGGATCGAAGGCAAGAAGACGATGGGGCTGGAACTCGCCGCGCAATTCGGCTGGTCATTGCCCGATGCGATCTTCTACCCGACCGGCGGCGGCACCGGGCTGATCGGCATGTGGAAGGCGTTCGACGAGCTGGAGAAGCTCGGCTGGATCGGGCCCGAACGCCCGCGCATGTATGCCGTCCAGGCCAGCGGCTGCGCCCCGATCGTCCGCGCCTTCGAAGCCGGCGTGGAGCATGCCGAGCGCTGGGAAGACGCGGCGACCGTCGCGGCGGGCATCCGCGTGCCCAGGGCGGTCGGCGATTTCCTGATCCTGCGCGCGGTGCGCGAAAGCGGCGGCAAGGCGCTCGGCGTCGGCGACCCAGCGATCCTGAAAGCGGTCGAGGAGTGCGCCAAGAAGGACGGCCTCCTGCTCTGCCCCGAAGGCGGCGCGACCCTCGCGGCGTACAAACAGGCGCTGCGCGACGGCGAGGTTGACGAAGACGAGCGCGTCGTCCTGTTCAACTGCGCGACGGGCCTGAAATACCCGATGCCGGCAGCCGACAAGACGCTGGATCGCCACGCGCCGATCGATTTTGACGCGCTTTGAGGGCCGTTCGCTAGCGCGCGGTCGCGCAAGCCGCGCGCGGCTGGCAGGGTAGCGGTTTCCAGGTGGCAATCTCTTTTTGAAGATTGACCAGCGCGCGAGCACCGTAAGCGCCGCGCTCCTGCTCGGTGAGGAGGCCGTCATGATCCGTGTCGGCTTCGGCGAACGCCCGATCGGCCCCCGCAATCGCCTCTTGGATGGAGATGCGCCCGTCATGATCAATGTCCGCGCGGTCGAATTCGGCGCGCGCCATCCGATCGTTGGGCAATCGTTCTGGGATCTGCCCTTTCGGGAATATTGCGGCTAAGGCGAATTCGCGCATCTCGGCATAGGTTACGAAGCCATCGTGGTTCGCATCCATGCGACGGTGATGCGCTAAAGCCGCTGCCTCGTCCTGTTGCCGCGTTTCTCCGACAGGACTGACATTGGCCGCGGCCAGCAGTGCTGCAACGAGAATTGCCATTCCCCGACCCTGCGCCGTACTGAATGACGAGGACGTGACGAACGTCTGAAATCTGCTGTCGATTTGTTCAAGGTTGGTCCGCTCCCTAGAAGAACAGCTTCCGTACCGAAATCCGCACGCTGCGGCCCAGCGCGTCGAGATAGGCGGGCTGGTAGCTGATCGGGGTCAGGCCGTTCGCGTCGGTCACGCGCTGGCGCTGGTTGGTCAGATTGTTGAACGACAGCGTCACCCGCGTTCCCCGCATCCAGGGGTGCGCCTTCACCCATTCCAGCCGCCCGCCCAGATCGGCGAACAGCCGCAGGTTGAAGGTGGCGAGGCTGGAGAAATCGAGCGTCTGCGGGTTGGCGGCGGTGCCGGCCTGCACCGTCGTGCCGCTCTGCCAGTTCGCCGAAAGCCGCGCGCCGATGCCGTTGTTGGTGTAGCCCGCCTGTCCCTCGACCTCGTGGCGCGGCTGGCCGCCGCTCTGCCCGATCGCGTCGCCGCGCAGGAGATCGAGGCTTGGGCCGCCGTCGAGCACATCGACCCGGTCGGTCAGGTGGATGGTGTGATACACCGCGAACTGCAGCCGCCCGCCGCCGCCAGCGCCGCCGCCGCCGCGCCCGCCGAAGCCCCGGCCACCGCCGCTAAATCCACGTCGGCCGCCCGGACCTGCCTGCGGACCATTCGGCCGAGCCGCGCTGTCCGCTGGTGGGGACGCTGCACCATCCGGGGCGGACGTCGCGGCTGTGTTACCACGCGCGCCGTCCTGTCCCTCGCCGCCGCCCTGCCGCCGCTGGCGCCCGGGGAAGGTCATCCCCGCGAACGGGTTGGGTCCAGTGCCCGCGCGATACGCCTCGATCTCGCGCTGGACCTTCGATTTCAGCGATTTGGAGAAGTTGAAACCGTAGCGGAACTGGCTGTTCTCCGTCCGCGCATAGTTGATCGGTCGCGTGTCGAGCCGCACCAGCGTGCCGTTCACCCGCGTGAAGCGATCGCCGAACGCCGCCTCGATCGCGGCGGTGGGCGTAGGGAAGGACGCGATCGGATCATCGACGGTCGTTCTTACGTAGGTGCCCACGATCGTCAGGTCGCTCTTCGCCCACGGCTTCAGCGTCAGACCCAGCTTCTGGACGTTCTTCGTGTCGGAACGCAGCAGCGGGTTGCCGCCGCTGAGCGTCGTCACGTTCACCGTCTGCCCGGTGACGTAATCGAAGACGCGGGTGTTGGGGGTCAGGACCTGCGGATTGCCCAGCTGCGCCGCGCTCGGCGCCTCCTCCCGGTGCGCGACCGATCCGATGAAGCGCACGCCGTCGATCACCGACCAGTTGAAGCCGTAGCCATAAGCGACGAGCGTGCCGAAATCGGAAAGGCGATCCACGCCGAAATTGCCGTTGAGCGAGAAATTGCCCGCCCAGGCGAGCACGTCCTTCGAACGGCTCGCGATCGGCACGTCGACGTTGATCTGTCCACTTGCGGTATCGCGCGACACCTTGCCGCTCTGCACAAGGCCGCTGCGGAACGAATCGCTCGTGAAATCGGAGGTGTCGGCGCCGATCTTGATCGTGGTCGAAACATCGCCCGCAGGAAGGGCGAACAGCGGGCCGCTCGCGGTCGTCGTGAGGTCCGCCGTGCTCGACACCGAATTGCCGCGATTGGGCAGCCCGAACGGCCCGGTCAGCGGATCGCCCGCCAGCAGCGCCGCCTGATAGGTCGCCAGGTCCAGGCTGGTGTCGGTCAGCGTCTTGCTGTTCACCCTGTCGTAGGCGGCGGTCGTCGTCCAGCGCCACTGGTCCGCGGTGCCGTTGACGGTCGCGCCGAGATGGCTGGTGAGGCTCGAATTGCGCTGCGAAAGCGGTGTCAGGTCGGTTGTATCGCTCACCGGCGATTGCAGCGTTACGATCGGCAGGCCGAACGTGCCCAGGCTTCCCGTCTGGGTGATCGAGCCGTTGATCGTCGCGTTCACGCTGTTCCCGAAGGGACGGGCATAGACCATGTTGACGTTCAGCTGGTGGCTGCCGGGCGTCAGCGTGCGATAGGGGCCGAGGTCGATCGCGCTTCCCGGTTCCTGGATGACGTTCCGCTCCGCCTCGGTCAGCGCGGACGTGTCGGTGTAGCTGGTGTGAAGCTGGACGCGGCTGTCGCGCGCGATGTGAAGCAGGTCGAACTCACCCTGCGCGGTGTTGCTGCCGCCCTCGGTCGGGATCTTGTCTGCGGCCTCGATCGTGACCGCGCGGAAACGGCGGCGCAGGACGAAGTTCACCACCTTCTGGTCGGCGCGGTAGCCATATTTCAGCGCGACTTCCTCGGGCAGGATATCGACGCGCAGGATCGCCTCGGTCGGGATATCGCGGATCTCGGAAAAGCCCGCGATCCGCCGCCCGTTCAGCAGCACCACCGGAGGCCCGCCGACGCCGCTCTGCGTCTGCGGGCCGAGCTCGTCGAGCAGGTCGCTGACCGAGCTGACGCCGTAGGAGCGGATGTCCGCCGGCCCCAGCTGCACTTCGGGCGGGATATCGCCGACGACCGCACCGGGCAGGTTCTGTCGGGAGCCGGTGACGACGATATCGGCCGCCTCGTCCTCGTCGCCCGCCGCTGCTGGTTCGGGCGCGGGTTGTGCGGCGGGAGGGGTGGCGGGGGCGGGTGCCTGCTGCGCCCATGCGGGTGCCGCGGTCATCATTCCGAACATCACGACCAGCCGACGCATCTTCACCACTTCCCCGAACCGACACGCGGCCGAAACGCACCGCAGTCCGGCGGGTAGCGCGGCATTGTCGCAAAACTATGTCATGGAGGGGCGACGAAGATTATCCGCCCAATCGCCGCTATCCGCGCAGCCGCTCATGATGGCGGATCACCTCGTCGATGATGAAGCGCAGAAACTTCTCGGAAAACTCCGGGTCGAGATCGGCCTCGCCCGCCAGCCGCCGCAACCGCGCGATCTGCTGCTCCTCGCGCCCCGGATCGGCCGGCGGAAGCCCCGTCTCCGCTTTGTAGCGGCCGACCGCCTGCGTCACCTTGAAGCGCTCGGCGAGCAGGCAGACCAGCGCCATGTCGATATTGTCGATCGACTGGCGATAGCCCTTCAACACATCGTCGGCCATGGCGCGCCCCCAATTGCGGTTCGCCGCCTTTTGTCCGTGCGCGCCGCGAGGGGCAACCCCCGGCCTTGCGTTCGGGCGCGCTTGCCGCCACAGCCTGACCGCGATGACCGCGACGATCCATCGCCTCGCCGGCCGGGCGCCTTCCCTCGACCCGATGGTCCAGCTGGTGACCGGGGACATGAACTGCGTCAACGCAGTGATCCTCGATCGCATGCAGTCGCAGATTCCGCTGATCCCGGAGCTTGCCGGGCATCTGATCGCGGGTGGTGGCAAGCGGATGCGGCCGATGCTGACGCTCAGTTCCGCGCGGCTGATCGGCTATACCGGCACGCGCCACCACCGGCTGGCGGCGGCGGTGGAATTCATTCACACCGCGACTCTGCTCCACGACGATGTCGTCGACGGCAGCGACCTTCGCCGCGGCAAGCGCACCGCGAACATCATCTGGGGCAATCCCGCGAGCGTGCTGGTCGGCGACTTCCTGTTCAGCCGCAGCTTCGAGCTGATGGTCGAGGACGGCAGCCTCAAGGTGCTGAAAATCCTGTCCAACGCCAGCGCGGTGATCGCGGAGGGCGAGGTCAACCAGCTGACCGCCGCGCGCCGCGTCGATCTGGGCGAAGACCGCTATCTCGATATCATTGGTGCGAAGACCGCCGCCCTGTTCGCCGCCGCGTGCCGGATCGCGGCCGTCGTCGCGGAGCGATCGGAAGACGACGAGGCGGCGCTCGACGCCTATGGCCGCAACCTCGGCATCGCGTTCCAGCTCGTCGACGACGCGATCGATTACGTGTCGGACGCTGGCACGATGGGCAAGGATGCGGGCGACGATTTCCGCGAGGGCAAGATGACGCTGCCGGTCATCCTGGCCTATGCGCGCGGCGACGATGCCGACCGCAAGTTCTGGAAGGACGCGGTCGAGGGACGGCGCGACAGCGACGCCGATTTTGCGCACGCGATCGACCTTGTCCGCTCGACCCGCGCGGTCGACGATACGCTCGCCCGCGCGCGTCACTACGGCCAGCGCGCGATCGACGCGATCGGGCGGTTCCCGGCCGGCGCCGCGAAGGACGCGATGATCGAGGCGGTCGAGTTCGCGGTCGCGCGCGCCTATTGAGGACTCAGGACTTCCCGAACATTCCCGACAGTCCGCCCATGATCCCGCCCAGGCCGCCTTCGCCGCCCTGTTCCCCCAGCAAGCCCGCAAAGCGTCCGAGCGCACCTTCGCCACCGATATGGCCGACGATCTGCTGCAGCGCATCGGTTGGAAGCCCGGTCGATTGCGCGGCCGTGTCGACCGTATCGCCCGGCGCCGCGTGTGCCTGACCCAGCGCGGTAACCGCCTGTTCGACCTGATCGGGCGACAGGCCCACTTTTTCGGCGAGGTTGGCGATATCCACATTGCCGGTCACCTGGCCCAGCAGTCCGTCGAGCATACCCATCGCGTATCTCCTGCAATCCCGGACGTCCCGCATAGCACGTCAGCGCGAGCGGAGTCCGCGCCGTAAAGCACGGCTGGCGCAGCGCGGGGTCGGTGTGGCATCGCGGGGGCGATGAGCGACCTGCCAATCCTTGCCGTATTGCCCGAGCTGCTTCGGGTGCTCCGCGAGGGGACGCGCGCCGTGCTGGTCGCGCCGCCGGGAGCTGGCAAGACGACCGCGGTCGCGCCGGCATTGCTTGGCGAGGGGTGGTGTTCGGGCGAAATCCTGCTGCTCAGCCCGCGGCGGATAGCGGCGCGCGCGGCGGCGGAGCGGATGGCTGCGCTCGCCGGTGAGCCGGTCGGCAAAACCTTCGGCTATGCGACGCGGCTCGACAGCAAGCGGTCGGCCGCCACGCGCGTGATCGTGGTCACCGAAGGCATTTTCGTCGCGCGTATCGAGGCCGATCCGGAGCTTGCCGGGGTATCCGCAGTCCTCTTCGACGAAGTGCACGAGCGCAGCCTAGACGGCGATTTCGGCCTCGCCCTCGCGCTCGATGCGCAGGCAGGGTTTCGCCCGGACCTGCGGATCGTCGCGATGTCGGCAACGCTCGACGGCGCGCGCTTCGCCGACGTGATGCACGCAGCCCCGGTGATCGAGAGCGAAGGGCGCAGCCATCCGCTCACCGTTCGGCATATCGGCCGCCGGGCCGAGGCGCGGATCGAGGACGAGGTTGCAGGCGCGATCCGGCGGGCGTTGCGCGAGGAGGAGGGGGGAGTGCTCGCCTTCCTGCCCGGTGTCGGCGAGATCGAGCGGACGGCGGAACGGCTGAGCGAGGACATGGCGCGCCTCGATATCGCGCTGCACCGGCTTCACGGCACGCTCGACCCGGCGGAGCAGCGCGCCGCAATCGCGCCGACGAAGGATGGCCGCCGCAAGGTCGTGCTCGCGACGTCGATCGCAGAGACGAGCCTTACGCTCGACGGTATCCGTATCGTCGTCGACTCCGGCCTTGCGCGCCGCCCGCGCTACGACCGGGCGGCGGGGATGACGCGGCTCGTCACCGAACGCGCGAGCCAGGCGGCGGTGACGCAGCGGGCAGGGCGCGCCGCACGGCAAGGGCCGGGCACTGCCTATCGGCTGTGGGAGGCGGAGGCGACCGCGGGGCTGCCGCGCTTCGACCCGCCGGAAATCCTGGAGGCGGACCTGTCCTCCCTTGTGCTCGCGATCGGCATCTGGGGCGTTGCCGACGCGCGGGAGCTGCGCTGGATCGATCCCCCGCCCGCCGCCGCCATTGCGGAAGCGCGGTCGCGACTGGAGGCGCTGGCGGCGATCGATCCGGATGGCCGCCCCACCCCGCACGGCCGCGCCATCGCCGCGTTGCCGATGTCGCCACGGCTTGCGCACATGCTCCTGCTCGCGTCCGACAAGCGCCTCGCGGCGGAGATCGCGGTGCTGCTCGGCGAGCGCGGGCTTGGCGGCAACGATATCGATCTGGAGACGCGGCTGCGGCGCTGGCGGGGGGATCGCTCGGCGAAGGCGACCGCCGCACGCGGGCTGGCGGAACGGTGGGTCAGCCTTGCTCCCCTCCCTGGAAGGGAGGGGAGCAAGGCTCGCTGACCGAAACGCCATCCCTTCCGAGACACCGCCGCCGGTGAACAGCCCTCTACCCACCACACCCCAACACCGTCAAACACTTTTTGCAATTTTGTTGCAGAGATGAAGAAAAAGAACGGATTTCCGCGGGTCTTAACTCGTTGGCAGGCCGGTGCATCTAGGACGAGCCGATGGACGTTCCCGCCGAATCGCAGCCCGGCACAGCGGCCGCCAGCCGTGATTCGAGCATCACGCCGCTGCGAGCTCAGATCCGGCGCGCGGTCTTGTGGCGCTCGGGAAGCCAGATCGTCGCGCAGATCGTGCAGTGGACAGCGACCTTCCTCGTGATCCGTATTCTGGCGCCCGCCGATTACGGGCTCTTTGCGATGACCCAGGTCGTGTTGATGCTGGCGAGCATGCTCAACGGCATGGGGCTCGCCAATGCTGTCGTCCGCCAACCGACGGTCACCCCGCACGCGCTCCGCCAGGTGTTCGGGATGTTGATCGCGACCAACGCGCTGCTTGCGGTCGTCCAGATCGCCGCCGCGCCGATCGTTGCCGCCTATTATCGCCAGCCGGAGATCACGACGATCCTGCGCGTCCAGGCGCTGCTCTATGGCGCGACGCCGTTGATCGCGCTGCCGCAGGCGCTGCTCGCCCGAACGCTCGAGTTTCGGCGGCAGGCGCAAGTCAACGTTGCAGCGTCCTTGCTCGCGGCATCGAACGCGCTTGGCGGCGCGCTGATGGGCCTGGGCGTATGGACGCTCGTCGCGGCGCCGATCGTCCTGTTCTGGGTCCGCGGGATCGGCTTGACGATCGCCGCCGGCGGCCTGCCGCGTCCGAGCTTCGCCTTTCGCGGCAGCGGCGAGTTCGCGCGCTATGGCGGGTTGCTGGCCGCCGGGCAGTTCTTCGCCTTCATCTGGAGCCAGGCGGACGTGTTCGTCGGCGGACGCGTGCTCGACCCCGCGATTCTGGGGCTTTACACGACGAGCCTGTTCCTCGTGCAGATCGTCGTGTCGAAAATCGTGCCCCCCCTGAACGAAGTCGCCTTTGCAGCCTATGCGCGCATGCAGGACGATCCCGATGCCGTAGCCGCCGCATTCCTGAAGCTGGTGCGGGTCGTCATGGTGATCGCCATGCCCTTCTACCTCGGGTTGGCGGCGACGGCCGAGCCGCTGGTCGCAACGATCCTTGGCAGCAAATGGGTGGCGGCGGCGCCGATTGCGGCGGTGCTCGCGCTGTCGATGCCCTTCTATACCGTTCAGGTCCTGCTGGGGCCGGCGACCGATGCGCTCGGGCGCCCGGGAATCGCGGCGCGCAACGGGCTGACCGCGGCGCTCATCGCGCCGGTCGCTGTGCTCATCGCGATCCCCTTTGGCGTAATCGCGCTCGCAGCGTGCTGGCTTGGCGTGTTTCCGCTGCTTCTCGCGATCTCGGCGCGGCGCGCGTTGCCGGTCATCGGGGTGAGCGCGCGCGCGCTGATCGCGGCGGTCGCGCCGCCCGTGGCCGCAGCGTCGGCAATGGGGCTGGTCCTCACCGTCGTCGACCGGATGTCTGCCATCGAGGCGGACGGCGTGCGCCTCGCGCTTCTGGTTGCGTGCGGTGCGGCGGTCTATGGCACGTGGCTGCTGATCTTCGCGCGCGATTCGGTGCGCGAGATGCTGGCCCTGCTCAGGCGGCGCTGAGCGCCCGGATCGCGTTGTTCGTGGCGTCGAGATAGACGCGCCCGTCGAACCGGCACGTCCCGACGAAATGGACGAAGCGCCGATCCGCCGGAAGTGCCTCCCCCCAGAAATTGAGATAGCGACCATACGGCAGCAGCAGCGGATCGCCGCTATTGGCGATGACGACGTTCGAGGTCACCTGCTCCGTTCCCCACTCGGCCCAGCGCGGCCCCAGCATCGCTTGCGCCTGAAGCGAAAAGGCTTCGGCAAGCGCACGCCCGCCGCGCGAGGGAGCGAATCCGGCAAACCCCGAACATCCGCGCGCGTAGAGCGGCCTCGCAACGCCCGGTAACGCGATCGCATCCATCCGCATCTCGATCGCGTGCTGGATATGGACGCGCGGGCCGACCTCTGGCGCCAGCGTTGCGGGGAAATCCGACATCGGCATAAGCGTGGCGGATTCCTCGCCGCGCAGCATGAACGACCGCCCGGCGTCGATCGCGGCGGCCACTTCCGGCACGTCTCCAAAAGTCACCGTGTCCGAATCGAGCTGGATCACATAGTCGTCGCGCCGCAGGTCGAGGATGGTGAGCAGCCGCTCCCAAGTCCCGCCGCGCGGGCAAGGGCCGGTATCGACGCTGGCGATCGGGATGATCCGTGGCTGCCCAAGATGATGCGCGAGGAGGGCGCGGTCGGCATCTGTCAGCGTCCCGTCATCGACGATGACCACGCGCCCTCGCCCGAGCGCTACCGCAAACGACTTCACCGCGACCAGATAGGGAAGCACCACCTGCGTGCCGATCATCGAGAACAGGATTACGCCATCGTCGCGCGGAATCATCGGCGGGGTATCGATGACGCCGCGCACGACGCGCGCATGCCAGCGGGTCTTCACGCGCCAGTTCAGGTGATCGAGCAGCATCGGCATCGATCGCGTCTTACGCGCGCGTGCGTTAAGGCTTCGTCGCCATCAGGCCGTCTGGATATAGGTCCGCATCGCCTCCGCCTCGGCCTCGATCCGATCGATCCGGTATTTCACCAGATCGCCGATCGACACGATGCCGATGACCTCGCCCCCGTCGATCACGGGCAGGTGACGGATTCGCCGCTTCGTCATCAGCGACAGCGCGCCGAGCACCGAATCGCCGGGCGCGACGGTGAGCGCTGGCGCGGTCATCACGTCGCGCACCGTTTTCTGGAGCGTCGCGGTGTCGCCGTCCTTCAGGCAATGGATCACGTCGCGCTCCGAAAAGACGCCCGCGACCTGCCCGCCTTCCATGACCGGCACCGCGCCGACCCGTCGCTCGGCAAGCAGCGCAATCGCCTCAGCGACGCTCTGGCCGGGGGAGACGGAGACGACCTCTCCGCCCTTGGTTTTCAGGATCGCCGCGATGGTCATCTGTTTTCTCCTTTCGCCGGCGGAGACTGTCTCACTTTTGCGGTGCGGAGAAAAGGCGCGAGCGAGGGCGCCGCATAGAAAAGGCCGGCACCGCGCTGTGCGATACCGGCCATTTCGGGGTTGCAGATGCGACGGACTCAGCTGGCTTGCGAAACCTCGTCGCCGGCGGCGCGGCGGCGACGGCGCGGCTTCTCGGCCACTTCGCCTTCGTCCCCGCTGTCGCCCGATGGCGTGATGCCGAGCGATGGCGGGAGGATCGCCGCATCGAAGGTCGGGGCGGGCTCGGCCCCCTCGGCCTGCACCTTGCGAGGACGGCCGCGGCGGCGCGGCTCTGCGGCCTCGACGCCCTCGTAATCGTTCGCGGGAGTCACCGCGAGCGGACGCTCGCCGTCGCGGCTGCGATCCTGATCGCGGTCGTCCGTGCCCTGGTTCTCGCGCGCCTGATCCCGGCTGACGCGGCGTTGCGGACGATCGTCGCGCTGAGCCCCGTCGCGCTGGAAATCGTCGCGATTGCCCCGATCGTCGCGCGGTTGACGGTTGCTGCGGGCCTCGCGCGGGCTGCGGTCGTCGCGGCTCTGCCCGCCTCGCTCCTGGCCATCGCGATCCTGACCATCTCGACCTCCGCGCTCTTCGCGGTAGCCATCACGGCCATTCTGTTCGTCGGCGCGAACCAGATCGCCCTCGTCGCCGTAATCGTCGAAGTCGCCGTCGAACGAATCCTCCCGCCCACGGCGCGGGTTCTGTTCTTCGGCGCGGCCGCGCTGTTCGGCCAGCACGCGGAAATAGTGGTCCGCAAACTGGAGGTAATATTCGGTGTTGACGCGGTCGCCCTGCATCTGCGCGTCGCGCGCCAGCGTCTTGTATTTCTCGAGCAGCTGGGCGGCATTGCCGCGCGCACGGTTGTCGATGCGGTTACCCATGTTCGGATTGCCGCCGCCACCCTGGCGCTGGCCACCACCACCGCGACCGCGACGGCGGCCGTTCTGACGATTATTGATCAAGCGATTGTCCTCGTCCTCAAACCAAAACCGGTCCTGCTCCCGGAATACTCGGTGCAACCCCGGCCTAACCTGTGCTCAAACGCTCAGGCCAAGCCTGCCACGGTCGCCGGACTGCAGCGACTTCATGACGAAGGAAGCGGGTAAGTGCCCACATCTCAACCAATTCGATGAAATGTGTGGAGCCCCGTGAGCGTCGAATAGCGGCACTTGGACCCGGCTACAAATGAAATATGGGCGGGCCGTGCCGATTTTCAAGCCGGTGTGGCAACGATGGCGCGGGGGCGATCGCCATAATCGCGCACTGCCCGCGTCGCAAATCCGTGGGCCAGCAAGACCGCGGCGACCGCATCCGCCTGCGTCCAGCCGATCTCGACGATCGCCACACCACCGGCCGCGACCAGCCGGGCAAGCTGCGGCGCGAGCGCGCGGTAATCGTCCAGGCCGTCGGCCCCAGCGAACAGCGCCTCCCCCGGTTCGTGGTGCGCCACCTCGTCGGGCAGCGCCTCGTCAGTCGCGATGTAGGGCGGATTGGCGAGAACGAGATCGAACCGCGCGTCGATCGCCGCCGCCCAGTCGCCCTGCACCAGCCGCGCCCGCCCCGGTGCAACGCGCGCGGCGTTGATGCGGGCGTAATCGAGTGCGGCAGCTGACCGTTCGACGCCCAGCCCTGCCGATTCGGGCCACTGATCGAGCGCGGCGAGCAGGAGCGTGCCGGGACCGGTGCCGAGATCAATCACGCTCGCCGGCGCCCGCGCCCCGAAATGCGCGACCGCCGCCTCGATCAGCGCCTCGCTGTCGGCGCGCGGCACGAGCACGCCGGGACCGACCGCGAGGTCGATCGTCCAGAAGCCGCGGGCGCCGGTGAGATAGGCGACGGGCTCGTGTGCGGCACGGCGTTCGACGAGCGCGGCGAAGCCGGGCGGCACCGCATCGTCGAGGTGCGTGAGCAGCAGCGCCTCGCGGGTAACCCCCAGCGCATGCGCCATCAGCAGTTCGGCATCGAGCCGCGGGGTTGCTGAAAAGCCGAACCTTGCGGCTGCGACGGTGAGGGCGGCCCTGACGGTCACGTGAGGCACGCGGCGCGGCAAAGCCGCGCCGTCGAACGGCGCCTCCAGCGCCGTCGGCCGTGCTTGGCCGTGTTCTGCCGCGGCACGCGGCAGGCCGGCCTACGCATCCAGCGTCGCCAGCCGCTCCGCCTCGTCCTCGGCGATCAGCGCGCCGACCAGCTCGTCCATCTCGCCCTCCAGGATTTCCGGCAGACGGTGCAGCGTCAGGTTGATCCGGTGATCGGTCACCCGGCCTTGCGGGAAATTATAGGTCCGTATCCGCTCCGATCGATCCCCCGACCCGACCATCGCCTTGCGAGTCCCCGATCGCTCGCTTGCCAGCCGCTCGCGCTCCGCCTCGTACAGCCGTGTCCGGAGCACCTTCAGCGCCTTCGCCTTGTTCTTGTGCTGCGACTTCTCGTCCTGCTGGATCACGACCAGCCCGGTCGGCAGATGCGTGATCCGCACCGCCGAATCGGTGGTGTTCACCGATTGTCCGCCCGGCCCCGACGACCGGTACACGTCGATCCTGAGATCGCGCGCCTCGTCGATCTGGACGTCGACCTCTTCCGCCTCGGGCAGCACCGCCACCGTCGCCGCCGACGTATGGATGCGCCCCCCGCTCTCGGTGACGGGCACGCGCTGCACGCGGTGGACCCCGCTTTCGAACTTCAGCCGCGCGAACACGCCCTTGCCCTCGACCGAGGCGATCGCCTCCTTGAAGCCGCCGGATTCGGACGAAGATGCAGAGATCAGCTCGACCCGCCACCCCTGCTTCTCGGCGTAGCGCTGGTACATGCGGAACAGATCGCCCGCGAAGAGCGCCGCCTCGTCGCCGCCGGTGCCGGCGCGAATCTCGAGCATCGCCGCGCGCTCGTCGGCGGCGTCGCGCGGCAAGAGCGCGAGTGCGAGGCGACGGTCCGCCGCTTCCAGCGCCGCCTTGTTGTCGCGCAGCTCCTCCTCGGCCATCACGCGCAACTCGGCATCGCTCTCCTGCGTCATATAGGCGAGGCTCTCCGCCTCCTGCCGCAACCGCCGCACCGCCGCCGCGGCTTCCGCGACCGGCTCCAACTCGGCATATTCCTTCGACACCGCAACGAAGCGATCGCCGGCGAGATCGCCCGTCGCCATCAGCGCCGACAATTCATGCAACCGCGCCTCGATCTGCGCGATCCGTTCGGGGGAGATGGTTGTCATTCGGCAGCACCGAGCGCTGGCTCAAGGATTTGCCTGACCCTATCGATTTCCGGTTTCGTAGCTCCAAAACCTCGATGGCCGATACCCGTCACCCCCTCACGAAACGACAACGAGATGATCTGGTCAGGTCGATGTTTAAGCGCCTTGTCATAGCGCTTTTTTGAGCTTCCCGTTGTGACGGCTTCAGCCATCCAACCTGCACGCCGCAAGGCAGCTACACCCGCTAAGACAACTGTTTCATACCGATCATCTTCCGCCACAACTACAACTTGAGGCTTTGGCGCTTCCGGCTCTTCAATCAACATCGCCAATCGCTCGACCCCCGCCGCCCAGCCGACCCCTGCCGTCGCCGGCCCGCCGAGGCTTTCGATCAACCCGTCATAGCGCCCGCCCGCGAGCACCGTGCCCTGCGCACCCAGCCGGTCGGTCACGAACTCGAACGCCGTATGTCGGTAATAATCCAGCCCGCGCACCAGCCGCGCGTTGCGCGTCCACGCCACGCCCGCGGCATCCAGCCCCTTCGTCACGCTGTCGAAGAACGCACCGGCTTTCGCCGACATGAAGTCGTCGATCCCCGGCGCCGCATCCGCCACCGGCCGATCCCGCGGGTCCTTCGAATCGAGGATGCGCAGCGGATTCTTCTCCAGCCGCACGAGGCTGTCCTCGCTCAGCTCCCCGCGATGCGCCTCGAAATGCGCCACCAGCGCGTCCCGCCACGCATCACGCGTTTCGGCATCGCCCAGCGTATTGAGCTGAAGCGTCACCCCGTCCGCGATGCCGAGTTCCCGCAGCAACTGGTCCGCCAGGCACAGCAACTCCACATCCGCCGCCGGCTCCAGCGCGCCGATCACCTCCGCATCGATCTGGTGAAACTGGCGATACCGTCCCTTTTGCGGCCGCTCGTAGCGGAACACCGGACCCGAGGTCGCGAGCTTCAGCGGCGCATATTGCTGCCACCCCTCGGTCAGATACGCCCGTGCGATCCCCGCGGTGAATTCCGGGCGCAGCGTGATGAGGTCGCCGCCGCGATCGGGGAAGGTGTACATCTCCTTCGACACCACATCGGTCGTCTCGCCGATCGAGCGTGCGAAGACCTGCGTGTCCTCGAACACCGGAATGTCGATGCGCTCGAAGCAGTAGAGCGCGCGCACCCGCTCGAAGGTCTGGAGGACATGCGCGAAGCGGCGCTGCTCCTCGCGGAAGATGTCCTGCGTGCCGCGCACGCGTTTTGGTGTTTCGATCCGGGCCATTGCGGCCGGGTATCTAGGCGAGGTCCGTGGGTTACGCTAGCGTCCGCGCAATGCAGCTCCATCTCGGCAAGCGGATCGCCCCGCCGCGCTTCGTCGCCTTCCTCCTGATCTTCGTGGTCGGGCTCTTCGTCGCCATCCCCGCCCAGGGCCTCGGGCGCGGCACGATGATCGCGTTCGACGTGGCGGCGGCGATCTTCCTCGTATCGCTCTGGCCGCTGTTCGGCCGCGGCGGGGCGGAGCAGATGCGCGCCGCCTCCGAACGGAACGACGCCAATCGCGCCGGGCTGCTCGGCATCACCGGGCTGACGATGCTCGTCATCCTCGTATCGGTGGCGAAGGAGCTTCAGGGCAAGAACGATATGCTCGCGATCATCCTCGTCGTCGCGACGCTCGCGCTCGCCTGGCTGTTTTCGAACACGATCTACGCGCTGCACTATGCGCACCTCTATTATTCGGACGGAGAGGCGGGGAAGGACCTGCGCGGGCTCGATTTTCCCGATTGCAAGGAGCCCGATTACTGGGATTTCGTCTATTTCAGCTTCACGCTGGGCATGACGTTCCAGACCAGCGACGTGGGAATCTCGTCGCGGCGGCTGCGCAAGATCGCGATCGGCCAGTGCCTTGCCGCCTTCGTCTTCAACCTCGGCGTCCTCGCCTTCACGATCAACGTGCTGGGCAGCAGCGGGAACTGACCGGAGACATTATTACACCGGAGGGGCTGGACGGCTGACCTTTTCGGCGCGTAAGTCCCCCGCTTCGTCGTCTCCAGCCGAAAGAATCCCCGTGATCGCACGTCTGCTTGCCGCCACCTTACTCGCCTCGACCGCCGCCGCCGCCCTGGCGCAGGTTCCCCAAGGCAACACCGCGCCGCAGCCAGTCCCGATCGTCGATACCATCCCCTCCGCCGTCGACACGCCCTATCCGGGCACGATCCAGCTCGATGTCGACGCGACCGATACCGAGCGCGGCATCTTCCGCGTGACCGAGACGATCCCCGTCGCGAAGGCGGGCCATATGGTGCTGCTCTTCCCGAAATGGCTGCCGGGCAACCATTCGCCCACGGGCCAGGTCGAAAAGCTTGCCGGCCTCGTCATCAAGGCGAACGGGAAGACGCTGCCGTGGACCCGTGATCCGGTCGACGTCTTCGCCTTCCACATCGATGTGCCGGAGGGCGCCCGGCGGCTCGACACGACCTTCCAGTTCATCTCGGCGACGCAAGCCAATCAGGGCTCGATCGTGATGGGTCCGTCTATCCTCCGGCTCCAGCCCAATTCGGTCAGCCTCTATCCGGCCGGCTATTTCACCCGCCAGATTCCGATCCAGATGACGGTGAAATATCCCGCCGGCTGGACCGCATCGGGCGCGGTTCCGGCCAAGGTCGCGGGCGCGACTTACACCTATGACAAGACGAACTACGAGATTCTCGTCGATTCGCCGATCATCGCGGGCCGCTATTTCAAGCGCTGGCCGCTCAGCCCCCGCGTCAATCTCGACGTCTATGCGGACACCCCCGATCAGCTCGCGGCGACGCCGGCGCAGATCGACGCGCACAAGCGGCTCGTCGATCAGGCGGTGAAGACCTTCGGCGCGCAGCATTACGACAACTACACCTTCCTGCTCGGCATCAGCGACCAGATCGGCGGCATCGGGCTGGAGCATCACCGTTCCTCCGAAGACGGCGTGCGCCCCGGATATTTCACTGAATGGGACCAGCAGATCGGCGCGCGCAACCTGCTGCCGCACGAATACACGCATAGCTGGGACGGCAAGTTCCGCCGCGGCGCGGACCTCTGGACCCCGGATTTCCGCACACCGATGCGCAACTCGCTGCTGTGGGTCTATGAGGGCCAGACGCAATTCTGGGGCTATGTCCTCCAGGCGCGCTCGGGCCTCGTCAGCAAGCAGGACACGCTCGATCAATATGCGGGCATCATGGCGCTCTACGATTCGCAGCCCGCGCGTCAGTGGCGCGACCTCGTCGACACCACCAACGATCCGATCATCTCGCGCCGCGCGCCGAAGGGTTGGACGAGCTGGCAGCGTAGCGAAGACTATTACAACGAGGGGCTTCTGGTCTGGATGGACGTCGATTCGATGCTTCGCCAGATGTCGGGCGGCAGGAAGTCGATCGACGATTTCGCCAAGGCGTTCTTCGGCGTGCGCGACGGCGACTGGGGCGAGCTGACCTACACGCTGGAC
Organism: Sphingomonas sp. EC-HK361; assembly: GCF_902498785.1. GTDB lineage: Bacteria > Pseudomonadota > Alphaproteobacteria > Sphingomonadales > Sphingomonadaceae > Sphingomonas. The sequence goes on from NZ_LR701493.1 coordinate 288,901, forward strand.
GATGTGGCGAGCACGCTGAACGGCATCCAGCCCTATGACTGGAAGGCCTATCTCGTGAAGCGCCTGACCGAGCATGCCGCCGGCGCGCCGATCGATGGCTTTGCGCGCAACGGCTACAAGCTCGTCTACACCGACCAGCCGACCAACGTCTTCAAGCAGGGCGAGAAGACCCGCAAGATCGCCGATTTCACCTATTCGGGCGGCTTCGTCGTCGGCAAGGACGCGGAAATCAGCTCGGTCACCTGGGATTCGCCGGCGTTCAAGGCGGGGCTCGATGTCGGCACGACGATCGTGTCGATCGGCGACACCGCCTATTCCGACGACCGGATGAAGGCTGCGATCAACGCGGCGAAGACGTCGAAGGAGCCGATCCGCCTGACCGTGAAGAACGGTGATCGCTATCGCCAGGTCGCGATCGATTACCATAACGGCCTGCGCTACCCGCATCTCCAGAAGGTCGGCACCGGCGAAACGGGTCTCGACCGCCTGCTCGCGCCGCGCTGAGGGGGTCGAAGGAACCGGTTCGGGAAGTCGCTAAGGCGCTAAGAAGACACTGTTCACGCGGAGACGCGGGAGTTTAGAAGAGTCGAGCCGCCCCTGGGCGGCTCAAGGCTAAATCGTTGCTGCCGCGGAGCTATACCAGAAGTCCCACTCCGCGCCTCCGCGCCTCCGCGTGAAACCATCTTCCTGCTCTTCTTAGCGCCTTCCCCGAACCGGCTCTTCCCCTCTTCTACAAACGCTCAACCCCCGTCTGCCAACCACTCCAGCGCCTCGCCGGTCACCCGGTTGATCCGCCACTCCTCCAGCGTCTCCGCGCCGAGCGAGCGGTAGAAGTCGATCGCGGGCGTATTCCACGTCAGCACCGACCATTCGAACCGGGCGCAGCCGCGATCCGTCGCGATCCGTGCCAGCCGCTTCAACAGCGCCTTGCCGACCCCGGCCCCGCGTGCCGCCGGGGTGACGTACAAATCCTCGAGATACAGACCGCGCCAACCGGTCCAGGTGGAAAAGTTATGGAAGAACAGCGCCATGCCGACCGGCGCGCCGTCCACCTCGGCGATCAGCGCTTCCGCCGCAGGTGGCGCGGAGAACAGCGCATCGGCCAGCAATGCCTCGGTCGCGACGACCTTGTCGGCGGCGCGTTCATACTCCGCAAGTTCACGCACGAAGCGCAGGATGGTCGTGACGTCGCCGCGTTCGGCGAAACGGATCTTGGTGCTCATGCCGCCGCCTCTAGCGCAGCCTGCGCGATATCGCGACGCCGCGCCGCATACAGGCACGCCGCGACGATGACTGCCGCCCCGCCCAGCGTCCACACCGACACCCGCTCCCCGAACACCGCCCAGCCCAGCACAGCGGCATAGACGAATGACGTATATTCGGTCGTCGCCAGATACCCCGTATCGCCGTGGGCATAGGCCCAGCCGAGTGCGAAGAGCGATGCGGTGGCCAGGCCCGCGCCGATCACCAGCTTCGGCCACTCCCCGACCGGAGGAAATGCCGCCAGCCACGGCGCTGCCAGTCCGAGCAGCGCGACGACGATCATCGACTGGAAGAAGGCGATCTCCCCGGGCCGCGCCGCCTGCGCCTGCACCCGCGCAATGACGAGATTCACCGCATAAAGCACCGCCGACACCAGGATCGCGCATGCCCCTTCGAATGCCTGCGGCCCAAGCGCTGCGCGGCTCTGACCCAGCATCACGATCAACACCCCCGCAAAGGCCGCGACCGACGCGACGACAACGCGCCTGCCGACCCGCTCGCCGAGCACGACCGCCGCCAGTAACAGCGCAAGGATGGGCGCGATGTAGGAGAGCGTGATCGCCTGCGCCATCGGCACCCGCGCCAGCCCCCAGAAGAACAGCAACGCCATGATCGTGGTGACGCCACCGCGCATCGCATGCAGCCGCAGCGCCTTGCGCGTCGGTCGCCCGCTCTTGCCCGCTTTCCACGCGATCGCGCCGAACCCGACCGACACCAGCGACCGCCAGAACAGCGCGTTGTAGACGCCGATCGCAAGCGTCAGCGACTTCATGAACGCGTCCATGATCGAGAACAGCCCGATCCCCAGCGCCGCCACCGCGAAAGCGAGCGCGGGCGATACGGTTCTCGCGCTCACTCGGCGGCCTGCGCCGTCTCCGCTGCCTCCGCCTCGATCTCGGCCGCCTTCGCTTCCACCAGCTTCACGATATGCGAGATCATGTCGGCGTCCTGGACGTGATGATCGGTGACGCCCGACAGATAGACCATGTGCTTGCCGTTGCCGCCGCCGGTGATGCCGATATCCGTCTCGCGCGCTTCGCCCGGACCGTTGACGACGCAGCCCAGCACCGACAGCGACATCGGCGTGCGGATATGCTGGAGCCGCTCCTCGAGCGCCTGCACGGTGCGGATCACGTCGAAGCCCTGCCGCGCGCAACTCGGGCACGACACCACCCGCACGCCGCGATTGCGGATGCCGAGCGCTTTCAGGATTTCGAACCCGACCCGAACTTCGTCTTCCGGCTCGGCCGACAGGCTCACACGGATCGTGTCGCCGATCCCGTACCAGAGCAGCGAGCCGATCCCGATCGAAGACTTCACTGTCCCGCCGACAAACCCGCCCGCCTCGGTGATCCCCAGATGCAGCGGACAATCGACGACCTCCGCCAGCTGCTGATACGCCGCGACCGCCAGAAACAGGTCGCTCGCCTTTACCGCGACCTTGAATTCGTGGAAATCGCGGTCCTGGAGCAGCTTGATATGATCGAGCGCGCTTTCGACCAGAGCATCGGGGCAGGGCTCGCCGTATTTCTCCAGCAGGTCGCGCTCGAGGCTCCCGGCATTCACCCCGATCCGGATCGCGCAGCCATTCGCCTTGGCCGCGTTCACCACCTCGTTCACTCGGCTTGCCGACCCGATATTGCCCGGATTGATGCGCAGGCACGCCGCGCCCGCATCCGCCGCCTCAAGCGCGCGCTTGTAGTGAAAATGAATGTCCGCGACGATCGGCACACTGGCGGCGCGGACGATCTCTTTCAGTGCCACGGTCGATTCCACATCGGGGCACGAGACGCGGATGATATCGACCCCCGCCTCCTCGCAGCGACGGATCTGGTCGATCGTCGCCTTCGCGTCCGAGGTCGGGGTATTGGTCATCGTCTGCACCGTCACCGGCGCGTCGCCGCCGACGGGGACGTTGCCGACCATGATCTGGCGGCTCTTGCGGCGCACGATATCGCGCCAGGGACGGACGGACATGGGGATTCCTTGTGCTTCGGACGGCCTATACTATCGCCCGCGAAACGCCGCCACCCGCCGCGCGGCATTCTCGCGCAGGTTCATATAGGCGATGCTGTAATCGACGTTATGGAAGTTTCCGAACGGGATCATCAGCGCTGCGTAGCGCTTGCCCGGCGGCGAGATGTAGAGCGCGCCGTCCTTCATCCGCCCGGTCACCAGCCCGACATCGGCAACCGCAGGCTCTGCGCCGGGTCCGTGAATCCACGATCCGAGATCGGCCGATTTCGGCGACACGGCCCCGCTCGTCGTCCACGTGAAGGGGTTGATGCCGACATAGGGACGGCGGATCGCCTCCGGCGCATAATGGCTCTGCTCCGCGACGAACCGCCGCTGCGCTGCCCCGTCGCGGCCCTGCGCAAAGGTCGAGAAGGTAACGACGCAGCCGGTATCGTCCCCGCGCTGGCAGGGGGTGATGCCGCCGAGCCTGCGGAACCAGTCCGCCTCGATCCAGTGCCCGATCAGATAGGCCGCGACCATGCGGCGGGCGATCGGCTTGCCCGCAATCTCGCGCTCGATCAACAATCGCCCCAGCCGCGACCCCTGGCTGTGCCCCGCGATGATGAACGGTCGCCCCTTGTTCCAGGCGAGAAACTGCCGAAAGGCGCGGGCGACGTCGCCGTACGCGAGCTCGGTCGCGCGCGCGCTGCCGTCGCTCCAGCGGATATAGCCGCCGAGCGTCATCTGGCGATAGCGCGGCGCATAGACCGCGCAGCAATCGTTGAACGCGCTCGCCTGCCCGCGGATCGTGGTCGCATCGATCTTGGCATTCAGCGCCGCATCGCGCGGATCGGCGTTCCACTGCGTCCGGCTCATCAGCACGGTCGGATAGATGAAGAACACCTCCGCCGGCGCGCGGGTCTGGTCGCCCGGGCGCACGCCGAGCGGCGACACGTCTGCCTCGTCCCGCGTCGTCGGCAGCGCCGCCCAGGACGACGCCCGCGCATAGTCGACCGGGGCGGGCGGGGGCTTGGTCCCGAAGGCGAAGGGCGGTGGCTGGTTGTTGCGCGAGATCTTCAGCGCCTGGAGAATTTGCGCGCTCGCCGCACTCGCCCCCGCCAGCGCGACCGCCGCCAGCGTCCCGTTCCGGATCAGCGTCCCGCGCATCCCGCTTGCTCCCGTCAACGAATTGGTGACCGGCAAAGCCTATACGAGCAACGCATTGAGGGCGAATATTTCCGTGACGATCGGCCGCCATTACGGACTCGACTGGCTGAGGATCGGCGCCTTCGCGCTATTGATCCTCTACCATGTCGGCATGGTCTTCGCGCCCTGGGACTGGGTGGTGAAGTCGCGCGTCACCTATCCCGCGCTCATCGTGCCGATGGCGGCGCTGACCCCGTGGCGGCTTGCGCTGCTGTTCGCGGTATCGGGCTACGCCTCGCGCCGGCTGATGATGCGGGGCGATCTCCTCGCGTTCCTGCGCAATAGGTCGCTTCGCCTGCTCCTCCCGGTCGGCTTCGCGCTCGTCGTGCTGCTGCCTCCCGAATTGTGGATCCGCGAAAGGTTGCGCGGCTATGACGGCTCCCTCTGGCGCTACTGGAGCCACGACTACTGGAGCGTCACCCCGATCCACGGACTCGGCTTCCCGAGCTGGGAGCATATGTGGTTCGTCGTCTATCTCTGGGCCTACACCGTCGCGCTTGTCGGTCTGGTCGCCGCGCTCGGCATTCCGCGCCTCCAGCGCGCCGGTGACTGGCTCGCACATGGCATCCGCCTGCTCTGGGTGCCGATCGCGATCCTCGTCACCCTGAAGCTCGCGCTGATGTTCGAAGTGCCCGAGCAGCAGGGCCTGACCACCGACTGGACCGCGCATGCCGAGTTCGCGCCGCTGTTCCTCTTCGGATTCGTGCTTGGTGGCTCGGACGTGCTGATGCCCGCCGTCCACCGCTTCTGGAAACCGGCCGCGGTCATTGCATTGGTCACCGGCATCTTCGCTGTGTGGATTGAGCTTGCCTATCAGGGCCAGCACGTCCCCGGCCACGCGCTGATGGCGCTCGATCGTGCCGCACGGCTCGCGATGGCATGGGTGATGATCCTGCTGCTCGTCCATATCGCGACACGCTTCTGGAATCACGATCACCCCTGGCGCGCGACGCTCGCGGAGGCGGTGTTCCCGATCTATGTCGCCCACCACCTGATCCTGATGTGGCTCGCCTGGACGACGCTGCCGCTGGACCTGCCGATGCCGGTGGAGTTCGCGCTGCTGTTGGGTGGCACGACGGGGTTGTCGCTCGGCGTCTACCTCATCGGCCGCCGCATCCCGTGGCTGCGTCCGTGGATCGGACTGTCGGCTCCCAAGCGTGCGCCGGCGGTCAAGATAGCCACTGCTTAAATCTGCGCCGTATCGCCCTCACCCTTCCGGCGCGTGCCGCGCCTCCCTCCCTCTCCCGCCGGGAGAGGGAAGGGGCCCGCCGCCGGAGGCGGTGGGAAGGGTGAGGGCGAGATCAGGCGACACTCTGTTACCCTTTTCCACTGGCAATCCGGCCCCCGCTCACCGAAAGCCCGCGCATGGATCGTCACTACGGCCTCGACTGGCTCCGGATCGGCGCGTTCGGGCTGCTGATCTTCTACCATATCGGCATGGTCTTCGTGCCGTGGGACTATCATGTGAAGCTTGCCGCCGCCGATTGGGTCGTCGTCCCCATGCTGGCGACGAACGCCTGGCGGCTGATGCTGCTGTTCGTGGTCTCGGGCTATGCCAGCCGCGCGCTGATGATCCGCAGCGACGGGCTCGCCGCCTTCGCGCGCAACCGCAGCTTCCGTCTGCTCGTCCCGCTGGCCTTCGGCGTCGCGGTGATCGTCCCGCCACAGGTCTGGGCGGAGCTCGCGTCGAAATATGGCTATGCGCGCGGCTATCTCCATTTCTGGGCGCGTGACTATTTCTCGTTCGAGACGATCGGCCGAATCGTCGTGCCCACCTGGAACCACCTGTGGTTCGTGGGCTATCTTTGGCTCTACACCATCGGGCTGACGATCCTCGCGGCGATCGCGGGACGGGTAGGGCATTTGTTCCAGCGGGCTGGCGACTGGCTCTTCGCCGGGCCGCTGCTGTTCCTCGTCCCCACCGCCTGGCTGCTCTTCATCAGCGGCTGGGCCTTTGCCGGCCAGAGCGAAACCCACGCGCTGATCGACGATGGCGTCGCGCATGCCAGCTATCTGCCGATGTTCCTCTTCGGCTTCTGGCTTGCCGGCAGCGAGAGCGCGATCGATCGCTTTCGTCGTTTCTGGCCGGTCACCGCCGCGCTCGGCCTCGCCGCCTATGCGGTCGTCGCCGGGGTCGAGATCGCCTGGCCGGGCGGTGCGCCTTATCCCTGGGGTCGCGTCTTCAGTCTCGGCAAGGGCGTGCAGGGTTGGATGACGATCGCTGCACTTATCGGTCTTGCTGAGGCGTTCCTCAACCGCGACCACCCCTGGCGCCGCACGCTGACCGAGGCGGTGTTCCCCTTCTATATCATCCACCAGACCGTCATCGTCGTTGTCGCCTATTGGCTGCGCGGCGCCGGGCTGCCGCTCGCCGCCGACTTCGCGATCCTGGTGGCGGCGACCGTCACCGGATGCTGGGCCTTCTACCTCGTCGGCCGCTCGGTCGGGTGGCTGCGGCCGCTCATCGGCCTGCGCCCCCGCGTCCATCCGCGCGGCGATATGGCATTTGCGTGAGGCCCGAGGCGTTCAAGCGATCATCCGTTTCAGCGTCTCCACCCGGTCCGCCTCGGCTGCCGGCTTGTCGGTCCTGATCCGCGCGATGCGGGGGAAGCGCATCGCGACGCCGGATTTGTGCCGCCGCGATTCGTGGATCGAATCGAACGCGATCTCCAGCACCAGCGTCTTCTCGACCTCGCGCACCGGCCCGAAGCGGCCAACGGTATTCCGCCGCACGAAGCCGTCGAGCATCTTCAGCTCCTCGTCGGTGATCCCCGAATAGGCCTTGCCGACCGGCAGCAGCTCGCCCTCTTCGCTCCAGCAGCCGAACGTATAGTCGCTGTACCAGGACGACCGCCGCCCATTGCCGCGCTGCGCATACATCATCACGCAATCGGCGGTCAGCGGGTCGCGCTTCCACTTGTACCACAATCCGGTGCGCCGCCCCGCGACATAGGGCGAGTCGCGGCGCTTGAGCATCATCCCCTCGATCGCGGCATCGCGCGCACCGCTGCGGATCGCTTCCAGCGCGGTAAAGTCCTCCGCCTCGATCACCTGGCTCAGATCGAAGCGTTGCGGATCGAGCCGCGGCACGAACGCCTCCAGCCGCACCCGGCGCTCGCTCCACGGCAGCGCGCGCAGATCTTCCTCTTCGTCGAACAATATGTCGTAAAGCCGCACGAACGCGGGATAGTCCACCAGCATCTTCGCCGAGACGACCTTGCGCCCCAATCGCTGCTGGAGCGCGTTGAAGCTCGCCGCCTCTCCACCCTGCGCCTCGCCCTTCACCAGCAACTCGCCATCGACCACTCCGGGTTCGGCAAAGGCCGCCGCTACATCGGGAAAGCTGCCCGTCACGTCGTCACCCGTGCGGCTGTAGAGCCGCGTTTCGCCCTTCACATGGACGATCTGGACGCGGATGCCGTCCCATTTCCATTCCGCGGCATAATCGGCGAGGTCGACGCGCACATCCTCCAGCGGATGCGCGAGCATGAACGGGCGGAACACCGGCACGTCCGCCGCGGTCGGCTGGTCCCCGCGCCCTTCCGCCCAGTCGAACAGCGCGGCGTAAGGCGCGTCGATGCCGTGCCAGACTTCCTCGACCGCCTCGACATCGATCCCGAACGCATCGGCCAGCGCCTGCTTCGCGAGGCGTGCGGATATGCCGATCCGCATGCCCCCCGTCGCCATTTTCAACAGGGCGTAGCGTTCCTCCGGCGTCATCCGATCAAGCATCGCCGCCAGCACCGCCGGGGCATCCGAACGCGACAGATGCGCCAGCCGATCGACGACCGCCGCGACCCCCAACGGCTCATCGACCGGCGGAGTTACCGGATCGGGCCAGAGCAACGCGACCGTCTCGGCGGTGTCGCCGACATAGTCGCGGCTCAGTCGGAACAGCACGGGATCGACCCGTTCCTCGATCAGCGCGCGGATCTGCGCGGGCTTTACCCCCGGCAGATCGAGTTCACCTGTCAGCGCCGCCAGCGCCCAGCCGCGATCGGGATCGGGTGTCGCGCGCAGATAATCGCCGATGAGCTTCAGCTTGGCGTTGCGCGACCGCGTGTAGATCAGCGAATCGAGGAGCTGGGCAAAGGCGCGCATCAGGCCCTAACTAAGCCTTGCGGCTGGCCTCGAAGAGAAACCAGGCGCGTTCCTCGGCCTGATCGGTCCATTCATCGACGATGCCGCTCGTCGCGTTGTCCTTCGCTTCGTCAGCGGCATCCTTCACCACGCGGAAGCTTTCGACGAGCTTGAGATTATCGTCGCGCAGTTCGGCCAGCATCGCGGCAGGATCGACGAAGGGCTTGTCGTTGTCCGCGATGGTCTGGTGCCGCGCAATGTCGCCGATCGATCGCAGCGTCGTGTTGCCGGTCTTGCGCACGCGTTCGGCAATCGCGTCGGTCACGCCCAGAATCTGCGCGGACTGATCGTCGAGCAGCAGGTGATAATCGCGGAAATGCGGGCCGGAAACATGCCAATGGAAGTTCTTCGTCTTCAGATAGAGGGCAAAGCAATCCGCCAGCGACGAATTGAGCGCCTCTGCCACAGACTTGGTCGCGTTGCGGTTGAGGTCGGTCGGGGTCTTGAGATTGGCGTTGGCGTCGGCCATCGGTCTGCTCCGTCGCTGGAATTAATGGATCGTTGCGATAACGGACCGAACCGCGTTTTTATCCCCCGCAAAACTCGATCAGAGCGAACGACGCGCTAGATCAACCGCAACCCGTTCAGCGCACACAGGATTCCCGCAACCAACAGTATCCCGCACGTGCCGAAGCGGATCGCGCGCTGAGGCAGCGACAGCCAGCGGCGCTCGCCCATGATCGCCGCCGGGATGGCGACCGCGAGCGCTCCCGCCGTCGCGCCGACCGCGGCCAGCCACGGCAGCGGGCTGCGCGCGGCGAGCGCAGCGGTCACGAACTGCATGCGGTCGGCAAAGGCGATGATGACGAGGCCGAGGACGCTCGTCGCGACAGCGCCGATCCGCCATCCCTCCAACCGATCGGGCGAACGCGCGCGTAGCGGCGTCTCCACCGCCGCAAAGACGAGCGCGAGGCCGAGAAACACCAGCTTTGCTTCGGGCGAGATCATCGGCGCAACGTAAAGGCCGCCGAGCGTGCCGAGCGCATAGTTGAGCGCGAAGGCGACGAGCAGCGCCACAACGACGATCCCCCGCCGTGCGAATCGATCGGCGAGGATCGCGGCAAGCCACGGCGTACGGTCGCCCGCCTGGCACAGCGCGCCAAGCACGAAGGCGGCCATCAGCGCGTCCATGGCCGCTTCCTATCGCTTTCAATCAGTGCGCGAGGCGAACCGAGCATGCAGCGGCGAACGCGTCGGACGCGGCGGCATCATGCCGTTCGCATCCCACCGCATCGGCCAGCACCGCCAGCCAGCCGCGCACCAGCGCGCCGTGCTCACCGCGCGCCAGAACCGATTCGATCATATGTGCGATGGTGACCGCGGGTTGCATCCCGTTGCGCATCGCGATCGCGCGGATGGCATCGACCTGGCCGGCGATGTCGCCGGCGCGGCTCCACGTCGCGACCGCATCGATCGCGGCGATCCGGCTCAACAACTCCGCCTGAACCGCGGCGATCGGCGTCCTATCCTCCATGCGAAATTTCCCCTTTCGCGTGCTGGCATCATGCTGCGCCCGAAAGGGTAAAGGGGGGATTAAGCGCGCCGTGCGCAGTCTCCGACGTGCCGACCCGCCTTGACTTTGCGCCGCCGCCTTGTCATGCGCCGCCCCTTGATGGGCGGTGCCGCGTTCGCTGTGCCGCTCTTTTGCATTTTTCAGAATCAGGATTTCGGGTCATGGCAAAGCCGACCACCGTCAAGATCAAGCTCGTCAGCACGGCCGATACCGGCTTCTTCTACGTGACGAAGAAGAACCCGCGCACCAAGACCGAGAAGCTGAGCTTCCAGAAGTATGATCCCGTCGTGCGCAAGCATGTCGAGTTCAAGGAAGCCAAGATCAAGTAATGCTGGCGTAGCGGATCAGCCGCGCTGATCCGCGTCTCGACGCCAACACGGCCGGCGTCGGTGCATACCGACGACCGACGGCGCGGCTTTGCCGCGACGATACCCTGAACACATGGGGAACGCCGCAGGCAGATATGCCCGCGGCTTTTTCGTGTTTGCGGCAAGGCCACGGCGTCTATCAGGTCGGGCACGCCCGCGTGTCGGCCGCGCTACGCCTCGCGCACCTGCGATTGGCGGACGCTAATCGCCTTCGAGCAGCGCGTTTACCGCGTCCATGAAGCGGGCAAGACTGATCGGCTTCGACACATACGCCTCCGCCCCCGCTGCGCGAATCCGTTCCTCGTCCTCGCGCCCGGAATAGGCGGTGACCGCCATCACCGGGATCGCGCGCAGCGCCTCGTCGGCCTTCAGCTCGACGATGAGCTCATGGCCAGTCACGTGGGGCATCTGGATGTCCATGACGATCAGGTCGGGCTGGAACGCGCGGGTGCGCTCAACCGCCTCGCGGCCGTCGCGCACCGGCTCCACGCTATGCTCGTGCGCGCGCAGCAGGTCGCAGAACAGCTTCAGATTGAGTTCGTTGTCCTCGACAACGAGCACCCTTTTTGCCACGCGCGGGATCACACCTTCGGTTCGGATGGATGACAGGTAGGCGAAGCGCGTGCGCGATACAAATAAGGAAGAGGCGCTGGCGTTGCAGGCGCTGATATGGACACTCGGCGATGCGAGCCGCGCGGATCGCCTGCTGTCGCTGACCGGACTGACCCCCGACGATCTGCGCGCCCGCGCGGGCGATCCCACGGTGCTCGCGGCCACGCTCGGTTTTCTCGAGGCGCATGAACCCGATCTCGTCGCCTGCGCCGATTCGCTGGATACGGCGCCTGCCGCCCTCGTGCGGGCGCGCGCCACGCTGGAAACGTTATGAAGCCGCTGCTGATCTGCGACTGCGACGAAGTCCTTCTCCACATGGTCCGCCATTTCGGCACCTGGCTGGACGAGACGCATGACATCGATTTCGACATTGCCGGCGGCGATTTCGTCACCGCGATGAAGCGCCGCGACGGCAAGCCTGCACCCAGCCGCGAAGAGATGTGGGGGTATCTGAAAGGCTTCTTCCCCGACGAGATGCACCGCCAGACCCTCGTCCCGCATGCCCGCGAAGCGCTCGCCGCGCTGGCGCAAGCCGCCGATATCGTCATTCTCACCAATCTCGAGGACGAATGCCGCCAGCCGCGTCTGGAGCAGCTCGCCGCGTTTGGCATCGAGCACCGCGTCGAATGCAACCAGGGCGGCAAGGGCGATCCGGTCGCGAGGCTTGTCGCCGAGCATGGCGACCCCGTCACGGTCTTCGTCGACGATCTTGCGGTCCACCATGATTCGGTCGCGCGCCGCGCGCCGCAGGTTCACCGGCTCCACATGATTTCCGAGCCCACCCTCGCCGCGACGATGCCGCCCGCGCCCGCCGCCCACGCCCGGATCGACGACTGGCGCGAGGCACAGGATTGGATCGCCGCGCGCTTCGCCGCCGGCCGACCCGCCGACGCTTGACCCGATCCCCGACAATCGCGAGAGGATTTCCATGACCACGCATATCGATCGCAGGCTCGAAGAGCTCGGCCTCACCCTTCCCGAGGCCGCAGCGCCCGTCGCCGCCTATGTTCCCGTCGTCGAGGCGGGCGGGCTGCTCCACCTGTCCGGGCAGCTGCCCTTCAAGGACGGCCAGCTGATGACTGGCCGGCTGGGCGATGGCGTGAGCCTTGAGGAGGGTCAGGACGCGGCGAAGGCGTGTGCGCTGATGATCGTCGCGCAGGTGAAGAAGCATCTCGGCGGCGATCTGGCGCGGGTGAAGCGGATCGTGAAGCTCGGCGTCTTCGTGAACAGCCACGGCGATTTCACCGACCAGCCCAAGGTTGCGAACGGCGCGTCGGAACTGATGGTCGCGCTGTTCGGCGATGCCGGCAAGCACGCCCGCTCGGCGGTCGGCGTGCCCGTCCTGCCGCTCGGCGCTGCGGTCGAGATCGACGCGATCATCGAACTGGCTTGAGGCGGAGCAGCGCGCTCCTACGTTAGGGAGCGGATGTCCGCTCTCATCGCCCGACTCGCCGACGGCGTCGCACAAGTCCCCGCCGTCCAGTGGGATGCGTGCGCGGGCAACGCCAATCCGTTCGTCAGCCACGCCTTCCTGACCCTGCTCGAGGACTCGGGCAGCGTCGGCGGGCGCAGCGGATGGCAGCCCATCCCGATCCTCGTCGACGGCGCCGACGGCACGCCCGCCGCGATCGCACCCGCCTATGCAAAGGCGCACAGCCAGGGCGAATATGTGTTCGATCATGCCTGGGCCGACGCATGGGAGCGCGCAGGCGGGCGCTATTACCCCAAGCTTCAGATCGCGACGCCCTTCACGCCGGTTCCCGGTCCCCGCCTGCTGCTGCGCGACGAAACCGCCGCCCCCGCGCTGATCGCCGCGATCGAGGCGGTGACCGACCAGCATCAGCTGTCTTCCGCACACGCGACCTTCATCACTCCCGCCGAAATCCCGCTGTTCGAGGCGGCGGGCTGGCTGATCCGGCAGGGCACGCAGTTCCACTGGACCAACGCGGGCTATACGACGTTCGACGATTTCCTCGCCGACCTCGCCAGCCGCAAGCGCAAGGCTATCCGCAAGGAACGCGCCGCAGCCATCGAGGGGCTGACGATCCGGCATCTGACGGGCAGCGACCTGACCGAGGCGCACTGGGACGCCTTCTGGATCTTCTATCAGGACACCGGCTCGCGCAAATGGGGGACGCCCTATCTCACCCGCCGCTTCTTCTCGCTGCTGGGCGAGGCGATGGCCGACAAGGTGCTGCTCGTCCTCGCCGAGCGTGACGGGCGACCGATCGCCGGCGCGCTCAACATGATCGGCGCCGATACGCTTTACGGCCGCTATTGGGGCGCGACCGAGGAGGTGCCCTTCCTCCATTTCGAGCTGTGCTATTACCAGGCCATCGATGTCGCGATCGCTCTGGGGCTGACAACGGTCGAGGCGGGCGCGCAGGGCGAGCACAAGCTCGCGCGCGGCTATGCCCCGGTGCCGACTTTCTCCGCGCACTACCTCCCCGACCCCGGGTTCAAGCGCGCGGTATCGGATTTCCTCGAGCGCGAACGCGAAGCCGTGGCCGCCGACCGCGAATTCCTGGACACGATGACGCCGTTCCGGCGCTGTCAGTAGAACCGGGTCAGTAAAGCGGCGCCTTCATCGTCGCGGGGTCGTAGACCGGCCCCGGCGCGCCGTGATCGACCTTGAACAGCACGCTGCGTCCGCTGCGCCAGATCGGCGTCAGCCCCGCCGTCAACCGCCGGTCGTAGCGCGGCGGATCGATGAGCCACAGATAGTCATAGGCATCCCGCGGAAACTTGAACATCGCGAGTCCGATCGGCCGCCACCATTGCCGCGGGCAGCGATATTGCGTCACGATCTGCGACGGATCGTGCGCGAACCTGCCCGCCGCCGCATAGCGCGTCGTCAGAAGCTGCCCGCCCGGCATCGACCACTGGTCGTTCGCGAACGCCATCTTGCGCACCATCGCCAGCCCCGGCGCATGCTCCAGCCGCGACATCGTCCAGGTGTTGCGGCAGCTATAGCCGATGAAGGTCAGCAGCCGCGCGCGCGGCGGCAGCCTGTCGATCGCCGCGAACTCGCGTTTGTAGGTCTGGTCGAACATCCAGTAGCTGACGGTCTGCGCGCCGATCCTCACCAGGAAGAAGGCGAGCCCTATCGCCGCCAGCACCGCGGCGCCGCGCATCGACAGCCCCGGCTTCGGCCGGATCGCGATCAGCGCGATCGCGACCATGAACGGCGCGAGGCGCATATCGGCATAGGCGGAGCCGAAGACGATGCGCGGGAGCAGGATATAGACCGCGACCAGGAACAGCGTGGAGAGCCCGAGGTGCCGCGAATATTCGATGCCCGGATCGCGCAGGCCCTTCATCAGCACCAGCAGCAGCACCGCGGTCGATGCGATGTCGAAGGCGAGCCAGCGGTCGCGCAGGATCATCGTGATCCACTGGATCTTGAAGCGCCAGTTGAACCAGTCGGCGGTCTGCCCGGTCACATGGTCGCCCGATCGCCACAACACCATGAGCAGCATCGGCAGCGCCAGCGGCAGGCAGCCGAGCCCGGCGCGCACCCAGCTTTCCAGCCAGTGCCCCCCGCGACCGTCCTTGCGCAGATCATGCTGGCGGATCATCTCGGCCGAGAAGGCGAGCACGCCGAGCACCCCCCAGCCGAAGGTGTGACACACCCACAGCGCGCAGGACAGCGGCACGAAGACGACCGCGCGGGCCTTCAGCCGGCCGAGCCGCGCCATGCGCAGCCACAGCCCGAACATCACGAACGCCAGCCCCATCGACAGCGCAAAATTCACGAAGCCGAACTGGAGCGGGTAGCTGTATGCCAGCGGCAGCGCGAAGAGCGCGGTCGGCGGAATGCGGCCGTGCACTTCGCGCGCGATCCACAGCAGCCCGGCGACGATGAGCGCCGGGATCGCCATCACGATCAGCTTCACGCCAAGCTCGAGCCCGAAGACCTTGGCCATCGGGATGACGAGCAGATCGACGCCGAGATTGCCGATCAGCTGCCATTTGAAGGCATACCAGTCGTTGAGCCAGGGATTGCTGCCGATCGCGAGCTGGACGCGATATCGCCCCATATGCCCGAGCAGATCGACGAGCGGCGGCACCGTCGGCCACAGCAGCGGGACGACGGCAACGAACGTCGCCGCGACGACGAACGCGCGGCTTTCCCACCAATGTGTCGCTGTTCGGCCTCCCGCGCCCATCGGCGAGGGTCTATAGGCGAGCGTCACCGGCGCGCAAGCACCCTCACGCCGCCGCCCTGCGCGATCGTCGCAAAGCCCGGTGCCGCACCGCGCGCCGCGATCGAATCGGGCGCCGCGCCGCCGCCGACCGCGCCGGGACACCAGACGATGTAGCGAACCGCATTCGCGCGGAGCAGGCGCGCGGCGACCGCCGGCTCGCCGAGCATGATCCGATACAGCGCCGCATTGCCCATGCCGTCGCGGTGATATGGCCCGGCGAGTGTCGCGTGGCGGGTATCGCGCAGGATTGCCGGACCGAGGTCGATCGGCGCCGCGAGGCGTCCCGGCGGCAGTTTTGCGAGCAAAGCCGTCGCCGCCCCCGCGTCGCACGGCGCGACCGCACCGCGCGGCGATTGCGCGAGTGCGGTTCCGGCGAGCGGATACAGGATCCCGGCCGATGCGATCCACGCCCCCGTCAGCAGGATTGGCCCGCGCGATCGCGCCGCATCGATGAGCGCTGCCAGCGCAATCGGAGCAATGGCCGCCGCGCCATACGCACCGCGCAGCTGCCAGCAGGCCACCATGAGCCCGGAGGCGATTAACGCGGCCACGCCCCACCAGGCGCCACCGCGCAGCCGCGCCTGCCAAAGTGCGGCGAGCAATCCGACAATGGCCAGCCCGGCATAGCCGATCGCGTCGGCAGGCGCGGCGCGCAACAGCGGTTGCGCCTCGGCGACATTGTGCAACCAGAGCCGGACGAGACCAGCATCCACCGCGCCATATGGGCCGACGCGGCAGCCTGCCGGCGCGATCGCCGCCGCGACTCCGATCAGCACGATGCCGCACGCGGCAACGAGCACCCACCGCGGCACCGCAAGATGCCGCGAAGCCAGCGTGATGAGCCCGAGCATGATGCCCGTCACGACCAGGATTGCAGCCAGCGGCGCGGAAAGCGCATCGCAAAGCCCGGACGGTGCGCTGGCGGGGATCAGGCCGAAGGACACCGCCCCGACGATCGCGAGGCCGATCGCAATCCCCTGCAACCGGGCATCGTCGTCGCGCATCCATGTGGCGACAGCCCAAGCGCCGAGAACCGCGAGCAGCGGCACCGTCTCGAACCCGATCGCAGCGCTTGCGGCCATGGCCGCACCGATCGCGATGCCGCGCCCGCGCGATGGAGGCGCGACCATGCCGTGCACGCACGCCAGCAACAGGACGATCTGCAGGCCGTGATGATCGATCCGTCCGGGCACGAACAGCGTCGTGACCGGGAAAGCGATCGCCGCGACGATCATCGCGGTGACGCCCGTAACGCCCAGGCGCCGCGCGACCGCGCCGATCGCTGCGAGGTAGGCCGCGAACAGGAGCACCGGCCACAGGCAGACCGCCACAACTTCCGCCATATGGCGTCCGGCCAGCGGCGCGAGCGCGAGAATCAGCGCCGCGACCGGCATGTCCGCCAGCCGCGACCAGTGCATCGCCGTGCCGCCCGGCGGGCCGAGCCGATACTGGTGGAGGTCGGCATATCCTTGCCCGGCCAGCCAGTCGCGCACCTCGACCAGGCGCATCACGTCATCGGTGTCGGGCAGGCGCAGCGCGGCAAGATCGCCCCAATGCCGCGCCGCCCAGACGAATCCGAGCAGCACGGCAAGCGCGACCGCGATCACCGCATCGCGAAGCCAGGGTCGTGTGCTATCCACCCACGGCGTCTAGCCGCGCCGCGGTAAACGCCGCGTTAGGGCCGGTCGCGCCGTCCCAGCAACCGCAGCCGCAGCGCATTGAGCTTGATGAAGCCCGCCGCATCGCGCTGGTCATAAGCGCCCTGATCGTCCTCGAACGTCACGACCTTCTCGCTGTAGAGCGAGTTCGGCGACCTGCGCCCGGTGACGATGACCGATCCCTTGTAGAGCTTCAGCCGCACCGTCCCCGCAACCTTTTCCTGGCTGTGGTCGATCGCCGCCTGCAGCATCTCGCGCTCGGGGCTGAACCACAGGCCGTTATAGAGCAGCTCCGCATAGCGCGGCATCAGCTCGTCCTTCAGGTGCGCCGCGCCCCGGTCGAGCGTGATCTGCTCGATGCCGCGGTGGGCGAGGTGGTAGATCGTGCCCCCCGGCGTCTCGTACATGCCGCGGCTCTTCATGCCGACGAAGCGGTTCTCGACCAGATCGAGCCGGCCGATGCCGTGCCTGCGCCCAAGCTCGTTGAGCGCGGTCAGCAGGGTCGCGGGCGACATCGCCTCACCGTTCAGCGCAACGCCATCACCGCGCTCGAAATCGATCGTGATCGTCTCCGGCGTGTCGGGCGCATCCTCGGGATTGACGGTGCGCGAATAGACATAGTCGGGAACCTCGTCCCACGGGTCCTCGAGCACCTTGCCCTCGCTCGAGGTGTGGAGAAGATTCGCATCGGTCGAGAACGGCGCCTCGCCGCGCTTGTCCTTCGCCACCTGGATCTGGTGCTGTTCGGCGAACTCGATCAGCTTCGTGCGGCTCGTCAAATCCCATTCGCGCCACGGCGCGATGACCTTGATATCGGGGGCGAGCGCGTAATAGCCCAGCTCGAAACGGACCTGGTCGTTGCCCTTGCCGGTCGCGCCGTGGCTCACCGCGTCCGCGCCGACCTGTCTGGCGATCTCGATCTGGCGCTTGGCGATCAGCGGCCGCGCGATCGAGGTCCCGAGCAGATACAACCCTTCGTAGAGCGCGTTCGCGCGCATCATCGGGAAGACGTAATCCGCGACGAATTCCTCGCGCAGATCGTCGATGAAGATGTGCTCGGGCTTCACCCCGGCATCGAGCGCCTTCTTGCGCGCCGGCTCCAGTTCCTCGCCCTGCCCCAGATCGGCGGTGAAGGTCACGACCTCGCACCCATAGGTCTGCTGCAGCCACTTCAGGATCACGCTGGTATCCAGCCCGCCCGAATAGGCGAGGACCACCCTGTTGATGCCGGCGTCGCCGGCGGGTCGGTTGATTGGATCGGTCATGGCGGGGCTCCCGAGGAACTGGACGCGCCGCGCTCTACGGGCGACACTCGCGCCGCGCAACCGGTGGAGTCGTCCAATGGCAGCCAGCAAGACGCAACCGACCGCCGCGACCGTCGACGGCTTTCTCGATTCGGTCGAGCCACCCGAACGGCGCGCGGATGCCAGGGCGATCGCCGCGATGCTGGCGCGGGTGTCGGGCGAGCCGGCGACGATGTGGGGGCCGGCGATCGTCGGGTTCGGTCGCTATCGCTACCGCTACGACAGCGGCCGCGAGGGGGAGATGTGCCGCGTCGGCTTTTCCCCCCGTAAGGCCGCCTTCACCTTCTATCTGACCACCGGCTTCGCGATGCGGCAGGATTTGCTCGACCGGCTCGGCAAGCACTCGTCCGGCAAGGGCTGCCTTTACGTCAAGGCGCTCGCCGATATCGATCAGGGCGTGCTGGAAGAGCTGGTGCGCGCATCGCTCGCCGATATGGCCGCGCGCCATCCCGATTGAGGCGTTCAGCCGCGGTATAGCTAGCGCGTTGCAGGGCAGCGTTCATCCTGCCATCGGAGTCCGCATGTTCCTTCGATTCACCGCCGCCGCCGCGATGCTCCTCGTCGCCACGCCCGCCTTCGCGCAGGAAACGCGCGCCTCGGCGATCGCCAAGCTCGATGCCGAGTTCAAGGCGACCGACACCGACGGCAACGGCACGCTGAGCCTGGCCGAAGTGACCGCGCGGATGGGCAAGATGAGCGCTGGCATGAAGCAGCTCGATCCCGTCCACGCCAAGCGCGTTGCCGGGCTGTGGTTCCAGTCGGCGGACCGCAACAAGGACGGCAAGGTCACCCGCGACGAATCGCGCGCGCTGATGATCGCGGTGTTCGATCGCTACGACCTTGATCACGACGGCAAGATCACCCCGATCGAGCGCGCCAAGGCGGCGGAAGCGGCGAAGGCGGGCGCGGGGCGGTAACAACTTGCCCGCTTGGGGCTGAAATTCTCAGTATCCCCGCGCAGGCGGGGATCCAGTCTCGCGCCAGCGATCGCTTCGCGAGCCTGGGCTCCCGCCTCCGCGGGGGCACAGACGCCTGGTCACCCCCGTAACACCAGCTCGCGCTCGCCGATGTAATCGCGCGTCAGCGGCACCGCGAGGCGCCCCTTCGCCAGCTGGATCTGGTAGTTGCACAGCCCGCCATAGCGAAACGCGGCACCGGCGCCCGCCAGGTAGAACTGCCACATCCGGAAGAAGCGTTCGTCATACAGCGCGACGATCGCATCCCTCGCCGCGGTCGTGCGGTCGTACCAGTGGTCGATCGTCATCGCATAATGGACGCGCAGCACCTCGATATCGGTCGGCACCAGCCGGAGGCCTTCATAGCCGCGCGCGATCTCCGACAGGGCCGGGTTGTAGCCGCCGGGAAAGACATATTTCAGCGTGAACTTGTCGGTGACGCCCGGCGCGCCCATCCGCCCGATCGTGTGGAGCAGCATCACGCCGTCTTCGGCCAGCAGCTGCCGGCACTTCACGAAGAATGCGCGGTAGTGCGCCGGCCCGACATGTTCGAACATGCCTACCGACACGATCCGGTCGAAAGTGCCGGTGACGTCGCGGTAATCGATAAGTTCGAATCGGACCTTGTCCGCGACCCCCGCCTCCTCGGCGCGTCGGCGCGCGACCTTCAGCTGTTCCTCCGACAACGTGACCCCCAGCACCTCGGCGCCGGTCCTGGCGTGAATGTAGAGCGCCATCCCGCCCCAGCCGCAGCCGATGTCGAGCACCCGCATCCCCGGCTCCACCAGCAGCTTGGCGACGATATGCGCCTTCTTGTCGGCCTGCGCCTGCTCCAGGCTGTTCGCGGGATCGGTGAAATAGGCGCAGCTATATTGGCGGTCGGCGTCGAGGAAGAGATCGTAGAGCCGGTCGGAAAGGTCGTAATGATGCGCGACGTTGCGCTTCGACTTGCGCGCCATGTTGATCCGGTCGGCCCGGTGGGTGATCGCCTGCACCGCGCGGCGCATCGCCGACGCCGCGAGCTTGCTGCCGCCTTCCTCCCATTTGTCGTTGGCGGTCAGCAGGTTGACGAGATCGCGCACGTCGCCCTGTTCGACGATCAGCCGACCGTCCATGATCGCCTCGGCCGCGCCGAGGCCCGGGTCGCGGATGATCGCGCCGGTCACCCCTTTGTCGGCGAACCGGATGGCCACGTCGGGATAGCCATCGGTCGGCGTGCCGAAGTTGCGGACGGTGCCGTTTGCGTGGAAGACTTTCAGGGTCCCGTGGACGACACGGGCAGCGAAAAACCGATCGATCAGCGCCATGAGCCGGGGACCTAGCGGCTAGATTCCGGCGTACCAATCGTAATCGACATTGTCCTCCCAATAGCCGCCCTTGCCGAGCCCGATCCCGGCGAGGCTCTCCACCGCATCGATGCGCATCACATATTTGGCGTGCTTGTAGCCAAGCTGCCGCTCGACCCGGAGGCGTACGGGCGCGCCGTGCCCGACGCTCAGCGGATGGCCGTTCATCGCCCAGGCGAGGATCGTCTGCGGGTGGAAGGCATCGATCATGTCGATCGATTCGTAATAGGGCGTGCCGCGGTAGAGATCGGCGCAGTGGAACACGACATAGCGCGCGGAACGCCGCACGCCCACCGCCTTCAGCACCGTGCCGAGCATCGGCCCGTGCCATTTGCCGATCGCGCTCCACCCCTCGACGCAGTCGTGACGCGTGATCTGGGTGCGAGCCGGCATCGACCGGAGTTGCGCGAGCGAGAGGTCGAGCGGCCGATCGACGAGCCCGCCGACCTTAAGCCGCCAGTCGGCAAAGCGGTTCGCGACATGCGCGTTATAGGCGTCGGTGTTCGGGTTGCGCGTCCCGTTCTCGCGGAAGATCGGCGACATCTGCGCTTCGGTGAATTGCGGCGCGAGTGCGCCCCGGTCGGTGAGCGCGCGCTGGAGACCGCGGTGGATGTCCTCGCCCTTGAACAGGATCGAGCGGAACGTCTCGTTCTGACCGAGCCGGTCGCACCCCGCCAGCAGCGTGCCCGCGCCGACCGCAGCACCGGTGACGAGGCCGCGGCGGGTGATGATACGGCTCATGCCTCGTCCTCCGGAATACGCCACCGCCCGGTGATCATCGACGTCACCTCGCGCACCGGCCCGGCAAGCAGGACGAGCGCGAGGTGGACGATGATGAACGCAGCGATCGCGCCCGCCGCGATGAAATGCAGCGACCGCGCCGATTGCCGACCGCCGAACAGATCGAGCAGCCACGGCCACGCCGCATCCATCCCCGGCGACAGCGTCAGCCCGGTCAGAATCGCCAGTGGCAGCAGGACGAAGATCGTGCCGACATAGGCCAGCTTCTGCAGGATGTTGTAGGCACCGGGCCGGTCGGGATCGTGGAAACGAAAGGCGAGATGTTCCCTCACGTCGTGCCACAGGTGACGCGGCGCGACCTCGCCCGCGCGGATGCGCAGGTCGCGCTGGATGTGGCGATTGACGAGGCTCCAGACGATGAAACCGAGCAGCGCGAAGGCGAAGACCAGCGCGAAGAACAGATGCCAGCGCCGCCCGAGCGCGAGATTGTAGGTCGACGGGATGGTCAGCCAGCCGGGGAAGCGCGGCGGATCAAACCACGCATGGTCGAAATTCGCGCCGTACCGCCCCCAGTAGAGATGCGGATGCGCGTTCGAGATCATCATGCCGGAGCCAAGCAGGATGAACACCGCGACGACATTGATCCAGTGCCACAGCCGCGTCGCGAGCCGGTGTTTCACGATGAAGCGGGGTCGCGGCGCGGCATCGGCGCTTGCGGGCGGTTCAGGATTCGGGTCTGCGTCCATCGGCTCCCTTTTCGCGGCACAGCGCGCGATGGTTACATAGC
Organism: Sphingomonas sp. EC-HK361; assembly: GCF_902498785.1. Classification (GTDB taxonomy): domain Bacteria; phylum Pseudomonadota; class Alphaproteobacteria; order Sphingomonadales; family Sphingomonadaceae; genus Sphingomonas. Next base: position 310,959 of record NZ_LR701493.1, read on the forward strand.
AGGCAAGGTGCGATGACCGAATATCACTTTTACGAACCCGCAAACGGCCACCGCCTGCCCCACGATCCGACCAATGCGATCATCGCGCCGCGCCCGATCGGCTGGATCAGCACCGTCTCGCCCGCAGGCAAGCGCAACCTCGCGCCCTATTCCTTCTTCAACCAGTTCAATTACCGCCCGCCGATCATCGGCTTCTGCTCGACCGGCTGGAAGGACAGCGTCGCGAACGTGGAAGCGACGGGCGAATTCGTCTGGAATCTGGCGACCGAAGCGCTGGCCGGGGCGATGAACGCGACGTCGGCGACGGTCGAGGACGACGAGTTCGTGCTCGCCGGGCTGGATTCGCTGCCGTCGCGGCTGGTGAAGCCCGACCGCGTGGCGGCAAGCCCGGTTCATTTCGAATGCCGCAAGACGCAGATCGTGCAGCTCCAGACCGCAGACGGGGCGGACGTCGACAGCTGGCTCGTGCTGGGCGAAGTCGTCGCGGTCCATATCGACACCGCAATGCTGGATGACGGCATCTACCAGACCGCGCGCTCCATCCCGATCATGCGCGGCGGCGGTCCGACCGACTATTTCGCGGTGCGCGAGGAGGCGAAGTTCCAGATGCGGCGCCCGGCCTGAACACTCGGAGCGCACCTTCCGCCGGTCCTCCCCTGGAAGGGGAGGTGGCAGCGCGCAGCGCTGACGGAGGGGTAGTCCGCTATCGAGAGCGCGATACCCCTCCACCACGCGCTCCGCGCGCGGTCCCCCTCCCCTTGCAGGGGAGGATGTGAGTCACTCGTCCTCACCCCCGATAAGCCCTGTAGAAGAACACTATCGTCGTTACCCCCGTCACCAGCATCGTCCAGGCGCGCACCATTCCCGGCGAAAGCCGCTTCCCGATCTTCGCGCCCAGCCAGCCGCCGAGGATCGACCCTACCAGCATCGGCGCGCATGCCCACCAGCGGACCAGCCCGGTCGCGATGAAGACGATCGCCGCCGCGGCGTTCGCGACGGCGAGCATCAGCGTGCGCGGCGCGAACAACGCGCGGGGGCTGATGCCGGCGAGCAGCCCGTACATCGCCGTCGTCATGATCCCAACGCCGCCGCCGAAATAGCCGCCATATATCCCCAGCAGCATCTGCGCGATCACGAGACTGCGTCGGCCGATCGTCACCCGCGCGCGCAGCCAGTCCGCGGCGCGCTTGCCGAACGCGATCGCGACGAAGGCGATCAGCAGCAGCCAGGGAATAAGCAGATCGAAGGTGCGTGTCGGTGTCCACACCAGCAGCAGCGATCCGACAAGCCCCGCGCCGAAGGTGATCGCCGCCAGCGTCCGGATCGACACGCCGCCGACCGGCGCCAGCTCGTCGCGGAAACCCCAGGCGCTCGTCGCCGCCCCCGGCAGCAACGCGACGTTCGAGGTCGCGTTGGCCTGGTTGGCGGGCAGCCCGAGCGCGATGAGCGCCGGGAGCGTCGCGAAGGTGCCGCCGCCCGCCAGCGCGTTCATCGCACCGCCGACGATGCCTGCGCCGAATGCCAGCGCGATCCCGCCCGATCCCGCCCCCGCGATCACTCGCCGCGCGGACCCTGGAACGCCCAGCGCAATGTGCGCGCCACGCCAAGCGTCGCGGTCGATACCGCGGGCCGAACCAGTCGGGTCGCGTGGAGGCCGTGCATCCGCCGCGCCCGGTCGGGGAGCAGATCGATTGCCGCCTGCATCATCAGCGACTGCACCGGTGCCGCCGCCAACGACCGCGGTCGCGCGCGCAATACCGCGCGCGCGATGTCGCGGCTGCGCGCGTCGGCGGTGAGGTCCTGCCGAAACGAAGCGATCAGTTCCTCCGCCTCGGCGCGTGTCGTCGGCACCGGATCGGCGCCCAGCGCCAGCGCGACCGGCGCGACATCGGCGAAATAGCGATCCTGATCGACACGCGACATGCCCGGCTCGCCAAAGCGAATCCACGCGTCGAGAAAGGGCAACGCGCCCGCCACGTGCACCCAGGCGAGCAGCCGTGCATCGGCCGCATGATAGGCGGTGCCGTCCGGGCGCGCGCCGGCGACGCCTTCGTGAATCCGCCGCACCCGCGCGATCGCGGCCTCGGCATCGGCCTTCGCACCGAACGTCGTAACCGCGATGAAGCGCGCGGTGCGCCGCAGCCGCCCGATCATGTCGCGGCGGAAATTGCTGTGGTCCCACACGCCCGCACGCGCCGAGGGGTGGAGCATCTGGAGCAGCAGCGCGGCGATGCCGCCGACCATCATCGTCGTCACGTCGCTATGGACACGCCACGCGACCGAACCTTGCGGAATGAAGGGATCGGCCGCGCGCTCGACCGGACGTTCGCCGCGGGCGCGATCGTTGAACAGCGCGCGCACTTCCCCGATCAGCGTCCGGCGAAGTGCGCCCGTCAGGCTCACCCGAGCGCCGCCTGCCACCGATTGCTCCGCAGGCGGGCTCCATGCGGCGCCATGCCCCCGGCATGGCGACTCATCGCATTACGCCCTCAGCCTGCCGGTCGAGTTCCGCCCGGCTCTTCTTTTCAGCGGCGGTCTTCAGCTGTCCGCACGCCGCGTCGATATCGCGCCCGCGCGGGGTCCGCGTCGGCGCGGAAATCCCGGCTTCGAAGACGATGTTCGAAAAGGCCCGGATGCGTTCGGGCGTCGAGCATTCATACGGCGCGCCGGGCCAGGGATTGAACGGGATCAGGTTCACCTTGGCGGGCAGCTTGTACTGCTTGATGAGCCGCACGAGTTCGCGCGCATCGGCATCGCCGTCGTTCTTGTCGCGCAGCATGACATATTCGAACGTGATCCGCCGCGCATTGTTGGCGCCCGGATAGTCCGCGCACGCCTGGAGCAGCTCCTCGATCCCGTATTTGCGGTTCAAGGGCACGATCTCGTCGCGCACGTCCTTCGTGACCGCGTGGAGCGAGACCGCGAGGTTCACCCCGATCTCCTCGCCCGCGCGCGCCATCATCGGCACCACGCCCGACGTGGATAGCGTGATCCGCCGCTTGGAGAGCGCAAGGCCATCGCCGTCCATGACGATCTTCAGCGCATCGCGAACGCTCTCGAAATTATACAGCGGCTCGCCCATCCCCATCATCACGATGTTGGTGAGCATCCGCCCCTCGGGCGTCGAGGGCCATTCGCCAAGCGAATCGCGCGCGAGCATCACCTGGCCGACGATCTCGCCCGGCGTCAGGTTGCGCACCAGCCGCATCGTGCCGGTGTGGCAGAAGCGGCAGTTGAGCGTGCAGCCGACCTGGCTCGACACGCACAAAGTCCCCCGATCGGCATCGGGGATGAACACCATCTCGTAATCTTGCGCGTCGTCGCTGCGCAGCAGCCACTTGCGTGTCCCGTCGGTCGAAACCTGCGCCTCGACGACCTGTGGCCGGCTGATGACGAAGCGCTGTTCCAGCCACGGCTGCATCGTCTTCGAGATGTCGGTCATCAGCGAAAAATCGGTGACGCCGCGATTGTAGATCCAGTGCCACAACTGCTTGGCGCGCAGCTTCGCCTGTTTCGGCTCGAGCTGCGACGTCTCCAGCGCCATGCGCAGGTCGTCCTTCGAGAGTCCGAGCAGATCGATCCGCCCGTCCGAGCGCGGCGCGAGCGCGCGCGCCACGGGCACGGGGTCGAAATGCCCCGGAATGGGCATGGGTGCGGCCGATCCTGTCTGCATGGCCGGGCACATAGGCGATTTGACATGAATTTTCTAGCTGCCCCTCACTTATCCCCGCTTATCCTGAGGAGAGGCTGAGCGAAGTCGAAGCCTCGTCTCGAAGGACGGTCTGGGCGTGTCCTTCGAGACGGGCCTTCGACGAGCTCAGTCCCTCCTCAGGATGAGCGGAGTTGAAGTGGTTGAATTACCTGCGAGCGCAGCCCAGCGCCGCCGCGTCGATCGCGGTCGCGGCGCCGGCCAGCGCGTAGGTATCCGCGAAGGGCGTCCCCCGATCGCTGACCGCAGCCACGCTCATGCTGCGCGCGCCGCGCATCGCCGCCACGATCGCGCGGTCGGTCTGCGCGTCGGGCGCCCAGGCGGCAGCATCGCCGCCCGACAGCGTGAAGCGGCGATCATCGATCGAGAGCGTCACCGGTACGGCGAGGTTGCGCGCGGTCGACAGGCGCACGAACAGCGCGCTGCGGTTGCTTCGCCCGAAATGGCTGGCCACGCTCGCAAAGGGACGCAGCCGGGTCGAGGCACCGGCCCGCACCGGCGCCGCGATCGCAAAGCAGCGCGTGGGGCCTTGATCGCGAAACGCCGCCCAGCTTTCATACACGCCGAGCGTCACGCGGCCGGGCGGCGCAATCGCCAGCAACAGCGCGAGCAGCGCGATCACGCCGGTGCGTAGCCCGTGCCGCGGTGGATCAGATGCTCGACGCCGCGCGCGACCATCGTCACCGATCCCTGCGGCATCCCCGCCATGACCGGCGCACCGGCCCAGCCATCGATGGCGGCCCCCGTCATCACCCCGCGCATCACCCGGCTGGAAATGCCGTGCATGATGACCAGCCGGTCGCCTTCGTCCTCGCCCGTGTCGGCGAGCCAGCCGCTCACCCGCGCCGCGATGGCGGGATAATCCTCGCCGTCTGGGGCGGGCACCAGCAGCCCGCCGTCGTGGACGACGGGGCCGACTTCGTCGATCACATCGGCGTAATAGCGCCCGCCCCACGCGCCCATGCCGATCTCGCTGAGCCGTGCGTCAGTGCGCACCGCGTGCCAGTCGAGCCCGAGATGTTCCGCGATGACCGCCATCGTCTGCAGCGCGCGGCCCGTGGGCGAGGCCCACAGCGTCAGCGCGGGCGATGCGCCGAGCGCCTCGCGCAACGCGGCGCCCATTTCCTCCGCCTGTGCGAAACCCGCGCGCGTGAGCGGTGTATGCGGGTGGTCGCCCTGCAACCGCCGTGCGGCGTTGAACACCGTTTCGCCGTGCCGCGCGACGAAATCGCGCCCTTTTCGCGCCGCAGATGCCTTGGAATCCATTGCCGTCATTTCAACCCCGTGTGGCGCAAAAGCAACGGATTTCCGTGTTTATCTGGGGTTCATGCAACGTCTCGCTGCTTCGGCCATTGGCGCCGTCCCTGCCTCGTTTCGGCAGGAACGTATCGATGGAGTATCCCATGCGTAAGATCACCGCCGCCCTGCTGCTCGCCACCGCTACCGCCGCAACCCCTGCCCTCGCGCAGGAGGTGAACCCCACCTTCACCGGCCCGCGCGTCGAAGGCACGATCGGTTACGACCATGTCGGCGCCGGCTCGTCGGTCAACAACAATAACGGCCAGGACGATCAGTCGATCGACGGCCTGCTCTATGGTGGCGGCATCGGCTACGACATCGCCACGTCGAGCGGCATCGTGCTGGGTGCAGAAGCGGAGATCACCGGATCGACCGCCAAGAGCCAGCGCCGCGACTATACCGCCGATTTCGGCTTCGGCCGGGTGAAGCAGGGGCGCGACCTCTATGTCGGCGCGCGCGCCGGTGTGCTCGTCAGCCCGACGACGATGGTCTATGCCAAGGGCGGCTACACCAACGCCCGCCTGAACGTACTCGCGGGCGACACCCAGCAGACGACCGATACCGACTTCAACCTTGACGGCTGGCGCGCCGGTGCGGGCGTCGAGCATGCGGTCGGCGAGCACAGCTACATCAAGGCCGAATATCGCTATTCGAACTACGGCCGCGGCGCGGTCGATTATGCGAACGGCGCGCAGAGCAGCAAGTTCGACATCGATACCGACAAGCATCAGGCAGTGGTCAGCTACGGCTTCCGCTTCTGAGTTTGCCCGCGGGGCACACCGTTCCGCGCGTAGATGAGGTGGCTGGTCGGGCGTCCCAACGGACAGCACCGATAACGTCCGACATAACAATCCACCGAAAAGAAGGGCCGGGGCGCTTGCTCCGGCCCTTTCTCTTTGGCTAGGACCACTCGGGAGTTGCCCCCGGCTTGAGTCCGGCTGGGCCGGGGGACGATGTGATGAAGGCGACGATCGAACGCGCGACGCTCCTGAAGGGGCTGAGCCATGTCCAGTCGGTGGTGGAGCGCCGCAACACCATCCCGATCCTGTCGAACGTTTTGCTGGAAGCCACGGCCGAGGGCGCGCTGAAGTTGATGGCGACCGATCTCGATCTGCAGATCAACGAGCAGGTCGCCGCCGCGGTCGACCAGCCGGGATCGACGACCGTCTCCGCCCACACCCTGTTCGACATCGCGCGCAAGCTGCCCGAGGGCGCGCAGGTCTCGCTGAGCGCCGCGGAAGGCCGGATGGCGATCGTCGCCGGCCGTGCGCGCTTCTCGCTCGGCACCCTGCCGCGCGACGACTTCCCGGTCATCGCGGAAGGCGAACTGCCAACCCAGTTCGAGCTGCCCGCCGAGACGTTGAAGCAGATCATCGACAAGACGCGGTTTGCGATCTCGACCGAGGAGACGCGTTACTACCTGAACGGGATCTTCCTTCATGTCGCAGATGACGGATCGCAGCCGGTCCTGAAGGCCGCCGCGACCGACGGCCACCGCCTCGCCCGCGTGACGATGCCGCGCCCTGACGGCGCCGAGGGGATGCCCGACGTCATCGTACCGCGGAAATGCGTCGCGGAACTCAGGAAGCTGCTCGACGAGATCGACGGGTCCGTCGGTGTCTCGCTTTCCGCGACCAAGATCCGCTTCGATCTCGGCCAGGCGATCCTGACCTCGAAGCTCATCGACGGCACCTTCCCCGACTACAGCCGCGTCATCCCGACCGGCAACGACAAGATCCTGAAGCTCGACCCCGTCAGCTTCATGCAAGGCGTCGACCGCGTCTCCACGATCGCGACCGAAAAGACCCGCGCGGTGAAGATGGCGCTCGATCGCGACAAGATCACGCTGTCGGTGACTTCGCCGGAGAACGGCACCGCGGCGGAGGAAGTTCCCGGCGACTACACCGCGCTGCCGTTCGAGATCGGCTTCAACAGCCGGTATCTCATGGACATCCTCGGCCAGATCGAGGGCGATTCGGTCGAAGTCCATTTGGCCGATGCCGCCGCACCGACGCTGATCCGCGAAAACGACAAGGCGGTCGCGCTCTATGTGCTGATGCCGATGCGGGTGTAAGGCGACCGCGCCCGAGGTAAGGCGCGGTCAAACCGGCAGATCATTGAAGCAGCCCGGTCCCCGCGATTCGCGGCGGCCTCTGGCGCGCTGGATGCAGGCGCGTTTTACCACTTGGCCTGCAAGATTGACCTGCAACCTCCCTGATATCGAGGGAGGTTGCAGGGTCGGCGCCCGCCTCAGAAGCGGGTGCGCAGCGTCACGCCGTAAGTCCGCGGCTCGGCCAGGAACGAGCTGAACACCTGGTTCGCAGGACTGGTGCCGAACGCCTGGGCCTGTGCCTGGCTGCCCGCGCCCTGGAACGGCGCATTGAAGGCGACCTGCTGATAATTGGTGTCGAGCAGGTTCTGACCCCACAGCTCCAGCGCCCAGCGCTGGCCCGGTCCGCGAATGCCGACGCGGGCGTTCATCAGGAAGAAGCCGTCCTGCGCCTTTTCGGGAAACAGGTCGGACCCCGTGTTGTAGTCGCTGGTCATGCGGCCATCGACATAGAACAGCGCGCTGAGCCCCGATCCGCCGAGTTCCGGCGTCCAGCTCGTCGATGCCGTCACCGTATGGCGCGGCGCGTTCGACAGGTCGCTGCCCGAGAGCAGGAACAGCGCCGGATCGAGCGCCTCGCCGCTCTCGCTGCCGACCAGATTGTTGCGGTAGCGCGTGTCGGTGAAGGTATAGCCCAGGTTCACCGCGAAGTTGCGCGCCGGATACAGCCCCGCTTCGAGCTCGAAGCCCTGCGACAGCACGCCGTATTTGGTCTTGCCCGTGCACGCGCCCGTCGTCGCGCTCGCATCGCGATCCGCGCCGTTCAGGCTGGTGTCGCACGAGCTGAGATTCTGGACGATGTAGTTCTGGCCGTTGAAGGTGTTCAACTGGAAATTCTTGAACTCCTGGCGGAAGCCGGCGACGTTGAAGGTGAAATCGCTGCTGGAGAATTTCAGGCCGACTTCATAGGCGTTGACCGTTTCGGGATCGAAGCGCAGCCGGCTTGCGGCCGCGTTGGTGATCGGCGCGAAGGTGGTGGCGCTCAGGTCCGACCGGTCGAGGTTGTAGCCGCCGGCCTTGTAGCCGCGCGAGTAGGACGCATAGAGCAGCGTGTCGGTGCGCGGCTTGTAGCTGACGACCGCGGTGCCGGTGAACTCGCCTTCCTTGAACCCGTCGTTGAGATCGAGGCCATTGAGCTGCGACGACGAGTTGCCCGTGCAGGTCAGCGTCAGGATGCCGCCGACCAGCGTCTTCAGGCTTGCAGGAACCGCGGCGCTGGCGAGCAGCGGGCTGAGATTGGCCTGCTGCACCGGGCAGACGGTGTTGTTGTTATTGAAGTCCGCATGGAACTGCTTGCGCTCATGCGTGTAGCGCAGGCCGCCGGTGAGGCTGAGCTTGTCGGTGATCTTGAAGATGTTGTGGGTGAAGAACGCGTAGTTCTCGCTGTCCTGATAATAGGTGGAGCGCACGTCGCCGACATTGTTGACTGTGGAGAGACGATCGATCCCGGCGAGAACGGTCGGCGCCAGCGCGCCGAGGCCCGCGCCCACGGCCTGACGCCCGGTTGCGCCGCCAAGCGCGGCGAGCGGCGTCGTGCCGAGGCAGCCCGGCTGGGTCGGATCACGCAGCGCGGCGAGCGGATTGATCGTCGCGACGATACGGCACGATGCGAACGCGCCGTACTGGCTGCCGAACTTCAGATTGTCGGCAACGACCAGGTCTTCCTTCGAGTAATAGCCGCCGACGAGCCAGTCGAGCTTGTCGTCGAACAGCGAGCCGTTGAGGCGGACCTCCTGGCTGAAGGTGTGGAACTGGCGGTAGCTGTTGCCGTCATCGGGGCGGTAGCCGATGTCGAGATTGCCATAGTCGATATCCGCCGCGCCGTCCGACTTGTATTCGCGGTAGGCGGTGATCGAGGTCAGCTGTGCGCCGCCCAGATTCCAGTCGAGCTGCGCCGAGCCGCCATAGTCCTTGGTGACGTTCGCATAGGCGCGACCAAGGGTGTTGGCGATGCGGCGGTTATAGGGATCGCCCGCGCTCGGGAAGATCGCGCCCATGCTCTGCATGACCTGGACGATGCGGTTGCCCGCCGGATTGATCGCGAAGTCGCCGGGGACGCCGGGGGTCGGATCGATCTTCTCGCGCAGATCGACATAGACCGCGCCGCAGCACTTCTCGTCGCGCCACGTATAGTCGCCGATCAGCCGCAGCGAGATATCGGAGGATGGCTCGAACAGCAGCTGCCCGCGCACGAAATAGCGGTTGCGGTCGTTGTAATCGGTCTTGTTGACGACGTCGTAGTAGAAGCCGTCGCGGTTGCCGTAAACGCCGTCGAGGCGGAAGGCGAGCACGTCCTTGATGATCGGGCCGGTGATCGCGCCCGCCACGCGGACGTTGTTGTAGTTGCCGTAGGTCGCCTCGCCATAGCCGCCGAAGGTGAATTCGGGCTTCTTGGTGTAGATGTTGATCGCGCCGGCGGACGAATTGCGGCCCGAAAGCGTGCCCTGCGGGCCGCGCAGCACCTCGATGCGGTCGACCTCGCCGAGATCGTTGAGCCCCGAGCCGGTGCGGCTGCGATAGACGCCGTCGATGAACACCGCGACCGAGCTTTCGAGACCGGGATTGTCGCCGACGGTGCCGATGCCGCGGATGCGCGCCGAGGCGTTGGCTTCGGAGCCCGTCGACGAGACGAGGAGCGACGGCGCGAGCTGGGTCATCTGGCGGATATCGGTCGCGCCCGAGTTCTGGAGCGCGACCTGGCCGACGGCTGACACCGCGATCGGCACGTTCGAAAGGCGTTCGGAGCGGCGAGTCGCGGTGATGACGATGTCGCCGGCGTTCTGCGGGGTTTCGTCGGCAACCTGCGCCTGACTGTCGACGGCGGCGGGAGCGGCCGCGCTCTGCGGGCTGGCGGCGGTCTGCGTATCCGCCGCCGTTGCCGGAGCATCCTGCGCAAAGGCGGGGGCTGCCATGACGACCAGCGCGGTCGACAGGAAAAGGGCCGATTTACGCATGCATGCTCTCCCGTTTCGAATTATCGGTATCGGGAGCGCGATTAGAAGCGCAGGCGTGCGCGTCTAGGTTTTTCGGGCGTCACCGCCGATTTTCGAAGACGAGTGTCGCAGCTTTGCAACAATGGGTCCGCCGCAGACCTTTGGGCAAGAATCGTCTGACGCTACGGAAATCGCGGCGCGCGCAGGGTTTGCCGCCATCGGGCGGGCGCCCAGCGCGCGCATCACGCGAATTATTTCGGCGAGAGCACCATCAGCATCTGGCGGCCTTCCATGCGCGGATAGGCCTCGACCTTGGCGACCTCGGCGGTTTCCTCCGCGACGCGCTGAAGCACCGCCATGCCGAGCTGGCCGTGGCTCAATTCGCGCCCGCGAAAGCGCATCGTGACCTTCACCTTGTCGCCGTCACCGATGAACTCGACGACCTTCTTCATCTTGGTGTCGTAGTCGTGATCGTCGATGTTCGGACGCATCTTGATCTCCTTGATCTCCTGCGTCTTCTGGCTCTTGCGGGCGAGGTTCGCCTTCTTCTGCGCCTCGTATTTGAACTTGCCGACATCGAGGAACTTGGCGACCGGCGGGTCTGCGTTGGGCGACACCTCGACCAGGTCGAGCCCGAGTTCCTTCGCCTGCTCCATCGCCTCACGCGTGTACATCACGCCGAGATTCTCGCCCTCATGGTCGATCACGCGGACCTTGGGGCTCTGAATCCATTCGTTGAAGCGGGGGCCGTTCATCGGCGGCGCCTGGTTGGGCCGGCGCATCATGGGAGGGGGTATGGGGTATGCTCCTGTCGTGATTACAGAAAATATTTCGAGTCACTATATAGGTGAAACGCGACGATCTTGAAAGGTGCGCCGCGTCTCAGCTGAGGTCTGGCGGGGTCGCCTCAGTGGTCAGCGCCGCCACGATCTCGTCCAGCGTCACGATCTGCTGGCCATCGGACCCGAGCCGGCGGACCGCGACCTTGCCCTCCTCCGCCTCGCGCTTGCCGACGACGAGCAGCGCCGGAACCTTGGCAAGGCTGTGCTCGCGCACCTTGTAATTGATCTTCTCGTTCCGGAGATCGGTCTCGACGCGGATGCCCGCCTTGCGGAGCGTGTCGGCGACGTGGCGGGCGTAATCGTCCGCATCGGATACGATCGTCGCGACGACCGCCTGCACCGGCGCCAGCCACATCGGGAATCGGCCGGCATGATGTTCGATCAGGATGCCGATGAAGCGTTCGAACGTGCCGAGGATCGCGCGGTGCAGCATCACCGGGCGGTGCCGCTCACCATCCTCGCCCACATAGGACGCGTCGAGCCGATCGGGGAGCACCCGGTCCGACTGGATCGTGCCGACCTGCCAGGTGCGGCCGATCGCATCGGTCAGGTGGAACTCCAGCTTCGGCGCGTAGAAGGCGCCCTCGCCGGGCAATTCCTCGAACCTGTCCTTGATCGTCTGGGACAGCGACGAGGTGCGCACGGCGACGCGCAATTCCTCTTCGGCCGTGTCCCACATGTCGTCGGAGCCGAAGCGCTTGTCGGGACGCAGCGCCAGCTTCACCGCATAGTCGGTGAAGCCGAGATCCCGATACACGCTGTCGAGCAGCTCGCAGAATTTGCGGACCTCCTCGATCACCTGATCCTCGCGCACGAAGATGTGCGCATCGTCCTGGGTGAACTGGCGCACCCGCATGATGCCGTGGAGCGCGCCGTGGGGTTCGTTCCGGTGGCAGCAGCCGAACTCGGCCATGCGAATCGGCAGGTCGCGGTAGCTCTTGATACCCTGCTTGAAGATGAGAACATGCGCCGGGCAGTTCATCGGCTTCAGCGCCATCAGGTCCGCGTCGCCCGAAAGGATCGCGCCCTCGTCCTCCACGTTCGGCACCTCGTCGGGTACCACGAACATGTTCTCGCGGTATTTGCCCCAGTGGCCGGACTGCTCCCACTGGCGCGCGTCCATCAGCTGCGGCGTCTTGACCTCGGCATAGTCCGCCGCATCGAGACGGCGGCGCATATAAGCCTCGAGGCTGCGCCAGAGGATGAAGCCGTTGGGGTGCCAGAACACCGACCCCTGCGCTTCCGACTGGAGGTGGAACAGGTCCATCTCCTGCCCGATCTTGCGGTGATCGCGCTTCGCGGCTTCCTCGAGCATCGTCAGGTGCGCGTCGAGCTGCTTCCTGGAAAGCCAGCCGGTGCCGTAGATGCGGCTGAGCATCGCGTTCTTCTGGTCGCCTCGCCAATAGGCGCCGGAGACGCGCGTGAGCCTGAACGCCTGCGGGTCGAGTTTGCCGGTGGAGGCGAGATGGGGGCCGCGGCACATGTCGAGCCACGCGTCGTCGCCCTTGCCCGCACGGTACACGGTCAGCTCCTCGCTGTCCGGAAGCTCGGCCGCCCACTCGGCCTTGAACATCTCGCCCTGTTTCTGCCAGCGCGCGATCAGCTGCTCGCGCGTCCAGACCTCGCGGATCAGCGGCTCGTCCTTCGCGATGATCTCGCGCATCTTCGCCTCGATCGCGGGCAGGTCCTCTTCGGTGAAGGGGCCGTGATCGGGCGCCGGGGCGAAGTCGTAATAGAAGCCGTCGTCGGTCGCGGGGCCGAAGGTGATCTGCGTGCCGGGGAACAGCGCCTGCACCGCCTCCGCCAGCACATGCGCATAATCGTGGCGCGCGAGCTCCAGCGCATCCGCCTCGTCGCGCGCCGTGACGAGGGCGAGGCTGGTGTCGCCATCGAACGGCCGGTTCAGGTCGCGCACCTCGCCATCGATCCTCGCGGCGAGCGCCGCCTTGGCGAGACCCGGGCCGATCGCCGCCGCCACATCCGCCGGGGTGGTTCCGGGCGCGACTTCACGGACGGACCCGTCGGGAAGCGTGATGCGGAACAACTCGGCCATTTGGGCGGACATGGAGTGCTTTCCTGCGCGTAGGGAGGGATATCGGAAGCGCGGCAATACAGCGAAGCGGGCGCGCGCGAAACCCCGCGTCAGATCATGCCGAACGGCACCACATGGTTCGCCTGGCTATGCCCCACCTCCGCGCGGCCGAGATAGGGCACGCCCATTTCGCCGCACCAGCGGGTCATCATATATTCCAGCGTCTCCCCCCATTCGGGTTCGTTGGGCTTGATCGCGGTGACCGCGCCCAGCCGGACGCCGGCGATGCCCCGCAACTGGGTGGCGTTCGCCATGTGGAACAGCATCCGGTCGATCGCATACATCGCCTCGGACACCTCCTCGACGATGAGGACATGGTTCTTGAGATCGGGCAGCCACGGCGTGCCGATGATCGCGGTGAGGATCGAGAGGTTGAGGCACACCGAAGGCTTGCCGCCCAGCCCGGGTTCCAGCCCCTGCCGGTCGCCGCGCGCGAGCCAGCCGAGCGTTCGCGCCACCGTCTCGTCGCCCTTTGTGCGGTTGATATCGGTGACCATCGGCCCGTGGGTCGGGCGCCCGATCCGCCTGGCATAGAGCGCGGCGAGGAGGAACCCCATGTCCGAATAGCCGACATAGGCCTTGTGACGCGCCGCCGGCCCCAGCTTCGGGATCGCCTCGGCCAGAATGCGGTTCGAGCCATAGCCGCCGCGGCCGAACCAGATCGCATCGAAGCTGGCGTCGTTGGCGAATTCGAGGAAGGCGGACGCGCGCAGCGCATCGGAGCCAGCGAAATGCCCGTCAACCGCGAAACATTGCGGGTGGAAGACGAGATCGATCTCTGGGTAGGCGACCGCGGCGAAAGCCGATGCGGGGGCCACCATGTCCGGGTTGCCCAGGCTGGCAGGCGATACGACCCCGATCTTCATGCAATTCCCCTCATCGGCGCCGCGGTGCTGTTGCTCCGGCGCGCGGTGCGGGATAGCGCGCTGCCATGCAGGACGGCAACATCGACAACAGGCGCTTCTTCCTCGTGGGCATCGGCGGATCGGGGATGATGCCGCTCGCGATGATCCTGCGCGGACGCGGCGCGCGCGTGGAAGGGTCCGACCGCGGGCTAGATCAGGGTCGCGTGCCCGCGAAGTTCGATGCGCTGCGAGGGCTGGGAATCGCGCTCCATCCACAGGACGGCAGCGGCGTGGTGTCGGCGGAGCAGATCGTCGTGGCATCGGCCGCGGTCGAGGAAACGGTCGCCGATATCGTCGCAGCGACCCAAAAGGGATGCGAGCGACGGACGCGCGCTGAACTGAACGCGCAGCTGTTCAACGAAAGCGCGCTTTCGATCGGGGTGGCGGGGACGAGCGGCAAGTCGACCGTCACCGGCATGATCGGCTGGATTCTCCACGCGGTCGGCCGCGACCCGACGGTGATGAACGGCGCGGTGATGAAGAACTTCGCCACCCCCGACGCGCCGTTCGCGACCGCGCTGGTGGGGGCGGGCGACGCCTATGTCAGCGAGGTCGACGAGAGCGACGGATCGATCGCGCTCTACGCCCCGCGCATCGCAGTGCTGAACAATGTGAGCCTGGACCACAAGTCGCTGGAGGAACTGCGGACGCTGTTCGCGGACTTTGCGGGCAAGGCGGAGCGGACGGTGCTGAACGTCGGCGATGCCGAGGCGCGGGCGCTGGCGTCGGGATTGCCTCGCGAGAAGCTGGTCACGGTAGCCGTGGAGGCCGAGGCCGACCTGATTGCCGAGAACCTCGCTCCCGAGCCGTTCGCGATTGCGTTCGATCTTGTCGTGTCGCCCTCACCCTTCCGCGCCTTCGGCGCTCCCTCCCTCTCCCAGCGGGAGAGGGAAGAGGCGGCATCGCCGCCGAAGGGTGAGGGCGAGGCGCGATACCGCGTCCATCTCGGGGTGCCCGGCCGCCACAATGTCGCGAACGCGCTGGCCGCGATCGGCGCGGTGCACGCCGCCGACGTGTCGATCGAGGCGGCGGTCGCGGCGATCGCCGGGTTCACCGGTCTGCGCCGGCGGTTCGAGCTGATCGGTGCTGGCGGCGGGGTCGCGGTGATCGACGATTTCGGACACAACCCGGACAAGATCGCGGCGACGCTCGATACGCTTCACGCCTTTCCGGGACGAATCCTCGCGCTCTTCCAGCCGCACGGCTATGGTCCGCTCAAGGTCATGCGGCGCGAGCTCGTTGCAAGCGTGGCAGCGCGGCTGCGCGACGACGACCTGCTGGTGCTGCCCGATCCGGTCTATCAGGGCGGCACCACAACTCGCGACGTGACGAGCGCCGATATCGTCGCCGACCTGACGGCAGCGGGCGCGAACGCGCGCTACATCGCCGATCGCGCCGAGGCGGCGGCGGCGATCGTCGCGGAGGCGCGGCCCGGCGACCGCATCGTCGTGATGGGCGCGCGTGACGACACGCTGGGGCTGTTGGCGGCGGAAATGGTCGTCGCGCTGGAAGCCAAGGCTGCAACCGCCGAAGGATTGTGATAGTCTTCGTCATCGACCACCGGAGTGCGCCCATGTTCCGCCGCCTGTTTTATCGTCTGTTCTGGGACCATCCCGAAACCGTCGGTGAAAGCTATGCCGAGCATTTCGGCGTCGCGAGCCGGTTCGGCGCGACGATGATCTGGGGCGGGCTCGGCGCGGTGCTTCATGCCTTCCTGCCGGCGGTCTGCAAGACCCGGGGCAGCGACACCGTGGCGGCGCTCCACCGGCAGATGGTCGCAAAGCGCGGTGCCGTGCGAAACGCGCAGACGCAGATGAAGACGGTCGATTATATCATCTGACAGGTAAAGGACGCTTGACGTAAAGCGTGCTTTCCATGTAAAGCTTCCTTCACATTGTGGAGGAGGTTGCAGTGAGTCGTTCGAAAGCGCGCCAGCGCTACAATATGGCGATCCTCGGCTGTTCGGCGGGCTATGCCTGCGCGCTGTTCGGCGGCGAGGCGTATTTCCAGAACCATCCCGGCGCGAACGGGGTCACCGCCTATGCCGCGGCGATCATTCCGGCGTTGATGATCGTCGGCATGTTCTTCGCGATCGGGCGCTATCTGGTCGAAGAGCAGGACGAATATCAGCGGATGCTGATGGTGCGGCAGTCGCTGGTCGCGAGTGGCTTCGCGCTGAGCATTGCGACCGTCTGGGGCTTTCTCGAAAGCTTCGGCCTCGCGCCCCATGTCGACGCCTATTACGTCGCGGTGATGTGGTTCGGTGGCCTCGGGCTTGGGGCTTGCGTCAACCGGCTTATCGAGCGCCGGTCGTGAACAACCGCCTCAAGGACCTGCGCGGGGAGCGGGGGTGGAGCCAGCAACTGCTCGCCGATCGGCTCGAGGTGTCGCGCCAGAGCGTCAACGCGATCGAGACCGGGCGCTACGACCCGTCGCTGCCGCTCGCCTTCAAGATCGCCGAACTCTTCGAACTTTCCATCGAAGCCATTTTCATCAGTCCGTCCAAAGGAGAACAAGCATGATCCGTTTCTTCGGTCTTCGTCTCGCCGCGTCTGCGCTGACGCTCGCTGTCGTGCTCCAGCCCACGGGTGCGCACGCCCGTCCCGTCGCTACTGCGGCACCTGTCATGCAGATGGCGCACATCTCGATCGAGGCGGTGGGCAAGGGTTCGCCGGTCGTCTTCATCCCCGGCCTGTCGATGCCGCGCGAGAACTGGCGTTCGGAGGCGGAGCGGCTGAAGGCGAGGCACCGGGTCTATCTGGTGCAGATCAACGGCTTCGGCGGCAGTGCGCCGGGTGACAATCTGAAACCGGGGATGCTCGACGGGGTGGTCGCCGATCTCCACGCCTTCGTCGCGAAGGAAAAGATCACGCCCGCGATCGTCGGCCACTCGCTTGGCGGGACGCTTGCGCTGATGTGGGCGAAGGCGCATCCCGAGGATGTGCGCAAGGCGCTGATCGTCGATGCGCTGCCTTGGGTCGGGCTCATCATGGCGCCGCCCACCGCGACGCCCGCAATGATCGCGCCGCAGGCACAGGCGATGCGCGACGCGATGGCCGCGCATTATGGCAAGCCCGCGGACCTCGCGGCGGCGAAGGCGACGATGGCGCGCCTCGCGCTCAAGCCCGCGTCGCAGGAGCAGGGGGCACAGTGGTCCCTCACCGCCGACCCGCGGGTTACGGCCGAGGCGTTCTACGAAGACCTGATGCTCGACCTGCGGCCCGACATGGCGAACATCGCGACGCCGCTGACGCTGATCTATCCGACGGGCGAAGCAGGATCCGGCAAGACGATGGCCGACGGGCTGTACCAGGGCGCCTATGCGAAAGCGCCCCAAGTCACCTATGTGCCCGTCGCCGACTCCGCGCACTTCGTGATGCTCGACCAGCCCGCCGCGTTCGATGCCGCGCTCGACGCCTTTCTGGCGGGTTAGAGCGCCCGTCCCGATCCGTTCGTGCTGAGCGACGTCGAAGCACTTGGGGCGCGTGCCCTTCGACTTCGCTCAGGGCGAACGGAAGTGGGTCAACCTGACCTGAAAATGCTCTAAGGGCGGGGCATGACCGATACGTTCGCCCCCGCCCGCCCCCGCCTCGCCTACCATTTGACCGAAGGCGCCGGCCCCACCGTCATCTTCCTCCCCGGCTATGCCTCCGACATGGAAGGCACCAAGGCGCTGGCGATCGAGGCATGGGCAAAGGCGCAGGGCCGCGCCTTCCTGCGCTTCGACTATGGCGGATGCGGGCAGAGCGAGGGGCGGTTCGAGGATCAGAGCCTCGCCGATTGGCTCGCCGATACGCTGGCGATGATCGACGAGGCGGTGACGGGGCCGGTGGTGCTTGTCGGCTCGTCGATGGGCGGGTGGCTGATGCTGCTCGCGGCGAAGGCGCGGCCGGACCGAGTCGTCGCGCTGGTGGGGATCGCGCCCGCGGCGGACTTCACCGACTGGGGCTTTTCCACCGAGGAAAAGGCCTACATCATGCAGCATGGCCGGCTGGAACGGCCCAACGCCTATGGCCCCGCGCCGACCGTCTACACCAAGCGCTTCTGGTCGTCGGGCGAGGCCAATCGGCTGATGTTCGGCGAGATCGCCTATGACGGGCCGGTGCGCATCCTGCAGGGCCAGCGCGACCCCGACGTGCCGTGGCACCGCGCGCCGCGCCTTGCCGAGCTGCTGCGTTCAGCGGATGTGCAGACGTGGCTCGTCAAGGACGGCGATCACCGCCTGTCGCGCGATGCCGATATCGCGCTGCTGATCCGTGCGGTGGAGGATGTTCTGGACCGCGCATGATCCTGATGCTCGCCGCCCTTGCCGCGCAAACTGCCCCTGCTGGACCGCCGGCCCCGGCGGCCGATCGCTATCAGCACTGCACCGCGCTGCTCGCCGACGACGCGGTCGCGGCCGAGCGTGAGGCGACGCGCTGGGCGGCGCAGGACGGCAAGGCGCCCGCCAGCCGCTGCCTCGGCCTCGCGCTGGTGAAGCAGGCGCGGTTCGCGCCGGCGGCCGCCGCGTTCGAAGCGGCGGCGAAGGCCGATGCCGTCGCCGATCCGCTCGCCGCTGCCGAGGCCTCGGCGCAGGCGGGCAATGCGTGGCTCGCGGCTGGCGATCCCGCGAAGGCGCGGGTGGCGCTCGATGCAGCGCTGGCGGCGAAACGTCTTACCGGATTGCAGCTGGGCGAGGCGCATCTCGACCGTGCCCGCGCGCTCGTCGCGGCGCAGCAGCTCGCGGCGGCGCGGGTCGATCTCGACGAGGCGCTGAAAACCGCAGGCGAGGACCCGCTTGCCTGGCTGCTCTCCGCAACGCTGGCCCGGCGCGCGCAGGACCTGCCGCGCGCCAAGACCGATATCGCCGAGGCGCTACGCCTGGCCGCCGACGCGCCGCAGGTGCACCTGGAGGCGGGGAACATCGCCGCGGCAAGCGGAGACGAGACCGGCGCACGCAAGGCGTGGACCGACACGGTCGCGCTCGCGCCGAACAGCCCGGAGGCGCAGAGCGCGACCCGCGCGCTGGCTCAGTTCGGGCCGGCCGCCGTGCCGAAGGCGCCGGAGGGGCGTTAGAGGGATTCAGATTTATTCAGATCGCGCCCTCACCCTTCCGGCGCTTCGCGCCTCCCTCCCTCTCCCGCTGGGAGAGGGAAGGGGCCCGCTACCGAAGGTGGTGGGAAGGGTGAGGGCGATGCAGTTCGACCGCCAACCCCCTCACCGCAGATAGAAGTCCACCGTCGTCACCACACGCACCTTCTTGAACGGCGTATCGGCGACGCCGTAACTGTCGCCGCCCTCGCCATCGCGCGCGTCGATCGAGAAGTAACCCTGGCTTGCGCTCTTGATGCCGCCGACGCCGGTGCCGCTGTCCTTCGCGAACTGTTCGGCCGCAGCGCGGGCGTCGCGAGTCGCTTCGGCGACCATCGGTGGCTTGATCGCATTGAGCTTCGTGAAGCTGTAGGTCATCCGCGACCCTTCCTGAAGCTGGACGCCCGCGCGGACGAGATCGAACTGCCGCGCCACTGCGCGCCTTGCGCGCGCGACATCGGTGGTTCGGAATTGCAGGCGCTGGTTGATCGTGACCCGTGGCAGGCCGTTGAACATCGACTGGCTGACCCCGGCGCCGGCCGGCTGGAGCGCCTCGGCCGGGAACCCCAGCCCCGTGAAATAGTCGCGCGTCGCCTGCGTGTCGCGCGCGATCGCGGCCTGCACCTCGGCAAGGTCCGATCCCTGTTCGGAATAGGAAAGGTTCCAGGTTGCAAGATCGGCGGTGACGTTGCGCTCCGCCAGTCCGCGCACGGTGACCGACCGATCCGCCTCATGCGCCCGCACCAGCCCGTTGCCGAGGAGATAACCGCCGACGACCAACCCCGCAGCGACGATCGCCGCCGACCCCAGCAGACCCACACGACTTTTGCCCGTCGACCCTTCCATTCGCTTGTCCTCCGCCCGATATGTTGCTCAGCATAAAAGCGGTTTTAGCGATGAACCGTGGCTTAATAGCGACGAAACGAGGACTCGCCGATGAATTATCTCCACACGATGATCCGCGTCGCAGACCCGGAAGCGACCATCCGTTTCTTCGAGGTGCTGGGACTGAAGGAGGTGCGGCGCATGGAGAACGAGAAGGGCCGCTTCACACTCATATTCCTGGCCGCGGACGAGGATATGAACGCGCCCGGTGAACGCGCGAAGGCCGAGGTGGAACTGACCCATAACTGGGACCCGGAGGATTATGGAAGTGGGCGCAATTTCGGGCATCTCGCCTACCGCGTCGACGATATCTACGCGACGTGCCAGCGCGTACTCGACGCCGGCTACACCGTTCACCGCCCGCCGCGCGACGGGCATATGGCGTTCGTGAAGACCCCCGACGGCATCTCGATCGAGTTGCTCCAGAACGGCGTGCTGGAGCCGGCCGAGCCATGGGTGTCGATGCCGAACACGGGAAGCTGGTAGGATGCCGCTGGAGATCGTCCGCGTGCCCGTCCTCAGCGACAATTACGCCTGGCTCGTCCATGACGAGGCCGGCGGCGCGACGATGGCGGTCGATCCCGGCGAGGCGCAACCGCTGATCGACGCGGCGGCGACGCGCGGGTGGCGGATCGATCAGGTATGGATCACCCACTGGCATCCCGACCACACCGGCGGGCTGGCGGCGCTGAAGGCGGCGGGCGCGCAGGTCGTCGGCCCGGCGGCGGAAGCGGCGAAGATCGAGGGGCTGGATATTTTGGTCGGCGACGGCGATGTGGTGAGGCTTGGCGATCATACCGCGACAGTGATGAGCGTCCCCGGCCACACGCTCGGCCACATTGCGTTTCACTTCGCCGAAGACGACGCGATCTTCACCGGCGATACATTGTTCGCGATGGGCTGCGGACGCCTGTTCGAGGGGGGGCCCGAGCAGATGTTCGCCAACATGCAGCGCTTCGCCGCGCTGCCCGACGCGACGCAGGTCTATTGCGGGCATGAATATACGCAGTCGAACGGGCGCTATGCGCTGGTCGCCGAGCCGGACAATGCCGCGATCCGCGCGCGGATGGTCGCGGTCGACGCCGTTCGCGCGAAGGGCGAGGCGACGGTGCCCACGACCATCGGGCTGGAACGCGCGACCAATCCGTTCCTGCGCGCAAGGGATGCAGCGGAACTCGGCCGGATGCGGCAGGAAAAGGACGGCTTTCGCGGCTGAATCGTGCTATATCGCTGTCGGGGCGTGAGTGACGGAGGTGATGATGCGTAGCTTTCTCCCGAAATCCGGCGTTGCGGCCGGTATCGCGGTCCTGGCCGGGATCGCGGCGACCGCAGCGCTTGCCGGCAGCGACCGCAAGCCGGTCGAATCGCCGCAGGTGAAGTTCGACAAGGCGGTCGCCGGTCTGACGCCAGGCAAGCCGATGACGTGCCTGCGCGAACGCACGCCCACGTCGCTGACCGCGATTGGCAACAAGCTCCTCTACCGCGCCAGCGCGAAGCTCATCTATGTCAACGAGACGACCGGCGGATGCGAGAATGTCGCGCGCGGCGATACGCTCATTACCAAATCCTATGGTGGCGGCCTGTGCCGCGGCGATATCGCGCAGACCGTCGATCTGCCCGCCCGCATTCCGACCGGCAGCTGCGCGCTCGGCGATTTCACGCCGTACCGCCGATGATCGCACGCGCAGTCGCGGCGCTGGCGCTCGCCGGCACGATCGGCGCGGCCGCACCCGAGCGCGACGATCTTGCCAAGGCGCTCGCGGGGCGGGTGCCGGGCGAGCCGCAAAGCTGCATTACGCTCGGCAGCAATGACGGCCCACAGATCATCGACGCGCACACGATCCTCTATCGCCATTCGGGCAAGCGGGTGTGGCGCACCGGGCCGATCGGCGCGTGTCCGTCGCTTCGCCCGCTCAATACGCTGGTGATCGAGGTGTGGGGTGGGCAGCTCTGCATGAACGATCGCTTCCGCGTCGTGACGCCCGGGCTGTCGATCCCATCGGGCTATTGCCGCTTCGACAGCTTCACGCCCTACGACAAGATACGCTAGCCGTCGCCCCTGCGCAGGCAGGGGCCTAAGACTGGTCGGTGTGCCACACGATAGAGACATGGGCCCCGGCCTTCGCCGGGGTGACAGTTCTAGAGAGCCTTTGCCCGGCGGCGGTAGGCGTGGAGCAGCGGCTCGGTATAGCCGTTGGGTTGCACCGCCCCCTCGAACACGAGCGCACGCGCGGCCTGGAAGGCGAGGCTCGTCGCTTCGTTTCCCGCCATCGCGCGGTAGAGCGGGTCGCCCGCATTCTGCGCATCGACCTTTGTGGCCATCCGGGTGAGCGCGGCGTCCACGTCCTCCGCGGTGACGACGCCGTGAGCAAGCCAGTTCGCCATGTGCTGCGAGGAGATGCGCAGCGTCGCGCGGTCTTCCATCAGGCCGATATCGTGGATGTCAGGGACCTTGGAGCAGCCGACACCCTGATCGATCCAGCGCACGACATAGCCGAGAATGCCCTGCGCGTTGTTGTTGAGTTCCTCGCGGACTTCCTCGGGCGTCCAGTTGCGTCCGATCGCGACGGGGATGTCGAGCAAAGCGTCGAGCGGAGCGACCGGTTCGCTGGCACGCTCGCGTTGGCGCTCGGCAACATCGATACGGTGGTAGTGGGTCGCGTGGAGCGTCGCTGCCGTGGGCGAGGGCACCCACGCCGTCGTCGCGCCCGACCTTGGGTGTGCGATCTTCTGATCGAGCATGTCGATCATCCGGTCGGGCGCCGCCCACATGCCCTTGCCGATCTGCGCCTTGCCGGCGAGGCCGCAGGCGAGGCCGATCTGGACGTTGCGATCCTCGTAAGCGGTGATCCAGCGCGATGCCTTCATCTCGGCCTTGCGGATCATCGGCCCGGCGCGCATCGCGGTGTGCATCTCGTCGCCGGTGCGATCGAGGAAGCCGGTGTTGATGAAGACGATCCGGTCCTTCACCGCATGGATGCACGCGGCGAGATTGGCGGAGGTGCGGCGTTCCTCGTCCATGACGCCCACCTTGATGGTGTGGCGCGCGAGGCCGAGCAGATCCTCGACCGCGTCGAAGAGCCGGTTGGTGAAGGCGGCTTCGTCGGGGCCGTGCATCTTGGGCTTCACGATGTAGATCGAGCCGGCGCGGCTGTTGCGGCGCGCGCCGATCAGGTCGTGCAGGGCGATCAGCGACGTGACGATCGCGTCCAGGATGCCTTCGGGCGCCTCGCTGCCGTCGGGAAGCAGGACGGCAGGCGTCGTCATCAGATGCCCGACATTGCGCACGAAGAGCAGCGCGCGGCCGGGGAGGGTGAGGTCCGATCCGTCGTCGGCGGTGTAACGGCGATCCGCCGCGAGCCGCCGCGTCATCGCCGTCCCGTTCTTCTCGAAGCTGTCCTCGAGATCGCCGCGCATCACGCCGAGCCAATTGGCATAGGCGGCGACCTTGTCCTCGGCGTCCACAGCAGCGACCGAATCCTCGAGATCGACGATCGTCGTCAGCGCGCATTCGAGGATGACGTCGGCGATTCCCGCGGGATCGTCGCCGATCGGGTGGGCAGGATCGATGACGACCTCTATGTGGAGGCCGTTGTGGCGCAAGAGCAGATTTGCGCCCGCGCGGCCGACCAGTTGTGCGGGGTCGCGCAGTTCCAATTCGCCGCCCCGCCAGTCCGCCCACGAACCAGCTGCCAGCGGCACCGCCTCGTCGAGAAACGCTTTCGACCAGGCGATGACCTGCGCGCCGCGCGCCGGGTCGTAGCCTTTGCCCTTGGGCGTGCCCGGAATGGCGTCCGTGCCGTAGAGCGCATCATACAGGCTTCCCCAGCGCGCATTGGCGGCGTTGAGCAGGAAGCGCGCGTTGAGGACGGGGACGACGAGTTGCGGTCCCGCCAACGTCGCGACCTCGGCGTCGACCCCGGTCGGCGCCACCGTGAACGGCGCGGGTTCGGGGACGAGATAGCCGATCTCACGCAAGAAGGTCTGATAGGCCGGCTGATCGATCGGCTGGCCGACGCGCTCCGCGTGCCAGGCGTCGATCTTCGCCTGGAGCGCGTCGCGCGTGGCCAGCAGATCGCGGTTCTCCGGCGCGAAACGCGCGAAGATGGCGGCGGTGCCGGCCCAGAAGGCGTCGGCGTCGATCCCCGTCCCCGGCAGCGCGCGCGTTTCGATGAACGTCGCGAGTTCGTCGGCGACGCGAAGGCCCGCGCGTGTCGTCATTCCCACCCGATTTCTCCTGTCTCGTATCAGATCAGCCTGCCTGGGGAGGGCGGCGTCCGATGCGAGATCAGACGCGGACGAGCATCTTGCCGGTATTGCCGCCGGTGAACAGCCCGAGAAACGCGTCGGGCATCGCGTCGAGTCCCTCATGCACGGTTTCCTGCCGCTGGAGCTGGCCGCTCTTCAGCCAGCCGCCCATGTCACGGTAGAATTCCTCGGCGCGGTTCATGTAGTCGCTGACGATGAAGCCCTGCATCCGCACGCGGTTGCCAATCAGCCGCGCGAGATAGCGCAGTTCGGTCGGCTTGCCGTCATTGTAGATGTCGATCATCCCGCAGATCGCAAAGCGCGCGTTGGGGCGGGCGGTCGCCAGCGCGGCGTCGAGATGCTCGCCGCCGACATTGTCGAAATAGACGTCGATGCCATCGGGCGCGGACTCGGTCAGCGCCTTCACGACCGGCGTGCCCCCCTTGTAGTCGACGACCTTGTCAGCGCCGAGCGACTGGACCCACGCGCATTTGTCCGCGCCGCCCGCCGAGCCGATGACGGTCATGCCCTTGGCCTTGGCGACCTGCACGACGGTCGATCCGACCGCGCCGGCCGCGGCAGATACGAACACCGTGTCGCCGGCCTTGGCTTCGGCGACCGCGAGCAGCCCGAAATAGGCGGTCATGCCCGGCATGCCGAGCTGGCCGAGATACGCCTGGATATCGACCCCGAGATCGGGAAGCTTCTGCGCCTGCACAGCCGGCAGCACCGCCTCGTCGCGCCAGCCGAGCATGTGGAGAACCTGTGTGCCGACCGGCAGGTCCGCGCTCCTGCTCTCGACCACCTCGCCGACCGCGCCGCCCTGCATCGCCTCGCCGATCTGGAAGGGCGGGACATAGCTTTTCACGTCGTTCATCCGGCCGCGCATATAGGGATCGACCGAGAGCCAGAGATTGGCGACGCGCACCTCGCCGTCAGCGAGATCGCGCGATTCCAGATCGACCATCGCGAAATCGGTATGCTTGGGCATCCCTTGCGGGCGCGATGCAAGGCTCCAGGCGCGGGGCATGTCTCTCTCCTGACGGGATAGGTTTCGAGACTGCGGTATGGCGATCTTCGCGCGCAAAGAAAAGGCCCGGGCGTCGCCGCCCGGACCTTTGTCGTGGGAGTCAAGCTGTCCTCACCCTTCCGCGGCTTCGGGCACACATGAAAGTAATACTTTCATGGGAACCCCTCGCCGCTCCCTCCCTCTCCCAAAGGGAGAGGGAGGGGCCCACCGCCGAAGGCGGTGGGAAGGGTGAGGGCGACAGCCTAGTAGGTGCCGGAGAAGCTCCGGTTGAGCATTCGGCCTTGCGCGTCGTCCGATCCGCGATCGCCAGCTTGTTTGTCGCCGAACATCGCCTGATTGTTCTCCTCGTCACGCCATGCGGACTGTGCCTCGGCTGCCGACTTCGTGAGCGTCACCTTGGTATCGACCTTGTCGATCCAGCGCGACGGGATCGAGTGGTGGCGGCCACCGGCATCGGCGTCGCTCTTGGTCAGCAGAATGCGGTCGCCGCGGACCTTGTCGACGGTGCCGACATGCTCGCCGTCCGATCCGACGACGTCCATGTGCTCACTGACGCTCGACAGCGAGTCGCGCTGGGTCTGACGGCCCTGGCGCCAGGTCGAGAACTCGTTGTGGAACTTCGTCCGGTTTTCGCTGCGATACTCGTCATAGTCGCGGTCGAGCGACGCGATCTGCGTCCGGCGCCAGCTGTGATAATCGTCGTCGCGGTCGTCGCGCGAGCGATTGGCGTAATATTGATCGTCGTAGCGCGAGTCCATGTCGCGGCGGCGTTCCGCATCCTCGTCGCCGAACCACGAGCGCACTTCGTCGCCCGCGCGCGCGAAGAAGCCACGCTCGTCATAGTCGTAGCCCTGCGGCTGGCTGCCATATTGCCGCTGCCGGTTGCCCTGGAAGCGACCGGCGCCGCTATCGCGGTCGAACCGGTTGTCGTCGTCCCAGTCGCGGCGGCTGCCGACATCCTCAAACCGGCGGCCATCGGCGCCGTAGCTGCCGTGATAGTCGCCCGAACGGTAGGTTCCGCCGCCGTAGCTGCCGTAGCGATCCGCGTCGCGACCATAGCTGCGGTCCTGGCCATACTGGCCGCGCTGGCCGTAGCCGCGGTCGTTCTGGCCGCCCTGACGTCCTTCGTCATCGCGCCCGCGGCCATAGCCAGCCGCGCCATATTCACGCGCGCTCGACGCGCCATATTGGCCGCCGCTGCCATAGTCGCGGCCATAATCCTGGGTTTCGCGGCGTCCGTAATAGTCGCGGTCACCGCCCTGTCGGGGATAGCGTTCATAGCCCATCGGTCACACTCCTTGTTTCCTGCGGGCGACCTGTCAGACGTACGTGGCCGCACGCCTGCGTCGCTGCCGTCTTCAAGGGCTGAAAAGGCTTTTCGTTCCTGTCGTTACGCCTGCGAACCTTGATTCCGTCGCAGCCTGCGTTCGGGTGGGCGCGCCGCACGAACGCGGGTTTTCGCGCGGGCGGTATCGGACGGATATTGCAAGGGGGAGGAGAGCCGGCTAATGGCGGCGCTCCCCGGCTTTGCCGGGCCCGGCGGGGCCGTAGCTCAGATGGGAGAGCGCTGCAATCGCACTGCAGAGGTCAGGGGTTCGATTCCCCTCGGCTCCACCACCGGCCTGCAAATCTCAAGTTGTCACGGTAACCTGACAACCTTTCCGCGAGAACGTCGTTCGTGCCCGCTTGCCAAGCGGCGATAAAGAGCGGACTCTGCCGCTGACGCTGCGATCTTGGGGACAAGGGGATGGCGATGGCGACCCGGCTGGCGATCGTGCTGAGCGGAGGCGGCGCGAAAGGCGCCTTCCAGGTCGGCGCGCTCGATGCGCTCATCAACACCCACGGCGTGCGCCCGGCGATCGTCGTCGGCACATCGACGGGCGCGATTCAGGCGCTGGCGGTCGCGCAGGACGATATTGCGGGGCTGCTCGATACCTGGCTGGGGATCCGGGGCAACCGCGACATCTACCGCGATCGCGGCGGCGTCGCGGGGTCGATCATCCTCGGTGAAAAGGCGCTGTACGACGCCGCCCCGCTGCGCCGGCTGCTGAAGGCCTTCGCCGATCCGGCAAGGCTCGCTGCATCCCCGATCGACCTGCGCCTCGGCGTCGTCAGCCTGCAATCGGGCGAATTCCGCACGATCGACAAGTCGGTGCCCGATATCCACAACTGGGTCTACGCCAGCTGCGCGATGCCGGTGTTCTTCGATCCGCTGCAGACTAGCGACCGGCAGCAATGGGTGGACGGCGGGGTGCGCGACGTGACCCCGCTCGGCGCCGCGCTCGATCTCAACCCAACAGGCGTGCTCGTCATTCGCGCCTCGCCGGTCAGCAATCCGGCGACGACGCGGACGTTCGGCGGGCTGATCCCTATCGGACTGCGTGCGGTGAACCTGCTCCAGTCGGAAGTGTCGCGCAACGATCTGGCCAACACCTCGCTTATCAACGACATGCTCGCGGCGCGCGACCAGATCTTCACCGCGCTGGAGGCCACCGGCGCGACCGCGGCCGAGGCGAGCCACCTCGTCCTCCCGCTCGACCGGCAGCTGGCGAAATACCGCTTCGCGCAAGTCCGGGTGATCGAGCCGCGCGAAGAGTTTTCCGATACGCTGGAATTCGATCCGGCAAAGATCCGCCGCGCGATCGATGCGGGCCGGGCTGCCGTCGAGGCGCAGTGGACCGCGATCCAGGCCGTCCTGCATTAGGCGATGTTCTAAAGCGCGGCCTTCAGCGTCGCGCGGGTGCCAGCATGCGTGAAATCATATTCGACCGCTGACTGCAGGCTCTGCGCCATCGCCCGGATCAGCTTGGTGCCGACCCCGGTGCCGCGCGGGGCTGCGTCCGCGGTCATGCCGATGCCGTCGTCCTCCACCGCAAGCGCGAAGTCCTGGCCCTCGCGACGCAGCGCGACGCGCACCTCGCCGCTGCCATCAGGATAGGCGTATTTGCACGCGTTGCTGACCAGTTCGGTGACGATCACGCCAAGCGATACCGCACGGTCGGTCGCCAGCCGGATCGGTTCGGCGGCAAGCGTCAGCGCGCGTGGCGCCTCGTCGCTCGACCAGGTCGCGCGCAGTTCGTCGACGAGCGCGGTCAGATACTCGCACATGTCCACGCCCTCGACGTCACCCGCCGTGTATAGCCGGCGGTGGACCTGCGCGATCGCGGTGATGCGGCGCTGCGAATCCTCGATCGCGAGGCGGGCCGCATCGTCGTCGATCGCGTTGGATTGCATCCGCAGGATCGCGCTGACGAGCTGGAGCGAGTTGGCTACGCGGTGGTTGACCTCGCTCAGCAGCGCTTCCAGCCGCGCATTGCTGGCGCGGAGCTGATCCTCGACGAGCAGCGCCTGGCGTTCGAGGAGATCGCGCGCGCGCACCTGTTCGAACGCGGCGGCGAGCAGATCGAAAAAGTCGTCCCCCACCGTCTTGACCACATAGTCCGCAGCCCCTGCGCGCAGCGCCGCGATCGCGATACGGCCTTCCTCGGACCCGGTGACGTAGACGACGCTCGGCGGATCGGGGAGCGCGCGCAGGCGCTGCAGCGTCTCCAGCCCGTCCAGCCCCGGCATGTAGTGATCGACCGCGACCAGATCGAAGCGCTCGGCACCCGCCAGCGCCAGCCCCGCCGCACCGTCCTCCGCCAGCGTGACGCGGTAGCCACGGCGCGTCAGCGCACGCTGCGCCAGCCGCCGAAGCCCGGCGTCGTCGTCGATATAGAGGATCGAGGCGGCGCTATCCGGCATCAATCCTCGGCGATGTCCGGCACCTGGATCACCGACAGGAACAGCCCGAGCTGGCGGATCGCCTGCGCGAAGCTCTCATAGTTCACCGGCTTGGTGATGTAGACGTTGCAGCCCAGATCGTAGCAGCGCTGGATTTCCACCTTGTCGTCGGTCGTCGTCAGCACGACGACGGGCGCGCGGCGGACAGGGCCGGCGTCGGGCGCCTTGATCTTGGCGAGGATATCGGTGCCGCTCATGTCGGGCAGGTTGAGATCGAGCAGGACGAGCGCCGGGCCGTTCTTGTTGGGGCCGTCCGCCGCATTGAACAGATAGTCGAGCGCGCTCGTCCCATCCATGAAATGCTTGATATCGTTCAGGATGCCGGCGCGACGGATGTTCTTTTCGATGAGGCGGGCATGCCCCTCGTCATCCTCGATCATCACGATGCTGACGGACTGGTGGGTGTTCATGACTGGACCTGTGCTGGTTCGAGGTGGACGGGAAGCGTGACGCGGAATAGCGCGCCTTCCCCAAGTTTCGATGAAAGATCGATCACGCCGCCGAGACGATAGGCGAGCGCGCGGACGTTGGCGAGGCCGATGCCCTCGCCCGGCTGGTCCTGCGTGCCCGAGCGGCGGAACAGGTCGAAGACGCGCGCATGGTCCTTCGGGTCGATGCCGCGGCCATTGTCGTCGATCTCGTACGTGACGTGCGGCCCCAGGCGCTCCCCGCGCACCGCGATGCGCAGCGGGCGGCCGGGCTGCGCATATTTGATCGCGTTTTCGATGAGATTGGAGAAAATCTGCTCGATCGCCAGCCGGTCGGTGACGATGTGCGGCATCGCCCCCTCCATCATGATCTCGCCGTCGCGCGTCTCGAGCTGCTGGACGAGGCTCGCGCCGATCGTCTCGACCATCGCGGCGACATCGATCGTCTCGGGGGTGAGCACACGGCGACCCTGGCGCGAAAGGCCGAGGATCGCGTTGATCAGCCGGTCCATCTTCTGCGTCGAGGTGCGGATGAAGCCGATCGCCTCGGGCAGGTCCTCGCGCGCGGCAAGCCGCGATTCCTCGTCGACGATGTGCGGTGCCTCTGCCTCCGCCCGGTCGAGAAGCGCACGTATCGCACCGGTCGCGCCGTCGAGCTCGGCGGTGAACCCCATGACGTTCACCAGCGGCGCGCGCAGATCGTGGCTGACGATATAGGCGAAGCGCTGGATCTCCTCGTTCGCGCGCGCAAGATCGGCGGTGCGCACGCTCACCTGATCCTCGAGCGAACCGGCAAGCGTCTGAAGCTGCGCGCGCGATGCCGCCAGGCTGCGGGTATAGCGCAGCACCGTGAAGAGCGCGCCGAGAGCCACGAGGATCACGATGACCCCGGCAAGCAGGAGTACGCTGTAGAACGTCGCCGCGCTCTGCTGCGCGTCTTGGTCGCGCTTCTGCAGAAGACCGCGCTCTTGCGCCGCCATCGCGCCGAACATCGTGCGGATGGCGCGCATCCGCTGGCCGCCGACGTCGCGCTGGAACATCGCCATCGCCCCGGCAATATCGCCTGTCGCCGCCAGCGTCATCGATCGCTGGCGCGCGTCGGCGAGCGCGCCGATCATCGCTTCCGCCCGCGACAGTCTGCGCAGCTGCGCCGGATTGTCCTGAATGAGCGCGCGCAACGCGTCGGCGCTCTCCCCCCACCCGTCGGTCGCGGCCCGATAGGTGCGCAGGAATGCCGGATCGCGCGTCAGCAGGAAACCGCGTCGTGCGGTCTCCGCCTGCTCGACCAGACGCGCGCCCTGGGTCGTCGCAAGCTCGACCTCATAGGTGTGGCTGACCCAGCGCGCATGCTCCTGATTACGGTCCGCAACCCACCAGATCGACACGCCGGCCGCAAGCAGGGCCGCAAAGCCGATGAGCAGGAAGGTGACGAGGATGCGCCCGACCCGGCCCTCATCCAATCCGAACCTGTCCAGGAAGCTGCGCATACCGGCGGCAGCGTTACGACCGAAACGATTGTTACGCCAGCGTGTCTGTCTTGATGGGGATCAATCTCACAGCAGGAGATCCTGTGCGCTTTGCCGTCCGACATGGCCGCCGCCGCGCCGCCGGGCGAGCTCGGTTTCCGCGGTGAAGCGCACGTCCGCGTCGCGATCGGTGAGGAAGCCGGCAAGACTGTCGTCGCTGATCTCCGCCCAGCCCTTGCCGCGATCCGGGCCGTAGCGGACGCGCGGCAACAGCCCCGGCTCGCGCGACCAGGCAAGCAATTGCTCGACGCTCGCCTCGTTCAGCATGTCGCGCAGGTGATGCGCGGTGACGTAGGAATCGGGGAAGGCGCGGTGCGCGGGCAGCCCGCGTTCATGCTCAAGCCCCGCGGGCTTGCGCCAGTAGCGCAGGACCTGATTGGAAAAGCTCGGCGAATCCGGCCAGAGCCTCAGCGCGCATTTCCAGGTGCAGATCCATTCGGCGCCGTGGGTGAGCGCGGGCGTGCAGAACTGCATCTCGAAATCGGCGCGGTGCGCGGCGAGCGCGAGGCGGCGCGGATACGGATCGAGGACGGGTCGCGCGACATCGATCCACCACGGGGCGTCGGCCACGTCCTCTTCGCGGATATGGTGGATCGCCTGGGTGATCGGCGGCAGCGGGCGCCCGGGGTTGACGTAGCGCGCACCGCCCTCGCCGTAGAGTTCCCACCGGCCTTCCTTGCCGAGCGCCACGTCCTGCCAGCCCACCTCGCACACAGCATGCGCGGGCGGGGCGGAACCGGTGGTTTCCAGATCGATGACCCGGATGATGCTGGGCGGAGTCGGCGGGCGCATGGCGACCCACGTGGGCACCATCGTCGGGGATTGCCAGCGAAAAGGGAATGCTGTCCGCAATGTCGCGCGTCAAAATCCTCCCCTGGAAGGGGAGGTGGCTCGCGTAGCGAGACGGAGGGGTGTCGCCACCCGAAATCTCGCGCGATACTTATAGGGGGCTACCCCTCCGTCAGCCCTGCGGGCTGCCACCTCCCCTTTTAGGGGAGGATTGGAAGAGCGATCCTTCGGCTGTGATTCTAAGTGCGGACCACGCCGCTTGCCGCCAGTTGCGCATCGACGTGCGCCATCAACCGCGCGAGCGCCGCCTCGTCACGACCTTCGGCGCGGGCGGTAAGCGCGGCCTCGGTGTTCGACGCGCGGAGCAGCCACCAACCGTCTTGGGTCGTCACGCGCACGCCGTCCGTGTCATCCACGTCCCCGCCGGCAGCACGCAGCCGGGCCGCGACCTCATCCACCACCGAGAACTTGCGATCATCCGCAACCGTGAAGCGCAGTTCGGGCGTGTTGGCATAGCGCGGCATCGCGTCGCACAGCGCGGTCAGCGATCCGCCCGCCATCCCCACCGCCTCGATCAGCCGGACCGCGGCGAGCAGCGCGTCGTCATAGCCGCCCTCGTCGCGCCCGAAGAAGACGTGGCCGCTCATCTCGCCGCCGAGGGGCGCATCGACCTCGCGCATCTTCTCCTTGATGTTGCTGTGGCCCGATTTCCACATCACGGGTCGGCCGCCGAGCGCGGCGATCCGGTCGGGCAGCAGCTGCGATGCCTTTACGTCGATGACGATGGCCGCGCCCGGCTGGGCGGCGAGGACAGGCTGCACCAATATGGACAGAAGCTGATCGCCCGCGATCACGCGGCCCAACCCGTCGATCGCACCGATCCGGTCGCCGTCGCCGTCGAAAGCCACTCCGAAATCGAGGCGTCTGTCCGCGACGAGCCGC
Source organism: Sphingomonas sp. EC-HK361 (assembly GCF_902498785.1). Lineage (GTDB taxonomy): Bacteria > Pseudomonadota > Alphaproteobacteria > Sphingomonadales > Sphingomonadaceae > Sphingomonas. The sequence continues at coordinate 343,550 of NZ_LR701493.1, forward strand.
TGGAGATGCGCGAGGTTCGCAGGCTCGGTCGGATCGGGATGATGGTTGGGAAAATCGCCGTCTATATCGGTGAACAGCAGGTGATGCTCACCCGGCAGGAGCTTCGTCAGCTTCTCCACGATCGCGCCGGCGGCGCCGTTGCCGGCATCCCAGCCGATGCGAAAGGCGTGCGCGGGGCGGCCGCGAACGAGATGGGTCACATAGGCGTCGGCAACGTCGTCGGTCTCGACGCGCCCCATCCCGGCGTTCCAGTCGCCCGCCTCAGCCAGCGCCGCCAGATCACGGATCGCCGCGCCAAAGAAGGGGCGACCCTGAAGGACCATCTTGAAGCCGTTGTCGTCGGCGGGATTATGGCTGCCGGTTACCTGTATGCCGCCATCCACTGGTAGCGTCTGTTCGGCAAAATAGAGCATGGGCGACGGTGCGACGCCAATCCGCACGACGTCGATGCCCGAAGCGGCGAGCCCATGGACCAGCGCGGCTTCGAGCATGGGAGAAGATCGCCGCCCGTCGCGTCCAACGGCCACGCGACTGCCGCCCGCGCGGCGGACGATCGTGGCGAAGCTGCGGCCGATCGCGTGGGCATCGGCTTCACGGAGCGTGCGGCCGAAGGTGCCGCGGATATCATATTCGCGGAGGATCGTCGGATTGATGATATGCGCCACCGGCGCTCAGCTCCGCGAGCGCCCGACGAGCAAATCGCGCGCCGCGTTCAGCCGCCGCGCCAGATCGTCGCCGCCTCCGCGATCCGGGTGCGCCTCCGCAACCAGCCTCCGGTGTGCAGCACGGATCGCCGCGTCGTCTGCCCGAGGGCCGACCCCGAGCAATCGCCGTGCGTCCGCCTCGTCCGGCGACATGCCGCCGCGCGCGGGTTTGCGCATCAGCGTCCAGACCAGCCAGATCACGAGCGCAGCGACGACCCACTTCATCATGCCCGGTCCATCACGCGACGAGGGTCAGCGCAGCAGGTTCGGGCAGCGCCAGCGCGGCCATCATCTCACGCAGCTCCTGCCGGGCGGCGACATGCGCGAGGCCCATTTCGCCGAAATCGCGCGAATCGAGCATGGTGAGCCCGGCCGGAAAAAGCTCGCGGTAGATCACCCGCTCGCCGAGGCCCGGGATGACCCGAAACCCTACCCGCTTGGCGAGCTGGTCGAGCGCTTCCGACACGCGGCGCATGTTGCGCGCCTCGATATGCTGGAGGCGGTTCCTGAGCACGACCCAGTCGATCGTCGATCCGTCTTCCTTCGCGCGGGCCTTGCGGGTTTCCCAGATCAGTTCGGAATAGAAGCTCGGCCGGGTGACCTTGAACGTTTCGGGGTGGACCTGCCCGATGAGGTCGAAATCGACGAAGCTGTCGTTCATCGGGGTGACGAGCGTGTTCGCGCGTACCGCCGCCATTCGCGCGAACGGATCGTCACGGCCAGGCGTGTCGATGACCAGGAAATCGGCGCCCTCCGACAGCTCCGCGAACAGGCCCTCGAAATTTTCCGCGGTCTTGCCGTCGCCGGTCTTGTGGCGCGGGATCACCAGATCGCGGCCGGTGCGGCGCATCGTCTCGGCCCGGTTGTCGAGATAGCGCCCCATCGTCCGCTGCCGGTGATCGAGGTCGAGGCACGCGACGCGCGCGCCCTTCGCCGCCAGCGCGATGGCGACGTGCACCGCCGTCGTCGACTTTCCCGTTCCGCCCTTCTCGTTGGCGAAAACAATGATGTGTGTCTTTTCAGCCCCTTGCGGCAACTCGTCGCATCCCCGGTTGATACTGCCCGTGCACACCCATAGAAGCCCGGCCCGCATTGTTCGAGGGGGATTTACGTGGACACCGTCCGGGATTTGAACGCGCTGCGCGAGACGATCGCGGGGTTGCGTCAGGAGGGCGGTCGCATTGCGCTCGTGCCGACGATGGGCGCGCTGCACGCCGGCCACGTCGCGCTGGTCGAAGCGGCGAGGGACCGCGGCGCGAAAGTCGTAGCGTCGATCTTCGTCAATCCCAAGCAGTTCGGCCCGAACGAGGACCTCGCCCGCTATCCCAGGCGCGAGATGGCTGACCTGAAGATGCTGGCCGACGCGGGCTGCGACGTCGCGTGGCTGCCCCCGATCGAAGTCATGTATCCCGACGGCTTTGCGACCAACATCGCGGTGAACGGGGTCAGCGACCTATGGGACGGCGCCGCTCGACCCGGCCATTTCGACGGCGTCGCGACGGTCGTGACCAAGCTCTTCCACCAGGTCGATCCGGACCTCGCGCTGTTCGGCGAGAAGGATTTTCAGCAGCTTGCGGTCATCCGCCGCATGGTCGCCGACCTCGACATGGATATCGAGATCGTCGGCGTGCCGACCCAGCGCGATGACGACGGCCTCGCGCTGTCCTCCCGCAACATCTACCTCGACGAGGACGAGCGCGCGAAGGCTGTCGCCCTGCCGCGCGCGCTCGGCGTGGCTGCGCGAGCGATCGCCAAGGGCGAGACGGCCGCCGATGTGATCGCGGACGCGAGCGCCAGCCTTACCGCGGCGGGGTTCGAGATCGACTATGTCGCGCTCGTCGATGCCGAAACGCTGACGGCCGACCCGGCCGCCGATCGCCCGCGCCGCATCCTGGCGGCGGCGCGGATGGGGGCGACGCGCCTCATCGACAATATCGCGATCGAATAGGGTGATCGCGGTGTTAACCATTTGTAGAGACTGAGTCGCCAAACCGGCCCCTGGAGGAAAAGGACCTTCTGGGGGACGATCGATGGGCAGCAGTCTGAAAAGTGCGCAGTTTCTGTTCGAAAGCCGCATCCGCGATGCGCTGCTGGGCGACCCGAGCGCCTATTACGACCTCGGCGTCTTCTACTCGACCGGCAGCGGCGGCGTGACGCTCGACCTGATCGAGGCGCACAAGTGGTTCAATCTGGCTGCGGTCGGCGGGGTCGAGGCCGCGCAGGCGTGCCGCGCCGAAATCTCCGAAGACATGACCGCCCGCGAAATCGCGACCGCACAGGGCGCCGCCCGCGCCTGGATCGCGCAGACGATGCGCCGCGCGGCCTGAGCCGAGCAACGGCAAACGAAATGGGTGGGTAAGCCCGCGCTCTGGCGCGCAGCCCCTCACCTCGGCGTCAGGCCGGTGGTTCCCATAATTCGATCGGATTGCCTTCGGGATCGTGGACGCGCGCAAAGCGCCCCGTCTCCGGCGAATCCCATTCGGCACGGGTTTCGGCCGCGATGCCCGCCGCGGTCAGCCCCTCGAGCAATCGCGGCAGGTCGCTCACCCTGAGGTTGAGCATATACGCCTTGTCCGTCGGGAAATAATCGGTGGTCGCCTTGAAAGGCGCGAAGACGACGGGTCCGCCACCAGCGTTCCACGACCATTCGTCGATCGGACCGGTGCCGGTCGAATCGCATCCGCCGCCGATGCCGAGATGTTTCTTGTACCACGCCGAAAGAGCGTCGGGATCGCGCGACCGGAAGAACAGGCCGCCGATCCCGAGCACGGGCATCAGCGGGCGCCCATCCAGAAACCCACCGCATGGGCTGCATAGGCAGAACCGACCGACAGCCCGGTGCCGCCGATCACGATCAACATCGCGAGCCCCAGCTGCTTCAACCGATTGGGGCGCACTTCCTCATTACCCATGCCTTGTCCTCTCCATCGAGCTCGGCGCCGATTTTGGCGATTACCTGAGCGTGATAGGCATTGAGCCATGAAAGTTCGGCCGGCGTCAACAGCTTCGCCTCGATGAGGTCGCGCTCGATCGGCACGAAGGTCAGCGTCTCGAACCCGAGCATCGTCTCGTCTCCGCCGGGCATCGCGCGCTCCTCGACGAGAATCAGATTCTCGATCCGGATGCCGTATTCCCCCGCCTTGTAGTAGCCGGGTTCGTTCGAAAGGATCATGCCCGGCAGCAGCGGCTCGTTGGGTCCGCCGCCCGGATAGCTGGGCTTGGCGATCCGCGCCGGCCCCTCATGCACCGACAGATAGCTGCCGACACCGTGCCCGGTGCCGTGCGCGAAATCGAGCCCCGCCGCCCAGAGCGGCGCGCGGGTGATCGCGTCGAGCTGGCTGCCGACCGTCCCGCGCGGGAAGATCGCGGTCGCGAGTGCGATGTGCGCCTTCAGCACGCGGGTGAAGCGATCGCGCATTTCCGCGGTCGGCGCGCCGATCGGCACGACGCGGGTCACGTCGGTCGTGCCGTCGGCATATTGGCCACCGGAATCGACGAGATAGAGCTGGCCGGGCGCGAGCGCCGCGTTCGAATCCTCGGTCGAATGATAATGCGGCGACGCGCCGTGCGCGCCTGCGGCCGAAATGGTGTCGAACGAGGTGTCGATCAGCACCCCCGTCGCCTGCCGGCATTCCAGCAGCTTCTGCACCGCGCTCAGTTCGCTCTGTCCGCCCTTCGGCGCCTCGGTTTCGACCCAGCGCAGGAAGCGCGAGAGCGCGGCCCCGTCGCGCACGCTCGCCGCGCGGTGCCCCGCGATCTCGACCGCGTTCTTCGTCGCCTTCGGAACGACGACCGGGTCGCGCACCGCGAGCACCGTCGCGCCGCCCGCCTCCAGCCGTTCGAAGATCGCCGCGACCGCGCTCGCCGGATCGGCCGCGACCGTCTTGCCGTCAAAGTCGCCGAGCGCCGCCTCGAACGCCGCGCGATCGTGCACCCGCACCGCGTTGCCGAGATGCTTGGCGACCGCCTCGGTCATCTTTTCCGGTGCGACATACAGGTCTGCGGTGCCATCGCCGTGGACGATCGCATAGGATAGCGCGACCGGCGTGTGCGCAACATCGCCACCGCGCACGTTGAACGCCCAGGCGATCGAATCGAGTGCGGCGAGGACGACCGCATCGGCGCCCTGCTCGCCCAGCCACTCGCCGATCATCGCGCGCTTGTCCGCCGAGGAGCGCCCCGCGACGGCATCGGCCTGCACACTGAGCGTCGCGTCGGACGGCTGAGGCCGGTCGGGCCACACCGCATCGACCGGGTTGGTTTCGACCGCGACGAGCGTCGCGCCTTTCGCCGCGAGCGCTTTCGTTGCTTCCGTCACCCAGGCGCTGGTGTGCAGCCAGGGATCATAGCCAATCCGCGCGCCGGCGGGCGCGTGGCTCCCCAGCCAGCCCGACACGCTCGTCTCGGGCACGGCGACATACTGCCAGTCGTCGCCCGAGACCTGCTCGCGCACCTGGAGCGTGTAGCGTCCGTCGGTGAAGATCGCGGCCTCCGCCGGCAGCACCACCGCAGTCCCCGCCGATCCCTGAAACCCGGTCAGCCACGCCAGCCGCTGCGCATAGGCGCCGACATATTCGCTCATATGCTCGTCGGTCAGCGGCACGACGAAACCGTCGAGCCGATCGCGCGAAAGCTGATCGCGAAGCGCGGCGAGGCGGGCGGAATAGGTCGACATGAGCGCTGGTCCGGAACTGTTATGGCAGGGTTGGGCCCACCCATAACGCGCTTGGCGCGACCGCGCGACCGCGCGACCGCAGCGTTCAGCTCGTCGCTTCGCCAATCTCGGGCGTGGCAGGGCGGGTGCCGAAATGAACGCGGACGCCGTGAACGCTGTCGCTGGCGACCGCGCTGGATGCCGGTTCGGTCGTCACGGCAGCGCGCCCGGTGCCGCGGTGGATGGCGACTCCGAACGCCATATCCGCGGTCTTGCCCGCGGCAGCCGGCTGCGCATCCGTGCTGCCATAATGGACCTGCACCCCGAAGGCTGCGGCAACCGCCTCCCGCCCGACCGATGCCGGACTGGCGCCGATCACCGGCTCGACCCCGGCGTAGCGCTGCCCGTAGGACAGCGCGCTCTCCAGATTGCTGCGCCAGCGGTAGAAGACATGCGCCCCGATCGTCGCGACCCGCGCGAGGCTGGGCGCCCACCACGGCAGGATCGCCGTCGTGTGATAGGAGGTCGCCGAGCCGACCTCTGCGAAGACGCTGCCCGAAAGCGCCGCATCGGCGATACTGCGCGCCCGGTCCCACGCGCGGGGTTCGCGCGGGCGATAGAGCGATCCGTCGCAGGTAAAACTGAACTGGCAGCCGGTGCGCCGGTTCGATCCCTGATAGACGACGCCGCACACCGTGTTCGGAAAGGCGCGGTTGCGCACGCGGTTGAGCACGACCTGCGCCACCGCGCGCTGGCCATCGGGCGCTTCGGAACGCGCCTCGTAATAGACCGCCGCGGTCAGGCAGTCGCGCGCGCGCGCCGCGGCATCGGGCGTGTAGGTCGTCTCGACAAAGGGCGGCGCTGCCGGAAGCTGGCCTTGCGTGACGGCCGCTGCGGGCGACGACGGCGCTTCGGCGAGCGGGCCTTCGGGAACCGCCAGTCCGAGCTTCGTCAGCAGCAGCCGCGGGTCGCGGATCGGCTTGGCCGGCGGCACCGCCTGCGTCGCGACATCGGGCGCGGGCACGCACGATGCGCCAGCACTCAGCAGCGCCACGCCGAAGATCGCCCGAACCCACATCGCCTGTCAGAATCGCCCAAGAAAGAAGCGTCTGCCCTAGCGGCGATGCCTTTGCGTCCGGTTAAGACCGCTTCGAACATGCGCGCGCACGTCAATGGCTTTGACGTCGCGCGCGCCGCGGAGGATAGGCGGCGCATGACCGATCGCACCACGCCGCCCGTCGCCGCAACCCGCCCGCACAGCTTCACCGCGCACGGGGTCACGATCGACGATCCCTGGGCTTGGCTGAAGGACGCCGGCTATCCGGAGGTCACCGACACCGACGTGCTCGCCTATCTGGAGGCGGAGAACGCCTATTTCGACAGCGTGATGGCGCCGCACCAGCCGCTCGTCGACCGGCTCTATGAAGAGATGAAGGGCCGGATCAAGGAGGACGAATCCTCCGTGCCGCAAAAGGATGGCGACTGGCTCTACTGGACCGCATTCGAGACTGGCGGCGAGTATCGAAAATGGTGGCGCAAGCCTGTCCTGAGCGGAGTCGAAGAGCCCACAGCGGGCGGGGCGGACGAACTGCTGCTCGACGAACCGGCGCTGGCCGCGGGCCACGAATATTTTCGCCTCGGCGCGTTTGCGGTCAGCAACAACGGCCGGCTGCTCGCCTATGCGATCGACGACAACGGTTCGGAACGTTTCACCATCCGCGTGAAGAATCTGGAGAGCGGTGAGCATCTGCCCGAAATCATCCCCGGCGTGCTTTCCGATATCGTCTGGACCGCGGACGATAGCGGGTTCCTCTACGGCCTCGCCAACGCGCAGTGGCGCACCGACAATGCGCGGTTCCACCGGCTCGGCACGCCGGTCGAGAGCGATATCGAGCTGTTTCATGAGGCGGACGAAGGCTACCGCGTCGGTGTGTCGGAGACGAGCGACCGGCGGTGGATCATCCTCGCAACCGGCGATCACGTGACGAGCGAGGTCCGCCTGCTGCCCGCGACCGACCCGCTCGCCCAACCGATCCTCGTCGCCCCGCGCTTGCCCGGTCGCGAATATGACGTCGATGCGCACGGCGACACGCTGTTCATCCACACCAACGATACCGATCCGATGTGGCGGCTTTGCACCGCGCCGATTTCGGCGCCGGGGGACTGGTCCGAACTCATCGCCCCGAACCCGCATTTCTACATGACCGGAGTTGAGACCTATCGCGACTTCTTCGTCGTCGAGGGCCGCGAGGATGGTTTGGACCGGATCGCGATCCACCGTTACGACGCGCCGACCGTGCCCGAATGGATCGACTTTCCCGAGGCGAGCTACGCCGCGGGGCTTGGCGACAATCCCGAATATGACATGACCGTGCTCAGGCTCGGCTATGAATCGATGGTCACGCCGGGGACGGTCTACGACTACGACACCGCCACGCGGGCGATGACGACGCTGAAGGTGCAGGAAATCCCGTCGGGTTATGACGGCGGCCAATATGCGACCGAGCGGCTGAAGATCGCCGCGCGCGACGGCACGGAAATTCCGGTGTCGATCGTCTATCCGAAAGGCTTCCAGCGCGACGGGACGCGGCCTCTGTTCCTCTACGCTTACGGCGCTTATGGCCACGCGATCCCGCCGGGCTTCTCGACCGGGCGGCTGTCGCTGCTCGACCGCGGCTTCGCCTACGCCATCGCGCACATCCGCGGCGGCGATGACCTCGGCCAGGCCTGGTATCACGACGGCAAGCTGGAAAAGCGCGCCAACACGTTCAACGATTTCGTCGATGTGGCGAAGGGCTTGATCGCGGATCGCTGGACGGGCGCGGGTCGCATCGCGATCGCCGGGCGATCGGCGGGCGGCGAACTGATGGGCGCGGTCGTCAATTCCGACCCACACCTGTGGGGTGCGGTGATCGCCGACGTGCCGTTCGTCGATGTGCTCAACACGATGCTCGACGCCGACCTGCCGCTGACCCCGGGAGAGTGGCCCGAATGGGGCAACCCGATCGAGGACAAGGCCGCGTTCGATCTGATCCGCGACTACAGCCCCTATGACAATGTGAAGCCGCAAGCCTATCCGCCGCTCTTCATCTCGGGCGGGTTGAACGACCCGCGGGTGACCTATTGGGAGCCGGCGAAATGGGCGGCGAAGCTGCGCAGCGTGAAGACCGACGCCAACATCCTGCTGCTCAAGACCAACATGGGTGCCGGGCATGGCGGCAAGTCGGGCCGGTTCGAATCGCTGCGCGAGGGTGCCGAGGAACATGCGTTCGTGTTGTGGCAGCTGGGCGTGGAAAGCTGAGCGCCGCATGACGATCGAGGCGCTCGTCGCGCGTTACGGGCTCGCCGCGCTGTTTGCCGGCGCCGCGATCGAGGGGGAGACCGTCGTCGTCGCGGGCGGGCTCCTCGCGCACCAGGGCCTCTTCCCGCTGCCCGGCGCGATGATCGCCGCCGCGCTCGGCTCGTTCGCGGCCGACCAGGCGTGGTTCGCTGCCGGACGACGCTTTCGCGGGCACCGCTGGGTGAAGCGCGCGCAGGCGAAGAGCGCCTTCGCCAAGGCGCTGGGGATGCTGGAGCGGCACCCGATCGGCTTCATCTTCGCGTTCCGCTTCATCTACGGGTTTCGCACGGTCAGCCCGATCGCGATCGGCACGACGAAGGTGCGCGCGCGGACGTTCGTGCTGGTCAATGCGGTGTCGGCCGCCGTCTGGGGCGTCGTGTTCAGTGCGGTCGGCTATCTGTTCGGCAACGCGTTCGAGCGGTTCCTGGGCAAGCTGCACCCGCACGGCTGGACGCTGTGGTATATCGTCGGCGGTTTCGTGCTGCTTGGGCTGGCGATCGCGGGCGTGCACTGGTGGAGAACGCGCGAATGACCCGCTTCACCCGCAGCTTCACCGCCACCCCCGCGGACATCGACGAGCTAGGCCATGTCAACAATGCGGTCTGGGTGCGCTGGATCCAGGACCTGGCGACATCGCACTGGGCTGCGGTCGCGCCCGCCGAGCATCAGGCGGCGTTCATCTGGGTCGTGACGCGGCACGAGATCGATTACCGCGGCAATGTTCGTGAGGGCAAGACGGTGACCGGCGAGACATGGGTGCCGAGCGCCCCAAAGGGCGCCCGCTTCGACCGGCACGTTCGTTTCCTCGATGCGCACGGCCGCGTCGTGGTGGAGGCAGTGACGACCTGGGCACTGCTCGACCGCGCGAGCGGGCGCCTGTTGCGGGTCCGGCCGGAGATCGCGGCGCCGTTTCTGGAAACTAAATCCTCCCCTGCAAGGGGAGGTGGCAGCCCGCAGGGCTGACGGAGGGGTATCCCCGGTTGCAGTGATCGCGATCGCGATACCAGCGTCGACACCCCTCCGTCTCGCCGACGCGAGCCACCTCCCCTTGCAGGGGGGGGTCGCGTCAGAAGTTCACCCGACCCACGACCCCGAAATAGCGGTCCGCCTCGCGCGGGATGATATAGCGATAGCTGCCGCCCGGCCCGCCGCTGGTGATCGCCGAGGCGAAGCTCTGGTCGAGCAGGTTCTTGACCTGGAAGGTCACGCGGTAGCGGTCATCGGCATCGACGATACCGGCGGAGAGATCGACCAGCCCATAGGCGCGGATCGTGGTCGCCTGCCGGATCGCGGCCGAGGCATCGAGCTGCGAAATCTGCTTCGATTGATAGGACCCTTGCGCGCCCAGCTGGAAATCGACCGCCCCGCCGGTGCGGATGCGGTAGTCCGCCGACAGCAACCCCTTCCACTTGGGGGCGTAGGGCAGTTGCGTGCCCGATGGGACCACGCCCGTCGTCACGCCGTTGGTCGGCACCTTGAACTGGTCGATATGCGCGTCGGTATAGGCGAGCCCGCCGTTGAAACTCAGATCGCGGATCGGCTGATACAGCAGATCGAGTTCGGCACCGCGGGTCGAGATTTCGCCCGCATTGGTGAAGCGCGTGACGAGCACGCCCGCAACGATGTCCGGGTTGTTCGCCTGGAAGTTGTGATATTTGGCGTAATAGCCGGCCAGATTGACGACAAGCTTGCCGCCGAACAGCGTATTCTTCAGCCCGGCCTCATAGCTATCGGCCGTCTCCGGATCGATGACGTTGGTGCCGGTTGCAGTCAGATTGTAGAAGATATTGAACGCCGGCCCCTTATAGCCGCGTGAATAGGTGGCGTAGGCCGTCGATTGCTTCACGATATCGAATTGCAGGCCAGCCTTGCCCGACCAATTGTCGTTGGTCGTCTTGCCGCGAAACGGGCCAAAACTTGGCTGGATGCCCGGGCCGGCCAGCGTCGTCACGCGGCTGTGGAACACGTCCAGCTGATCGGTGGTGTAGCGGATGCCGGCGATGCCGCGGAAGCGATCAGTGAAGTTGAGCGTCGACTGCCCGAACAGCGCGAAATTCTTGAAGGTCGATCCGAACACCGCGGTGCCAGTCGGACGGGTGATCGTCGTCCCGGTGGTCGAGCACGGCGTCAGGACCGTGGGCGTCGGGGTGAGGGTGCAGGCCACATCGTTTCGGGTAAAGCTGCGCTCGGTATAGGCACGCGAGTAATAGGCGCCCAGCACATAGCTGAAGAACTGGTTCGCAGGGCTGGTGATCCGCAGCTCCTGCGTCAGCGTGTCGCTGGTCTGCGGTCCGAAATCGTGAAGCTCGTTCGCCTGGACATAGGGTTGCGGCAGCCAGTCGCCGTCGCGGATCTCTGTGTTGTCATATTCGCGGTAGCTGCCGATATAGGTCACCGTCTGTGTGCCCAGCGTCCAGTCCGCCTGGAGTGACGCACCCCAGCTTTTCTCATCGGTGTGGGTGATGAGGTTCTGGTTCACCGTGCGCGATTCGTTGCCCCGAATGTCCGGCAGGACGCTCGCGGTCAGATTGGCGGGCGTCGTCCCGATGATCTCCGCGCAGCAATTATCGTCGCTCTTGCGGTAGTCCGCGATCAGCGTGAGGGTCAGATCCGGGGTGGGATCGGCGACGATCATGCCGCGCACGCCCCAATGATCGTAGCCGTTCACTCGCTTGCCGTCATAGGCCAGGTTCTTGATATTGCCGTCGTAATTTCCGTAGAAACCCGTCACGCGCGCGGCGATATGCTCGGCGAAGGGCAGGTCGATCGCGCCGCGGACGCGGTATTCGTTGCCGTTGTCGAAATAATAGGCGCCCTCCAGATAGCCGCCGAAGTCCTTGCCGGGACGCTTCGTCACGATGTTGATGACGCCGGCCGACGTGTTCTTGCCGAACAGCGTGCCCTGCGGCCCGCGCAAGACCTCGATCCGGTCGACGTCGATCAGGTCGCTGAACGCCTCGCCCGCACGGCTGTAGACGACGCCGTCGACGACCGTGGAGATCGATGGCTCGCCCGCGATCGAAAAGGTCGAGGTGCCGACCCCGCGCAGGAACAGCGACTGGTTGATCGCAGTGCCGCTTTTCCGGAAGTTGAGCGTGGGGACGAGATACTGCGCGCCCTCGAGATTCACCGCGCCCTTCGCGGCGAGCGCATCGCCCGAGATGACCGACACCGCGACCGGCACGTCCTGCAACCGCTCCGACCGCTTCTGCGCGGTGACGACGATGTCGCCGGGCGCCGCCTCGGCTGTGTCGGTCGGAACCGCGGCCTGCGCGTCGGCGGCCGGCGTCTGTGTTCCCGCGGTGCCGGCGTCCTGCGCAAAAGCGGGGGCACTGCCCAGTGCAATCAGCGCGGCACCTGCCATCAGATAGGATTTCATTGCGTTCCTCCTCCCTATTCCCACTTCATCGGTGGGATATTCCTGTCATGCCCGCCGTGTCGCCCGCGGTTCGGCTTTGGGGGCGCAAAGCCCCGCTTCGTCAGAATCCCAGTTCGCTCATTTCGACGACGCGCTTCTCGCGCGCGCTGATCTCGGCCGCGGTGCCGATCGCCACCGCCATCAGCCCGTCGCGCGCGGTAACCTCGACCGCGCCCTCCCCGCGCACCGCAGCGTTGAAGCGCTGATGCTCGTAGAAGGTCGATCCGTGATGGCTGCCGGCATCGAGCGCGGCCTGATCGACCTCCACCACATGGCGTTCCGCACGCTTGGGCTGGCGGAAGCCGACGCGGGGCGAATAGACGATCGCGCCTTCGGGGATCAGCACGTCGAGCCGCGCGTCGCTGCCGACCGCGGTGATCTCCTCCTGATTCTCGGCGCCGTCGGCGAACATCGACAGATCGAGCATCGCGCGGACGCCATTGGCGAAATCGACGGTCGTGAAGCTGTTGTCGATGATGTCGGGCTGCACCCCGTCATACGCCTCGTCGAGATGGTTCACGTCCATCGCGCCCGAGCAATACACCCGCACCGCCTCGCTTTTCGTGATGAGCCGCATGAGATCGAAGAAATGGCAGCATTTCTCGACCATCGTGCCGCCGGTGTTCGCGCTGAAGCGGTTCCAGTCGCCGACCTTGGGCAGGAAGGGAAAGCGGTGCTCGCGGATCGACAGCATCTGAAGCCGTCCGATCTTGCCGCCATGCACGCCCGCTATGAACTCGGCCGCGGGCGGCATGTAGCGATATTCCATCGCGGTCCAGAACGGGCGACCACTCTTCTCCGCCTGCTCGACGATCCAGCGCGCATCGGGGATCGTCGTCGCGAGCGGCTTCTCGCACAGGATCGCGAGGCCTTCGCCGAACAGCGGCGCGAGGACGTCGCGATGGGTATGGTTGGGACTGGCGACGATCACCGCATCGACCAGCCCGCTCTTTGCGAGTGCCGCCGAATCGGTGAACGCCTGCACGCCGTCCGCCCGGTCGCCGAGCGCGCCTCTTGCCCAACCCAGCGATGCCTCGACCGGATCGGCGATCGCGGTCACCACCGCGCCCGGCGTGATCGCCAGGTTGTTGAGGTGCTCCACCCCCATCATCCCGGTGCCCACCAGGCCGTAACGGACTTGCTCTCCCAACGATCCTGTCCTTATATGACAACGATGTCTGAAATCGCTCTATCGCCCGATTCGAGGCCGCTCGGCAAGAGCGGAATCATGGTGTCACCGATTGCGTGGGGGATGTGGCGCTTCGCCGGCCGTTCCGCGGACGAGGCCCGCGCGCTGATCGAGGCGGCGTTTGCCGCCGGGATCACGCTGTTCGATACCGCCGACATCTACGGTTTCGACGGGGAGGGCGGATTCGGCGATGCCGAGTTGCTGCTGGGCGAGGTTTTTGCTGCGACACCGGGCCTGCGCGACCGCATGGTACTGGCGACCAAGGGCGGGATCACCCCGCCGGTGCCTTACGACTCGAGCCGCGAGTATCTGATGCGCGCGCTCGACAATTCGCTGCGCCGGATGCGCGTCGAGCAGGTCGATCTCTACCAGATCCACCGCCCCGACATCCTCGCACATCCGCAGGAGGTCGCCCGCGCGCTCGACGACATGGTCGCCAGCGGCAAGGTGAAGGCGGTCGGCGTGTCGAATTACTCGGTCGATCAGACGCGCACGCTCGCGAGCTTTCTCACCGTGCCGCTCGTCAGCCAGCAGCCCGAATTCTCGGCGCTGTTCACCGAGCCGATGACGAACGGCCTGTTCGACCAGGCGATGAAGCACGATGTCGCGATCCTCGCCTGGTCGCCGCTTGGCGGCGGGCGGATCGCCGATCCGGGCACCGCGCAGGAGCGCGCGGTCGCCGCTGCACTGGATGCCAAGGCCGAGGAAGCGGGTGTGAGCCGCACGGCCGCCGCCTATGCCTGGATCATGGCGCATCCGGTCCGCGCGATTCCGATCGTCGGCACCCAGAACGCGCAGCGGATCGCGGAGATCGGTGACGTCTTCAAGGTGAAGTGGACGCGCACCGAATGGTATGACGTGCTCGTCGCGTCGCGGGGGGAGAAATTGCCGTGAGCGATGGCACGAGGGGATGCGAGATCAGCTGGTTCTCGGCGCTGTGCGACGACGATTACGAGTTTCTGGGGCAACCGGACCCGATGCTCGCGTCGAGCTGGGAGCATTGCCGCGACATCGTGATGCAGGCCGAAACCGGCGGGTTCGACAACATCCTGCTCCCCTCCGGCTATGCGCTGGGCATCGACACCACCGCCTTTGCCGCCGCGATCGCGACGCTGACGCGGCGGATCAACCTGCTGATGGCGGTGCGAATCGGCGAGAGCTGGCCGCCCCAGCTCGCCCGCCAGATCGCTACCATTGATCGGATGACGGGCGGCGGCAGGCTGAAGATCAACATCATCTCCTCCGACCTGCCCGGCGAGACGATGCCGTCCGCCCCGCGCTATGCCCGCACGGTCGAGGCGATGGCGATCCTGAAGGACATGCTGAACGGGAAGGCGATCGATCATCAGGGCGAATTCTGGCAGCTGAAGCTCGATCCACCACGCGTCACGACCGTCTCCGGCAGGGCACCGCTCCTCTATTTCGGCGGGCTCTCCCCCGATGCGCGCGAGGCTGCGGCCAAGGGCTGCGATGTGTTCCTGATGTGGCCCGACAAGTGCGAGACGATCGCCGCGATCATGGCCGACATGGACGAACGCGCCGCCAGATACGGCCGCAAGCTCCGCTATGGCTACCGCGCGCACGTCATCGTCCGCGAGACGGAGGCCGAAGCCCGCACCTACGCCGACCGCCTGCTGTCGAAGCTCGACGCCGATCAGGGTGCCGCCATCCGCGCCAAGTCGCTCGATTCGACGAGCGTCGGCGTCGCCGCGCAGGCGGCGCTGCGCGAGGGTGCGTCGGACGACGGCTATGCCGAGGAAAATCTGTGGACCGGCGTCGGCCGTGCACGCTCCGGCTGCGGCGCGGCGATCGTCGGCGATCCCGATCAGGTGCTCGCGAAACTGCGCATGTATCAGGACATGGGGATCGAGGCGTTCATCCTCTCCGGCTACCCCCACGCCGCCGAAGCCGATCTGTTTGCGCGCCATGTGCTGCCGAACATCGACCACGCGCCACTCTGACGCTAACACCCTGCGCATGGCGGACCGCGAACCCACTTCCCCTCTCGTCGTCGGCATCGGCGGCACGATCGGCGGCATCTCCTCCACCGAGCGCGCGCTGCGCATCGCGCTCGACGGCGCTGCGAAGGAGGGGTTCCGCACGCGGCTGTTCGGCGGCGCGGACATGGCGCGCCTGCCGCTTTATGATCCGCGCGCAACGACTCGGACGGCGGACGAGCGCGCCTTCGTCGATGCGGTGCGCGAGGCGTCCGCGATCATCATCGCGTCGCCCGGCTATCACGGCAGCATTTCCGGCGTGGTGAAGAACGCGCTCGATCTGCTGGAAGAAACCGCGCGCGACGAACGCCGCGCCTATCTCGCCGACATGCCGGTCGGGCTGATCGCCACCGCCTATGGCTGGCAGGCGACCGGTTCGACGATCGCGGCGCTCAGATCAATCGTCCACGCGCTGCGCGGATGGCCAACGCCGTTCGCCGCCGCGATCAACACCCAGATCACCAAGTTCGACGACGATGGCGGCGCCAGCGACCCGGCGGTCGTCGAGCAGCTCCGGCTGATCGGCCGGCAAGTCGCGCGCTTCGCACCGCTGGCGGCCGCCAATGCTTGATCGTCGCGCAGCGCTTGCCACGATCGGCTTCGGCACCGCCGGGATCGCGGCGACGGGGTGGGCGGCGGGCGACGGCGGGGTCGATCTCGGCTTTGCGGGCGGACGCCGCGCCCTGACGCGTGCATTTCCCGGCAAGGCTGAGATGATCCTCCAGCGGATGCGCGCGCCGCTGCTCGAAACGCCGATGACCGCGCTCGACGGGCAGGTGTTCACCCCCAACGACCGCTTCTTCGTGCGCTGGCATTATTCGGACATCCCGACCGCGGTCGATCCGGCGACATTCCGCCTCCGCGTCGGCGGCGCGGTGAAGCGCCCGCTCGCGATCCCGCTCGGTGAACTGCTGAAACTCCCGCGCGTCGAGATGGCGGCCGTGAACCAGTGTTCGGGCAATTCCCGCGGATTCTTTACCCCGCGCGTGCCCGGGGCGCAGTGGGGCAACGGCGCGATCGGCAACGCGAAATGGACCGGCGTCCGGCTGAAGGACGTGCTCGATCTCGCCGGGGTCGCGCCCGGCGCGCGGCAGGTCCGCGTGTCCGGCCTCGATCGCCCGCCCCCCGACGCGCCGTGGTTCGCGAAGGCGCTCGAGATCGACCACGCCCGCGACGGCGAGGTCATGATCGCCTTTGCGATGAACGATGCGCCGCTGCCGCTGCTCAACGGCTTCCCGATCCGCCTCATCGTGCCCGGCTGGTTCTCGACATATTGGGTCAAGGCGCTCGACCGGATCGAGGTGCTGAGCGCGCCCGACACCGGCTTCTGGATGGAAAAGGCGTATCGCATTCCGGCGACGCCGGGCGCGAACGTGGCGCCGGGCGCCAAGGATTTCCCGACCGTCCCGATCAACCGAATGGTCCCGCGCGCCTTCTTCACCAACGTCGCCGACACCGCGGCGACGACCGCGAGCAAGCCGCTTTACGTCCGCGGGCTTGCGATGGGCGGAGCGAGCGCGGTCGCCAGGGTCGACCTGTCCATGGATGCTGGCGCGAGCTGGCACGCCGCGCGTCTCGGCCGCGACGAGGGGCGCTACGGCTTCCGGCTGTGGGAGGCGACGCTGCCCCCGCTCGCGCGCGGCGGCTACCGCCTGTGGGTCCGCTGCACCAATGCGGACCGGGAGGCCCAGCCGATGCAGCCGACGTGGAATCCGGGCGGCTTCATGCGCAATCCCGCCGAATCGATCGCGGTGCGCGTCGCATGAGGCTGCTTCTCACCGCTCTAGCGCTCCTGCCGCTCGCTGCCTGCGGCCAGGGCAACGAAGCACCCGCGAACACGACGGCACCGCAGTTCGCCGCGGCATCCATCTCGCTGCCGACCGACGAGCCGACGCTGCCCGCGGGGCCTGCGGGTGAGTTGCTCACCAACAGCTGCACTGCCTGCCACTCGCCGGACTTCCTGATGGCGCAGCCGCCGCTCAAGCCCGAGACATGGAAGGCCGAGGTCACCAAGATGCGCAGCGTCTATCACGCGAGCATCGCTCCGTCCGACGACGAGAAGATCGTCGCCGCGCTGGTCGATCTTCAGAAGCAGCCCCGGCCATAGGACACCGGGGACAAAGCCGTCAGCGCTTGCCCGCGCGCGCCTTGCGCGCGGCGTAGCGCGCGTCGCGGGCGGCCTTCATCTCGGCTTCGGTCGGCATCTTGGGCACATAGACCTTGGCGGCCTCGGCAGCGGCAGCGGCGGCTTCCTCGGCGCGCGCCTTCTTCTCGGCCGCAACCTGTTCGCGCGCGGCCTGCTTCTCGGCGCGCGCCTTGGCCTGCGCGGCCTCGCGGGCTTCCTGCGCCGCCTTGCGCTCGGCGACGACGGCTTCGTCGACGGGCGGCTTGGCGCGCAGCTTGTCGAGCGCGGCCTGTTTGGCTTTGGCGGCGAGCGCGGCGCGCTCCTGAAACGACTGTTCCTTGAAAGAGGCCATGAAGGGGTAGAAATCCTCGTCGATTGTGTGACACGGGTTTGGTGGCGCCCGCTGGCGCCACACGTCGCTGGATGCGCGCGATAGTCGAAAACGCCGCGCTGCACAAAGGGTGCCCGCGATTCGTGCTCGACCTTAGCGATCACCACCCTCGCCAACCCGCCCCCGCAGCCTTAACGGCAGGCCGATCCTCGTGCGAAAAGGCCGCCATGACCCCCAGAGAACTGCTAGGCACTGCAGACGTCCCCGGCGGAGAACCGCTGCGTCTCTTCCGTCGCGGCGGCGACTTCATGATCGTGCTCGATCGCAACGAGCTGATGAGCAGCCGGATGAGCGGGTCGGAGGAAGCGCTGGCGACGATGACCTGCCAGCGACTCGGCGCGCGCGGCGGCATCCGCATGCTGATCGGCGGCTACGGCATGGGCTTTACGCTGCGCGCCGCACTCCGCACGCTGCCGGCAGACGCGCAGATCACCGTCGCCGAGCTGGTGCCCGAAATCCTCGTCTGGGCGCGCGGGCCGATGGCTGCGGTGACCGGCGACTGTCTGGATGATCCCCGCGTAAGCGTCGTCGAAGGCGACGTCGCAGAGGTCATCGCCGACGCGCGCGGCAGCTATGACGCGATCCTGCTCGACGTGGACAACGGCCCCGATGGGCTGGTGCGCGCGGCGAACGACCGCCTCTATTCAGCGGCGGGCCTCGCCCGCGCGCGCGCGGCGCTGCGACCCCGCGGCGTCCTCGCCATCTGGTCCGCCGCCCCCGACGCCGCCTTTACCCGCCGGCTTCAGGTAGCGGGATTCGCAGTCGAAGACGTGACGGTGCGCGCCCGGAACAACGGCAAGGGCCCGGCCCACCTCATCTGGTTCGCCACGCCGCGGTGACGGAGGACGGCCGGCGATTCATCGATCTCGCTAGAAAATGGTGCTGCCGGTGAGGATTGAACTCACGACCTCAGCCTTACCAAGGATGCGCTCTACCACTGAGCTACGGCAGCACTGCCCCGAACCGTAGTCTGTGGGGCGAGGGGGCCTAAGAGACGTTGCCGCCGGGATTGTCAAGGCCGCGTCGGCGGCGCATGGCGCATCCCATGCCTGACACGCCCATCAAGGACGACCGCGCTGACCGCCTTGCGGCGGCGCTGCGCGAAAATCTGCGGCGGCGAAAGGCGCAGGCGCGCGAAACGAGCGCTTCGCCCCCCGTGCCTCCGCCGCACAAGGATTAGCCCTCAGGCGGCAAGTTCGATCGGTGTCCCCGCGGCCGCATCGAGCAACCGCTTCTCCAGGGCGCGCAGTTTCGTCACGCTCGCGATCTTGTCGCCGGTCAGGTCGGTCAGGTAAAAAACATCGACCGCGCGCTCGCCGTACGTCGCGACATGCGCGGAGTGGATCGTCACCTTCGACTGGAACAGCGCATGGGCAAGCTGGTTGAGCAGCGCCGGCCGGTCGCGCGCGTTCACCTCCACGACGGTGAAGCGGTTCGACGCCTTGTTGTCGACCAGCACATTGGGCTCGATCTCGAACGCATCGGCGCGGGTGCGCGGGGTCGGCTTGGCGCGGAGCCGGTCGGCGAGCATGCCGCGGTTCGCCAGCGCATCGTCGATCGCGGTGCGTAGCCGGTCGAGCTGCGCCGCCTCGTCGAACGGGCGGCCGAACGGATCCTGGACGAGGAAATTGTCGAGCGCCATGCCGTCGCGCGTCGTGTGGATTCGCGCATCGATGATGTTGCCGCCGGCGACATGGATCGCGCCGGCGATCCGGTAGAACAACCCCGGATGATCGGCGGCATAGACCGTGACAAGGGTCGCACCGCGATCGGGCTGGGGCTGGGTCGCGATGAAGAGCTGCGCGTCGCCCGCCGCCTCGACCGTGCGCGCGTTGCGGGCGAGCACATCCTCGGGCTCGGCGATCCAATAGGGTTCCGGGAAACGGTGGATATAGGCCGCGAGCGCTGCCTCGTCCCAACCCATCGCCGCCTGCAGCGCCTCGTGCTTGGCCGAGATCCGTTCGGCGCGCCCGCGCTGCTTGTGGCCGAGGCGCAGCACTTCCTCGCCCGCTTCGAACAGGTCGCCGAGAAGTTGCCGCTTCCAGCCATTCCACACGCCCGGCCCCACCGCGCGGATATCGACGATCGTCAGCACCAGGAGCAGGCGCAGCCGTTCCGGGCTCTGCACCGCCTCGGCGAAGTCGAGGATCGTCTTGAAGTCCGACAGGTCGCGCTTGAACGCGGTCGCCGACATCAGCAGATGCCAGCGCACGAGCCATTCGACCGTTTCGGTTTCCGCCGCGCTCAGCCCGAGTCGCGGGCAGAGCCGCCGCGCGACCTCGGCGCCCAGCACCGAATGATCGCCGCCGCGCCCCTTGGCGATATCGTGGAGCAGCACCGCGACATAGAGCGCCCGGCGCGAGACGATCTGCTGCATGATCGCGGTCGCCATCGGGTGGTCGGCCTTCAGCGCGCCGCGTTCGATCTGCGCGAGCAGCCCGATCGCGCGGATCGTGTGCTCGTCCACCGTATAGTGATGATACATGTCGAACTGCATCTGCGCGACGACGCGGCCGAAATCGGGCACGAAGCGGCCGAACACGCCTGCCTCGTTCATCCAGCGCAGCACCAGCTCGGGATCACGTGGGCTCGAGAGGACATCGAGGAACAGCGAATTGGCGCGCGGGTCGCGGCGAATATCGTCGACCAGCTTCGCATCGCGCGTCGCGGCGCGCATCGCGAGCGGATGGATTTCCAGCGTGTTCGCGTCGGCCAGCTGGAAGATTTCGATCAGCCGCACCGGGTCGTCGCGGAAGAAATCGTCGCGCGGCAGCGCCAGGCGCCCGCGATCGAGGACGAAACCGTTGAGCCGCCGCGGCGACCGGCGGATCGTCGGGAAGCCGAAGCGGCGCCCGCGCGCGGCGAACTTCTCGTCGAGATGGGCGAGGAATACCCCGGTCAGGGTGCCGACCGTCTTCGCCTGCAGGAAGTAATATTGCATGAAGCGTTCGACCCGCGGCTTTCCGGGGCGATCGGAAAAGCGCATCCGCTCCGCCACCTCGCGCTGCAGGTCGAAGGTCAGCCGGTCCTCGGCGCGACCGGTGATGAGGTGCAGGTGGCACCGCACCGCCTGGAGAAAATTGTCGGCGCGGTGGAACAGCCGATATTCGGCGCGGGTCAGCAGCCCGGCATCGACGAGCTCGGCCGCGCGCTGGACGTCGTGGACATATTTGCCGATCCAGAACAGCGCGTGGAGATCGCGAAGCCCGCCCTTCCCCTCCTTCACATTGGGTTCGACGACGTAGCGGGTGTCGCCCATCTTGACGTGGCGCACGTCGCGCTCGGCCAGCTTGTCGGCGATGAAGGCGCGCTCGGTCCCGCGCTGCACCTCCGCCTTGAACCGGCGCGCGGCCTCGTCATACAGGTCCTGGTCGCCCCAGACATAGCGTGCCTCGACCAGCGCGGTGCGGATGGTGCCGTCTGCCTTGGCCTGGCGGACCATGTCGTCGAGCGATCGGCTGGAATGGCCGATCTTCAGCCCGAGGTCCCACAGCGTATACAGCATCGACTCGATGACCTGCTCCGCCCAGGGCGTCTGCTTCCACGGGGTCAGGAAACCGATATCGACGTCGGAAAACGGCGCCATCTCCGCGCGGCCATAGCCGCCGACCGCGATGAGGACGAGGCGCTCCGCCGCGGTCGGGTTGGCGAGCGGATAGAGCCGCTGTGTCGCGACATCGAACAGCAGCCTCAGGATCTGGTCGATGAGGAACGCCTGCCCGTTGGTCGCCTCGATCCCGCGCGAGGGGTGTTCGGCCAGCCGCCGTGCGATCTCGGCGCGCCCGTCCGCAAGCGCTGCCTTCAGCACCTCCATCACATGATGGCGCAACTGCGCCGGCGTCGCCGCGTCGATCGCCGCGATTCCGTCGGTCAGCGCCCGGCGGTCGATGATCTGGCGGCGGGCGGGCAGGTGGTCGAAACGCGAGGACATGGTGGTCAGATAGAACGCCCACGCCCTCGCGTCATCCCGGAGCGGAAGTGCCCCGCCCTACCTATTGCCGGTAAGCGGTGTAGGTCGTCTTCGTGCCCGCCTGGTTGTTGGCATAGGTGCCGACCGCCGACTTGCCGTCGGCCGCGACATTGACCTGAAGCACGCCGACGACCTTGCCGCCGCGCTTGTTGATTTCCTCGATCCCGCGGTCGCCCAGCTTCTTCACCGCGATCATCGTGTTGCCGGGGTCTCCGACGAGCGGAACGAACGGCCCGCCAAAGGTGGCGGTATAATGCTCGCCGGTCGGCTGGGTCATCGTCACCGTGTCACCGTCGACCTTATAGGTGACCGTCAGAGCGGCCTCGCTGACCCCCGTGACCGCGCCCGGCTTCCACGAACCGGAGATCGCATGCGCGCCCGCCGGCGCTGGCGCGACGCGGGTTTCGGTCATCGACTGATCGACCGGCGTTCCGTTCGCGTTGTTGGTCGATTTGAAGCTGCTGGTCAGCGTGTTGCCGTCCGCGGACACCGTATCGGTGCCGCTGCTCACGTCCTTGCCCTTCAGGCGGTAGCCATAGGACACCGTGTTCGGATCGACGATGGTCACCGAGATCTCGTCCGAATAGCTGTGGCCGGTGACCTTGTGGAACTTGCCGTCGGCGGGGACGGTCACGGCGGGGGTGCAGGTGCTGCACGAATAGGTGCCGTCCTTCAGCAGCATCACATCGGGCTTGGCCGGCAGCTTCGCGGTCGCCGGATCGAGCTTCCACGTGCCGGCGATCGGGTGATCGGCAAGCGCCGGCGATGCGATGGCAAGGGCGACGAGCGCGGCTGCGCCCGAGGCGAAATGTCTGATCATGGTCTTTCCCCTGTCGGAAGTGGCGGTTTCAGATACGCGCGACCATGGTCTGGTTATGGCCAAAGGCTAAGCCCGCGGACGGTTCGGAGTCAAAGGATCATCCGTCCAATCGCACGCCAGCGATTGGCGGCGGAGCGAACCTCGCCTAGCGTCGCTTCCGATGCATGCGCGCCAGCAAGATGTCGAACGGAGCCGGGCCGGCACGGCGCTCCCCGCACTCGTCGCGCTCGCGCTGTTTGCCGCCTGTGCGCTGTGGATCGCGGCGAAGATGGCGTTTCCGTCGACCTATGACGAGCTCCAGCATCTGTCGGTGGTCGAGGCGCAGCGCGAGGCGCCGCAGCTGTTCGCGGATGCGCGCGACTACCGTGTGCTCGATGCCCGCGACCCATCGCGGTGGAGCGCAAAAGCGAACTACATCAACCACCCATCGCTCTATTATCTGCTGATGGCCCCGCTTCGCGCGGCGACGCCGAGCATCCTCGCGCTGCGGCTGGCGAACGTCGCGCTGGCGCTGATGGCGCTCGCGATCCTGCTGTGGGCGGCGCTCCCGCGCCTTGCGCCGGCGGCACGCTGGCCGTTCGCGATCCTTGCCGGGGCCTTTCCCAAGGCGGCCGTCATCGCCGGCATGGTCAACAACGACAATCTCGCCGCGCTCGCCGCGTCGATGGTGTTTGCCGGCCTCGTCGGGGCGCCGGGCGCGGCGTGGTGGATCGCGATCGGGCTGGCGCTTGCCGGCTGGTCGAAACTGACCGCACTGATCGCGCTCGGCGCGGTCGCCGGGGTCCACCTGATACTCCGGATGAAAGCAGGACCGCGGTCGATGGGGTCGCGCGCACTCGTGCCGATCGCCATCGGCGCGGCGATCGGTGCGCTGCCCTATCTCGTCACCTGGTGGCACACCGGCGCGCTGCTCTACGTCAACGACGCCGCCTTCTTCGTGCCGCCGGCGCTGCGTCCGCTGTTCCACCCTGCGGACTTCACCAGCGCCTTTCTCCGCGCCTTGGTGATGAAATGGCCGGCAGCGGAGAGCCACCTGCCCTTCCCGCTCGCGCTCGCCGTGCTCGGCCTCCCGCTCCTGCTCACCGCCGTCGCAGCCACCCGGCGCGATCCGGCGCGCCTCGTTGCCACCGCATATCTTGCCGGGACCGCGATCCTGCTCGTCATCCATTTGTGGTTCGCATGGTCCGCCTATCGGCGGATCGGCGACCTGACGATCGCGCAGCCGCGCTATTACGGGGTGCTGTGGCCGGGGATCGCACTCGGCGCCGCGGCTGCGCTTGGCCGGACGCCGCGCGCCGTGCGCGTGATCGCGCTCATGCTCTGTCTGATCCCGACCGTTCTCGGCGTGGTCGTGCTTTCGGGACTCGGATTCTAGAGGATTGCGCTATCCCTCCCGCGCGAGCGCCTTCAGCCGGTAGAGCGTGTCGAGCGCATCGCGCGGGGTGAGACTGTCGATATCGAGAACCTCGACCTCGCGGCGAATCGCATCGCACTGCTCCTCCTCCGCCTCCGCGGCGGCCGCGAACAGCGGCAAATCGTCGAGCCCCGCCGCGAGCCCGCCGGTCTTCGCGCGCCCCGCCTCGAGCTTCGCGAGCACCGCCTTCGCCCGCGCGACGGTCGCGGGCGCCATCCCGGCCAGACGGGCGACGGCGAGGCCGTAGCTGCGGTCGGCGGGGCCATCCGCCAGCTCGTGGAGCAACACCAGCTCGCCCTTCCACTCGCGGGCGCGGACATGATGCAGCGTCAGCGCATCGCACCGTTCCGCCAGCCGCGTCAGCTCGTGATAATGCGTCGCGAAGAGGCAGCGGCAGCGATTTTCGTCGTGGATCGATTCGACGACCGCCCATGCAATGGCGAGCCCGTCATAGGTCGAGGTACCGCGCCCGACCTCGTCGAGGATGACGAACGACCGCGGCGTCGCCTGCGCCAGGATCGCCGCCGTCTCGACCATCTCGACCATGAAGGTGGAGCGCCCGCGCGCGAGGTTATCGGAGGCGCCGACGCGGCTGAACAGCCGATCGACCAGCCCCAGCCGCACGGCGGTCGCGGGCACGTAGCTGCCCGCCTGCGCAAGCACCGCGATGAGCGCGTTCTGCCGCAGGAAGGTCGACTTGCCGCCCATGTTCGGCCCCGTCACAAGCCAGAGCCGCGACTCCTCGGTCAGCACGCAGTCGTTCGCGACGAAGCGGTCGCCCGCGCGCGCCACGGCCGCCTCGACGACGGGATGGCGCCCGCCCGTCACCTCGAAACAGAGGTGATCGACGAGCGCGGGGCGCGACCAGCCGCCCTCGACCGCACGCTCCGCCAGCGCCGAGGCGACGTCGAGCCGCGCGAGCGCGTCCGCGGTCGCCGCGATCGCTTCGCGGCTGGCGAGCGCCAGCGCGGTCAGGTCCTCCAGATGCGCGGCCTCGGCGGCGATGGCGTGCGCGCCGGCCTGCGTCACTTTCACCGCGACCTCATGAAGCGCGGGCGCATTGAAACGAACGACGCCGGCGAGCGTCTGGCGATGGATGAAGCCGCTATCCGCCGCCATCAGCGCGTCCGCTGCCTTTGCCGGCACCTCGATATGATAGCCGAGGACGCCGTTGTGGCGGATCTTGAGCGCCTGCGTGCCGGTCTGTGCGCGGAACTCCGCCTCCAGCGCGGCAATCGCACGGCGGCCGCCCGCGCCGGCATCGCGCAGGTCGTCGAGCGAGGCGTCATAGCCCTCCGCCACATAACCGCCATTCGCGGCATCGATCGGCGGCGTCGCGACCAGCGCGCGTTTGAGCAGATCGATGAGCGCGCCGTGTCCGCGCAGGTGCGGCGCGAGATCACGCAGCAACGGCGGGGCGGCATCGATGCCCGCTAGCCGCTCGTCGAGCAGCCACGCGCCGTCCAGCCCGTCGCGCAACTGGCCGAGGTCGCGCGGGCTCCCCCGCCCTACCGCGATCCGCCCGAGCGCGCGGCCGATATCGGGCAGCGCGCGCAGATTTCCCCGCAGCGCATCGCGCAACGCAGCATCGTCGTGGAAGAGCGCGACGAGATCGAACCGCGCCTCGATCCCCGCGCGGTCCATGAGCGGTGCACCGATGTCGGCGGCGAGCAGTCGCGCGCCGGCGCCAGTGACGGTCCGGTCGACCGCATCGAGCAGCGATCCCTTGCGCTGCCCGCTCGCCGTCTGGGTCAGTTCCAGGCTTTCGCGCGTCGCGGCGTCGATCGCCATCGTCTGCGCAGCACTGGTGACACGCGGCGGGCGAAGGAAGGGCAGCGCCCCCTTTGCGGTGTGTTCCAGATACGCGACCAGTCCGCCCGCCGCCGACAGGGCCGCACGCCCGAATTGCCCGAAGCCGTCAAGCGTCGCAACGCTATAGAGCCGCTTCAGCCGCGCCTCGCCAGCGCCGCTGTCGAACTCCCCGCGCGGACGCAGCGTCGTCGCTGCATCGGCGTGATCGCTCGCCTCCGACGCGACGACCTCGGCTGCCGCAAGCCGTGCAAGCTCGGCGCCGAGGGCCGCGCTCGCAACCTCGACGATCTCGAACCGTCCGGTCGAAACGTCGGCGGCGGCGACCGCGATCTCGCCGCCGGCTTCCCCGATCGCGACGCACCAATTGTCGGCCCGCGCATCGAGCAGCGCTTCTTCGGTCAGTGTCCCTGCGGTAACGAAGCGGACGATCGCGCGCCCAACGAGCGCCTTCGACCCGCGCGCCTTCTTTGCCTGTTCGGGGCTTTCGGTCTGCTCGGCGATTGCGACACGGTGTCCCGCCTTGATAAGCCGCTGGAGATACGCGGTCGCGGCGTGGACGGGGACGCCGCACATCGGGATCTTCGTGCCCTCATGCTCGCCCCGCGCGGTCAGCGCGATGTCGAGCACCGCGCTCGCGATTCTGGCATCGTCGAAGAACAGCTCGAAGAAATCGCCCATCCGGTAGAAGAGTAGGCAATCCTCGGCCTCCGCCTTCAGCGCGAGATACTGCGCCATCATCGGGGTCGGGGCGGCGGTCGTCATCGCCGATGCGATAGAGGGAGCGCGACGCGCGCGTAAAGCGCTTTGACCGCAAGCCGCGAGATGTGTCGAGCTCTGCTACACGGTAGAGAGCCACTCATCACCCGGAACCGTTCGGTTCGAGCAGCTTCGAGCGAAGTCGAGAAGCGTCAGTCGAGAACCCTTCTCGACTATGATCTCGGCTTCGCTCGATCTCCGCTCGAAGCAAAAGGGATTCAGTCAGACTGGATCACACCAGGAAAACGGCAGCACGGAGAACCGACCATGACCCTCGCAAGCAAGACCATGCCCTCGCCCGTCGGCACGCTCACCCTCGTGGCGAGCGACGCCGGCCTCGTCGCGATCCTGTGGGCGGACGACGATCCGTCGCGCGTCCGGCTCGGCGTGGTGACGCCCGTCGCGTCGCACCCGATCCTCGATGCGGTGGAGGGACAGCTCGCCGAGTATTTTGCGGGCAAGCGGACGACGTTCGATGCGCCGCTCGATCCGCGCGGCACCGAGTTCCAGAAGAGCGTCTGGCGCGCGCTGTGCGCCATCCCGTTCGGCGAGACGCGCAGCTATGCCGAGATCGCGCGCGCGGTCGGCCGTCCCACCGCAACTCGCGCAGTCGGCGCGGCGAACGGGCGAAACCCCATTTCGATCATCGCGCCGTGCCACCGCGTGATCGGATCGAACGGGGCGCTGACCGGCTTCGCCGGCGGGCTTGCGGCGAAGGACTATCTGCTCGGGCACGAGCGCGCGGTCGCTACGGCACGCTAGCGCCGCCCGAATCATTCCCGGCGTTTTCATTCGCGGCGCACTTGCCTAAAGCCTTGCGGCATGACCGACAGCACCGCCGAAACCCCGACCGACACCAACGTCCAGTTTTCCGAGCGCGAGGCGCTGCTGTTCCATTCGGAAGGCAGGCCGGGCAAGATCGAGATCGTCGCGTCGAAGCCGCTGACCACGCAGCGCGACCTCGCGCTCGCCTACTCCCCCGGCGTCGCGGTGCCGGTGCAGGCGATCGCCGACGATCCGGCGACCGCCTATGACTATACCGCCAAGGGCAATCTCGTCGCGGTCATCTCGAACGGCACCGCGATCCTCGGTATGGGCAATCTCGGCGCGCTTGCTTCAAAGCCGGTGATGGAAGGCAAGGCGGTGCTCTTCAAGCGCTTCGCCGATGTCGACGCGATCGATATCGAGCTGAAGACCGAGGACGTCGATCGGCTCATCGATGCGATCGAGCTGATGGAGCCTAGCTTCGGCGGCATCAACCTGGAGGACATCAAGGCGCCTGAATGCTTCATCATCGAGCAGACCCTGCGCGAGCGGATGAACATCCCGGTCTTCCATGACGACCAGCACGGCACCGCGATCATCACCGCCGCCGGCCTCATCAACGCCTGCCTCCTGACCGGGCGGCGGCTCGACGAGATCAAGGTGGTCGTCAACGGCGCGGGCGCCGCTGCGATCGCCTGCACCGAGCTGATGAAGGCGATGGGCGTGCGCGGCGACAACGTCATCATGTGCGATCGCACCGGCGTGATCTATCAGGGCCGCGAGGACGTGAACCAGTGGCAGTCGGCGCACGCCGCCGCCACCGATCGCCGCACGCTCACCGATGCGCTCCACGGCGCCGACGTCTTTCTCGGCCTTTCCGCCGCGGGCGCGCTGAAGCCCGAAATGGTGAAGGACATGGCGAAGGCGCCGATCATCTTCGCGATGGCGAACCCCGAGCCGGAAATCCGCCCCGAACGCGCCAAGGCCGCACGCCCCGATGCGATCATCGCGACCGGGCGCTCCGACTATCCGAACCAGGTCAACAACGTCCTCGGCTTCCCGTTCATCTTCCGCGGCGCGCTGGACGTGCGCGCGACGGGGATCAACGACGCGATGAAGATCGCCGCCGCCAACGCCATCGCCGAGCTCGCGCGCGAACGCGTGCCCGAGGAAGTCGCCGCGGCCTACGGGGTCAGCCACAGCTTCGGCGCCGATTACATCATCCCCGCCCCCTTCGATCCGCGCCTCATGGAGGTCGTGCCGGCCGCCGTCGCAAAGGCGGCGATGGATTCGGGCGTCGCGACGAAGCCGATCCTCGACATGGAGGCGTATCGGCAATCGCTCCGGGCGCGGCTCAACCCGACGACCTCGGTCCTGACCCTCGCCTATGAAGGCGCACGCGCCCACCCCAAGCGCGTCATCTTCGCGGAGGCCGAAGAAGAGGTCGTCCTGCGTGCGGCCATCGCGTTTCGCGAGGGCGGTTACGGTGTGCCGGTCCTTGTCGGGCGCGACGACGTGCCCGATCGCCTCCGCGCGTTGGGCGTCGCCGATCCGGAAAGCTTCGAGCTGCACAACAGCCGCGTCTCGCCGCTCGTCCCGCAA
Source organism: Sphingomonas sp. EC-HK361 (assembly GCF_902498785.1). Lineage (GTDB taxonomy): Bacteria > Pseudomonadota > Alphaproteobacteria > Sphingomonadales > Sphingomonadaceae > Sphingomonas. The sequence goes on from NZ_LR701493.1 coordinate 372,507, forward strand.
ATGGTGGAGCGGCTCTACGCCCGGCTCCAGCGCCGCGGCTATCTGCGCCGCGACTGCGAGCGGATGGTGAACCAGGATCGCAACATCTTCGGCGCGCTGCTGCTGGAACTCGGCGAAGGCGATGCGATGATTACCGGGATCACCCGCACCTATGGCGAGACGATGCGCCAGATCTACCGCGTCATCGATCCGATCCCCGGCCGCACCCCGTTCGGCATCCACCTGCTCGTCGGGCAGAGCCACACCGTGTTCATCGCCGACACCACCGTCAACGAGCGGCCCAATGCCGAACAGCTCGCCGATATCGCCGAACAGACCGCGGCCGTCGCGCGGCGCATGGGCCACGAACCGCGCGTCGCGTTCCTCAGCTATTCCAATTTCGGCAATCCCAAGGGCGAATGGCTCGACAATATCCGCGAGGCGGTGACCGTACTCGACCGGCGCGAGGTCGGGTTCGAATATGAAGGCGAAATGGCGCCCGATGTCGCGCTCAATCCAAAGCAACTCGCCAACTACCCCTTCGCGCGGCTGTCAGGCCCGGCCAATGTTCTGATCATGCCGGGGCTCCAGTCCGCGCACATCTCGGCAAAGCTGCTGCGTGAGCTGGGCGGGGATTCGGTGATCGGGCCGATGCTGATCGGCATGGACAAGCCGGTTCAGGTCGCGCCGATGACCTCGACCGCGAGCGAGCTGGTGACGCTGGCGGTTCTGGCGGCCGGCGGCATCGCACGCTAACGCGCTCAGTAATTCGTCACCCCGGACTTGATCCGGAGTCCCGCTGCCTTGAGCCGGCAGACGAAGCGGGACCCCGGCTGGGGGCCGGGGTGACGGGTTGGGGAATGCAAGGATCACTCCGGCAAAGCTGAACAACACTCGCCCCACCGCCAGATTTTGCGACAATTTCATGCGGTTCACGGCACAGCTTCGCGACAGCTGCGTTCCACATTGCTCTCACAGGCCCGGTCAGGGCTGCGTATCCAGAGGAGTGAACCCATGAAGACCATGACCAAGCTGATCGCAGGCCTCGGCCTTGCCGCCGCGATCGTCCCCAGCATGGCATCCGCCGCGCCGTGGCAGTCGATCAACCAGCGTCAGGCGAACCTGAACGTGCGCATCGACCAGGGCATCCGCTCCGGCGCGCTGACCCGGCCCGAGGCTATCCGCCTGCGCGCGCAGATGCGCGACGTGGCCAACCTGGAATATCGCTACAAGCGCAATGGCCTGACGCTGGCCGAGCGCCGCGACCTCGACCGCCGCTTCAACGCGATCAGCGCGCGCGTCTACACCAACAAGCACGACCGTCAGTATCGCTGATCCGATCTGACCGAGAACATGGGGCTTCGCAGCGATGCGGGGCCCCTTTTCTTTTGGCGTTGCAGGGGGATGCGGCGCGGCTTACGCCCCGTGACACACCTTTCGGAGCAGCCCCATGCGTTTCGTCCTTGCCGCCTCCCTCGCCCTGACCTTCGCCAGCCCGGCGCTCGCCGACACGCTGCGCGGCTATGCGGGGCTCACGCTGTCGCCGCGCGGAGACCGGATCGCGGCGATCGAGACGGCGCCCGGCGCCAAGCGCGCGGCCATCGTCGTCCGCGACGCGCGCAGCGGGCAGATCGTGCGCAGCATCGATCCGTGCGGCACGTGCAGCTATTCGGGGCTGACCTTCGCCCCCGACGGATCGCTGGCGTGGCTCGCGCGCGATCGTGCGGCGGGCACCGTCACGCTTTCGGTCGATTCAGCCGGCAAGCCGCACACGATCGCGACGGTGAAGGGCATCGCGCAGGCGCCGCGCTTCTCGCCCGACGGCAGCCGGATCGCGCTGCTGGTCACGATCGGCGCGGCCAAGGAATCGGGCGCGGTGCAGGCGGGCGTCCGCCAAATCGGGGAGATTGGCGAGGCGAATGACGAGCAGCGGATCGCAGTATTCCCGGTGCGTGGTGCGGCGGTGTCCGCGGATGCGGTAAAGCCGGTGTCGCCGGCCGATCGCTATGTCTACGAATATGACTGGACGCCCGACGGCCGCGGCTTCGTCGTCACGTCGGCGCTCGGCAATGGCGACGCGAACTGGTGGGTCGCGACCCTCGACGCCGTCGATGCCGCGACGGGCACCGTCCGCACGATCGCGCGGCCCGCGACCCAGATCAACTTCCCGCGCGTTTCGCCGGATGGCCGCACGGTCGCCTATATCGGCGGGCTGATGAGCGACTTCGGTTCGGTCGGCGGCGATGTGTGGACGGTGCCGTTCGCCGGCGGCACGCCGGTCGATCGCACGCCGGGTTACAAGGCGAGCGTGACCTCGCTCGCCTGGACCAAGGCGGGGCTGCGCGGCACGACGCTGGCGGGCGCGAATACGACGCTCGTCAGCTTCCCCGATCGCGGCGAGGGCCGCGTGCTGTGGGCGAAGCCGGTGTCGCTGTCCGCCGGCGACGGCCGCGTCGCGTGGAGCGCGGACGGTCGCATCGCCGCCGCGGTTTCGCAGGATTTCGAACACGCCCCCGCGATCCTTGCCGGCGCACCCGATGCGCTCGCACCGGTGACGCATGACAACGACACCGCGCGCCCGATCGTGACCGCGAAGAGCGTCACCTGGAAGAGCGGCGGCTATGACGTGCAGGGCTGGCTGCTCGCGCCGGTCGGGGCAGACCCGGCCAAGAAGGCGCCGATGATCGTCAACGTCCACGGCGGCCCCGCCGCCGCGAGCACGCCGGGCTTCATGACCGCCGACGGACAGGCGGCAGACTTCATCAACGCCGGCTATTATCTCTTCCTCCCCAACCCGCGCGGCAGCTACGGCCAGGGCGAGGCGTTCACCGCGGCGAACAAGCGCGATTTCGGCGGCGGCGACCTGAAGGACATCCTTGCCGGTATCGACGCGGTGGAAAGGCAGGCGCCGGTCGATGACGCGCGGCTCGGCCTGACCGGCGGCAGCTATGGCGGGTTCATGGCGATGTGGGCGAACACCCAGACCAACCGCTTCAAGGCGATCGTCGCGGGCGCCGGCCTGTCGAACTGGGTCAGCTATTACGGCACCAACGGCATCAACACCTGGATGATCCCGTTCTTCGGCAAGTCGATGTACGACGATCCCGCGGCCTACGAGAAGGTCTCCGCGATCAACTATATCAAGCAGGCGCGAACCCCGACCTTCATCTATGTCGGCGAACGCGACATCGAAGTGCCGCCGACGCAGTCGATCGAATATTGGAACGCGCTGAAGTCCCAGAACGTGCCGACCAGCCTCGTCATCTACCCCGATGAAGGCCACGGCATTCGCCAGCCGGACCATGTCGCCGATCTGCGCAAACGCCTGCTCGCCTGGTTCAATCGCTACCTGCAGCCCGCGGCGCATTAGGGCCGACTGCAACCAAATACCGCGTCGATCATTACGCCTTCATCACGACAGGAGGGTTGGCGATGAAGATGGTGGCGTTGGCGGCAGTCGCCGCGGCGACGTTGGTCGCAGGGTGCAATGACTATGGCCGGGGACCGGGCTACGCAGGTGACTATGGCTATGGTCGTTACGACTATAACCGGCCCGACCCGGCGTATAACGGCTATTATGCCGATCGCTATTACCGTGACGATGCCCGCTACCGGGAACGTCGCCTGGGCAACAATGACCGCGTGTATGTCGGCAATGACGGGCGCTATTACTGCCGCCGCAACGACGGCACGACGGGGCTGATCGTCGGCGGCATCGCGGGCGGCGCGCTGGGTGCTGCGATCGCACCGGGCGGCTCGGGTCTGCTCGGCGCGCTGATCGGCGGCGTCGCGGGTGCAGCAGGCGGTCAGGCGATCGACAAGAACAACGTACGCTGCCGGTAAGGGTCGCGGGTCGGCGTCTGCCTCAGCGGACGAACTGACCCGAATCCTTCCACCGGTCCAGAACCGGAGAATCGGGCAGTCGGTCGTCGCGTTCAGCGGCCAACGGCTGCCCGCTTTGCGTGTGCGCCGGCTGGATGACGGGCGCGGCGTAGGACGGTTCGGGCGTCTTCGCGACATGCACTGCGCTCGATACCGCTGCGACCGCGACGGGAATTGGCGCGGCGACCGGACGCAGCGGGCCGGGCACCTGTTCGCCGCCACGATAGGGCTGGTGGAACGCCGCCGCCGTCCCCCAATAGCCCTTCCACCGATGAAAGAAGTGGGCGCCGATCGCATCGGTCATCACCAGCGTCCGGTTCCACGCCGGGGTCACCGCAAAGGTGTGATAATGCGTCGCCAGGCCCACCGGCGCGAAGACCTGCCCGCCGAGCGCCGCGGCCGCGATCCGCAGCGCGCGCGCCCAGCCGGAGCGTGACGGCTCCCGCGCCATCGCGCCGTCACAGGCGAAGCTGAACTGGCATCCGGTGGGTTTGTTCGATCCCTGATAGACTACGCCGCACACCGTCGCGGGAAAGGCGGGGTGCCGCACCCGGTTCAGGACGACCTGGGCCACCGCACGCTGGCCGTCGTCCGATTCCGACGCGGCTTCGTAATAGATCGCCGCGGCGAGACACTCGAGCGCACGGCCGCGATCAAGCATCGTTGCCGGCCCGAACGCAAAGGGTTGCGCCGGTGTGATGCCGGTCGCGAAATCGGTCGGGACCGGCAGTGCCTTTGGCTCCGGCGGCAGCGCGATGGTGCCGGTCGTCCCTTGTGCGGGCGAGGCGAACGGATCGATCGGCACCGCGGGCGCCACCTTGGCCGCGACGGGCGCCTGCTCGATCGCGAAGACCCGCAGCGCGGCGCTCGCCGAAACCCCGATCAACGCCATCCCGAGCGCTACGGCGAGCACCACACGCCGCTGTCCGCCCCCGTGCGCGGCGACGGCACGACGTTCGGAAGGATGGCGCGCGGAATCGTTCACGCTTGCGCCCGTAGCGCACCAGCGGTGAAGATTCTCCCGCGCAATCGCCCCCGTCCCGCTGCGGGACGATCGCGCGGCGCGCTAACCCTATTTCAGCGTCGCCGAATCGAGGTCGAGCGATGCCGCCGGAATGACCTCGAGCGCCGGATAGCTCTTGCGCAGATCGCCGACGAACTGCTTCGCGTCGCCCACCACGACGATGCTCGCCTTGGAGGGGTCCAGCAGCTTCGCCGCAACCGCCTCGACCCGCGCGCCGGGCACCGCCTCGATCGAACGCGTGTAGCGCCCGATCTTGTCGAGCGGCACGCCGTTGGTGACATAGCCGCCGACGATCGCCGCCAGTCCCTCGGTCCGCTCGATATTCCGTCCGAAATTGCCGACGAGGACCGCCTTGCGCGTCGCGAGTTCGGCATCGGTCGGCGCAGGCGGCTTGCCGAGCTTCGCCATCTCCGCGGTGATGAGCGTCACGACTTCGGCGGCCGACGGGTTCTTGGTCTGGGTGAAGGCGATAACGCTGCCACCTTCGCGCCGCGTGTCGAGCGCGCTGCCCGCGCCATACGCAAGCCCGCGCTTGATCCGCACCTCATAATTCAGCCGCGACGAGAAGCCGCCGCCAAGCACGGTGTTCGCGACCGAGGCTGGATAGAAATCCGCATCGCGCCGCGCGATGCCCGGGCGTGCGACGACGACCCCCGCTTGCCCCGCATCGGGCATGTCGACCACCACCACCCGCGGTGCCGGCGCTGCGGCGAGCTTCGCGGTCGCGGCAGGCGCGGCCCCGTTCGCCTTCCAGCTGCCGAAACTCGCCTCGGCCAACCGCCTGGCCTCGGCCGGGGTCACGTCCCCCGCCACGACGAGCGCGACGCGATCGGGGCGCCATGCGGCGGCATAGCTCGCCGCCACCTGACCGCGCGCGATGGCCTTCAATGATTTCGGCGTGCCGTCTTCGGCGGTCGCATAGGCGCCGCTGCCATAGACGGCGCGGTTGGCGGTCATCCGCGCGAGGTCGGCCGGGTCCTTGAACGACAGCGTCGCCGCGTCGATCGCTTGTCCCCGCGCACGCTCGATCTCGTCCGCCGCGAACGCCGGGTGCTGCGCGACATCGGCCATGATGCCGAGGGCCGGCGCAAGCGCGCTGCTGCGCACCGTGATGCCGAGCGACGATCCGTCGCGCCCGGCATCGCTCGACAGCGACGCGCCGAGCATTTCCGCCGCACGCGCGATCTGGGTGGCGGAGCGTGTCGTCGTGCCCTTGGTAAGCAGATCGGCGGTCAAACTCGCGGTGCCCGCAGGCATCGCATCACCCTCCCCGCCCAGCGCCACCAGCTCTGCGGTGACGAGCGGCACGCCGTGGCGCTCGACGGTGATGACGCGCAGGCCGTTGGCCAGCCGCGTTTCGGATGGGGTCGGCACAGCGGTCGCGACCGGCGTCGCCGGGGCAGGCGGCGCGACGCGGTCGGCAGCGCTCGCCGGTGTCACGACTGCGATATCGGCGGGTGGGGTGAGCGGCGCCGTCACGACGCTGGCGGCGATCGCAACGTCATCGCCCTTCGCGTTCGCCGGCTTGCCCTCGGCCGGCAGATAGCGGATCGACGCCGCCCGCGCATCGCCCAGATATTTGCGCGCGACGCGCTGCACGTCCGCGGCGGTGACCGTCTGCACCTGGGCAAGCTGACGCTCCGACGCGGTCGGATCGCCATCGATCAGCACCGACGACGCGATCATCCGCGCCTTGCCCTCGGCCGTCTCCAGCCCCTTCAGCGCGCCGGTCAGGATCTCGTTCTTCGCCTCGGCGAGTTCGGCCGCGCTGACCGGCGTCTCGCGAACCGCGGCGATCTGCCTGCGCAGCGAGGCTTCCGCAGCCCCCACATCCTTCCCGCCCGCGACGATCGCATAGGCGACCAGCGACCCCGGCCCCTGCCGCATGTCGAGCTGCGTCTCGGCCGACTGCGCGATGCCCTCCTTGTAGACGAGGTTCTCGTAGAATCGCGAGCTTTCGCCGGTCGAAAGGATCGCGTTCAGCACCATGAGCGCGGGCGCGTCGGCATCGCGGTCGGGCGGCAGCGGCCAGGTGATCGCGACAGCGGGCAGCGGCGTGTTCGGTTCATAGACGGTGTAGCTGGCGGGCTTCGCGCGCACCGGCTCGTCTACCGTCACGCGCGGAAGCGCCCCGGCGGGCTTCTTGATGCCTGCGAAATATTGGTCGATCCATTTGTCCAGCTGCGCCGGATCGAAATTGCCCGAGACGACGAGGATCGCATTGTCGGGCCGGTAATAGGTCGCGTGGAAGGCGCGGACATCGTCGATCGTCGCCGAATCCAGATTCGCGATGTCGCCGATGACGCCGCGCGCATAAGGGTGCGTGCGATAGGTGATCGCGGGCAGATATGTGCCGAACAGCTTGCCGTACGGACGCGACAGCACGCTCTGGCGATACTCCTCCTTCACGACGTCGCGTTCCGACACGAAGGTCGATTGCTCGACCGCGAGCGACCCCATCCGGTCGGCCTCGGCGAACAGCAGCCGCTGCAAATGGTTGGCCGGCACGACCTCGTAGTAATTGGTGTAGTCGTCACCCGTGGAGGCGTTGTTGTAGCCGCCGACATCCTCGGTCAGCCGGTCCATCTGTTCCGGCACCAGATTGCGCGTCGCCTTGAACATCAGATGCTCGAACAGATGCGCGAAGCCGGATCGCCCGCGCGGATCGTCCTTGCCGCCGACATCGTACCAGACCTGCACCGCGACGTTGGGCGTACCGGTGTCGCGGATGGCGTAGACGCGCAGGCCATTGGCAAGCGTGCGGGTGGTGAACGCAATCGGCTTCATCGGGGCAGCCGGCGCCGGCTTCTCCTGCGCGGCAGCGGCCAGCGGCAGGGTGACGGCGGACGCGGCGAGCAGGGCGGCACGGATCAGGCGCATCGATGTCTCCAGAGGGATTGGCGGGACGATGAAGTTCAGCGCTTTTTCGGCTTGTCACGATTGGCGAAGAGGACGGCGGCGGCGACCGCAGCAGACCCGATGCCGACGCCGAGCCCGATCTTGCCGATATTCCAGTTACGGTTGCGCGCCTCGCGCTTCGCCTTCTCGGCGCCGAGCTCGTGGCTCTTGGCGGTCGCGGCGGCGGCGAGGATTTCGTTCGGCTCTTCGGGGTCTGACACGGCTACTCTCCTTTGTTCCCACGATAGCGCGCGCGGAATGCGTCTGCGAACCCCTTGAGTTCGCCCGCCGCAATCGCAGAACGCAGATCGGCCATCAACGCTTCGTAAAAGGCGATATTGTGTTCGGTCATCAGCATCGCACCCAGGATTTCGCCCGCTCGCACCAGATGGTGCAGATACGCCCGGCTCCAGCCCGCACACACCGGGCAGCCGCATTCGGGGTCGAGCGGCGACTGGTCCTCGGCGAATTTCGCGTTGCGGATGTTGATCGGCCCGACGCGGGTGAACGCCTGCCCCGTGCGGCCCGAGCGCGTCGGCATGACGCAATCGAACATGTCGATCCCGCGCTCCACCGCGCCGACGATATCGTCGGGCTTGCCCACCCCCATCAGATAGCGGGGCTTGTCGGCCGGAAGCTGTTGCGGCGCATAGTCGAGGCACGCGAACATCGCTTCCTGCCCCTCCCCCACCGCGAGCCCGCCGACCGCATAGCCGTCGAAGCCGATCTCGATCAGCGCATCGGCCGAACTCTTGCGCAATCCCTCGTCGAGCGCACCCTGCTGGATGCCGAAGATCGCGTTGTGCGCGGCGTGCGCCTCGCCCCCGTCAAAGGCATCGCGCGACCGGCGCGCCCAGCGCATCGATCGTTCCATCGCCGCCGCCTGCACCTCGCGGGTCGAGGTCGTCGGCACCAGCTCGTCGAACGCCATCACGATGTTCGAGCCGAGCAGCCGCTGGATTTCGATCGAGCGTTCCGGGCTCAGCAGATGCCGCGTGCCGTCGAGATGCGACTTGAACGAAACGCCCTCTTCGGAGCGTTTGGTCAGATCGGCGAGGCTCATCACCTGATAGCCGCCGGAATCAGTCAGGATCGGCTTCGACCAACCCATGAACGCATGCAGTCCGCCAAGCCGCGCGACGCGCTCTGCACCGGGACGCAGCATCAGATGATAGGTGTTGCCCAGGATGATGTCGGCGCCCGCGCGTTCCACATCCGCGGGCTTCATCGCCTTCACCGTCGCGGCGGTGCCGACCGGCATGAAGGCAGGCGTGCGGATCACGCCGCGTTCCATGGTGATGGCGCCGGCGCGGGCGCGGCCATCGCGGGCGTGGATGGCAAAGGCGAAACGATCCGTCACGCGCGCCGCAATGCCGGTGGGCACCGGGCTTGTCGAGAGTGGGATCAGCGCCGCTTGCCGCGCCGCGGGTCGCGGTCCCCGCCGCTCGCGCGGATCGTCAGCAGCTCGGCGCGAGTCACCGCGCCGTCATGGTCGCGGTCCAGCCGCGCGAAGATCTCGGCCATCTTCGCCTCCAGCTCGCCGAGCGTGATCCGGTTGTCGCCGTCGGCGTCGGTCTCGAACGGGCTGGGCAGCGCGTTGCGATCGCCGAGCCAGCGCTCCGCCCAGTCGGCAAAACCGATATAGCCGATGCTCCCCTTGTGCTCGCTGTCGATCGCATCGAAGCCGCGCTTGACGCAAGACGTCAGCTCGGCACGGGTCGTCTTCCCGTCGCCGTCGCTGTCGCAGGCGGCGATCAGCATCCCCGCCGGCTCGACCACCATCGTCGCGGGCGGCAGTTGCGGAATCGCGGGCGGTGCGACGGGAGTGACCTGGGCGAGGACGAACAGCAGCATCGGCGAGAACCCTCAAGGAAGAAGCAGCGACGCATCCCCGTAGCTGTAGAAGCGGTAATCGTGTCGAATCGCGTGCGCATACGCCGCCTGCATGCGGTCCAGCCCCATCAGCGCCGAGACCAGCATGAACAGGGTCGATCGCGGCAGATGGAAGTTGGTGAAGAGGCCATCGATCGCGCGGAAGGCATAGCCGGGGGTGATGAAGATCGCGGTGTCGCCCTCGAACGGGCGGATGACTCGGTCTTCGCCGCTCGCGCTTTCCAGGAGGCGCAGCGACGTCGTGCCGACCGCGATCACCCGGTCGCCCCGCGCGCGCACCGCATTCAGCCGACCGGCGGTCGCTGCGTCGATCCGACCCCATTCGGCATGCATGACATGCGCGTCGGTATCCTCGGCCTTTACCGGCAGGAAAGTGCCCGCGCCGACGTGCAGCGTCAGCGTCTCGTGCGCGATCCCCGCCGCCTCCAGCGCCGCAATCAATTCCGGGGTGAAGTGGAGCGCGGCGGTGGGCGCGGCGACGGCGCCCGCCTCGCGCGCGAACATCGTCTGGTAATCGTCCGCGTCGCGCGCGTCGGTCGGACGCTTCGCCGCGATATAGGGCGGCAGCGGCATGCGACCGGCGCGTTCCAGCAGCAACTCGACCGGCTCGTCCCCTGCGAACTCCAGCGCGAAGCTGCCGTCCTCGCGGCGGTCGCTCGCGCGGGCGGTCACGCCGTTCCCAAAATCGATATCGTCACCGTCGCGCAGCCGCTTGGCGTTGCGGATGAAGGCGCGCCAGCGTCGCGGCCCCTCGCGCTTGTGCAGCGTCGCGCCGATCGTCGCGTCGCCGCGGCGTCCTTCGAGCTGGGCAGGGATGACGCGCGTGTCGTTGAAGACGAGGCAGTCGCCGGCGCGCAGCTGCGCCGGCAGGTCGGTGACGTGCAGGTCGCGGGTGACGCCGCCGTCAAGGACGAGCAGGCGCGCCGAATCGCGCGGGGACGCCGGACGGAGCGCGATCCGCTCCGGCGGCAGCTCGAAATCGAACAGATCGACGTTCATCTCGCGTCAGGGCGGGATCGAGCCCGCCCCGCCCGGATCACTTGGTCGCGGGCGCGAGCTTGGGCGCCGCGACGTTCTTTCCCGGCACCGTCTTCTTCGCGATGGTCTTCGTGCCCGGCAGCGCGGTGACCGTGTCCGACGCGACCGGCGCGGGCGGCGGGGCTGGCTGATAGGCCGGGGGATTGTCGCCCGCGATATAGGCGTGGAGGATCCGCGTCGGGTTCTGCGGCGGCTCGCCCCGCTCGATCGCATCGACATATTGCATGCCGTCAATGACGCGGCCGAACACGGTGTATTTCTTGTCGAGGCTGAGGCGCGGCTGGAACACGATGAAGAACTGGCTGTTCGCGCTGTCCTCCGAATCCGCGCGCGCCGCCGACACCGCACCGCGGACGTGGGGCAGATAGTTGAACTCCGCCTTCACGTCGGGAAGCGTCGAGCCGCCGGTGCCGTCGCCCTTGGGATCGCCGCCCTGCGCCATGAAGCCGTCGATCACGCGGTGGAACAGCAGGCCGTCATAGAAATGCTGGCGCGTGAGGTTCTTGATGCGCGTCACCATCCGGGGCGCGACGTCGGGCCGCAGCCAGATCGTGACGCGGCCGCCGTCCGACAGGTCGAGCAGCCACTGGTTGTTCTTGTCGGTCATCGGCGGCGGGGTGATCCGCACCGCAGCGGTCGCCGCCGTCGCTTCGCGCTGTTCATCGGCGAGCTTCGACGCCATCTTCGCCTGCTCGGCCTTCTTCACGGCATCGCCCTGCGACTGGGCGAGCGCCGGGGTGGCGGCCAGGCAGCCGAAAAACGCAAGAACAGCGAAAACGCGCATGGGGTCGTTCATCCTAGAAAGCCGGTCCCGCGCGCTTAGAGCAAAAGGCCGATTGCGCCAAACTGAACGTCAGCTACCGCGGCGCCCCAGGACGGCGACGCGTGCGACGACCTCTTCGCGCACCGCCGGCGTCACGAACTTGCCGATCTCGCCGCCGAAGATCGCGATCTCCTTGACCAGCCGGCTCGCGATCGGCTGCAGCGCGACATCGGCCATCAGGAACACCGTCTCGATGCGGTTGTTGAGCTGCTGGTTCATCCCCGCCATCTGATATTCATATTCGAAATCGGCGACCGCCCGCAGGCCACGCACGATGACCGAGGCGCCTTCGCGCTCGGCGAAGTCCATGAGCAGCGAATCGAAGCTCACGACGGTGACGTCGCCCGCGATATCCGCGACCTCGCGCTCGACGATCGCCATGCGTTCGGGCAGCGAGAACATCGGCGACTTGGACGGGTTCGTCGTGACCCCGATCACCAGCCGGTCGACCAGCTTCGCGCCGCGCCGGATGATGTCCATATGCCCGAGCGTGATCGGATCGAAGGTGCCCGGATAGACGCCGATGCGGATGGTCACGGACGCTGTTCCCTTCAGTGGTCGCGCGCCACGACGAAGCGGGCGATGTCGCGCAGCAGTTCGGCCTCGTCGCCGAAACCGCGCAGATGGTCGATCGCCTGATCGACGAGCATGCGCGACTGCGCCCGCGCGCGCTCGATGCCGAGCAGCGAGACGAACGTCTCCTTGCCCGCCTCGCCGTCCTTGCGCAGCTTCTTGCCCGCCAGCGCCTCGTCGCCCTCCACATCCAGCAGATCATCGACGATCTGGAAGGCAAGCCCCAGATCGTGCGCATAGCCGCGCAGGCTGGTGCGCATATCGGGGGAGGCCTTGCCCAGGATCGCGCCGGCTTCCACCGACGCCGCGATCAGCGCGCCGGTCTTCATCGCCTGCAGCCGGGTGACGGTATCGAGGTCGAACTGAGCGCGTTCGGCCTCCAGGTCCATCATCTGGCCGCCGGCCATGCCCGACGGTCCCGATGCGCGCGAGAGATCGAGGATCAGTTCGGACCGCACGAACGGATCGGCATGCGTCGCGGGTTCCGCCAGCACTTCGAAGGCGAGCGCGTGGAGGCAATCGCCAGCGAGGATCGCGGTCGCTTCGCCATATGCCTTGTGCGCAGTCGGCTTGCCGTGGCGCAGATCGTCGTCGTCCATCGCGGGCAGATCGTCATGGATCAGCGAATAGACGTGAATACATTCGATCGCGGTCGCCGCGCGGCCGGCGCACTCGCGGTCCACGCCGAACAGGCTCGCGGTCGCGAAGACGAGCAGCGGACGCAGCCGCTTGCCGCCGCCGATCGCGACATGCCGCATCGCGCGGTAGAGATCGGCCCGCGGATCGTCGGGCACCGTCAGCAGCGCGTCGAAACGGTCGTCCATCTCGGCCGCGACCTCGGCAAGCGCATCCTGCAGGCGGGGCGACGCGGTGGCCATACCGCTCATCCGGCGGCGAAGGGCTTGGTGCCCGCGGCGCGCCCTTCGGCATCGACCCGGATCGCCTCGATCCGCGCCTGCGCCGCGTCGAGCCGTTCCGAACAGCGCTGCCGGAGCGCGTTGCCGCGTTCGTAGAGATGGATCGATTCGTCGAGGCTCGCATCCCCTGATTCGAGCCGGGTCACGACCGCCTCGAGCTCCTTGAGCGCATCTTCGAACGAAAGGGCATCGATCGGGCTATCCATCGCATCGCTATGCGGCAGCGCGCTTGGGCCGGTCAAGGCGGCTGGGCGATCCTCCGGACGAGCGCGGGATACCCGGGCACAAGGCATGCGTCGAAAGGCCAAAAAAGAGCCGGCGCCGTATTCCTCTTGTCGATCTCGTGATTGGCAAGACCGGGGCGCCATTCCCCGATTCATCTTGGCGAAGCCATAATGGCGAGCGCGGTCCCTTCGGCCTTGCAAGTTCAGGACGCTGAAAACCATGCTGGTGGCATGAATTCGGATCCACCCTGCGCAAGCGGCCGATCGGGGCCGCGCTAGGGCTGCTCTGCCGTCACCTCGACAACCAGGTCCTTGCGGCTCAGCTTGCCGATCATCGTCTTCGGCAGGCTGTCGCGCACGATCACCGCATCGACGCGTTCGTGCTTGCCGAGTTGCGGGTTCAGCCAGCCGGCGAGCGCGGCACCGTCCACCGCCGCCTCATCGGTCAGCGTCACATAGGCGCGCGGATGCTCGCCGCGATACGCGTCGGGCAGCCCGATCACTAGCGCCTCCTTCACCGCAGGATGCGTGTAGAGCACCGCCTCGATCTGGCTGGGGAACACCTTGAATCCGCCGACCGCGATCATGTCCTTCAGCCGGTCGACGATCCGGATGAAGCCGTCTTCGTCGATCGTGCCGACATCGCCGGTGCGCAGCCACCGCGTGCCGCCATCGTCGGTGACGAAGGTCTCCGCATCGGCATCGTCGCGGTTCCAGTAGCCCGCCATGATCTGCGGCCCCGCCGCGACGATCTCGCCGGGGTCACCCGCCGGCGCGGGCCGCGCGGCGTCTTCCTTGTCGACGAGACGAATCCGGGTGCCGGGAATCGGCTGGCCGATCGTGCCGGGCTTGCCTTGCGCCTCGTAAGGATTCGCCGCGAGCACGCCCGAGCTTTCCGACAGGCCATAGCCCTCGATCAGCGTCGCGCCGGTCGCGGCCTCGAACCGGGTCTTGAGCTCCGCCGGCAGCGGCGCGCCGCCGGAGATGCAGATGCGCAAGGACGACAGGTCGGTCTGCGCCAGCTTTGGGTGATCGAGCAGCGCACGGTACATCGTCGGCACGCCGGGCAGCGCGGTCGCCTTCGTCCGCTGGATCGCGGCGAGCGCCTGCGCGCCGTCGAAACGCGGCAGCATCACGATCTCGCCGCCGTTCAGCACGGTGCGGTTGAGCACGCAGGTGTTGGCGAAGACGTGAAACAGCGGCAGCACGCCGAGGATGCGGTCGGGCGCGTTCGGATTCGGATCGAGTCCCGCGACCTGGCGGGCGTTCGCGGACAGATTCCGGTGCGTCAGCATCGCGCCCTTGGGCACGCCGGTGGTGCCGCCGGTATACTGGATCAGCGCGACGTCGTGATCGGGATCGATTGGCGCCGCATCGCGCACCCCGTCATTGGCGATGAGCTGCGAAAAGGCGGTGATCCGGCCGTCCTGGGGTCTCGCGGTGACTTCACGGCCGCGGAACAGCCGGTAGAACATGGATTTCGCCGGCGGCAGCGCCCCCGCGACCGAGCCCACGATCAGCCGTTCGAGCCCGCTCTTCTCCAGCACCGCAAGCGCGGTCGGCAGCAGCGCGCTGGCGGAAATCGTGAAGAGCGCCCGCGTGCCCGAATCTTCGACCTGATGGCGCAGTTCCTCGACCGTGTAGAGCGGCGAGAAATTGACGACCGTCGCACCCAGCCGCAGGATGCCGTAATAGGCCGCGACATAATGCGGGACGTTGGGGAGGAAGAGCCCGATCCGGTCGCCCGGACCATAGCCCATCGCCGCCAGCCCTTTCGCGACGCGCCGCACCCCGTCGGCCGTCTCGCGGTAGCTATAGTGCCGCCCCAGAAAATCGATGAGCGCCCGGTCGGCGAACCGCGTCGCCGAAGCGTCGAACAGCTCCGTCATCGATTCGGGTGGAAATGCGGTATCCCACGCAGTCGGATGGCGATACCGCGCGCGCCACGCGGCTTCCGGTGCAGGATCGGGTGCAGTCATTGACACTGATGTAAGCAAGCCGCGTGCAGGCGGCAAGCGCAGCCGGTCAGCTGCGCGGTGCCAGCCGTGAAGACGTCCAGGTGACGAGCACCGAAACCCCCATCAGCCCCAGATCGACCGCGGCCTGGAACCGGTGCGGCGCGCTATCCCAGGCCTCGTGGTTGATGAAGCGCAGATCGGCGGTCGGGTGGCGCGCCGAAACGAGCGCCAGCGCAAGGGCAAATCCGGCGATCACGGTGGTACGGCGGCGGGAATCCATGGCGGCATTCTCCTGCCGCGGGCCTTAGCGCGAAATTGCTTCGACTACAAGCGTAATCAAGCAGCGGCTTCGCAGCGCGCACGATCGCGTCCGGCGGCTTTTGCTTCGAACAGCGCGCGGTCGGCGCGGCGATACATCGATTTCCACGCAGCCTCGCTCTCGATGCCGCCGGCACAGCTGCCGATCGAAACGGTGACGGTAATGTCGAAGGGCATGCGCTCCGCGCGGATACGGCCGAGCATTGCCTGCGCATCGAGCGGCGCGAAGACGCCGGTGAGGATCGCGAATTCCTCGCCGCCGATTCGCGCCACGATCGCACCCGCCGGCGCCACCGCGCGCAGCGACCGTGCGACGATTCGCAGCACTTCGTCGCCGCCGTCATGGCCGAGCGTATCGTTGACCCGCTTGAAATGATCGATGTCCACGATGAACAGCCGGTGGTCGCCCCCACGCCCGATCGCCTCGCGCAGGAAGCCGCGGCGGTTGAGCAGCCCGGTCAGCGGGTCGATATCGGCGAGCAACCGCGCCGCGACCTCCTGCTCGCGCGCCTCGTCGCGTTCCTTGGACAAGAGGCGGATTCGGTAGGCGATGGCGACACTCGACAACAGCGCCTCGGTCGCCATCGCAAGAATCGTCGAATTGTCGACCCAGAAGCTCCACCCGATGAGCTGCAGATTGCCCGCGACGCGCACCGTGGCGAGCGCGATCGGCGATGCCCAGGCAATGGCGAACAGCCACAGATAGTTGCTCCGCTCGCGCCAGGCGCGCCACAACACCGCAGCGGCCGTGACGAGCAGGAACGCGAAGGCGAACGCATAGAGCTTGTCGAGCAGCATCATCCGCCACGGCGCCGCCGCCGCCAAGAGCGCCGACGATCCCAGCAGCCCCGCGATCGTCGCGGCGGCCATCAGCTTCAGCCGCCGGCCGAACACCCGCTCCTCGAAGAAGCAGCGAGCGAAGACGAGCGCTGCCGACGCACTGCCCGCGAGCATCACGTAATTCAGCCGGATCCGGTCATTGTTCGCGACGTCAGGCCATATCCATGCGAGCGCGCCCGAAGACGACAGCGCATAGACGCCTAGGCAGGCAAGCATCGCGCAATAGGCGAGCTGGAACCGGTGCCGGAGCACGAACCACAGCGCCAGATTGTAGACGAACAGCGCCACCGCGAGCCCGCCGAAGCCAGCGTAGATCGCGGCCATTGTCAGGTTGGCACCGGTGGAATCGCGCATTCCCGCAAGCGTGACGCCCATCATCACCGCGCGCGTGTTCGTCGCGTGCTCGACATGCCACAGCAGCCGTTCGAGCGGCGCCGCGCGCATTGGCAGCCGAACCTCGATGATCGCGCCTAGCTGGATATGCCGCGACACCCCCCGCCCGTCGAGCAGCTGCGTTTCGACATGGCCATCGGCATAGCGCGCGTAGAGGGTGAGCCGGTCCTGCCAGAGACTGGCGAACCGCACGCGCATATGGGGAATGGTCGTGACGGCTGTCGGAATGCGCTTCGAAAGCACCCAATAGTCGCCGCTGCCGAAGCGCCGCTGCGGCGTCTCGCAATCGAACCGGGCCGGGGACGCGAACAACGCGGCCGGCGTCATCCCCGGAGCCGCGCGCGTCACGCACACGCCGAGATTGGTGCCGACAAGCCCCGCCTGCGCACGCGTCGCGCCCGGAAGCATCAGCGCCGCAAGCGCTGCCAGCACTGCAATGATCCATCCCCGCGTCATGGACCTCTGCTAGGGCGCAAGTCGCGAAAGAGTGGTAAATGCCCCCGAGGAAAAGGACGGCGCCGGACCTATCCGCCCGACGCCGCCCGCCTTTTTCCCGCGATTCCCTGCGCGCGCACCTGCGCGTGAGAATCAGGCCTTTACCTTCTCCGCACGACCACCCTTGGGGCCGCCCTTCTTGCGCGGCTTCGCGGGTGGCGCGGCGACGATCTCGAAGGCCGGCGCACCGTCCTTCATCTTCACCGTCACCTCGCCGCCATGGACGAGCTTGCCGAACAGCAGCTCCTCGGCGAGCGGCTGCTTGACCTTTTCCTGGATCAGCCGCCCCATCGGCCGCGCGCCGTAGAGCTTGTCATAGCCCTTGCTCGTGAGCCAGGCGCGCGATTCGTCGTCCAGCTTGATGTGGACGTTGCGGTCCGCAAGCTGCAGCTCGAGCTGGAGGATGAACTTGTCCACGACGCGTGCCACCACTTCGGTCGGCAGGTAGCCGAACGGAACGATCGCATCGAGCCGATTGCGGAATTCCGGCGTGAACATCTTCTGCACCGCCTGCTCGTCCTCGCCCTCGCGCGTCAGGTTGCCGAAGCCGACCGTCTCACGCGCCATGTCGCTGGCGCCCGCATTGGTCGTCATGATGAGGATCACGTTGCGGAAATCGACCGACTTGCCGTGCTGGTCGGTGAGGCGCCCGTTGTCCATGACCTGGAGCAGGATGTTGAAGAGATCGGGATGCGCCTTTTCGATCTCGTCGAGCAGCAGCACGCAGTGCGGGTTCTGGTCGACCGCGTCGGTCAGCAGCCCGCCCTGGTCGAACCCGACATAGCCCGGCGGCGCCCCGATCAGCCGGCTGACCGAATGACGCTCCATATATTCGCTCATGTCGAAGCGCTGGAGCGGAATCCCCAGGATCGACGCGAGCTGTTTCGCCACCTCGGTCTTGCCGACACCGGTCGGGCCGGTGAACAGGTAGTTTCCGATCGGCTTTTCCGGTTCGCGCAGCCCCGCGCGCGCCAGCTTGATCGCCGACGCCAGCTTCTCGATCGCCGCATTCTGGCCGAAGACGACGCGCTTCAGGTCGGTCTCAAGGCTTTCGAGCGCCTTCTTGTCGTCGCTCGACACCGATTTCGGCGGGATGCGTGCCATTGTCGCGATCACCGCCTCGATCTCGCGCGTGGTGATCGTCTTCTTGCGCTTGGACGGGGCGACCAGCATCTGCATCGCGCCGACCTCGTCGATCACGTCGATCGCCTTGTCGGGCAGCTTGCGGTCGTTGATGTAGCGCGCGCTCAGTTCCACCGCCGACTTGATCGCGTCGGGGGTGTATTTGACGCTGTGATGCGCCTCGAACGCGCTGCGCAGCCCGGCGAGGATCTTGATCGTGTCCTCGATCGTCGGCTCGTTCACGTCGATCTTCTGGAACCGGCGCAGCAGCGCGCGATCCTTTTCGAAGTGGTTGCGGAACTCCTTGTAAGTGGTCGAGCCGATGCAGCGGATCGTGCCCCCCGACAGCGCCGGCTTGAGCAGGTTCGACGCGTCCATCGCACCGCCGCTGGTCGCGCCGGCGCCGATGACGGTGTGGATCTCGTCGATGAAGAGCACCGCATCGGGCAGCTTCTCCAGCTCGTTGACGACCGCCTTCAGCCGCTCCTCGAAATCGCCGCGATAGCGCGTGCCGGCGAGCAGCGCGCCCATGTCGAGCGAGTAGATGACCGCGGGCTTCAGCACGTCGGGCACGTCGCCCTCGACGATCTTGCGCGCCAGCCCTTCCGCGATCGCGGTCTTCCCGACGCCGGGATCGCCCACATAAAGCGGATTGTTCTTCGAACGGCGGCAGAGGATCTGGACCGTGCGGTCGACCTCCGGCCCGCGCCCGATCAGCGGATCGACCTTGCCGCTCTTCGCTTTCTCGTTGAGATCGACGGTGAACTGCTTCAGCGCGCTTTCGCCCTTGGCCTTGTCCGCGGATTTGCCCGGTTTCTCCTCCTCGGCGCCCTTGGGGGCGGCGGCCTCGTTCGGGGTTGTGCCCTTGCCGACGCCGTGGCTGATATAGCTCACCGCATCGAGCCGGCTCATATCCTGCTGCTGGAGGAAATAGACGGCGTAGCTCTCGCGCTCGCTGAACAGCGCGACGAGCACATTGCCGCCGGTCACCTCGTCACGGCCCGACGACTGGACGTGGAGGATCGCGCGCTGAACGACACGCTGAAAACCGCTCGTCGGCGAGGGATCGGTCTGCGCCTCGACCTTCAGCGCGTCAAGCTCGGTATCGAGATAATGCGCGACGGTGGTCCGGAGCTCACCCAGATCGACCCCGCACGCAGTCATCACCTTTGACGCATGCTCGTCATCGACGAGCGCGAGCAGCAAATGCTCCAGCGTCGCATATTCGTGGCGGCGCGAGGACGCGGCCTCGAGCGCGGTGTGCAGCGTGGTTTCGAGTGCGCTGGCGAAGGAAGGCATCAGATTACTCCAACGGGCGTGCGACACATGCGCGGCCCGTTCCCGATATGTTGGCATCGGAAGGCCCCGCATCAAGCGCTGGGGCGTTCGCATCGGCGGCGGCGTGCCGGTCAGGCGTGTCGCCGGACCGATGCGCCCCTTCGGCTGCCTGCAAGGCAGACGTCGGGGCTGGCCCTAGGCTCATGACTTGAATAACGCATCAGCGCTTGCGCGATGGTTAACGGCGCCTTCAATTTTTCGTTTCGTGCGCGCGATCTCGCCGTCCAGCGTGGCGACCCGCGCGTGAAGTTCGGCGACCGAAAGCCGATCGAGGTCCTCGCGCACCAGAAGCGCGATCGGGGCTTCGCCTCGCAGCGGAAGATTGTCGTCCGCGTCCATGTGCCACAGCGTTGACCGGGGTGCGGGCGATGTCAATAAGGCAGCCATCGACAGAAGGCGGATGACGATGACCGACGTGCCCGAGACGATGCAGGCGATCGATCCCGAGGCGGCGGGAGGACCCGAAGTCCTTGTGCCGGTCACCCGCCCGGTGCCCCGCCCCGCGCCTGGCGAAGTGCTGGTCCGGGTCGAGGCGGCCGGCGTCAACCGGCCCGATGTGCTCCAACGCAAGGGCGGCTACCCCCCGCCCCCCGGTGCGCCGTCGATCCCGGGGCTGGAAATCGCGGGCTATGTCGTGGCGCTTGGCGAGGGCGTCGGCGCGGAAATGCTCGGCCAGCCCGTCTGCGCGCTGGTCGCGGGTGGCGGCTATGCCGAATATGCGGTCGCGCCCGCGGGACAGTGCCTCCCCGTTCCGGACGCGCTGACGATGACCGAGGCGGCCGCGCTGCCCGAGACGCTTTTTACGGTGTGGACGAACCTGTTCGAGCGCGCCTTTGCGGTCGAGGCTGACACGGTGCTCGTCCATGGCGGCACGAGCGGGATCGGCACGATGGCGATCGCGCTCTGCAACATCTTCGGCATCACGATCATCGTGACCGCCGGATCGGACGAGAAATGCGCCGCGGCACGCGCGCTGGGGGCGGATCACGCGATCAACTACAAGACGCAGGACTTCGTCGCCGAGGTAAAGACTATTACCGAGGGACGCGGCGTCGCCGCGGTGCTGGACATGGTCGGCGGCGATTATGTGCCCCGCAACCTCCAGTGCCTGGCGGAGGACGGCCGCCACGTGTCGATCGCGGTGCAGGGCGGCGCGACCACGACGATCCCGATCTTCGAGATCATGCGCAGGCGTCTGACCCTTACCGGATCGACGCTGCGCGGGCGCGACACCGCGTTCAAGGCGCTGGTCGCCGACGAGCTGTCGCGCACCGTCTGGCCGCATGTCGAGGCGGGACGGCTGAAACCGGTGATCGACCGCAGCTTTGCGCTCGCCGACGCGGCTGACGCGCACCGGCGGATGGAGGCGGGCGATCACGTCGGGAAGATCGTGCTGACGATCTAGCCGGCCGACGCGGACCGCCGTCGACTGTGTTGCCTGCACGCCACAGTCGCCGATTTTTCGTCTCGGGCGAACGATATAGTCCTTTTGAAGGCTGGGGCCGCAGTTGCGCCACCGGAAAGAACGCGTAAGCTTTTGCGATCGTGCAGGGAAAAGCACGTCATCAAAGATTTTAGGGGGATTACCGATGTCGATAGCTGCCAACCGCGCCAGTGCGCGCGCCGTCCGTCTCGCGCTGCTCGCGTCGACCGCGATGCTGGCAGTTCCTGCCGCGGCGCAGGATGCAGGCGTGGTTCGGCCCGACGGGTCCTACAACGATCCGCAGATCGTGATCTCGCAGCCCGGAACGCCAGCGTCGGCGGTCGACAAGACCGATGTGACCGGCGTCGGCCAGATGATCATCGATCAGAAGAACGGTTTTGTCGGGCTGTGCACCGGCACGCTTATCAACCCGCGCACCGTGATCTTCGCCGCGCACTGCGTGAACGAGAGCCCGAGTGGCGCCGCGATGAACCCCTGGGGCTACGGCACCGGCGCGGGTCAGCTGCCGATCGGCTTCGGGTTCAAGGCGAACAACCTCCCCGGCATCGTTTCCTGGTTCAACAGCAATTACCAGTCGAGCAAGACCAACGCTTTCTACAACGTCAACCAGGTCGTCTATAACCCCGATTCGCTGAAGCTCGGCCTCGCCAACAACTTCCTGCAGGGCGACATCGCGCTCGCCTCGCTCGACACGCCGGCCAGCAACGTGCCGACCTGGACGATCCTGCTCTCCGCGCTCCCCGCACCCGCATCGATCAGCAACACCACCGGCACCGGCTATCACGTCACCGAGGTCGGCTACGGCAATAACGGCGTCGGGACGACGGGCTCGACGGGCGGTATCGATTATCGCCGGCGCGTGGCGGAGAACTTCATCGGCCTGCTCGGCTCGCTCGACGACCGCGACCTTTTTCTCTTCGGCTCGCCGGACGGCCTGCCGCAGAACCTCTACCAGCTCGATTTCGACGATCCGCGTCGGGGCACGGCATCGGCCAGCCCATATGACTTCAACCTGTTCAAGGACAATGCACTGCCGAGCGAGGGTATCACCGCGCCCGGCGATTCGGGTGGTCCGCTGATCCTCGACAAGACCTTCGACCGGCCGACCGTGATCGGCGTTCTGTCGGGCGGCAGCCGCTTCTACGGGGCGCAGCCGGCCGGCTCCTACGGCACCTCGTCCTTCTATCAGCCGCTCTATCTGTTCTGGGATTATATCGTCGCGAACAACCCGTATCGCTACGTCTCGGCGAAGGCTGGCGACGGCAAGTGGAGCGATGCGACCCACTGGGTGACCAATCTCGACCCCGCCTATCAGATCATCGCGGGCGGCAAGCTGGTAAACGGCGTGCCGACGACCCCGGGTGCGGGGATCGCGGGTGACGGCAACAAATTCGGCCAGGTCTGCTTCGAGCAGCGCGGCTCCAGCGAATGCCAGGACGTCGCGACCGGCGTCTATTACGTCAATGGCCAGCCTGTCTCCGCCGACGCGGCGGCGCCAGACGCTGCGGGCGCGACCGCCGGCGCGATCGGCGTCGAGACCGCCAGCGACAAGGCGACGGTGCGCGGGATCACCGCGATCAACAGCGCGCAGGACGCAACCGCATCGTCGGGGCTGACCGCATCGGCTGGCGACGTTGCAGCCGCAGCGGCCGCCGCCGCCGCGCTGCCGACACCGACCCTCGCCAATGGCCTGCCGGGCGCGACCAATTTCGTGCCGAACAACATCGACCCGAACGCCGCGACGAAGACCAACGGTCGCTATTTCGACGTGAACCTTTCGGCGACCGGCACGACGACGCTCGACACCGCGGTGACGATCGATCGCTTCACGATTTCGGGCACCGGCGCCAAGCTGAACGTAACGAGCACCGGGTCGCTCTCCAGCCTCATCGATTTCAGCCACCTGACCGGACTCGTTACCGTCGATGGGCGGATCAAGTCGGCCGGTGACTATTTCATGATGGCCGGCGCGCTGAACGGTTCGGGGCGTATCGACGCGCCCTATTTCACCAACGCAACCGGCATGATCGCCCCCGGCACGATCGGCGGGGTGGGCACGCTCACCTTTGGCGGCAACGTGATCCTGTCGTCGGGCAGCGCCTTGCTCATCGACCTGGGTGACAATGGCGCAAGCGACAAGCTGGCGGTGGTCGCGACCCAGTTCAGCGGGACGACCGCGCTCGACGGCAAGG
The DNA here is from genome assembly GCF_902498785.1 of Sphingomonas sp. EC-HK361. Lineage (GTDB taxonomy): Bacteria > Pseudomonadota > Alphaproteobacteria > Sphingomonadales > Sphingomonadaceae > Sphingomonas. The sequence goes on from NZ_LR701493.1 coordinate 395,858, forward strand.
CATCGATCGGCGGGACGGTGGGCTTCGCGCCGGCTTCCGGCACGATCCTGCGCGCCAACAGCGTCTATACCATCCTGACCGCGCAGGGCGGGATCGGCGGCACGTTCGCTGCGCCCAAGGCGTTCAGCGCGATCCTGACGCCGCAGTTCCTCTACAGCACCAACGCAGTGCAGGTGCGGATCAACGCTGGGCTCTACGCCAATGTCGTGGCGGGCACGCCGATCCAGTCCGCCTATGCGCGGCTGCTCGACAGCAACCGGGCGAACGCGACGGGGCTGAGCGAACTCTACGGCATCCTCGACCTGCAGAATGCGGCGACGATCCAGACCACGCTCGAGGGGCTGGCGCCGCGCACCGAATCGCTTGTCCAGGCACTCGGCACCACCGCGACCGACAACCTCGCGCGCTTCTACCGCGATCGCCTCGGCCAGATGGACGTGCGTGGCGGGCTCGGCGGCAGCCTTGCGCTGATCGGCCAGCCGATCCAGCTCGCCGCCGTCGCGACGATGCCCGGCGCGCAAGCGACCGCCAGCGATTCGGGCGGCATCTCGCTGCAGGAAAATGCGCTTCCCGATACGGTCGCTGCCTATATCGCTGGCGGCTATATCGACGGCAAGGCGCGCTCGACCCCGGGGCTCAATCCGCAAGGGTCGCGTGATCCCTTCGACGGCTGGTTCGTGGCGGGCGGCATCGAAACCGAGATCGACGACAACGCCGCGATCGGCTTCTCGCTGTCCTACACCAAGGTCGATGGCACCACGAGCGGCATCGCGCAGACCGCGCGCGGCGAGCTCTACTCCGGCACGCTCTACGGCAAGCTGGAAACAGAGAGCGGCGTGACGCTCGACACCCAGTTCAGCGCCGGCGTCTTCCAGGCCCGCACGCGCCGCGGTGCGCAGCTGGTGACCAACAGCTATACGCTGCGCAGCCGTGACAATGCGCTGGCGGTGTCGAGCGAGGTCGGACTTGCCAAGGCGTTCGATCTGGGCGGGTTCAAGATCGGCCCGCGCATCGCCGCGCGCGCCAGCCATCTCGGCTTCACCCCGACGGCAGAGACCGGCGGTGCGCCGGCGCTCCGCTACGATCGCGGCAGCTATGACAGCCTGCAGGGCCGCGCCGGTCTGCAGCTGTCGGGCGGCATGGGGTTCAAGCCCTATGCCTCGGCCTATTACGTCCACGATTTCCAGGACAAGCCGGGCTATTACGGCGCGAATTTCGCCGGCGGCTTCCCGGGCAACTCGGCGCTGTTCGCGCTGCCGGGCCAAGACAAGAACTGGGGCGAGCTGAGCGCCGGCGTGTCGTTCGGTGGCGAAAAGGTCTCGGTCTCGGTCGGGGCGGACACCACCGTCGGCCGGGAATCGCTCGAGAACCAGTCCTATCGCGGATCTATCAGCGTCCGCTTCTGATCGCGCGGATCATGACGAAGGGGGTCGCGCCGTCGGCGCGGCCCCTTTTTTTGCGCGCTGCGCACAACCCAACCTCGCGGCACACCGCAATCGCGTTCGCTCGGCTGAAGAAGCGACGCGAAGTTTCAGACCTATCGGTGCTGGTGGCGCTGGATGCCCCGTGAGGATTCGAACCTCAATTGACGGAGTCAGAGTCCGTAGTCTTACCTTTAGACGACGGGGCAATCGAGGGGGGCTGTAAGGCGCAGAAAACCGTGGGTCAAGCGCGTTTCCGGGCGGCGCTGCGACGAAAACCGTTGTCGCACTGCGACGAAGCGGCGGCCATCGACCACCTTTTCGGGCCGGATTGGCACGCAGCTTGCCGCACGCGCGCATCGCCGCTACGCTTGGGGTCAAGCACCGGGCGGATCGGGACCGAAAGGGGCCGCGCCGCAACGGCAGAACGAACAAGAAGCGAGTGACGGCAGTGGGCGATCAATCCGCCGGCATGCCGGACCGGGCCGGAGACATTGCGGCACGGGCGGCTGGCAAGACGACAATGCGGCATCGCGGCCGCGAGCCGCGGCATTTCGCCGCGCTCGATCTGGGCACCAACAATTGCCGGTTGCTGATCGCGCGCCCGCAGGGCGACGGCTTTGCGGTGATCGATGCCTTTTCGCGAATCGTGCGCCTGGGCGAAGGTCTCGCGACCACTGGCCGACTCAGCGACGCCGCGATCGAGCGGACCATCGCCGCGCTTCGCGTGTGTGCCGACAAGCTGAAGCGCAGGAATGTCGCGCTCGCGCGTTCGGTGGCGACAGAGGCGTGTCGTCAAGCCTCGAACGGCGAAAGCTTCATCGAACGCGTCCGCGCCGAGACGGGCATCCATCTGGACATCATTTCTGCCGAGGAAGAGGCGCGTCTCGCGGTGCTCGGCTGCCACGTGCTCATCGAGCCCGGCAACGGCCCGGCGATCGTTTTCGATATCGGCGGCGGATCGACCGAGATGGTGCTCATCGACACCAGCACGACGATCCCGACCGTGCTCGACTGGCATTCGACGCCGTGGGGTGTGGTGTCGCTGACCGAGTTCGTCGGCGGCGGCGACGGCGCTGACGGGCGCGCCGCGTCCTATGCGCGGATGCGCGGGCTGGTCGCCGAGAGCTTTCGCCCCTTCGCAGCGCGGCTGCCCGATCCCGGCGAGCGCCCGCGGCTGCTCGGCACCAGCGGCACGGTGACGACGCTGGCGAGCGTCCATCTGGGGCTGGAGCATTATGACCGCGCCGTCGTCGATGGCCTGATCGCGCCGGCGGCGGCGATGCGGCGGATCAGCAGCACGCTCTCGACCATGTCGCCGGCCGAACGCGCTGCGCTGCCCTGCATCGGCACCGAGCGCGCCGACCTGGTGGTCGCGGGGTGCGCGATCCTCGAATCGATCCTCGATATCTGGCCCGCCGAACGGCTGGGCGTCGCCGATCGCGGCATTCGCGAAGGCATCTTGCGCCGGCTGATGGGCACGCGCGTTCAGTGAAGGCAGATCATGTCCAAGGATAGCCTGCGCGGGCGCCAGCGCGTCCGCACCGCACGCGGGCGCACCGCGCAATCGACCCGCTGGCTCGAGCGCCAGCTGAACGACCCTTATGTCCGCCGCGCGAAGGCGGAAGGGTATCGCAGCCGCGCCGCCTACAAGCTGATCGAGCTCGACGAACGGTTCGGCTTCCTGAAGGGCGCGAAGCGGATCGTCGATCTGGGCATTGCGCCCGGCGGCTGGTCGCAGGTCGTTCGCCGCCAGCTACCGAACAGCGCCGTCGTCGGGATCGATCTGCTACCCGTCGATCCGATAGACGGGGTCACGATCTTCCAGATGGATTTCATGGATGACGCTGCGCCAGGCAGGCTCATTGAGGCGCTCGGCGGCGCGCCCGATCTCGTCATCTCGGACATGGCGGCGAACACCGTCGGGCATCCGCAGACCGATGCGCTGCGCACGATGGCGCTGGTCGAAACCGCGCTCGCCTTTGCATGCGACGTTCTGCAACCCGGCGGCGATTTCGTCGCGAAGGTCTTTGCAGGAGGAGCCGATTCGGCGCTCGTCGCCGAGATGAAGCGAAACTTCACGACCGTGAAGCACGCCAAGCCGCCATCGAGCCGCAAGGGGTCGGTCGAATGGTTCGTCGTCGCGCAGGGGTTCAAGGGCCGCACCGAACCGGAAATCGGCGCCGCCGGATAAGCCGATCGAACAAAAGCCGCACAGGCGCGTTGCGGCAATTGGTCCCTTCCCCCCTTTCGGGACCAGTGCCGACCCAAGCCGGCACCGGCCGCGCCGGCGCGTAAACGCGGCGCGGCCGAAACGGGGAACAGGGGGCACGTCGTAACGCCGCGCCCCCGGATTTCCTACCAGTAGAAGTTGCGGATCACATCGACGACATAGCCGCGACGGTAATCGACGAGAATCACGTCGTTATAATGCCGCACCCACCGCGTGCCGGGACGCGCGATCGGCAGGCGATAGCGCCAGGGATCGGCGATGACGTAGCGCGGTCCATAGTAAAAGCTCTGGATGCGCACCCCCGGCCGGAACGTCGTGTAGCGGAACGGCGCGCGCCAGTTGCCGCGCGCGTAGAGCGCACGATTCTGGTTGCGCCAGCCCTGCCAGTCGTTGCGGCCCCAGCGGTGATTGCGATCGCGCAGGTCCTCGCGATATTCCTGACGCGCGTCGCGAACGTCGCGGCGCTGGTCACGCACGTCCCGCTGCGTGCCATAGCGGCGCGCCTGGTTCAGGTCGCGCTGTTCCTGCCGGATATCCTGCCGGTCGTGGCGCAGTTCGCGTGCGGACTGGGCATTTGCCACCGACGGCAGCGCCGTCGCGGCGAGCAGGGCAACGGTCATCAACGTACGCATGATCTGTCTCCTGTCATGGCGCCGCGACCCCAAACGAAGATCGCGGCATGAGGGAGAATTGCCCGAACGGTCCTGAACGCTGCGGGAATGCGCCGGTCAGCCGCCAGCAAGGTGCCAGCGGAGTGGCGTCAGGGGGTATCGCGACCGCCGCCGCCTGCGTCACCACCGCCCGCCCCAGCCGCACCGACCGTGCCGATATTGCCGAACAGATCCTCGAAGAAGCCGCGCTTGCGGCCGAGCGTCGGCGTGGTCTTCGACGATGGCGAGATCGAGGCCACCTGTTCCTCACCAGACTTGCGGATGGCGGTAACCGTACCGGCCTGGTCGAAGCTGATCTGCAGCGTCAGCTGCTTGTCGACCTTGGGGGAGTTATACGCGTAATTCTTGCTGTCGCGCGCGATATAATACCAGTCGCCCTGGCCGAACTGGCTCGCAAAACTGGGATGGCCGAGCGTCGCGGCGACCGAATTGCGGTTGTCGACCCCCGGCTGGATCGAATTCACCAGATCGGCATCGACGATATAGCCCTGGTGCGATTTGAGCGGCGCGCACGCCCCGCTGGCAAGACCGAGCGCGATCGCGACGAGGAGAGTGGACGATACGCGCATGGGAACTCCGAGCCGACAAGCAAAGCCGCGCGTTGCATCGGCGCGGCAAAGCCTCAATATGCCGAGGCGCGCTGCAGGACAAGCACGGGCGTCATGCGGCATGGACGGGAAGGGTCAGCGTTGGGTTTGTTCGACAGGCTGTTCGGAGATCGCACCTCCGAAGCGCAGCTCCTCTACAATGCCGCGGTGGCGAAGGGGCGCGAGCCGCACTGGTATGTTGAAGGGGCCGTGCCCGACACCGTCGATGGCCGGTTCGACATGATCACGGCCATCGTCGCCGTCATCATGCTGCGACTGGAGGATGACCCCGATGGTGCTGCGCCCAATGCGCGGCTGGCGGAATGCTTCGTCGCCGACATGGACGGGCAGATGCGCGAGCTCGGCATCGGCGATGTCGTCGTGGGCAAGAAGATCGGCCGGCTGATGAGCCTGCTCGGCGGGCGGTTGGGCGCCTATCGCGATGGCCTGGCGGGAGGATCGCTGGACGAGGCGTTGGTGCGCAATCTCTATCGCGGAGTGGCGCCGGGGAACGAGGCAGTGGTTCACGTAGCAAAGCGCCTCGCGGCGTTGCGCGCCGATCTCGACCAGGTGACGATCCCGGCGCTGCTGGAAGGCCGGCTGCCATGACGCCGGAGTTTTCGCGGACCGAACGGATCGACACGATCGGCGGCGATGCGCGCGCGGTATCGATCGAGGCGACGCCCGGGGAACGCGCGGCAATCGCGCGGCGCTTCGATCTGGTGGCGCTCGACCGGCTGGCCGCCGAGCTATCCGTCCGTCGCACTGCAAGCGGGGTGATGGTCGAGGGGCGGGTTACGGCCGCGGCGACGCAGGCGTGCGCGATCACCGGCGATCCGTTGCCCGTCTCGATCGACGAGGCCGTGGCGCTGCGCTTCGTCGATGCGCAGGCAAGCGAGGAGGACATCGAGCTCGACGCCGACGGGCTCGACACCGTCGAGATCGAGGATGGCGCGGTCGATCTGGGTGAGCTCGCCGCCGAAACGCTGGCCCTCGCGCTCGATCCGTTCCCGCGTGGCCCGAACGCCGAGGCGGCACTCCGCGCGGCAGGCGTCCTTCGCGAAGAGGATGTGCGGCCGGCCAATGCCTTTTCCGGGCTGAAGGACAAGCTTTCGGGGCGTTGATCCCGCGGATCGTGCGCCGCGTCCTACCCGAACGCCGACGTCTCCGGGTCCACCAGCGTCGTCAGCCGGCGTGCGGCGCGGCGGGCGAAGGCGAGGGTGCAGCGCTTGCGGACATGCGCGGCGAGCGGCACCGTCGCGCCTTCGCGCACGATTGCGGCGTCATAGCGGTCGGCCACGATCAGCCCGGTACGGTCCGGCAGAAAGGCGGGGCCGTCGATCGGGGACGCATCGAAGCCCGCCGGTACCGCCCAGTAGAACCGGTCGCAGTGATCGAGATACTCGCGCCATTTGGCATCGCCGATCAGATCGGCGCGCGACACCTTGATCTCGACGATCACGATCCGCCCCTTCACGTCGAGCGCCATCAGGTCGGCGCGGCGCCCGCCGTCGAGCGGCACTTCGCCGATCGTCGTCAGGTCGTGGCGCAGCAGCATCCGCGTGACGCCGCGCGCGACATCGGCGGCGCACAATGCCTCGGGCGAACCGTCCAGACAGGAAGAAGGGGCGACGAGCATGGCCCGCCACCCCTAGAACATTGCACGAACCTTTTGAAGCCTCAGCGGTAAAAGACGTGGTTGCCGATAGAGGCGACCTGGGTCTTGTTCCACCCCGGCGAGACGCGGCGGGCGTGGAAGAACAGCGCCTTGCCGGCCGGGCTGTCCCATGCATCGTCCATCGCGACCTTCGCGACCGCAACGGCGGTACGGTAGCTCGCGCGGCTTTCCGGGATCGAGGGGATCCGCCCACCGCGCACGAACGAGAACTGGCCGCGCTGGGTCACGACGTCGCACACCGTCTCACCGAAGCGACGCGCCGCCACACGGTTCAGGATGACTTCGGCAACCGCGAGCTGGCCGGCGAGGGGTTCCCCCTTCGATTCGAAATAGATCGCGCCCGCAAGGCAGCGGAGTTGCTCGTCGCTCGCCTCGACAGGCTGCGCGGCGACCGCGGCGGCAAGCGTGGGATAAGCCACGGTATCGCCGTCATCGATGTCGGCGGATTCGGTCGGCGGCGTGGTCGCGGCCGGCGCGGGGTAGGTCGGGGTGGGGAGCGCCTGGGGCGCCTGACCGTCCTGGAAGACGATGATCGCGGGAGCCGGGGTCGGCACGTTCGCGTGGGGCGTTTCCGCCGCGAAGCCCGCGGTGCTGTGGGCGGCAAGCCCGACAAGCGCAAGAGAAAGGGCTGCGACGGACGCAACCCGCTGACGAAACGACATCAATCAACACATTTATGCGGTTGGCGTGCGGAACGCGGTCGTCATCGCCTCACAGCGAACGACCGGCCGGACTTACCCCCCGACTGCGTAACTGACCGGATCGCACCCGCCCCAGCACAACGCGAAGAACCCAATGCGGCGGCTGTGATGGTGCGGTGCACGCAAGTCAAATCATCGCGATCGTTTCAGCGACGAATCGTTCGGCCTCCGGGACGGCCAGAGCAACCACCCATAGATCGGGATCGCGCGCGCGCCGGCGGCGCCAATATTCCTCAACCGACTCCTCGCCGCCTGCACGCGGCCCGGTTTCGATGAGGCCGGAGCGGCCATCGGCGCCGATCCCGCGCTCCATAACCCGGTCGCCCGCCGTCTCCTCGAGGAGGAACAGGATGGCGCCTGCCTGTGCGTCGCCCTTCGCGCGAACCACCGCGAATCCACCGGAATCATTGGCGCGGCGAAGCAGCGCGGACACAAGGATGCCGCTCGGCAGGCGATCACTCACCGGACGCCATAGCCATCGAGGCCGGCGAGCGCGATTCGCGACTTCATGAAGGTGCCCGTGCCGCGCGCGACCTCCTCGCCCGCGGCATCGATCAGGCGGGCGTCGGAGACGAAGACGCGCCGCTGGCCGCTGATCCAGCGGCCTTCGGCAACGACCCGCCCCTCGCGCAGCGGCCGGGTGAACAGCAGGTTGAACGCAGTGGTCAGCAGGAAACGGTCGGTCACCAGGCTGTTCGCCGCGTAAAAGGCCGCGTCGTCGAGCATCTTGAAATAGCTCGTGCCGTGCACCGCACCGGCGGCGTGAAAGTGCCGCCGATCGAGGTTGAAATGGATTCGCGCGACGCCCGCCGCAACGATTTCGAGCCGCGAATCGAACAACTGGTTGATTGGCGCGTGCGCGTAGAGCGATTCGAGCGCACGGTAGTGCGCCGCCGCGCCACCCGTCACCCCCGCCGCCATGGCTCCGTCAGGCGGCGTCACGCGCGTCGTCCCCGGTCAGCAGCGCGTAGATCGCATCGCGCGATCCGGCGCCGCGCAGCTTCGCGACGAAAGCGCGGTCGCGCAGCCGGCGCGAGATTCGTGCCAGCGCCTTCAGATGCTCAGCACCCGCCTCAGGCGGAGACAGGAGGACGAAGGCGATATCGACGGGCAGATCGTCGACCGCCTGGAAATCGATCGGCTGGGCGAGCCGGATCACCATCCCGGCGATGCGCGGCAGATCGGGCACGCGGGCGTGGGGAATGGCGACGCCGCCGCCAAACCCCGTCGATCCCAGTTTCTCGCGCGCCGCCAGCAGCCGCGCGACCGTTCCCTCGTCGAGATTGAGGACGGGGGCGGCGGCGGCGGCGGCCTGCTGAAACAACGCCTTCTTGGTTGCCGCCGCCACGTCCACCAGGACGAGTTCGGGCAGCAGCAGGTCACTCACATCGGTCATCGTCGTGCAATCGTCACCCTGCGCGCTGCGGCTCGACCCACCCGATCGTGCCGTCGCCGCGCCGATAGACCATGTTGTACGATCCGGTCCCCGAATTCTTGAACAGCAGCGCAGTGGTGTTGCGCAGATCGAGCATCATCACCGCATCGGACACGCTGGCATCGGGGACATCGACCCGCGTCTCGGCGATGATGAGCGGCGAATCGGGCGATTCCTCCTGCTCGTCGGTGCGCTCCGCGAACAGGGTATAGCCGGCATTGTCATAGCCGTTGCCCTCCGCCGCCGCGTTCGCCTGATCGGCATGGCGATCCTTCAGCCGGCGCATGTAGCGGCGCAGCTGCTTCTCGATCTTGTCCGCGACACCGTCGAAGGCGAGATGCGCATCCTGCGCGTCGTGCCGGCCCTTCAGCACGAGGCCCTGCATCACATGCGCGGTGATATCGCAGGTGAAGCCATTGTCGTGCGGCCCTTTCCCGAACGTCACCTGCGCCGAGATCGCCCGGGAGAAATATTTGCTCGCGATACCCTGGAGCCGGTCTTCGACATGGCGCTTCAGCGCGTCGCCGGTGGCGACCTGATGACCCGAGATCCGGATATCCATATGTTCTTCTCCTTTGTTGGCGCCGGCACGAAAACGCGCGCCGGCGCAGGTCTCAGGCGGCGGTCCAGATCGGATCGCTCACCTTGGACAGGAACGCGGCATGCGCGGCCAATTCTCCCTCGCTCGGCTGAAAAGTGCGCGCCGGCCGGACGCTTGCGGCAGGGCGTGCCGCCGAGGCGGCGACCGCGGCGGTCGCGGTTTCGCTGACCAGCGACAGGCCGATCTGGCGGCCGCCCATCAGCTCGACATAGACCTGGGCGAGGAGCTGCGCGTCAAGCAGCGCGCCGTGGAGGACGCGGTGCGAACGATCGATGCCGTAGCGCGAGCACAGCGCATCGAGCGTGTGCTTGGCGCCCGGATGCCGCTGCCGCGCGATCTGCAGCGTATCGATCATCCGCGTGGTGCACACGAGCGAACGGCCGCATTTGTGAAGCTCGCCGTTCAGGAAGGAAAAGTCGAAGCCCGCATTGTGCGCGATCAGCGGCGCGTCCCCGATAAAGGCGATGAGCGCGTCCGCCGCATCGGCGAAGCGCGGCTTGTCCGACAGGAAGGCGTCGCTGAGCCCATGCACCGCCTGCGCCTCCGCCGCCATCGGGCGCTCGGGATGATAATAGGCGTGAAAGACCTGACCCGTCTCGACCCGGTTGATCATCTCGACACAGCCGATCTCGACCAGCCGGTCACCGCCGGAGAAGCTGAGCCCCGTGGTTTCGGTATCGAACACGATTTCGCGCATCGGGGCGTTATCGGCCTTCGCGCGGCGCTAGGCAAGCAACGACGCGGGCGACGGCGCTGCGGGTCTGCTCGAGCGGCACATCGGTGGCGATGACGAAGTCGGCGCGCGCGCGCTTTTGCGCATCCGGCATCTGGCGTGCGAGGATCGATTCGAACTTCGCCGCACTCATGCCGGCACGCGCGAGCACGCGGGCGCGCTGCACGTCAGACGAGGCGGAGACGACGACGACCTTGTCCACCCGCCCGTCACCGCCGGTTTCGAAAAGCAGGGGGATGTCGAGGACGACGATCGGCGCATCGATGCGATCGGCGAAGAAGCGTGCCCGTTCTTCGCCGACGGCCGGATGGACGATCGCCTCGAGCCGCCGCATCGCCGCATCGTCGTTCAGCACCGCTGCCGACAGGGTGGGACGATCGACCCCGGATGCGCCGGTAGTGCCCGGAAACGCCGCCTCGATCGCCGGCACGATCCGCCCGCCCGGTCCCTGCAGCGCGTGGACCACCGCATCGGCATCGAAGACCGGCACGCCAAGGTCCGCGAACATCGCCGCCACCGTCGACTTGCCCATCCCGATCGAGCCGGTGAGCCCGACGACGATCCGCGGCGGCGTCACGACGTCAATAGCGTGCGCAGCGCGTCATCCCGGTCGCGCGGCGGTGCCTGACCGAAGAACATCTCGAACGCCGCAGCCGCCTGACCGATCAGCATTTCGAGCCCGTCGACCACATCAAGACCGCGTGCGCGTGCGGCGGCGAGCAGCGGGGTTTCGAGCGGCGCGTAAACGATATCATAGACGACCGCGTCATCGGGCAGGGGGTCGAGGTCGATCGTCAGCGGCGGCTGGCCGGCCATGCCGAGAACGCTCGCATTGACGAGTAGCGCGGCCGGCGGAATCGGCGCGGTCAGGGGAAGCGCTTCGCCCTTCAGCCCGAACGACGCCAGCAGCGCCGCGCCCTTCAAAGGATTGCGATTGAGGATCGTCACGCGGCCGACATCCATGCGAGCCAGCGCGAAGAGAATCGCGCGCGCCGCGCCGCCCGCACCGATCACGACGACGGGCGCCCCGTCGAGATCGAGGTCGGCAATCGGCGCGTAGAAGCCGGCGGCATCGGTGTTGGTGCCAACCAGCACCTCGCCCTCCGCGCGCACCACGCAGTTGATCGCGCCGATCGAGCCGCGCACATCACCGGGATCGGCGACATGGTCCAGCGCGGCGATCTTGTGCGGCACCGTGATATTGCATCCGCGCCAGGCCGGGTCCGCGCGACGATCGGCAAAATAGGCGGCGAGCCCGTCCGGCGTCACATGCACCGCGCGATACTCGGCATCGACCCCCAGCGCGTTCAGCCAGAAATTGTGGATGACCGGCGATTTCGAATGCGCGATCGGATCGCCGATGACTTCGGCAAACGGCTTGTTCGGCGCGGTCATGCGGGCAGGATCTTTCGCGTCCGGAGATATTCGAGCACGGGAAGCAGCGGCATGCCGAGCACGGTGAACTGGCTGCCGTCGATCCGCGTGAACAGCTGTGCGCCCGGTCCCTCGATCCGGTAGCAGCCGACGCACCCTGCGATCGCCGGCCATTCGAGATCGAGATAGCGCGCGATGAACGCGTTCGAGAGCGGACGGACGTGCATCCGCGCGCGATCGACATGCCGCCAGACGGCACGACCGCCTTCCGCAACGACCGCAGCGCTCACGAGATCGTGATGACGCCCGCTCATCCGCCGCAGGTGGTCCGCTGCCTCCGCACGGTCGCGCGGCTTGTCGAGGATGCTGCCATCGTCAAGTACCGCAAGCGAATCCGAACCCAGCACCAGGGCGTCGGCGTGCAGCGCGGAAACCTTGATCGCCTTCAATTCCGCCAGCGCGTCGGCCAGATCGCGCGGGCGTGCGGAATCGAACGATGCCTTGACGCCAGCTTCATCGACGTGCCCGGGAACAGCCTGATACGCCACGCCCGCCGCGTCGAGCATCGCGCGGCGTGACGCGCTTTGCGACGCGAGGATCAGTCGAGAAGCGGCGGGATCGTTCAAGGTCACAAGTCTTCCCCGCGCGACGCGCCGCGACGTTCGTTGCACAGCGCGATGACCGCGGCGGCGGTTTCCTCGATCGAGCGCCTCGTCACATCGATGACCGGCCAGCCATGATCCGCGAACATCCGCCGCGCGAAGGCAATCTCGCTCGCGACCGCCTCCTGGTTCACATAATCGGTTTCAGCTGCCTGATTGAGCGAGAGCAGCCGGTTGCGTCGGACCTGGATCAGCCGGTCCGCGCTCGTCGTCAGCCCGACGATCAGCGGATTGGCGAGGCTGTAGAGCGACGTCGGCGGCGGGCTTTCGACCACAATCGGGATGTTCGCGACCTTGTAACCGCGATTGGCGAGGTAAATCGAGGTCGGCGTCTTCGATGACCGGCTGACCCCCGCGAGAACGATGTCCGCTTCCTCCCAGTCTTCGTGCGCGATGCCGTCGTCATGCGCGATGGTGAACTGGATCGCATCGACCCGCGCGAAATAGGCGGCATCAAGGACGTGCTGGCGCCCGGGGCGAGCCTTAGCCTGCTGACCCAGCATCGACGACAGCGCATCGTTGACGGAATCCAGCGGCGCGACCGTCGGCAGGCCCAGCGCTGCGCACCGTTGCTCCAGCGCACGTCGGGTCGACGAGTTGACCAACGTGAAGATCACGAGTCCCGGATTCTGCGCGATTTCCTGCAGGATGCGATCCAGATGCGCCTCGGTGCGCACCATCGGCCAGAAATGCCGGACGGTCTCGACATCGTCATATTGCGCGAGCGCCGCCTTTGCGATGTTCTCCAGCGTCTCGCCGGTCGAGTCCGACAGGAGGTGCAAATGGAGGCGCGTCGCCATCAGCGGGATCGATCTGTGGACAAGATGGGGACGAGCGCTAGCGCAACTCGCAACCGCGGCCAAGCGCAGCGCCGCCGGTGGATCATCCGCGATCTGTCCACAAAGTCGTCAACGCCCACCGGGTTCCTGCACAGGCTGTGGATAACGGGGATGCCCGACGCGAATCCCAAGGGAATCGTCAGCACGCATACGTCAAGCTGTTGGCATTTCCGGGATGGCCGCATAATCCCGGTCACCAACGCGACTACTACCGCAACAGCTTCTTTAAGATTCTCTTCATCAGTAGAAGGACGCCCGCGCTGACCAAGCCCCTGCTCGCAACGCTGAAGGGTCAGCGCCAGTCGGTGCCGCCAATGTGGCTCATGCGGCAGGCGGGGCGCTATCTGCCCGAATATCGTGCTCTCAGGGCGGAGAAGGGCGGGTTTCTTTCGCTCGCGACCGACCCCGAAGCTGCGGCGGAAGTGACGCTTCAGCCGATCCGGCGCTTCGGATTCGACGGCGCGATCCTGTTCAGCGATATCCTGATGGTGCCCTGGGCGCTTGGCCAGGACCTGAGTTTCGGGGTGGGAGAAGGCCCGCGACTGGAGCCGGCGCTCGTCGATCATGCGCTGGTGGCGCTTCAGAGCGTCCCTGAGAGGCTAGAACCTGTCTATGCGACCGTCAGGACTGTCGCGGCGGCTTTGCCCCCCGAAACGACCTTTCTGGGCTTTGCCGGCTCCCCCTGGACCGTCGCGACCTATATGGTGGCCGGACAAGGCAGCCGCGATCAGGCCGAGACTCGGCGCTACGCCTATCGCGATCCCGGGGCGTTCGGCGCGATCGTCGATGCTATCACCCGGATGACGACCGACTATCTTTCCGCGCAGATCGAGGCGGGCGTGGAGGCGGTGCAGCTGTTCGACAGCTGGGCGGGGAGCCTCAGCCCGGCACAATTCGAACGCTGGGTCATCGCGCCGAACGCCGCGATCGTTGCGGGGGTAAAGGCGCGGCACCCGGAGGCGGTCGTCATCGGCTTTCCCAAGGGCGCCGGCGGGAAGCTCCCCGCCTATGCGCGCGAAACGGGGGTCGATGCGCTGGGGCTGGACGAGACGGTCGATCCCGAATGGGCGGCCGCCTCGATCCCGGCGGCGATGCCGGTGCAGGGCAATCTCGATCCGCTGGCGCTCATCACCGGCGGCGAAACGCTCGATGCCGCGATCGATCGTATCCTTGCAGCCTTCGCCGACCGGCCGCACGTCTTCAATCTCGGCCACGGCATCCTTCAGGACACGCCCATCGCGCATGTCGAGCAACTGATCGCGCGGGTGAGGGGAACGGCATGATCATCGATCTTGGTGCGGCCTACCCGTGGGTGAAGGCGGCGCATGTCGTCTTCGTGATCTTCTGGATGGCGGGGCTGTTCATGCTGCCGCGTTACCTCGTCTATCATCAGGAGGCGCTGGGCGACGGCGCGCAGGAGGCGCTGTGGGTCGAGCGCGAGGCGAAGCTCCGCCAGATGATCCTCACCCCGTCGATGATCGCGGTTTGGGTGCTGGGGCTGCTGCTCGCTGCCAATCTCGGGCTGTTCAGCGGCGGTGCGGGCCTGGGATGGCTGCATGCCAAGCTGACGATCGTCGTGCTGCTATCCGCCTATCATGGCTGGGCGGTGGGGTATGGCAGGCGGCTCGGCAAGGGGGTGGCGCGGCTGACCAACCGGCAGTTGCGGATGGCCAACGAGCTCCCCGCGCTCGCTACCGTTCTCATCGTCGTGCTGGTGATCGCCAAGCCCTTCTGATCCGCTTGACTTGAACGCGGCCGAATCCTAGATTCGAGGCTACCGGGAACCGGCGTCCGCCGTGCGTCTCGCGTATCCCCTCCAGCTTCGTCAGTCGCGTTCCACCGCCGGCCGAGCTTCCCCCACGACCGATCCATTCGGAAAAAACACATGCATCTCAAAGATTTGAAAAAGAAGACTCCCGCGGAGCTCGTCCAGCTGGCCGAGGAATTGGGGGTCGAAGGCGCGTCGACGCTGCGCAAGCAGGACCTCATGTTCGCGATCCTGAAGGTCCAGGCCGAGAATGGCGAGCAGATCATGGGCGAGGGCACCATCGAGGTGCTCCAGGACGGCTTCGGCTTCCTCCGTAGCCCCCAGGCAAACTACCTTGCCGGCCCCGACGACATCTATATTTCGCCCAATCAGGTCCGCAAATTCGGGCTGCGCACCGGTGATACCGTCGAGGGCGAGATCCGCGGTCCCAAGGACGGCGAGCGCTATTTCGCGCTGACCAAGCTCATCAGCGTCAATTTCGACGATCCCGATGCGGTGCGCCACCGCGTCAACTTCGACAACCTCACGCCGCTCTATCCCGAGGAGCGGCTGAAGCTCGAGATCGAAGACCCGACGATCAAGGACAAGACGGGCCGCGTGCTCGACGTCGTCGCGCCGCTCGGCAAGGGCCAGCGCTGCCTGATCGTCGCGCCGCCGCGGGTCGGCAAGACGGTGATGATGCAGAATGTCGCGCGCGCGATCAGCGTCAATCATCCCGAGGTCTACCTCATCGTGCTGCTGATCGACGAGCGGCCCGAGGAAGTCACCGACATGCAGCGCACGGTGAACGGCGAGGTCGTCTCCTCGACCTTTGACGAGCCGGCGACGCGCCACGTGCAAGTCGCAGAAATGGTGATCGAAAAAGCCAAACGCCTGGTCGAGCACAAGAAGGACGTGGTGATCCTGCTCGACAATATCACGCGCCTTGGCCGGGCCTACAACACGGTGGTGCCATCGTCGGGCAAGGTGCTGACCGGCGGCGTCGACGCGAATGCGCTCCAGCGGCCGAAGCGCTTCTTCGGTGCAGCGCGCAATATCGAGGAAGGCGGGAGCCTCACGATCATCTCGACCTCGCTGATCGACACCGGCAGCCGCATGGACGAAGTGATCTTCGAAGAGTTCAAGGGCACCGGCAACGCCGAGATCGTGCTCGACCGCAAGGTGGCCGACAAGCGCGTCTTCCCGGCGATCGACATCGGCAAGTCGGGGACCCGCAAGGAGGAGCTGCTCGTCGAGAAGGGGCAGCTCAGCAAGATGTGGGTCCTGCGCCGCATCCTCATGCAGATGGGCACCGTCGATGCGATGGAATTCCTGCTCGACAAGATGAAGGATTCGAAGACGAATTCGGACTTCTTCGACAGCATGAATCAGTAACCGAGCACGGCCCGCTGCATGCTGCAGCGGGACTCGTGCCGGTTCGGCCGGTGGGCGCAAGCCCGTCCGACGTGAAGGCGCGGGCTATGCCCGCGCCGTTTTTCTTGTATCCCATTGAGCCAAACCAGGCGGCGATCGTTCCGTATTGGTCCGTTCACGAACTCCGGGAGTCGTTCTTGAGCATCATCGCGCTTCTTGCCCAGGCTGTCCAAGGTCCGGGGTCGCCAGCGGAAATCTGGCAGCATATCGTTGCCGACTTTTCGAACATCACCGAACCTGCGGCGCTCGCGGCGTTCGGATCGGTGCTGATGATCGACCTCGTCCTCGCTGGCGACAACGCGATCGTCGTCGGCGCGCTGGCAGCGGGGTTGCCCGCCGAGCAGCGCAAGAAGGTCATTCTGATCGGGATCGGCGCGGCGCTGGTGCTGCGCATCCTCTTCGCGCTGATCGTCACCTGGCTCATGGGGATCGTCGGACTCATCTTTGCCGGCGGGCTTCTGCTGCTGTGGGTCAGCTGGAAATTCTGGCGCGAAATCCGGCATTCGGCCGCCAATGTCGGCTCGGACGAGATCGCCGGTGACGAGCATTCGGGCCTGACCCCTGCGAAGAGCTTCGCTGGTGCCGCATGGGCAGTCGCGGTCGCCGATGTGTCGATGAGTCTCGACAATGTGCTCGCCGTCGCAGGTGCCGCGCGCGAACATCCCGGCATCCTCGTCGTCGGGCTGCTCCTATCGGTCGCGCTGATGGGGTTGGCCGCGAATTTTATCGCGCGGATCATCGATCGATACCGATGGATCGCGTATCTCGGCCTAGCCGTCATCCTGCTCGTCGCGGGCAAGATGATCTATGAAGGCTGGGTCGGCACCGGCGAGACGCAGGGCATCATCACGCTGTTTACATGACGAAAAAGGCCTGCCGCGCCGACAAATGGCGTGGCAGGCCGTCGCGGTTATCCCAGATGGCTGGCGAAGAACGCCGCCGTCCGCTCGTCCGCACGCTTCGCGGCTTCATCCGAACGCCGCTCACCGAATTCGGTCGCGAAGCCGTGATCCTCGCCCGGATAATCATAGAGGGTGATCTTGGGATGATCGTCGAGCCCGGCATGCATCGCAGCCTGCGCTGTCTTGTCGACGAAGTGATCTTCCTGGGGAATGTGGAGAAGAACCGGGCGGGCGATCGCGTGCTTCTCGCCGAGCAGGCCGTCGATGCCGACGCCGTAATAACCGACGCTTGCATCGATATCGGTACGCGTCGCGGTCATGAAGGCGAGGCGTCCACCCAGGCAATATCCCACCGCGCCAACCTTTGCGTCGTCACCGAGAAGCCTTCGCGCCGCGTGAATCGTCGCCTCGATATCCTGGATACCCTGATTCTGGTCGAACTCCCCCATCAGCCCCAGCGCTTCCTGCATCTCGGCCTCGATGTCCGGATCGAGCTCGATCCCGGGGCGCAGGCGCCAGAAGAGATCGGGGGCGAGCGCGAGGTAGCCCGCCTCTGCCAGCGTATCGCATTTGCGGCGGATGCCTGCGTTCACGCCGAAGATTTCCTGGATGACGATGATCGCTGCTCTGGGGGTGGCTTCGGGGTCGGCGCGGTATGCGGGGAAGGTTGCGGCCCCGTCCAGCGTCGGCACATCGATCATCGTCGTCATCAGTCTCTCCGGTAGCGAAGCTCGTGAGCGAGCAGCCATTGTTTCGTCGAAACGCCGTGACCGGCCGAATAGTGCCCGATTCCGTTGGTCGCGAGCACGCGGTGGCAGGGAATCACGATCGGAAAAGGGTTGCGCGCGCAGGCCTGACCGATCGCACGCGGGCTGGAGGCGATGCGGCGTGCAAGCGCGCCGTAGCTTTGCGTCTCGCCATAAGGAATGGCGATCATCCCGTCGCGTAGTGCCTGACCGCGTGGGGTTGCGGCAGGTGTCAGGGGCAGGTCGAAGAGTTGACGGTCCCAGGCGAACCATTGGCGAAGCTGTGCGATAGCGGCCACGACCGCCTTGGCCGAGCCGGCGTGTGGCGACCCCTCCGCACCGATCGAAATCGACAGGACGCGGTCGTCATCCCCGGTGACGCTGACGATCCCGACGGGCGTTGCGATTGCGGCACGATCACGGGCATACATACGCCGAATACTGCCTCCGGTGGTCGGCGGGCTCAAGCGGAGACGCGCGTGTGAAGATCAATGTCGAGGTGGATTGTACTCCCGAAGAAGCACGGCGTTTCATGGGACTTCCCGATCTTTCGCCGCTCCATGCGCGCTATATCGAGAAGATGGGCGACATGATGGACGGCAGCGTGCAGCCCGAGATGGTCGAGGCGATGATGAAGGGCTGGGCGCCGATGGGCGAGGCTGGCATGACCTTCTGGCGCCAGTTGTTCGAGGCCGGCGGCAAGCCGGGCGGCTGAGCGGCGCAAATGGCTGACACGATTTTTGCGGTTTCAAGTGGGCGCCCGCCCGCGGCCATCGCGGTCATTCGGGTGAGCGGGGCGCTTGCGATGGCGTGCGCCCAGAGCCTTGCCGGGAATATTCCTGAACCGCGACGAGCGACGCTGCGGCAAATCAGGAATGCGGATGGGCTGCTGCTCGATCGTGCGCTGCTGCTCGCCTTTCCGGGACCGGAGAGCGCAACGGGCGAGGATCTGCTCGAAATTCACGCGCATGGCGGACCCGCGGTCGTCGCGGCGATCGAGGCCGCGCTCGCCGCCATGGCCGGCGTGAGACGCGCCGAACCGGGCGAATTTACCCGCCGGGCGCTCGAACATGGCCGACTCGATCTGTCGCAGGCCGAGGCTCTCGCCGATCTGCTGGCGGCCGAAACCGAGACGCAGCGTCGCCAGGCTATCCGCGCAAGTGAGGGTGAGCTGAGCGCCGCGGTCATCGCCTGGATGGATCACCTCGCGGCGATCGCGGCGATGATTGAGGTGGCGATCGACTATGACGGAGAGGAGAACTCGGGCGATCCGGAGGAAGCGGCCTTGCGCGCGACATGCGCGGTGCGGGATGACATAGCGCTCGCCCTTGCCAGACCGCCGGTAGAGCGGCTGCACGATGGGATAAGGATCGTACTCGCCGGGCCTCGAAATGCCGGAAAGTCGACGCTATTCAATGCGTTGGTCGCACGGGATGCAGCAATTACCTCACCGATTGCGGGCACGACGCGCGATTTGATCGAAGCGAGCGTCCAGCGCGGAGGACGGGCTTATGTCCTGGTCGACACGGCCGGAATAGTCGCGGAGACCGCCGATCCGATCGAAGCGATTGGGATCGAGCGGGCGGGGCAGGCCATCGCGCACGCGGACGTTGTCTTGTGGCTGGGCGACGAAGTTCCTCCCGAGCAGAATGGGATGATCGCTGTACATCCCCGTGCCGACTTGCACGGTCGGGAGATCGCACCTGAGGGGCGTATTGCGGTTTCGGCCGGTGACGCTGCTTCGGTCGAACGGGTCTGGCGCGCGATCGATGCGAAAGCCAATCTGATGATCCCTGCTGTCGATGTTATGTTCAACAACCGTCAGCGCCGCGCGCTTCGGGAGGCCTGGAGTGCAATCGCCGACCCCGATGACGAGCTGTTGTTGCTCGCCGAACAGCTTCGTGTCGCAACGCGGAGCCTTGCGGCAGTGATCGGGGTCGATGCCACCGAGTCGATGCTGGATATGCTCTTTTCGCGATTTTGCCTCGGAAAATGACAATGTTTCACGTGGAACGTTTTTGACGGTCCACGCGCAAATAGTTTAGGCGCTCTGCATGAACTATGATGTGATCGTCGTCGGTGGTGGCCACGCAGGCGTGGAAGCCGCGTGTGCCGCCGCGCGCCGCGGCGCGCGGACGGTGCTTGTTACGCTTGATCGACGCGGTATCGGCGCCATGTCCTGCAACCCCGCGATTGGTGGGGTCGGCAAGGGCCATCTCGTCCGCGAGGTGGACGCATTGGGCGGGGCAATTGCCGTTGCGGCCGATCAGTCGGCGATCCATCATCGGATGCTTAACAGGAGCAAAGGGCTAGCGGTTCATGGTCCGCGCATACAGGCCGATCGTTCCCGATTTCATCGTGCCGTGGCATCGATCGTCAAAGCGGCACCGAATCTCGATATGATCGAAGCGGAAGTCGTCGATCTCGATCTGAAGGGCGCGACCATCCGCGGCGTGGTGCTCGCAGACGGGTCGCGGATAGGTGCCCGCGCGGTCGCTATCGGCAGCGGCACGTTTCTCGGCGGGCGCCTCTTTCGGGGTGTCGAGCGCAGCGTCGGAGGACGGATTCACGAGAGACCAACGACAGCGCTTGCGGCTCGGCTGCGCGATCTCGGGCTGCCGATCGCACGGCTCAAGACCGGAACACCGCCGCGGCTGGATGGACGCACCATCGATTGGACTCGCCTTGAACGACAGCCCTCGGACATCGACGACTGGACGATGTCGCCGATGACGGCGCAGCGTATACTGCCGCAGGTCGCGTGCGGGATCACGCGGACGAACAGCCGGACCCACGCGATCATCGCCGCATCTCTCGACCGATCGCCGCTATTCAGTGGCGACATCGCTAGTGGCGGACCGCGCTATTGCCCGTCTATCGAAGACAAGATTCATCGCTTTGCCGATCGCGATGGTCATCAGATTTTCCTGGAGCCGGAGGGGCTGGACGACGCGACCGTCTACCCGAACGGCATATCGACCTCGCTGCCGACGGACGTGCAGGAGGCGCTGATCGCGACGATCGAGGGACTCGAAAGCGCCCGTATCGTCGAGCCGGGCTATGCGGTCGAATATGACCATATCGACCCACGAGCGTTGACGCCGCTGCTAGCAACGCGGGCGGTCGAAGGATTGTTCTTTGCCGGTCAAGTGAATGGCACCACCGGCTATGAAGAGGCGGCTGCACAGGGATTGGTTGCGGGCGCCAATGCCGCTGCGGTTGCTCGCGATCTGGCGCCGTTCGAAGCGGATCGCACGACAAGCTATATCGGCGTGATGATCGATGACCTCGTGCTGCAAGGCGTGACGGAACCCTATCGCATGCTCACGGCAAGGGCAGAATATCGCCTGGCTTTGCGTGCAGACAACGCGGAGTCGCGACTATCCGCCGTGGCGGACTCGCTCGGGATGCTGACGCCGGCGCGACAGGAGGTGTGGAGGGCGCGAAGCGACGAGCGTGAGCGCGCCCGCGGCGGTCATCACGATGTCAGCGCCGACATTTTGCGCGAGGTCGAGGAGGATGCACGCTACGCACCATATTTGGCGCGACAGGCCGCAGAGGTCGCGCGTCTGCGTCGGGAGGGCGGTCTCGCAATTCCAGCAACCATCGATTATCGCGCTGTCCCCGGCTTATCGACCGAAATGATCGAACGGCTCGATGCCGCGCGTCCGGAAACGCTGGGGGCGGCGGGACGGGTTCGGGGCGTCACACCGTCGGCAATCTCCGCAATCTGGCTTCAGCTCCGCCGGGTGGCGGCGTGACGGAAAGCGATGCCCGCGCGTGGATCGTATCGCGGTTCGGCGACCACAAGGCGGCGCTGCTCGAGCGCTTCGGCGAAATCGTCGGCGAAGAAAACGAGCGCCAGAATCTCGTTTCCAAAGCGACACTGGACTCGATCTGGACACGGCACTTGGTTGACTCGGCGCAGCTGGTCCCGTTGGCGCCGGAATGCGGAACGTGGCTTGATATCGGAACGGGCGGTGGATTTCCCGGTATGATCGTCGCGGCGCTTCGCGAACAGCCTGTGGTCTTGTGCGAGCCCCGCCGCCAACGTGCGCAGTTCCTGAAAACGTCCGCGGGCTTATTGGGGTTATCGAATGTCTCCGTCGAACAGCGGAAAGTCGCAGCGCTCTCGGGGTTTACGCCTGCGATAATCTCGGCACGCGCGGTCGCACCGGTAGATGTCCTTTTTCGCGATACCCTTCATTTGACCCATCCGGACACGCTTTTCGTGTTTCCGCGTGGTCGTTCGGGCACCGATGAGCTATCAGCAGCAAAGCGCAATTGGCGAGGAATGTTTCACGTGAAACAGAGCATCACGGACGCGGACTCGGTGATCGTGACCGCGACGAAGGTCCGTCCCTCATGATCCGCATCGCCGTCGCGAATCAGAAGGGAGGGGTTGGCAAGACAACCTCCGCGATCAATCTCGCGACGGCCCTCGCCGCCACTGGGCAGCGCGTCTTGCTGATCGACCTTGATCCACAGGGTAATGCCTCAACCGGACTGGGGATCGGCGCGAATCAAAGGCATCGCTCGAGTTACGACGTCCTGGTTGGCAATACGACGGTGTCGGACGCGGTCGTAAATACCCCGATCCCGCGCCTCGATGTGCTGCCGGCGACCGTCGATCTGTCTGGTGCAGAAATCGAACTGGTCGAGCTCGAAGCGCGAACGCACCGTCTGCACAAGGCGCTCGAAGTTGCGCCCGCGGATTGGGATATTGTCCTCATCGATTGCCCGCCCTCGCTCGGGCTGTTGACGATGAACGCGATGGTCGCGGCCGATTCCTTGCTGGTGCCCTTGCAGTGCGAGTTTTTTGCGCTTGAAGGGCTCAGCCAGCTGTTGAGCACGGTCGAGCGGATAAGGGCGCGCTTCAACCCGTCCCTGTCGATCCTGGGTGTGGCGCTCACGATGTACGATCGGCGCAATCGTTTGACTGAACAAGTGTCGAAGGACGTTCGCGCCGTTTTGGGGCAGGTTGTGTTCGATACCGTCATCCCCCGCAATGTGCGGCTTTCGGAAGCGCCTAGCCACGGCTTGCCGGCGCTGATCTACGATCATCGTTGTTCGGGATCGGAGGCGTATATCGCGCTGACGCGCGAGCTGCTCGCACGTCTGCCGCGTCAAAGGGAGGCTGCATGAACGAACCACAGATGAAGCGTGCGCGTCCAGGACTTGGCCGCGGGCTTAGTGCGCTGCTCGGCGATACGCTGGTCGATGACCTGGCGGGCGGCGGCGAGGGCGGGCGCAAGGCGGGCGTGCAGACGATGGCGGTAAGTGCGCTGTCGCCGCATCCGGGGCAGCCGCGACGACATTTCGATGAGGCCGCGCTCGACGAACTCGCGGCGTCGATTCGTCAGAGGGGACTGATCCAGCCGATCGTCGTGCGACCCCATGGCCATGATTTTCAGATTGTCGCGGGCGAGCGACGCTGGCGCGCGGCGCAGCGTGCGCAGCTCCATGAAGTGCCTGTCGTCGTGCGCGATTTCACCGACGCGGAAACGCTGGAAGTCGCGCTCGTCGAGAATATCCAGCGGCAGGACCTGAATGCGATCGAGGAGGCGGAAGCCTATTCGCGGTTGATCGCGGAGTTCGACCACACGCAGGAAGCACTGGCGAAGATCGTCGACAAGTCGCGCAGCCATGTGACGAACCTGCTGCGGCTGCTCGACCTGCCCCGCCCGGTGCAGTCGCGGCTTGCTGCCGGCGACCTGTCGATGGGACATGCCCGCGCGCTGATCGGCGCGGCCGATCCCGAGGCGCTGGCGGAGCAGGTCGTCGCACGCGGTCTGTCCGTGCGCGAAACGGAGAAACTCGCGCGGGCAGCGAAGAACAAGCCAGTGCGGGCAAAGATCAGGCAAGAGCGCAACGCCGATATCACGGCATTGGAGACGCAACTAGCGGATTTGCTTGGGCTTTCGGTATCGATCGCTCATGCCGAGTCTGGAGGCACGCTGACGCTCAGCTATTCGACGCTCGATCAGCTCGACATGATCTGCCAGCGGCTCACTGGCGAGGCGATCTGATCTCGTTCGTGCACGACCTACTCGGCGTCCGGCCCTAGCCCCGGATCGAGGTCGCGCGGGCGGACAAAGCGGCTGAGCGCGCATAGTCCGGCAGTCCAGTCGCTCCAGGAATCAGGTCCGCGCAGCTGCGCAAAGCTCGCCGTCGGAAATTTATGCTCGACTGCTTCTCGCATTTCGCCCGTGTTGGCGAGCAGCAGCGCGATATCTTCAAGGCCTGGATTGTGGGCTATTATCAATGCATTAGCTACTTTTTCTGGCATCGTGTGGACGATGTCGAGCAGCGTTGCCGAAGACGCGAGGTAGATCCGGCGGTCCCATATCGGCGTCACCGCCCGGCCATAGCCAGCGCTGAAAGCTTCGACCGTCTCGACCACGCGGATCGCCGGCGACGCAATGACGTGGTCGAAAACCAGGTCGAGCTCGCGGGCGTGCGCGCCCATCATCGCCGCGGCGCGCTTGCCCTTGGCGTTCAGGTCGCGGTCGAAATCGCGCGCGATGTGCGGATCATGGCCCGACTTGGCGTGGCGCAGCAGCGTCAGCGTCTTCACGGGCGGCGATCTCCGTCAGGCAGGTGAAGTCGCCTCATGCCGTATCGCGGGCGCCGAGGGAAGTCGTGCCCGCACCCGCGCCACCGCTTCGTCAAGGGTCACACGCGCGATCGGCACGCCGGGCGGGAAGGCAGTGAGCAGCCGGGACGGCATCGCCGCCGACAGCAGCACGAAGGCGCCGCGATCGTCGGCGCGGCGGATCAGCCGCCCGAACGCCTGCGCCAGCCGCGCCCGGACGATCCGGTCGTCATAGGCGCTGCCGCCGCCCGCCAGTCGACGCGCTGCGTGGAGCACCGTCGGCTTGGGCCACGGCACGCCTTCCATCACCACCAGCCGCAGCGAATGGCCAGGCACGTCGACGCCGTCGCGCAACGCATCCGTTCCGAGCAGCGAGGCATGCGGATCGTCGCGGAAGATATCGACCAGCGTGCCGGTATCGACAGGATCGACGTGCTGCGCGTGGAGCGGCAAGCCTTCGCGCGCCAGCCGATCGGCGATACGGCCATGCACCCCGCGCAGCCGGCGGATCGCGGTGAACAGCCCCAGCGTCCCGCCCTCGGCCGCGACGATCAGCTGGGCATAGGCATTGGCGAGGGCGGAAACGTCCCCGCGCTTCACGTCGGTAACGATCAGCACCTCGGCCTGCGCGGCATAGTCGAACGGACTCGGCGCTTCGAACCGCGCGGGCGATTTGAGCAGATGCGGCGCGCCGGTGCGCGCTTCCGCGACCGACCAGTCGCCACCGCCGGTCAGGGTTGCCGAGGTCACAAGCGCGCCATGCGCGGGCTTGAGGACGATTTCAGCGAAGGGCCGGGTGGGATCGAGCCAGTGACGGTGGAGACCGATGTCATACTCGCGGCCCTCGACCCGGTCGACCGCGAGCCAATCGACGAAATCGGGCGACGCGGGCCCGCCGATGCGCGTGAGCAGCGACAGCCACGCCGCAACCGTCTCCGCCCGCCAGCCGACCGACGCGATCGCACCCTCGATCCGCGCCCGCGCCGGCCCGTCCATCCAGTCGGGCGCCTCCGCCAGCACCGCCTCAAGCCGCCGTCCGAGCGTCACGAGCGGGCGAACCAGCGTATCGAGCGCGGCGGCGGCGGGGGCGGCGGCGTCGATCAGTTCCGGGCTCGGCTCTGCCAGCTCGGTTTCCAGCCCATAACCCGCATCGCCGGGCTGCTCGGCGCGCGCATAGGTGAGCCCGCGAACCGCCGCGAGGAGCCCCTCGATCGGCCCGAACGGCTCGCCTTCCGCCAGACGCTGCAGCCAGCCATCGGACGCAAGCGCGCGCGCCGCGTCCACCGCATCGGTGATCGCGGTGCCGCCGAGCGCATCGTAGCTCGCCACATCGGACAGTCTTGCCTGCAGCCCTCGCCGCCGCCCGCGCCCGCCCGACTCCGGGCCGAGGATCCAGCGGCGCAGTTCGATCGTCTCCTGCCCGGTCAGCGCGGTGGAGAACATGGAATCCGCCGCATCGAACAGGTGATGCCCCTCGTCGAAGACATAGCGGGTGGGGCGCGTCGTCATCTCGCGCCCACGCGCTGCGTTGACCATCACCAGCGCGTGGTTGGCGATGACGATATCCGCGTCGGCAGAGGCGCGCGCGGCGCGCTCGATGAAGCATTTCCGGTAATGCGGGCAGCCGGCATAGACGCACTCGCCGCGCCGGTCGGTCAGCGCAGCGGGGCCGTTGCGACGGAACAGCGCGGTCAGCCAACCCGGCAGGTCCCCGCCGACCATATCGCCGTCCGCGGTATAGGCCGCCCAGCGCGCGACCAGATGCGCCAAGATCGCCGCGCGCCCCTGGAACCCGCCTTGCAGCGCGTCCTCCAGGTTGAGCAGGCACACATAATTCTCGCGGCCCTTGCGAGTCACGACGCGGGTCTTGCGTATCGCTGCGTCGGGATAGAGCCGCTGTGTCTCGTGCGCGAGCTGGCGTTGCAGCGCCTTGGTATAGGTCGATACCCAGACCGCGCCGCACGCCTGATCCGCCCAGATCGAGGCGGGCGCGAGATAGCCAAGCGTCTTGCCGATCCCGGTGCCCGCCTCCGCCAGCACCATATTCGGGGCGTCGCGCGTCGTGCGCGGCGCGAATGCCTGCGTGGCAGCGGTCGCATAGGCGCGCTGGCCGGGGCGCTCCTCCGCGCCGTCTCCGGTCAGCGCGGCGAGGCGATCCAGCACCGCTTGCGGGTCCGGCGTGACGGTATGCGGGGCGGGGCGGGGCGCGTGCTCCTCCCATTCGGGGAGCTTCGAGAACAGCCAGCGCTCATTGGTGTCGGGCTTTGCGATCCTGGCGCCGACGACGGGCGCCCAGGGCCAGCGCAGGCGGGTGAGAGACTGCGCGGCGGTCCACACCCCTTCGCGCTCGGGCCAGTCGCCATCGGTGACCGCGAGCATCGCCGCCGCTGCCGCGCGAAGAAATGGCGCGACGTCGGCATCGTTCGCGGGCATCGCGATCCCAGCGGCACGCGCCAGCCCGCGCGGGGTCGGCACCATGAAGCGCGCCGGATGCAGGAAGGCGAAGAGTTCGAGCAGATCGAGCCCCGACAACTCGCCATGGCCGAGCCGCTGCGCGATCAGCGGCGCGTTCAGCAACAGCAGCGGCGTATCCGCAGCCACCCGGATCGCCTCCCCACGCCCCACCGCGCGGCATTCGTCAGCGGTGGCGATCCAGATGCCGGCATGGCTGGCATGGAGCGCGGGGTAGGGCAGCGGATCGGGCTGGAGGGGCGTCACGCGGCGTCTTTAGCCTGTCTGGAACGAAAGAGAAACGCTGGCTTGAAAAAGAGCCGGCTGGAATCACTACCTCCGCTCGTTTCGGATCAACTCAGGTTGCAAACGCTTTAGCCTGTCGACACGGCGTATCGAGGTCGCTGCCACATGGCGGGTTTCTCGATACCGTCTCTCGACATGCCCGTCCCCTACGCGAGACGAACGGTGGGGTTGAATGCAGACCGCCCTAGCGTCTCAGCGGCTCGGCGAGCGTCGCCTTTAGCGCCGCGATCAATTCGGGCGACCGCTCGCCCAGCACGCCCCGCGCCTCGGGCGCGACATGCGCCATCGGGTCGCCGTCCGCGCGGAAGATGTAATGATCGAAGAAGACCTTCCACGCCGCCAGCTCGCGCGCCGGCAGTTCGTGCATCGTCATCGCGGCGTGGAGCAGCGCGTGCATCGGCGTGGTCATCCGCGCCGGCCCGTCGCGCCACCAGAAATTCACCATCGCACCGACCGGATCGGGGCTGGTGACGCCATGCCACCACAGGCTCGGCATGTAGAGCGCGTCGCCCGGTTCCAGCTCGGCGATCTCGGCGGCGTCCCAAGCCTCGGCAAAGCGCGGGAAGCGTTCGAGATCGGGGTGATCGATATCGACCATGCTCGAGGGCTGACCGGCGAGCGTCCGGTCGATCGGCCCGACATAGAGGTTCGCGACCTGATCGGTCGGAAACAGCGTGAAACGCCGCCGTCCCGCGACGACGCAGGCGAGATTCTGCGGCAGGTCCCAATGCGCGGCCGTCGTCGTCCGGTTGCCCAGCCAGAGCGAGACGAGCATGTGGCGATCGTCGGCGAGCAGCGGCATCGGATTCTCGGCGAGAAAACCGGGCAGATGGCGACCCACGGGCAGTGCACCGGCATAGACCGCCCAGGGCGCTGCACTTTCGCGTTGCGCGAGGATCAGATCGAGCAGCTGGTCGATCGTCGCGAGCTTGCGTTCGTGATTGAACCCTGCGTGATCGGGCGCAAAGTCGAAGCGACCGCCAATCTCCGGCGGCCCGAACCATGCCTCCGCCGCGTCTTCCGAGGCGCGCTGGCGCAACCAGGCGGCGAGCTCGTCGGCGCCTTCCCGCGCCGCGAGCACGATCGGCCAGTCGCGCACCAGCCCGCGCAAGACCGCGGGCCGGCCGGCCGGCACGATCTCGGTTTCGAACCGCGCCCGGTCGACGCCGTGATAGTCGGGGGCTGGGCGAGCCATCGCGGCTGACTAGCAGACCGCGCGGTTGCAACCAACGCCGGCGATGAACGTTGCGCTCGTGTATCAATTCAGTGGAGGCGAGTGATGCGTAATTTTGTCATGGCGATGAGTGCCCTGTCGCTGGCGATTCCGGCGACGATGGCGCTGCCGACGAGCAAGGCGGAGGCGCGGCGTCATTACACCCGTGGACACTATACCCACTATCGCGGCCGCTGCCGTCACTCGAGCGGCACGACCGGCCTCGTCGCGGGCGGTGTCGGGGGTGCGCTGGTCGGCAACTCGCTGCTCGGCCACGGCGCGCTCGGCACGATCGCCGGCGGCGTCGGCGGCGCCTTTGCGGGCCGCGCGATCGACCGGACGATCACCGCGGACAAGCGCTGCCGCTGACGCTCGCCAGACCGGGGTGACGGATGCGCGCGCACGCGCTACGTCGCCCCGGTCATGACCGATCCCGACCTGCGCAGCGCTGCCCTCGACTCCAAGGCCTGGCCGTATGAGGAGGCGCGCAAGCTGCTGAAGCGTTGGCCGGATGGCAAGCCCGGCGGTGATCCTGTTCTCTTCGAAACCGGCTACGGACCTTCGGGGCTGCCCCATATCGGCACCTTCAACGAAGTGCTGCGCACGACGATGGTGCGCAACGCCTTCCACGCGCTCAGCGACCAGCCGACGCGGTTGATCGCGTTCTCGGACGACATGGACGGGCTGCGCAAGGTGCCGGACAATGTGCCGAACGGCGACATGCTGCGCGAATATCTCGGCAAGCCGCTGACCCGGATTCCCGACCCCTTCGGCACGCACGAGAGCTTTGCGGCGCACAACAATGCGCGACTGCGTGCGTTCCTCGATCAATATGGCTTCGACTACGAGTTCGCCTCGTCGACGGACTATTATGAGAGCGGCCGGTTCGACGACGCGTTGAAGGGCGTGCTCGCGCACTGGCAGGGCATCATGGACGTGATGCTGCCGACGCTCCGGGCAGAGCGGCGCGCGACCTATTCGCCAGTTTTGCCGATCAGTCCCAAAACCGGCATTGTGCTTCAGGTTCCGGTCGAGGTCATCGACGCCGACTCGGGGACGATTGCCTTCATCGATGAGAACGGCGAGCGGATCGTCCAGTCTGCACTCGGCGGGCAGGCGAAGCTCCAGTGGAAGGTGGACTGGGCGATGCGTTGGGTCGCGCTTGGCGTCGATTACGAGATGGCGGGCAAGGACCTCATCGATTCGGTCACGCAAAGCTCGAAGATCGCGCGCGCGCTCGGCGGGCGCCCGCCCGAGGGTTTCAACTACGAGATGTTCCTCGACGAAAAGGGGGAGAAGATCTCGAAGTCGAAGGGCAACGGCCTGACGATCGAGCAGTGGCTGACCTATGGCCCCGACGAGAGCCTGGCCTTCTATATCTACCGCGAACCCAAGAAGGCGAAGCAGCTGCATCTGGGGCTGATCCCGCGCGCGGTCGATGAGTATTGGCAGTTTCGGGGCAATTACGCCGGGCAGCCGCTCAAGGAGCAGCTCGGCAATCCCGTCCATCACATTCACGATGGGAAGCTTCCTGACGGCGAGCTGCCGGTGACGTTCGGGCTACTGCTGAACCTTGTCGGCGTGATGGGCGAGGCGACGAAGGACCAGGTCTGGGGCTATCTCGCCAACTACGTCCCCGACGCGACGCCGGACCGTTATCCCGAGCTGGATCGGCTGATCGACCACGCGCTCGCCTACGCGCGTGATTTCGTCGCGCCGACGCTTCATCGCCGCGTGCCGGAAGGACTCGAGGTGGCAGCGCTTCGGCGGCTTGACGACGATCTGGCGGCGCTCCCCGACGATGCGTCGGCCGAGGATATCCAGAACATCGTCTATGAGATCGGCAAGACCGCAGGGTTCGAAAGCCTGCGCGACTGGTTCAGGGCGCTCTACGAAACGCTGCTCGGCTCCGCGCAGGGGCCGCGCATGGGCAGCTTCATCAGGCTTTACGGAATCGACAACAGCCGTCGTCTTATTGCAGAGGCGCTGACGAAGGCGTGAGACCGGCAGGCGGGGCAACCGTCCATTCCAGCGTGACGGCCGATCCGCCGCCGCTGCGCGATGCGGCGATGCCAGCGTTGGTCAGCTCATCAACGACCGTGTTCGCGCGCGCCGCCGGGCCCGAAACCGCGATGCCGAGACCCAGCCGTCTGGCGCCCCAGATCGCTGCGGCAATCGTCTGTGCATCGGGACTCTCGCCATCGAAGGGAACCGCGCCGGGCGGGACGGCAGGCGGCACGAGATAGACCTCCCACCCCGGCGTGTTCGCCGCCGCGCGCTGCTCCAGCGCACGATAGGTCGCAAGGCTTGCGCCGGGCAGCGCCGCCGCTGCCACCCGCGCGCGGCGATGCTCGCGGTCGATCGTGATGGCATCGGGGGAGACTCCGGCCACCAGCGCCAGCCGATCGGCCAGCGCGTCCGCCGCTGCATCGGCGGGCGACGCGGTCCCCCGCGCCTGCGCAGCCTGAAGCGCCGCATTCTCCGCCGCGCCGCTGCCGGTGCCGACCCGGTATTGTTCGATCTGTACTCTCGCGGGGCGACCGGCATCCTTCAGAAAGGCCGCTGCCGCGATACGTTCGGCATCGGCGCGGTAGCGCGGGGTGAGGACGGTGGCGACAATCCTGATCGGAACGGCATTGAAATCGATGTCGATCTGACTGATCCGTGCCTTGCCGTCGAAGACGTCGGCGACGGCGGAACGCGCCTGCCGCCCCGCCAGGCCCTCCCAGGCGATCTTGCGAAGCGCGACCCCCAGCGGGACGGCGAGCGCCGCAAACGTTGCGATGACGACGATCAGCTGCACCGCGGTCTGGTTCGGCGACAGCGACTGGCCGAAGCCATACAGCCGCGCCATCACCGCTGCCGCCAGCGCGATCGTGACGAAGTTGGTGACGAACAGCAGCAGCGCGCCGAAGAACACGGTGCCGTTCCACGTCGCGAGCCCGAAGCCGACGGTTGCCAGCGGCGGCATCAGCGCGGTGGCGATAGCGACGCCGACGATGGTGCCGGCGCGGCCGCGAATCGTCGCATAGCTGCCGGCGAGCGCCGAGAAGAGCGCGACCGCAAGGTCGAACAAATTGGGCCGCGTCCGTGCCGCGAGCTCGCTCGTCACGTTCTGCAATGGCGAAACCAGGACGATCGCGGCGCAGAACAGCACCGCGATCAGCGACCCGGCGACCAAAGCCGCAAGCGCGCGCCGGATCTGGCGCGAATCGACGGTGGCAACCGCGAACCCCAGCCCGATGATCGGCCCCATGAGCGGCGAGATCAGCATGGCGCCGATGACGACTGCCGGCGAGGACAGCAGCAGGCCGAGGATCGCGATCCCCGCCGACATCGCGATCATGAACAGATAGCGCCCACTCCAGCCGGCATCATCATGGACGGTATCGATGACCGCGACATGATCGACACTGCCGATGACATGCGCCTGCCACCAGCGTTGGAGGACACGGTGCTGGGGGACTTCGCTCATGTCGCCGGGTTACGGGCTTTGACCGTCGCGATCCACCCTGTAACCCGATGGGATGAGCGAGACGCCGACCCTGCTGAAACCGATCTCGGCGCTACGCCATTTCCTTCATTCGTCCGCCTCGGGCGGCATCCTGCTGATGGCCGCCGCGGCGTTGGCGTTGTTCGCGGCGAATTCCGACGTGTCGCAGGCCTATCAGCACCTGCTGCACCTTGAGACTGGGCCGATCCTCGCCCCCGCGATCGGCGCGATGACCGTCGAGCTGTGGATCAACGACGGGCTGATGGCGCTGTTCTTCCTGCTCGTCGGGCTGGAGATCAAGCGCGAGCTGATCGATGGCGAACTGGCCGATCCCGCGGACCGACGCTTGCCGATTGTGGTCGCGCTGGCGGGAATGATCGTGCCGGCGATCGTCTATCTCGCGGTGGTCGGGGGGGACCGTGCGCTGGTGCGCGGCTGGGCGATCCCGGCGGCGACCGACATCGCCTTCGCGATCGGGGTCATGGCGCTGCTCGGCAAGCGGGTGCCGCCGCAACTGAAGCTGTTTTTGGCGACGGTCGCGATCGTCGATGACATGGGCGCGGTCGCGATCATCGCGCTCGTCTACAGCCACGGGCTCGATATCGGCGCGCTGGCGGCGGCGGCGGGAACGCTCGCGATCATGGCCGCGCTCAACCGGCGCAAGGTCAAGGCGCTGACGCCGTATCTGCTGCTGTCCTTGCTGCTGTGGTTTCTCGTTCTGCGATCGGGGGTGCACGCGACCATCGCGGGGGTGCTGGCGGCGATCTTCATTCCCATCCACAAGTCACCCGGCGTTCCCGACGACATCGAATCGCCGCTCCACCGGCTCGAACACGCGCTCAGCCCGTGGGTTTCGTTCGTCATCGTGCCCGTCTTCGGCTTCGCCAATGCAGGGGTCGCGCTTGGCGGCGCATCCCTCGGCGCGCCGGTGGTGATCGCGGTGGCGAGCGGGCTGTTCGTCGGCAAGCAGATCGGAATCCTCGCCGGCGTCTGGCTCGCCGAGCGAACCGGGTTCGCGCGCCGACCATATGGGGTGGGGTGGACCCAGCTTTACGGCGTCGCGCTGCTGGCGGGGATCGGCTTTACCATGAGCCTGTTCATCGGCGGCCTTGCCTTTCCCGGGAACGCGGCGCTGGTCGACGAGGTGAAGATCGGCGTTCTCGCCGGATCGGTGCTGTCCGCGCTCGGCGGCTTCCTCGTCCTGCGCTTTGCGGTTCCGGTGCGGCGATGAAGGCGTATTTCGATCCGCGCCAGCTCGCCCATGCGCCGGCGCGCGAACTGCACAATGGCAGCTTCACCGCCTATGCGGAGGTGCCCGCGCGCGGCGAGGCGATCCGCGCGGTTCTGCCTGACTGCCACTGCCCCGACGATTTCGGCGAGGCCGCGATCGTGGCGGTCCATGATGCGGGCTATCTCGCATTCCTGAAGGATGCGGCGCGGCTCTGGGCGGAGGCGGGGCGGGCGGGGGACCCGATCCCATACGCCTTTCCGATCGTGCGCCGCCGCTCTCCCCATCTCACTCGCATCGATGCGCTGATGGGCCGCTACAGCTTCGACGCGACGACGCCGATCACTCGCGAAGCCTGGGCGTCGTCCTATTGGAGCGCGCAGTCGGTGCTCAGCGCGACGCATACAGTGCTCGGCGGTGACCGCGCGGCCTTCGCGCTGTGCCGACCGCCGGGGCACCATGCCGGCGCCGACTATTGCGGCGGCTATTGCCACCTCAACACTGCCGCGATCGCGGCGCAGGCCGCGCGTGATGCCGGATGCGCCCGCGTCGCGATTCTCGACATCGACTATCACCACGGTAACGGCACGCAGGACATCTTCTGGACGCGCGGCGACGTCTTCTACGCCTCTGTCCATGCCGATCCGGCAACCGATTATCCCTTCTACTGGGGCCATGCCGACGAGATCGGCGAGGGCGCCGGACGCGGTGCGACGCTGAACCTGCCGCTGCCGCACGGCACCCGGGTCGATGCGTTTCGCGCGGCGCAGGCCAGTGCGCTCGAGGCGATCACGCGGTTCGCGCCCGATCTGCTCGTGCTGAGCTTCGGGGCGGATACGTGGGAGGGCGATCCGATCTCGCATTTCGCGCTGACGACCGCCGACTACGCCGTTCTCGCGCGCGATATCGCCGCGTGCGGCTGGCCCACCGTCATCGCGATGGAGGGCGGCTATGCCGTCGACGCGCTGGGCGCCAATGTCGCGAGCTTGCTGTCGGGATTCTAGTTCGGCGCGGTGGCATCGACGGGTGGCATGCCGGCGCTCGCTTTCGCGACAGCCTCGACGCGCTCCATGACCCGCAGGATGTTGCCCTGTGAAAGCTTCACGAGATCGGTATCGCTCCAGCCGCGCCGCGCGAGTTCGGCGAAGACCTTCGGATAGCCATCGACCCCCTTCATCCCCACCGGGCCAGTGCCGCTGATCCCGTCATAATCGCCGCCGATGCCGACATGATCGACGCCGGCGACCCTGGCGACATGGGCGACGTGATCGGCGACCGTCGCTGCCGTGACGAGGGGTTCGGGGTGGGCCGCATCCCAGGCGACGAGCGGTGCTGCGCTGCGCGGGCCATAGACGTCGGCCGGCACGCCGACCGACTTCGCGTAGTCGGTCCGCGCCTTGTCCCACGCGCGCCACTGCCTCGAGAGGAAGGCGGGGTAGAAGTTCACCATCACCACGCCGCCATTGGCGCCGATCGCGCGGAGCAGATCGTCGGGGATGTTGCGCGGCGCGTCCGCAAGCGCGCGGGCCGAGGAGTGCGACGCCATCACCGGCGCCTTCGAAGCGGCGAGCGCCGCGGCCATCGTCGCGTCGGAGACGTGGCTCACATCGACGATCATACCGATACGGTTCATCTCGGCGACGACCTTGCGGCCGAAATCGCTGAGGCCATTGGCGCGGGGGCCATCCGTCGCGCTGTCTGCCCAATCGAGGCTCTTGCTATGGGTCAGCGTCATGTAGCCGACGCCGAGCGCCTTGTATTCGCGCAGCACCGACAGCCGCCCGTCGATCTGGTGTCCACCCTCGACGCCCAGCAGCGAGGCGATCCGGCCGGATTTCTGGATGCGACGGATATCGTCGGCGGTCGTCGCCATCGCGAACGCATCGGGATTGGCGGCGACGAAGCGGCGGACGATGTCGATCTCCTCCAGCGTCGTCTCCACCGCGGCGGGGCCGGTGATCGACGCGGGGATGTAGACCGACCAGAATTGTCCGCCGAGATGCCCCGCCCTCGCGCGCGGGATGTCGGTCTGCAGGGGATGGGGGCGCTTCGTCGTGTCCGCCTTGAGATCGACGGTTTCGACCTTCGCATTGGCGCCCTCGCGGATTTCCCAGGCCAGATCGTTGTGCCCGTCGATCACCGGCGCGCGGGTCAGCAGCCGCTCGATACGGGCGGGGATAGCAGGAGCGGCCTGGGCCGCGGCAAGGAGGGCGAGCGCGATCATGGCGCAAACCATGCCAGCGCAGCCCACAGGGTCAAAGGCGGCGAGGCGAATTTATTTTCGGGCGCATGGAACCAAGCTCACGCACGAGCCGTTAATGTCAGGCTTGGATCGAAAGAGCCAAGTGATTGACGGTTCGGAGCCTTGTGCGAAGATCCGTCCAGGGAGCCCCGCCGCGAAAGCGACGGGGCTTACTCGTATCTAGACCCGCTCATCTTGATGACCGGTCAGACGGTCGGGCGTTTGACGAACCCCTCCAGCGTCTCGCTCGGCGCGTCGTCGGTGACCGCAACATCCACCACGCGAGACGCCGGCGAGCCGGCCCTCGCCTTCGCGATGATCGCCTCGACCATCTCGGGCGGTCCAGACACCACCGCCTCGACCGAATTGTCTGCCCGATTGCGAACCCAGCCATCCACGCCGAGGCCCAGCGCCTGCTCGACGAACCAGTCGCGGTAGAAGACGTTCTGGACGCGGCCGGTGATGACGAGGCGACGGCGGATCATGCCAGGCACTCCTCGATGACGCTCAACGAGCGGACGGACGCGCCGGTTGCGGTTTCAGTGGCTGTTTCGGCGTCCGACCGCGGCCCTCGTCGATCAGCCAGGGCTTCACCAGCCCGGTCGGCTTCGCCTTGCCGTCGAGCCGCGTCGCCTTCGTGATCGTCACCGGCTTCAGCAGCAACTGCCCGCCCATGCCGCCGCCGGTCGGCATCGCCAGAATGTTACGGACAATCCCCATGCCCGACACAATCCGCCCGAACGCGGCATAGCCCATCTGGCCGGGGCTGGCGTCCATGGTCGGGATCGCGCCGACGGTAATGAAGAAATTGCCACCCGCCGAGCTCGGGTCGGCGCGCCGTGCCATCGAGATCGTCGCGTCGAGGTGCTTGATCCCGGTCTTCGCGGTGGATTCGAAGGCGAAGGGCGGCAGGATTCGGCGCGCATCGGTCCGGATGCCGCCCTGGATGAAGCCGAATTTGGGCGCAGCCTTGCGCCGCGAAGACCGGTAGAAGCTGATCCCGTCGAACCGGCCGTCGTCGACATAGGCGAGGAAATTGGCCGCAGTCTTCGGCGCATGCCGCTGATCGACCGCGATCACGATTGGGCCGAGCGTGGTCGCAAAGCGGACGCGGACGATTCCGGCGCCGGTGGCCGGACGCGCGCCGGCCGGGGACGCAAGGACGAACAGCGCGAGAAGCGCGGTAGAAATACGCATGAACCCGGCGCTACGGCGTCCATCCGGCCGCGGCAAGCCGCCGGCCGATCAGAGGAACTGATCCCAGTGCCGGTATACCGGTTCGGGCGCCTCGTGCGGCCGATCCTTTGGGTCGACGACCATATAGGGCACCGCCTCGATTTCCTCGCGCGTGTAGGGCAGCAGATAACCGCCAAGGCCGGCATCGAACCGCAACTGGTCCCATGCCAGCGGGCAGGCCCGCGCGCCCACGCCGAAGATGCCGCCAAACGACAGCACCGCGTGCGACACGACGCCGGTCGTCTTCGAAATCATCAATGACCGGATCGATCCGATCTTCACCGCCCGGCGATCGAATACCGGGGTTCCCTCGACGCGCGAAGACGCGACGAGATCATGGTCGTCAACAACGCTTTCCATCTCTGGCCTCCTCAAGAACAACCGCACGGCGCGTGGGTGAGAGGAGCAAGCCGATCATAACGCGCGTCGCACGGGAGTCGGGACGGGGAATTTACGCCTTTCCTGACACCGCGGCAAACCCTGTCGGGGTGGAAGGCGCGCATCGCCGCCCTACATCACCGGCATCGCCTGCCGTGAAGGAGTCATCCCGCATGCCCGATACTGCCGACTATACCCCGCCAAAGGTCTGGTCCTGGAACAAGGACAATGGCGGGCGCTTCGCCAATATCAACCGGCCGATCGCGGGAGCGACCCATGACAAGGACCTGCCGGTAGGCGAGCATCCGCTGCAGCTCTATTCGCTGGCGACGCCCAACGGTGTGAAAGTGACGGTGATGCTGGAGGAGTTGCTGGCGGCCGGGCATTCCGGCGCAGAATATGACGCGTGGCTGATCCGTATCAACGAGGGCGATCAGTTCGGCAGCGGGTTCGTCGATGTGAACCCCAATTCGAAGATTCCCGCGCTCGTCGATCGCAGCGGGGCCGCGCCGATCCGGATTTTCGAATCGGGGGCGATCCTTGTCTATCTCGCGGAGAAGTTCGGCGCCTTCCTCCCCACCGACGCGGCAAAACGCGCGGAGTGCCTGTCCTGGCTGTTCTGGCAGATGGGGGCGGGGCCGTATCTCGGCGGCGGGTTCGGCCATTTCTACGCCTATGCGCCGGTGAAGATCGAATATGCGATCGATCGCTTCGCGATGGAGGTGAAGCGGCAGCTCGACGTGCTTGATCGCCGGCTGGCCGAGACCGAATATCTCGGCGGCAGCGAGTATACGATCGCGGATATGGCGGTCTGGCCGTGGTATGGCGCGCTGGTGAAGGGCCTTGTCTATGACGCGGGCGAGTTTCTCCAGGTGCAGGACTACGCCCATGTCCAGCGCTGGACCGACCAGATCGCGGCCCGGCCGGCGGTGAAGCGTGGGCGGATGGTCAACCGGGTGATGGGAGACCCGGCGAGCCAGCTCCATGAACGGCACGATGCGAGCGATTTCGAGACGAAGACTCAGGACAAGCTGGCGCCCGCGGACGCGGCAGAATGAGGCTGTTCGACAGCCGCCGCGCGCCCAATCCGCGGCGGGTGCGCTGGGTGATGGCCGAAAAGGGCATCGACGATATCGAGATCGTCGAGATCGACGTGTTCAAGGGCGAGCACAGAACGCCGGAGTATCTCGCGCGCGCCGGCTTGGGCAACGTTCCGGCGCTGGAGCTGGACGACGGCACCACGATCACCGAGTCGGTCGCAATCTGCCGCTATCTGGAGAGCGTCTATCCGGAGCCGAATCTCTTCGGTCGCGACGCGAAGGAGACGGCGGTGATCGAGATGTGGGCGCGGCGGGCGGAAATGCTGCTCGCGACGCCGCTGATGCTGGCGGTGCGCCACGGCCACCCCGCGCTCGCGGCGCTGGAGACGCAGGTGCCGGCGATTGCGGAGAGCAACGGCGCGGGCGCGACGCGTGCGTTGAAGGTCTTCGATCGGCGGCTTGGGGAGAGCGACTTCATCGCCGCGGACCGGGTGACGATCGCCGACATCCTGGCCTTCACGGGAATCGATTTCGCGCGGATGATCCGGTTCAGGTTGCCGGAAGAGTTCGCGAACATGGCGCGCTGGGCCGAGGCAATGCGGGCGCGGCCGGCGGCTTCAGCGGGGGTTTGACCAGCAATCCAGTCACCCCCGCGCAGGCGGGGATCCACGTCTCTCGGTTGCGCGCGTAACGGCGAGACATGGACCCCAGCCTTCGCTGGGATGACGGGATTTACAGCTTTTCGGTGAGTTCCGGCACGATCTTGAACAGATCACCCACCAGGCCGATGTCCGCGACCTGGAAGATCGGGGCGTCCTCGTCCTTGTTGATGGCGATGATGGTCTTGGAATCCTTCATGCCGGCGAGATGCTGGATCGCCCCCGAAATGCCGACCGCGATATAGACTTCCGGTGCGACGATCTTGCCGGTCTGGCCGACCTGATAGTCGTTGGGGACATAGCCCGCATCGACCGCAGCGCGGCTGGCGCCGACGCCGGCCCCGAGCTTGTCGGCAAGCGGCTCGATGAGGCTGTGGAAGTTCTCGCTGTTCTGCAGCGCGCGGCCACCAGAGACGATGATCTTGGCTGAGGTCAGTTCGGGACGTTCGAGTTTGGCGATCTCGGCGCCCTCGAAAGTCGAGAGGCCTGTCTCGCCGGTGCTGGCAACCGCTTCGACTGTTCCCGACCCGCCCTCGGTCGCTGCCTTGTCGAAGGCGGTGCCGCGCACGGTGATGACCTTCTTCGCGTCCGACGACTGGACGGTCGCGATCGCGTTGCCCGCGTAGATCGGCCGGGTGAAGGTATCGTCGCTCTCGACCGACAGGATGTCGCTGATCTGCATCACGTCGAGCAGCGCCGCGACGCGCGGGGCGATGTTCTTGCCGTTGGTGGTGGCTGGCGCGACGAACGCGTCGTGGTCGGCCATCAGCTGGACGACGAGCGGCGCGACGTTCTCCGCCAGCGCATGGGCGAAGGCGGCATCGTCCGCGACATGGACCTTGCCGACGCCCGCGATCTTCGCTGCGGCCTGCGCCACGCCGTCGACGCCTTGGCCGGCGACCAGTAGGTGGACTTCGCCGAGTTTGGCGGCTGCGGTCACCGCGGAAAGCGTTGCGTCCTTGACGGCGGCACCGTCATGTTCGACCCAAACCAGAGTCTTCATGTCTCAATCCTCTCAAACCGTTCGGCCCCGGACTTGATCCGGGGCTGTCGAAGCAGTCCTATCTTCGATCGGTAGAAATACGGCCCTTCGACAAGCTCAGGGCAAACGGGTTGCGTTTACTTCGCGACGCCCATCGTCTTGAGCTTGGCGACCAGTTCGTCAACATCCGCGACCTTCACGCCGGCGGTGCGCTTGGCAGGCTCGACGACCTTCAGCGTCTTCAGCCGCGGCGTCACGTCCACGCCGTAATCGGCGGGCGTCTTCTGCGCCATCGGCTTCGATTTCGCCTTCATGATGTTCGGCAGCGACGCATAGCGCGGCTCGTTGAGGCGCAGGTCGGTCGTCACGATTGCCGGGAGCTTCAGCCCGTCGGTCTCCGCGCCGCCATCGACCTCGCGCGTCACCTTGGCGGTGCCTTCCGCGACCTCCACCTTCGAGGCGAAGGTGCCCTGGCCCCAGCCGAGCAGCCCGGCGAGCATCTGCCCGGTCTGGTTGTTGTCGTCATCGATCGCCTGCTTGCCGAGGATGATGAGCTGAGGCTGTTCCTCCTCGGCGATCTTGGCGAGGATCTTGGCGACGCCCAGCGGCTCGACCTTCTCGTCAGAGGTCACGAGGATCGCGCGGTCGGCGCCCATGGCGAGGGCGGTGCGCAGCGTTTCCTGCGACTTCTGCTCGCCGATCGAAACCGCGACGATCTCGGTCACGACGCCCTTTTCCTTCAGGCGGATGGCTTCCTCGACCGCGATCTCGTCGAACGGGTTCATGCTCATCTTGACGTTGGCGAGGTCCACTCCCGACCCGTCCGCCTTCACGCGGGGCTTCACGTTATAGTCAAGCACGCGCTTGACGGGGACGATGACCTTCATTCGCTTGCTCTCCTATCCA
This sequence comes from Sphingomonas sp. EC-HK361, assembly GCF_902498785.1. GTDB lineage: Bacteria > Pseudomonadota > Alphaproteobacteria > Sphingomonadales > Sphingomonadaceae > Sphingomonas. The sequence goes on from NZ_LR701493.1 coordinate 436,351, forward strand.
AACCGCATCCCTGGGGAGAGATGTGTTCCCGCGCAGGCGGGGACCCAGTCTGGGCTCCCGCCTTCGCGGGAGCACAAATACGACTTATGCCGCCTTCTTCACCTCGGCGACGATTTTCTTCGCGGCATCGCCCAGATCATTGGCAGGAACGATCGCGAGGCCCGAGGTCGACAGGATTTCCTTGCCCTTCTCGACATTGGTGCCTTCGAGGCGAACCACCAGCGGGACCGAAAGGTTCACTTCCTTTGCCGCGGCGACGATGCCCTCCGCGATGATGTCGCAGCGCATGATGCCGCCGAAGATGTTGACCAGAATGCCCTTCACGTTCGGGTCCTGGAGGATGATCTTGAACGCCGCGGTGACCTTCTCCTTGTTGGCGCCGCCGCCGACGTCGAGGAAGTTCGCGGGGAACATGCCGTTCAGCTTGATGATGTCCATCGTCGCCATCGCCAGGCCCGCGCCGTTGACCATGCAGCCGATATCGCCGTCGAGCTTGATATAGGCGAGGTCGTATCTGGACGCCTCCAGCTCGGCCGGGTCCTCCTCGGTCTCGTCGCGCAACTCCGCGATGTCCTTGTGGCGGAACATCGCATTGCCGTCGAAGCCGACCTTGGCGTCGAGGACCATCAGCTTGCCGTCTTCGGTGACGGCGAGCGGGTTGATCTCGATCTGCTCGGCATCGGTGCCGAGAAACGCGGCATACAGCTTCGACGCGACGTTCGCGGCTTGCTTGGCGAGATCGCCCGTCAGTTCGAGCGCGGCGGCAACCGCGCGGCCGTGATGCGGCATGAAGCCGGTCGCGGTGTCGATGTCGATGCTGTGGATCTTCTCCGGCGTGTCATGCGCCACCGTCTCGATGTCCATGCCGCCTTCGGTCGAGGCGACCATCGAGACACGCCCCGTCGCGCGATTGACGAGGAGTGCGAGGTAGAATTCCTTTGCGATATCGACGCCGTCAGTGACGTAGAGCCGGTTGACCTGCTTGCCGTGCTCGCCGGTCTGCACCGTTACCAGGGTATTGCCGAGCATGTCGGTCGCCGCCGCGCGCACTTCGTCGGCGGTCTTGGCGAGGCGGACGCCGCCCTTGGCGTCGGGGCCCAGCTCCTTGAATTTGCCCTTGCCGCGGCCGCCGGCGTGAATCTGCGCCTTCACGACGTAGAGTGGTCCGGGCAGCTTCTCCGACGCCGCGACCGCTTCCTCGACGGTCATCGCCGCGAAGCCCGCGGGGACGGGGACGCCGAACTTCGCCAGCAGTTCCTTCGCCTGATATTCGTGGATGTTCATGGGATGCGCCTTTTTACAGCAACCGGAAGGTTTGCGGCGGGCTTAAGCACAGCCAGCCCGGCGAATCCACCCCGCCGCCAAAATCAGCGAGCGCTCTCGCTAATGCGTCTCCGTCGCAGTTGGCGCGGCGTGCGAGTTTGCGGATGACGATTCCGGTCGAGTGTCACTATATGGCACGCATGGCGCTGTGGTCGGGTCTTTTGCTGTTTCTCTTCACCGTCATCGGGATGGAGGGCTTTGCCTATGCCGCGCATCGCTGGGTCATGCATGGCCCAGGCTGGTTTCTTCACAAGAGCCATCACCGGCCGCGCACCGGCAACTGGGAATTGAACGACCTCTACGCGGTGATCTTTGCGGTGCCGTCGATCGTGCTGATTCTGGGTGGGGTGCAGCTGGGCTGGTGGCCGGGCTGCGCGTGGATAGGAGCGGGGATCGCGGCGTATGGCGCGATCTATTTCGGTTTCCATGACGTCATTGTCCACAGGCGGCTGCCGACCCGCTATTTGCCGAAATCCCCCTACATGAAGCGGATCGTCCAGGCGCACCGCCTGCACCACGTGGTCGAGACGAAGGCTGGAACGGTCAGTTTCGGCTTTCTCGTCGCGCCGAAACCCGAAGCCTTGAAGGCCGAGTTGCGCCGCCGCAGTCGCGCCGGGATTCGCGCGCCCAACAGCCGCGTGTTTGCGGAAAAATAACCTTTTTCCGGCATCCGGGGGGCATGGAACCGGCAATGCCCTTCGCCTTCGATTCGGACGAAACCGACGAGAATCGCCGCGCGCTGCGCAAGGCCGTGAAGATGCGCGCGCATTTGCGCGATCGCGGGACGACCCGGTTCGAGATCGATATCGTCGATCTTTCGACGACCGGCTTCCGCGCCGAGACAAGCTTTACACTGTGGCCGGGCACCAGCGTCTGGCTGACCCTGCCGGGGCTTGCCGGGCTGGAGGCTGTGGTCGCCTGGCGCGACAAGTATCGCTATGGCTGCGCCTTCACCAAGCCGCTGCATCCGGCGGTGTTCGATCACATCGTGGCGCTCAGCAACCGCTGATCAGTAAACGCGGTCGGAGGAAAGCGCCTCGATCGTGTGAAGCAGCGTGGTGGCGCGATCCTCCGGGGCGGTCGTCTCGATATCGTCGAAAATCGGCTGCAGCGTGTCGGTGAGCGCGCGGTCCGGGCCGAGCCACGTCAGCCGCCAGGTCGGGAAGCGACGATAGCTGATCTGCGGTGGCGGCACGATGACGACGCGCTCGTGGCGCAGATCGCGACAGATGCTCGTCATCACTGCGCTCACGGCGTCCCCCTCGCCTTCGAGATATTGCGCGAAATTGCGGGGCGTGACGACGAGCAGGCCGGTGAGGTTGAGATCGCGATTGCGGGCGACGGACAAATGGTGGATCGCGGACACCTGCGCGGCGTCGGCTGGAAGCGTCAGCCGGCTATGGCTGAGATACATGGTCGAGCACAGCATGGCGGACGGCGCGGCTTCCTCTCCGCGCTTTCCTTGCCCGATGCCATCACGCGAGGACAAGGCGTGTCGCCCGCTGGCCCGCCAAATTCGGGCGGTGCCGTGGCTTGCCCGCGTTTAGTCGAAGAGGCTGGACACCGACGTTTCGTCCGCGATCCGGCCGATCGCCTCGGCGAGTAGCGGCGCGATCGTGAGGTGACGGATGCGTTTGCCACCGGCGATGATGTCCTGGTTGCCGATCGAATCGGTGATGACCAGCTCGCGCAAGGCCGATCCCTCCACGCGCGCGACCGCCCCCCCGGAGAGCACGCCGTGGGTGACATAGGCGACGACATCCTCGGCGCCCGCCTCCTTCAGCGCGGCGGCGGCGTTGCACAGCGTGCCCGCCGAATCGACGATATCGTCGACGAGGACGCAGAATCGTCCCTCGACGTCGCCGATGATGTTCATCACTTCCGACTCGCCTGCCCGCTCGCGGCGCTTGTCGACGATCGCGAGCGGCGCGTTGTTCAGCCGCTTGGCGAGCACCCGCGCGCGAACGACGCCGCCCACGTCCGGCGAAACCACCATCAGGTTCCGGTCGCCGAACCGCGACTGGATATCCGCGGACATGACGGGAGCCGCATAGAGATTGTCGGTCGGGATATCGAAGAAGCCCTGAATCTGCCCGGCATGGAGATCGACCGACAACACGCGGTCGGCGCCGGCAACGGTGATGAGGTTCGCGACGAGCTTCGCCGAAATTGGGGTACGCGGCCCCGGTTTGCGGTCCTGCCGGGCATAGCCGAAATAGGGAACGACCGCGGTGATCCGCTTCGCCGACGCCCGCTTCAGCGCGTCGATCATGATGAGCAGTTCCATGAGGTTGTCGTTCGCCGGAAAGCCGGTCGATTGCAGCACGAACACATCCTCGCCGCGGACATTCTCCTGGATTTCGACGAAGATTTCCTCATCGGCGAAGCGACGGACGAGCGCCTCGGTCAGCGGCAGCTCGCAATAGGTCGCGATCGCCTTGGCCAGCGGCAGGTTCGAATTGCCCGTCAGAAGTTTCATGCGCGTCCACTGCTCCCGCCCGCGTTTGTGACGCCTTAGGCCGCGAGTCGCAGCAGGGCAATTGCCGCGTGGGCGGTGGCACCGTAGAGCCTCGCAGATGACCGTTATCACCCGTTTCGCACCGTCGCCGACCGGCCGGCTCCATGTCGGCAATTTGCGCACCGCACTCCACAACTGGCTGTTCGCGCAGAAGATGGGCGGGGCGTTCTGGCTGCGCATCGACGATACCGATGACCAGCGCAGCGAGGAGCGGTTCGTCGAGTCGATCCGTGCGGACCTCGCCTGGATGGGGTTGGCGCCGGCGGGCGAGGTGCGGCAGTCGGCGCGGTTCGATCTCTACCAGCGGCGCTTCGACGAACTCGTCGCCACCGGGCGGGTCTATCCGGCCTATGAAACCGCCCAGGAACTCGATCTCAAGCGCAAGATCCAGCTCGGGCGCGGTCTGCCGCCCATCTACGACCGCGCCGCGCTCGCGCTGAACGACGCCGACCGCGCCGCGCTGGAGGCGGATGGCGTCAAGCCGCACTGGCGTTTCCGGCTGGACGAGACGGCGACGATCACCTGGGACGATCTGGTGCGCGGGGGCCAGCATTTCGCCGCGTCGACGATGAGCGACCCCGTGATCCGCCGTGCCGACGGATCGTGGCTCTACATGCTGCCATCGGTCATCGACGATATCGACATGGGCGTGACGCACGTCGTGCGCGGCGAGGATCATGTATCGAACACCGCGCTGCAGTTGCAGATGTTCGAAGCGCTCGGTGCGCCCGCACCCGCCTTCGCGCATGCCGCGCTGCTGATCGGGAGCGAGGGCAAGCTGTCGAAGCGGCTCGGTTCGCTGGGGGTGGACCATTTCCGGGAGGCGGGTGTCGAACCGCAGACGCTGGCGGCGCTGCTCGCGCGGATCGGGACGAGCGATCCCGTCGAGCCGCTGATCGACGAAACCGTGCTCGCGGCCACGTTCGACTTCGCCCATTTCGGCCGGGCGCCGGCTCGCTTCGATGAGGCGGAACTGGCGCAGGTGAACGCGCGCATCGTCCACCAGCTGCCCTATGATGCGGTGCGCGATCGCGTGCCCGGCGGCATGGGCAAGGTCGAGTGGGACGCGGTTCGTCCCAATCTCGCCAGGGTCGCAGACGCGGCGGAATGGTGGCAGGTCATCGAGGGGCCGGTTGCCGCGACGATCGATGAAGCGGATCGCGCCTACCTCGCGCAAGCCGCCGCGGTCGCAGAGGCGATCGACTGGACAGCCGATCCCTGGCACGCGCTGACGTCTGCGCTCAAGGATCGCGCAGGTCGCAAGGGCAAGGCCCTGTTTCTGCCGCTCCGCCGGGCGCTGACCGCGCACGATCACGGTCCGGATATGGCGACGCTGTTGCCGCTGATCGGACGCGAGCGTGCTCTCCAACGGCTGCAGGCCGCCGCCGCGGGCTAGAGAGGCTGAGATCGGACGGCGCTTGCGCCAAACGTGCAATGTTGCAACATTACGGAGCCGGGAAATCCGGAGAAGGAGATGCGATAAGGAGCGGTCAGGATGTATGCGGATCGTTACGCTCGGTCGGGGGGCATTCAGCCCGGCAGCCTCGCCATCGCGCTTGGCCTCAACGCGGCGGTCGTTGCCGCCCTCGTGCTCTCGTCGCCCGCGGTGCAGGAAAAGCTGCGCGACCCGGTGCTGACGACCCGCAACATCCCGATCGAAGACCCGCCGCCCCCTATACCCCAGCCGAAGCCGCAACCGCATCAGAAGGCGATCCTGCAGCAGCGCCAGCCGATCGAGACGGTGGACCGGATCGTGAAGACCGATGCTGGCGACGGGCCGATCCTTCCCCCGACCCCGCCGTTTGATCCTGGCCCGCCCAGCGGCCTCGATGGCGTCGGCACCGGGCCGGGTCCGATCACGCCGCCGCTGCCCGCGCTGATCGCGGCGAGCGTCGATCCGCGTTTCGCCGCCGATTTTCAGCCGGATTATCCCGCGGCCGAGCGCCGGCTGGAACGCGAGGGCGTGGTGAAGATTCGCGTGCTCATCGGCGTCGATGGCCGAGTCAAGGCGGCGCAGCAGATCGCCGCGACGAGCGATGCGTTCTGGCGCGCGGCGGAACGTCAGGCCCTGTCCAGATGGCGCTTCAAGCCCGCGACGCGCGGCGGCGTGGCGGAGGAAAGCTGGCGCACCATGTCGCTGACCTTCGTCCTGCGAGACTGAGGAGGCGCACGACCGGTCGCGGGGGTGGCCTTGCCGCCCCCGCGGCCCTATCTTTCCCTCATCATGCGCTATTTCGCCCGAATGAACCCGCTGCGCGCGGTGCGCGACCTGCGCCTCTTCCTGTCGCAGCGCGAGAAGTACGAACTTTGGTTCGGTATTCTCGCCGTTTCGCTCACGCTGCTGCTGCTGATCGGATTCCTTCACGATTCGCGGATGGAGGCGCCAGCCTATGATCCCGAGATCATCTATGTGCAGCAATGGCCCGCGAACCGCACCGATGCGGAAATTCGCGCGCAGCAGAAGATCGATCAGGCGAAGAAGGACGAGCGGCAGGCCATTATCGACGCGCGCGAGGCGAAGTCCCGCGCGGCGCTGAAGCGGCTCGACGAGCAGCTCGACCGGATGGGAATCTGACCATCGCTGACGATGCGCGCTGGATGGCGGCAGCGCTAGCGCTCGCCGAGCGGACGCGTGGGCATACCGCGCCCAATCCCAATGTCGGCTGCGTTATCGTGAAGGACGGCCGGGCGGTCGGTCGCGGTTGGACCCAGCCGGGCGGACGGCCGCACGCGGAGGCGATGGCGCTCGATCGGGCCGGCGAGGAGTCGCGCGGCGCGACTTGCTATGTGACGCTGGAGCCGTGCGCGCACCAGTCGTCACGGGGGCCGGCGTGCAGCGACCTGCTGGTCGCGGCGGGTGTCGCGCGGGTCGTGGTCGCGATGCGTGATCCGGACGAGCGCACCAACGGCGCGGGACTCGAGCGGCTGGAGGCAGCCGGGATCGGAACGAAAACCGGCGCCGGCGCCGATGCCGCGGCGCGCTTGATGGCGGGCTTCCTGACGCGGCGGCGCTTCGGACGCCCGCATGTGACGTTGAAGCTCGCGACCTCGCTTGATGGCTGCATCGCGCTCGCGTCGGGCGAAAGCCGCTGGATCACCGGGCCGGAGGCGCGTGCACATGCGCATCTGGAGCGCGCACGACACGAGGCGATCCTGGTCGGTCGCGGCACGTGGGAGGCGGATGCGCCGAGGCTCGATGTGCGTTTGGCGGGGTTGGCGGCGCGCGCGCCAGCGCGAGTGGTTCTTTCCAGTCGTCCTCACCCTTCCGCCGCGCTGCGCGCGGCTCCCTCCCTCTCCCAGCGGGAGAGGGAAGGGGCGGGCCCGGCAGAGCCGGGTGGGAAAGGTGAGGACGGCATGATCTGGCTGTCCGCACTCGCCGCCATCGCGACCCTTCCCGGCGATAACCTTCTGGTCGAAGGAGGCGCTGCGACGGCGGCGTCTTTTCTCCGCGCAGACCTCGTCGATCGCTTGTTTCTCTACCGCGCACCGATCCTGCTGGGCGGGGGGCGGCCGGCACTAGGCGACCTCGGCCTGACAACGTTGACAGAAGCGCATGGCCGCTGGCATCTGGCCGATGCACGCGCGCTTGGCATCGACCGTCTCGAGGTTTACGAGCGCGTCAGGCAACAGGATCGATAATGTTCACCGGCATCGTCTCCGACATCGGCACCATCCGCAGCGTCGAGCAGCGCGGGGACACGCGCGTCGTCGTCGAGACGGCCTATGACATGGGCGGGGTCGAACTCGGCGCGTCGATCGCCTGTTCGGGCGTCTGCCTGACCGTCGTGGACAAGTCCCCCGCGGGTGCGCCGGGCTGGTTCGCGGTCGATGTGTCCGGCGAGACGATCAGCCGCACGGCGCAAGGCCAATGGACCGCGGGACGTCGCCTCAACCTCGAACGCGCGATGAAGCTGGGCGATGAGCTTGGCGGGCATATCGTCACCGGGCATGTCGATGGCATCGGGACGGTGGTCGAGGCGATAGCCGAGGGCGACTCGACGCGACTGTCGATAAGGGTCGGCGCGGAAATCGCGTCCTTCATCGCCGAAAAGGGATCGGTCACGGTCGACGGCGTGTCATTGACCGTCAACAGTGTGGCCGACCTGTCCGACGGCACGGTGTTCGGCCTGAACATCATCCCGCACACAGCAGCGGTCACCACACTCGGCGATCTCTCGGGCGATCACACCGTCAATATCGAGATCGACGTCCTCGCCCGCTACCTCCAACGCATGGAGCACTACCGTGCAAAAGCCTGAGCTCGCGCGCCTGCGCCACGGTTTCCTGTCCTCGCCCGAAGAGATCATCGACGAGGCGAAGAACGGGCGGATGTTCATCCTCGTCGATGACGAGGACCGCGAGAACGAGGGCGATCTCGTCATCCCCGCCCAGATGGCGACGCCCGAAAAGATCAACTTCATGGCCCGCCACGGCCGCGGTCTCATTTGCCTTGCGATGACGAAGAAGCGGATCGACGAGCTAGGGCTGGGGCTGATGAGCCGTCAGAACGGCACGCGCCACGAAACCGCGTTCACGACCTCGATCGAGGCGCGCGATGGGGTGACGACCGGCATTTCGGCGGCCGACCGCGCGCGCACCGTCGCGGTCGCGATCGACGCGTCGAAGGGGAGGGACGAGATCGTGACGCCGGGCCACGTCTTCCCGCTCGTCGCGCGCGATGGCGGCGTTCTGGTGCGTGCCGGACATACCGAGGCGGCGGTCGATGTCGCGCGGCTCGCCGGGCTCAACCCCTCGGGCGTGATCTGCGAGATCATGAACGAGGACGGCACGATGAGCCGGATGGACGACCTCGTCGCCTTCGCGCAGCTCCACAACCTCAAGATCGGCACGATCCGCGATTTGATCGCCTATCGCCGCCGCTACGACCACCTCGTCGAAAAGCGCGCGGAGATGACCTTCCATTCGAAATGGGGCGGCGACTGGCGCGCGATCACCTATCACAACAAGGCGACCGGGGACGAGACGATCGCGCTGGTGAAGGGCAAGGTCGATCCCGCGCAGCCGACGCTCGTGCGGATGCACACGCTCAGCTATTTCGTCGATGCGTTCGGCGAGGATTCGGAGCGCGCAGGGCTGCTCTCGCGCTCGATGGAACTGATCGCCTCCGAGGGATCGGGCGTCATCGTCGTCATCAACCGCCCGATGAAGGATTCGGTCAGCCGCTTCATCCGCCTGCGCGGCGAAGGCAAGGGCGCGGGGGCCCCGGAGATCGAGGAACTGCGCGACTACGGCGTCGGCGCGCAGATCCTGGCCGAGCTGGGCGTCGAGGAAATGGTGCTGCTGACCAATACCCACCACGCGCTCGTCGGTCTGGAAGGTTACGGCCTGTCGATTGTCGACGAGCGCAAGATTCCGGGCACTGGCGGCGAGTGACAAGTCCTTCCCATGCCGGGGAGGATCAAGGAGGTGCAATGGCCCATATCCTCATCGTCGAAGCGCGCTTCTACGATCATCTGAACGACATGCTCATCGCCGGCGCGCGTGCGGCGATCGAGGGGGCGGGACATAGCTGCGAGGTGCTGACCGTGCCGGGCGCGCTTGAGGTCCCGGGCGCGATCGCGATGGCGGCGGAGACGGGGCGTTATGATGCGTTCGTCGCGCTCGGCGTCGTGATCCGCGGCGAGACCTATCATTTCGAGATCGTGTCGAACGAAAGCGCGCGCGGCGTCATGGCGCTGACGCTCGACGGAATCGCGATCGGCAATGGCATCCTGACGACCGAGAACGAGGCGCAGGCCATCGCGCGCGCCGATCCGGCACAGCTCGACAAGGGCGGTGGCGCGGCGAAGGCGGCGCTCGCGATGCTCGACCTCAAGGATCGGCTGGGCTGAGATGACGGCGCCGCCGCCCTCGCGCTACCGGGTGGTCGAGCGCGGGCGGCGGCTGGTGGTGATCGACCGGCAGAGCGGGGCGGAGGTGAGCCGGCAGCCCGAGGTGCCCGGTTCCGGTAGCGGCGTTCCGCGGCGAGGTCGCCTCTCGCTGCCATCCGCGCCGAAACGCACGAGCTTCGACGGGACGAGCACGCTCACCACGCACGCGCTCTACGACCTGAAGGCGCCGCGCACGATCCGGCTCGATCCCGGCAGTGCGCTGACGCTCAGCCGGATGCGTCTGGCAGCGGTTGTCGTCGCTGTGCTGACCGTCGTCGCGATCGTGGCGTGGCCGGCGCTGATGGTGATCCCGATCGTGCTGGCGAACGCGAAGGTTCGGGACGGTGCGCGGCGCGCAGCGACTGGCTGGCTCGACCGCGTCGAGGCAGAGGCGAACTGACCTAACCGCGCGGGTCAGGCGTCTTACGGTATCGGTGTGATCGCCACGATCTCCAGCGCCGCCGCCTGGCCGCCGAAATCGACTGCTTCGCCAATGGCCGCCCCCATCAGCGCGCGGGCGAGCGGGGCAGAAAAGCTCACGCGGCCCTCGCCCGGATCGGCCTCGTCGTCGCCGACGATCTCGATCATCCTCACCGTATCGTTCTGGCGAAACGCGACGCGCGTGCCGAACGCGACCTCCTCGCCATTCGGAACGGGCGCCAGTTGCGCGGTCGTCTGGCGTGTCGTCCAATAGCGAAGGCCACGCCGCGCGGCCTCGATCACGCTCTCCTCACCGCCTGCATCGATGACCGCACTCAGCGCGGCGATGCGCTCGTCGATCAGCGCGAGTCCGCGCGCGGTGACGAGGTTCGGCCCAGCCGGGATCGGCAGCTCGAACCGCGGCTCCTTGTGGTCCTCATCGCTCTCGCGGCGAAAGGCTACGCTCAAAATCCAGTCTCCTCGCCTCCGATATGGGGCACGAGGAGACGAACGCAAAGCCGCGCGCGGGATGTCTCCGCGCGCGGCTGCGATTTCAGGCCGCGACCGCCGTTTCGTCGATCGTCGGATAGTCGGTATAGCCTTCAGCGCCCTGGCTGTACCAGGTTCGCGGATTGCCGGGGTTGAGCGGGGCACCGTCCTTCAAGCGCTCGGGCAGATCGGGATTGGCGAGGAATGTCCGCCCGAAGCTCACCGCGTCCGCCACGCCGGAATCGATCACGGCCTGCGCTTCGTTCACCGTCGTATAGTCCGAATTGAGGATCAGCGGGCCGGCAAAGGCCTCGCGAATCTGCGGCGAGAGCTTGGGCACATCGGTGCGCCCGAACGTGCCGTCGGGGCCAGGCTCGCGCAGCTCCAGATAGGCGATGCCGATATCGGACAGCGCGCGGACGGCGGGGAGGAAGACGGCGTGCGGATCGCTGTCGTCGACGCCCTGCGATTCGCCGTTGGGCGACAGTCGGACGCCGGTGCGGTCGGCGCCAGCGACCGAGGCCACGCGTTCGGCAACTTCGCGCAGCAAGCGAATGCGGTTTTCAGCGCTGCCGCCATACGCATCGTCGCGGTGGTTGGCGCCGTCGCGCAGGAACTGGTCGATCAGATAGCCGTTCGCGGCGTGGATCTGCACACCGTCGAACCCGGCGGCGATCGCGTTGCGCGTGGCGAGCGCGTAATCGTCGAGCAGCCGCGGCAGCTCGTCGATGTGCAGCGCGCGCGCGGTCTCGAAATCCTGCTTGCCCTCGAACGTGTGCGCCTGACCTTCGGTGCGCGTCGCGGAGGACGAAACGGGTTGCTGGCCGATGACCGAGGAATGGACCTGCCGGCCCATATGCCAGAGCTGCGCGACGATTCGCCCGCCCGCGGCGTGCACCGCGTCTGTCACCGGCTTCCACGCCTCGGTCTGCGCGTCGGTCCACAGTCCCGGCGCAAACGGCCAGCCAAGGCCCTCGCGGCTGATCCCGGTGGCTTCCGAGATGATGAGGCCGGCGGATGCGCGCTGCGCGTAATATTCCGCCATGATCGGGGTCGGCACCGCGTCGCGCGTCGCGCGGCCGCGGGTGAGGGGGGCCATGAGAATGCGATTGGGCGCGTCGATCGCGCCGAGAGTGATCGAGTCGAAAAGGCTCGGCATAGGTTTTCCTTTGCTACCTGACTTGGGCCAGATAGGGCGTTAGGGGGCGCCATGCACGGCCAGTCTCCGAAAAGAATTGCTATCGCGCCCGAAAGCACGCCGCCGGCCGTGACTGCCCCTGCGCCCGCCCCCGCGGTGGCATTTGTGGCGCTCGTGCTGGCGAATGTCGCGCTTGCCTTCGGGCCGTGGTTCGTGCGGTTGGCCGATACCGGGCCGGTCGCGGCCGCGTTCTGGAGAATCACGCTCGCCGCGCCCGTCCTCGCACTGGCCGCGCTCGCCACGGGAGGGCGTCCACAGCGATTGTCGCCGGCGCTCTGGGGTGTACTGGCGCTTGCCGGGCTGGCCTTTGCGGCCGATCTTGGCAGCTGGCACGTCGGCATCCACAAGACGACCCTCGCCAACGCAACGCTGTTCGGCAATTCGGCGACGCTGATCTTTCCGATCTACGGATTCCTCGTCGCACGCGTGTGGCCGACGCGGATGCAGGCCTTTGCGCTGGCGCTCGCTGCCGTTGGGGCTGCGCTGTTGATGGGGCGATCCTATCAGCTCGATCCACGGCATCTCGTCGGCGATCTGCTCTGCCTGCTCGCGGGTGTGCTTTACACCGGCTATTTCATCCTCATGGCGCGCGCGCGCACCGTCATGGCGCCGCTCTCGTCGCTCGCGCTGGCCACGATGGCGTCGATCGTGCCGCTGCTGCTGGTGGCGTTGCTGCTGGGCGAGCGCATCCTGCCGCAGGCCTGGGGGCCGCTCATCCTGCTGGCCCTGGTCAGCCAGATCATCGGACAGGGACTGATGATCTACGCGCTCGGCAAGCTGTCGCCGCTCGTGGTCGGGATCGCGCTGCTCCTCCAGCCGGCGGTCGCGGGGATAATCGGCTGGATCGCCTATGACGAACGGCTGGGCGCGCCCGATTTCGTCGGGCTGGCGATGGTCGCCGTCGCCCTCGTTCTCGTCCGTCGCGCGAGCGGGGTTGCCAAGCCGGTCCCCGCCGACGATCTTGGGCGCGAGGAGCCCGCATGATGGACGCGCAAGACCTGACGCTCGACGAAGTCCGCGCGCGGCTCGCCGACGATATCGCAGCCAACGCCGCCTTCGATGGCTGGGGTGACGCGGCGCGCGACATGGCGGCGGACGCGGCCGGCATTGACCGCGATATCGCGCGGATCGCCTTTCCCGGCGGCGCCGTGGACATGATCGACGCGTGGTTCGCGCAGGTCGATGCGCGGATGGCGCAGGCGGTTCCGGACCCGGTGATGGCGACGCTCAAGGTTCGCGAGAAGATCGCGCGGCAGATCGAGGCGCGGCTGGAGGCGGTGGCGGGCAATCGCGACTCGCTTCGCCGGGCGCTCGCGATTCTTGCCATGCCGCAGAACCTCGCGCGCGGCGCGAAGCTCGGCTGGCGCACTGTCGATCTTATGTGGCGACGCGCCGGCGACACCGCGACGGACTACAACCACTATACGAAGCGCACCATTCTGCTCGGTGTCTACGGCGCGACGGTCACGGTCTTTCTGGACGACGAAAGCGCCGGTTTCGCCGATACCCGTGCCTTCCTGCAGCGCCGGATCGACGGGATCATGCGCTTCGAAAAGACGAAGGCGGGGATGCTGAAGCGCGCTGCCCACCGGCCCAGCCTTTCGCGGTTCATCGGCCGGCTTCGCTACCCGGTTGCCTGACCCCCGCAATATTTCCTTTCCACGCGCTGCCGTTATTGATAATCACTCGCAGCGTGGATATGTCCTCCCCCATGATCCCGGCCTTAAGCCTTGAGTCGCTGCCCAGGCGCCAGCGCGCCACCGTCGCGACGATCGACTGGTCGCATCTGGCTGTCGCCGAGGCTCGCCGCCTGCGCGAGCTTGGCTTCGACGAAGGCGTCGGGGTGGAAGTCCTGCACCGCGCGACGCTAGGCCAGGGACCGATTGCCTGCCGGATCGGGCGGATGACGGTCGCGCTGCGCCGCGTGGTCGCCCGCTCCATCCATGTATCGCTCGCCGGCTGAGGTGAACGCAGCGCCGCTCGTGGCGCTCGTCGGCAACCCCAATGCCGGCAAGAGCGCGCTGTTCAACGCGCTGACCGGCGCCAGGCAGAAGGTCGGCAACTATCCCGGCGTGACCGTCGAACGGCATTCGGGGCGCCTCGCGCTCGACGACGGACGCCCGGTCGAGCTGGTCGATCTTCCCGGTGCGTATAGTCTAGATCCCGCGAGCCCCGACGAACGCGTGACGCGCGACGTGGTGACGGGGCGGCAGACGGGCGAGCGACTGCCCGACGCGCTCGTCGTGGTGATCGACGCCGCCAATCTCGACAATCATCTGCGCTTCACGCTCCAGCTGATCGCGCTCGGCCTGCCGATCGTCGTCGCGCTGAACATGATCGACCTGGCGGAACGCGATGGCCTGACGCTCGACCCTGCGATCCTGGCGAAGGAACTGGGCGTGCCCGTCGTCCCGACCGTCGCGGTGCGCCGCCGTGGGCTCGATCTCCTCAGGACCGAGATCGCGCGGCTCGTCGGCGGCGGCGTGGCGGTGCGGCTGCGTGCGTCCAACGGCGCAATCGACGACGATATCGCCGCCCTCCAGCGCAAGGCGCGCCACATCGCGGCGGCCGCGACGGTCAGCGAGACGCCGGTGCGCCGCTGGACCCATCTGCTCGACGCGGTCGCGCTGCATCCGGTCAGCGGACCCATACTCCTTGCGGCGCTGCTCTTCGTGATGTTCCAGGCAGTCTTCGCCTGGTCCGAAGTGCCGATCGGATGGATCGAATCGGCCTTCGCGGCGATCGACGGCGCGGTGAAGGGCGCGATGCCAGACGGCATCCTGCGCAGCCTCATCACAGACGGCGTCATCGCGGGGGTCGGTGCAGTCGTCGTCTTCCTGCCGCAGATACTGATCCTCTTCGCCTTCATCCTGATCCTCGAGGCGTCGGGGTACATGGTTCGCGCGGCGTTCCTGATGGACCGGCTGATGAGCCGCGTCGGGCTGTCCGGGCGCGCGTTCATCCCGCTGCTGTCGAGCTTCGCCTGCGCGGTGCCCGGCATCATGGCGACGCGGACGATCGACGACGAGAAGGATCGGCTGACGACGATCCTCATCGCGCCGCTGATGACCTGTTCCGCGCGGCTGCCCGTCTATACCATAATCATCGGCGCATTCATCCCCGATCGCGCGGTGCTGCCCTTTGTCGGCTTGAAGGGGCTGGTGCTCTTCGGGCTCTACATCATGGGCATTGTCGGCGCGTTCGTCGCGGCGCTGGCGCTCAGGCATACGGTGACCAAGGGGTCGTCCTCGGGCTTTCTCATGGAGATGCCCAAATATCAGTGGCCGCGGCTGCGCGACGTGCTGATCGGGCTGTGGCAGCGGGCGTGGATTTTCCTGAAGCGCGCCGGCACGATCATCGCGCTGACGACGGTGGTGCTCTGGGCGCTGCTCTCCTTCCCGCAGGCACCCGCCGGGAAAAGCCAGGTCGATTACTCGATCGCCGGCCGGATCGCGAACGGGGTCGAGGTCGTCGTCAGGCCGATCGGCTTCAACCGCGATATTGCGCTCGCGCTCATCCCGGCGATGGCGGCGCGCGAGGTTGCGGTCGCGGCGATCGGCACGGTCTATGCGGTCGACAATGTCGAGGATGCGGCGGGCGAGCGAAGCCTCGTCCAGAGCCTGCGCGCCCGCTGGAGCCTGCCCACCGCGCTCGCCTTTCTGATGTGGTTCGTCTTCGCGCCGCAGTGCATCTCGACGATCGCGGTGACGCGGCGGGAGACGAACGGCTGGAAGTGGCCGGCCTTCATGCTAGGGTATCTTTTCGCGACCGCCTACATCATGGCGGGGATCACTTTCTGGCTGGCGACGTTTGCCGGCCTGTAGACTCTAGGGCGGACAATGGCAGGCAGCGTCAACAAGGTCATTCTGGTGGGCAATCTGGGGCGCGATCCCGAATCGCGGTCGTTCCAGAACGGCGGCAAGGTTGTGAACCTGCGCATCGCGACGTCGGAAAGCTGGAAGGACCGCAATTCGGGCGAGCGCAAGGAAAAGACCGAATGGCATTCGGTCGCGATCTTCAACGAAGGCCTGGCGGGCGTTGCGGAGCGGTTCCTGCGCAAAGGATCGAAGGTCTATATCGAGGGCCAGCTCCAGACCCGCAAATGGCAGGACCAGCAGGGGCAGGACCGCTATTCGACCGAGATCGTGCTGCAGGGCTTCAACAGCGTGCTGACGATGCTCGACGGCACTGGTGGCGGTCAGGGCGGTAGCGGCGGCGGCAGTCGTGGCGGTGACGACTGGGCCGGCGGCAGCGACGATTTCGGTGGTGGTTCTGGCGGCAGCCGCGGCGGCGCTTCGTCGGGCGGGGGCGCACGCGGATCGAGCTTCGGCCAGGGCGGCGGCTTTGCCGACGACCTCGACGACGACGTGCCGTTCTGAAGGCTCGTCCCACGGCCGACATCGACGTCTTGAAGGGCACCGTCCCCATGTCCTCCGTCTGCGGTGCAGACGAAGCGCGCGCCGAGGTCATCGCGGCGTACGATGCGCGCGGTGGTGTCAGTCACGGCGCGCTCGACGAGGTGGTACGGTTCGCCGCGCAATTGTGCGAGGCGCCGGTCGCGATCGTTACCTGGATCGACGGGGCGACACAGTATTTCCTCGCCAGGAACGGAGTGGATGTCGATCGTACCGAAACGCGACATTCCTTCTGCCAGTTCGCGCTCGCAAGCGGCGACTATATGGAGGTGTGCGACGCGACCGAAGACCCGCGCTTCATCGACAACCCCTATGTCACCGGCGATCTGAACGTCCGCTTCTATGCGGGCATGCCGCTGATCTCGCCGGAGGGGATCGCGCTCGGCACGGTGTGTATCCTCGATACGGCGCCGCGTCCGGCGGGATTGACCGCGTTTCAGCGCGAGGGGCTGAGGCTGCTCGCCGATCTCGCCATGGCGCGGCTCGGCGATCGCCGTGTGTCGCTGGAGCGCTCGGCGGAGCAGAACGAGGCGCAGGCCGCGATCGCGGACAGCGCGCTGCGCTTCCGCATCCTTGCCGACACCATGCCGCAAATGGTGTGGTCGACGCTGCCAGACGGCTTCCACGATTATTACAATGCGCGCTGGTACGAGTTTACCGGTGTCCCCCAGGGCACGACCGATGGCGAGGGATGGAACGGCATGTTCCACCCTGAAGATCAGGACCGGGCATGGGCGCGCTGGCGGCACAGCCTGGAAAGCGGCGATCCCTATGCGATCGAATATCGCCTGCGTCACCGTGACGGCACCTATCGCTGGGTGCTGGGCCGTGCCCTGCCGATCCGCGACCCCGACACGGGGGCGATCACGCGCTGGTTCGGGACGTGCACCGATATTCACGAGCAGAAACTCGCACTCGAGGAGCGCGAGATCATCAGCCAGGAGCTGAGCCACCGCATCAAGAATATCTTCGCGGTGGTATCGGGGCTGATCGCCTTCGCGGCGCGCGCGAGACCGGAATTCGCGCCCGTCGCAACCGATCTTCGCGAACGGGTGACGGCACTCGGCCGCGCGCATGACTTCGTCCGGCCGCACAGCGCGCAATCACGACCCTCCGCGCAGCAGGACAGCCTCAAGGGCCTGATGGCCGAACTGTTCTCGCCCTATCAGCAGGCGGGGGACGATCGTATCCGCGTCCAAGGCGGCGATCTGTCGATCGACGATCGTTCGGCGACGCCGCTGGCGCTCCTGTTCCACGAGCTCGCCACCAACGCGACCAAATATGGCGCGCTATCCAACGACGAAGGGCATGTGGTCGTATCGATCGACAGCGACGGCGTGGTCGCACGTCTGGGCTGGCGCGAATATGCCGGCCCCGCCGTCAGTGCTCCCTCGGGCGCGGGCGGATTTGGCAGCCAGTTGATCGAAATGAGCGCCGTTCGCCAGATGGGCGGCACGGTGACCCGGTCATGGGACCCGGACGGGCTTGCGCTGGAAATAGCCGTGCCGCTGTCGGCGCTTACCCGCCAGCCCGCGAACTGAGTCGCACCACGTCGTCATTGGCGGCATCATGAGGAATGCGGCCGGTCGCGAGATCGGCCGCTGCGCGAATTGCCGTTTCGCCGAAGGGCTTGCGCACATAACCGATCGCATCGGGATAGGTGATCTGCGCAGGATTGGCGGTTACGTAGATGACACGGATGCCCGACGCGGTAAGCGTGCGCGCGATATCCGATCCCGTCGCGCCGTCACGCAAATTGATATCCACGAACGCAAAGGTGCACCCTGCAGCCGCCGCAAGCGCCGTCGGCGTATCGGCCGCAATACCCGCGACGCGAAAGCCGGCCTCCGTCAGGATCCGTTCTATGTCGAGCGCGACGAAAATCTCGTCTTCGACGATGAGGGCGGTGTCGATCATCCGTCGTCTGCCGTTCAAGGTTCGGGGTTAGCAAACACGCGTCATAGTGCATGGTTCCGCTGCGGCCCCGAAATCGCGCTGCGATGCGTCATTTACTTTCGATCGAAGGACAAAGTCGGGGCAGCCAGCAAGAAAACCGCATGCTCGGCGCGAAAATTGGCCGCCGCTGAGCGCGTGGGGTAGCCGCGCGACAAGAACCACGCGTCCTCGACGGTGATCGACCGCTCGCGCAGGAAGGCGCGGAAGTCGTCGATCGTCACATGGTGGATGTTGGGCGTGTCGAACCACTGCTCGGGCAGCAGCTTCGTCACCGGCATCCGCCCGCCCCACAGCAGCGAGGCACGCACCCGCCAGTGCGCGAAATTGGGAAAGCTGACGAAGGCGCGGCGCCCGATCCGCAGCAGCTCAGTCAGCACCTTGTCAGGGGCGCGGCACGTCTGGAGCGTCTGGCTGAGAATCGCATAGTCGAAGCTCGCATCGGGATAGGCCGCCAGATCGGTGTCGGCGTCCCCCTGGATGACGGAGAGCCCGCGCGCCACCGCCGTCGCGACGTTGCCGGGATCGATCTCGAGCCCGCGGGCATCGACGCCCTTTTCATCGCGCAACGCAGCCATCAGCGCGCCGTCGCCGCAGCCGATATCGAGCACGCGCGAACCGCGGGCCACGTGATCGGCGATGATCGCCAGATCGGCACGCAGCGTCACGGCGCTGCCCTCAGCCTCGCCGCCGCGTCTGGAGTCAGACGCTCCATATAGCGTTCGGGCCGCAGCAGCGCGTGGAAGCCGAGCGCGGCATAGACGCCGTGCGCGTCGGCGGTGACGAGGCCGAAGCGGCGAATGTCGGCAAAGGCGGGGTGATCGACGAACCAGCGAACCATCCGCCGTCCCAACCCCTGTCCACGCGCGCTTTCGTCGATCCAGACATCGGCGATCCAGGCAAAGGTCGCGTGATCGGTGATCGCGCGGGCGAAACCGACCTGCGTTCCGTCCCGATAGGCGCCCAAGGCGTGCGACCCCGCGATCGCGCGCTCCACCAGGGATCGCTCGATGCCGGGTGACCAATAGCTCGACGCCAGCCAGCCATGAATGCGCGCGATATCGAGCCTCGCCTTGTCGTCGTCGAGCGCGATCATGCCGATGCCCTCAGAAAGCCATCGACGACCCGGTTCATCTCCGGTGCGTCGAGCAGGAAGGCATCGTGTCCGTAAGGGCTCGAGAGTTCGACGAAACTCACGGGCGCGCCGGCGGCGTTGAGCGCCTGGACGATCACGCGCGATTCTGCGGTCGGGTAGAGCCAGTCGGTATCGAAGCTGACGAGGCAGAAGCGTGCCTTCGTGGCGCGAAAGGCGTTGGCGAGGTGCCCGCCATGTTCTTCGGCGAGATCGAAATAATCCATCGCGCGGGTGATATAGAGATAGCTGTTGGCGTCGAACCGATCGGTGAAGGTCAGCCCCTGGTGCCGCAGATAGCTTTCGACCTGGAAGTCGGCGTCGAAGCCGAAGGTCTTGGCGTGCCGCGCCTGCAGGCGGCGACCGAACTTCTCGGTCAGCCCGGCCTCCGACAGATAGGTGATGTGTGCCGCCATCCGTGCGACGGCGAGGCCCGCGGTCGGCGCCTCACCGGCGTAATAGTCGCCGCCGCGCCACTGAGGATCGGCCATGACCGCCTGCCGCCCGACTTCGTGGAACGCGATGTTCTGCGCGGTGTGGCGCGCGGTCGAGGCGATGACGACCGCGGCACGCACGCGGTCGGGAAAGGTCGCCGGCCAGCTGAGCGCCTGCATGCCCCCCATCGATCCGCCGACGACCGCGCGGAGCATCCGGACGCCGAGATGGTCGAGCAACGCCGCCTGCGCGCGCACCATGTCGCGGATGGTGATGACCGGGAAGGTCATGGCATAGGGCTTGCCCGTCGCCGGATCGATCGAGGCGGGGCCGGACGATCCCATGCAGCTGCCGATGACATTTGCGCACACGATGAAATGCCGCGCGGGGTCGATCGGCTTGCCTTCGCCGACCATCCGCGTCCACCAGCCCGGCTTGCCGGTGCGCGGATGCGCGGAGGCAACATGCTGATCGCCGGTCAGCGCGTGGCAGATGAGGATCGCGTTGCCGCCGTCCGCACCCAGCGTGCCATAGGTTTCGTAACCGATTTCCAGCTGCGCGAGGCTGCCCCCGCCATCGAGCGCGAACGGCCCGGGCAGGACGACGTGGCGGGCAGGGCCGAAACGCTGGTTGTCGGACATGATCGCGGGCTAGCGAGGTTGGTCTTGCTCCACAACCGTGCCGGCATGGACGGCATCGCTCGACAGCGACGGACGAGGGAAGCTAAGGCGCGGGGATGAACGCACCGCAGCCCAAGAAATGGATCATGGACATCGCGCCCTATATTCCGGGCCGATCCACCACCGATGACGGCCGCAAGGTCGCCAAGCTCTCGTCGAACGAGAATCCGCTCGGCACCTCGCCCCGCGCGCGCGAAGCGTTCGCCTCGGCCGCGAACGAGCTGGAGCGCTATCCCGATGCCTCCGGCGCGATCGTGCGCGAGGCAATCGCGGCGAAATACGATCTCGATCCGGCGCGGATTATCTACGGCAACGGCTCGGACGAGGTCCTGCACCTCGCGGCTGGTGCCTATGCCGGGGCGGGCGACGAGATCATCTTCGTGAAATACGGCTTTGCGGTGTACGAGATCGCGACGCGACGCGTCGGCGCCGTGCCCGTCATCGCGCCGGACGCGGATTATGCGACCGACGTCGATTCGGTGCTCGCCAGCGTCACCGACAGGACGCGCATCGTCTTCATCGCAAACCCCAACAACCCGACCGGCACCTTTGCGCCGCGCGCCGAGATCGCGCGTCTGCATGCAGGCCTGCCGGCGCACGTCCTGCTCGTCCTCGATCAGGCTTATGCCGAATATCTGGGCGCGGCGGACGACGATGGCGGGATGGACCTGGCGAAGACCGCGACGAACGTCCTCGTCACGCGCACCTTCTCCAAGATCCACGGACTTGCCGCGGAGCGCATCGGCTGGGGCTATGCGCACGTCGACATCATCCAGGCGATGCACCGCATCCGCCTGCCGTTCAGCATCACGATCGCGGGGCAGCGCGCGGCGGTCGCGGCACTGGTTGACGACGCTTTCGTCGCCCACACCCGCGATCACAACGCGACGTGGCGCGCGTGGTTCGTGGACGAGATCGCGAAGCTGGGCAATGGCGGGCTGCGCGCGATCCCCAGCCAGGCGAACTTCGTGCTCGTGGTGTTCGAGGGCACGCTGACCGCCGAGACGGCCTATAAGGGCCTGATGGACGCCGGCTATATCGTCCGCTGGCTGCCGGGGCAGGGCCTGGCGCAGGGGCTGCGCATCACGATCGGCACCGAAGCGGAAACGCGCGGCGTCGCGGCGGCGCTGCGCACCTTGGTCGAGCAGGCGGGGTGACGCCGCCCTTCGCGCAGGTTGCGGTCATCGGGCTTGGGCTGATCGGCTCCTCGATCGCGCGCGCGGTGAAGGCGGCGACGCCGGACGTGCGGGTCACCGGGTTCGATGCCGATGCGGGCGTGCGCGAAACCGCGCGGCGGATCGCGCTGTGCGACGCAGTGGCCGAGAGCGCGGGGGAAGCGGTTGCAGCAGCCGATCTCGTCATCCTGTGCGTGCCGGTGGGCGCGATGGGCGCCGCAGCGGCGTCGCTTGCGGATCATCTGCCTGCGCACGCGGTCGTCAGCGATGTCGGCAGCTGCAAGGCGTCGGTCGCCGACGCGCTGCGCGCCGCACTGCCGGGGGTCGAGGTCGTCCCCGCGCATCCCGTCGCGGGCACCGAGCAGAGCGGCCCGGAGGCCGGATTCGCGACGCTCTTCCACCGCCGCTGGTGCATCGTCACCCCGCCCGAGGGGGCCGATGCGGGCGCCGTCGCCAGGGTCGAGGCATTCTGGCGCTCGCTCGGCGCGGAGGTCGAGACGATGGCGCCCGATCATCACGACCGCGTCCTCGCGGTGACCAGCCACCTGCCCCACCTCATCGCCTATACGATCGTCGGCACCGCCAGCGACCTCGAGGAAGTGACGCAGAGCGAAGTCATCAAATTCTCCGCCGGCGGCTTTCGCGACTTCACCCGCATCGCCGCATCCGATCCGACGATGTGGCGCGACGTGTTCCTGTCGAACCGCGAGGCGGTGCTCGAGATGCTCCAGCGTTTCTCCGAAGACCTGTCGCAACTCCAGCGCGCGATCCGTTGGGGCGATGGCGACGCGCTGTTCCGTCACTTCACCCAGACCCGCGCGATCCGCCGCGGGATTGTCGAGCAGGGGCAGGACGACGCCGCACCGGATTTCGGGCGGACGCACGAATAGCCTTTAGCGATCGCCCGATCCTCCCCTGGAAGGGGAGGTGGCATCGCGCAGCGATGACGGAGGGGTAACACCCTCTCGATAGCGCGATACCCCTCCACCAGCTTCGCTGGTCCCCCTCCCCTTGCAGGGGAGGACTTTGGGGGCGGTTATCTCACCGATCGAGCACGTTGATCGCCGCATGCACGCGCGCGTCGATCTCCTCGCGCGGCAGGCCCGGTGGAATGACGTCACCGAAGCGAAAGGTGATTACGCCTGCGTGCTTGGCGCCCTTTTTCGGCCAGAGCACGCCGGTGTCGCACGCGACGGGCACGGTCGGCATTCCGAGCGTCCGGTACAGCCCTGCGAAGCCCGACTTGAGCGGCGGCTGCTCGCCCGGACGCACGCGGGTGCCCTCGGGAAAGATCAGCACCGACCGCCCCTGTGCCTTCGCCGCCTTGCCCTCGCGCATCATCTGGCGCAGCGCGGTCGCCGACGCGTCGCGGTCGATGACCAGCGCGCCGTAGCGCCGCGCCGCCCAGCCCCACACCGGAATGTCAGCCAGCTCCTGCTTCAGGACCATCGCCGGTCCGTCGAGCAGCGCCTGCAATTCCAGCGTCTCGAACATCGCCTGGTGCTTCGACGCGTACAGCGCCGGACCTTCCGGCCGCTCCCCCTCGATCCGGATGCGGATACCCAGCAGCCAGCGTGCCGCCCAGCGGTGGAAACGCGTCCAGAAGGTCGCGTGCGCGATGATCGCCTTTTGCCCGAACAGCGCGGAAATGGGCACGGTTCCCACGATCGGGACCGACAGGCCGTAGAAGACGATGCGGAACGCCAGCGTGCGGACCCACGCGATCGCACCATCCATCCTACAGGCCGATCCCGAGCCACAGCGCGACGCGGCGCAGCAGCAGCTTGTTATATTCGTTGATGAGCAGCGCCAGCCGCGGCTCGCTCGCCACCCCGTCTTTCACGATCACTATATCCTTCAGCGCCGACTGGAGTTCCATCTTCGCGCGCGCCATGTGCCAGTCCGACGTGACGAGGCGAACCGAGGTGAAACCGTGGTCGTGGACCCAGCGGGCGGTTTCCTCGGCATTGGACCGCGTATCGACCGCTTCCGCGCCCAGATCGATGCAACACGCGAAGATCGCCGGCCGCACCTTGTAGGCGAGCGCGAGGTCGATCGGACGGACGCCGGGGCCGACACCGGTGACGAGCATGCGCTTCGCCTTCTTCGCCTGGATCATCGCGATCCCGCGGTCGATCCGCCCCGCGCCGCCCGTCGGCACGACGACCGCGTCGGTGACGGTCGTGTCGTCCGGCTTCGGCAGAGTCAGCATGAACGCGGCAAAGCCGAGCGCCCAGGCCAGCAGGACGACGCCGATGGTGCGCACGATCACAGCGTGCGCCTCAGCACCGCAGTCACCGCGATCCGCGCCGACAAGGCCGCGAGCCCGACGAAGAGCAGGGGCAGCAGGGCCAGCGCGACCCATCCCGCGCCGCCGAGCGTCGCTGCCGACAGCAGGTCCGATCCGACATCGCCGAGCTTGATGCCGAGAACGACGACGACCAGGATCGCGGTCGCCCCGCCGATCGCGCCACCGACCAGCGCGTCGCGCGCGATGCGCCGCTGGAACAGTCGCGCGACCTGCACGTCGGTGGAGCCGAGCATATGCATGACCTCGATCGTCGGGCGGTGCGCCTCGAGTCCGGCGCGTGTCGCCAGCACGACGACCGCGGCAGTCGCGCCCGCCATCAGCAGCACGAGCGCGACGGCGAGCAGGGTGACGAAGCGCATCAATCCGCTGACCGGTGACATCCACGCCTCGTGCGCGTCGATCCGCGCGGCGGGCACCGCGCGGGCGAGCGCGGAGCGGACGCGGGTCAGTGTGGCATCGGACGGATCGGCGAGATCGACGTCGATCAGTGCGGGCATCGGCAATTCGGGATCGGCGCCGTCACTGCCCAGCCACGGCGACAGCAGGCGCGCGAGCGCAGCGCGATCGACCGGGCGGACCGCGGCGACGTCGCGGCTCGCCCGCAGCAATGCCGTGGCGCGCGCGGCCGCGGCATCGCGCTGCGCCGGGTCGGCGATCGCAACCTGCACTGTCATGCGCCCCGCGAGTTGCCGGTCGAGCGACCGCGTCGCGCCCCAGGTCGCCAGACCCAGCGCGGCGGCGAGCACCGTCAGGAACAGCATGATCGACAGCACCCCGGTCATCGCGCCGGCGCCGTTGGCGGCATCGAGCACGCGTGCGGCATGGGGGCGTCGCGCGCGCCTCATGCGTCGAGCCTGCGCGGCGGGAAGCGCAGCGCGCCCGTCGGATCGAGCAGGCGCCCCTTGTCGAGCCGCATCATCTGCGCATTGGGCACGCGGCCGATGATGTGGAGATCGTGGGTCGCTACGACGACCGTGGTGCCCAGGCTGTTCAGGGAATCGAACAGATGCATGAGCCGGTCGGCCATTTCCGGATCGACGTTGCCCGTCGGTTCGTCCGCCACGAGGATTTCGGGCCGGCCGATGACCGCGCGCGCGATCGCCACGCGCTGCTGCTCCCCGCCGGAGAGCGTCGCCGGAAGCGCCTGCGCACGGTCGCGCAAACCCACCCAGGCCAGCATCTCGCGCACCGGCGCCTCGATATCGGCCTCGGGCATGCCGGCGACGCGCAAGGGCAGCGCGACATTGTCGGCGACCGAAAGATGGGGAACGAGCCGGAAATCCTGGAAGACAACGCCGATCCGCCGACGAAATCCCGGCAGCCGGCTGCGCGGCAGGAGAACGGCATCCTCGCCGAAGAGCCGGATGATGCCGCGGCTGGGGCGCTGGGCGAGGTAGAGGAGCTTCAGCAGCGAAGTCTTGCCCGCGCCGCTCGCGCCGGTGAGGAAGTAGAAGGTGCCGGACGCGAGCGTGAACGAGATATCCGACAGCGTTTCCGCGCCCGTGTCGTAGCGCAGCCCCACATTTTCGAACTGCACGATATTCGCCACTGCGCGCCTGCGCTCCCCGCCCCGACCCCGGTCTTGCCCCGGTCCTCGCCACGCCATCGCATGACAGGCGCGCGCGCTTCAAGCGTGGTGATCGAGGGCACGCTTGCCACAGGGTCACGCGGCGTGCTTAGAATCGCGGGTTAACCGGGTTTTACGCGGCGGGGGGTCCGCAGCGGGTTGGCCCGGCCAGTCGTGAAGCGTGCGAGACCATGATCCTCGAATGCCCGGAGTGCCATACCCGCTATCTCGTTCCCGACACGGCGATCGGTGCGGACGGGCGC
Source organism: Sphingomonas sp. EC-HK361 (assembly GCF_902498785.1). Lineage (GTDB taxonomy): Bacteria > Pseudomonadota > Alphaproteobacteria > Sphingomonadales > Sphingomonadaceae > Sphingomonas. Next base: position 462,121 of record NZ_LR701493.1, read on the forward strand.
ACGGTGCGCTGCGCGACATGCAAGCATAGCTGGTTCCAGACGCCGGCGGGCTTTTCCGCGCCGATCGACGCGCCGGTCGAACCTGAACCGATCCCGTCGGCTCCCGCGACGTCGGGGGAGGTCGAAGACCGGGCGGGGTCCCGCGCCGACGCGCGACCGGCGTCGGTCATCCCACCCGCGCCGCAGGTTGCCGCGTTTGCGGGCGCCGAACCCGCTGCCGCCGATTATGACGCCTTCGCCCACCGCGCGCCGTTTCGCGCGCGGCGCAATCCTGCGCGCCTCTGGACGATCGCCGCGATTGCCGCGGCCGTGTTCATGGTCGTCGCTGCCGGCGCGATCCTGTGGTCCGGCGCGCCAGGGCTGCTCCAGCGCATCGGCATCCCCGTGGGCAGCGGGGAAAACCCGCTGAAGCTGGTGAACAACCCGATCGAGCGGCGCGAGCTCGCCAATGGCAGCGAGCTGTTCGCGATCAGCGGTCGCGTCATCAACCCGTCTGGCAGCCGCCAGCGCGTGCCCGATATCCGCGCCGATCTGAAGGACGCCTCGAACCGCACGGTGTTCAGCTGGACGATCACCCCCGAGCAGCGGACGCTGGGGCCGGGTGGAACGATCGACTTCAACTCCGCGAAGCTCGACGTGCCGGCAAACTCGAAACAGCTCGAGCTCAGCTTCGCCGGCGAAAACGCCAGCTGATTCGCAAATGCGGGCATTGCCAGCCCCGAAACGCTTTGCTAGGGGCGCTCGCCTACCAGCTGCCGGGGCGTGAACCGGTAGTTCTTCGAGTGCGGTCGTGGCGGAACTGGTAGACGCGCAACGTTGAGGTCGTTGTGGCCGAAAGGCCGTGGAAGTTCGAGTCTTCTCGACCGCACCATTCCCGAGCAAAAGAGGGCACCGCCCGCTTTCGGGCGCGGTCGTGTGTGACCTGGGCATGTTCGAATGCAGCCCGGGTTCGCGAAAATGCGGACAGCGTCCGTCGAAAGTTCGACCCTGTCGACCGGAAAAGCAATATCGGCGGGTCTGAAATCAGGATCGCCGCGCCGGCGTCTGTCGCTCGGTCTCCATCCGAATTGACGAACCATCGTGGGCGTGATCTTGCGTTTCGAGATACGATCATGGCTGTGCGCGCCCAATTTCTGCGGCCGCTTTCGCCCCGCCGCGCGATAGCCCGGCGATGCGATGGCTGGAACGACGCATATCGGCTTTCGCATCGTCCACGCGAACCCGCGCATTTGAATCGCGCGGTCGCGGATATGCGTGATTTACACAAATGAACTTTTGCTCGGGGTGCGTGAGCGCGTGGCGCGCCCGAACAGAGGGTGAGGTCACGGCGTCGCAGAAAGCTCGTCATGCGCGACGCGTTGCAACGCGACCGCATCCCTAGGTGAGATGCCGAGTTCGTCGGCGGCGCGCTCGGCGGCACCGAGCGACATCGGGTCACGCCCGGTGATCCGCCCGAAGACGACCAGCGCCTCGAGATAATAGCCGTGGATGCTGGCGTGATATTGGTCGTAGGTCCACAGATCGACCTGGCCGTAGCTGATGCCGTCATACGGATCGGGGTCCGCCACGCCCGTCGCGAACGCGCGGTTCCAGGCCTGTCCCACCGGCAGGACGCCCGCGACCGCCGGCGTTGCGGCGCGGGCACGATCGGCGGCGGCGCGCAGGTCGGTCGCCATCACGCTGACCGGCTGGCGATACCAGTGGCCGGTCGGGCGATAGGTTTCGTCGGCGCGGGTCCAGGTCGCCATCAGTTCGATCCGCACCGCCGGATTGCGCGCGGTGAACAGCCGCGCCAGGCGGCCGACATCAGCGATATAGTCGGTGTCGTCGCCGGGCTTCTTGCGGTTGAGCGTGCTCAGCTCCTGCAGCACCACCACGTCCCACGCCCGGTCGAGGCGCTGCCGCCGCTCGTCATAGTGGAAGCCCAGCGTTTTGCCGCCCTGCGTCTCCAGGCTGACGGCGTAGTCGAGTCCCGCTTCCTCGGTGAAGGTCTTGAACAGCGCGGGCACCCCGCCATAGCCATCGCCATTGAGGTCGGTCACGCTCGCGGCGTGCCAGTTGCGCACCGCCGAATGCGCGCCCTGGGTGAAGCTGTTGCCGACGAACAGGATCGTGCGGGCCGGGGCCGCGACACCAGGAGCGGCGATCGGCGGGACGGCCGGCGGGACGGCCGGCGCGTCCTGGGCGGTCGCCGGGGTCGCAATGGTCAGCGCGATGGCGATCAGCGGGATATGGCGCCAGTTCATCAGAAGTTCTTCCCGACCGTCAGATACCAATAGCGGCCATAGGGCACATAGAGCGAGCCCAGATACCCGTCGGCGACCACCGGCGGTTCCTTGTCGAACAGGTTGCGCGCGCCGATGCGGAAGCGGGTGCCGTCCATGAAGGTCCCTTTCACCCGGTATTGCGCGTAGAGATTGAAGGTCGTCGTCCCCGCGACCGGATAGGGGTTGCCGTCGGTATCGAGGAAGTTGGTGTCGTCGACCGGGCCGATATAGTTGGCGAATGCGCCCACCTGCCACTGCTTCTGCGACCAGGTCAGCGATCCCGTGACGCGCCACTTCGGCCGGCCGCGATCCTCGATCAGGTCGCTCGCGTCGGTCAGCGGGGTGGCGGCATTGATCTGCCCCGCCGCACGCGCGTCGAACAGCGCCTGTACCGCGGGCGGCGTATCGCGGCTGAACTTGGTCAGCCGCGCGGCGTTGATTGCCAGGTCGAATTTTCCGATGTCGGTGCGCACATTATAGAGCAGCGCCAGATCGATGCCCTGCACGGTCTGCGGCAGCAGGTTGGTGAACTGGTCGTTGATCTGCAGCACCGCTCCTGCCGGCGCAAGCCCGGTGCCGGCGAAGGCGGGGGTGTCGTCCGCAGTCGGCGCGGCGCGGATCACGTTGGGGTTGCTCGATCCCTGCAGCCGCAGCAGATAGTCGAGCACCAGCGCGTTCTGCGGCCCGAACTGGCCGACGATGCCGACCTGCTTGATCGACCAGAAATCCGCGGTCAGTGTCAGCCGGCCATACTCGCTGGGGATGAAGCCCGGCTGGATGACGGTGCCGACCGTCCAGTTGGTGCTGTTCTCGGGCTTCAGGTCGCGGTTGCCTGCGATCGCGATCTGGTAGCTCACCCCGCGGCCGCACGCGCTGAAGGTGCTGATCCGACCGGCGCGCAGATCGGCCTCGCACGCATAATAATCGGTGTTCGATCCCAGCCGCGAATAGCGCGTGGTGTTGACCTGTTCGAGGTTCGGCGCGCGGAACCCCTGCGAAGCGGAGGCGCGCAGGCGAAACCCGTCGACGAGATCCCAGGCGATCGCGACCTTGGGCTTCGCGACCGATCCGAAGTCGCTGTAATGCTCGTAGCGGCCCGCGATCTGCATATCGATTCTGTGAACGAGCGGAATGCCCATATCGGGCGACACGACCGGCAGCGCGATCTCGGAGAAGGCCGAAAACACGGTGCGCGCGCCGAACGAGCTCGGCGTCGGGCTGACCGCGGCGACGTTGGACAGATTGGTTTCGCCCGTCACCAGATCGGTGAAGGTGATGTCGCCGTTGAGATTGGGATCACGGATGTCCGCCTGCGTCTCGCGCCGCCCTTCGACGCCGAACGCGAAGCCGACATGTCCCGCGGGCACCGCGATCAGCCGCGCGTTCGACAGCTTGAAATCGCCGAGGAACAGCGTCGTGCGGTCCTTGCGCCGCAGCCGGAACTGGAAGGCGTCGATCGTCTGCTGGCTGGCCACGGAGCAATCCCCCAGCGACGGGGTCGCCGAACAGCCGCCCGAGAACGGGTTGTATGCATTGGGCGTCGAGAGCGCGAGGTTCTTCTGGAACGCGGTCATGTCGATCGCGTTCGAATCGTCGGTCGCCTGCGCCGCAGTGTAGAGCAGCGCGCTGTCGAAATCGAAGCTGCCGAGCTTGCCCTTCACCCCGCCGAGGAACCGCGACTGCCAGTTGGTGACATCGACCAGCTGCTTGCCCGCATCGACGAAGCGGTAGGTGGACAGGCGCACGGGTAGCCCCGCCGCGGGGACGTTGGTCAGACCGGGGATACGGTTTGGGTTGAGCGATCCGTCCGCGAAGCGGGTCGGGCCGAACGGGTTCCAGTAGTTCGAGGCCGGGATGACGATCGCATTGAGGTTGATCGTCGGCGGCTGCATACGGTGGGTGTCCGCCCGGTAATAGCCGAGCTCGGTGTAGAAGGTCACCGCGTCGCTGACGTCGTAATGCGCCGTCAGGAAGGTGTTGTAGCGGTTGAACGACGGCGTGACGGTGGTGCCGGGGCGGGTATCGAACCGCTCCGAGCGCAGCGTCGAGGCGGTCGCGCGGGTTCCGGTGCCGTAACAGACGTTGGAATTGACCGTGAAGGCGCAACCCGGATTTGCCGCCGACTGGGTGTGGAAGGCGCCGGCGGACGAGGTCACCGCGCGGGTGCCCATGCGGATCGTGCCGGGGCCGCCGACCACCGCCAGGTTCGCCCAGGGCGACTGGGTCGCGCGGCCGTCGGGGACGAGGCTGGAGGCGTAAGCGGGGTTGTCCGCGAAGAAGGACAGTAGGTTGTCGGACGCCGTATAGGGCTCATCCGAGGCCAGCTGTGCGGTGCGCCGGGTATAATCGAGGAAGATGGAGACGTTGCCGCGCCCGTCCGCGAAATTCGTCCCCGCAGTGCCGGTGACCTGCAGCTCCTTGCGGTGGGTGCCCTCGGCAAAGCCGAACCGGTAGTTGAGGCTGGCGCCGTCGAAATCCGATTTGGTCACCGTGTTGACCACGCCCGCGACCGCATCGGCGCCGTAGATCGCGGCGGCGCCATCGCGCAGGATTTCCAGTCGCTCGATCCCCGCGACCGGCAGCGCATTGGAATTATAGCCGAGCACCGGCACGTTGCCGTCGCCTGCCTGACTGGTGGGATGCTGGACGAGGCGGCGGCCGTTGAGCAGCACCAGCGTGTTGCCGACCCCCAAATTGCGCAGGTTGATAGAATTGACGTCGCCGCGCGCCGCGTTCGAGGTCTGCGGGTTGTTCGCCTCGTTGAAGGTCACGTCGCCGGCTTGCGGGATCGACCGGAACAGTTCGTCGCCCGAGACCGTGCCGGTCGCGTCGATCTGCGCCTGATCGATGACCGACACCGGCAGCGCGGCACTGGTGCTCGCGCCCTTGATCTGGCTGCCGACGACGACGATGTCCGCGGCAGCCTCCGGGGCCTGCGCTGCGGTGTCGGGGTCGGCGTTCGCCTGCGGTGTCGCCTGGGCCAGGCCGGGAACGGCTTCGGCGCGCGGCGCGGGCGTCTGCGTTTGGGCCTGGGCCTGGCCCGCGATCAGTGCCGCGAGCGCGCTGCCGGTGGCAAGCGCAAGGCGTGCGTTGGTCATCGTCATTCTCCCTGCATGGTGGTCAGCGGGGCCGTGTCGGCGAAGCGTGCCGCCGGCCCTCTGTGGTGAAGCGTCGCGTCGAGGCGCGCGCGGTCGAGCTTGCCTTCCCAGCGCGCGACGACGATTCCCGCCACCGCATTGCCGATGAAGTTGGTCAGGCTGCGGCATTCGCTCATGAACCGGTCGACGCCGAGGATCAGCGCCATGCCCGCCACAGGGACGGAAGGCACGATCGACAGCGTCGCGGCCAGCGTGATGAATCCCGCGCCTGTCACCCCGGCCGCGCCCTTGGACGAGAGCATAGCGACGCCGAGGAGGAGCAGCTCCTGCCCGAGCGTGAGGTCCACGTTGCAAGCCTGCGCGATGAACAGAGCGGCAAGGGTCATGTAGATGTTGGTGCCGTCGAGGTTGAACGAATAGCCGGTGGGCACGACCAGCCCGACGACCCCGCGGTCGCATCCCGCGGCTTCCAGCTTGACGATCAGATTGGGCAGCGCCGCCTCGGACGAGGAGGTGCCGAGGACGAGCAGCAGCTCGGCCTTGAGATACAGGATGAGGCGGATGATCGAAAAGCCGTGCAGCCGCGCGACCGCGCCCAGCACGACCAGCACGAACAGCAGCGAGGTGAGATAGAAGGTCGCGACGAGTCCGCCGAGGTTGACGAGGCTCCCCGCGCCATATTTGCCCACCGTGAACGCGATCGCACCGAACGCGCCGACCGGGGCGGCGCGCATCAGGATGCCGGTCAGGCGGAACACGATTTTGCCGGTCCGATCGATCAGGTCGAGCACTGGCTGCGCGGGTTCGCCCACCAGGCTGATCGAGATTCCGACCAGGATCGCGACGACCAGCACCTGCAGGATATTGCCCTGGATCAGCGCCGAAACCAGCGTATCGGGGATCATCGCGAGCGCGAAACCGACCAGCGTCGTCTCGTGCGCCTGATGCGCATAGTCGGCGACCGCGCCCGGATCCAGCGTAGCGGGGTCGATGTTCATCCCCGCGCCGGGCTGCACGGTGTTGGCGACGATCAGCCCCACCACCAGCGCGAGCGTGGAGAACAGCAGGAAATAGCCCAGCGCCTTCGCGGCGACGCGCCCGACGGTGCGCAGCTCGCGCATCCCGGCGATGCCGCTGACGAGGGTGAGGAAGATGACCGGCGCGATGACCATCTTCACCAGCTTGATGAAGGCGTCGCCCAGCGGCTTCAGCGCCTCGCCCGCCGCGGGGTAGAAATGGCCGACCAGCGCGCCCGCAACGATCGCCGCGAGCACCTGCACATAGAGGTGATGATAGAATGGCCGGGGCCCGGCGATGGCCGGCTGATCCGCGTCGGGCGTCATGTCCTCTCCCCCGCACCTCTGTCATCCGAGGTTGCGGCTGTTAGCCTAGCCGCCGTCGGGCGATGTTCCAGTCGCTCACCTGGATTCTTGCAAGAGACTGAAAAGTCGTGATTAAGCACCATAATAGCGGCGTGGGATGCGCGGCGCAGGAGCACGGCACGCCTTCCCATCCTCCTAAAAGTGTGTGGTAATCCACACATGTTCGCGTGGCGCCGAATCGTCCTGGTCCTGCTCGCCGCCGCCGCCGTCGGCGCGCTCGCGCTCGCGGGACTGCGCTGGGCCGGGACGCGGGCGGAGCGGGTCGCCGATATCGGCGCCGCATCGATCGCAAGGACGCATGCCGGGCTGCTTGAAAGCGAATTGCAGAAGTTTCGCCTGCTGCCACTCGTCCTGACCGAATATCCCGGTGTCTCGACGGTGCTCGCCGGGGACGACCCGGCGGCGGCAGCCCGGCTCGACCGCACGCTGCAGTCGCTCGCTGGCCGCACCGACGCCGCGGTGCTCTACGTGATCGATCGCAGCGGGCGCACACTGGCGGCGAGCAACTGGCGCTTGCCGAGCAGCTTCGTCGGCCAGAATTACGGCTTTCGCCCCTATTTTCTCGACGCGATGCGCAGCGGGTCTGCAGAGCTTTTTGCGCTCGGCACCGTCAGCGGCCGGCCGGGTCTCTACCTCGCACGGCGGGTGGACCGGGACGGCAAGGCGCTTGGCGTCATCGTGGTCAAGGTGGAGTTCGACACACTGGAGGCGAACTGGGCGCGGTCGAGCGGCATCAGCCTGCTGACCGATCGACACGGGGTGATCCTCATCACCAGCCGTCCGGCCTGGCGCTTTGGCGCGATCCACGCGCTGGACTCCACGACGATCGCCGACGCGCGAAGAACGCTTCAGTTCGGGCCCCGGCCACCCCGTCGTGCACCGGTCACGATCAAGGGCGCGACCGCGACCGTCGATGGCGCGCTGACCGAACGGTTTCGCGCTGCCGCCGTGCCATCGAGCCTGCGGGGCGCCCGGTTGATCCACCTCGCGCCGCTCGCGCCGCCGCTCGCTGCCGCGCGGCTGCAGGTCCTGATCTGGGCGTTGTGCATGCTCATCGTCGCCGGCATCGCGAGCGGCGTCGTGATCCGCGCCGCCGATCGCCGTCGTCTCCACAGGATCGCGCACGAGGCGCTGGAACGCGAGGTCGCGCATCGCACCGCGGAACTGCGCGAGACGAATGCGCGCCTGGTGATCGAATCGGAAGAACGGCTGGCCGCGGACCATCGCTACCGAGCCGCGCGCGAAGAGCTGGCACAGGCCAGCCGGCTGGGATCGCTCGGCCAGATCACTGCGGGCGTGGCGCATGAGATCAACCAGCCGGTTGCGGCCATCCGCGCCTTTGCCGAGAACGGGCAGGCGATGCTCGCCGGGGGCGCAACAGACGATGCGAAGGTCAATCTCGCCCGGATCGTGGCGCTCACCGAACGCGTCGGGGCGATCACCGGCGAACTGCGCGCCTTCGTCCGCCGGCGCAAGGCGGATGTCACCGCGGTGCCGTTCGGTGCGGTGATCGACGGGTTGTTCCTGCTGATGGGCGAGCGCGTGCGCGGCCTCCTGACGCTCGATCTGCCGCCGGCGCTGAAGGCAGCGTGCGTGGTCGGCGACCGCATCCGCCTCGAACAGATATTGGTGAACCTGGTCCAGAACGCACTCGACGCGGCGGGGGACCGCCCCGGCATCGCGATCACCTGTGCGGTGCGCCAGGACGATGCGCATCTGCTCGTCAACGTCAACGACAATGGACCAGGCATCGATCCCGCGGTTCGCGCGACGCTGTTCGATCCGTTCGTCTCCGGGCGCGAAGACGGCCTCGGACTCGGGCTGGCGATCGCGCGGGACATCGCGCGCGGCTTCGGTGGGGAATTGGCGCTGCATGAGGGCCCCGGCGGCGGCGCGTCCTTCCTGTTGACGCTGAAACGCGCATGACGGGCAGCGCATCCCGCCTGGAGATCATCCTGATCGAGGACGATCACGATCTGCGACTGGCGACCGCGCAGTCCTTCGGGCTGGCCGGATTTAACGTTCGCGCCTTTGCCGGGGCCGAGGCTGCGCTCGCGCTGGCCACCCCAAGTTTCGAAGGCGTGGTCGTGTCCGATATCCGCATGCCACGGATGGATGGCTTTCAGCTGCTATCGGCCGTCCGCGCGGTTGATCCTGAGGTGCCCGTGATCCTCATCACCGGCCACGGCGACGTGCCGATGGCGGTCGCGGCGATGAAGGAGGGCGCGTATGATTTTCTCACCAAGCCCTTTTCGGTGGATCACCTGACGCTTGCGGTCTCCCGCGCGCTCGAGCGGCGGCGGTTGGTCATCGAGAACCGCCAGTTGCGCGCCGTGGCCGAGGCGGGTGAAGCGGCTAGCCCGCTGATCGGTAACAGTCGGGCGATCACCCAGTTGCGTGCGCAGATCCAGCGCCTCGCACAGGCCAGTATCGACGTGCTGATCGAAGGCGAGACCGGGACCGGCAAGGAACTCGCCGCGCTCATGCTGCACCGGCAGGGGCCGCGTCGGCAAAAGCCCTTCGTTGCGATCGACTGTCCGACGCTGGACGATGCCACCGCCGCGATCGAATTGTTCGGCCATGCCGCTGACGTCGTCCCGCACACCCGGCTCGCGCGCACCGGGCTCATCGTGGAGGCGAACGGCGGCACGCTGCTGCTCGACGACATCGACGCGCTATCGCCGGACCTGCAGACGAAACTGCTCCGCGTGATCGAAGAACGCGAGGTTCACCCTCTGGGAGCACCGCGCCCCGAAGCCGTGACCATCCGCATCATCGCCACCTCAAAATCCGATCTGCGGGCGAGCGTTGATCGCGATGGCTTTCGCGCCGACCTATATCATCGTCTTGCAACGACCCATTTGCGGCTACCGCCGCTTCGCGAGCGGGAGAGCGATGCGATGATCCTATACGCCATCTTTGTCGAACAGGCGAAGGCGCAGCTCGGACGACCCGATCACGTCATCGGCGATGCCGAGCGGCGCCATGTCCTGGCATATGAATGGCCCGGAAATGTCCGCGAGCTGCGCAACTACGCGTTCGGAACCCTCCTCGGCGACATGGCCGTCTTGCCGGATGACACGGATTTGCGAGGACGTGTCGCGGCATTCGAAAAGCAGCTGATCAGCAACGCGCTCAAAGCGACAAAAGGCAATGTCTCGGCCGCTATCAAAGAACTGAAAATTCCAAGGAAAACCTTTTACGAGAAGGTCGGCAGGCTCTCGATCGATCCTGCATCGTTCCGACCATGACACCGTGTCGCGAGGGACGTGCTCCTCAAACGGAAAGCTCGGGATTCCCCTCGAGCACTCGCTGCTCCAGCTTCGGCGGCACTCCCGGCCGCCACATGTTGGCGCGGTGCGAAACGCGGTATCGCAGGGGGCCGCCGTCGGGTGTTGCAGCGCGCGCGATCGGGCGGGCGATGCAGACGAATTCGGTGTCGATGGAATCCGGTCCGGCGGTAACCACGGCATAGCCGTGACCGGCCATATCGACGAACTCCAGATGTGGCGCGACATCGGGATTGGTGACCGCGCGCGCCTTTGCGATATCGCCGCTCGCCGCATATTCGAGCGCACTGCGCACCCCGCGCTTGATCGTGAGGTTGATCGTATGCTCGGGCGCGGCGCCCGCCGTCTTGCGGACGAAGAGCGGCAGCAGCGGGGACGCCTTCCTATATTCCGCCGCTTCGCCGAGACCGGGCGCCGAGATCGAACCGGTGATGAAGCTGATCCCGACCGGCGCGAATCCTTCGGGCGGCAGTGCCGGCGCGGCATAGCCGGCCCAGAAGCTGTGACGATCGCCCGAGACGGTGACGAACCCCGACACCTTGTGATCGCGGACCAGGTCGTAGATTTCCGCCCGCTCGCTGAACGCGCCGCTGAAGTCGCCGCCGCCGAATGTGCCGAACCCCTTGCCGGGCCACGCCGCCTTGACCAGGCCGGCGGGCAGATTCTGCGGGTCGGTCCGCATGTCGAGCGTCCCGTTGGTCGCGCCCCAGATCTTCCAGGTTGCGGTCGATTCAGTCAGTTGCGCCTTTAGCCATGCCTTCTGCTCGCGTCCGAGCACGGTGTAGGCGGGCTCGTCCTTGCGATAATTAGGGATGGTCCTGTCGCCGATCGCAATGGTCGCGGGTGGCTTGCCGCCGGCATAATCCTTGCCGCCATCGACGATCTCCATCCACTCCTGCGGGATGACCGGGAACTCGCCCGCATCGAGCGCCGCTGCTTCCGGCCGGTCCGTCGGGTCTTCCATCTTGTAGCTGTGAAGGTCGGTCAGGACGAGCTCGACGTGCCGGCCGTATCGAAGCGCGCGATAAGCGGTCATGCTGCCGACCGCGGCGCGGTTATTGGCCTCGGTGCCGAACCCGTGATCGTCGAACGCGTCGATCGGCGCCTTTGACACCGCGGGCGGTCCGAACTGCTCGAAACCCGGCCCCGATGCCTTGCGGACGCGCGACGGGATATACTCCCACCACGCCTGGTTGGCGGCGACACGCAGCGGCTGTGCTGGTTCGACCGTTTCGCCATATTTGATGAAGCTCTGCCAGCCCTGCCACGAGAATTCGTGATTGTCGCCGATACACACGAAGGGAAAGCGGGCCCGTGCGTTCTGGATATCGGGATCGTCGATATGCGCACGATAGACGTGGCGGTAGCCGGCGAGATTCGTCGGCACATGGAAATTGCCGACCTTGCGGGCGTCAGGAATGTGGCCGAGGTCGTAGACGGTGCGCGCGTAGCGATGCGGCACCTCTTCGGGATATTCGACCACTTCGTAGATGAAGTCCCCGAGATGGAGCACGAATCCGAGGTTGCGGTCGACGGGCGCGCGCTCGTCTTCCCAGATCATCCGGCGATAGGCGTTCTGCGCGCCTTCGTTGACGCTGTTGCACGAAACGAACGCGAAGCGGACCGGACGCGGATCGGTGATGCGCGGCGCGGTGATCGTTCGCCCCACCCGGCTGCCCGCGCCGCTATCGTCGGTGAAGCGATACCAGTAGGTCGTTGCCGGCAAGAGTCCGCCGACAAGCACGCGGCATGTCCAGTCAGCGGCCGCCAGCACGGGCGCGTGCGCCTTTGCCACGACGCGGCGGAAATCCGGATCGCGCGCGACCTCCACCGCAAGCTCGTGCCGGTCGCCCGCATCGAACGGTCGCCGGGTCCACAGCACGACACTGTGCTCGTCCGGGTCACCCGACGCGACGCCTTGAGGATACAGCGCGCGATCCTCGTGCGGGTCGAGGCGCGACTCGGCAGCGGCCGATCGCGCAGCCCAGACCGCGAACAGTCCGAGTGACGCGGCGTTGGCCAGAAACTGCCGTCGTTCCATGTCTCACTCCAAGCCCGCTTGGCGTGATGGTCTAGTAACACAGCCGTCAGGTCAAGGAGGCCCGCATGATGGCCTTGTGCCGCGGCGCGCTGGTGACGGTCGCAGCTCAGCCGTCGCTGGCGCGCTCGATATCGGCGCCGACGGCGGACAGTTTTTCCTCCAGCCGCTCATACCCGCGGTCGAGATGGTAGACGCGGGCAACCTGCGTTTCGCCGTCCGCCGCCAGCCCGGCGAGAATGAGACTCATCGAGGCGCGCAGGTCGGTCGCCATGACGGGCGCGCCGACCATGCGGTTCACCCCGCGGACGATCGCGGTGCGACCGCTGACGGTGATATCCGCGCCCATCCGCGCAAGCTCGGGGACGTGCATGTAGCGGTTCTCGAAGATCGTCTCGGTCAGCACCGACGCGCCGTCCGCCTTGCAAAGCATCGCCATGAACTGCGCCTGCATGTCGGTGGCAAAGCCCGGATAGGGTGCGGTGGACAGCGTCAGCGGTTTCAGCGTCGTGTCCGCGGTGACGCGCACGCCGTCCTTCGTTTCCTCGATCGCGACGCCGGCCTCGGCGAGCGCGGTCAGCGTCGCGCGCATGTCGTCGGCATTGGCGCCGACCAGTTCCAGGCTGCCCCCGGTGATCGCGGCGGCGCACGCATAGCTGCCCGCCTCGATCCGGTCGGGCATCACCGCATAGGTCGCGCCGTGCAGGCGGTCGGTGCCCTCGATCTCCAGCGTCTCGGTGCCGATCCCCGCAATTTTTGCCCCCATCGCGACCAGGCAGTCGCACAGATCGACGATCTCGGGTTCGCGCGCCGCGTTCTCGATCCGGCTCGTGCCCTTCGCCAATACGGCCGCCATCACGACATTTTCGGTCGCGCCGACCGACACGATCGGGAAGGTGTATTTGCCGCCGGACAGCCGCCCGCCGGGCGCGGTCGCCTTCACATAGCCCGCCGCCATCTCCAGCTCGGCGCCGATCGCTTCCAGCGCCTTCAGGTGAAGGTCGATCGGGCGGTTGCCGATCGCGCAGCCGCCGGGAAGCGAGACGGTCGCTTCGCCGCCGCGCCCGATCAGCGGCCCCAGGACGAGGATCGATGCGCGCATCTTGCGCACGATGTCGTAGGGCGCCTCGGTCGAGGTCAGCTTCCCCGCGCGGATCGTCATCACCCGGCCGAAATCCTCCGGCCGGGTCCCCTCGATCGCGGTCGAGGCGCCGAGCTGGTTGAGCAGGTGGCCGAACCCGTCGACATCGGCGAGCCGCGGCAGGTTGCGCAGCGTCAGCGGCTCGTCGGTCAGGAGGGCGCAGGGCATGAGTGTCAGCGCCGCGTTCTTTGCGCCCGAGATCGGAAGGCGGCCGGAAAGGCGGTTGCCGCCGCGAATGAGAATACGGTCCATCCGCCGGCTCTAACGCGTCCGTAGCGGGTTGCAAACGACCGGATCGGCACCTGCATTGATCGATTTTAATGCGCGTGCGCAACGATGTGCCCATGGCTGGTAACCATCAGGGGGTTGCGCTTGCGTGTCAGGTAGTTGTTTCGCCGAGCGGCTCGGTGATTTTCTCGCGCTGTCGTCTGCCGAGCATGACGCACTTGCGCGGCTGGAAGAGCGCGAACGCCCGCTGCGGCGCGGCGCAACCCTGATTCGCGAGAACGATCCGCTGGGCGAGCTGTTCATCCTGCGCAAGGGCATGATGATGAGCTATGTGCTGCTGCCCGACGGCAGCCGCCAGATTCTGCGCTTTCTGTTTCCCGGCGACATGATCGCGTCGTCGGCGATGGTGTATCGCGATTCGCCCGAAACCGTGGTGGCGCTGACCGACAGCATCGTCTGCCCGTTCGAGCGCAGCGCGATGGCGACGCTGGTGACCGAACATCCCCGCCTCGCCGCGCTGTTCATGGTCCTTGCCCAGATGGAGCGCGTGGCGCTCACCGACCGGCTGGCGGCGCTCGGCCGGACATCGGCGAAGGCACGCGTCGCGGCGCTGCTCCTCGAGATACGCTACCGCATGCGCCCGACCGATCGGACGAACGGCGACAGCTTCGTGCTGGGGCTGACTCAGGAAGAGATCGGCGACGCGACGGGGCTGACCGCGGTGCATGTCAACCGTATGCTGCGCCAGATCGAGGACGAGGGGCTGATCACGCGTGAGGCCGGGCGGGTGACGGTGCGCAACGAGGCCGGACTGGCGAGCGCTGCCAATTATATCGACCGGTTCACCGGACTCGAACTCGGCTGGCTCCCCGCCGCGCGCTGACCGCGGATCAGGCCTTCTCCAGCGTGCACTGCAGCGGGTGCTGGTTTTCCCGGGCGAAATCCATGACCTGGCCGACCTTGGTTTCGGCGACTTCGTAGGTGAAGACGCCGCACACGCCGACGCCCTTCTGATGGACGTGGAGCATGACTCGCGTCGCCTCTTCCATGTTCATCCGGAAGAATCGCTGCAGGCACAGGACCACGAATTCCATCGGCGTATAGTCGTCGTTGAGCATCAGGACGCGGTACGGCGTCGGCTTCTTCGTGCGCGTGCGCGTGCGGGTCGCAACACCGACACCCGGATCGCGGGTATCGTCGTCGACGCCGTCGTCGCGGCGTTCGGCCATGGTCAGGGGGTCGCACTGCATGATGATTGCCAAAATATGGCATTTGCGCCGGTTCAGGCAAGGGCGTGGGCGCGTGCTGACCACGAAAAAGGGGCGCCGGGCCGAAGCCGCGGCGCCCCTTGGACATTTTCCCGCGAAGGCGACCGAAGTCGTCTGGCGGTGTCGTCGCGTTACGCGGCGACCTTTGCCTTTTCCATCGCGACCGCGACGCGGTTCGAAACCGGCTGCACGATCTCGCCCCACAGCTTCAGATAGTTCTCGGTGAACTTCGACGCTTCGGCGACGACGGCGTCGATCGCCTTGCGCGACGCGTCCGACTGGATCTGGAAGAACTCGGTCGGCGACTTGGCGCCGGCCAGGTCCTTGGCGGTGGCGTTGGCCTTCTCGATCGTCTGGCGACCGTAATCGATGGTGTAGCGCGCGATGTCCTCGGCACCCTTCGCGGCGATCTTGGCCGATTCGACCATCGCCTCGACATTGCCCTTCGACAGATCGTTGAACTCTGCGACCATCTTCTGGCTCTTCTCGACCGCGCCCTTCGCGCGCGCGTTCACGTCGGCGAACATTTCCTTGGCCTGCGCCTGGGTCTTCTCGGCAGTGGCCTTCATCGTGTTGGTGTCCATCGTTGCGTCCTTTACTGGCGGCATGAGAGCCGGAGCCGCCGGAACCGCGGCGGGCGGGGTCGAAGTCTTCGGAGCGGATGATGCAGCAGCCGTTGCCGGCCGCGCCGGGGCGCCGCGCTTGCCGCGCGGGGCCGGGACAGCGGGGGTTTTCGCAATGGCCATCTGACGTCCACCTCGATCTTTGCTGCGGCGCAACATAGTATGGATTCGAGACGGGTTCAAGCGTGATTGTGCGACGCAGCAAAGACTCCGCACGCAGTGTGGCGCTGGAATTGGTCGAGCCATCGGAACCGCTTCCCAGCGTCGTGCGCTGTGCGCTAGCGTGCAGGCACAGCCAACGAACGGGGAGACAATGCAATGCGCTATGCGATGACGATCGGGGCGGCGGCAGCGTTGGTCGCGGTGGCGGCCTGCAGCGAAAAGCGTGTCGATACCGGCATGCCCGTCGCCGGCGCGGCAAAGGCGGTCGCGATGCTGCGCACCGCAGCCGGGGTCGATGTCGGCCGGGCAAGCGCGACCGAGGTTGCGGGCGGGGTGCGCTTCACGATCGATGCGAAGGGCATGCCGCAGGGCAATCACGGCGCCCATATCCACATGACCGGGCGCTGCGACGGTCCCGACTTCACCACGGCGGGCGGGCACTGGAACCCGACGAACATGAAGCATGGCTCGATGAACCCGCAAGGGCCGCATGAGGGCGATTTGCCCAATCTGATGATCGGGGCGGACGGACGCGGCACGCTCGGCGCGACGATCCCGGGCGCGACCATGGCCGGGCTGATGGACGCGGACGGCGCGGCGATCGTCGTCCATGCCGGCCCCGACGACCTGATGACGGATCCCGCCGGCAACAGCGGCGCCCGGATCGCCTGCGGGGTCTTCCAGCCGGGTTGATCGCGCCCGCGCGACTCCCTACGCTCGCCCGAAACAAGCGATCGGGGAGCCGGGGATCATGGGGTCGAGCAGACCGGCGCGTGTGCGCGCCGTCATCGGGGGTGCGCTCACCTTTGCGCTGATGGCGTGTGCTGGCGAGGCGAAGGAACGGCCGAAAGCCGCGTCGGATACCAGCCCACCCGCCGCCGAACGCCGCTACGATCGCGATCCCTTTCCGTCGACCTATCACGCCTATCCCGGCGTCCCGACGCTCTTGCGCGGCGCGACGATCTACGACGGGGAGGGTGGTCGGATCGAGCGCGGCTCGGTGCTCTTCGCGGACGGGAAGATCGTGGCGGTCGGTGCCGATGTGCAGGCGCCGGCGGGTGCGACCGTCATCGACGGCACCGGGCTGTGGGTCACCCCCGGCGTCATCGATATACACAGCCACCTCGGTGATTACCCCTCGCCGGGCATCCGCGCGCTGTCCGATGGCAACGAGGCGACTGCCCCCGCGACCCCGGAAGTGTGGGCGGAACACAGCGTCTGGCCGCAGGACCCCGGCTTTTCACGCGCGCTCGCCAATGGCGGGGTAACCACGCTCCAGATCCTGCCCGGCTCCGCGAACCTCTTCGGCGGGCGCTCGGTCATCCTGAAGAACGTCTATGCCCGCACGGCGCAGGGGATGAAGTTCCCTGGCGCGCCTTATGGCCTCAAGATGGCGTGCGGCGAGAATCCGAAGCGTGTCTATGGCGGCAAGGGCCGCGCGCCCTCGACCCGAATGGGCAATATCGCGGTCGATCGCCAGACCTGGGCGAAGGCGGTCGAGTATCGTCGCAAATGGATGAAATACGAAAAGGACGGCGGCGATCCGCCCGCGCGCGACATCGCTATGGATACGCTGCGCGGCGTGCTCGATGGCGACATCCTCGTCCAGAACCACTGCTACCGCGCCGACGAGATGGCCAACGTCCTCGATATGGCGAAGGAGTTCGGGTACAAGGTCACCGCGTTCCACCACGCGGTCGAGGCGTACAAGATCGCCGATCTGCTGAAGGCCACCGGCACCTGCGCTGCGGTGTGGGCGGACTGGTATGGCTTCAAGATGGAAAGCTATGACGGCGTCGGCGCCAACCTCGCGCTGCTCCAGAAGGCGGGGGCGTGCGCGATGATCCATTCCGACGACGAGAACGGCATCCAGCGGCTCAATCAGGAGGTCGCGAAGGCGCAGGCATCGGGTCGCCGTGTCGGGATCGACATCCCCGATGCGGTCGCGTGGGAATGGTTGTCGATCAATCCGGCGAAAGCGCTGGGCATCGCCGACAAGACGGGCAGCCTCAAGCCCGGCAAGATGGCGGACGTGGTGCTGTGGAACGGCAATCCGCTGAGCGTCTATACGCGGCCGGCCAAGGTCTGGGTCGACGGCGCGCTGCTCTATGATGCGACCGACCCGTCGCGGCGCCCCGTGTCCGATTTCGAGCTTGGCCAGCCCGGGCAGGGAGACGTGAAGTGAAGGCGCTCCTCCTTGGCCTCGCCGCGCTCGTCGCGGTCCCCGCCGCGGCACAGACCATCGCCATTACCGGTGGCACCGTCGCGATCGGCGACGGATCACAGCCGATCGCGAACGGCGTCGTCGTGTTCTGCGATGGCCGCATCGTCGCGGCGGGGCCTAACGTGCCGGTTCCCGCCGGCGCGACGATCGTCGATGCTCGTGGCAAATGGGTCGCGGCCGGCATCGTCGCCGGCTTCACCAACCTTGGCCTCGTCGATGCCGAGGGGATCGAGGAATCGAACGACGTCAGCGCGAGCGGCTCGCCGTTCGCCGCCGGCATCGACGTATCGACCGCGATCAATCCCGATGGCGTGGAGATCGGCAACGAACGCGCCGGCGGCGTCACCCGTGCGCTCGTCGCGCCGGGAACGGCGGGGTCGATCTTTGCGGGACGCGGCGCAGTGATCGATCTCGGCGCTGACGTCGATCCAGTCACGCGCGCGCGGGCGTTCCAGTATGTCGAGCTGGGCGAAGAGGGCGCGCGCCGCGCCGGCGGCAGCCGCCCGGCCGCCTATGCGATGCTGCGCGATGCGTTCGCGCAGGCGCAGGACTATCGGCGCAGTCCGACGGGGTTCGGCGGGCGCGAGAAGGATTCGCTGCTGAAGCGCGCCGATGCGCAGGCGCTGCTCGACGTGCTCGACGGCAAGACGCCGCTGCTCGTCCATGTCGAGCGCGCGGCCGATATCCGCATGGTCCTGTCGCTGCGCCGCGATTATCCCGCGATCAGGCTTGTTCTCGTCGGCGCCACCGAAGGCTGGATGGTCGCGCAGGAGATCGCGACGGCGCGGGTGCCGGTGATCGCCGCGGCGCTCGCCGACCTGCCGTTCAGCTTCGAATCGCTGGCCGCGACCGAAACCAATGTCGGGCGGCTGACCCGGGCGGGAGTTTCGGTCGGAATCTCGACGGTCGATATCAACACGGCACCGGGCGAGCATGTCCTCGCGCAATATGCCGGCAATCTGGTCGCGATCGGCAAGGTGCCGCGCGGCATCGGGCTCGATTGGGGGCAGGCGTTTGCGACGATCACCTCGAAGCCAGCCGCGGCGCTGGGCATGGACGGGGAGATCGGGTCGCTGCGTACGGGGCGCCGCGCCGATGTGGTAATCTGGGACGGCGACCCGCTTGAGCTCTCGTCAGCGCCGGAGCAGGTCTTCATCGACGGCCGTGCGCAGCCGATGGAGTCGCGGCAGAAGCTGTTGCAGCGGCGCTATGCGGTCCCGACCGAGGGTGCACTGCCGAAAGCGTATGATCGATAGGCAGACCCCGGAACAGGTCCGGAGTGATGGCAAGCCTCAAGCCGCCGCCAGATCCTCGCTCGTCGCATCCTCAAGGCTTGTCCCGTCCAGAATCCGCGCGGTTTCGTCGCGCACGCGCATCATCGCGTGGCGGATCGCGCACGTCGCCTCATCCTTGCAGTCGGCGCAGCGGCGATAGGCGGTGCGGCTGACGCAGGGCACGAGCGCCAGCGGCCCCTCGATCACGCGGACGATTTCGCCCAGTGAGATGAGGTGGGTTGGGCGCGACAGGCAATATCCGCCCATCTTGCCGCGGTGACTGTGGAGCAGCCCGGCATCGCGCAGATCGGCGAGGATCAGCTCCAGGAACTTGCGCGGGACGCTTGCCGCCGCCGCGATCCGGTTCATCGGGATGGGCGGCGATCCGGCGGGCGCCTCGGCCAGGAAGAGCATCGCGCGGAGCGCGTAACGGGAACGCTGCGTCAACATGATGGTCCCCTTATGGCCCTGCTTTGTGGCGAGCGAAAGGCGCCCTTTGCGTTTATTGCGCGCAAGGCCTATATCGGTCGGGCAAGGGGCTTCGGCCCTGGCTATGGCGATAAACGGCGGCGTATAATAGACGCAGCGGACCCGGGGGCAGTACCCGGCGGCTCCACCAAAGACCCTCGGCGACGGGGGCCTCTGACGGGGCCGAACCAGGATCGACGTGTGTTGAACGGCGCTGCCTTTTGCTCGGAATGGGACCACCGTGACGGCCCATACACAAGTGCCAACGATAACGAAGCACTCGCGATTGCGGCGTAACTGAGGGCCTCACGGCCTAAGGTTACTCCAAGATAGCGCGGTCGGACCCCACCGGGCAACAGAAGGGGATTCCAGCGGCCGCCGGGGGGGCCGGGCAACAGAACCCCCCGGACTTCCTCCGAAAAAGCGCGGAGCACCGGGCAACGGAAGCTCCCCACTTCTCTTAAGTCGACGCTCTTGATTTGCTCCGTTTGTGCTGAGCGAAGTCGAAGCACGCTCCGTGGCGTGTGCCCTTCGACTGCGCTCGGGGCGAACGCAGGTTGGGGGAGCTAGGGCTGATACTCTAACGGTTTCGAGCCAGCCGCTCTTCCTCGCGACTAAAGGCAGACCTGCCCTTGCTGCCATCGGGCACGGCGGTCGCGAAGAAGGCGACGCCGCGGCCTTTTGCGCGGTCGATCCACAGCCCCGATCGCACCGCATAAGCTTCCCCCGCATGGCCGACCCATGTCGCGTCGTCGCCGAACAGATCATCGGCGCAGCCGTTCGCGGGGGTCGGCAGCGTCTGTGTGGCGAGGCCGTAGCGGCAATAGAAGCCGTGTGACGTGTCGCCATTGGTGCCGTCATACGTCCAGACGGGCGTCGTCAGTGTCGCCATCGATGCCGGTGAGAGGAAGCCGTCACCGTTCTTGAGGAACACCCTTCCGATCCGCGCCAGATCGCGCATCGAGGCGCGCACCCCGCCCTGCGGACTGAAGATCGCGCCGTTGTCGCCGAGCCGGTAGCTCGCCAGATCGCACCCGCCCGACGTGTTGACCGGGCAGGGCGGGGGTTGCCCGTGCAAGTCGTCTAGCGCGACTTCACCGGTCGCGCGGTAGAGGACGACATGGCGCGCGATCTTGGCTGGGCTGCATCCCGACCAGTTGAAGCACGCATCAAGCCCGAGCGGCTGGAAGACAATTCGGGTCATCAGCCGATCGAACCGCTCGCCCGTCGCCTTTTCCAGCACGCCTGCGATCACCGGAAAATTGAGGTTGGTGTAGGCGAACCAGGTGCCCGGCGCGTGGCGCTGGTCCCAGGCGCGGGGATCGGCGAGCACGTCCTTGAGCGATTTGCCGAGCGGGATGACGTAATCGGCACCGTCGGCCAGGCTCGATCGGTGCGATAGCAGCAGCCTGAGCGTGATCGGCGTGTCGGGAAAGGCCGGGTTACGCAGTCGGTAACCGAGCCAGTCCGACACGTCGCGATCGAGGGTGATCTTGCCTGCCTCGACCAGCCGCATGACGCCGAGCGCGGTCACGAGCTTCGATATGCTGGCGAGGCGGACGGGGGCGTCGGCGTTGACGCGGCGCTTCGTCGTGCGGTCGGCCAGACCGCGTGCGGTGACGCTTGTCACTCCGGTCGCATCGAAGCCGACGCGGACTTCGGCGGGGCGTGTCGCGCAGCCGGAGAGCAGGAGCGCGAACGCGGCGAGGGCGGTGCGGATCATGCGATCGAGCATAAGCGGGCGCCCGCCGCGCACAAGAAAAAGGGCCCGGTTTCCCGAGCCCCTTGGCAATCTCCCAATTCCGTTTGTGCTGAGCCTGTCGAAGCAGTGTTCTACCGCTATCCGAAAGAAGAACGGCACTTCGACAAGCTCAGTGCGAACGGATTTGGGTTTATTCCGATCCTAGTCGCGGTCGCCCGTCAGGAAGGCTGGCGCGAACTCCGGCGCGGGGCCCCGATCGTCATTGGCGTCGTTGCCGCCTTCCGAACGCTCGCGGCGCGGACCGCGATCCGAGCGCTCGCCGCCTTCGCGACGCGGGCCACGATCGCCGTCACGGCGCGGGCCGCGGCCACCGCCATCACGACCGCTGCCATCACGACGCGGACCACGATCACCGCGCGGGCCGCGATCGCCACCCTCGCGCGGCGGACGCGTGTCCTCCAGCTCGGCGCCGGTGTCCTGATCGACGACGCGCATCGACAGGCGCACCTTGCCGCGCTGGTCGATCTCGAGGACCTTGACCTTCACTTCCTGGCCCTCGGACAGGACGTCGGAAACCTTCTCGACCCGCTCGTTCTTGATCTCCGAGACGTGGACGAGCCCGTCCTTGCCGCCCATGAAGTTCACGAACGCGCCGAAATCGACGAGATTGACGACCTTGCCGTCATAGATCTTGCCGACTTCCGCTTCCTCGACGAGCCCCTTGATCCACTTGACCGCCGCTTCGATCTGCGACGGATCGCTCGACGAGACCTTGATGACCCCCTCGTCGTCGATATCGACCTTGGCACCGGTCGTCGCGACGATTTCGCGGATGACCTTGCCGCCGGTGCCGATGACTTCGCGGATCTTCGACTTGTCGATCGAGAAGGTCTCGATGCGCGGTGCGTGCGCCGACAGCTCTTCACGCGTGTGGTCGAGCGCCTTGGCCATCTCGCCCAGGATGTGCGCGCGGCCTTCCTTCGCCTGATCGAGCGCGGTCTTCATGATCTCCTCGGTGATGCCGGCGATCTTGATGTCCATCTGCATCGTCGTGATGCCTTCGGACGTGCCCGCAACCTTGAAGTCCATGTCGCCGAGGTGATCCTCGTCGCCGAGGATGTCGGAAAGGACCGCAAAGTCCTTGCCCTCGAGGATCAGGCCCATCGCGATGCCCGAAACCGGACGCTTCAGCGGCACGCCCGCGTCCATCATCGACAGCGACCCGCCGCACACCGTCGCCATCGACGACGAACCGTTCGACTCGGTGATGTCGGAGAGAACGCGGATCGTGTAGGGAAACTCCTCCTTCGATGGCAGCACCGGGTGCAGCGCGCGCCAGGCGAGCTTGCCGTGGCCGACTTCGCGACGCCCCGGCGCACCGAAGCGGCCGACTTCACCGACCGAATAGGGCGGGAAGTTATAGTGCAGCATGAAATGCTCGTAGGAGAGGCCGGTCAGCCCGTCGATCATCTGCTCGCTGTCGCGCGTGCCGAGCGTCGTCGTGCAGATCGACTGCGTCTCGCCGCGGGTGAACAGCGCCGAGCCGTGTGCGCGCGGCAGGAAGTGCACCATCGCCTCGATCGGACGGATCTGCGTGGTGGTGCGGCCGTCGATGCGGGTGCCGTCCTTCAGGATGGCGCCGCGGACGATTTCCGCCTCCAGCTTCTTCATCAGCTTGCCCGCGGCCATCTGGTCCTGCGGGGTGGCCTCGGCGAACGCTGCCTTGCCCTTGGCGCGCGCCTCGTTGAGCAGGCCCGAACGCTTGGACTTGTCGGTCACCTTGTAGGCAGCCGCGATGTCCTTGCCGACCAGCTTCTTCAGCTTGTCCTTGGCAGCCGAAAGGTCGGCCTGCGGAGCCATTTCCCACGGGTCCTTGGCGGCCTGCTCGGCCAGATCGATGATCGCGTTGCACGCCGCGCGGCAGGCGTTGTGGGCGAACTGGACCGCGCCCAGCATGACCTCTTCGGAAAGCTCCTTGGCTTCGGATTCGACCATCATCACCGCGTTGCCGGTCGCGGCGACGACCAGGTCGAGATCGCCGTCCTTCGCCTGCTCGGTCGTCGGGTTCAGGATGTACTCGCCATCGACGTAGCCGACGCGCGCAGCCCCGATCGGGCCCATGAACGGCACGCCCGAAATGGTCAGCGCCGCCGAGGCCGCGACCATCGCGAGAATGTCCGGCTCGTTCTCGCCGTCATAGCTCAGCACCTGGGCGATGACGTTGATCTCGTTGTAGAAGCCTTCCGGGAAAAGCGGGCGGATCGGACGGTCGATGAGACGGCTGGTCAGCGTTTCCTTTTCGGTCGCGCCGCGCTCACGCTTGAAGAAGCCGCCGGGGATGCGGCCGCTGGCGGAGAACTTTTCCTGATAATGGACGGTGAGCGGGAAGAAATCCTGCCCTTCCTTGACCGAGCGTGCAGCGGTGACGGCGCACAGCACGACGGTTTCGCCGAGCGTCGCGAGCACTGCGCCATCGGCCTGGCGGGCAACGCGGCCCGTTTCGAGGGTGAGGGTCTTTCCGCCCCACTCGATGCTTACCTTCTTGGTATCGAACATGTTTTTTCCTTTACGCCACGCGCCCGATGCGCGTGGGGCCTATGAGTGAGCCAGTATCGGCTCCTGCCAGAGCACCGAATTGTGGTCTGGCGTTGCATGTGCTCCCGCGAAGGCGGGAGCCCAGTCTGGACCCCGGCCTTCGCCGGGGTACATGATGCGAAAAGGGCGACCCGCAGGCCGCCCCCGAATTATTTCCGAAGACCGAGCTTCGCGATGAGGGCGAGATACCGATCCCCGTCCTTGTGGCGGAGATAGTCGAGCAGCGAGCGCCGCTTGTTGACCATCATCAGCAGCCCGCGGCGCGAATGGTTGTCCTTCTTGTGACCCTTGAAATGCTCGGTCAGATTCTTGATCCGCTCGGTCAGGATCGCGACCTGGACTTCGGGAGACCCGGTGTCGCCCTCGGCGCGCGCATGATCCTTGATGACTGCCTGGCGGCGTTCTGCGGTAATCGTCATATCGTGTCCTTCGACATCGTCTTACAGGTTGAAGCCGCGGACGACGCGGGCGTTGCCGCCCTCCACCTCGACCAGCGCGACCGGAACGTCGTCCAGCATCGCAAAGGCAAGGCCATCGTCTGTGGCGATCCCGGCCAGCACACGCCCCTGTCGGAGCGCTCCTGCCTGGTCGGGGGTGAGGGGGAAAGCCGGGATGTCGTCCAGCCCCGCCCTCAATGGCAGAAGTATCTGTTCAAGGGTGCGCGCCTTAGCGTGTTCGTCCAGTTTGTCCAGCGATATCGCCGAATCGAACCCGAACGCCCCGGCCCTGGTGCGGCGAAGCATGGTGACATGTCCCACCGTGCCGAGCGCCAGCGCGATGTCGCGCGCGAGGCTGCGGATATAGGTCCCCTTGGAGACATGCGCGGTAAGGGTGATTTCCTCTAGTTCCTCCCCGGCACGGGGAGGGAGACCAGCCGCAGGCTGGTGGTGGGGTATCCCGCTATCGATAGGGGGACACCCCTCCGTCGCGCTTTGCGCGCCACCTCCCCTTCCAGGGGAGGAGCAGAGACTATGTATCGTCACGCTGCGCGTCGCGAGCATGACCTCTTCACCCGCCCGTGCGAGATCATACGCCCGCGCGCCATCTACCTTCAGCGCCGAATAGGCCGGCGGCACCTGTTCGATCGAACCGGTGAAGCGCGGGAGAACCGCTTCCAGCGCTCGCATAGAGGGCCGAACATCACTCGTCGCGATCACCGCGCCCTCGGCATCCAGCGTATCGGTCTGCTCTCCGAAGCGAATGGTGAAATCATAGACCTTGTCGCTATCGAGCATCCGCCCCGCGAGCTTCGTCGCCTCGCCGATCGCGATCGGGAGGACACCGGTCGCCAGCGGATCGAGCGTCCCGCCATGGCCGACCTTCCACTTGCCATATCCGCCCTGCCGCAGCGCGCGCTTCACCGCGCTCACGCCCTGCGTCGAGGCAAGCCCCAGCGGCTTGTCTAGGATGATCCAGCCGTGCACGCGCGTCAGCCGTTCAGTGCTTCGACGAAATGGCGGCGACACAACGCAACGTAGCGGTCGTTGCCGCCGATCTCGGTCTGCGCGCCCTTGGCGATCGGGCGGCCGGTGCCGTCGACGCGCAGGTTCATCGTCGCCTTGCGCCCGCACTGGCACACCGACTTGATCTCGATCAGCGCGTCGCCGAGCGCAAGCAGCCGTGCCGAGCCGGGAAAGAGCTGTCCCTGGAAATCGGTGCGCAGGCCGTAAGCGAGCACCGGAATGCCCCCGCTATCGGCGATCGCCGCCAGCTGGTCGACCTGCGCCTCGCTCAGGAACTGCGCCTCGTCCACGAGCACGCACGCAAGCGATGTGTCGGCATGGCGCGCGGCGACCGCGGCGGCGATATCGGTCGCGGCGTCGAACATCGTCGCCGGCGCCGACAGCCCGATCCGCGACGCGATCGTCCCGCTTTCGAACCGGTCGTCGATCGCTGCGGTGAACAGCATCGTCGCCATGCCGCGCTCACGGTAATTGAAATCGGCCTGGAGCAGGTTGGTCGATTTCCCGGCGTTCATCGAGGCGTAGTAGAAATAGAGCTTGGCCATCAGTCGAGCGTCTCGACCGGCACCGGCGCGCCCGGGCCGGCATCGCCCACCACCGCACGATCGAATGTCGCGAAGCCGACCGTCGACGTCGAGGACGCGAGATGGATCATGTCCGCGATATCCGCTCCGGCTGCGTAGCGCGACAGCACCCATCGCATAAGAGGCGCGTCGGCCACAGTGACTGAGGGCAGGTCGATGATCCCAGCCAGTGTGTCAGCCACGACCTCGCGTGACTGGCGATATCGCGATTGCAGAAGCCAAGAGAGTTCGAGCAGGACGGTAGCCGGGACGAATACGCCTGCGGCTATCGTTGCGGCTGCTAACTCCGACTGCTTTTTGTCATCGTTGAGAAGATATCGCGCGAGAACATTAGTGTCGATCGCGCGCATGGTCACTCCGTCCTGCCGAGTCTGCCCAAGCTTCGCGAATCGTGAGATTCATCTCTTCGATCGAAACAGGCGGCCCATCGTATTTGATGCGGGCACGGATACTGTCCGTGATCTCTTCGAACGACCGGCCACTTTTTTGGGTCACCGGCCGCAGCAGGACGCCCCCCGCCGTTTGGGTGACATCCAGCGCTTGGCCGGGCTTCAGCCCAAGAGCATCGCGAACATCCTTGGGGATGACGACCTGGCCTTTCGCCGAAATAGTGGTCCGTGCGTTCATGTCGGTAAGATACGTCTTACCCAGTTTGCGGTCAATCACCGTCACCGAGGTCCCGCGCGACCTGCGGCGCGCGTAGCAGCGTGTCGATGTGGCTGCCCTCGTCGAAGCTCTCGTCCGCCAGGAACTTCAGCTTCGCGGCATATTTCATCTTCACGCGGTGCGCGACTTCACGCTGAAGATAGGCGGTGTTGGTCCTGAGCGCCTTCAATACCGCCTCCTCGTCCCGCCCGAGCAGCGGCTTTACGAAGACGGTGGCGTGGCGCAGATCGGGCGACATGCGCACTTCGGTGACGCTCACCATATGGCTGGCCAGCACCGGGTCGTGCACGTCGCCGCGCTGGAGGATCTCGGACAGGATGTGACGCACCTGCTCGCCGACGCGCAGCGTGCGGACCGATTTTTCGGGTTGTTCGGTTTTCATGTTCCCTCTCCCGGCGGGAGAGGGAGGGGCCCGCTCGGCATAGCCGAGTGGGAGGGTGAGGGCAGCTTTGGCCCATCATCCCTGTCCTCACCCTTCCGCCGCTCTTCGAGCGGCTCCCTCCCTCTCCCAAATGGGAGAGGGAAAAGTCCCTATAGCGTGCGTTCGCGCAGTTCGACCTCGAAGGTTTCGAGATAATCGCCGGCCTTGATGTCGGTGAAGTTCTGCGTGAACGTCACACCGCATTCCAGCCCTGCGCGCACTTCCGCCACATCGTCCTTGAAGCGGCGCAGGCTCGCGATCTCGCCCTGGTAGATGATGACGTCCGCCCGCGTGATACGCGCCTTGAGTGCCTTGCGGATGATGCCGTCGGTGACGAGCAGACCTGCCGCCTTGCCATGCTTGCCGGCGGAGAACACCTCGCGGATTTCGGCGCGGCCGACGACCGTCTCGAACGCCTCGGGGCCGAGCTCGCCCGCCATGCCGGCGCGGATCTCGTCGATCAGGTCGTAGATCACGTCGTAATATTTCAGCGCCACCTTCTGCCGTTCGGCGATCTCGCGCGCCTTCGCGTTGGCACGGACATTGAACCCGATGATCGGCGCGCCCGATGCGCCCGCGAGCGTCACGTCGCTTTCGGTGATGCCGCCGACGCCCGAATGCAGCACCCGCGCCTTGATGTCGTCGGTCGAGATCTTGTTGATCGACGCGACGATCGCCTCCACCGTGCCTTGCGTGTCGGCCTTGACGACGAGCGGATATTCGATCGCCTGGTTGGCCTTCAGCGCGGAGAACATCGTCTCCAGGCTCGCCGGCGCCGTAGTCGTGCGCTTCTGGGTGAGCACGCCCTGACGGTAATCGGCAACCTCGCGTGCGCGCGCTTCGGTTTCGACGACCTGGAGCGCATCGCCCGCCGACGGCGTGCCCGAAATGCCGAGGATCTCGACCGGCATCGACGGGCCTGCTTCCTTCAGCTGGCGCCCCTTGTCATCGACGATCGCGCGGACCTTGCCGCTTTCCGCGCCGACGACGAAGATGTCGCCGACCTTCAGCGTGCCGCGGTTGACGAGGATCGTCGCGACGGGCCCGCGCCCCTTGTCGAGCTTCGCTTCGATCACCGTGCCTTCGGCATCGCGATCGGGGTTCGCCTTCAGCTCGAGCAGTTCGGCCTGGAGCTGGATCTTTTCGATCAGCGTGTCGAGCCCGGTCTTCTTGAGCGCCGACACCTCCACGTCCTGAACCTCGCCGCCCATGTCCTCGACGATCACCTCATGCTCGAGCAGGCGCTCGCGCACCCGCTGCGGGTTCGCGCCGTCCTTGTCGACCTTGTTGATCGCGACGATCATCGGGACGCCCGCCGCCTTGGTATGGTTGATCGCCTCGATCGTCTGCGGCATCAGCCCGTCATCGGCAGCGACGACCAGCACGACGATATCGGTGACGTCGGCCCCTCGCGCACGCATCTGCGTGAACGCCTCGTGGCCCGGCGTGTCGAGGAAGGTGACCTTCGACTTGTCCTTCAGCGTGACCTGATAGGCGCCGATATGCTGGGTGATGCCGCCGGCCTCGCCCTTCACCACGTCGGTGCCGCGCAGCGCGTCGAGCAGGCTCGTTTTGCCGTGATCGACATGGCCCATGATCGTGACCACAGGCGCACGCGGCTGGAGCTGATCGGCCGAATCTTCGGTCGTGTCGAGCGCGAGGTCGATGTCCGAATCGGAGACGCGGACGATGTTGTGGCCGAACTCGGTCACCAGCAGCTCGGCGGTGTCCTGATCGATCGTCTGCGTCATCGTGACGGGCATGCCCATCTTGAACAGCGTCTTGACCAGATCGGCGCCGCGTTCCGCCATGCGGTTGGCGAGCTCCTGGACGGTGATGGCCTCAGGCACCTGCACGTCGCGGACCTGCTTGGCCTGCGGTTCACGCGGGCCGCCAAAGCCGCGCTTTTCCTTTTCGCGCGCGCGCTTGAGCGCGGCGAGGCTGCGCGCACGGGCGCCGCCGTCCTCGTTGAGCGCGCGGTTGACGGTCAGCTTGCCGCCACGCCGCTCGTCACCCTTGCGGTCACGCTGCTGCGGACGGGCGGGCGTGTCGGTGCGGCGCGGCGTCGCCTGGCCGCTGGGAAGCGCACGCGTGCCTGGTGCGGACGCGCTTGCCGCCGCTGCCGGAGCAGGGGCGGCCTTTTCGACCGGCTTGGGTTGCGGCCTGGGAATGTCGGGACGCGCGACCGGCGAGAAGCGGCGCGGCGCGGGCATCGCCGGATCGCGGGCGAGTTCGACGATCGGCGGCGGTGCGGCGGGTGCCGGCGCCTCGACGGGAGCTGCTTTCGCTGCGACCCTGGCGGGCGCGTCTGCCGTCGATGCGGGCGGCGCGGCTTCCACCGGTGCCGACTCGGTTACGGCCGGCTGGCGATCGACTGCAGCAGGCGCCGGCTGTGGCGCGGTTTCGGGCTTGCTTGCGCGTTCCTCGGCGCGGCGTGCCTCCTCTTCGGCCGCGCGCTGGCGATCGGCTTCCTCGCGGCGCCGTGCATCTTCCTGCGCGTGCATGCGCTGCTCTTCGGCTTCGCGCAGCAGCCTGGCCTGGCGCTCCTGCGGAGTCAGCGCCGCATCGGACGGTGTCGCGCGCGGCGCGGCGGTGCGCTCGACAGGCGCCTCGGCGGCGGGGGCGGGCGCAGGCTCCGCCACGGCCGGCGCTGCCTCGGGCGCACCGCCCTGCGGCCCGAGCACGCGGCGACGCTTCACCTCGACCACCACCGTGTTCGAACGGCCGTGGCTGAAGCTCTGCTTCACCTTGCCGGTCTCGACCGTGCGCTTCAGCCCCAGGGGCGCACGCATTCCGAGCTTCGGCTTGTCGTTTTCGGTCTCGCTCACTCAAAATCCTCTTGGGCTATCGTCGGCCTGAGCTCGGTGGCCTGGGCGGCGGCAATGCCGGTCGCCGATGCGCCTTGCGAGGCCGTTTCGCAAGGTGCGTGCTTCAGGTCGGATCCGATAAAGTGCAGCCACCGATCGAGCGCGTCGCCCAATCGCATGGCCGCCAGACGGTCTGTAACGCCGATATGTACCACATTTTCGCGGCCCAGCGCCATCGCCAATATGGTGCGCGAGGCTGGCAACGCCAACCCCTTCAGGTCGCTGCCTTCGCGGTCGCTGCCGACCCGCCACGCCTGGGCAAGCTTGCGCGCACCATCGGCGGCGGCATCGGCCGCGTGGTAAAGCGCATGAAGCTTGCCGCTGCGCGCCGCGTCCTCGATCCGGTCGGACCCGGTCAGCAGATTGCCCGATCGCGATTCCAGCCCGAGCCGGTCGAGTGCGTTGCGTTCCAGCGCGGCGGCGATCCTGGCGGGCAGATCGTCGGGCAGCGCGAAATCATTGGCCTTGAACGCGCGCGCCAGGGCGCCGCGAAGCTTGCCCTTCGCCAGCGCCGACTCGAGCGCGGCACGGTCCACCCCGATCCACGCGCCCCGCCCCGGCGCCCTGGCGCGCACGTCGGGCAGCACCTGCCCGTCGGGCGCCAGCGCCAGCCGTACAAGTCGATCCTGCCCGCTCCGCTCGCGGGTCAGGATGCAGGAGCGTTCGGGGCCTTCTACCGGCTCATTGTCCCGGGACCGCATGCGCGTCTCCCCGGGGTTCGGTGGCAGGGACCGGGGCGGGCGGGTTCGCGCCGCGGTCGGCGATCAGGATGCCGCCGGCGCCGTAATTTTCCGTCGAGACTTCCTCGATCACGATCTGCACCGCCGCCGGGTTCTTGCCCAGCCGCGCGACCAGCGAGGCCGTGACGTCTGCCACGATCCCCGCCTTTTGCGCCTTGGTGGCGGTGCCCGAAATCCTGATCGAGACGAACGGCATCAGGCCTCCTCGCCCTCCGCGTCAGCGGTTGCCGCCGCCGGCTCGTCCTCGAACCAGTGCGCGCGGGCGGCCATGATCATCTCGTTGCCCTGCTCCTCGGTCAGGCCGTATTCCTGCAGAACGCCGCCCTTGTGCTCGGGGCGCTTGGGGGCATCCTCGCTGCGGCGGCGCGGCTCGATGCGCTTCTTCTCGATCAGCTCGTCGGTCGCCAGATCGGCGAGGTCGTCGAGCGTCTTGATACCCGCCTTGCCGAGCGTGACCAGCATCGCCTCGGTCATATACGGCAGGTCCGCGAGCGCATCCTCGACGCCTAGGGCCGTGCGCTCCTCGCGGGCGGCCTGTTCGCGGCGTTCGAGCGCTTCCTGCGCGCGGCTCTGCAACTCCTGCGCGAGGTCTTCGTCGAAGCCCTCGATCCCGGCCAGCTCGTCGAGCTCGACATAGGCGACCTCTTCCAGCGCGCCGAAGCCTTCGGCGACCAGCAGCTGCGCCAGCGTCTCGTCGACGTCCAGCTCGGTCTGGAACATCTCGGTGCGCTCGGTGAATTCCTTCTGGCGCTTCTCCGACGCATCGGCCTCGGTCAGGATGTCGATCGCCTTTGCGGTCAACTGCGAGGCGAGACGGACGTTCTGCCCACGCCGCCCGATCGCGAGCGACAACTGATCGTCGGGAACGACGACCTCGATCCGGTCCTCTTCCTCGTCGATGACGACGCGGCTGACGTTCGCGGGCTGGAGCGCGTTCACCACGAAGGTCGCGGTATCGGGCGACCACGGAATGATGTCGATCTTCTCGCCCTGCATTTCCTGCACGACGGCCTGCACGCGGCTGCCCTTCATGCCGACGCACGCGCCGACCGGATCGATGCTGCTGTCGTGCGAGATGACGCCGATCTTGGCGCGGCTGCCGGGGTCGCGCGCCGCGGCCTTGATCTCGATGATGCCGTCGTAGATCTCGGGGACTTCCTGCGCGAACAGTTTCTTCATGAAGTCGGGATGCGCGCGGCTGAGGAAGATCTGCGGGCCGCGGTTCTCGCGGCGCACGCTGAAGATCAGGCTGCGGATGCGGTCGTTGACGCGCACGACTTCGCGGGGAATCTGCTGGTCGCGGCGGATGACGCCTTCCGCGCGGCCGAGATCAACGACGATATGGCCGAACTCGACCCGCTTGACGACGCCGGTGATGATCTCGCCGGCACGGTCCTTGAACTCCTCGAACTGGCGCTCGCGCTCGGCATCGCGGACTTTCTGGAAGATCGTCTGCTTCGCCGCCTGTGCCTGGATGCGGCCGAACTCGATCGGGGGCAGCGGATCGACGAGGAAGTCGCCGACGACTGCGCCCGCCTGCAGCTTCTGCGCGCCTTTCACGTCCACCTGCTTGTAGATGTCGTCGACCAGCTCGACGACCTCGACGACGCGCCACAGGCGCAGGTCGCCGTTATTCGCGTCGAGCTTGGCGCGGATATCCATTTCCTGGCCGTAGCGGGTGCGCGCAGCGCGCTGGATCGCGTCCTCCATCGCCTCGATGACGATCGCCTTGTCGATCATCTTCTCGCTCGCGACCGAATTCGCGATCGCGATCAGTTCCGCGCGGTTCGCGGTAACGCCGGAAGTCGCCGTGGCCATCAGTTCGTTTCCTCTGCTTGCGCCGCGTCGGACGCGTCGCCTGTGTCTTCGTCTATGTCTTCGAATTCGTCGGCGCCCTCGGCCGAGAGCGGCGCGGTGGCGGCGAGCAGCCGGTCAGTGAAGACGAGCTTCGCCTCCTCGATCCGCGCGAACGGCAGCATGAAGGTCGCGCCGGCCGCGGAGCGGAGCATCACGACGCCGCCCTTCTCGTCAACGCCGGCGAGATCGCCCTTGAACGTCCGCTGTCCACCCAGCTTCTCGACGAGCGTGATCCGCGCCTCGTGCCCCGCCCAGTCGGTAAAGTCCTTCAGCCGGGTCAGCGGCCGGTCGATGCCGGGGCTCGACACCTCAAGCCGGTAGGCGTCCTCGATCGGGTCACGGTCTTCCGCCTCCAGCGCGTCGAGCCTGTCGGACACCCGGCGCGACAGGTCGGCGCAGTCGTCGATCGTCAGCTGGCGGGTATCGGGGCGCTCCGCCATGATTTGCAGCGTGCGCTCGTCGCCGCGCCCGAACAGCTTCACGCGCACCAGGTCGAAGCCCAGCGCGCGCGCCTCGGGCTCGATCAGGTCGGTCAGCTTGGCGATATCGGCCACGGGCACCTTTCGGACATGCGTTTCTTGCCGCCGCGGAGCCGGGCCCCGCAGCCTCCTTCACCTGGCGATGTAAGAGATGCGAGAGCGCTATAGCGCCGACGCCCCGATCGCACAAGCGCTTGCCGCATCCATTGCGGCGCCGATACGTTCATGCCGTTGTCACGACCGGGAGATAGTGATGCGTTCTTCGATCCTTGCCGCCCTGCCGATCATCCTCGTCGCCTGTTCGAGCAGCGGCACCATGGCCGAGTCCCCGGCCCCAGCACCCAGCGAAGACGGACTGGTGGCGCAGGCGGACAGGGCGGACCAGCGGCCGTTCGCGACCAGCGTCATCGCGGATTTCGAGGCGCCCTGGGCGATGACCTTCCTGCCCGACGCGCGCATGCTCGTCACCGAAAAGGCGGGTCAGATGCTGCTCGTCTCCGCCGACGGCACGCAGCGACAGACGATCGCGACGATTCCCGTCGATTCGGCCGGACAGGGCGCGTTGATGGACGTCGTCCTCGCGCCTGATTTCGCGACGTCGAAGCGCGTGTATTTCAGCTATGCCGCGGCCGGCGAGGGCGGCAAGGGTGTCGTCCTGGCGCGCGGGGTGCTGGAGGAAAGGCAGGTCCAGTGCATCAAGGCGCCGTGTCCGCCGGTCGCGCGGCTGTCCGGCATCGAAACACTGTTCCGCGCGCATCCGCTCGTGGACGGAGACGGGCATTATTCCGGCAGGATCGCTTTCTCGCCGGACGGCAAATATCTGTTCTTCACCAATGGCGAGCGGCAGAAATTCACGCCTGCGCAGGACCCCAAGGTCACGCTGGGCAAGGTGCTGCGGCTGACGCTCGACGGCAAGCCGGCGCCCGGCAACCCGCTTGCCGCGAAGGGCTTCGATCCCGCCATCTGGTCCTACGGCCACCGCAACCTGCTCGGCATCGCGTTCGATTCGGCGGGCAATCTGTGGGAGCAGGAAATGGGGCCGAAGGGCGGCGACGAGATCAATCTCATCAAGCCCGGGCTGAACTATGGCTGGCCCAGGGCATCGAACGGCAGCAATTACGACGACACCGACATCCCCGATCACCGCGCCGGCGACGGCTATGAACCGCCCAAGGTCTGGTGGAACCCGTCGATCTCGCCTGCGGGGCTGATGATCTATTCGGGCAACCTCTTCCCGCAGTGGAAGGGCGATGCCTTTGTCGGCGGGCTGTCGTCGAAGGCACTTTTGCGCATCGATCTTGACGGCACCAATGCAAGGAAGGGCGACCAATGGGACATGGGTGCGCGTATCCGCGAGGTGGAGCAGGGGCCGGACGGCGCGATCTGGCTGCTGGAGGATGGCGGGCGGGGCTCACAGGGGCGGCTTCTCAAGCTGACGCCGCGGTCATGATCCGCCGCGCGCTCACGCCGCTTGCGCTGCTGCTCGTCGCTGCGTGCGGTGGCGAAGGGGGCGGCACGATCGGCTCCGCTCCGACACCCACACCCACACCTACACCGACGCCCGCCCCCTCGCCGACGCCGGCGCCAACGACGACGGCGGTGACCCGCACACCCGTCGCGTCGTTCGACAATCCCTGGGCGATGGTGTTCCTGCCCGACGGACAGCTTCTGGTCACCGAAAAGCCGGGGCGGCTGCAACTCGTCACCCAGGCGGGCGTGAAGACGCCGGTCACCGGCGTGCCGGCCGTTACCTATTCGGGCCAGCTGGGGTTCCAGGACGTGATCCTCGATCCCGGGTTCGCGACCAACCGCGTCGTTTACCTGAGCTATGCGGAGCCGGCGTCGGGCGGTCGATCCGCGCTGGCGGTCGCGCGTGCCACGCTGGCCACCGGTTCGGCGCCGCGGCTCGACAGCCTCAGCGTCATCTGGCGCGCGGTGCCCGCCACCACCGGCGGCCAGCTCGGCGCACGGCTCGCCTTTTCACCGGACGGGCATCTGTTCGTCTCCACCGGGGAGCGCCAGCAGGGCGCGCCGGCGCAGGACATGGGCGGGACGCTCGGCAAGATCGTGCGTCTCAATGCTGACGGCTCGGTACCGGCGGGCAATCCCTTTGCGGCGACGTCAGGCGCGCGGCCGGAAATCTGGACGCTCGGCCACCGCAATCCCTACGGCCTCGTCTTCGCCCGCGACGGCCGTCTGTTCGAAAGCGAGATGGGTCCGGCGGGTGGCGACGAGTTCAATCTCATCACGGGGGGAAAGAATTACGGCTGGCCCAACGTGTCGGAGGGCGACAATTACGACGGCACGCCGATCCCGCGCCACGCGACCAATCCCGCCTACACCCCGCCGCTGACAAGCTGGACGCCGGTGATCGCGCCGGGCGGAATGATCGAATATCGCGGCACGCGCTTCAGCGGGTGGGACGGCGACTTCATCCTGGCCGGGCTGGCGGCGCAGGCGATCGTCCGGGTGCGCGTCAGCGGCACCACCGCGAGCGAAGCGGGGCGGATCAGCCTCGGCGCGCGCATCCGCGAGGTCGAGCAGGGGCCGGACGGCGCGATCTGGGTGCTGGAGGATGGCGGCGGCGGCCGGCTCATCCGGCTTGATCCCGCCTGACGTAAATCAGGCGGCAAACAGTTCGAGCTGCTCGCGCTTCGGCACCACCATCGGTTTCAGATCGGCGCGGTCGGTCAGCGCCACCGGTCGCCAGTCGTTAGTGACGATGAACGGCCGCATCTTGGCAACCGACACCGTCAAGCGCCCCACATCGGCCAGCGACAGCCTTCGCCAACGCCGCGCGCCAAGGATCGCGTTCACCGCTTTCACGCCAAGCCCCGGGACGCGCAGCAGCATCTCGCGCGGCGCGCGGTTGATATCGATCGGGAAGGACGCCCGGAATTTCAGCGCCCAGGCGAGCTTGGGATCGATGTCGAGCGGCAGCATCCCCGTCGCATCGTCCGCCGCCGCGACGACCTCGCGTGGCGCAAAACCGTAGAAGCGCATCAGCCAGTCGGACTGATAGAGCCTGTGTTCGCGCATCAGCGGCGGGCGCTGGAGCGGTAGCACCGCGCTGGCATCGGGAATCGGGCTGAACGCCGAATAATAGACGCGCTTCAAGGTGAATCGGTCGTAGAGAGTCGCGGCCTTCGTCACGATATCGCCGTCCGTCGCCGCATCCGCGCCGACGATCATCTGGGTCGATTGGCCGGCAGGTGCGAAACGCGGCGCGGAGCGGTATTTCTTCCGCGCGTCGGCGGTATCGACGATCGTCGCCTTCGTCTCCCCCATCGCACTCTCGATCCGCGCGCCGTCCTTTTCGGGCGCCAGCCGCTTCAATCCGCCGGCGGTCGGAAGCTCGACGTTGATCGACAGGCGATCGGCGTGAAGTCCCGCCTGCCGCACCAGCTCCGGATCGGCGTCGGGGATCGTCTTGAGGTGAATATAGCCGCGGAAATCATGATCCTCGCGCAGCGACCGCGCGACCTCGCCGATCTGCTCCATCGTGTAGTTGGACGTTCCGATGATGCCCGAGGACAGAAACAGCCCCTCGATGTAGTTGCGCTTGTAGAAGGCGAGGGTGAGATCGACGACTTCCTTCGCGGTAAAGCGCGCGCGCCGCACGTTCGAGCTCTTGCGGTTGATGCAGTAATGGCAGTCGAAGATGCAGCTGTTCGTCAGCAGGATTTTCAGCAGGCTGATGCAACGGCCATCGGGCGCATAGGCGTGGCAGATGCCCATGCCGGCATCGGTCGATCCCAGCCCCTTGCCGTCGCGCGAGGTGCGCTTCACCGATCCCGACGAGGCGCACGACGCATCGTATTTCGCTGCGTCGGCAAGGATTTCCAGCTTCTGTCGGACATCGAGCTGCGCCATGCGTTCCTTATATGTTCGGCGTGGCCGAAAGCCAAGCGCTCGATTATGGCGAGGGAATGGACAGGCTGATGCGCGACCGTGCGCCCTACGCATTGCTGGCGCTGACCTGCCTCGCGGGCTGGCTCTTCAAATGGCATTGCGGCGCCTTCTGGGTCGGCAACGTCCAGTATGTCACCGGCTGCTATAGCGACGCGGTGCCATTCTGGGGGTTGCGCGGGGTGGCGGCGGGACAGGCGCCCTATTTTCAGGCGCGGATGGAATATCCGGTGCTGACCGGCGCGCTGATCTGGGTCGAGGGCGGGATCACCCGGTTGGGCGGTGCGCGCGCGGATGCGGCGGACTTCCTGACGATCGTCAGCGGGGTGAACGCCGTGCTCGCCTTTGTCGTGCTGGCGATGATGCGCGGCGCCGGCGTCGATCGCGCGCGGCAGTTTGCGTGGAGCCTTTCCCCGCTGCTCGTCCTGTATCTGGGGCATAATTGGGACATGCTGGCGGTCGCGTTCGCGGTCGGCGCGCTGCTGGCGGCGCGGCGGGGGCGGGATGCGACCGCGACGGCGCTCGCCGCGCTCGGCACCGCGGCGAAACTCTTTCCCGTGCTCATGCTGCCCCTATTCGGGCTTGGCGCCCTGTTCAAGCGGGGCGAGCGGCTGCCGCAGCGCCTCGCCAGCGCAGCCACGCTCGTCGCGGTCGCGGTTCTGGCATGGGGAGTCGTCAACCTGCCGGTCGCGATCGGTGCGTTCCAGAACTGGTCGGAATTCTACCGCTTCTCGGGCGAACGCAGCGGGACGGCGGGGTCGGTGTGGGAGCTGGCGTCGATGCTCGGCGTGGCGCAGATCGATGTGCCCACGCGCAACCTCTGGTCGTTCGCGGCCTTTGCCGCCGGCGCGGTGGCCATCGTCGCGGCGGGATGGCCGCGCCACCGCGACCGGTTGTGGCTGCTCTTTACGCCAGTCCTCGCGTGGTTCCTTTTGACCAGCAAGGTCTATTCGCCGCAATTCGACCTGTGGCTGTATCCCTTCGCGATCCTGACGAGCCGGCGGCTCTGGCCGGTCGCGTGGTTCGCGCTTGGTGACGCGCTCGCCTATTTCGCGGAGTTCTGGATCTTCGCCGGGCTCGCAACGCCGAAAATGCTCGCGGTCGCTGCGGTAATCCGGGCAGGCGCGATGCTGTGGATCATCGGATCGGCGCTGACCGAACCGCCGCCCGCGTGGATCAGCCGAACAGACCCCAGAGATAGCGCAGCAGATCGACCGCGCTCCCCAGACTTATCGGCATCAACAGCAATATGAAGGCGTAGATCAGCAGCAGCCGGCTGACGACGCGCTCGCGCTGCGACCGCGGTGTCGGCGCGGGTTCGTCGCGGCGGGGCCAGGTCGTGCGTTCGTCGAGGAACATGCGCGCAAGTTTGCGCTTTCATTCGGCGGCGATCAAGCGCTCCGCCCCGCCGAGATCGACCGAGACCAGCCGGCTGACCCCGCGCTCGATCATCGTCACCCCGAACAGCCGGTGCATCCGGCTCATCGTGACGGCATTGTGGGTGACGATCAGATAGCGCGTATGCGTTTCCACCGTCATCGCGTCGAGGAGATCGCAGAACCGCTCGATATTGGCGTCGTCGAGCGGGGCATCGACCTCGTCGAGCACGCAGATCGGCGCCGGGTTGGTCAGGAACAGCCCGAAGATCAGCGCGACCGCGGTCAGCGCCTGCTCGCCCCCCGACAAGAGGGTCAGCGACTGGAGGCGCTTGCCCGGCGGCTGCGCCATGATTTCCAGCCCGGCCTCGAGCGGATCGTCCGAATCGACGAGCTCCAGATGCGCCTGCCCGCCATCGAACAGCGTCGCGAACAGCCGCTGGAAATGTCCGTTGACCGCCGCGAACGCCGCAAGCAGCCGCTGGCGGCCCTCGCGGTTCAGCGTGCCGATCGATCCGCGCAACCGGTTGACCGCCTGACCCAGCTCGTCGCGCTCGGCGGCGTTGGACAGCGCGCCCGTTTCCAGCTCGGCCAGTTCCTGTTCCGCCACGAGATTGACCGGACCGATGCGTTCGCGATCGACCGTCAGCCGATCGTGCGTGGCCGATTCCTCCGCCGGCGCCCGGACGGAGTCGCTGTCGAAGCCGATTTTCGCGGGAAGGACCGGCGCTGGGCATTCGAACCGCTCGCCGGAGACGCGGCCCATCTCGACCCGGCGAAGCTCCTGGTGCTCGGCGCGCGCGATCGCCCCGGCGCGCAGCTCACGCGCCTGCGACAGCGCTTCGCCCGAAATCCGCGCACTGTCCTCGGCCGCGCGCAGCGTCGATTCGGCGGCGCGCTCCGCCGCGGCAAGGTCGTCGGCGGCACCGCGCGCGGTCTCGTGATCGGCCGCGATCCGCGCGATGTCGGCGTCGAGCACCCCCGGCCGATCGGCGAGCGCGCTCGCCTCGCGGGCCAGCTCCTCCGCGCGCTTGTCCATGTCGGCGATTCGGCGCGCGGCATCGCCCGCGCGCGCGCGCCAGCTCTTCGCCTCCACCTGCGCGCCGGCAAGCCGCTCGCGTTGCGCGGTCAGGCCGCGGTCGATCGCCGCGCGCTCGGTGCGCGCCTGTGCCACCGCCGTGCGTTGAAGATCAGCTGCACGCTGCGCCTTCTCGACTGCCGCTGCCGTCGCGGTCGTATCGGGAAGTGCGGTTATGGCAGCGGTCGCCACTCCGGCCTCGCGCGCGGCCTCGTCATGCTCCGTTTCAGCCCGCGCGGCGCGCGCGTCGAGATCGGTGCGTTGACCCGAAAGCCGCTCGATCTGCGCGGTGGCGCGGTCCTCGCGCTGGCGGGCGTCGCGGGTCGCTGCCTCCGCCTGTGCCATTGCTCCACGCCCCGCCTGCGC
Organism: Sphingomonas sp. EC-HK361; assembly: GCF_902498785.1. GTDB lineage: Bacteria > Pseudomonadota > Alphaproteobacteria > Sphingomonadales > Sphingomonadaceae > Sphingomonas. The sequence goes on from NZ_LR701493.1 coordinate 501,687, forward strand.
CCGTGTCCGTGCCGCGGCGATCGCGCGCTCGGCCTCGTCCAGCGCGGCGTCGCCCTGTGCCACGGCGTCGCGCGCGGCGGGCAAGGCTGTTTCGATGGCGGCGAGCCGATTCATCCGCTCCAGCCGCTCCGCCGCCGCCGCGCCCCCGGTGCGCGCGACAAGCCCGTCCCAACGCCGCATCGCGCCGCCTCTGGTCACGATCCGCTGGCCGGGCAGGAGCGCGCGGCCGTCATCGGTGTCGACGACGATAATTTGCGCAAGACGACGGCCAAGCACGTCGGGCGCGCTGACGTGGCGGGAAAGCGGATCGCCCGCCACCGCCGCGTCGCCGGATGCGCTGGCGCCCGCCCAATGCGCGTCAGCCGAAGGATCGATCCCGATCTCCAGATCGTCGCCAAGCGCCGCGGCGAGCGCGCGCTCATAGCCCGGCGCGGCGCGGACATGATCGAGCAGGCGGTCGCGCCCCGACCGCTGTGTCGCCCGGGTCAGCGCGGCGGCTTCGCTTTCCAGCGCGGACAGGTCGGCGCGGGCGGCGGCGCGTGTGGCCTGCGCGGTGTCGCGGCCGGCGGCCGCCGCGCGCTCGGCCGCGTCGGCATCGGCGATGTACCGGCGGGCTGCGTCGAGCGCGACCGTGCCCATGTCGCGGTCTTGAATCGCGCGGCGGCGTTCCGCCTCGATCGGGGCCGGGTCGCCGATCGCCGCGATGGCCTGCGCGACCTGCGCCACTTCGCGCTCGGCGCGCTCGAGCCGTGCGCGTGCAGCGTTGAGCGCCGCGTTCGCCACGCGCGCATCGGCCGCCTCGCTCGCCGCCCGCGCGATCGTTTGCGCCAGCGCGACCTCGGCGTCGCGCGCGCTGCGTTCCGCCCCGGCCAGCGCGGCGTCCAGCGTCGGCAGCGCATCGCCGCCCCGCGCGATCTCGCGCTCCAGCAGCCTCGCTTCGTCGGTCAGCCGCCCGATCGCGTCCGCCGCGTCGTTGGCGAGCGCGCCTTCGCGGTCGCGGTCGGCGACGATCCGCGCGCTCGCCTCGGCAAGGTCGCGCAACCGTCGTTCCGCTGTGTCCCGTTCGCTGCGCAACGCCGCCAGCCGGTGTCCGGCCTCGCTTGCACGGTCGCGCGCGGACAGCGCCGCGGCGCGCGCGGTCGCCAGCGCGTCGGTCGCCTGCGCCTGATACGCCGCCGCCGCCGTCTGCGCTTCGTGCGCCGCGGTAACCTTCACCCCCGCGCTCGCCGCCTCGGCCTTGGCGGTGTCCGCCGCCGCCGCCGCCTCGCGCCAGCGGGCGAAGATCATGCGCGCTTCGGCGACGCGGATCTGTGCGGAGAGCGCGCGATAGCGCTCCGCCTGCCGTGCCTGACGCTTCAGCGCGGCGGCGCGCGCATCCTGATCGGCGATCACCTCGTCGAGCCGCGCCAGATTGGCCTCGGTCGCGCGCAGCTTCGCCTCCGCGTCCTTGCGGCGCACGTGCAGCCCCGCGATCCCCGCCGCTTCCTCCAGCATCGCGCGCCGCTCGGCGGGCTTGGCCGCGATCACCGCGCCGATCCGGTTCTGGCTAACGAGGGCAGGGCTGTGCGCGCCGGTCGCGGCGTCGGCGAACAGCAGCGCCACATCCTTCGCGCGCACGTCGCGGCCGTCGATCCGGTAGGCGGAGCCAGCGCCGCGTTCGATCCGGCGGACGACCTCGGTTTCCTCTCCCGCGATCTCGGCGAGCAGAGAGACTTCGGCGAAGTCGCGCGGCGGGCGCGTCGCGGTGCCGGCAAAGATCACGTCTTCCATGCCGGCGCCGCGCATCGACTTCGGACTGTTCTCGCCCATCGTCCAGCGCAGCGCCTCGAGCAGGTTCGATTTGCCGCAACCATTGGGGCCGACGACGCCGGTCAGCCCCGGTTCGATCCGCAGGTCGGCTGCGTCGACGAAGCTCTTGAAGCCCGACAATCGCAGCCGCTTGATCTGCATCGGTTCAGCGCCCCCCGACGCCCGTTTCCAGCGCTCAGGCGCCCGCGTTCTTCAGCGCCTTCTCGACCTCGTCCCAGCTGACCACATCGAGCTTCTTGCCGTTCAGGAAGAACGTCGGCGTGCCGGTCACGCCCTGGTCGGTGCCGCCCTGCATGACCTTGGTGATCTCGTCGATCGCCTTCTTGTCGGTGATGCACGCGCGCGCCTGCGCCTCGGGAATGCCGCGCTGCTTCACGAAATCGATATAGCCGAGCTGTTCGGCCCAGGCGGTGAACATCTGCGCCGGCGGGAGGCTCGCGACCTTCTGCTGGAAGGCGTTCGCGTTCTCCATCTTCGGCAGGATCGTCGGCTGGGCCGCGAACATGTCCTCCAGCAGCGGGAAGAACGGCGCGGTGCCGGCACAGCGGCCGAGCAGCGCAGGCGCGAAGTCGGGCGCGCCGTGGACCATGAATTCGCGGAATTCGTAACTCACCTTGCCGCTCGCGACATAGGTGTTCTCCAGCGGCTTCATGCCGGTATTGGCGAACGCACCACAGGTCGGGCACAGCCGCGAGCCATATTCGACGAGCTTGATCGGCGCGTTCGGGTTGCCCATCACATAGCCGTTCTCCGGCGTCTTGGAGACGATTTCGGTCCACTTCTGGCCGGCGGGTGCGGCCTGCGCGGCGACGGGCGCCGATGGCGTCGTCGAATTGCCGTCGCCCGAGCCGCAGGCAGCGAGCGCCAGCGGCAGCAGGGCGAGAAGGAAGCGCGTTGTCATCGAATAGGTCTCCGAAATGGGTTATTTGGCGCCGGCGGCGCGTAATTGCGGTTCGAGCTGTGCCCAGCCGACATTCTCGACAAGCTTGCCATTGATCTCGAACGCCGGCGTGCCGTTGATCTTCTGCGCGGTCGCGTTGGCGACGGCGAGGGTCTTGGCGAGGACCGCGGGGTCCGCAAGGCAGGCATCGACCGCCGCGCTCGTCATGCCGTTCGCCTGCGCGATCGCGGTGAGGCCCGAGCCCTTGGCGAGCGCCTTCAGCTGGTCCGCTTGCGGGTAGAGCCGCATCCGCGACGCGTTCGCGCTGTCGTAATCGGCACCCGCCGAAACCCAGTCTTCCTGCTGTGCATAGACCGCGTCGTGGAAGCGCGGGAAGTTCGCCGCACCCGAGCAGCGCGCGAGCAGCGCCGCGACGAGATCGAGCTTGTCGTGAACGGCGTTGCGGATCTCCAGGCTCGTCGAGCCGGACCGGATCATCCTGCCCTTCAGCGTCGCGGCCGATTCCTCGCCGAAATGCCGGCAATGCGGACAGGTATAGCTCGCATATTCGACCAGCTTCACCTTCGCCTTCGGGTTGCCGATGACATAGCTGCCGTTCGGCGCAGGCGACGCCACGCTCGCCCAGTCGCGCGGTGCCGCGCTGGCGAGAGTGCCCGCGCCGATCAGCGCGAGCGCGAAACCGAGAATCCGCTTCATTTGACCTGGGGCACTCCACGCGTGGCGGCGACGCCGGCGGCAAGCGCCTCCAGCACGGCCTTCAATTCGGGATCGGCGATCGTCTTCAGGCTGTTGCCGAGCTCGACCGGCACCACTTTCAGCGACGGCGGCGCGCGGCGTTCGGGACGCACCGCGACCTCGCCCTGACGGATCACCACGCGCTCGACCGCGACGTAGCCGAAGAAGCGGTTCACCCGCTCGACGATTTCCGGGGTGATGTGCTGCATCATCGGCGCGTGGGCACCGCGAACCGTCAGCGTCAGGATACCGTCCTGCTTGCGGCCGACGGGGAAGCGGATCGATTCGGGCGTGCTGACCCGCGACAGCTTCTCGCCGACGATTTCGCCCCAGCGGCTGACGATCGACGACTGGACGAAGCCGAACTTGCGGAACGCGGCCCGGCCGACATCGGGCAGCAATTCCGCCACCTGGCGCGCGCGGTTGGCGCGCGGCGCATCGGTCGTGGAGGTGGGACGCTTGCTCATCACGCCACCCATGCCATAGCGCGGCCATGTCCGCCAAGCGCCCTTCGATCGCCGATCTGCTGCTCGCCTGGTATGATGCGAACGCGCGCGTGCTGCCGTGGCGCGCGCCGCCCGGCGAGACGGCCGATCCCTACCGCGTCTGGCTGTCCGAAGTGATGCTCCAGCAGACGACGGTCGCTGCCGTCCGCCCGCGATTCGCGGCGTGGGTCGCGCGCTGGCCCGATCTCGCGAGCCTGGCCGCGGCGGACGAGGCCGACGTGATGGCGGCATGGGCGGGGCTCGGTTACTATGCCCGCGCGCGCAACCTGCTCGCCTGTGCGCGGGTGGTTTCGGCGGATCATGGCGGCGAATTTCCGCGGACCGAGGCCGCGTTGCGCGCGCTGCCGGGGCTCGGCGCCTACACCGCCGCCGCCGTCGCCGCGATCGCGTTCGGCGCGCGCGCGGTGGTCGTCGACGCCAATGTCGAGCGCGTCGTCGCGCGGCTCTTCGCGATTCCCGACAAGGGCGCCGCGATTCGCGCCGCGGCGGAGGCGATCACGCCCGATGCGCGATCGGGCGACTTCGCGCAGGGGATGATGGACCTGGGCTCGGCGATCTGCACCCCGCGCGCACCCAAATGCCTGCTCTGCCCGCTCGCCGACCGGTGCGACGGACGGCTGGCTGGCGATCCCGAGGCCTATCCGGCAAGGAAGGCGAAGGCGGCGAAGCCACAGCGTTACGGCACGGTCTTCTGGCTGGAGCGTGGCGGCGCGGTGTGGCTCGTTCGCCGCCCGGCCAAGGGACTGCTCGGCGGAATGCGCGCGCTGCCGACGGGCGCGTGGAGTGATGCGCCGCCCGGTCTTGTGGATGCACCGGCCCCCGCCGGGTGGCGCGTGCTGGATATGACGGTCGCGCACGGCTTCACCCATTTCGATCTGCAACTGGCGCTTGCGATGGCGGATGCAGGGGCGCATCAACCCGCCGGCGAGGGGGAATGGTGGCCGGTCGATGCGCTTGATTCGGCAGGGCTTCCGACCGTCTTCGCCAAGGCTGCCATGCGGATGAGGAGCGAGCGATGAAGCGGGTGGGGAAACGAACGGCGATGACGGCGATCGCGCTGGTCGCGCTGATGGGCGCAGGCGCGGTGGCGCGAGAGGCGAAGGTCCAGCCGCAGGCCGCCCCAGCCACGACCCCTCCGGCTCCGAGGAACCTCGCCCTGCCGACGACGCAGGCGCTGTTCGACGGCTATGTCCGCGACGGCAAGATGCCGGGGATCGTCGGCGCCTTCGGGTTCGGTGACCGGCCGACCCAGTTCGTCTCCGCGGGCCGGATTGCCGACGATGCCGGCGCCCCCGCGGCCGGCCCCGATTCGCTGTGGCGCGTCTATTCGATGACCAAGCCGATCACCGCGATGGCTGCGATGGTGCTCATCGACGACGGCAAGCTCAGGCTCGACCAGCCGGTCAGCGATTTCTTCCCCGGCTTCAAGACGATGAAGGTGCTGACCGGCGAAACCTCGCTCGAAAGCGTGCCGGCAACCCGCGAGATCACGATCCGCAACCTGCTGACCCATACCGCCGGGCTCGGCTACAACATCATCACCAAGGGTCCGCTGCTCAAGGAGTATGAGCGGCTCGGCATCCTGCCGGGTGCGGTCAATCCGCAGATCGAGGCGCAGATGCGCGCCGTCCGCCCGAAGACCCTCGCCGAGTTTGCGGAACGCGTCTCGACGCTGCCGCTCATCGCGCAGCCGGGGACGAAATGGAGCTATTCGATCGGGCTCGACGTGATGGGCGCGGTGATCGAGAAGGCGAGCGGGATGCCGTTCGACCGGTTCGTCCAGACGCGGCTGCTGACCCCGCTCCGGATGACCTCGACCTATTGGACGGTCCCGGCGAGCGAGGCCGGACGGCTGGCAACGAACTACGCGTTCGTCGGTGAGACGCGGACCCCGCTCGATACCGGCGCCGGCTCGGTCTGGCTCAGCCCGCCGAGCTTTCCCTATGGCGGCGCCGGGCTCGTGACCTCGGCGCGCGATTACGACCGGTTCCTGCACATGCTCCAGGATGGTGGCACACTCGACGGCGTGCGGGTGCTGAAACCGGAGACGGTGGCGCTTGCCATGTCGAACCTGCTGCCGCCGGGGGTGTTCTTCCAGGGTGTCGGCGGCGGCACCGGGGGCACGCAGGCGGAGGTGCCGATGGGGTTCGGCGCGGGCGGATCGGTGTATCTCGCCGACAAGCCGGGCGGGCCTTCGAAGGGCACCTATGGCTGGGGCGGTGCTGCCGGCACGATCGCGTGGGTCGATCCGGTCAAGCACGTGCGCGGGACGGTGATGGTCAACTATTTCCCGGCCGAGAAATGGCCGCTGCGCGCCGATATCCCGCCGGCGCTCGCCCGCGACGCGATGCGCATGACCGCGCGGTGATTCGCGCAGGGTTCACCGGCAGCGTCCTCGACCGCGCCGACCATCTGCGCCACGATGCCGACGCGCTCGCCGGCGTGACGGACTGGCGCGCGCGGCTGTTGAAGCTCGATGGACTGCATCCCGAGGTTTCCGACGATGGTACCCTCGGCTGGACGACGCTCGCCGAGGCGGACGAGGATGCGCAGCTTATCCTTCTCGGCGTCCACGAGGGGCGCGCGCACTTCGCCGCCTATCGGCCCGGCACCCGCGCGGCGGAGGCGACGCCGATGCGCTCGCCCGCGATGATCCACGCGCTCTCGACGCTCCGGCCGGAGGAAGCGGCGACCTATGCCGCCGCGCGCAGCGTCATCGACTGGCATTCGCGGCACGGCTTCTGCGCCAATTGCGGCGCCGGGACGCAGCCGTTCCGCGCCGGCTGGGGCCGCACGTGCGACGCGTGCGGGACCGAACATTTCCCGCGCGTCGACCCGGTCGTCATCATGATCGCCGAACATGACGGCCGCGCGCTGCTCGGGCGGGGAAAAAACTGGCCGGCGGGGCGCTATTCGGCGCTCGCCGGTTTCCTGGAGCCTGGCGAATCGATCGAGGAAGCGGTGGCGCGGGAGATTCGCGAAGAGGCGGGGGTGCGGGTCGGCGAGGTTCGCTATGTCGCGAGCCAGCCCTGGCCCTTCCCGTCCTCGCTGATGATGGCGTGCGTCGGGGTCGCGCAAGATGACGCGCTGACGATCGATCGCAACGAGCTGGAAGACGCGATCTGGGTGCCGCGCGAGATGGTGCGGCAGGTGCTGGCTGGCGGCGAGGGGCCGTTCATCGCGCCGCCGCCCTATGCGATCGCGCATACGCTGCTGACCGAGTGGGCGCGCCGCGCCTAGCGCGAAAAGGAGCCGGCTGGGATCACAACTTCCGTTCGTTTCGAGCGAAGTCGAGAAACGCCGGACTGCGCCTGGAAACGTTTCTCGACTAAGCTCGAAACGAACGGGCGGATCAAGGTTCAACACGCTCGAAGCCGCGCCGTCGGTCGGCGCTTGTGCGCCGCCGGCCGGTCGCGCCTTGAGCGCGAAGCGAGCGACGCTCGCTTCGGCGCCGGCGCGACGCAAAAGAGGCCGCGGCGCCCCCCGACGCCGCAGCCTCCTCCCGGATACGCGGGTGACTGTCTGTCAAAAGCTCAGGCGACGGCGGCCTTGGGCACTTCCTCGAGATCGCGCAGCACATAGCCGCGGCCCCAGACGGTCTCGATGTAATTCTCGCCTTCGCAGGCCAGCGACAATTTCTTGCGCAGCTTGCAGATGAAGACGTCGATGATCTTGAGTTCGGGTTCGTCCATCCCGCCATACAGGTGGTTGAGGAACATTTCCTTGGTCAGCGTCGTGCCCTTGCGGAGCGACAGCAGCTCCAGCATCGCATATTCCTTGCCGGTCAGATGGACCCGCGCACCATCGACCTCGACCGTCTTGGCATCGAGATTGACCGAGAGCTTGCCCGTCTTGATGACCGACTGGCTGTGGCCCTTGGACCGGCGGACGACGGCGTGGATACGCGCCACCAGCTCTTCGCGGTGGAAGGGCTTTGTCACATAATCGTCGGCACCGAAGCCGAAGCTGCGGACCTTCGAATCCATTTCACTGATGCCCGACAGGATCAGCACCGGCGTCGAAACGCGCGCAACGCGCAGCTTCTTCAGCACGTCATAGCCGTGCATGTCGGGCAGGTTCAGGTCGAGCAGGATGATATCGTAGTCGTAGAGCTTGCCCAGATCGAGGCCCTCTTCGCCCAGATCGGTCGTGTAGACGTTGAACCCTTCAACCGCGAGCATCATCTCGATCGCCTTGGCGGTCGTCGGCTCGTCTTCGATCAGCAACACGCGCATTGGCTTGTTCCCCCCAGGCGGCAGCGCTGCACCCCATTAGCAGCACGGTCCGACGCGAGATTTATTAACCAAACGGGGAATGAAGGCAAAAGGTTAATTTGGATTTAAGCGCGCGATTTCCGTGAGTCGTGACCGGTTCGGAGGGATCAGTCCTGTTCGACGCGCGGGATATCCTCGCCGAGCACTTCACGTAGATAGAGCGTGCGAACAAGCGTGAAGATCACCACCAGCAGCGCCGCTGAAAAGAAGAGCCCGAAAATCCCGAAGACCGCACCGATGACGAGGATCGCGAACAGCGTGACCGCAGGCGGAATCGAGATCACCCGCGCAGTGACGAAGGGGGTGATGAAGTTGGTCTGCACGATTCGCACGAGCGCGAAGGTGACGAGCGTGCCGATGATCGCGGGCGTGCCGACCGTCGCCGCCAGCCCGAGCGCCGGCAGCATCGCGGCGACCGGGCCGATATAGGGGACGAATTCGCTGAGGCCGGTCAACAGCCCGAGCGCCGGGGCGGAGGGCACGCCCGCGATGGCCAGTCCGACGCCGACGAGCACCCCCATCGTCGTCATCTGGATGAGCTGCGCGCGCAGCCACAGCCTGAGCGTCGCGGCGACGTCCTCCAGCGAATCCTCGAAAGCGGGGCGCTTGGCGCGAGGGACGAGGAGCAGCAGCCCGCGTTCATAGACCTTGGGATCGACCGCGAAGAAGATCGCGCCGACGACCAGCAGCAGGAAGTTGAGCGCGATCTCGCCGCCCCCCTGCACCAGCCCGCCGATGTCCTGTGCGACCCGGCTGCCCGCGAAGGCCGCCTGCACCGCATCGACAACCTTCGCGCCGACCGCGGACTGCGATGCCCATGCGGCGAACTGATCGAGGATACCGGGAAGGCGCAGGACGAGCACGTTCAGCTGCTGGCGAAAGGCGACCCCGAACAGCCAGCCCAGAAACGCGATTCCCGCGAGAATGCTGACGACGCCGAGGATCAGCGCCGGGCGCTCAGGCACCCGCAGCTTGCGATGATAGAGCTCGGCGATGGCATGGATGGTGATCGCGCCGAGGACGGAACCGAAGGCGAGGATCAGCAGATCGGACGCGAGAAAGATCGCGCCCGCGATGGCCAGCACGAGGAGCGCGAGGACGAGGCGGCGAACGAAACGCGTGTCGTCGGCGTCGGGGGTGAGGCGGTTCATGGCATCAGGTGGAGAAAGTGGAGAGGGGCCATTGAGGTGGTCCGACCACCCCACGCCTCGATGCAACTGTGCTCCCGCGAAGGCGGGAGCCCAGGCTGGATCCCCGCCTTCGCGGGGATACAAGAGAAGCGTAATTTCATACCGCCGAACCGTCGCACATCGCCGCCGTGTAGGACAGCCTTCAGCGTGTATCGCGCAGCGTCTCCCACGCCAGCGTCTGCAACCGAACGACCGTATCCGGGTTCAGCCCGAGATCCTGTGCGGCGCGTTCCTCGCGGCCGAGGACCCGCGGATCGGTGCCGGTGACGCGGCCGAAGGCGACGAGCGCTTCCAGATAATAGCCATAGGCGCTCGCGTGATACTGGTCCCACGTCCACAGGTTGATCTGGCCGTACGACACCCCGTCATAGGGGTTTGGATCGGCGATCCCCGCCTGCATCGCGCGGTTCCACGCCTGCCCCGCCGGGATGATCATGGCGATATCGCGGGAGGACGCGCGGACGCGCGCGGCGGCGCGGGCGATATCGTCCGCCATCGCGGTGATCGGCCGCCCCGCCCAGGCGCCGCCGGCCTTGTAGGTCTGGTCGGCGCGGCTCCAGGTCGGCATCAGCGCGACGTTCACCCGCGGATTGCGCGCGGTGAGCATCTTCGCGATCGCGCCGGCGTAGCGCTGGTAGTTCTCCGGATTGCCGGGCCGCTGCGGGTCGAGCGTGGAATATTCCTGCAACACGACTGCGTCCCACCGCCGGTCGATGAGCGCGCGGCGCTGTTCGTAGTGGAAGCGCAGCGTCTGCCCGCCCTGCGTTTCCGAATAGACGCTGTAGTCGAGCCCGACCTGCGCGGTGAACGCCTTGAACAGCGCGGGCACCCCGCCGAAGCCCTGCCCGGTCAGGTCGACGACGCTGCCGGGGCGAAAGCGCATGACCGGCGAATTGGCGCCGAAGGTGAAGCTGTTGCCCACGAACAGGATCGTGCGGGGTGATTGAGTCGGGGGCGCCTGGGTGCGCCGCACCTGCGGCGGCGCGACTTGCGGGGCGGCATTCTGCGCGGCGAGGGGAGCAGCAACGAAGGCGAGCAGGGCGAGCCACGTCATCGGTCGCGCAGTCTTTCGGTCAGGAAGGCCATCAGCGCTTCGACACGCGCGGGACGCAGCGGGCTGGGCGGGGTCATCAGGTGGAGCCCGACGGTCGATGGCGCCCATTCCTTCAGGATTTCGACCACGCGGCCGTCCGCGAGCGCGCTGCCGAGAATGAAGGTCGGCAGCCGGGCGATGCCGAGCCCGGCGATCAGCGACGGCAGGATCGCGTCGCCGCTGTTGGCGCTCAACTGCCCGGTCGCGCGGACAGAGATGTCGCTGCCGTCGGCGCCCCGGAAACGCCACGGCCCGGTGATGTTGGTATAGCCGAATAGTTTGTGCTCGCCGAGCTGCGCCGGGTGCGTGGGCGTGCCGTGACGCTCCAGATAGGCGGGCGCGGCGACGATGTGCGCGGTGATGTCGCACAGCCGCCGCGCGCGCAGCGAACTGTCGGGCAGATCGGCGATGCGCAGCGCCACGTCGTAGCCCTCCGCGACGATATCGACGCGCGCGTCGGACAGATGCAGCTCGATCTCGATCGCGGGGTTGGCGGAGAGGAAGTCGGCGATCAGCGGCGCGACGTGGGTGACGCCGAAGGTCATCGGCGCGGCCATGCGGATACGGCCGGCGGGCAGCCCGGCGCTGTCGCGCGCGGCTTCCTCTGCGATGCGGGCGTCGGCGAGGATGCGTGCGGCGTGCTCGGCGAGCGGCTTGCCTGCCTCGGTCAGCGACAGGCGGCGCGAGGTGCGATGGAAGAGCGACTGGCCGAGGCTGGCCTCCAGCCGCGAGATCGCCTTGGAGACGGTCGCCTTGCTGACCCCGATCGCATCGGCCGCAGCGGAGAAGCTGCGATGCTCCACCACGCTCGCGAAGATCGCCCAGGCCTCGAGATCGGGGAGCCGCATTGCGCACCGATAGGACGGTCGCGCTGGCATCGCAATTGGCGGCCGAAACGAAACAAAGGGTTTCAGACGTTTCCATTTACGAGGTGATCGGCGCGCCTATCTTCATCGCAACTCAACAGGAGGTTGCAATGACCACCGACACACTGACCAAGGGCGTCGAACGCCGGAGTTTCGAAAGTCTGGGCCATGCCGATCATGGCTGGCTCAACGCGCGGCATCATTTCTCGTTCGCCGATTACTACGACCCGGCACGCATGGGCTGGGGTTCGATCCGCGTCTGGAACGATGACGAGATCGGCGCCAACAGCGGCTTCCCGCCGCACCCGCATCAGGACATGGAGATCATCACCTATGTTCGCTCCGGCGCGATCACCCACCAGGATTCGATGGGCAATCAGGGCCGCACCGGGGCGGGCGATGTGCAGGTGATGAGCGCGGGCACCGGCGTGCGCCATGCCGAGTATAATCTGGAAGGCGAGACGACGACGCTGTTCCAGATCTGGATCGAGCCGAAGCGCAAGGGCGGTGCGCCGTCCTGGGGCGCGAAGCCGTTTCCCAAGGGCGATCGCAGCGGCAAGTTCGTCGTGCTGGCGAGCGGGTTCGATGGCGACGTCCTCGATAGTGGAGGGGGCGCCCTGCCGATCCGCGCCGACGCCCGCGTCTTGGGCGTGACGCTGAAGGCCGGCGAGACGATCACCCACAGCGTCGGCGAGGGACGTCATGCGTATCTTGTGCCTGCAACCGGCGCGATCGAGATCGACGGCACCCGCTTCAACGCGCGCGACGGCGCGGCGCTGTCCGGCGGCCAGACGGTGACGATCACGGCACGCGAAGACGCCGAGGTCGTTCTGGTCGACGCCGACTGACGTTTCCCCCTGCCGCCCCGGTCTTCCCCCGCCGGGGCGGCTCCCCTGCCAAGGAGCATCCCATGACCAAGGTTCTCGTCCTCTATTATTCGTCCTACGGCCATATCGAGCAGATGGCCGACGCCGTCGCCGAGGGCGCGCGCGCCGGCGGGGCGGAGGTGGATATCCGCCGCGTCGCCGAAACCGCGCCGAAGGAGGTCATCGAGGCGGCGCACTTCAAGACCGACACTGCGCACCCGCTGATCGAAGGGCCGGACGCGCTGGCGAACTACGACGCGATCATCGTCGGCGCGCCGACCCGCTATGGCCGGATGCCGAGCCAGATGGCGGCGTTCTGGGACATGACCGGCGGGGTTTGGATGCGCGGGGGCCTGATCGGCAAGGTCGGCGGCGCGTTCACCTCGACCGCGAGCCAGCATGGCGGGCAGGAGACGACGCTCTTTTCGATCATCACCAACCTGCTGCACCACGGGCTGACGATCGTCGGGCTGGACTATGGTTTCCAGGGCCAGATGGGGGTCGACGAGGTACGCGGCGGGTCGCCCTATGGCGCGACCACGATCGCCGACAGCGACGGCTCGCGTCAGCCGCACGCGGAGGAGTTGGAGGCGGCGCGCTATCAGGGCAAGCGGATCGCCGAGACCGCGGCAAAGCTGAAGGGTTGATCGGCTAGTCCGTATTCCCGCGCAGGCGGGAATCCAGGGTCACGGGCGCCAGCGCTCGCGACTCTGGATCCTTGCCTGCGCGGGGTGCAGCGCCCTCATCGACGCTTCGCCTTCGCCACCTTGCACTTGCCCTTCTTGTTGCAGACCGGCGCAGGCAAATTCCCCATCCACACCGGCGGCGCCGGCACGCTCGCGATCACGATCACGTCGCGCACACCGGGATTCGCCGGAAACTCTCGCCGCGCCCGTGCGAACAGGAACCGCGCCCGCGCCGCGCCCGGCGTGGCGGCGGTCGCGCCGACCCAACGCCAGTGCCACGGCTCCCACTTCACATTCTGCGTGTTGCCCGCCGGAAACGACATCTCGAAGCCGTATTTCGGCGCGTTGGCGGCGAGCCATCTGAACGCGGGCGTTGCGGCCATGCAGGCTTCGGCATCCGGACAGCCATTCGCGGGCCGCACCGCGAAATCGAGCGCATAGCCGGTCGCGTGCTCGCTATGCCCCGGCGGCGCGACCGAGATCGCGCGGCCCGCGACTGCCAGGTTGATCCCCGGACGGCAGAACACCGATTGCTGGTAGCTGAGCGGCCGCTGGCACGAGAGCGCGCGGAGCTGGCCCGCGACCGCCGCATCGCCGTTCGCCGCCGCGAGCAGCCGCTGGAGATCGGCGACCACTTCGGGGCGCAACAGGCAGGGATTGACGGTGAGTTCGCTCGGCACCGGCACGAGTTCGTCGCGCGGCGCGTCGCCATAGGGGAGGTGGCCGAAGACGCGACCGTCGACTTCTGCGCCGACCGAGCTTCCCGCGCAGATCTGCGCTTGGGCGGGGGCTGTCAGCAGTAGTGCGGCGAGCGCGAATGCCCGCGCGGGCTGGCGCCGGGGCGCGGGGAATGGCAAGGGCGGCGTCATGCTGGGTGATCGTGTCCTGTTCCTCGACGGCGAAGCGCTGGTGATCGACAAGCCCGCGGGCCTGCCGGTCGATAGCCCTCGCGATCGCTCCATCAGCCTTGAGAACCACCTGTCCTACCTGACCTTCGGGTTCAAGCGCTGGCCGCAGGCGGTCCACCGGCTCGACCGCGATACCAGCGGCTGTCTTCTCCTGTCGCGTAACCCGAAGGCGCACGCGCGGTTCCAGCAGGCGTTCGAACAGGGGCTGGTGGCGAAGCGCTATGTCGCGATTCTCGCGGGCGTGCCGAAGGACCGCGAGGGCGTCATCGACCTGCCGCTCGCGAAGGTGTCGACCCGAGAAACCGGGTGGCGGATGGCGCATGATCCAAAGGGCAAGGCGGCGCGGACCGACTGGCGACTGCTTGCGGAAAAGGACGGGCGCGCCCTCGTCGAGTTCCGCCCCGCGACGGGGCGGACACACCAGATCCGGGTCCACGCGCTGGAAGGGCTCGGCGTGCCGGTATTCGGCGATCCGACCTATGGCGCGGCCGACGCGCTCGGCATGATGCTCCACGCGGCACATCTGTCGGTGCCGCGCGGCGACAAGGCGCCGGTCGTCGCCGACGCGCCTTGGCCCGGACGCTTTGCCAAGGCCGGCTTCGATGCGCCCGATCCCTGACGAGGCGATCGAGGAGAAGTTCCTCGCCGCATCGGGGCCTGGCGGGCAGAACGTCAACAAGGTCGCGACCGCATGCCAGCTGCGCGTCAACGTCTTCGCGCTTGGCCTTCACCCCGAAACATGGCGCCGGCTGAAGGTCGTCGCGGGCAGCAAGCTCACCGCGAGCGGCACTCTCGTCATCACCGCGCGCCGCTATCGCACGCAGGAGATGAATCGCGCCGATGCCCGCCAGCGGCTGGCCGACCTGCTCGACAAGGCAGAGGAGCGCGAGGCGCGGCGGGTCAAGACCAAGCCATCGCGCGCGGCAAAGGCGAAGCGCGTCGATGCCAAGAAGGGCCGGGGCGCGGTGAAGGCGACGCGCGGGCGCGTGACGTTCGATTGACCGGGCGCGTAAAGCTCTATTTCGACGGCGGCTGGCGCCCTGCGACCGGCATGGAAATCGCGGTCGTCGTGCGCGGGGAGACGCGTATCACCCGCGACCTGAGGCAGGGCAGCAGCATGGCGGCTGAATGGCTCGCGCTGATCGAGGCGCTACGCACCGCGCGGGCAATGGTGCTCGAAGACTTCGTGCTGCTGGGCGATTCGCGTGCCGTCATCGATCAGGCGACGGGCCGTGTCCCGAGCCGCGGTGCGAACGCCCACCACCGCGCGACGTTCTGCGCGCTTGCCGGCGAGATGCCCCGCATCCGCCACATCGCGCGCGCGCAAAACCTTGCCGGCATCGCCCTCGCCGCGTTGCATCCGCGGTGAGGGGGATAGAGCCGGGCCTTGCGACGTTGAGGACTCGAATGCGCCAGGGGCTTCGACCCGCGGAGCGAGCTGAAGGACAAAGATGACGTCAGGCACGATCACCCGCAGATCGTTCATCGCCGCCGCCAGCACCGGGTTTGTCGCCGCGGCGAGTCCGCGTGGGAGCGCTGCCAGCAACCTGCTGATTCGGAGCCCGGCAACGGTGACATTGGGCGCGCGCGGCGCAACGCTTTCCGGGCTGCGCGCCGCGGTGCAGGACATCGCCTCCGCTGGCGGTGGCGCGCTTCACATCAATGTCAGCTCGGTGGTAATCGATACCGTCGATCTCTGGCGGAACGGCCCGGTGGATTTGCCCGCATCGACCACGATCGAAGGCAATGGTGCGACCTTGTCCTTCACAGGCTTGGGCATTGCGCATCCCCTCTTCGTTGGCCGTGACGTATCCGCGATCGCACTTCGAAACCTTGTAGCGAAGGGAAATAACAAGGCGCGGATCGGCGCCGATACAGGCGGATTCGCGCGCTTCGAACTGACGTCCACGGCGGTGGGGAACATGGACGACATAACCATCGAGAACCTGCAGATTTCCGGATTCGCCGGCGAGCGTTGGGTTCAGTTCCTGCAGCGTAGCCCGGCTGGCACGATGTCGGGGCTGCGCGTTATCGATGTGAAGGCATGGGGAGGATCTTCGCTCTCGCCTGGCGCGATCGCCGTGTCTGCGGCGCCAATCTGGTTCTACGGCGTTGATGGCGCGATCGACGATGTGGCGGTTCGCCGGGTGAGCATCGACGCGATGGCGCTGAAGCAGGGGGTCGTGCTGTTCCACCGAATCGCCAACGCGACGCTGGATGCCGTGTCGGTGGCCAACGCCGGAGTCGCCGGTGCGCGTGACGATTCGGGGGCCTATGCGATCATGGCCTATGCCGATCCGGGAGAGATGTATGGAATTTCCATCATATCGCCCGTCATCCGTGGACCGCGCAGCTGCGGCATTTATCTGCGCGGCGCAGACGACGTGCGAATCCGCAATCCCGTCATTGCCGGGCAGACCGACAAGGTTGCCGACAATCTTCCGAAAGGCGCGATCGCGATGAACGGGTGTTCGGGTGTGACGATCGAAGGGGGGCGCTTGTCCGACAATGCCTTCGACCTCTCCGTCGCAGATGGCGGCAGGCCGCGGCTGAAGCTCGGGGTGCGCGATCTCACCACCGCCGCTTCGCGAACCTCCGTGATTCTCGCGCTGTCCCCAGGCAAGGGGGCCGTTACAGGGGTAAGCTTCGCCGGCTGTACGCTTTCCGGTGCCGATCGTGTCTTTCGCATCATGAACGACGAAGTCCGGGGGCGTTGCTACAATGACGTGGCGATCACCGGCAGCACGCTACACAGTGCGACAGCCGCGAACGTCATCGAGCTGACGCAGGGCACGCCGACGGCGGCAACCGGCTATCGCATCGAGGATGTGACCGTTCAGGCGAATTTCACCGGAATCATGGCGTCGGGTTTGCTGGGTTCGCTGGCGATCCATCGGGTGACGATCGAGGGGCTGGGGCGGCTCGACTACGGTATCGTCGCGGACGATTGTCCGAAGCTGGACTGGGAGGATGTCACCTTCCGCAACATGCGCAGCGGCTATGCGTTTGCAGCGCGATCGTTGACCCGGCAGGCCCGAGGCACGCTGCGGAAGCTTCGCTTCGAAGGCGTTGCCAATCCGAGTATCCGGGGTTCGCTCAAGGCGCTCGATTAACCCGGCAGCCCAATCTTAATCATACCCCGCTAGGCCGGTGCCATGCGCATCCTTGTCACCGGCGGCGCCGGCTTCATCGGGTCGGCCCTTGTCCGTCACCTCATCGCGGCGACGGCCCACCACGTGCTCAATCTGGATGCGCTGACCTATGCCGGGTCGCTGGCCTCGCTCGCCGGGGTAGAGGGGCATCCCCGCTACCGGTTCGTGAAAGCCGATATCTGCGATCCCGATGCGCTGGCCGAGGCGTTCGCGGCGTTCCGGCCCGACATCGTCACCAACTTGGCGGCGGAAACGCATGTCGATCGCTCGCTCGATGGCCCGGAGGCGTTCATCGAAACCAATCTGGTCGGAACCTACCGGCTGCTGGTGGCGGCGCGGCGGCACTTCGAGACGCTGGCGGGCGATGCACGCGCAGCATTCCGCTTCCACCACATCTCCACCGACGAGGTTTTCGGGTCGCTCGGCGAAAGCGGGGCGTTCACCGAAGTCACGCCCTACGATCCAAGGTCGCCCTATTCGGCATCGAAGGCCGGGTCGGATCACCTCGTCAGTGCCTGGGGGCACAGCTACGGCCTGCCGGTTCTGCTCACCAACTGCTCGAACAATTACGGGCCATGGCAATTTCCGGAAAAGATGATCCCGCTGATGATCGCGCGCGCGCTCGCCGGCGACACGCTGCCCGTCTATGGCCGCGGCGACAACGTCCGCGACTGGCTGCACGTCGATGATCATGTGCGGGCGCTTCGTTTGGTCTTCGAAGGCGGACGGCCCGGGCGGCGCTACAATGTCGGCGGCGGTGCCGAACGGCGCAACATCGACGTCGTTCACGCCATCTGTGCGGTGCTGGACCGGTTGCGGCCCCGACATGACGGCGCGTCCTATGCCGGCCAGATCGCGTTCGTCGCCGATCGCCCCGGGCACGACCGGCGCTACGCGATCGACGCGACCCGGATCACGCGGGAACTCGGCTGGAGCCCCGATCATGGATTCGAGAGCGGGCTTGAAGCGACCGTGGGCTGGTATCTCGACCATGCCGGCTGGTGGGAACCCATGGTTGCACAGCAGGCGTCCGTCCGGCGTGGGCTGGGGAGATAACGGGCTGGGCAGCTAACGGGTTGTTCAACTTGCCGCGCTAGGCATGACGCATGAAGGGCATCATCCTGGCAGGGGGGACCGGCAGCCGGCTGTATCCCGCGACCCTCGTCGTCAATAAGCAGCTGCTGCCCGTGTACGACAAGCCGATGGTCTACTATCCGCTGTCGGCGCTGATGCTCGCCGGCATCCGCGATATCCTGATCATTTCAACTGCGCAGGATCAGCAGCATTACCGCACGCTGTTCGGCGACGGATCGGCGCTCGGCCTGTCGATCGCCTATGCCGTCCAACCAAGGCCGGAGGGGTTACCCCAGGCGTTCACGATCGGCCGCGAGTGGATCGGCGGCGATGCTGTCGCGCTGGCGCTCGGCGACAACATCTTCTTCGGGAACGGCCTGTCGGTCATGCTCCGCCGCGCGGCGGCCAGACCGAGCGGTGCGACGATCTTCTCCTACCGGGTCGACGATCCCGAACGCTATGGTGTGGTCGAGTTCGATTCCGCGGGGCGGGCGGTCGCGATCGAGGAGAAGCCGGCGGTCCCGCGCTCCAACCACGCGATCACCGGTCTGTATGTCTTCGATTCGCGCGTGTGCGATTTCGCCTCGCGGCTGAAGCCATCGGCCCGCGGCGAGCTCGAGATCACCGACCTCGCCCGCTGCTACCTTGAGATCGGGGCGCTCCACGTCGAGCCGATGGGACGCGGCTATGCGTGGCTCGATACCGGCACGCACGACAGCCTGCTGGAGGCGGCCGAGTTCGTGCGCACCATCCAGCGGCGCCAGGGCATCCAGATCGCCTGCCTGGAGGAAATCGCCTATCTCGCCGGCTTCATAACCGCCGACGCGGCACTTGCGCGCGCGCAGGCGCTCGGAAAGACGGCTTACGCCCGCGCGATCATGGCGGCGGTGGCGGATGCGCCACACCCCATAGCGGGCAATGCGCCTCAAGCCGCGGTTGCGGCTCCGGTCTCGCGCGCAACGACGTTCTCGCAATACCACTGATAGACCCGCGCGACGCCCTGATCGAGACCGATCGACGGGCGCCAACCGAGCCCTTCCAGCTTGCGCGTGTCGAGCCGCTTGCGCGGGGTGCCGTCGGGCTTGGTCGCGTCGGTGTGCACCGCGCCCTCGAAGCCGACCGTGCGGGCGATCAGCCGCGCCAGATCGCCGATCGCGACCTCGTCACCGCTGCCGATGTTGACGATCTCGCCGTCCGAATAGTTTTTCGCGAGGAAGACGAGCGCGTCGGCGAGATCATCGACATGCAGGAATTCGCGAAGCGGCGTTCCGCTGCCCCAGATCGTGAAGCTGTCCGCCCCGGCCTGCTTCGCCTCGTGCGCCTTGCGCACCAGCGCTGGCAGGACGTGGCTGGAATTGAGGTCGAAATTGTCGAACGGGCCGTAGAGGTTGGTCGGCTGCGCCGAAATGAAATCCAGCCCATATTGCTTGCGATACGCCTGGCACAGTTTGATGCCGGCGATCTTGGCGATCGCATACCACTCGTTGGTCGGCTCCAGCGGGCCGGTAAGCAGCGCGTCCTCCGAGATCGGCTGCGGCGCTATCTTGGGATAGATGCACGACGACCCGAGGAACACCAGCTTGGCAGTGCCCGCCTGCCGCGCCGCCTCGATGATGTTCGTCTCGATCATCAGATTGTCGTAGAGGAATTCGGCCGGCCGCGTGTCGTTGGCGTGGATACCGCCGACCTTGGCGGCTGCCACGAAGACGAGATCGGGGCGTGTCTCGTCCATCCATGCCTCGACCGCGGCCTGACGGCGCAGATCGATCCGCTCGCGCGGCGCCACGAGATCGCAGTTCTCGATTTGGAGGCGTCGCACCAGCGCCTGGCCGACCATGCCGCGATGGCCGGCGACCCAGACGCGCCGGCCGGTGAGATCGAACGCCGCCACCGCGCTCAGGCCGTGGTGCGCGGGCGCAGCGCGGATTCTTCGTCGATGCGGCGGTGCTGCGCCTCGCGCTCGACGGTCTTCAGATCGGCGACCATCATGTCGGTCACCAGCTCCTCGAAGCTGGTCGTCGCTTCCCAGCCCAGATCGGCCTTGGCCTTGGCGGGATCGCCGATCAGCAGCTCGACTTCGGTCGGGCGGAAATAGCGTGGATCGATCTCGACCAGCGTGCGCCCCGTCTTCGCGCACACGCCGCGCTCCTCGACGCCCTCGCCCTGCCAGTCGAGCGTGATGCCGACATGCGCAAAGGCGCGCTCGACGAACAGGCGGACGGTCTGCGTCTGGCCCGTCGCCAGCACGAAATCGTCGGCGCGGTCGTGCTGCAGGATGCGCCACATGCCCTCGACATAATCGCGCGCGTGGCCCCAGTCGCGCTGCGCGTCCATGTTGCCGAGATACAGCTTGTCCTGAATGCCCAGATGGATCGCCGCCACCGCACGGGTGATCTTGCGGGTGACGAAGGTTTCGCCGCGGATCGGGCTTTCGTGGTTGAACAGGATGCCGTTCGACGCGAACATCCCGTAGGCTTCGCGGTAGTTGACCGTGATCCAGTAGGCGTAGAGCTTCGCCGCCGCATAGGGCGAGCGCGGGTAGAAGGGCGTCGTCTCGCGCTGCGGAACTTCCTGGACGAGGCCGTACAGCTCGGACGTCGATGCCTGATAGAAGCGCGTCTTTTCGGTCATCCCCAGGATCTTGATCGCCTCGAGAATGCGCAGCGTGCCGATCGCATCGGCGTTCGCGGTATATTCGGGCGTGTCGAAGCTGACCTGGACATGGCTCTGCGCCGCCAGATTGTAGATCTCGTCGGGGGCGATTTCCTGGACGATCCGGATCAGGTTCGTCGAATCGGTCATGTCGCCATAATGAAGGTGCAGCTTCGCGCCGCTTTCATGCGGGTCCTGATAGATGTGGTCGATGCGGCCGGTGTTGAACGACGATGACCGCCGCTTCAGGCCGTGCACCTGATAGCCCTTGGCGAGCAGCAGCTCCGCCAGATAGGCGCCGTCCTGTCCGGTGACGCCGGTGATGAGTGCGGTCTTGGTCATGATGGTCCTGATTGCCGGGGGCCTGGTTGCCTGATGCCCCGTGGAATTTTGCAGCCGCCCTTAGCTTGAGGAACCGTGCAAGGTCTAGCCGTTAACCGCGACTTCCTCGCGGCGCAGCGCCACGAAGTCGACGACATCGGCCATGGGTTCGAACTCGACGACAAGCGTCATCAGCAGCGCGCGCGCCGCGTCCGCTTCGCCCGCGTCGATCATCGCCTGAAGCCGGTCGAGCGCGTCGCGGAGCGTTGCCCAGGGAATCAAGGGCTCATGCGCGCGGAGAATACGGGGGTGCGCCGACGGGCTGGGATCATTGCCGATCAGCAGCTCTTCATACAGCTTCTCGCCCGGACGCAGACCGACATATTCGATGGCGACATCGCCGTCGGCCACGCCGTCCTCGCGAACCCGAAGCCCCGACAGTTCGATCATCGAGCGCGCCAGATCGACGATTCTTACCGGCTCCCCCATGTCCAGCACGAACACGTCGCCGCCCTCGGCCATGGCGCCCGCCTGGATCACCAGTTGCGCGGCTTCCGGGATGGTCATGAAATAGCGGGTGATCTCCGGGTGGGTGATGGTGATCGGTCCCCCGGCGGCGATCTGGCTGCGGAACAGCGGGACGACCGATCCGCTCGACCCAAGCACGTTGCCGAACCGCACCATCGAGAATTTTCCCGGGAGGCCATCCGCATTGAGCGCCTGCAGCACGATCTCGGCGAGCCGCTTCGTCGCGCCCATGACGTTGGTCGGGCGCACCGCCTTGTCGGTACTGATGAGGACGAAGCTGGCGACACCGTGCTCGCGCGCGGCGACCGCGACGTTCAGCGTGCCGATGACGTTGTTCGCGACGCCTTCGAGCAGATTGTGCTCGACCAGCGGGACATGCTTGTAGGCGGCGGCATGATAGATCG
This sequence comes from Sphingomonas sp. EC-HK361, assembly GCF_902498785.1. Classification (GTDB taxonomy): domain Bacteria; phylum Pseudomonadota; class Alphaproteobacteria; order Sphingomonadales; family Sphingomonadaceae; genus Sphingomonas. The sequence goes on from NZ_LR701493.1 coordinate 523,652, forward strand.
TGTCGGGGCGCCAGGTGCCGACGATCTCGTCGATCCGGCGGCGGTCGCGCACCGTGGCGAGCAGCGGCACCACCGACCGTACCGTCGCGGTGCCCGCCGCCATCTCGGACAGCAGTTCCTGGTGGATGGCGTAGAGGTTATATTCGCTCGAATCGACCAGCAGCAGGATATCGGGCGCGATGCGCGCGATCTGCCGGCAGATCTCGCTGCCGATCGACCCGCCCGCGCCGGTGACGAGGACGACCTTGCCGGTGATGTTGCGCCGCAGGAGCGCGGCATCGGGCGGGATCGGCGACCGGCCGAGCAGATCCTCGATATCGAGGTCCTTCAGATCGCTGAACGAAACGGTGCCGCGCGCGAGCTGATCGACGCCCGGCATCGCGCGGATATGAAGCCCCGATTTCTTGAGCTGCGCGATGATGTCGCCCCGGCGCGTGCGCGAGGCCTTGTTGATCGCCAGCAACACGTCGGAGACCGCGTGGCGTCCGATCAGCCGGGTGAGGTCGCGCGGCGCATAGACGCGCAGGCCGTCGATCGTCGCCTTCCACAGCGATTCGTCGTCGTCGAGGAAGCCGATCACGCGGACCTGTCCGCTGATCTTCAGGGCCGAGGCGACCTGACGGCCCGACGCGCCGGCGCCGTAGATGAGCACGCGCGGCAACTCGCCATCCGCGCCCGCCATGCGGTGGCTCCGTCCCAGCCAGGCGCCTGCAACCCCGCGCAGTCCGATCACCAGCAGCAGCAGGACGATCGGCTGGATCAGGCCGATGGTACGCGGCACGCCGGTCATCCCGACATAGGTGTAGATCAGCGCGAAGGGGACCGCGTAGACCGCGACCGCCTGCGCGATCGTGACGAGCGATGCAAGCCCGGAGAACCGGAAGATCGCGCGATACAGCCCGAACAGGACGAAGATCGGCAACGCTAGCAGGATCGACACGATCGTCGGATAGAAAACCGGCCCGAAAACGTCAGGCCAGTCGTTGGTGCGCAGATAATAGGCGACGTGAACACTGCCGGCGCACAGCAATGCATCTGCCGTGAAGGCGATGGCGCGCTTCGCCGGGCGCGGCAGCGACAGGACCGCTTCAGAAACCGATGCTGCTACCACGCGAACGCTTACCCCGATCTTGTGATCTGCCGCGCTTGCGTTCGCGGAAAATCGGCACTCGTTCCGCGCTCTTAATGAGTAACGGTCTTGTCGCCAAGTAGCTTCGCAGCGGTAAGCACAATGATGCGCAGGTCGAACATCATCGAACGCCGGTCGTAATATTCGCGGTCGAGCGCGACCTTCGCAGGAATCGGCAGTTCGTCGCGCCCGTTGATCTGTGCCCACCCGGTGATGCCCGGGCGAAGATCATCGATGCTTTGCGTCTTGCGCAGCGCGATGAGATCGTCCTGGTTGAACAGCGCGGGGCGCGGCCCGACGAAGCTCATGTCGCCCTTCAGCACGCTCCACAATTGCGGAATCTCGTCGAGACTTGTCTTGCGCAGAAAGCCGCCGATCGGCGTCAGCATCGCGCGCGCGTCGGCGAGCAGGTGCGTTGCCACCGCCGGCGTCCCGGTGCGCATCGTGCGAAACTTCGGCATGCGAAAAATACGTCCGCCGCGCCCGACCCGGTCGGACCAGTAGAGCGCCGACCCGGCGGAGGTCGCCTTGACCGCAATCGTGACTACCAGCGCGACCGGCAGCGCGATCGTCATCACGATCAGCGCGAATATCACGTCGAACACCCGCTTTGCCATGTCGTGCATGTATCGTTTCTCGTTCGGCGCGATGATATCAGAACAGCATGTCGATGAGCTTGAGCGGATATTTCGTCATGATCATGGCAGGGTTGGTATACACCCCGTTGTCCCGGCACGCCCGCACGCACTCGCGGTTGATGAGCAGCTTCGACGAAAGGCCGGAGGTGCTGAGGCCGCCGGCGCGCATCCGGACGACCACCTCGGGCAGGTGCCGATAGCGGATCCGGGCCTTGGTGAAGGCGCGCACGGCATATTCGTAATCCGCGGCGAGCCGGAAGTCGGTGCGATACAGCCCGATCCGGTCATAGACGCCGCGCGCCAGAAACGTGCCGGGATGCGCGGGCATCCAGCCCCAGGCCAGCTTTCCGGGGGCAAATCGCGTGCTGCGATAGCGTCGCGTGATCCTGTCGGGATTGTCGCCGTCGAAATACACGACATCGCCAAGCACGGCCTCGAGCCCGGCATCGGCCGCGAACAGGGCCGCGACCTTCGAGAGCACCTGCGGATTCGCATAGGCGTCGTCGGCGTTCAGGATTGCGATGACGTCGCCGGTCGCCAGCTTCACGCCCTTGTTCATCGCGTCGAACAGCCCGGCGTCACGCTCCGACACGACGACCGCGCCGGGCATCGCCTCGCGCGCGATGATGCCCTGCGTGCCGTCGGTCGACAGCCCGTCGATCAGCACATGCTCGATATCTTCGTGGTCCTGCGCGCGCACCGACGCCAGCGTCTCGCTGATCGTCGCGGCGGCATTGAAGCTGACCGTGATAACGCTGATCTTCACTCGAACTTCCTGCTTCGTGCGGCTGCGGTCGGGCGCCGGCGCCTTTAGCCGCGCGGGGCCGGCTTCACAATCCTGGCCGCAGCGGCGGTGCGAACGACGCCGCTGAGCGTTCGCGCAAACACGCGCTGGCGCTCCAGCGTCGGTGCCCGCGCCGCTGCCATCGCGGCGACGATCGTGTCCGGCGAACGCGGCGGAGCGGCGTCGATCGCGTCGGCCAGCGCACCCGCATCGTCGAGCGCGAAGAAGCGCGCGTCCGGCGCCTGCTCGCGGTGCACGCGCAGGTCCGACAGGATCAGCGGCGTCCCGCACGCCTTGGCTTCCTCCACCGTCGTGCTCCAGCCCTCGAACCGCGACGGATTCACGAGGGCGTTCGCGCCGATCATCATCGCCTGCACCATCCGGTGCTCGACGCTGCCCAGCATGCGGAAGTGCGATTCGACGCCCGCTTCCGCCACCCGCGCCGCCAGTTCCGTGCCATAAGCCGGGTAGCGCGGATCGACGCCGTGCCCCGTCACCAGGATGCACCGCGTCGATCCGCGCGCGCGCAGGATCTTCGCCGCCTCGATCGCGACGCCGTGATTCTTGTGGACCCATAGCTGGTTGGGCAGGAAGACGAAGTCCTCCGGCACGCCGCCTTCGCGCAGCATCGCCCAGGCGGCTGCTGCATCGGGCCAGCTGTCGATCGGCACCGAAAAGCGCGCGACATGGGTGCGGCCCCTGGCACGCGGATAATATTCCAGGCAGTCGGCCTCGGCATCATGGCTGCTCAGCAGGATCGCGGCGCTGGACGCGACCTGCGCGCGAAAGCCGATATCGCGCTTCCACCAGGTCGCGCGGCCGAACAGATGCGGCAGGCGGCGGTGCTGGAAATCGGGGATCCACGCGATCGACGGGATCTCGCTGCGCCAGCCAAGATAGATGGCGGGCGAAAACGCCGCGTCCACACCCTCGCGCGCATAGGCGGCGAGGAGCGGCGCGTTGCGTCCGGTCGCCAGCGCGCGCCCGATCCCGCCCCGCACCCGGTCCTCGGCGAACGCCGGATCGACGACGATGCGCGTGCGCGGCAGCGCTGGCAGGTCGCGGACATAGGGGTCGTCGGCGCGGTCCGGCCCCAGGAACAGCAGCGTCTCGATCTCCGCATCGCCGTGCTCGGCCATCGCCCGCACGAGGTTGCGCATATACATCCAGCCGCCGAACCAGCCCTTCCCGCCGATCGGCGGCACCGCGAAGCGGATCATGCGCGCGGTTCCGGCATATCGTGCTGCGCCCGATACCAGCGGACGTAATCCGCGATCCCGGCATCGACGTCGGTAGCGAAGCGGAACCCCGCGGCATCGAGCGCGCCCGGTGCCGCGACGAGGCTGAACGGGTCGCCCGCGCGGCCTTCGCCCGAAAAGGCGAGGCACGCCGGGTCACGCCCGAAGGCGCGCGCCACGCTTTCGGCGATCCGCCGCACGCTGCCGGCCCGGGTGGAGCCGGCATTGACCACCGGCATCGCCGGCGACGCGAGCGGCGCCGCGGTGACGAGCGCGCGCACCACGTCGCGCACATGCGTCCAGTCGCGCAGTTCCTCCCCCGTGCCGCCCAGCGTCACCGGGTCGGCGCCGCTGGCAAGCTTTCCGCACAGGTCCCACAGCAGCTGCTTGGCAAGCCCGGGACCATAGACCGAGAACAGCCGCACCGCGACGACGTTCAGCGCAAAGCTGCCCGCCCAGCCGCGGCACACCGCCTCCATCGCGAACTTGTGCGCGCCGTAGGGGCTGAACGGCGCGGTCGCCGCGTCCTCGGCGATGCCGGCGCGGTGCAGGTCGCCGTAAACCGCCGCCGACGACACGATCACCAGCCTTGCGCCCGGTGCGCGGGTGCGCAGCCAGTCGAGCAGCATCCCCGTGCCGCCCACTGTCGCGCTGAAATCGCGGTAGGGATCGGCCAGCGACGCCCCGACCGATGATCCCCCCGCCAGGTGATAGACGGTGTCGGGCACGCCGGTTTCGCCGGCCAGCGTATCCAGCCCCGCCTGCGACAGCGCGCCCGCCGACCAGCCGCAGGTGGCGTCATCCAGCGCGCAGCCGCCGGCATCGATCAGGTCCAGCCCGGCGACGCGCGTCCCCGTCGCGGCGAGATGCCGCACGAGATGCCGGCCGATAAAGCCGCCGGCGCCGGTGACGAAGGCGAGGGTCACGCGCGCGCGGCTTGCCGGGGCTTGCGCGCGACGAAGGAGGCGTGGCGCCCCGGCCGCTTGTCGATCCGCGAGGCGAGGCGGCGCACCATCCCGCCGACCCCGGGCAGACCCAGCACGGCCGCGCCGACCGGGCGCAGCGGAGCGACCGGAATCAGCTGCGTGGCGATTCGGCGATTGATCTCGCCGGCCGATTGCGGGCCATAATTGATCGGGCTGTCCAGCGACCCGATCGTGCGCTCCAGCACCAGGCCCGACGCCCTGATCGCGTCTTCATACACCGCCAGCGGATGCGCGTTCTCGCCGCCATAGCGGTGATGCAGCGCGTGGGAGGCGAAGAAGGCGGGCAGGTCGGCCGAGCTGTTGACGACATGCTCGCGCGCCGCGACGAAGACGCCGCCCGGCCGCAGCACGCGGTGAAATTCGCGCGCCGCGGCCGGCAGGTCGTCGATGTGGTGCAGCACCGCGCGCGCGAAGATGACGTCGAACGATGCGTCCGCGAACGGCAGCCGCTCGGACAAATTCTCCTCGACCCGGATCGCCAGACCGGCCTGCGCAGCAAGCGCGCGGATCGCGCCGCCGCCGACGAGATCGCTCGGGTCGGGCTCCAGCGCGGTCACCGTGAAGCCGTCCTTCGCCAGCGCATAGCTGGCGATGCCGCGCCCGGCGCCCGCGTCCAGCGCCTCGCCGGGGCCGGTGCCGACGATCTTGCGCACCGCTGCCCATTCGTTGCTGCGCCAGTAGCGATCGGCCGCCTCGATCAGCGGATCGTCATAATAGGCGTCGCGCACGATATCCTCGCGGCCGGGCTGATCGCGCAGCCAGCGAACTGCGTCCTCCCAATTGCCGTGGTGGGTGTCTGTCATGAATCCGGTCCTGAAAGTGTGCGCAGGACAACCGCCGGGTTGCCGCCGACGATCGTATAGGGCGCAACATCCTTGGTGACGACCGCCCCCGCCGCGACGATCGCGCCTTCGCCGATGGTGACGCCCTTTAGGATGATGGCGTTGAATCCGATCCACGCCTTATCGTCAATCCGTACCGGCGCGATTTTTACCGCGCTCCAATCCTTGGCGCCCCGTCCCCAGTCGAGGACGTCTTGGGCGCGATCCTGCCACGCAATGCCATGCGAGTTGTGATCGACGACGGTCACGCCCCACGACATGACGACATCGTCACCCAGCGAGATTTCGCGCGCGAGGACGAAATGACTGGCGCCGACGTAACAGCGATCTCCGCACCGGAAGGACGCGTTGTCCCGGTCGAAGGATATTCGCGCGTTTATGATGCAGTCGTCACCGATGGACACGCGGCAGCCGAGTTTGGGCGCAACCTTGTCGAACCGCAGGCTCGACCGCGCACCGGTCACGCAATCGACGTGACCTTTCAGTCGACGGCGGCCGAGCGCGTTTAGCGCTCGTTGCGCGATAGCCCTCATGCGACGATTTCCACGAAGCGTTCCCACTGGCGCTGCTTGGAAAAACGGTCGGCGATCATTGCGTGGCCTGCCCGCGCCATCGCCTTGCGCTGATCGTCATCGGCGTGAAGCGCGCGGATTCGATCGACGGCCTCTTGTGCGGATGCATAGGCGGCGAAGTGCTCACCCTGAACGATCCCGTCTGGATATCGCCCAATGTCGCTCACCAAGGCCGCGCCGCAGCCCATGGCCTCCCACACGCGCATGTTGCCGCGATCGCCGCCTGCCATGTCGATGGCGCCGTTCACGACGACCTTCGCCGTGCCGATCGCTTCGAGCAGGTCGAGGCCGAATACGGGACCACGTGCAACCGCACGGATATCGCGATTGCGCCGATGCTTGGCGAGCGGCCCCATCCAGCCGAGCGGCGTCTCGGCAAGTCGGGTCAACCGGGAACGATCGAGGTGCATGACCACGTTCATGTCGAGGCGCAGCGCGGCAACCGCCTCGAGAATGAGCGCGCGACTGCGGTGATAACGGGAGTAGGTTCCGACGAACAGAACATCGATCGGACGATCGGTGCGATCCGCATAGCGATCCATTGCGGGGTCGTGCGCGGGCGCGAAATATTCGGCACGCGCGCCTTGTGCGCGGTATTGATCGAGCAGGCCGGGAAAGTTGTTGACGATCACGTCATGTTTCAGGAACCGACCGCCGGCAGATGGGGCCGCGCGCCATGCGACCGTCCGTTTCACGCTCCCCGGCAGCGTCGCCAGGAAGTCGTCGCCATATCGCATCGGATCGGTGTTGTAGAAGATTTCGGTGCGGTGATGCTCGATCTGCGCGCGCAGGATTTCCTCCAGCGTCGCGTTGGCGGGCAGGCCGTTCTCCTTCGCCCACAGCCGCTGCGAGAACTCGTCGTCGCCATTTGCGAAGAACGCCGTCTCCTCGACGTTCAGGATCGGCTGCAGGAAATGCGCCGCGCCGAACCGGTCGTCGAGAAACGCCGCCGTCGCGTCCGCGAAGCTGCGGCTGTCCTTCGTCAGCCGCGCGAGGCGCGGGCGATAGGACCGGTAGACACCGCTGTTCTGGAAAATCCGCATGACGCTTCAATCACGATCGAGGGGGGCTAGGAATACCAGCGCGCAAAACAGCAGCCCGCCGCCCGTCACCAGCGAGGTCAACAGGCTGGTATTGGCGAGCGCCAGCATGAAGCCGGTGCCCCCTGCGACCATCAGCATCGTCCGCTCCTCCGCCACGAAGCGCGACATGATGCGCAGCGCGAATGCCCCGACGACGCTGGCCAGCGGCACGCCTACGATGCCAAGCGCCGCCATCCCGTCGGTCGCGAGGAAGTTGGCGTTCAGCTCTCCCAGCTCGAACGCGCTGCTCGGGATGAGGAACTGCTGCACCGTCTGGCCGACGCTCAGCGTGCCGTAGGGATAGGTGACGAACAGCGAAACGAGGCTGTTGTTCGAATAATAGGTCAGCGGGAACAGGCTGAAGAACTGCTCGTACACGCCGTAGGTCGCGCCCGCGATCAGCAGCGTGCGCATGTAGAGCAGGGACACGAACTGGTTGATGCTGCCGCCCAGCGGATCATAGCGCATCAGCAGCGGCAGGGTGAGCACGAAGACGCCGATCAGCCCGACCAGCAGCAGCCGACCTCGCATCGCCGAATGCCCGTCGCGCAGGAAATACGCGCCAATGACGAACAGTGGCGAGAGCAGCACCGCCTTTGCGGCCAACGTGCCGTACAGGGTGATCTGGGCCAGCGCGCCCGCACCCGCGATCCAGTACCGCCGCGTGTGCAGTCCTGCCGCGACGAGGAAGGGATCGATCGCGCTCCCCAGAAGCGCGATCGAATAGCGAACGACCGGGTTCGTCGCCGCCTCGGCCGCGTCGAAACGCTGATTGTAGATGTCGTCCACGCCGACGAACTGGAACTGCGCACCGAAACTGACGACCACCATCACCAGCATCGCCAGCCACAGCGCGAACAGCGCGCCCCAGAACAGCTGCGACGGGATGACCGGTGCCTTGATCCGGCGCACGTCGCCGCGCACCAGCGCCAGGAATGCGAAGCAGCCGGACAGCGTCGCGCCGAAAACCTGTGCCAGACGTCCCAGGTCGTCGGAAAACTGCATGACCGGGACCAGCAGGCAGGGCAGGAATATCAGGGCATAGACGAACCAGCCGGCGGCTTGCGCGAAGGTCGTCGGGCGAGCGACCAGCAGCAGCGCGGGGGTCGCCGCGACGATGCATGCGCCGTACAGCAGGACGTCGTTCGTCAGCCTGTAGGTGAAGCCGAAATAATCCCACCACAGCGACAGGACGTGATAGGCATAACACAGCGCGAACGCATAGATCAGCGCCAGCAGATACCTGCCGAGGCCGCCCGCCAGCATTGTGCCCGCCTGCGTGGAACCCGCATCCACGTCGGTTCGCATCTGCCTGTCAGGCGGGCTGTAGGCGGCTGTCAGGGGCATCGCCGGTCCAGATACCATTTCATGTTGATATAGGGCCATAGCCGGCCGACCGACGTCCAGTCCCAGCGCTTCGCCGCGGTCAGCGCGGTCACCCGCGCGCTCAGCGCCGTGCGGTCGACGATCGCGTCGAACGCGTCGTGCGGGGTCGCCAGCACCCGCGCGGCCCAGGTGCCGAGCGATCCGTTGAGCCAGGCGGGCATCTGCGAATTGAACCCGACCTTGCGGGTCGCGGTGCGGATCGATTCGGGCATGATTCCCGCCATTGCCGCGCGCGCCACCAGCTTCGAATGCGTCGCGTCCGCCTTCATCGCGCCCGGCAGCGCCAGCGCGTAGGTGGCGAGCCGCCAGTCCATGAACGGCATCCGCACCTCGATCCCGTGTGCCATCGACAGCCGGTCGAAATTGCGCAGGATCGTCGGCAGGACGCTGCCGTTGAACATCGCGTAGAGCCGCCGGTCGAATCCGGTGTAGCGATCGGGCAAGCGGTCGCCATAGGCCGCGATGGGCAGCCGGTCGGGCGGTGAGAGACCGGCGCCGCCGCGCAGGAAATAGCTGCGATCCATGCGCAGCGCGGCCAGCTTCGCGGTTTCGCTGATCCGCGCCGCCACGCGTCCGCCGCCGGCCTGGTCGCCGATCAGGTTGCGCAGCGCGAACGCCAGATTGCGCCCGCCCTGCCGGTATCCGCCGATCATCTCGTCGGCGCCGTGCCCGTCCAGCGTCACGCGCACCCCGCCGCGCCGGACTTCCTGATAAATCCGCCACGGCGCGGTAGGCAGGCTGATATACACGTCGTCCAGCGCATCGAGCACGGTGTCGGCAAGCTCCGCCCCGTCATCGCCGCCCAGATCGAAGAAATGCGGGGTCACACCCGCATGGCGTGCCGCCTCGATCGCCTCGGGCGTCTCGTCATGCGGCTGCCCGCTGAAGCTCGCGACGAAGGCGTGGCGCCAGTCGTCGCTCTCGCGTTCGTGCGCGCCGCCCGATCCGGCGATGTGCGCCATCGCGGATACGACCGCGGTCGAATCGAATCCCCCCGACAGGCAGCTGCCGATCGCCACGTCGCTGCGCATGCGAAGCCGGGTCGCATCGAGGAACAGGTCGCGGAAGCGCTCCGCTGCTTCCGGCATCGCCGCAGGTATATCGTCGCTCAGCGCCTCGGCGGTCACCCACCAGCGCGACACGGTCAGCCGGCCGTTCTTCAGCAGGGCGCTGTGCCCACCGGGCAGGCGTCTGATGCCGGTGTGTAGCGTGTATTCGGACCCCTCGACCCCGAACGGATCGAACAGCAGGCGGCGTGCGACCTCCGTCGCCGGGCTGCGATCGACGAAGGGCAGGGTCAGCAGCGCGCGCACTTCGGAGGCGAAGGCGAAGCGCGTCCCTGCCTGCGCGTAGACCAGCGGCTTGATGCCGAACCGGTCGCGCGCGAAGAAGACCTCGCCGCTGGCATTGTCGCGAATCGCTAGCGCCCACATCCCGTTGAGCCGCGGCAGCATCGCCGGTCCCCAGGCGATATAGCTCTGCAGCAGCACTTCGGTGTCGCCATCGGTGCGAAAAACGACCCCCTTTGCCGCCAGCTCGGCCCGCAGCTCAAGAAAGTTGAAGATCTCGCCATTGAAAACAATGGCATACCGGCCGTCCTCGCTGAGGAAGGGCTGGTCCGATCGTGCTTCGGTATCGATGATCGCCAGACGGGCATGCACGAACCCGCATGCGCGGTCTTCGGAGAGCCACGTCTGCTGCCCGTCCGGTCCGCGGTGTGACAGGCACGATCCGAGCCCGGCGAGCAGTGCCTGCTCGACCGGGGCTGCGGTATCGATGATGCCGGCGATGCCGCACACGTCGTCAAACTCCCTGGAAGCCGGCGGACGACGCGCCGCGCAGCTTGAATAGGCACAGGATGACGAACGCGACCCCAAGTGTGCAAACCGTCGCGGCATGTAGCGCCACAGCCGTATACAGGTTCAGGTGCAGCGTGACGACCGCGATCCACGCGGTGCCGATGAAGATCGGCCAGCATATGTCCCAGGCTGACTGGAGCCGGAAAGCGCTGAGCGACACAAGTGTCTGGTTGACGATGCCTGATACCAGCGCGACCGCATAGCTGAAAATCAGGATTCGCGCGATGGCAATCGCCTGATCCCAGCCGGCGCCGAAAATGATCCGGAACGCCGTTGGAATGAGCAGATAGGCAATTGCAGCGCCCGTGCCCGATATCACGGCCGTAGCCAGCACGATTCGCAGCACGACCTTGCGCACGCCGGCGCGGTTGCCTTCGCGGATTTGCGCGGTGATCCGGCCGGCAAACACCTGGCTTCCAGCATTCACGACCATCGCCACCGGGACGCCCATGGCGCGGTCAACGAGGCCATACTGGCCGGCCGCCGCCGCGCCGAAGACGTGAAACACCATGAAGGGAGTCAGCATCGCGCCGCCCGAATTCGCGAGCGCGCCGGGCAGCGAGATCACCGCCATCTCCCAATGACGGCGGACGAACTGCGCTAGGTTACGAAATCGTGCGCCCGGCTGCCCCTCCGGTTGACCGCTGCGAACGAAGCTGAGCGCGAGGGCCCCGCCGGCGATGCGTCCGACGACGTCAGCGGTAATGAGTCCCCACAGAGTCGGCCTGGCCGCCGCGATCGTCAGGGCGACCACGGCATAGACCAGCACTTGGCTGACCTTCACGGCAGCCAGCCGCGAGAAGCTCTGGTCGCGGATAAGCTTGTAGGACGCGACCTGCGCAAAGCCATTACCGGCGAGGCCGAGACCGAGAAAGACTGCGGGAAATCCGATCCCAGGCCCGACCAATCCGTAAATCGACAAGGCCGTCGCAACCACGACACTCGTCGCGAGAACGAGTCCGAACAACGACGCGACGGTGTGGTGCGCTTCGTCGTCCGGCTTCGACAGAAGCGTCAGTTCGATCCGCAGCGCCACGGCCACGGTCGCGAAGATCAGCAACGAGAGATAGAGCTGGAAGACGCCGAACGCCTCCGGCGCGAAGGTGCGTGCCAGAATCGGCAGGATCAGCAGGCCGATCGCCTGCGCGCCAGCCGTGCCGGACATGACCGTCAGCAGATCGCGAACCGTCGAACGCGGTCGCGTCGGCTTGTCCGCGACCGGGGCGCTCGTCACGCCCCCGCCGCCTCCCGCACCGCTGCCGCGACGATATCCTGCTGCGCCGGCGTCAGCTCGGCGAAGATCGGCAGCGACAGGATGCGGGTCTGCGCGCGGTGGGCGACGGGGAAATCCGCAGAGGTGTGGCCGCGATCGGCATAGGCCGGCAGGAAGGGCAGCGCGCGGCGGTAGTTGATGACCGTCGGCACGCCCTTCGCCTTCAGCGCATCGGCCAGCGCGTCGCGGCTGTCGGTTTCGATCACATAGAGGTGATACACATGCTCGCGACCCTCGGCCTCGGTGGGCGTCGTGATGCCCGGAATGCCGGCGAGAAGCGTGTCGTAACGGTGCGCGACGGCGCGGCGGCGTGCGGTCCAGTCGCGCAGGTGCGGCAGCTTCACCCGCAGGATCCCCGCCTGCAGCCCGTCGAGCCGGCTGTTGATGCCCTCGATCTCGTGATCGCCCTTCTTGATCCCGCCGTGGCGCGCGAAGCGGGCCATCTTGTAGGCCAGGTCGTCGCTGTTCGTGGTCGCGGCGCCGGCATCGCCCATCGCGCCGAGATTCTTGCCCGGATAGAAGGACCAGGACGCGATATCGCCGAAGGTGCCGACCTGGCGCCCCTCATAGGCGGCGAGATGCGACTGCGCGCAATCCTCGATCACCCACAGGCCGCGGCGGCGGGCGATCGCCATGATCGGGTCCATGTCGGCAGGCTGGCCGTAGAGATGGACCGGGATGATGCCGACGGTGCGGTCGGTGATCTTCGCCTCGATGAGCGCGGGGTCGATCGTGTGAGTCACGGGATCGATGTCGACGAACACCGCCTTCGCGCCGTGCTGGCCGACGGTTTCGCTAGTCGAGATCCAGCTCTGTGCCGGCACGATCACCTCGTCGCCGGGCTTCACGCCGAGCGCGTGCATGGCAATGTACAGCGTGTCGGTGCCGTTGGCGGCCGAAACGCAGTGCGTGGCCTGCATCAGCTCAGCATATTCGGCCTCGAACGCCTCGACGTCGGGACCGCGCACGAAGCTGCTGTTGGCGATGGTGCGCGCGATGGCTGCGTCGATTTCGTCCTTCAGCGCAAGATACTGGGCATGCAGATCGACGAACGGGACGGACATGTGGCCTCCGGGCAAGAAAGAATCAACCGTGGCGGCGCAAAAGGCGCGCCGGGTTGCCGGCATAGATGCCCGGCTGGGCGATGGATTTCGTGACGACCGATCCCGCGCCGATCACGACATCGTCGCAGATCGACACCGGCATGATCGTCGCGTTCGAACCGATCGAGACGCGGTTGCCGATCGCGGTCGATTCCCACTTGCTGGTGTCGCCGCGTGCCGGCCCGCCGCCCGCGAAGCGGTCGTTCACGAACATCACGCCGTGGCCGATGAAGCAATCCTCGCCGATCGTCACCAGCTCGCACACGAAGCTGTGGCTCTGCACGCGCGTGCGCGCACCGATGACGACGCCCTTCTGCACTTCGCAGAACGGCCCGACGAACACGCCGTCGCCGAGGGTGCACTCATAAAGGTTGCTGGGTTCGACGATCGTCACGCCCTCGCCGGCGGCGACATCGCGCACGCTTGCGGTGTGGCGCTTCATTCCCGACACGCCTCAGCCGCCGAGCCGCGCGTGGCGCGAACGGAAGCGCAGCGGGACGTCGCGGCCGGTTTCGATCGATTCATACAGCGCGGTGATGAGCTCGAGGCTCCGCCGCCCCTCCAGCCCGTCCACGAGCGCCGCGGCATCGTTTTTCAGGCAATCGACGACATGCTCGTAATAGGCCTGGTGGCCATAGCCATAGACGTTCGGCGGATTGACCGAGAAATCCTCGAGCACCTTCTCGTCGCCTGCCTGCGGATCGACGAAGTCCCACGTCACCATCTTGTTGACCGCAAAACCGCCGATGACGACTGTGCCGCCCTCGCCCAGGATCGAGAGCGACCCTTCCAGATCGCGCGGCCGTGCGGCGTTGGTCGCCTCGACGACGCCCAGCGCGCCGTTGGCGAATTGTAGCGTGGCGATCGCGGTGTCCTCCGCCTCGATATCGACCAGCGTGCGCGAGGCGCGGGCGTGGACCGACACCACGTCGCCCATGAAATATTCGAGCAGATCGACATGGTGGCTGGCCTGATTGGCCAGCACGCCGCCATCCTGCGCCCAGGTGCCGCGCCACGGATCCTGATCGTAATAACTCTGGTCGCGCCGCCAGCGAACCCGCACCGTGCCCAGGACCAGCTTGCCGAAACGCCCTGCATCCAGCGCCTCGCGTGCCTTCACGACGGGCACGTTCAGCCGGTTCTGCTTCACCACGAACAGCTTCACGCGCGCGCGGTCGCACGCGGCGATCATCGCGTCGGCATCTTCCAGGCGCAGCGCCATCGGCTTTTCGACGACGACATGCTTGCCAGCACGGGCAGCGGCAATGGCGTGCTCGGCGTGCATGCCGCTCGGCGTCAGGACGGTGACGACCTCGACCGCCGGGTCCGCGAGCATGGCATCGAGCGAATCATAGGCGGCGACGTTGTGACGCTGACGCGCGGCCTCCAGCCGGGCGGGATCGTTGTCACAGATCGCCACGAGCTCCGCGCCGTCGATTTCGCCACCCCCGAGCAGGTCGAGATGCCGCTTCGCAATCCGGCCACAGCCGACAACGCCAAACTTAATCATTCTAATATAATGCCTTCGCTGGAGCCGATCGGATCAGCCGCCGGGCGCCGATAGAGGCTTTCGCGCGGTCATGCAATGCGCGCTGCCTGGGCATCCTTTTCAGCATATCGGGGCAATCACCGGCCCTCGCACGCCAGCGGTCGAGAGCCGCGCCTTTCCACCGTGCGAACGCGCGGGAGGCGCATTGCCATGCCGCTTTGTTTTGGTGATCGGATGTCCTACGGGACGAAGCCATGTCGTCGCATTCCCGCCCCTTGCCGCGCCTCGATGTCGGGCTGGGCTTCATTCTGCTCTGCGCCTTTGCCGCCGTGCTGTGGCTGGCGGGAGGCGCGTCGCGTGCCGATGCGATGGGGCAGGTGCTCGTGCGCACGGCCGCATTCGCGATTCTCGTCGCGCTCGCGCTGTTCGGGCCGCGTCCCGCATTCGCTTCGGCAAAGCCTGTCACATGGCTGCTCGCTTCGGCGATCCTGCTGGCCATGCTGCAACTTGTGCCACTTCCGCCGGCGCTCTGGCAGGCGCTGCCGGGCCGCGCGCTGTTCGGCCAGGCGGCGGAACTGACCGGGCAGTCCCAGCCGTGGCGACCGATCGCGATCGTCCCGGGCGCTGCCGCCAATGCGGCCGCATCGCTCGTCGTTCCGCTCGTCGTGCTGATCCTGTGGGGTTGCCTGCGCGAAGACGAGCGCCGGCGGCTGCCGGGCTTGTTGCTGATCCTGGTGACGGCGTCGATGGCGCTGGGCCTGTTGCAATTTACCGGTAGCGTCTTCGACAATCCGCTCATCAACGATTCGATCGACCAGGTCAGCGGGACCTTTGCCAACCGCAACCATTTCGCCGCCTTTCTGGCGATCGGGTGCGTGGTCGCGCCGGTCTGGGCGTTCGCGGAAGGGCGCAAGCCCGGCTGGCGCGCGCCGACCGCGCTCGGCATCGTCGCGCTGCTTGTGCTTGCCCTTCTGCTGACGGGATCGCGCGCGGGAATTCTGCTCGGCGTGATCGGCCTCGGCTTCGGCCTGCTGCTGGCGCGCGACGGCATCCGCCGCACGCTGCGCCACTATCCGCGCTGGGTATTCCCGGCGCTGATCGGCGCGATCGTTCTGCTCGTTGCGGGGCTTGCGGTGGCAAGCATTCTTGCCGACCGCGCGGTGTCGGTCCACCGCGTGTTCGAGAACGCATCGGTCGCCGACAGGCGCGAAAATGCGCTGCCCGTCGTGCTGGCGATGGTGAAGGCCTATTTCCCGTTCGGTGCGGGCTTTGGCGGGTTCGACCAGATCTTCCGCATCCACGAACCGTTCGACCTATTGACGTATACCTATTTCAATCAGGCGCATGATGATCTGCTGGCGGTGGTGCTGGATGGCGGGCTTGCGGGGGCCGTCATCCTGCTGGCCGGACTCGGCTGGGCCGTTCTCGCCAGCATGCGGGCGTGGCGGACGGGCGCGCGAACCGGCGCCAGACAGACCGCGCGGCTCGGCTCGGTGATCCTGCTGATCGTCGTGCTTGCCAGCGCGGTGGACTATCCCGCGCGCACGCCGATGATGATGGCCGTCGTGATGCTCGCCGCGCTCTGGCTGGCGGACCAGCGGGATGCGGCCGGTCAGCGTCCTTTACCCGCTACCCGCCAGCCGATATAGCGCGCGATCTTCCCCTTAAGTCTGGAAGCGTTTCACAGGCATGCGTAAAATCTTCTTCACCCTGCTGATCGCAGCGGCCCTCTCCGGGTGCGGCGGCAGAGAACCCCTGGAATCGACCCAGACCCTGACGGTGGTGAAGGACAGCGGGACGCTGCCGGCGCCCGATCGCAACGACCTGACCGCGCCCGATCGGCCCTCGCTGATCGGCCCGCTCGACACGATCCAGGTCGACGTGCTCAGCGTGCCCGATCTCAGCCGCGAGATGCAGGTCGACGCCAGCGGGCGCATCTCGATGCCGCTGGCCGGCGCGATCGATGCGCGCGGCAAGACGTCGGAGGAGCTGGCACGCCAGATCGAAACCGCGCTGCGCGCACGCTATATCCGTGACCCGCAGGTGACGGTGAACATCAAGAGCTCCGTCAGCCAGGTGGTGACGGTCGACGGACAGGTTGTCGAGCCCGGCCTTTACCCGGTGACCAACCAGATGACTTTGTTGCGCGCGATCGCGTCTGCCAAGGGGCTGTCCGAATATGCGCGGCAGGATGATGTCGTGATCCTGCGCACGGTGAACGGCCGCAAGCTTGCCGGGCTGTATAATGTGGGCGCGATCCGTCGTGGCGCCTATGACGATCCGCCGATCTACGCCAACGACCTCATCGTCGTCGGCGATTCGCCGCAGCGTCGCCTCTTCCGCGATTTCGTATCGCTGTCGCCCATTCTCGCCGCGCCGCTCATCGCGCTCGTGCAATAAGGCTCCCGGACGTCATGAACATGGTTTATCCTGATCGGCCCGCTGCCCTCGCACCGGCCGGCGCCGCATTCCCCACAGCGGGGGCCGCCCCGGCTGAAGGCTTGCCGATCATCCGGCAGTATCTGCGGATCGCGATGCGCTGGCGTTACGTGATCCTCGGCATCACTGCGGCGTGCGTGCTGCTGGGCCTCGTCGTCACCCTGCTGATGACGCCGAAATACATGGCGGTCACCACGGTCGAGATTTCGCGCGAATCGGACAAGGTCACCGACTTTCAGGGCGTGCAGCGTGACGCGGGCGTTGCCGATCAGGAATTCTACCAGACGCAATACGGCCTGCTGAAATCGCGGTCGCTGTCGGAACGGGTCGCGTTGCAGATGCGGCTGGTCGATGATCCGAAATTCTACGAGATGTTCCGCGTCAAATCGAAGCTCGATGCCTTTCAGCTGGTCGACGGGCGATACCCCGCGGCAGGACGCGCGACGCGCCAGCGCATCGCCGGCGAGACGCTGCTCAAGAACGTCGATGTATCGCCGACGCGTCTGTCACGGCTCGTCGATATCGGCTTTACCAGTCCGGACCCGGATTTTTCGGCGAAGGTCGCGAATGCCTGGGCCGACAATTTCATCCAGACCAATCTTGAGCGCAAGATCCAGGCAACGTCCTATGGCCGCGACCTGCTGCAGAAGCAGCTGGCACAGCTGAAGGACAAGCTGAACGAATCGCAGCGGCAGCTGGTCGGCTATGCCTCGGCCGAGAAGATCATCAATCTTCCCTCCCAGTCCAGCGACGGGAAGACGACCGCCGAGCGCTCGATCGTGGCGGACGATCTCGCGTCGTTGAACACCGCGCTTTCGCAAGCCACCGCAGACCGTATCCAGGCGCAGGCGCGCTTCGAACAGTCCGGGCGCGCCGGCGCCTCGACCGAGGCGCTGCGCAATCAGGCGATCAACGCCCTGCGACAGAAACGGGCGGAACTCGCTGCCGATTATCAGCGGATGATGGTCCAGTTCGAGCCGGGTTATCCGGCCGCCAAGGCGATCCAGGGCCAGATCGATCAGCTCGATCGCAGCATCGCGCGTGAGGAGGGCCGCGTTTCGGGTTCGCTCGCGGCGGATTTCCGTGAGGCCCAGGAGCGGGAATCGGCGCTCAAGGCCAAGGTCGAGCAGCTCAAGACCGGCTATCTCGACCTGCGCCGGCGCAGCATCCAGTACAATATCTACCAGCAGGAAGTGGACACCAACCGCGCACTGTATGACGGCCTGCTGCAGCGGTTCAAGGAAATCGGCGTTGCCGGCGGCGTGGGGGTGAACAACATTTCCGTCGTCGACCCGGCCGATGTGCCGCAGCGTCCATCGAGCCCACGCATGCTGGTGAACCTCGCGCTGTCGCTGCTGGCCGGGCTGGGGCTTGGTGCGCTCATCGCGATCGCGCTCGAGCAGATCGACGAAGCCATCGCCGATCCGGGCGAAGTCGAGCGGCGGCTCGGTCTGCCGCTGCTCGGCTCGGTTCCCAAGCTGGAGCACGGCACGCCGACCGAGGCGCTCCTCGATCGCAAGTCGGAGATGTTCGACGCCTATCTGGCGGTGCAGACCAATCTCGGCTTTACGACCGAACACGGCGTGCCGCGCTCGTTCGCCGTCACCTCGACGCGGCCGGCGGAAGGAAAATCGACGACGGCGCTTGCGCTCGCTACGACGCTGGCGCGCGCCCACCGCAAGGTCATCCTTGTCGACGGCGACATGCGATCGCCCTCGATCCATCATCTCGGCGGCGTCGATCACGATCACGGTCTGAGCAACTTCCTGTCGGGTCAGGACGATATCGCGACGCTTACCTTCCAGATGCGCGACCTTGGTTTCACCGCGATGTCGGCGGGGCCGATTCCGCCCAACGCCGCCGAGCTGCTGACCGGGAACCGGCTGGCACTGCTGATCGAGCGGCTGGGGGAGCAGTATGACCATGTCGTGATCGATTCGCCGCCGGTGATGGGCCTGGCGGACGCGCCGCTGATCGCGAGCCGGGTGGAGGGCGTGATCTACGCCGTCGAATCGCACGGCATCCGCACCAGCATGGTCAAGACCGCGCTGGCCCGCCTGACGAGCGCGAATGCGCGGATCATTGGCGGCGTTTTGACCAAGTTCGTCGCGCGCAAGGCCAATTACGGCTACGGCTATGAATATGGCTACGGCTATGGCCGGCAGGGCGACAAGTCCGCGTCGGACGCCTGACCGGTGGCGGGGCGCTCTCGCGTAGCGCGGCGATCGGGGGCCGAATGGAGCGTCCGTATCGGTCTCGCGCTGGCGACGCTCGTGCTCGGCTATCTCGTCGTCACCGCAACGCTCGCCTATGCGCTGCGGAACGGCGATCCCGAGCGTGCACACGCCATGGCGCCACATGACGGGCGGATCGCCGCGCTGCTGAGCGAAAAGCTGACGACCGACGCCGACGCGACGCCGCGGGATCGCGCGCGGGCCGTGGCGTTGGGCAAGCAGGCGCTACGCGACGATGCGACCGCGGTGATCGCCGCATCCTCGCTCGGACTCAACGCCGATATGGCCGGCGACCAGAGTCACGCGCGCGCGCTCTTTGGCTATGCCGAGACACTCTCGCGACGCGATCTCGCAACCCAGCTATGGGCGATCGAGGACGCGGTCGCGCGCGGCGACGTTCCGGGGGCGCTCAGGCATTACGACACCGCGCTGCGCACCTCGGCCAAGGCATCGACCCTCCTCTTTCCCGTGCTGGCCTCGGCCATCGCGACGCCCGAAGTCCGCACGAATCTCGTCCGGACGCTGGCGCGGAAGCCCGAATGGAGCGTGCATTTCATCGGCTATGCGGTGGATGAGGGCAGCGATCCGCGCGCGACCGCGGCGCTGCTTGCGGGCCTGCAGCGCGCGGGTGTGCCGGTCGCGCCGAGCTGGCGTGCCGGGATGGTCAACCGGCTGCTCGATGCCGGTTTCGCGGCTGAAAGCTGGGCGGCCTATGCGAGGCTGCGTCCGGGTGCGCCGCGCAACGCTTCGCGCGATCCCGACTTCGCGCTGGATCCCGCCAACGCGTCGCGGTTCGACTGGCTGGCCGTGCAGGACAGTGGTTCGGCATCGATCCTGCCGCGCGCCAAAGGTGGCCTCGCGCAGTATTCCATGCCTTCCGGTTCGACCGGCGCCGTGTTGCAGCAGGTCCAGATGCTGCCACCGGGCAATTATCGGATCGACGGGCAGAGCGCGAACGTGACCCAGCCGGCGGGAGCCGGCCCCTATTGGTCGCTCGCCTGTCGCGGCGGACGCGAGCTCGGCCGGGTCGATGTCGGGCCCTCGGCGGCGTCCAACGGCGCGTTTTCCGGTCGGTTCAGCGTCCCTGCAGGATGCCCGGTCCAAACGCTGTCGCTGATCGTCCGCGCAACCGATGCGATCGGCGGCAGCGAGGGCGAGATTCACCGCGCCATCCTGCGCACGGCGGGATGAGCGGGCATGATGGCGAACGAGGAGATCGTTGCGTGACGGCTTCGGGACGAAGGCTACCGATCGTGACGGCATGGGCAGCGGTGCTGGCGATGGCAGTGCCCGCGCCCGCGACCGCTCAGACGACGCCGAGCGGCCAGGTCGCCAAATCGTCGGTCGGCAAGGTCGGCGAGCGCGCGACCAAGGAACAGGCCGCGAGCGGGATCGAGCCGCTCGACCGGATCGACAGCCGTATTCAGAACCGCGTCCAGTCGCGAATCCGCAACCGCATCGATCGTTATTACGATCCGACGGCCAACGCGGTGTCGCCGTTCAAGGTCGCCGAGGAAAAGACGCGCACCGCAGGCACGCCGCAAGTCCGCTGACCGCGCGGTTCGATGGAGGATCGATCAGCCGGCGCTGGGCCGTGACGCGCAAGCGGGGGCGAGGCGGCAGGTCAGCCCGGTGTCGGTTTCGATCTGGATCGTCGTATGGTCGATCGCGAACCGCTCGCGAAGATCGTGTGCGGCCCGGTGAGTGAAGGCGTCTCCCGGATATCCTGAAGGCACAACAAGATGCACGGTCAGCGCGGTTTCGGTCGTGCTCATCGGCCAGACGTGAAGGTCGTGGATCCCGGTGACGCCCGCCCGCGCACGGAGATACGTCTCGATTCCCGGCAGATCCGTGCCGGGGGGCGCCGCGTGTAGCGTCATGTTCACCGAATCGCGCAGCAGTCCCCAGGTCCCGATCGCGATGACGACCACGATGGCAAGGCTCGTCACCGGATCGATCCAGGTCTTGCCGGTGACCGCGATCAGCCAGCCTGCAACGACGACGCCGGCCGACACCACCGCGTCGGCTGCCATATGGAGGAAGGCGCCGCGGATGTTGATGTCGTCATGTCGCCCGCGCATGAACAGCAGTGCCGTCGCGGTGTTTACCGCGATCCCGATTGCGGCGACGACCATCACCGTGCCGGTCTGAACCGGCGTCGGGTTGGCCAGACGCGTGATCGCCTCGACCGCGATCGCGCCAATCGCGACGAGCAGCAGCAGCGCATTCAGGAAGGCGGCGAGGATCGACGAACTCTTGAGTCCGTAGGTATAGCGCCCGCCCGGTCGCCGCGTCGCAAGCGTCGCCGCGCCCCACGCGATCAACAGCCCCGCGACATCGGACAGATTGTGCCCGGCGTCGGCGAGCAGCGCCATCGAGTCGGCGAGGAAGCCATACACCGCCTCGACGACGACGAAGCCCAGGTTGAGCGTGACGCCGATCGCGAAGGCGCGTCCGAACGACGCGGGGGCATGTGAGTGGCCGTTTGGCCCGTGCGAATGGTGCCCGCGCGTCGCGCTGACGTCCGCGGCGTGATCGTGATGATGGGCGTGCGTACCGGACATGCGACCTCCGCTGCCGGGATTTTCGCCCGGTTTCAGCCTGTCGCCGCCATGATCGAAGGGCCAGCGCGAGGCAACCCCTCCGCGCGCCGCCGTCGCCCCCTTTATTCTGCTGCCTGCGCCTCGTCGGGATCGCGCGCCACGTCGCCGGGCAGTGCCCAGATCAGGTCGTGCTTGCCAAGCACCCGTCCGTCATGCGCCAGCACCGCGACCTCGCGGATCGGTCGCCGGTCGCGCGCATCGACCAAAGTGGGGAAGGCGGGGACACAGGTTTCCCACCGCTCGCCCCATTGCCTGAGCGCGATCATCGTCGGCAGCAGCGCATAGCCCTTGTCGGTGAGGCTGTAGGCGATCTTGCGCCGGTCCTCGGGCAGGGCCGCGCGCTCCATGATGCCGTGATCGACCAGCCGCGCGAGCCGGTTCGCCAGGATGTTCCGCGCGATACCGAGCTCGGTCTGGAATTCCTCGAAATGGTGGAGGCCGTTAAAGGCGGCGCGCAGGATCATGAACGACCACCGCTCGCCCATCGCCTCCAGCGCCGCGGGGAGGCTGCATTCGATCAACGGTTCGCGCAGCTTGTCCAAGTCCGTCTCCTGACGCGCAGCCTATCGCATTTTCGCGGAGGCCAAAGCGATAATATAAGTTTTCGGTTGCAACTTGCTACTTAGTGCATTAAGTAGCGATTCGCAACCCAACAGGAGTTCCTCCCATGATCCGTCTCGTTTCGATCGCCGCCGCGTTCGCGACGTCCGCCGCGCTGCTCGGCGCGACCGCCAGCCACGCCCAGTCGCCGACCGGCTATTATGTCGCCGTCCCCGCTGCGGCCCCGACCAAGGCCAGCCTCATCACGCGATCGACGCCGTGGTCGCTCCACGACGGCAGCTATGTCGCAAACAAGGCGCCCGAGCGTGACGGCGTGCTGTGCGAGCTGGTCGTGAAAAGCGTCGGCAAGCTCAACAGCTTCACGGTCGCGGGCAAGGCCTATGACGCGCCCGCGCTCGACAAGTGCAATTCCAAGGCGAAGTAAGCTCGCGCTATTGATCCTCGCCGCGATTTTCGCCGGGAGGATCAATTGTGTTGCAAAGCAGCGTGGCCCCGCACCATCTTGGGGCCATGCTTCGACAATATGAGCTGGTCGATCGGGTCCTCGACTACGATCCCGATGCCGACGAAGGCCTGCTCAACCGTGCCTACGTCTTTTCGATGCAGGCGCACGGATCGCAGAAGCGTGCGAGCGGCGACCCCTATTTCAGCCATCCGATCGAGGTGGCGGGCATCCTGACCGACCTCAGGCTCGACGCGCAGACGATCGCGACCGCGATCCTCCACGACACCATCGAGGATACCGTCGCCACGCCGGAACAGATCACCCAGCTGTTCGGCACCGACGTCGCGCGGCTGGTCGACGGGGTGACCAAGCTCTCCAAGATCGAGGCGCAGACCGAGAGCGAGCGCGCGGCGGAAAATCTGCGCAAGTTCCTGCTCGCCATGTCCGACGATATCCGCGTGCTGCTGGTGAAGCTCGCCGACCGGCTGCACAACATGCGCACGCTCCATCACATCGGGAAGCCCGAGAAGCGTCGGCGCATCGCGAAGGAGACGATGGATATCTACGCGCCGCTCGCCGAGCGGATCGGCATGTACGAGTTCATGAAGGAGATGCAGACGCTCGCCTTCGCGCAGCTCGAGCCGGAGGCGTACGAATCGATCACCCGGCGGCTCGAGCAGCTCAAGACGGGCGGCGGCGACCGGATTGCCAAGATCGGATCGGGGCTGAAGCTGCTGCTGTCGCGCCACGGCATCGACGCCGATATTTCGGGGCGCGAGAAGCATCCCTACAGCATCTGGAAGAAGATGCAGGAACGCCATATCAGCTTCGAGCAGCTCTCCGACATCATGGCGTTCCGCGCGATCGTGCCGACGGAAGAGGATTGCTACGCCGCGCTCGGCCAGATCCACCGGCGCTGGCCCATGGTGCCGGGGCGGTTCAAGGATTACATCTCGACCCCGAAACGCAACGGCTATCGCTCGCTCCACACGAGCGTCATCCACGCCGACAATGCCCGCATCGAGATTCAGATTCGTACGCCCGACATGCATGCGGAGGCCGAGTTCGGGCTGGCGGCGCACTGGGCCTACAAGCAGGACAAGGTCCGTGCCGAAACGCAGCACAGCTGGATCGCCGACCTTGTGGAGATTCTCGAGACTGCAGCCAGCCCCGAAGAGCTGCTCGAACACACGCGCATGGCGATGTATCAGGACCGGATTTTCGCCTTCACCCCCAAGGGCGAGCTGATCCAGCTGCCCAAGGGCGCGACGCCGATCGATTTCGCCTATGCGGTCCACACCGATCTGGGCGATCAGGCGGTGGGCGCGAAGGTCAACGGGCGCGTCGTGCCGCTGCGCACCGTCATCGAAAATGGCGATCAGGTGCAGATCCTGCGGTCAAAGGCACAGACGCCGCAGCCGAGCTGGCTGACGTTCGCGATCACCGGCAAGGCGCTCGCCGCGATCCGCCGCCATCTGCGCCATGTCGAGCGCGACCAGTCGATCGCGCTCGGCCGCAAGATCTATGACGACATCGTCGGCCGGCTGCCCGCGCAGCTTGGATCGGACGCGCTCGCGATCGCGCTCCGGCGGCTGAAGATGACCGAAGAGACGCAGCTGATGATGGCGATCGCCAGGCGGACGATCGGCGATGCCGAAGTGATGGAGGCGCTGATGCCGGGCTCCGCGGGCGCCGACGTCGCGCAGGCCGCACCGCAATCCTCGGCGATCTCGATCAAGGGGCTGACGCCGGGGGTCGCATACGACCTCGGCGATTGCTGCCACCCCGTTCCCGGCGACCGGATCGTCGGGCTGCGACGGCCCGATGCGGGGATCGAGGTGCACCGGATCGACTGCCCGACGCTCGCCGGCCTTGCCGACCGGTCGGAGGCGGAGACCGACTGGATCGACGTGCAATGGGGCAGCAAGACCGAGGGCGCGACCGCGCGCATCGAGGTGGAGGTACGCAACGAACCCGGCGCGCTCGGCACGCTGGCGACGATCATCGGCCAGCAAAAGGCGAACATCATCAACCTGCGGCTCGACAATCGCGATACCGGCATCCACACCAACGTCATCGACGTGGAGGTGCACGACGCGCACCAGCTGATGCGGGTTCTCGCTGCGCTGCGCGCCGCCGACGTTGTGCATGTGGCGGAACGGATCTGAGCTGAATCGCCCTACCGTCCGGTGCGCAACGGGAGTAGGACACGCCGCCATGCATGGTCCCGTTTCCCGTACGATCGATCCGCCTGCCCCCCGGACCGGCCACCGGCCGGCGCTGTCCGTCGTCATTCCCTGCTACAACGAGGCGGCGTGTCTGGACCTGCTCCACGCGCGCGTCTCCGCTGCGGCACAGGCGGCAGTTGGCGACGACCACGAGATCGTGCTGATCAACGACGGGTCGAAGGATGATAGCTGGGCGGTGATGCAGCGCCTCGCGGCGGGCGATCCGCGGCTCGTCGCGATCAATCTCTCGCGTAACCATGGGCATCAGCTGGCGCTGACCGCGGGGCTGGACCTGTGTGCCGGCGCGCAGATTCTCATCATCGACGCCGATCTTCAGGACCCGCCAGAGCTGCTGGCCGACATGCGCCGCACGATGGCGGAACGGCAGGCCGACGTGGTCTATGCGGTCCGCCGCAAGCGCGCGGGCGAGACGATTTTCAAGAAGGCGACGGCGGCCGCATTCTACCGCGTGCTCGACCGGGTGACCGACACGCCGATCCCGCTCGACACCGGCGATTTCCGCCTGATGAGCCGCCGAGCGCTCGACGCGCTGCTCGCCATGCCCGAACAGGCGCGATTCATTCGCGGGATGGTGGCGTGGGTCGGCTTCCGGCAGGTGCCGTTCCCCTATGACCGCGCGGAGCGGCATGCGGGCGAGACGAATTACCCGCTCGGCAAGATGATTCGCCTCGCCTTCGATGCGGTCACCGGCTTCTCGACCGCCCCCTTGCGCTGGGCGAGCCATGTCGGCCTCGCGCTCACCGGCGTGTCGGCGCTGCTCGTCGTCTACATCATTCTCGGCTGGCTGACGGGGTCGGCCGTGCAGGGCTGGACGTCGACGATGCTGGTAACGGTCATCCTTGGCGCGGTGCAGATGTTCGTGCTCGGCATGATCGGCGAGTATCTCGGGCGGCTCTACATCGAATCGAAGCGCCGTCCGCTGTATCTGGTCGCGGATGTGGCGGGGCCGGTGATGGGGCGCCCGCAGCTGGGTTTCGTCAGCGATGTGCCCGACGATGAGGACCACGCGGCGCCGCTTGCCCCACCGGTTGATGACGGCCCGCAGATCAGGCGGGACGCGGTTCCGCGAGCGTGACGATCGAGACGCCCGGCGTCATCGGCAGCCGCCCGACCAGATGGCGTTCGAGCCGGAAAATGCCTTCGAACAGCGCGTTGACCGGCTTTGGCGGGGGCGAATCGTCGCTGTCGTCACGGCCGGTCAGGCGCCCCGCCACCCGCGCGGCGGCGGCGAGCGGGAACAGCAGCGAGTTGAAATAGCTGAGCTTGCGCGGGGCGAGTCCTGCGGCTTCGATCGCGGCGACGAGCGTCGCCTTCGAATAGCGACGGTGGTGGTGGTTCACCACGTCGTGTGCGCTCCACATCCACTGGTGTGCGGGCACCGCGATCAGGATCTTGCCGCCGGGTTTCAGACACGCGGCCATCGCCTTCAGCGCGGCAACGTCGTCCTCGATATGCTCGACCACGTCGAGCACGGCGATCAGATCATAGGCGCCGCGCTCGATCCCCGGCAGCGCTGGCAGCGGCGCGTCGCCGACCGGGCGACCGAGACGCTGGCTCGCGATGTCGCGCGCGGCGGGATCGATCTCGATCGCGTCGACGGTACCGAACGTCGCCAGCATCGGCAGGTTGTGCCCGGTGCCGCAGCCGATCTCGAGGATGCGCGCCTGCTTGGGCAAATCGGCATAGCGCTTCAGGTAATCGGTGAGGATGTCGCGGCGCGCGCGGTACCACCAGTGAGTGGAATCATGCGCGGCCATGCGGTCGTAGACGATGCGGTCCATCAGGCGAATACCAGCCAGCGATTGAGGATGAAGGTGAAGATCGTCGCGAGCAGCACCGCGGGCAGGAGAGGCGCCCAGGCAGGAAGCCCGAACTGCGCGGTGCCGATCCACGTGACGAGCGCGTTCAGCGCCATGCCCGATGCCTGCACCGCGACGAACTGTGCCTGCTGCCAGCCCCCGCGATCCCGGCTGCCGTGATCCTTGAAGCTCCACCGGCTGTGCAGGAAGAATCCGGCCGTCACCGCGACCGCAAAGGCGAACGGGACCGCGTAGACGGCGTGGCGCCGATCGAAGACGAAGGTCGTCAGCGGCAGGTAGACCGCGGCGTAGATCACCGTTGACAGCCCACCGGCGATGCCGAAGCGAATGAGCTGGCCGAGCATCCCGCTCGCCCGCCAATCGTCCAGTCGTCCACGCATCGCCGTCAAAACTTGCCCTTTACGCTTGCCCGGCTAAGGACGCTGCCAGCGTCCATCCGGGGTTGGGCGGCGTCTAGGACCTGCCGGGCGGGGATGGAAGTATTTTGACGAACGAACCGACCCCGACTGCCGGCACGCTCGGCCAGTTTCTCGATCGCCGGTGGCTGCAGCTCACGCTCATCGCGTGGGCGGTGATCGCCATCTGGTTCGTGTTCGATCGCTGGGGTGCGATCCGCTGGTTCGCGCTTGGCGATACCGACGACAATATGCGGATGATGCAGGTCCGCGCGTGGTTGAACGGCCAGGGTTGGTACGATTTGCGCAATTACCGGCTGAACCCGCCCGCCGGCTTCGACATCCACTGGACCCGCCTGGTCGATCTGCCGATCGCCGGATTGATCCTGATCCTCAGGCCGTTTGCGGGGCCGGTGTGGGCGGAGCGCCTTGCCGCGGGTATCGCGCCGCTCCTTCCCATGTCCGTCGCGCTCATCGGCATATCGCTGACGCTGCGCCGCCTCATCAGCCCGTTCGCGTGGCCGCTCGGCATCGTCTTGCTGCTCGGTTCCAGCGTCACGCTGCTGATGTATATGCCCGAGCGGATCGACCATCACGGCTGGCAGCTCGCCTTTCTGAGCCTGACCGTCGCGGGGCTCGCCGATCCCAGGGGCGCGCGGGGCGGCGCGGTCGTCGGGCTGTCGAGCGCGGCGTCGCTGACGATCGGGCTCGAGATGCTGCCTTACGCCGCGATGGCCGGCGCGATCCTCGCGCTGCGCTGGGTGCAGACCCGCGACGAGGCGCAGCGGCTCGCGGTCTATGGCCTGACGCTGGCCGGCGGCTCCGCGCTCGGCTTCGCGGCGTTCGGCTCGTATGGCAACCGCGTGCTGCGCTGCGACGCGCTGACGCCTGTTTGGCTGACCGTGATGATCGTCGCGGGGACTTTTCTGTTCCTGCTCGCGCGGTTGAACCCGGAAAAGCGCGGTGTCCGCTTCGGGTTTGCGGTCGTTGCCGGCGCGCTGATCGGCGCTGGCTTCGCGATCGTCTTCCCCCAGTGTCTGGGGCGGCCGGAACAGGTCTCCCCCGAACTTGCGCAGAACTGGCTGAACAACGTCCGCGAGGCGAAGCCGATCTTCAAGCATCCGCTGCGCACCGGGCTCTCGATCGCGACGTTGCCGGTGGTGGGGATGCTCGGCGCGATCTTCGCGACGTGGCGCGCACGTGGGACGCCGCGTTTCAACGGCTGGTTGCCGGTTGCGCTGTTTCTCTCGTTCGGGACGTTGATGCTGTTGTGGCAGGTGCGCGCGGGGCCGGCAGCGCAGTTGCTCGCCATCCCCGGCGCCGCGGCGCTGCTCTGGCTGCTCGTGCCGATGACGCTCGGTCACAAATCCGTGCTGGTGCGCGTCTTCGGCACAGTCGCCGCCTTCCTGATCGCATCAGGCATGGTGACCGGGCTGCTGCTCCAGGCGTTCCCGGGCGTCGCGAAACCGAAGCCCTGGGTCGCGCGGGTCAACAAGGCGACGGGACGGTGCGTGACGATGCCCGCGATGGCGCCGCTCGACCGCTATCCCGCGCAGACGATCTTCACCTTCATCGATCTCGGCCCGCGGCTCGTCACGCTGACCCATCATGATGCGGTCGCGGGGCCCTATCACCGCAACGGCGACGCGATTCTCGACGTGCAGCACGCATTCGGGCGCTCACCGGCGGAAGCGCGTGCGATCATGAAGCGGCACGGCGCGACGCTGCTGCTGCTGTGCCCGAACATGGCGGAATCGACGAATTACCGCGCGCGCAATCCGGGCGGATTCTACGACCAGATGGCGAAGGGTGCGGCGTTCGACTGGCTGACCCCGCTGCCGATGCCCAAGGGATCGCCGCTGCGGCTGTACCGGATCAGCTGATATGGCGTCACCCCAGCGCAGGCTGGGGTCCATCTCTTGTCGGTTTGCCACCCGCGAGAGACATAGACCCCAGCCTTCGCTGGGGTGACGCTTACTTCGCCTCCGCGATCAGCGCCTTCGCCTCGTCGCTCGTCCAGTCCTTCGCCCCCGTAAATCGCCAGACTTCCTTGCCCGCCGAATCGAACAGGATCGTCATCGGCAGGTTCGCCTGATAGGCGAGGCTCAGGCCGAGCTTCGGGTCGCGATAGGGCTTCAGCGCGACGAGTTTCTCCTTGGTGAAGAACGGCGCCACTTTTGCGGCGCCCTCCATGTCCTGGCTGACTGCGAGCACCGTCATCCGGTCGCCTGCGGTCTTCGCGAGCGATTCCAGCGTAGGCATTTCCTTGACGCAAGGCGCGCACCACGTCGCCCACAGGTTGAGCAGCAGTGGCTTGCCCTTGAACGCGGCGAGCGTCACCGGCTTGCCGTCGGGCGTCTCGAAGGTCACGCTGGCCGCCGCTGAGCCCTTGTGGCTGCGATCGAGCCCGCCCGTCTGCGGTGCGGCGGTCGGTGGCACCTCGTCGGGCGCGACTTCGTCCGCGGCCACCGTGTTCGCTTGTGCGGGAGCCGGCGATTTTCTATCGCACCCCGCTATGGCCAACGCCGAGGCCAGGAGACAGACGATCGCTGAGCGGGATGACATGAGCGGTTCCAATGCGATGTGGGGCGGCCGTTTTGCGGAAGGCCCGGCCGCGGTTATGCGCGAGATAAATGCCTCCATCCCCTTCGACAAGCGGATGTGGCGGCAGGATATCGCCGGCTCCAGGGCGCATGTCGCGATGCTCGGCGCGCAGGGCATCGTCGCGGCGGCGGATGCGGCGGCGATCGATGCGGGGCTCGGCCGCGTGGCCGCGCATTACGCAGCGCACGGCGTGGCGGAGGACTTAGCGCTCGAGGATATCCACATGCAGACCGAGGCGCGCCTTGCCGACGCGATCGGCGCGGTCGCGGGACGGCTCCATACCGCACGCAGCCGCAACGATCAGGTCGCGACCGATTTCCGCCTGTGGGTGCGCGACGCGATCGACCAGGTGCTCGCGGCGCTGGCGGCATTCGACGCGGCGCTGCTGGCACGCGCGGAACAGCACGCCGGTGACGTCATGCCCGGTTTCACCCATCTGCAAAGCGCGCAGCCGGTGACGCTCGGCCATCACCTGATGGCGTATCACGAGATGGTGGCGCGCGACCTTTCCCGATTCCGCGATGCGCGCGCGCGAATGAACGCGTGTCCGCTCGGATCGGCGGCACTGGCGGGGACGGGGTTCCCGGTCGACCGCCACGTGACCGCCGCCGCGCTCGGCTTCGACGCGCCGACGCGCAATTCGCTCGATGCGGTCAGCGACCGAGACTTCGCGCTCGATTACCTCGCCGCCGCCGCCCAGTGTTCGCTGCACCTCAGCCGGCTCGCCGAGGAGTTCGTGCTGTGGGCATCGCAGCCCTTCGGCTTCGTGCAGCTTTCGGATCAATGGTCCACTGGTAGCTCGATCATGCCGCAGAAGCGCAATCCCGATGCGGCCGAACTGGTGCGCGGGCATAGCGGGCGGATCACCGGCTGCCTCGTGTCGCTGATGATGACGATGAAGGGCCTGCCGCTCGCCTATTCCAAGGACATGCAGGACGACAAGCCGCCGGTGTTCGAGGCGCACGACCTGCTGGCGCTGTCGATCGCGGCGATGACCGGCATGGTCGAAAGCGCGACCTTCCGGACCGATCGAATGCGCGCCCTTGCCGAAAGCGGCTATGCAACCGCGACCGACCTCGCCGACTGGCTGGTGCGCGAGGCGGGCGTGCCGTTTCGCGAGGCGCATCATATCACAGGGCGCGCCGTCGCCGCTGCCGAGACGGCAGGCGTCCGGCTCGATCAGCTCGCGATCGACGACCTGACCGCGATCGACGCGCGGATTGACGCGCGGGTCTATGACGTGCTGTCGGTCGATGCGTCGGTCGCCAGCCGCACCAGCTTCGGGGGAACGGCCCCCGACAATGTTCGCGCCGCCATCCGCGCCGCGCGGGGAGACAAGCAATGACGCGCGTGACACGCGGTGGCGTGATCCTGCTCGGGCTCGCGCTGGCGAGCTGTGGGTCGGCTGGCAAGCTGAAGCCCGCGCCGGGCGAGCACCTGCCAGTGGCGCCTTACGGCGCGACCGCGACGCCGACGCCGGGCGATCTGCTAACCCCCACCCAGCAGCAACGCCCGCAGCGCAGCGATGAGCTGTTGAAGAGCTCCGAGGAGCGCCGCTCCGACGAATTCGATCTGCCGCCCACGCGCTGATGGACCGGTTCACGCTGAAGGGCGGTGCGCTGCACTGCGAGGATGTCGCGCTCCAGGCGATCGCGCGTGAGGTCGGCACGCCGGTCTATGTCTATTCCGCGAAGATGTTTCGCGAAGCTGCGCAGGCGTTTCGCGGCGGGCTGGTCGATGCGGGCGTCCACGACGCGCACCTTGCCTACGCGATCAAGGCGAACCCCAATATCGCGGTGCTGAAGGTGCTGGCCGCGGAGGGCTTCGGCGCCGATGTGGTATCGGCCGGCGAGATGAACCGAGCGCTCGCGGCGGGGATGCCCGCGGCGGACATTGTGTTTTCGGGGGTCGGCAAGACGCGCGGCGAGCTCATCGCGGCGCTCGATGCCGGGATCGGCCAGTTCAACCTGGAGCTCGAGGAAGAAGGTGAGGTCCTTGCCGATCTCGCCGCCGCACGCGGGATCACGGCGCCGGCGGTATTGCGCGTGAACCCCGACGTCGATGCCGGCACCCACGCGAAAATCTCTACGGGGCGCAAGGAGAACAAGTTCGGCATCCCGATCAGCGAGGCGGTCGCGATGTATGCGCGCCTCGCCGGGCGCCCCGGGCTCGATCTGAAGGGCGTCGCGATTCACATCGGCAGCCAGTTGAGCGATCTCGCGCCGCTGGAAGCCGCCTATGTGCGGGTCGGCGAACTCGTCGCCGAGCTGCGCGCGGCTGGCCACACGATTGCCCGTGTCGATCTCGGCGGCGGTCTGGGCGTGCCCTACAAGGTCGGCGAAGTCATGCCGAGCGCAGCGGCTTTCGGCCAGATGGTCGCGCGCGTGACGAAGGAGTGGGGCGTCACCTTGATGTTCGAGCCCGGCCGGCGGATCGCGGGCAGCGCGGGCGTGCTGGTGACCGAAGTCGTGTGGGTAAAGCCGGGGGCGGTGAATCCCTATATCATCGTCGATGCGGCGATGAACGACCTCGCCCGCCCGGCGCTCTATGACGCGTGGCACGATTTTCAGGCAGTCGTGCCGACCGGCAACCGCATGATCGCCAACATCGCGGGACCGGTGTGCGAGACGGGCGATACGTTCGCGATGGGGCGCGAGATCGATGAGGTGGCGAGCGGCGACCTCGCGGTGTTCCGTACCGCGGGGGCTTACGGCGCGACGATGGCGTCGACCTACAACAGCCGATCGCTGGTGCCCGAGGTGCTGGTCGAGGACGGTCGCTACGCCGTCGTCGCGGACCGGATCACGCCCGAGACGATCCTCGCCGCCGAACGCGTGCCCGACTGGCTGTGACCCTCGCCAGCCTGCCGCTGTTCGTCAGGCTCGGCGGGCGGGCGGTGATTCTGCTGGGCGAGGGCGAGGCGGCGGATGCGAAACGGCGGTTGCTGGACCGCGCAGGCGCGGTGATCGTCGGGGAGGCGGACGAGGCGGCGCTCGCGGTCGTCGCGATCGAGGACGACCTGGAAGCCGAGGCGGCCGTCGTGCGGTTGAAGGCGCGGGGTGTGCTGGTCAACGCGGTCGATCGCCCGGCCTTCTGCGACTTCACCATCCCCGCGATCGTCGAGCGTGAACCGGTCGTGGTCGCGGTCGGGACGAGCGGCGTGTCGGCAGGGCTTGCCGCGGCGCTGCGACAGCGGCTTGAGGCTTTGCTGCCGGCGCACCTCGGCGAGCTTGCGCAGGGCCTCCACGCGGCGCGGGCGGCATTGCGCGAAGCCTATCCCGACAGCGGCGACCGCAGGCGCGCCATCGCGGGTGCGCTTGCGCCGGGCGGTGCGCTCGATCCGCTCGGCGCCGATCCGGATGTCCGGTCGTGGCTGGACGAGCCGCACGCGCGGGGTTTCGCCCCGGGGTCCATTTCGTTCGTGCTCGGCTCTCCCGATCCGGACGACCTCACGCTGCGCCAGGCCCGCGCACTCGCAAGTGCTGACCGCGTCGTCCATGCCCCCGACGTGCCGCCGGCGATCCTCGATCGTGCACGCGCCGATGCGCTGCGGATCGAAAGTGCTGCGCCGCCGGTTGAGGATGGCCCGGGACTGACGGTGTATGTGAGGATGGCATGAGCGGTTTCGGGTATCGAATCAGCGAGGGCAAGGCGGAGCGGGTCCCGGTCAAGGAGGCGCTGGTCTGCGACGGATCGCTCGTATGGGTGCACCTGTCGACGACCGAGGCGCGCGCACAGGACTGGCTGCGGGAGGAAGCGCAACTTCCCGAATATCTGGTCGAGGCGCTGACCGCGAGCGAGACCCGGCCGCGCTGCGAGGCGTTCGACAACGGCGCGTTCCTCAACCTGCGCGGGCGCACGACCGAGCAGATCGAATCGTCCGACATGCTCGCCTCCATCCGGATCTGGGCGGTGAAGGGCCGGGTGATCTCGATCACGCGCAAGCACCTCGTCGCGCTCGATACCGTCGAGGCGGAGGTGAAGCGCGGTGACGTTCGCGATCCGGGCGATCTCATCACCGCCTTTGCCAGCGCGATCACCAACGATCTCGATCCCGACGTTGCGGACCTTGGCGACACGCTCGACGATTGCGAGGAGAAATTGGACGCCGCGCGGGTGTTCGAACAGCGCCGCAGCGTCACCCATGTGCGCGTGCAGGCGATCAGCTATCGCCGCTTCCTCGCGCCGCAGCGATCGGCGCTGGAAAAGCTGGCGGCGCTGCCGGGCGACTGGCTTGGCGACGACGACCGGGTGCATCTGAACGCCGCCGCAGACCGCGCCGCGCGCATGGCGGAAGAGCTGGAGGCGATCCGCGAGCGCGCGTCGCTGATGCACGAGACGCTGACCGATCTGCGCGCCGAACAGATCGACAGCCGCAGCCTCGTCATCGCGATCGCGGCGATGGTCTTCCTGCCGCTGACCTTCATCACCGGACTCTACGGCATGAACGTCGACGGGCTGCCCTATGCACACGAGCCGTGGTCGTTCGATGCGATTGCGGTCATCTGCGCGGTCATCGCGGTCGGCACGGTCGGCTATTTCGTCCGCCGCCACTGGGTATCGGGCTAAGCGCGCGTCCCGTTCGCGCGCACGACGCCGGCGAAGTGACGCAGCGCGCGGATATTGGCGTGGAGATAGGGCAAGTCGCGCGCCAGGAAGCGGCGCGGCGTCGTGCCGATGAAGCGCCGGGCGTCGCGCAGGAAGTGCGGCATGTCGTGATACCAGGTATCGGCCGGCAAGGCGTTGGTCATGCCGCTTTCGAACATCGGCATGAACGTGCGCAGGAAGCGGGTGCGCAGCAGCAGCGTCTTTGGCGGGAAGCCGAAATAGCGGGTCGACAGCCGCCGCAGCTGGCTGGCGCTGATCCCGACTGCGGCGGCGGCGGTATCGATATCGCGTGTCGCCGGGTCCATGAGCAGGCGGATGACCGCCGCGATCAGCGGCTCGTCGGGAGAGGGGGACAACAGGGTCGATCGGAAGAAATCGTCGAGGATCGGCTTGACCTCGGTGCTCTGGTTCGACGCGCGCAGCCGCGCGACCAGCCCCGCGACGTCGGCGCCGGGCAGCGCGGTTTCCAGCGGCACCACCCGGTCGCGGAACCGGTCGGCCGGGGTGCGGAACAGCCGCGCCCAGCCAAGCGGGCCGATATCCGCGCCGATCGTCACCCCGCCATTCGTTACCATCCGCATCGCGCGACTGGTCGTGCCGTAGAGCGACGCGACGGGCAGCGGATTATAGTCCCACGCGCCGATCTGGAGGCGGATCGGGCGATCGGCCAACACGATGCGGATCGCCGGCCAGGCGGGCAGCAGCCAGTTCTCGATATCGTGCTGCCATTCTTCGGAATCGAAGACGTGATAGTCGCGGATATAGCGGGTGAGGAGCGGGGCGGGCTGTTCCAGGCGCAGCGCCGTGCCCTCGGGCAAGCCGAAGGCGGCGACATCGATACCCGGGGTGAGGCTACCGCTCTCGATCATCCGCCTCAGCCGATGAGCAGCCCGGCGAGCGCGGCGCTCATCAGGTTGGCGAGGCTGCCTGCGAGCAATGCGCGGATGCCGAGCTTGGCGATCATCGGGCGCTGGTTGGGGGCGAGGCTGCCCGTCACCGCCATCTGGATCGCGATCGACGAGAAATTGGCGAAACCGCAGAGCGCGAAGGTGATGACCGCGACCGTCGTCGGCAACAGCACCGCCATCTGCTTGCCGAGATCGATATAGGCGACGAATTCGTTGAGCACGATCTTCTCGCCGAACAGGCCACCCGCGATTCCCGCTTCGTGCCAGGGCACGTTCAGCAGGAACATGACCGGCTGGAAGACATAGCCGAGCAGTCGCTGGAAGCTGAGGTCGTGCAGGCCGACCATGTTGCCGAGCCCGCCGAGCAGCCCGTTGGCCAGTGCGACCAGCGCGACGAAGGCGAGCACCATCGCGCCGACCGCTACGGCCAGCTTCACGCCGGTCTGCGCGCCCTGTGCCGCCGCCATGATGATGTTGGCGGGGCGTTCCTCGTCATGCGTCGCGTCGGCGAGCGCGATCGTCTCGTCCTCCGGCCGGTCGCCGAGCGGCAGTTCGCCCGCCGGCGGTTCGATCGAATCCGGCATGACGATCTTCGCCATCAGGATGCCGCCCGGCGCCGCCATGAAGCTTGCCGCAAGCAGATAATCGATGCGGATGCCCATCGAGGCGTAGGCCGCGAGGATCGTGCCCGCGACGCCTGCCATCCCGCTGGTCATCACGGTGAAGAGCTGCGCGGGGGTCAGCGCGGCGAGATAGGGGCGGATAACCAGCGGCGATTCGCTCTGCCCGACGAAGATGTTCGCCGCCGCGCACAGCGATTCGACCTTCGATACGCCGATCACCTTCTCGATGCCGCCGCCGATCCAGCGCACGACGAGCTGCATGATGCCGAGATAATAAAGGATCGAGACGAGGCTGGCGAAGAAGATGATGACGGGCAGCGCCGCGATCGCGAAGCTGTTGCCGCCGATCGCCGGGCTGGCGAGCGGCCCGAACAGGAAGTCCACCCCCGCCTTTGCATAACCGAGCAGGTTCGCCACCCCGCCCGAAAGAAAGCCGAGGACATGCTTGCCCGCGGGCACATACAGCACGAGTACCGCGATGCCGACCTGCAGCGCGAAGGCGGCGCCCACCACGCGCAGCCGGATGCCGCGGCGGTTGGTGGAAAGCAGGAACGCCAGCAGGAGAATGACGACGATGCCGGCGAGGCCGATGAGAATTCGTTGCATTGAATACCCGCGCTAAACTCACGCGGCCCCCCGGCAGCGCGGCGCTGGACCATACACGTCCCGCAGGCGCACACCATAGCGTTTACGGCAGCCCTTGCGCGGCGCGCGCGATCGTTTAGCACCCCCGCATGGATGCTTTCCCCCGCGCGATCCCGCGCTCGTTGTTCGCCTTCTCGATCTTCTATGGCGGCATGGTCTGCATCGCGGGCGTGCTCGGCAACAAGCAGGTGGCGCTCGGGCCGCTTTCGGGAATCGGGCCTGTCTTCGGGCTGGGGCCGCTTGCGGTCGAAGCTGGGATCTTCGCCTTCCTGCTGCTCGTCGTCGTGTCCAGCGCGGTGGCGGAGCTGCACGGACGCGCGACCGCGAACCGGCTGGTGCAGATTGGTTTCGTCCCGCTCATCGTCTCGATCCTTTTGTCCATCGTCGTCCTGTCGGTGCCTGCCGCACGCGACATGGACCCCGCGCGCCGCGATGCGTTCCAGCTCATCATGGGCGGCACGCCGCGCATCTGGTTCGGGGGAATCGTCGCTTACGGCATCTCGCAGACGCTCAACGTCACGATCTTCGCGGCGTTGAAGGGCCGCGAGGGCAGCCGGATGCTGTGGCTGCGTGCCGCGGTCGCCAGCATCCTGAGCCAGATCGTCGACACGTTGCTGTTCGTCACGATCGCCTTTGCGGGCGTCTTTCCGATCACCGAGCTGCTGTTCGGGCAGATGCTCGCCAAGGTCACGCTGTCGGCGATTCTCGTGCCGCCGCTGATCTATGCGTTCGTCGCGCTGGGCCGCAGGCTGGATCGCGCCTGACCTTCAATATAAGGGGGCGCCCATGACCAGCTACGCTCCCGACCCAACGCTGCTCGCCAAGGCCGAAACGCTGACCGAGGCGCTGCCCTATCTGCAGCGCTACGCCGGCAAGACCTTCGTCGTGAAATATGGCGGCCACGCGATGGGCGATGCGGGGCTGGCGCGCGATTTCGCCGAGGATGTGGTGCTGCTGAAGGCGGTCGGCATCAACCCGGTCGTCGTCCATGGCGGCGGTCCGCAGATCGGATCGATGCTGAAGCGGCTGGGGGTCGAGAGCGAGTTCGTCGGCGGGCTTCGCGTCACCGACAAGCCGACCGCGGAGATCGCCGAGATGGTCCTGTCGGGCGCGATCAACAAGGAGATCGTCGCGTGGATCGGCCAGGCGGGTGGCCGAGCGGTCGGGATTTCGGGGAAGGATGCCGGGTTCGTCCAGGCGGAAAAGGTCGCGCACCGCGCCGCCGATCCGCTGCAGGGAATCGAGCGGCATGTCGACTTGGGCTTCGTCGGCGAGCCGGTTGCGGTCGATCGGCGTATCCTCGACACGCTGTCCGCCGCCGGGATCATCCCCGTCGTCGCGCCGATTGCGATCGGCGCGGACGGGCACACCTACAACATCAACGCCGACACGATGGCCGGCGCGATCGCCGCCGCGATGGGCGCGGCGCGCTTCTTCCTGCTGACCGACGTGGCGGGGGTGCTCGACAAGTCCGGCACGCTGCTGTCGGACCTCGACCCGGCGAAGATCGACGCCTTGAAGGCGGACGGCACGATCTCGGGCGGGATGATCCCAAAGGTCGAAACCTGCGTCGCGGCGGCGAAGAGCGGGGTCGACGCCGCGGTGATCCTCGACGGCCGCGTGCCCCACGCGATGCTGCTCGAAATCTTCACCCGCGAAGGCGTCGGCACCCTCGTCCACGCCTGAGCCTGCGCGCTCTAGCGGTAGGCGTGTCGCATCCCTATAACAGTGGCCTAACCCGAGACGGAGACGAAGTTGATCGCCATACTGCAAATCCTCCAGGTGCTGCTGAACCTCGTCTGGTGGATCATCGTGGTCCAGGCCGTGCTGTCCTGGCTGATCGCGTTCAACGTCATCAACACCCACAACGATCTGGTGCGCACCATCTGGGGCGCACTGACCCGGATGACCGAGCCGCTCTATCGCCCGATCCGGCGCATCCTGCCCGATTTCGGCGCACTCGATCTGTCGCCGATGGTCGTGCTGCTGATCGTCTATATCCTCAGCAACATCGTCATCCCCAATATCGCCGCCAATTATCTGATGGCGACCGGCTGACGGTGCCCGCGCTGGCGCAATCGGCCCGGCGCCTCTAAGGGGCGGGGCATGACGGCACGGATCATCGACGGGAAGGCTTTCGCGGCGGGTCTGCGCGCGCGGGTGGCCGAGGGCGCCGCGGCGTTCGCAGCGGCGGCTGGGCGAAAGGCGGGGCTGGCGGTGGTGCTCGTCGGCGACGATGCCGCTTCGGCGGTCTATGTCCGATCTAAGCACAAGGCGACGCTTGCTGCGGGCATGAAAAGCTTCGAGCATCGCCTTCCCGCCGCTACCGTGCAGGATGCGTTGATCGCCCTCGTCCGCCAGCTGAACGCCGATGACGCAGTCGACGGCATCCTCGTCCAATTGCCGCTTCCGAAGCATATCGACGAGCAGGCGGTGGTCGAGGCGATCGATCCGGCGAAGGACGTCGACGGGCTGACCCCGATCAGCACCGGGCGGCTCGCGCTCGGGCTCGACGGGCTGGTGCCCTGCACGCCGCTCGGGTCGATGATGCTCGTCGAGGACGTGCTGGGTGATATTTCGGGCAAGGACGCGGTGGTGATCGGTCGCTCGATCCTGGTCGGCAAGCCGATGGCGCAATTGCTGCTGGCGAAGAACGCCACCGTCACGATCGCGCACTCGCGGACGAAGGACCTGCCCGCGCTGGTCGCCCGTGCCGATATCGTCGTCGCGGCAGTGGGGCGCGCGGGTATGGTCAAGCCGGACTGGGTCAAGCCCGGCGCGGTCGTGATTGATGTCGGCATCAACCGCACCGATGCGGGGCTGGTCGGCGATGTCGACCCCGCCGTGTTCGCGGTCGCGGGCGCGATGACACCGGTGCCCGGCGGCGTCGGCCCGATGACGATCGCGTGCCTGCTGCGCAACACGCTGGTCGCTGCCCACCGCCGCGTCGGCGTGCCGATGACGACGCCGCTGTGATCGAGCTCTTTATCTCCTCGTTCATCACTTTCTTCGTGGTGATCGATCCGCCGGGCTGCGCGCCGATCTATGCGGGGCTGTCGGCAGGTGCCGCGCCGATGCAGCGCCGGGCGATGGCTGTGCGGGCGGTGGCGGTCGCGTCGCTGATCCTGTTCGTCTTTGCGCTCTTTGGCGAAAAATTGCTGCGCGGGCTGGGGATCGAACTCGCGAGCTTTCGCATCGCCGGCGGCGTGATGCTGTTCCTCATCGCGCTGGAAATGGTGTTCGAAAAGCGCACCCAGCGGCGTGAGGACCGCGCGGCGAAGGTCTCGGCCGATCCCGAGGCCGACGACGTGTCGATCTTCCCGATGGCGATGCCGATGATAGCGGGGCCGGGATCGATTGCGACGGTCATGCTGTTGATGGCGAAGAATGACGGGATCGAGCGGTCGGCTGTGGTGCTCGGCGCGATGGGTGCGAACCTGCTGCTGACGCTCGTCGCGCTGCTGGCGGCGGGGCCGATCATGCGCGTGCTCGGCACGCGGATCGAGGCGGTCATCACGCGCCTGCTTGGGGTGCTGCTCGCGGCGCTAGCGGTGCAGTTCGTGATCGACGGGATTGTGGAGCAGCTGAGATAACGTCGCCCCTGCGAAGGCAGGGGCCCATGTCTCTAGCGCGTGGCACACCGGCCAGAGATGGATCCCTGCCTTCGCAGGGATGACGACGTTTTTTCAGTTCGCCACGGCCGCTGCCGCCAGCTTTAAATCTTCTACGAAGCGCGCAAACTCTTCGACCTTCTGCGCTTCGTCCGGAAGCCGCAGCAGATAGCTCGGGTGCACCGTGATCCACGCCTCGCCACCCTCAGGCAGTTGCATCGCCCGCCCGCGCTCGCGGCCGATCGTCATCGTCTTGCCGAACAGTGAGCGCGCCGCGGTGGCGCCGAGCGCGACCGTCACCTTGGGCCGGACGATCATCCGCTCCTGTTCGATCCACCAGCGGCAGGCCTGAATCTCGCCGGTGTCGGGCTTCGAATGGATCCGCCGCTTGCCGCGCTGCTCGAACTTGAAGTGCTTCACCGCGTTGGTGACGTAGGTGCGCGCGCGGTCGATGCCGGCCTGCGCGAGCGCGCGGTCGAAGACCTGCCCCGCCGGGCCCACGAACGGCCGCCCGGCCAGATCCTCCTGATCGCCCGGCTGCTCGCCGACGAACATCAGCGCGGCATCGACCGGGCCTTCGCCGAACACCGTCTGCGTCGCGGGGCGGTAGAGCAGGCAGCGGGTGCACGCCATCGCCTCGTCGCGCAGCGCCGCCCATGCCGCGTCGCTGTTGCCGCCGACCTCGGTGCGTGCCTTCTCGATCATTCCGACCTCCCGTGCCTGTGCGCCGGCGATCAGCGCGGGGACGAGCGCGGTCTCGGGCATGTTCTTCCAGTATTTGCGCGGCATTTCCTTCAGCATCGCGCCGATCTTCACGCGGGCGGGATTGAAGATGCTCGCGTAATAGGTCTTCCAGACTTCCTCGACCGGATCGCCATCGGGGGCGTCGCCCTTCTCCGCGCCCGGCCCCTCGGTGAGCGTCGCGCAGTCCCAGTGGAGCGAGACCTCGGGGGTCAGGATTGACCATTGCATCGACGCGAAGCGATCGATGAAGAACTTCGCATTGGCCCGCACGATATGATGATCAGGCTCGAACCACGCGACGAAGCGACTGCCGCCCTCCTCGGCGACCTCGCGGAAGCGCAGGAAGGCGCGCATCTTGTGGATGTCGCGCCGTACGTCCTTGGCCAGCCGATCGACGCGCCGGACGAGCGGGTCGGCCTGATCCTCGATGAGTTTGGGCTGCTGGCGAAGCCGGGTCAGCAGCGTGTAGAGCAGGGCGAAGCGTTCGGGATCGCTCGACAGCGCGGCGCTGCGAGTGAGGTCGATGAAGGCGCGGGGCACGGAAAAGCCGGACGGCTCCGAGGCTGGCGCGGGCGCCGCTGCTTCCCCAAACAGGTCGTCTGCCGCGTCGCCTACCTGCCACACCACGTCTTCCGGGGGCACGCCTTGGTCGGCCAGCGCGCGGGCGGCGTCGCGCCAGCCGTCGAAATCGTCGGGCGTGGCGAGGGCGACGCGGTGCATGGGCGTCCGTCAGTCGCGCTCGTCGCCACCCGGCGGGTTGGCCTTCGCGAGCTTCAACTCCTCGGGCTTCCGCTCCTCATAGGTTTCCGCCATCTCGATCTCCGTCTCGGCATCGAGTTCCTTCGCGGCGGCGGGAAACATCTCTTCCTCCTCCTCGTCGATGTGATGCTCGTAGCGGTGGCGCATGTGGAAGAACTTCGCGTTCCACTCGTCCGATCCGAAGTCGAGATCCATCATCTCGCCCATCAGGTCGTCGATCTCCTTGTGCTCGGAGACCGAATGGCGCGCTTCGTCGCGAAGATCGGGCTCGCCGAGCATCGTCGCGTAGAGCGATTCCTCTTCCGCTGCGGCGTGGCTCTGCACTTCGAGCCGGAATTTCTCGAAAAGGTCGCGGCGCTTCTTCGTATCGCCCTGCAGCCCCGCGAGTTCCTCCAGCATCGCGCGCTGCTTGTCGTGATCCGCCTTCAGGTCCTTGTAGATCTGTGCCTCGGCCATCGCCTGTCCTCCTGGTTCACCCGCGACAACAGGCGAGCTCACGGGCGGTTTCAGTTGCGAGGCGTTTTCAGTCGCGCGCGATCAGATAGTTCATCCGCGCGGCCGCGATCGGCCGGTCGCGCTCGTCCTGCCACGCGACCGCTTCGACATTGGCGATGCGGTTGCCCAGCCGGGTGACGATGCCGCGCGCCCGCGTCGGCTTGTCGCGGCCGCCGCGCATATAGTCGACGGTGACGTTGATCGGCTTGATCCGGCCGCCTCCCTCAGCCTCGAGTGCCTGCTGGAGCGCAGCGATCGCGGCGACCTCGAGCAGCCCCGCGATCGCGCCGCCCTGAACGAAGCCGGGCCGCCCCATGACCGCGTCGTCGAAGGGCATAACCAGCACGGGAACGCCGTCCTCATTTTCCCCGATCGTCGCGCCGAGCAGATCGGCATAGGGCGGCAGCGTCATGGATAGCCCTCCGGCGCCATGAAGGTGCCGGCGACGTGCGCGATCGGGTCGTCGGGGTCGCCGTCATGCGCCTGGCCGCGAATGAAGGCGACCGACCGGGTGATCCGGTAGCATTCGCCGCGCCCGATGACGGTGTGGCCCGGTTTCGCGCCGCGCAGATAATCGACCCTGAGATCGAGCGTCGCGTGCGCCACGAATCGCCCGGCGCGCATCCACACTGCCATGCTCGTCGCGATATCCATGAGCGCGACGATCGGCCCGGAGGCGATGACGCCGCTCGCCGGATCGCCGATCATGTCGGTGCGGTAGGGCAGCGCCATCTCGACCCAGTCGTCGCTCGCGTCGTGAAAGGCGATCCCAAGCCGGTTGCCATGTCCGCCGAAGCGCATGGCGGCAAAGGCGCGGATGTCGAAAGCCATGGCGCGGGCTGTAGCGCGCCGGCGGGGCGGCGCAACAATTGTCGCGCCTGCGCCGATCGCCTAGCGTGGCGCGCAGGAGACACGCCGATGACCGATACCGCCCGTGTGACGACGACCGTGACCGATGCCATCGCCGATGTGCGGCTGACGCGGGCCGACAAGATGAACGCGCTCGACCCCGCGATGTTCGAGGCCATCGGGGCGGCGATCGATGCCTTGCATGGCCGCGCCGATGTGCGCTGCGTCGTGCTGTCGGGCGAGGGGCGCGCGTTCTGCGCGGGACTCGATATGGCGAGCATGGCGGCGGGCGGATCGGGCACGGGACGCGCGCGCAATGCGCAAGGGTCGATCCTGCCGCAGCACGTGACCTGGGGGTGGCGACAATTGCCGATGCCGGTGATCGCGGCGGTGCACGGCGTCGCGTTCGGCGGCGGCTTCCAGATCATGGCGGGGGCCGACATCCGCATCGTCGCGCCCGGCACGCGCTTCGCCATCCGCGAAGTGCATTGGGGGCTGGTTCCCGACATGGCGGGTTTTCCGTTGTGGCGCACGCTGGTGCGCGACGACGTGCTGCGCGAGCTCATCTACACCGCCCGTGAGTTCGATGCCGACGAGGCGCTCGGCCACGGTTTTGTCACGCGCGTCGC
The DNA here is from genome assembly GCF_902498785.1 of Sphingomonas sp. EC-HK361. Taxonomy (GTDB): domain Bacteria; phylum Pseudomonadota; class Alphaproteobacteria; order Sphingomonadales; family Sphingomonadaceae; genus Sphingomonas. The sequence goes on from NZ_LR701493.1 coordinate 567,254, forward strand.
CGATGATCCGCATGCGGCGGCGATGGCGCTGGCACGCGAGATCGCGGCGCGCAGCCCGCATGCGATCCGCGGCGCGAAGCGGCTGTGCAACATGGCGCACGACGCCGACCCGCGGTCGATGCTGGTGGCGGAAACCGACGAGCAGATGACGGTCATCGGCAAGACCAACATGATGGAAGCCGTCGCCGCCAACATGGCGAAGCGGGCGGCTATGTTCGAAGACTAGAAACGTCTGACCGAAATTACGGGTTTCGGTGGCGCGCCTTCTTTAACTTGTTATCGCGCCAGCATTTATCTGCCAAAGCATCGGCGGCTTACCTACGAAGGTCAGCTTGATCGGGGACTGTAACGCGCGCTCATTGCCGTCTTCTCAGGCAATGAGGAAATCATCATGGTCCGGAAAGTTACAATCGGCATCTGTGCGACGATAGGTCTGGCGGGTTCCATCGCCTTTGCGAAGGAATATCAGGACTATACCCCGCAAAAGGGGCTGTGGCGAATCAACGCGGTCGAAGTCGACCCCAATCACGTCGACGATTATCTGACAGGCTTGAGGAAATCGCAGATCCCCAATTTCGAGGTGCTGAAGGCGCACGGAGTCATCGATTCCTACAAGTTCCTCGTCCGAACCGGCTACAACAAGGGCTCTCCCAACGTTCTAATCCAGACCCACCTGACCAGCGCGGCGATGCTCAATCCCGACAAGGCGCGCGACGAAATGATGCAGCAGGAAGCATTCGCGAAGTTCAGCGAGGCCGACGGCAAGGCGGCGGTGGCGGAATATGACAAGTACCGCACCTTCATCGACAACGGGCTGTGGAGCGAGATCGTGATGACGCGTTAGGTTGCTGTGGGGGGGCGTCGGACGAGGCCTTCGGCTCCGCCGGCCACGCTTGCGGGAGTCCGCGCGCAGCGTGCGCGCGGCTCCGTTGCGCGTCACCGCGGCGCCATCCTGATCGCCCCGTCCAATCGCACATCCTCGCCGTTGAAATAGCCGTTCTCGATCATCGTCAGCGCGAGGCCGGCATATTCCGCCGGATTGCCGAGCCGTTTGGGGAACGGCACCGATGCCGCCAGATTGTCCTTCACCTGCTGCGGCGCGCCCTGCATCAGCGGCGTGTTGAAGATGCCGGGCAGGATGGTGTTCACGCGGATGCCTTCGCTCATCAGGTCGCGCGCGATCGGCAGGGTCATGCCGACGACGCCGCCCTTGGACGCTGAATAGGCCGCCTGGCCCATCTGCCCGTCCTCCGCGGCGACGCTGGCGGTCATCACGATCGCGCCGCGCTCGCCGTCCTCGCCCGCGTCGAGCGTCAGCATGCCAGCAGCGGACTTCGCGACGCAGCGGAAGGTGCCGACGAGGTTGATCTGGATGAGCCAATTGAACGCGTCGAGGCTGAAATGCTTGATGCTGCCGTCTTCCTTCGAACGGCTCGCGGTCTTCATCGCGTTGCCGGTCCCCGCGCAGCAGACGAGGATCGATTCCTGCCCGTGCGCGGCGCGCGCCTTGGCGAAGCCCGCGTCGACGCTCTCGTCCGTGGTCACGTTCACTTCGCAGAAGACGCCGCCGATCTCGCTCGCGACCTTTTCACCCTTCTCGGTTTGCAGGTCGAAGATCGCGACTTTCACGCCCTTGGCCGCAAGCGCGCGTGCGGTGGCTTCGCCGAGGCCGGAAGCGCCCCCGGTGACGACGGCGGCGGTGGTTTGGTCTAGCTTCATCCTCAATCCTCTCCTTGTGTCCCCGCGAAGGCGGGGACCCAGACTGTGCTCCCGCCTTCGCGGGAGCACACATAGTCAAGCGTCGCAATTCTCGATGATCGTGACGTTCGCGATGCCGCCGCCCTCGCACATCGTCTGCAAGCCGTATTTCCCCCCACGCTTGCGCAGCGCGTGGACCAGCGTCGCCATCAGCTTCGTGCCGCTCGCGCCGAGCGGATGGCCGAGCGCGATCGCGCCGCCGTTGACGTTGAGTTTCTGGGGGTCGGCGCCGGTGTGCTTCAACCATGCGAGCGGGACGGGTGCGAAGGCCTCGTTCACTTCGAACAGGTCGATATCGTCGATCGTCAGCCCCGCCTTCTTCAGCGCCTTGTCGGTCGCGTAGAGCGGCTCTTCCAGCATCACGACGGGATCGCCGGCACTCACGGTCAGCGTCCTGATCTTCGCCAGCGGCTTGAGGTTGTAATCCTTCAGCGCCTTTTCGCTGACGATCAGCACCGCACTCGCGCCGTCGCAGATCTGGCTCGCCGACGCGGCGGTGACGACGCCGTCCTCGCTCAGCAGCTTCACCGAACCGATCGATTCCATCGTCGAGTCCGCGCGGATGCCTTCGTCGCGGTCGTGGGTCGCGGGGCCGTCGGGCGTCTCGACATCCAGCGCGACGATCTCGTCGGCGAAGTCGCCGCGCTCGGTCGCGGCGGCGGCTTTCCGGTGGCTTTCCAGCGCGAACGCGTCGAGATCGGCGCGCGAGAAGCCGAACTTCTTCGCGATCATTTCCGCGCCCATGAACTGGCTGAACTGGATGCCGGGATAGCGGTCCTCGACCCTGGGCGACTTCGACCTGCCGAGGCCTTCCTTGGCGAACAGCGCGCCGGTCGATCCCATCGGCACCCGTGTCATGCTCTCGACGCCCGCCGCGATCACCACGTCCTGCGTGCCCGACATGACGGCTTGGGCTGCAAACTGGATCGCCTGCTGCGACGATCCGCACTGACGATCGATCGTCACCGCCGGCACGCTTTCGGGAAGTTTCGAGGCGAGGACGGCGTTACGCCCGACCTGGAACGACTGCTCGCCGCCCTGGCTCACACAGCCCATGATGACGTCGTCGACCGCTTCCGGAGGGATGCCGGACCGATCGACGACCGCGTCGAGAACGGCGCCCGCCATGTCGACGGGGTGCCAGCCGGCAAGCCGCCCGCCGCGGCGCCCGCCGGCGGTGCGCACGGCTTCGACGATATAGGCCTCGGCCATTTCCGACTCTCCATAACTGATGTTATTGCCGCATCTGTGGCGTGAATTGACGCGAACGGCAAGCGGGAAGGTGGCGCGGATGGAGGTGAGTGCGGCGATCGCGGCGCGGCGATCGGTCAGGGGGTATCTCGACACGCCGGTGGCCGAGGACGTGCTCGTCACGATCGCGCGCAAGGCCGCGCGCGCCGCGACCGGGGGTAATATCCAGCCCTGGCATATCGATATCGTCCACGGGTCCGCGATGGCGGACCTGAAGCAGCAGATGGCGGGCAAGCTGGCGCGGGGCGAGACGGAAGCGCCGGGCTACGACATCTATCCGCGCGCAATGGAGCGCATCCACAAGGATCGCATCTTCGGCGTGGGGGAGGAGCTGTACGGCCATCTCGGCATCCCGCGCGAGGACAAGGCGGCGCGGCGCGCGTGGTTCGCGCGCAACTTCCAGTTCTTTGGTGCCCCCGCGGCCTATTTCTGCACCGTCGACCGGCGGATGGGGCCGCCGCAATGGGCTGACCTCGGCATGTATCTGCAGAACCTCATGCTGCTTGCAGTCGAGGCGGGGCTGGCGACCTGCCCGCAGGAATGCTGGGCGATGTATCCGGCGACGGTCGAGGGGTTTCTCGGCACGCCGGCGGAGCGGATGCTCTTTTGCGGGGTCGCGATCGGGTTTGAGGACGAAAGCGAGCCCGCCAACCGGACGCGCAGCGCCCGCGCGCCGGAAAGCGAGTGGTTGAAGGTTAGGGGGTAATGTGTTCCCGCGAAGGCGGGAACCCAGACTGGACCCCCGCCTTCGCGGGGGTACATTTTTTGCGGATTACCGTCCCGCCGACGCGCCGCCGCTGCGCTGGCCGCCGCGACCACGGCCGCGGTTGCCGCCGCGCTGACCGCCGCCAGCGCCACCCCGACCGCCGGGGCTGGCGTTGGCATAGTTGCGGCCGTTGGTCGCGGTCGGCGCATGCGTCGCGCGCGGACGTGCTGGGCCGCGCTGCTGGCGCGGGCGATCCTCGCGCGGGGCGGGGTCGGCACCGATCGCCTTCACACGGGCGTGCTTGATCGCTTCCGCCTGACGCATGAAGTCCTCGGGTAGCGGGGTAACCGGCACCTTCTGGCGCGTCGTGCGCTCGATATCGCGCAGATACGGCTTCTCGTCATCCGCGCAGAAACTGATCGCCTGCCCGCTGGCGCCCGCACGCGCGGTGCGGCCGATGCGGTGGACATATTGCTCCGGCACGTTGGGCAGCTCGAAGTTGAACACATGGCTGACCCCCGACACGTCGATCCCGCGCGCGGCGATATCGGTCGCGACGAGGATCGGCACCTGACCCGATTTGAACAGGCCAAGCGCGCGCTCGCGCTGCGGCTGACTCTTGTTGCCGTGGATCGCGTTCGCGGCGATGCCGTTGCCCGCCAGCAGTTTCACGACGCGGTCGGCGCCGTGCTTGGTGCGGGTGAAGACGAGCGCACGGTCGATGCTCGCGTCGCCCAGCAGAATGGTGAGCAACGCCTGCTTCTCGCTCTGGTTGACGAAGGTCACCTGCTGGTCGACGCGCTCCGCGGTCGTCGCGGCCGGCTTGATCGAGACGGTCGCGGGATCGGTCAGGAACTGACCCGCCAGCTCGCGGATCGCGGCGGGCATGGTTGCCGAGAAGAACAGCGTCTGGCGCTTGCGCGGCACCATCCGCACGATCTTCCTGAGCGCGTGGATGAAGCCGAGGTCCATCATCTGGTCGGCTTCGTCGAGGACGAGAATCTCGACCATCGACAGGTTGCACAGCCCCTGCTCGACGAGATCGATGAGGCGGCCCGGGGTCGCGACGAGGATGTCGACGCCGCGCGAGAGGTCCTGCCGGTTCTTGTTGATGCTGACCCCGCCGAAAACGGTCGCGACCGACATCCGGCTGAACTGGCCGTAGCCGCGCGCGCTGTCGGCGATCTGGCTCGCGAGCTCGCGCGTGGGGGCGAGGACGAGCATGCGGCAATGCGTCGGCAGCACGCGCTTCTGCGCGGCGACGAGACGCTGGATCGACGGCAGCACGAACGCCGCGGTCTTGCCGGTGCCGGTCTGCGCGATGCCGAGCAGGTCGCGGCCTTCGAGCAGCTGGGGAATGGAATCGCGCTGGATCGGCGTGGGCTGGGTATAGCCCTTGGCCTCGATGGCGCGGACGAGAGGCTCGGCAAGGCCGAGATGAGCGAACGACATGAAGAGAAAGTCCATATGCAGGCCGCCAGCCGCGTCATCGGACGCAACCGGGGCGGGGGAAACTGACACCCCGCGTGACTTGGGAAGCCTGGCTTAACGACCGAGACGGAGCCGACCCTGGTAAAAGCCAGGGCGATCACGCTGCATGACGCCTCGATTGTTGCGTGATGTGCGTTGTGCACCGCAAAAAGTCAAGGCGAGGTGATTCGGGGCGCGCTTTTGATCGGCGATCATGCAACATTCGGGATCATCAGCCATTTGCACCTTGGCAGGGGCTCGGGGTATAACTGACGGTATGGACGACGAAACTTCGCGCGGCGACGCGGTCACCACCGTGGCGCATCTGGCGAGCGTCGGGACCTGGGACTGGGATGTCGCCGCGGACATCGTGACCGCGGATGCCAATTTCGCGCGGCTCTACGGCGTCGATGCGGAGGTCGCGCGGGCGGGCGCGTCGATCGCGACCTTCTTCGCCGGCATTCATCCGGACGATGTTGCGCGTGTTCAGCGCGAGGTCGACGCCGCGATTCGGACCGGTGCGGCGTTCGAGACCGAATATCGCCTGATCGGCCATGAGGGGCGATCGCACTGGGTGATGGCGCAGGGCCGGTGCCACTATGCCGCGGACGGCACGCCGACGCGGTTCCCCGGCATCAGCTTCGATATCGATGCGCGCAAATGGACCGAGCGGCGGCTTGCCGCGATCGTCGCGCTCAACGATGCGCTGCGCCAGCCCGGCGATGCCGCCGACCTCGCCTATGCCGCGTCGGAAATTCTCGGCCGCACGCTGGAGGTCAGCCGTGCCGGCTACGGGCTGATCGACCGGGCGACCGAAACGATCCTCATCGATCGCGACTGGCGCGCGCCCGGCGTCATCAGCATCGCCGGCACGCTGCACTTTCGCGATTACGGCACGTATATCGACGATCTGAAACGCGGCGAAACCGTCGCCGTGACGAATGCGGATTCCGACCCCCGAACCCGCGACACCGCCGACGCGCTGAAGGCGATCACCGCGCATTCGTTCATCAACATGCCCGTCACCGAACAGGGCGGTTTCGTCGCGCTCATCTTCGTCAACCACGCCGTGCCGCGCACCTGGACCGACGACGAGGTCGCCTTCATGCGCGAACTCGCCGAGCGCACCCGCGACGCGACCGAGCGGCGCCGCGTCGAGCAGGAGCTTGCGACGCTCAACGCCTCGCTCGAACAACAGGTCGAGGAGCGCACCCGCGACCTGCTGATCGCCGAGGAGCATCTGCGCCAGGCGCAGAAGATGGAAGCCGTGGGCCAGCTAACCGGCGGACTGGCGCACGACTTCAACAACCTGCTGACCGGCATCTCGGGCGCGATCGAGATGATGCAGGTGCGGATCGGGCAGGGGCGCATCGCCGAGCTCGACAAATATGTCACGGCCGCGCAAGGGGCGACGCGGCGCGCGGCGGCGCTCACCCACCGGCTCCTTGCCTTCTCGCGCCGCCAGACGCTCGATCCGCGGCCGACCGACGTCAACCGCCTGATCGCGGGGATGGAGGACATGATCCGCCGCACCGTCGGCCCCGGGATCGAGGTCGAGGTGGTCGGCGCGGCGGGGGCGTGGGGCGCGATGGTCGATCCCAACCAGCTCGAGAATGCGCTCCTCAACCTGTGCATCAACGCGCGCGACGCGATGCCCGATGGCGGTCGGATCACGATCGAGACCGCCAACAAATGGCTCGACGAACGCACCGGGCGCGAGCGCGACCTGGAGCCGGGGCAGTATCTGTCGCTGTGCGTCACCGATACCGGCACCGGCATGACGCCCGAGGTGCAGGCGCGCGCCTTCGATCCCTTCTACACCACCAAGCCGCTCGGCGAGGGCACCGGGCTCGGCCTGTCGATGATCTATGGTTTCGCGCGCCAGTCCGGCGGGCAGGTGCGCATCTACACCGAGATAGGCGAGGGCACGACGCTGTGCATCTACCTCCCGCGCCATTACGGCGAGCTTGACGAGGAGGCGCCGGCTACCCGTTCGCTAGATGATGCACCCCAAGCCGACGGATCGCGTACGGTGCTGGTGGTCGATGACGAGCCGACGATCCGGATGCTGGTGATCGAGGTGCTTGACGAACTGGGCTATACCGCGTTCGAGGCGGCCGACGGCGCGGCGGCGATGCGCATCCTGCAGACCGGGGCGAAGATCGATCTGCTCATCACAGATGTCGGGCTGCCCGGGCAGATGAACGGCCGTCAGGTCGCCGACGCGGCGCTGACGCGCACCCCCGATCTGAAGGTGCTGTTCATCACCGGCTATGCCGAGAATGCGGTGATCGGCAACGGCCAGCTCGCGCCCAACATGTCGCTGGTGACGAAGCCGTTCGCAATGGAAGCGCTGGCGGCGAAGGTGAGGGCGCTGCTGGCGGGGTGAGGCCATCGAAATGTGCCTGACGTCTGGTTTCTCTTCCGTTCGCCTCGAGTAGCCGTCGAGCCTGTCGAGACGGCGTATCGAGAGGTCTGCCCCGCGTCCGAGTCTCTCGATACGGGCTCTCGACAAGCTCGATCCCTACTCGAGACAAACGGAAGGGGCTTAGGTCGATCAGGTCCTCACGCCGCGGCCAGCGCTCCCAGAAACGCGCCAAGGTGCCGGTCGAGCGTATCGGCCTTGTCAGCGAGCGCGCGGGCCAGGCCGCCCATCTCGCCCGCATCGGCCCCCGCACTGCGCGCGCTCGCCAGGATATCGGTGACGTTCTCCCCGACATGATCGGCGGCGCGTCCGGCATCGGCAACGTTGCGACTGATCGTCCGCCCCGCGGCACCCTGTTCGCGGATCGCGCCCATCACGCTGTCCGACAAGGTCTCGACCGCGCGCACCGCGTCCGACACGCCGGCGTGGCCGGTCGAAACCTGTTCGGTCGCCGCGCGGATGCGGTCGATATGCCCGCCGATACCGGCGGCCGCGCGCCGGGTCTGCCCGGCCAAAGCCTTCACAGCATCCGCGACCACCGCGAAGCCGCGCCCGGCATCACCGGCGCGCGCAGCCTCGATCGAGGCGTTGAGCGCGAGCATCGTCGTGCGCTGCGCGATGTCGTCGATCAAGGCGGTCACGTCGCCGATCGTGTCGGCGGCGTCGCTGAGTTGCGTGACCTGATAGGCGCCGTCATGCGCCTGCTGAACCGCTGTCCGCGTCGCGCCCTGCGCCTCGACCATGCGCTGCTCGACGTCGCCGAGCGAACCGGCAAGGCGCTGGCCCTGATCCGCAATCTCCCCCATATTCGCGGAGGCCTGCGTCGTCGCGGCGGCGACTGCGGCGATTCGTTCGCTGATCTGGCCTGCGCGAAGCCCCATTCGCGACGATGTCGCCTCGACTCGCCGCGATGCGTCGGCCAGCCCGGCGGTGAGATCGCGGACGCTTTCCTCGAAGGCGCGGCTGGCTGCATCGATACGGTCGGCGCGTGCGGCATTCTCCCGGCTGATCGCGGCGTCGCGCTCGGCGGCGAGCTTCAGCAGCGTGACCTGATCGATGACCCCCTCGAACTGTCCGCCGCGCGTGACGACCAGCCCCTCGGTCCCGCCGGCCGCCCAAGCATCGAGCGCATCGCCGACGCGCGTGCCGAGTTCGACCGCGGTGCACGCCAGAACATGCCGGTCGAGCCCGATCGCGAGGCTCCGGTTATACAGCAGCGCATAGCCATAAGGGCTGAACAGGATGTCGCGGATGTCGCGCTCGTAGATCGCCCCTACCGGCCGGCTGCCCGCATCGAGCACCGCGAGCATGCGCAGGTGCGGCTGGGCGCGGAAGATCTTGGCGGCGTCGAGCAACGGTACGCCGTTTGCGATGGCGGTGCGATCGATGATCGCATCGCTCGCGATCACGCGTTCGCCCTCCGCCCTGTCGGTCCACCCGATATTGCCGCGACCCATCATTGCGCTCCCGTTGCGGGGGTGGCGTGGCGCATGGCTGGTAAATGCGGGGTTAGGGGTTCGTGACGGTTCGATGACTTGCGACGAACCGAGTGGGATCGATCAGGATTGTCCCGCGACCCGTGCGACGATCGCGGCGATCCGGCGCTCGCGGGTTTCGTCGCGCCTGGCGCCGGTGACGCTTTCCGCATCTTCGCGTCGCTGGGTGACGCTGAGCGCATCCCACCGCGCGCGCAGTGCCGCCGCGGCGAGGGCCTCGGCCAGCGGCGCCGGCGCCTCGACCGCGCGCGGGGCGGTGTCGAGGGTGAGCGTGACTTCGATTGTGTCGCTGGCGGCCACGCTCGCGGCCTCGCGGTTCGATCGGCGCAGCGGCACGAAGGTCGCACCGTTCATGATCGCGATCGTGCTGCGATAGCTGTGGCCGTTGATCGTCACGACCACCGGCGGACGCGCTTTGCCGAACAGCGCGCGCTGGTCGAACGGGACGGGGATGGCGCCTTCGTCCGCGAGGGTGGTGGTGTAGGTGATCGAGGGCGCGGGCATTCCGGGAGGATAGCGTGAGGCGCGCCGCCCGCAAAATCCTCCCCTGCAAGGGGAGGGGGACCAGCCGCAGGCTGGTGGAGGGGTATCCGCTATCGAGAGGGTGACACCCCTCCGCCGCGCTGCGCGCGCCGCCTCCCCTTGGAGGGGAGGATTGTCGAGGTTTGCCAGCCGGCAAAGCATGTCCTGAGCGCCTGCCTTGCAGGCAGCCGAAGGGGCCGTCGGCCGGATCGGGCGAGGCCCGTCCGCCGGCCGCGCAAGCTGTTCGCGCTCCCGCGCGATCGGCGCGAACGTCGTCGCGCCTACAGCTTGCGGCCAATAACCTCCTTCATGATCTCGTTCGTCCCGCCATAGATCCGGCTCACCCGCGCCGCGCGCCAGCTCCGTGCGATCGGATACTCGTTCATATACCCCGCTCCTCCGTGGAGCTGGAGGCACTTGTCCATCACCTCCCATTGCAGCTCGGTATGCCACAGCTTCGCGGCCGCACCCTCCTCGTTGGTCAGTTCCCTCTTCAGATGCCGCTGGATGGCCCAGTCGAGATGCGCCCAGCCGACCTGCAGTTTCGATTTGAGATCGGCGAGGACGAAACGCGTGTTCTGGAAGTCGAAGACCATTCCGGCGAACGCCTTCCTTTCCTTGGTGAAGGCGACCGTCTCGTCGAACGCCTTCTGCGCCGACGCCTGCGTGCCGACCGCGATCGACAGCCGTTCCTGCGGCAACTGGCTCATCAGGTAGATGAAGCCCTTGCCCTCCTCGCCCAGGCAATTGGTGATCGGCACGCGCACGTCTTCGAAGAACAATTCCGACGTATCGGCCGCGTCCTGCCCGATCTTGTCGAGCTTGCGCCCGCGCTTGAACCCCTCGCGGTCGCTTTCGATCAGGATGATCGACATGCCCTTATACGCCGGCTTGGCCTCGGGATCGGTCTTGGCGACGACCAGCACCAGATCGGCATTCTGCCCGTTGGTGATGTAGGTCTTCGAACCGTTGACGACATAGTGGTTGCCGTCCTTCTTCGCGGACGTGCGGATCGCCTGGAGGTCGCTGCCGGTGCCCGGCTCGGTCATTGCGATCGCGGTGATCGTCTCGCCCGACACGAGCTTCGGCAGCCACTCCTGCTTCTGCTCCTCCGACCCGTAATGGACGATATAGTCGCAGACGATGTCGGACTGGAGCGAGAAGCCGGCGGGGACGCCGTTATAGCTCATCTCCTCATCGACGATCGCGTTGTAGCCGAAGTCGAGACCCAGCCCGCCATAGGCCTCCGGCACCGTCGGGCACAGCATCCCGACCTCGCCCGCCTTGCGCCAGAAATCCTTGGGGACGAGACGCTGCTCCTCCCATGCGGTCACGTTGGGCACGCCTTCCTTCTGCAGAAAGCTGCGCACCGTCTGACGAAACGCCTCGTGATCCTCGTTATACGCAAAGCGGCCGGGCAGGGTGTCGAGCGACATGGGCATCCTCTCATTTGACGTTGCAGCAAGCGTGAGAGCGATCGTTGGAAGCGTCAAGTAACAAAAGTTATGGCGGGCTTGTCCGCCCGTTGCGGCAGGCCGCGACCATCGCGCGCGCCTTTGCGGCGTCGAGTCCGTCGCGCCGGTCCGCGCAGACGCGCCCGCTTTCGTCGATGGCGATGCTGTAGGGGAGTCCGGCGCTGTCGCGGAACAGTCGTGCCTCGATCTGGCGGCGTTTTTCTGGCGGGAACATGAGCAGCTGGTCGCGCGGCACGGCCCGCATCATCGCGCGTCCGGCGGCGGACTCGTCGAGCACGGTCACGCCGACCGCGAACGGCCGCGCCGCAGCGGTAATGTCGTCCAGCCGCGCAATCTCGCCATGGCACGGCGCGCACCAGCCGGCGACGAACATCACGATCGTCGCGGGGGGATAGCGAAGCGGCGCGTCGGCAGCGGCCGGGGCGAGAACGGCGACGGCGCCGAACCCTGCGCCAAGTCGCGCAATCTTCGCCAAAAAACCTCTCGACACCATGCGCGTCCCGTGATCTTTCGCTGCTGAAAACCGGGTAGAAACTGGGGGATGATATGGTCGCGATCTTGCTCGTCATGCTGGCCGCCGGTCAAGCGGCTCCCGCGCCGGCAACAGGCGCGCCGATGACGCTCCAGCAGCGCTTCGACGCGGCGAGCGCTGCGGCGGAGGCCGGCAATTGCAGTGATGCGGTCAAGCAGTTCGAAGCGATCGAGACGACGGGCGCGGCAAGGCGCAGTCCGCTGGTCGGCGCGGCGATCGCGGTGCGCAAGGGCAATTGCCTGATCGGCACCGACCGTTCCAACGAGGGCGAGGCGGCGATCCGCCGCGGCTTGCCGGCGCTGGAAGCCAGGGGCGCGGACTTCGCCGGCGACGTGCGCGACGCGCGCCTCGGGCTGGCGGCGGCGGCGCAGCTGCGCTTCGACTATGCCGCGGCGGCGACCGAGTATGAGACCGCGCTGAAGCTGTCGACCGGTGCCGCGCGGATGCGGCCGTTGCTGGCGCTGTCGCGGCTGCGGATGTTCGATCATGACGGCCGCGCGCTCGCCGAGGCGGAGGAGGCGCGCACGCTCGTCACGACCGTGCCGGGCTATACGAAGAAGGACATCGCGACCGTCCAGACGCAATATGCCCGCGTCCTGCTGAACGAAGGGCGCAAGAAGGACGCGTATGACACGCTAAAGGACAGTTTGAAGAAACAGGGCGGGCTTGGCACGCGAGTCGGGCTTGCCGACATCGCGACCCGGTCCGATCTTGCGATCGCCGCCCTGCAGAACGGAGACAAGGACGCGGCGCGCGAATATCTCGCCTACACCGGCGCGGGGCGGATGAAGGACGGGCCGTTCGGGCAGGCGGTATCGATGGACGCGCCCGTGTGCGGCGCCGATACCGGGCTGAAGCCCGACGATATGGCAATCGTCGAGTTTTCGCTGGCGGAGGACGGCCACGTTACCGCCGTCACGCCGATCTACACGCCGGGCAACCGGCAGGTCGCGCTCGCCTTCGCGCGCGCGGTCGCGGGCTGGTCGTGGCGGGCGGAGGATGCCGCGAAGGTGCCGGCGCTGTTCCGCTATGCGACGCGGGTCGAGATGCGGTGCGCGAAGACCGGCGACCGCCCGTCGATCGACGCGCCGCTCAAACAGGCCTTCGGCGACTGGTTGCGCGAGGCAGGCGCGGGCGAACCGGCATGGGCGGACCTGTCCGAAGCGAGCGCGCTGCCGGTCCAGCGCGCCGCGCTCGACCGCGCGACCGCCGCGGGCAATCGCGCGGCGACGCTGCAGGCAATCGCGGCGCTCGTCGACAATGCGGTTCTGAAGGGGGACCAGCGCGCGCCCCTGGCGGCGCGCGCTGTCGACCTTGCCGCTGCGATGAAGGCGCCGGTGCCGGTGCGGACCTATCTCGCGATGACCAGGGCGCGGATCGATGCCGATAGCGCCAAGGGGATGCGCGCGGGCATGCGCGCGCTCCTCGCGCAGCCGGATGTCGCCGCCGATCCGTTGAGCGCGGGCACGCTGCGGCTGCTCATCGCGCGACCGGACTATCGCGAGGCGCCGCCGGCCGACGCGCAGACGCTTCTCGATGCGGTGATCGATTCGCCGGGATTGCCGCAGCGCCACCCGTTGAAGGTGAACGCGATGCTGCAGGAGGCGAACCTGCTGGCCGCGAAGGGCGACCTGCCGGGGGCGCGCGCCGTCTTCGATCGCACCGGGCTGAACGCGGAGCAATGCGCGATGATCGGGCTGACCCCGGCGATGCGTCGATCGGGGGCCAGCTCCAGCGACTATCCGATGGAGGCGGTGCGGATGGGGTTCGAGGGCTGGGTGAAGACCGAATTCGATGTCGCGGCCGACGGCAGCACGATCGCACCGCGCGCGATCGTCGCTTACCCGCCGTTCGTCTTCGACGAGGCGGCGACCGGGATCATCCGGGATGCGCGGTTCACCAGCAGCTTCCGGCCGACGGGGTCGGTCGCCTGTGCGGGCAGCCGGCGAGCCATCGTCTTCCGCCTGCCCTGAGACGCGCCGCCTCTCGACTTCGCGGCGTCGCCCCGCCTAAGGGTGACGCAAAGGAGAGACGTGCATGAAACTGGCCAGCCTGAAGCAGGGGCGCGACGGGCGTCTCGTCGTCGTGTCGAACGATCTCGCCTGGTATGCCGATGCGGGCCACATCGTCGCGACGCTGCAGGCCGCGCTCGACGACTGGGACCGGTACGAGGGCGATTTGCGCAACCTCGCGACCGATCTCGATCACGGCATGATCCCCAAGGAGCGCTTTCACGAGCATGACGCCGCCTCGCCGCTGCCGCGCGCCTATCAATGGGCGGACGGCTCGGCCTATGTGAACCATGTCGCGCTCGTCCGGCAGGCGCGGGGGGCGGAGATGCCCGACAGCTTCTGGCACGATCCGCTGATGTATCAGGGCGGATCGGACGGCTTCCTCGGCCCGCGCGACGCGATTCCGCTCGCCGACGAAGCGTGGGGCTGCGATCTGGAAGCCGAGGTGGTCGTGGTGACCGGCGACGTGCCGCTCGGCGCGACGCGGGATGAGGCACTCGCCGCGATCCGCCTCGTCGGGCTGACCAACGACGTGTCCTTGCGCAACCTCATCCCGGGCGAGCTGGGCAAGGGGTTCGGCTTCTTCCAGTCGAAGCCGGCGAGCGCGTTTTCGCCGGTCTTCGTTACCCCCGATACGCTCGGCGAGTGGTGGCAGGACGGCAAGCTGCAACGGAAGCTGATGGTCGACCTGAACGGCGAACCCTTCGGCCGCGCCGAGGCGGCTGAGGACATGACGTTCGATTTCGGCACGCTCGTGGCCCACGCCGCCAAGACCCGCAAGCTGGGCGCCGGGACGATCGTCGGCTCGGGCACCGTCTCCAACCGCGATGCGGATGGCGGCCCCGGCAAGCCGATCGCGGAGGGGGGCGTGGGCTATTCCTGCCTCGCCGAGGTCCGCACCGTCGAGACGATCGCTGGCGGCAAACCCGTCACGCCGTTCCTGAAGAAGGGGGATACCGTCCGCATCTGGGCGGAGGACGACAGGCATCACCCGATCTTCGGGGTGATCGAACAGACCGTCGAATGAGGCGCATCGGCGTCCGGTGGATCGCGGTCGCGCTCGCCGCCGCGCCGCTCGCGACGCCGGTCGGCGCGCGAGACACCGCACCCGCGGTCGCGACGCCTGCCGATCTCTATGGTCCGTTGTTCGAGGCGGTGCAGATGCGCCGCATCTTTCCCGACGGGAAGACCTTCGTCGACGCGGTGGCAAAGCGGCCGGCGCAGGCGATCGTCGCGGACTACCGCAAGCACGCGCCGATGGACGATGCCGCGCTGAAGGCGTTCGTGCTCGCCAATTTCGCGGTGCCCGGCATCCTGACGGCCCCGCAACCCAGCGCTGCCCGTCCGCCGATCGCCGATCATATCCGTGCATTGTGGCCGGTCCTGACCCGCGCAGCGATCCGCGCCGAGCCTGGCTCGTCGGCGCTCGCGCTCCCGCGGCCCTTTGTCGTCCCCGGCGGGCGCTTTCGCGAAATCTATTACTGGGACAGCTATTTCACGATGCTGGGCCTGCAAGCCGACGGTCGGCAGGATTTGATCGAAGGGATGATCGACGATTTCGTCAGCCTCGTCGAGCGCTATGGCCACGTCCCCAACGGCGCGCGGACCTATTATGTCAGCCGCTCGCAGCCGCCCTTTCTCTACCTGATGATGGGCCTGTCGCGCACCAATGATCCGGCGGTGAAGGCGAGGCGCCTTGCGGCGCTGAAGCGCGAGCATGAATTCTGGACGAGCGCCGCGCGCACCACGCGGCTGCCCGACGGCAGCGCACTTGCGCATTACGGCGATGCGCGCTCGACCCCGCGCGATGAGAGTTGGCGCGAGGATGTGGAGACAGCGCGCGGTTCCAGCCGACCGGTCGCCGAGGTGCAGAACGCGTTGCGCGCCGGGGCGGAGAGCGGATGGGACTTCTCGTCACGCTGGTTCGCTGACGGCCGGCGCCTCGCCACGATCGACACGCCGCACATCGTGCCCGCCGATCTCAACGCGCTGCTCTATGGCCAGGAGCGCGCGATCGCCACGATGAGCCGTAAGGCGGGGGACACCTCCACGGCCGCGCGGTTTGATACGCTCGCGGTGACGCGCGCGAAGGCGGTGGAGCGCTGGCTGTGGGACGCGAAAGGCGCGCGCTACGGCGATTTCGATACGAAGCGGCGGACTCTTCGCCCCGGCCTCACCGCTGCCAGCGCCTATCCGCTCTTCACCGGCCTCGCCTCGACAGCGCACGCCAAGGCTGCCGCCGAGACGATCGGGCGCCGCCTGATCGCCCCGGGCGGCGTGCGGACCTCGCTGGTCGTGACCGGCCAGCAATGGGATCGCCCCAATGGCTGGGCGCCGCTGCAATGGGTGACGATCGCGGGCCTGCGCCGCGCCGGCCGCGACGATCTGGCGCGCCGCGCCGCCACGCGCTTCCTCGCCACGGTCGAGCGTGAATATCAGGCGAGCGGCAAGCTGCTCGAGAAATATGATGTCGAGGAAAGCCGCCCCGGCGGCGGCGGAGAATATCCGACGCAGGACGGCTTCGGCTGGACCAACGGCGTCGTCCGGGCGATCCAGCTTTACCTGGGCGAATCACCCGCGCGGCACTGATTGGCGGCTGTGCGCACAAGTCGGTCGCGCGGACGGACCGGCGCGCCGCATGTGTTGCGCCGCGCCACCCCACACACCGCTTGAAATTATATAACAAGGCTCCGAAAGCGGATGCTACGCGTTCCCGAATGCCGGAACCGAATATTGGAGAGGTCATGGCGAGCGATACGCGCCGCACCAACTTGCCGCCGCTGGCGCTGCACGTACCGGAACCCAAGTTCCGGCCCGGCGACGCGGTCGATTTCGTCGGGGTCGACGTGCCCGCGGTCGATGCCGCCCGCCGCCCCGACACCGCGGCGCAGGCGTCGGAGTTTCCCGATCTCGCCTACGGCCTCGTCCGCGTCCTCGATCTCGACGGCACCGCCGGCGGCGCGTGGGACCCGAAGCTCTCGCCCGACATGATGCGCCGCATGCTGCGCAGCATGGCGCTCGTCCGCGCGTTCGACGAACGCATGTTCCGCGCGCAGCGGCAGGGCAAGACCAGTTTCTACATGAAGTGCACCGGCGAGGAGGCGGTCGCGGTCGCGGCGGCCCATGCGCTCGATTACGAGGACATGTGCTTCCCCTCCTACCGACAGCAGGGGCTGCTGATCGCGCGGGGCTGGAGCCTCGTCGACATGATGAACCAGATCTATTCGAACAGCGCCGATCGGCTCCAAGGCAAGCAGCTGCCGATCATGTATTCGGTGAAGGAAGCCGGCTTCTTCTCGATCTCCGGCAACCTCGCGACGCAATATCCGCAGGCGGTGGGCTGGGCGATGGCTTCCGCGGCGAAGGGCGACACGCGGATTTCGGCGGTGTGGTGCGGCGAGGGCTCGACCGCGGAGGGCGATTTCCACTCGGCGTGCACCTTCGCCAGCGTCTACCGCGCGCCGGTGATCCTGAACGTCGTCAACAACCAGTGGGCGATCTCCAGCTTTTCGGGCTTTGCGGGCGCCGAGGCGACGACCTTCGCGGCGCGCGCGGTCGGCTACGGCATCGCCGGGCTGCGGGTGGACGGCAACGATGCGCTCGCCGTCTATGCGGCGACCCAGTGGGCGGCCGAGCGCGCGCGCACCAATCAGGGCCCGACGCTGATCGAGCACTTCACCTACCGCGCCGAAGGCCACTCGACCTCGGACGATCCCGGCCAGTATCGCTCGGCCGGCGAGGCGACCGCCTGGCCGCTCGGCGACCCGATCGCGCGGCTGAAGGCGCATCTGATCGCGCTCGGCGAGTGGGACGAGGACCGCCACGCCGCGCAGGACAAGGAACTCGCCGAGGAGGTGAAGGTGGCGCAGAAGGAGGCCGAGAAGAACGGCATCCTCGGCCACGGCCTGCACCAGCCGCTCGACACCCTGTTCGACGGCGTGTTCGAGGAGATGCCGTGGCATTTGCGCGAGCAGCAGGCGCAGATGATGGCGGAAGAAGCGGCAAGCGGTCGCCCGTGGGATCGGAAGTGAGCGTTCCCGCCCATCATTGTATCCCCGCGAAGGCGGGGATCCAGCCTGGGCTCCCGCTTTCGCGGGAGCACAACTTCGGATTGCGATATGACTGACCTGATGGATCACACCGCCGAAGCCGCCACCACCACCCGCATGAACATGATCCAGGCGATCAATTCCGCGATGGACGTCATGATGGCGCGCGATCCGGATGTCATCGTGATGGGGGAGGATGTCGGCTATTTCGGCGGCGTCTTCCGCGCGACCGCGGGGTTGCAGGCGAAATACGGCAAGACCCGTGTGTTCGATACGCCGATCACCGAATGCGGCATCGTCGGCGTCGCGGTCGGTATGGGGGCTTACGGCCTGCGACCGGTCCCCGAGATCCAGTTCGCCGACTACATCTACCCCGCGCTCGACCAGCTTGTCAGCGAGGCCGCGCGGCTGCGCTATCGCTCGGCGGGCGAGTTTACCTCGCCGATCACGGTGCGCTCGCCGTTCGGCGGCGGCATCTTCGGCGGCCAGACGCACAGCCAGAGCCCCGAGGGCATCTTCACGCACATCTCGGGGGTGAAGACGGTGATTCCCTCGACCCCCTATGATGCCAAGGGCCTGCTGATCGCCGCGATCGAGGACAATGATCCGACGATCTTCTTCGAGCCCAAGCGCATCTACAACGGCCCGTTCAACGGCCATTGGGACCGCCCGGCGGAAAACTGGTCGAAGCATCCCGCGGGCGAGGTGCCGACCGGCTATTACAAGATCGAGCTCGGCAAGGCGAAGGTCGTGCGCGAAGGCGAGGCGCTGACGATCCTCGCCTATGGCACGATGGTGCATGTCTGCCAGCAGGTCGTCGCCGACACCGGCGTCGATGCCGAGATCGTCGACCTGCGCACGCTGGTGCCGCTCGACATCGATACGATCGAGGCGTCGGTAAAGAAGACCGGCCGCTGCATGATCGTCCACGAGGCGACGCGCACCTCTGGCTTCGGCTCCGAACTGTCGGCGCTGGTCCAGGAGCGGTGCTTCTATCACCTCGAGGCGCCGATCGAGCGCGTCACCGGCTTCGACACGCCCTATCCGCACAGCCTCGAATGGGCGTATTTCCCCGGCCCCGTCCGCATCGGCGAGGCGCTCAAGAAGATCATGAAGGACGCATAATGGCCCGCTTCACCTTCAAGCTGCCGGACATCGGCGAAGGCATTTCCGAGGCCGAGATCGTCGCATGGCATGTCGCGGTCGGCGACCGCGTCGAGGAAGACCAGCAGATCGCCGACATGATGACCGACAAGGCGACCGTCGAGATGGAATCGCCGGTGTCGGGCACGGTGATCGAGCTGGCCGGCGAAGTCGGCGATCAGGTCGCGATCGGCGCGGCGCTGGTGGTGATCGAGACCGAGGGCGATGTGTCGGCGGAGGAAGCGCCGGCGTTGGGGCCGGTCGAGACCGAACTGAGGGCGGTGCCTGCCAGCGAGGCGCAGGAAGAGGTCGCCGAGCAGTATGAAGCGGAGAATCCTGGGGTCGAGGACTTGGCGGAAACGTCCGCGTCGCAGCCCGCCCGTGCTCCCGCGCAGGCGGGAGCCCAGTGCCCGGAGCGCACCGCTGGCGACCCTGGGCTCCCGCCTGCGCGGGAGCACAATGCGGGTGAAGCGCGCGACCATTCAACCCACTCAGTGTTGGCCTCCCCCGCCGTCCGCGCCCGCGCGCAAGACCTCGGCGTCGACCTTGCGCAGGTAAAGGTGTCGGACGGCGACCGCATCCGCCACGCCGATCTCGACGCCTTCCTCCGCTATGGCACCGGCCAAGGCTACCACGCCCCCCACGCATCGCGCGCCCGCGAGGACGAGGCTGTC
Organism: Sphingomonas sp. EC-HK361; assembly: GCF_902498785.1. Classification (GTDB taxonomy): domain Bacteria; phylum Pseudomonadota; class Alphaproteobacteria; order Sphingomonadales; family Sphingomonadaceae; genus Sphingomonas. The sequence continues at coordinate 586,767 of NZ_LR701493.1, forward strand.
AAGGTCATCGGCATGCGCCGTCGCATCGCCGAGAACATGGCGGCATCGAAGCGCAATATCCCGCATTTCACCTATGTCGACGAGATCGACGTCACCGCGCTGGAGGCGATGCGCGCCGATCTCAACGCCAATCGCGGCGGCCGTCCCAAGCTCACCATGCTGCCGCTGCTGATCGTCGCGATCTGCCGCACGCTGCCCGAGTTCCCGATGCTCAACGCGCGCTACGACGACGAGGCGGGCGTGGTGACGCGTTCTGGTCGCGTCCATCTCGGGATGGCGACGCAGACCGATGCAGGGCTGACCGTGCCGGTCATCCGCGACGCGCAGGACAGGAACGTCTGGCAACTCGCGACCGAGATCACCCGGCTTGCGGAGGCCGCGCGCGCGAACAAGCTCGCCCCCAGCGAGATGGGCGGCGGCACGATCACCGTCACCTCGCTCGGCCCGCTCGGCGGCATCGCGACCACGCCGGTCATCAACCGTCCGGAGGTCGCGATCATCGGCCCGAACAAGATCGTCGAGCGGCCGGTTTTCGACGGAGACGACATCCGCCGCGCCAAATGCATGAACCTGTCGATCAGCTGCGACCACCGCGTCGTCGATGGCTGGGACGCGGCAAGCTATGTTCAGGCGCTCAAGCGCTTCCTCGAGACGCCGGTGCTGCTCTTCGCCGACTGACGCTCAGCTGCGCGCTTTCTGGAGCGATCCGGCGATCCGCCGCGCCAGCGCGCGGGGGGTGAAGCGGATCGAACCCGCCATCGCCGCATTCATCGCGCCAGAGACCTTGACCGCGCGGTTGGCGGCGAGCGCCTTCAAGCCGTCGCGAACGACGGTGTCCGGGCCGCTCGCGAAGCGCTTGAACAGGTCGCTGTCGCCCATCCCGGCGACGTCGGCGAATTCGGTGCGGGTTGGTCCCGGGCACAGCGCGGAGACGTGGATGCCGTTGCCCTTCACCTCTTCGTGCAATGCTTCGGAGAAGCTTAGAACAAACGCCTTGGTCGCGTAATAGACGGCCATCCACGGTCCCGGCTGGAAAGCGGCGGTGGAGGCGACGTTGAGGATGCCGCCGCGTCCCGCCGCGATCATTGCCGGGAGGACGGCGTGGCTGAGCGCGACGAGCGCGCGGCAGTTGACGTCGATCTGGCCGAGCTGCGTCTCAAGCGGCATCTCGGCGAACGCGCCGCGCCCGCCGAAGCCGGCATTGTTGATGAGCGTGTCGATCGTCAGCCCCGCAGCCGTGATGTCGGCGATCAATCCGGCCGGCGCATCGGCCGCTGCAAGGTCTGCGGCGAAGACGTGGACCGTGACGCCGTGCCGATCCCGTAACTCTTGCGCGAGCGCTTCCAGTCGATCGGTGCGCCGCGCGGTCAGGAGCAGGTCGCACTTCTCGGCCGCGAGCGCCCGCGCGAAGCCCTCGCCAAGTCCTGCCGATGCGCCGGTGATGAGTGTCGCCATGATGTGCCTACTCCTGTTTCTCGACTTCGCTCGAAACGAACGGGGAATTGCGCACCACATCCGTTCGCTTCGAGCGAAGTCGAGAAGCCTTTGGAAACGCTCAAGCCAACTCGAACAGCCCCGCTGCGCCCATGCCGCCGGCGGTGCACATCGATACCACGACATAGCGCACCCCGCGCTTGCGTCCCTCGATCAGCGCATGGCCGACCAGCCGGCTGCCGGTCATCCCGAACGGGTGCCCGACCGCGATCGCGCCGCCGTTGACGTTATATTTCTCCGGATCGATGCCGAGGTGATCGCGGCAATAGAGGCACTGCGACGCGAATGCCTCGTTCAACTCCCACAGCCCGATATCGGCGACCGACAGCCCGGCGCGGTCGAGGAGCTTCGGGATCGCGAAGACCGGGCCGATCCCCATCTCGTCCGGCTCGCACCCTGCCGCCTGGAAACCGCGATAGATGCCCAGGATATCCTTGCCCTCCGCCACGGCAGTCGCGCGGTCCATGACGATCTGCGCGGCGGCGCCGTCGGAAAGCTGCGAGGCGTTGCCGGCGGTGATGTTGCTGCCGGCGCCGGTGAAGTCGCCGCCGGGCCACACCGTCTTCAGCCCGGCAAGCGCTTCGGCGGTCGTGCCGGCGCGGATGCCCTCGTCCTGCGCGATCGTCACGGTTTCGCTGCCGGTGCGGTTGCCGTCCCTGTCGAAGATCGCCTTGTCGACGGTGATCGGCACGATCTCTTCGGAAAAGGCGCCGTTCGCCACGCCGGCGGCGGCGCGCTGCTGGCTCGCCGCGGCATAGGCGTCCTGCGCCGCGCGGCTGATGCCATAGCGCTCGGCGACGATCTCGGCCGTCTCGATCATCGGGATGTAGGCGGCGGGCACATTCGCGGTGACGCTTTGGTTGACGTAGCGCGGCGCGTCCTTCGTGACGGTGAAGCTGATCGACTCCATCCCGCCGGCGAGCCCCACATCGATATCGCCCGCGATGATCGAGCGTGCGGCGAGCGCGACCGCGGTCAGCCCGGAGCCGCATTTCCGGTCGAGCGTGAAGGCCGGCACCGAATGCGGCAGCGCGCCCGCGAAGATCGCCATGCGCCCGGCATTGCCGCCTTGCGTCCCCCACTGGTTGCCGACGCCCCAGAACACGTCGTCGATGCGTGCCGGATCGATCCCCGCGCGTTCCACCGCGGCGTTCATCACATGACCGGCCAGCACCGGCGCCTCGGTCGCGTTGAACGCGCCGCGATACGCCTTGCCGATCGCGGTGCGGGCGGTGGAAATGATTGCGGCTTCACGCATCGACGGGCCTTTCGAGGATCGGGTATGGCTCCGTCGATACGCGCTGGCCCCGCGGCGTGCAATCGTTCAGCCGAGCGCGGCCTCGGCCTGGGCGAGCGCCCTGGGGTCATCGACGTCGAGCCACCAGGCATCGCCGATATCGACGGTGCGCGCGCCGCCAAGGCTTGCCAGCGCTTCGACGCCGGCCGAGATCGAGCCGGGGCCCCCAGCGGCGATCGAAGCGCGCAGCGCGTCATGAAAACGGCCATCGACCTTGAACACGCCGCAGTCGAACGCGTCGTAATCGGGCAGATGCTTGCCGATCGCGACGATCGCGCCCGCACGCGTCCGGACCCGCGTGACGTCGTCCATGTCGACCAGCGGATTGTCGAGGCGGCGGTCGATCGCGAGCGTCAGCGGTGCATCGGGCGCGGCGATGGCGGCCGCGACGATCGCCGGATCGAAGAGATGATCCGCCATCATCAAGAGGTGCGGGTCTGAACCGATCGCGTCGGCGCCGGTCAGCACCGAATGGCCGTTGGCGAGGCTCCAGTCGGGTGTCGCGACGCAGCGGATCGCGGGATCGAACGCGTGGAGGAACGCCTCCAGCCGCGCGCCTTCATGCCCCGTCACCACCACGAAGCCGGTCGCACCCCCGGCGCGCGCGGCGTTTATCACGCGCGCGATGAGCGGCGTGCCGGCGACATCGGTGAGCGGCTTGGAGGGCGACACCGATCGCAGCCGGCTGCCATAGCCGGCTGCGACGATCAGGGCCTGCATTTCCGGTTTCTAGGCCTTATTCGGCGGCGAGTCGCGCGTCGGCGTGGATGAAGTCGTCGGTCAGCTTCGCGGCGACGTCATCGGTGAACTGCTGCGGCGGATGCTTGCAGAAGAAGGCGGACGGCCCCTCGAGGGCGCCCGCGACGCCGCGGTCGAGCGCGACCTTCACGCAGCGGATCGCATCGACGACGACGGCTGCCGAGTTCGGCGAGTCCTCGACCGAGAGGCGAAGCTCGAGGTTCATCGGCACGTCGCCGAACAGATTGCCCTCCAGCCGCAGGAAGCACAGCTTGTTGTCGTGGAGCCACGGGATGTAGTCCGACGGGCCGACATGGATGTTCTCGTCGGCGAGCCGCTCGGCGATCACCGCCTGGACGGCCTCGGTCTTCGATTCCTTCTTGCTCGCCAGGCGCTGGCGATCGAGCATGTTCATGAAGTCGGTATTGCCGCCGGTGTTCAGCTGATAGGTGTGATCGATCGTCACGCCGCGCTGGCCGAAGAGGTTCGACAGCACGCGGTGGACGATCGTCGCGCCGACCTGCGCCTTCACGTCGTCGCCGATGATCGGCAGGTTCGCGTCGGCAAACTTCTTTTCCCATTCCGGGCGGCTGGCGATGAACACCGGCATGCAGTTGACGACGCCGACGCCCGCCTCGAGCGCGCATTCCATGTAGAATTCGGTCGCGTCCTGGCTGCCGACGGGGAGGAAGTTGACGAGGATCTCCGCGCCCGAATCCTTGATCGCGGCGACGATCTCGGCCCTGGACGCGTCGCGCGTCTCGTCGATCTCGAAGCCGCGGTCGTTGGCGGCGGTCAGCATGTGCGGGGCCACGCCGTCCAGCTTGGCGCCCATCTTCACGATCGTGCCGGTCTTGGGCACATCGGCGTGGAACACCTTTGTGCAGTTGGGCTTCGCGAAGATCGCCTCGCCCAGATCCATTCCGACCTTGCGCGAATCGACGTCGAACGCGGCGACGAATTCCAGGTCGGCAACCTTGTAACCGCCGATATCCTCATGGATAAGGCCGCTTGCGGTGTTACTGCCGGTATAGTGATACTTGCCCTGAACGAGGCTCGACGCGCAGTTGCCGACGCCGATGATTGCGACCTTGATCGTCATTCCCGTAATATCCCTGATGCGGAGCCGATAGCAGCCGCGATGACACCATGATGACGGACAGGTGACAGAAGTGCTACCCGTGTCAAGCGACACGACGGGCACAGCCGCGAAAAGCTGCTGTTCCGGTATAGGGTTGAGGGGACACGGGGCATAATGGCGACAGTTTTTCGCGACGAGACGTTGAAGACGGGCAAGCCCCGCGAATTGCAGGACCCGCTCAACCGCTATCTCTACCACCCGCTCGCGCGGCGGCTGGCGCGCGCGCTGGTGCCGACCGGGATCAGCCCGAACATGGTGTCGATCGCAGGGGCGATCGTGGTCGTGCTGGCGGCGATCCTCTACACCACCGCGCCGTTCGCTGGCGCGGTCCTTCTCGCCTACGCGCTGCATCTGTCGTGGCACGTCATCGACGGCGCCGACGGGGACCTCGCGCGGTTGACCGGCAAGGCATCGCCCAATGGCGAGATGATCGACGGGATGTGCGATTATTTCGGGCATGCCGCGCTCTACATCCTGTTCGGCATGCTGCTGGATGACCAGATCGGCGGTGCGGCCTGGCTGCTCGTCGTCGGCGCAGGGATCAGCCGCGCGGTGCAATCGGTGTTCGCGGAGAGCCAGCGGCGCACCTATCTTTGGTGGGCATATGGCGTGCCGTGGATCGCGAAGGCGCCGCCCACCGGCGACGGCATCGGCCAGCGGCTGACGCGCCTCTATGTCGGTGCAGCGCGGGCGATGGGCGGCGCGACGGAAACGGTGAATGCGGTTGTCGCGGCGGCGGAACCCGATCTGGTCGAGCGCAAGCGAATCGCGCTGCTCGCGCGCGAGACGTGCCGCGCGACGTTGCCGGTGCAGACCGCGCTGGGGGCGAACCCGCGGACGGTCCTGCTGGGGCTGTGCGTGCTTGGCGGGCACCCCGCGTGGTTCTTCGCGATCGAGTTGCTGCCGCTCAACGCGCTGCTCGCCTTCGCGGTCGCACAGCAGGCGCGGTGCTGTCGCAGGCTGTTGACCCTCATCGCGGGCGGGCGGGGCTGAAACAAAAAGGGCCGCAACGTCGCGGTTGCAGCCCCTTCTTCAAGCCGTAGGTCTCGGATCAGCCGTCGTAGTCGGCGCCCAGATTCTGGTTGCGCGGCGGGGCCGCTGCGGTGAGCCGAAGCGCCTCAGCCGACGCGGCCAGGCTGCCGACCTCATCGACCTCGTCATCATCGTCGATCTGCACCCGCTGCAGGCTGCCGACCGCAGACTCGCGCAGATCCTTCGGACGCACGGTTTCCTCGGCGATCTCGCGCAGCGCGACGACCGGATTCTTGTCGCGGTCGCGGTCGATGGTGAGATCGGCGCCGCCCGAAATCTGGCGCGCGCGCTGGGCTGCGAACAGCACCAGATCGAAACGGTTGGAAACCTTGTCGACGCAATCCTCGACAGTGACGCGCGCCATGGACGCTTTCCTTCGCTAGTCTGACGATGGGTGAAAGCGAAGCCTCTAAGGCCGCGAGCGCCGCAGAGTCAAGGAAAACGCCGCGCTTGCGCGCGCGCGCGCAACGCTTCAGTTGGGTCGGCGATGGACGAGGAGGCGCCCCCCGCGATCGTGGACGGCAACCGGCTGACGCTGCTGGAGGGCGGGACGGAACGGTTCGACACGCTCATCGCGCTCATCGACGCAGCGGAGCGGTCGCTAAGACTGCTCTACTACATCTACACTGACGACGAATCGGGCAAGCGCGTAAACACGGCTTTGATCGCAGCGGCGAGCCGCGGAGTGCGCGTCAACCTGATCGTCGACGGCTTCGGCTGCGCGGCGCCCGCCGAATTCTTCGAGCCGCTGAAAGCGGCGGGGATCACGGTCTGCCGGTTTCTTCCCCGCTACGGGCGCCGCTTCCTGCTGCGCAACCACCAGAAACTGGCGTTGGCCGATGACGCGCGGATCATCATCGGCGGCTTCAACATCGAGGATGACTATTTCGGTTCGGACGGCGCCGACAGCTGGCGCGACCTCGGGCTGCTTCTAGAAGGGCCGGCGGCGCGGCACATGGCGGGCTATTTCGACGCGCTGGAGAGGTGGGTGCGCACCCCGGGCGGCAAGATGCGCCACCTCAATCGCGCGCTGGCGCAGTGGAGCCAGCAGGAGGGCAGGCTGCGCTGGCTGATCGGCGGCCCGACGCGGCGGCTGTCGCCCTGGGCGCGTGCGGTGCGCGACGACATGCAAAGCGGCGAACGGATCGCGATCATCGCGGGCTATTTCACCCCGAGCCCGACGATGCTGCGCAGGCTGGACCGCGCGGGGCGGAACGGCCGCGACGTGCGGATCGTCACCGCGGCCAAATCCGACAATGATGCGACGATCGCAGCGGCACGCTTCACCTATCGCGGCCTGTTGAAGAAGGGGGTGCGGATCTTCGAATACCGGCCGCGCAAGCTCCACACGAAACTCTATCTCGTCGATGATGTCGTCCATATCGGCTCGGCGAATTTCGACATGCGCAGCCTGTTCATCAATCTGGAGATGATGCTGCGGATCGAGGATGCGGGCTTCGCGGCGAGCGTGCGGCGCTATATCGACGGCGAGATCGCGCGATCGGTGGAGATCACGCCCGAACGCTACCGGGCGGCGACGGGCATCTTTCAGCGCATCCGCCAGTTCGGCGCCTATCTGATGATCGCGGTCGTCGATCCGGGGCTCTCGCGCGGACTGAATTTCGGGATCGACGATATCGAGCCTGGCGACGCGGGCTGAGCGCTCAGTCCTTCCAGGCCCAGTAGAGCTGCTCGGGCGGTATGTTCCACCACTCCATCGCGTGGTCGATCCGCGCGAAGTGCGGCGCGATGACGTCGCGCACCGCCGTCGTCACCTGATAGATCAGGAACGCGCCGCCGGGGCGCAGGACGCGGTGAGTGGCCGATGCGACGCTTTCGCCGACGCCGTCGGGCAGGGTGGAGAAGGGAATGCCCGACAGGACGTAATCCGCCGCCTCATGGCCGTGATCGGCGATGATCGTCTCGACATCCGCTGCCGATCCGCTGACCGCGGCGAAGCGGGGGTCGACGATCGCGTGGCGCAGATAGCGGACGAAATCGGGGTTGGTGTCGATCGCGATCAGCCGCGCATCGGGCGCCATCCGATCGAGGATCGGGCGGCAGAAGGTGCCGACGCCGGGGCCAAATTCGACGAACAGCTTGCAGCTCGCCCAGTCGACCGGGCCGAGCATCCTGGCGATCAGCGCGTCTGACGAGGGGATGATCGATCCCACCATCCGCGGGTGCTTCACGAACCCCTTGAAGAAGATGCCCCACGGGCCCGGCACGCCCTTGGGTCGCGTGCGCGCGCGGCGGCCGGCGGCGGCGGGGATCGAACTGGGCATCGGCGAACGTCATCCTGCGTGGGTTGCGACAGCGACGCCTCCGTCGCACGATTGCCAAACGATACACAAGCACCGAAGGTTGCGCCCGGTCCTTGCACCGCGCGGCAAAGCGCGTAAGCCGGAAGCCATGATGCGGGGGATCGGCACGCGCCCGGGCGGGCGAGCGATGCGGCGAGACGGATGAAGGCCTTGCACATGCGGCCGCCCGCGCTCGACCGCAATTTCGCGCTGCTGTTCGTCGTGATGCTGACGATCGCGGCGGGCAACACCGCGCTGCAATCGGTGCTGCCCGCGCTCGGCCGATCGCTCGCGGTGCCAGACAGCGCGGTCGCGGCGGCGTTTTCGGTGTCGGCGCTCTTGTGGGTCATCGCGGCGCCGATCTGGGCCAATCGATCCGATCGCCACGGGCGGCGCGCGATGATCCTGCTTGGCGTCGGCGGGTTCAGCACGAGCCTGGCGCTGTGCGGCTGCTTCCTCGCAGCGGGGATCAACGGCTGGATCAGCGGGACGGCGGCGTTCCTGCTCTTCATCCTCGGCCGGCTTATCTACGGCACGTTCGGGTCCGCAGCCCCACCGGCGGTGCAGGCGCTGGTGGCGGGCGCGACGACGCGCGAGGAGCGGACGCGCGCGCTGACCCTGCTGGCCAGCGCGTTCGGCCTGGGGACGATCCTCGGCCCCGCGATCGCGCCGTATCTGATCCTCGGCGGCATCGGTCCGGTCGAGATCGGGCTTTCAGGTCCGGCCTTTCTCTTCTCGCTCTTCGGCATCGCGGTGTTCGTTGCGGTGCGCCGGATGCTGCCCGATGACCGCTTCCCGAACCTTTCGGCACACGGCGCGTCGTCGGCCTATCCCTCGATCGGCGGCGCGCCGACCGGCGCCAGCGTGCGCGCGGCGACGGAGAGCCATGTCGAGCATGTCGGCTATCTCGACGCCCGCGTCCGCGCCTGGATGATCGCGGGGCTCGTCGCCGGCCACGCGCAGGCGATGACGAGCCAGGCGATCGGCTTTCTGGTGATCGATCGGTTGCATGTCGCCCCCGCGGCGGCGCTGGAGCCGACCGGGATCGTGCTGATGATGGGCGCCGGATCCGCGCTGCTCGCGCAGTGGGGCGTCATCCCGCTGCTCAATCTGTCGCCGCGGTGGCTGATGCTCGTTGGGCTGGTGCTGTCCGCGGCGGGGTGCGCGCTGACCGGGCTGGCGACCTCGCTCTACGGCATCGCGACCGCGTTCGCGCTGGCTAGCCTTGGATTCGGCTTTACCCGACCGGGTTTCACCGCCGGATCGTCGCTCGCGGTCGGGCCGGAGGCGCAAGGGTCGGTCGCAGGCAAGGTGACGAGCATCAACGGCGCCTCGTTCGTGCTCGGCCCGTCGATCGGCGTCGGGCTCTACGAGGCGCAGCATTCGCTGCCGTATCTGATTGCGGGTGCGGCCTGCGTCGTGCTGTTCGGCTATGCTTGGCGTGCGCTGCGAGAACAAGTTGGCTGAAAACCCAATCCTCCCCTGAAAGGGGAGGGGAACCAGCGAAGCTGGTGGAGGGGTGTTCCCCTCAACGAGAGCGCGATACCCCTCCGTCATCGCTGCGCGATGCCACCTCCCCTTGCAGGGGAGGATCGTTTGGGAACGGCATCTTTCAGTCAGTCCCCTTCGGCCCGCGCGGGGTGAGCTGGCCCGGCGCGATGAAGCCGATCGTCGGCATCGCCGCCTCCTGCTTCAGCCGCGCTGCCATCTGCTCATATTCGCGCTCGGCTTCGGGCGTCACGCTCGCACGCGACTCCTTCAGCGCCGCGTCGAAATGCGCCTGCGTGACCTCGCGCGTGTCCAGCGACTGGCGCAGCGCGATCAGCCCGGCGCGGCGCACCACATCCTCCAGATCGGCGCCGGTGAAGCGATCGGTCTGCGCGGCAACGCCGTCCAGATCGACGTCGCCTGCCAGCGGCATCTTCGCGGTCTGGATCGCCAGAATGCGCCTGCGCCCCGGCTGATCGGGGACGCCGACATAGACCAGCTCGTCGAAGCGTCCCGGGCGCAGCAGCGCCGGATCGACCATGTTGGGACGGTTGGTCGCGCCGATGACGACGACCGACTGGAGTTCCTCAAGTCCGTCCATCTCGGCGAGGATGGTGTTGACCACGCGCTCGGTCACCTGCGGCTCGCCCAAGCCCCCGCCGCGCGCGGGCACGAGGCTGTCGAGCTCGTCGATGAAGATCACCGTCGGCGCGACCTGGCGCGCGCGCGCGAACAATTTGGCGATCTGCTGCTCGCTCTCGCCATACCATTTGCTGAGCAGGTCCGACGATTTGGTGGCGATGAAGTTCGCTTGCGCCTCGCGCGCGACTGCTTTCGCCAGCAGCGTCTTGCCGGTGCCGGGCGGGCCGTAGAGCAGGAAGCCCTTGGCCGGGCGGATGCCCAGCCGCCGGAACGCGTCGGGGTCCTTCAGCGGCAGCTCGACGCCTTCCCTCAGCCGCATCTGCGCATCGTCGAGCCCGCCGACATCGCTCCACCGCGTCGTCGGCGCCTGCACCATCACCTCGCGCATCGCCGATGGCTGGACGCGTTTCAGCGCATCCATGAAGTCCTCGCGCGTGACGGCGAGGGTATCGAGCACCTCGGGCGGGATCGTGCGTTCCTCGAGGTTGAGCTTCGGCATGATCCGCCGCACCGCCTCGATCGCGGCCTCACGCGCCAGCGCGGCGATATCGGCACCGACGAAGCCGAAGGTCATCCGCGCCAGCTCGTCGAGATCGACCTTGTCGCCCAGCGGCATGCCGCGCGCGTGGATGCCGAGGATTTCGCGCCGCCCGCGTTCGTCGGGCACACCGACGATGATCTCGCGGTCGAACCGGCCCGGCCTTCTCAGGGCTTCATCAATCGCCTCGGGGCGGTTGGTGGCGGCGATGACGACGAGGTTCGCGCGCGCCTCGAGTCCGTCCATCAGCGTCAGCAACTGCGCGACGACGCGCTTCTCCGCCTCGCCCGACACCTGCCCGCGCTTGGGCGCGATCGAGTCGATCTCGTCGATGAAGACGATCGACGGGGCGTTCTTCGCCGCTTCCTCGAAGACGCTGCGTAGCCGCTGCTCCGATTCGCCATAGGCCGATCCCATGATCTCGGGGCCGTTGATGAGGAAGAACTGCGCGTCGCTCTCGTTCGCCACCGCGCGCGCCAGCCGCGTCTTGCCGGTGCCGGGCGGGCCGTGGAGCAGCACCCCCTTGGGCGGATCGACGCCCAGCCGCTGGAACAGCTCAGGGTAACGCAGCGGCAGCTCGACCATCTCGCGCAGCTGGTCGATCGTCTGCGCCATGCCGCCGATATCGTCATAGGTCACGTCGGCGCGGCGCGCGGTTTCCGGCTCCTCATATTCGGGGCGGAGCTCGATCTCGGTGTCGGCGTCGATATGGACGATGCCCTTCGGAGCGGCGGAGACGACGACGAGGCGGATTTCCTGGAGCGCATAGGCCGGCGCGTTGACGAACTGCTGCATCTGCGGCGGCATGTTGGTCACGCGCTGCTGGCCGGCCGTCGCGACGACATCGCCCTGGCAGAGCGGGCGGCCGTAGAAGGTGCGTTTCAGCGCATTGGTCGATCCCTGCAGGCGCAGATTCTGCTGCGCGGGCGCGAAGACGACGCGGGTCGCGGGCTTAGATTCGATCGGGCGGACCTCGACGAAATCGCCCGCGCCGACGCCGGCATTGGCGCGCTGAAGCCCGTCGATGCGGATGATTTCCAGCCCCTCGTCATCGGCATAGGGGCCGACGACGCGCGCGGGGGTGGATTTCTTCCCCGCGATCTCGACGACGTCGCCTTCGTCCAGGTTGAGCGCGCGCATGACCTCGCGCGGCAGATGCGCGATACCGCGGCCGCTATCTTCCGGCCGCGCATTCGCCACCTGCAGCTTGCGCATTTGCACGTCGCTGTCCGCCATCGTCATCCTCTTGCCTGCTGATCGAACCCCGGGGTCGCAAGCGCGCAACATGGGGGTGCGGTTCCCGATTGCGAAGGGGTGAACGCGCCGATGGGACCGGTTACAGACAGAAAAAAGGGCCGGCTCCGAAGAGCCAGCCCATGAAAGTTTTTAGGAGAGGATGCCTGAAAGGCCCGCCCTATGTGCGGCGCGGCAGCATCTTGTGCAAGTGCGAAAAGATTGACGTGAATTGCAGAAAATGCACGCGGGGGCTGGCCAATGCATGGGTGGCGTGCCTATTTTGCAATCACATCCTGTGACGCGCTGCACAAGATAGCGAGAGACACGCTCATGCGCCGATTGCCGCCGCTGACCGCCATCGAAGCCTTTCTCGCGGTCGCGCGCACCGGCTCGGTAAAGGCCGCGGCGCAGGAACTGGCGCTGTCCGCGCCCGCGCTCAGCCGTCGCGTCCAGACACTGGAGCGCTTCCTCGGCAAGCCGCTGTTCGACCGGCGTCATCAGGCGATGGTGCCCAACGCCGATGGCGAGCGGCTGATGGCGGGCATCGCGCCTGCGCTCGACAGCCTGTCCGATGCGGTCGAGGCGATGACGAGCGGCACGGAGGTACTCCGGCTGCGCCTCGGCGTGCTGCCCCTCTTCGCGTCGCAGCGACTGTTCCCGCGGCTGGGCCAGTTGCGGGCATCGCATCCCGAGCTTCACCTCGACATCGATACCGCCGGGCACGGCATCACCCGGCTGGGCGAGGGACTGGACGCGGTGATCGCGCTGTCGCGAGAGATCGATCCCGCGCTCCACGCCAGGCGGCTCGATCGCAACTCTGTCTACGTCATCGGCGCGCGTAGCCTGCTGGAGCGCGCCGATCCCGTCACCCGGCCGGAACAGCTTTCGACGCTGACCGCGCTCATCCATCGCGACATGCCCGACACGTTCAGCGCGTGGCGGCACGCGGCGGGCCTCGACGGCATCGAGCCGCTGGCGATCGATCAGTTCGATTCGGGCGCGTTGATGCTGGAAGCGGCGGCGCAGGGGCTCGGCATCGCCTTCATGCACAAGAGCCATTTCGACGACGCGAACGACCCGCGGCTCGTTCGGCTTTTCGGGATCGAGGTCGAAAGCCCCTACAGCTACTGGTTCGTTTGCCGCCCGCGCGCGCTTCAGCAGAAACCTGTGCGGCTGTTCCGCGATTGGCTCGTCGCGACTCTGGCGGGGGACGGGGCGGCGGACAGATAGTTATTCAATCCTCCCCTAGAAGGGGAGGTGGCAGCGCGAAGCGCTGACGGAGGGGTATCGCGCCATCGAGAAGGCGACACCCCTCCACCATGCTTCGCATGGTCCCCCTCCCCTTACAGGGGAGGATTTTGCAGAAGCTCCGGTCTGACGCCCTTACGCAGCGCGCGCTTTCACAATCTTCCCCGGCTCGCGCGGCGGCTCGCCCTTGGGGAGCGCGTCGATCAGGTCCATGCCGTCGGTGACTTCGCCCCAGACGGTGTATTGCCCGTCGAGGAAGCGCGCGTCGTCGAAGACGATGAAGAACTGCGAATTGGCCGAATTCGGATCGTTGGTGCGCGCCATTGAGCATACGCCGCGGACGTGCGGTTCCTTCGAAAACTCCTGTTTCAGGTTCGGCTTGTCCGATCCGTGCATGCCGGTGCCGGTCGGGTCGCCGCCCTGCGCCATGAATCCGGGGATGACGCGGTGGAAGACGACGCCGTCGTAGAAGCCGTCATTCGCCAGCTCCGCGATGCGCTCGACATGCGCGGGCGCCAGATCGGGGCGCAGCTTGATGGTGACATCGCCGCCATCGAGAGTCAGCGTCAGGGTCGTCGGGGTATCGGCCATTTGAGATAAACTCCTTGAATGATGCCGCGCCACGTAGGGAGTCGCGTCCCGGCTGGCAAATCCCGACCGCCCGATATAGAGCCGCCGCGAGGCACATCAGACGCAATTTCCGGGAGGCGGCCGCGTGAACGAAACCGAGCTTCCCGAGGCGGAAACCGAGAACACCCGGCTCGAAAGCCAGCTGGACGGGGACGACCGGCTACGCCCGTCCTTTGTCGATGCGGTGCTCGACGCGGTTGAGGCGGGCGACGACGAGGGCGTCCATGCGCTCGTCGAGCCGCTGCACCCCGCCGATATCGCCGACCTGTTCGAGCTGACGCCGGAGGACCGCCGCGCGGATCTCGCCAAATCGGTCGCCGACCTGCTCGACGCCGACGTGTTCGCCGAGATGAACGATTATGTCCGCGAGGACCTGATCGATGCGCTCGAGCCGCAGCAGGTCGCCGACATCGCGTCGGAGCTCGATACCGACGACGCGGTCGCGATCATCGAGGACCTCGACGCCGACGACCAGCGCGAGGTGTTGCGCGCGATGGAGCCCGACGATCGCGCCGCGATCGAGGAAGCGCTGTCCTATCCGGAGGAATCCGCCGGTCGCCTGATGCAGCGCGAGCTGATCGCGGTGCCCGAGCACTGGAGCGTCGGCGACACGCTCGATTACCTGCGCGGCCATGACGAGCTGACCACCGATTTCTGGGAAATCTTCGTCGTCGACGAGCGCCACAAGCCGATCGGGACGGTCGCGCTGTCGTGGATCCTGCGCACCCCGCGCGGCATCGCGATCGCCGATGTGATGCAGCGCGAGCAGACGCTGATCCCGGTCGATATGGACCAGGAAGAGGTCGCGCTGCGCTTCCAGAAATACGCGCTGATCTCGGCCGCGGTCGTCGATGGCGGCGGGCGGTTGGTCGGCATGATTACGGTCGATGACATCGTCCACATCATCTCCGAAGAAGCGGGCGAGGATATCCTGCGGCTGTCGGGCGCGGGCGAGGGCGACATCAACGAGCCGATCCGGATGACCGTGCGCACCCGGCTCGCCTGGCTCGTCGTCAATCTGGGCACCGCGATCTTCGCCTCGTCAGTCGTCGGGCTGTTCCAGGGCGAGATCGCGAAGTTCGCGCTGCTCGCGGTGCTGATGCCGATCGTGTCGGGGATGGGCGGCAATGCGGGCACGCAGACGCTGGCGGTCGTCGTCCGCGCGCTGGCGACCAATCAGCTGACCGATTCGAACACCGCCCGGATGATCGGGCGCGAGCTGCGCATCGCCATCGCCAACGGCGTGTCGCTCGGGCTGCTCATCGCGCTCGGCACCTATATCATCTTCCGCAACAGCGACCTCTCGCTCGTCATCGGGCTGGCGATGGTGGTGAACAACCTCATCGCGGGGCTGGGCGGGGTATTGGTGCCCGTGACGCTCGACCGGATGCGGATCGACCCCGCGGTATCGTCGGCGGTGTTCGTCACGACGCTGACCGATACCGGCGGGTTCATGTCGTTTCTTGGGCTCGCGACCTTGTGGGGGCTGGGGGCCTGACCCCACATCGTCGTCGATGCCGCTCCATCTGACCAAGGTCGCGTTCGGCGCCGCCAGCGTGGAGGCGCTCGCCGCGCGGCTGGAGCAGCGCGGGCGGGAAGGTCCGGTCTTCCTGACGACGCGCTACCTGCCCAAGCGGCACGAGGAGATTGCGGGTCCCGTCGGCGTTGAGGGATCGCTGTTCTGGATCATCAAGCACCAGCTCATCGCGCGCTCGCCGATCCTGAGCTTCGGGGAAGCCGAGGGTGGCCGTGTTGCGATCCACATCGATCCGCGTGCTATCCTGGTCCAGGCGCGGCCCAAGCGCGCGCATCAGGGCTGGCGGTATCTCGAAGGCGCCGACGCACCGGTCGATCTCGGCGACGGTGCCGGGGGCGTGGAGGCGTTGCCGCCGGCGCTCGTCGGACGGCTGGCGGAACTTGCCCTTATCTAGGGCGGGTCGATTTATCGCCTGATTCCCGGCAGCGGCAGGTGACAGCCCAACGTCTTCTCAGGCGGTAGCGTGAAGGTGGCGAATGGCGGCATGGACGTTGTTTTAGGGGTGCCCATGCCCTCGGTTAGGTCAGAATTTTACCCCCGCGCGCACGCCGAGGGTGCGCGGGGTGATCGGCACGACGTAGGGCCGCTGGTAACAACTGCCGCATTGCAGGAACCGCGTCAGCTGCCCGCGTTCGTCCCAGAGATTCTGGGCGAACACCTCGAACGTGTAATTGCCGACCTCCGCACCCAGCGCGAGATTGCCGGTCGTATAGGCAGGCAGCCTCCCGATCTCCGCCGCTGGGTTCGCGATCCGCCCCGTGCCCGTCTCGTAGACCGCGGTGCGGATATCGGACGATGCACTGCTCTGATGCGCGACCAGCAGCTGGGCATAGGCCTTCGCCGCGCCGATCGGAACGGTGTAGCGCGCGGTGCCGCTGATCTTGAACTGCGGGGTGATCGGCAGCCGCGTTCCGGCCGGCGCGGAAACGATGTTGGGTGCGCCGCCGGCGGTCAGGCCGTCGCACACGAAGTTCGCACGCGCCTCAAGACACAGGTCCTGCTTCGTACGGGCGTCGGTATAGGAGCCCGCAGCGGTGAGATTGAGCGCGCCCAGCGTCGCGTTCACGTCCAGCTCGGCGCCGCGGATGCGGGCGTCGGGGCCGTTCTGGATGACGGTGAAGCTGTTCTGCCCGAGGAACGCGAACTGGAAATTCTTCCAGGTCTGCTGGTAGATCGCGCCGTTCAGTCGCACCCGCCCGTCGGCGAGCGTCGTCTTGAAGCCAAGCTCGTAATTGTCGAGGAAGTCGGCGGCATAGGACGCGACGTCGCCGCGCCGGTTGATTCCGCCGGGCCGGAAGCCGCGCGACGCGGTGCCGTAGAGCAGGATGCCCTGCACGGGCTTCCATGTCGCGTTGAACCGGTAGGTGGCGCCCTGTCCTTCGGTTTCCTTGGGCCGGATCGACCCGTTCACATAGGTGCCCAGGTTCGTGCACGGCCCGCCCGCCACGGCAGGCGGCAGCAGCGCCGAGGTGTCGCCGCCGTTCAGATACGCGTCGCGCAAGGTCTGGCCGTTGGTGAGATAGCAGCCCGCGACGCCGGTCCGCGAACTGCCCGCTGCATTGAACGGGGTCGCGGTGAACGGCCGTCCGTCCGCCGGATCGACCCCCGGATTTCGGCCGAAGCCGAAGAAGCCGATCAGCGAATTGTCGTAGATATAGGCACGACCGCCCGCGGTCAGGGTCAGCGTCGGCGTGAGGTCGAAGCTCGCCTCGCCGAAGACCGCATAATCCTTGTCCACGCGGTGCTGCTGGGTCAGCCACAGCGTGCCCGGCGATCCATTGACCGACACCTGGTTACCCAGTCCCGGAATCTGATAGTCCTGGTGGATGAGGTTCGACTGACGCTGGTAGAAGGCGCCGGCGACGATGCGGAACGGCTCGTCCGCGGGCGAGGCGACGCGGAATTCCTGGCTCAGCTTCTTGAAATGGTCGGTCGCGAGCACGTTCTGGCGCGGATCGATCGTGTTGCCGGCATTGTCCTGATAATAGAAATAGCCCGCCAGCCCGCCGACCGACGAATAGAGATTGTCATAGGCTTCCGAATAATCGGTATAGTCGGTCGAGGATGCGGTGCGCCGGTCGAGATAGGCGCCGGCATAGGTCACATCCCAGTTGCCGACCTTGCCCTCGATCGTCAGCGCGCCCTGGATGAACCGGTCGCGGCGATATTCCGGGTAGAAATGCTGGATCTTGAGGTCGCCGACGCGCGGGTCATAGGCGTAGGCGCCGTGCGAGCGCTGTTCCTGATACAGAACCGTCGGGGTGACCGTCCAGTTGTCGTCGAGATCGATCTTCAGCGCGGCGCGGCCGCCATAGGTTTCGGTGTCGTTGTAATCCTTCTTCACGAACGCGCTGTTGTTGACGGCGATGCCGCCATTGGTCGCGGTGCAGGACTGGTTGGTCGGCTCCGGCAGGAAGCTGCGGCAGCCGGCGACGTTGTCGATATAGCCAGCGTCGCGCTGGTAGAAGCCGACGACGCGCAGCGCCGCCTTGTCGGCGAGCGGGGCGTTGATCATCCCCTCCAGCTTGCCGCCCTGCCCGCCATGCGCGACGGTGTTTCCTTCCGCATCGATGCGGCCGTAGAATCCCGAGGTATCAGGCTTGTTGGTGATGATGCGGATCGTGCCCGCCTGGCTCGACGCGCCGTAAAGCGTGCCCTGGGGCCCAGCGAGGCTTTCGATCCGCGCCACGTCGTAGATGTGGATATCGAGCGTGCCGCCGATCGTCGTCACCGGCTGCTCGTCGAGATAGCTGCCGACGGACGGGAGCGAGCCGGAGTGGTTGCCGTCCCCGCCGCTCGCGACGCCGCGCATATAGACCGTGGTCACCCCGGGCTGGACGCTCTGGAACGCGACCGAGGGGAGAAGCTGGGTATATTCGTTGAAGTTCGAGATGTTGAGCTGATCCAGCTTCTTCGTGCCGATCGCCTGGATGCTGATCGGCACCGACTGGATATTCTCGTCACGCTTCTGCGCGGTGACGATGATGTCGCTGTCGGTGTAAGTCTGGGTTTCGGGCGCCGCGGCCTGCGGATCGGGTGTCTGCGCCGGTGCGGTCTGTGCCAGCGCCGGGTTGGCGAGACAGGCGGTGGAGGCCAGCAGGCCGGTCAATACCGCGCGACGCATCGAAACGTTCACCACAGCCCCCAATTCCTATGATCTTGTTGCGGGGAGACTGTGGCGCGGCGTAACGAAGGTCAATCGGTGCCGTAACGGCCCGTCCGATCGCGCGCACCGCGTGACAGTTTTGCAACGCTATCGAAACGACGGCGCATCGGGGTAGTGCGCGATGACATCGCCGAGCGCTGCCTCCAGTGGCGCGAGATGCGCCGCGAACGGTCGCCAGGCGCGATCGCCGCCGGTATAGATCGGCTGGCGCACCTGTTCGGAGCTTGCGGTGCGCACCGCGCGCGCGGTTTCGTGGAAGGTGAGGCAGGCGGGCTCGAACTCGACGCCGCACGCGCCCAGCAAACGGCGGACTTCGGCTTCGGTATCGGCGACCAGCGTTTCGTGGATCACGCGGTGGATACGGGCCGGCTGCACCGTGTCGAGATGCGCCATCAGCCGCACATAATCGCGGTAATAGCGGCCCATGTCATCAAGCGCGTAGCTGAACGCCTGACCGCGCGCGAAATGCTGTTTGAAGTTCGAGAAACAGCACGCCCGCGGATCGCGCCGCGCGTCGATGATCGTCGCGTTGGGCAGGATCAGCCGGATGAGGACGACATGCGCCCAGTTGTTCGGCAACTTGTCGATGAAGAACGGACGGTCGGTGCGCCGCTGGACGGCGGTCCGCCGCAGATACTCCTCTCCCATCGCGCGCGCCTGGTCCGCGGTCAGATCGGCGAGGCCGTGCGGATAGCGATCGATCCGCCGCGCGAGGGCGGGGAGATCGGGCAACTCGCTCGTCCCCTCGATCCGGCTATGGCTGGCGAGGATCTGCTCGACCAGCGTCGATCCGGCGCGCGGCATGCCGAGGATAAAGATCGGGTCGCGTGACGGCGTTCCCCAGCCGGCGCGCGCGGCGAAGAAATCGGGTGTGGCGAGCGCGGTGCAGTCGTCGACGAAGCGCTCGGTTTCGTCCGCGTCATAGGTCAGCTGGGTGCGGCGCAGCGCATTGCCGGCCGCATAATGGGCAAACGCGCGGTCCGCCTCGCGGCGATCCTCGCATGCCTTGCCGAGCGCGAAGTCGAGGTGGAAGCGGTCTTCGTCGGCAATCGCCGCGTCGGCGCGCGCGGCCTCCATCGCGGCGATATCGGCATCCTCGAAGCGCACCGTCTTCAGGTTCGCGAGACTCCACCACGCCTCGCCGAGGTCGGGTTTGAGCGCAATCGCGTGGCGGTAGGCGGCGATGCCGTCCGCCTGGCGTCCGACCGTCTTCAGCATATGGCCATAGCTCATCCAGACTTTAGGCTGGTTCGGCGCGTCGTGCAGGACGCGCTCGTAGAGCGGGATTGCCTCCTCGAAACTGCCGAGCCGCCCCAACGCCGCCGCCTTCAGGTTCGCATGGCCGATATGATCGGGGTCCTCGGCGATCAGCGTGTCGAGCTCGGCGAGCGCATCGACCGGACGGTTCAGCCGGTAGAGCACGATCGCGAGGTTCGCGCGCGCGGCCGAGAATGCGGGCGAAAGCTCCAGCGCGCGGCGCAGGAGGTGCTCGGAATCCTTCAGCCGCCCGATCCGGCCGGCCAGTTCAGCCAGCATGCGGATCGCACGCACATCGAACGGGTCGCGCTTCAGATACGCCTTCAACCCGCGCTCCGCCTCGGGAATGCGGTTGTCGTGGAGCGCGAGCGCGGCGTCGAGCAGGTCCGGCGGGTAGCGGCCCGCACTTGGCTGATCGGATGAGGGCGCGCGGCTAGCCATGTGCCCCGGCATAGCCAAGGGCGATGCCCCTCGCCAAGCGGGGCGTTTCATGGTCTGATGTTGGGGAATGCGAGGCGGGGCGGGATGAACGATCAGGAGACACGGCCATTCGGCTTCTGGACCGCGGTGGCGCTCGTCGTCGGCGGGGTCATCGGTGCCGGCATCTATGTCGTGCCGACATCGTTCGCGAACTATGGCTGGAGCGGCGCCGCGGCATGGATCGCGGGCGGCATCGGCGCGCTGATCATAGGCCGCGTGCTGGCCGCGCTCACCGCCGCGCGGCCCGACCAGCCGGGGCTGATCGCGGCGATCGGCGCCGAATTGGGGCCGGTGATCGGCGTGCTCGTCGGCTGGGAGGCCTGGGTCAGCTACTGGTGTGCCAACGCCTATATCTCGCTGACCGCGGCGCGTTATGCCGGGCAGATCGTCCCCGGCCTCGCGATGACCCCCGTCCGTCAGGCGGTGACGGCGTGCGCGCTGCTCGTTGCGCTGACCCTCCTCAACCTCAGCGGACTGAAGACGTCGGGCCGGTTTCAGGTCGTGACGACAGCGCTCAAGCTGCTACCGCTCGCGGCCGTGGTCGCGATCGTCGCTGGGCTCGCGCTTGGCGGCGGTGAGGGCGCTGCGATCACCCCGCAGGCGCCGCTAAACCTCGGCACGCTGGTGGCAGCGACCGCGCTCAGCATGGTCGCGATCATCGGCTTCGAATCCGCGAGCATCGCCGCCGAGCGCATCCGCGAGCCCGAACGCAACGTCACGCGCGCGACGATGCTGGGCATTGCGCTGTCCTGTGCGATTTACCTCGTCGTCTGCACCGGTATCGTGCTGACGACACCCGCCGCCGATCTGGCCGGGTCGAACGCGCCGGTCGCGATGTTCATCGCGCGGCATTGGGGACCGTGGGCGGGCGCCGCGGTGGCGGCGTTTGCGGTGATCTCGACGGTCGGGTGCCTCAACGTCTGGGTGCTGATGCAGGGCGAGGTGCCGCTCGGCCTCGCGCGTGCGGGACTGCTCCCCGCCTGGTTTGCGCGCACCAACGCGAAGGATATCGCGACCGTGCCGCTGGTCCTCGCCTCCGCGCTCGCCAGCGTGTTGCTGTTGGTCGGGTGCTGGCGCGGCGGCGCGGCGCTCATGGATTTCATGCTGCGGCTGACCGCGGTGTCGGGGGTGTGGATCTATGCCTTTGCCGGCATCGCCGCGATGAAGGCGCGGGTGCGCCCGGTGCTGGGGCTCCTTGCAACGCTGTTCTCGGTCGCCGTGATGATCGGCAGCGGGGCGGAGGCGACGCTGCTCAGCATCGCGCTGATGCTCGCCGCCTTGCCGCTCTACGCCGCCACCCGCCGCGCGGCCCTACGCACGGCGCAGCAGCCGGCCTGACAGCGACCGGTCGCGCAGGATTTCATGCGCGGCATTGTGGCCCGGCGCGCCGGTCACGCCGCCGCCGGGATGCGTCCCCGCGCCGCACATGTAGAGCCCTTTGATGGGCGCGCGGTAATCGCCATGGCCGAGCACCGGGCGCGCCGCCCAGAGCTGATCAAGCGTCATGTGGCCGTGCATGATATCGCCGCCGATCAGCCCGAACTTGCGCTCCAGATCGAGCGGCGAATGGATCTGCCGGGCGATGATCGAGGCCGTGAAATTGGGGGCGTGCTTCGTGACCTCCTCGACGATCGCGTCCGCCGCGGCCTCGCGCTCGTCGTCCCAGTTGCGACCGTCCGGCAGCTCCGGCGCGAACTGCTGGCAGAAGAGGCTCGCGATATGCTGGCCCGGCGGCGCGAGGGTATCATCGACGCTCGTCGGCAGCTTCATCTCGACGATCGGCGCCTTCGACCAGCCATAGGCCTTTGCGTCGGTGAACGCCTTGTCCATGTAATCGAGCGTCGGCGCGATGATGATCCCGGCGGTGTGATGCTCGGCCTTTTCCTTGCCCGGCAGGACGGTGAAATCGGGCAGTTCGGAGAGCGCGACGTTCATCCGGAACGTGCCCGACCCGGCCTTGTAGCCGTCCATCCGCCGCGCGAACTCGGGCGTCATGTCGGCGCGGTCGACGAGTTGGCGGAAGAGCAGGGCGGGCCCTGCGTTCGACGCGACGATCGGCGCCGCGATCTCCTCCCCGCTTTCCAGCCGCACGCCGGCGACACGCTTGCCATCGACGAGCACGCGCGCGACCGGCGCCTCCAGGCTGATCTCCACCCCCGCCTCGACGCACGCCTCGGCCATATACTGCGTGATCGCGCCCATCCCGCCGACGCTGTGGCCCCACATCCCCATCTTGCCGTTCACCTCGCCGAAGACGTGATGAAGGAGGACGTAGGCGCTGCCCGGCGTGTCGGGGCTGGCATAGTTGCCGACGACCGCGTCGAAGCCGAAAGCGGCCTTCACATGCTCGTTCTCATACCAGCTATCGAGGAAGCTGCGCGCGGACTTGACGAACAGGTCCATGACGTCACGCTGCGCCTCGATGTCCATGCCCGCGAGCCGCCGCCCCTGCGCGACGCCGGCGATCAGCGACCGCAGGCCGCCGCCGACATTGGGCGGCGTCTTGAGCGCCAGATCGCGCAGCACCTGCGCGACGCGTTCCAGCGCTTCCTCATAGCGAGGGAAGGTCTCCGCATCCTTCGCCGAAAAGCGCGCGAACTCGGCCTGCGTGCGCGCCGTCCCGCCGCCGAGTTTCAGATAGCCGTCCGCGTGCGGGAAAAAGTTGCTGATCGTCCGCTCGATGATCCGCCAGCCGCGTTCGTGCAGCTTCATGTCCCTGATGACCTTGGGGCGGAGCAGGCTGACGGTGTAGCTGGCGGTCGAGTTGCGGAAGCCGGGGTGGAACGCCTCGGTCACCGCCGCGCCGCCGACGATGTGGCGGCGCTCGAGGACGCGGACCTTCATACCCGCGCGGGCGAGGTAGAAGGCGCAGACGAGGCCGTTATGCCCGCCGCCGATGATGAGCGCGTCGTAGGATTTGGTCATAGCGCAATATCCGTTGGTGCTGAGCGAAGTCGAAGCACGTTGGTGATCGCTGGCCTTCGACTTCGCTCAGGCCGAACGGTGGGGATAGCGCGACCACCCCGCCGCCGGCGCATGGTGTAGCCGCGCCTCGGGAATCCTCTCCCTGATCTTCCGCGCGAAGCTGCGCAGGCACACCTCGCTCGCCCCGATCGGCCCGACTGCGTAGCTGCGCGACGCCATGCCCTGCTGCACCCGCTCGATCAGCCAGGTATCCTCGGCATTCACGGTGCGGTTGATCCGCCAGTTGGCGTAGCGGACGAGCTTCATCACGCGTCGATCGTCTGGCAGGGCGAAGGTCATCTCGCGCAGCACGCTCGTCGTCGGCGTCAACGGCAGCCACTGCATGAAATCGATCTGGTCGGCATAGATGTCGAACGCCATGTTCGGCCACAGCTTGTAATACAGCCACAGCCGCTGGTTCGCCTCCGGCAGATGATCCACGCGCGGCAGATGCGTCTGATAGAATCGCTCCCACGGATCGGCGGAGGGGCGATCGACGAGCTGCCCCGACATCTTGTCGACGAACGGCTCCGCTTCGATCGCGTAGCTCTTGCCGAACAGCCGCGTCAGCCCTTCATGCGCGACGGGGATGTGCAGGTTGTCCGAATAATTGTCGCCGACATTCTTCCAGTTCACCGCCCGTTCGCGGAGGCGGACGTCGCTCAGGCGGCGCATATCCTCGAAGCGATAGGGCGCGATCTCGTGGTCGTAGGGCGCCATCATGTCCGCGACCGAAGGACCGCCATCCTCCAGCCGAACGAAGACGAACCCGCGCCACCGATCGATCTCGACCGGGGCGAGGCCGTTGTCCTCGAGCCGTAGCGCGGGATAGTCGCGCTTCATCGGCACGCCAGACAGCCGCCCGTCGAGCCCATAGGTCCAGGCGTGATAGGGGCAGACGAGCTTGCGCGCGCACCCCGCATTTCCCTCGACGAGCCGCATCGCGCGGTGGCGGCAGACATTGTGGAAGGCGCGCAGTGCGCCGTCGTCGCCGCGCAGCACGACGAGGCTTTCACCGAGATATTCGATTGTCCGCCAGTCGCCCGGGTTCGGCAGGTCGCTTTCGTGACAAACGATCTGCCAGGACGGCCGGATGACCCGATCGCACTCGACCGCGAAATACTCGGCGTCGGTGTAGAGCCAGCCCGGCAGGCTCCAGTCAGCATCCGGATCGGGTGCCGGCGCCGGTGGGGAAAGGTCGGCGAAACGCTGCGCCATTTGGGCCTCCCGGTTGCTTGTTGAACGACCGTATAATAACGTGCCGTCATGCACAAGCCCGCCTATTCGCGCGATCATCCCGACGATCGCCGCGCGAGCCTGATCGCGGCGACCCGGCGTGTGCTGACCCGCGGGGGGGCCGGCGCAGCGACGGTGCGGGCGATCGCGGCGGAGGCGGGGGTGTCGCCGGGTCTGGTCGGCCATCACTTCGACGGAATCGATGCGTTGATCGCGGCGACCTATGCGGTGGTCGGCGCCGAGGTCGAGGCGGCGCTGGCCGCGGCCGTCGCGGGTGCCGGCGACGATCCGCGGGCGCGCCTGTCGGCCTATGTCGGGGCGAGCTTCGCCGCGCCGATCGCGGACCCCGCGCTGCTCGCGACCTGGATCGCCTTCTGGAGCCTGGTCGCCGCCAAGTCGGAGATCGCGCGGCTGCATGAGCGCGTCTACGCCGCCTATCGCGCCGATCTTGAGGCTCTGCTCGCGGCATGCGGCGTGGCGGCGGCGCGTCGCCGGCTAGCCGCCATTGCGATCACCGCGCTGGTCGACGGGCTGTGGCTGGAGCTCTGCCTGTCCCCGGCGACCTTTACCGCCGCAGAGGCGCGCGCGATCGCCGAGGCGCAGCTGGCGGCGCTGCTCGTATAGCGCAGGCACATGCCACCCCGGCGAAGGCCGGGGCCCAGTTGAAATGTGGGATGTCATAGCGCGCCACGCTCGTTTCCGATGGTCGCGCAACTGGGCCCCGGCCTTCGCCGGGGTGACGACAACTCGGAAGACTGCCCTATCGCGACAAATCGGTGAGGAGCGACCGGTAATAGGCAATCGCCGGGCGGATGTTCGCAACCGGGGTCCGTTCGTTCAACCCGTGGCTGAAATCGTCCGATTCCTTCAGGAACATCGGGCTCGCGCCGTAGCTGGGTACGCCGTGATACCGGAACCACATGCTGTCGCTCGCGCCCGCGGCCATGCTGGGGAAGACGGGGACGCCGGGATAGGTCTTCGCCATCGCCTTCGTCACCGCCGCGACGAAATCGGCGCGGACGGGGGACGCGTCGTTGGGCACCGAGCCTTCGGTCACGTCCTTGAAGGCCACGGCCGGATCGGCGGCGACGCGCGACAGCTCCGCCATCACCGCGGCGGGCTTCACGCCGGGAAAGATACGGCAGTTGATGTTCGCGGTCGCACGCTGGGGCAGCGCGTTCAGCGCGTGGCCGCCCGATACCATCGTCGCGACGCAGGTCGTGCCGATCTGTCCGACATAGGCGGGGTCGGCGGCAAGGACCGCGATCGCCTTCTCGTCCGCCGGGTTCTTCGCGAACGCGCGCATCGCATCGGCGATCGCGCCGGTCTTGTGCTTGGCGGCCTCGACGAAGAAGGTCCGCGTCACGTCATTGACCTGCGGGGTAAAGCGGTAGTTGCCGATCCGCACCAGCGCCGCGGACAGCTGGTTGATTGCGTTGAGCTTGCGCGGGGCCGACGAATGCCCGCCCGGATTGGTGACGGTCAGCTCGAAATCGGCATAGGTCTTCTCCGCCCCCTGCCAGGTGAAGAACTGCGGCTTGCCATCCTCCGCCAGATGCCCGCCGCCGCCGTCGATATTGAGCACCATTTCGGCGTTCTTCAGCTTCTCCGCGATCAGCGCGCTCGTCTTCATCCGCGTCTCCTCGTCGCCCGAGAATTCGAGGATGATGTCGCGGCGCGGGCGAAAGCCTTCGCGCTTCATCTGGAGGAGCGCCGCCATCGCGATCGCGGCATCGAACTTCATGTCGGTCGCGCCGCGCCCGAAGAGATAGCCGTTCTCGACCACCGGCGTGAACGGATCGCGCTGCCAGTCGGCGGGCTTCGCCTCGACCACGTCGATATGCCCCGAAATGACGAGCGGCTTCGCCTTCGGATCGGTGCCCGGCCAGCGCGCGATCATATACGCCGTGTCGTCAACCGGCGTGATGCTGATCTCGTCGGTCGCAAACCCGCCCGCGACCAGCACCGATTTCAGATAGGCGGCGAGCTGCGGTGTCTGGTTGCCGGGTCCCGCCACGCTGCGAAAAGCAATGGCGCGCTTGGCGATGTCGAGCGCCTGGGTTTCGGCGGGAGTCGCGGGTGCATCCGCTGCATGTGTCATCGAGGGAGACATCCCTGCGAACGCGATCGTCATTGCCGCCACAACTGTCCGCATCATCGCCACCCTTCTCGCGTCATTCCGATGGGAGGATAGGCAGCGGAAGCGGCGCGCGACAAGCGCTCGTATCGCTGCGCAAAATGCGTTGCACACCGGACCAATTCCCGCTACCGATTGGAAGCGCTTCCAATTCGAAGCGCCAAGAATGGCGGATGCGTGCCGGATTGGGGCCGGCCACGTCCATGGGGAGGATGAATGATGGTTCGCAGCGCGCGCGACGGTGCACCCGTGTCCCGGGTTTCGGCTGGCCTGTATCTTGCGGCATCGGCAATCGCGATGGCGGCGGCGGTGCCAGCGCTGGCGCAGGAAGCGACCGCGCCGGTGCCCGGCAGCACCGATCAGACGACACCCGATCAGCAGACGACGACCGCGCCCGCGCAGCAGCCCGGACAGGTTGCGCCCGACGACCAGACGCAGGCGTCGGACATCGTCGTCACCGGCATTCGCCGCGGCATCAAGGATTCGATCGACCTCAAGAAGCGCGAAACGTCGATCGTCGAGGCGATCTCGGCGGAGGATATCGGCAAGCTGCCCGACGTCTCGATCGCGGAATCCATCGCGCGCCTGCCGGGCCTGGCGGCGCAGCGCGTCAACGGCCGTGCGCAGGTCATCTCGATCCGCGGCCTCGCGCCCGATTTCACCACGACGCTCCTCAATGGCCGCCAGCAGGCGAGTTCGGGCGACAACCGCGCGGTCGAGTTCGACCAGTATCCCTCGGAACTCCTATCCAGCGTCGTCATCTACAAGACGCCGGACGCGCAGATCGCGGGCTTCGGTCTGTCGGGCACCGCCGACCTGCGCACCGTCCGCCCGCTCGAATTCGGCAAGCGCGCCTTTGCGGTCAACGTGCGCGGTGAAAAGACCGAAGGCGCGCGCCTGAACCAGGATCTGCGCAACTGGGGCGGCCGCGCGAGCGTCAGCTATATCGACCAGTTCGCGAACGGCACGCTCGGCGTCGCGTTCGGCTATGCGCACCTCGATTCCCCGTCGCAGAACAAGCACTACAAGGCTTATGGCTATGAGGCGTTCGGCGACCAGACCGATGCCAATGGCAACCCGATCAACGTCGTCCAGCCCGACAGCGCCGATGGCGCGCTGCTGCTGAACGGCCAGGAAGCCTTCCTCACTTCGCGCCTCAACAAGCGCGACGCCTTCATCGGCATCATCGAATGGCAGCCGAGCGAGAATGTCCACTCGACGATCGACGCCTATTATTCGAAGTTCGATCAGAAGGAGGTCACGCGCGGCGCGCAGTGGTTCTCCAACCCCTTCGCGGACGGCCTGACCTTCACCAACGTGACCGCGGAAGACCGCGACGGTTCCAAGTTCGCCGCAACCGGCACTGCCAACAATGCGATCCCGATCATCCGCAACGACTACAACACCCGCCAGGACGATCTCGTCTCGATCGGCTGGAACAACGAGTTCAAGCTCGACGACCGCACGAAGTTCTTCACCGACCTGTCCTACTCGCGCAATCATCGTAAGGAGCAGATCGCGGAAACCTATGCCGGCTACGGCCTTGGAGTCGGTGGCGTGAACCCGACGACGCAGACGGTCGGACGCACTAACGACACGATCGGCTTCACCGTGCCCGCCGATGGCTTCCCGACCTACGATCCCGGCCTCGACTATGCCGACGCGTCCAAGGTCTCGCTCGGCGACCGCGCGCCTTGGGGCGGGTGGGGCCATGACGGCGCGATCCGCTTCCCCGATGTGAAGGAATCGGTCTACGCGCTCGATCTCCGTCTGAATCACGAACTCGACGGCTTTTTCGACAGCGTCGATGTCGGCGTGAACTACACGCACCGCTCGAAGAGCAAGTTCGTCAATGATAACGACCTGTTCCTGAAGAACGGCCGTCAGCAGACCCTCGTCGATGCCGGCGATCTCGTCACGCCGACCGATCTCGGCTTCGTCGGCTTCGGCAATGTACTGAGCGTCGATCTGCGCACCGCGCTCGACAAATATTATGATGTCTCGCCGATCCGTGACTCCAACTTCTACGACAAGAACTGGGGCATCACCGAGGATGTCATCACCTGGCACGGCAAGCTCAACATCGACTGGGGCCGGTTGAAGGGCAATGTCGGTGTCCAGATCATCGACCAGACCCAGCGCTCCAGCGGCGTCATCATAAACGGGAACAGCCCGATCAACCGCGTCGATGGCGCAAGCTACACCGATATCCTGCCCAGCGTGAACCTGATCTACGATTTCGGCGGTGGCTTTAGGCTGCGTCTCGCCGCGTCGAAGACGACCGCGCGCCCGCGCATGGACGATCTGCGCGCCAACGTGTCGCCCGGCTTCAACCTGCTGGCGTGCGCCGGGCAGCCGTGCGGGCCGGGCACCGTCGTCAATCCGTGGTCGGCCAGCGGCGGCAACCCGAAGCTGAAGCCGTGGCGAGCCGATGCGCTCGACGCGTCCTTCGAATGGTATGTCAATCCGACGACCTATTTCGCGATCGCCGGCTTCTACAAGAAGCTCAACACCTACATCTACCAGCAGTCCGGTCTGTTTGACTTTACCGGCATCCCCCAGCCTGCCGATGTGTCGTTTCCGGCCGGCACCACGATCAGCCCGATCGGCCAGATCACGCTCCCCGCCAACGGCAAGGGCGGCAATCTGAA
This sequence comes from Sphingomonas sp. EC-HK361, assembly GCF_902498785.1. Classification (GTDB taxonomy): domain Bacteria; phylum Pseudomonadota; class Alphaproteobacteria; order Sphingomonadales; family Sphingomonadaceae; genus Sphingomonas. The sequence continues at coordinate 615,982 of NZ_LR701493.1, forward strand.
GGGGCTGGAATTCTCCGGCTCGTTCAACTTCGGCACGATCACGAACTTCCTCGACGGCCTGGGCGTCCTCGGCAGTCTGTCGCTGACCGAATCGAACCTCAACCCGACGTCGAACCCCGATCCGACGCAGGCGGTCCGGATTCCGGGGCTGTCGGGAACGATCTACAACGTCACCGCCTTCTACGAAAAAGGCGGCTTCCAGGCCCGTGTCAGCCAGCGTTACCGCTCAGCGTTCAAGGGGGAGGTTGTCCAGCTCTTCGCGACGCGCGGCTTCACCGAAATCCTCGCCGACAAGCAGGTCGATGCGCAGATCGGCTATACCATTCAGGGCGGCGCGCTGGAGGGGCTGGGCATCCTGTTCCAGGTCAACAACCTGACCGACTCGCCCTACCGCACCCGGCTAGGCCTCGACGGTGGCGGCACGACGACGGCGGACGGCGCCTCGCTGCTTGAAACCTATGAGAAATACGGCCGGCAATATCTGCTCGGCTTCAACTACCGCTTCTGATCCTCCCCCTGGAGGGCGGCGGGTCCCCTCGCGCCGCCCTCGTCTTTTTGGGGTAGGCCCTAACCTGCACTCCGTTCGTTTCGAGTAGGGATCGAGCGAAGTCGAGAGCCCGTATCGAGAGAGGCTCGCCAGTGTCGCTGACCTCTCGACACGTCATCTCGGCAGGCTCGATGGTTGCTCGAGGCAAACGGAGAAAGGACGCGGCGGATTTTCGATGATGGCGATCGAGGCTAGGCTGGCCCAATGAACCAACTCAAACGCATCCTCATCGCTGGCGGCGGCTCGGCCGGGTGGATGACGGCCGCGATGATGAGCCGGCTGTTCCAGGGGCTGTACGAGATCATCCTCGTCGAATCCGACGCAATCGGCACCGTCGGCGTCGGCGAGGCGACGATCCCCGCGATCAAGAAATTCAACGAGCTGCTCGGCCTCAACGAGAATGAATTTCTCCAACGCACCCAGGGCACCTTCAAGCTCGGCATCCGCTTCATCGACTGGCTGCGCCCGGGCAGCAGTTACACCCACGGCTTCGGTGTCATCGGCCAGGACTTGGAATGGCTGCGCTGCCACCAATATTGGCTGAAGATGCACGGACTCGGCCGCGCGAGCGCCCTCGACCATTTCTCGATCAACACCGCCGCCGTCCACCACAACAAGTTCATGCGTGCGCGCCCCGATCAGCCGCAATCGCCGATCGGCCAGATCGCCAACGCCTTCCATTTCGACGCCGGCCTCTACGCCGCCTATCTCGCCGACTACGCCCAGGCGCGAGGCGTGCAGCGGCGTGAGGGAAAGATCGCCACGGTCACGCTCGCGCCCGAGGACGGCCCAGAAAGCGGATTCGTCCGCTCGATCACGATGGCGGACGGCGAGACGATCGAGGCCGACCTCTTCATCGATTGCTCGGGCTTTCGCGGACTCATCATCGCCGAGGCGCTGGGCGCGGGCTATGACGATTGGAGCCACTGGCTCCCCTGCGACCGCGCGGTCGCGGTGCCGTCCGAGCGCTCCGACGATTTCACCCCCTACACCCGCTCCACCGCGCGCCCCGCCGGCTGGCAGTGGCGCATCCCGCTCCAGCACCGCACCGGCAACGGCCATGTCTATGCCAGCCGCTGGATGAACGACGCGGAGGCCGAGGCGATCCTGCTCGACACGCTCGACGCCCCCGCCGCCGGAGACCCCCGCCGCCTGCGCTTCGTGCCGGGCAAGCGTACGCAAGCCTGGGTGAAGAACTGCGTCGCGATCGGCCTGGCGGGCGGCTTCCTGGAACCTCTGGAATCGACCGGCCTCCACCTCATCCAGTCCGCGATCCTGCGCCTCGTCCGGCTGCTTCCCGATGCCGGGTTCGATGCCGCCAACATCGCCGAGTTCAACCGCCAGACCGATTTCGAGTACGAACGCATCCGCGACTTCATCATCCTCCACTACAAGGCGACCGAGCGCGGCGACACGCCGTTCTGGCGCCACGTCCGCGACATGGCCGTGCCTGCGACCCTCCAGCGCAAGATCGATCTCTTCGCCGCAAACGGGCGCATCTTCCGCGAAGATGACGAGCTGTTCGCCGAGGAAAGCTGGATCCAGGTCTTCATTGGCCAAGGGATCATCCCGCGCGGCTACGACCCGCTCGTCGACGCCAAGTCCCCCGACGAGATCGCGGCGTTCCTCGGCAACATCGAACAGGTCATCGCGCGCTGCGTCGAGGTGATGCCCACCCATGCGGAGTATGTCGCGAAGACCTGCCCCGCGCGCCCACTTACCGCTTCGGCGCGCCCGGTGCCGGGCTTTGCAGCCGCGCGATAAGCTCCCGGCGCATCTGCGCTACGTCGCGCGGGTCCGTCGCCGCCAGGATGCCGCGCGCATGCGGCGGGATATGCGCGGCGGGATCGCCATCGCCCGCGAACACATAATGCGCGAACATCGCCCGCCAGTGCCGCTGCTGGTCGGCGGGCAGGGTGCGCAGCGTCATCAGACCATGCAGCAGCGCGTCCCAAGGCGAACCCCCATCAGTCCGCGCCGCATTCCACCAGTAATTGACGAGCAGGTTGGCTGGCTCCAGCGCCTCGACATGGTGATACCAGCCATAGGGAATGTAGAGCGCATCCCCCGGCCCGAGCTCCGCCTCCTGCGCGCTCGCCAGCGCGTCGGCAAAGCGCGGGTAGCGGGCGAGATCGGGCGCGGTCAGATGGACCATGCTCACCGGCGTGCCCGCGGGGGTCAAATGGAACGGCCCCATATACAGGTTGGGCAATTGCTCCGGCGCGAAAAGGGTGAAGCGCCGCCGACCGGCCGCGACGACCGCGACATTCTCCATCGGATCGTTGTGAATCGCGACGCGGGCGCGCGTGCCGATCCAGAGCCGCGGGGCAGCGTCGGCTGGAACGAGCGGCATCGCGTTCGCGGCGGCAAAGCTTGGCAGGACCGCGTCCGCGCTAATCGCCTGCACTGCCAGCGTATCGGGAACGGGCTCTGCCTCGGCGGCGAGCGCGCGCAGGAAGCCGGCCAGCGTATCGGGTCCGCGCACGAAATTCGTGCCGCGCAACCCCGCGTCATAATGCAGCCGCCCTTCCGCTTCGGGCGCGGCCCGCACGACGGGAACGGGCGTGTCGTTCGCCAGACTCGCGAGATAGTCCATCCATTGGGCGCCGGCGCGCACGACAGCCCAGTCGGCCGCCACGCCGCGCAGTACGACGGGTTCGGCGGCGGGGCGCACCTCGCCGTCGAAGATCGCAGGCGTTACGCCGTGGCGTTCGGGAATGGCGCGCATGACCTGGTGGTGCTCGGCGCTCATCCCAGCACTGTCAACCGCGCGGAGCGCCGGTGACGCCGAGCGTCAGCGTGGAGCGCGTCGGCGGCGAAGGCGAGCCGATCGTCGTCATCGATAACTTCGCGCCTGATCCGGATGCGCTGGTCGACGCCGCGGCTGCGATCACCCTCGCGGCCGCCGGCGAGTTCTACCCCGGCCCGCGCGCGCCCGCGCCGCCCGAATATTTCGCGCAAGTTGGCGGGCTGGTCGCGGCGGCGGTCCGCAAGGTCTTCGGCTATCACGATCACCTCGCGGTCGACCGGGCGCTCTTCTCGCTCGCCACCACGGACCCTGCCGACCTGTCGCTTGCCCAGCGCATCCCGCATGTCGATTCCGTCGAGCCGGGGCGGATCGCGATCGTCCACTATCTCTCGCGCACCGACTTTGGCGGCACGCGCTTCTTTCGCCACCGCGCGACCGGGTTCGAGACGATCGATGCAGTGCGGCACCGCGCCTATCTCGATGCGCTCGCCGCCGAGTTCGCGACGCAGGGCGAGCCGCCGCCCGGCTATATCAGCACGGATTCGCCGCTTTTCGAAACGATCGCGACCGTGCCGCCGACGTGGAACCGCGCGATTCTCTACCGGTCGGGCCTGCTCCACTGCGCCGCGATCCCGAACGACATCGAGTTGCCCGCCGACGCGCGCACCGGGCGGCTGACGATTGCAAGCTTCCTCACCGCGCGCTGATCGTCCAATAGGCTTAGCGATCATGCCCCACGGAGACGAAAAACTGACGCATCGCAAGCCGACGATCGACGATGTCGCGGCGCTTTCCGGCGTCGGCCGCACGACCGTGTCGCGGGTGCTGAACGACGGCCCCAATGTCAGCGCGAAGATGCGCGCGCGGGTGCTGACCGCGGTCGAGACGCTTGGCTATCAGGTCAACGTCCAGGCGCGCTTCCTTGCCGGCGGCACCGCGCGCACGATCGCGCTGATCTGTGCCGCGGACGTCGAGAACGAGCCGAACTCCTACTACCAGTCGGCGCTTGAGGTCGGCGCGCTCAGGGCCTGCGCGCCGCTCGGCTTCCACCTCGTCATCCACAGCGTCGTCCAGACCCGCCCCGATCTCGCCGACGAGATCGCGCAACTGATCGAGGACAGCCGCTCCGCCGGTGCGATCCTGACCCCGCCTTTCTCCGACAACCTCGCGCTCGTTCGCCGGCTGGAGAAAACGGGCCGCGCGGTCGTCTGCATCTCGCCCGGGCCGCAGACCCATGGCGCTGCGCCGGGGGTGGGGATGGACGATGAAGCCGCCGGCTTCGCGCTGGCGACCGCGCTCCTCGCGCTCGGCCACCGCCGCTTCGGCTTCATCAAGGGGCTGGAGCACCATCTGTCGGCGGAGCAGCGCTATCGCGGCACTGTCCAGGCGCTCGCCGCCTATGGTCTGGCCGAAGGCGCGATCACGTCGGTGCGCGGCAACTTCACGTTCAAGGGCGGGAAGGAGAGCATGCCTGCGATCCTCGCCGCCGATCCGCGCCCGACCGCGGTGATCTGCGCCAATGACGACACCGCGGTCGGCGCGCTCTTCGCCGCGCACGAGCTCGGCGTGACGGTGCCGGCCGATCTCTCGATCGCGAGCTTCGACGATACGCCCGTGTCCGCCCTGGTCTGGCCGCCGCTCACCACCATCCACCAGCCGATCCAGCGCATGAGCCAGCGCGCCGTCGAAATCCTGGTCGATCGCCTGACGACGGGCGGCAAGGGCCGGGGAGAAGGGGGACAGGGGGGGCACGCCGCTCCGATGGAATACCTCCCCTTCGCGCTGATGACGCGGCAGTCGACGGCGGCGCCGGCGGGGTGAGCGGCTGTTCCGCAGCTGAGCCGCCTCACCTGTAACCCGACCCACGTGCTACCCGGAATAATCCGGACGTTCGATGTCACGCACGATCCCGGCCTGCCCGGGTGCCCACCCCAGCGTCTGCCTGGTCCACTTACTCGATGCGGGGCCATCAATGCAGACCCAGGCCGCCAGGGGGCCGAAGTGCGTTTCCGCTTCGTCCTGCGTGAGCGATTTCGCTGGCAAGCCGAGCTGGCGGCCGATAGCATCGGCGATGTCGCGATACGGCATCCCTTCCTCCGCGACGGCATGATAGGCTTCGCCCCGCGCGCCACGTTCGAGTGCCAGGCGGTAGACGGTGGCGGAATCCAGGCGGTGGACGGCGGGCCAGCGATTCTGTCCGTCGCCGACATAGGCCGACACGCCCTTTTTGCGCGCGACCGCGGCAAGCATCGGCACGAAACCATGTTTTTCGCCGATGCCGTGCACGGAGCGCGGATTGCGCACGACATTCGCGTGCACCCCGCGCTCGGCCAAAGCGAATGCCGTCTGCTCCGACATGCGCGGGAAGCCGGGCCTCACGGCCGGCCTGTCGGTCTCGATCGCCGTGCGGCCGTTGTGAAGGAAGCCGCCGGTTACGATGATCGGCCGATCGGACCCGGCGAACACGTCGCCAAAGGCCTCGATCGCAGCTCTTTCCTCTTCGGCCAATTGCTCGATCTTCGACAGATCGAGGCCGAACGCGGTATGGACGATGCCATCGGCGTCCCGCGCACCCTGCCGCAATGTCTCCAGATCGCCGAGCGAGCCGATCAACGGCGTACCCCCGGCGACGCTGAGTGCGCTGCCCTTCTCCGCAGACCGCACCAATCCGACCACCGCATGGCCGGCCGCCAGCAGATCTTGGGCGATCATCGAGCCGATCCAGCCACTGGCACCTGTCAGGAATACGCGCATCGCAATCTCCTTGCCGCACGGGACGAAACCGTTATGACCCGTGTCAGTGACTGACATAATGGTCATGTCAGTCACTGACAAGGGCGGTGATATGGCAAACCGGGACGGCGACGTGAGAGATCGCCTGCAACAGGCAGCATTGGGGTTGTTTCAGGAACACGGCTATGACCGCACGACGGCGGCCGAGATCGCCGCCCGGGCGGGAGTCACGGAACGGACGTTCTTCCGCCATTTCCCGGACAAGCGAGAGGTGCTGTTCGACGGCGAAGCCATCCTGCGCGAAGCGCTGCTCGCCGCAATCGGTGATATTCCCGACGATGTCGGACCGCTCGACACGCTCTTTCGCGCGTTCGGATCGATTCAGCCCCTTCTTGAAAACAACCGGTCGTTCGCCAAACCGCGGCAGGCGCTCATCGCAGGCACACCAGCGCTTCAGGAGCGCGAACTGGCGAAACTGGCGGTGTTGGCGGATGCGTTAGCGGAGGCGCTGGTGGCGCGGGATGTTCCCGAAGTTCGCGCTATCCTCGCAGCCAGGACGGGCATGGCTGCCTTCGCGCAAGCCGTCATGTCCTGGCTCGATGACGAGGAGGGTGGCCTCGGCGCGCGCCTCGATCTCACCGAACGTGAACTCAATGCCATCGTTACGCATTGCTGACCCGGTTGACAATCGCTCCCTCAACCCGGAAAGCATTCTCATTGGAAGCGCTTCCAAGTCGCGCGATAATCGGGAGGGGTAAGATGCTCGGCAAGGCTCGTGACGCGTCGATCGCGGCGTCGGTGATGGCGCTGGGTTGGTCGATGCCTGCCGCGGCGCAGGATGCGCTCGCGCCCGCCACAACCAACACCCCCACCGCCGCCGAAACCCGCGCCAACGCCCTTGCCGACAAGATGACGCGTGCGGAGAAGCTGCGTTACGTCCACGGCTATTTCCCGCCGCTGTCGAAAGATCGCCCCGCCGACATGATCCCGTCGGCAGGCTATGTCCCCGGCGTCCCCCGGCTCGGCATCCCGACGCTAAGGGAAAGCGATGCCAGCCTCGGCGTCGCCAACCAGATCGAACAGCGCAAGGGCGACGTCGCGACCGCGCTGCCCGCCAGCCTCGCGCTCGCCGCCAGCTTCGATCCCGATCTCGCGTATCGCGGCGGGGCGATGATCGGGGCGGAGGCGCGGGCGAAGACCTTCAACGTGCTCCTCGCCGGCGGCGTCAACCTGACGCGCGATCCGTGGGGCGGGCGGACCTTCGAATATCTGGGGGAAGACCCGCTGCTCGCCGGCATCATGGCCGGGGAGTCGATCCGCGGCGTGCAGTCCAACCACATCGTCTCGACGGTGAAGCATTTCGCGCTCAACCCGCAGGAAACGCTGCGCACCACCACCGACGCGACAATCGGCGAGGCGGATCTGCGCGAGAGCGACCTGCTCGCCTTCCAGATCGCGATCGAGCGCGGCCAGCCCGGCTCGGTCATGTGCTCCTACAACAAGGTCGATGGCGACTGGGCGTGCGAGAACGACTTCCTGCTCAACAAGGTCCTGAAGCGCGACTGGGGCTATAAGGGCTGGGTAATGTCCGACTGGGGCGCGGTTCACTCGACGGTAAAGGCCGCGAATGCCGGGCTGGATCAGCAATCGGGACGCGAGCTCGACAAGGCGATGTTCTACGGCGCGTCGCTGGCGAAGGCGCTGGCCGATGGCAGCGTATCGGCCGCACGCCTCACCGACATGAACCGCCGCATCCTGTGGGGCGTCGTCTCGACCGGGCTGATCGACAACCCCGTCCCCACCACTGCGCCGCTGCCGATCGATTACGCCGCGCACGCCAAGGTCGCGCAGGAAGTCGCCGAGAAGGGCAGCGTGCTCCTGAAGAATGACGGCAATCTCCTGCCGCTCGCGAAGACCGCGAAGCGCATCGTCCTCATCGGCGCACATGCCGATGTCGGCGTGCTGTCGGGCGGCGGATCGAGCCAGGTCCGCTCGGTCGGCGGCGCGCCGGTCGAGATTCCGCTGACCGAGGGCGCGGCCTCCTCCTTCGCGCGGGTGACCTGGCATGCCTCCTCGCCACTCGCCGCGATCAGGGCGATGGCCCCGGGCGCAGAGGTCACCTACATCGACGGCCGCGATCCTGCCGCCGCCGCGCGCGCGGCCAAGGCCGCCGACCTCGCGATCGTCTTCGCCTGGCAGTGGCGCACCGAGGCGCAGGATATCGAGACGCTGTCGCTCCCCGACAATCAGGACGCGCTCATCGACGCGGTCGCCGCCGCCAACAAGCGCGCGGTGGTGGTGCTGGAAACCGGCGGCCCGGTCCTGATGCCGTGGCTCGCGAAGGTCCCCGCGGTCCTCCAGGCCTGGTATCCCGGCCAGCGCGGCGGGCCAGCGATCGCGAACATCCTCTTCGGCGCGGTCAACCCCTCGGGCAAGCTGCCGATGACCTTCCCCGCCAGCGCCGCCCAGGCCCCGCGCGCGACCATCCCGGGCCTCGCCGACATGAAAGCGGTCGATGCGCGCCGGAAAGCGGGCAGTACCTACGGCATGGTCGATCGCGACGCCGAGGTCACCGTGCCCTACACCGAAGGCGCGGCGGTCGGTTACCGCGGCTATCTCAAATCGGGCACGAAGCCGCTCTTCCCCTTCGGCTACGGCCTCTCCTACACCAACTTCCGCTATGCCGGATTGAAGGTGGAGGGCGGCGATACGCTACGCGTCCGCTTCACCGTCACCAACACCGGCAAGGTCGCCGGCGCCGACTCGCCGCAGGTCTATGCGCTCGCGGGCAAGCGCGGCGGCGCGACGACCCGCCTTATCGGCTTCCAGCGCGTCGATCTCGCCCCCGGCGAGACGAAGGAGGTCAACGTCACCGTCGATTCCCGCGTCATCGCCGATTACGACCCGGCCCAACCCGGCTGGCACGTCGCCGCGGGCAACTACCCCATCACCGTCGGTCACTACGCCGGCGACGCCGCGCTGAAGGGCAGCGCCACGCTCACCGACATCCGGATGAAGCCATGAGGATCCTCGCCGCCGCCGCGCTCCTCGCGATCGGCGCTGCGCCCGCGCCGCGCACGGCAGAGGCGTGGCTTACCACGGGCGACGGCAAGCAGCGCCTCGCCCGCGTCGCGCTCACCCCGCCCGCCCCGAACGCACTGCGGATCGTCATCGACCCCAAGCAGCGCTTCCAGACGATGGTCGGCTTCGGCGCCGCGATCACCGACGCCTCCGGCATCCTCATCGCCAACATGAAGCCCGCCCAGCGCACCGCGCTGATGCGCGATCTGTTCGGCACCGCCCCCGGCCAGCTCGCGCTCGGCTTCACCCGCCTGACGATGGGCGCCTCGGACTTCTCGCCCACCCATTACAGCTTCGACGACATGCCCCCCGGCCAGCGCGACCCGGACCTGCGCCGCTTCTCGATTCAACCCAACCGCGCCAATGTCCTCCCCGTCGTCAAGCAAGCGCTCGCCATCAACCCCCGCCTCGTCGTCATGGCCAGCCCGTGGAGCCCGCCCGGCTGGATGAAGACCGGCGATGCGCTGATCGGCGGCACGCTGCGCCCCGACGCCTACGCCCCCTACGCCCGCTACTTCGTCCGCTACCTGCAGGCCTATGCGGCCGAGGGCGTGCCGATCCGCTACCTCACCATCCAGAACGAGCCCGATTTCTCGCCAGATAGCTATCCCGGCATGAAATGGCCCGCCGCCGACCGCGCGCGCTTCGTCGGCCGGCACCTCGGCCCCGCACTCGCCGAGGCGAAGATCGACACCGCGATCCTCGAATGGGACCATAATTGGGACCAGCCCCAGCAGCCCCTCACCGCACTCGCCGATCCCGCCGCCGCGCGTTTCCTGAAAGGCGTCGCCTGGCACTGCTACGGCGGCGATGTGTCCGCGCAAGCCAGGGTCCACGCCGCGCACCCCGACAAGGAAACGTTCTTCACCGAATGCTCCGGCGGCGGCTGGCGCCCCGGCTGGCAAGCGGGCTTCTCGGACGCGGTCCGCAACCTTATGATCGGATCGACCCGCAACTGGGCGAAGGGCGTCCTCCTCTGGAACCTCGCGCTCGACCCCGCAGGCGGACCCCACAAGGGCGGTTGCGGCAATTGCCGCGGGGTCGTCACGATCGATCCGAAGACCGGTGTGGTGACCCGCAATCTGGAATATTATGCGCTCGGCCATCTCAGCCGTTTCGTGGTGCCCGGCGCGGTGCGGATCGCGGCGACGACGGTGTCCGGCGTGGTCGAGACAGTCGCCTTCCGCAACCCGGACGGATCGACCGTGCTGCTCGCCTACAATCCCGGCAAGACGCCGCGTGCGCTTGCGGTTACGCTTGGCCGAAGCGCCGCCGGGCTGCGGCTGCCGGCGGGCGCCGCCGTGACGATCAGGATGGCGCCCGCGACCTGAGGCGGGAGAACGAACAGGAGGACGAGGATGCTGCTGATCCTGCTCGCGGCTCAGGCTGCGAACCCGCCCGCGACGCCGCCACCGACCCTGGGGGCGTCGGCGCACCATGTCGATCTGCCGATCGCGGCGCCGCGCGGTCGCCCAACCTTCGCGGACGAGTTTTCCGCGCCCACCATCGACCGCACGAAATGGCGCTTCGACACCTCACGCAATGCAACGGGGTGGGCGAACAACGAAAAGCAATATTACAGCGCCGCCAACGCGCGCACGAAGGACGGCGCGCTGGTGATCGAGGCGCGCGCGGAAGCGCTGTCCAAGGCGCGCGCGCCGGATTGGGGCGGGCAGGCCTACACGTCCGCGAAGCTCGTGAGCCGGCAGGCGCTGGGCTACGGCTTCTACGAAATCCGCGCGAAGGTGCCGTGCGGTCGCGGCACCTGGCCCGCAATCTGGATGCTGCCGTCCAGCGGCGACTGGCCGGCGATGGGCGAGATCGACATCATGGAGATGGTCGGCTGGGACCCCAACGTCGTCCACGCGACGCTGCATACCGAGGCGTTCAACCACGCCAAGGGCACCCAGCGCGGGGCGCAGGTGACGGTGCCGAGCGCGTGCACGCAGTTTCACCGCTACCAGCTCGACTGGCGACCCGACGCGATCCTGATCGGCATCGACGACCGCGCCTATATGCGCGTCGCCAACGACCAGCCCGGCGGCGCGGCGGCGTGGCCCTTCACCCGGCCGTTCCAGATGATTTTGAACGTGGCGGTCGGCGGCGACTGGGGCGGCGCGCGCGGCATCGACGACGCCGCGCTGCCGCAGCGTATGGCGGTCGACTATGTGCGGTTCTGGGAGCGGCGGGACCGGTAGCGCGGCCCGGCCGGATTCAGAGGCGCGCTACCGCCAGGCGCGCACGCCGAGCATCCCGAGCCCCCCGCATAGCGTCAGCCCGGCCAGCGCGACCATCACCGTGCCGAAGTCGCTCGGCGTCGCCAGCGTCCAGGCGAGCGCCGGGCCGACGAGCGACGGCAATGTGTTGGCGAGGTTGAACAGCCCGAGATCGCGCCCGCGCCATTCCGGGTCGGGCAGGAGCTGCATCGCGAAGGCCGAATGGAGCGCGGCGAACACCGCCGATCCCGCGGCATAGACGGTGAAGGCGATCGCCCCGCCGCGCCAGTCGGTCGCGACCGCCATGCCGATCAGCCCGGTCGCGGCGATCCCTGCGGCCAGCAGCAGGAACGGCTTGCGCCGCCCCGTGCGATCGGACAGCCGCCCCATCAGCAACGCGAGGGGCAGCGGGACGATGAAGGCGATGGTCAGCAGCTGCCCGACCTGCGCCGGCAGCGCGCGCCGGTCCGCAGCCGGCAGGATGCTTTCGAAATAATAGAGCAGATAGCCCTGCGCGACGACGCCAGCGATCTGGACGAGCAGGCGGGCGCACCCTGCGATGACGAGGTCGCGGCGCGGCGGCATGGGTGCGACGGCGAGCGGATCGGCGGCGACCGATCCGGCCACGATCGTGCGCCGCCGCGACAGGATCAGCGGCGTCACGCACACGCTCGCGATCAGCGCGACGATGGCGAAGCGCGACGCGTCGGGCAGGAAGGTCGCGGTGACGAGCGTGGCGGAGACGGCGGAGGCGGCGGGGCTTGCGAGCGCCAGAAGCCCTCCGGCGAGCCCCTTTTGCGCATCGGGAATTTCCTCCGCCATGATCGGCATCATAGGGGCAAGGAGCGCGTTGACCGCGAACTGGAACAGGACGACCGCGGCGACGATCTCGACCGGGGTGCGCGCGAGCTCGACGCCGGCGTAGCTGATTGCGGTCAGCACGACGCCGGCCGCCATCCAGCCGCGCCGCCCGCCGCCGCTGCGCACCGACCGGTCGCTCAGCCAGCCGAACAGGATATTGGACAGGCTCGCCGCCACCGCGCCCGCCGTCACGCATGCGCTGATGACACCGATGCGTGCGTCGCCGCTCAGCGCCTCGATGCGCAACGGCAGCAGCAGGGTCAGGAGCGGCATATAGGCGATGACCCCGCCGACATTGGCGAGTGCGAAGATCATCAGGAACGCGCCCGAGCGCAGCGACGGTCGTGCGGTCGGCGGGATGGAGGCGAGGGGGGCAAGGGTCATCGGCGCGCAGACCCTGCCCGCGATCCTCCCGCCCGGCAACCGCCCCTGCGATCAGGGCTTCATCGTCGTCCCGTCGAGCGTGACGTCCGACACCATCGTCCGGTCGGTCGCGTCGCGCGCGACTGCCACGCGGTAGCGACCGGGCGTGATGCGCCAGCCGGGCAGCTTCGCGTCATAATCGGCGACGATGCGCGGTTCGGCGGTCAGCGTCACACGCCGCGCTTCGCCGGGGTTCAGCGTCACGCGGGTGAAGGCGGCGAGCCGCATCGGCGCATCGCTCCCTTCGCGCGTGACGTAGATCTGCGGCACGTCGGTGCCGGCGCGCTTGCCGGTGTTCACCACCTCGACGCTGACGGTCAGGGACGCGCCTCCGGTGACGACCGGGTTGCGATAAGCAAAGTCGGTGTAGCTGAGGCCGTGGCCGAAGGCGAAGAGCGGCGTCTGGTGCTGGCGCTCGTACCAGCGATAGCCGACATCGGCGCCCTCGACATAGTCGATCGGGAAGCTCTTGAGTTCGAAGCTCGACGCATTGGCCGGGTTCGCCGCCGCCTGCACCTCCAGGCTGTTCAGCGTGTCGAGGCCGACCGGCGCGGCGCGCGGCGCCTGGCGGCGGTCGGCGGGGAAGGTGATCGGCAGGCGTCCCGAGGGATTGATCCGGCCGGTGAGCACGCCCGCGATCGCCTCGCCGCCGCGCTGCCCTGGGTACCAGGCCTGGACGACCGCCGGCACCTGCGACAGCCACGGCATGAGCACCGGCCCGCCGGTCTCGAGGACGACCGCGCTGTTGGGCTGCGCCGCCGCGACTGCCGCGATCAGCGCATCCTGATGATAGGGTAGCGAAAGATCAGCGACGTCCTGCGCCTCGGTCGTCCACTGGGTGGCGAAGACGATCGCCATGTCCGCGCCGCGCGCCGCGGCGGCTGCCTTTGCCGGGTCGAGCCCGTCGACGAAGGTGATCCGCGCCTTCGGCAGCGCCGCGCGCAGAGCCTTGAGCGGCGAGGAGGCGTGGTAGGTGATCCGCGCGAAGGACGAGGCCGCGCCGGTCGCGAGCGGAATCTCGACCGGCGCGCCGCCGACCGAGCGGACCTGGCTCGATCCACCGCCCGACAGCACGCCGACATCGGCGCGCCCGCCGATCACGACGATGCGTTTCGCCGAGGCCGCGAGCGGCAGGACGTTGCGGTCGTTCTTCAGCAGGACGATGCCGGCCTCGGCCGCGCGCTCGGCGACCTCGGCATGGCGCGCATAGGGAATCGCCGCGGGCGTGGCTGGCGTCGGCGTGTCATAGGCGCCGGTCGCGATGAGCCCCGTAAGATAGCGCGCGACCATGTCGTCGAGCCGCGCTTTCGACACCTGCCCGGCTTCGACCGCGGCCTTCAGCGGCGCGGCGAAATACATCGCCTTGTCGAGCTCCTGCCCCGATTGCTGGTCGAGCCCGGCATTCGCGGCCTTGGCGGTGGAATGCACCGCGCCCCAGTCGCTCATGACCCAGCCGGGATAGCCCCAGTCGCGTTTCAGCACGTCGTTCAGCAGATGGTCGTTCTCACACGCCCAGTCGCCGTTCACCTTGTTGTAGGCGCACATGACGGACGCGGGGTGTCCGCGCTCGATCGCGATCTGGAAGGCGAGCAGGTCGCTCATCCGAAGCGCCGCCTCGCCGATCCGCGCATCCGCGACCATCCGCCCGGTTTCCTGCGAATTGAGCGCGAAATGCTTGATCGTGGAGACGATGCGGTTCGACTGGACGCCGGCGATATGCGCGCCCGCGAGGGTGCCGGCGAGAAGCGGATCCTCGCCCAGATATTCGAAGTTGCGCCCATTCCACGGATCGCGCGTCAGGTTCACGCCGCCGGCGAGCAGCACGTTGAAGCGTTTCGCACGCGCTTCCGCGCCGATCATCGCGCCGCCCGCGCGCGCGATCTCGGGATCGAAGGTCGCCGCGGTCGCGAGGCTGGAAGGCAGCGCGGTCGCGACGTCGCCCTTGCGCTGCTCGATCTGGTTGGCGACGCCGAGCGAGGCATCGCTTTCGCGCACCAGCGGCACGCCGAGCCGGGGGATGCCGTCGATATGGCCCGCGGACGGGATGAGCGTGTTCGCGGTCTTGCCCTTCGCCATCGGCGGGAACAGGCCGTGGAGAAGCGCGATCTTCTCGTCGAGAGTCATCCGTGCGACGATCGCGTCGGCGCGGGCACGGGCGCCATCTTGGGCGGCGCTGCTGGTGGGCGACGCGGTCTGCGCCACGCCAACGCCCGACGCCCAGCCGACGATCAGGCTCGCGGTCGCCAATGCTGCCATGACCCGCTTCTTCATCCCATCCTCCCCTTGGTGTGCCGACGGTTTGCGCCGCGCGTTTCTCGGGGAAGGTCAAAGCATACTCAGGGAACGTTCACAACCGCGGAATTCCAGCGATTATCTCCCTTGACAGAATCGCCGAAATCGAAGAAGTGAACGTTCTCAATGAGCGCGGGGCAGCTGCGCCTGACAGGGATTCGAAGGGGAGGATTTTATGCGCAGCGTCCACGCTCGCCTGCTTTCGCAACTGGCCATCGGCGTTTCCACCTTCGCGCTTGTCGCGGCGCCCGGCATTGCCGCCGCGCAGGATGCCGCCGCCACAGTCGGCAATCCCGGCCCCTCGCAGACCGATCCGCAGACCCCTACGGATCAGGCAGGCGACGACATCGTCGTTACCGGCATCCGTGCCTCGCTGCGCGAATCGATCAATCTGAAGCGCAACGCGCAGGGCGTCGTCGATGCGATCTCGGCCGAAGATATCGGCAAGTTTCCGGACACGAACCTCGCCGAGTCGCTCCAGCGCATCACCGGCGTGTCGATCGATCGTTCCAACGGCGAGGGGCAGTTCGTCACCGTCCGCGGCTTCGGCCCCGAATATAACCTCGTCGTGTTGAACGGCCGCCAGATGCCGACATCGGTCATCGGCGACGGCAACAGCGCGCCGGTCTCGCGCTCGTTCGATTTCGCAAACCTGGCATCTGAAGGCGTCGCCGCGCTCGAGGTCTACAAGTCCGGCCGCGCGACCGTGCCCTCGGGCGGCATCGGTTCGACCATCAACATCCGCACGCCGCGCCCGTTCGACAAGATGGGGCTGCGCGGCTCGCTGTCGGCGCGCGGCGTCGTGGATACGTCGCAGAACGGCAAGAACGATATCACGCCGGAAGTCTCAGGGATCTTTTCCGACACCTTCGCCGACGACCGGATCGGTGTGCTCATCACGGGCGCGTATCAGAAGCGTCATTTCAGCGTGAACCAGGCGAATGTCGGCTGGCGCGACGGCTATCTGGGGTCGGAAAACAACTGGGGTTCGCTCGCGCAGCCCGGCGATCCGCGCTATGCCAACATCACCAACCGGCCCGACGCGACCGACGTCTATCAGGTGCCGCAGAATGCTGGCTATGACGTGGTCAATGGCCGGCGGGAGCGGATCAACGGCCAGGCGGTGCTGCAATTCCGCCCCACCGACAGCCTGACCGCGACGGTCGACTACACCTATTCGCGCAACACCGTCGACATTCGCGATAACAGCGTCGGCATCTGGTACAACCATAACGACACGTCGAGCGCATGGACCGACGGGCCGGTCGCGGGGCCGATCTTCTACACCGAGCGCTTCACCGCTGCCGAGGCCAAGGACCTCGCCTATTCGGCCGCGCAGACGTCTGCGCGCAGCGAGAACAAGTCGATCGGCGGCAATCTGGAATGGAAGGCGCCGGGCGGCGTGACGATGACGCTCGACGCGCATCACTCGACCGCGGAGTCGAAGCCGAACAACAAATACGGCAACAGCAACTCGGTCGGCACCGCGATCTTCGGGGTCCAGAACCAGACGATCAATTTCGATCACGACCTGCCGGTCATCTCGTTCAACATGTATCCGGGGATCGATCCGCTCAACAAGGCGCTGATCGTCCCAACCGGCAACGCGTTCCGCAATTCCTATTTCCGCGACGAGATCAACCAGGTCCGCGTGAGCGGCCATTACGACCACGATCAGGGTTTTCTCGACAGCCTCGACTGGGGATTCGAGTTCACCGACAACAAGGTGCGCTCGGCCTACGGCGTCCTGCAGAACGATACCTGGGGCGGCACCGGCGGCGACAGCGCGGCGCAGCGTGCGGCGGCGGCGGCACTCGTGCCGGACGATATCTTCCAGCTCGTCAGCATCCCGGACAAGTTCTCCGGCATCAGCGGCGCGAACGATCCGTCGATCGTCCAGTCCTTCTATTCGTTCAATCTGCCGCGCATGGTGTCGATCCTCGACGCGGCCTACGGCATCTGCGGCGGCGATAACGACTGCCGCACACCCTATACGACCGACAGGCGTATCCACGAAAAGACGATCTCGCCCTATTTCCAGTTCAACGGCAAGTTCGACATGTTCTCGCGGCCCGGGCATCTGATCGCCGGGGTTCGGTGGGAAGACACGGTCATCAATTCGTCGGCCCTGGTGCCGACCCCGGTCGGCACGCGCCAGAATTCGCAGAATGAATTCAACGTCCTGTACTCGGGCAGCGGCTTCACGACCTTCAAGGGGCATTACCAGAACTGGCTGCCCTCGGTCGATTTCGACATCGAGCCGCTCGACGGCGTCAAGCTGCGCGCATCGTACAGCCATACGATCACCCGCGCCGATTACGGCAGCCTGCAGGGCGGGCGTACGCTCGACACACTGTTCCGCGTCGGCGGAGGCACGGGCCAGCAGGGCAATCCGGGCCTCATCCCCTACAAATCGAAGAATATCGATCTGTCGGCGGAATGGTATTACGGCAACGAAAGCTACATTTCGGTCGGCTATTTCCACAAGAACGTGTCGAACTATATCGGCGTGACACAGGTGAACACGCCGGCGTTCGGGCTGACGACGCCGGTGGGTGGCCCGCGCTATCAGGCTGCGCTTGCGGCACTGGGCGCGAATGCCACCTTCGCCCAGATCCGCGATTATATCGGGGTGAATTTCCCGAACACGGTGACGCGTGACGCACAGGGCAATCCGGTCACGATCCTCGGCCAGCCGAACGATCCGCTGGTCAACTTCGTGATCTCGACGCCGTTCAACAGCGATCAGACTGCGGCGGTCGACGGCTTCGAATTCGCCATCCAGCACAATTTCTGGAACACCGGCTTCGGCACGATCCTCAATTACACGATCGTCAACGGCAACCGGAAATACGACAACACCCTGCCGGCCAGTATCTCGCAGTTCGCGATCACCGGCCTGTCGGACAGCGCCAACGCGGTGCTGTTCTTCGACAAATACGGCATTCAGGCGCGCGCGGCGTATAACTGGCGCGCGGAGTATCTCTCGGGGTCGGGGATCAACCCCTATTATATCGAGAGCTACGGCCAGCTCGATGCGAGCGCGAGCTACGCGATCACCCCCAATGTCGCGGTGTTCGCGGAAGGCATCAACCTGACCGGCACCGACCGCCGCGGCCATTTGCGCTCCGACCGCAACGTCTTCTTCTCCACGAAGCAGGATGCGCGGTATTCGGCGGGCGTGCGTTTCACTTTCTGAGTCCCCTATGAGCCAGCTTCCCATCGGGAGGCTGGCTTTTTTTTGGCCGGGGCGACAGGATCGAGGGCAGGGTCAAGGGTCGAACCGTGGTTGACGCAGCAATCGAGAGGGTCGTGATCGTCGGCGGTGGCACCGCCGGCTGGCTCGCCGCCTGTCGCATCGCTGCCGCGGCCGATCCTGCGGCCGAGCGCCCCGTCTCGGTCACGCTGGTCGAATCGCCCGATATCGCGACGATCGGGGTGGGCGAGGGGACGTGGCCGACGATGCGCCGCACCATGGCGCGGATCGGGATCGACGAAGCCGAACTGCTGATCGCCTGCGATGCGTCGTTCAAGCAGGGCTCGCGCTTCGACGGATGGGTGACGGGCGAGGCGGGTGACAGCTACCACCATCCCTTCACCCCGCCGATCGCCGGCGACCCGCGCGAAGCGGCGCGGCTGCGCCCCGGCGACGCCTTTGCCGATCGCCTGTGTGCCCAGCCGCAAATCTGCGCGCTCGATCTCGCGCCGCGCCAGCGATCGATGCCTGGCTATGCCGGCGCGCTGAACTACGCCTATCACCTCGATGCCGCGAAGCTCGCGGCGCTGCTGAAGCGGCACGCGACCGGGCGGCTCGGGGTGCGGCACGTCCGCGACCACGTGCTCGATGTGGAGGCGGCCGAGGGCGGGGATATCGCGTCGGTGCGGACGCGCGACAATGGGGCGATCGCCGGCGATCTGTTCATCGATTGCACCGGCCACGCCGCGCTGCTGATCGGCGAGCATTGCGGCATCGACGTTGTCGATCGCAGCGACGAGCTGTTCAACGACCGTGCGCTGGCCGTGCAGGTGCCGGTCGCCCCCGGCAGCGCAATCGCCGCGCAGACCAACGCGACCGCGCATGCGGGCGGATGGATCTGGGATATCGGGCTGCCGACGCGGCGCGGGGTCGGTTGCGTCTACGCCTCCACCTTCATGGATGACGCCGCGGCGGAGGCGACGCTGAAAGCGTATCTGCGCCGCACCACGCCCGATTGCGATGCCGATGCGCTGAACATCCGCCTGCTCACCTTCCGATCGGCGCACCGTGAGCGGTTTTGGGCCGGCAACTGCCTTGCGATCGGGCAATCGGCGGGGTTCCTCGAACCGCTCGAGGCCTCGGCGATCGTGATGATCGAGCTGGCGCTCGATGCGCTCATTGACGACTTTCCCGCCAACCGCGCGGTCATGGCGGTGCAGGCGGAGCGCTTCAACGCGCAGTTTCGCTATCGCTGGGACCGGATCGTCGAGTTCCTGAAGCTCCATTATGTACTGAGCCGGCGCACCGAACCTTATTGGCGGGCGCACCGCGATGCTGGCTCGATCCCGTCGCGGCTCGCCCAATCGCTCGAACTGTGGCGCCACCGCGCGCCGGCCGCGATCGACTTTCCGGCGAAGGACGAGGTTTTCCCTGGCGCCAGCTACCAGTTCGTTCTCTACGGCATGGGCTTCCTGCTGCCTTCGGGCGTGGCGGTTGCGGAGCGCGAGGGGGGCGATATGGCCGCTGCGATACGCCAGGTCGAACAGCGCGGGCGCGCGCTTGCCGCGAGCCTTCCGACGAACCGCGCCTATCTCGATGCGCTGCGTGCCGAGCACGCGGGCACCGACCCGATCCTCGAAAGATATGCCGAATGACGACCCACGCCATCCTGACCGCAGAAGCGCACCGCGACCTCCGGGTGCGGCAGGAGCGCGGCGCGCATCTCGGCGACGCGCTGATGTGCGCGGTCGCGATGCCCGCGGAGTTTCGCCAGCTTCAGGCCGAATATGCAATCCTGTTCCGCCTCAATCCCGAACGCGACCAGTTCAGCGCGGTCGCGATGTTCGGGTTCGAGAATGGCGAGAACCTGTATCTGGACGGCGACCGCTGGGACGCGCGCTACCGCCCGCTCGCGATCGACATCCAGCCGTTCCTCATCGGCGGCAAGCCCGAGGAGGACGGCGACAAGCAGGTCCATGTCGACATGGCGTCGCCGCGGATCGGCGGCGAGGAGGGCGTGCGGGTGTTCGACCGGCAGGGGCTGCCGACCCCGTATCTGGAACGCGTTGCGGAAAATCTCGGCGCGCTCGACGCGGGCTTTCGCGATGCCCCCGGATTCTTCACCGCGCTCGAACGCCATGCGCTGCTCGAACCGTTCACGCTCGAGGTGACGCTGGACGACGGCAGCACCAACAGGCTCGTCGGCTTCCACACCATCAATGAGGATCGGCTGGAGCAGCTCGACGCGCAGGCGCTCGGCGAGCTGCATGCCGCCGGCCATCTGATGCCGATCTTCATGGCGGTTGCTTCGCTTTCCAACCTTTCCGCGCTGATCGCGCGCAAGAATCGCCGGATGTTCGGTGGCTGAAGCCGATCCCGGCCTGCTCGCCGGCCTGAAACCGGTGGAGGAGATCGCGGTGGCGGATGCCGCCGATCTCGATGCGCGGCTGCTGGCGTCGGACACGCCGTTCATCGTGCGCGGGCTGGTGGCGGACTGGCCGCTGGTGAAGGCGGGGCGGCAATCGGCGGGCGCAGCGCGCGACTATCTGCTCGGCCATCACCGCGACCGGCAGTTCGTCGTCTCGGTCGGGCAGACCGGCAGCGACGGGCGGCTGTTCTACGACGACGCGATGGCGATGAACTTCCGCACGCTGAACGCGCGGCTGCCCGAAATCTTTGCGCGGATCGCCGACATGGCCGGGCACGCGGACGCCCCACCCGTCTATCTCGCGTCGATCGACATGCACGAATTCTTCGACGGGCTGCACGAGGCGAACCATGTCGATCTGGGCGACCGCACCCCGCTCGCCAGCATCTGGATGGGCACCCGCACGCGGATCGCGGCGCATAACGACATGCCCGACAATCTCGCCTGCGTCGCGGTCGGCGCGCGGCGCTTCACGCTGTTTCCCCCCGACCAGTTCCGCAACCTGTATCTCGGCCCGCTCGACAACACGCCGGCCGGCCGCGCGGTGAGCATGGTCGATTTCCATGCGCCCGACGCCGCGCGCTTCCCGCGTTTTGCGGACGCGCTAGCGCATGCGCAGGTCGCGGAGCTCAAGGCAGGCGACGCGCTCTACATCCCCGCCTTGTGGTGGCACCATGTCGAGGGGCTCGCCGCGTTCAACGTGCTGGTGAATTACTGGTGGCGCGATTCCCCGCGCTGGATGGGACAGCCGCAGGACGTGCTCAACCATGCGCTCATGGCGATCCGCGACCTCCCGCCGGCGCAGAAGGACTATTGGCGCGACATGTTCGATTACTACGTCTTTGCGAACGACGACGCGGTCACCGCGCATATCCCCGCCGGCGGACGCGGCATCCTCGATCCGATGACGCCGACGCTCGCCGGGCGAATCCGCGCCTTCCTGCTGCGGGCGCTGAGCCGATGACGCCGCGCCGGATCGTCATCGCGGGCGGCGGCACCGCGGGCTGGATGGCGGCGGCGGCCATCATGCGCACGATGGGGCGCACGGCGGAGGTCACGCTCATCGAATCGGACGCGATCGGCACGGTCGGCGTCGGGGAATCGACGATCCCGCCGCTCATCACCTTCAACCGGCTGCTCGGCATCAACGAGGCAGAGTTCATGGCCGCCACCCAGGCGACCTTCAAGCTCGGCATCGCGTTCGACGGGTGGAAGGCGCCGGGGCACGGCTATTTCCATTCCTTCGGCCTGACCGGCAAGGATCACTGGGCGGCCGGTTTCCAGCATTTCTGGCTCAATGCGCAGACCCGCGGGCAGACCCAGTCCTATGACGACTATTGCCTGGAACTGATCGCCGCGCGCGAGGGGAAGTTCGCGCATCTGCCGAACGATCGGATGAACTACGCCTACCAGCTCGATTCGACGCTCTACGGCCGCTTCCTGCGCCGCATGGCGGAAGGCGACGGCGTGACGCGGGTCGAGGGCAAGATCGCGCAGGTCGATCTGGACGGGACAAGCGGTCATATCGCGGCGCTGTTGCTCGAATCGGGCGTGCGGATCGAAGGCGACCTGTTCGTCGACTGTACCGGCTTTCGCGCGCTGCTGATCGAACAGGCGCTCCACACCGGCTTCGACGACTGGACCAACTGGTTGCCGTGCGACGCGGCGATCGCGGTGCAGACCGAAAGCGTGGCGGCGGCCGTGCCCTACACGCGCGCGATGGCGCATGATGCGGGCTGGCAGTGGCGCATCCCGCTGCAGCACCGGGTCGGCAACGGCATCGTCTATTGCCGGCGCTATCTGGACGACGATGCCGCGCTCGACCGGCTGCTGAATAATGTCGAGGGGCGCGTGCTGACGACCCCGAACAAGCTCCGATTTGTGACCGGCGCGCGGCGCAAGCAGTGGCACCGCAACTGCATCGCGATGGGGCTGTCGGGCGGGTTCATGGAGCCGCTGGAATCGACGAGCATCCATCTGATCCAGCGCGCGATCCTGCGGCTCATACGAATGATGCCGCATGGCGAGATCAGCGCGCGCGACATCGATGAGTTCAACGAGCAGCAGCATCTCGACATGCTGCAGATCCGCGATTTCCTGATCCTCCACTACAAGGCGACCGACCGGCGCGACAGCGGCTTCTGGCGGCAATGCGCGGCGATGGACGTGCCCGACAGCCTGGCCCACCGGATCGCGCTGTTCCGCGAAACGGGGCGCGTTTTCCGCAAGAACGAGGAGCTTTTCGCGGAAAACAGCTGGGTGCAGGTGATGATGGGGCAGGGAATCATGCCGCGGACCTGGCACCCGATCGCGGAAAAGTTGAGCGATGACGATCTTGCCAAGTTCATGGCGGGCTTGCGCGACGGCGTGACCGCGACGGTGCGCAGCCTTCCCGACCATGCGAGCTATGTCGCCAGTTTCTGCGGCACGCCGCGCAGCGACGCGGCCTGAACCGCCTCATGGGTCGCCGTCGCCAGTCCGTTACCATTCGCCATGTCGCGGCCGATGCCGGGGTGTCGCTGCAGACGGTCAGCCGAGTCATCAACAAGGAGCCGAACGTCCGGCCCGAGATGATGGCGCGCGTCCAGGCGTCGATCGAGAAGCTGGGCTATGTGCCCTCGATTGCCGCGCAGCGCATGGGCGGCTCGCGCTCCTATCTGATCGTCGCGCTCAACGACCGCGAGCGCACCATCGCCGACTGGCGCAGCCGGCAGGGTACCGACTGGGTCGATCAGATGCTGCTCGGCGGGATGCTGACCTGCGCCGAGCACGGCTACCGCCTGATCGTCGAGCTGGTCGATACGCATAGCGACCATATCGAGCGCGAGCTGATGGGCGCGGTCGCGGCGCTCCAGCCGGACGGCGTGATCCTGACGCCGCCGCATTCGGAGAATGTGCTCATCACCCGGCTGCTCGATCACCACGGGATCAGCTTTGCGCGGATCGGATCGCTCAAGGACGGCAGCGGCTTTGCGCTGACGATGGACGACGAGCGCGCCGCGCGGCTCGCGACCGAGCATCTGGCGGAACTCGGTCACCGGCGCATCGGGTTCATCGCCGGATCGACCGAATATGAACTGAGCGGCTGGCGTGTGGCGGGGTGGCGGGCGGCGATGGCGGCCTTGGGGCTGGGCGTCGACGGGCTGCTCGCGCAGGGCGATTTCAGCTACGAATCGGGCAGGCGCGCGGCGGCGACGCTGCTGTCGAGCGAAGACCCGCCGACCGCGATCATCGGCAGCAACGACCAGATGACGCTCGCGACGCTCGAGGTCGCGCGCGAACGCGGGCTGGACATTCCGGCCGACCTTTCGCTGGTCAGCTTCGACGACACCCCGATCGTCCGCTTCACGCACCCGCCGCTGACCGCGATCGTCCAGCCGATCGCGGAGGTGGCGGCACGTGCGGTCGAACTCATCATCGCGCAGAAAGCGGGGCGACCGACGCCGGGCGAGCCGATCGTGGTGCCGGCAAGCCTCGTCGCGCGCGGATCGAGCGCACCGGCGCGCACGCTGGCAGACCAGCCTTCCAAATCGCTGTTGCGTCCCTAGATGGGCGCGATGTTTCAGTTCGATATCGCCGCCGGCTCGAAGGCCGATCTTTACCACGACCTCACGGCTGCGCTCGACGCGCTGACGGCGGACGAGCCCGATGCCATCGCCAACATGGCGAACGCGGCCGCGCTGATCTGGCAATATCTGCCCGACCTCAACTGGGCGGGATTCTACCGGGCGGTGGACGGAGAACTTGTCCTCGGCCCGTTCCAGGGCAAGCCGGCGTGCATCCGCATCGCGCTGGGCAGCGGAGTCTGCGGCACCGCGGCCGCGACGCGCGAGACGCAGCTCGTCGCCGACGTCCACGCCTTTCCCGGCCACATCGCCTGCGACGCGGCGAGCGCTTCGGAAATCGTCGTGCCGATCGTTCATGAGGGGCGACTGGTCGGGGTGCTCGACCTCGACAGCCCGAGCGCCGGCCGTTTCGATGCGGACGATCGCAAGGGCTGCGAAGCGCTCGTCGCAATCCTCGCCCCCCGGGTCGCCTGATCCATATCGGGACTCGCTCGCGCGTGGAGCGTGGGCGCTGCCGGTGGTAAGCAACCCGGTAATCCGGCGTGCGTTGGCCGCGCGGAACAGGGAGACCGGTATGCGGATGCTGATCGCGGCAGCGGCGCTGACTTCAATCGCGGGGCTTGCCGGCACGGCGCAGGCGCAGGGGATGGCCGGGCGCGGCCACTCCGGCGGACCCGGCATGCATGCGTCGCCCACTGGCGGCCGGATGCATGGCCGCTGGTGGGGCGGATCGCGCGCGCCGGGCGGCTGGGCGGCCTACCGCGCGCCGGTGCGCGGGTGGGTTCTCCCCCGCTATTGGGTCGCGCCGCAATTTTACGTCGTCGACTGGCGCGGCTACGGCCTGCCGCAGCCGCCGGTCGGCTATCGCTGGTCGCGCTATTACGACGATGCGGTGCTGATCGACGACCGCGGATCGGTTTACGATACGATGGACGGCATCGATTGGGACCGCGCCGCGATGCCGGGCCCCGACTATGCCTATGACGAACCCGGCTTTGGGCCCCCGCCGGACGGTCCCGGCGCGGGCTTTGCGCCACCGCCGTCGCGCGGTCCCGGCGGCTATCCGCCGCCGCCATCGATGGGCCCCGGCCCGGTCGTGACCGCGACCGGCGGCGGGCGCGTGCATAGCGAAACCCACGTAACCGGTGGCGGCTATTACGCAGCGGGCTATTACTACCCGCCAGCGACCGTCACCACGATCACCATCGACAACCCCGATTGTGGTGAGACGACGCATACCGAATATGTGACCGAGCGCGTCGTGCGCCCGCGCGCGCCGCGTCGCCCTGCGCCCACCAAGCTGTTGCGGCGGACGCCGACCAAGGCCTTGCGCCGGTAAGATTAACTCCCTCACCGGTGCCTGCGGGGGGGCGCTGCGTCTTCGCTCAGGCGGGAGACGCAGCGCCCCTTTTGCGTTGAAGGATCAGCGCTTGCCGCGCGACAGCATCCAGCGCGCCGCCATGAACAGCAGGAAGCCGGCGAACGCCGTGCCGACAACGGCGATCGTGACGACGCCGGCGACACGCAGGATCGCGTAGAACAGCGCCTCGACAAAGCGGCCGATCGCGACCGACAAGTGGATCATCGGGCGCTCAAATGTCGATCAGCGCACGCGCTTCCACGTTTGCGTCTTGCACGCGATGTTGCCGAGCAGGCAGCCCTTGCCGACCAGCGTGTTGCGATCGACGAGCTCGATCGTGCCGTCGAACGTCTTGTCGATGTCGGGAACATAGACCTGGCCGTACCACAGCCCGTCATCGTCGCGGCGGAAATCGTGGAAGAGCTCTGTGCCGACAAGCCGGGCGGTGCCGCCGCGGGCCGCGTCGTCCTGCGCCTTCGGGCTGGCCCACACGACACGCCCGCACATGCCCGATCCTTGGCCCGCCCCGCACCGTGCCGCCTTGATCCGGACGCTGTTCGATCCGTTGCGCCAGATGCCTTCCCATGACGGCGCGCGCTGCGCGGACGCGGGGATCGGGCCGGCGAGCAGGGCAAGGGCGGCAATCGTGCGGATCATCGGCATATCCTTGGGGCTGGTTTGCGGCGAAGATAGGGCGCTGCGCGGCGGATGGAAGCTGGCGTCGCTGTGCCGCGCGCGTTAGGCCGGCATCGTGACTGCGACCCCCGATATCGTCCCGGACAGCGAACATCGCGGCCTCGTCGCCGCGCTGCCGCCGCGGGTGCGCGCCTTCGCGCTGCTGGCGCGGTTCGATCGGCCGATCGGGTGGTGGCTGCTGTTCTGGCCGGGCGCCTGGGGCGTGGCGCTGGCGGGTGGCGCGGTGGAGCGCTGGCCTTTGATCCTGTGGCTGCTCGTCGGCAGCATCGCGATGCGCGGGGCGGGGTGCGTCTATAACGACATCGTCGACCGCGACCTCGATCGAAGGGTGGAGCGGACCCGCAGCCGGCCGCTGGCGAGCGGGACAGTGTCGCTGAAGGCGGCGTGGGTCTGGCTCGCGCTGCTGTGCCTCGTCGGGCTGGTCGTGCTGCTCCAGTTGCATGTCTATGCTGCGGTGGTCGCGGTGCTGAGTCTCGGCGCGGTCGCCGCCTATCCGTTCATGAAGCGGATCACCTGGTGGCCGCAGGCGTGGCTGGGGATCGTCTTTTCCTGGGCCGCGCTCGTCGGGTTCAGTGAGGCGTGGGGCGTGCTCGCGGCGCCGGGGGTGCTGCTCTATGCCGGCTCGATTGCGTGGGTCATCGGCTATGACACCATCTATGCGCTGCAGGACCGGGAAGACGATGCGCTGATCGGGGTGCGGTCCTCCGCGCTCAGGATGGGGGCGCATGTAAAGGGCGGAGTGGCGCTGTTCTATGCGCTCGCGCTCGCGCTCTGGGCGAGTGCGGTGTGGGCGGTGCGGCCCGATCCGCTGGCGTTGGTCGCGCTGGTGCCGGTGGCGCTGCACCTCGCGTGGCAGGCCGCGACGCTGCGCCCCGACGACGGCGCCGGGGCGCTCGCGCGGTTCCGGTCGAACCGGTTCGCGGGGTTGCTGATGTTCCTCGCCTGCGCGGTCGTGGCGACGCCGCTCTAGCAACGTGGGCGCGGCGCGCCTAAGTCGGCGGCGATGCTGACTCCCGATCAAGCCGCCGCCCACGCCCAGGATATCGTCGCGCGCGCCCGCGCTGCCGGTGCCGATGCCGCCGATGCCGTCTTCGCCGCCGATGCCGCGACCGAGATTTCGGTGCGGCTCGGCAAGCTGGAGGATGTCGGGCGATCGGAGAATGAGGAGCTTGGCCTGCGCGTGTTCGTCGGCAAGCGCACCGCGAGCGTGTCCACCTCCGACCTGTCGCGCGAAGCGATGGACGCGCTGGTCGAGCGGGCGGTGGCGATGGCGAAGGAAGCGCCCGAGGACAAATGGGCGGGACTCGCGCCCGAGGAACGGCTGCTCCGGGGTGCGCCGCCGATGCTCGATCTCGACGATGGCGGAGAGATCGCGCCGACCGAATTGCGCGCGATGGCCGAAACCGCCGAAGATGCTGCGCGCGCCGTGCCGGGCGTCACCAACAGCGAGGGTGGCGGGGCGAGCGCCTCGCGCAGCGTCGGCGCGTTCGCGACGAGCCACGGCTTTGCGGGCGCCTATTCGGGCACGAGCTACGGCGTGTCGGCCAGCGTCGTCGCGGGCACCGGCGGCGGGATGCAGCGCGACTACGACTATTCCTCCACCCGCCACCGCGCGCATCTGAGCGCGCCCGAGGAGATCGGACGCAGCGCCGGCGAACGCGCGGTCGCGCGGCTGAACCCCGGCAGGATGACGAGCGGCGCGGTGCCCGTGGTGTTCGAGCCGCGCGTCGGGGCGAGCCTGATCGGTCACCTCATCGGCGCGATTTCGGGCCAGGCGATCACCCGCAAGACGAGCTTCCTGCTCGACGCGCTGGGGAGCCAGGTGTTCGCGGACGGGGTAAGCGTGCAGGACGATCCACACCGCCCGCACGGGCTGCGCTCGCGGCCGTTCGATGGCGAGGGGCTGCCGGTGTCGCCGACGACGATCGTCGAAAACGGCGTGCTGGAGACGTGGCTGCTCGATTCCGCCTCGGCGCGGCAATTGGGCTTGGAGCCGACCGGTCACGCTGCGCGCGGCGTCGGCGGCGGGGTCGGCGTGACGACGAGTAACCTGTTCATGGCCGCGGGGCATGTGCCGGTCGCAACGCTGATCGCCGACATCGCCCGCGGCGTGTTCGTGACCGAGCTGATCGGGCAGGGCGTCAACGGCGTGACCGGCGATTACAGCCGCGGTGCTGCGGGGTTCCTGATCGAGAATGGCGAGATCGCCGGCCCGGTTGCCGAATTCACGATCGCGGGCAATCTGAAGGACATGTATCGCCAGCTGACGCCTGCGAACGATCTCGTCTTCCGCTATGGCACCAACGTGCCGACGCTCAGGATCGACGGGATGACGGTCGCGGGTGGCTGAGGCCGGTCTTGCGCGCGCGGTCGCATCGGTCGCGGCGGAGGCGGCGCAGATGGCGCTCGCGCGGTGGCGCACGGATTTCCGGCGCTGGGAGAAGGAGCCGGGCAGCCCGGTGTGCGAGGTCGATCTCGACGTCGACCGGATGCTGCGCGCGCGGCTCGCCGGGTTGTTGCCCGAGGCCGGGTGGCTGTCCGAGGAGACGGCGGACGACGCCGACCGGCTGGCGCGCCAACATGTGTGGGTGGTCGATCCGATCGACGGAACGCGCGACTATATCCGCGGGCGCGAAGGCTGGGCGATCTCGATCGCGCTGATCGAGGGCGGGCGCCCGGTGATCGGTGTGCTGGATGCGCCCGCGCGGCGCGAGGCCTGGGCGGCGGTGGCGGGCAAGGGCGCGTGGCGCAACGGCGTCGCGCTGGCGGCGGGGACGCGAACCGCGCTGGCCGGCGCGCGGGTGCCGACCGACAGCCTGCCCAAGGTCGACAGCGATCTGATAGCGGTCGCCAAGCCGAACTCGATCGCGCTGCGCATTGCAATGGTCGCCGCCGACGAGGCCGACCTGCTCGCGACGCTGCGCTGGGGCCACGAATGGGACATTGCGGCGGCGGTCCTGATCGCGAGCGAAGCAGGCGCCGCGACGAGCGACGCGCTGGGCCAGCCGCTGGCGTTCAACAAGCCCGACCCGCAGGCGTTCGGAGTGCTGGTGACGGCGCCGGGGATACACGCGGCGGCGGTGGAGCGGTTGAGCGAGCGGGCGGCGGCGATCGTTGGGCGATGACGGTTTCCGCCCCAGATCACGCCGTTAACGTCCCGAATTATGAATCCCGAAACCTGCCGTCGTTTCGGCCTAGATAGTGAATTCGGTGACGGTGAGATGCGCCTGTGGTCGAGCGAGGGCGTGAAGCACGATCCAGCATAGGGCCGTCGTCAGACCATAGAAGCTGCCAATCGCAGTATTCTTCCCGTCGCCGCTGGAGATGAAACCGAGCATCAGGCCGCCACCAACAACGCCGATTGCGATAAGCGCGGCATAGCGCCAAATCATCGGTCGGCCTTGTTCTGCGAGGGCTCCATATGCGGTCGCAAGGAGAAAAAGCGAACCGGGCAAAACGAACATCAGAGGAATGAAGCTTGCCCGTTCGATGTTTCCGAAGAGGATCAGCGACGCGATGGCACAAGCTGCAACAGCAGCAAGAATGCTCACGAGCATGATGCGCAGGAAGGCCATGGCTGAGGCTACATCAAGTCGTTGCTTTCGCGAAAGAGCCGAGTGTGATTCAGCCATTGGGAGGACCCGATCTACCGCGTCCGCTAAAGCCATCGCGCTGCCGAAAACAGCCGGGGGGCTACTCACCTGCAATCTTGCCGTTCGCTACCAAGATCGGCGCTGTTTGCTTGGAACCCATGCCTTCCCTGATCCGGTCTTTTTCAAGAACCAGGTGGCGAGGGCCATTGGCGGGCGGTGTGGATCAGAACGAGAATCCATATCGTGTCCTCGACAACCTCGTAAACGAGGCGATAGCTGCGATGCGGGGTCAGTTCGCGCGTGCCGGGGACTTCCCCTTCATGTCCAAGCATCGGGAAGTCGGCCAGCCCGACGACCGCATCGCTGAACAGGCGGTCGATCCGTAGCGCGGCATCGGGATCGCGTGCCGCCAGATATTCCCAGATCGCCGCGCGGTCCTGCTCGGCCTCCGGCGTCCAGACGATCTTCACGCCTGATCGGCGACCCGTTTGCGGCGGGCTGCGAAGTCGGTTTCCACCGCTTCGTTAGAGCGGCCACGCGCCTCCTGAACCGAAGCGCGTGCCGCACCGACCTTGCGGTGGAGAAAGGCGCTATGGTCGCGCAGGTCCTGCTGGCGCTGGACGAACTCCCGCATCATTTCACGGACCACTTGAGACGCTGGACGGTGGCTCGCCTCGGCCGCGGCCATGAACTCGGCGCGCAGATCGGGTTCGAGCTTCATCGTGAATATGGCGGCTTTCGACATAGCATCCTCGCAAGCGGTACTGACGAGGTATATACCAACATCGCCAATACGGGGCAATCGCCGCTTCCGGCTACGCGCCCTCGTCCCCCTTGTACTTCATCTCCAGATACCGTCCGCGCGTTGACAGGCTGTCGAGGTCGCCCTGCGCGAGCCTTGCAGTCATATCGGCGATTTCCTGTTCGATCACCTTCAGCCCGGACACCAGTTCCGCATCCGGGGTGCGGCCGTTGCGTTCGGTGGTGCGTAGGCTTGCGGGGACCTTGCCGTAGTCGCGGATGAAGTCGGGGAGCTGCTCGCCCACCAGGCGGCGGATTTCCAGCGCGTCTTCGGTGCCGTCGTCGAGCGTCGCAAGCTGGGGCGTGAGCGCATCGAGGCGCACGCCGATCTGGTCGACGAGCGTACGCGCCGGCGCGGGGAGCGCGGGGCGTTGCGCGGACAGCCAGCGTTCGGTTTTTGTTGGGAGCGCCTTCAGGTCGCTCGTCCTGAGCACCTGCGGGTCGGGCGCACGGGCGGCGGGGGCGAAGGCGATCGCCAGCGTGATCGCAGCCATCAGCAACAGCACGAGCAGCGCGCCGAAGATGCCGATCGGAAGCACCATCCCAACGATGACGGCGGCGATCAGCAGGACGGCGTTCGCGCCGCCGATCAGCGCGAGCCGCTTGGCCAACGTCGCGCCGCGCTGCGACCGGCGCAGCGGCGGCAAGGGCGCGCCGCCGCCGCGATAGTCCTCGGCGACGCGCTGCATGGTCGCGCGGGCGCGCTCGATCGTGATGTCGGTTTCGGTGGACATGGGGCGGACTTACAACGCCTCCAGCTTGAACTGATCGGGGGTGGAGGTGACCCGGTTCTGCGCCGCACCCTCCGCGCGCGCGATGTATCCTCGCGACTTCTCGACTTCGGTGGTCAGCGCGCCGACCGTCGTCTTCATGCTGTCGAGCGCCTTCAGCTTGAACACGTCGATCGCGTCCATCGTGTCATAGACGTTCTGGAACGCGCGCTGGAGCACTTCGATCGGGATCGTCGAGCTTGCCGCCTGCTCGTGGATGCGCGCGGTGTTTTCCTTCAACAGCTTGCCAGTCGAATCGATGATGTTCGCGGTCGTGGTGTTCAGCTGGGTGATCTGTTCCAGCACCAGCTTCTGGTTGGTCAGCGCCTGCGCGACGGTGACCGCGGTGCGCAGCGCCGAGACGGTGGTGGTCGACGCGCGGTCGACGCCCTTCACCAGCTCGACATTGTTCTTCTTGACGAGATCGAGCGCGAGATAGCCCTGCACTGTAACCGCCATCTGGGTCAGCAAGTCCTGCGTGCGCTGGCGGGTGTAGAACAAGGCGGTTTCGCGGATCGCCTTGGC
The DNA here is from genome assembly GCF_902498785.1 of Sphingomonas sp. EC-HK361. Lineage (GTDB taxonomy): Bacteria > Pseudomonadota > Alphaproteobacteria > Sphingomonadales > Sphingomonadaceae > Sphingomonas. The sequence goes on from NZ_LR701493.1 coordinate 647,819, forward strand.
CTTGGCGGGGTCGGTCGCGTCGAGCTCGTTGGCCTTGTCCTCCAGCTTGCCGTCCATCGTCTTCGATAGGTGGATCATCTGCTCGAGCCGTCCCATCGCGCTCCACAGATTCGCGCGCTCGGTATCGATCGCGGCATTGTCCATGAGGAGCTCGTCCTTGCCCGACGAGAGGCTTTTCAGGATCGAGGAGATGTGGGTCTGCGACGAGCGGTAGCTGTCGAAATAGTCGCGCATCTTCGACCCGAACGGGATGATGCCGAAAATCTTCTTCGGCCCCGACAGCGCGCCTTTCTTCCCTGGATCGAGGTCCTCGATGAGGCGGCGCAGCTGGGCGAGGTCGGCGCCGACCCCGGTGTCCTTGTCCATCGCGCGGATCGGGCGGTCGAGGAAGCGGTTCGACTGGCCGGCGGCGTCGCGGATTTCCTTCTGCCCCATCGCGGTGATCGCATCGACGCGCTTGCCGAATTCGGGGCTGTTGACGTCCTGCGCGACAAGCTGATCGACGAAACCGTCGACGCGCTCCTCCAGCTGCGACCGCGTGCGGGCATCGACGGGAACGAGCCCTGCGGCCTTTTCCGGCGTGACGCTTGGCACCGGATCGGGCGGGGTCAGGACGAGATCCTTTTCCGCAATCCCGGTCATTGCCGCAGTCTCGGGCGTGGTCGCCATGTTGTCTCTCCATTCGGGCCGGACCAGACCCTGACGCCGAAGCGACAGGGGTTCAAGCGTGTTATGAAGATAATACGGCGCCGCGCGGGCGCAAGTAAATCCCCTGACGCCAAACTGTCCCGCAACCGACACGGGTCCGTCACGGGACTTTTCTAGCGCGAGGCCAAGACTGGCGAAAAGGGGACCTTCATCATGCACCGCGCTCTCGGCGGCGGCTTTGCCGCGCTGCTGCTCACCGTCTCGCCCGCAGCGATCGCGCAAGCGGTGCAGGATACGCCCTCGGCGGAGCCTGCCGGCGACGACATCATCGTCACCGCCCAGAAGCGCGACGAAAAGATCAGCGACGTGCCGGTCACCGTCAGCGCCGTGTCGGGCGAGCGGATGGCCGATATCGGGGTCAACTCGCTGAGCGAGGTAGCGATGTATGTGCCGGGGCTGCGCATCCAGGAGCAAAGCGCCAACAACCCCGGCTTCGTCATCCGCGGCATAACCTCCGATTCGGGATCGGCGCAGCAGGGCGCGCGGGTGACGCTCTATTACAACGGTATCGACATCTCGCGGTCGCGCGGCGCGTATCAGGACCTTTACGATATCCAGCGCGTCGAGGTGGTGAAGGGGCCGCAGGCGACGCTGTTCGGGACCGCTGCCGCGATCGGCGCGGTTTCGATCATTTCTAACCCGGCGGAGGCGGGCACGTCGGCGGGGCTGACCGCCACTTACGGCAACTACAACCGCACGCAGGTGCAGGGCTTTCTGAACGCCGGCAACGACGTGATCGCCGGACGGCTGGCCTTCGCCTACAAATACCGCGACGGCTATGTCCGCAACATCGCGGGCGACCCGAATGTGCCCAACCAGAACCAGGGCAAGGTCGATCAGGATGATCTCTATGGGCAGGACCAGCGCGGCATCCGCGGATCGCTTCGCTTCACGCCTTCAGATCGGGTGAGCGCTGACCTCGTCCTCACCTATGACGGCCAGCGCAATACGGGCACCCCGTTCAAGAGCCGCGCCTTCGCGCCGACCGGCGGGCAGACCGGCAACTATGGCTATGCCGAACTCTCGGGGTCGCCGTTCAGCCAGCAGGTGCTCGGCGACCGCAAGCTTGGCCTGAAGCGCAATGTCTATGACGCGAACGTGACGCTGACCTGGGACGTGGCGCCGGGCGTCACCTTCACCACCGTCAACGGCTATCGCCGGTTCGACAGCAACGAGGTGTTCGACGCCGATGGCGGCCCTGCCTGGTATCTGGAATTCGCCGAGGACGCGCGCGGCGACCAGTGGAGCCACGAAGGCCGTTTCCAGTTCACCGGCGACACCTACCGCGCATCGTTCGGATGGAACGGCTTTTTCGAAAACGGATCGCAGCGCGTGCCGTTCTCGACCGAGGAGGGGACGTATCTCGCCTGTTCGGTGACGCCGTCCTTCGCCGCGATCCGCGCGGCGCTGAACGGGGCGGGCATCCCGACCGGCCCGGCCTGCGTCGCGGCGAACGGCACGATTCCCGCCACGCGCGCGACCGCGGTGCTGACCCGCGGCGCGGCGACGCAGATTCCCTACGCCTCGGTCTTCACCAACTTCGGCAACAACGATGCCTATTCGGTCTTCGCCGACGGCACCTGGATTCCGACCCCGAAGCTGGAACTGACAGCCGGCGCGCGCGTCCTGATCGAGGATCGGCAGTCGGGCTACAGCAGCGTGCAGCCGAATTCGACGATTCTCGCCGCGCTCGGCGTGCGGTCGAGCCTGCTCGGCACGGTCAGCACCGGCGGCGCGAAGTTCGTGGCGGAGAAGAGCTACTCGGCGATCCTGCCGCGCTTCAACGCGCTTTACCGGCTGAGCGGAACGCTCAACGCCTATGCGACGGTCAGCAAGGGGCGGCGGTCGCCGGTGGTCCAGCTCGACGGACAAAGCGTCGCCGGCGTCGTCGTGCCGCGGCTCCAGCTGGTGCCCGAGGAGAACACCTGGAACTACGAGATCGGGCTGAAGGCCGGCGGCGGCAGGCTCACGGGCACGCTTTCGGCCTTCTACCAGACCTATAACGGCTTCCAGGTATCGGTGATCGATTCGGCGGGCGTCGCGCGGACGCAAAGCGCCGGATCGGCGAAGAACCCCGGTGTCGAGGTCGAGGCGACGTGGCGGCCGACATCGTTGCTCTCGCTGTTCGGCAGCTTCGCCTATATCGACGGCAAGATCGACAAGGGCGGCAACGTCGCGCCTGCCTATGCCGGCGCCCGCTTCCGGCTCCAGCCGAAATATACGGCATCGGGCGGCGCGTCATTGCGGCTGCCGCTCGGCGGGGGCGCGGTCTTCTACGCGACGCCGTCCGTGACCTATCAGAGCAAGGTGTTCTTCGAATTGCCCAATTCGGAGGCGATCAGCCAGGGCAGCTATGCGCTGGTCAACCTGCGTGCCGGGGTGGAACTGGCCGACGGACGCTACCGGATCGGCGGCTTCGCCCGCAACCTGCTCGACCGCCGCTATCTGATCGACGCGGGCAATACCGGCGGCGGGTTCGGCGTGCCAACCTACATCGCCGGTGAGCCGCGCTTCTACGGCGTGGAGGTCTCGGGGCGGTTCTGACCTACATTGCACCGGCGCCGACGCTGCTATATAGCATTGCTATATAGCAGTGGTGGACGATCTTCGATGAATGACATGGCCAGGATTTTCTGGAGCGGACGTAGCCAGGCAGTACGCTTGCCCAAGGAATATCGCTTCGAAGGGCAGCAAGTCCGGATCAGTCGCGACGGTGACAAGGTGATTCTGGAACCGGCTGTAGAGGACGGCTGGTCCTGGCTCGCGCGCCTGCAGCCGATGGACGATGACGCCGTTGTTGCTGTGCTTGAACGCCCAGGCCCCGAAATCATGCCGGAAGGTCCCTCCTTCGACTGATGCTGTATTCGTTTGACAGCAATATCGTGATCGCGCTCATGGCCCAGCACCCCGCGGTGGTTAAGAGGACGATGCAACAAGCGCCGGGCGACGTCGTGATGTCGAGCATCGTCCTCCACGAACTGACATTCGGTGCGTTCAACAGTCATCGGGCGGCAACGAACCTCGATCGCCTGGCCGCTCTGAACTTTCCGGCGATCTCCTTCGATATCGACGACGCGCGCATGGCCGGTGAGATACGAGCGCGGCTGAAGCGTGCAGGCACGCCGATCGGGCCATATGATCTGCTGATCGCGGGGCAAGCGCTCGCCCGCGACCTCACGCTGGTGACCGCCAATACGCGAGAATTCACGCGGGTCGACGGCCTGCGCATCGAAAACTGGATTGGCTGACCCTTTCCGCGGCGCAACAAATGCGCTAGGGGCGCGGGAACTTTTCACCCCCACCCGAAAGCAGTTCCATGAGCCTCCGCAACGTGGCGATCATCGCGCACGTCGATCACGGCAAGACGACCCTGGTCGACCAGCTCTTCCGCCAGTCGGGCACCTTCCGCGACAATCAGCGCGTCGAAGAGCGCGCGATGGATTCGAACGATCTGGAAAAGGAGCGCGGGATCACGATCCTCGCCAAGCCGACCTCGATCGAATGGGACGATCACAAGGGGCACAAGACCCGCATCAACATCGTCGACACCCCCGGCCACGCCGATTTCGGCGGCGAGGTGGAGCGCATCCTGTCGATGGTCGACGGCGTCATCCTGCTGGTCGATTCGGCCGAAGGCGCGATGCCGCAGACCAAGTTCGTGACCGGCAAGGCGCTCGCGCTAGGGCTGCGTCCGATCGTCGTCGTCAACAAGGTCGATCGCAGCGATGCGCGCATCCAGGAAGTGCTGGACGAGGTGTTCGACCTGTTCGTGTCGCTGGAGGCGACCGACGAGCAGCTCGATTTCCCCGTGCTCTACGCAAGCGGCCGCAACGGCTACGCCTCGACCGACGCGGACGCGCGCGAGGGCACGCTGACGCCCATGTTCGAGACGATCGTCAACCATATCCCGGCGCCCAGCGTCGATGTCGATGCGCCGTTCACGTTCCTGGTGACGCTGCTCGACCGCGACAATTTCCTCGGCCGCATCCTCACCGGCCGCGTGAACTCCGGAACGGTGAAGCTCAACCAGCCGATCCACGCGCTCGACAATGACGGGAAGGTGGTCGAGACGGGCCGCGCCTCCAAGATCATGGCGTTCCGCGGGCTGGACCGCGTGCCGGTCGACGAGGCGAAGGCGGGCGACATCATCTCGATGGCGGGGCTGACCGTCGCGACCGTGTCGAACACGATCGCGGACACCTCGGTCAGCGAGCCGCTCCATGCGCAGCCGATCGATCCGCCGACGCTGTCGATGCGCTTTGCGGTGAACGACAGCCCGATGGCGGGGCGCGAGGGCAGCAAGGTGACGTCGCGCATGATCCGCGACCGGCTGTTTCGCGAAGCCGAATCGAACGTCGCGATCAAGGTGACCGAGGCCGCGGACCGCGACAGCTACGAGGTCGCCGGCCGCGGCGAGCTCCAGCTCGGCGTGCTGATCGAGACGATGCGCCGCGAGGGCTTCGAGCTCGGCATCAGCCGCCCGCGCGTGCTCTTCGGTGAAGACGAGACCGGCGCCAGGACCGAGCCGTATGAGACCGTCATTATCGACGTGGACGAGGAATATTCGGGCACGGTCGTCGAGAAGATGAACATCCGCAAGGCCGAGATGACCGATATGCGTCCCTCGGGCGGCGGCAAGACGCGCATCACCTTCTCCGCCCCTAGCCGCGGGATGATCGGCTATCACGGCGAGTTCCTGTCGGATACGCGCGGCACCGGGATCATGAACCGACTGTTCGAGAAATACGGCCCCCACAAGGGCAACATCGAAGGCCGCAAGAACGGCGTGTTGATCTCGAACGGCGCCGGCGAGGCGAACAGCTACGCGCTCGGCCCGCTCGAGGATCGCGGGATTCTTTTCGTCGGCCACGGCGAGGCGCTGTATGAAGGCATGGTGATCGGCGAGAACGCCAAGACGGACGACCTTGAGGTCAACCCGATGAAGGCCAAGCAGCTGACGAACTTCCGCGCGAGCGGCGGCAAGGACGATGCGATCCGGCTGACCCCGCCCAGGAAGATGACTCTGGAACAGGCCATCGCCTATATCGACGACGATGAGATGGTCGAAGTCACGCCGAAGTCGATCCGGCTGCGCAAGCGTCACCTCGATCCGCACGAGCGCAAGAAGGCCTCGCGCGCCAAGATCGCGGCCTGATCCTTGCCGGCGGCGGTGACCCGGCCTGGGCCGCCGCCGACGCAGCCCGCCACCGCGATCCCGGACCGCGCCGCGTCGGCGTGGCGCATCCGGCTCGCTTATTACTGGCGGCATGGGTGTATGCCCGATCTTGCACGGCCGACGCGCTTCACGGAACTCGTCCAGCGCCGCAAGCTGATCGATCGCGACCCGCGAATGCCGCTGCTGGCGGACAAGGTCGCGGTGAAGGCGTGGGTCGCGGATCGGTTGGGTAGCGACTGGGTCACGCCGACCTGGTGGGAAGGGCGCGCGCTGCCTCCGACACCGCGCTGGACTGCGCCGTTCGTCGTCAAATCGCGTCACGGCTGCAACCAGAACGCCTTCGTCCTTGATGCCTCTGCCGACTGGCAGGCGATCCGCGCGCGCTCGGCGCGGTGGATGGCGATGCGCTATGGAACGTGGCTCGACGAATGGGCCTATGCCGACATCCCGCGCGGGTTGTTGATCGAACCGTTCGTCGGCACACCGCCGGCGTTGCCGATCGACTACAAAATCTACGTTTTCGGCGGGCGCGCGGAGTATATCCAGGTCCATCTCGGTCGCGGGCGGGTGCACCGGTGGATGCTGTTCGATCGCGACTGGCGTCGCGTCTCATCCTCCACCGGCGACGCCGATCCGCCGCGGCCGCAATCGCTGACCGCGATGATCGCCGCAGCGCAAACGCTGGCGAAGATCTTCGATTTCGTTCGCGTCGATCTGTACGAGATCGGCGGTCGGCCGCGCTTCGGGGAAATGACCTTCTATCCTGGCTCGGGCCTCGATCCGTTCGATCCGCCGTCTCTCGATCTCGCGATCGGCGCGAAGTGGCTGGCGGCGATCTGCGATCCATCGTTGCGCGATACGAAAAGCAGCACGCGGATCAACGCCCCGAGCACGATCATCAGCCCGGCGAAGAACAGCGATAGTCCCAGCATCAGGCCATAGAGCAGCGGTTGCGCACCGCCGATAGCCCGGGCTGTCAGGACGAGGACGGTCACGAACGCAGCCACCGCAAGCCCGGCAATAATCCAATGCCCGTCGCACGCCGCCCAGATGAAGGCGCCGACGACGAAGAGCACGCCAAGCGCGAGGGTCAGGATAGGGATCACCACCGCGCGCGGTTCATCCCTTTGCCATTGCCAGAATGGCGTTCCACTCCGCTTCGCTGACCGGTGAGACCGACAGGCGGGACTGGCGGAGCATCACCATATCGGCAAGACGCGCGTCGGCCTTCATTGCTTTCAGGGTCACCGGCGTCGGCAACGCCTCGACCGCACGGATCGCGATCGAGACCCAGTTACCCTCGTCGCCATCCTTCTTCGGCCCGCGCGTGACCTCGGCGATGCCGACCGCAGCCTTTTCCTCGCCCGAGTGATAAATAAGCGCGCGGTCGCCGACTTTCGCGGCACGCAGGTGCGCCGCCGCGGCATTGTTGCGCACGCCGTCCCATTCGGTCCCCTGGTCGCGCACGAGATCGTCCCAGCTGTAGCTGTGCGGTTCCGATTTCAGCAGCCAATGCGCCAAATCCCGTCTCCTAAACCCACAATTAACGCCGCATTCCGCGCCGGTTCAGCGCGACTCGGGCAAAGACTGCAACACGCTCGCACCCTTATGCGTTTGATCCAAGCGGACCGGGCGTATCTGTTGAGGAGGTTCGAATGAACAGTCTGTTGAAAAAGGCGGGTCTGGGCATCGCCCTTGCCGCCACTGCCATCACCGCATCGGCGCCGGCCGAGGCGCAGCGCTGGGGCGGCTATCGCCACTATCACCGCGGCGGCGATACCGCTGGCGCGGCCATCCTGGGCGGCATCGTCGGTCTCGGTGTCGGCGCCGCGATCGCGAGCAGCAACAACAACCGCTATTATGATCGGGGCTATTACGACCGCGGCTATTATGCGCCGCCGCCGCGCGCCTATTATTACGACGATTATCGCTACAACTACCGGCCGCGGTGCTGGAACCAGTGGCGCTGGGACCCCTATTATGGCCGTGACGTCCGGGTTCGCGTCTGCAACTGATGCCGAACCTCCGGGAGTAATCGGCGGCGCGCGGGAGCGATCTCGCGCGCCGCTTTTTCTTTGGCATGGCCCCGCACCCGCGCTAGACGCTCGCGCATGACCGACACCCCGCCCGACCGCCTTTCGATCAACCCGCGCAGCCCCTATTTCGAGCAGGCGCTGCTGGAACGCGGCGTCGGCATCCGCTTCAAGGGCGTGGAGCGTAAGGATGTCGAAGAATATTCGATCTCCGAAGGCTGGATTCGCGTCGCGCTCGGCAAGAAGGTCGATCGCAAGGGCAATCCGCTCACGTTGAAGCTGACCGGCCCGGTCGAGGCCTGGTTCGAGCGTTCGGCGGAGGGCGACAGCGCGAACGCCGGCGAGGCCGCCGCCGACAGCTGAGCGCCGAACGCTAACGGCGCCTTAACCATCGCAGTCGCAGGATGCGGCGTGGTGCAAGGCGGAGTTGGCGATGTTTTCGGCAGAATTGAGGGTCGAATCGGACCCGCGGGTCGCGCGCCGGATCGCGCTCAGTGTTCCCGGACGCATCGAGAGCGGCGATTCCCCGCGCTGTGTGTGCCGTGTGACCAACCTGTCGAAATCGGGTGCGCGGCTGATGCTGTTCTCCGATATCGACCTTGGCGCGACGGTGGAGCTGACGCTGCCCGGCAGCATCACCAGACGGGCGCGCGTCGCCTGGGTCGGCGATTTCGAGGCGGGCTGTGCGTTCGAGGAAGCGCTGGACGAGACGTTCGTCGAGGAACTGGCGCGGGTCTATCATTTCGATGACGAGGACGACCGTCCGCCGCTGCCGCGCGTCAAGCACTAAGGGTGGCGGGGGGCCATCTACGCCACCCCGGACTTGATCCGGGGTCCAGCTTCGTCTGACGGTGACGCGCAGGCCATCCTCTCTCCATTCTGTCGGCGGTCATGTGCCCCCCGAGGCGCGTTGCCCTCGCGATTGCCAGCCGGTTCGCGGCTGCCTACCCTTTCCGCCATGACGCGACTTGTCCGCCGCCTTCATGCGCTTGCCGCCGGGTTTGTCGTTGCAACCGCGATCCTCCTCGCGCCCGGCGCGCTGGCCGAGACGCGCTGCGGTCTGGGTGCGGCAGGCGCGACGGCCCGCATCATGATCGGTGACACCGGCCGGACGATGCTTCTGCACTTGCCGATCGGCTTCGACCCGGCAAAGCGCGCACCGCTCGTCATCCTGCTCCACGGCAGCACCAGCAACGGCGCGCAGATGCTGCACGATTCCGGGCTGGAGGCGACGGCGGATCGACACGGTTTCATCGTCGCCGCACCCGATGGCGGGATCGCCGTGGGTTCCGGTTTCGTCTGGAACATCCCCGGCGTTCCGACGGTCGAGGGGACAGTGCCTGGGCCGGAGGCAGCGGACGATGTTGCATGGCTGGGCAAGTCGATCGACTGGCTGGCGGCGCACGGCTGCATCGATCGGACCCGCGTCTACGCGACCGGGCTTTCCGGCGGAGGTCGGATGACCTCGTGGCTCGGCTGCGTCGCCGCGGCGCGCTTTGCGGCGATTGCGCCCGTGGTCGGTTTGCGTGCCGGCAATCCGGACGCGCTCGATCGCACGCGGCCCGATCCCGCCACCTGTCGCCCGGCGCGCGCGGTGCCGGTCATCGCCTTTGCCGGCGACGCTGACAGGACCAATCCGATCACCGGCGGCGGCGCGGGGTATTGGCAATATTCCATGCACGTCGCCGAACAGCGCTGGGCGCAATTGAACGGCTGCGCTGCCGCGCCCGTCACGCGCTGGGTCGCAGACGGCGTGTATGAGGAGCGCTACGAAGCCTGCCGTGACGGGGCGGCAGTCGTCGGGCGGATCACCGTCGGCGGCACGCACCGCTGGGTCGTCGACAACGAAGCGCTTTGGGCGTTCCTGTCACGCTTCCACCGCTGACACAGGGTCAGGCGGCGACGTTTTCCAGCGCTTCGTTCGCCTCCAGCCACTTCGCTTCCGCCGACTCGATCCGGTCCGACAGGCTGGCGCGGCGGATGCCGAGATCGCCCATCGACAGCTTCGCCAGCGACGGATCGGCCCCGGCGGGATCGAACATCGCATGCTCGACGCGGGTGCGTTCGGCGGTGAGCTTCGCGACCTCGGCCTCGGCATCCTTTGCGACCTTGCGCCAGGTCTTTTCCGCCTCGCGCGCAGCAGCGGCTGCGGCCTTGTCCTTCTTCGCCGCCTTGCCCCCGGTCCTGCCTTCCGCCTTGTCGGCCCCGTCGCCTTTCAGGACGAGCGCGATATAATCGTCGATCGATCCGTCATATTCGCGCGCGGTGCCGCCATCGACCAGCACCAGCCGGTCGGCGGTCGTCTCGATCATGTGGCGGTCGTGGCTGACGATCAGTACCGCGCCGGTATAGGCGTTGAGCGCCTGCACCAGCGCCTCGCGTGCATCGACATCCAGGTGGTTGGTCGGCTCGTCGAGGATCAGCAGATGCGGCGCGTCACGGGTAATGAGCGCGAGCGCGAGCCGCGCGCGCTCGCCGCCGGAGAGTTTGCCGACCTTGGTCGTCGCCTTGTCCCCGGAGAAGCCGAACCGTCCGAGCTGCGCGCGCACCGCAGACGGAGTCGCGCCCTTCATCACGCGGGTCATATGCTCCAGCGGCGTGTCGTCGGTGTCCAGTTCCTCGACCTGATACTGGGTGAAATAGCCGACGGTCATCTTGCCGGTCGCCGCCTTCTCGCCCTCCATCGGTGTCAGCTGCGCCGCGAGCAGCCGCGCGAGCGTCGTCTTGCCGTTGCCGTTGCGGCCGAGCAGCGCGACACGGTCGTCGGGATCGATCCGCAGGTTCAGCTTTCGCAGGATCGGCTTGCCGTCATAGCCGACCGCAGCGTGATCGAGCGTGATGAGCGGCGGGCGGAGTTCGGTCGGGTTGGGGAAGCCGAACGCGAGCGACGGGTCCTCATACGCCTCGGCGATCGGCTGCATCTTGGCGAGCGCCTTGGCGCGGCTCTGCGCCTGCTTGGCGGTGGAGGCGCGCGCCGAATTGCGCGCGATATAGTCCTGCAGTTTGGCGCGCTGGACGTCCTGGTTGGCCTTGGCCGCCGCCAGCTGCGCCAGCCGCTCGGCGCGCTGCCGCTCGAACGCGTCGTAGCCGCCCGGGTAAAGCGTGATCTTGCCGCCCGCGAGGTGCAGGATGTGATCGACGACATTGTTCAGGAAATCACGCTCGTGGCTGACGACGACGATCGTCGCCTTGTAGCTCTGCAGGAAATCCTCCAGCCACATCACCGCCTCGAGATCGAGGTGGTTCGATGGCTCGTCGAGCAGCAGCAGGTCGGGCTGCGAGAACAGCAAGGCGGCGAGCGCGACGCGCATCTTCCATCCGCCAGAGAAGCTGTCGAGCGGACGCGCCTGCATCGCGTCGTCGAAGCCGAGACCCAAGAGGATGCGCGCGGCCCGCGCCGGCGCGGTGTAGGCGTCGATCGCGATGAGGCGTTCGTAGATGTCGCCGAGCTTTTCCGGATCGGTCTCGGTCTCGCTGGCGTGCATCAGCGTCGCGCGCTCGATATCGGCCTCCAGCACCGTGTCGAACGGCGTCTTCTCGCCCGACGGCGCCTCCTGCGCGATATAGCCGACACGAGCGCCGCGCGGCATGTCGGCCGAGCCTTCGTCCGGATCGAGCAGCCCGGCGATGACCTTCACCATCGTCGATTTGCCCGCGCCGTTTCGTCCGATCAGCCCGACACGGCTGCCCGGCGGCAGCGACGCCGTGGCGCGGTCGAGGATCGTGCGGCCGCCGAGCCGGACGGTGATGCCGTTGAGATTGAGCATGATGGCGGGCGCGTTAGCAGATGCAGCACGGATTGTCATTGGAGATGCCGCGCCATGATCTACCCCCGCGAAGGCGGGGTCCAGTCTGGACTCCCGCCTCCGCGGAAGCACATCCCTGGCGGGGCGACGTTGTCACGATCTCGTCGCAATTCGGGCCTAGCGGCGCGAGCGGGGAGGGCTGACACGCAGCCATGGCGACGAATCGCCGAACCGTGACGACCGGGCGTCGCGGGAAAAGGCAGGCGTGCGGGCCGACCGAATACTCGTCAAAGGGGACCATCTTGACCAACTTCGTTTCGCGTCGCGCCTTGCTCGCGACCGCCGCCTTCGGTGCGCTCGTCACCGCCAACGCCGCCCACGCCCAGGACGCCGCCCCCGCACAGGCTGCCCAAGGGTCGACCGAGGCCGCACCCGACGGCACGCTCGACGAGATCGTGGTGACCGCGGAGCGCCGCAGCGAGAACATCCAGAAGGTGCCGCTCTCCGTCACCGCCGTGAAGGGCGACGACCTGCGCGCGTTCCAGGGCGGCGGCGAGGACATTCTCTCGCTCGCGGGCCGCGTTCCCGGCTTGTATGCCGAAACGACGACCGGCCGCATCTTCCCGCGCTTCTACATTCGCGGGCTCGGCAACATCGATTTCTACCTCGGCGCTTCGCAGCCGGTGTCGATCATCCAGGACGATGTCGTGCTCGAGCATGTCGTGCTGAAGTCGAATCCCGTGTTCGACGTGGCGCAGATCGAGGTGCTGCGCGGCCCGCAGGGTTCGCTGTTCGGCCGCAACACGACCGCAGGCATCATCAAGTTCGACACGATCCGCCCGTCGAACGAAACGCAAGGTCGCCTCAACATCTCGGGCGGCAGCTACGATACGCTGTCGATCGACGCTGGCGTCGGCGGGCCGATCATTCCTGACGTGCTGTCCTACCGCGTGTCGGGCCTCGTCCAGCGCCGCAGCGACTGGATCGACAACACCTATCGCGGGCCTTCTGCGGACGGCACGATCAGCCCGGTCAAGGACGTGATGGGCGGCTTCCTGGAGCGTGATGCGCGTGCGCAACTGCTCTTCACGCCCGGCTCGGCGGTGTCGCTCCTGCTCTCGGGCCATGTCCGCGATTATGAAGGCACCTCGACGATCTTCCACCGTGGGGCGCTGAAGAAGGGCTCGAACGATATCTCGGCCGAACCCCGCGACCGCATCGCGCTCGACGAGGCGCAGAACAATCCGCAGGCGTACAAGATGCAAGGGGGCTCGGCGAACCTCAGCATCGATCTCGGGGCGGCGACGCTGACCTCGATCACCGCCTACGAGCACGCATCGGGCTACAGCCGCGGCGACACGGATGGCGGCGCTGCGGCCAACTTCCCGGTGAACGGCGTCGCCAACGGCTATGGCGAGAGCCAGGGCAATCTGCGCGATCTCGATCAGTGGACGCAGGAGCTGCGCGTCGCGTCGAACGGCTCGGGCCCGTTCAAATACCAGTTCGGCGGCATGATCTTCGACAGCCGCGACCTGACCGATTTCTACCAGCGCGCCTATTTCCTGACGACCGCCGCGCGCAACCCGAACAACTGGGTGCGCCTGCGTAACAGCAACACGTCCTATGCGGTCTTCGGCCAGGCGAGCTACGCGCTGACGCCCAAGCTGACGATCACCGCCGGCGGCCGCATCACCGAGGACAACAAGCGCACGCGGCTGCTCAAGACCGCCGACACCGCGGCGGGCGTCGTGACCTACAGGGGTCGCAAGGACGTGAGCCTTTCGGACACCCAGCCGAGCTGGGACCTGTCGGCGCTCTATACGGTCAACCCCGATCTGAACCTCTATGCGCGCGTCGCGCGCGGCTTCCGTGGTCCGACGATCCAGGGGCGCTCGGCGGTGTTCAACTCCGACTTCACCACCGCGAATTCGGAAACCAATGTGTCCTGGGAAGCCGGCTTCAAGAGCAACCTGTTCGGCAACACGCTGCGCTTCAACGCGTCGGCTTTCTATTACACCGTCAGCGATATCCAGCTGAACGGTAACGATTCGAACGGCAACGGCGTTCTGTTCAACGCCGACAAGGCACGGGCTTACGGTGCCGAAGCCGAACTCGACTGGCGCCCGATCCGCAACCTGTCGATCGGGCTGGGTGTCAGCGCGCTGCACAGCGAGATCAAGGACAAGCGCGTCTATGCGCAGGTCTGTGCGCTCAACGGCGCCGTCGTCTGCACCGTCGAGGACCCGACGATCGTCCGTCCGGTTTTCGGCGCGCCCGCGACCTTCGCGCAGATCGACGGCAACCCGCTGCCCAACGCGCCGGAATACAATGTCGATCTCACCGCGCAGTATGACCAGCCGCTGTCGAACGGCGGCACCGCCTTCGTCGCGACCGACTGGAACCTGCAGGGCTATACGAACCTCGTCCTCTACAAGACGAAGGAGTTCTACGCGAACGGCAACTTCGAGGGCGGGCTGAAGATCGGCTACCGGACGCCGGGCGACCGGTTCGAGATCGCGGCGTTCGCGCGCAACATCACGAACGAGAAGAACCTGAAGGGCGTGATCGAGAACTACATGGCCGCGGTGTTCAACGAACCGCGGGTCATCGGCCTGTCGATCAGCGCGAAGACGCGGTAATCGGCGTCGCTGGACGGCGTGTCAGTTCGCGCCGTCCAGCGCTCCGAACGGCAGCAGCCGCGCGGCGAGCTTGCCGGTCGCGTCGGTATCGCCCGCGTGCACCGGCACCAGCACCGCTACCGCCGCGCGCTTCATGATCTGGTCGAGCGGGGTCGATGCGTTCAGCCGCGCGGTCGTCTCGGCAAGCGCGCGGCCCTTCGCATCGGCCGGATCGAGCTCCAGCCGCAGCAGCGCAGCCAGCCCCGTCACCGACGCCCGCCCCGCCGACAGGGCGACCGCGCGGTCGATTGCGGTCAGAGCCTCGCCCTTTTGCGCGCCAAGCACGGCGCGCGCCATCAGCCGCCCGAGCTTGAAGATCGCGCCGGTATGCCACGCGCCGAGCGCAAGCTGGCGTTCGGGATCGCGCGGGTCCTGCGCCACCAACTGCTCGAACTGGCGCCGCGCGGCGATCGCGCCCGTCCGGCTGCCGGTCAGCTTCGCGCGGTAGCCGAACGCCATCGCAGCGACGAGCGCGGCCTCCTTGTCTCCGGGCACGCGGCGAAGCGTGCCGGCCGCAAGCGTCTGTGCCGAATCGATTCGCGCAAGTGCCGCAGGCACGCTGTGCTCGCTGAAGGCGGCATGGATCAGCATGTCGCGCGGCGTTTCCGCGAGGGCAGGGGCGCTTGCGCAGACGAGTGCGGCAAGGGCGGCGATCCGCACATGGCGAAGGGGTACGCAAACCATTGAAATCCAGTCTGCGCCGCGATTTCGGCCGGCGTCAACTCGGATAAGGTCGCGCGGCTCTTTAGGGTATGCCAACCAAATATCGTTGCGATCCCGATGCGCGCGCTGCCACGCTGCTGCCGCCACACGGAGCATCGTCATGGCCGATACCCCTGAGTCCGCCCAACCGTCGTTCGGAGCGCTGGTGCGCGTCTCGGCCGAAGTCGGTGCGCTGAGCTTTGGCGGCCCGGCCGGGCAGATCGCGCTGATGCACGGCGAGTTCGTCGAGAAGCGCGGCTGGATCGAGGAGGCCGAGTTCCTCCACGCGCTGAACCTCTGCCATCTGCTGCCGGGACCTGAGGCGCAGCAGCTCGCGACCTATCTCGGCTGGCGGCTCCACGGCTGGCGCGGCGGCCTGGTCAGCGGATTGCTGTTCGTGCTGCCCGGTGCGTTCGTCATCCTCGCGCTGTCGATCCTCTACGTCCATGCCGCCGGGCTAGGCTGGTTCGCGGCACTGTTCCTCGGCATCAAGGCCGCGGTGCTGGCGGTGGTCGTCCAGGCGCTGGTGCGGATCGCCGGGCGGACGCTCGATACCGCGTTCAAGCGCGTGCTGGCTGGGGTCGCCTTCGTCGCGCTGTTCCTGTTCGCGGTGCCTTTCCCGGTGGTCGTGCTCGGCGCGGGCGCGCTTGGCATGGTGATCGCCGGCCGCCGGCCCGAATGGCTCCGAGCGCATGCTGCCGATGGCGATCCGGCGGGGCCGGTCCCGCGCATTGGCGCAACCGTGCGGACGGTCGCGATCGGCATCGCGATCTGGGCGGCGCCGCTAGCGCTGGTCCTCGTGACGCTCGGCAATCAGCATGTCCTCTGGCGCATCGGCCTGTTCTTCTCGCAGCTCGCGGTGGTCACGTTCGGCGGCGCCTACGCAGTCCTCGCCTATATGGCGCAGCAGGCGGTGCAGTCGATGCACTGGCTGAGCGCGGGGGAAATGGCGGACGGACTTGGGCTGGCCGAGACGACGCCGGGGCCGCTGATCATGGTCACGCAGTTCGTCGGTTTCCTCGCCGGCACGCGCGCCGCGGCGCCGTTCTCGCCGCTCGTCGGAGGGATCGCGGCGGCGGCGCTCACCACCTGGGTGACCTTCGTGCCTTGCTTTTTGTGGATCTTCGCGCTCGCCCCGTGGATGGAACGACTGCGCCGCGCGAAGCGGCTCGCCGGCGGGCTTGCCGCGGTGACGGCGGCGGTCGTCGGGGTCATCGCGAACCTGGCGCTGTGGTTCGCGGTCCATGTGATCTTTACCCGAAGCGTTCGGGTGAACGCCGGGCCGATCGCGATCGACATGCCGCTGGCGGCGAGCTTCGACTGGCGCGCGGCGCTGATCGCGGTTGTGGCCGCAGTCCTGTTGTTCCGATTCAGGCTGGCGGTGTGGAAGGTCTTGCCGATCGCCGCGCTGGCTGGGGTCGCGCTGGGTCAGGCCGCGTAGGCGGTCCGCGCGGCGTCTTCGAGCGCCGCCATCGCGATCCGGTAGGGCCCGGGTCCGTGGCTGATCCGCGCGACGCCGGCGCGCGCGAATGCGTCTGCAGACGGCGCGCCGGGAAAGGCCATCGCATTTACCGGCAACGGCACCTCGCGGCAGACCTGGCCCAGCAGATCGAGATCGACGAGGCCGGGTACGAAGAACCCGCTCGCGCCGACCCCGGCATAGGCGCGCCCGCGGGCGACAGCCTCCGCGACCTTGGCGGCGTCGTGGGCGTCGGGTGCAGCCTGCAGGAAGATGTCGGTGCGCGCGTTGATGAAGAAATCGGTCCCTACCGCGTTGCGCATGGCGGCGATACGCGTGCCTTGCGCTTCGATGCCGTGAAGCCCTTCGCCGCCGACGACCTGATCCTCGAAATTGCACCCGATCGCGCCGGTGCCCTTCAGTCGCGCCACATTGGCCGCGAGATCGCCCGGCGACACCGCATAACCGCCCTCGAAATCGATCGAGACGGGCAGATCGACGCTCGCGACGATCCGCCGCGCGGTTTCCAGCAGGACAGCGATCGGCAGCGCCTCGCCGTCGTCATGGCCATTGGCCGCGGCGACCGACCAGCTTCCGGTTGCAATGGCTGTGGCGCCCGCCTTCGCCACCACCTTCGCCGATCCGGCATCCCATGCGTTGAACAGGATGACCGGCGTGCCGCGCACATGCAGCGCGGCGAAGGTGGCGAAGCGGCTCAATGGACGAAGCGCGCCACGACGTCGCGGTAGCTGCGGCTCACCTTCACGCTCGCGCCCGAATCGAGCACCAGGAAGCATTCGCCATTGGTGTGCGGCTTGACCTGCTTGACGAGATCGAGGTTGACGATGGTCGAGCGGTGGACGCGCTGGAACCGGCGCGGGTCGAGCCGCTTTTCCAGGTCCTTCATCGTCTCGCGCAGGATCAGCGTGTTGTCGCCGGTGTAGATGCACATGTAGTCGCCCGCCGCGTCGATCCGCTCGATCGTGTCGACATCGACGCGGAAGATCTGCCCGCGATCCTTGATGTTGATGAGCTTCTCGAACCGGCTCGCCGCCATCTGGTCGCCACCGTCCGCCAGTTCCTCGGCGGCCTCCGGCGCGACTTCGGCCAGCACTTCCTTCAGCTTCTCGACTTCCTCGACGCCGCGCTTTTCGTTGAGCCGCTGGCGGATGCGATCGAGCGTGTCGGCAAGCCGGGATTCCTCAACCGGCTTCATCAGATAATCCACCGCCTGCGCCTCGAACGCGCGCAGCGCGTGGTCCGAATAGGCGGTGACGAAGACGAAGAGCGGCGGCTCGACCTCCATGAGGCCCTGCACGACCGAGAATCCGTCGAACCCCGGCATCTGGATGTCGAGAAACACCAGATCGGGCTTGTGAGTCTTGATCGCTGAAATCGCCTCGCGGCCGTTCTGGCACTTGGCGATGATCTCGACGTCATCATGCGCCTGGAGGCGGAGCTCGAGCCCCTGGATCGCGAGCGGCTCGTCGTCGACGAGGATAGTACGAATGGTCATTGCGCCTCTCTATTCGGTTCCTCGAGCTGGAACGGGAATTCGATCTCGACCCCGAACCCGCCCAGCGGCATGGCGCGCACCCGGAAACTATGGTCCGGCCCGTAAGCCTGCGCCAGTCGTTCCCTGATATTGGCAATGCCAACCCCGGTTGAAAGGGATGGCCTGCTTTTCGTCGCCTGTAATCCCGGCCCGGTATCGGATACGCCGATCTGCACGCGTTCCCCGGCGAGCCGTGCGGAAACGCAGATTTCGGCGCCTTCCTCCATCGGCGTCACCGCATATTTAATCGCATTCTCGACCAGCGGCTGGAGCAGAAGCGAGGGCAGTCGCGCCTTTTCGACGCGCGGATCGATATCGAATTTCGGGCGCAGCCGGTCCTCGAAGCGCATCTTCTCGATCTCGAGATAGAGTTTCAGGGTCTCGATCTCCTGCGCGACCGTCACATGCGCGGTCGGCTCGTTCGCCAGCGTATAGCGCAGGAACGAGGACAGCCGGCTGAGCATCGCGTTCGCACGCTCGGTCTGCTTCAGCAGCACCAGCGTCGAGATCGAATTGAGCGTGTTGAACAGGAAATGCGGATTGAGCTGATAGCGCAGCATCGCGAGCTGCGCGGACGACGCCTGCGTCTCCAGCCGCTGCATCTGGTCGATCTGATCCTCGACGATCAGGTAGAAATTGATCCCGAAATAGAGCGCGGACCAGCCCGCCAGGACGGTGAAGTTCAAAAAGACCGCCGCGAAGAGCTTCGACATCTCGATCCCCGGTGCGGGGCTGTTGATGAAGCTGAACGCGAAGGTATCGAGCAGCGCGTAGAAAAAGGTCGCGGCGCCCAGCGTGAAGACGGTGAGCGGCAGCCCGGTCAGCCGCGGCAGCTGGCGGTAATAGCCGTAGAGCGCGGAGAGCAGCAGCGTCAGGCAGTAGCCGACGATCGTTTCGATCAGAACCGGCGCGATCGCCTGGAGCGAAAAGCCGCCCGACACGATCGAGACCGAGCGCAGGATGAGATAGCCCGACCAGCCGACCGCCTGCAGGATCCAGAAGGCGCGCGCCTTGTCCTCGAAGAAGGGGCGCACGAAGACCGTCGGCGTCGGGCGCGCGGCGGCTGCTGCAGCCGGGGGCGGGGCCGAAATCGGAGTCGCGCCCTGCGGCGCCTGGGCTGGAACAGTGGCCATTGCGGGCCTGCCCCTACACCAAGGTGACGCGTGGCTGCAAAAACGATAGCTTGGCACGCAAACACGAGAGGATCAGCCATGACCGATCAGGCGCCGACGCACGACCATGCCCAGTTCACCGCGATGACCGAGGGAACGCAGGGGGATTGGGCGATCATCGCGGGGCATTTTCGGGACTTTTCGAAGGGGCTGCCGGAGCGGGTTCTGGCGCATCTGAAGCTACTCGACGGCGATTATGGCGGTTTCCCGGTCGATCGTTTGGAGCACTCGCTGCAGACCGCGACTCGCGCGCACCGCGACGGGCGGGGTGAGGATTACGTCGTGATGGCGCTGCTCCACGACATCGGCGACACGCTGGGTAGCTTCAACCACCCCGAGATCGCCGCCGCCATGCTGCGCCCGTTCGTCAGCGAGGAGCTGCACTGGATCGCCAACACCCACGGTGTCTTCCAGGGCTATTACTACTTCCACCACCTCGGCATGGACCGCGACCTGCGCGAGAATTACCGCGGTCATCCGCATTTCGAGGCGTGTGCGGAATTCTGCGAGAAATACGACCAGTCGGCGTTCGATCCCGGATACGAGAGCGCGAAGCTCGATTTCTTCGTCCCCATGGTCCAGCGCGTCTTCGCGAGGCCGATCAATTCGATCTACGCAAAAGCGGTTGGCGAAGGGGCGAAGGAGGCGGCCTGACGGGCGCCCATTCTGACGCCGCCGTCCCCGAAAACAAGAAGGCCGCCGCTCCGTATTCGGAACGGCGGCCTTTTTTTGTGGCCCGTGGGCTACGCGCTTAGAAGGTGAAGCGCGCGCCGATGCGGATCAGGTAGAGCGACTGCGCAGCAAAGATGTTCTTCTCGCGCGGCTCGACGTAGCTCGAGTAACGATACTGGACGCAGGGCTGGGTCGGCGACGTGTTGATCTGCGCCGCCGTTGGCGTCGTTCCAGTCGCGACCGCCGAGCTAAGGCACTGCACGCGCACTGCGTCGGCCGTGCCCGGGAAGCTTGCCTGGCGGACGCCACCCCAATCCTTGTTCAGCAGATTGGGCAGGTTCTCGATGTCGCCGAAGATCGAAACGCGCGATCCGCCTATGAAGGTCGGCAGTTCCTGCTCGAGGTGGAGGTCGATGCGGGTGAAGGCGCGCGCGCGCGCGATGTTCTTCGCCGCGATCGTCCCGCGATAGTCCTTCAGCTTGCTGTTGTTAATCAGCGTTTCGAGCGACGTCTGGGTCGCCGTGCTGTCGTAGCTGACGATCGGGTCGGTTGTCCCGGTCGGCACGTAGAGCAGGTAACGGTTGTTGTTCAGGAGCGTGCCGAACACGACCGACCGGTTGGTCGTGTTGTCCTGCATCGTGAAGCTGTACGGACGGCCCGCGCGGGTTTCGCCGAACAGCTGGAACGTGGTCTTGTAGTCGCCGAAGAACGCATGGTCGTAGCCGAGGCTATACTTGAACTGCCATGCCGCCTGATCGCTCGACGTGCCATAGGCGGGGAAGTTCGGGTCCGACATCGCCTGGTTGGCGTAGTTGGAGTTGATGGTCGACGAAGTCGCCGCGGCGACGTCCTTGACGTTCTGGTAGGTGTAGCTGCCGCCCAGCGAAAGACCCCAGTCGAAGGTCTTGTCGAAGCGGACGACCGCGATGTGTGCGCGACCCTTCGAGGTGTTCGTCAGCAGGATGTCGTAGTTGTTGTCGGTGGTGATCCGGGTGCCGCCGATCGTCTGGCCGATGGTGACCGCATTGTAGCGCGGGCGACCGTCAGGCAGGGTGCCGACGCGTTGCGAACGGATGTCCGTAAAGGCCAGACCCTGGAGCGTGTCGGTGTAGACATAATCCGCGCCGAAATCGATCCCGAAGAACCGGTAATCAGCCGAGAACGTCGCCTTCAGCACCGACGGAAGGCGGAAGTCCTGGTCAAGCGCACCGGTGCTGCTGAGCGGCAGGGTGGACGCATTGTTGACCGCATACTGCTGGACAGAAGCCGGGATCGTCTTGCCGTTCACATTGTTCAGTGCGTCGGTGCAGATGTTCGCCGCTACGCCGCCGGTGCACGTGTCGGTTGTGCCGTTGCGCGAAATCGTGACGCGGTTCGACAGGATCGTGTTCGAGAAGCTGTTCGACAGATAGATGTCGGGCGAACCGCCGCCGAAGACGCCGACGCCGCCGCGCAGCTTCAGGTTGCGGGCCGGCTTGTAATCGAAGCTGATGCGCGGCTGGAAGTTGTCGAGGCCCTTGTATGTCTGCGTGTTCGGGAAGCCGTAGCGGCTGAGGAAATACGGGTTGAGCGTCGGCGTGCTGCGCATCCCGTACAGATCGTAACGGATGCCGTACGTGAAGGTCAGATTGTCGAGGATCCGCCAGTCGTCCTGGAAGCCGAAGGTATACTGACTGTATTTGAACTCTGCAGCGGCACCGTCATACTGGCCGTTGAGCGGGCTGGCGTAAATGAGCTGGCTGGCGCGTCCGGCGTTATAGTCTGCCAGCGAGTCGAAGTAATAGCCACCGGCGCTATACTGCAGGAAGTTGTTCGAGGTCCGGTTTTCAGAGAACTCGCCGAGCAGCTTGATCTCGTGATCGCCCGCATTGTAGCGCGCGAGCAGCGACCCCGCCCAGGTATCAAAGAACAGCGTGTTCGTCTGGCGGCTGATATCCGGGCCGTAGAAGACGCGCGGTGTGCCGGTCGAGCAGGCCGAGTTGTTCGACGTGTTGGCGGCTCCCGAAGGAGTCGTCGCGCCGGTGGGATCAAGGCAGACGCCGAACTGCGCGAAGCCGCGGCCCAGCAGCGGCTCCTGGCCACGCTTCGTGCTGCGATAGATGAACCGGCCTTCGGTCGACAGGTTGTCGGTCCAGTCCGAGTTCAGCTGGAGAATGCCGGCGCGCAGCAATTCGGTGGTGGCGTAAGCATTGGACTCGAGCCCGAGCGAGGGGCTGCTGCCCGACGCCGTGGTGTTCTGCAGCGCGGTGAAGGTGTCGTAAGCGTTGACATAGGACAACGACAGACGCTGACCATCCGTAATGTTCCAGTCGATCCGCCCGACGATCTTCTCGTCCTTGTTGGGGTTGATCGCCAGAACAGTGCCGGGGTTGTAGCCATAACGGCTGTTCGCCGTCGCGACGACGCCCGCCACTGCCGCATCGGTCAGGTTCTGCACGCCCGACGCCGACGACGGCGAGAACGGCCGCGGGTCGGTGTTCCGCTCGGCCGAAACCATGAAGAACAGCTTGTCCGGGATGATCGGCCCACGCAGCGTCGCGCCGTAGGTCTCGCTCTTGTATTTCGGCAGGACGAGAGTCGTCGAACCGATTTCCTTGCCCTGAATATCGTCGCGGCTCTGCGAATAGAAACCAGTGCCGTGGAACGTGTTGTCGCCGGACAGCAGGACGGTATCGATCGCGCCACCCTGGAAACCGCCCTGGCGGATGTCGTAAGGGGCGATCGAGATCGAAACCTGGCCGATCGCATCGAACGGAATCGGGCCGCGACCGGTCGGGCTCGCATCAGGATTCAGGCCGAAGCTGTCGCCGACCTGCACGCCGTTGATAGTGAACCGGTTGAAGCGCGGATTGACGCCCGCAAAGCTGACCGCGCGGCTGTTGGTGAGATCGAGCGAAGCGAAGGGGCTGCGACGCTCGATGTCACGAATGTCACGGTTGACCGAGGCCACCTTGCGAACGTCGGCCTGTGTCAGCACCGTCTGGGGACCATCGGAGGTCACGCCTGCGCCCTTGATCGACGATGCGGTGACAACGATGTCGCCACCCTGCTCGGTCGCTGCCAGCTCGATCGGCAGATCATAGGACTGCTGAACAACGGTATAGATATCGGTGACCGAGGTGTTGCCCTGCGCGCTCGTCACATCAACGGTGTACGGACCGCCGGCGCGAAGGCCGTTGGCGGTGAAGCCGCCGGTTGCGTCGGTCGTGGTGGTCGATTTCGTGCCCGAAGGGACGTTCGTGATCGTGACCTGCGCTCCCGCTACCGGCGCACCGTTGGCAGTGACCGAGCCGCGAATCGACGAGGTGGTGTCCTGCGCCATTGCGGCTGCCGGAATCACGAGCGCAGCGACGGCCACGCCCAGAAAAAGGTTGTTTCGCATGAATTTCATTCCCCTTGGCGCGACGCGCTACCGGCCGATGACTGATCGGTCCGCCACATGCGCCCCCTGAACGCTGATTATTTCGATTCGATGACAGGTTCCACCGGAGTCTGAATCGCCGATGACTCGGTCATGCCGCGTTGCAAAAAGGCGACAGTTCGCGCCGCTTTTCGGCCATATTCCTTGATGGTCAGTCGGCCGCCGCGACGATGTTCGCCCACCCGGCCTCATCCACCACGCGCACGCCCAGATCGGCCGCCTTTTTCAGCTTCGATCCCGCGCCCGGCCCGGCGACGACGAGGTCGGTCCTGGCCGATACCGAGCCGGCGACTCGCGCGCCAAGCGCTTCGGCCTGCGCCTTCGCCTCGTCGCGGCTCATCGTCTCCAGCGTGCCGGTGAAAACCACGGTCTTGCCCGAGACTTCGGACGCGCGCGTTTCGTGGACATAGGCGGGCGGGGAAACCTGCGCGAGCAGATCGTCCCACAGGCGCTGGTTGTGGGGCTCGTGGAAGAAATCGCCGAGCGCTGCGACGACCGCGGGGCCGACGCCCTCGATCAGGCCGAACTGCCCGAGCGCCTGCTCGTCGCCGCCGCGCGCCGCCTCCGACGCCGCGCGCAGCGCTGGGAGGGTGGCGAACATCTTCATCAGATCGCGCGCGGTGACCTGCCCGACATGCCGGATGCCGAGCGCGAACAGCAGCCGCGCGGCATCGGGCTCGCGCTTCGCCGCGATCGCGGCGAGGAGCGCATCGACCGAGGTCGGCTTCCAGCCCTTCATCGCGAGCAGTTCCTCGCGGTGCGCGGCAAGGCGGAAGATATCGGCGGGCTCTGCGATCCAGCCGAGATCGAGGAACAGCTTCAGCCGTTCGACGCCGAGCGAGTCGATATCGAGCGCGGCGCGGCCGACGAAATGGCGCAGCCGCTCGAGCCGCTGTGCCGGGCAGACCAGCCCGCCGGTGCACCGCACGTCCACTTCGCCCGCCTCGGCCACGGCTTCCGATCCGCAGCGCGGGCAGTGATCGGGAAAGACGAAGGCGGGGCGGGGGTCGTCCCGCGTCAGCACCTCGACGATCTGCGGGATGACGTCGCCCGCGCGCTGCACCACCACGCGGTCGCCGGGCCGCGCGCCCAGCCGCGCGATCTCGTCGGCATTGTGCAGCGTCGCGTTGCGCACGACGACGCCGCCGACCGTGACCGGCTCCAGCTTCGCGACGGGGGTGAGCTTGCCGGTGCGCCCGACCTGGATGTCGATATCGAGCAGCGTCGTCTGCGCGCGCTCTGCCGGAAACTTGTGCGCGATCGCCCAGCGCGGGGCCTTCGCCACCTGGCCGAGCCGCACCTGCCAGTCGAGCCGATCGACCTTGTAGACCACCCCGTCGATATCGAACGGCAGGTCGGCGCGCGCCGCCTCGATCCGCGCATAGACGGCAAGCGCGTCCGGGATCGTTTGGCACCGCGTGAAGCCATCTGCGACGGGCAGCCCCCAGCCCTCGATCGCGCGGATGACCGCGGTCTGCGTGTCGCCCGGCAGCGCGGAGGCCTCGCCCCAGCCATGGACGAGAAAGCGCAACGGCCGCGTCGCGGTTACCGCCGCGTCCTTCTGGCGCAGCGATCCGGCGGCGGCGTTGCGCGGGTTGGCGAACTGGCGCGCGTCCTTTCCCGTCCCTTCCGCCTCGGCAAGAAGGCGCGCGTTGAGCGCGGTGAAATCGGCCTTCGCCATGTAGATTTCGCCGCGAATCTCGAAGACCGCTGGCGCGTCGCCGGCCAGCGTTTCGGGGATGTCGGCGATGGTGCGGGCGTTCGCGGTCACATCCTCGCCTGTGGTCCCGTCGCCGCGTGTCAATGCCTGGACGAGCCGCCCCTTTTCGTAGCGCAGAGAGCAGGAGAGGCCGTCGATCTTGGGTTCGGCAGTGAGCGCGACCGGGATATCGTCGTCGAGCTTCAGGAACCGCCGCACGCGCCCGACGAACTCCGCGACATCCTCGTCCGAAAAGGCGTTGTCGAGGCTCATCATCGCCCTCGCATGCGCGACCTTGGCGAGGTGCCCCGACGGTGCCGCGCCCACAAGCGTGCTGGGCGAATCGGCGCGGATCAGCTGCGGGAAAGCCGCCTCGACCGCGCTGTTGCGGCGGACCAGCGCGTCATATTCGGCGTCCGAAATCTCCGGCGCATCCTCGCCGTGATAGAGCGCATTGTGGCGCGCGATCTCGGTCGCCAGGCGGGCGAGCTCGGTGCTGGCCTCGGCTTCGTCACGGGGAAGTTTTGGGTCGGTCACCTCGCTGGGCTAGGAGGGGCTGCGACGACGATCAAGAGCGAGGATGGACGATGCGGGCGATCCGGTGGCTGATGGCGATGCTCGGGCTTGTCCTGGGACTGACGACGCTGGCGGGCGCGGCGTGTGCGCGCGACGCCGCACCGCTTCGGGTGATGACTTTCAACGTCCGCGTCGCGGTTGCCAGCGACGGCGCGAACGACTGGCCGCACCGCCGCGATCTGTTCGCGCAGACGATCCGCGCCGCCGACCCCGACCTGTTCGGCACGCAGGAGCTGAAGCAGGAACAGGCCGACGATATCGCCACGCGCCTGCCCGCCTATCGCTGGTTCGGGATCGATCGCCGCGGCGGGAATGGCGACGAGCATATGGGGATCTTCTACCGCCCGGATCGGCTGAAGGTGATCGAATCGGGCAATTTCTGGCTTTCCGATACGCCCGATGTTCCCGGGAGCATCACCTGGGGTCACCCGCTGCCCCGCATGGTCACCTGGGCGCTGTTCGAGCGCAAGGACGGCCGTCGTTTCTACCATTTCAACACCCATTTCCCCTACCGCGACGAGGACGAAGCCGCGCGTACGAAGGGCGCGGCGCTGATCCTGAAGCGGATCGAGGCGCTGCCGAAGGACGTGCCGGTGGTGCTGACTGGCGACTTCAACACGGTCGCGTCGAGCGAGGCGCACAAGCTGCTTGCCGGTCCGCTGACCGATGCGCGGATTGCGGCACCGCGCAAGGCCGGTCCCGATCCGACCTTCCACGATTTCACTGGCAACGCCGACAAGCGGATCGACTGGATCCTTGTCCGCGGCTTCCGCCCAATGTCGGTCGAGACGGTAACGACGCACCGTGGAGCCCTGTATCCGTCTGATCACTTCCCGGTGTTCGCCACGCTGGCTTGGAAGTAGTTCCCGGCACGCCGCACCGCCATCGGCGCCTGCCGCTCAATCCAGGATGTGCGGCAGGTTCCGGTGGATGCCGTCGAGACGATCCTCGAAGCCGCCCGCACCATAGTCCTTGCTGTAGCGCCTGATCTTTTCGACCTGCTCGGACGTCAGAACGATTTCGTTCTTTTTCGGGTCGAACGCCTTTTGAAGGGACCGAAGGAGGCTTTGAAATCCCCCCGACCCGTTGACCGGCCGCATCAGCGCGCTCGCTTCTTCGGCGTTCAATGTCGCATGATAGATCGACGTCATGGGGTTTGCCTGCGTTGCCGAATTTCCGGGCTGTGCTTGTAAGGCCAGGATCAGGGCGTATCGAATCATCCCACCCATAATGGTTCAATCAGTCGCTCGGCCTGCGCGCGTGCTTCGTCGGTGATCGTCGCGCCCGACAGCATCCGTGCGATCTCCTCGCGGCGCTCGCCATCGCCGAGCGCGCGGACGCCGGTGCGGGTGACGGTGCCGTCATGGCTCTTGGCGATCAGCAGGTGCGCCGCGCCCCGCGCGGCGACCTGCGGGCTGTGCGTGACCACCAGCAACTGCGTGCGCTCGGCGAGCCGCGCCAGCCGGTCGCCGATCGCGGAGGCGACCGCGCCGCCGACCCCGCGGTCGATCTCGTCGAACACCATCGTCGTCGCGGAGCCTTCCTCGGCCAGCGCGACCTTGAGGGCGAGGATGAAGCGCGAGAGTTCGCCGCCGCTTGCGATCTTGATGAGCGGGGCAAAGGGCGCGCCGGGGTTCGTCGCGATCTCGAACTCGACGCGGTCCTTGCCTGCGGCGGACCAGTTTTCCTCGCTCGCGGGGGCAACGACGGTGCGGAAGCGTGCGGCGTCGAGCTTGAGCGGTGCAAGCTCGCCCGCGACCGCTTTGTCGAGACGCGTCGCGGCCGCCTCGCGCGCCGCCGTCAGCGCCGCTGCGGCATCGCCATAACCGCGCTGTGCCTTCGCAAGCGCCGCACGCAATTGCGCGACGCCGCCTTCGCCGGCATCGAGCCGATCGAGCCGTGTGCGCAGGTCTGCGGCCAGCGCCGCGAGATCGTCGGGCTGAACCCGGTGCTTGCGCGCCATGCCGCGCAGGTCGAACAGCCGCGCCTCATCGTCTTCCAGTGCGCGTTCGTCATAGATGAAGGCGGAGCGCGCCTCGCGCAGCCGGTCCTCGGCCACCGCGCCTTCGATCACCGCGCGGTCGATGGCGGCGAGCGCGTCGGCGAGCGCGGGATGATCGGTAGCGATCCGTTCGAGCACCCGTGCGGCCTGGCGAAGCTGGGCAAGCCCGCCGTCCGAGCCTTCGAGAAAACCTTCCGTCGCGCGCAGATCGTCGGTGACCTTTTCGGCGCGCTGCATCGCGCGGCGCTTGTCGGCGAGCGTCTCCTCCTCGCCGGGTTCGGGAGCGAGCCGCTCCAGCTCGGCCACCGCATGTTCCAGCCATTCGCGGTCGCGGGCTGCGGTTTCGATCTCTGCCTCGGCGGCGGCAAGCGCGCCCTCCGCCGCGCGCAGCGTCGCCCAGGCATCGGCAACGCCGCGTGTATCGATCCGCCCAAACGCGTCGAGCAGCGCGCGGTGGCCGCGCGGGTTCAGCAGGCCGCGCTCGTCATGCTGGCCGTGGATTTCGACAAGCAGCGCGCCGAGTTCACGCAGCAGCGCCGCCGAGGCCGGCTGGTCGTTGACGAAGCCGCGGCTGCCGCCATCGGCCTTTACCACGCGGCGCACGATCAGCGGCTCGCCCGCCTCGACCTCCATGGCGCCGTCGGAGAGAAAGGCGGCGGCCGAGGGTGTCATGTCGAACGTCGCGGTCACGCTTGCCTGCGCGGCGCCGTGCCGGACGAGCGCGCTGTCGCCACGTCCACCGAGCGCGAGGCCGAGCGCATCGAGCAGGATCGACTTGCCGGCGCCGGTTTCGCCCGTCAGCACACCGAGTCCCGTGGTGAAATCGAGGTCGAGCGCCTCGATCAGCACCACGTCGCGGATGGATAGTGCGGTCAGCATCGCGGCGTCATAGCGGCTTTTCGCGCACGCCGTGACCCCTTTTGTTCCGCGCCCTGCCGGCGATCCTCCCGCTTGGAACAAACCGACATTCAGCGGCCGTTCTTAAAATCCTCCCCCGCCAGGGGGAGGTGGGCCGCGCAGCGGCTCGGAGGGGGCGGTAAGCGATCACGATCGTTTCGTGTCCTCCCCCTCCGTCAGCTTCGCTGCCCCCCTGGCGGGGGGGCCAAGCATGAATGTCGATACGTGTTAGTTGCCGGGCGTGTTGTCGGGTTCGGGCGCGGGCGTGGGTTCCGGCGCAGGCGCGGTGGGGTTGCTCGTCTGGCCGCCGGTCGTCGCGGGCGTCGGCGCGGACGGCGCCTGCGCTTCGGGGGTCTTGTTCGTGTCGCCGGTATTGTCGGGCAGCACCTCGACCTCGCGGCGCCTGGGCGGTGCGGCTTGCGTCTTGATGTCGATCACCGCCTGGCCCGGAGCGAGCGGGGCGATCGGCTGGACGGGGTTCTCGCCAAGCAGATCATAGGCGCGCTTGTACCAGAAGGTGCCGGGATAGTTCGCGCCGAGAACGGCGGCCGACTTCTTCGCCTCCTCGCGCGTGCCGAGCGCCAGATAGGTTTCGGTCAGCCGCATCAGCGCCTCGGGCGCATGGGTGGTCGTCTGGTAATCGTCGATGACCTTGCGGAAGCGCAGCGTCGCAGCAAGCCACTGGCGGCGGCGTTCGTAGAAGCGGCCGACCTCCATCTCCTTGCCCGCCAGGTGATCGCGCACGAGATCGATCTTCAGCCGCGCGTCGGCGGCGTAGCGGGTGTTCGGGTAACGACGGACGAGTTCGCCGAGCGCGTCCTGCGCCTGCTGGGTGATCTTCTGGTCACGCGTGACGTCGCTGATCTGTTCGTAATAGCACAAAGCGACGAGATAATAGGCATAGGGCGCGTCGCGGCTGCCCGGATGGATCGACAGGAAGCGCTGCGCGGACTGGATCGCCTGGGTGTAGTCGGTGTTCAGATAATAGCTGAACGCGCCCATCAGCTGCGCGCGACGCGCCCAGACCGAATAGGGGTGCTGGCGCTCCACCTCGTCGAACAGCGCGGCGGCTTCCTTGTAGCGGTGCTGATCGAGCCGCAGCTTCGCGCTGGAATACAGCGTACCGACATCGCGCGCGACATAGGGCAGGTCGCCCTTCGAACGATTGCGCGCGCAGCCGGCGATGGGAAGCGCGACGAGCGCGATGAGCGCGAGCGCGAGCGGGCGATGTGCCATGGAGCGGGTGGGGGTGATACGCATCTGTGAGCGCTCCTTAGCGCAAGGCCGCGCCGCCTAACAATCCCTCCCACATGCAACGCGTGCGCATGCTAGGGCGTTCGACGACCGGACACTGTTTCGAGGGACGAACATGACTGCAACCTTGCTGGCCACCAAGCGCGTCGAGAAGCCATGGGGCAGCCATCATCTGTGGCCGGGTTTCCCCGATCCGGCGCCGGGGGGCGAGAAGATCGGTGAGGTCTGGTTCCAGTCGCCGCATCCGGAAGGGCCCGAGCTGCTCATCAAATATCTCTTCACCAGCGAGAAACTATCTGTGCAGGATCACCCGTCCGATGCCGAGGCGCAGAAGCGGGGCCTGCCGCGTGGGAAGGACGAATGCTGGCTGATCCTGAAGGCGGAACCCGATTCGACGATCGCGATCGGCCCCAAGGCGCCGATGACCGCGGACGAGCTGCGCGAATCGGCGCTCGACGGGTCGATCGAGGACAAGCTCGACTGGAAGCCGGTGAAGGCGGGCGACTTCTACTATTCGCATTCGGGGGTGATCCACGCGATCGGCAGCGGGCTGACGCTGATCGAGATCCAGCAGAACAGCGACACGACCTACCGCCTCTATGATTATGGGCGCCCGCGCGAACTCCACCTCGACGACGGCGTTGCGGTCGCAGAACTAACCCCGTACGTCGCGCCGCCCGCGCCGGGAGAGGTCGCGGTTGGGCGCACGATTCTGGTCGAGGGGCCGAAATTCGTCCTCGAACGCTGGACCGGCGGCACCCGCGACATTGCGCTGCCCGAGGGGACGCAGGGCTGGCTGGTGCCGGTGACGGGCAGCGGCACAATCGGCGGCATCGACTTCAAGGCGGGCGAGTGCGTGCTGGTCGAAGGCGAGGAGACGCTGCACGCCCAGGCGGGGAGCGACTTGCTGTTCGCCTATCCGGGGACGGCACGGATGTAGCCTGGCCTGTTATCCCCGCCTGCGCAGGGGCGACGGTCAAGCATCTATATAGATCGCCTCATACCGCACCGGGAAGTTCACCGACCGCGCGATGAAGCACACCCGGTGGATGTCCGCATGGATCGCATCCGCCTTTGCCCTGTCGTTGCCGGCCGCGAGCGCAATCGTCGGCCGCAGAGTCGCCCCGACATACCGCCCGGCGCCGTCGGGGGTGCTTTCGGCATGACCGACGGGTGTGTCGCGATAGGAATGGACGACGATCCCTGCCTCCGACGCGCGGTGGAGATACCAGAGCATGTGACAGGCCGAGAGCGCGGAGAGCAACAGGTCCTCGGGATTGGCGAGCGCCGGATCGCCGCCGAGCAGCGGGTCGTTTGAGCAATGGATCACGGCGCGGCCCGGCACCGCGATATCCCATGACCGGTCGTAGCCACGATACGACGCTGTTCCCGTGCCGCGGTTGCCTGTCCAGATGATCGTGCTGATGAAGTCGTGCTGCCTGGCCACAGTTTGTCCCAGTAAATGCGCGCGTCGCCCCAGAGGAATGTCAGAGCAGGAAGAACCAGCGTCTCTGATCTTCATTGTGTTTTTCCGGGTGTCTGGTGCAATACCACAGCGGGATCTCATCCGCCGGACGAACGATCGGCTGTGAATCCCAAGGGCATTTGTCTTCGGCCAACTTATCGAACCAACGTCGCTTCTTCGCATCGTTTCGGTTGGCGATGAAATACCCCAGCGCGAGTCCCGCAGCCACCAGGCCAAAATCCACTGCGAGCTTTTGAAGCTCGCGCGGTTCACCCTGTCCGGGCATCAGGCTGGGCGCGGGTTCAGGGTCAACGGTCATTGGCGTCTCCCAATCCAGTATGCACGGCAAACACTATGCCGATGATGTCCTGTGCATGCCAGCGCGACGGGCGGCGCGCCCGTTTGAGGACAGCCGGGATTTAACCATTCTTGGGTAAGGGTCGCGGCAACATGCTCCGCGTCCTCACCCTCTCCACGCTATTTCCTGATGCGACCCGGCCCAATTTCGGTGTCTTCGTGGAGCGGCAGACGCTTGGGCTCGCGGCGCATCCCGACGTCGCGCTGCGCGTCGTCGCGCCGATCGGCCTGCCACCCTGGCCATTGACGCGGCTCGATCGCTTTAGGGCGCTGGCTGAACTTCCGCATGCGGAGGCGTGGAAGGGGCTTTCCGTCCACCGCCCGCGCTTCACCGCGATGCCACTGACGCATGGCCGCCGCTTCGTCCCTGCCCTCAACCGCGCGCTGATCCCGCTGCTCGACCGGTTGCGCGACGAAGCGCCTTTCGACGTGATTGATGCGTCCTTCTTCTTCCCTGACGGCCCCGCCGCGGTCGCGATGAGGCGGCGTTACGGCGTGCCCGTGTCGATCAAGGCGCGCGGCGCCGATATCCACCATTGGGGACATGCGCCGTCGACGGCGCGGCAGGTGCGCGATGCCGGGCGCGCGGCGGAGGGGTTGCTCGCGGTGTCCGAAACGATGCGCGCGGACATGGCGGCGATCGGTATCCCGGCGGAGCGGGTTCGGGTGCATCGCACCGGCGTCGATCTGGCGCGGTTCGCACCGTGCGACCGCCTGGCGGGGAAGGCGGCGCTCGGTGTGGACGGGCCGCTGGTCGTGTCGGTCGGGGCGCTGATCCCGCGCAAGGGGCACGAGATTGTCATCCGCGCGATAGCGGGGCTGCCCGGCGCCACGCTGCTGATCGCTGGCGACGGGCCGGAGCGGGGCAATCTCGAATCGCTGATCGCGGCGCTTGGCATCGGCGACCGCGTGCACCTGCTCGGCAGCGTCGCGCACTGTCATCTCCCGCCGCTGCTCGCCGCCGCCGACGTGATGGCGCTCGCGTCCTCGTCGGAAGGACTGGCGAATGCCTGGGTCGAGGCGCTGGCGAGCGGGACGCCGGTCGTCATTTCCGACGCAGGCGGCGCGCGGGAACTGGTGACGGGCGACGACGCGGGCCGGATCGTGGCGCGGACGCCCCACGCGTTTGCGGCGGGCATCGCGGCTATGCTCGCCGCGGCGCCGCCCGCCGATGCGGTGCGGCGGTTTGCGCAAGATTATACCTGGGAGGCGAATGCCGAGGCGCTGTATACCCATCTTTTGGGGTTGGTCGAAGCCCACAGAAATCAATCGTCATCCCCGCGCAGGCGGGGATCCATGCCTCTATCGGGTGGCATACTGGGGTGACGAGATATATGGGGTGACGAACATCAGCTAACCCAGCGGATACAGCGCCGCTGCGATCCAGCGGCCTTCGCCGCGCAGGACCGCCCAGGCGCGGGCGGCGGCGCGGCTGTCCATGGCCTCGATCCCAAAGCCGCGGGCTTCCACCGCGCGGACAAAGGCGGGGGGCGGGCGGACAAGGCTGGCGCCCGTGCCGATGAGCAGGAATTCGGGCGCGGGATCGAGCGCGAACAGCGGCGCGATATCCTCCGCCGTCAGCGCCGCGATCGGCGGCGGCGCCCACGCATCGGCACGCACCGGCGAGATCAGGAGCGCAGGGTAGTAGCCGTCGTCGATGCGGAAGCCGTTCGGGCCGACCGCGGCGATGATGGGGCCGTCGGTCTTCTCGGCGCGATCCATCCTCATGACAGGCTCATCCTCCTGAGGCCGCCATGCTCATGCGCGCTCAACCCTCCTTCGGGCCGACACGCTCCGCATTGGCGATGCCCTTGACCGGCTTTTTCTCGCCCTCGGGCTGGGCGCGCAGGCCGAGCGTGATGAGCAGCGAGGACGAGACATAGATCGACGAATAGGTGCCGACGAAAATGCCCAGGATCATCGCCGCGGTGAACCCGCGCAGCACGTGCCCGCCAAGGAACAGCAGCGCGCCGAGCGCCAGCAGGATCGTCAGCGAGGTCATCACCGTCCGGGGGAGGGTTTCGTTGACCGAGAGGTTGATGATCTCGCGCATCTCCATCTTGCGATAGCGGCGCATATTCTCGCGGATGCGATCGTCGATGACGATCTTGTCGTTGATCGAATAGCCGATGATGGTCAGCACCGCGGCGACGATGTTGAGGTCGAATTCGAACCGCGTGATCGCGAAGAAGCCGAGCGTCATCAGCAGATCGTGGACGATCGCGACGACGGTCGAGACGCCGAACTGCCATTCGAAGCGGAAGATCGCGAACAGCCCGATGCCGATGATCGCAAGCACCACCGCGAGCACGCCGTTGCGGATGAGCTCGTTCGAGACCTTGCCCGACACGGTCGAATAGCGGCTGAACGTCGCGCCGGGGAATTGCTGCGCGAGCGTCGTTTCGACCTTCTTCACCGCGGCGTTGGTCGCGCCTTCGTCGGCACCCTGCTGAATGGGGAGACGGATGGTCAGCGTCTTGCCGTCGCCGACCGGCTGCAACTGCGCTTCGCCGAGGCCGAGACGATCGACCGCGCTGCGGACCTTGTTCAGGTCGGGCGCTGCGGCGAATTTTTCCTCGATCATCAGCCCGCCGACGAAATCGACGCCCATGTTGAGCCCGCGTGCGAATGTGACGCCGACCGCGAGGATGCTGAGAAGGAGTGTCAGCCCGAACGCGATCCCGCGCAGCCGCACGAAATCGATATTGGTGTTGTCGGGGACGAGCTTCAGGAGTTTCATGGGTCCGCCCGCCTCAAATGTTGATCGTCTTGGGCTTGTTGCGGCGGATCCACAACGCGACCAGCATGCGGGTGAAGGTCACCGCTGTGAACACCGAGGTCGCGATGCCGATGAGCAGCACGACCGCGAAGCCCTTCACCGGACCCGAGCCGAGCACGAACATGATGATGCCGGAAATGGCGTGGGTCATGTTCGCCTCGAAGATCGTCCGGCTCGCTTCCTTATAGCCCAACTCGACCGACTGGACGACGCTGCGCCCGCGGTGTCGCTCCTCGCGGATGCGCTCGTTGATCAGCACGTTGGCGTCCACCGCGGTGCCGATCGTCAGCACGAACCCGGCTATACCCGGCAGCGTCAGCGTCCCGTTGATGAGCGCCAGCACGCCGACGATCACGAAGACGTTGATGACGACCGCGATGTTCGCATAGATCCCGAAGCGGCCATAGGTCACGAACATGAACGCGACGACCAGCGCGACCGCGACCGCCGACGCCAGGATGCCCGCGCGAATCGAATCGGCACCGAGATCGGGTCCGACGGTCGATTCCTCTACGACCTTAAGCGCGACCGGCAGCTTGCCCGAACGCAGCGCGATCGCGAGCTCGTTGGCGCTCTGCACCGTGAAGCTGCCGCTGATCGAGGCGCGCCCGCCGAGGATCGGCTCGTTGATGTTGGGCGCCGAGATCACACTGTTGTCGAGGATGATCGCAAACGGCTTGTTCGTGTTCTCCTGAGTCACCCGCGCGAATTTGCGCCCGCCCTGGCTGTCGAAGGTGATGCCGACCATCGGCGCGTTGGTCTGCGGCTCGAATTCCTGGCGGGCATCGGTCAGCTGGTCGCCGGTGATGATCGCGGAGCGCTTGACCGCGATGAAGGGGATGCCCGCCGGGTTGGTCGGATAGGGCAGGATCTGGCTGCCGATCGGCGGCTGGTTCTTGGTCAGCTGTTCCGGCGTCGCGGTCTGGTCGACGAGCTTGAACTCCAGCTTCGCGGTCTTGCCCAGGAGGTCCTTCAGCGCCTGCGGGTTCTGCAGACCCGGAACCTGGACGACGATGCGGTTGTCGCCCTGGCGCACGATCGTCGGCTCGCGGGTGCCGAGCTCGTCGATGCGGCGGCGCACGACCTCGGTCGCGTCCTGCATCGCGGTGTCGATCGCCTGCTTGATGCCGGCATCGGTGGGCGTCAGCACGAAGCGGCTGGTGTCGACGACCGCAATGTCCCACTCGCGCTGCCCGGTCATCCCCGCGCCGCCGCCGGTGATCGACAGCAGTCGCTCGCGCGCCGCATCGACCTGGGAGGGATCGCGCAGCATGAAGGTGAGCTTGCCGTCGCGGGTCGAGGTTTCGCCGATGTCGATGCGCGGGGTCTGCCGGCGCATCTCGGTCTGCACCTGCTCCTGCATTTGTTGCAGGCGCGTGGTCTTCACGTCGTTCACATCGGCCTCGAGCAGCAGATAGCTGCCGCCGGCGAGATCGAGGCCGAGGTTGATCTTGGGAACGTGGAAGCCGAGATTATCGGTCAGCCGCCCGACATAGGGCAGGCTCGGGATCGCAAGCGCGCAGAGCGCCGCAAGAAACGCGACGATCGCGGTGACCTTCCAGCGCGGAAAATCGAGCATCTCAGTCGTTCGCCGGTTTCGCGGTCGGGTTCAGCACCTCGGTCAGCGTCGCCTTGACGACGCGGACGCGCGTGTTGGGCGCGATCTCGACCTCGACATACACGTCCTCGACCTTCGTCACCTTGCCGACGATGCCGCCCGCGGTAACGACCGAATCGTTCTTCTTCACCGCCGCGACCGCGGTCTGGAGCGCCTTCATCCGGCGCTGCTGCGGGCGGATCATCAGGAAATAGAAGACGACGAAGACCAGGAAGAGCGGGGCGAGGCTCAGGAACGACGCGATGCCGCTCGACTGGGCCGCACCGTTCGCGGTCTGGGCAAAGGCTGGGGGAATGAGCATCGGTCTCTTTGGCAAGCTCGTAGGCGCGGGTCGGCCGGAAAGCCGCCGCTGGAAGCGTGCGCCGCTACCACCGCTTCGCCGCGCGCGCAACGGGTGGGGCGTGCTATGGCGGCGGCGGAACCGCAAGGGAGAAGGCAATGACGATTCTGGTGATGGGCCATATCCGGCTT
Source organism: Sphingomonas sp. EC-HK361 (assembly GCF_902498785.1). Lineage (GTDB taxonomy): Bacteria > Pseudomonadota > Alphaproteobacteria > Sphingomonadales > Sphingomonadaceae > Sphingomonas. The sequence continues at coordinate 684,259 of NZ_LR701493.1, forward strand.
GGCAAGGGCGAGGGCGCGAAGGCCGCGCGGCTGCTTGCGGATCATGTCGTGAAGGTGCGGGCCGAGGAGGGTTGCGAGCATTACGCCTTCGGCTTCGACGTGGCGGACCCCGATGTCTTTTACGTGCAGGAACGGTGGTCCACCCCGGATGCGCTGGCCGCGCACGGCGAGGCGGAGCACCAGAAGGCGTTCGGCCGCGCGTTGCGCGACCACGCGCCGAGCGAGCGGGTCATCCAGCTGTGGACCGGGGAGCATTGGCGCGACCTGTGATCCTCCCGCTTGCATCGCAGAACCGCGCGGCGTAGAGGCGCGACCCTTGGCAGCCCGTACAAGCGGGCCTGCCATCCGGTCGGGGCGTAGCGCAGCCTGGTAGCGCATCACACTGGGGGTGTGGGGGTCGCAGGTTCGAATCCTGTCGCCCCGACCAATGATTTTTCGAAAAGCCCGGCGGTCGCGCGCGATTGCCGGGCTTTTTCGTTGCGATCGTCGAAGGGCGTCAGCGCTCGCGCGTCGCGGCGAACTTCACCTTGGGGTAGCGATCGGCGATATAGCCGACCTCCCACGCGCTCTTGGCGAGAAACACGGGGTTGCCGTCGCGGTCCCTGGCCATCGCGCTGCGGTTCACGTCGGTGAACGCCTTCAGGTCGGCGGCGTCGTCCGCCGACACCCAGCGCGCGGTTTCGAACGGGGCGGGCTCCAGCGCGGCGGCGACCTTGTATTCGGCGTCGAGCCGGCTCAGCAGCACCTCGAGCTGGAGCTGCCCGACGACGCCGATCACCCAGTTCGATCCGATCTCCGGATAGAAGACCTGGGTCACGCCTTCCTCGGCCATGTCGTCGAGCGCTTTGCGCAGCTGCTTCGTCTTGGTGGGGTCCTTCAGCACCACCCGGCGCAGGATTTCGGGCGCGAAATTGGGCAGGCCGGTGAAGCGCACGTCGGCGCGTTCCGACAGCGTATCGCCCACCCGCAGCGTGCCGTGGTTGGGGATGCCGATGATGTCGCCGGGAAACGCCTCGTCCGCCACTTCGCGGTTCTGCGCGAAGAACAGGATCGGCGAATGCACCGCGATCGGCTTGCCGTGGCCTGTGGGGACCAGCTTCATCCCGCGCTTGAAGGTGCCCGAGCAGAGCCGCATGAACGCGATCCGGTCGCGGTGGTTGGGGTCCATGTTCGCCTGGACCTTGAAGACGAAGCCGGTGACTTCGGCGTTGTCGGGCGCGACGGGCGCGGGTTCCGCCGGCTGCGCGCGCGGGGGCGGGGCGTGCCTGGCCAGCGCGTCGATGAGTTCGGCGACGCCGAAATCCTTGAGTGCCGAGCCGAAATAGACCGGCGTCAGGTCGCCGTGGCGATAGGCCTCCGCGTCGAACGGGGCATAGCCGATCTGGGCGAGCTCGACTTCCTCGGCGAACCGATCCGGCAGCACCGGCGAATCGTCGATCCTGCCGAGGAACGCGCGGCTGCCGCCCTCGGGCCGGCTGATCCGGTTCGTGGTCAGATCGAGCACCCCCTCGAACTCGCCGCCCATGCCGATCGGCCAGCTCATCGGGGATACGTCGAGCGCGAGCATGTCGGCGATCTCGTCGAGCAGCTCGAAGATCGGGCGACCCTCGCGGTCGACCTTGTTCACGAAGGTGATGATCGGCACGGAACGCAGCCGGCAGACCTCGAAGAGCTTCCTCGTCTGCGGCTCGATGCCCTTGGCGGCGTCTATGACCATGACGGCGGAATCGACCGCGGTCAGCGTGCGGTAGGTATCTTCCGAAAAATCCTCGTGGCCCGGCGTGTCGAGGAGGTTGAAGGTGATCCCGTCGCGTTCGAACGTCATCACCGACGACGTGACCGAGATGCCGCGCTGCTGCTCGATCTTCATCCAGTCCGATCGCGCGCGCCGGTTCGCCCCGCGCGCCTTCACCTCGCCCGCCAGATGGATCGCACCGCCGAAATACAGCAGCTTTTCGGTGAGCGTCGTCTTGCCGGCGTCGGGATGCGAGATGATCGCGAAGGTGCGGCGGGGGGAGGTCATGGTGATACTTTCGTTATGCCGGACTCGTGCCGGCATTCACGGTGCCGCTCGGTCATTCGGGGGCGGATATGCGGGACGGCAGACCCCGGAACAATGGGGCGCGTCAAAGTCACGTTTGACGGGCGCCCAAGGCCGGGGTGACGCCCCGCTAATCGAGCAGCGTCACACGCATGCCGATCCGCTTGCTTTCGCCGGGGGGCACCTCGAACACGCCGGGCTTCGCGCGGAAATCGCCGGTATAGCCTTCGGGATCGGCGATGCCGTGCCACGGCTCGATGCACACATATCGCGCGCCGGGCTTCGTCCAGATGCCAAGCTTTGGCGTATGGGGAAAGGCGATCGCAAGGTGCGGGCCGGTCTGCGCGCCATAGGTCACGCGGTCGGAGCGGACGTGATCCCACACGAGCGCGTCATGGTCGAACAGCCCGTCCGCCAGATGCAGCGTGCGACCGTCGAGCGGAGAGGGGACAACCCCGTCCGCGATCGTGCCGTCGGCAGCGATGGCCTTCAGTGCCTCGGGTTCGTCGGCGTCGAAGACGATGCGATGGTCGCCGCGCGCATGCCCATAAGGTAGCGGCCAGGAAAAGGCGGGGTGGAAGCCGAAGCTCGCCGGCAGCGGCTCGTCGCCCGGATTGTGGACGGCGGCATCGACGGTCAGGCTGGCGCCCTCGATCGCGAATGCCAGTTCGAGGCGGAAGGCGAACGGATAAGCGGCGCGGGTTTGCGCGGTATCGCCAAGCGCAAGGACGACATGGCTTGGGCCGCGATCGACGAGGTCGAACGGCATCCGCCGCGCGAAGCCGTGTTTGGGCATGCGATATGCGGTGCCGTCGATGCGGATCGTGTCCTGAAACGGCGCGCCGACGACCGGGAACAGGATCGGCGCGCGGCCGGTCCAGAAGGCGGGGTCAGCGTCAGTCATCAACTCGCGGCCGTCGGCGTCCCTTAGAGACGAGAGCTCGGCGCCGAACGGGTTGATCGCGGCGGAGAGCTGGTCGGAGGCGATGGTGATCCAGTCGGTCATTAGCGGCTCACGCTGTGTTGTTGTATTCCCGCGGAGGCGGGAACCCAGTCTGGATCCCCGCCTTCGCGGGGATACAAGGAGACAGACTTCATGATCGCAGCGCCGCACCAAGCTTGGCTGCCGCCGCGACGACCTTGTCGGCGATCGCCTTCAGCTCGGCCTCGACGAACGCCTTTTCGCCCGGCTGGAGAATGATCTCGATCGCCATCGATTTGTCGCCGTCACGCTCGAACACGTCGAATACCCGCGCACCGACGATCGCTGTCTTGTCGGCGCCGCGCACCGCGCGGGTCAGCGCATCGGCGGTGAGGTCGGCGGGCACGGTGAAGGCGAAGTCGCGGCGGACCGGCTGGAGCGCGGGCGGCGTGTAGGCCGGACGCATGAAGCCTGCCGAGCGCCGGGCGGGGATGGCGTCGAGGTATAGCTCGACCGCGGCGACGTTGCCGTCGAGGTCGAACGCCTTCAGCGTCGTCGGGTGGAGCATCCCGAACGCGGCGAGCACCGTCTTCGGCCCGAGCCTGAGCGTGCCCGACTGGCCCGGATGCCACGCATCGCCGGCGTCTCCTCCTTCGGCTTCGCTCAGGACAGGCATCACCTGGAGGTTGTCGACCGGGGCGCCTGCCGCGGCGAGGAGCGCGAGCGCTTCCGCCTTGGCGTCGAACGCGTCGAAACCCTGCGCCTTGCCCGCCTGCCAGCCACGGGAGCGGCGGTCGCCGGCGAGTACGACGCCAAGCGTCGCACGCTCCGCATCGGCCAGATAGCGGCGACCGATTTCGAACAGCCGCGTCGCCTGCGCCCCGCGCTTCTGGTTGCGTGCCGTGGCCGAGAGCAGCCCGGCGAGGAGCGACGGGCGCATGACCTTCAGGTCTTCGCTGATCGGGTTGGCGACGGTCCATGCGCCGCCGCCGAAGGCCGCGGCCTCGGCCTCCGACAGGAAGCTCCATGTCACCGCCTCGTCCAATCCGCGCGCGGCGGCGGCGCGGCGGACGCGGCGTTCGAGTTTTTGCTCGGCGGTCGCGGTGGGCCTGGCGACGCCGGGTGCGCGCGGAAGGGGCACGGAGGGGACGGTGTCGATGCCCTCGATGCGGATGACTTCTTCGACCAGATCGGCGGGGCCGTCGATATCGCGGCGCCAGGTGGGCGGGGTGACCTGCCAACCGTCGGCGACGGTGAAGCCCAGCGATTCGAGGATCGCCTTCTGCCGCTCAGCCGGGATGGCGAGGCCGCCGAGCGTCTCTGCCAGCGCGGGGTCGTAGGCATACACCCGCTTGCCCAGCGGCGCTTCGCCGGCGCGGGTGATCGCCGAGGGTGTGCCGCCACACAGATCGAGGACGAGCCGCGTCGCGATGGCGAGGCCGTCATCGAGGAACGCCGGGTCGACGCCGCGTTCGAAGCGCTGGCGCGCGTCGCTGGTGAGCTGGAGCTTCTGGCCGGTGCGCGCGATATGCTCGGGGTCGAAATACGCGCATTCGATAAGCACGTCGGTGGTGGCTTCGATGACGCCCGAATCCTCGCCGCCCATGATGCCGCCGATATCGTGCACCTGGGCGTCGTCGGCGATGACGGTCATGGTCTCGTCGAGCGAATAGGTCTTGCCGTTGAGCGCCAGCACCTGTTCGCCCGCCTTTGCCTTGCGCGCGACGAGCGCGCCCGACAGCTTCGCGCGGTCGTAGACGTGCAGCGGGCGACCGAGATCGACGGAGACATAGTTGGTGATGTCGACCAGCGCGGAGATCGGCTTCTGGCCGATCGCGGTCAGCCGGCGCGCCATCCAGTCGGGCGCGGCGCGGTTGGTGACGCCGGCGACGGCCTGCGCGAAAAAGGCGGGGCAGCCTTCGGTGTCGTCGGTGCGGACGTCTGGCCCCCCCTCCACCGTTTGCCCTGAGCTTGTCGAAGGGCCGTCCTTCTCTTCGCCGTTCGAAAGAAAGGACGGAGCTTCGACAGGCTCAGCCCGAACGAAAGGGTCGGTGGGCACTTGGAGCGGCTTGAGCGAGCCGAGCCCCGCCGCGGCGAGATCGCGCGCGATGCCGCGGACGCCCATGCAGTCCTGCCGGTTGGGGGTGATGCTCACGTCGATCACCGGGTCGTTCAGCCCGGCATAATCGGGGAACGGCGTGCCGACGGGCGCGTCGGCGGGCAGCTCGATGATGCCGTCATGGCCCTCGCCGATCTCAAGCTCGCGCGCGGAGCACATCATGCCGTTCGATTCGACCCCGCGGATCGCGGCGACTTTCAGTTCGAAGCCGCTGCCGGGGACATAGGCGCCGGGTGGGCCGAAGACGCCGATCAGCCCCGCGCGGGCGTTGGGCGCGCCGCAGACGACTTGCAGCGGGCCGTCGCCGGCATCGACGGTGAGGACCTGGAGCTTGTCGGCCTGCGGGTGACGCTCGGCGGTCAGCACCTTCGCGACGGTGAATGCCGCGAGCTTTTCGCCCGGGTTCTCGACACCCTCGACCTCCAGCCCGATCCGGGTCAGCGCCGCGACGATCTCGTCGAGCGAGGCGGTGGTGTCGAGGTGGTCCTTGAGCCAGCTAAGCGTGAACTTCATGCGCCGACTCCCCCGGACAGCGTGGGTACGTCGAGCGCGGAGAAGCCGTAATGCTTCAGCCAGCGGATATCGCCGTCGAAAAAGGCGCGCAGATCGTCCATCCCGTATTTCAGCATCGCGAGCCGATCGATCCCGCAGCCGAAGGCGAAACCCTGCCATTCGGTGGGGTCCAGCCCGCAGGCGGCGATGACCTTCGGGTGGACCATGCCGGAGCCGAGGACCTCCATCCAGCCTTCCGACCCGCCGATGACGCGCTTGCCCTTCACGACCGAGTAGCCGACATCGACCTCCGCCGAGGGCTCGGTGAAGGGGAAGTAGCTGGGGCGCAGGCGCAGGACGACGTCGTCGCGCTCGAAGAACGCCTTCAGAAAGGTCTCGAGCGTCCATTTGAGGTGCGCAAGGGTTATGCCCTCGTCGATGACGAGGCCTTCGACCTGGTGGAACATCGGCGTGTGCGTGGCGTCCGAGTCGGAGCGATAGGTGCGGCCCGGCGCGATGATGCGGATTGGGGGTTTCTGCGCCATCATCGTGCGGATTTGCACGGGACTGGTGTGCGTGCGGAGCACCATCGGCCGCTCATGCTCGCCCGCGAGATAAAAGGTATCGTGCATCGCCCGCGCTGGGTGCGTCTCGGGAATGTTGAGTGCGGTGAAATTGTGCCAGTCGTCCTCGATCTCGGGACCGGTGGCGACCGCGAAGCCCATGTCGGCGAAGACTTCGGCGAGTTCGTCCATGACCTGCGAAACGGGGTGGACGGTGCCCATGAGCGGGGCGTCGACCGGCAGCGTCATGTCGAGGCGTTCGGTCGCGAGCCGCGCGTCGAGCGCAACGGACTCGAGCGCCACCTTCTTCTCCGACAACGCCGCCGTCACCGCCTCGCGCAACCCGTGAATGCGCGGGCCCTGCGCCTGCCGCTCGTCGGGCGTCATCCCGCCCAGCGTCTTGAGCAGACCGGTCACGCTCCCCGATTTGCCGAGCGCGGCGACGCGGATCGCCTCGATCGCGTCGGGGGTGCCGGCGTCGTCGATCTGCGCGAGCAGGGTGGTCTTCAGTTGGTCGAGGTCAGCCATGAGTGTCCCGATCGGAATATTCGCTGCCGATACCGAAACGGGCGCCGGTGGCAAACCACCGACGCCCGCATTTTCGTCTCGCGTCAGGTCGCTCAGGCGGCCTGCGGGAGGGCCGCCTTCGCCTGCGCGATGATGGCGGTAAACGCCTCGCCTTCGTGCATCGCGATATCGGCCAGGACCTTCCGGTCGAGTTCGATGCCCGCCAGCTTCAGTCCATGCATGAACTGCGAATAGGTCAGTCCCTCGGCGCGGACGCCGGCGTTGATGCGCTGGATCCAGAGACCACGGAAGGTCCGCTTCTTAACCTTGCGGTCGCGATAGGCATATTGCCCCGCCTTCTCGACCGCCTGACGGGCGACGCGGATCGTGTTCTTGCGACGACCGCGATAGCCCTTGGCCTGTTCCAGGATGTTCTTGTGCTTGGCGCGAGTGGTTACGCCCCGCTTGACGCGTGCCATATCTCAGCTCTCCCTTACTTCAGGCCGTACGGCGCCCAGGCCTTCACCGTGGCGGTGTCGGCCTTCGACAGCACCTTGGTGCCGCGATTCTGGCGGATATACTTGGCGTTGTGGCTGATCAGGCGGTGGCGCTTGCCAGCGACGCCGTGCTTCAACAGGCCGGATGCGGTGAGCTTGAAGCGCTTCTTCACGCCGCTCTTGGTCTTGAGCTTGGGCATTTTTTTCCTTTCATCTGGCGATGCAACGAACGGCCGCGGCAGCCCTTGTGGCCGGGCCGGTCTTTGACGCATCGCTCTGGCGAAGCGCGCGCCTTAGCGGCGGTGCGGGGAAAAGGCAAATCATCGCTGATCCAGACGGCCTTCGTCCTATGCCCGTTTGCTTCGAGCGGAGATCGAGCCTGTCGAGATCGCAGTCGAGAAGTTCTCGACAGACGCTTCTCGACTTCGCTCGAAGCTGCTCGAACCGAGCGGTTAGGGTAGAGGGGACCAAACTAATGCGCGTGCGGCACGCTCCTCAGCGCCTCCAGAACGTCGTCCGTGCGCGCGGGGTCGCCGATCGCGAGGACGTGGCCGGCGCTTGCAGCCGTCAGCGGGTCGCCGTCCCAGTCGCACATCCGCCCGCCGGCGCCCTCGACCACCGGCACAAGTGCTGCGAAATCGTAGAGTTGCAGTCCCGATTCGCACACGAGATCGAGATGCCCGCTCGCCAGCAGCCCGTAATTGTAGCAATCGCCACCATAGACCGGCCCCTGCCGCGGCGCGCCGCCCGACACCGCGCCGACCAGCGCCATGAAGTGCGGCACGTCGCCGTCCGCGAAGAGATGCGGGCTGGTGGTCGCGAGCGCCGCGCTTGAGAGTTCGGGGCAGAGCCGCGTGTGGACTGCCGCGCCGTTGAACGTCGTCGGGCGCCCCGCCGCGCCGACCCAGCGTTCGCGTGAGACAGGCTGGTCGATGATGCCCAGCACCGGCCAGCCATCCTCGATCAGCGCAATGAGCGTGCCGAAGATCGGGCGGCCGACGGTGAAGCTGCGCGTCCCGTCGATCGGATCGAGCACCCATTGCCGGCCCGTCACGCCGGGCTTCTCGCCCAGCTCCTCGCCGATGATGCCGTCGGCCGATCGCTCGGCGTCGATGAGGCGGCGCATCGCGGCTTCCGCCTCGCGGTCGGCGAGGGTGACGGGGGAACGGTCGGCCTTCAATTCCATCCCGTGGGGTTTGCGGAAATAGCCGCGGATGACGTCGCCCGCCACGTCGGCGAGGCGGTTGGCGAGGGCGATATCGGATGGCGAAATGGGCATGGCGTCCCGCCTATCGCGCCGCGCGCCGATCCGCTAGAAGCGGGGCGACACATAGGAGGGATTTTCCATGCGCCGTCTCGTCGCCTTTGCCGCTGCTGCCTTGATCGCCGTTCCCGCCGTCGCCGCGCTGGCTCCCGGCGCCACGGCGCCCGACTTCACGACGCGCGGCGCGATTGCCGGCAAGGTGGTGACGGTGCATCTGGCGGATCAGCTGAAAAAGGGGCCGGTCGTCCTCTATTTCTTCCCGGCGGCCTTCACCGGCGGCTGCAACGCGGAAGCCCACGCCTTTGCCGAGGCCGTGCCCGATTTCCAGAAGGCGGGCGCGACCGTCATCGGCATGTCGGCGGACCCGGTCGATACGCTGGTGAAGTTCTCGGCGGAGAAGTGCGCCGGCAAGTTCGCGGTGGCGAGCGCCGGGCCGGCGGTCGTCAAGGGCTATGACGTGGCGCTCGGCCGCCAGCTGGCGGGCCGCGACATCACCAGCCGCACCAGCTACGTCATCGCGCGTGACGGCAAGGTCAGCTTCGTGCACAGCGACATGAACCCGGCGGAACACGTCGCGATGACCCTGGCGGCGGTCCGCAAGCTGTAGAATCCTCCGATATGACCGGGGTTGGTTATCGCTTGTTAGGGTGCGGCTGCTAACCGTCCGCGGTGTATGGAGGTTTCAGGGTCCGTACGGACGGGCTTTGGGGGTGTGATGACGGGCTATAATGTCGCGCGTCCTGCGCGGCCGGAGGATCGGCGGGCTGGCCTGTTCGAACGCGTCGGCGCGTTCCTGACAGCGCACGGCCTCAGCCCCGATCCCGCCCATTATGCCTTTGCCTATCAGGTCGTCGCGGAACCGCAGGGGCAGTTGGCGCAGGCGGTCGCGGCGATCACCGATGGCGGCATCCGATTGAGCCGCGGCGATATCGAGGCGCTTGGCGGCACGGTGCGGGCGGGCGGGGTGCCGGCGCAGGCCGACAATGACGAGGCCGATCCCGATGCGCGCGAAGTTCTCGTCGCGCGCGCGCGAGAACAGGTGGACGGCATGGCCACCATCATGGAAAGCGTGGAGGCGGAGGCGCGCGGCTTCGGGCGCGATCTTGCCGCCAGTGCCGAGGCGATCCGCGCCGCCGGGCAGGCGCCCAGCGTCGCCATCGAGGAGCTTGCGCGGCTGACCGGATCGATGCTGCAGCGGGTGCACGAAACCGAGCGCCGGCTGGCGGACGCCAATGCCGAGGCGCGGGTGCTGCGCATCCAGCTCGACGAGGCACGCGGAGAGGCGCGCAGCGATCCGCTGACCGGCCTGTCCAACCGGCTTGGGCTGGAGGAGCGCTACGCCCAGATCGACGACAGCCAGCCATGCTGCTTCGCGATCTGCGACATCGATCACTTCAAGCTCGTCAACGACCGGTTCGGGCACAATGCCGGCGACCGCGTGCTGCGCGCGATCGCGCGGACGCTTGCCGAGAATTGCGAGGGCCATTTCGTCGCGCGCCTGGGCGGGGAGGAGTTCGCGGTGCTTTTCCAGGGCGCCGATATCGATACTGCCGCAAAGATCCTCGACGCCGCGCGCGGGACGATCGCCGACAAGCGCTTCCGCTTGCGCGAAACCGATGCGCCGGTGGGGGTGGTGACGCTGTCCGCGGGGCTCGCCGCGCTGTCCTCCGGTCTTTCGATGGTCGATGCGTGCGCACGTGCCGACAGCGCGCTCTATGCCGCCAAGGCCAATGGCCGTGACCGGCTGGAAATCGCGCCGGTAGGTGGCGAGATTTACTGAAGCTTAGCGGCGCGTTTTACCAATGTTAATGTCGGCGCGGCATCAAGCCCCTGTAATCCAACGATAACAAAAATTGGCACGAACCCTGCGATGCACATGGCATCGGGCGGCGGATGGTCCACCGTCCGGCATCAAAGGGAAGAAAACCATGTTCCGCCTCGCCAACGCCCAGGCCCAGATCGCCTCGATCTTCGGCGCCGTCGTCTTCGCCGCGCTGATGATCAGTGCCGCGGTTCCCGTCCTGCCGGTCGCCTGAGCGACCGGCTCCATTTTCCGGGAAGGACATCATCATGTTTCGCACCGTCATGATCGGCCTTTCGGCCTTCGCGACCACCGCGCTTCTGCTTTACGTCGAGGCCGGCGCGACGATTGGCTGAGAGGCCTGGATAACAGGCCCAGCGCGCTCGTCGAGCAGCGCGAAAAAGACGCTGGCGCAGCGCATTGCGCACGCTAAACTCCCGGCCAAAGGGTCGGGGAGAGTATCAGTGAAACATCGTCGTTCGATCGCTTCGCTCGCGCTGATGGCGATGCTCAGCGCCTGCGGCACCGACAGCGGAAGTCTGGGCGGCGCGCCGCAACCGACGCCCACCCCAACCCCCACGCCGACGCCGACGACCACCGCGGGATGTTCGCTGCGCGAGCGGCAGAACTGGGTCGCGGCGCAGATGAAGGAATGGTACCTTTTCTACGACACGCTGCCCGCGAATCTCGACCCGACGCCCTATTCCAGCGTCGATACCTATCTCGACGCGCTGACAGCGACCGCGCGGGCGCAGAACAAGGATCGCTATTTCACGTATCTGACGTCGATCAAGGCGGAAGACGCCTATTATAACTCCGGCTCCAGCGCCGGTTTCGGCATTCGCTTAGGACTCGATTCGGGCAGCAACCGGCTGTTCGTGATCGAGTCGTTCGAAGGGGCTCCCGCGCTCAACGCCAATATCGACCGCGGGGCGGAGATCGTCGCGATCGGAACGACCGCGTCGAACGAGCAGACCGTGAGCACGATCATCGCGAGCCAGGGCTCCGCCGGGCTGACCAACGCGCTCGGTCCCGATACCGCCGGCACCACCCGCGTGCTCAAGATATCGGACGCGAGCGGCACCCGCGACGTGACGCTGACCAAGACCGACTTTGCGCTGCTCCCCGTGTCCTCGCGCTACGGTGCGAAGGTGATCGATGACGGCGGGACGAAGGTCGGCTACGTCAACCTGCGCACCTTCATCAACCCCGCCGACGCACCGCTGCGCAGCGCCTTCGACATGTTCCGTCAGCAGGGCATCACCAAGGTGATCGTCGATTTCCGCTACAATGGCGGCGGGCTGCTCTCGATCGCGGAGCTGATGGGCGACCTGATGGGGGCGAACCGATCGACCGGCGACGTCTTCGACTATGTCACGTTCCGGCCGGAAAAGGCGTCGAACAACTCGACTCGCACGTTCAGCCCGCAGTCGCAGTCGATCGCGCCGATGAAGGTCGCGTTCATCGGCACCCGCGGCACCGCGTCCGCCAGCGAGCTCGTGATGGCGGCGGCGATCCCGTATCTCCACGCCAATGCCGGGCTGATCGGCACCAACACCTATGGCAAGCCGGTCGGCCAGATCGCGCTCGACAACACGGCGTGCGACGACCGCCTGCGCGTCATCGCCTTCGCGCTGCAGAACGCCAACCGCCAGGGCGCCTATTATAACGGCCTCGCCGGCACGATGGAGGCGAGCTGCCAGGCGAACGACGATATCGGCTACCAGCTCGGCGATCCGCGCGAAGCCTCGACGAAAACCGCGCTCGATTACCTCGCCGGGCGCAGCTGCTCGGCGATCCCGGCGTCGTCGGCCGCGCTCCAGTCCGGCCAGATCGCGGCGGTGCGCTTCAGCCAGCCGGTCGCGCGCGAGATCCTGACGCCGGATCGGCCCAATACGCAGCAGCGCGAGGTGCCCGGGCTGTTCTAAGGGGGTAAGGCAATGACTGCACTGATCGCGTTTGCGCTGGCGGCGATGGCCGACCCCGCCGCCCTGTCGCCGAGCGGCAAATGGACCCTCGATTACGGGAAGGACGCGTGCCGCCTGAGCCGGGATTATGGCGAGGGCGACGCGCGGATCACGGCGGTGTTCGAACGCGGCGGCACTGGGGAGGGAGCGGCGCTATACTTCATATTGCCGCGCGGCCAGGCCGACATACCGGTGGGCAAGGCGACGATCCGGATCGAGCCGCAGGCGATCACTCAGCGACCATATTTCGAGATATGGACAGCAAACCCTACACATCCGCATAGGGTATTACGAACTTGGCTTGATGCGGATGACCTGGCGACGCTGACGTCGGCGACCGCGCTCAAGATCGATGCGGGGCCGGTAAGGCTGGCCATCGCCCCAAAGGTCACGGCTGCGACCTTGTCGGCGCTTTCGAAATGCAACGACGACCTTCTGCAAGGCTGGGGGATGGACCTTACCGAAAGGGACCGGGTGGCCACTCCAGCCCAGCCGACAACCGACAGGGCAGGCTGGATCACGCACATGGATTACCCGCAGGAAGCGCTCCGGAAAGGGGAACAGGGAATGGCAACGATTATATGGGAGATCGATGTGGACGGTCGCGTTCGCGGTTGCCACGCAGCGGTTTCAAGCGGCAGCGCCGCGCTTGACGACGCGTCTTGCCGCGTCGTCACGACGCGTGCACGCTACCGGCCTGCAATCGGTAAGGACGGCAAGCCGATGATCACCCATGAATTCAGAAGAGTGAACTGGAGCATTCCCCGATAGGGATCAACACGTCGGGTGAAAAAAGCCGTGTGACAGCCTCACGGTCATCCGATCACGCCCTTTCGCAGAAGCGGATGCGATTACCGAAGGGGTCGTGGACGACCATTTCGGTCCCCCACGGCGCCGGGTTCAGGCCGGGGCGACCATAGCCATAGTGGCGATCGATCAGTTCGCGCTGGAAATCCGTGATCCCCTGCATCCACACGAAGACCGTCGATCCCGGGCTCGCGTCGCCATGATGTTCCGACAGATGGAGCGTCAGACCGGCGCGTGCCACCTCCATGTAGAGCTGCATATGCGGTTCGAAGCGGTGCTCGAACTGAATCGTGAAGCCCAGGAACCCGCAATAGAATTCGCGCGCCTTGGCTTCGTCGAAGCTGCGCAGGACGGGGATGGCCCGATCGAAGGACAGGGCCGCCGGCGCGTCGCCGTCCGGCAGCGTTGCCGCCGCGACGTTCCAGTCGGCATGGCCGAGCAGGCGCGCCACCAGTTCCAGCGCCGCGGAATGCGAGATGTCGGTGCCCTGATCGCCAGCGTCGCGCGCAGGCGCTTCGCCCAGGTCTTGGCGTCGGTAATGGTCGTCATCGTTCCGCGATCCTCTGCACGGGCCGTTTCGCGGACAAACTCGACGCTCGCATTATCGATTCCGCAGCCGGCCCGGTGGATCGGTGGACGAACCCTGCAATGCTTTCACCATCCCGGAAAACACCGGGACGAGCGGCAGGCAGCATCGGCCTGCGGTCATCCTAACGCGGTGGCGAAGCGCGGGTCAATCGCCGCAGCTCCCTTAGATCGGATGCCCCTCGGTATCGCGCAGGACCTCGCGCCGCCCGACATGATCGGGACGGCCGACGATGCCGTCCTTTTCCATGCGCTCAATCAGCCGCGCGGCGGAATTGTAGCCGATGCGCATCTGGCGCTGGAGCCACGACGTCGACGCCTTCTGGCTTTCGCACACGAACTGGATCGCGCGGCGATATTGCTGGTCTTCGGCCGAATCCTCGCCGGTGGGGGAGCCTTCGAGGATGAAGCCGTCCTCGGGCTCCTCGGTGACGCTGGAGATATAGTCGGGCGTGCCCTGCGCGCGCCAGTGATCGGTGACGGCGCGGACTTCGTCGTCGCTGACGAACGGGCCGTGGACGCGGACGATGCCCTTGCCGCCGGGCATATAGAGCATGTCGCCCTTGCCGAGCAGCTGCTCGGCCCCCTGTTCGCCCAGGATCGTGCGGCTGTCGATCTTCGAGGTCACATGGAAGCTGATCCGGGTCGGCAGGTTCGCCTTGATGACGCCGGTGATGACGTCGACCGATGGCCGCTGCGTCGCCATGATGAGGTGGATGCCCGCCGCGCGTGCCTTTTGCGCGAGGCGCTGGATGAGGAACTCGACCTCCTTGCCGGCGGTCATCATCAGGTCGGCGAGCTCGTCAACGATGACGACGATCTGCGGCAGCGGCTCGTATTCGAGCTTCTCCTCCTCGTAGATCGGCTGGCCGGTCTCGGCGTTGTAGCCGGTCTGGACCTTGCGGCCGAGCGGCTGTCCCTTGGCCTTCGCGGCGCGGACCTTTTCGTTGAACGAACCGAGCGAACGGACGCCGACCGAGGACATCGCGCGGTAGCGGTCCTCCATCTGCTCGACCGCCCATTTCAGCGCACGCACCGCCTTCGACGGATCTGTGACGACCGGCGATAGCAGGTGCGGAATGTCGTCGTACATGCTCAGTTCGAGCATCTTCGGATCGATCATGATCATCCGGCACTGTTCTGGCGTCAGGCGATAGAGCAGCGAGAGAATCATCGCATTGAGCCCGACCGACTTGCCCGAGCCCGTGGTGCCCGCAACGAGCAGGTGGGGCATCGGCGCGAGATCGGCGATGACCGGATCGCCGGCGATGTTCTTGCCGAGGATGACGGGCAACTGCGCGGCCTGATCGGCGAAGGTCTGGCTGCCGACGAGCTCGTGCAAACTCACCGTCTCGCGCTTGGCATTGGGCAGCTCGATGCCGATGACGTTGCGCCCGGGGATCGTCGCGACGCGCGCCGAGATCGCCGACATGTTGCGTGCGATGTCGTCGGCGAGCTGGATGACCCGGCTTGCCTTGATGCCGGGCGCTGGCTCCAGCTCGTACATGGTCACGACCGGGCCGGGGCGAACCTCGACGATCGAGCCGCGGACGTTGAAATCGTCGAGCACGCTTTCGAGGAGCCGCGCGTTGCGCTCCAGCGCGGCCTTGTCCACCGTCGCCTTCTGCTGCGGCGGCGCGGGGGTCAGCAGGTCGAGCGTCGGCAGCTTGTAGCTGTGGCCGAGATCGAAGGACTGCTGCTGCGGTCCCTTCGCCTTGGCGAGGCTCGCGCCCGGCGCCCGGTCGGCGATGACGGGGGCTGGCTTGGGATCGGGCGCGGGGGCACGCGGGCTCGTCGGGCGGCGCAGGAGCTGGAGCGGCGGCTCTTCGTCCTCGCCGTCATACGCGTCGTCTGCCGCCATGCGCTGGTCGGTCAGCCGCTCGCGGCGGATACGCCAGGGCCGCTCGAACGCGATCTCGAGGCTGCGCGCCCAGATCGCAGCCCCGCTCAGCCCCAGCACGAGCCCGATCCCGCGCGCGCCCCAGACCTGCGCCGCCATATTGTCGATGAATCCGAGCGCCCAATCGACCACGCCCTTGATACCGAGACCGATGACCCCGCCCCAACCGGCGGGCAGCGCGAGCACCGCCGCATCGGAGACGAACGCGAGCGCGGTCGCCATCAAGGCCACCCCGATCACCGCATTGCGCAACATCCGCACCCAGCGCCCCGCGGGCTGATCGCGCCACAGCCTGAGCGCGATGACGGGGGCGACCGGCAGGATGAGCGCGACGAGCGGGCCGAAGAGGGTGAGCGCGATGTCGCCGAACCATGCGCCGACGGTGCCGACCAGATTGGCCGGTGCCTCGCCCGACGCCGTGTTCAGTGCCGCATCGCTCGCATGGTAGCTGGCGAGCGCCAGCGTCATCAGCAGCGTGGCCGTGAACAGGACGATCGCGGTCACCAGCGCGCCCGACCTGACTGCTCCCGCCTTTACCGTTTCGCGCCACAAGGGCGGCTGCGCCCGGCTCGCCATCGCCAAAAATCCCCGTGATGCTCGTGAAAATGCCCGGCGGAATCATCCTCTTTCGCGAGTCCGGCGTCAAGCAGCCGGCGTTGTGATGCGGCGGAGGAGCGGTTAGGACGAAGCATGTCTTGTATTCCCCCGTTTGCACTGAGCTTGTCGAAGTGCCGTTCTTCTTGGGAAGAAGGACGGGGCTTCGACAGGCTCAGCCCGAACGGGGGTAAAGGCGATTGATGGCATGACCCAGGCAGATGTCCTCATCCTCGGCGGCGGGCTGGTCGGCGCGACGCTCGGCACCGCGCTTGCCGCGCACGGGCTGACCGCGATCATCGTGGATCCTGCCGATCCCGCGGTGACGCTGGCGGCGGGGTTCGACGGGCGCGCATCGGCCGTGGCGAGCGCGTCGCACCGGATGCTCGATGCGATCGGCGTCGGGCAGGCGCTGGCCAGGCAGGGATGTGCGATCCGGCATATCCGGGTCAGCGACGGGCTCGCGCCGGGAAAACTCGACTTCATCCCCGACGACAACGACGGGGCGCTCGGCACGATGTACGAGAACAAGCTGCTGCGCCGTGTGCTGTACGAGGCGGCGACCACGGCGGCGGGCGTCGATCTGCGCATGAAGACACGCGCCGATACGGTTGTGCGCGATGCGGCGGGCGTCCGCGCCTCGCTGTCGGACGGGAGCGTCGTTTCGGCACCGCTGCTGATCGCGGCAGAAGGGCGCAATTCGCCGACCCGGGAGGCGGCCGGGATCACGGTCGCGCGCTGGCAGTATGACCACGCCGCGATCATCGGCGCGTTCCACCACGCGCGCTCCCACGAGAATGTGGCCTACGAGATCTTCTATTCCGCCGGTCCCTTCGCGCTGTTGCCGCTTCCCGATGATGCGATCGGCCACCGCTCGGCGATCGTCTGGACGGTGAAGGCGGCGGATGCGGCGGGCATGCTCAAGCTCGGCGATCGCGGTTTTCTGGCCGAGGCCGAAAAGCGGATGGGCGGCTTTCTGGGGGCGCTCAGCCACGCCTCGCCGCGCGCGAGCTATCCGCTGGGGTTCCACCACGCGGCGCACATCACGGGCGAGCGCCTCGCGCTGGTCGGCGACGCGGCGCACGGCATCCATCCGATCGCCGGGCAGGGTCTGAACCTGGGGTTCCGCGACGTCGCGACGCTGGTCGAGGTGCTCGTGGAGGGCAAGCGGCTCGGCCTCGATCTCGGCGACGCGCAGCTTCTCAAGCGCTACGAGCGGTGGCGTGGGCTCGATACCTTCATGACCGCCGCGGCGACGGACACGCTGACGCGGCTGTTCGGCGTCCCCGGCCGGACCGCGAGCGCGGTGCGCCGTTTCGGGATTTCCACGGTCGACCGGATTGCGCCCCTGAAGGGCCGGTTCATGTCAGAGGCCCGCGGCGAGTCGGGTGATCTGCCGAAGCTGTTGCAGGGAATGACGGCTTAGCCACCGAGAAACCGTCACCCCGGACCTGTTCCGGGGTCTACTTATCGGCGAGTGCCGTCCTTTGAGTTCAAGGGATATATTTGCGGCACGGTGGACCCCGGAACAGGTCCGGGGTGACGAAAAGGCACTAGCTTTTCGCTGCCGCATCCAGCCGCCGCGCTTCCTCCGCCAGCATCACCGGCACCCCGTCGCGGATTGGGTAGGCCAGCCCCGCCGCCTCCGACACCAGTTCCTGCGCAGCCGCGTCGTAGCGCAGCGGCTCACGCGTGACCGGACAGACCAGCCGTTCGAGGAGCCACGGATCGAGGGTCATTGCCCGACCTTCACTGTAACGTCACCCGATCGTCGCCGTCATGGCGGCCGAAGAACTGGAGCAGCTGGACGATCAGGTCGCAGCGCTCGGCGAGCGTCGGCGCCTCGAGCAGCGCCTGCTTCGCCGCGGAATCGAACGGCGCGATCTGGGCGACGCCGTTGACCAGGCTCATGTCGTCGAGCCGCGTCACCGATTCCCAATCGACCGCATAGCCCTGCGCATCGGCGAAGCGACGCGCCTCCATCTCCAGCGCGGCGCGCTCGCCGAGCGACAGCGTCTCGTCGCCCGCTCCTGCGACCAGTTCGGCCTCGACCTGACGAAAGAGCGTCGTGACCTCGAGTTCCCGGACGACGCGAAACAGCGACAGGCCTTCGAGGATCAGGTTGTAGCGGCCGTCGTCAAGTGCCTCGACTTCCGCGATGCGGCCGACACAGCCCATGTCGAACAGCGGCGGCGCCGCGTTATCGGCGCCTTCCGGGCGCGGCTGGATCATCCCGATCCGCCGGTCTCGCGCCATCGCGTCGCTCACCATCGCGCGGTAGCGCGGCTCGAAGATGTGCAGCGGCAGGTGCATTCCCGGAAACAGCAGAGCGCCGGAGAGCGGGAACACCGAAAGGCGCGTCGTCGTCACGCGCTTATCCGAACAGGATCGCGGACAGGCGCCGGCGCTGCGCGGAGACCCACGGGTCTTCGAGCCCGACGACCTCGAACAGCTTCAGCAATTGCTGGCGTGCGGCGCCCTCGTTCCACTCGCGATCGGCTGCGACGATGTGGAGGAAGCCGTCGGCCGCGGCATCGCGGTTGCCGGCCGCCATCTGCGCATTGGCGAGATCGTAGCGCGCCTGATGGTCGTCGGGATTCTGCGCCACCTTCGCCTCTAGCGGTGACAGGTCCTCGACCGCCGGCGCGGACCGGGCGAGCGCCAGCGCCGCTGTGGCGCGCTGGATGTCGGGCAGCCTGGCGACATCCTCCGGTAGCGCGGCGATCGCATTTTCCGCGTCGTCGGTGCGCCCCGCCGCTACCAGCGCGCGGATTCGCCCCGAAAGCACCGCGTGGTGATCGGGTGCCATCTCGGCCAGCTGATCGAAGATCGACAGCGCACGCTCGGCATCGCCTGCGCCAAGCACCTGTTCGGCCATCGCGATCAGCGGCTCCAGCTCCGCGTCCTGCGCGGTAGCTTCGCTCTGGATCGGCAGCTGGCGCAGCAACTGGTCGAGCATCGCTTTCAGCTGCGATTCGGTGCGCGCGCTGGTCAGGTCGCCGACGAGCTGGCCCTGGAACATCGCATAAACGGTCGGGATCGACTTGATCTGGAATTGCGCGGCGATGAACTGGTTCTTGTCGGTATCGACCTTGGCCAGCACGACGCCCTTGTCGGCATAATCGGCTGCGACCTTTTCCAGTACCGGCGTCAGCGCCTTGCACGGCCCGCACCATTCCGCCCAGAAATCGATGACGACGAGGCTCGTCATCGAAGGCTCGACGACATCGCGGCGGAAGGTTTCGACGGCCTCCTTTTCGGCCGGTGACAGTCCAAGGGTAGCCAATGCTTGCTCCAGGTGTTTGCGCGTCGTGTATCTTGCGGGCCTTATGTGGGGGTTGGGGCGTGGTCGCCAACCCCTTTTGACCGATTGACGGGATTCGCATGTGAAGGGGGTTGCGGGGTATCGGGACCGGTGCTAGTGGCCGCGCCTCACCCGCCGGGTCCCACCCGGCCAGGCGCCAGAGCGGGCGTAGCTCAGGGGTAGAGCACAACCTTGCCAAGGTTGGGGTCGAGGGTTCGAATCCCTTCGCCCGCTCCAACTGCCGCAGCGATTTAGCTGCGTTAAATCGTGCTCAGCGGCAGTTCGGACGGCATCGCCGGCGGTGATGTCCGACGACGTGGCTTTGCCACGTCGGAACCCCCGAGTCCTTTGCTGGCGCTACGCCCTGCCGTGCTATGCGCGCGGTTCGCATCCCTTCGCTCGCTCCAATGGTCGCAGCGATTTGGCGCGGCCGGATTCGGGCCGGCGCGCGTATGTCGGGCTGGCGTTCAAGTTCTAAAGGTTCGACAATGGCTTCGGTGCCGGCCGGCGATTCCTGTCGCCGACCTATTGGAGTATGCGCGACGATGCCGGGAAGTCCCAACAGATTTGACGCGATCGCCCGCAGGATCGTGATCGCGCTCGGCGGCGCGGCGCTGATGTCGCTTTCTCTGGCGGCGGATGCTGCGAACCCGATCGTACCCGGCTGGTATGCCGATCCCGAAATCCGCATCTTCGATCATCGCTACTGGATCTACCCCACGCTGTCGGACGTATCGGGCAGGCCTGCGCCGCAGCGTTTCACCCCGGCGCAGGCGGCGGCGCGCAAGGCGTATATGGTCCATCCGTCCTATGCGGCGCAGACCTATCTCGACGCGTTCTCGTCGCCTGATCTGGTCCATTGGACCAAGCATCCGCGAATCCTCGATATCGCCGATGTGAAGTGGGCGGCCTATGCCGTCTGGGCACCGTCGACGATCGAGGTCGGCGGCAGATATTACCTTTTCTTCGGCGCCAACGACATCCAGAGCGATAACCAGACGGGCGGCATCGGCCTCGCCGTTTCGGACAAGCCCGGCGGCCCGTTCAGGGATGCGCTCGGCAAGCCGCTGATCGCGGCGTTCCACAATGGCGCGCAGCCGATCGATCCGTTCGTCTATCAGGATACCGACGGGCAGGTGTATCTCTATTATGGCGGCTGGGGTCACTGCAACGTCGTGCGCCTGTCGCGCGACCTGCGCCGCATCGAGCCGTTTGCGGACGGATCGACCTACAAGGAAATCACGCCGCCCGGCTACACCGAGGGTTCGTTCGTCATCAAGCGGCGCGGCGTCTATTACCTGATGTGGTCGGAAGGGGACTGGACCGGCCCTGAGTATCGCGTCGCCTATGCCACGGGCCGGTCACCGCTCGGCCCGTTCACGCCGAAGGGCGTGATCCTCGCCCAGGATTTCCACATCGCGCGCGGTGCGGGGCATCATTCCGTCGTGAACGTGCCGGGCACCGACGACTGGTATATCGTCTACCACCGCCGCCCGCTCGGCGACGACAAGGGCGATCACCGCCAGCTCGCGATCGATCGCATGACCTTCATCGCCGATGGCAGCATCGCGCCGGTGACGATGACGAAGGCGGGCATCGCGCCGCGCCCGCTGCCGACCGGTAAGAAGGGATGAGCGTGACCAGAACCTTCGCCAATCTGCTTGGCGCGACCGCGCTCGTCACCGCGGCGCTGATCGGACCAGCGGCGCCCGCGCCAGCGCAAGCAGGCGCGAGCGTGCAGCCGGCATCGGTCGATCTCATCAATCCGCTGATGGGCACCGACAGCGATCACGAGCTGTCCTACGGCAACACCTATCCCGCGGTCGCGGTGCCGTGGGGGATGAACTTCTGGACGCCCGTCACCGGCAAGATGGGCAGCGGCTGGGGCTACACCTACGACGCGCAGAAGATCAACGGCATCAAGCAGACGCACCAGCCGAGCCCTTGGATGAACGACTACGCCGCCTTCGCGCTCTTCGCGGAGACGGGGCCGCTGAAGATCAAGGAGGAGGAGCGCGCGAGCTGGTTCAGCCACAAGGCCGAGGATGCGCGCGCCTATGGCTACAAGGTCTATCTCGCCGATTATGACGTTACGGCCGAGGTCACGCCGACCGCGCGCGCCGCGCAGTTCGCCTTCACCTTCCCCAAGAGCGACGACGCGCACATCCTGATCGACGGCCAGGACGGCGGATCGATGGTCAGCATCGATGCGAAGAAGCGGCGCATCACCGGCTATGTCCGCAACAATCACGGCGGCGTGCCGGACAATTTTCACAACTACTTCGTCGCGCAGTTCGATCACGACTTCACCGTCAGCCGCACCTGGGACGACAATTACCAGCTCTCCGCCGACACCAGCCGCGAGGGCGGGCATGTCGGCGCGGTCGTCAGCTTTAAGACGGCGGCGGGCGAGACCGTCCACGTCAAGGTCGCGTCTTCGTTCATCAGCCCCGAACAGGCGGAGCGCAATCTCGACAGCGAGATCGGCCGCGACAGCTTCGCGCAGACGCAGGCGAAAGCGAAGCAGGCGTGGGAGACGGAGCTCTCGCGCGTGAAGGTGGAGGACCCGAGCCTCGACAACCGCCGCACCTTCTATTCGGCGCTCTACCGCATGCTGCAGTTCCCGCGCATGTTCTACGAATATGACCGGGCCGGAAAGCCGGTTCACTACAGCCCCTATGACGGCAAGGTCCACGCCGGCTTCCTCTATACCGACAACGGGTTCTGGGACACGTGGCGCGCGGTCTTCCCCTTCTTCGCGCTGATGTATCCCGAGCGTGACAGCGAGATGATGCAGGGCCTCGTCAACACGGTGAAGGAGGGCGGCTGGCTGCCCGAATGGGCGAGCCCCGGCTACCGCGACGTGATGATCGGCTCCAATTCGGCGAACATCATCGCCGATGCCTATGCCAATGGCGTGCGCGGGTTCGATGTCGAGGCGCTCTACGCCGCGATGGTGAAGAACGCGACGACGAGCGCTGGGCGCCCGGTCGACAAGAAGGGCGAGGTTATCGGCGCGGTGGGCCGCGAGGGCGTCGAATATTACAACCGGCTCGGCTATGTGCCCTATGACGTCGGCATCAACGAGAATGCGGCGCGGACGCTGGAATATGCGACCGCCGATTTCTCGCTGTCACGCCTCGCCACGCTGCTCGGCAAGGCCGGGGACGCGAAGCTCTACGGGACGCGCGCGCAGAATTTCCGCAAGCTCTACGACCCCGAAAGTGGCTGGATGCGTGGTCGCAACAAGGACGGATCGTGGGCGACGCCGTTCAATCCCTACAAATGGGGCGACGCCTTCACCGAAGGCAACGCGCTCCATTACAGCTGGTCGGCGATGCAGGACACGCAAGGGCTCATCGACCTGATGGGCGGCGACCGCGCGTTCGTCGACCGGCTGGATTCGATCTTCACGCTGCCGCCGATCTTCGACGACAGCTATTACGGTTCGGTCATCCACGAGACGCGCGAGATGCAGATCGTGAACATGGGGCAATATGCGCACGGCAACCAGCCGATCCAGCACATGATCTACCTCTACGACTGGGCCGGCGCGCCGTGGAAGGCGCAGTATCACGTCCGCGACGTGATGAAGCGGCTCTACGCCGCGACGCCCGACGGCTATCCGGGCGACGAGGATAACGGCCAGACCTCGGCCTGGTATGTCTGGTCCGCGCTTGGCTTCTATCCGGTGACGCCGACGGTTGGCGAATATGCGATCGGCAGCCCGCTGTTCCGGCGCGTGACGCTGAAGCTGCCCACCGGCAAGAAGCTGGCGATCGAGGCTGAGAACAACAGCGCCGACAATGTCTACATCCAGTCGGTGCGGCTGAACGGCCGCGCGCATGACAAGACCTTTGTTACCCATGACGCGCTGAAGGAAGGCGGGACGCTGACCTTCGTGATGGGGCCACAGCCCAACAAGAGCTGGGGCAGTGCCAAGGCCGACGCACCCTTTTCGATGAGCGGCCGCAAATGACCCCCAATCGGCGTGACATGATGAAGGGCACCGGCGTGCTCGCGCTCGCGGCGGCGCTCCCCTCCGCGGCGCGCGCGGCGCCCTTCGTCAGCAAGCGGCCCGCGCCTGCGAACCGGCGCTTCGTCAGCCCCGCAGTGGAACGCGAAATCGCGCGGGTCAGCCGCAAGATCGCCGATCCCGAACTCGCGTGGATGTTCGAGAATTGCTACCCGAACACGCTCGACACCACGGTCCAGACGGGCACGCTCGACGGCAAGCCCGACACCTTCGTCCTGACCGGCGATATCGAGGCGATGTGGCTGCGCGACAGCTCCGCGCAGGTCCAGCCCTATATCCATCTGGTCGCCAGGGACGCGAAGCTCAAGCGCCTGTTCCAGGGTCTGATCCAGCGCCAGGCGCGTTGCATCCTGATCGACCCCTATGCCAACGCCTTCGACCGCGATCCCACCGCGCCGTCGAAGCTGGAGTGGTCGCAGACCGACAAGACCGACATGAAACCCGGCGTGGCCGAGCGGAAGTGGGAGATCGATTCGCTCTGCTACCCGATGCGGCTGTCTAACGAATATTGGCGGCGCACCCGCGACAAGACGCCCTTCGACGATCGCTGGTCGCAGGCGATGAAGCTGGCGGTTGCGACGTTCCGGGTGCAGCAGCGCAAGGACGGCCGCGGTCCCTATCATTTCCAGCGGCCCGCGCTCGCCCCGACCGACAGCCTGATGCTCGGCGGCTATGGCTGGCCGACGAAGAAGATCGGGCTCATCCATTCGATGTTTCGGCCCTCGGACGATGCCTGCCAATATCCCTTCCTGATCCCGTCGAACCTGTTCGCCGTCTCGGTGCTGCGCAAGATCGCGCAGGTCCACCGCGAGGCGCGCGGCGATGCCGCTGCGGCGACAGAGGCGGAGGCGCTTGCGAGCGAAGTCGAGGCGGCGCTGCGCGCGCATGCTCTGATTATTGAAGGTCAGGGCGGGCAGGTCTGGGCCTATGAGATCGACGGCTTCGGCAACACGCTGTTCATGGATGACGCGAACGTGCCGAGCCTTTCGGGGCTGCCGATCATCGATGTCGTCGATCGGAACGATCCGCTGTTCCGCCGTACCGCGGCGCTCGCGTGGAGTGACCGCAACCCGTATTTCTTCAAGGGCAGCGCGGCGGAAGGAATCGGCGGGCCGCATATCGGGCTCGACATGATCTGGCCGATGTCGATCATCACCCGCGCGCTCAATGCCGATGACGACGCGACCATCCACCAGTGCCTCCAATGGCTGAAGGCGACGCATGGCGGCACCGGCTTCATGCACGAAAGCTTCCACAAGGACGATCCATCGAAATTCACGCGGCCGTGGTTCGCCTGGGCCAACGCGCTGTTCGGGCAGTTGATCGTCGAGATCGCCGACAAGCGCCCTGCTTTGCTGGCGGGGGCGATCTGATGTGGCGTTCGCCCTCACTCTTCCGGCGCCCGAGGCGCGTGCCGACAGCCCGCAATCCGGCAAGCCTGCCCCCTCCATCGGCACCGGTGCCCACGGCCACACCTGTCCCGGTGCGACGCTGCCCTTCGGCATGGTGCAGGTGAGCCCATGGGGTGGCCCCTGCGGTAATGTTCGAATGGCGGGTGGCGGGTTGTCCTGCGGCAAGCACGCGATTGAAGTAGCGGGGCGATTCCGTCGCAGGATCGCCGCGGCCGGCGGCGAGGGAAATGCTGACCGGCCGCGACGAACCGCTTATTCGTAACGCAGCGCCTTCACCGGGCTCGTCCGCGCGACGCGCCAGGCATGTGCCGCGATCGTGGCGACCGCGATCAGGAGCGCGAGCAGCCCAGCCTCGATGAAGGGCACCGGCGTCATCGCGATGCGCTGATCGAAGCCGTTGAGCCAGTCGCGCATGATCCACCACGCGATCGGCCAGGCGACGATGTTCGCGACGAGAACCGGGCGGCTGAACTGCCACACCAGCAGCCGAACGATGTCGCGGGTCCGCGCGCCCAGCACCTTGCGGATGCCGATCTCCTTGGTGCGCCGTTCCGCGGTGAACGCGGCGAGGCCGAACAGCCCGAGGCACCCGATCACCACCGCGAGCAAGGCGAACGCGCCGAAGAGCTGCGCGCGGGCGCTGTCGGGCTTGTAGAGATCGCGCACGATGTCATCGACGAAGCGCGCGCGGAACGGGATGTCGGGCACCATCCGCTTCCAGATGGCTTCGATCTGATCGCGCACCGTCTTGGGTTGTGCGCCCTGGAAGCGGACCATGATCTGGGTCAGGTTGCTGGTGTCGTAATTGTAGAACATCGGCTGGAGCGGATCGCGCACCGAGCGGTAGCGGACGTCGTTGACGATGCCGACGACGGTCGATGGCACGAGGCCGTACTGCGTCTCGACGGCGCTGGTCATGATCTGTTTGCCAAGCGCATCGGCGGGGCGTCTGAAGCCGAGGCGTCGCGTCGCTTCTTCGGTCAGGACGATGTTGATCCCGCGCGCGACAAGGGCGCGCTGCGATTCCGGTGTCGCCGGAGAGGGGAGTGTCGCGTCGTCCATCGGCCGGCTGCCGGAAAGGTTGCGGCCGGCGACGATCTTCATGCCCATCGCGTCGAAAAAGCCCTCGTCGATCGCATAGACGCCAAGCGCGATCTGTTCGGCGTGACCGGGCAACTGCACGTCGGTCATGGAATTGTGGCCGTTATTGACCGCGATGCTTGTCCGGCCGACCGCCGCGACGCCGGGAACGCGTTTGATCTGGTCGATCATCGCCTCGCTCACGCTCGCGACCTGGGGGCGCTCCAGCCCGTCGATCTGGATAAGGCCGTCACGCTTGTAGCCGGCATCGACGGAGCGGGCATAGACCGTCTGGGTGTAGACGATCGCGGTGCAGATGATGAGGCCGATCGATACCGCGAACTGGCCCACGACGAGGATGTTGCGCAGGCGCCCGGAGCCTTCCGCATCGGCAGACGACTTGTTCGCCTTCAGCACCCGCGCCGGTTCGAAACGCGAGAGGACGAGCGCGGGGTAGATGCCGCCCGCCAGCCCGACGAGCAGGGTTAGCAGGACGACCGGCAGCAACACTCCGTCGAGCGCGAAATACCGAATGGCGATCTGTGCATCGAGGAAGGTGTTGACCCAGGGCAGCGCGAGCTCGACCAGCGCAAGCCCGACCAGCGTCGCGATCGCCGAAATCAGGATCGATTCCCCGATGAACTGGACGATCAATTGCTGCCGCGTTGCGCCGAGCACCTTGCGCAGCGCGACCTCGCGCGCCCGCTGAGTCGCGCGCGCCGTCGCCAGATTGGTGAAATTGACGCACGCCATGCCGAGGATCAGCAGCGCGATGACCGCGAAGGTGACGATCGCGCGCTTGTCGTTGCCCGGCCGCTGCGCGCCGTTCTGCGCCTCGCCCAGATGGACGTCCCGGATGTTGACCAGCTTCCAGTCCTGATCGTCGCCGGGGTTCGTGCGCACCCCGCCGCTGTTCTCGTCGGGGATGTTGCGCTTCTTCCACGCGGCAATGCCTTCATTGACTGTCGCGGCGTCCGCGCCCGAGCGCAGGCGGACCCAATAGCCGCCCGACTGCCAGCTCCAGCTCGTCAGCGCGCCCGGCGATTTCTGCCAATAGCTCGCCGGATCGAACCGCGCGACCATGCCGAAGCCGAGCGAGGAGTTTTTGGGCAGATCCTGATACACGCCGGTGACGCGGTAATCGGCCTTGTAGTCTTCGCTGGTCAGCGTGAGCGTCTGGCCGATCGGGTTGGCGGAGCCGAACAGCTGCGTCGCGGCCTTGCGGCTGAGCGCGAGCGCGTGCGGATCGTCGAGCGCGTGTTTCGGGTCGCCCTGAAGGAAGGGGACGTGGAGCACGTCGAACAGGTTGCCGTCGACGAAGAGCGCGCCCGGCACCGTGCTCGGCTGGCCGTCCTTGATGACGACGATCGACTGGCTGGTGAAATACACCGCCTTTTCGATCTGGGGGAAATCCTTGGTGAGCGCCGGGCCGACGACATAGCTCGTCTGCTGGAGCTTCATTTCCTCGCTGCCGCGCGCGTTCGCGCGGTAGTAATCCTGCACCTGGAAGACCTTGTCGGAGTCGGCGAGCCAGCCGTCATAGCTGAACTCATAGCGCACGAAGCCCAGGATCAGCAGGCACGCGGCGATGCCGAGCGCGAGGCCGATGATGTTGATCGCGGCATAGGCCCGGTTCTTGGCCAGCGCGCGCAGGCCAACGGTCAGGTAATTGCGCCACATCGCAAATGATCCTTTCACGCAGCCCGCCGGCGTTCCTGGAGGATCCGTCCGTCGAGCATGTTGACGACGCGGCTCGCATAATCGGCATGCGCCGGGGAATGGGTGACCATGACGATCGTCGAGCCTTCCGCGTTCAGTTGCTGGAGCATCCGCATCACCTCCTCGCCGTGATTGGTGTCGAGATTGCCGGTCGGCTCATCGGCGAGGATGAGTTTGGGCGCAGCGACGAGCGCGCGGGCGACCGCGACGCGCTGCTGCTGCCCGCCCGACAACTGGCTCGGCCGGTGGCGCGCGCGGTGAGCGATGCCGACGCGGTCCATCACGTCATCGGTGCGGCGCTTGCGCTCGGCGGCGGAGACATCGTGATAGAGCAAAGCGAGCTCGACATTCTCGCGCACGCTGAGCTCGTCGATCAGGTTGAAGCTCTGGAAGATGAAGCCGATATTCGCCTTGCGGAATTCGGCGAGCCTGCCTTCGGTCAGCCCCGCGACCTCGGTGCCGTTGAAGACGTAGGACCCGCTCGACGGGCTGTCGAGCATGCCCATGAGGTTGAGGAGCGTCGACTTGCCGCAGCCCGACGGCCCCATGATCGCGGCGAATTCACCGTCGGCGATATCGAGATCGATCGCGTCGAGCGCGGTCGTCTCGATCGTGTCGGTGCGGTAGACCCGCGAGAGCGCGCGCATCTGGAGCATCAATCGTCCTTTCCATTGGCGGAAGCCGCCGTGAGATCGAGCCGGTCCTTGTCCTCGAAACCGGTATAGGGGGAGGTGATGACTCGCTCGCCGGCGTCCAGCCCGTCGAGCACCTCGATCGTGTCGGGGTTGCGCCGGCCAAGCCGGACCGGGCGCTTCACCGCGCTCTTGCCGTCGGGCGCGACGACGAACACCCACGCGCCGCCGGTCGTGTTGTAGAAGGCGCCGTTGGGGATGAGCCTCGCGGGTGCGGGGTCACCCAGCGTCAGCTTCGCCTGCAGCGTCTGGCCGCGCTGGATGTTCTCCGGCTCGGCGCCGGTGAACTGCAGATCGACCTGGAACTGGCCGTTCTGCACCTGCGGGTAGATTTTGGTGACCTTCGCGCCGTAGGTCTTTCCTGCCAGATCGACCCGCGCCTGCTGCCCCACCTGCACGCGGCCGAGGTAGAATTCATCGACTCCCGCCTGCAGCTTGTTGCGCCCCGGCGAATCGATCTGGGCGATGCGCTCGCCGGGTTTCAGCGACTGGCCGACCTGAATGTCGAAGCCGGAGAGTTGCCCCGCGACCGGCGCCCTGAGGTTCAGCGCGTCGAGATTGGCGCGCGCGATGCCGAGCCCGGATTGCAGCGACTGCATCGATGCGCGCTGCTGCGACAGCTGGGCTGATTGCAGCCGTTCGTCGGTGTTCTGGCTGCGGCGCAGGGTTTCGAGCTGGCGTTGCTGGAAGGTGAACTGGTCGGTCGTGTCCTTGAACTGGCGCCCGGCGACGAAGCCCTTGCGCGCGAGCGGCGCCTCCAGCTCATACTGGCGCTTGGCCTTGCTGGTCGCGAGGCCGGCGTCAAGAATCGCGCGCTCGTTGGCGAGGCGGGTCTGCGCGAGCGCGAGTTCCTGGCTGCGCATGTTGTTGATCTGCTGCTCGACCTCGGTCTGGCGGGCGAGCGTCGAAAGCTGGAGCTCGGCATTGGAGAGCACCGCGATGAGCTGGCCCTGCTGAAGCATCGCGCCGTCCTCGGCCACGACGCGCTCGACCCGGCCGCCCTCGATGGAATCGAGATAAACAGTGAGGAGCGGGGTGACGCGCGCGCGCAGCGGGATGAAGTCCTCGAACTGGCCGGTGCGGACGGGGGAAATGGTCAGCCGGTCACTCGCGACGCTCTGCGTGCCGGCACTCGGGGCGAACCACCAGCAAAGCATCGCAGCGATCAGTGCGGCAGCGGCGGCGAGGGCGATCTTCAGGCGCGGCGGCATCCGGCGCGTGGCGACGCTGCGGTCCATGCCGCTGCCGGTCACAGCGCCCGTCACCGGCCGGTCCCCGGCGACTTCGTCCTTCATGCGCACGACGCTCATCGCTGCTCCTTCCGCCAGGCGATCAGCAAGGCCCGTGCCAGCTCCCCTGCCAGCCCCCTGGCCAGCCGGTGCGCGCCTCAGCAGCATCCTGCGCACCCGCGCGACCGTCCGGTTTCGGACACCATTGTTCGAAACCGGACGGTTCCGGCGATCATGCGAGCGCTGCCTGAAGGAAGGCGGGGCCGGCGATCGGCGGCGCCGAGGCAGCGACGACGAGGCCGCTGGTCAGCAGGATGGCGGCGAAGGCGCTGAGCGCCTGGAGCGACTTTGCGATAGACGGGACAGAAGGGGACATCTGGCATCTCCGAAGCCGGCGGGATTGCCGACATGGACCTGCTCAGCATTCGCCGTGCCAAGTCGCGAAATGCACGAATTTGCGGGTAATTTGCGGTGCGGGTGGGCAGTGGCACGGAATTTGTTTGTCCGTTTCCGCACGCCGACTGTACGGGAACGGACAATGGGGAAGACGCCGGACTTCGATCTTTGCGTCGTGATCGACGACGACGAGGATATCCTGACCGCGGCGCGGCTGCTGCTGCGCGGGCAGTTCGCCGAGGTGCTGGTCGAGCGCGCGCCCGATCAGGCGATCGCGGCGCTTGGCGGACGGCTGCCGGACGTGGTGCTGCTCGATGCCAATTTCGCGCGCGGCGCGACGGATGCGGCGGAGGGCTTGGCGTGGCTCGAGAAGCTGCTCGCGCTCGATCCCGAGATGGTCGTGGTGATGATCACGGCGCATGCCGGGGTGAATGTCGCGGTCGAGGCGATGAAGCGTGGCGCCACCGATTTCGTGTCCAAGCCGTGGAGCAACGAGCGGCTGCTGGCGACCGTGCGCACGGCAGCGGCGCTGCGCCGCTCCCGCCGCTCGGTCGCGACCGAGCGCGCGCGGGTCGCGGCGGTCGCCGAGCCGGCGGGCGGTGCCCATCCGCTGATCGGCGATGCGCCGGCGATGGCGCGCATCCACTCGCTCATCGCGCGCGCCGCGCCGACCCAGGCGAACGTGCTTATCCTGGGCGAGAACGGCACCGGCAAGGAGCTCGTCGCGCGCGCGCTCCACCACCAGTCGCTGCGTGCCGACCAGCCGATGGTGACCGTCGATCTCGGCGCGATCGCGACCGAACTCATCGATTCCGAACTGTTCGGCCATGTGAAGGGGGCCTTCACCGACGCCCGCGCCGACCGCATCGGGCGCATCCAGGCGGCGGACGGCGGCACTTTGTTCCTCGACGAGATCGGCAACCTGCCGCTCCACCTCCAGCCCAAATTGCTGACCGTGCTCGAGCAGCGGCAGGTCACCCCGGTCGGCGCGAACCGGCCGGTGCCGGTCGATATCCGCGTGATCGCCGCGACCAACATGACGCCGGAGACGATGCGCGACGACCGGCAGTTCCGGCAGGATCTGCTGTTTCGGCTAAACACGGTCGAGATCGAACTGCCTTCTCTGCGGGACCGGCGCGAGGACGTCCCGGCGCTCGTCGATCATTTCCTCGATCTCTACGCCCGCCGCTACAATCGCCCGGTGCCGCAGGTCAGTGCGGCGGCGCGCGCGGCGCTGGTCGCGCATGACTGGCCCGGCAATGTCCGCGCGCTGCGCCACGCGATCGAGCGCGCGGTGATCCTGGCCGGCGATGCGCCGCTGACGCCGGAGGACTTTCCGCTCACCGCGCGCGGCGCGCGGATCGCGCCCGAGGCGATCGTGGCGCCGCCCGTGCAGGACATGAACCTCGACCGGGTCGAGCGACGGCTGGTCGAGGCGGCGCTGAAAAAGCACGGCTACAACATTTCGTCCGCCGCGACCGAGCTCGGCCTCTCGCGCGCCGCGCTCTACCGGCGCATGGAAAAACATGGGCTTTGATCGCCGCTTCACGTTGGGGCTGGCGGCGTGGGTCGCGGCGCTGCTGGTTGTCGCTGCTGGCTTCCTGCTCGCGCTCGCGACACCGGGTCTCGCGGCGGCGCGCCTTGTCGCCGGGCTGCTGGTCGCGGGTGTCGTGTGGGGATTGTGGCGGCATGTGGCGCGGACCAACCAGATCGTCGCGCGGTTCGTGGAGGCGGTGCGTTTCGGCGACGTGACCGCGCGGTTCGATCGCGGCGGCGGGGCCGGGTTCGGCGATCTCGGCGCGACCCTCGACGCGGCGATGCGCCACTTGCATGCCGAGCGCGGGCAGGCGGAGCGCGACCTGCGCTATTACGAGGCGCTGATCGACGACGTGCCGGTCGCGGTCCTGACCGTCGACGCAGCGCGGGGCGTGACCCTTGCCAACAAGGTCGCGCGGCGGCTGTTCGTGCGGCACGACGGCGTGCAGCCGGGCGATTTCGCAGTCTATGGGACCAGCTTCGCCCATCGTCTCGCGCAGGATGGCCCGGTCCGGCAAGAGCTGTTGATCCTGCAATTCGCCGGCGGGCCGCAGCACGCGATCGTGCGCACGGCAGCGCTGGGGCGGCTGGGGCTGGATGTGCGCGTCGTGACGGTCGAGCCGATGCAGGGCACGCTCGATACCGTCGAGATGGCGACCCAGACCGATCTCGTGCGCGTGCTCACCCACGAAATCCTCAATTCGCTGACCCCGGTGACGTCGCTCGCCGGCACCGCGGTCGTGCTGCTGGGCGAAGACCCGCCCGACATCGCCGATGCGCGCGCCGCGGTGCTGACGCTGGCGCGCCGTGCCGAGGGGCTGCGCCATTTCATCGAAAGCTACCGCGCGGTCGCGCGCGCGCCCGAGGTCCGGCGCCGCGTCTTCGGCGCGCAGCCCTTTGCCGACGAACTCCGGCGGCTGTTCCTCGTCGAATGGCCGACGCTGCCGCTCACGGTCGATGTGCCGCCCGCCTTGAACCTCGACGCCGATCCCGACCTGATCGCGCAAGTGCTCATCAACCTGCTGCGCAATGCGGCCCAGGCGACGTATCTGCGCGAGGGGCCTGCCTGGGTGCGTCTCGCGATGACGGCCGAGGGCGACCGGGTCCGAATTGCGGTGGAGGACAGCGGCCCCGGCGTGCCCGAGGCGCTGCGGCGGGATATCTTCCTCCCCTTCTTCACCACGCGCGCGGAAGGCACCGGCGTCGGCCTCAACCTCGCGCGGCAGATCGTCATCGCGCATGGCGGCACGATCGAAGTCGGGCAGGGCGCGCAGGGCGGCGCGCTCTTCAGCCTCGTGATCTAGGGCCCGAAAGCGATCAGCGAACGACAAGCTTCGTGTAGAGATGCCAGGTCGAATAGCCGAGCCAGGGCAGGATGACGGCAAGGCCGATCCCGAGCGGGATCGTGCCGAGCGCAAGCAGCGCCGCGACGCGCAGGCCCCACCCCGCGACCGGCCAGGGATTGCGGCGTACCGCCTTCAGCGAGGTGCGCACCGCGGTTTCCGCATCGACCGGCTTGTCGACGACCATAGGGAACGAGACGACCGAGAAGACGAGCGCCGCGACCGCGAAGGCGAAGCCGGCGAGGTTGCCGGCGACGATCATCGCCCAGCCTTCGGGGGTCGAGAACAGCCGCCCGAACAGATCGCCGACCCGCATCGGCGCGGTCGCCCCGAAGGTCAGATCGTAGATCGCATAGGCCGCGAAGAGCCAGCCGATGAACAGGACCGCGAGCCCGAAGGTGAGCATGATGAGCGGCGTGCGGCTGCGGCCGCGCAGCGGATCGAGGAAATGCCACCAGGTGGAATCCTCCCCGTCCTCGCGCCGGCGCGCCAGTTCGTAGAAGCCGGAGGCGACCGCAGGCCCCGCGATCGAGACGCCGGCGATCAGCGGGAAGAACAGCGGCAGCAGCGGATCGTTGAAGGTGATGACCACCGCCAGGATACAGATCACCGGATAGAGGAACCCGGCGAAGATCAGGTCGCCGCGCTTGTCGCGAAAATCCTTCCAGCCTTCGGACAGCGCCCATTGCAGGTCTGCGGTCGTGATCCGGCGCACGTCAGGGAGAACGGCATCTGGCGCCGGAATCGGGGTGGCGTCGACCGTGGTCGTCATCGCACTCTCCTAGTTTTCCCCGGCCGGCGCAGATTACACCTCTTTCGGGCGTACTCCAAACGGTCTGTTGAGCTTCACGATCGTCCAGTTGAGCCAGGCGGCAAAGCTGACCCAGGCGAGATAGGGCGCGATCAGCCACGCGGCGAGCGGGCTGATCGGCCACAGCCCCACGACGAGCGCGACGAGCGACGCCCAGAGGAAGACGACCTCGATCATCGCCCAGTCGGGGCGGCGGGCACGGAAGAACAACGGGCTCCATGCGGCGTGAGCGAGCGCGTTGGTCACGAAGAGGATGACGATATCGCGCTGGCTCGTCGCATCGGGCGCGGCGCGCCAGGCGAGGACTGCGGATGCGGCCGCCATCCCGAGGATCAGCGTCCAGGCCGGGCCGAAAAGCCAGTCGGGCGGCTGCCATGGCGGCTTGCGCAGGTTTCGATACCAGCCGCCGATCGGGGTCATGAGCCCGCCGAATACGCCGAGGAAGACCGCAACGCCGCCCGCGATCAGGATCGGTTCCCACATGTTCGTCCACCTCGTCGCCATTGACCTCGTCGCCATTGACCTCGTCGCCATTGACCTCGTCGCCATTGACCTTGTCGCCATTGACCTTGTCGGCTGTCCAGTCCGTGTTACACAACGCGCAGTGCGCACGCCATTTCCCTTCTCGGCGATCGTCGGCCAGGACGAGATGAAGCTCGCGCTGCTGATCGCGGCGGTCGATGCGCGGATCGGCGGGGTCATGGTCTTCGGCGACCGCGGCACGGGCAAGTCCACCGCGGTGCGCGCGCTCGCCGCGCTGCTGCCCGACATCCCGGCGGAGCAAGCCGGCTATCAGGACGGAACGCCCCGCAAGGGCAAGGTGCCGGTGCCGTTCGTCGATCTGCCTTTGGGCGCGACCGAGGACCGCGTGCTCGGCGCACTCGATCTGGAGCGCGCGCTGGGTGCGGGCGAAAAGGCGTTCGAGCCGGGGCTGCTCGCGCGTGCCAATGGCGGGTTCCTCTACATCGACGAGATCAACCTGCTGGAGGATCATATCGTCGATCTCCTGCTCGACGTCGCGGCGTCGGGCGAGAATGTCGTCGAGCGCGAAGGACTCTCGGTGCGCCATCCCGCGCGCTTCGTACTGGTCGGCAGCGGCAATCCGGAAGAGGGGGAGTTGCGCCCGCAATTGCTCGACAGGTTCGGGTTGTCGGTCGATGTGCGCACGCCGCAGGACGTCGCGCAGCGGGTGGAGATTTTGAAACGGTGCGATGCGTATGAGCGCGACGGCGCGGCATTTGCCGCGAAATGGCGGGCGGCGGAACGCAAGACGCTGAAGCGGCTGGCGCGCGCCAGGTCGGCGATCGACACCGTCGTGGTACCCGATTCGGCGCTGCGCTACGCGACGCGGCTGTGCATGGCGGTCGGCGCTGACGGGTTGCGCGGCGAGCTGACGCTGATGCGCGCGGCGCGCGCGCTCGCGGCGCTCGACGGGATGGAAACGGTCGCCGAAGCGCAGCTGTCACGCGTTGCGCCGATGGCGCTGCGTCACCGGCTGCGGCGCAATCCGCTCGACGAGACGGGATCGACCGCACGGATCGAGCGCGCGATGGACGAGCTGGCGGCGTGACCGACGCGGGCGAGGATACGCCCGACGCCTTTACCGATGCCCTGCTGGCGGCGCGGCTGTGCGCGATTGATCCGGGGCTTGGCGGGATGGTGCTGCGCGGCGGCGACAATCTGCGCGACGTGGTGATCGCAGAGCTGCGCGGCGCATTGCCGGAGCAGGCACCGATGCGCCGCCTGCCGCCGCATGTCGATGACGAGGCGCTGCTCGGTGGGCTGGACCTAGGCGCGACGCTGGCGAGCGGTCGCGCTGTCGGGCGAGCGGGGCTGCTTGCGGAGGTCGAGGGCGGGCTGATCGTCGCGCCGATGGCCGAACGAATGCGCGAAGGCACCGCGGCGCGAATCGGCGCGGCGCTGGATGGCGGGGCGCAGTTTCTGACGGTGGCGCTGGATGACGGGCTGGAACCGGACGAGCGTGTGCCGGCGGGGCTCGCCGATCGGCTCGCGTTTCAGATCGACTTGTCTTTCGTATCCACCCCGGCGGAGGCCGGGGTCCAGTTCGGAAGCGCATGGATAGAGACGCGGCCGGCGCGGACTCGGACCCCGGCCTTCGCCGGGGTGGCAAAGGTGGGCGGCTTGGAAGCGGCGGCGCCTGTAATCGAATGCATCGCAACCACCGCCGCCGCCCTCGGCATCGACTCCGCGCGTGCGCCGCTGTTCGCGCTGCGGGCCGCGCGTGCGGCGGCGGCGCTGGCGGGACGCGCGGCGATTGCCGATGCGGATGTCATTCTGGCCGCGCGCCTCGTGCTTGCGCCTCGGGCGACACGCTTCCCGGCCGAGGCCGATCCCGAGGCAACCCCACCGCCGCCCGAACAGGGTGACGACACGGGAGAAACGAAGGACAATCCCTCGACCGATCCGCTGCCGCTCGACGACATCGTTCTCGCTGCCACGCTTGCGGCGCTTCCCCCGGATGTGCTGGCGCGGATCGCGGCCGGTCAAGGCCGGCGCGGGGCGGTCAGCCGGGCGCGGGGGGCGGGCGAACGGCGGCGATCGCCGACGCGCGGCCGCCCGGTCGGGGTGCGCAGCGGCGTGCCGCGAGGCGGACTGCGGCTGAGCCTGATCGACACGCTGCGTGCCGCGGCACCGTGGCAAAAGGTGCGCGGGCGCGAGGGCGCGCGCATCCTGATCCGACGCGACGACCTGCGCATCCGCCGGTTCGAAACGCGGGCGGAGGCGCTGACGATCTTCGCGGTCGATGCGTCGGGATCGTCGGCGCTTGCCCGATTGTCGGAAGCGAAGGGTGCGGTCGAGCTGCTGCTGGGCGAAGCCTATGTGAAGCGCGCGCAGGTCGCGCTCCTCGCGTTTCGCGGCGAGGGCGCGGAGATAGTGCTGCCGCCGACGCGCTCGCTGGCGAGGGCCAGACGCGCGCTCGCCGATCTGCCCGGTGGCGGCGGCACGCCGCTCGCAGCGGGACTGGCCGCAGCACAGGCGCTGGCCGAGGATGCCCGTTCGCGCGGACGGACGCCGTTCGTCGTCGTGCTGACCGATGGCCGAGCGAATGTCGCGCTGGGTGGGTCGCGAAGCGCTGCCGCGACGGACGCCGACGCCGCGGCGCGCGCGATCGGCGCTTCGGGGATCGCTGGCGCCTTTGTCGATATCTCGCCCCGTCCGCGCGCCGAGGGCGAGGCGCTCGCCGCCGCGATGGGCGCGCGATACCTCGCCTTGCCGCGTGCCGACGCGAGCGCGATGCACGCCGCCATCGCCGCGGTTCGGTCATGAGCCGCGCGCCCGACTGGGCTGTCGAGGGGCGGGACTGGCCCAACCGCGAGGCTAGCCGCTTCGTCACGGTCGGGCGGCTGCGCGTCCATGTGCAGGTGATGGGGGCCGGCCCCACGATGCTGCTGCTCCACGGCACCGGCTCTGCGACGCACAGCTGGCGCGATCTGGCGCCGTTGCTGGCGGAGCGTTTCACCGTCGTGGCGCCCGATCTGCCCGGCCACGGCTTCACCCAGGGCCGGCCCGATGGCGGGCTGTCGATGACGGCGATGGCGCGGTCGGTCAGCGATCTGTTGACCGAGTTGGCCGTCGCGCCGGACGTCATCGTCGGCCATTCGGCGGGCGCCGCGATCGCCATCCGGATGGTGCTGGACGGCCTCGTGGCGCCACGCGCGATCGTCGGGCTCGACGCGGCGCTGCTGCCGTTTCCCGGGCTTGCCGCCAAGCTGTTTCCGACGCTCGCGCGGATGCTGTTCGTCAATCCGTTCGCGCCGCACATCTTTGCGCAGATCGCGCGCGCGCCGGGGGAGACGGGGCGGTTTCTGAAGCGCAGCACCGGCTCCGCGATCGATGCGCGGGGCGTCGACCTTTACGCGCGGCTGTTCGCGACGCCGGCGCAGTGTTCGGCGGCGATCACGATGATGGCGGACTGGGACCTCGATACGCTCGCGCGCGATCTGCCCCGGCTGGCCGTGCCGCTGCTGCTCGCCCACGGGACTGCGGATGCCGCGATCCCGATCGATACCGCGAAGCGCGCAGCAACGCTCGTCCGCGACGGGCGGCTGGCCCCGCTGGAAGGATTGGGGCATCTGGCGCACGAGGAGCGGCCGGGCGAGGTCGCGGCGCTGATCGCCGATTTCGCGCACGCACGAGGAGTGGCGATATGATCGATCCGAAGCATTACGGGCTGATCGAGATGGGCTTTACCGGCCTCGTCGTGCTCGGCTTCGCGATCTGGCAGCTCGTTTCCGTCAATCGCGAGATCGGTCGCGACAAGCGCTCAGAAGATACTACGCGGCATCCGGTAGGGGAGCATCGACTGGACGATCGGGGAGGCGAAGCGCCGTAGCGACAGCGATTCGTGGACCGCAAAGACGTCCTCGCCGAACAGCCGCGTCGCGAGCGCCGATCGCGCATAGAAGGGCGCGTCGATCCAGGTCTTTGCCACCCGCGGCACGGTTCCGGCGTCGGCGCGCGTCCGCCGATCGATCAGCCATCCGGTGCGCGGCAAGCGGACCGCATCGGGCTGAACCATGTCGTGCCAGCGCCCCGTCCGGTCGCACCGCAGCGCAAGGTCGAACGGCATCCCGTCGGCGCGGACGCCGTCATAGAGCACTGCGACATCATCCTTCAGATGCGCGCGCGACCAGTGCCAGTCACGGAAACCCGCCTCGAGCGGTTCTTCGCCGAAGTTCGAATCGAAATAGGCGTCGCCCGACCAGCGGACGCCGGGGTGCGTCATCTCGACCTCGATGCGCGCGCGCGGCGCGACCGGATGCCAGCGGTGGCGAGCGGCGGGATCGAGCAGGAAGGCGGTCGTCGCGATGATCTCCGGATAGACGCGCACCTGTCCGCGCACGCGGTAGGGCAGCGGCGCCGAAATCTCGTCGAGATCGATCGTCAGGCAGTCGCCGTTCCAGTGCACCGCGCTTGGCCCGACCGCGAAGCTGTCCGCGTCGCGCGCCACCTTGCCGCGCCCGCGCTCGGTCATCGCCCAGGCGGAGCCGCGCGGGCCGTTCAGCGCCACGTTGATCGCGCAGTGATTCTCCGGATCGCGCCGTCCGCTCAGCTTGTAATAGGGCGAGAAGACGCTGCCGATGAAGGCGATGATGGTGAGGCCGTGCGCGCCGTCTGCGCTGGTCGCGTCGACATACCACCAGGCGTAACCGTCCGGCTCCACCACGACGTCGAAGCGCGGTCCCTGAGCAGGCACGCGGCGGCTAGCCGGCCGGAAAGCGCGGCCATCGGCAGGCCGGCGCCGGGGTGGGTGCTCCCGCCCGCGCAGTAGAGCCCAGGGATCCGCGTCCGGCTGCCCTGGCGCAGGAAGGACGCCGCCCACCCGTGCGAGGCCCGTCCATAAAGGGCTCCACCCGTCGAGGGGAACGCCCGCTCGAAATCGTGCGGCGTCGTGAGCATCGTCGGCGCCGCCGGATCGACCGAAAGACCCGCCCGCAAAAGCTGGCCGCGCATCGCTTGCTCGCATCGATCGATCTCCGCTTGGGGCAGGGGCGCGCCATCGCCGGTGGCGGGCGCGTTGACGAGAATCTGGAGACGTTCGGCGCCGCACGGCGCGCGCCCGTCCGCGTCGTCGCGGTCCTGCGCGCAGACATAGACGGTCGGCTCGGCAGCCAAGCGCTGGCGAGAGAGCGCGGCGAACTCGGCGGGATAATCGCGCGAAAAGAAGACGTTGTGGCGCACCAGCGGGAAGCCGTCCGTCCGTGCCTTCGCCAGCCACACCACCGCGCTAAGCGAGCGCTGCCCGGCTTTGGGCGCACGCGTCGCGCGAACGCCGAGCCTGCCGTCGCCGAGCGCCGCGGGGTCCGCGTTGCAGATCACCGCATCGGCGCGAATCCGCTCGCCGGACACCAGCTCCACCCCCGCCGTCCGCCCGCGCTCGACCAGGATCCGCGCGACGGGTGCGGTGTAGCGGTAACGCGCGCCGCCACGCCGGCCGAGCGCTTCCACCGCACCCGCGAGCGCCTGCATGCCGCCGTCGATCAGCCACACGCCCGATGCCTCGGCATGGGCGATCAGCATGAGGGTCGCTGGCGCCTTGAACGGCGACGACCCGCAATAGGTCGCATAGCGTCCGAACAACTGCCGCAATCGCGGATCGGTGAAGTAGCCGCCGAGCGCCCGCCACATCGACGTGTAAGGGCGCAGCGAGCAATAATCGCGAAAGCCGGCAGCGCCCATCCGCCAGCCGAGCGTCAGCGGATCGGCTTTCGTATCGTGGAGGAAGGGGCGGTCGAGTGCCTCGAACAGCCGCTTCGCCTCGGCGCGAAAGGCGCGGTAGCCACGCGCATCGCCAGCGCCGGCGAAATCGCCGATCGCGGCCTCGCTCGCGCGAGCGTCGGCAAACAGATCGAGCCGCGCCGCACCCCAGGCATGGCGCACGAGCGTCGCCGCCGGCCTCGCGGAAAGGTGATCGGCAAGGCTTGCGTCGCACGCGTCGAAAATCTCCTCGAACACCGATCGCAGCGTGAAGACCGTCGGCCCGGCGTCGATCGCCGCGCCGTCCACGTCGATTGTCCTCAGCTTTCCGCCCGGCGCGGCCGCCGCCTCGACGACAGTGACGTCGCAGCCGCGCGCAGCGAGCAGCGCGGCCGACACCAGTCCGCCGATTCCCGCCCCGATGATGATGACGCGATCGCTGGGCACCCATCTCTCCGTTGACGGCGATGCTAACACCTGTCCAAAGTCTTGGACATATGGTTTGTCCATGACTCTCGACGGATGGCGCGCGCGGTGGCTGGCGTTGCGCAATCGCGTGCTGGCCAGCCCGGCGTTCCAGCGCGGCGCGGCGCGTTTCCCGCTGACCCGCCCGATCGCAAGGCGCAGGGCGAGGGCTTTGTTCGAACTGGTCGCCGGCTTCACCTATTCGCAGACGCTGTTCGCGTGCGTCACGACCGGGCTCATCGATGCCTTGGCGAATCGGCCGCTCGCGACGAACGAGGTCGCGGCACGCACCGGTTTGCCCGAACCCGGCGCCGACCGGCTGCTGAAGGC
The DNA here is from genome assembly GCF_902498785.1 of Sphingomonas sp. EC-HK361. Taxonomy (GTDB): domain Bacteria; phylum Pseudomonadota; class Alphaproteobacteria; order Sphingomonadales; family Sphingomonadaceae; genus Sphingomonas. The sequence continues at coordinate 724,890 of NZ_LR701493.1, forward strand.
GGCCACCGCGATCGGCGTGGTCGAAAGGGTCGGCGACCGCTGGACGCTCGGCAAGCATGGCGCCGCGCTGCGCGGCAATCCGGGCATCGCCGCGATGGTCGCGCACCATGCCGCGCTCTACACCGATCTCGCCGACCCGGTGGCGCTGCTGCAACGCGGCGGCGGGGGCGGCGCGCTGTCACGCTACTGGTCCTACGCCGAGTCGCCCGGCGCCGGCGGCGCAGCGGAGGTCGCCGCCTATTCGCGGCTCATGGCGGCATCGCTGCCGATGGTCGCGGAGCAGGCGCTCGCCGCCTATCCCTTTGCCAGACACCGGCGCCTGCTCGACGTTGGGGGCGGCGAGGGGGCGTTCGTGGCGGCGATCGGCGCGCGGGTGCCGCGATTGTCGCTGGCGCTGTTCGATCTGCCCGCGGTCGCCGCGCGAGCACGCGAGTCGCTCGCCGCCGCCGGTCTGACCGACCGTGCGGTCATCCATGAGGGCGATTTCACGCGCGACTCGATCCCGCAGGGATTCGATCTGATCTCGCTCGTCCGCATTCTTCACGATCATGACGACGAAGTCGCGAACGCCCTCCTGCTTCGCATCCGCGAGGCGCTGCCGCCGGGCGGGCGGTTGCTGATCGTCGAGCCGATGGCGCAGACCCCGGGCGCCGGGCCGGCGGGCGATGCTTATTTCGGGTTCTATCTGCTTGCGATGGGATCGGGCCGGCCGCGCACGCCGCGCGAGATCATATCGATGCTGCATGGAGCGGGATTTCGCTCAGGTAGGCCGATTGCAACGGATCTGCCGCTGATTGCGCGGGTCATCGTCGCCGAACGCTAACAAGCGTCTAACCCATTTGACATTCAAAAGTGTCCATATAAGATGACAGTGTGAGGATGAGACCCGCGAAGGGCCTCTCGCGAAACCAGGAGGGCGCAATGGACGCGCTGGCGGTCATGCTGGAGGCACCGGAACGCCTTTCGCTGCGCCCGCTCGCGCTCAATCCGGTCGGCCCCGCCGATCTTGTCGTCGATGTCGCGTGGAGCGGAATCAGCTCGGGCACCGAGAAGCTTTTGTGGTCCGGCCGCATGCCGAGCTTTCCCGGCATGGGATATCCGCTCGTCCCCGGCTACGAATCGGTGGGCCGGGTCGTCGATGCGGGCGCCGACGCGCGTGGGCGGATCGGCGAGTGGGTCTTCGTGCCGGGCGCGAATTGCTATGCGACCGCACGCGGGCTTTTCGGCGGAACCGCGCAGCGCGTCGTCCTCGCGGCGGCGCGCGCGATCCCGATCGACGAGTCGCTCGGGCGCGACGGCATCCTGATGGCGCTCGCGGCGACCGCGCACCACGCGATCGCCGGTGGTCGCGTTCCCGATCTCGTCATCGGCCACGGCATATTGGGACGGCTGATCGCACGAATCGCGGTCGCGACCGGCGGCGGCGCACCGGTGGTGTGGGAAACCAACCCGGCACGGCGCGATGCATCGGGCTACGCCGTCATCGATCCGGTCGAAGACGCGCGCCGCGACTATGCCGCGATCTGCGATGCCAGCGGCGCGAGCGATATCCTCGACACCGCCTTCGGCCGACTCGGCAAGGGCGGCGAAGTCGTGCTGGCGGGGTTCTACGACCGGCTCTCCTTCGCCTTTCCATCCGCCTTCATGCGCGAGGCGCGGGTCCGTATCGCCGCGGAGTTCACCCCCGCCGACATCACCGCGGTGGTCGAGCTGATCGATATCGGGCTGCTCGAGCTGGACGGGCTGATCAGCCATGCCCGCCCCGCATCGGAGGCCGAGGACGCCTATCCGCAGGCGTTCACCGACCCCGATTGCCTCAAGATGGTCCTCGACTGGAGACAGATATGAGCATGCTCGATCCGGGACCGCTGCGCGAGGAAGCTGCGTGGGAGCCCGAGCCGGTGCCGACCGGGCCGGTGACCAAGGAAACGCAGATCATCGCGATCTACGGCAAGGGTGGGTCGGGCAAGTCCTTCGCGCTCGCGAACCTCAGCTACATGATGGCGCAGCAAGGCAAGCGCGTGCTGCTCATCGGCTGCGATCCGAAATCGGACACGACGAGCCTGTTGTTCGGCGGCAAATCGACCCCGACGATTATCGAGACGTCGTCGAAGAAGAAGCTGGCCGGCGAAGAGATCGGCATCGAGGACGTCTGCTTCCAGCGCGACGGGGTGTTCGCGATGGAGCTGGGCGGCCCCGAGGTCGGCCGCGGTTGCGGCGGGCGCGGGATCATCCACGGGTTCGAGACGCTGGAGAAACTGGGCTTCCACGAATGGGGCTTCGACTACGTGCTGCTCGATTTCCTCGGCGACGTGGTGTGCGGCGGCTTCGGCCTGCCGATCGCGCGGGACATGTGCCAGAAGGTCATCGTCGTCGCCTCCAACGACCTGCAATCGCTCTACGTCGCGAACAACGTCTGCAAGGCGGTCGAATATTTCCGCAAGATGGGCGGCAATGTCGGCGTCGCGGGGATGATCCTGAACAAGGACGACGGCACCGGCGAAGCGAATGCGTTTGCCGAGGCGGTGGGCATCCCCGTGCTGACCGCGATTCCCGCCAACGAGGACATCCGCAAGAAGAGCGCCAACTACCAGATCATCGGCAAGCCCGGCGGGCAATGGGCTTCGCTGTTCGAGGAGCTGGCGGTCAACGTGGCGGAAGCACCGCCGCTGCGGCCGACGCCGCTCGATCAGGACGGGTTGCTGAACCTGTTCAGTGCGGACGTGACCGGCGCCGATTTCGCGCTGAAGCCTGCGACCCAGGCCGACATGCGTGGCGCCGAATATGTCGCCAAGCCGAGTCTCGAAGTGGTGTATGATGCGGCCTGAGGCGCCTCTTTCTGTTGCTCCCCTCCCTGGAAGGGAGGGGTCGGGGGTGGGTAGGCCCGTGGCAAGCGCTGCCGGTGCCCATGATACCAACCCACCCCCAACCCCTCCCTTCCAGGGAGGGGAGCAAAGGAGTCGCGACCGAATCGAACTGGGCGCGACCGACGGCGCCTGCTCTTCCGGCGACACCCTGCGCGCTGCGGCGATCGAAGCGGGCAAATCCGACATCCTCGATCGCTACGCTGCCGACTATCCCAAAGGCCCGCACGACCAGCCGCAGTCGATGTGTCCTGCCTTCGGTTCGCTCCGCGTCGGCTTGCGGATGCGGCGCACCGCCACCGTGCTCTCGGGCTCGGCCTGCTGCGTCTACGGGCTGACCTTCACTTCGCATTTCTACGGCGCGCGGCGCAGCGTGGGCTATGTGCCGTTCAGCTCGGAGACGCTCGTCACCGGCAAGCTGTTCGAGGATATCAAGGAAGCGGTCGAGGGCCTCGCCGACCCCGCGCTTTACGACACGATCGTCGTGACCAATCTGTGCGTACCGACCGCGAGCGGGGTGCCGCTTCAGTTGCTGCCGAATGAAATCAACGGCGTGCGCGTCATCGGCATCGACGTTCCCGGTTTCGGTGTGCCGACCCATGCCGAGGCAAAGGACGTGCTCGCCGGCGCGATGCTCGCCTATGCGCGCGGCGAGGCCGAGACAGGCCCGGTCGCCGCACCGCAGCTCCGGCCCGATCGGCCGACGGTCACGCTGCTGGGCGAGATGTTCCCCGCCGACCCGCCGGGCATCGGCCTGATGCTGGAGCCGCTCGGGCTCGCGGCCGGCCCGGTCGTCCCGACCCGCGAATGGCGCGAGCTTTACGCCGCGCTCGACTGCGCGGTCGTGGGGGCGATCCATCCTTTTTACACCGCCAGCGTCCGCGAATTCGAGGCGGCGGGGCGGCAAATCGTGGGTTCGGCGCCGGTCGGCGCGGACGGGACGGCGGCGTGGCTCGACGCGATCGGGGCGGCATGCGGTATCGCTCAGGACAAGGTGGATGTGGCCAAGAACCGCTTCATCCCCGCGATACGCGGCGCGCTCGCCGCCAAACCCGTGAAGGGGCGGATTACCATCTCGGGCTATGAAGGCTCCGAACTGCTCGTCGCGCGCCTGCTGATCGAGAGCGGCGCCGACGTGCCCTATGTCGGCACGGCCTGCCCGCGCACGCGCTGGTCGGACGCCGACCGCGAGTGGCTGGAGGCCAAGGGGTGCCGCGTTCAGTACCGTGCCAGTCTGGAGCAGGATCTGGCGGCGGTCGCGGAGTTCGGCCCCGACCTCGCGATCGGCACGACCCCGGTCGTCCAGCACGCCAAGGCAAAGGGTATCCCGGCGCTGTATTTCACCAACCTCATCTCGGCGCGGCCGCTGATGGGGCCGGCGGGGGCGGGGAGCCTCGTGATGGTGGTCAACGCCGCGATGGCCAACAAGGACCGCTTCGACCGGATGACCGCGTTCTTCGAAGGCGTCGGCCGCGAGGACAGCGCCGGCGTGTGGGAAGAGACGCCGGTCGCGCGTCCGGAATTCAAGGCCAAGTTCGCTGCAAAGCGCATCGCTGCTGCGAAAGCGGAAGAGGCGGTGGGCGTATGACTCTTCTTCCCTCCGCGTCTCCGCGCCTCCGGGTGAGAATCATCTGTTCACGCGGAGGCGCGGAGACGCGGAGAAGAAAGATGTCTGCCGCTGGCGCGGCGGGGGTCGCGTCATGACCCTCGTCATCGATCACGATCGCGCGGGCGGCTATTGGGGCGCGGTCTACGCCTTTACCGCGATCAAGGGGCTGCAGGTCATCATCGACGGACCCGTGGGGTGCGAGAACCTGCCGGTCACCTCGGTGCTGCATTATACCGACGCCTTGCCGCCGCATGAGCTGCCGATCGTCGTCACCGGGCTTGGCGAGCAGGAACTCGGCCGCGACGGGACCGAGGGCGCGATGAAGCGCGCATGGAAGACGCTTGATCCCGATCTGCCCGCAGTCGTCGTGACCGGGTCGATCGCCGAGATGATCGGCGGCGGGGTGACGCCCGAGGGCACCAACATCGTCCGCTTCCTGCCGCGCACAATCGACGAGGATCAGTGGCAGTCGGCCGACCGCGCGCTGACATGGCTATGGACGCAGTTCGGGCCGAAGAAGGTTCTCGCGCCCAAGCCGCTAAAGGATGGGCAGAAGCCGAAGGTCAACATCATCGGGCCGATGTACGGGACGTTCAACTGCCCTTCGGACCTGCACGAGATCCGCCGCCTGATCGAGGGGATCGGCGCCGAAGTGAACATGGCGTTCCCGCTGGGCGCGCATCTCGCCGATGTCCGCAAGCTCGCCGACGCGAGCGTCAACGTCTGCCTGTACCGCGAGTTCGGACGCGGGCTGTGCGAGACCCTGGAGCGGCCGTATTTGCAGGCGCCGATCGGACTCGAGAGCACGACGCTGTTCCTGCGCAAGCTGGGCGAGCTGACCGGGCTCGATCCCGAGCCGTTCATCGAGCGCGAGAAGCACACGACGATCAAGCCGCTCTGGGATCTGTGGCGGTCGGTGACGCAGGACTTTTTCGGCACCGCAAGCTTCGGCATCGTCGCGACCGAAACCTATGCCCGCGGCGTGCGGCATTTTCTCGAAGACGATATGGGGCTGCCCTGCACGTTCGCCTTCCAGCGGACGGCAGGGATTAAGCCCGACAACCAGGCGATCCGCGATGCGATCCGCGCAACGCCACCGCTCGTCCTGTTCGGCAGTTTCAACGAGCGGATGTACATGGCCGAAGCCGGCGGGCGCGGCGTGTATGTGCCCGCAAGCTTCCCCGGCGCGGTGATCCGCCGCCACACCGGCACGCCGTTCATGGGCTATGCCGGCGCGACCTATCTCGTCCAGGAGGTGTGCAACGCGCTGTTCGACGCGCTCTTCCACATCCTGCCGCTCGCCGGCCAGCTCGACGCGGTCGAGGCGACGCCGGCGCGGCCAGAATCGACCGGCCAGCGCGCGATCGCGTGGGAGGACGCCGCCAAGTCCGAGCTCGACGCAGTCGTCGAGCGCGAGCCGGTGCTCGTGCGCATTTCCGCCGCCAAGCGCATCCGCGATGCCGCCGAGCGCGGCGCGCGCCGCGCCGGCGAGCCCGCCGTCACGGCCGAGCGCCTGGCGCTCGCGATAGCAGAAAGTCGCGTGGCATGACCGCGCACAACAAATCCCCGCCGGCACGGTGCCTGCGTGGATGCCGCCAGGGAGCGCGTTCCACGCTCCTGTCCTCTTCGAAGACCATGGAGACGGAGAAATGAGCGATCTCAGAGACAGAGACGAAAGGATGGGGCCGGGCACGTACCTGACCCCGGAAGAAGCCAAGGAATTCCACAAGCTGTTCATGATGAGCTTCATCATCTTCACGGTTGTGGCGATCATCGCGCACTTCCTCGCGTGGCAATGGCGGCCGTGGCTGCCGGGTCCGCAGGGCTATGCGATGGTCGAACACGGGCTGAACGTGGCGCAGGCCGCGCTCGGCACCCTCAAGGCATAGGAGGACGGGACCATGTGGCGCATGTGGATGATCTTCGATCCGCGCAGGACGCTGATCGCACTCTTCATCTTCCTGTTCGTGCTGGCATTGCTGATTCACTTCATCCTGCTCAGCACCGACCGGTTCAACTGGCTCGACGGCCCGAAAACGGCGCCTGCCGCCGTGACGGCCCCGGCCCCCGCACCGGCATCATAGCGGGCGCGTCCGGGCGGGTAGCGGCGGGTCCACATCCGCCGCCGCCCGTCCGCCCACGCGGACAATCCTGACGCAGACCTGCCGGATAACCGGGGGCGGAGACATGTCATGGCGCTGCTGAGCTTCGAGCGAAAATACCGGGTCCGGGGGGGCACGCTGATCGGCGGCGACCTCTTCGATTTCTGGGTCGGGCCCTTCTATGTAGGCTTCTTCGGGGTGACGACCGCGCTGTTCGCGGCGCTGGGCACGGCGCTCATTTTCTACGCGGCATCGCTGGGGCCGACGTGGAACCCGTGGCTCATCAGCATTGCGCCGCCCGACATCAGCTACGGCCTAGCACTGGCGCCGCTCAGGGAAGGCGGCTTCTGGCAGATCATCACGATCTGCGCGATCGGCGCGTTCGTATCCTGGGCACTCCGGCAAGTGGAAATTTCCCGAAAGCTCGGCATGGGCTATCATGTGCCGTTCGCGTTCAGCGTGGCCATCTTCGCCTATATCTCGCTCGTCGTGATCCGCCCGATGATGCTCGGTGCCTGGGGGTTCGGCTTCCCCTACGGCATCTTCAGCCATCTCGATTGGGTGTCGAACACCGGCTATCAATACCTCCATTTCCACTACAATCCCGCGCACATGCTGGCGGTGAGCTTCTTCTTCACGACCACGCTCGCGCTCGCGCTCCACGGCGCGCTGATCCTCTCCGCGGTCAACCCGCCCGCCAATCGCGACGGCAGTCCCGGCGAGGTGAAGTCGCCCGAATATGAAGACGCGTTCTTCCGCGACACGATCGGCTATTCGATCGGCACGCTCGGCATTCACCGGCTCGGGCTGTTCCTGGCCTTGAGCGCCGGCTTCTGGAGCGCGGTCTGCATCATCATCTCCGGGCCTTTGTGGTCACGCGGCTGGCCCGAGTGGTGGACGTGGTGGCTCAACCTGCCGATCTGGCGCTGAGGAGGGGGCGATGGCACGCTATCAGAACATCTTCACGCAGGTACAGCTCAGGAGCGTCCCCGAACTCGGGCCGCCGATGCACGACGCGACCTTCGAGCGGACCGGTCGCGGCAGCTATTCCTACTGGATCGGCAAGTTCGGCAACGCGCAGCTCGGGCCGATCTATCTCGGCCGGCTCGGCATCGCCTCGATCATCTTCTTCTTCCTGGCGTTCGAGATCACCGGGCTGAACATGATGGCCTCGGTCAACTGGAACCCGATCCAGTTCGTCCGCCAGCTGCCCTGGCTCGCACTCGAGCCGCCGGGACCGGAATGGGGGTTCACGCTCTTCGTGCCGCTGGCGCAAGGCGGGTGGTGGCAGATCGCGGGTTTCTGCATGACGACGAGCGTGATCCTGTGGTGGGCGCGCACCTATGCCCGCGCCCGCGCGCTCGGCATGGGGACGCATGTCGCCTGGGCGTTCGCGAGCGCGATCTGGCTGATGCTCGTTCTCGGTTTCATCCGGCCGATGTTGATGGGCAGCTGGGCGGAGAGCGTGCCGTTCGGCATCTTCCCGCACCTCGATTGGACCGCGGCCTTTTCGATCCGCTACGGCAACCTGTTCTACAATCCCTTCCACTGCCTTTCGATCGCGTTTCTCTACGGGTCGACGCTGCTGTTCGCGATGCACGGCGCGACCGTCCTCGCGACGGGGCGCTACGGAAGCGAGCGCGAGATCGAACAGATCACCGATCGCGGCACCGCGTTCGAGCGCGGGGCGCTGTTCTGGCGCTGGACGATGGGGTTCAACGCGACCGCCGAGTCGATCCACCGCTGGGCCTGGTGGTTCGCGGTGCTGACCACGCTGACCGGGGGGATCGGCATCCTGCTGACCGGCACCGTCGTCGACAACTGGTATCTCTGGGCGGTGCAGCATCACTATGCGCCGGGCTATCCGGGCACCGGTCCGCTCGATCCCGCCACGCTTGCGGGAGCAGGGCAATGATCCGCTACCAGATCGCCGCCGCGCTGACCGTCGCCGTCAGCCTTTCCGCCTGCGAACCCGGCGCCAAGAGTTCGGTGCAGACCGGCCCGCGCGGGACGGGGATGGACCAGATCGTCGATATCAGCGCGATGAAGAAGGCGTCCGCGGTCCCGGCGCCGCCCTATCCACTACCCGCGGATGGCGGCCAGACCGCCGGCGCCGCCTATCAGAACGTCAAGGTTCTGGGCGGGATCAGCAAGGACCGGTTCGATCATCTGATGGCATCGATCACCCAGTGGGTCGCGCCGCCCGAGCAGGGCTGCAACTACTGCCACAATCCGGAAAACCTCGCCTCGGACGAGAAATATACCAAGGTCGTTGCGCGCAAGATGTTGCAGATGACGCGCAACATCAACACGCGCTGGTCCAGCCACGTCCAGAACGTCGGCGTCACCTGCTATACCTGCCACCGCGGCAATGCGGTGCCCGAGTATAAATGGGCGATCGCCGGGGGCACACCCAACCCCAACTCGATCCTGGGCAACAAGCGCGGGCAGAATGCGCCCGATCCGAACGTCGCCTACGCATCGCTGCCGCACGATCCGTTCGATGCGTTTCTGAGCAGCAACGGCCCCGACAATATCCGCGTCGCGGGCAAATCCGCCTTTCCGAATGGCAAGGGCGCGTCGATCAAGGACGCGGAGGCGAGCTATGGCCTGATGATGCATCTGTCCGGTGCGCTCGGGGTCAACTGCACCTTCTGCCACAACACCCAGTCGCTTGGGTCGTGGGCGCTCAGCCGCCAGCAGCGCGCGACCGCCTATTACGGCATCCGCATGGTCCGCGATATCAACGCCGACTATATCTCGACGTTGCAGACCGTGTTCCCCGCCTATCGCAAGGGGCCGCATGGCGACCCCTACAAGGTCAATTGCATGACCTGCCACCAGGGCCAGTCGAAGCCGCTGGGCGGGGTGAGCATGCTGGCGCAGGCGCCGGGGCTGAAGGGGCCGCCGATGGCGACCGCGCAGGATGTCGGCGGTGCGGCCGGGGCCGCAGCGACACGCGCGACCTTCGATAATCCGCAGGCCGTCAACAGCGGGCAGACCCCGGTCGCGCGGCCGACGCCGGCGGCGCCACCGACCGGCCAATGACAAAGGCCACTGACGGCGTGGCGGTGATGCGGGGCTGATCGGCGCGCGGGCGCCGCGAAGGGAGGCGCCGATGCCCTATGATCTGGCGCGCAGCCATCCGCTGCGTGCGGCGCTATCGGCGGAGATGCACGTCCGGCGGCTGCCGCGCTTCGTGAGCCCCTGCCGACTGATGCAGGTCGTGACGTTGCTCGACGACGGACTCCATGCCGACCGCGCCTTCGTGACGCAGATCGGCGATGCCCGCGGCGTCACGATCGCCGATACCGCGCGCTACGCGGTGGTGCCGCTCGGCGAGGTCACGCTCGTCTGGGAGGGACATACCGAGTTCGCGACCTACACCTTCATCCGCGAAGGCGCGTTCGACGAGCCGTTCGATCCCGTGATGCTGGGCGAGGAGGTGGCGCGGATTGCGGCGGCGTTGCCCGGGAACGTCATCCGCGCGACGCAGATCGCGGTTGCATCGCGCGGAGCATCGGCGCCGGATCGCGCGGCGCTGGAGCAGATGTTCGAGGCCAAGGCACTGATCGTCTGCGACGTCGCCGACGGCCGCGCGCAGATCGCGTCCGATTTCACCCTGCATGATGACGGCTTCGGGCGCTTGCTGGTGCTCGATCGCGGGCTGGAGGGGGACGAGACGGGGCAGCTCGTCGTGCGGCTTCAGGAGCTTGGCAACTACCGCAACATGGCGCTCCTCGGGCTGCCGGTCGCGCAAGGGCTGACGGCGGAGGTTTCCGCACTGGAACAGCGGTTGTCCGTCCTGACCCACAAGGTGTCCGAACGCTCGTCGAGCGACGACGTGCTGCTCGACGAGCTGACGTTCGTGTCGGCCGAACTCGCCCGGCTGGCGGCGACGACGCGCTATCGGATGAGCGCGACCCGTGCCTATGCCGATCTCAGCCTTGAGCGGCTGAAGAGCCTCGCGATCGCACCGGTCCGCGGCTATCAGACGCTCGCCGATTTCACCGAACGACGGCTGGTGCCGGCGGTCAGGACGTGCGAATCCTTTGTCGGGCGGCTGGATGACCTGTCGCAGCGCGCGGCCTGGACGAGCGAGCTGCTGCGCACCCGCATCGATATCGCGCTCGCGCTCCAGAACCGTGACCTCCTCGCCTCGGTCGACAAGCGTGCGCAGATCCAGCTTCGGCTGCAACAGACGGTGGAGGGGCTGTCGGTCGTCGCGATCAGCTATTACCTCGTCGCGCTGATCGGTTACGTGGTGGGGGTGATGCCGGACGTCGATCACCGCATCGCGACTGCCGTTTCGGTGCCGATCGTGCTGACGCTGGTATGGCTCGCCGTGCGCCGCATCCACCGCGGTCTGATTGATTAGGGGGGGATGAAGCGGAATTGAATCGCAGGACGAAGGGAAGCTGCTCCATGAGCCACCCCGAACACGCGCCCTCTGTCCTACAGCCCGGCTTTTGGGCGATAACCGTGATCGCTCTTTCAAACCGTCGATACCGGCTGTCCTACAGCCGCACCTTTGTGCAACGCGCGGGCGCGCCCGCACCCGCGCCTAGGTGTCAACCGTGTAAACCTGCGGTGATTTTTGCCAGCGATACCGGGTGATAGCGAACGGCGTCGGCTTGTGCGAACCGGCGCGCGATCCGTCATGTTTCCCGCGAACGGCGCCGCTGCGCCAATGACAAAAGAGAACTCGCTCAGCCCGAAGTAGCTTGGGTAGGATTGCGTCGATAAGGCAGCTTACGCCCCATCTCTTGCCGTTCCCCATCACGATCCCGCTTTCCGATTGCAGACGGTCGTTCAGCAAGGCAGTTTGAAGCAGTGAGGATCGCTCGGCCCCTAATGACCCGCATCGTTCTATGGTGCCTTGCCTACCTCTGGACGGCTTCCGCTGCGCTCGCCATCAGCTATTTCGCCGGGTGGCAGTATGACGGTGATGCGGGCTGGTGGTTGGTAACAGCCTACAGCTTTCCGGCTCTAGCTATCGCGAGCCCGCTGTTGTGGATGGCTGGTGATCCTGACCTTAGCGCGACCTATTGTATAGTCGCTTTGGCGGCTCTGACGGTGGCAGCGGCCGGTGTTATACGTCGCCCCGCCAAACAGCCTACCGGCAGCTAAGCGGTGCGACTGCCCGAAAGCGGTCGGACCGCTGCCCACCCAAAACCGGCTATTCCTACCGCGCGCGATTGCGCGGCGTCACCTCACGCCGCCATTTTCTTCCGCGCCAGCTCGCACTGCGACCAGATTTCGCTCAGCGCCTCGACGAGCTTGTCGATATCGGCGTCGGAATGCACCGGCGAGGGCGTCAGCCGCAGGCGCTCGGTGCCGACCGGGACGGTGGGGTAGTTGATCGGCTGGACGTAGATGCCGTGATGTTCGAGCAGCCAGTCGGAGATGCGTTTGCACTTGTGGGCGTCGCCGACCATCACCGGGATGATGTGGCTGGGGTTGTCGAGCGTGGGGATGCCCATCGCGTTCAGCCGCAGGCGAACCTTGGCGACCTGTTCCTTCTGCCGATCGCGCTCGACATTGCTGTTCTTCAGGTGGCGGATCGAGGCGGCGGCGCCGGCGGCGAGCGCTGGCGGCAGCGCGGTGGTGAAGATGAAGCCGCTCGCGAAGCTGCGGACGAAATCGACGAGCGCGGTGGAGGCCGCGATGTAGCCGCCCATCACCCCGTACGCCTTGCCGAGCGTGCCCTCGATCACGTCGATCCGGTCCATCAGCCCTTCGCGCTCGGCAACGCCGCCGCCGCGCGGGCCGTATAGGCCCACCGCGTGGACCTCGTCGATATAGGAGAGCGCGCCGTGCGCCTCGCAGACGTCGAGGATTTCGGCGATCGGCGCGATATCGCCGTCCATCGAATAGACGCTTTCGAACGCGACCAGCTTCGCGCGGCCGGGCGCGACTTGGGTGAGGCGGCGGTTGAGGTCTTCGGGGTCGTTATGCGCGAACCGCTGGCATTCCGCGCGGCTGTGGCGGATGCCCTCGATCATCGACGCGTGGTTGAGCGCGTCCGACATGACGACGCAATCGGGCAGTCGCGCGGCGAGGGTGGAAAGCGCCGCCCAGTTCGACACATAGCCGCTGGTGAACAGCAATGCCGCGTCCTTGTTGTGCAGGTCCGCCAGTTCGCGTTCGAGCAGGACATGCGCGTGGGTCGTGCCTGAGATGTTGCGCGTGCCGCCCGCGCCAGCGCCGCACTGGTCGAGCGCCGTGTGCATCGCGTCCAGCACGACCGGATGCTGGCCCATGCCGAGATAGTCGTTGGAGCACCACACGGTGACCTCGCCGACGCCGTCCTCGGTATGGTGCGCGGCGCGGGGGAACGCGCCGGCCTTGCGTTCCAGCTCGGCGAAGATCCGGTAGCGGCCGTCCTCGTGCAACTTCGCCAGCTCGCCTTCGAAGAACGCTTCGTAATCGGTCACCGCGCTGACGAACGTCTCATGAGCCATGACGGGCCTCCCCTCCAGAAATCGGTGCGACCTCCGTCGCGGTGTTCGATGCCCAGCGCCACATTGCCCCATCCTTCATGGGTAGCACCAGAAAAAGATGTTCGACGACGCCGAGAACCGCGAGTCCCGCGATCAGCGTCGCCGTCACGGCGCCGCCGCCGCTCGATGCCTCGGCGGTGATCCAGGACCAGGCCGCGACGCCCGACCCCAGCAGGATCGACAGCGGAAACAGCGGATTGAAAGCGCGGACCGCGAAATAGGACTTGAGATAGGCGAGGTGCGCCGGGAAGACCTCGTCGCTGAGGTTCGGCACGCCGAGGAACAGGTTGAGTTTCGCGCTCAGCCTGGCCGCGAAGAGCAGCAGGAAGGTCAGCGGCGCGGCCTGGTTGGGCTGGCCCCAGGTCAGCGCGAAGAGCACCACCGCCGTCGCGGCGAGCGCGATCTCGTGGTGGATGACGGTCGCGGTCGCGAGGCGAAAGCGGCGCCAGCCGGTGGTCCCGGCCGGCATCGGCGCGCGGTTGGGTCCGGCGACGAAGCCCATCAGGAACCCCATTTCGTGCCAGCCCCAGATGAGGATCGCTGCGGCGAACCCCATATAGGCCCCGGCGCTGCTGGCATCGTCGGCCCGCAACCAGACAGCGATCGCGGCCCCCGCAGCGACGAGGCCGGCGAGCGTGAAACTCGTCCGGAAGGTCGCGCGGGGGCGGCTGTCGAGCCAGACGACCGCAGCGGTGCCGACGAACCACATCAGCAGCGCGAAAAGGAGCGGGGGGATCGTCACCAGGCGGGGACCAGCCGGACTTGCGCGGGTGCTTCGCTCTTCTCGACCGGGGTCAGATAAAGCCGGGCGAACGCCACCGCCGCTGCCGCGACGCCGGCAATGCGCTTCAGCCCGCCGCCCACACCGCCCTGCGCCTTGCCCGCCTCGATCCGCGCCGCGGCGCGGCGCATCGCCTCGAGTCCGCTACGGAAGCGCGCGCCCTCGGTGTCGAGCGTCATCGGAAAGACCTGCCGGCTGATCGTCGAGCAGATGCGGAACACCCGCTGATCGTAGTCGGTCGGATCGATGCCCAGCGCCTGGTGGAAGGCGGGCCGGTTGTGATCGCGCACATACATCGTCGCATAGACCGCGACGAGGAAGAAGCGGACCCACAGCGCGTTGTGCCCGCTGAGCAATTTGGGGTTCGCGCGCATCAGCAGCGCGAACGCATCGCCGTGGCGGAACTCGTCGTTGCACCACAGCTCGAACCAGTCGAAGATCGGGTGGAAGCGCAGTTCCGGATGCGCCGCGAGGTGGCGGTAGATGGTGATGTAGCGCGCATAACCGATCTTCTCGCTCAGATAGGTCGCGTAGAAGATGAATTTCGGCCGGAAATAGGTATATTTCTTGGTCCGCGTCAGGAAGCCGAGATCGACGCCGATGCCCGCATCCTTCAGCGTCTCGTTGATGAAGCCGGCATGCCGGCTCTCGTCGCGGCTCATCAGCTTGAAGAGCTGGCGGATATCGGGATTGGTCACCCGCTTGGCGATCTCGGCATAGAGGATGCAGCCGGAGAATTCCGCGGTGAGCGAGCTGACGAGGAAATCGGTGAATTCCTGCCGCAAGCCATCGGGCAGGCTTTCGATGACGCCGGCAAAGGCGTCGGTCTTGCGGAAATGGCGCTTGTTGGGGTCGCTCGCCATCTCCGCGATCAGCGCGTCCCATTCGGCGCGAACGGGGGTGACGTCGAGCCGATCCATCGCCGCGAAATCGGTCGTGTAGAAGCGCGGCGAGAGCACCGTGTCTTCCTGCGCGATGGCAAGAGTGTCGGGCTTCTCGGCGACGATCGGCGTGACGGCGTTCATTTGACCCTCCCGGGGCTGAAGCTCACTTCGTAAAGCTCGGTCATCTCGAAATGACCGGCGATCTTCGTCCACAGCCGCTCGACCATGCTGGCGCGCTCAACGGTCGCGACGCGGTCGAACACGCGGCGTTCGCCGAACGGCACGTCGAACCCTGCGCCGTGGACGCGAACCTGATCGCCAGGATTGATGGCGACGCCGTCGGCCAGCTCGACATGCGCGCAGAGGAACTCGTCGCTATGCTCGATCTCGACCCGGCACGGCGTTTCGAAGCGGGTGCGGCCGATCATGGCAGCAGCTCCGCAAAGGCCTGGCGATTGGTGCCGCCGAACGCCGTCAGCTCGATGTTGCGCCCGGTCGCGGTGTCGACAAGCGAGAGTTCGCCGTCGCGCCATGCGGTGAGCGTGAAGGGCGGACGATCGCCGATCCCGCGCATCCGCCGGTCGCGCGCCAGCCCGCGCATCACCCCGCGGATGAAGCCGGTCTGCCCGCCGGGTTCGATGACCTTGGCGATGCGCCCCGTCGTCGCGTCCTGGATCACGACGGCCCCGTCGGCGCGGTCGAGGAAGCGCAGATCGCGCGACTGCACCGGCGCCACCTTCTCCTCTGCGCGCAGCAGCACCGGGGATGCGCTCGGCGCGATGTGCCCGACGCGGACGATCGTGGTGGCGGCAAGCGCGAACAGAACGAGTGCGCCGGCGATCGTCAGTGCGCCTTTGGGAAGCGTGTCGGCGGGGCCGTGTGTCATGCCGCGACCGCTTGACCATAAGCGGGCGCGGCGCCCGGTGTCTCAAGCGGTGCGATCGCGCCATCCGGATTGGCGGCAAGGCACGTGCGGGCGATCAGCGCGCCGACGCGCTCGGCATCGGGGATCGCGCGCAGCATCGGCTGCGGCACGGCGAGGTGCCACGGTCGCGCGTGCGGCCAGAGCCCCGCATAGCCGATCCGCTGCGCGCCCGCGACGTGGAGCGGCAAGTCGCCACTGCCGTCGCTGCGCACCGTCGCATCGACCGCGCCGATGACACCGAGCGGCAGGTTGATGCACTTGGGCAGCGCGATGCCGATGCGGAATACGATCCGCCGATTGGTGAGCGTGTAGATCGTCGCGCGTGCCGATGCCCAGGCGAGGACGTGGAGCAAAGCGACGCCGACAAGCCCGACACCGACCGTCGCTGCGGCGCCGAGCGTCCCGCCGCTGGCCAGCGCGGCCAGCGCGAGCACCGCGAAATACCCGGCGGTCAGCCGCGTATGAAATGCCGTCCGGGCCAGCACGCGCCAGTCGGGCGATCCCTGCCATAGGATGCGTTCGTCCTTGGGGAGCAATCCCGGCAGGCCGGGGATCGGCTCGTTGTCATATTCGGTTATCACAGGAAAGGCTCCTGCCGGGCGTCGTTGGCGTAAAGATAGCCGCCGCCGAAATAGGCCTGGACGCGGTCTTCCTCATACAAGGTGATCGTGCCGTCCGCGCCGGCGCCGGGCGCGCCCGCGAACTGATGCGCGTTCAGCGCGTCGATTATGACGCGGTCGCGCTTCACCTTGGCCATCGTCATCGGTGCGAGGACCGATCCGGGGACGCCCTCGACATCGAGTTGGAGGTAGCGGATCAGGCGATCGGCCTTGTCGATCCACAGATCGGTGACACGCCCGGCAATCTTGCCGTCGGCGCCGAAGACCGACATCCCGCGCGGATCGCGATCGCGATTGGCGATCCAGAAGTCGCCCGCGGCGCTGATCGGGACGATGCGGGGTTTGCCCTCCCAATCGAGATCGGGGTGCTTGGCGCGGTCCGCCCAGGCGGCGGGGCCGATGCCGTCGGCAAGCGGGTTGCCGGTGGGGACGAGCGGCGCGCCGGGGAAGCGATCGGTGCGCCGGGCGGCGATATCGACCGGCTCGCGGCCCTTGGTCGGCGCGGTCACCGAACCCCGGCCGAAGGGCAGGTAAAAGGTCTTGGTCGATGCGGTGTGGAGCGCGCCGCCGACGCTGTCGATCCGTCCGGTGACGGTGTCCTCGAGCGGATAGCCCTCGCGCCGGTCCTCGCGGCGGAGGTAGAAGACGAGGCAGATGAAGAACAGGACGAACGCCCAGAAGACCAGCAGGGCCACATCGATGCTTTGGGTGATTTGGACGTGCATGGGTCCGTCTCCTCAGATCGGGAATTCGCTAAGGCCGAAACGGGTGGAAGGGATGGCGTCGCCGCGCCCGCGCACCAGCGGGCCAAGCGCCACCAGCGTACCGAGCAGCAGCAGGATTTCGGTGCAGTAGACAAAGGCGTAGCCGGTCGATGGCCCGGCGAGCGTCGGGCCAAGATCGTGCGCGACCGCTGCCGCCGATACCAGATCGCGCGCTAAGGCGCCGAGCGCGATGGCGAGGCCAGCCGCCGTCGCCTGCACCGCCCCCCAGGCGCCGAGCGCAAGGCCGGTGCGCCCGTCGAGATCCTTTGCGTCGGAGATCGCCATCGCCGCGGTCAGCGTGCCGACCGAGAACAGGCCCCCGCCAAAGCCGATGATCGTCGCGCCGATCGCGAGCAGCGCGGTCGCGTGGAGCGGGCCGGCGAAGATGACGAACAGGAACGCCGCGATCCCCGCGACGCCGCCAAAGCCCGCAATGCGGTGTGGATCAGCGCCTTGCCCAAGATACCGCGCTGCAAGCCCGAAGCCGACGAGCATCCCGAACGCCCAGAGCGCGGTGAGCGAGGTCGTCGCGCCGACCGAGAGTCCGAGGACCTGTCCGCCATAGGGTTCGAGCAGCACATCCTGCATCGAGAATGCCGCGGCGCCCAGGCCCACCGCGACGAGCAGCCGGATCGTCTTCGGGCGCGCGATGAAGATCGCCCAGACCTCGCGGAACGCGGGACGGTCTTCGCGCATCGCGGTCGCGTCGCGGTTGCGCGCTTCCTGTTTCCACAGCGCGATGAGGTTGAGCACCATCGTCAGCGCCGCCGCGCCCTGGACGATCTTGACGAGCTTGGTGGGCGAGAAATCGGCCAGCAGCCGCCCGATCACGATCGCACTCACCATCGTGCCGATCAGCAGCATGACGTAAAGGAGCGCGACAACGCGCGGGCGCGCGTCCTCGGGCGCGAGGTCGGTGGCGAGCGCGAGGCCGGCGGTCTGGGTCGTGTGCATGCCGGCGCCGACGAGCAGGAAGGCGATCGCAGCGCCGATATGCCCGAACAGGGCGGGGCCGTTGCCGCCGCCGGACATGACGAGCAGCGCGAAGGGCAACACGGCCAGACCGCCGAACTGGAGCAGCGTCCCAAACCAGATATAGGGCACCCGCTTCCAGCCCAGCAGCGACTGGTGATGGTCGGACTTGAAGCCGATCAGCGCGCGCAGCGGGGCGAAGAGGAGAGGGAGCGAGACCATCGCCGCGACGAGGCTCGCCGACACGCCGAGCTCGACGATCATCACCCGGTTGAGCGTGCCCGTCAGCAGCACCGCGGCCATCCCGACCGACACCTGAAACAGCGACAGCCGCAGGATGCGCCTGAGCGGCAGCTCCGTGGTTGCGGCGTCCGCAAACGGCAGGAAGCGCGTTCCGACCTTGTTCCAGAAGGCATGCGAGCGGCTCATCCCGGCAGCACCTCCAGCGCATGGCTGGTGTAGAAGCCACCCGAGATGCGCGCGCTGCGCGCCAGCGTCGCGCCCGGCATGGCGCTCGCGATCAGTGTCCGCAGCAGGCGTTCGCGCACCGGCTCGATCGCGGGCGCGCGGTTCGACCGGGGGAAGAGCGTGCCGATGGCGTGCATGACCTCGAGCGGTTTCGTCGATGGTGCGAAGGTGAAAAGCAGCGACGCCTCGGTGCGCTCGGCGAGCGCCTGCACCACCGCGACGATGTCGAACGCGCGGTAATGGATGAGCGAGTCCATCGCGACGACGTGATCGAACCGGCCGAGGGCGGGATCGAGCATGTCGCCGACGCGCCAGTCGATGGCGAGCCCCGCCGGCGCCCGTTCGCGCGCGATTTCGACAAGGCTGCCGGCGACGTCGATCGCAACGACCGCCGCGCCGCGTCTGGCGGCTTCCACCGCGAGCGCGCCGGTGCCGCAGCCGGCGTCGAGCAGGCGCAGTCCCGTCATGTCCTCCGGCAGCCAGGACAGCAGCGTGTCGCGCATCCGGTTGCGGCCCGCGCGCACCGTCGCGCGGATGCCGCTGACCGGCGCGTCGGAGGTCAGCTGCTCCCACGTTTTGCTGGCGGTGCGATCGAAATAGGTGGTGAGCGTGTTGCGCTTTACTTCATAGGTGTTCCCGCGAAGGCGGGAACCCAGAGTCTCGGGCGGCATCGCTTGCGATCCTGGATTCCCGCTTTCGCGGGAATACGGGACGGTGGCTACTTGGCTGGCCATCATTCGAACCCCAGAAACTCGAAGATTTCCCGGTCCTTCATCGGCTGCGCATCGAGCGGCTCGCACCCCGCCCATAGCTGCGCGGCGAGGCGCTTGTATTCGAGGCAGGCGGCGTCGACCTCGGGCGTCGAATCCATCTCGAATAGCGTGCATTTCTTGAGGCGGCTGCGGCGGATCGCGTCGAGATCGGGGAAGTGGGCGAGGCGCTTAAGCCCCGTCGCGTCGTTGAACCGGTCGATCTCGTCGGTCGCCGCCGACCGGTTGGCGATGACGCCGGCCATCCGCACGTCGTAATTCTTGGCCTTCGCCTTGATCGCCGCGACGATGCGGTTCATCGCGAAGATGCTGTCGAAGTCGTTCGCCGCGACGACCACGGCGCGCTCGGCATGCTGCAGCGGCGCCGCGAACCCGCCGCACACCACATCGCCCAGCACGTCGAAGATCACGACGTCGGTATCCTCGAGCAGATGATGCTGCTTGAGCAGCTTCACCGTCTGCCCGACGACATAGCCCCCGCACCCGGTCCCCGCCGGCGGCCCGCCCGCCTCGACGCACATCACGCCGTTAAACCCTTCGAACATATAATCCTCGGGGCGCAGTTCCTCGCTGTGGAACTCGACGGTCTCGAGCACGTCGATGACCGTCGGCATCAGCTTCTTGGTCAGCGTGAAAGTGCTGTCGTGCTTGGGATCGCAGCCGATCTGGAGCACGCGCTTGCCGAGCAGCGAGAAGGCGGCGCTGAGGTTCGACGAGGTCGTCGACTTGCCGATCCCGCCCTTGCCATAGACCGCGAAGACCTTGGCGGTGCCGATCCGATCGGCGGGGTCGAGGCGGACCTGGACGCTGCCTTCGCCGTCTTGAATGGGATCATGAAGGGCCATCAGTCGTTCCTCATGCCGCCGCCTGAACACCTTCGAGCGCATCCTCGATGGCATCGCTGGCGGCGTGGAGCGCGGCGAGTGTCGCTGCGTCCGGGGTCCAGAATTGGCGTTCGCTCGCCTCGATCAGCCGATTGGCGACGCGGGCGGCGGATTTGGGATTGAGATGCGCGAGCCGGATGCGCATCGCCTCGTCGAGCACGAAGGTCTCGCTGATCTGCTGATAGACCCACGGCGCGACGTCGCCGGTCGTCGCCGACCAGCCCATCGTCGTCGTGACGTGATTTTCGATGTGGCGTACGCCTTCGAAACCGTGGCTGAGCATCCCCTCAAACCACACCGGATTCAGCGTGCGGGTGCGCGTTTCGAGATCGACCTGTTCGCCGAGCGTGCGGACCTTGGCCGCGCCCTGCGTCGCATCGACGATGTAGACCGGCGCGGGGGCACCCTTCGCGCGGGTGATCGAGCGGCTGATGCCGCCCAGCGCATCGACATATTGGTCGATGTCGGTGACGCCGAGTTCGACGGAGTCCAGATTCTGATAGGTGAGATCGACCCCCGCGAGCGCGGACTTGAACATGTCAGCGCGGCGCGTCGGCGTGCCCGCGCGGCCATAGGCGTAACCCTTGTGACGCTCGAACATCTCGGCGATCTCGTCGGGATCGCTCCACGCGGCGCCGTCGATCAGCTGGTTGACGTTGGCGCCATATGCGCCTTCCGCGTTGGAGAAGACCCGCAGCGACGCGGTCTCCAGATCGCAGTCATGCTGCGCAGCATGCGCGAGGCTGTGCTTGCGAACGAAGTTGCGATCGAGCGGCTCGTCGGCCGACGCGGCAAGCCAGGCGGCCTCGGCCAGCATCCGCGTCTGCAGCGGCAGGAGATCGCGGAAGATACCCGACAGCGTGACCACGACATCGACGCGCGGCCGGCCGAGTTCGGCAAGCGGGATCAGTTCCGCGCCGGTCAGCCGGCCATAGCCGTCGAAGCGCGGCCGTGCGCCGATCAGCGCCATCGCCTGCGCGATCTGGGTGCCCTCCGACTTCAGATTGTCGGTGCCCCACAGCACCATCGCGAGCGTCTCGGGGAAGGCCGCGCCGGTCGCGATGTGGCGCGCAATGACCTGTTCGGCCGCCTTGCTTCCCTCGGCCATCGCGAAGGTGCCGGGGATGCGGAAGGGATCGAAGCCGTGGAGGTTGCGCCCGGTCGGCAGCACCGCCGGATTGCGCGCGATGTCGCCGCCGGGGGCGGGCGCGACGAAGCCGGCGTCGAGCACGTGGACGAGGGCGTCGAGTTCGGGGTTTGCGGCGAACAGGTCGGCGTCCACACCCGCGGCTTCGGCCATCGCGATGCGCTGGTCCTCGGGAACTGCCGCGCCGAAAACGTGAAGCCCGTGCGGGATGAGTTCCCGCTCGATTTCGTAAAGGTTAGCGGAGAGTGTCGCTACGTCGTTGCCGTTCAGATCGAGCGTTTCCGCGGCTGCGACGATCATCGGCTCCAGCGCCGCGCGCTCATCCTCTGACGGCGAACTGCGCCAGCGCTCTACCAGCGACTTCAGATCGGCCAGCCCCTTGTAAAGCCCGGCCCGCGCCAGCGGCGGCGTCAGGTAGCTGACCAGCGTCGCGCCCGACCGGCGCTTGGCGATCAGGCCTTCGGACGGGTTGTTCGCGGCATAGAGATAGTAGTTTGGCAGATCGCCGATGAGCCGTTCGGGCCAGCAGTCGCCGCTCATCCCGACCTGCTTGCCCGGCATGAATTCCAGCGCGCCGTGGGTGCCGAAATGGAGGACCGCATGTGCCGCGAAATCCTCGCGAAGCCAGCGGTAGAAGGCGCTGAAGGCGTGAGTCGGGGTGAAGCGGCCTTCGAACAGGAGGCGCATCGGGTCGCCCTCGTAACCGAAGGCGGGCTGGATGCCGACGAAGACGTTGCCGAAGCGCGCACCGAGCACATGGATCGCGCCGCCCGAGGCTTGCTGGCGACCGGGAGCCGGCCCCCATTGCGCCTCGATCTGCGCGAGGTGCGGCTCGCGGCGGACGTGATCGTCGGTTGCGATCCGCGCGTGGATGTTGGCGTCGCTGCCGAACGTGCCCGCGTTCCCGGCCAAGATGGCATCGCGCAGGGCATCGACCGTCGCTGGAACCTCGATCGCATAGCCCTCGCGGCTTAGCCGCACGAGGGTTGCGTGGAGCGATTCCCACACGGCGAGGTGCGCGGCGGTGCCGGTCGCGCCGGCATTGGGCGGGAAATTGAACAGGACGATGCCGACGCGGCGTTCGGCGCGCGCGCTGCGCTTGAGCGCGATAAGCTTTGCGGTTTTGGCGGCGAGTGCCTCGGCGCGTTCGGGGCAGGAGCGCATTTCGCGCACCAGCCCCGACGCCGGGAAGTCGCAGCGCCGGGCGCAACCGGTGCAGGAGCCGCTCGCATCGGCGCGGCCGCCGAAGACGCTTGGCACCGTCGCGCCGTCGAGCTCGGGGATCGCGACCATCATCGTCGCTTCGAGCGGCAGCAGACCCTGCCGGCTCGCGCCCCATTGCTGGAGCGACTGGAACTCGATCGGGTGCGCGGCGATGTAGGGGACGTCGAGCTTTGCGAGCATCGCCTCGGCGGCTTGCGCGTCGTTGTAGGCCGGGCCGCCGACAAGGCTGAAACCGGTCAGCGACACGACCGCATCTACCACCGCTCGGCCGTCCGCCATGAAGAATTTCTCGATCGCCGGCCGCGAGTCGAGGCCGCTCGCGAAAGCCGGGATGACCCGCAGTCCCTTCGCTTCCAGCGCCGCGATGACGCCGTCATAATGACCGGTGTCGCGGCCGAGAAGATAGGAGCGCAGCATCAGCACGCCGACCGTGCCGGTGGTCCCCTTCGCCTTGGGCAGCGCCTCCATCCGCTCGACCATCCGCCCGCGCAGTTTCGGGTGATAGACGCCGACCTCTGGATAGTCGCAGGGCGGTTCGGCGCGGAATGTCCCGCGCATTGCGCGCCGCGATCCGTCGGCATAGCGATCGACCAACGCACGGATCATGCCGATCACATTGTCGTCACTCCCCGCCAGCCAATATTGCAGCGTCAGGAAATAGGCGCGGACGTCCTGCGCGGTGCCGGGGATGAAGCGCAGCATTTTCGGCAGCCGGCGCAGCATTTTCATCTGCCCGGCGCCCGAAGATCCGCTCTTCGATCCGCGCAGTTTCTTGAGAAGCGCGAGCGGACCCTTGGCAGGTCGGTCCATCCGGTAATCGCCGAGCTTCGTCAGCCGGACGATTTCGGCGCCCGACATGAGCCCGAGCATCGCATCGCAGTCCTCGCGCCGCGCCTCCAGCGCGGGGAGGACGGCGCGGATGTGGTCGTCGAGGAACAGCATCGTCGCGATGACGATGTCCGCGCGGGCAATGTCGGCGAGGCAGCGGTCGAGATTGGCGGGATCGCGGTCCCAGTCCGACGCGGCGTGGAAATCGATCCGGATCGGCGTGCCTTCGGCCGCGAACCGCGCCGCGGCGCGCTCCGCGGCGCCCGACAGGTGGTTGTCGAGCGTGACGATCGCCACCCGGCACAAGGGCGCGCTACCGTGCATAATGCGCCTTCGCGTCGTAGAGTGTGTCGAGGGTGATCGTCGCGAGGCCGTGTTCGGCGGCGAATTTCTCGGTGTTGCGACGCGCCTTGCCGCGCACGAAGAAGGGGATTTTCAGGAGTTCACGTTCGGCGTCGGAGGACCACAAATCCTCCCCGAGCTTGTCTCGGGGAGGGGGACCGCCGGCAATGCCGGTGGTGGAGGGGCTGGCGATGTCCTCGGCGCTGCGCGCCGCCCCTCCACCATCGCTGCGCGACGGTCCCCCTCCCCGAGCAAGCTCGGAGAGGACTTTAGCATGCCCCAGATGGCTCGCCCCCGCGTCGTCCGAAAACTCGAAATCGTCGCGGAACATCGTCAGCAGATGCTCCTCCAGCCCCATAACAAGCGGATGGACCCAGGTGTCGAACAGCACATTCGCGCCCTCGAACCCCATCTGGGGCGAGTAGCGCGCCGGGAAATCCTGGACGTGGACCGGCGCGGAAATCACCGCGCACGGCACGCCGAGCCGCTTGGCGATGTGGCGCTCCATCTGCGTGCCCAGCACCAGCTCGGGCTGGAGCGCGGCGATCGCGGCCTCGACCTCCAGATAGTCGTCGGTGATCAGCGGCTCGACATCGTAGAGTTTCGCCGCCTCTCGCACGTCGCGGGCGAACTCGCGGTTGTAGCAGCCGAGGCCGACGACCTGGAAACCAAGCTCGTCGCGGGCGACGCGAGCGGCGGCGACGGCGTGGGTCGCGTCGCCGAAAATGAAGACGCGCTTGCCGGTGAGATAGGTCGAATCGACCGACCGGCTCCACCAGGGAAGGTTCGAGGTGTCGAGCGCGGGTGCGGGGTCGACCCCGGCCAGCGCGGCGACTTCGGCAAGGAACTCGCGCGTGGCGGCGTGGCCGATCGGCACGGTGCGGACCGTCTTCTGGCCGAACTGGCGCTCGAGCCAGCGGCACGTCGTGTCGGCGATCTCGGGATAGAGGCAGATGTTGAAATCGGCGTCCGGCAACCGGGCGATGTCGGCAGGCGAGGCGCCGAGCGGGGCGACGACGTTGATATCGATGCCGAGCGTGCCGAGCAGCCGCGTCACCTCGATCACGTCATCCCGGTGGCGAAAGCCGAGTGCGGTCGGGCCGAGGATATTGGCGGTAGGTTTGTGTCCCCGCGAAGGCGGGAGCCCAGACTGGGTCCCCGCCTTCGCGGGGACACAAATAGCGCGCACTAGCTGATAAAACGTCTCGCTCGCGCCCCAATTCTCCTTGCGCTGATAGCTCGGCAGTTCGAGCGCGACGACCGGGCAGGGGAGGCGCATCGCCTCAGCGAGGCCGGCGGGATCGTCCTGGATCAACTCGGCGGTGCACGATGCGCCGACCAGCATCGCCTGCGGCTGAAAGCGCTCATACGCGTCGCGCGCGGCACGCTGGAACAGTTCGGCCGTGTCCTTACCAAGATCGCGCGCCTGGAAGGTGGTGTAGGTGACCGGCGGGCGCTTGCCGCGGCGCTCGATCATCGTGAAGAGCAGGTCGGCATAGGTATCGCCTTGCGGCGCATGGAGAACGTAATGCACGCCCTCCATCGCGGTAGCGATCCGCATCGCGCCGACATGGGGTGGCCCCTCATAGGTCCAGACGGTCAGCTGCATGTGACCGTCCCTTCCCCACACCCGTTCGGGCTGAGCTTGTCGAAGCCCTGTTCTTTCTTCCGAAGAGAAGGACGGCCCTTCGACAAGCTCAGGGCAAACGGGGAGAGGACTGCGCTCATACCCGCAGCACATCCCGCCGCCGCAGCGGTCGCGCGAAGAGTTCGGCGAGGTCACCTGCCTGGTCGAAGCCGTGGATCGGCGAGAAGACGAGCTCGATCGCCCATTTGGTCGTCAGCCCCTCGCGCTCGAGCGGGTTGGCGAGGCCGAGGCCGCACACGGTAAGGTCGGGCTTGTCGGCGCGGACTCGGTCGAGTTGCCGGTCGACGTCCTGCCCCTCGCTGATCGCGATGCCGTCGGGCAGCAGCGCTAGGTCCTGGGCGAGATGACGCCGATGGAGATAGGGCGTGCCGACCTCGACCGGGATCATCCCGAGTTCGTTCGACAGAAAGCGTGCGAGCGGGATTTCGAGCTGCGAGTCGGGGAGGAAGGTGATGCGCTTTCCTTCCAGCCTTTCGCGGCTGTGCGCGATCGCACGCTTGGCGCGCTCGCGGCCGGGCGCGATCACGCGGCGGAAGTGCATCTCATCGACACCGAAGGCGCGGGCGGCGGCGTGGAGCCAGTGCGTCGTCCCCTCCGCACCGAACGGGAACAGCGCGTCGAGCCGGGTCGCACCGCGATCTTCCAGTGCCCGCGCTGTCTCGCCGAGGAATGGCTGGGCCAGGAGGAAGCGGGTGTTCGGACCCACCGGCGGCATCGCCGCGGCACGGCGGGCGGGGAGGCAGTGGACCGGGCCGATGCCCAGCTCCGCGAACAGCCGCAGGAACTGGTCCTCGACGATATCGGGCAGCGCGCCGACGATCATCAGCGCGGTGTCGTCGCTCGCGGGCAGCGTCGGGACGAGGCTGGCGAGGCACGCGTCCTCGCCTTCGGTGAAGGTCGTCTCGATCCCGCTGCCCGAATAGTTGAGGATCGCGACGTCGCGATTTTCTGCGCGATGCTTGGCGGACAGCCGCTGTGCCGCGCGCGACAGGTCGAGTTTGATGACTTCGGAGGGGCACGAGCCGACGAGGAACAGCATCCGAATCTCGGGCCGGCGCTCGAGCAGCCGGTCGACGACCCGGTCGAGCTCCTCGTTGCAGTCCGCCATGCCGGCGAGGTCGCGCTCCTCGATGATGGCGGTTGCGAAGCGGGGTTCGGCGAAGATCATCACGCCGGCCGCGGATTGCAGCAGGTGCGCGCAGGTGCGTGAGCCGACGACGAGGAAGAACGCGTCCTGGACCTTGCGGTGGAGCCAGATGATGCCGGTCAGCCCGCAAAAGACCTCGCGCTGCCCGCGCTCGCGCAGCACCGGGGCGCAGTCGCTGCCGGGGAGCGCGGCGGGGGTCATGCCGCCATTGCCATTTGCGGGCGGCTGTCGAGCCGCGCCGCGCGCAGCTTCAGCAAAAACTGCGTCGCGTTGATCGCATAGGTCGCATAGGCGGCGAGCGCGACCAGCATCCGATCCGTCGTCGTGCCGACTCCCCCGACCAGCGCGACGAGGTAAGCGGTGTGCAGCGCGAGCACAGCCATGCTGAACAGGTCTTCCCACCAGAAGGCATCGGCGAACAGCCATTTGCCGAACACGATCTTTTCCCAGATCGAGCCGGTGATCATGATGGCGTAGAGTACGCCCGTCTTGACGATGATCGAGGCGGTGGCCGCGCCTTCGCCCGCGCCGGTCGCGAGATAGCGCAGAACGAGAGTCAGGCTGATCAGGAAGACGACGAACTGGACGGGTGCGAGGATGCCCTGGACCAGCGTCCAGCGAGTCGAGTCGCGGCGGCGGCGTTGATCGGGCGTGTAGAGCGGTGCGCGGCGAAGGCGCCCGTCTCCACTCCTGCCCCGGTCGTCCGCGTGCCTGTCCACGTCACCGCCTCCTTGTGCCAGGAAGGTAGGCGCCGCGGCCCGTGAGTGTCAAACAAAAGTGACGTAAAACAAAATGGACATATGCTGCGCCGCGCAAACTTTCTGCAGTTGTCAGCGCGTTGCGAGAGGCATAGGGTCTCGAGTCGGCGGGGGATGCCGTTGCGGCAGGATTATCCGCCTAGTGCGTGTGACCAGGCGGGAGAGCCGGGCATGGCGAGCAGCAGTGGATATGGGCAGGCCGCGCCCACAAGCTTTCCTCGCGACCGCTACCGCGACAACATATTCGTTGCCGAGCCGATGGCGTGCGCGCGCGCGCCGAGGTGGCTCGATGCCGGCCGCTCGCTTACCAGCCTGATCGAAGGTCAGATCATCCCGCGATTGATCGTCGCACATCCCTCCGCGCAGATCATGGCAGACGATTGTGTCGATCTGGCCGATGAGGTGCTGACCTTTGCCCCGCTGGCGCTGCATGTCGAGGCGGACGCGCTGATCGAACATGTCGAGGCCTATCTGGTGCGCGGCGCAACGGTCGAGGCGCTGCTTGTCGACCTGCTGGCGCCGGCCGCGCGGCGACTCGGGGAATATTGGGAGGAGGATCGCTGCGACTTCGTCGACGTGACGATGGGGCTGTGGCGGTTGCAGGAAGTCGTCCACGAGCTCGCCGCGCGCGGCCCGGTCGACCGCCGGCATGCGGCACCGCGCGCGCTGTTCGCGGCAATGCCGGGCGACCAGCACAGTTTCGGCGCGGTCGTGATCGAGGATGTGTTCGCGCGCGCCGGCTGGGCGACGGATCGGCTTGGCGATGCCGCGATGCCCGAACTGCTCGACCGCGCCGGCGAAGACTGGTTCGACGTGATCGGATTGACGGTGAGTTGCGACTCCCATACAGCCGCGCTGCCATCGGCAATCGTTGCGCTTCGCAACGTGTCCCGCAATCCGCGCGTCGTCGTCATGGTCGGCGGCCGCGTGTTCGCCGAGAATCCTCGGCTTGCATCGGATGTGGGGGCGGACGGCACGGCGCGCGACGCGCGCAGCGCCGTGAAGATGGCGCAGGAGTTGATCGACGCGGTTGCGCGTGAGGTCGTTTCCTGCAGTTGATGTCCTTTCCTGGAGCGTTGCGGCCGTTCGATGACTACGCATCACGCCCCCGCCATCCCCAAGGGCTTTACCGCACCTGATACGGTGCCCGGCGCACTTTCCGCAGATGCCGCGGCGCGCATTCTCGGCGCGGTCGGCGACATCACGCTTGTGGTCGATAGAGACGGCGTGGTGCTCGACACCGCGATCGCCGACCGCGACCTTGCCCAATATGGCGTCGCGACCTGGATCGGGCGGGCATGGTCGGAAACCGTGACGATCGAGAGCCGGCCCAAGGTCGCGGAGATGATCGCCGGTGCGGGTGACGAGGGCCGCTGGCGGCAGGTCAACCACGTCACCGACAATGGCGAAGTGCCGATCCGCTACCTCACGATGGCGCTGGGCGACGGACGGCTGATCGCCGTGGGGCGCGACATGCGCAGCGCCGCTGCCACGCAGCAGCGTCTGCTCCAGACCCAGCAATCGCTGGAGCGCGACTATATCCGGCTGCGACAGGCCGAAGCGCGCTACCGGATGCTCTTCGATCTGGCGCACGAGCCGGTGCTGATCGTCGATGCCGCATCGCGCCGCATACGCGAGGCGAACCCCGCGGCGCACCGCTTGCTGGGCGTGAAGGACGGCGCGCTTGCCAACCAGCCGGTGACAGCGATCGTGGCAGCCGATGCCCGCGAGGCGCTGGTCGGGTATCTGGGCGCG
Source organism: Sphingomonas sp. EC-HK361 (assembly GCF_902498785.1). GTDB lineage: Bacteria > Pseudomonadota > Alphaproteobacteria > Sphingomonadales > Sphingomonadaceae > Sphingomonas. The sequence goes on from NZ_LR701493.1 coordinate 753,885, forward strand.
GCGGAGGCGGTCGAGGGCGCGGCGCCAGCGACGATGCGGCTCGCCCGGCAGGGGGGCGTCGCGCAGATCGCCGCAAAGCTGTTCCGCCAAGCGCGGGTCGCGCTGCTGCTGGTGCGGATCGAGCCGCTGGAAGCCGCGGCGAACACCGACGTGGTTTCCGATGCGCGACTGGCCGATGTCGTCGAGCGGATGCCCGATGCGTTCGTCCTCGTCGATGGCGATATGGCGATCCTTGCGGCGAACGCGGCGTTCGTCGAACTCACCCAAGCGCCGTCGGCCGATCGCCTGATCGGCGCATCGCTCGGGGACTGGCTCGGCCGCCCGGGAATCGATCTCGATCTGATCCTCGGGCAGATTCGCGAGCATGGCGCGGTGCGCAACGTCGCGACGATCCTGCGCAGCTCGGGTGGTGGCCAGGAGGAGATCGAGGTGTCGGGCGTGGCGGCAAGCGACGCGCACGGCGCCTGCTTCGGCTTCACGATTCGCGACGTCGGCCGGCGGTTGCGCGCGATTCCGGAACCGGGGCTGGACCTGCCGCGCTCGGTCGATCAACTCACGCAACTCGTCGGGCGGATGAGCCTGAAGGAAATCGTGCGCGAATCAACCGATCTCATCGAGCGGCTCTGCATCGAGGCGGCGCTCGCCTACACGGACGACAATCGCGCGTCTGCGGCGGAAATCCTGGGCGTCAGCCGGCAGAGCCTGTATTCCAAGCTTCACCGTCACGGCTTGGGAAGCCTTCCGTCCGGGCCGGAATGAGTGTCAGTTTGATTTGACGCGTCCGCCTGTCAGGCATAGCGTCCTGCCATGGCTCGCTCGACCACATCGACGCCGGGACTGCCCATGCCGCGGCTGCGCGACGTGGTGGAATTATCGAAGCCGATCACCTGGTTTCCGCCGATCTGGGCCTTCCTTTGCGGCGTTGTCTCTTCCGGCGTTCCGGTCACCGACCGGCTGCCGTTCCTGATCGCCGGCGTGGCGCTGACCGGGCCGCTGGTTTGCGGGACGAGCCAGGCGATCAACGACTGGTTCGACCGGCATGTCGATGCGATCAACGAGCCGGCGCGGCCCATCCCATCGGGCCGGATTGCGGGGCAATGGGGGCTGTGGATCGCGTGTTTCGGCACGCTGGTGTCCGCGGTCGTCGCATGGGCTACGGGGCCGTGGGTCTTTGCCGCGACCCTGCTGGGACTCGCCTGCGCCTGGGCCTATAGCGCGCCGCCGTTCCGGCTGAAGGCGAGCGGCATCTGGGGGCCGGCGGTCGTCGCGTTGACCTATGAGGGGCTGACCTGGTTTACCGGCGCGAGCGTGATGGCGGGCGCGCTGCCCGCAACGCCAGTGCTCGTGATCCTTGCGCTCTACAGCGTCGGTGCGCACGGCATCATGACCCTCAACGATTTCAAGGCGGTGGAAGGTGATCGACAGACCGGCATCCGGTCGCTGCCCGCGGTCGTGGGGGTCGATCGCGCCGCGCGGCTGGCCTGCGTCGTGATGACGGTGCCGCAACTCGTCGTCGTCGCGCTGCTCGCATTCTGGGGGCATCATCTCGTCGCGGCGATCGTCGCGCTGCTGATCGCGGGGCAGATTCGCGCGATGATGCGCATGCTCGGCGATCCGGTTGCGCGCGCGCCGTGGTATAACGCGGTCGGCACGTCGATGTATGTGGTCGGGATGCTCGCAAGCGCGTTCGGCCTTGGCGCGGTGTTCGGGCTGTGAACGACGCGCGGACCGGGATGGGCTGGGTCTCGATCGTCCGGCTCGGCCTCGTCCAGAGCGCGATCGGCGCGATGGTGATGCTCGCGACCTCGCTGCTCAACCGGGTGATGGTGGTCGAATATGCGCTGCCCGCCGCGCTCCCGGCGGGGCTGGTGGCGTGGCATTATGCGGTGCAGCTGTCGCGGCCAGCCTGGGGACACGGGTCGGACAAGGGCAGGCGGCGGACGCCGTGGATCGTCGGCGGCATGGGCATGCTGGCACTGGGCTCGGTGCTCGCGGTGGATACGCTGACGCTGCTCGCAGCGCGGTCATGGTCCGGCTATGCGCTGGCGATCGGGGCGTTCGCGATGATCGGGGCCGGGGTCGGCGCGGCGGGCACCTCGCTGCTCGCGCTCCTCGCCGCGAAGGTCGATCCGGCGCGGCGGCCCGCGGCGGCAGCGATTACCTGGATCATGATGATCGCCGGGATCGTGGTGACCGCGGGGATTGCCGGCGCGCTGATCGATCCGTTTTCGCAAGGCCGGCTCGCGCTCGTCGTCGGCGGTGTCGCGCTTGCCGCGTTCCTAGTCTCGCTGCTGGCTGTCATCGGGGTCGAAGGCGTCGCCACGCCGGTTGCGGAAGCGGCGGATGCGCCGGCGCCCGACATGCGCGCGGCGCTCGTCGAGATGTGGAGCGATGCGGAGGCACGGCGTTTCACGGTCTTCGTCTTCGTCTCGATGCTCGCCTATTCGATGCAGGACATGATCCTGGAGCCCTTTGCGGGGTTGCTGTTCGGCTACACGCCCGGCCAATCGACCCAATTGTCGGGCGTTCAGCATGGCGGTGTGCTCGTCGGCATGATCCTTGTGGGGGTGGGGGCGAGCGCGTTCGGCGGACGCAGTGCTGCGGGGCTGAGACGGTGGATCTTCGCGGGTTGCGTGGGGTCGGCGGTGGCGCTGGCCGGGCTGGCGATCGGCGCGCGGATGGGCGCGGCGTGGCCGCTTGCGGCGAACATTGCGCTTCTCGGTTTTGCGAACGGCGTGTTCGCAGTAGCGGCGATCGGCGCGATGATGTCGCTCGCCGGTGCAGGCGGTGCACGGCGCGAGGGCATCCGCATGGGGGTGTGGGGCGCGGCGCAGGCGATCGCCTTCGGCCTCGGTGGACTGACCGGCGCGGCGGGGGTGGACGCCCTGCGCGTGCTGATCGGCAAGACCGATCGCGCCTTCACGCTGGTGTTCGCGGCCGAAGCGCTGCTGTTCCTCGCCGCCGCTGCGCTGGCGCTGCGCGCGACCGGACCGCGACCCGCGCCGCGCCTTGCGGAACTGGCGGCGTGACGCCCGAATACGATAATGTTATCGTCGGTGGCGGTCCGGCGGGCGCGACGGCGGCAACGGACCTCGCGCGGGCGGGGCGGCGCGTGCTGCTTCTCGATCGCGGCGGGCGGACGAAGCCGTGCGGCGGCGCGATCCCGCCGCGCGCCATCGCCGATTTCGACATCCCCGATCATTTGCTCGTCGCGCGCGCAACCTCCGCGCGGATGATCGCGCCGTCCGATGCGCGGGTCGACATGCCGGTCGGCGACGGGTTCGTCGGGCTCGTCGACCGCGACACATTCGACGAATGGCTCCGCGCGCGGGCGGCGCTGGTGGGGGCCGAGCGAAGGACGGGCACGTTCCGGCGGATCGAACGCGACACCGATGGCTGCGCGCTCGTCGTCTATGCCGAGGACCGTGGCGGGGCGGAGCACCGCGTCCGCGCGCGCAGCGTGCTCGGGGCGGACGGCGCGCGCTCGGCCGTCGCCCGCGCGGCGATCGACGGCGCCGACAATCCCAAATGCGTGACTGCCTATCACGAGATCATCCGGTCGCCGGCCAATGGCGGTGATGGCTTCGAGGCGTCACGCTGCGACGTCTATTATCAGGGCAAATTGTCACCCGATTTCTATGCCTGGGTCTTTCCCCACGGCGACACCGCCAGCATCGGCGTCGGCAGTGCGGTCAAGGGCTTTGCCCCGCGCAGTTCCGTCGCGGCGCTGCGCGAAGCCTGCGGGCTTGCGGATTGCGAGACCGTTCGGCGGGAAGGCGCCCCGATCCCGCTCAAGCCGCTTCGCCGGTGGGACAATGGCCGCGACGTGCTGGTCGCAGGCGATGCAGCTGGCGTGGTGGCGCCTGCGTCGGGCGAGGGAATCTACTACGCGATGGCAAGCGGGCGGATCGCCGCGGAGACGCTCGATGCGTTCCTGACGACCGGCGATGCGCGGGTGCTGCGCGGTGCGCGCAAGCGCTTCCTGCGGGCGCACGGCCGGGTGTTCCGGATCCTCGGGATCATGCAGTATTTCTGGTATTCCAGCGACAAGCGGCGCGAACGCTTCGTCGCGATGTGCGCCAACCCGGACGTCCAGGCACTGACCTGGCAGGCCTATATGCACAAGCGCCTCGTCCGCGGCCGGCCGCTCGCCCACATCCGCATCTTCTTTCAGGATTTGCGCCATCTTCTGGGTTCGGCAAGCTGAAGGATATGGTCCGCCTGTTTCCGATCGTCGTGGTCGCAGCCGTCATGGTCGCGATCGTCGCGCTGGTCGGCATGACGCTTACCGAATTGGGCCCATGGTATCACGCGCTGCGCATGCCGCGCTGGGCGCCGCCCGATGCGGCCTATGGCGCGGCGTGGACCGCGATCTTCGCGCTGAACGTCCTCGGTGTCGTCACCGGCTGGCAGGCGATGGAGGGGCGGCGCGAGCAGGACTGGCTCATCGGCGTCTTCGCGCTGAACGGGTTCCTCAATATCCTGTGGAGCCTGTTGTTCTTTAGGCTCCACCGTCCCGATCTGGCGCTGTTCGAGCTTCTGGTGCTGTGGGTGTCGATCCTGGCGCTGATCCTTTTGATCTGGCGACGATCGATCGTCGGGGCCGTCCTGCTGCTGCCCTATCTCGGCTGGGTCACCTTTGCGGGTTATCTCAATATGACGATCGTCAAGCTGAACGGGCCGTTCCACTGATCGACTGGCTGTTCCGCCATGGCCACGCCGCCGATCTGGTGCTTGCGGTCATGCTGGTCGAATTCATCTGGCTGACCACGCGTGGCGGATGGCGCACGCGCGACGCGGCGCTGCGACTCCTTCCCGGGGCGTTGATGATGGTTGCGCTACGCGGCGCGTTGACCGGCGCTGCATGGCCGTGGATCGCGGCGCCGCTGATGATGGCATTCCCCGTCCACCTCGCCGACCTCCGCCGGCGAGGGGACGCGGGCAAGGTTATTTGAGCGTGCCCAGATAGGCGATGACGTCGGCGCGCTTCTGCGGATCGCTGATCCCGGCGAAGGTCATCTTGGTGCCGGGAACCACCCGCTGCGGATTTTCCAGATACTGAAACAGCTTTTCGGGCGTCCAGGTGATGCCGCTGTTCTTGTTGGCGGGCGAATAATTGAAATCCGCGACACTGCCCGCCTTGCGTCCGACGACGCCCTGCAGATGCGGGCCGATCTTGTTCACGGCGACGTCGTGACAGGTCTTGCACTGGATGAAGACGGTCTGGCCCTTCGTCGCGTCGCCGGTGAAGCTGGCGAGCTTGGCGCCGCTCACCGTATCGGTGTTGTCGGCGGCCGGCGCGGGGGCCGTCGTCGTTGTGGTGGTCGTCGTCGCGGTGTTGCCCGCGGCGCTGGTGCTCGCGGTTTCGGTCGTCGTCGTGGCGGTATCGTCCGCCTTTTTGGAACACGCAGCGAGCGCGAAGGTCACGCACGCGGCGCCGATCGCCAGATGGCCGAAACGTCTCATCGGTCGGGATTGCATTCTCACACTCCTCACCTGCCAGTTATCGACTCTCCCGTTCGGTTCAGTTGACACCATTCTCCGGGACTTGTCCAATTGCCTTGACAATCATTTCGCCGCCGCCCGGCTCTTTCTCACCGGCAGCGAGGCATAATAGGCTGCGACCGCATCGATCTCGCGGTCGTTCATCCGCGCCGCGATCGCGAGCATCGGATTGCCCGCCGGCCGCTCCTGCGCGCGGCGGTCGCGGAAGCGGTTCATACGCTGGCGCAGATACAGCGCGTGCTGACCGTCGAGACTGGGGAAGGCCTTGGCCGAGGCGCGGTTGATGTCGTGGCAATTGGCGCACGCATCCTGCCGCCGCGCGCCGAGACCGCCCGTTGCGATGCTTTCTCCCATCGCGACGAGCGCCGGGGACGGGGCGGGTCCCGAAGGGCCGGGGCGCGGCTGCGCGGTGTAGTAGCGGGCGAGCGCGTCGATCTGCGCGGGGCTGAGCTGGGTCGCGACGGGCAGCATGAAGCCGCTGTGCCGCGCACCGGTCGCGAATTTGGTAAGCGTATCGCGGAAATAGGTCGGATCGAGCAGCGTGATGTTGGGCAGCAGCCCGCCGGGATAGCCCGTGCCTTGCGGCCCATGGCACCGCGCGCACGTAGCCGTCACTGTCCCGCCTATCGCAAACTCGTCGAACCCGTAAGCCGGCGCCGTGTAGCGGCTGTCGAGCGGATATTCGCCCACATTGGGCATGGTGTAAGGGCGGCTCGCCGAACCGGCGACGACAGGGCCGATCGGGTCGGGCTTGGTCGCTGTCCCAGTCCGTCCGTAAGCGACGGAGACGAAGCGCTGCGGCGAAAGCTTCGGCAGCACGCGCAGGAACGAGACCACCGACCAGACTTCGTCGTCGCGGTCCTGCACCGTCCACGCCGGCATCGCGCTGTATTTGACGCCGTGCTTGACGATCCAAAACAGTTCGCGGTCGCTGAACCGCGAGAGCACTTCCGGGAAATGCTGCGGACGGGGGCGCATCGACAGGACGACGGGGTTCTGGCCGAAACCCGGCCCGGCATGGCAATGCGCGCAAGCCATGCCGTAATAGCGCGCGCCTTTCGCCGCCATCGCGGGCGTTCCGAAATCCGCCGGAACAGCGACATCGCTGGCATGATGCGCTGTCGACCGCGAAAACACCGAATGAAGAAACGACGCCCAGCCCGCGGGGTGCGGCGTCGAGGCGGAGAGATCGGCGATTCCGCTGGTAAGCACGATGACCGCGACCAGCACCGCCGCGGCGCCAGCGGCGAACAGGGGACCCAGCCATTGGCCGAGCTTCGGCGGGAACATCGCCGATGCTAACGGCCCTTTGCGAAAACCTGTGCCCAAGCGATGCTTCCCACATCCTGTCCCGTCGTCAGCGGGATGACGTTTGGAAGGCGAAACGGTTCCGTCGTCGACGGGCGTGGGATCAGCGCGCGGGGCGCTGGAGCACGTCACGCCGCATCGGCGCCAGCTTGGCCAGAAACCGGTTCTGCGCGGCAAAGGCGACATGCTCGGCGCGCATCGCGGCCTGGAGATTCTCGACCAGCGCGGTCATGTCGGCGGTCTGGATGCCCATATCCTTGTGCGCATCGCGCATCGTCCGGCCGGTATAGGCGCAGCCGCCGTTCAGGATGTAGCAGAACTGCTCGTTCAGCGTGCGGCGCAGCCGGACGAGGTCCTGGTTCTTGAAGATGTCGGAGATACGCGGATCGGCGAGGTTACGGGTCACCATGCCCTCCACGATCCGCGCCACGCCCTCGCGCTCGCGGAAGGCGCGCCACATGCTGTCGCCCGTGAACGGGGTCGCGCCGGCATTGGCGTTGCTTTGGGTGTAGGGATCGACCGGGTCCTCCCCGGCGGGAACGGCCTGTGCGGCGAGGATAGGTGCGAGCAGGAGGACGGCGATCATCAGAAACTCCCCTGGATCGAGGCGAAAAGCCCGTTCTGACGCTTGAACGTCGCGATGCTGCCAAGCGCTGTGTAGGCGGCTGTCACCGCTACGCGGCGCCCGACCGCCCAGGCTGCGAAAAGATCGTAGCTGTCGTCTTCCTTCGCGAAGCCGAGATTGTCGGGCTTCGTGCGATATTCCCCGCCGACGAGCAATTTGCGGGTGACGAGCATGCCCGCCGAGCCTTCGAACTGCGCCGCGCGGTTCGCCTGTCTGTCGCCGCCGAAGCCGAGCAGCCCGAACTGGTTGGCTTTCGTGAACCGCACCGTCGCGTCGAGCACGATGCTCCGCGAGAGAATCACCTTCGTCGCCGACGCGTAGAAATCCGTGCCGCGGCTTTCCTTGCCGCCGACCGCATGGATGATCGTCGCCTTGTCCGCGCGCTTGTGCTGCACGCCGATCGCGATCTGCGGCAGGATGCTGTCCTGATCCCACACCGCATCACCAAGAACGCGGACCTTCGCCCCGAAGACGTCCTGCGCGAAGGTGAAGCCGCGACCCAGCCCGAGCGCCGCACCCGCCGAGCGCGTGTCGAAGCTCTGGTGCGCATAGGTAAGCTCTACCCGGTCGCGCCAGCCGATCGCCGCGCCATAGCTCGTCAGGTCGAAATCGGGCAGCGCGACATAGGTGGCGTGGGCGCTGCCGCCGATGCCGTCCTCGGTTTCGTTGCCGCCGATCACCGCCCAGCTCGCAAGCCCGCCGCCGGCCGCGCCCTCGACGCTCGACACGCCGCCGGTGAGCAGCAGCTTCCCGCCATCGCGGCGTTCGCGTGCCGCAGCGGGCGTCGCGAGGACGGACAGCGCGGCGGCGGCGGGCAATAGCCTTGCAAGGGGAATCATTGTGGCCGCCTTTGAAAACACAGGCCTCGATTTGATCCATTATGGTTGAAATCGCCTTAACGCGGCTTTTACCGGTTGGAAGTTGCTGCGCTGTACGAGCGGCTTATGCGCGCCATCCTTTTCGCAGCCCTTGCCATTCTGTGCCCGACGTTCGGCGCTTCGGTGGCGCGCGCCTCGCCAGTAACGGTTGTCGTGACGGGCAGCGACGGGAAGCCGCTGGCGAATGCGGTCGTCACCGTCGAAGTGGCGGGCGTCCCCGCGCCTGCGCCGCGCGGTACCTATGTGATGGCACAGCAAAGGATCGCGTTCGACCCCCATATCATCGTCGTGCCGGTGGGGGCGACGGTCAGCTTTCCCAATCGGGACAAGGTGCGCCATCACGTCTATTCCTTTTCCGCGCCGAAGAAGTTCGATCTGAAACTCTATGGCCGTGACGAGACGAAGACGGTGACCTTCGACAAGCCGGGCGCCGTCGCGCTCGGGTGCAACATCCATGATTCGATGAGCGGGTTCGTCTTCGTGACCGCGACGCCCTTTGCCGCGATTTCCGACGCATCGGGCCGGGTGACGATCAACGGTGTGCCCGCCGGGAAAGCGACGCTCAGCGTCTGGCATCCGTCGATCCGCGCGGCACGCAACATCCTGTCGCAGCCCGTCGCCGTGGCTGCGTCGGGGCTGAGCACGGCGGTCAACATCCGACGATGACCCTGCGACCAATCCGCTTCACGCACCTGCGCACGCGGCTGGCGGTGCTCTACGCCGGGCTGTTCGCGATCGGCTTCGTCGTCGTGGCCGTCGTCGCGCAGGTGGTGATCCAGGATCGGGCGCGGCAATCGGTGAACGGTGAACTCGCGGCAAGCGGCACGGTCTATGACCGGCTTTGGGCCATGCGCGAGCGGTCGCTCGCCGGATCGGCCGACGTGCTCGCGCGGGATTTCGGCTTTCGCTCGGCTGTCGCGAGCGGCGATGCGGCGACGATCGTCTCCGCGCTGGCGACGCTGAAGGCGCGGGCTGGCACATCGATCGCGGCGGTGGTCGGTTTGGACGGGCATGTGACCGGCGCGAGCGGTGCGCTCGCGGCGGCGATTGCGCGCCTGCCCGACGATCTGCCCGACGGGCGCCGGGATGCGGTGGTTACGGTCGGCCGCGAGACTTATCGCCTGATCCAGTCGCCGATCCTTGCACCGACCGCGATCGGGTGGGTGGTTTTCGCCGTGCGCCTCGACGCGGGCGAGATGCGCAATCTTGAGAAACTATCCGCGATCCCGCTGGTCGCCACGATCCTGCAGCGCGACGACAGGGGGCACTGGCACGCGGCGGACGGATCGATCGCGGCGGGGCCTGCGATCGACGAACTGGTCGCGCGCGCGAATGTCCGACGGATTCCGACCACGCTCGATCTGCGCGAGGGGCGCGCCTTCGCGCTCGCCCGCCCGCTCGCCGGACCCACAGGACCGGCCGAGGCCGCTTTGCTCCTGCGCTACCCGACCGACCTTGCGCTCGCGCCGTTCCGGCCGATCCAGATCGGCATCATCCTCGCCGGCCTTATCGTTCTGGTGATCGTCGTGCTCGGCAGTCTGCGTCTTGCACGCACTATCGCGCAGCCGGTCGCCGCCCTCCAGCGGGCCGCACAGACGCTGGAAGAGGGCACGCGCACCGAGGTCTCGGTGACGGGTATCGACGAGATCGGGCAGCTGGCGGAAAGCTTCAATCGCATGTCGGCGGGCATCGTCGAGCGCGAGCATCGCATCACGCACTTGGCCTTCCACGACTCGCTGACCGACCTGCCTAATCGTACCTTCTTCCGCCAGTCGCTCGACCAGAGCATCGCGCGGCTGACGCGGACGGGCGACCGGGTCGCCGTGCTGTGCCTCGATCTCGACGGGTTCAAGGGCATCAACGACACGCTGGGCCACCCGGTCGGCGACGCGCTGCTGCGCCGCGTCGGACTGATGCTGCTCGACCTGGCGCCCGATGGGCTGGTCGCGCGGCTAGGCGGTGATGAGTTCGCGATCATCCTGGCCGAAGCGTTCGACGATGACCGGCCGCGCGCGCTTGCGCAGACGATTCTCGATGCGCTCGTCGAGCCGATCGACGTGCAGGGGCATATCATCCCGACCGGGGTCAGCGTCGGGATCGCGATCGGCCCGGGCGACGGCGTCGATGCCGACCAGCTGCTCAAGAACGCCGACCTCGCGCTCTACCGTGCCAAGCAGGACGGGCGCGGGGTGTATCGCTTCTTCGAAACCTCGCTCGACCAGGCGGCGCGGGCGCGGCGGCAGCTCGAGCTCGACCTGCGAACCGCGCTGAAGACCGGCCAGTTCCGGCTGAACTACCAGCCGATCTACGATCTGAAATCCGACAGCATCAGCGGGTTCGAGGCGCTTTTGCGCTGGGATCACCCGACGCGCGGACTGGTATCGCCGGTCGAGTTCATCCCGGTCGCCGAGGACACCGGCCTGATCATCGCGATCGGCGAATGGGTGCTCCACGAGGCATGCCGGGAGGCGAAATCCTGGCCGAGCACCGTTCGGATCGCGGTGAACGTGTCGCCGATCCAGTTCCGCAATCCGGGGTTCGCCGCGGTCGTGATGCAGGCGCTCGCACGCAGCGGCCTAAACCCGCAGCGGCTGGAGATCGAGATCACCGAATCGGTGTTTCTCGACGGAGAGGAACCGGTCGTGGCGCTGCTGCACCAGCTTCGCGCGATGGGCATCCGCGTGGCGCTCGACGATTTCGGCACGGGCTATTCCTCGCTCAGCTATCTGCGCAGCTTCCCGTTCGACAAGATCAAGATCGACAAGTCCTTCGTCGACAGCGTCGCGCAGGATAGCGGTGCAGCGGCGATCGTGCGCGCGATCGTCGATCTGGCGACCGCGCTGCATATGGAAACGACCGCCGAGGGCGTCGAGGATTCGAGCCAGCTCGACCGGCTGCGCAGCCAGGGATGTTCGAGCATTCAGGGCTATCTGTTCAGCCGCCCGATCGATGGTGCGGCCGCGGGGCGTCTGATCGAGTCTGCCTGCGGAAGCGTCGCCGCGGCCTAATCCTAGCGGTTCGGATAACTCGCGAATCGACCCGTCGGCGCGCCAGCGACACCGTCCACCGCCGGTAGGTTGACGGTTGCACCGACCTTCGCAAGTGCAGCATATGCTTTCGGCGATCGGCCCAGGAATACGCGTCATTGGCGTTCGGGGAGGACGACGCACGTGAAGACTGCGCCACCCCCGATCTGCGTCACGGGCTTGCGCGGGTTTCCCGATGTGATGGGCGGGATCGAAAGCCACTGCGAGGAACTGCTGCCGCGGATCGCGGCGCTCGCGCCCGAGCAGCGGATCGTGGTGCTCGGTCGCGCGCCATATCTCGCCGAGCCGAAGCGGATGTGGCGCGACGTCGAGATCGTCGGGCTTCCCTGTCCGCGGTCGAAGAACTTCGAAACGATCCTGAGCACGCTGGGCGCGGTGTTCGAAGCGAAGCGGCGCGGCGCGCGGGTGCTTCATATCCATGCGATCGGGCCGGCGATCCTCACCCCGCTCGCGCGCGCACTCGGCCTGCGGGTGATCGTGACGCATCACGGCACCGATTACGACCGCGCGAAATGGGGACCGTTCGCAAAGGCGGTGCTGCGCGCCGGCGAGCGCGCGGCGCTAGCCTATGCCGATCGGATCATCGCGATTTCGCCCTCGCTCGCCGATCAGTTGCGGGCGAACTTTCCGCGCAAGGCCATGGCGGTCCACTATATCCCCAATGGCGCCCCGAAATTGCCGCAGGATGACGCGCCCGATGCGATGCTGGCGCGGCTGGGGATTGGCGATGCGCCCTTCCTCCTCGCAGTCGCGCGGCTGGTGCCGGAAAAGGGGCTGCACGATCTCATCGCCGCGCACCGGCTGGCGCCCGCTGGACGAAAGCTCGTCATCGTCGGCGGGGCCAACCATGACAGTCCTTACGCGCGCGATCTGATGGCGAACGCCGGGGCGGACGTGATCTTTGCCGGCGTGCAATCGCGCGCGGTGCTCGCGATGCTGTATCGCCGCGCCGCGATGTTCGCCATGCCGTCCTACCACGAAGGCCTGCCGATCGCCGCGCTGGAGGCGGCGAGCGAGGGCGCGGCGATGGTGCTGAGCGATATTCCCGCGAATCGCGATATCGGTCTGCCGGCGGCGAATTACTTTCCGGTCGGCGATGTCGATGCGCTGGCCGCGATGCTTTCGCGCGATCCTGGGGCATTGCGCGCGGATTCCGCCGGAGTCCGCGCGCGTTTCTCGTGGGACCGGGCGGCGGAGGAAACGCTAGGTCTTTACCGCGCGCTTCAGCCTGCAATGTCGCCGGAAATCCGCACCAGCGCGGCCTGAAGCGCGCCCGTATCGCGGCGGTCGGGGTGTCCCATCACCTGCAGGCGCGCCCCGTCCGAGACGATTTCGCCGGTCAACGGACGCCAGGCGCCCGCCTCCCACGTCCAGCTTCGGAACTGCCACGCACCGGCAGAGGCTCGCGCGATGTGAAAGGGCGGGCGTAACGGATCCTCGGCGACAGCCACCGCCAGCGATCCGGCGGGAAGTGCTGCAATCGCGCCGCCGATCAGGCCGCGTCTCGATACGTCCATCGCGTGCGCTCCATCATGCTTAGCGCGCCGCTAATAACGCATGTTGACCCTTTGGGCAGGCGCATCGTGACAGACAGACCCTCACGAGCGGCGGACTGACACGGCCGGGGGCGGCATCCGCGATCACGTCAGCCGGACTTTGACAAGGCGTCGCCGCGGCGGCGCCACGGTCCGAACGCGAGTGAAAACCATGGGTACGCGCTACATCTCGCCCACCGGCGCCGGCGACAAATCGGGATCGAGCATCGAGAATGCAGCGCCGATCGGCGCGCTCGATACGCAGATCGTCAAGGCGGGCGCTGGCGGGCAGGTGCTGTTGATCGCCGATGCTGGCATCTATCAGACGAGCGGGATCATCCCCGTCGCGCACGGCGGCGCGGACGGGCTTCCCGTCACGATTCGCGGGATCGATCACTTCGGCAATGCGATGGCGGCGCAGTTCAACGGCACGCGGCCGGTCGACTGGCATGCGGGCGACGCCGCCGGCAACGAGCTGTTCAAGCTCGGCAGCGGTACCAACCATCTGGTCTTTCAGGATATCGACATCAGCAATGTTGGGACCGCGTTTCGCGCAAGTGCCGACATCGCCGACATCACGATCGATCAGGTCGATGTCCATAATGCGCGCCGCTTCTTCGAGAATCTGGCGAGCGGCACCAGCGCGACGATCTCCGGCCTCACCATCCGCGATGTGACGGTGACCGGCTTCTCGCGCGAGGCGATTCGCCTGCAATACGATACCCACGACGTGGTGATCGAGAATGTGCGCGCCGACATGGCGGGGCAGGTGGGGGACGATCTGCCGGAGGGCATCCACCTCGACGGCACGGTGCACGGCGTCGTGATCCGCAACACCGTCATGGCCAATGTGCAGAGCGCAGGGAGCGGCAGCACCTATCTGAACGGCGACGGCTTCGCGACCGAGCGCGGGGTTTACGGCGTATTGTTCGAAAATACCGTCGCGAGCGGCAACAGCGACGGTGGCTATGATCTGAAATCCAGCGACACGGTGCTGATCGGCGCGGTCGCATCGGAGAACGCGCGGAACTACCGGTTCTGGGGCGAGATCACGATGAGCGATTCGATTGGCCTCAACCCCGTCTGGCGGGGCGGGTCGTCCGAGCAGAACCAGCTTTGGATCGCCGCCGGGGCGAAGGTGGCGATCAGCGACAGCGCCTTTGCGGATGCCGGGTCGCGGACGAAGGTGATCTCGTCGGAGGGCGCGTTGGTTCTGGATGGGGTGCAGATCGTCCATGCCGCGGACTCGATCCTGCTGACGTTGAGCACGCTGCTGTCGCTCGTCGGGCTGCCGACGCTTGCCGAAAGCAGTGTCGCGGCGGTGGGCAGCGCGTCTGCAGGGTGGTCGGCGAACGATCCGGCGATCTCGGCGTGGGTATCGTCGGTCCTTCGCGGGGCCAGCGACGACCATTTCTTCGGAACGGCGGCGGACGATCACTTCTTCGTCGATTCCGCGCGCGACACGATTGCCGAGGCTGCGCCGGGCGGGATCGACCATGCGGCGACGACGCTCGCGCGCTACACGCTTGGTGCGAACCTGGAGAACCTGACGCATATCGGTCCCGGCGATTTTACCGGCACTGGCAACGCGCTTGCCAACATCATCACCGGCGGCATCGGCCACGACACACTGATCGGACTCGATGGCAACGACACGCTCAATGGCGGGGCGGGCAACGATTCGCTTCAGGGCGGCAACGGCAACGACACGCTGAACGGCGGCGACGGCCATGACATGCTGCTCGGCGGATGGCAGGCCGATACGCTGGATGGCGGCGCGGGCGACGATCGGCTCATCGGTGACGTCAATTGGCTGAGCACGACCGGTGCGCGCGACATGCTGCGCGGGGGCGACGGCAACGATATCCTGTTCGGCGACGCAGAGACGATGGGTGGCACCGCGCATGGCGGAGTCGACAACCTGTCGGGCGGGGCCGGCAACGACACGCTCTACGGTGATGCGATGACGATGACCGGTAACGCGGTCGGCGGGCGGGATACGCTTTACGGCAATGATGGCGATGACCGGCTCTACGGCGACGGCGCGATCATGGCGGCGGGCGTCACGGGGGGCGACGACCGGATCGACGGTGGCGCGGGCAACGACATGATTGTCGGCGGCGGCGGTCACGACACGCTGATCGGGGGCACGGGCGCGGATCATTTCGTCTTCGCGCCCGGATCGGGGATCGACGACATCCTCGATTTCTCGTCGGCGGAGGGGGACAAGATCGATCTCTCCGCCTTCGGGGCCGCAGCGGCGGCCTATACGACGACGATGACCAGCGACGGACTCGTGGTGCATGTCGGCGACAGCAGCATCGTGCTGCACGATGTCTTCGCGCTGCATTCCTATGATCTGATCCTGATGTAGCGACGGGTTGCCCGCGCAAAGCGACGGGCGCCCCCGGCCATGGTGCATTGCAGCACGCGCGCGTGATATCCTCCGCGCGCGGCCGATCTTGCGGTCGCGCCGCGCATGAGGGCTCATGGTCGCACGGGCGACGATCTTGTTCGTCATCAATTCGCTCGCCGGCGGCGGGGCGGAGCGGGTGCTCGCGACGATTCTTGGCGCGTCGGCGCCGTGGCGGGATCGCTACGATATGCATCTCGCGCTGCTCGACGATGAACCGCGCGCCTATGCGTTACCGGACTGGATCGCGGTGACTCAGCTCGATTCGCGGCACCGGCTAGGGGCGAGCATCCTCCAGCTGCGTCGATTGGTCGGGCGGCTGAACCCCGACACGGCGCTGTCCTTCCTGACGCGCGCGAATGTCGCGACCGCGGTTGCAATGGCGGGGCGGGGGCGGCCTTGGCTGTTGAGCGAGCGGGTGAATACGAGCGCGCATCTCGGCAGCGGGGCGGGCGCAATGGCGGCGCGCGCGATGGTCCGGCTGGCCTATCCGCGCGCGTCGCATGTGATCGCGGTGTCGGACGGGGTTGCCGACGATCTGGTGGAAAATTTCGGCGTCGCGCGGGCGCGGGTCAGCGCGTTCGCGAACCCGGTCGATCATGACGCGATCGCGGCGCAGGCGGCGGCGCGGCCGCTTCTGGCGATCGACGGCGACTATATCGTCGCGGCAGGCCGGCTGGTGCCGAACAAGAACTTTGCGCTGTTGATCGACGCGTTCGCCGCGTCCGGATTGACGCATGATCTCGTCATCATGGGCGAGGGGCTAGAACGTGCCGCGCTCGAGGCGCGGGTCGCCGCGCGCAGGCTTGTCGGCCGCGTGCATCTGCCGGGCTTCGTCGAAAATCCCTTCGCGGTTCTGGCGCGTGCGCGGCTGTTCGCGATGTCGTCCAATGCGGAAGGCTTTCCGAACGGGCTGGTCGAGGCGATGGCCTGCGAGCTGCCGGTCGTCGCGACCAACTGCGCGTCGGGACCGTCGGAAATTCTGGCCGATCTGCCACGCGGTGTCGTTAGCGAAGCGCGGCCGGTCGCGGCCGGTGCGCTGGTGCCGCCCAACGATGTCACCGCCTTTGCGGCGGCCTTGCGCGAGGTCGCCAGTGAGCCGCGCCGCACCCAGGCCGCGGACGCCGCTCGCCGCCGCTCGCTCGATTACGGCGTGGCGCAGGCGACCGAACGCTATTGGCGTCGCATCGACGCCGCACTGGCGCCATCGCGCGCTGGCGGCGCGACCCCATCCTCCCTTTCCCTGTCGTCAGGAATCGTCCGATGAAGTTTGCTTTCGCCCTAGCGCTCATGCTGCTTTCCGCTTGTGTCGGGCAGACCCCGGTGCCGGGCGGCGGCCCGCCGCCAGCGGCCGATGCGCTGAAACTGGCGTCGGGGGACAAGCTGAAGATCACGACCTATGGCGAGCCGACGCTGACCGGCGAGTTTCAGGTGACGCCAGCGGGTACCGTCGCCTTTCCGCTGATCGGTGACATGCAGGCGGCCGGGCTCGATCCCGCAGCCTTCGCCCGTTCGCTTGAGGCAAAGCTGGGCGGCGGCTATCTGCTGAACCCCAAGGTCGCGGTCGAGGTGCTGAACTATCGCCCCATCTATGTGCTGGGCGAGGTGCAGAAGCCGGGTGAGTATCCCTTTACCCCCGGGCTGACGGTGCGCGGTGCGATCGCCAAGGCGGACGGCTACACCTACCGCGCGAACCAGAACAAGGTGTTCGTGAAGCGTGCCGGCGAGGCGGGCGAAACCGAATATCCGATGACCGCCGATTTCGCGATCATGCCCGGCGACACGGTGCGCTTTTCGGAACGGTATTTCTGATGGAGGAGACGGGCGAGCCGCATCTGCGCGGGTGCGCGGTCAGCTTCGCCAAGCTGAAGGCGCTGCTCGCCGCGGATCTCTACCGCTATGCTGGGCGCGTCGATCTGAAGAGCTTCGTGCGCCATTATGCCTTCACGCCGGGATACAAATATACCGTGCTGATGCGGACGTGCGGCTGGCTGAAGCGCAAGCCGGCTAAGGCGTTCGGGCTCTATCCGCTGTCGAAACTGCTGCTGCTGCGCGCGCGCTACAAATATGGTTTCGCGATTCCCGAATATACCGAGATCGGGCCGGGGCTGTTCCTCAACCGGTTCGGCGGTTTCTACATTCACGGTGACGCGGTGCTGGGGAGCAACGTCAACCTGACCCACGGCGTCGTGCTCGGTTATATGAACCGTGGCGCGCGCACGGGCGCGCCGGTGGTCAAGGATCGCAGTTTTCTGGGATCGGGCGCGAAGATCATCGGCGGGATCGCTGTGGGTCCGGATGCGGCGATCGGCGCCAATGCCGTGGTGACGAAGGACGTGCCCCCGCACGGGGTCGCCGTTGGTATTCCGGCAAAGATCGTGTCGGATCAAGGGTCGGACGGATATATCAACCGCATGGCGCCGCCTGCGCTGCTGGCGGCGTGCGTCGATGCCTATCCGGGCGTCGGCAAGCGGGTGCTGGAGGCGACACCAGCCTGACGCTCTGCTGTAAGGGCGGGAGAGGTCAGAGCCCCGATATCGTCACGCCGAGCGACACGCGGGTCTTTTCGAACTCGCGACCCGCCAGCAGCCCGGCGCTGTCCTGCGTCCGCCGCAGCACATCGGCGCGCAGCGCGACGCGCGGGCTGAGGCGGTAGACGCCGAAGGCGCGGTAGTTCCAGCGATCGTCGTCGCGGTCGATGTTGTTGTAGTTGCGCCGCTCCTTCTCGACACTGGCGCTGAGGATAAGGTTGCGCAGCAATTCGTAATCGGCGCGCACCGACGCGGTCGTCGCAAGATAGCCTGCGGCGTCGAGGATGCCCGTTTCGTTGACGCTGCGATCGACATTGGCGGTGAGCGTGACGAGAGGCGTCAGGAAATATTCCAGCTCGCCGCGCACCAGCAGGCCCGAAATGTCCTGGAAGAACGGATCGCGGTAATGCTGCGCCAGATAGCCGGCGCGCAGCGATCCGCGCATCTTCGCGCCGAGCTCGAAGCTGGAGCCGGCGGCGATCTCGTAACCGCGCGAGTCGCGTGCGGGCACGGGGCCGACCCGCGTGCGATAGTCCCGGATGTTGTAGGACACTGCGCCGAAGAGCGAGAGGCTCGGGCTGAACGCGTATTCGCCAGTGCCGGTGCCGGTGTAGGTCGTGCGGTCTCGGAAATCCTGATCGACCACGCCGCCCAGCGGATCGGTGCCGTCGCGGTAATCGCGCTTTTCCGCGCTGATTTGCGCCCGCAGGCGGACACGGTTGAAGACCTGGCTCAGCGTCCCCGATCCTTCGGTGATCGTGAAGCGGATCGGCCGGGTCGCGAGCACCGGCGAATCGGGATCGGTGCGCTCCTGAGCGAAACGGCCGTGGAGCGCGGACAGGTCGAATGTCGTCGCGTTGCTGATGACGTAATGCGCAGAGCCATCGACGCGGTAGTTGGTCTGGTTCTCGCTGGTGCGATTGGCGTAGCGGGTGAGATCGAACTGGCCGCTCAGCGTCCATTTCAGGTTGGGTGACGGCCGCACGATCTTCAACCGCGGGACGACATGGAGATAGGCGTCGTCGATGCGCGGCGCGCCGACCGCGAAGAGATTGTCGTCATAGCCGGTGCCGATCGCCATCGACGGGGTGAGCTCGAGGATGCCGAGGTGCATCGGCACCGGCTCATATTCGGGATGCTCGCGCTCCATCACGCTGATGTTGCGATCGCGGCCGAAGGCGCTCGCCGAACTCGCGCGGCCGGCAAGGTCGGTAGCGTCGGAGGTTTGCGCGTGCGCGACGCCCGCGCATAGCGCGTTCGCCATGCCGGCAAAGACAATCAGTTTCGGCCTCATCGGCGCCCTAACGTTACAAGCAGAGGAAGATGGTCGGAGCCCGCCGCGGCCAGCCGCGTCACGCCGATCACGCCCCAGGCTGGACCGGCATAGAGCTGGTCGATCGGCAGGAACGCGAAGCCGCTCGGCCAGCTCCACGCCGCGCACGTCATCCGAACGAGCGGCGCTAAGGCGGTGTCCTGGTGGCGCATCGCGGCGCTCCACGGCGTCAGGTTCATGTCGCCGCCGAGGATGAGCGCATTGCGATCGATACGGCCGAGCGCGCGCGCCATCGCTGCACGGGCGGATGCTGCCCGTGCGGCGGGAAGCGGCCAGGGATAGTGGAGCGTCGCAACGGTGACCGGCGCGCCGCCGGGCACCGCGATCGTCGCCCACAGGATCGGCGGACCGAAGGCGAGTCCGTGCGCGTCCTTCAGGAAATAGCCAGAGGCGCGGATCGGCCAGCGCGACAGGATCGCGAGGCCGCAGCGGTTGTTCGGGCACCGCGTGGCGTAAGGGAGGGTTCCGGCAGCCGCAGCGAGCAGCAGGGGGCGGCTGCGCGACGTTTCCTGCAGCAGCGCGATGTCCGGCGCCGCCGCCGCGATCGCCGCGCCGGTCGCTCCCGGGGTGGCATTATCGACCCAGACATTATGCGTAAGGACTCGAAGCGGCCGTGCGGTCGTGGTCGCTGCGGGGATGGCGCGCATCGCTTCGTGCGTGGTGGCGAAAGCCACCGGCGCGGCGGCGACCGCAGCGAGCGGAAGCAGCCAGCGAGAGGAGCGCCCGGCGAGGATCACGCCGACCAGCAGCGCTGCGCCGATGAGCGGAAGGAAGGACGCGAGCACATCGAGCGTCGGCACCCAGATGCCGAGCAGCGCCAGCCATGCGAACAACGCGGCGGCAACGACGAGCGTCCGCCCAAGCATCGGCAACGCTCTCATCGGCGTGCGGCCAGCATCTGGCGCAATCGGTGTCCGCGCCGGCGCAGGCCTGCCGGCACGATCTGCGCGGCGAGAACGAGCGCGGCGATGCCCAACCCTTCAGGCAGATACACATCGCGCGCCCGGATCGCTGTGCGGCCGGGATATTTCATCGCGTAGCGCGCGTAATGCGCGATCTCCTGGTTCGCGAGCCGGCGGAGCAGCGCGGCCTCGTGCGGGGCGGAATCGGCGATCAGCATGCGCGCGGTGTGGACCAGCAGCGGCAGGTCGAGCGTCGTCGTCGATTTGCTGACCTTGTTGTCCGAATCGCGGTGGAAGTCGGCGGTGGTGTCGGGAAGGTAGCGCAGCCGGCCAACACGCAGGACGCGCAGCCACAAATCCTTGTCGCCGCCGCGCACTGCCTTGCCATGAGGAAAGCCGCCGGCCGCGAGGATGGCAGACCGCCGGATCGCGATCGCGCCCGTCCACATCGGGCATTCGCGCACTGCCAGCCAGTTTTCGAGGAAGCCGGCGAAATCGAGCGTCACTGCGTCGGTCAAAGCCGGTGCGATGCGCTGCGGCTGACGGCGATCGGCGAAGACATGATCGAACCGTGTCGCGGCGGCATCGACATCCGGCGCGTCGGCGATGCCGCGGGCGAGCACCGCGAGATGATCGGGGTGCCACAGATCGTCTGCATCGAGAAAGGCGATCCAGTCGCCGGTCGCGGCTTCGATGCCGAGATTGCGCCCGGCATAACCGCCCGGTCCCGGCGTCGCGAGATCGAGCAGGCGGATCGTCGGGTCGTTGATCGCCGCAGCAATCGCTCGCCCTTCGTCGCTAGAGGCGTTATCGACGACGATGATCTCGTGCGCCGGCAGGGTCTGGCGCTGGACGCTTGCGATCGCATCCCGGACATGCGCGGCCTTGTTGTAGAGCGGCATGACGACGGAAAAGCGCGGCGGCGCTATTGGCGGCGGCGCCATCAGTCGCGCGCCGCCTTGTGGCCACGCGCGAGCCGCACGAACTCACCCGTCGCGACGCTGGCGAGCGACAGCGTCAGCCGCATCATCGCGAGCCGCTGGCCAAAGGAAAAGCCGGGCGAGACGGCGGCGCGGCGCAGGCGACGCAGCGTGTCCACCGCGGTCACGCCGAGAACACGCGCGAGGCGCGGTGCGTCGCGGGTGCGGTCCCAGCGCCCGCCGCTCAGCCGGCGGCGCTTGCGGACGAGCTCGGCGCGGTCGGCGCGCACCGGGTGGCGCACGACCATCTGCGGCACATAGATGAGCGGGTGCCCCGCGTCGCGGATGCGGAGCGCCATCTGGCGGTCGCCGCCCGATTTCAGCGCCGCGTCGAATCCGCCCAGCGCGCGCAGCACTTCGGCGCGGCTGATCCAGTTCGCTGTCGCGCAATTGCCGCGCGCGGCATGGACCTGCGGGAAGCTGAACAGGCGTTCGTAATCGGCATAGACGCGCGCGCCGGGAGCACCTTCCTCGAACAGGTCGATCTGTCCGGCAAGGACCCCGAAGTCGGGGTTCGCCGCTGCCGCAGCGAGCCCGGCCTCGAGCCAGTCGGGCGCGGGTACGCAATCGGCATCGGTAAAGGCGATCAGCGTCGCGCCCGCGGCCGCGATGGCGGTGTTGCGCGCAGCATAGGAGCCGGGGGTTAGTTCGGCGAGCAGGGTGATGTCCGGATATTCGCGCACGATGTCGGCGGTGCGATCGCTCGAACCGTTGTCCACCACGATGATGTCGTAGCGCGCGCGATCGATCGTCTGACGCGACAGCGCGTCGAGGCAGCGACGGATCACTGCCTCGCCGTTCCAGACGGGCACAACGACGCTCATCAATGGGACGCTCACCACTGCGCGCGTCACGACTCGTCACCTCGTCCGACGTCCTGCATCCGCATCGTCCTTCCGCGCGACGAACCGAGCGTCAAGAAATTGCTGCGTCTGCGAAGGTGAAGCGCCCCGTCATGCCGATGACCCGATATTCGAATTCTGCGTGCACCTTGGCCGTCGCGCGTATCGCTCGTTACGTCGCACCGGCGCCTTGCGCTGCACCGCGGAATAATCTCTCCACGGTTCGTGGTTTCGATCCAGACTGATCCGGCGGCCGCGGAGGGATTCGCGACCGAAATCCTCGTGGTGTCGCTGGCGGACGCTGCGGATCGCCGCGCGGCCTTCGCGGATCGCGCGCGCGGCGCCAATGCTGCGTGGCGGTTCGTCGATGCCGCGACCGGGTTGATCCCTGCGCTGACGCTCGACGAAGCGGCGGTGCGCCGCAACAAGGGCCGCGCGCTGACCAAAGGCGAGATCGGCTGCTACGCCAGCCATTTCGCGATCTGGGACGACATGGTGGCGCGCGGGATCGCGCAGGTGATCGTGCTGGAAGACGATACGATCGTGGACTGGGCATATCTGGAGCGGCTGGGGGCGATCGATCTTGCAGCGCGCGGGTTCGATTATCTTCGGCTGTATGCGAAGCGCCCCACCTCCTACCGCGTGGTCGCGAAGGATTTCCTCCAGCATTCGCGCACCGTCGTCGAGCTGATCGGGCTCGCCTACGGCACGCAAGGCTATGCGATCACCCTGAAGGGCGCTCGCGCGCTCGCAGGCGAATGCCGCGTGATCCGGCGGCCGATCGACGATGCAATGGACCGGTCCTGGGCGCACGGTGTGCGTAATCTCGCGCTGGTGCCGGCGCCGATCCTGGAAGCGACGGTGCCGTCCGCCATCGGAGCGGCGCGTTTCACCGGGAAGGACGATCCGGCATTTCACACCGTTCGCCAGCGGGCGTGGCGGCGGCTGGAACGCATGCGGATGCGGCTGCTGAAGGTGAGGCGAATCCTTGGCCGCTGACCCAGCCCGTTTCGACACCGACCTGCGTCGGCGGAGCAAGAGCTCGATCGGCTGGACGCTGGTGCGGTTCCTGTCCGATCAGGTTTTTTCCTTCATCGTTTTCGTGCTTCTCGCGCGGCTGCTGTCGCGTGCCGAAGTCGGTGCGTTCGCGGTCATTGCGGTCACGTCGGAGGCGTTCCGGATCGTCTCGACCGCGGGACTGCTTCAGACGATCGCGCGACGGCGCGAACTGACGCCGGCGTTCCTCGATACCATCCACCGGTCGCAACAGGCGTTTTCGCTTGTGTCGTGCGGGATCATCATCCTGCTGGCCAGGCCGATCGCGGCGCTGATGGGTGCGCCGAACATCGCGCTGCCGCTGGCAGTGCAAAGCCTGGTGCTGCCGCTCGCCTCGCTAGGCGTCACGCATATGGCGCTGCGCCTGCGCGAGTTCGGGCATCGCACGACCGCGCTGCGATCGGTGGTCAGCGGGCTGCTCGGCGGGGGAGCGGCGGTAGCGGCGGCGTTCTTCGGGCTCGGGCTGTGGGCGCTGGTGATCCAGCGGCTGGTGTCCGAGGCCGTGGGCGTCGTGCTGTCGCGCAATTCCTATGACTGGACGCCGGGGTGGCAGTTCGAATGGCCGATCCTGCGCGGCAATCTGATGCTGAATGCGAGTCTGATCTACGTCCAGCTCGTGTTCCTGGCGACGGTGCGCGTGCAGGAAATGGCGATCGGCGCGGGTATCGGGCTCGCTGCGGTCGGCGTCTATCGCACCGCGTGGCGGACGGTGGAGCTGATCGCGCGCGGCGCCATCCAGCCGTTCACGACGGTCGCGACGCAGACGCTTGCGCGGGTGAAGGACGATACCGCGCAGCTGGCGCGCGCCTATCGCTGGATGATCGGGCGGGCGGCGGCGATATCCTTCCCGGCGCTGGTCGGATTCGGTGCGCTGGCGCCGATCGCGGTGCCGTTCGTGTTCGGGGCGAAGTGGAACGAGGCCGGCGAGCTGGCGCAGATCTTTGCGTTCATGGCGCTGCCGTTCACGCTCAACTTCTTCGCGTCGCCATCGCTGTCGGCGCTCGGCGCGGGACGGAGCCTCATCGCGCTGTCGACGACGCAGCTCGTGCTCAGCGTCGTGCTGACGCTGCTTTCGCTGCCGTTCGGTCTGTTCGCGGTCGCGATCTCCTATGTGGCGCGGGCATATCTGACGGTGCCGCTGCAAATCTGGCTGTTGCGGCGCGCGTCGGGGATCGGGCCGGCGACGACCTTTGCCGCGGTCGGCGCGCCGCTCGGCGCATCGACGGTGATGGGCGTGGCGCTGTTCGCCGGTCTGCGCGGGCTGGAGATGATGGGAGCGAGCCCGCTCATGACGCTAGCCGCGCTCGTTCCCCTGGGTGTCGCGATCTACGCCGCCGTGCTGCTCGCCATTGGCCCCGAATGGCGCACGATGATCCTCGGCCTCGCCCATCGTCTGAGAAAGGCCCGTATTTGACGCCCCCATCTACACCCGCACATGCCACTGCAGATCAGGTCGTTTCCGGCCTGGCCGATCGGTTCGCGGCGACGCTCGATCGCATCCTGCCGCCGGGCAAGCTCGCGCTCGTCGATTTCCCCGACCACAGCAATGTCGGCGATTCGGCGATCTGGCTCGGCGAGATGGCGTATCTGCGCAGCGCCGGGCGCTTGCCGTCCTACGTCTCTTCACTCGGCGATCAGGACGATGCCGTGATGGCGGAGGCGATCGGCGACGGCACGATCCTGATCCATGGCGGCGGCAATTTCGGGACCCTGTGGCCAAAGCACGAGGCATTCCGTCTGCGCATGCTGCGCGAGCATCCCGGCCGCGCGATCGTCCAGATGCCGCAGTCGATCCATTACGACGCGCCCGAACGCGCCGACGAGATGGCGGCGGCGATCCGCCAGCATGGCCGCTTCACGCTGCTGGTGCGCGACGCGAAGTCGCTGGCGTTCGCGCGCGAACGGTTCGAGTGTGCGGTCGAGCTTTGCCCCGATGCCGCGCTGATGCTGGGACGGTTGCCGCGGCCAGCGGCGGCGGCGGCGCCGGTGTTTGCGCTGCTGCGCACCGATCATGAGCGGGCGGCGGGCGGCGACGCCGCGCTGCCCGCGGGCGTCATTGCCGACGACTGGCTGGACGAGGACGAAGGCGAGCGGCGGCGGATCCGGCTTTCGCTCAAGCTGCGCCGGTTGCTCGTGCGCGACGCGCAGGCGCGGCGGCTGATGCGCCAGCGGACGCTCGCCGAATGGCGGTTGGAGCGCGGGCTCGCGATGCTGGCGCAGGGCGATCGGGTCGTGACCGACCGGCTCCACGCGCACATCCTGTCGCTGCTGCTCGACATCCCCCACGTCCTGCTCGACAACAGCTACGGCAAGGTCGCGGGCTTCGCCGATCAATGGACGGCGGGCTATGCCGGGCTTTCGCGCGCGACGTCACGCGCGGAGGCGATCGCAAAGGCCCTGCGCGCGGGGTAGTCATCCGGTCGCGGTCGCCGCTCCGACTGGCTCTTCCGATAGATCGTGTAGCCGCAGAGGAAGCCGTAGAGGCCGAGCCCCTCGACCTGCCAGAACGGCATCGTCGCCATGTTGAGCAGCAGGAACGAGGCGTGGGCGGAGATCAGCATCAGCCGCTCGCCCTTCGCGGTGATCGCCGCCCATAGCATCGTCCCCCACAACAGCAGCATGCCGAGCACGCCGAGGAGGCCGAGTTCGTAGACGGTGCTGACGAGCGTGTTGTGGGGATAGACCTTGAACAGCCCGGCCCAGCTTTCCGGTCCGAAGCCGAAAACGTGCTGGACTGGGCCGCCCTCCTTCCAGGCGTAGAGGTAGCTCGACCAGATATAGGCGCGGGCGGACATGACCTGCTTGTCGGCCCAGGTGAAGTCGGACGGCGGCTTGATGAGTGCGCCCGGATGCGCGGCGAAGGTCGCGATGTCGGCGAACTTGCTGCCGTAGAAAACCACTGCCACGCCGACGAGGATGACGGCGAGCGCCGCGCCGACCCCGGCCATGAACGGGCGCTGGTCGCGCCGGACGCTGGTGGTGATCCCGACCCACAGCGTCGCGAGCGCCAGCGGCCCCATCGCGAAGATCGCGGTGCGGTAGCCGGCAAGCTGGATGCCGACGAGCATCGCCAGCAGGAAGACCAGCCGGGGCAGCGGGTGCGCCGCGCGCGCGAAGCAGCCGACGACGAACCCCGCCACGAGCGCGACCGAGAAGGCGGCTTCGTGGTTGTAGCCGCCGATCCAGACGAGCCCGTCCTCAAGCTCCGACCCCTTGGGCAAGTGAAGGATGACCGACAGCCACTGGAAGACCGCGAGCGGCAGGAAGGCGACCATCAGCCAGCCGACGAAGCGCCCTTCGGGATCGCGGCGGTGCGCCTGATACACGGCGATCGCGATGACGACGTAGTAGAGATATTTGACGATCGCGTTCACCGCCCCGGTCGGATCGTCGTTGAGGACGGCGCTCGCCAGCAGCATCGCCATCAGGAGGTAGACCGGCAGCAGCCAGCGGACCGCGAGGTTGGCGAAGCGGACGATGAACAGCAGCCCGATCGCGGTGGTCGCGATCGAAAGCACCGCATTGCCGGAAAGCCCCGCGACGAGCGGGCGGAACATCCACAGATGATACGCACCCGCGATGTAGCGCAGCCACAGCGCGACGAGGACGAAGCGCGCCGCGGTGCTCGTCGAGCGGGCAAACGCAAGCGCGAGCGGCACGAGCAGCAGGAGCGTGACGGGGACGAGAATCTCGAGCCCGAAGGACGGGCCGAAACTGGTGCTTTCGTTCACGCGCGCTCTCGATCAGGCTGTGTGATAGCTCTCGACGTCCCGGTAGTAATAGCCGGCGTCGCCGAACCCGGCGCGCGCCTGCTCGACGACGTTGACCTGGGTCTGCGCGACGCCGAGGACGTTGGCGTCGACATCGGCAAGCCGGTTGAGCGCGATCTCCGCCGCTTTCGCCGGGGTCGTGCGCCAGCGCAGCAGGAAGACGACGCCGTCCGCAAGACTGGCGACGACCCGCGCTTCGTCGATCGCGAGAACGGGGGCGGTATCGAGGAGGATCAGCTCGAACCGCTCGCGTAGCTGCGCCAGCAGGGCGGCAAAGCGCCCGCCTTCGGTCAGCGTCAGTTCGGCGGCGTCGATGCGTTGCGGCAGCAGCCACGCGCCGGTCGCGGTGTCCTTGACCAGCACCTGATCGAGCTGTGCCGACCCGGCGAGCACTTCGTTCAGCCCTGCCTTGACCTGTCCCCCGAACTGGCGACTGGTCGCGCGACGCCGCGGGTCGCAATCGATGAGCAGCGTCGTGATCCCGGCCGCCGCGGCGGTGCGGGCAAGGCAGATCGCGGTCGTCGTCTTGCCCTCACCGGGCACCGACGAGGCGATCGCGATGACCCGGTGGCGCAGATCGGGCGTCGCGAACTGGATCGAGGTGCGCAGCGACCGGAACGCCTCCGCCAGCAGCGATTGCGGACGCTGCAGGACGAGATCCATCGGCTGCGCGGGCAGGCCGCCCTTGCGATATTCGGGCAGCGTGTTGGCATCGGGGATCGACGCCAGCACCGGCAGGCCGAGCCGCTTCTCGATTGCGTCGCTCGTCTCAAGTCCGCGCTCGAGCAACTGGAGCAGCAAGACGACAAGCGCCGCGATGCCGAGGCCACCAACGAGCGCGGCGGCGGCGTAGAGCAGCAGATTGGGCGAGCTCGGTACCGCGGGCACGCGTGCAGTGGCGACGATGTAGCTGTCGCTCTGCTCCAGCCCTTCCTGCGCGACGGTCTGACGATAGCGATCAAGGAACGAGCGGTAGAGCGTGCGCGCGGACTCGGCGTTGCGCTCCAGCTCGTTCAGCCTGACAGACGCATTGTTGTCGGCGGCAAGCTTGCCCTCGGCGCGACCGATCGACCCTTGTAGCGAGGCAGCGCGCTGGCTCGCGATGTTCGCCTGGATCGAGGTGTTGGCGACGATGCGGCGGACCTCTGCCGCGATCTGTGCGTCGGTGTTTGCCTGCGCCTTTTCCGCCCGCTGCAGATCGGGATGGAGCGGGCCGTAGCGCTTTTGCAGGCTGGCGACCTCGCGGCCGATCTCGGCGCGCTGCGCGCGAAGCTGACTGACGACCGGGGAGTCGAGCGCCTCGCCGAGCTCCTCGCCACTGCGACCGCGGGCAAGCTGCGCGCGCGCGGTCGACAGGCGCGCCTGCGCCGCGGCGTTCTCCGCCTTCGCCTGGGCCAGCTGGGTCGACAGGTTCGACAGTTCGTCCTGGCTCACCGTGCTGAGGTTCGATACCGCAAACAGGCTGTTCGCGGCGCGGAAGTCGGCGACCGCCTTTTCGGCGGCGAGAACCTGGCCGCGCATCTGCTGCAAGCGCCCTTCGAGGAAGCGGCTCGCGCGCTTGGTCGCGCCCGATTTCGTGCCAACCTGGCCTGCGACATAGGTCTGGGCGATGGTGTTGACGATCTGGGCCGCAAGGGTCGGTGACGGCGATTCGTAGGAGATGCTGATCGCGTAGGACAGGCCGTCGCGCTTCACCGTCAGGTTGCCGAGCACGTTGCCGATCGCGCGCGCGCGGGCAATGGGATCGGGCTTCGCGTTGGGGGCAGCGGCAATCGCGAGTCCGCCGTTGAAATCGGCGTTGCGATCGAGCCGCAGCGTATCGACGACGGTGCCGATGAGCGCGGGCGAGCGCAGCGCCTCGACCTCGGTATCGACCGCGGCTGAGTCCGGATCGACGGTCGGGGTCACCTGATCCTCGGCGATGACCTTTTCGGCGGTCCGCTCGAGCGCGACCTGCGCGGTCGCGACATAGCGCCGCTCGGCAAGCATGTAGGCGACGAGCGCAAGCGCGGCCGCCACGGCGAGAATGACGCCGATGACGAGCGCACGGCGGCGGATGATGCGGCCGATCCCGCGAACATCGATCAACGTCGATTCATCGACGTCCGACTGCGTGCCGATCGCATGGGTGCGAGCGCGGGTGCGGGTTGCGCCATCCATTGCGGTCACGCCCTTTCCAGAAGATCATGGAGGGCGGGCGCGATATCGGGTCGCGAGAGCGCGACCGCGATCGTCGCGCGAACGAAGCCGCGCTTGTCGCCGCAATCGTGCCGAGTCCCCTGAAAGGTGACGCCGTGGAAGGGCTGGCGGCCGATGAGCTGGGCGAGCGCGTCGGTCAGCTGGATTTCGCCGCCGGCGCCTTCCTCCTGCTGCGCGAGGATGTCCATGACCTCGGGCTGGAGGATGTAGCGGCCGATAATGCCAAGGTTCGACGGAGCGACCGCGGGCGCCGGCTTTTCCACCAATCCCTTTACCTCGGTCAGAACTCCGTCAGCGCTGCCCGGCGTGATGATGCCGTATTTGTCGGTCTGGTCGGGCGCGACTTCCTCGGCGCAGATCAGGTTGCCGCCGACCCGGGCATAGGCATCGACCATCTGCTTCAGACAGCCGGGGCGGCCCAGCATCAGATCGTCGGGCAACAGCACCGCGAACGGCTCGTCGCCGACGATGCGGCGCGCGCACCATACCGCATGGCCAAGGCCGAGCGGCTCCTGCTGACGAACGATCGCGATGTCGCCCGGCGCAAAGCGCGTGTCGGCGAGAATGTCGAGCGATTTGCCCCGGCGCTCCATCGTCTCCTCAAGCTCAAAGGCGTGGTCGAAGTGATCCTCGATCAGCGACTTGCCGCGGCTGGTGACGAAGATGAACTGCTCGATGCCCGCCTCACGCGCCTCGTCGATGGCATATTGGATCAGCGGCCGATCGACGACCGGCAGCATTTCCTTGGGCATCGCCTTCGTCGCAGGAAGAAAGCGCGTGCCCAGCCCGCCGATGGGGAACACTGCCTTGCGCACCTTGTGCATGAACGATCTCCTCTGCGGAGCGCGGGTGCCAACAGGCCCCGTGCGCGCGTGATCCGACCCTGCCCGCGAATCACGGTTAATTCGGTTCAGAAATGATTGCGCCCGTCTGCTGCACCGCAACAAGCACACAACGTCGAGCCGTGCCGTGCTTGCGCTTAAGCCGTCGTTTGGGGGGGCGGTCAGAGCCGCGGCGGTGGCCCGCCCCACTGGATTCCGCCCGGTACACTGCCCTTTCCGCGAGGACGGATGAGCGGGGTGCCGGTCGGAACATTGATGTCGTGCGAGTCGATGATGATCCGCACCGGCCCGTCATGCACGTCGAAGAGCGGCCAGGCCTTTGTGCTCCGCACGGAGAGATGCGCGATTCGGATGACGATCGGCGCGCCGCCCGCGGTCTTTGCGCCCATCAAGGCGAAATGGACGGTATCGCCGATGCCGCCGATCTTGACCGGCTCGATGCTGGTCAGCCGGGTCGCGCGGATGCTCGACCACAGCCGGTAGTTGCGCGCGTTGCGCCCCGATACGCAGTCGTCGAGAAGCGAATCGCTCGCCTTCAGGTCGAAGCCGCCATCGCTATTGCCCCAAGCGGCACAATTGCGAAAAATCAGTCGCTTGTTGCCGCGTTCGGCGGAGAAGCCGTCGCCATTCCAGTATTGGGCGTCCTTTCGCTTCCAGCGGAAACCGCGCATCGTGCAGCGTTCGAAGCGGAAATCCGATGCTTCGTCGGCGATCGCGATGCCGCAGGGGAGGTCGTGCGCGCCCGTCGTCAGCCCGCCGCTGGCGGTAATGTCGGCGAAGAGGCCGTCGCGGCTGGCATAGCGGATGCGCGCGAAGCCGCGGCGCAGGTCGGTCGCGGTGACGTTCGAAACCCTGAGCCCGGTGCATGGCGCGGGCATGCGGCCAGCGCCGGTATTCTCGATCACACGGTAGGCGCCATCGACGCGGACGTCGTCCACGATGACGCCGCGGGTGGGGGTGTCGAGGACGACCAGCCCATTGCCCACATCGCGCGCGGTGATGTGCCGGTAATTCGCGTGATCGCGGGCGTGATAGACCGGCTCGCCCCCGGCGGCGATCGGGGTTCGACCCTTGGCTTCGACCAGCATGCCGATCGGTATCGACGACACGGCGCAAGGCCACCAGCCTGCTGCGGCGGTTTGCGATCCCGGTCCGGCAAAGCGATGGTTAACGCGTGCGAGAGCATGCCGCTTAACGGTCTTGCAGGGGCGCGCGGTGCATCAGTGCCGCAACCCGAAGAGGAGTTCGCGCCATGCGCCAGTCCATGACCGCCGCGTCCAAAGCGCTCGGCGAAGACCAGAATATCGCGCCCGCAATCCTGTCCGCATGGCTCGCGCCGCGGGTAACCGCGCGCCGCAGGCTTGTGCCGGATTTCAAGCGCTTGATGAAGCTTTCTTAATCTTTTTCGGCTTCACTCATCGACTGAACCCAGCTAAGCAACGACTCGGCTCAGCGGCATAAGCGATGAGCGGGGAGAGGATGGACGAAATGTCGGATCATGCGCTCGGCGGTCCGCTGGACCGGATCGCGCCCCCGGTGGCGCCAGCGCCCGCGGCGCAAGAACGCGACCGAGTCGAATCCTTCGTGCGCAGCCTGTCTCGCCTCGCGGGCTACGCCTCGCTCGCAGCGGCGGTTGTCGGCATCGCGTATCTGGTGATTCGCTAACCACGAGCGTTGCCGACGGCGGCATTTTGCTGCGGCGCGGCAAGATGACAAACCAGTCATCCTTTCTCTGAAACGGGTGGTCCTGCGTTTGGCCGATACGGCCGCGACCGGCATTGCCTAGCGGCGCCGGATCAATGAATTGCCTTCCCAACGGACCTGGATCGGGACTCCGACCCCGGCGTCGAAGGGAAGGTTTGCGATGAGCGTTTCGACGCTTGGAGACTTCGCGACGCCGCGCATACGTTCCAAACGTATCCAGCGGCTTCGCTTATATGCCGAACTCGTCGCGGTGGACTGCGCAGCGATCATCGCCGCCTTCGTGATATCGAGCGGGCTTCATACCGGGCCGCGAACGTTCGATGGCTGGCAATTGTCGCTGATGGTGCTGATCGGGTATCTGGGCATCGCGCTCGCGGCCGAGGTGTATAGCGCATCCGTCTTCACCAATCCCAGGCTGAGCCTGAAGCGGTCGGTAACGGCGCTGATCTACGCGCTGATCGCCGTCATCGTCTTCACCTATGTTGCGCATGCGAGCCAGCAGATTTCGCGCCTGAACTTCGCGATCGGTTCGCCGCTGTCCCTCGTCCTGCTGGTGACGGGTCGGCTGATCTTCGTGCGCCACGGCCTCAGGCGGCTGTCGGGTTCGCTCTATAACGAGCTGCTGATAGTCGACGGGGTCGATGCGCCCGGCCTCGCCTGGGCACACCGGCTGAACGCGCGCAAGGCAGGGCTGTCGCCTGACCTCGAGGATCCGGTGATGCTCCACCGGATCGGCGACGAACTGGCCGGGTTCGACCGGGTCATCGTCTCCTGCGAAGCCGACCGACGCCATGCGTGGAGCACGGTGCTGCGCGGCGCGAACATCAATGGCGAATTGCTGCTGCACGACCGAAGCTATGCCGATGTGATAGGGATCGGCCGCGCGGCGGGACAGGCGACTCACGTGGTGTCGCGCGGGCCGCTGAGCATGAGCAATCGCATCATGAAGCGCCTGCTCGATCTCGCGCTCACCGTGCCGGCGATCATCGCTCTGTCGCCGGTTCTGCTGATCGTCGCGATCGCGATCAAGCTCGACAGCCGCGGCCCCGTCTTTTTCCGGCAGGACCGGGTGGGGCGGCGCAACCAGCTGTTCCGGATCATGAAGTTCCGCACGATGCGGCATGAACTGGCGGACGGGAGCGGAAACCGCTCGGCGAGCCGCGACGACGACCGGATCACGCGTGTCGGCCGGTTCCTGCGGCGAACAAGTCTGGACGAGCTTCCGCAACTCCTGAACGTGCTGGAAGGCGACATGAGCCTTGTCGGCCCGCGGCCGCACGCACTGGGTTCGCTGGCGGGCGACCAGCTGTTCTGGCAAATCAGCCACGAATACTGGATCCGCCACGCGTTGAAGCCCGGGATCACCGGCCTTGCGCAGGTGCGCGGGCACCGCGGCGCGACCGAGAGGCGCGAGGATCTGGAACGGCGTCTGGAAGCCGATCTCGAGTATCTCGATCAGTGGTCGATCACGCGCGATATCGGCATTCTGGCCTCGACCGTCATGGTGCTGGTCCACCGCAACGCCTATTGAACTCCGACCCGGCCGCGCGCGTCATCGCGCTTGCCCTGAGCGGTGAGGCGGCTATTGGGGGCGGCGAGGGCGCTTAGCTCAGTTGGTAGAGCATCTCGTTTACACCGAGAGGGTCGGCGGTTCGAGCCCGTCAGCGCCCACCATCCCTCCTCAAAGCCGACAGATCATGCGCCGGCAGGCGGAAGCTTGATTTCGAAGAGTTTCGGCCAGTTCTTGCCCGTCACGTAGAGGTGATGGCCGGTGCGGTCATAGGCGATGCCGTTGGCGACGGAATCGGGGTCGGTCGCGGCCACTTGCGCGACCAGATCGGAAAGATCGATCAGCCCCTTCACGACGCCGGTCTGCGGGTCGATCCGCGCGATGGCAGGCGTCATCCAGATGTTGGCGAGGATCTCGCCGTTCACATATTCCAGTTCGTTGATGCGCGGCAGCGGCTTGCCGTCGATCGTGACGCGCAGCGTGCCGGTGACCTTCATCGAGGCCGGATCGAGAAGACGCAGCGTCGGCGTGCCGTCGGACAGATAGATGCGGCGACCGTCATCGGTCATCGCCCAGCCTTCGCCGGTGTAGCGGAAACCCCCGGTGCGCTTGAGCGCGGGCAGGCTCCAGCGATAGCCCTGCCCGCCGTGCCAGGTGACGGAACGCAGCTCGTCCTTCCAGACGACGATCCCCTCGCCGAACTGACCGGTTGGCACCGCGACCTCGCGCAGCTTGCGCCCGGTCTTCACATCGACTTCGCGGATAAAGGACTGTCCCTCGCGCCCGGTGCTTTCGTAGAGGTGGCCGCGATCGACGAGCAGCCCTTCGGTAAAGGCGGCGGTGTCGTGTGGATAGGTCGCGACCACCGTCGGTTTGGCGACCGGGATCGGCGGCGGCGCCGCGCCGGCAAGTGCCAGAAGCGGCGCGAGGAGCAGCGCAAGGGATGAGTGGGCGAGGAGCCGTCTCACAGCGCGCGGACCAGCGTTGCGACGCGCGCGACCCAGGCGGGATCGGTCACGACTTGCTGGCGACTGCCGGGGCCGGGGGGCAGGAGCTGCACCCGCCCGTCCTCGCGGCCGATGAGACGGCCAAAGGCGAAGCGGCCACCGGGGCGGGGGACGAGGACATCGCGGTTCATCGCCTCGCCAAACGCATCGGGCGCGAGCGGGATGCACCACAGCGCATCGCCCGCGCGGTAATCGCCGACGCCGGCGGTCACCGTGACCGCGACCTGACCGGGCTGGATCGCGGGCGGGGTGAGCAGTTCGGTGCGGCGCGGGGCATGCGCGCCATCGGTATCGAGGACGGCCGCGACGGGCAGGTCCGGGCGCTCAGGAAGCTGGACGAGATCGGCCGCGGTGACGCCGAGCGCGGGGGCGATGCGGTTGAGCCAGGCGACCGACACGGTGCGAGTGCCGAGTTCCAGGCGACCGATCTGCTGCGCGGTCGTCGGCGGATCGCAGCGGGCGGCGACGTCTTCGAGGGTAAGCCCCTTCGCACGACGCACTTCGCGGATTGCGGTAATCATCGGCGGCGTCCTATTTAACCAAATCGGTTTTCATCCTGTCCTACAAAAGTGCCCTCATGGCAAGGCTGATCCTGAAACGAGACGATCAGGAGACGGTGATGCGCGATGTGACGGAAATGCGGATCGATGGCGAGGGGCGGCGATCGCCGATGAGCGGCGGCGCGCGGACCGGGCGCACGGTCATGGTAAACCGCGCCGAATCGCCGCTCGCCTGGCTGCGCGCGCGGGGCCTGATCGATGTGCGGCAATTCGAGGCGGGCGAGCGGTTGCGTGCCGATTACGAGCGGGCGTCGATCGCGCCATCGGTGACGATGCGCTGGACGCCGCGCGTCGACGGCGGAGAGGCGGACGGGCTCGATCCGACGACGGCGCAGATCGCGGCGAAGCGCCGGTTCGACGCTGCGATGGCGGCGGCGGGGCCGGGGCTGAAGGATGTGGCGTGGCGGGTGATCTGCGCGGGCGAAACGCTGCCGGTATCGGAAAAGGCGCTGGGGTGGCCGGCGCGTGCCGGGCGCCTCGTCCTGACGCTGGCGCTCGACCGGCTGGCGGATCACTACGGGCTGCGGTGAGGGCGGCTGCGTGTGGAAAAACGGGGCACGGCGACGCCAGGGACGCGCCGTGCCCCGCCTCGCACGGTTCGGGGAAGGCCGGGGGTGGGCCTGTGTCCTACCGGGCGATGCCGATGAGCGCCGTCGCAGTGTAGCCGGTGGCAGCTGCGGTGAAGGTAGGCGTCTGCTGGGTGAGTTGTGCTGCGGTGTTGTCGCCAAAAACATTGTCGCTCGAAAGCGAAACCTGCGCGAAGTTGGTCTTGCTCGACGGATAGGTCGTCGTATCGGCAAAGAGCGTGTTGCACAGCGCCGCCGGCATGGCGAGCTGTGAGGTCAGAATCGCATATTTTCCGCCCAGCGCATTGGACAGGCTCGAAAATATCTCGAAGTGCATATGCGGCCAGCGCCCGGAATAGCAGGCGGGAAAGATGGTGGTGAAGGTCACCTGGCCGTTGGCGTCGGTCACCTGGACGCCGCGCAGGTAGCTTTCCGCAGGCGCGCTGTAGAGCGAGTAGTTGCCGCTGCGATCGCAGTGCCACAGATAGACCGCATAGCCCGAAAGGGCCGCGCATGCCGAATTCACGTTGACCAGCGTCAGCGTGATGACCACCTGGACGCCGGTCGCGACCGTGGTCGAGCTGATGAAGCTGGAACGGATGTCGCTACGCTGGATGCCGCTGACGGTCAGGATGTTGCTGGTCGACCCGCTCGATGTGTTGGCGCCGTCGGCAGGATAGGGGCCAGCGGTTTCGGTCGGATCGGCGATGCAACTGCCGGTTGCGGTCGATGTGGGCGTAGGGGTTGGCGTCGAGGTCGGAGTGGGGGTCGGCGTTGGCGTTGGCGTCGCACCGGTGACGACGCCGACGCCGGAGCTCGACTCGCCGGCGCCGCCGCATCCGGCGACGAGCGCGACGGTGCCGGCCCCGGCCAGGAGGCGCAGCGCGCGGCGGCGTTCGACCATCGCCTGCATCAGCTTCATGTCTTCGGCAAGGCTATGGCCGTGGTCTTCATGATGAGGGTCGTGTGACATGCGCGGTTCCCCGGATGGTTATGCCGTCCTGGCTACCGCGCGTTGCGCACCGGCTTATGTCGCGATTGTTGCGGAATGTTTCAGCGGGCGACGGGCAGCGAAATACGCACCCGGCCACCGGTGGGCTGATTGTCCAGCACAACAGAGCCGCCATGCGTTTCCGCGATCGAGCGCACGATCGCGAGGCCGAGGCCGGTACCTCCGGTTCCACGATTGCGCGAAGGGTCACCACGCACGAAGGGCTCGAACAGGCGATCCGCCGTGGCAGGATCAAAGCCCGGACCGTGATCGTCGACCGCGATGCTCACCCGACCATCGGTTGTGTCCCACGATATGATCGCCGCCCTGCCGTAACGGATCGCGTTTTCGAGCAGGTTGGCGAACAGCCGGCGTAGCGCGTGCGGATCGCCGCGCACGATCACGCGCGGTCCCGGCTCGATCGAAACCGTTGCGCCGGAGACGGTCATGTCTTCGACGAGGCTGTCGAGGAGGCTGCCGAGATCGATCCGCGCGTCGGCGTTTTCGGCCGCCTCGTCACACGCGAAGCGCAGGACCGAGCCAAGCATCGCGCGCATCTCGTCGAGGTCGGCGGCGGCGCGGGTGCGCGCGTCGTCCGGCAATTTCTCCACCCAGAAGGCGAGACGCGAAAGCGGCGTGCCGAGATCATGCGCGATCGCCGCAAGCATCACCGTGCGTCCCTCTGCGTGGCGCGCGAGGCGGCGATGCATGTGGGTGACCGCGCCGGCGAGCAGCCGTACCTCACGCGGGCCGCCTTGCGGCATCGGCCCCAGCGGCGCCCCGGCCCGCGCGGCGACGGCATGGTCGGCGATCGCGCGTAGCGGCCGCGAGATCGCGCGGGCGATGAGCCAGGCCGGCAGCGCGAGGATGAGAATGGCGGCCAGCATTGCGGTGAGCGTCACCCAGTGCCAGCGCGTGAACAGCGGGATCGGGCTGTTTTCCACGACGCGCCACGCGCTGCCGGTGCGCCAGGCAAAGGTGAACTTGCCGACGAGCGCGCTTCCCATGCCGCGCGGTTGGGGGCGGACGAGCGCCACGACGCGGTCGGCGGGGGTATGAAGGATCACAGCCATTCGCGCCGCCGCCGCGCGATCACGGCGCAGCGTGTCGTCGGGAACGGGCGCGTGCGGTCGCGTGGTGATGCGCAGCGGCGGACCCGGATCGCCGGGCTGGTTCCCTGTCTGCAAGGCATGGGCGATGCTATCGATACTGCGCGGAGGGTCCTTTGGCGGGGGTCCGTTGAAGGTGATGATAAAGAAGATCGCGGTCGCCGCCACGACCGAGCCGATCACGAGCGCGAGGATCGACAGCGCGATCGAGGCGGCGCGCGGTTGCGCGCCCATCAGCGCACGGTCACTTCGGCGGTCAGCATATAACCTTCGTTGCGCACCGTGCGGATCGAATCCTCGATACCGTCGCGGTGCATCTTCTTGCGGAGCCGGCTGACCTGGACGTCGATCGCCCGGTCGAAATGCTCGGCATTCGCGCCGCGCGAGAGATCGAGGAGCTGGTCGCGCGTGAGGACGCGGCGCGGATGCTCCACCAGCGCGAGGAGGAGACGGAACTCGCCATCGGAGAGATGGATGATAATGTCGTCGGGGTCGATCAGCTCCCGACCCAGCGGATCGAGGCGCCAGCCCGCGAAACATCGCCAGCTGCGCGCCGGCTTCGCGGGGTGTGTGATATTCACGTGTCCGCGGCGCAGGACGGACCGGATCCGCGCAAGCAGTTCGCGCGGGTTCGCTGGCTTTGCGATATAATCGTCGGCGCCCATTTCCAGTCCGACGATCCGGTCTACCTCCTGCCCGATGACCGACATGATGATGACCGCCGGACTCGCTGCGCGGTCGAGCGATCGCAGGATCGTCAGCCCGTCCTCGCCGGGCATCATCACGTCGAGCACGACCAGGGCATAGCGTTCGCGCTGCAGCGCGGCGCGCATCGCCGGGCCGTCGGCCGCGGTATCGACGCGGTAGCCGTGCTGGTTCAGGAACGCGGCGGTCAGCTCGCGGATGCCGGGATCGTCGTCGACGATCAGGAGGCGGGTTTCGAGATCCATGGGTTCGGCGCGCTGAAGCATCCCGGCTGGCTGGCCATGGAGCGTATCCGCCGCATTGCGACGCTGCAACATCAGACGATTTACGCAGAATGTGGCCTCCGCGCCACGCGCGGATATCGGTTCCGCCGTCGCCGCGAACGGCGTAGGGAGCGGCGACAGCTGATGGAGGCCCCGATGATCCTGTACGGTTCGAGTGTTTCGCCCTTCGTGCGCAAGGTGCTGGTCGTTGCGCGGGAGAAGGGGATCGATCTGGAGTTGCGGCCGGCGGGCATGGGCCGGGGCGGCCCTGAGTTCGACGAGGCGTCCCCGTTCCGCAAGATGCCCGCGCTGCGCGATCCGGGCGCCGATCACGGTCGCGATTTCCTGCTGTGCGATTCGACCGCGATCGTCACCTATCTGGAGGCGAAATTCCCCGAGCCGGCGATGATTCCGGCCGAGCCGATGGCGCGGGCGCGCACGATCTGGTTCGAGGAATTCGGCGACACGATCGTGGCCGCGACCGGCGGGCGGATCGTGTTCAACCGCCTCGTCGCGCCGAAGGTGCTGAAGATCGCGGGCGACGAGGCGGTGGCAGCAAAGGCGCATGTCGAGGAAGTGCCGCCGCTGCTCGACTATCTGGAAGGCGTCGCGCGGCCGGGCGGGTTTCTGGTCGGCGATGCGCTGACGGTGGCGGATATCGCGGTCGCGTCGCCCTTTGCGACGATGGCGCATGCGGGGGTGACGATCGATGCGGCGCGCTGGCCGAACGCGGCGGGCTACATCGCGGCGATCCTCGCGCGGCCGAGCTTTGCCGATCTGATCGCGGTGGAGCAGCGGATGATGGCGGCGATGGCATAGGCGCGCGAACGATGCGGCTCAGGATCATCAAGTGCCACGGATCGGGGAATGATTTTCCCCTTATCGATGCACGGCGGTTGGCGCTCGATGATGCGACGTGGGCGGGCGTCGCGCGGGCGCTGGCGGACCGGCGCGGGCCGGTCGGCGGGGACGGGATGCTGCTGCTGACCGAGGGAGACGGACAATACGCGTTTGGATTCCGCATGTTCAATTCGGATGGCTCGGAATCGGAGACTTGCCTGAACGGTTTGCGGTGCGTGGCGCGGGCGGGGTTTGCGGCGCTGGGGATCGAGGCGGCGCGGGTGCGGTTGAAGACGAGCGAGGCAGACGTTGCGCGCGACGACGATCTG
This sequence comes from Sphingomonas sp. EC-HK361, assembly GCF_902498785.1. Lineage (GTDB taxonomy): Bacteria > Pseudomonadota > Alphaproteobacteria > Sphingomonadales > Sphingomonadaceae > Sphingomonas. The sequence goes on from NZ_LR701493.1 coordinate 793,235, forward strand.
GCGGACGGGGTCTATACGGTGCGCGAGACGGCGGGGCCGGTGTCGCTCGACGTCGCGGCCTGGCCGATGCGGGGGTTGGGCGAGCGGGTGATCGAAACGCCGATCGCCGCGACCGGCAGCGCGCGCGCCTTCACCGCGATCGCGATTCCCAACCCGCATCTGGTGGCGTTCGTCGAAGCGGTCGACGAGGCGGAACTGGTCGCGGTGGGCGGAGTCTGCGAGGCGGCGCCGGACTGGCTGCCCAACCGCGCGAACGTGTCGTTCGTCGCCACCCCGCAAAGTGAAACTTTGCGGGGACCCCGGGAGGCATCGCGCGAGCCCGACGCGCTGTTCGTGCGGACCTATGAGCGCGGCGTCGGGCTGACCGACAGCTGCGGGAGCGCGATGGCAGCATCGACCCATGCGGCCGGCTTGACCGGGCGGATCGCGTTCGGGACGCCCGTCACGGTGTTCAACCGGGGCGGGATGGTGCGTGCGGTCGCGGGCGAGGACGGCATGGTGACGCTGTCAGGCAACGCGACCTTCGAGTGGGAGGGTGCGGTGACGGTCGATCCGGCGACGGGCGTCGCCGGCGATCTCGTCATCGAGCGCTGGCACAATGACGAGATCGACAGCTGGGCGCGGGTGGCCGACGCCGCGCGCTGACGCCTAGACGACCTTGCGGCCCTGGATGAGGCGCACGACGATCACGATGACGGCGATGACGAGCAGGATGTGGATCAGCCCGCCGGCGACGTGAAGGCCGAGGCCGAGCGCCCAGAGGACCAGGAGGATGACGGCGATGGTCCAGAGCATAGGGCGTGTCCTTTAAGAGTTATGGCAGCGTAACGAAGCCGGTGCGGCCGGGGTTCCAGCCGTCCGCGACAAAGCGGGTTGATCGAGATTTATTGCCGCTTGCGGGCTAACGCGCCTAAGGACGGGCGATGGTGAGCCGACAGAGCGCCCGATCCGCCCTGCGGCATGCCACGTCGGCCGACCATGAGCGGGTGGATGCGGCGTTTTCGCGCTTCGACCTTGCCAGCCGGGACGGCTATGGCGCGTTCCTGGTTGCGCAGGCGGCGGCGCATCTTCCGGTCGAGGCGGCGCTGGACGCCGCCGGCGTGGCGCGCGTCCTGCCCGACTGGCCGCAGCGGCGGCGGGGCGACCGGCTGCGCGCCGATCTGGCGGCGATGGGGCTGGAGCCGGCGGCGGCGGAACCTGCGGCGGGCGCGTGCATTCAAGCGCTGTCGGCCGCGCTTGCCGACGAGGCGGGGATGCTGGGGGCGGTCTATGTGCTGGAAGGATCGCGGCTTGGCGGGGTGCTGCTCCGGCGGTCTGTGCCGGACGGTCTGCCGGTGACGTTCCTGGAAGCGGGGGATTCGGCGGCGTGGCGCACGCTGCTCGTCACGCTTGACGAACGTCTTTGCAGTGAACAGGACATCAACCTTGCCGTTTCGGCCGCCGCGCGTGTCTTTGCGGTGTTCGAAGCGAGCGGGCGGAGTGTGGCCGAGGTGAGCGGATTTGACGACTGAACCGATGCGGGTCGACCTGACCAATTGCGACCGCGAGCCGATCCATATCCTGGGCGCGATCCAGCCGATCGGGTTCCTCGTCGCGCTGACCAGCGACTGGATGATCGCGCGGGTATCGGTGAACGTCGCCGAGTATATCGGGCGAACGCCGGATGAGGTGCTGGGCAGGCCGCTGGGGGAGGTGTTTCCGACCAGCGTCGTCCACGACCTGCGCAACCGCGTGGCGATCCTGCGCGGGCCGGACGCGGTCGAGCGGCTGTTCGGGTGCCAGATCGTGGCGGGTGCGAAGCCGTTCGACGTCGCGGTGCACCTGTCCGGCGGGCAGGTGGTGATCGAGGCGGAGCCGGGATCGGGCGAACATGGCGACGCCGGCGGCATGGTGCGATCGATGATCGCGCGGCTGGACCAGTGCGAGGAGTTCGCCACCTTCTTCCGTGAAGGTGCGCGGCAGGTGCGCGCACTGACCGGGTTCGACCGGGTGATGGTCTATCGCTTCGCCGCCGACGGATCGGGCGAGGTCGTCGCCGAGGCGGCAAAGGCGGGGATCGGCAGCTTCATGGGGCTGCGCTATCCGGCCAGCGACATCCCGGTGCAGGCGCGCGCGCTGTATGTCCGCAACCTGCTGCGCACGATCACCGACGTGAACGCGGTGCCGGTGCCGATCGTGCCGGAGCGGGACGAGACGGGCGCGCCGCTCGACCTGTCGCTGTCGGTGCTGCGATCGGTGTCGCCGATCCATATCGAGTATCTGAAGAACATGGGGGTCGATGCCTCCATGTCGATCTCGATCGTGGTCGAGGGCAAGCTGTGGGGGCTGTTCGCCTGCCACCATTATTCGCCGCGCTGCCCGACGTTCGAGCGGCGGAGCGTTGCCGAGCTGTTCGCGCAGATGTTCGCGATGAGGCTGGAGAGCCGCGAGCGCAAGGAGACGGTGGAATATGAGCGCCGCGCGCGTGATATCTCCGACCAGCTGCTGGGCGCGGTGGCGTCCGACGAGACGCTGCTCAACGACCCCGACTGGCTGGCCGACATCCTGACCCATGCGATTCCCGCGGACGGCGTCGGCGTGTGGATCGCAGGCGGTTACGCGTTTTCGGGCGTGACTCCGCCGACCGACGATTTCCGCAAGATCGTCCGCGCGCTGAACGCGACCGCGGCGGGGAAGGTCTATGCGACCGACCGGATCGCCGATATCGTCAAAGGCGCGGATGCCTATGCATCGGACGCTGCGGGGATGCTGGCCATCCCGATCTCGCGGAGCCCGCGCGACTATGTCGTGCTGTTCCGGTCGGAACTGGTGCGGTCTGTGCGCTGGGCGGGCGATCCGCACAAGCCGGAGGAGTTCGGCCCCAACGGCCCGCGGCTGACCCCGCGCGAAAGCTTTGCGGAGTGGAAGGAGCTGGTGCAGGGGCGCTCGCAGCCCTTCACCGCGTCCGAAAAGCGCGTGGCGGAGACGCTGCGCGCGACGCTGATCGAGGTCGTGCTGCGGCTGGCCGACGAAGCCTCGGCCGAGCGGCAGCAGGCGGGCGCGCGGCAGGAAGTGATGATCGCCGAGCTGAACCACCGGGTGCGCAACATCCTGGGGGTGATCCGCGGGCTGATCCGCCAGTCGCAGCCGAGCGAGGAGGCGGTGAAGGACTTCGTCAAGCTGGTCGACGGGCGAATCCACGCGCTGGCGCGCGCGCACAACCAGATCACCGACGATCACTGGGGTCCGGCGCCGCTGGGCGCGCTGATCGAAGCCGAGGCGGCGGCATTCGTCGACGAGCATGAGCGGGTCGTCGTTTCGGGCAAGCCGGTGATGCTGAACCCGCAGGCCTATTCGACGATGGCACTGGTCATGCACGAGCTGGTCACGAACTCGACCAAATATGGCAGCTTGTCGGTGCCGCAAGGCCGCGTCGATATCGGCTGGGAGAAGAACGCCGCCGGCGACCTGGTGCTGACGTGGCGCGAATCGGGCGGCCCCGCTGTGACCGCGCCGACGCGCAAGGGATTCGGGACGACGATCATTGACCGGTCGGTGCCCTATGATCTCGGTGGCGCGGCGGAGATCGACTACAAGCCGGACGGGGTCGAAGCGCGGTTCCGCATCCCGGCGCGCCATGTGTCGGAGCCACAGAATTTCGCCGGCCCCGCGGTGAAGTTCCAGCGGCCGTCGATCGGCCATCCGCAAACGCCGCCGCACCAGATGCTGACCGGACGCGAGGTGCTGCTGGTCGAGGACAGCCTGATCATCGCATTGGATGCCGAGGATATCGTAAGCCGGCTCGGCGCGGCGGCGGTTTCGACGGCGGCGTCGGTTGCATCTGCTCTCGATCATCTGGACGCGCGGGCGCCCGATGTCGCGATGCTGGATATCAATCTGGGCGACCATAACAGCTTCGCGGTCGCCGATCAGCTCGACGAGCTGGGGGTGCCGTTCCTGTTCGCGACCGGCTATGGCGAGCAGGCGCTGCTTCCCGAACAGCATCGTGGGCGCACCGTCGTGCAGAAGCCCTACACGCTGGAGAATGTGGCGCGGGCGATGGACGAGCTGATCGGGCGGCACGAGGGTGTCGATGGGCGGTCGCGGGCTTAGGGGGCGCGGGTTGCGGTTGGGCCTCTCGACGGGTTGAACGGCTGTTCGGGGCGAGCGGCGGCGCGTTCGGGGGTTGGTTAGGGTTCGTGATTCTCGAGGCATTTCCCGTGCGGCGCGGTAGGCCCCGGAACGGGTCCGGGGTGACGAGCGGAGTGGGGCGATCGGTCCGATCGGCGTTTCGTCATTCCTCCTCCGTCAGGGAGAGTGAGCCGCGTAGCGGCTCGGAGGGGAGCGGCGAACGATTACGATCGTTCGTGTGTCCTCCCCCTCCGTCAGCTTCGCTGCCACCTCCCCCTGGCGGGGGAGGATCTTGCCATCGCCAGTCGAAGCCACGAACCATTATGGTTCTTTTTCCTTGACAGCGCGACGCTGTTCTGGCACAAAAGGGGAACGCTGAGGAATTGCGAGTCGGGCGGGGCTGGCGCAGTCCTCATGCGAGACGAAGGGTCGGTGAGCGCGGGTGAGGCCCGCTGCTCCCGGCCCTTCGTCGTTTCCGGGGGGAATGATCTTGGGCACACATCGGGCGGTGATCGCAGAGGGCTTTAGTGCGTTCGAGGGGCGCAAGTGGGTCCGCTGGACGAAGAAGATGCGCGAGGCGTTTCTCGATCATCTGGCCGCGACCTGCAACGTGCAGGCATCGGCGGCATTCATCGGCGTCGATCCGGTATGCGTCTATGCGCTACGACGCCGCGAGCCGGCGTTCGCCGATGCCTGGGGCGTGGCGCTCGCGCTTGGCTATGAGATGCTCGAAACGCGGCTGGTGGGCCATGCGCTGGCCGGCGAGACGGGCACGGAGCTGACCTGCGGCGCGGACACCAAGAGCGGCCCAATCAACGTTGACCTCGCGGTCAGGATGCTGACGGCGCACCGCGATGCCACGGGCAAGCCGAAGCGGGGCGGGCCGAGGCGGCAGTTCGCGGAATCGGACGACACCGATGCCGCGCTGATGAAGAAGCTGACCCAGATCGAGGCGCGGCGCGCCCGGCTCGCGGCGAAGACCGACGCATGAGCGGCACCGATTCTACGGGCACGCTGATTGACCGGCTGCTGGCGCTGCCGCCCGACGAGCGAATTGCCGCGGTGCGCGCGATGACGGCGGCGCAGCGCCGCGAGTTTCTGGCGCGCTGGGAAGCGTGGGCGCACGGCGGACAGCTGGCGCCGCCCGGTGACTGGCGGGTGTGGCTGATCCGCGCGGGGCGCGGCTTCGGCAAGACGCGCGCGGGCGCCGAATGGGTGTGCGAGGTGGCGCAGAAGATGCCGGAGGCGCGGATCGCGCTGGTCGGCGCCAGTGCCGACGATGTGCGGCAGGTGATGATCGAGGGGCCGAGCGGCGTCCTGCGCGTCGCCCGCGCGGATCAGACGCCGACGTGGCGGGCGACGACGGGGGAGGTGCGCTGGCCCAACGGGACTGTGGCGCGCGTCTATTCGGCCGAGGCGCCGGAGCGGCTGCGCGGGCCGGAACATCATGCGGCGTGGTGCGACGAGCTGGCGAAATGGCGGCTCGGCGATGCGACGTGGGACAATCTGGTGATGACGATGCGATTGGGGGATCGGCCACGCGTCGTGGTGACGACGACGCCGCGGCCGACGCGGCTGATGCGGCGGATCATGGCGCTGCCGTCGCTGGTCGAGACGCGGGGCGCGACGCGCGACAACCCGCATCTGCCCGACAGCTTCGTTGGGGCCATGCGCGAGGAATATGGCGGCACGCTGCTCGGCCGGCAGGAGCTGGAGGGCGAGCTGATCGAGGAGGTTGCGGGGGCGTTGTGGACGCGGGGGCTGCTGGAGCGGTGCCGGACATGCGTTCCGGCAGAGGCGGTGCGCACCGTCGTCGGGGTCGATCCGCCGGCGGGCGTCGGCGGGGATGCGTGCGGGATCGTCGCGGTCGCGCTTGGCCGCGACGGGGTTGCCTATGTGATCGAGGATGCGAGCGTGAACGGCGCGACGCCCGAAGGCTGGGCGCGCGCGGTCGCGGCGTGCGCGGCGCGGGTCGCGGCCGACCGGGTGGTGGCGGAGAAGAATCAGGGCGGGGCGATGGTGGGGAGCGTGCTTAAGGCGGCGGACGCGGGGCTGCCGCTGACGCTGGTCCACGCGGCGCAGGGCAAGGTGGCGCGCGCCGAGCCGGTGGCGCTGCTCTACGAGGCGGGGCGGGTGCGGCATGCGGGGGCTTTTCCCGCGCTGGAGGACGAGCTGTGCGGGCTGGTGGCTGGCGGCAGCTATGAAGGGCCGGGGCGCTCGCCCGACCGGGCGGATGCGCTGGTGTGGGCGGTGAGCGAGCTGATGCTCGGGAAGCGCAGTGTTGCGGCGGTGCGGGGGCTTTAGGCGCACGGTCGACGGAGAAGTGGTTCAGGGAAGGCGCCAAGGCGCGAAGATTCAAGAGATTTGATTCACGCGGAGGCGCGGAGGACGCGGAGATTTGGGGGTCGCAGCCGAATGGCTGCTTCTCTTCGTTTTGCGCATTGTGGTTGTCGTCGGCCGTTGCCTGGTGGGCGGCTCTCTGCGCCTCCGCGCCTCCGCGTGAACCAACCTTCTCTTCGCGGCTTTGCGCCTTCTCTGAACCAATTGCCTTCGCTGGCGCGGCTGCCCCTCCACCATCCTTTGGATGGTCCCCCTCCCCGTTCCGGGGAGGTATTAGGAGACACACATCATGAAATGGTTCGGGTGGAAGGGCACCCATCAAAGTAATACTTTGATGGGACCCAATTCCGGGCGCGGTGAGGCGCGGCCGGTTTTGGCGCGGGGGTTTGCTTTCGCCGGAGAATGGCCGCCGTCCTACGAGGCGCAGGTACGTAGCGGGTATCTGGGCAATCCGGTGGCGCAGCGGGCGGTGAAGATGGTGGCGCATAGCGTCGCCGACGCGCCGATCGATGCGAGCGACGAGATCGCCGCGCTGATCGGGGTGGAGCTGCTCGAAAGCGTGGCGACGCATCTGCAGTTGCACGGCAATGCCTATGTCCAGGTGCTCCGTGATGCGGACGCGCGACCGGCTGGCCTGTTCGCGCTGCGCCCCGAGCGGGTGCGGGTCGAGGTGGATTCGAGCGGCTGGCCGGCGGCGTATCGCTATGCGGTCGGCGAGCGGGTGCAGCGGCTGATCGCGGACGCAGCCGCCCCCGAGGTGATCCACCTGCGGCTCGCGCATCCGCTCGACGATCATTACGGGCTTGGGTGTCTGGGCGCGGCGGCGGGGGCGATCGCGGTCCACAACGCGGCGAGCGGATGGAACCGGGCGCTGCTCGACAATGCGGCGCGGCCTTCGGGGGCGCTGGTCTATGATCCGGGCGACGGATCGACGCTGACGCGCGATCAGTTCGAGCGGCTGCGCGCCGAGATGGAGGCAGGGTTCGCGGGTGCGGCCAATGCCGGGCGGCCGATGCTGCTGGAGGGCGGGCTGAAGTGGCAGGCGCTGTCGCTGTCCCCCGCCGACATGGATTTCGCCGGCATGAAGGCAGGCGCGGCGCGCGAGATCGCGCTGGCGTTCGGGGTGCCGCCGATGCTGCTCGGGCTGCCGGGCGATGCGACCTATGCGAACTACCGCGAGGCGAACAAGGCGCTGTGGCGGCTGTCGGTGCTGCCGATGGCGGGGCGGATCCTCGGCGGGCTGACGGACGGGTTGAAGGCGTGGTGGCCGGACGCGCGGGCCGCGGTCGATCTCGACCGGGTGCCGGCGCTGGCGGAGGAGCGGCAGGCGCTGTGGGCGTCGGTGACGGCGGCGGACTTCCTCACCAACGAGGAGAAGCGACAGATGGTGGACTGGTCATGAGCGCGGTGCTGGCGCAGCTGCTTGCGCAAGGCGCGGACGAAGGCGCGACGCTGGCGACGCTGCGCGCGATCGTCGAGGAAGCGGGCGAGGCCGGCGCGGTCAGGGCGCTGACCCGGCTGGGGCTGGCGGATGCGGGGGCCGAGCGCGACCTGGCGGAGCTGCGCGAGCTGCTGCGCGCGTGGCGGGACGCGAAGCGATCGGCGTGGAAGGCGGCGATCGCGTGGGTGTGCCGGATCGCGGGCGCGCTGCTGCTTGCGGGACTGGCGGTGAAGCTGGGGTTCGGCGCGTGGGTGAAGTGATGCCCGTGACGCCGGGCCTGCGCTTTGCCGGATACGCCGCGCTGTTCGATCGGGTGGACCGGGCGGGGGACGCGTTCGCGCGCGGGGCGTTTGCGGGCGCCGGGCCGGTGCCGCTGCTCTGGCAGCATCGCGGCAACCCGGTGGGGGTGATCGAGGCGATCGAGGAGGATGCGCGCGGCTTGCGGGTTGCCGGGCGGGTGGATGACCCGGCGCTGGCAGCGCTGATGCGGGCTGGCGCGCTTGGCGGGCTGTCGGTCGGCTACCGCGCGGTGGCGGCGCGGCAGGGGGTATGGCGGACGATTGCGCGGGCGGTGCTCGCCGAGGTGAGCGTCGTCGCGCAGCCGATGCAGCCGGGGGCTCGGCTCCACATTCTTTGAGTTCGGGGGCTCGCGGTGGGCCCCCTTCCACCATCGGCTGCGCCGATGGTCCCCCTCCCCGTGCCGGGGAGGATTTCATGGAGAGACGTATGAACGAGACGGTGATGGCGCGGCCGGTGCTGGCGGGGGCGAGCGCGGCGAAGGATGCGGGGTTCGACGGCTTCGTCCGATCGGGCGCGGTGATCGAGACGAAGGCGTTCACCGGGGTGACCGGGGATGCGGGCGGCTATGCGGTGCCGCGCGAGATCGATGCGGTGATCGACCGGGTGCTGAAGGCCGCGTCACCCATCCGCAGCATCGCGAACGTCGTGACGGTGGGATCGGCCGGGTATCGCAAGCTGGTGACGACGGGCGGCACGCCGTCCGGCTGGGCGGCGGAGGACGGTGCGCGGGGCGGAACGGCGACGCCGACCTTCGTCGAGATCGCGCCGCCGATGGGCGAGCTGTATGCCAATCCGAGCGCGAGCCAGGCTATGCTCGACGATGCGCAGTTCGATGTCGAGGCGTGGCTGGCCGACGAGATCGCGGCGGAGTTCGCCAAGGCGGAAGGCGCGGCGTTCGTGGGGGGCAATGGCGTCAACCGGCCCAAGGGGTTCCTGGCGGCGCCGACCGCGAGCACGGCGGACGGGACGCGCGCGTTCGGCACGCTGCAATATCTGGCGAGCGGGGCGGCGGGCGATTTTGCGGCGAACCCGGACGAGCGGCTGATCGATCTGGTGCAGAGCCTGCGGGCACCCTATCGCCAGGGGGCGACGTTCGTGATGAACGCGAGCACGCTGGCGCGCATCCGCAAGCTGAAGACCGCGGACGGCGCGTTCCTGTGGGCGCCTTCGCTCTCCGCCGGGCAGCCGGCGACGCTGCTCGGCTATCCGGTGATCGAGGCGGAGGACATGCCCGACATCGCGGCGAACACGCTGTCGATCGCGTTCGGCAATTTCCGCAGCGGCTATCTGATCGCGGAGCGGAGCGAAACGCAGATCCTGCGCGACCCCTATTCGAACAAGCCCTTCGTCAATTTCTACGCGACGAAGCGGGTCGGCGGGTGCGTGGTGAACAGCGAGGCGATCAAGCTGATGAAGTTCGCGGCGAACTGAGCGCGCGGCCGGGTGCGGCGACGCGCCCGGCCTTTTCTCCATCGGCGAGACTTAGGGAGATGATGATGGACCAGTTCAGGAATTCGGCCGACCAGGTGTCGGCGCCGGCGCGGTGCGCGGCGGCGGTGGTGCCGAACGACGCAGCGGCGCTGGCGAGCGTGCCCAAGGCGCTGTTCGTCGGCACGGCTGGCACGATCGTGATGCGCGGGGTGGACGACGCCGCGGACGTGACGTGGAAGAACGTCGCGTCGGGCACGATCCTGCCGTTTCGCGCCAGCCATGTGCGCGCGACCGGCACGACCGCGACCGATCTGGTCGCGCTGTCCTGATGGGCGCGATCGGGCTGGGGGTGGGGATCGGCTCCGGACGGACGGCCACCGCGAGGGCGGTGGGGTTCGATCTTGGCGCCGACGCCCTGCCCGCGGGCGTGACGCTCAGTCGCGCGACGCCGGCGATGTGTTTCGATGCGGCGGGGATGCTGGCCGTGAGGGCCGCCAATGCCGCGCGGTTCGACCATGATCCGCAGACGCTCGCGCGCCGCGGATTGCTGGTGGAGGCGGCGGCGACGAACGTCCTGCCCTGGAGCAGCGATCTGGCCGGCCACTGGGCCGGTGATATGGGAGGGTCAGGGAGCGCGCCGATCGTGACGGCGCTCGACGCGGTCGCGCCGGACGGCACGAACGCCGCGACGCGGATCGACTTCGTCCGCGGGGATGGCTTCTCGCGCATCGCCCTGTCGGGTGTGGGGACTGTGCCGGGCATGCCGATGGTGTTCAGCGTCTGGCTGAAGGCGGCGGGCGCGGCAGGCGCGTCGATCGCGCTGCGGCTGGAGAGTTTGGACAGCGGCACGCTGACGCTGGATGGGCAGTGGCGGCGCTATTCGCTGGCGGCGAGGGCCGACACCGATGCGGCGTCGGTGCAACTGCTGCTGTGGTCGCAGGTCGCAGGCGCGCCTACGGCCGCCGCGGTCCATGCCTGGGGCGCGCAGCTCGAGACGGGCACGATAGCGACGTCATCGATCGCAACGGCGGGGAGTGTGGGCACGCGATCGGCCGACACGGTGACGCTCGACTGGGGTGGCAGGGGTGTCGCCGACGGACCGATCACGGTGCGCTATGCCTTCGATGACGGCAGCAGCCAGACTGGCCTGGCCATGGTTTCGGGCGGGCGGATGACGGTTCCGACAGATCTTGCGCGGGCACGCCTGCTGCGCGTCACGCGCATCTGATACGAAAAGGGGGCGAGCGATGACTCGGATTGAGACGACGCGCACAGGCGCGGCGGCGGAGGGCGCGCGCGTGGTCGCCGCAGGAACGCGGCGATGAGCGCGCCGCCTCCGGACAGCGTGACGATCGAGGCGATCGTCACCGCGGCGCGCGAACAGCTGCGCATGGACGGCACCGGCGAGCAGATGCTGCTCGAACGGCTGGCGGCGACGGCGGTGACCCTGGCCGAGCGTTTCACCGGGATCTTGCTGGTCGAGCGGGCGGGCGAGGACGTGCTGCCCGCGACCGGCAGCTGGCAAAGGCTGGCGGGATCGCCGGTCACGCTGATCGCGGGGATGACCGGACTGTCCGCAGACGGCGCGCCGTTCGCGCTGTCGCCGGAGAGTTTCGGGTTCGACATCGATGCGGGCGGCGACGGCTGGGTGCGGGTGCTGGAGGCGGGGGCGGCCGCGCGCGTCGCGGTCGCCTATCGTGCGGGGCTGGCGGCGACATGGGAAGCGGTGCCCGCTGCGATCGCGCAGGCGACGGCGATGCTGGTCGCGCATCTGTTCGAGGATCGGAGCGCGGCGACGCTGCCGCCGGCGGCGGTCGCGGCGTTGCTGCGGCCGTGGCGGCGGATGGCGCTTGGACAGGCGGAGCGACGGGCATGAGTGCGGCGGCACAATTGCAGGGCGCGGTGGTGCTCGCGCTGGCGGGGATCGAAGGACTGACCGGCGCGTTCGACGCGCCGCCGGTCCGCGCCGCGCTGCCGCATGCCGTCGTCGATGCGCCGGTGACGAGCGACTGGAGCGCCAAGGGCGTCACCGGGCGCGAGGCGCGGCTGACGGTGCGCGTAGTCGATGGCGGCGAGCGGCCGGCGCGGCTCCAGGCGCTGGCGGGCGGTGTCGAGGATGCGGTCTCCGCGATCGACGGGACGATCGGCGAGGGCTGGCGGGTCGTCGCGGTCCGGCCGGTGCAGACACGGATCGTGCGGTCGGGCGAGCGCTGGACGGCGAGCGTGGTGTGCGCGGTGCGGATGTACCGGGAAGAGACCTGATGTGTCCCCGCGAAGGCGGGGACCCAGGCTGGGCTCCCGCCTTCGCGGGAGCACAAGCGGGGGAACGGCTGGCGCGAAGGGCGTGGCTTGCCGGATGCGGATATAACGGAACGGTTGAACGACTCTCGTCACCCCAGCGGCGGCTGGGGTCCATATCTGCCTGGTGTGCCGCGCGATGGAGACATGGACCCCAGCCTTCGCTGGGGTGACGGTGATTCAGGTTCAGGATCAAGGGGAACAGAGATGATCGAGAAGGGTAGCGCCTTTCTGTTGAAGGTGGGCGACGGGGCGACGCCGCCGGCCTTTGCGACGGTGGCGGGGATGCGGACGACGCAATTGTCGGTGAACGGCGAAGCGGTGGTCGTGACGAACAAGGATTCGGGCGGCTGGCGCGAGCTGCTGTCGGGCGCAGGGGTGCGCAGCGTCAGCGTGTCGGCGGCGGGGGTGTTCACGGGCTCCGTCGCCGAGGCGCGGGTGAAGGCGAATGCGCTGGCAGGCGTGATCGACGATTACCGGCTGACCTTCGAAAGCGGCGACGCGATGACCGGGCGCTTCGTGGTGACGCGGCTGGACTATGCCGGCGATTTCAACGGCGAGCGATCCTACACGCTGGCGCTGGAGAGTTCGGGCGCGGTGGTGGCGCAATGACGGGCGGCGCGAACGTCGTGCGCGGCGAGGCTTCGCTCAGGGTGGCGGGGGAGACGCTGGTCCTGCGGCCGAGCTTTGCGGCGCTGGTCGCGGCGGAGGGCGAGCTGGGGCCGCTGTTCGCGGTCGTCGAGCGGGCGGCGGAGGGGCGGCTGGCGCTTGCCGAGATGATCGGGCTGTTCTGGCACTGCCTGCGCGATCGGCCCGAGGAGCTGACGCGCGAGGCGCTGGGCGACGCGGTGGTGGCGGGCGGGATTGCCGCTGCGACGCCGGCGCTGAAGGGGCTGCTCGGGCAGATCCTGGCGGGGCGGTGAGCATGGCGACTCCCCTCCCTGGAAGGGAGGGGGTGGGTAGGCCTGAGGCCGGGCGTTCCCTCGATATCAACCCACCCCCGGCCCCTCCCTTCCAGGGAGGGGAGTTCGGTGTGTCCGCTCTTCGGCTGGCTGGGCTTGCGGGCGTCGCGTTCGGGTGGCGGCCGGGGGAGTTCTGGGCGGCGACGCCGGCGGAATTGCGCGCTCTGGTGACGGCGCTGGCGGGCGGGGATGTGGCGCCGCCCGACGGGGCGACGGTGCGGCGATTGCGGGAGGCGTTCCCCGATGGATGACGAGATCGAGACGATGATGGTGCGCGTGCGCGCCGACACGAGCGGCTTTGCGCGCGACGTGGCGGCGATGCGTGCGACGCTGGACGGGCCGCTGGTGGCGGGTGCGGACCGGGCGGGGCGGGCGATCGAGACATCGCTGTTGCGCGCGGTGCGATCGGGCAAATTGGGGTTCGATGATCTGAAAGGCTCGGCGCTGGCGGCAATGGCGTCGATCGCGACGTCGGCGGTGCGATCGGGGCTGGAATCGCTGCTGGGC
>NZ_LR701493.1:806723-1195675 GCF_902498785.1 Sphingomonas sp. EC-HK361
GGCGGGTGGTGCGGTTCCTCGAGGGCGACCCACCCCCGACCCCTCCCTTCCAGGGAGGGGAGAAAGCGGGCGCTTCTTCACGCCTTCATCGCCATCGCCCGCGCGTAGAGGGCTTTGCGGTCGAGGCCGAATTTCTTTGCGATCTCCCCCGCGGCCTTTGAGGCGGGGAGGCGGGTGAGGGCTTCGGCGAGGGCTGCGTCGGCATCCTCGATGGCGGGCGGGGGCGCGTCGCCCGGCGGGGCGATGACGATCGCGATCTCGCCGCGTGGGGGGGCGTCGGCGTAGCGGGCGGCGAGGGAGGAGAGGGTGCCGGTCACCGCCTCCTCGAACTTCTTGGAGATCTCGCGCGTGACCGCGGCGTCGCGGTCGCCCAGCCCGCCGGCGAGCGCGGACAGCGATGCGGCCAGACGGGGTCCGCTTTCGTAGAGGACGAGCGTTGCCCTGATCCCGGCCAGCTCGGCGATGGCGGTCGTGCGGGCGCCGGCCTTGGAGGGCAGGAAGCCGGCGAAGAGGAAACGATCGGTCGGCAAGCCGGCGAGGGTGAGCGCGGCGATGGCGGCGCAGGGGCCGGGAATGGTCACGATCGTATGGCCAGCCGCGCGGGCGTCGCGGACGAGCTTGTAGCCGGGATCGGAGATCAGCGGCGTGCCGGCATCGGAGACGAGCGCGACCGCCTCGGTGCCCATCCGCGCGATGAGGCCGGGGCGCACGCCTTCCGCATTGTGATCGTGATAGGGGAGCATCGGGCGCTTCACGCCGATGTGGCGGAGCAGGCCGGCGGTGACCCGGCTGTCTTCCACCGCGACCACATCGGCGCGCGAAAGTATGTCGGCGGCGCGCGGAGAGAGGTCTCCGAGATTGCCGATCGGGGTCGCGACGATGTAGAGGCCGGGTTCAAGAGGATTTTCCACGAGGGGTGTCATGGCAGAGGCAGCGATCCTTCCGCAACCGGCGACGGGCGTGCGGATCGGCGAAGAGCGTCGTTGGGGGCGAGAGATCGCCCGGACGGTCGCGGTGGCGGCGGCGCTGCTGCTCGGCGCGTGCCAAACGCTGGTGCCGCGCGGGCCGACGAGCGCGCCGCAACAGACGACGCGTCCCGAACAGACGCGGCCCGAGACCGTCGAGGAAGGCCTGCCGCGCGATACCGAGCGCAACCGCGTCGCGCTGCTGGTGCCGCTGTCGGGGCCGAACGCCGGCGTCGGGCGGAGCCTTGCGAACGCAACGATGCTCGCGCTGCTGGATACGAAGAACCAGAAGGTCCGGATCACCAACTACGATACTGCGACGGGGGCGGGCGTGGCCGCGCAGCGCGCGATTGCGGAAGGCGCGCAGCTGATTCTCGGTCCGCTGCTGTCGGAGGACGTTCGCGCGGTTGCGCCGATCGCGCGGGCCGCACGGGTGCCGGTGCTCAGTTTCTCGAACGATGTCGGGGTGGCCGGGGACGGCGCCTATGTGATGGGCTATGTCCCCTCGCAGTCGATCGAGCGGGTGGTGCAATATGCCCGCGGGCGCGGCGTTTCGAACTTCGGCGGGCTGGTGCCCAACGCGCTCTACGGCACGCGCGCCTCGACGGTGTTCCTGCGCGCGGTGGAGGCGGCGGGCGGCAAGGTCGTGTCGCTGCAGACCTATGACCGGTCGGGCGGCGGGGTGGCCGCCGCGGTCAACCGCATGGCGAAGGACGCGCCATTCGATGGCGTGCTGATCGCGGACGGCGCGAGCAACGCCGCCGCCGCGGTGCCGCTGCTGAAGCGGGCGAGCCCCTCGACGCGGATCCTCGGCACGGAATTGTGGAATTCGGACACGGGGGTCGCGAGCAAGGCGGCGCTGAACGGCGCGTGGTTCGCGAGCGTATCGGACGGACTCTACCGCCAATATGCGGGCAAATACCGCGCCCGGTTCGGCGCGGCGCCCTATCGCCTGTCGAGCCTCGGCTATGATTCGGTGCTGTTGACGGTGCGCATCGCGCGCGACTGGAGGGTTGGCACACCGTTCCCCGAGGCGAAGCTGCGCGCGGCGGATGGCTTTGCCGGGATCGACGGCGCCTTCCGCTTCAACCGCGACGGCGTGGCCGAGCGCGCGCTGGAGGTGCAGGAGATCCGCGGCGGCGCGACGGTGACGGTGTCGCCCGCGCCGACCGGGTTCGGGGGGTGATGGCGGGAAGGGAAATCCGACACCGTTTGCACTGAACCCTTCGGCGAAGGGTTCAGGACATGCTTGTCGAAGTGCCGTTCTCCTCTGCTATCGGACAAGAAGGACAACGGGGCTTCGACAGGCTCAGCCCGAACGGGTTGATTATGCGAAGGCAGGCGTTGTCGTTCGTACCACCTCGGGCAAAATCGAATCGAGCAGCAGCATGCCTGCGTCGGTGACGGTCAGGCGGTCGCCGGCGCGGGTGATGAGGCCGTGGCCGGCAAGGCGATCGACCGCGGCGAGATCGACATGATCCGCGCCGATCCGTGACAGGTCCACGCCTTCGCGCAGGCGCAGCCCCATGACCAGCGCCTCGGTCGCGCGGGTGGGCGGGTCGAGCGGGTCTTCGCTCTGCGCACCGTGCCCGTTGCGCGCGATGGCGTTCATCCAGTTCTCCGGCTTTCTGTGGCGCACCGTCGCCACCCCGGCGCGCCGGCCATGCGCACCGGGACCGACGCCGAGATAGTCCTGATACCGCCAATAAGTGAGGTTGTGGCGGCTCTCCGCGCCTGCCTTCGCGTGGTTCGAGATTTCGTAAGCCGGGAGGCCGGCTGCGGCGGTGAGGGCGCGGGTCGTCTCGAACAGGTCGGCGCCGGCGTCGCCGTCCGGGATGACCAGCCGTCCGGCAGCCGCCTCGGTCGCGAAGCGCGTGCCGGGTTCGATGGTGAGCTGGTAGAGCGACAGGTGCTCGGTCCCGACGGCGAGCGCGCGGGCGAGTTCGGCCTCCCACGCGGCGAGCGACTGATCGGGGCGGGCGTAGATGAGGTCGAAGCTGATCCGCGCGAACGTCGCCTGCGCCACCTCTAGCGCCGCCAGCCCTTCCGTCACGTCGTGGGCGCGGCCGAGAAAGCGCAGCGCGTCGTTGTCGAGCGCCTGCAGGCCGAGCGACACGCGGTTCACGCCCGCCACCGCGAGATCGCCGAACCGTGCCGCCTCGACCGAGGAGGGGTTCGCCTCGAGCGTGATCTCGATATCGGGGGCGAAGCCGAAATGGTGCTCTGCCGCATCGAGGATCGCGGCGGCGGTGGCGGGGGGCATCAGCGACGGCGTGCCGCCACCGAAGAAGATCGAGCTGAGCGGGCGGCGGGGCGCCACGCTCGCCTCATAGGCGAGGTCGGCGAGGAGCGCGGCGCGCCATGCGTCCTGATCGACGCCGTCGCGGACATGGCTGTTGAAGTCGCAATAGGGGCATTTCGACACGCAGAACGGCCAGTGGACGTAGAGGGCGAGCGGGGCATTGTCGGGGGTCATGGCGCGCCCGATATGGCGGGGATGACGGCGGAAGGCCACCGCTGTGGTGCGGGCACCATGACCCATGTCCTCCCATCTCATCGACAAAAAGGGGCGGCATCTCGCGATGCCGCCCCAATGATCAAATGTTTCGGCTCTTAGAACTTGGCCGTCGTATTTACGAAGAACGTGCGTCCGACATAATCATAACCGGAATACAGCGGTGCGTTGCCGATCAGGCTATACGCCCCAGCCGTGATACGCGGCGGATGCTTGTCGAGCATGTTGCGAACACCGACGGTCATCTGGAACTTCTTCTGAACATCGAACTGGATCGAAGCCGAGTGGAGGAAATAGCTCGGGACCTCCAGATAATAGTTGTCGCGCAAGAACTGCTCATAGGACGGATCGATCTCGCCAGTCGTCGTATCCTTGGCGAGATAGCGATAGGTGCGATCGCGATCACCGTTGATCCAATCGAGACCATAGCGAAGCGAAGCGCCGCCGAAGTTGAAGAACGCCTCAAACGTTCCGGACCAGTCCGGCGTCGTGATCGTGCCGTTGGCATCGATCAATGCATCGGTCGGGAAGCGCTGAAGCGACTGTTCGGTATATTTGGTTACCAGCGCGTTGAACCGGATGTTTCCGGCCCCGACATCGTGAGCATAACGAAGGTTGACCTCGAACCCTTTGCGCTTTTCGGTCGAGAGGTTGACGTAGTTGTCGAAAACCGTGAGCGCGTTCGTCGTCGGATCACGATCCACGAAATTGCAGTAGCCGCCATTCGGATTGAAGTTTGCGGCGGCATAGCAGAGGCTCAGAATCCCGGCCGCACCCGCACGGCTGACCTCGTTGTTGACGGTAATCGCGAAATAATCGAGCGAAACCGATAGATCTCCGAAGGCCTTGCCCAATACCGGCGTCAAAACGACCCCCGCCGAGAAGTTCTTGGACGTCTCCGCCTTCAGGCCACCGCTTGCACCGCCGCCGCTGAGGACGGTGACGCCATTGGTTTGCACGAAGTCGGCCGGCAGCCCCAACGCGGCGCAATTGCGCTGAATGATCGGGTTCTGGCTGTTGCCATAATCATCGCAAGGATCGGTGTTACTGCCGAGGAACCCCGACGTGGCGCCGAGAAACTGCTCGAACAGGGCCGGCGCACGATAGGACGTGCCGTAATTGGCCCGCAGCCCGAAACCCCGGAACGGCTGGTAATCAGCGGAAACCTTATACGTCCAGCCACCACCGTAGGAACGATAGTGCGTGTATCGGCCCGATGCGTCGAGATTGAGGCTGTAAGCCAGCGGCACATTCGCCAGCAGCGGCATGTAGAGCTCGCCATAAGCCTCCCACACCTCGTCCGAACCGACCGTGGGCGCTGCCGAGGTCAGGTTATAGAGATCGCCGGCGACGCTCTCGGGCGGCGGCTGGTCGTTGATCGACGAGTGACGGTATTCCGCACCCAGGCTGGCCTTCACCTTGCCGCCAGGCAGCGAGAAGAGCGAGCCGTCGACGTTGAGCGACGCGATATATTCGCGGAACTTGGTCGTCCCGGTGACCGTGTCCGTGATGAAATTGCGATAAGCGTCGCTGAGGTTGCCCCCGATCGACGCCGCATTCACTGCCGGCGCCGCGACGCAATTGTTCGACGCATCCACGCAGGCGAACGAACCATCGGCGTTCTGCACGACGTTTAGCGACTGGGCGAGACGGCTGGTCAGGAAGGTGTCGGACGAATAGCGCGCGTCGGTCCAGCTGCGGCTGCCATACAGATCGTACCGCCAGTCACCGACGTTGATGTCGCCACGCAGCCCGACAGCGGTGCGGTAGAAATCGACGCGCTGCGCACTGTTCAGCTGGCCATAGCCGATGAAAGAGCGAACGGCGGTCGCCTGACCATTGGTCAGCTCCGATCCGCCGGCCGGCAGGAATACACCGTTGCGGAAGATCGTCGGGACAAGCGGGCTGCCGGTCGCATAGTCCAGCGTCAGCTGACGGTAGCCGGGCGACGTGGACTCGCGGCGATTGCCAAGCAGTTCGACATACAGTTCCGCATTGCCCAGAACCCCGGTGTCGTAGCCGGCCTGAAGATAGCCGGTGTAGGTCTGAACGGGCGTAACCAGCGGATCCTGCAGCGTCCGCGGATCGAAGGTGTCGCGGGTGTAATAGCCAACGCCTTCATAGCCCGGGGTGGCCCCGGTCGTTATTGCGGCGTTTGGACGCAAGCGGTTGAAAAGCGTGCCGGTTTCACCAGGGGCGGGCGTCGCGGTTCGGGTCGGAACGCCGAGTGTGTTGATCGTCACACCGCCATTGTCGAGCGTGAAGCATGCAGGCTTGCCAGTCGCCGGGTCGATATAGTCGCCCGAGCCGAATGCCGTTCCTTCGCCGGTCAGATAGCCGGCGATCGGGCAGCGGGCGAAGGGCACGTCACCCGTCGTTACGATGCTGCGCTTGTAATATTCGGCCGAGCCGATGACCCGCCAGCGATCGCCATGCGTCCCATAAGAAGCGGAAAGGCGTTCAGACGAACCAGCGCCGATTTCGGGGAAATTGACCTGCGCGTCGAGCACCAAGCCGTCCAGCTTGCTATCGGTGATGATGTTCACCACGCCGGCAACCGCGTCCGACCCGTAGATCGACGACGCGCCAGCCTTGAGAACCTCGATGCGCTCGATCAGCGCACTCGGCAGGACGTTCGTGTCGACCGAGCCGACCGAGCCGCGCGTGCCGGCCGGCGCGAGCCGGTGACCATTGAGCAGGACCAACGTGCGCGTCGGCCCAAGCCCGCGCAGGCTGACCGTGTTCGCGCCGGTGCCGCCATCGGTGACAAAGCCGCCGTAATAGTTGTTGATCTGCGACGCGCCCTGCGTGATCGCATTGCTTTGCAACGCGTCGGTGGCCGAGCTGAAGCCTGCCTGGGTCATCTCACTGCGCGTGATGACCGTTAGCGGCTCTGTGGAATTGAAGTTGCTGCGACGGATGCGCGAGCCGGTAACCACGATTTCGCCCGCGGCATTGGAAGAACCGTCTGCTGCGGTGGTTTCGGAGGCGGGTAGGCCGTCCTGCGTCTGGCTCGTCGTCGGGGCATCGGTGCCGGACGTCCCGAGGGTTTGCTGCGCGAACGCCGGCGAAGCGACCAGCACCACGCCCGCCATCGAGAGACTGGTCGCACAACGCAACGCGGCTTTCGTCAGCGAATTCTTCATCCCACATTCCCCTTTAAACGCGATTCCGCGGACTTAGCGTCCGGCTGATTGGCAATGTTTCTGACCTAATTTGCGGAAGCGCAATCGCCACGCTGCAATTTTGTGACGACGTTGCGTTGCTGCCACTTCAGGGCCGAACCGGGTGTTTTGGTGTGGTTTTAACTCGTCCGGTTTAAAACACCGCCGCAACCAGCTTCGCGAACGCGTCCGCGCGGTGGCTGATCGCGTGTTTTTCCGCCGGATCGAGCTCGGCGTAGCTGCGGTTATGGCCTAGCGGCACGAAGACGGGGTCGTAGCCGAAGCCGGCTTCGCCGCGCGGGGGCCAGGTTAGCGTGCCGTCGGAGCGGCCTTCGAACCATTCGATGTGGCCGTCGGGCCACGCCAGTGCGAGGGCGCAGACGAAGTGGGCGGAGCGGCTTGCCTCCGGGCCTTTGGTCGCCAGCGCGTCTTCGACCTTTTGCATCGCCATCTGCCAGTCGCGGGTGCCGTCCGCGCGTTCGGCCCAGTTGGCGGTGTAGACGCCGGGATCGCCGTTCAGCGCCTCGACGCACAGCCCGCTGTCGTCGGCAAGCGCGGGGAGGCCGGAGAGGTCCGCCGCCGCGCGCGCCTTCAGTTCGGCGTTTGCGACGAAGGTGGTGCCGGTTTCCTCGGGCTCGGGCAGGTCGAGCGCCTTGGCCGAGATCGGCTCGATACCATAGGGCGCGAGGAGATCGCGGATTTCACGGACCTTGCCTTCGTTATGGCTGGCGATGACGAGCTTGCCGGGGGCGAGCTTCCGGATCGCCTGCGGGGGAAGGCCTTCCCGGCTCATGTGCGCACGGCCTTGTCCTGCGCGGCGAAGATGTCGGCGCAGCCCATGCGGGCGAGACGGAGCAGGCGGAGGAGCGCTTCCTCGTCATAGGTCGCACCCTCGGCGGTCGCCTGCGCCTCGGCGATGTTGCCGTTTTCGAGGAGCACGAAGTTGGCGTCGGCGTCGGCGTTCGAATCCTCGTCATAGTCGAGGTCGAGGACGGGGGTGCCCTTGTAGATGCCGCAGCTGACCGCGGCGACCTTCTGGGTCAGCGGATCGCTCGTCAGCTTGCCGCTGGAGAGCAGGCCGTTGACGGCGAGGCGCAGCGCGACCCAGGCGCCGGAGATCGACGCGGTGCGGGTGCCGCCATCGGCCTGGATGACGTCGCAATCGAGGACGATCTGGCGCTCGCCGAGCAGTTTCAGGTCGGTGACTGCGCGCAAGGAACGGCCGATAAGCCGCTGGATTTCCTGGGTGCGGCCGGACTGCTTGCCCTTCGCCGCCTCCCGGTTGCCGCGGGTGTGGGTCGCACGGGGCAGCATGCCGTATTCGGCGGTGACCCAGCCCTCGCCCTTGCCGCGCAGGAACGGCGGCACGCGCTCCTCGACCGAGGCGGTGACCAGCACCTTCGTGTCGCCGAAGCCGATGAGCACCGATCCCTCGGCATGGCGGGTGAAGCGCGGTTCGATGGTGATCGCGCGCATCTGGTCTGGGGTACGGCCGCTGGGGCGCATGTCTGGTCCTTCGTCAAGTTTGCCCGTGCCCTAGCGCCGCGGCCCCGCGCGCGCCAGTGCGTTGCCCGTGCGGGCGGGCATTGCGGCGGGCGACCGACATCCTTAGGCGCGGGCGTAGGCGCTGGGGCGAGCAAGGGAGGCAGGCGATGGCGGACGTGTTGCGGGTGGCGTTGGCCGGGCTGGGGACGGTCGGCGGCGGGGTGATCCGGCTGCTCGACGCCAATCGCGAGCTGATCGCGCGGCGTGCGGGGCGCCCGATCGAGGTGGTGGCGGTGTCCGCGCGGGACCGCGGCAAGGATCGCGGGGTCGATATCGGGCGCTTCGCGTGGATCGACGATACGACCGCGCTTGCGCATGCGGAGGCCGATGTCGTCGTCGAGCTGATCGGCGGATCGGACGGCCCGGCGCTGACGCTGGCGCGCGCGACGCTTGGGGCGGGCAAGGGCTTCGTCACCGCGAACAAGGCGATGCTGGCGCATCACGGGCTCGAACTGGCGCAGGTGGCGGAACAGGCCGGCGTGCCGCTGAAGTTCGAGGCGGCGGTCGCGGGCGGCATTCCCGTCATCAAGGGTTTGCGCGAAGGCGCGGCGGCCAACGCGATCGCGCGCGTCTACGGCATCCTCAACGGCACCTGCAATTTCATCCTGTCGACGATGGAGGAGGAAGGCCGCGACTTTGCCGAGGTGCTCGCCGAGGCGCAGGCGAAGGGGTTTGCCGAGAGCGATCCTAGCTTCGATATCGACGGGGTGGACGCGGCGCACAAGCTGTCGATCCTCGCCAGCCTGGCGTTCGGAACGCGGCCGGCGTTCGACGCGGTCGCGATCAGCGGCATCCGCCATGTCATCGCGGCGGATATCGCGGAGGCGGCGGCGCTTGGGTATCGCATCCGGCTCGTTGGGATCGCCGAGGAAGGACCGCACGGCCTGTTCCAGCGCGTTCACCCGCATCTGGTGCCGATGAGCCACCCGCTCGCACATGTCTCTGGATCGACCAACGCGGTCGTCGCAGAAGGCAATTTCGTCGGGCGGCTGCTGTTTCAGGGCGCGGGGGCCGGCGACGGCCCGACCGCAAGCGCGGTGGTTGCCGACCTGATCGATATCGCGCGCGGCGAATTCGGCCCGCCTTACGCGATGCCGGCCGCGGCACTCGCCGACGTGAAGCCGGCCGATAGCGGGCAGCGGCGCGGGCGGGCCTATCTGCGCTTCACGGTGGCGGACCGGGTCGGCGTGCTGGCCGAGATCGCGGCGGCGATGCGCGATGCGGGCGTGTCGATCGAAAGCCTGATCCAGCGCGGCATCATGGCGGACGGCAGCGTCCTCGTCGCGATCGTGACGCATGAGGGGCCGGAGAGCGCGGTCGCGGCGGCGCTGGAGCGGCTGCGCGGGTCGCAGAGCCTTTCGGGCGAGCCGATGTGGATGCATATCCTGGGGTGAGGGCGGGCGATCGACACGATCCTCCCCTGCAAGGGGAGGTGTCGCGCATGCGCCGGAGGGGTGTCGCGCTATCGAGAGGACGATACCCCTCCGTCAGCGCTGCGCGCTGCCACCTCCCCTTGCAGGGGAGGATGATTTGCTCACGGCTGTGCGGGCTGCGGCACCGGGTCGTCGAGGGGGATGTCGATGCGGGGGCGTTTGTCGCGGGGCGGCTTCTTCGCGAAGGCGCCCTTGATCAGATCGACCGCCGCCCTTTGCGCGACGTTCAGGAGGTAATCGCCGCCGGCGACGGGGCAGTTCTCGCCATAGACGCCGCATTCGTTGTTGTCCGGGCCGTTCAGCGCGACCGAGGCGAGCATGTCGGGGTTCGAGGGGCCGGCCTTTTTCGACGGGATCTGGTTGCGGAAGGGAACGGCCTGCGAGGGTAGCGCGTCGGCGCACACGACGATATCCTCCTTGTCGCTCGCCGGCTGGCCCGGAGCGGGCGGCGGCGGCTTGCGGGTGCAGCGTTCGTTGGGCACGGGCGCGAGGATCGAGAAGCGCTCGCCAGCGTGCGCGGCGGGCGCTGCGGCCTGGAGGGCGAGAGCGAGCAGCAGCGGCATGGGGTGACGCTGCGCCATTCCGGCCCGCGCGTAAAGCCCTGCGCGGCCTCGATTGTTTGCAAAGCGGTTAACCGTCTTCGTGCGCGGTCGCGAAGGTAATGGTGCGGCAAGGTGAGGCCATGCGCATCACGCGGGTCTTTCGCAGCCGCTGGAACGCCCTGGTCTGGGCGGGCGGGGTGCTGTGGTTCGCCTATGACGTGGCGAACGCGCAGCCGCAGCAACCGGCCAACACCGAAGCCGCCGCCGCGACCGACGCGGCGGGGAGTTCGGTCGATAACGCTGACCTGTCGGTGCTCGCCAACGCGATGCGCTGATCAGGCGGTGCAGGCGCGGGACTTGCCGCCGGGGCCGGTCAGCGTCGCGGCATTGCCCTTGCCGCGCAGCTCGAAACCGTCGCCGCGATACCAGATGCCTGATGCGGCGCGTTGCTGGGTGAGGGTGGCGAAGGGCTTGCCGCCCCTATTGAGCGTGACCGTGCCGGCGCGATTGTCGAAGCGGGCGACGAAACGCGAGCCGTCTTCGCAGGCGTAGCGCGCGACCGCGTTTGCTGGTCGGCCGTCGCCGCTGGCGGCGTCAGCGGGGCGGGGCTTGAGATCGGACGTGTTGATCCGCCAGCTCTTCTGCTCGGCCGTCGCCCCGTCGATATCGCCGGTGCGGTGGAGCGTCACGTCGCCGTCCATCGCGAAGGGCTTGCCGGTCTTGAGCGTGCCATAGGTCTTGACCGGCACGGTGACATACCGCTGGCCGGCACCGGCATCGATGCGGCCGGGCGCGCCGACTTCGGCGTGATACTCGGCATATTTGGCGAAGCTCTGCGCAAAGGCCGGGGCGCTCATTCCCGATCCCTTGCCGCCGTCACGCCACAGCGCCCATGCCTGGCGATA
The DNA here is from genome assembly GCF_902498785.1 of Sphingomonas sp. EC-HK361. Classification (GTDB taxonomy): domain Bacteria; phylum Pseudomonadota; class Alphaproteobacteria; order Sphingomonadales; family Sphingomonadaceae; genus Sphingomonas. Next base: position 817,793 of record NZ_LR701493.1, read on the forward strand.
TTTGCCCGCCTCGATCAGCGCGAAATAGGTCTGGACGACATTCGCCGCCCCTTGCGCGCTGTCATCGGTGAAGGGCGCTTCCGACACGGTCTCGGGTGGCGGCGAGGGGATCGCCGCGGGCGTCGGAGGCGCCGTCACTGGCGTTTCCGTCGGCGCGGCGTCCGGTTCGTCGATCGCGACGGTGGTGCCATTTTCGGTCGTGGCGGTCGTGGTCGCATTGTCCGCGACCACGGTGTCGTTCCCCGGCGCCGGCTGACCGCACGCGGCCAGCAGCGCGAAAGGTGTCGTCCAGAGCAGCTTCACGGGCGCAGCGCGGTGTCGTCGCGGTCGTCGAGCTCATCCTCGTCGACGCTGCCGTCGTCGAGTTCGTCCTGCACCGTATCTTCGTCGATATCATCCTCGTCCTGATCGGCATCGTCGTCCTGCTCGGCGACCTGACCGTCGGACATTTCGAGGTCGTCCTCGTCCTCTTCGCTGTCGTCCTCGCCGACATCGGGGTCGAGATCGACGATCACGTTGCCGTCGGTCGGTCCGTCGCGGGTCGCCTCGAGGATCTCGGCGCGCTGGCTCTCGTCATAGCCGTCCTCGTCATAGCCGTCGTCGCCGGAGCCGTGGCCCGAAACCTGATGTCCGCCCATCGAAACGATCCTTTGCTGTTCCTGAGCGCGAACGGCGGAAGGCGGGGCGCGGTTCCCTTCAGGGCGTGTCGGGATGGACCGGCTGGAACAGCCGCCCGCGCTCCGTCACGAAGACGCTGGCCAGCGCCGCGACGCCCATCAGCAGGAATCCCCCGGTGAGCGGTGCCGTCGATCCGTCGAAAGCCTGGCCGATGACCGCGCCGATCGCTGCGCCGAAGGTGACGCTCGCGAAGCCCTGCACCGACGACGCGGTGCCGGCGATATGGCCCATATTCTCCATCGCCATTGCGGAGAAATTGGAGGTGGCGAGGCCGAAACAGCCCATGGTGATCGCCTGCAGGACGGCGAAGGTGAGCAACGTCTCGACGCCTGCCAGCGCGAGCGCGAGGTGCAGCGCGCTGCTGACGATGAGCACGCAGAGCGCGCCGTGGCTGATCCGCCGCGTGCCCAGCCGCATGACGAGGCGCGCGTTGAAGAAATTGGCAAGCGCCATCGTCGCCGCGGTCGTCGCGAAGATGACGACGAGGAGCGCGGGGCGGTGGAAGACGTCCGCCATGATCTGCTGGATCGAATTGAGATAGCCGTAGAGCGCGCCGAGCAGCGCCGCCGACGCCAGCGTGTAGCCCAGCGACCAGCGGTCCCCCAGCGTCACCTTCCAGCCGTCGACGATCCGCGCGGCGTCGATCGGGTGGCGATCCTCCTCGTGCAGCGTTTCGGGCATGCGCAGATAATACCAGGCGAAGACGCCGATGCTGACGACCGCGATCGTCCAGAAGATCGCGCGCCAGTTGCCGAACAGCAGCACGAACCAGCCGAAGCTGGGCGCGAGCACCGGCACGATCATGAAGACGATGAACGCGATCGACATGACCCGCGCCATCGCGCGGCCCGAATAGCAATCGCGGACCATCGCGACGGTCGATACGCGGGTCGCCGCGATGGCGATCCCGCCACAGGCGCGCGCCGCGAGGAGCAGCGCGAAGCTCGCCGAGATCGCGCACAGCACGTTGGCGATGGCGTAGGCCGCGAGCGACACGAGCAGCGTCGTGCGGCGACCAAAGCGATCCGAGAGCGGGCCGTGGACGAGCTGGGCGAGGCCGAAGCCGATGACGAAGGCGGTGATGATGTATTGCCGCGCATTCTCGCTCTCGACGCCGAGCGACGTTCCCATCGCGGGCAGCGCGGGGAGCATCGAATCGATCCCGAGCGCGCCGAGCGCCAGGAGCGAGGCGATGAGCGCGACGAATTCGGCGAAGCCGATCGGCGCGGTGTCCTTGGCGAGCGGCTGGGAGACGGGGGCATTCATGATGCGCGTGCCCTAGCGTCAATCGCCCGCGCGCGACACCCGTTGCATCGCGCCACGCATTCGAATACGTGTATTGTCAAAGCAACACACAAAGGATGCCGCCAATGTCTCGCCGTGCCCTGATCATACCTCTTGCCGCGCTGGCGCTGGTGGCCTGCGACCGCTCGGGCGACGGAACGTCGATCTCGATCAACGCCGATGGCGGCAACGTGCTCGGCGCGATCGATGGCAAGTCGGGCGAGATGAAGATCGACGTGCCCGGCTTCAAGGGCGCGATCACCATGCCCAGGATCAAGCTGAACGCCGAGAATTTCGATATCGACGGGGTGCATCTCTATCCCGGATCGACGATCGAGGGGATGAACATCGCAGGCGATACGGGCAAGGACGGCAAGGGCGGAGTCCGGGTGTCATTCTCGAGCCCTGGCAATGCCGATACGGTGCGCAACTGGTTCGTCGAGCGGCTCGGAAAGGCCGGCGGGACCTACCGGGTCGAGGGCGAGTCGATCGTTGGGAAGACGAAGGACGACGAGGCGTTCCGGATGGATATTGCGGGGTCCGGGAGCGACCGGGCGCGCGGGACGATCGTGGTCGGGGAGTAGGCGGGGACCTTCGCGGGCTCTTGATCCTCCCCTTCCAGGGGAGGATTCTACGCCCCTGCCGCGTCGAGCTGTGCCAGTTGCGCCTCGTTCAGCGTCAGGTCCATCGCCGGCAGCAGTTCCTCGATCTGCTTCGCGCTCGTGGCACTCGCGATGGGGGCGGTGACGCCTGGCTGGGCCATCAGCCATGCGAGCGCGACTTGCGCGAGCGTCGCGCCGGTTTCCGCCGCGACGGCATCCATCGCGGCCAGCACCGCCTTGCCCTTGCCGGCGAGAAGATCGCCCATCCGGCCGCCGCGCACGCTCTTCGACAGGTCTTCGCGCGAGCGGTATTTGCCGGTCAGGAATCCCGATGCGAGCCCGTAATAGGTCACGACCCCGATATTTTCGGCGACGCAATAGTCCTGCAGCTCGCCCTCGAATTTCTCGCGGGACACCAGATTATATTCGGGCTGGAGCACATGATAGCGCGGCAGGCTGGCGGCTGACGCGGCGTCGTTCGCCGATTTGAGCCGCGCGGCGTGGAAGTTCGACGCGCCGATGACCCGGACCTTGCCCGCATCGACGAGTTTCCCGAACGCTTCGAGCGCGGCGTCCTGCGGGGTCGCCTCGTCGTCCTGATGCGCGAAATAGAGGTCGATCCGGTCGGTGCCGAGCCGCTTCAGCGACGCGTCGCAGGCCGCAGCGATGCGCGCGGGGGCAAGTTTCTCGCCGCCCTCACCGGGCAGCATCCCGACCTTTGTCGCGAGGAGAACGGAGTCGCGCTTGCCGCTTACCTTCAGCCATTCGCCGATCATCGCCTCGGATTCGCCGCCCTTGTGGCCGGGAACCCAGGCGGAATAGACGTCGGCGGTGTCGATCATCGTGCCGCCGCCAGCGACGAACGCGTCGAGGACGGCGAAGCTGGCGTCGCGATCCGCGGTCCAGCCGAAGACGTTGCCGCCGAGGACCAGCGGCGCGATCTTCAGGTCGGTAGCGCCGAGGCGCCGTAGCTGGGTCATGGCCGCGCTGTCCCGTTGTCGGTGGTCATCACCGCGTTCGCATCGACGCTGTTGGCATCGAGCATCGCGGCGGCGTCGTTCAGTTGCTGTGCCTCCTCGGGCGTAACCGCGCCGGGATCGTCGGGTTGCGACGAGCAGGCAGCGGCGACAAGGAGGGCAGGGGCAATCATTGCGTCACGCCAGCGAAGGCGAGCGGCTCTCCGCACGGGGAAGACGCCGCGGTTCGCTGGCGTGACGCGGCTCACCCTCAATCCTTCAGGCTCTTGCCCGCCTTTTCCAGCGTATTGCCGGTGGCGTCGAGCGCGCGGTCGGTGCCGTTGGCGATGCTGTCGCCGATCCGGTCGGCATGCGCATCGACGTCCTTCTGGGCGTTGTCGATCGACGCGCCGGCCTTGTCGAGCGCGCGGTCGGTCGCCGCATCGACATCGCTGATCGCGTTGGACGTGGTCGCGGCGGTATCGGCGGCGATGGCGTTGCCGGCCTCGGCGGTTTCGTTCTGCGCCTTCTGGCTGCAGGCGGCTGCACCCATCATGGCGACGGCGGCGGCACTGGCAATGAGGATACGCTTCATCTGGGATACTCCCTGTAGTTGGCGAACGGCCCAACGCTACGGCAATCGATTTGGGTCCGCAACGAATGCTCCGTTGACCCCATATAAAGATATCTTTATATCTTTTCGCGTGACTGAGGCTCTCGAAATCTTCCGCGCGCTCGCCGATCCGACACGGTTGCGGATGCTCGCCTTGCTGCGCTCGATGGAGTTGTCGGTGGGGGAGCTTGCGCAGGTGCTCGGGCAGAGCCAGCCACGGGTAAGCCGGCATGTGAAGATCCTGTGCGACGCCGGGCTCGCCGAACGCCGCAAGGAAGGAAGCTGGGTGTTCGTGGCGCTGGGCGATGCCGAGCGGGTGACGCCGGTCGCCGGCGCGATCGATGCGCTGAACGCGGGGGAACCCGATCGCTGGGCGATCGCCGATGCCGCGCGCCTCGCGGCGGTGCGCGCCGACCGCGCGGCGAGCGCGGCGGCGTGGTTCGAGGGGAATGCCGGCGAGTGGGATGCGATCCGATCGCTCCATGTCGCGGAGGACCAGGTCGAAGTCGCGATGGGCGCGGTCATCGGCGATACGCCGATCGGGCGGCTGATCGATATCGGCACCGGCACGGGGCGGATGCTTGAGCTGTTCGCCGGTCGCGCGCGCACCGCGCTCGGTATCGACCGCTCGTCGGAAATGCTGCGGCTGGCGCGCGCGAAGCTGGCGGGCATCGGCAATGCGGAACTGCGTCAGGCCGATCTCTACGCGCTCCCGCTCGACAATGGCGCGGCCGACGTCGCGATCCTGCATCATGTGCTCCACTTCGCGCAGCAACCGGGTGCTGCGATTGCGGAGGCGGCGCGCGTGCTCAGCCCCGGCGGGCGGCTGCTGATCGCCGATTTCGCGCCGCACGACCGCGAGGAACTGCGTCAGCGCGACGCGCACGTCCGGCTCGGCTTTTCGGACGATCAGATTGCGGGCTGGTTCGACGCGGCGGGCCTTGCGCTCTCGCGAACCGAGACGCTGGAGGGCGGGGAGCTGACGGTGAAATTGTGGCTTGGCCGGCGTGCCGAGAAGCTGGATGGGCTCGCGGCCCTGCATGAGGTGAAGGCGGCATGACGTTATCGGTGGATCAGCTCGCGGAGGCGCGCGTCGCCCTAGACGCGCCGCTCTATGCCGATGTCGCGGGCGATATCGACGTCAGCTTCGAGTTCTTCCCGCCAAAGACGGAGAAGATGGAAGAGACGCTGTGGCGATCGATCGCGACGCTCGCGCCGCTCGCCCCGCGCTTCGTGTCGGTCACCTACGGCGCGGGCGGTTCGACGCGCGAGCGCACGCACGCGACGGTCGCGCGGATCGCGCGGGACACCGCGATTCCGGCGGCGGCGCACCTGACCTGTGTCGAGGCGACGCGCGAGGAGATCGATTCGGTCGCGCAGGAATATTGGGCGGCCGGGGTGCGCCACATCGTCGCGCTGCGCGGCGATCCGCCGGTGCAGGGCGCGCGCTATGCCGCGCATCCGGGCGGATATGAGAATGCGGCTGCGCTGGTTGCGGGGCTCCGGCGGCTGCATCCGTTCGAGATTTCGGTCGCGGCCTATCCGGAATGCCATCCCGATTCCGGCGATGCGACGGTCGATCTGGACAATCTGAAGCGCAAGATCGATGCCGGCGCCGGCCGCGCGATCACCCAGTTCTTCTTCGAGCCGGAGACGTTTTTTCGCTTCCGTGATGCCGCGGCGAAGGCGGGGATCGCCGCGGAAATCGTGCCGGGCATCATGCCGGTCAGCAACTTCGCCGCGGTCCAGCGGATGTCGGCGATGTGCGGGACGGATGTTCCGGCTTGGATGGGCCGGCTGTTCGAGGGGCTGGACGACCTGCCCGATGCGCGCCAGCTCGTCGCCGCGACGCTGACCGCGGAGCTTTGCCGCAAGCTGTATGCGGGCGGGGTGAAGCAGTTCCATTTCTACACGCTCAACCGGGCCGAGCTCAGCTATGCGATCTGCCATTTGCTGGGGCTTCGTGCGCGGTTTGCAACCAAGGTCGAAGCTGCATGACTCCACGCGAACGATTGAACGCAGAGGCCGCGAAGCGAATCCTCATCACCGATGGGGCCTTCGGCACCGAAATCCAGAACTGGAAGCTGGACGAGGCCGCGTATCGCGGATCGCTGACGCTTGGCCACGACCAGAAGGGCAACAACGACATTCTCGCGATCACCAAGCCGGAAGTACCCGAAGCGATCACGCGCGCGTATCTGGAGGCTGGGTCGGATATCGTGTCGACCAACACGTTCAGCGCGAACGTCATCAGCCAGGCGGATTACGGCGCCGAGGCATTGGTGCGCGAGATCAATGTCGAGAGCGCGACGATCGCACGGGCGTTGGCGGACGAGTATGAGGCGAAGGATGGCCGCCCACGTTTTGTTGCGGGCGCCATCGGGCCGACGAACAAGACGCTGTCGCTGTCGCCCGACGTGAACGATCCGGGCTTTCGCGAGATCGACTTCGACTATCTGAAGGGTGTGTACCGCGACCAGATCGACGCGCTCGTCGAGGGTGGGGTCGATTTCGTGCTGATCGAGACGGTGTTCGATACGCTGAACGCCAAGGCCGGGGTGATGGCGGCGATCGAGGCGGGAAACGACCTTGGTCGCGATCTGCCGATCATGCTGTCGATGACGCTGACCGATCTCTCCGGGCGCAATCTGTCGGGGCACACAGTCGAGGCGTTCTGGCACGCGGTGCGGCATGCGAAGCCGGTGACGATCGGGCTGAACTGCTCGTTCGGCGCGGAGCAGCTGCGCCCGCATGTGAAGACGCTGAGCGAGATCGCGGATACGCTCATCATGGTCTATCCCAATGCGGGGCTGCCCAACGAGCTCGGCGCGTATGACGAGGCGCCGGCGACGACCGCGGGGCTGGTCGGCGAGTGGGCCGAGGCGGGGCAGGTCAACATCCTGGGCGGGTGCTGTGGATCGACGCCGGAGCATATCAAGGCGATCGCGGACGGTGTGCGCGGGTTGGCGCCGCGGGTGGTCACGACGCCCGAGGTGCGGACGCGGCTGGCTGGGCTGGAGCCGTTCACGATGGCGGCGTGAGGTCATCCTCCCCTGCAAGGGGAGGTGGCAGCGCACAGCGCTGGTGGAGGGGTATCGCCCTCTCGAGAGCGCGACACCCCTCCACCAGCTTCGCTGGTCCCCCTCCCCTTGCAGGGGAGGATTTGAGAAGAAGACAATGACCCAATCCTCCACCAATTTCGTCAACATCGGCGAGCGCACCAACGTCACCGGATCGGCGGCGTTCAAGAAGCTCATCATGGCGGGCGATTACACGAAAGCGGTCGAGGTCGCGCGCAGCCAGGTGGAGAACGGCGCGCAGGTCATCGACGTCAACATGGACGAAGGTCTGCTCGACGCGGTCGAGGCGATGACGACCTTCCTGAAGCTGATCGCCGCCGAACCCGACATCGCGCGGGTGCCGGTGATGGTCGACAGCTCGAAATGGGACGTCATCGAAGCGGGGTTGAAGTGCGTTTCGGGCAAGCCGATCGTCAATTCGATCAGCATGAAGGAAGGCGAGGCGCCGTTCATCCACCATGCGCGGCTGTGCATGGCTTACGGCGCGGCCGTCGTCGTGATGGCGTTCGACGAAACGGGGCAGGCAGACACCGAGGCGCGCAAGGTCGAGATCTGCGAGCGTGCCTACACGCTGCTGACCGGGATCGGCTTCCCGCCCGAGGATATCATCTTCGATCCCAACGTCTTCGCGGTGGCGACGGGGATCGAGGAGCATAACAATTACGCGGTCGACTTCATCGAGGCGACGCGCGCAATCAAGGCGCGCTGCCCGCACGTCCATATCTCGGGCGGGCTGTCGAACCTGTCGTTCAGCTTTCGCGGCAACGAGCCGGTGCGCCGCGCGATGCATTCGGTGTTCCTTTACCACGCCATCCCCGCGGGGATGGACATGGCGATCGTCAACGCAGGCCAGCTCGACGTCTACGACACGATCGATCCTGAACTCAGGACCGCGTGCGAGGACGTCATCCTCAACCGCGATCCCGAAGCCGGCGACCGGCTCGTCGCGCTCGCCGAGAAGTATCGCGGCACCGATGCGGTGGCGGAGAAGGCCGCGGCGGAATGGCGCAGCCTGCCGGTGACGAAGCGGCTGGAATATGCGCTGGTCAAGGGCATCGACGCGCATGTCGTCGAGGACACCGAAGAGTGCCGCCTGGCATTCGCACGGCCGATCGAGGTCATCGAGGGGCCGCTGATGGACGGGATGAACGTCGTCGGCGACCTGTTCGGCAGCGGCAAGATGTTCCTGCCGCAAGTGGTGAAATCGGCGCGCGTGATGAAGAAGGCGGTCGCGCACCTGCTGCCCTTCATCGAGGCCGCGAAGGAGCCCGGCGCAAAGGGCAAGGGCAAGGTCGTGATGGCGACCGTGAAGGGCGACGTCCACGATATCGGCAAGAATATCGTCGGCGTGGTGCTCCAGTGCAACGGGTTCGAGGTCGTCGATCTGGGCGTCATGGTACCGTGGTCGAAGATTCTCGAAGCCGCGAACGAGAATGACGCCGACATGATCGGGTTGTCGGGGCTCATCACGCCGAGCCTCGACGAGATGGTGACCGTCGCCGAGGAGATGAAGCGCGCGAAGATGACGATGCCGCTGCTCATCGGCGGCGCGACGACATCGAAAGTCCACACCGCGCTCAGGATCGCGCCGGCCTATGACGGGCCGGTCGTCCATGTCCTCGACGCGAGCCGCGCGGTCGGCGTTGCGACGACGCTGGTCAGCGACACGATCCGCGACGACTTCGTGGCGAAGACCGACGCGGATTATGCCGCGGTGCGCGCGGCGCGCGAGGGCAAGGGACAGAACGAGCTGCTGCCGATCGCCAAGGCACGTGCGAACCCGTTCGTCGCCGACATGGCGCTGAAGCCGGGCGCGCCGGCGAAGCCCGGGGTGCACGTGTTCCGCAGCTGGGATCTGTCCGATCTGCGCGAGGCGATCGACTGGACGCCGTTCTTTCGCGCCTGGGAACTGGCCGGCAATTTCCCGGCGATCCTGGACGATGCGGTCGTCGGGGACAGCGCGCGGTCGCTATATGCCGATGCCAACGCGATGCTCGACCGGATCATCGCGGAGAGATGGCTGACCGCGCGCGGGGTCGCCGGGCTGTGGCCGTGCGCGCGTTACGAGGACGACGTGGTCGTCGACCTGAAGGGCGACTTCAACGCCGACGAGCTGCGCGGCTTCGACATGCTGAACCTTGTCGAGGGCACCGATATCGTCCGCCTGCCGTTCCTGCGCCAGCAGATCGTCAAGCGCGAGGGCCGCGCGAACATGTGCCTTGCCGACTTCATCGACGAGAGGGGCGACTGGATCGGCGGGTTCGCGGTGTCGATCCACGGCATCGAGCCGCATCTGGCGCGGTTCAAGGCGGGGATCGACGATTACAGCGACATCCTGCTGAAGGCGCTTGCCGATCGTCTGGCCGAGGCGCTGGCCGAGCGGCTGCACCAGCATGTCCGCACCGACCTGTGGGGCTATGCGCCCGACGAGCAGCTGACCAACGAGGCGCTGATCCGCGAGCAGTATCGCGGCATCCGGCCGGCGCCGGGCTATCCGGCCTGCCCGGAGCACAGCCTGAAGGTGAAGCTGTTCGAGATGCTCGACGCGCACCGCGCGACCGGCGCGAGCCTGACCGAAAGCTTTGCGATGCTGCCGACGGCTGCGGTGTCCGGCTTCTATTTCGGCCATCCGCAGGCGGAGTATTTCGGCGTCGCGCGGATCGGGCGCGATCAGCTGGAGGAATATGCGGGGCGGCGCGGGGTCAGCGCGGAACTTGCCGAACGCTGGTTGCGGCCGAATCTGGATTGAGCGCCATCTACTCCCCTCCCTGACAAGGGAGGGGCTGGGGGTGGGTTGTTCTCGATCGTCCGCAAGCGCGCCGCAAGGGCGTGACGGTGGAATTGCCGGACGGCCAGGCGTGCTCTCGCCGGCCTACCCACCCCCGACCCCTCCCTTGTCAGGGAGGGGAGGACGTCACGCGGCGCCCGGAATGGGATTGTCCTTGAGCAGCTTCGCGAGATGCGCGGCGTTGGTCGCGACCATGCCGGCGGTTTCGAGCACCTTTTTGGGCGTTTCCTTCAGGTCCTTGAAATCGGTCGACCCCATCGCCTCGCCGACCCAGTAACAGGCGGCGACGGGCGGGATCGTCCAGCCAGTGTCGTTGAGTGATTGAAACGCCTGTGCGGAAGAGAAATGGGCGCCGTCCTCGTTGCCGACGATCGCCATCACCGCGACCTTGCCGTAGCTTGGCATGCGGCCCGCATCGTCGGTCTCGGACAGGAACGCGTCCATCCGCTCTAGCACGCGCTTCGCGACGCTGCCCAGCTGACCCATCCAGATCGGGCCGCCGAGGATGAGGATATCATGGGCGAGGATCTTTTCGCGGATTGCGGGCCAGGCGTCGCCGTCGCCCTCGTCGCTGGTGACCCCCGGCTTGACGTCATGCGCGGCGACGCGGATCGTCTCCGTCACCTCGACATTGGCCTTGTTGAAGGCATCTGTCAGCACGCCGATCATGACGTCGGTCGAGCTCTCGCCCTCGGGTTTCAGGGTGCAGTTGAGCGCTATCGCCTTGATCGTCATCGGGGAACTCCGTGCGGTGTCCGGCAAAGGACGCGCGGGAGGGTCGAGGGGTTCCGGCGGAACCACGGGCGATCGTTACGGGTTTCGCGCTGATCCTGTCTGAAGGAGCAACGCCAATGCAGTCGTTCAAGCTCAGTCTCGCCGTCGCGCTCGCCGCGGTCGCGCTTCCCGCCGTCGCACAGACGACCACCGCCGATCCCGGCACGCCGCACAAGCCGCTTCCCTATGATCGCGGCTATGACAAGGATACGCCGCGCACCCGCGCGATCAACGACGCGGCGCGCCCCGGTGTGGAGAGCGCCAATGCCGAGGTGCTGGCCAGCGCGCAGGCGCAGACCAGCGGCGGCACAGCCGACAGCGCGCAATATTCGCGCGACATGGCCGCCTATCGCCAGGCGCTGCGCACGCGTCGGCATGTCGCCAACGCCGATATGCGCCGCTACGACCGGCAGCAGCGGGCCTATGCCGATGCGATGCGCGATTGGCGGCGGCAGAGCTATGCCTGCCACCACGGCAGCCGGCGGGCGTGCCGGGCGCCGACGCCGAACCCCGCGAATTACTGGTGACGTGAAACCAAGCGCCGTGCGGGAAGACGCGGCGCTGGGTTTCAGTGCTCGCGAAAGGACGACCAGAAGCTGCCGATCAGCGGCTCGAGGGCGTAGTCGAGCGCGGTTCGCTTTCTCAGCGGGATCAGCAGCTCCACCGGCATGCCCGCGCGCAGGGCGAAGTCTCTGCCGCGGGCGCGCCGGATCAGGCCGAGCTGGCGTTCGGGGACGGTGACTTCGCCGGTGAAATAGCTTTGCCCCGTCTTCTCGTCGGTGAAGCTGTCGGCGGAGAGCCGGGTGAGCGTGCCTTCCAGGTCGGGCAGTGAGCGATCGTGCAGGCCGGGAAACTTCACGAGCGTTCGCTGGCCGACATTCAGGTCGTCAGCATCGTCGGGCGCGATGCGTGCCTGGATGCGCAGCGGTTCATGCTCGGGGACAATATCCATGAGCTTCTGGCCGGGCGCGATCACCCCGCCGGGGGTGAAGACGGACAGGCCGACGACCGCCCCCGTCGCGGGCGCGCGGATCGCGGTGCGTTCCAGCTGGTCGCGCGCGGCGGTCCATTTGGGGAGGATTTCGCCAAGCTTGTCCTCGACATCGCGCAGATCGGCGGCGGTGCGCTCGCGAAAGCTACGCTGCGCCTCCAACGCCTGGATTTCGCTTTCCCGCGCCGCGCCGCGGGTCTGCGATACGCTTGCGGTGTACTGGCCGCGCTGGCCTTCGAGTTCGGCGCGGGCGCGCTCCAGCTCGCGCATGCGGGTTGCCGAGACATAGCCCTTGTCGGCGACGGGGCGCAGCGCCGCGATCTGCTCGTCGATGAGGCGTAGCTGCTCGCGTGCGGACCGCGCCTGCTCGTCATAGCCGCGGCCCTGCTCGCCCGACTGCGCGACCCGCTGGCCGAGCGCGCCGCGCTGCGCGGAGAGGACCGCGGTGCGCGCGGCGAGTTCGGTGCGCTGGAGCTTCATCGCGAGCGCCGCCTCGGGGCGATCTTCCGGGGCGAGATCGGCGAATTCGCGCGGGGCCGGAATGTCGCTGCGGCCGAGCTCTTCCGATTCGAGCCGCGCGCGCTGGGCGAGGAGGCGGATGGCCTGCGAGGCGAGGGCGCGTTCCTGCGCGCGGACCTCCGCGGCGGCGAGCGTCATCAGCAATTGCCCGCGCATCACCCGCTGGCCCTCGCGGACATGGATCACCCCGATGACGCCGCCGTCGCGGTGCTGGACCGACTGGCGCTGGCCGGATACGACGAGCGTGCCCGGCGCATAGGCCGCCGCGTCGAGCCGGGCGAACGCCGCCCAGCCGAGAAAACCGATGAAGAACAGCGCGGCGACGATCGCGCCGATGCGGATATCGCGCGCCGGGTCCGCGATCTCGACGGCGCGTGGCGTGGCCGCGCCCCGGGGTGGCAGGATAACGGCGTCGCTCATGATGCTCTCGCGGCCGGCGGCGGGGGTACGACGCGCCGGACATTGGCGGGCGCGATCCGTGGCAATACCTCTTCGCGCGGGCCGAACATCTCGACCCGTCCGTCGCGCAGGACGAGGATGCGATCGACGACGGGGAGGATGCCGAGCTTGTGCGAGACGATGAGGATCGTGCGCCCTTTCGCCTTGAGCGCGCCGAGCGCCGCGACGAGCGCGGCGTCGCCCTCGGCATCGAGATGCGCGTTGGGTTCGTCGAGGATGAGGATCTGCGGGTTGCCGTAGACCGCGCGGGCGAGCGCGATGCGCTGCGCCTGGCCGGCCGAAATCCCGCGTCCGCCGAGGCGAAGCTGGTGATCGTAGCCGTTCGTCATGCGCCGGATGAGCGGATCGGCGCCGACGCTGGTCGCGGCTGCGACGATGGCGGCATCGACACCCTCGCGCGGGGCGCCGATCTCGCCATCGAACCGCGCGATATTCTCTGCGATGGAGCCTGCGAACAGCGCAGAGTCCTGCGGGAGATAGCCGATATGCCGCGCGAGGCGCTCCGGGTCCCAGTCGCGGGCATCGGCGCCGTCGAAGCGCACGGTGCCGCGGTCGGGAAGCAGCGCTCCGGCGATCGCCCGGACCAGGGTGGACTTGCCCGCGCCGCTCGGCCCGACGATCGCGACGACTTCGCCCGGCGCCACTGAAAGAGTGATGGCCTGCAGCAGCGCGCCGTCGCGCGCGTCGTTGAGGACGGTCACGCCCTCGAGCGATACGGCGCCCCGCGGGGGCGGGAGGTGGGTCGAGGCGGCGAGGGGCGGGGCGGTATCGAGAAGCGTTTCGAGGCTGCGATAGCTTTGCCGCGACTGGATGATCGGCCGCCACGTGCCGATCAGCTGCTCGATCGGGGCGAGCGCGCGCGCGATCAGGAAGGACGACGCGAAGATCGCGCCAGCGGAGATGAGGTTGTCGACGGCGAGCAGCGCGCCGAGGCCGAGCGCGAGCGACTGGAGCGCGAGGCGGACGAACTTGGTGAGAGTCAGGAACCCGCCGGCGGCGAAGTTGGCCTCGGTCTGCGCGACCAGCATCGCCTCGCGCTGGCGCAGCTGGCGGGCGACGAGCGCGCGCCGCATGCCGAGCGCACGGACCGTGTCGGCCGATCCGAGCAGCGTCTCCTGCGCGGCATAGGAGGCGCCTGCGACCACCTGCGCCCGGTCCAGCCGTGTCCGCGTCGCGCGTTCGTTGGCAAGCGCGATGAGCGGGAGGGCGATACAGCCGAGGAGCGCGACGAGGCCGATCCAGGGATGCACGAGGAAGCAGACGAGGACGTAGATCGGCACCCACGGCGCATCGAAAAGCGCGAGGATGCCGGGGCCGGTGAGCGTCTGGCGCATCGCATCGAATTCGCGCAGCGCCGCGCGTGCGACGGGGAGATCGGGCCGGCCGAGCGTCGCGTCGAGGACAAGGGGCGCGAGCGCGGCGTCGATCTGCACGCCGGCGCGAACCAGCAGGCGCGCGCGGATCCGGTCGAGCAGGGCGAGCGTCGCGAGGGCGAACAGCAGCACGACGGTCAGGAAGAGAAGCGTCTGAATCCCGCGCGTCGGCACCACGCGGTCATAGACCTGGAGCATGTAGAGCGTCGGGACGATGTAGAGCAGGTTGACGAGCGCGCTGAACCCCGCCGCTGCGACAAAGTGCCGCCGGCACAGCGCGAGCGCGCCGCGCATCGCTCCCAGAGGGTCCGCCGCCATCGCGCGAAGCCTAGCGTGAAATCGGACAGGCTGGCGAGGGAGAAAGGCTGGGTCGAGGGCTAATCCTGTCCGGCCGACTAATCCCTTTTCGCGCGACCCCTGTCCGAAAGTCTTAGCCTGTGTGTGGCTTGGCTGAATGCGGATGTCGGGTTGATAGACAAGCTCCGGTTGACCGGAATGAGAAAAAGCCATGCGACGATGGCGGGATATCGGCGATATTGCCCCGGTGTGCGCCGGCTTGCCGCCGTCGCCCGAGGATCGACCGTATGCGCCACGCCAGCCCGCTGACCCATCTGCAACGCCTCGAGTCCGAGAGCATCCACATCCTGCGCGAGGTCGTGGCCGAGGCGGAGCGGCCGGTGATGCTCTATTCGGCGGGCAAGGATTCGGCGGTGATGCTGCATCTGGCGCGCAAGGCGTTCCACCCCGCACCGCCGCCATTCCCGCTGCTGCATGTCGATACGACGTGGAAGTTCCGCGCCATGTACGCTGCGCGCGACGAGGCGGCCGCTGCCGCTGGCATGGAATTGATCGTCCACCGCAACCCCGACGCGGTGGCGCGCGGCATCAACCCGTTCGATCACGGCAGCAGCGTCCATACCGATCTGTGGAAGACGCAAGGGCTGAAGCAGGCGCTCGACGCGCACGGCTTCGATGCGGCGTTCGGCGGCGCCCGGCGCGACGAGGAGAAGAGCCGGGCGAAGGAACGCATCTTTTCCTTCCGCTCCGCCGCGCACCGCTGGGACCCGCGGGCGCAGCGGCCCGAGCTCTGGCATCTCTACAATGCGCGCAAGGCGAGGGGAGAGAGCATGCGCGTCTTCCCGCTGTCGAACTGGACCGAGCTCGACATCTGGCAATATATCCATCTGGAAAACATCGCGATCGTGCCGCTCTACTTCGCGGCAATGCGGCCGACGGTGGAGCGCGACGGCATGATCGTGATGGTCGACGACGACCGCTTCCGGCTGGCACCCGGCGAGGTGCCGGTCGATCGATCGATCCGGTTCCGGACGCTCGGCTGCTATCCGCTGACCGGCGCGGTCGAGAGCGAGGCGACGACCTTGCCGCAGATCATCCAGGAAATGCTGCTCGCGACCGGCTCCGAGCGGCAGGGCCGCGCGATCGACCACGACCAGAGCGCGTCGATGGAGCGCAAGAAGCAGGAGGGCTATTTCTGATGAGCGGACCCTACCGCCCCGATGCGCTGATCGCGGAGGATATCGACGCCTATCTCGCGCGGCACCAGCGCAAGACGATGTTGCGCTTCATTACCTGCGGGTCGGTGGACGACGGCAAGTCCACGCTCATCGGGCGGCTCCTCTATGACAGCCGGATGATCTTCGACGACCAGCTCGCGGCGCTGGAGGCGGACAGCAAGCGGATCGGGACCCAAGGACAGGGCATCGACTTCGCGCTGCTGGTCGACGGGCTGGCAGCGGAGCGCGAGCAGGGAATCACGATCGACGTCGCCTACCGCTTCTTCGCGACCGACCGGTGCAAGTTCATCGTCGCGGATACGCCGGGGCACGAGCAATATACGCGCAACATGGCGACGGGCGCATCGACCGCCGACCTCGCGGTGATCCTGATCGATGCGCGCAAGGGCGTGCTGACTCAGACGCGGCGGCATTCCTATCTGGCGCATCTGATCGGCATTCGCCACGTCGTGCTGGCGGTGAACAAGATGGATCTCGTCGGGTACGACCGCGACACCTATGACGCGATCGTTGCCGATTATGCCGCGTTCGCAGAGCGGATCGGGATCGACGCATTTACCGCCATCCCGATTTCCGGGATCAACGGCGACAATATCAGCGCGCGATCGGACGCGATGCCGTGGTTCTACGGGCCGACGCTGATCGAGCATCTCGAGACCGTCGATCTTGGCGACGATACGGCGCGCGACCGGCCGTTCCGCATGCCGGTGCAATGGGTCAACCGGCCCGATCTCGATTTTCGCGGGTTCGCCGGCACGATCGCGCAAGGGGCGGTCGCGCCGGGCGACAGCATCCGGATCGTGCCGTCAGGCAGGACAGCCAGGGTCCAGCGCATCGTCACCTTCGACGGCGACCTCGATCGCGCGGTGGCGGGGCAGGCGGTGACGCTGACGCTCGACGGCGACCTCGATTGCGCGCGCGGCGACGTGATCGCTGCCGCCGACGCGCCGCCGGAGGCCGCCGACCAGTTCGAGGCGACGATCGTGTGGCTGGCCGACGAGCCGATGCTGCCGGGGCGCGGCTACACGTTGAAGCTGGCGGCGCAAACCGTCGGCGCGCAAGTGCAGCAGCCGAAATACGAGATCAACGTCAACAGCTTCGAACAGCTGGCGGCAAAAACGCTGGAGCTGAACGCGATCGGGGTCGCGACGGTGACCACCGATATGCCGCTGGTGTTCGAGCCCTATGCCGACAGCCGCGAGCTTGGCGGATTCATCCTCATCGACCGGGTCACCAACGCGACGGTCGCGGCCGGGATGCTGCACTTCGCGCTGCGCCGCGCGCAGAACGTCCACTGGCAGCCGACCGACCGCTCGCGCGAGCATCACGCCGCGATGAAGCATCAGGCGCCGGCGGTGCTGTGGTTCACCGGGCTGTCGGGCGCGGGCAAATCGACGATCGCGAACCTCGTCGAGAAGAAGCTCGCGCGGATGAACCGCCACACCTTCCTGCTCGACGGCGACAATGTGCGCCACGGGCTGAACAAGGACCTGGGCTTCACCGATGCCGACCGGATCGAGAATATCCGCCGCGTGGGTGAGGTCGCCCGGCTGATGTCCGATGCGGGGCTGATCGTGCTCACTGCCTTCATCTCGCCGTTTCGCGCCGAACGCGCGATGGTGCGCGCGATGATGGCGCCCGGCGAGTTCATCGAAGTGCATATCGATACGCCGCTCGCCGAGGCGGAGGCGCGCGACGTGAAGGGACTCTACGCCAAGGCGCGCAGCGGGGCGCTGAAGAACTTCACCGGCATCGACAGCGCCTATGAAGCGCCCGAGGCGCCGGAAATCCGGATCGACACCACCATGATGACCGCGGACGAAGCGGCGGACCTGATCGTGAAGCGGCTCATTCCCTGAAAACGACCGCGCGCGGAACCGGGCTTGTCGCAAAGTCTTATCCTGCAATAGTCGCGCTGCCCGAACGGCAGGAGTGCAAGGAACGCCATGGCCGACGAGAAGACGCTGCCCCATTCGTCCGGCCCCGCGGGGGGATGGGGGTCGCTGAAGGGGATCGCGCGGATCTTCGGCGAGACATGGGCGGGGCCGCAGACACTCGCGACGCTCGGCAAGCTCAACAAGCCGAAGGGCGTGATGTGCGTGTCGTGCGCTTGGCCGAAACCCGCCAATTATTCTGCGTTCGAATTCTGCGAGAACGGCGCCAAGGCGACGCTGTGGGAAATGACGAGCGCGCGGTGCACGCCCGAATTCTGGGACGAGGACGGGCACAGCGTCACCGCGCTGCGATCATGGCGTGACCATGATCTCGAGAAGACCGGCCGGCTGACCCATCCGCTGCGTTACGATCCCGCGACCGATCGGTATCGCCCGGTCGGCTGGGACAAGGCGTTTGCCGAGATCGGCGCGGAATTGCGCAAGGTGCAGCCGGACGAGGCGGTCTTCTATGCCTCCGGCCATGCGGGGCTCGAGGCATCGTATCTCTACGCTCTGCTCGCCCGCGCGTTCGGGACGAACAACCTGCCGCAAAGCTCGAACATGTGCCACGAAACGACGTCGGTCGGGCTGACCAAGGTCATCGGATCGCCGGTCGGGACGATCGTGTGGGACGACCTGCGCCAAGCCGATGCGTTCTTCTTCTTCGGGCAGAATCCGGGGACGAACAGCCCGCGGTTCCTTCATCCGCTGAAGGAGGCAAAGGATCGCGGCGCGAAGATCGTGACCTTCAATCCGGTGATCGAGCAGGGGCTGGTGTCCTTCGTCGATCCGCAAAGCCCGGCGGCGATGCTGACCGGCAAGGCCACCGTCATTTCCGATCAATATCACCAAGTGCGTGCCGGGGGCGACATCGCGGCCCTGCTCGGCATGTGCAAATGCGTGGTAGAGGCCGACGACGCGGAAAAGGCGGCGGGCAAGGCTGAGGTCATCGACCACGGCTTTGTTGCGCAGCATACGACGGGGTTCGACGTGTTCATCGGCGCGTGCCGGGGTGCCGATTGGGCCGATATCACGCATGAAAGCGGGCTGGACGAGGCCGCAATCCGCGCCGCGGCGGAGGTGTATATGAAGGCCGAGCGGGTCATCGGCGTATACGGCATGGGGCTGACCCAGCATGCCCATGGCGCGCTCAACATCGCGATGCTGGTCAACCTGCTGCTGCTGCGCGGCAACATCGGCCGGGCCGGCGCGGGATGCTGCCCGGTGCGCGGGCACAGCAACGTGCAGGGCCAGCGCACCGTCGGCATCGCGGAAAAGGTGCATCTGGTGCCGGTGGACAAGCTGAAAGCGCTCTTCGGTGTCGAGACTCCGGCCAAGGACGGTTTCAATATCGTCGAGGCGGTGGAGGGGCTGTTTGCCGACAAGGTCCGCGCGTTTGTTTGCTTGGGCGGCAATTTGCTGCGCGCCGTTCCCGATCAGGAGCGGATGGAAAAGGCGTGGGCGGCGCAGGACCTGACCGTGATGGTGTCGACGAAGCTCAACCGCAGCCACCTGTTCCCCGGCAAGGTCGCCTATATCCTGCCATGTCTGGGCCGGATGGAAGCGGATGAGCAGGCCGGGGGTCGCCAGACGGTGACGAGCGAGGACAGCTTTTCGATGATCAACGGATCGATCGGCAATCGCAAACCGCCGTCCGACATGTTGAAGAGCGAGCTCGCGATTGTCGCCGGGATCGCGAAGACTGCCCTCGCCCCCAATCCGAAGCTGACATGGGACGCGTGGACCGGCGATTACGGTCTTGTCCGCGATCTGATCGAGAAGACCTATCCGGACGATTTCCGCGACTACAACAAGCGGATGTATGACGCCGGCGGCTTCTACCGGGGCAATGCGGCGCATGAGCGGGTGTGGAAGACCGAGTCCGGCAAGGCCGTATTCACGACGCCCGACGAGGCGAACGCGATCGGCTTCGCGGACGCGCCGGGGCGTTACCGGCTCGTCACGCTGCGATCGAACGACCAGTTCAACACGACGATCTACGGCTATTCGGACCGCTTTCGCGGAATCGAGGGCACCCGCGACGTGCTGTTGATGAACCCCGATGACATCGCCGAGGCGGCGCTGGTGGACGGGCAGACGGTGCGGCTGATCACCGATGTCGACGACGGACAACACCGCGCGCTGGGTGGCTTGAAACTCACTGCGTACAAGCTGCCGCGCGGGACAGTTGCGTCCTATTATCCGGAGTGCAACGTGCTGGTGCCGATCGGGCATCACGACCAGCTTTCAAAGACGCCCGCATCGAAATCGATTCCGGTGCGGATCGAGGCGGATCGCGAGGCTAAGGGAGCCTGAAATTCGACCTGGGCGGTGTCTTGCCGGGTTAGCGCAGCGGCCCTAGGGTCGCGGCTTCCAACCGTCGCAAGGACCGCTCCCTTTGTCGCTCAAGCTAATTTTCGCCGCGGCGCTGCTCGCCGGTGTCGCTACCCCCATTCTCGCGCAGAGCACGCCGACCCCGCCCGCCGCGCCGGGGGACGTCCCGGAGGACGCGAAGCTGAAGCAGCTGTTCCACGACAGCGACGAGGCGAGCCTGAAGCGCAACCCGGTGCAGGCGATCTTCCGCGGCGACCTGCGCTATGCCGACCATCTCGGCGATTTCCTGTCGGACGCCTATTTCGCGGGCGAGCGCAAGGCAGGGGAGGCGGACCTTGCGGCGCTCCACCGGATCGACCGGGCGAAGCTGACCGCGACCGACAAGATCGCGTATGACGTCTTCCAGAACCAGACAGAAGTCGCGTTAAAGGGGCTCTCCCCCGATATGCTCGCGCTGACCGCGGTGCGGCCGATCGATCATTTCTATGGTTTCCAGACCTTCTATCCGGATTTCGCGTCGGGGCAGGGCGCGGCGCCGTTCAAGACGCTGGCCGATTACGAGAATAACCTGAAGCGCAGCGCGCAATATGCCGCGCTGCTCGACGAGGCGATCGTGCGCTTCCGGCAAGGCATGAAGACTGGCGTCGTCCAGCCCAAGCTCGTCGTGCGCAACATGATCGGGCAGTTCGACAACCTCATCAAGGAAGGCGTCGAGACGTCGACCTTCTATGGCCCGGTCAAGACCTTCCCCGCGAGCATTTCTGCCGCCGACCAGGCGCGGCTGCGCGCCGCCTATGCGGCACAGATCCGCGACGTCATCATTCCGGCCGAACAGCGGATGCGCGATTTCCTGGCGAACACCTATCTGGCGGCAGCGCGCGAAAGCGTCGGGCTGTCGGGAATGCCGGGCGGCGACAAGCTCTACGCCTACCTGATAGAATCGAACACCACGCTGCCGTTGAAGGCCGAGGACGTCCACCAACTCGGCCTGAGCGAAGTCGCGCGCATCCTGAAGGAAATGGAAGTCCAGAAGGCGAAGGTCGGCTTCAAGGGGACGCTTCCCGAATTCTTCACCTTCCTGCGCACCGACAAGCAGTTCCAGCCGACATCGGCCGAGCAGCTGCGCAAGGGGTATGAGGCGATCGGCAAGCGCGTCGATGCGCGTGTGGGCGAGCAGTTTTCGCTGATCCCAAAGACCCGGCTCGAGATCCGGCCCGTCCCGGCGTTCAAGGAAAAGGGCGAGGCCGGCGGCTCCTATCAGGGCGGCACGCCCGACGGATCGCGGCCTGGGGTGTTCTACTACAATACCTACGACCTGCCATCGCGCTACATGTGGGAAATGGAGACGCTGTATCTCCACGAGGCGGTGCCGGGGCATCACTTCCAGATCAGCCTTGCGCAGGAAAACACCGCGCTGCCCGCCTTCATGCGGTTCGGCGGGAACACGGCCTATGCGGAAGGCTGGGCGCTCTACACCGAGTCGCTTTGGCCCGAACTCGGCATGGAGACCGATCCGTATCAGCGGATGGGTGGGCTGTCGGACGAGATGCTGCGCGCGATGCGCCTCGTCGTCGACACCGGCATCCATGCCAAGGGTTGGACGCGCGATCAGGCGATCGACTACATGCTCGCGAACTCGCCGATGGCGAAGACCGATGCGACAGCCGAGGTGGAACGCTACATCGCGATCCCGGGCCAGGCGCTCGCCTACAAGATCGGGCAGCTGACGATCAGCCGCGCCAAGGCCAAGGCGAAGGCGGCGCTGGGTGCCGGGTTCGATCCGCGCGCCTTCCATGCGCAGGTGCTCGATACCGGCGCGCTGCCGATGCCGGTGCTGGAAAGGAAGATCGACGACTGGGTCGTTCTGACCAAGGGCCGTATCGCGGGTGGCGCCAAGTGAGGGCGATCGCGTTCGCCGCGGTCGCGCTGCTGGTGGCGCCGCCGGTCTACGCGCAGGACAAGCAGACGACGACGGTTGAGAAGAAGACCGACGACGATGCCATGAAGCTGCCGCCGCTGCCGGAGGACAGGACGATCCGGCAGTCGGCGACGGTCGGCGGGCGCGCGGTCGCCTATGACGCGACGGTCGGCAAGATCACGGTGCGCGACGACAAGGGCAAGGCGATCGGCGAGGTTGTCTACACCGCCTATGTCGCACCGGGGCGCGATCCGTCGCGTCCCGTGACGTTCGCGTTCAACGGCGGGCCGGGCGCGTCGTCCGTCTATCTCAACATGGGCGCGATCGGGCCTAAGCATGTCCAGTTCGGCGCACAGGGCGATGCGCCCTCCGACGCGCCGATCGCTCGCGACAATCCGAACAGCTGGATCGATTTCACCGATCTCGTCTTCATCGATCCGGTCGGGACCGGCTTCAGCCGCAGCCTCGTCGATGAGGACAAGACGAAGAAGGCGTTCTACGCCAACGATCCCGACATCAAATATTTGTCGAAGGTCGTCTATGACTGGCTGGTGAAGGCGGGGCGGCTGCGTTCGCCCAAATACCTCGTCGGCGAAAGCTATGGCGGCTACCGCGTGCCGCGCATCGCCTATGAGCTGCAATCGCAGATTGGTGTCGGCGTCAACGGCATCGTGATGGTGTCGCCCTATCTCGATCCCGCGTCGGGGGACGGCGCGACCGCGCTGTCGCCGCTGCCGTGGATGATCGACCTGCCGTCGATGGCGGCGGCCAATCTCGAGCGCAAGGGTCAGCTGACCCCGGCCGCGATGGCACAGGTCGAGGCCTATACCCGCGGTGCGTTCGCGTCTGATCTGCTGAAGGGCCGGTCCGATCCGCAGGCGACCGCGCGCATCGTGGCGAAGGTGACCGAGCTGACCGGGCTCGACCCCACGCTGGTGCGCAACCTGGGCGGGCGCGTCGATTCGCGGACCTATCTTCGCGAGGTGCACCGCGCCGATGGCAAGATCGGCAGCGTCTATGATTCGAACGTGACCGCGTTCGATCCCTTTCCCTGGTCGCCACGTCAGCAATCGAACGATCCGATCCTCGACGCGCTGATCGCGCCGACGACGAGCGCGATGGTCGATTTCGTGACGCGCGAGGTCGGCTGGAAGACCGACGCGCGCTACAATGCGCTGTCCTATGCGGTGAACGTGGCGTGGGACCGCGGCAAGCCCGATGATTCCCCCGTCAGCGATCTGCGCAAGGCGATCGCCAACGACCCCAAGATGTCGGTGATGATCGCGCATGGCTGGGACGATCTGTCCTGCCCGTTTTTCGCTTCGCGGCTGATCGTCGACCAGATGCCCGATTTCGGCGCGGCCGACCGGGTGAAGCTGGACGTCTATCCGGGCGGCCACATGTTCTACAGCCGGTCCGACAGCGGCGCGGCGTTCAAGCGGGATGCGCGCGCGATGTATCGCTGACCGCGCCGGCCTATAACGAAGCGGATGCGAATCGGCGAAAGGGATCGGCGATGACGGAAGGACAGCGGGACGCGCTCAGCAAGGTGCCCGCCGTGACGCTGGGGTTCTGGATCATCAAGATCCTGGCGACGACCTTCGGCGAGACGGCGGGCGATACCGTCAGCATGACGTTGAACCTCGGCTATCTCGTCGGCACGGCGATCTTCCTGGTCGTGCTGGCTGCGTTCGTGGCGTGGCAGATCGCGGCGAAGCGATTCCATCCGATGCTCTATTGGGCGACGATTATCGCCTCGACGACGGCGGGCACGACGCTTGCCGACTTTGCGACGCGCTCGCTCGGCATCGGTTATGCGGGCGGCTCGACGCTGCTGCTGGGCGGGGTGCTCGCTTCGCTCTTGGTCTGGCACCGCGTGATGGGATCGGTGTCTGTCGAGACCGTGCGCGAGCCGCGGGTCGAGATGTTCTACTGGGCGACGATCACGCTTTCGCAGACGCTGGGCACCGCGCTCGGCGACTGGACGGCCGACAGCATGGCGTCGGGCTATCTCGGTGCGGCAGCGGTCTTCGGCACGCTGCTCGCGGTGCTGGCGGTGCTGTATTTCTTCACCGGCATCAGCCGGGTCTTCCTGTTCTGGGCAGCGTTCATCCTCACGCGCCCGCTGGGTGCGACGGTCGGCGATTTCCTCGACAAGCCGGTCGATCATGGCGGGCTGGATTTCAGCCGGCCGCTCGCGTCGGCGGTGCTGGCGGCGGCGATCCTGGCGCTCGTCCTCATCCTGCCGCAGCGGGCCGGGGCGCATCCCGCACACTGACGCTTGCCAGCGGCGCTCGGTGCGGACTACAGCTCACCGCGTGAACGGTTCCCCGCGAGGGGATCAAAAGGGAAGACCGGTGTGGGGCAACCCAAGGCCGGCGCTGCCCCCGCAACTGTGACCGGATAGCCGGCACTCCATCATGCCACTGGGCCGTCGGGCCTGGGAAGGCGGAGTGTCGGCGGTGACCCGGGAGCCAGGAGACCTGCCGTCCACGGTCGATCCATTCGCGCGGGCGGGGTGCACCGGGCGGTCGAGGCAAGTTCCTCGTGCGAGCGACGTCGGTGGTCATCCGATGGTCGGGTGGCCCGAGCGAGGACGTGCCCAATGCTGAAATCCCTGATTCCCCTGATCGCCGCCGGTGTCGCGGCGCCTGCCGTCGCGCAGGATCTGCCCGACGACGCGTCGATCGTCGTCACCGCTTCGCGCGTGCCGCAGGACAGCCGCGAGGTCGGGCAGGCGGTGACCGTGATCGACCGCACCACGATCGATGCGCGCCAGACGACCGTCGTCTCCGACCTGCTGGCGACGACGCCGGGCGTGTCGGTGACGCGCAACGGCGGGCTCGGCAGCTTCACCGGCGTGCGCATCCGCGGCGCCGAGGCCGAGCAGACGCTGGTCGTCATCGATGGGGTTCGGGTGAACGATCCGTCGTCACCGGGCGGCGGGTTCGACTTCGCGAACCTGCTGGCGGGCAGCGTCGAGCGGATCGAGGTGCTGCGCGGGCCGAACGCGGTGCCGTGGGGCAGCCAGGCGATCGGCGGCGTCGTCAATATCGTCACCACGACGCCTGAGGAGGGCGTGCAGGCGCGGGCGCGGGCGGAATATGGCTATGCCGATACGCTGTTCGCGAGCGGCGGGATCGCAGGGAAGAGCGGTGCGGTTTCGGGCGCGCTCAACGCAGGGTATCTGCGCAGCGACGGCATTTCGGCCGCAGCGGACGGCAGCGAGCGGGACGGCTACCGCCAATACGGCGCGAGCGGGAAGCTGGGCGTCGCGATCGCGCCGGGCGTCAGCGTCGATTTGCGCGGTTACTGGGCGGACAGCCGGGTCGACCTCGATGGCTTTCCGCCGCCCAACTACACGTTCGCGGATACGAACGAGTATTCCAAGACGCAGGAAATCTATGGCTATGCCGGGCTGAATGCCGCGTTCGGCGCGCTGCATAACCGCGTCGCGTTCACCATCGCCGACATCAACCGCGACAATTTCGATCCGAGCTTCGGCACCGAGCCTTCGTTCATCGGGCGCGGGCGGAGCGAGCGCTACGAGTATCAGGGCGACTATCGGCTGAGCAGCGCGGTGCGGCTGGTCGCGGGGGTCGAGCGCGAGAACACGCGCTTCGTCGACGACAGCGCGGTGAAGCGATCGACCGGCGTGACGAGCCTGTGGGGCGAAGCGATCGTCAAGCCCATCACCGCGCTGACGCTGACCGGCGGGGTGCGGCATGACGATCATGATGCGTATGGTGGGCAGACGACCTTCGGCGCAGACGCAGCGCTGGCACTGACGCGGGGCACGACGCTGCGGGCGAGTTACGGCGAGGGCTTCAAGGCGCCGACGCTGTATCAGCTTTACGGCGCCTATGGTTTTGGCGGGCTCATCCCCGAGCGCGCGCGTAACGTCGATATCGGGATCGACCAGACTGCGCTTGGCGGGCGGTTGCGTGCATCGGTGACCTATTTCGACCGGGTGACGCGCAACCAGATCGTGTTTCGCTCGTGCAGTGCCGCGGAGCAGGCGGTCGCGGGCGGCATTTGTAACGCGCGGCCGTTCGGCGTCTATGACAATATCGCGCGGACGACCGCGCGCGGGGTCGAGCTTGGGCTGGCGCTCACGCCGATCGACCCGCTGACGTTCAGCGCGAACTACACCTTCATCGACGCCGAGAACCGCACGCCGGGCGCCGATTTCGGCAAGCCGCTCGCGCGTCGGCCGCGGCAACTTGCGAACGCCAGTGTCGATTACCGATTGCCGTTCGGGCTGTCGCTCGGCGCGACGGTCAGCCTGGTCGGCGACAGCTTCGATGATGGCGGCAACTTCACGCGGCTGGACGGCTATGCGCTGGCGAGCGTGCGCGCGGAATTGCCGATCGGTGACCGGTTCGCGCTCTATGGCCGCGTGGAGAATATCGCCGACGCGCGCTATCAGACGGTCGCCGGCTACGGCACCTATGGCCGCGCGGCCTATGGCGGGGTGCGGATAAAGCTGTGACGCGCCGGGCGATCCTGCCGCTGCTGTTGCTCGCGGGATGCGCGCCTGCACACCCCGCGGTGCGGGGCGGCGGGATCGTCTCGACCAATCCGTGCGCCGATGCGATTTTGCTGCGTTTTGCTGCGCCCGATCGGATCGCAGCAATCAGCCGCTATTCGCAGGATCCGGCCGCGACCTCGATCGATCTCGAGACCGCCCGTAAATTTCGGGGGGTCGCGGGGACGGCGGAGGAGGTCATCGCGCTGAAACCGGCGCTGGTGCTCACGTCCAGCTTCACCCCGGCGGCGACGCGGCGCGCCTATGCGCGGGCAGGCTTGCGCCTATTGTCGCTCGACGCGCCGGCGACGATCGCCGCCAGCGAAGCGCAGGTGATGCAGATCGCCGACGCAATTGGCGAACCGGCGAAGGGCAGGGCGATGGTCGCGGAGATCGAGGCCTCGGTCACCCCGCAGCCATCCGGGCAGGAACCCTCGGCGCTGCTGTTCATCGGCGGTAATCTCGTCAATGGGTCGGGGACCCTGCTCGACGCGATGATGCGCCGCGCCGGGTTCCGCAACGCTGCGGCGGATTACGGACTCGCGTTTACCGGCACGCTGCCGACCGAGACGATCGTGCGGCGACCGCCCGATATCGTGATCGCGCCCGAAGGGACGACGCGAAGCGGGACGCTGCGCACCCATGTGCTGGCGGCGACCGGCGCGCGAGTCCCGCAGGCGGCATTTCCGCGAAGGCTGATCAATTGCGGCGGACCGACGATCCCGGTGGCGATGGCGCGGTTGCGCGCGATCCGGGCAGGAATGTGATGAGGGTGCGGCTCGCCATTCTCGTGCTGGTGACGGTTGCGGCCTTCGCGCTGTCGATCGCTGCGGGCAAGGTGTGGATCGCGCCGTGGGCATGGCTTTCGGGTGGGTCGACGGGTGCGATCCTGTTCGAACTGCGCCTTCCCCGCGCTCTGCTCGGCTTCGCGGTGGGCGCGATCCTTGGCCTGTCGGGCGCTGTGTTGCAGGGATATCTGCGCAATCCGCTGGCGGACCCGGCGGTCGTCGGCGTGTCGTCGAGCGGCGCGCTTGGCGCGGTGGCGGTGCTGCTGCTGGGGCTTGGCGGATCGCTGATCGCGGTTTTTGCAGGGGCGATGGCGACCGCCGGGGGCGCGATGGCGCTGCTCGCGGTGCTGACGTGGCGTAATCCGAGTACGGTGCAGTTCATCCTCGCCGGCACCGTGCTGGCGACGCTCGCGGGCGCGCTGACCGCTTTCCTCATCAGCCTCGCGCCCAATCCCTATGCGGTCGCCGAAGTGATCGACTGGCTGATGGGCGCGCTGACCGATCGCGGGATGGACGAGGTGACGCTGGCGCTGCCGTTCATCGCAGTTGGCGCCATCGCGCTCGCGCTGACCGCGCCCTCGCTGGATGCGCTTGCGCTCGGCGAAGACGCCGCGCGGTCGCTGGGCGTGCGGCTCGGGCGGCTGCAGGCGCTGGTCGTGCTCGGCACCGGGCTTGGCGTCGGAGCGAGCGTCGCGGTGACCGGGGTCGTCGGTTTCGTCGGGCTCGTCGTGCCGCATCTGCTGCGCCCCGTTTTCGGCTACCGGCCATCGGCGCTGCTGCTGCCGAGCGCGCTTGGCGGGTCGGCGCTGGTGCTGGTTGCGGATAGCCTGTGCCGGCTTGCGCCGGGGGTCGGCGAAGTTCGTCTCGGCGTGGCGATGGCGCTCATCGGCGCGCCCTTCTTCCTCCTGCTGCTGGTGCGGGGGAGGGCGGTGTGGAACTGACGCTCGATGACGTGACGCTGACGCTCAGCGGGCGCACCGTGCTGTCGGATGCGCATGTCGCATTCCGTCCCGGCCGTGTCACGGTGATCGTCGGCCCCAACGGGGCGGGGAAATCCAGCCTCGTGCGGGCCGCCGCCGGCCTTTTGTCGCCGGCGACGGGGCATATACGGGTCGGCGTCGATGATCTCGCGACGCTCGATCCGCGCGCGCGGGCGCGGCTGATCGGCTATCTCCCGCAGGAGGCGAGCGTCCACTGGAACGTGCCGGCGCGGGAGGTCGTGGCGCTCGGCCGCCTGCCGCACCGGTCGCCTTTTGCTGCTCCCGCGCCGGAGGATCGCGCGGCGATCGACCATGTGCTCGCGCTCACCGATACCACGGCCTTTGCCGACCGTCCGGTCCATACACTCTCGGGCGGCGAGCGGGCGCGGGTGCTGTTCGCGCGCGTGCTGGCGGGGCGCCCGCGCTGGTTGATCGCCGACGAGCCGCTCGCCAGCCTCGATCCGGCGCACCAGTTCGCGCTGCTTGATCTCGCACGCAGGGCCGCGGACGATGGTGCAGGCGTTGTCCTCGTATTGCACGATCTGGCGCATGCAGCGCGGATCGCGGACGATGTGCTGATCCTGCGCGACGGCCGGGTCGTCGGCTTCGGGCCGGTCGAAAAAGTCCTCACACCGGACGCGGTAGAAACGGTGTTCGGTGTATCCGCGCGGCGGATCGATGGCGCGTTGATTATCGAGGGTCCGCTCAGCCGATAGCGGGCGCCAGCGCGCGCAGCCAGCCGCTCACCGCCTGGATGCGCGGGGTCTGGTGGCCGTCGGCGTGGGTTACCAACCAGAAGCTGCGGGTCAGCGTCACGGCGGGCAGGATCGCGGTCAGCGCTGGATCGCGAGCGCCGATGAAATCCGGGAGAATGCCGATCCCCGCGCCCGATCGGATCATCGCATGCTGCACGTTGATGCTGGTGCTGCGCAGCCGTGCGACGAGGCCGTCATGCACCTCCGACAGATAATCGAGTTCGGGCGCATGGATGTGTTCGGGGACGTAGCCGGTAAGGACGTGGGTCGCGAGATCGGCGGCAGCGTCCGGCAGCCCATGTTGCGCAACATAGCGAGGCGTCGCGTAGAGGCGCAGGCGGTAGTCGGCGAGGCGACCGGCGCGGAGCTGTCGGTTGCGCGGGCGGGCGAGCATGACCGCGATATCGGCTTCGCGCTTCGACGGGTCGAGGAAACCCGATGCGGTGATGAGGTCGAGCCGGATATTGGGATGACCTTCGCGAAACCCCGCCAGTTGCGGCGCGACGACGTGGGTGGCGAGGCCCTCCGCAATGCTCATCCGGACATGGCCCGCGATCCCGGCCCCGCCCGGCGCGTCGGTTGCCGACAGGACCGCCGCATCGATCGTCTCGGCATGGTGGAGCAGCGCCTGCCCCGCTTCGCTCAACCGCCGCTCGCCAGCCAGCGTCTCGAACAGCGGCACGCCCATCTCGCGCTCCAGCCGGGTGAGGCGCCTGCCAACCGTCGTCGCGTCGATGCCGAGCGCCCGTGCCGCCGGCGCCACCCGCCCGGCATGCGCGACGGCGAGGAATATTCGCAGGTCGTCCCAGTTGCGCACCCCGACCCCCTTCTCCCGCAAAAATGCATGGCACTTTGGCGAATATGGAGGGTTGTGTGCAGAAATGCGGGGAGGATACAAGCCCGCCAAACATTCGGAGAGGCTGCATGCGTATCATCGACCATGTCATCGTCGGTCATCAGGGCGGCGGCGGCGCGCGAACTGGCGACGTTTTCGATCCCAACACCGGCAAGGTGCAGGCGTCGGTCGCGTTCGGAACGCTGGCCGATCTCGACACGGCGGTGGCCGCTGCGCAGAAGGCGCAACCGGGCTGGGCGGCGACCAACCCGCAGCGCCGCGCCCGCGTGATGTTCGAGTTCAAGCGGCTGGTCGAAGCGAATATCGACGAACTGGCGCACATGCTTTCGTCCGAGCACGGCAAGGTGATCGCCGACGCGAAGGGCGACGTGCAGCGCGGGCTCGATGTGATCGAGTTCGCGTGCGGCGTGCCGCACGTCTTGAAGGGCGAATATACGCAAGGCGCCGGCCCGGGCATCGACGTCTATTCGATGCGCCATCCGCTTGGTATCGGCGCCGGCATCACACCGTTCAACTTTCCCGCGATGATCCCGATGTGGATGTTCGGCGTCGCGATCGCATGCGGCAATGCGTTCATCCTGAAGCCGTCCGAGCGCGACCCGTCGGTGCCGGTGCGGCTGGCCGAGCTGATGCTCGAGGCCGGCGCGCCCGAGGGCATCCTGCAGGTCGTCCACGGCGACAAGGAGATGGTCGACGCGATCCTCGATCACCCAGGGATCAGCGCGGTCAGCTTCGTCGGATCGTCCGACATCGCGCATTATGTCTATCGCCGCGGCGTCGATGCCGGAAAGCGCGTCCAGGCGATGGGCGGCGCGAAAAACCACGGCATCGTCATGCCCGACGCCGATCTCGATCAGGTCGTCGCCGATCTGGCGGGCGCCGCCTTCGGGTCGGCGGGCGAGCGCTGCATGGCGCTGCCCGTCGTCGTGCCGGTGGGCGAGAAGACCGCCGAGGCGCTGCGAGACAAGCTGATCCCAGCGATCGATGCGCTTAGGGTCGGCGTATCGACCGACAACGACGCGCATTACGGGCCGGTCGTGAATGCTGCGCACAAAGCTCGCGTCGAAAACTGGATCCAGACCGGTGTCGATGAGGGCGCGGAACTCGTCGTCGATGGTCGCGGCTTCAAGCTGCAGGGGCATGAGGAAGGCTTTTTCATCGGCCCGAGCCTGTTCGATCACGTCACGCCCGAGATGCAATCCTACAAGGAGGAGATTTTCGGGCCGGTCCTCCAGATCGTCCGCGCGGCCGATTTCGAGCATGCGGTGCGCCTGCCGAGCGAGCATCAATACGGGAACGGGGTCGCGATCTTCACGCGCAACGGTCATGCGGCGCGCGAATTCGCAGCACGCGTCAATGTCGGGATGGTCGGCGTCAACGTGCCGATCCCGGTGCCGGTCGCCTATCACACCTTTGGCGGGTGGAAGCGCAGCGCGTTCGGCGACACCAACCAGCACGGCATGGAAGGCGTGAAGTTCTGGACGAAGGTGAAGACCATCACCCAGCGCTGGCCCGATGGTGGGACGGGCGACGCCGCCAACGCCTTCGTCATCCCGACGATGGGGTGAGCGTGACAGCATGAGCGTCATCGGATAAGCCGAACCCGTGACCCGCAAAGATGCCGCAATGACCTACCGGATCCGGTTCGATCCGGATCGCGCCATGCTCGTCATTGCAGCCGAGGGGTTCTGGGACCGGTCGATGCTCGATCGCTTCGGCGACGAGTTGCTGCGGGAGATGCGAGCGCTCGGCGCGACGGGCAAACGCTTCACCGTGTTGGCCGACGCTCGGGAATTCCCGGTTCAGTCGATACCGGTCAGCGCGGGCTTCATGGGCATCGTCAACCGTATCGAGGACGGCCTGCTCGTCCCCACGGCGATCGTCACCGGCGGCGGGTTGCTGAAGCTTCAGGCGTTGCGCGTGCTGGTCGCCCCCCATATCCGCGTGTTCAACGACTATGCCGCCGCGCTGGCGTGGCTGACCGAATCCCGCACTGGAATGACCGAAGAGCAATGACCGACCAATTCGACCTCACCGACGACCAGCGCGAGATCCAGGACCTCGCGCGCAAGTTCACCGCCGACCGGATCACGCCGTTCGCCGCCGAGTGGGACGAGAAGCACCATTATCCCGTCGATGTGTGGAAGGCCGCGGGCGAGCTTGGCTTCGGCGCGATCTATGTCGGCGAGGAATCGGGCGGGATCGGGCTCGGCCGGCTGGAAGCGGCGCTGATCATGGAGGCGATGGCCTATGGCTGCCCCGCGACCAGCGCCTATATCTCGATCCACAACATGGCGACGTGGATGATCGACCGCTTCGGCGGGCAGGCGATCAAGGACCGGTTCCTTCCCGATCTGGTCAGCATGAACAGGATCGCGAGCTATTGCCTGACCGAGCCGGGTTCGGGCTCCGATGCTGCCGCGCTGAAGACGACCGCGCGGCTGGACGGCGATCATTACGTGCTCAACGGCACGAAGCAGTTCATCTCGGGCGCGGGCTACAACGACCTCTATGTCTGCATGGTGCGCACCGGCGACGAGAAGGCGAAGGGCATTTCGTGCCTGGTCGTCGAGAAGGACACGCCCGGCCTGTCCTTCGGCGCGCCGGAGCGTAAGCTTGGCTGGAATGCCTCGCCGACCGCGCAGGTGATCTTCGAGGATTGCCGCGTGCCGGTGGAGAACCGCGTCGGTGCCGAGGGGGACGGCTTCCGTTTCGCGATGGCGGGGCTCGACGGCGGGCGGCTCAACATCGGCGCCTGCTCGCTCGGCGGGGCGCAGCGCTGCCTCGATGAATCGGTGAAATATACCAAGGAACGGCAGCAGTTCGGCCAGCCGGTCGCCGATTTCCAGAACACGCAGTTCATGCTCGCCGACATGGCGACCGATCTGGAGGCGGCGCGCGCGCTGCTCTATATCGCGGCGGCAAAGGTGACGGCGAACGCGCCCGACAAGTCGCGCTTTTCGGCGATGGCGAAGCGGCTGGCGACCGACAATGGCAGTTCCATCGTCGACCGCGCGCTCCAGCTGCATGGCGGCTACGGCTATCTGATGGACTATCCAATCGAGCGTTTCTGGCGCGACCTGCGGGTGCATTCGATCCTTGAGGGAACGAACCAGGTGATGCGGATGATCGTCGGTCGGGACCTGATCCGCCAATGACACCCGATCTCATCGTCGAAGCAAGCGGCCCGGTCGGCCGTATCCGGCTCAACCGGCCAAAGGCGCTCCACGCGCTGAACACGGCGATGTGCGAGGGCGTGCTGGAAGCGCTCGAATCATGGCGCGGCGACGAGGCGATCCGCGCGGTGATGATCGACCATGCGGAGGGACGCGGTTTCTGCGCGGGCGGCGATATCCGGATGCTCGCCGATAGCGGGGCGACGGACGGGGAGGCGGCGCGGGCGTTCTTCCACACCGAATACCGCATGAACCACCGGCTCTTTACCTATGTGAAGCCGACGATCGCGTTCATGGACGGGATCACGATGGGCGGCGGGGTTGGTATCGCGCTGCCGTGCAAATACCGCGTGGCGACCGAGAACACGAAGCTGGCGATGCCCGAAACGGGGATCGGGCTGTTTCCCGATGTGGGCGGCGGCTGGTATCTTTCGCGCCTGCCGGGTCGGATCGGGCAATATCTGGCGCTGACCGGGCACCGGCTCGACGGGGCGGAATGTCTTGCGCTCGGCCTCGCGACGCATTTCCTGCCGAGTGAACGTCTTGAGGAGGCGAAGCGGCGGATCACGGGCGAGCCGGCGGCGATCGAGGCGATCCTCGACGAGCTCTCTGCGCCAGCCGCCAGCGCTGCGATTCTGGAGCGCCGCGAGACGATCGACCGTCTGTTCGAGTCCGATCGGCTCGAGGACATTTTCGCCGCGCTGGAACGCGATGTCAGCGAATGGGCCACCGCAACGCTTGCCACGCTGAAAACCAAGTCTCCGCAGACGATGAAGGTGTCGCTGCGCCTGCTGAAGGACGGCGCGGCGATGGCAAGCTTCGCGGACGAGATGCGTAAGGAATATGCCGTCGGCGCGCGGGTGGTGCAGCGGCATGATTTCCTGGAAGGCGTCCGCGCGGTGATCGTCGACAAGGACAATGCGCCGCGCTGGGACCCGGCGACGCCGGAGGGCGTGACCGACCACGTCATCGACCAGATTTTCGCGCCATTGCCCGACAACGAGGCGTGGACCCCCGACGACCGCTGAATGGAGAGCGACGTGGCTGAATACGAAACCATCCTTGTGGAACAGCGCGGCGCGGTGACGCTCGTCACGCTCAACCGTCCGCAGGCGCTGAACGCGCTCAATAGCCAGGTGCTCGCCGATCTGCTCGCCGCGTTCGCTGCGTTCGATGCTGACGAAACACAGGGCTGTGCCGTGCTGACTGGCAGCGACAAGGCGTTCGCGGCCGGCGCCGACATCAAGGAGATGTCGGGCCAGGGCTTCGCCGCGATGTATGGCGGCAATTTCTTCGGTGGTTATGAGCGCTTCACCGCGACCCGCAAGCCGATCATCGCGGCGGTCGCCGGCTATGCGCTCGGTGGCGGGTGCGAGCTGGCGATGATGTGCGACTTCATCCTCGCCGCCGACACCGCGAAGTTCGGACAACCCGAGATCAAGCTCGCGGTTTCGCCCGGCATGGGCGGATCGCAGCGGCTGACCCGTGCGGTCGGCAAGGCCAAGGCGATGGAGATGTGCCTGACCGGGCGGATGATGGACGCCGCCGAAGCGGAGCGCGCCGGGCTGGTGAGCCGTATCGTCCCCGCCGCCGATCTGGTCGAGGATGCGGTGAAGACCGCGGCGACGATCGCGGCGATGGCGCCGCTTGCGGTCAAGGCGAACAAGGAAATGGTCAACGCCGCGTTCGAGACGGGTTTGGCGATGGGCGTCCAGTTCGAGCGGCGGCTGTTCCACGGGCTGTTCGGGACCGAGGACCAGAAGGAAGGAATGGCGGCCTTCGTAGAGAAGCGTCCGGGGAACTGGACGGGGAAGTAAGGCGTGATGTGCTCCTGCGAAGGGCTTCCCTTCAAAGTAGTATTTTGAAGGGGTCCGAAGGCGGGAGCCCAGTCTGGGTCCCCGCCTTCGCGGGGACACAAGGAGAGTAGATAATGGCACGCGTCGCATTCATCGGACTTGGCAATATGGGCGGCGGAATGGCCGCCAATCTCGCGAAGAAGGGGCACGATGTCCGCGCCTTCGATCTGTCCGCCGAGGCGCTGGAGCGAGCCAGGGCCGCCGGATGCCTGGTCGCCGAGAGCGCTGCCGCTGCGTGCGATGGCGCCGAAGCGATCATCACGATGCTGCCCGCCGGCACCCATGTCGAGCAGGTCTATGCCGACAGCATCTTCGGTGCGGCGCCCGCATCGGCGATCCTGATCGACTGTTCGACGATCGACGTCGCTACTGCGAAGCGCGTGGCAGAAGCCGCGCAGGCGAAGGGCTTTGCCGCGGTCGATGCGCCGGTGTCGGGCGGGATCGCGGCTGCGAACGGGGGCACGCTGACGTTCATGGTCGGTGGCAGCGAAGCCGCGTTCAAGCGCGCCGAGCCGTTCCTCGCCGATATGGGCAAGGCGGTGATCCGCGCGGGTGTCGCAGGCGCGGGCCAGGCCGCG
Source organism: Sphingomonas sp. EC-HK361 (assembly GCF_902498785.1). GTDB lineage: Bacteria > Pseudomonadota > Alphaproteobacteria > Sphingomonadales > Sphingomonadaceae > Sphingomonas. The sequence continues at coordinate 853,148 of NZ_LR701493.1, forward strand.
AAGATCTGCAACAACATGATCCTCGGCGCGACGATGATCGCGACGTGCGAGGCGTTCGTGCTCGCCGAAAAACTGGGCCTCGATGCGCAGGCGTTCTTCGATATCGCGAGCGTCTCTTCGGGGCAAAGCTGGTCGATGACGAGCTATTGCCCGGTCCCCGGCGTCGGCCCCGAAACGCCCGCGGATCGTGGCTATGAGGGCGGCTTCGCGACGGCACTGATGCTGAAGGATCTGCGGCTTGCGATGGCAGCGGCGCAGGATGTGGGCGCGGACACCCCGATGGGCGCAAAGGCAGCCGAGCGGTATGAAGCCTTTGCGGCGGCGGGTGAGGGCGGCAAGGACTTCTCGGCGATCATCACCGCGCTGCGGGAAACGTAAGTTCGTCTTCGCGGGGTGACGGGCGCTAGAACACGCCCGGCACGAAGCGCCTGACTCGTGCAGCATATGCGCCATACTCGTCGCCGAACATCGCGCGCAGCAGGCGTTCCTCTTCGCTGATCCTGAGCCACGTCCCGATCGCGAAGAGCGGCACGCCGATCAGGAGCGCGCGCTCATGGCCGAGCGCGATGCTGGTGGCGAGCATGGTAAGCGCCATCGCGACATAGATGGGATGGCGGACATGGGCGAACGGGCCGGTCGTCACGAGTTCGTGGTCGGAGCGGGTGCGCGCGACGAGGCTCCAGTTGCGCCCCATGGTGCGCGATGACCAGACGAACAGCGTGACCGATGCGGCCATCAGGAGCGTCACGACCGCCGCTTCGCCGGCCGCGACTGCCCCGAGCGGATCGAGGCGAACGCTGACCGGGCCGATGAACACCAGCGCCATTCCGAGGCCCTGCACCACGATCCCCGCGATCGAGCGCGACGATCGCTTGCCCCCGCTTTCGCGTTCGCGCCGCGAGCGGGCGACGATCAGCGCGAGGAAAAAGGCCAACCCGCCCGCCGCGAGGGCGGCCAGGCCGGGAAGGCCGACGGGTGCCAGTCCCATCATTTGGGCTTTTTCGCCTGCGCGGCCTTCCAGGCCTGAAATGCATCGATCGCAGGATTGCTGCGCAGCACCCGCGCCATCGGATCGACGACGACATGCGCGCCTGCCGGCGCAGCGACGAACCCGCGCCCGTCAGCCATGGCGACGCGTTGCACCTTGCCATCGACGGCGACGTCGATCGGCATCGGGAAGGCCGATTTGCCCTGCGTCGTCCAGGTGAGGCGGTAGCCGCCGCCTTCCCGCGTCATCGTCAAGGCCGGCAGCGCGGCCTGGCGCAGATACACGTCGAAGAACCAGCCATAGTCCTTGCCGGTGACCTGCCGCACGATCCCCTCGAACTCACGCGTCGAGCCGAAGCGTGGCGTGAAGTTGCCGGGTTTGGGGTCGGGCCTGCCATAGACGATGCGCCGCGTCGCGTCGAAGAACGCCTTGTCGCCGATGAGGCCGCGCAACGTGTGGAGCATCCACGACGCCTTGTTGTAGATGTCGAGCCCGGCGCCGCCCTTCGACGGCTCGTAGACCTCCTCCTCGGTCATCAGCCGGTCGCGGACGATCGGTGCCTTGTTGAGAATGCCGTTGCGCTCTCCGTCGAGCATCACCGCGTAGCGAATGTCGCCCTCGCGCCATTGGCCGTAGAGCGGCTGCATGTAGGTGCCGAAGCCTTCGTGGAGCCAGTAATCGTCCCAGTTCGCCGCGGTCAGCTGGTTGCCGAACCACTCATGCGCGAATTCGTGCTGGAACAGCCAGTCGAAGCCCTCGGGCGCCTTGGCATAGGCGTTGCCGTAGGCGTTGATGGTCTGGTGCTCCATGCCCTTGTGCGGCGTCTCGACCACGCCGACCTTCTCGTCGCCGAAGGGGTAAGGGCCGATCATGGTTTCGAAGAAATCGAGCGTCGGCGCGAACTCGGCGAACAGCGCCTGGGCCTGCGCCTTTTCGCCCGGCAGATACCAGTAGAACATCGGGATCGTGTTGCCGAAGCGGCTCTTGTAGGTGCCGCTGATCTCCTCATACGGCCCGACATTGAGCGCGATCGCGTAGGTATTGGGGTGCTTCGTCTCCCAGTTCCACCGCGTCCGGCCGTCAGCGAGCGTATCGACGCCAAGCAGGCGGCCGTTGGACGGCGCCTTCAGGCCCCTGGGCACGGTGATGTGGAGCGTCACCTTGCCGGGTTCGCCCATGGGGAAATCGAGGCAGGGCCAGAACAGGTCGCAGCCATAGCCCTCCGCGGTCGTCGCGAACCATGTGCGGCCGTCGGGCGTCTTCGACCAGACGACTCCGTCGTCCCACGGCGCGTTGACCGCGACGTGCGGGGTGCCGCCATAGGTGATCCGCGCGGTGACGCGGTCGCCCCTGGCCAGCGGGTTGGGCAGGGTGATCGTCAGCTGGCCTTGCGGATTCGACCAGGCCGAGCGCGCGAGGGGCGCTCCGTCGATAACGATCGCGCTGATCGGCAGGTTACGGTCGAGGTCGATCACCAGCCGGTTCAGCGGTGACCTGGCGGTAAAACCAAGTGTCGCGACTCCGTTCAGCACGTGCGTGTCGGGCACCACCTCGAACGCGAGATCGGCCGAATCGAACGTCATCGCCAATTGCTCGGCGGGGCGCTGGCCACCGGACTTCATCGTCTGCTCGGTCAGCGGCGGCTCGCCCTTGCCCGGCACGCTGGCGGCACACAGGAAGGCGGCGCCGAGCGCGAGCCCAACGACATGATTGATGGATTTCACGCGCACCCCATATATGATCCGAACGGCGCCCTGTCGGCGCTGTGCGGAGTTTTGAATGATCCAGACCTACCCCGTCCTGCCGCTGCGGGACATCGTCGTCTTCCCGCACATGATCGTGCCGTTGTTCGTCGGCCGCGACAAGTCGGTCGCCGCGCTCGAGGCTGCGATGGCGGCGGACAAGGAAATCTTCCTCGTGGCGCAGCTCGATCCCGGCGAGGATGATCCCGACCGCGACGACCTCTATTCGATCGGCGTCACCGCGACCGTCCTACAGCTGCTGAAGCTGCCCGACGGCACGGTGCGCGTGCTTGTCGAGGGCAAGGCGCGAGGCACACTGGAAACCATGCGCGAGGGCGACGGCTATCTGACCGCCGATATCGTGCCGCTGGAGGACAAGCCGGTCGAAGGACCGGAAGCCGCGGCGCTGATGCGCTCCGTCGTCGACCAGTTCGAAAATTACGCGAAACTCAACCGCAAGCTGCCGGCCGAAACGCCGGTGCAGCTGCGCGAGCTGCTGGAGACCGCCGAGGCGTCGCGGCTGTCGGACGCGATCATGGCGAACATCTCGGTCAAGGTCGCCGAGAAGCAGGCGCTGCTCATGGAGAGCGATCCCATGAAGCGGCTGGAGATGTCGTTCGCACTGATGGAAGGCGAGCTCGGCGTTCTGCAGGTCGAGAAGAAGATCAAGAGCCGCGTCAAACGCCAGATGGAGAAGACGCAGCGCGAATATTACCTCAACGAGCAGTTGAAGGCGATCCAGCGCGAGCTCGGCAATGAGGGCGAGGAAGGCGAGGGCGACGAGATCGCCGAGCTGACCCAGAAGATCGCGACGCTGAAGCTGTCGAAGGAAGCGCGTTCGAAGGCGACCGCGGAGCTGAAGAAGCTGAAGACGATGGCGCCGATGTCGGCCGAGGCGACGGTGGTGCGCAACTATCTCGACGTGCTGCTCGGGCTGCCGTGGGGGAAGAAGTCGAAGCTGAAGAGGGATATCGCGGCGGCGCAGGCGGTGCTCGACGAGGATCATTATGCGCTGGAGAAGGTGAAGGACCGGATCGTCGAATATCTGGCAGTGCAGGCGCGGACCAATAAGCTGAAGGGCCCGATCCTGTGTCTCGTCGGGCCGCCGGGCGTCGGCAAGACCTCGCTCGGCAAGTCGATCGCCAAGGCGACGGGGCGCGAGTTCATCCGCCAGTCGCTGGGCGGGGTGCGCGACGAGGCGGAGATCCGCGGCCACCGGCGGACCTATATCGGGTCGCTGCCGGGCAAGATCGTGACGAACCTGAAAAAGGCCGGCGCATCGAACCCGCTGTTCCTGCTCGACGAGATCGACAAGCTGGGGCAGGATTTCCGCGGCGATCCGGCGTCGGCGCTGCTCGAGGTGCTCGATCCGGAGCAGAACAACAAGTTCAACGACCATTATCTCGAGATCGATATCGATCTGTCCGACGTGATGTTCGTGACGACCGCGAACACGCTAAACCTGCCGCAGCCGTTGCTCGACCGGATGGAGATCATCCGGCTGGAGGGCTATACCGAGGACGAGAAGGTCGAGATCGCCGAGCGGCACCTCATTGCCAAGCAGATCGAGGCGCACGGGCTGAAGGCCGGCGAATTCACGCTGACCAATGAGGGCCTGCGCGCGCTGATCCAGCGCTACACGCGCGAGGCGGGTGTGCGGACGCTGGAGCGCGAAATCGCGAAGCTGGCGCGCAAGGCGCTGCGCCGCATTCTGGAGGGCAAGGCGGAGTCGGTGACGATCACGCCGGAAAATCTCCACGAGTTCGCCGGCGTCCAGAAATATCGCCACGGTCTGTCGGAAGAAGAGAACCAGATCGGCGCAGTGACCGGACTCGCTTGGACCGAGGTGGGCGGCGAGTTGCTGACGATCGAAAGCGTGACCGTCGGCGGCAAGGGCGCGGCGAAGGTCACCGGCAAGCTCGGCGACGTGATGAAGGAATCGATCGAGACCGCGTTCAGCTTCGTCAAGGCGCGCGCCCCGAGCTACGGCATTCGTCCCAGCATCTTCGCGCGCAAGGATATCCACATCCACCTTCCCGAAGGCGCCGTCCCCAAGGACGGACCGTCGGCCGGCATCGGCATCGTCACCTCGATCGTTTCGACCCTGACCGGGGTGCCGGTGCGGCGCGAGGTGGCGATGACCGGCGAGGTCACGCTGCGCGGCCGGGTGCTCCCGATCGGCGGCCTGAAGGAAAAGCTGCTCGCGGCACTGCGCGGCGGGATCGAGACGGTGCTGATCCCGAAGGAGAACGAGAAGGACCTCGCCGACGTGCCGGCGTCGATCAAGGACGGGCTGAAGATCGTGCCCGTCGCCCATGTCGACGAAGTGCTGAAACTGGCGCTCGTCGATCCGCTGGAGGCGATCGACTGGACCGAGGCCGACGAGCTGGCGGCCTATCCGCCGGCGCCGATCGCGCCTGCCGGTGGCGAACTGCACCACTGATCGTCGCACCTGAGACACGCAAGCCGCCGCCTGGGACACCCCGCGCGGCGGTTTCGTTTGACTCGCGCGGGCCAACCCTCCTTATTGGAGGTTCGGCACTGCGCCGCGATTCCATTCTTATTCCACGCTAATCCATCACGTCGTGTTTTTGGGGGTCTACGAGTATGAACAAGCAGGAACTGATTGCGTCCGTGGCCGATGCGTCCGGGCTCGCCAAGGGCGATGCGATGCGCGCCGTCGAGGCGGTGTTCGACACGATTTCGGGTTCGCTCAAGAAAGGCGACGAAGTGCGCCTCGTGGGCTTCGGCACCTTTTCGGTTTCCAAGCGCAAGGCATCGACCGGCCGCAACCCGCGCACCGGCGAGCCGATGACGATCAAGGCATCCACCCAGCCCAAGTTCAAGGCGGGCAAGGGGCTGAAGGACTCGGTCAACTGATTGCGCGCGTCGGGGGTGGACAGCGGCGCTGACGCCCCCTAAACGCGCGCTTCCCGGATCGTTTCGGCAAGAGACACGGGCGCGTAGCTCAGCGGTAGAGCACACCCTTCACACGGGTGGGGTCACAGGTTCAATCCCTGTCGCGCCCACCATTTTCACCCCCGCGCGGCATACCGCGCGGGGGTTTTGGTTTTGGGCTTTGTCGCAAGGGATCGAAGCCTCAAGCGAGGTGGCGTCGTACGGCGCGCAGCTTTCCGTCGATCGTAACGCCTGGAAGCTTTGCGCCTCCGCCGTCATCCCCGCGCAGGCGGGGGTGTGAATTCACGTTTGAAGTGCACCGGTTGAGATGCGGAGGAATGCCTCGGCGGGGGTCTGGAAGTCGAGACATTTTCTTGGGGTGTCGTTGAGGCGCTGTGGGTAGGCGCGCAGTTGTTCGGGTGAGAGTGTGTCGAGGTTGGTTTTGCGGGGCAGCAGGCGTCGCAGGCGGCCGATGGTGTTTTCGACCCCGCCCTTTTGCCAGGGGCTGCGCACGTCGCAAAAGAAGGTCTGCAGGCCGAGGTGATGCAGGCGGTGATGTTGGGCGAACTCGGTGCCATTGTCGAAGCTGATGGTGCGGCGCAGGTCCTGCGGGAGGCCGCACAACCGGCGTGCCAGGCGCTGTGCGGTCATCGCGGCCTTGCGGTGTGGTGGGTGGTCGAGAAGCGTGAAGCGGGTGGCGCGTTCGTGCAGGACGAGGACGCCTTGGCCATAGGCGGCGAACAGCATGTAGTCGGCTTCCCAATGGCCTGGTTGCCGGCGCGTATCGGCTTCGGGCGTGCGCTCGGTGATGGGGCGACGATGCTTGATGAAGCTGGCCGGGCTGCCGCCGTGCATACGGTATCGGCCGCGCCGGGACTTGGCGCGCGGCAGCAGGCGGTGCCAATAATCCTTCTGGGCGGAGCGGTGGTAGACGAAGCGGTAGATTGACTCGTGGCTGATGACGGTGCGACCAGCCTCACGCGCCAGTCGGCCGGCGATCTGCTCGGGCGAATGTCCCATCGCAAGGCTTTGCCGGACGCGGTCCTGCAGGTCCGGCTGGCGCACCAGCTTGAACCGGCAGTCCCATCGTCGACGTCGCACCGCCAACTCCTGTGCGCGCACCGGTGCATAACCATCCGACCACAGCTTGGTGGCGCGACTGTTACGGCTTACCTCCCGGCTCACCGTCGTGTGGCTGCGCCCGATCGCCGCGCCGATCCGACGCAACGACCAGCCTGCCTCCTTCAGCCGCGCAACCTCGATACACTCGTCAAGGCTGAGCTGCCTATACCCTCGTCCCATCGCGCCACCACACTATCAGTGGTGCACTTCTTTCGTGAGTCCGCCGAATCCATGTCTGCAAGTTCCGCGCGAATGCGACAGACATGGGTCCCTGCCTCCGCAGGGACGACGGAGAGGCTTGCGTCGCGTCCTAGAGCGAAAAAAGGGTGGCTGGAATCACCACCTCCGTTCGTTTCGAGCGACGTCGAGAAACGCTGAACAGCGGCTGGAAACGTTTCTCGACTACGCTCGAAACAAACGGGAGAATCAACTCAGGTCGAAAACGCTAGAACGTCACGCCCAGCCCGATCTGGAACGAGGCGCCGACCTTGTAGAGGTTGTAATAGTTCCGGTTGTCGCCGACCTGCTGATATTCCTGATATTTCGTGCCGGTGATGTTGCGCGCCTCGAACTTCACGGTCGTATCGACGCCCGCGATGGTCAGGCCTTCGCGCGCCACGAAATCGAGGTGGAAGCCGGGAATTTCGTAGATGTCGGGCAGGCCGACCGCGCCGCGGCTCGTCACCCGCTTGCTGGCATAGGTGAGCAGGAAGGTCTGCTGCGACAGGCCACTCTTGTCCTCCAGTCCGAACTGCAGGTTGGCGATGTGATCCGACTGGCCGGTCAGCGGCGCCCCATCGCGGAAGAAGTTCGTGGCGGGCTGCGGCGTGGTGCCGAAGACGTTCACGATATCGCCGTCGCCGACTTTGATCTTCGACTTGGTGTAGGTGTAGTTCGCGATGAACACGCCGCGCCGCGTGCCCCAGAAGGGATCGCTGCCACCGCCGATGCCGGACAGGTCGAAATATTTCTGCAGCTCGAACTCGCCGCCATAGAGATTGGCCTTGGGGGCGTTTGCGAAGCTCGTCTGCGGCTGGTTGTCCGAAAAGCCGGTGAACGCCTCGATCGGGTTGTCGATGCGCTTGAAGAATCCGGCGAGCGAGACGCGCTGGTCCTTGGCGAAATACCACTCCCACCGCGCTTCGGCGTTGTAGAGCTGGCTGTCGATGAGCAGCGGGTTGCCGCGATATTGACGGTTCGTTTCCGGATCATAATATTGCTGGAAGATGAGTTCGCGGAACTGAGGCCGCGCGATCGTCTTCGATGCGTTGAGGCGGACCTGCATCTGCGGCGCGACCGTCCAGGTGAGCGTGGCGCCCGGCAGCCAATAGTCGCGGTTGATCCGGGTCGAGGCCAGCGAGTTGCTCGGCGTGGTGAACACGCGGGCGGGATCGACCGACTGCTCACCCTTTTCATAGCGCACGCCGAGATCGAGATCGAACGCATCGAACAGCGTCGCGCGGACCTTGGCATAGCCCGCCTGCGTCTTCAGCCGCGCGTTGAACGCGGGATCGGACTCGGTCGTCTCGACGAGGTTGATGTTGAACGCGTTGATGACCGATGGCTGGAGCAGCAGATCGGGGCGGAACAGATCGACCCCGTTCGGAAAGTTGCTCGGCGCGATGAACTGGAATTCGCGGCGCGAGGAAAAGCGCTTCGTGTCGCTGAACGCCCAGCCGACCGTTGCCGTCACCTTGTCGAGGATCGGGTAGGAGAGATCGACCCCGGCGGAATACAGGTCCTCGTTCAGCTTGGAAAACGCGACCGACGCGCTGCCAAGCTGTCCGTTGTTCAGCCGGTTGACGAAATACTGGCCGAACGGATCGTTCGCGCGGTTGGTGCGAACATAGCCGTAGGACAGCTCGAACGGGGCATCGCGCTTCGTGTTGGCATAGCCGCCGCGCGTCTCCAGCTTGAAGTCGCCGAGCTTGAACTCGCCGGTGAACTGCGTGTCGAACAGCTGGCGCTGATACCAGGCGGTATCCTGTTCCAGGCGGGTGAATCCGCTCGTCGCCTCGAACCCCTGGCCCAGACGCGTCTGCTTCAGCGTATCGCGCACGAAGAGGTTGGTGACGCGAATCTTGTTCTCGTCCCATTCGAGGCCGAGCCCGAGCAGGCCGTTCACGACGATACGGTTGTCGGTGATGACCCGCTGGAAATCGAGCTCCTTCTGGCTGAGGTCCAGCGTCGACGGCGTTTGCTGCGTCGTATCGCGGGTCTGCCACTTGTTGCTGATCCCGGCGGTCGCGATGACGCCGAGCAGCGCGCCGCCGACGTCGAACGACTTGCCGCCGGTGATGTTGCCGGTGAAGTTTGCGGGAAGCTGGCTGATCCGCTGCGCGATGCTGTTGCGACCGGTGACGATCTGGCTCGCGATCGCCTTGGTATCGACGGTGCCGTCACCGATCCGCGCACCGCTCTTGAAGAAGGCGTCGAGCGCGGGTGGCAGGCTGCGATTGCCGTTGTCGAAGCCGGTCCAGTCGGTCTTGCTGCCATAATAGGTGTAGCCGAGCCGGGCGGTCGTCTCGCTGTCGCCGCCGACCCCGCCCGAGATCGTCAGGAACGCGTCGCGCGGTGCTGCGATCGTGGTCAGGTTGATGACGCCGCCGCCGAATTCACCGGGGAAGTTTGCCGAATAGCTTTTCTGGACGAGGCTGGACGCGATGACATTGGTCGGGAAGATGTCGAGCGGGACGACGCGCTTGAGCGGTTCCGGGCTTGGCAGCGGCGAGCCGTTGAGGAGCGCGAGACTGTAGCGATCACCCAGCCCGCGGACGTAGACGAAGCCGTTACCGACGACGCTGAGGCCCGTCACGCGGGCGAGCGCGCCGGCGATATTGCCTTCGCCGGTGCGCGCGATATCGGCGGTCGACAGCACCGAGACGACCTGCGGCGAGGTGGCCTGCACATTGGCGGTGCGGCGACCGGTGACGACGATGTCGGCGCCGCCGGGAATGGAGACGTCAGGCGCCTGGTCCTGCGCGGCGGGAGCGGCGGTCTGATCGGCCGGCGTGCCCTGCGCCGTATCGGTCGATTGCGGCGCGGGCTGGCCGCTGGGATTGGACGATGCGGTGTTCGTGGTCTGGGCGGCGGCGAGCGCCGGCATCACCAGCGCGGTGGAGACGAGTAGCAGGCCGGCAAGGCGCGACGGCTTGGTCATGAAGACCCCCTTTGAAAAATCCGAAAGGGGCGGGGCGCGACCATCGCCGCACCCCGCCCCCGTTCAACAACCGACGATCAGGTGGTGGGGAGCGAGGTGCAGCTGCTGCCCGAACCGAAGCTTGCGACCGAGCTGTCGCAGGTCCAGCCCTTGTACCAGGTGTCGTTCGCGTCCCGCACCGCGCCGACATAGGTCGTCGTGTCGAAGAACGCGTTGACCGTCTTCGCGTTGAATGCGGTCGCCGCGGCTTCGGTCGCGCCGTTGATGAACAGGCTGGCAAGGGTCGGCGTGTAGGTGTCGCTGTTGCCGTTCGCGCCCGCACCGAAGATCGCCTGGGTCTGCGCGGCGGTGACGCCGTTGGTGCCCAGATACTTGGTCGATCCGCACTGCATGAGGACCGAGCGGAAGACGGGGGCGCCGAGTTCGTCGATCGATGCGTCCGCCGTGGTCGAGGCAGTCTGCGGACGGCTGATGTTCAGGCACGGATAGTTCGGCGAGACGAGCAGGCCGTTATACAGGCCGTAATCGGTGCCGCCGCGCAGCAGGACTGCGGCTGCGTCCGGGCCGCCCGGCGAACGATACAGGAAGGTGAAGTTCACGACCTGCGTGTTCTGCCGCGGGGTATTGCCGTCCGCCGCGTTGTCCGAATCGGCTTCGATGATCGCGTCGCCGATCGAGGTGCGCTGCGCGACGATGGCATACTGGATGTTGGCCTTCACGCCGGTATCGGTGTCGAGATTGTCGTCCTCTGCGCCGACCGCGACGAAATACTTCATGTTCACGCGCCCGCCGAACATTTCGACCGCGTCGTCCGAGCTGTTGAACGACATGATGTGATCGAGCTGGGTGCCCGATCCGATGCCTTCGGTCGTCAGCGACTGAAGCTCGTTGTTCGCGGACAGGACATAGCCGGAATAACGGATCTGGACGTAGCTCATCTTGCCGCTGTTGTCGGCTGTCTGGGTGCCGCCGTAGATTGCGGGATCGACGGCGCCTTCGGTCTGGCGTTCGCACTGCGCGCTGCCCGGGGTCGCGGCCGGCGCGACGGTGCAGTCGGTGACGGGCGCGCGGCCCATCAGCACGACGCCGCCCCACTGGCCCGACGAATTGTCGTTGTTCAGCCCCAGGATGTTGTCGCGGCTGGTAAAGATGATCGGCTGGGTCGCGGTGCCGACCGCGTTGATCTGGTTGCCGCGGTTGACCGCCAGCCACGACACGCCGGTGCCGCCATAGACGATGACGCCCGGATCGATCGTCAGGACGACGTTGGTGCTGGTCGAGGTGGCGCCCTGATCGGTGCCGACATCGACGCGGCCGCCGAGCTGGTAGAGAAGCCCTGCGACCTTCGTCAGGCGAACGCTGGTGTTGATGCGCGCGGGCAGCGTGCAGACGCGGTAGGTGCCGGTCGGTCCGGTGATCGTGCCGGCGTCGGTCAGGCCCTGCGGATCGGCGATCGTCGGGCAGCCGGTGGCCGGCGTTACCAGCGATGCGGTCGGGGTCGGGGTCGGCGACGGCGCGGGAGTCGGTGCGGGATAGCTGATATTGACGTTGCCGCCGGTGCCGGGCGACGCGATGTCGTCGGCGCCGCAGCCGCCGAGCGCGAGGAGTGAAGTCGATACGATAAGCGCACGGCGCACGTTGAAACTACGCATTTTTCCCGGTCTCCAGCCCTGAATGCCGACGCTGATGTCGGCCCCTGTTCGGCAAGGCCCCCGTGAGTCGTGCCCACGAAGCCTCCGATGGCCCGGTCCTAGGAACGCAATGTTACACGCAGCGGTGATTCCGGTGACGGAACGGTAACGAAACGGTGACGCTTATGTGACGCCGTATCGGCGGCGGGCTATGCCCAGACCCGTTCGCGATACCATTTGGTGATGACGTATTTCGTGCCGGCCCGCACCTTCATCCCCTGGTGGATCGTCGCCGGGTTCGGCGTGCCGTCCGCGCGCAGATTGTTCCACGCGAGAAGCTTGCCGGTTTCGGGCTGGACGATCTTGTCGATCGTCTTGAAGCGCGTCGCGCCGCCGGCTTCGGGCAGATTCAGATAGATCATCGCGGTCCAGGTGCGGTTTCCGGCGACCGAACAGTAGCGTGCGAAGTCGATGCCCTGCGGATCGAAATAGTCGGTATGGCCTTTGAACTCCTGCCCCACGGCATAGCGCTGTCCCTGGAGCGGCTCGCCATAAACTGGGTCGAGGCCGAGAAAATCCGCGATTCGCGCGTCGATCGCCGCGGCAACGGGGTCATCGGCGCGCAGATCACAGGTTTCGCTGGTGCGAAAGGCTGCGTCACCGTTGAAGTCGGACACGGTGGATGGGCGCCGTTCGGCATCGATTCGCTCCACGAGCGCGGCGCATTCATCGGTGCGGAGGAAGTCGCGCTTGATGAACAATGTCAGCTTCGGGCTGGGCACGCGCTGAATGCCGGGCTGCTGTAAAAGGTGTGTAACGACCGGCTCGGAAGGGTGGCCCGAGCCGTATGGGCGGGGTGACGGTTGGGTGGGTGGCAGGGCGTCGATCATGGCGTGCACGCTTATATCACCGCAGCCCCACGAGAAATATTACACAAGCCTGCAACGCCACTGTAACATGGCGCTCATAGCGCGGGACCGCGGGGACGGGTCACTCGAATGCGATTGAAGTTCGACGCCCGCACGCGGGCCATCTTCCGGCGGGTGCCGGTCATCAATGTCTATTCGCTGGCGGAACTCGCGCTGCTGGCGCTGCTTGCGCTCCAGACGGCGCGGCTGGTGTGGGCGGTGCTGACCCCGGTATCGCCGCTCGGCGAATGGAAGCTCGCCGCGGTCGGTGCGCCCGGCTCGCCGGCGGACATCCTGAAGGGTTTCGATCCCTTCTTCCGCTCCGCACAGGTCGCCGGCCCTTCCACCGTCACGTCATTGCAGCTGAAGCTGTTCGGCACGCGGATCGACGAGGCGATGGGCCGCGGGTCTGCGATCATCGCTGGGCCGGACGGGCTGCAGAAGAGCGTTGCGGTGGGCGAGGAGATCGTCCCCGGCGTGAAGCTGAAATCGGTCGCGTTCGACCATGTCGTCCTAGATCGCGGTGGCGCGGACGAGGATCTGTTCCTCGATCAGTCCGGCGGCGCGACCCCGGTTTCGCCCGATGCCGGCGCACCGTCCGCTGCCCCGCTGCCGGCCGATCCGTCCGCCCCGCCGGGAGGCGGCCCCGGTGTCAGCGTGCAGCAGCTCCAGTCGGATATCGGGTTCATCCCGCGGCTCGACGGCGGGCGGATCAGCGGGCTCGTGGTCCGGCCGCAAGGGACCGGAGCGACCTTCCGCAGCGCAGGGCTTCGCGACGGCGACATCATCACCGCGATCGGCGGCCGCCCGGTGACCGGGCAGGGCGACCTCGACCGGGTGGCCGCGGATATGGCAAAGGGCGGCACGCTTTCCATCACGGTCGAACGCGGCGGCCAGACGCTGCCGATCGCCATCAGCATCAAGGCACAATGACCCGAAACCTTCTCATTCCGGCGGTCGCGCTCGTACTCGCCGCGCCTGCGATCGCGCAGACCACGCTCAACGTGCGAGACGCCGATATCCGCGCGTTCATCGCCGATGCCGCCAAGGTGACGGGGCGGACCTTCATCATCGACGCGCGCGTGCAGGGGAAGGTGACGGTCGTCACCGACCGGCCGCTCAGCCGCTCCGAATATTTCGAGGTCTTCCTGTCCACGCTGCGCGCCAACGGGCTGGTCGCGGTGCCGACCGGCAACGGCGCGCTGCGGGTGCAGCCGATCGATAACGCCGCGAGCCAGCCGAGCCGCGTCGGCGTGGCGGGGGCGGCGCGGAACAGCTTCGTGACCGAGATCGTCCGGCTGCGCGCGATCGATGCGCAGAGCGCTGTCGACACGGTGCGCCCGCTGGTGAGCGCGCAAGGATCGGTGACCGCGAACCGCGGCGGGAATTCGCTGGTCGTCGTCGATTTCGCCGACAATATCCGCCGCATCCGCGAGGTGCTGCGCAAGATCGACGCGGACGGCAACGCGACGCGGGTGGTTGCGCTGAAGAACGCCAATGCCAAGGAAATCGCGGCCGCGCTCCAGTCGCTCGGTGGCGCTGGGGGCGGTGCGCCGGGGCAGCCCGCGGCGGCGGGCGGCGTGTCGGTCGTCGCGATCGACAGCTCCAATTCGGTTGCGCTCAGGGGTGATCCGTCGTCGGTCGCGCGGCTCGCGCAGGTGGCGCTGGAACTCGACCAGAAGGCCAAGAGCGGCACCGAGATCAAGGTCGTGTTCCTCGAGAATGCCGATGCCGGGCAGCTGCTGCCGGTGCTCCAGCAGCTTGTCGGGCAGCAGCCCGATGCGGTGCCGGAGCAGGCGCTGTCGCAGTCGAATTTCGGATCGAACGGGACGAACGGCAGCAATGGCGCCGGCCAGACCTTCGGGTCGCAGCGCAACCAGCCGCAGCCGCAGGCGACGCCGCAGACCGGCAATGCTCCCGCACAAGCCGCGATCACGACGCAGGGCGGGCGCACCGCGGCGGTCGTCACGCGATTTGCGGGCGCGAACGCGATCGTCATCGCGGCGCCTGCCGATATTCAGCGGCAATTGACCGAAGTGATCCGCCAGCTCGACACGCGGCGCGAGCAGGTGCTGGTCGAGGCGATCGTTGCCGAAGTTTCGGATTCCACCGTGCGGCGACTGGGCGCGCAGTTCCTGCTTGGCAACCTGAGCGGCGGCGCGTTCGCGGCATCGACGTTCAGCAATTCGGCGCCCAACATTCTCCAGATCGCCGGCGCGATCGGCGCGCGGTCGCTGGCCACGACGACGACCACGACCAATGGCAACGTGACGACGACGGGCACCGATACGACCATCAGCGATCAGCTCGCACAGTCGGCGATCCAGTCGATCCTTTCGAGCAGCGGCGGGTTCGGCGGGTTCGGGACCAAGATCGGCGACACGATCTTCGGTGCGATCATCAATGCGGTGAAAAGCGACACGACGTCGAACCTGCTCCAGGTGCCGCACCTCGTCACGCTGGACAACCAGGAAGCGCACAGCCTGGTCGGGCAGGAAATCCCGATCACGACCGGCCAGGCGCTCAGCAACAATTTCGACAATGCGTTTCGCACCACCCAGCGCGAGAATGTGGGCATCGAGCTGACGGTGCGCCCGCAGGTCAATTCCAGCGGCACGGTGAAGCTGAACCTGCGTCTGGAAGTCAGCTCGATCGCGGGGCCGGTGTCGAGCGACAACAGCGACCTCATCCTCAACAAGCGCGAGGTCGAGACGGTGCGCACCGTCGACGACGGCCAGATCGCGGTCATCAGCGGCTTGCTCGACGATAATGAGCGCCGGACGATCGAGAAGATTCCGCTGCTCGGCGATATCCCGGTCCTCGGCAACCTGTTCAAGTCGAAGGCGAAAGAGCGGACGAAGACCAATCTGATGATCTTCATTCGTCCCACGATCATCCGCAATGCCGATGACAGCCGCAAGATCACCGAGCAGCGTTACGGCTATCTGCGGCTTCAGCAGGGGCTGGCCGATCCGACGCGCGAGCCGACGATCGACGAGTTGATCCGCAACTATATGGGCGCAGCACCGCCGATCCCCTCGGCACCGTTGCCAGGCAATATCGAGGACCCGCGGGTCAACGTGCCGATCGTCACGACGACGAGCACCGTGCGGGTGAAGCGGCGGAAGCAATGATGATCCGGCCGGGTTCCGTGGTGGACGAAGAGGGGGCGGCCGCGGCTGAGCCGGTCCTCGCGCATCCGTTGCCGATCCTCCCCTATATCTTTGCGCGCAAGTTCGGCGTGGTGCTCGACGGCGAGCGCGTCGCGATGCGCGACGGGGCCGATCCCAAGGTGCTGATCGAGGTGCGCCGCTTTCTCGAACGCCCGTTCGACGTCACCTTCGTGGAGGCGACGGCGTTCGATCGGCTGTTGTCGGATGCCTATGCGATGGACGGCCAGGCAAACGCGCTCGCCGCAGTCGGGATGGGCGACGAGCTGGACAGTCTCGCGGGCGATCTGCCGACTGCGGAGGACCTGCTCGACACCGCCGACGATGCGCCGGCGATCCGGCTCATCAACGGCGTGATCGCGGACGCGGCGCGCAACGGCGTGTCGGATATTCATATCGAGCCCTACGAAAGCGGCCTCGTCGTGCGGATGCGGATCGACGGGGTGCTGCGCGAGACGCTCCGGATGCCGCCGCATGTCGCGCCCGTGGTCGTAAGCCGTGTGAAGGTGATGGCGCGGCTCGACATCGCCGAACGCCGCGTGCCGCAGGACGGGCGGATGGGGCTGACGCTCGGTGGCAAGCTGCTCGACGTGCGCGTCTCGACGCTCCCCAGCCGCGCGGGTGAACGCGTGGTTCTGCGCATTCTTGACAAGGATAATGCGGGGATCGATCTCGACGCGCTCGGCATGGCGCCGGCGATGCACGCGCTGCTCGACGGCGCGGTGCACGAGCCCAACGGCATCGTGCTGGTGACCGGCCCGACCGGCAGCGGCAAGACGACGACGCTCTACGCGGCGCTGCGCCTGCTGAACGACGGCAGCCGCAACATCCTTACGGTCGAGGACCCGGTGGAGTATGCGGTCGACGGGGTCGGGCAGACGCAGGTCAACGCCAAGGTCGGGCTGACCTTCGCGGCGGGGCTGCGCGCGATCCTGCGGCAGGACCCCGACGTGGTGATGGTCGGCGAAATCCGCGACCGCGAAACCGCCGAGATTGCGGTGCAGGCATCGCTCACCGGGCATCTGGTGCTCTCCACCGTCCACACCAACGACGCGGTCGGCGCGATCACGCGGATGCGCGACATGAAGGTCGAGCCGTTCCTGCTCGCCTCCACCCTGCGCGCGGTGATCGCGCAGCGGCTGGTGCGGCGGCTGTGCCCGAATTGCCGCAAGCCGGTGAAGGCGGGGGAGGGCGTCGCCGCGCTCCTCGGGATTGCGGACGATGTGACGGTGTACGAGCCGGTCGGCTGCGACCAGTGCGGGCGCACGGGCTTCAAGGGGCGGATCGGCGTGTTCGAGGCGGTACGCGTCGATGAGACGATCCGCCGGCTCATCAACGAGGGCGGCGACGAAAGCGCGATCGCGGCGCATGCGTTTGCGCGCGGCGATACACTGGCGGATGCGGCGAGGCGGCTGGTGGAGAGCGGGCAGACGACGGCCGAGGAAGCGGTGCGTGTTTCGCGGCGCGATGCGATGGATGTGGCGGAGGTTGTGGATGCTTAGGCGCGACCTGCTCCCCTCCCTGAAAGGGAGGGGTTGGGGGTGGGTTGGTCCGCGAGGGAGCGTCGCGTCTGGCCCCCGGCGAGCCCACCCCCACCCCCTCCCTTTCAGGGAGGGGAGACTTGCCTGACTTCGATTACCTCGCGATCGACACCCGCGGCAACGAGACGCGCGGACATGTCGCCGCCGACAGCATCGATGCGGCGCGCAGCACGCTCGATCGCAAGCGCCTTTACGTCGTGCGGATCGAACCCGGTTCGGCGCCCGCCACCAAGGGCCGGCCGCTGTTCGGGCTGCAACTCGGCCGCGCGAAGATGTCGGCCAAGCAGCTGACGCTCTTCACCCGCCAGCTCGCGACGCTCAACCGTGTCTCGCCGCTGGAAGAATCGCTGCGCACGATCACGCGCCAGACCGAGCAGGAAAGCGTCCGCGCGATCGTATCCACGGTCCATGCCGGCGTCGTCGAAGGGCGGCGGCTGGCGGACGCGATGGCGCGCGAGCCGAAGAGCTTTCCACCGCTCTACCGCGCGATGGTCGCGGCGGGGGAGAGCTCTGGCACGCTGCCGACGATCCTCGAGCGGCTTTCGGTGCTGCTCGAACGGCAATCGGAAATCCGCGGCAAGCTCATCACCGCGATGGCCTATCCGGCGATCCTCGCAATCGTCGCGCTAGGCGTCGTCACTGCGCTGATGATGTTCGTCGTGCCGCAGGTGGTCGAGCAGTTCGACACCGTCGGGCAGGCGCTGCCGCTGTTGACCCGGCTCGTGATCGGGCTATCGGACCTGCTGGTCCACTGGTGGTGGGCGATGCTGCTGGCCGCGGCGCTGATCGGGGTCGGGGCGTGGCAGGCGCTGAAACAGCCAGCGATCCGGCTGTCGTTCGATAGCTGGCTGCTGCGAATTCCGCTACTCGGGCGGCTGTTGCGCGATCTGCACGCGGCGCGGATGGCGCGCACCCTCGGCACGATGGTCGCGAGCCGGTTGCCGCTGCTCGAAGGACTGACGCTGACCGCGAGCACGATCCACAACCGGCGGCTGCGGTTGGCGTCCGACGAGATCACCGATGCGATCCGAAAAGGGGGCAGCCTGTCGGCTGCGATGCGCCGCACCGCCGTCTTTCCGCCGCTGCTGACGTATCTGGCTGCGAGCGGCGAGGCCGCGGGTAGGCTCGACGAGATGCTGGAGCGCGGGGCGGATTATCTCGAAAAGGAGTTCGATCGCTTCACCGCGACCGCGCTCTCGCTGCTGGAACCGGCGATCATCGTCGTCATGGGCGGGATCGTCGCGACGATCGTGCTATCGATCCTGCTGCCGATCCTCCAGCTCAACACGCTTGCCGGACAATGAGGTTATGATGCGTACCCAAGACCAGAAGACGCGCCGGAAGACCGAAGAGGGATTTACCCTGGTCGAGCTGATGGTGGTGATCGTCATCATCGGCCTGCTCGCGACGATCGTGGCGCTCAACGTGCTGCCATCGGGCGACAAGGCGCGGGTGGAGAAGGCGAAGGCCGATATCGCGACGATCGAGCAGGGGCTGGAGATGTACCGGCTCCAGAACTCGAACTACCCGACGACGACGCAGGGCCTCGCGGCGCTTACCAGCGTGCCGGCGGGAGCGGATGCGAGCAAATATCAGGCGGGCGGCTATCTGAAGAAGCTGCCGAACGACCCGTGGGGCCGCGCGTATCTCTATGCCTCGCCCGGCCAGCACGGCGCGGCGGATGTCTGGACCTATGGCGCCGACGGCAAGGAAGGCGGCGAGGGGATCGATGCCGATATCGGCTCCTGGCAATAGGGCTGTCTCGTCCTGGGTCCCCGCCTGCGCGGGGACACTTTCGCGCAAGCGCGAAAGTGGCTTCACGCTTGTCGAGCTGATGGTCGTCATCACGATTATCGGGCTGGCATCCGCTGCGGCGGTGCTCGCCATGCCCGATCCGCGCGGGCGGCTCGCCGATGAGGCGGCGCGCTTTGCGCTCAGGGTGAAGGCGGCGCGCGACGTGGCGGTGGTGGAGGCGCATCCGGTGAGCGTGTGGGTGACGCCGGGCGGCTACGGCTTCGATACACGGCAAAGCGGGCAATGGGTGGCGATGGCGGACAAGCCGCTGAGGGTCGAGCGCTGGAATGAGGGCACGGTGGTGACGGTGCCCGGACGCGCACGCGTGACGTTCGATCCGACCGGCACTGCCGACCGCGGGCTGACGGTGCCGATGCTCCGCGACCGGGTGCGGACAAGCGTCTCGATCGGTGCGGACGGAGGCGTGCGTGTCGATCGATAGGCGTCCGGATGCGGGCTTTACGCTGATCGAGATCATGGTTGCGCTGGCTGTGTTCAGCCTTGCGGCGATGGCGCTGATCCGGCTTGAAGGCGCGGCGATACGCTCTGCGGGGACGGTCGATGAAACGGTGATGGCGCAGATCGTCGCGCGCAACGTCGCGATCGACGCGGTAGCCGATGCGCGCGCGCCCACGCTCGGCGCGTCGAGCGGGGTCGAGGCGAACGGCAAGCGCCAGTGGCGCTGGACGCGCAATGTCGCGGCTACGGGGGATCAGCGGATCGTGCGGATCGACGTGACGGTGCGCGACCAGTCGGGGCGGCAGGCGGCGCAACTGACGATGGTCCGTCCGCCGGATGTGGCGTCGTGATGAAGGCTGGGATTTTCTCAATCGGCCTCCCCTCCCTGAAGGGGAGAGGCTGGGGGTGGGTTGGCCGCCCCAGCCGGTGCGCTCGCGGTAACCCACCCACCCCCGACCCCTCGCTTCCAGGGAGGGGAGGAGTGCTCTCCAACGGCTTCACCCTCGTCGAGGTCATGGTCTCGCTTCTCATCTTCGGGATGCTGGCGGCGGCCGGTGTTGCGCTGCTGTCGTTCAGCGTCCGCGCGCAAGGCGTGACGGCCGCCAAGATCGACGAGACGACTGCGATCGTCCGGCTCTCGTCCGCCATGATGGCCGATTTTGCGCAGGCGGTGGATCGCCGTTCGCGCGATCGCGGCGGGGCATCGGGGCCAGCCTTTGTGGGGGCAGAAACGGGCGAGGGCGCGGCAGTCCGGATGGTGCGCGATGGCTGGACGAATATCGACGCGGCACCGCGGTCCAGCCTGCAGACGGTTGCTTACCGGCTGAACGGAACCGTCCTCGAGCGCGTCGCATGGCCGTTCGTCGATGGCGCCGAGCCGCTGCCGGCAACCGCGATGCTGGACGATGTGACGCAGATGGCGCTGCGCTACCGCTATGCCGGTGCGTGGAGCGACCGGTGGGACGGCGCCACCGGCCCTGCCCTGCCCGACGCTGCGGAACTGGTCGTCGTGCGCAGGGACGGCCAGCGTTACCGCATGGTCTTCGTGGTCGGCACGCATCGTCGGCCGCGACCGGGGGAGGCGCCCGCCAATGCACCCCCGGCGTGAGCATCCACAAAGCGAGCGCGGCGCGGCGCTGCTGACGGTGCTGCTGCTCGTCGCGATCATCTCGGTCGTTGCGGCGACGACTCTGGAGAAATTGCGGGTATCGACCCGCCTCGCGACCAATGCCGGGGCGATCAGCCAGGGTCGGTCGCTCGCGATGGCAGCGGAGACGCTCGCGGTGACCAAGGTGACCGACCTCCTGGGACGCGATCCCAGTCGGGTGACGCTGGCGGGCGGCTGGAGCGACCGCCCCTATGTACTGCCGCTGCCGGGGGGCACCGCCACCGCGCGGGTGCATGACGGCGGCAATTGCTTCAACCTCAACAGCCTCGTGACGAAGCAGAACGACCTCTATGTCGCCAATCCGGCGATGGTGACGCAATTCGCGCGGCTGCTGCGGCTGGTCGGGGTCAACGCCAACGGGCAGGCGATCGCGGCGGCGACGGCGGACTGGATCGACAGCGACGACAGCGTCTTGCCGGGCGGCGCGGAGGACGGCGCCTATGCGGGGCTCGACCCGGGGTATCGCACGGCGGGCACGTTGATGGCGGATGCCACCGAACTGCGCGCGGTCGCGGGCGTCTCGCCCGAAGTCTATGCCGCGGTCCGTCCGTGGATCTGCGCGCTGCCGCAAGCAAGGCCTTCGACCCTGAACGTCAACACGATGACGCCCGAACAGGCGCCGCTTTTCGCGATGCTGTTCCCCGACACGATGGGGGTGGAGGGCGCGCGGGCGATCCTCCTGCGCCGGCCGCCGCAAGGGTGGGACAGTGCCGCCAATTTCTGGACGGCACCGGCTTTGGCGGGCAAGTCGCCGGGCGACGCACAGGCGCAGGCCGATGTGACCTCGCGCTGGTTCGCGCTGCGTATCGATGTGCGGTTCGGCGGCAGCGATCTTGAAGAACATGGGCTGATCGATGCGACGGCTCTTCCCGCGCAGCTGGTTCGGCGGCAATGGGGCGAAGACTTATGAGCGACCGCCTCGTCCTTTTTCTGCCGCCCCCCGATTCGCCCTGGCGCTGGCTGCGCGTGGCGGACGGTGCGGTCGTCGCGCGCGGGGAAGCGATGCCGGAGGGTGACTTCGGCGATGTCGAAATCGTGGCCGTTGCCCCGGCGGACGCGGTGACGCTGCACTGGGCGACCCTGCCTGACCGATCGACCGCGCAAGCCGTGGCCGCTGCACGCATCCTCGCGGGCGACGCGAGTGCCGCGCCGATCGATTCGCTGCATGTCGCGGTCGGTCGCGAAGCCAGCGAAGACCGCCCGATCGGCGTGGTCGCGACCACGCGGATGCGCGAGTGGCTGGAGGCGATGGCGCGCATGGCGCTCGACCCGGCGGCGATCATCCCCGCGCCGATGCTGCTGCCGCGCCCGGAGGAAGGGTATGTCCGCGCCGATATCGGCGGGCAGGCGGTGGTCCGCGGTGCGACCGCCGGTTTTGCGGACGAGGACCGGGTCACCGCACTGGTGACTGGCGATCATGCCCCTGCGACACTCGACCGCGACACGGTCGAGGCGGCGATCGTCGCGGCGAGCGAATTGCCGGCGCTGGATCTGCGTCAGGGGCCGTTCGCGCGGCGTCGCCGGATCGGCATCGACTGGAAGCTGGTCCGGCGGCTCGCGGTGCTGGCCGGCGCCGCACTGCTGGTGACGCTCGCGATCGATCTGGTGCGAATCGCCAAATACAGTTTCGGTGCGGATGCGGTGGAGGCCGAGGCCGATTCGCTGGCGCGCCAGGGCCTGCCGCGCGGTGCCGTAGTGAACGATGCGAATCGCGAACTCGACACGCGCCTGTCGGCGCTGCGCGGGCCGGGCGCCGGGTTCGGCACGACCGCGGCGGTCGTCTTCTCTGCGGTGCAGGCCGTGGCGGGGGCGGAGGTGACGGCGCTCAATTTCGACACGAACGGCGATCTGCGCGTGACCTTGTCCGCGCCCGGACAGGCGGAGGCGAACGCGGTGGTCCAGCGGATCGAACAGGCCGGCTTTACCGTGCGGCCGAGTCCCTTCACCTCGGCGGGCGGACGGATCACGGGAGAGCTGACGGTGGCGCTGCCGTGACGGGTCTTGGCACCTGGTTCAATGCGCGTTCGCTGCGCGAGCGGCGAATGATTCTGGCGATGCTCGCGCTCCTTGCGGTCGTCATCCTATGGGCTGGGATCATCCGCCCGGTCAGCGACGGGCTGGCCTCGTCGCGCGAGCGCTACGACGACGCCGTGCTGCGGCTGGCCTCGACGCGCGCGCGGGTCGATGCGGTGAAGCGGGCGCAGAAGCTGGGCGCCGTGCCGCTGTCGGGATCGCTCGCCGAAACGGTCAGGATGCGCGCGGACGAAGCAGGCTTTGCGCTCGCGAGCCTCGATGCCGATTCGCCGGGCAGCGTCCGGCTGACGATCGCGACCGCGCGGCCGGCGGCGTTCTTCGCCTGGGTCGCCTCGCTCGAAGCGCAGGGAATCCTCGTCGATGATCTCGCGGTGACACCGAACACCGATCAGACGGTGGGCGTCCGCATGACGTTGAAGGCGCGCGCATGAGCCGCATTCGTCTCGCGAGCGGGCCGGGTGCGATCTTCGCCGCGCTGCTGGTGCTTTTCCTCCTCGTCTTCCTGCCGATGCGCCTCGCGCTTGGCTGGGTCGGGCTCGATACTGCCGGATTCACGGCGCGCAAGGTGAGCGGCAGCGTGTGGGATGGGCGCCTGACCGAGGCGCGGTTCGGCGACGTCGCGCTGGGCGATCTGCGCGCTGGCCTGTCGCCGCTGCAGCTTCTCGTCGGCCGCGCGCGGATCGATCTGGCGGGGCAGGCGGGCGGTCAGGAAAGGGCGCTGACGGGCGCGATCGGGCTTACGCGGCACAGCCTTGGCCTCGACGATGTGACTGGCGCCTTGCCGGTCGGCCGCGTCTTCGCGCCGGTGCCGGTGACGTTGCTCGATCTCGACGACGTCACGGTGCGCTTCGTCGACGGCAATTGCGACCATGCGGAGGGCCGGGTGCGCGCCGTGCTCGCGGGCGATTTCGCGGGCGTCGCGGTGCCGGGGTCACTCGCCGGGACCGCGCGCTGCGATGGCGGCGCGCTGTATCTCCCGCTCGGCAGCCAAGGCGGGGGCGAGGGGGTCGCGCTGCGCATGTGGCAGGATGGCCGTTACCGTGCCGAACTGACGCTTGCCCCCAGTGATCCTGCCGCCGCGGCAAAGCTGGCGATGGCCGGGTTCGGGCAGACGGCCTCTGGCTATCAGCTTTCGATCGAGGGACGCTTCTGATAGGGTTGACCACCGGCCCCGCTGCCCGCTAGGGCCGCGCCTTCTGTGGCGACCGTAGTTCAATTGGTTAGAGCGCCGGCTTGTGATGCCGGAAGTTGCGGGTTCAAGTCCCGTCGGTCGCCCCATCCTTTTTGCCCGGAATTAGCATGACCACCGGCTGGGGCTTTCCCGACTTCGACGACCATGAGGGCGTCCATCTCTTCACTGACCCCGCATCGGGTTTGCAGGCGGTGATTGCAGTCCATTCGACGGCGCTCGGACCGGCGGCCGGCGGGGTGCGGTTCTGGCACTATGCCGACAGCGACCGCGCGATCACCGACGCGCTGCGCCTGTCGCGGGGCATGAGCTTCAAGAATGCGATGGCGGGGCTGGAGCTGGGCGGCGGCAAGGGCGTCGTGCTGGCCGACAAGCCGGGCGCCGCGATCAGCCACGCGCAGCTCGAGGCGTTCGGCCGCGCGGTCGAATCGCTCGGCGGGCGCTATGTGACGGCCGAGGATGTCGGCATGTCCGAAGCCTCGATGAAGGTCATCGCGGGCCAGACGAAATATGTCTCCGGCCTGCCGGTGACCAGCGGCGCCGCCGGCGGCGATCCCGGGCCATACACCGCGCACGGCGTGTATCTGGGTGTGAAGGCCGCCGCGAAGCGCGGGCTCGGCACGGACGACATGAAGGGCGTGCGGGTCGCGATCCAGGGCGTCGGCTCGGTCGGGGGCGGGCTCGCGCGCCTGCTTGCCAGGGACGGCGCGGACCTGACGCTGGCGGACGTGAACGCAGCGAAGCCGGAAGCGCTTGCGGCCGAGCTCGGCGCGAAGACGGCGGCTGCCGACGAAATCCTGACGATCGATACCGATCTCGTCAGCCCGAACGCGCTTGGTGCGATCCTCGACGAGGCGACGATCGGCCAGTTGAAGGCGAAGGTCGTCGCAGGCGGCGCGAACAACCAGCTCGCGGTGCGCGACGACGGACGGCGCGTGCACGAACGCGGCATCGTCTATGCGCCCGATTACGTCATCAACGCCGGCGGCATCATCAACGTGGGCCTCGAATATCTCGGCCAGGGCGACGAGGCAGAGGTCATGGCGCGAATCGCGCGCATCCCCGATCGCCTCAACGAAGTGTGGGACGAAAGCGAAGCGACCGGACGGCCTGCGTCCGAGGTTGCGGACGGCATCGCCAGGCGACTGATCGGGCGCGCCTGAGCCGTCAAAAGTCGTGGTGACGGGTGCGAAAATTTGACGTAACCCTCACGTCAGTGCCCGCTCTCCACGCCTTCGCCAATCCGGCCCGTTTCCTGAAAATCGCACGGCCGCTGACGCCCGTGCTGTTCTGGGGCGGCGTGCTGCTCATCGCGATCGGCTGCTGGGGCGCGTTGCTGCGTATCCCGCCGGACTATCTGCAGGGCGATACCGTGCGCATCCTGCCAATCCATGTTTCCGCCGCCTGGCTCGGCATGGGCGGATGGAGCGGGATCGCGATTTCCAGCATCGCCTATCTCGTCTGGCGCCACCCGCTCGCATCGATTGCGGCGCGCGCGATCGCGTTGCCGGGCGCGGTCTTCGCTGCGCTGTGCCTGGTCACCGGATCGATCTGGGGGCGGCCGACCTGGGGAACGTGGTGGCAATGGGACGGGCGGCTGACGTCGATGCTGCTGCTGTTCTTCGTCTATCTCGGCTACATGGCGCTTGCGCGCGCGGAGCAGGAGCGTGGCGGTGATGGGCGCATCGCGGCGATTTTCGGGATCGCGGGCAGCGTGCTGCTGCCGATCATCCGCTATTCGGTGATCTGGTGGAACACGCTGCACCAGGGGCCGAGCATCGGGCTGACGAGTTCGACCATCGACCGTTCGATCCTGTGGCCGCTGCCCTTCATGCTCGGCGGGTTCACCCTGTTCTTCGGCGCCGTCGTGCTGATGCGGATGCGCGCGATGCTCGCGGTGCAGCGCGCCGAGGCGCGGATGCGCAGGATGGCGACCGCATGAGTCAGTGGCTGTTCGTCGCAGCGGCCTATGCCGTCACGCTCATCGGCGCGGTCGCGCTTGCGATCGTGAGCTATGCCCAGATGCGGAAGGCCGAGCGATGAAGGCGAAGCATCAGCGGCTGACGCTCGCCGCGCTCGCCATCGCTGCGATCGTGGGGGCAGGATTCCTCGCGCTGTCGGGGCTGAAGGATCAGGCGGCGTTCTTCTACGCCCCGTCGGACCTGCACGGGGCGCCCCCGCTGGGTCGTGCGGTGCGGCTGGGCGGCATGGTCGAGGGCGGGTCTGTCAAGCGCGCTGCGGACGGTGTGACGGTGCATTTCGTCGTGACCGACGGCAAGGCGACCGTGCCGGTCAGCTATGCCGGGATCACGCCCGACCTGTTCCGCGAGAGATCGGGGGTGGTCGCGGAAGGGCAGTTCCGCCCGGATGGCAGCTTTACCGCGACGAACCTGCTGGCGAAGCATGACGAGAAATACATGCCGCCCGAACTCGCCGGCAAGATGCACGAGACGAAGACGCTGCAGCAATGATCGCCGAAGCCGGGCTCGCCATCTTGTGGTTCGCAGGCGCGCTCGCCGCGCTGCAACTCGCGCTTGCTTTCGTGGGGTTGCGGCGTGGGCAGGCCGACGTGCGGGCGGCGGTGCGTCCCGTCGCGGTCGTGCAGGGCGTGCTGGCCGCGCTCGCCATGCTGCTCCTCATCACCGTGTTCGTGCGATCGGATATGTCGGTCGCGCTCGTCGCCAACAACAGCCATTCGGACAAGCCGCTAATCTACAAGATTGCAGGCGCATGGGGAAACCATGAAGGGTCGATGCTGCTCTGGGTCACGATCCTGGGGATCGCCGGCGGTGCGGTTGCGCTCCTTGAGCGGCGGCTGCGTGACGACACGCTGATCGCGACGCTGGGCGGGCAGGCGCTGATCGCGCTCGGCTTCTACGCCTTCCTGCTTTTCGCCTCGAATCCGTTTGCGCGTGCTATCCCTGCACCCCCCGACGGGGCCGGACTCAACCCGCTGCTGCAGGACCCCGGCCTCGCCTTCCATCCGCCGACCCTCTACATCGGCTATGTCGGGCTGTCGGTCGCGTTCAGCTTCGCCGTCGGTGCGCTCGTGACGCGCGATGTGGGGCCGGCGTTCGCCCGCGCGATGCGGCCCTGGGTGCTGGGCGCGTGGATTTTCCTTACGCTCGGCATCACCGCGGGCTCCTACTGGGCCTATTACGAGCTTGGCTGGGGCGGCTGGTGGTTCTGGGATCCGGTCGAGAACGCGTCGCTGATGCCCTGGCTTGCGGCGACCGCGCTCCTGCATTCGGTCACCGTCCTCGCGACGCGTGACGGCCTGCGGGCATGGACGGTGATGCTCGCGGTCGTCGCCTTTTCCATGTCGATGATCGGCACCTTCCTTGTCCGGTCGGGTATCCTGACGAGCGTCCACGCCTTTGCGGTCGACCCGAAGCGCGGCGCGTTCATCCTCGCGCTGCTCGCCATCTATATCGGGGGCGCGCTGGTGCTCTTCGCGCTGCGCATCGGGACCGTCCGGGCCGGATCGACCTTCGAGCTGGTCAGCCGAGAGGGCGGACTCGTCGCGAACAATCTGCTGCTGTCGGTGATCCTCGGGGTCGTGCTGATCGGCACGCTCTACCCGATCGTTGCGGCTGGCTTCGGCGTGCAGCTCTCGGTCGGGCCGCCCTTCTTCAACAAGGCGGCGGGGCCGGTCGCGCTCGCGCTCGTTGCGTTCATGGTGGTGGGGCCACTCATCCGCTGGCGGCGGGACGATGCGCAGGATCTGCTTTCGCGGATCACCGTGCCGATCGCGGTTGGATTGTTCACGATTGTCGCCGTGTTTCTCGGAACCGGCGGGATCAACCTTTTGCCGTTGCTCGGGCTGGGCTTCGCCGCAGCCCTTGCGGCGGGCAGCGTTGCGCCGCTGTGGAAGCGCGATCTGCGCAGGACGCCGCTGTTCACCTGGGGCATGGTGCTGGCGCATCTCGGCATCGCGGTGAGCCTCGCTGGCATGGCGAGCGACAGCGCGTTCACCAAGGAAACGCTCGTTTCTGTCGGCGTCGGTGAGCCGCAACGGGTGGGGCCGTGGTCGGTGACGCTCGACGGGATCAGCCCGGTCGTCGGCGAGAACTGGTCCGCGCTGGAGGCGCGCCTGACCGCGCGGCGCGATGAAGGCGCGGTCGTCATCCTGCGCCCGCAATCGCGGTTCTTCGCGTCGCCGGTGACGACGACGAGCGAAAGCGCGATCGCGACCCGGCTCGATGGCCAGCTTTACACCGTGCTCGGCCAGAGCGACGGCGCGGGGCGCTGGCAGTTGCGGCTGTGGTGGAAGCCGTTCGTGACGCTGATCTGGCTGGGCGGTGTGTTCATCGCGCTGGGTGGCGCCCTGTCGCTGCTCGGGCGGGTCCGCCGTGAGCGCCGCGCCGTCGTGCGCGAGATGCATGCGGGATGGGCGGCATGAAGCGCTGGGTCGTGTGGCTCCCCCTGCTCGGCGCGGCGCTGCTTTTCGCGGTTGTCGGCTATGCGCTTTGGAAGCCGCAGGACCGCACCGTGCGATCGGCGATGATCGGCAAGCCGATGCCGGCGATCACGCTGCCCGCGGCGATTCCGGGAAAGCTGGGCTATGAACCTGCCCGGCTCGCGAGCGGCAGTCCAAGGCTGGTGAATGTCTTTGCCAGCTGGTGCGTCCCCTGTGCTGCCGAATCGCCGCAGCTGATGGCGCTGAAGCAGGCGGGCATTACGATCGACGGCCTCGCGATCCGCGACAAGCCGGCGGACGTGGCGGATTTCCTCGCCCGCTACGGCGACCCCTATGCGTCGATCGGCGACGATCGCAACGCCCGCGTCCAGCTGTCGCTCGGCTCGTCGGGCGTGCCCGAGTCGTTCGTGGTGGACGGCAAGGGGCGGATCGTCCTGCAGCATGTCGGTGATATCCGTGCCGACGACGTGCCCGCGATCATCGCGGCCGTCCGGGACGCTCAGTGATGCGGCGCTTGGCCCTCACGATCGCTCTCATCGCAGCACCGGTGGCCGCGGACACCACGCTGCCGCCCGCGCACTTTGCCAACACGCAGCTCGCCGATCCCGCGAAGGAAGCGCAGGCCCGCGCGCTGATGGAGGAACTGCGCTGCCTCGTCTGTCAGGGGCAGGCGATTGCGGACAGCAATGCCGACATGGCCGGACAGATGCGCGCGCTCGTCCGCGAACGGATCGCGAAGGGGGAGCAGCCCGCCGCGATCCGCAATTGGCTGATCGAGCGTTACGGCGATTACGTCACCTATGATCCGCCGCTGTCGGGGGTCACCGCGCCTTTGTGGATCGCGCCGCTCGCGCTGCTGCTGATCGGGCTGCTGATCGCGCGGGTCAGCTTCCGGCGGAGGGCGCGCTGATGGGCTATGCGTGGATGGCGCTGATCGGGTGCGTGATCTTCGCGGTGCTGTGGCGCGCCGGGCTTTCGCGCCCGCTATGGTCGTTCGCTGGCGCAGCGCTGATGCTCGGCGCGGCGGGCTATGCCTGGCAGGGGCGACCGACGACGCCGGGACAGCCGGTTGCCGCCAACGCCGAGCCGATCGACGTCGATCCCACGATGACCGCGCTACGCGATGCGATGATCGGGCGTTATGCGGGCGACACCGCCTATATCGTCGCGTCGGACGCGATGATCCGCTCCGGCGACCTCGGATCGGCGACCGCGGTCATCCTTGGCGGCATCCGCAAATACCCCGACAGTCTCGCGCTGTGGACCGCGCTCGGCATGACGATGGCGCAGCATGACGGAGACGAAGTCTCGCCGCCTGCGCTGTTCGCGTTCCAGCAGGCGATGCGCCTGTCGCCGGATCATCCGGCGCCGCGTTTCTTCCTGGGGACGGCCTATATCAAGGCGGGGCAGTTCCGTGAGGGGCGCTTCTGGTGGGCAAGGGCGCTGGCGTTGACTCCGCGCGAGGCGCCCTATCGTGCCGAGGTCGCGGGGCGGCTCGTCGTACTCGACCAGCTGCTGGCGATGGCGGCAGCCACATCGCAGCCGCCGCCCCGCTGATTACTGCCCGCGGCCGGTCGCGGCCTGCAACTTGTCGATCCGCTTCGATGCATCGGCTTTGGTCAGCGTATCGTCGAACGGCTCGCGAGCCTCTTCGCTGAGGGTCTTGAGGTAACTCGCCTGCGCCCCGGTCATCGCTTCGTCGCCGGTGGTCCAGTCGTCGGGATCCTTCTCCGCGTTCGAGAAGGGCTCGGTCTTGGGGTTCGCATGATCGGTCATCGGGGACTTCCTTTCGAAAGCCCCCAACGCCGCATGTTCCATCAATGTTCCGTTCAGGCGATCCAGGCGTTGAACGGCAGGTCCAGCGCCTCGGCGACCGCGCGGTGGCGGATCTTGCCGCCCGAGACATTCAGGCCGTTGGCGAGATGCGCGTCGGCCTTCATCGCGGCCTCGGCCCCCATGTTGGCGAGACGCAGCGCGAAGGGCAGCGTCGCATTGTTGAGCGCGAACGCCGAGGTGCGCGCGACCGCGCCCGGCATGTTGGCGACGCAGTAATGGATCACGCCGTCGATCTCGAACACGGGATCCTCGTGCGTGGTCGCGTGGCTCGTCTCGAAGCAGCCGCCCTGATCGATCGCGATATCGACGAGCACCGATCCGCGCTTCATCGTTTTCAGCATGTCGCGCGTGACGAGCTTGGGCGCCGCCGCGCCCGGGATCAGCACGGCGCCGATGACCAGGCTCGCGCTCTTCACCGCCGCCGCGATCGCTGCCTTGGAGGCGTAGGCGGTCTTGATCTGGCTCGAGAAGAACATGTCGAGTTCGGCGAGACGATCGTTCGAGATATCGTAGATCGTGACGTCGGCGCGCATTCCGACCGCCATCTGTGCGGCGTTCACGCCCGAGATCCCGCCGCCGAGAATCGCGACCTTCGCCGGCGCAACGCCGGGGACGCCGCCGAGCAACACGCCGCGGCCGCCCTGCTCCTTTTCGAGATAATGCGCGCCGACCTGCACCGCCATGCGGCCGGCAACTTCGGACATCGGCTTCAGGAGTGGCAGGCCACCGCGCGGCGAGGTGACGGTTTCATAGGCGATACACGTCGCGCCGGACTTCATCAGCCCTTCGGCCTGCGGCTTGTCGGCGGCGAGGTGAAGATAGGTGAAGAGCAGGTGGCGCGGTTCGAGCAGCGCGATCTCACTGGCCTGCGGCTCCTTGACCTTCACGATCAACTCGGCTGCGGCGAACACTGCGGCAGGATCGGGCAGGATCGTCGCGCCCGCCTCGACATAGTCCGAATCGTCGAAGTCGATGCCCGAACCCGCCTTTGTCTCTACGAAGACCTCGTGGCCAGCCGCTGTCAGCTCCGCGACCGAGGGCGGGGTGAGCCCGACGCGGTATTCGTGATTCTTGATTTCCTTCGGAATGCCGATCTTCATGACTATTCTCCTCTCGTTTGATCCGCTCTTAGCCCGTAGGACACGCGAGAGGCTGGCAAAGATCGCACCAAATCGCGGCCGAATCTGGAAGAATTTGCAGATAATGTGCGCTATCCGCACGAAATGCCCGATCAGATCGAAGCCCGGATTCTCGCGCTCCTGACCCGCGATGCCGATCTGACGAGCGCGGCGATCGGCGAGGCGGTGGGGCTGTCGGCGAGCGCGGCGCATCGCCGGGTCAGCCAGCTTCGCGCGCGCGGGCTGATCGAGGGCTACCGTGCGGTGCTGTCCAAATCGGCGCGGGGCGACCCCACGATCGTCATGGTCAACGTGACGCTGCGCGATCAGCGGCAGGAGACGATGGTCGCATTCGAACGCGAAATCGTCGGCTGTCCGGAAATCCGCGAATGCTATCTGATGAGCGGGGAGGCGGACTATATCCTGCACGTCGAGGTGACCCGCGACGACAGCTACGAGCGCGTGCACCGCGAAATTCTCGCCCAGCTCCCCGGGGTCACGCGGCTGGCATCGCACTTCGTCATCCGCGAAGTCATCAGCCGTTCATAACTCCCCCAATGCGGTCGTGATTGCCGTGCTCGTAAGCCCGTGCTAGGGGCGCCGCCTTCGCGATGAGGGGCTTCAAGCGATAATGCGTGATCCTGACGCACGTTCGGACGTTTCGACCGTCTTGTGACCGACACATCCATCGTCGACTCGCCGCCCGCATCGTCGCCCGACGATGCAGGGCACGGCGCGCACGGACACCATGACGGGCTGCTGAAGCTCGCGGTGGGGGCCGTCGGTGTCGTTTTCGGCGATATCGGCACCAGCCCGCTCTATGCGTTTCGCGAAACCTTCGCAGGGCACCACAAGCTCGCGCTCGACCCGGCGCATATCATGGGCGTCGTCAGCCTGATGTTCTGGTCTATGATGATCGTGGTCACGCTGAAATACGTGTCGATCATCATGCGCGCGGATAACAAGGGGGAGGGCGGGAGCCTCGCGCTTCTGGCGCTCGTGTCCGGCAAGACGAAGACGCGGCGCTGGTCGTCGGGGATCATCGTGCTCGGCGTCTTCGCGACCGCGCTGTTCTACGGCGACAGCATGATTACCCCTGCGGTGTCGGTATTGTCGGCGGTGGAAGGTCTCGCGGTCGCCGCGCCGGCGTTCAGCGGGCTCGTCCTGCCGATCGCGCTCGTGATCCTCGTCGCACTCTTCACCATCCAGAAGAGCGGGACGAACAAGGTCGGGCTGTTCTTCGGACCCGTCATGCTCATCTACTTCGCGGTCATCGCGGTGCTCGGGTTGCTGAGCGTCATCAAGACGCCGGGCATCCTGTGGGCGCTTTCCCCGCATTATGCGGTCGAGTTCTTCCTCATCGATCCGGTCCGCGCGTTCCTCGCGCTCGGCTCGGTCGTCCTCGCGGTGACGGGGGCGGAAGCGCTCTACGCCGATATGGGGCATTTCGGGCGCAACCCGATCCGCGTGTCGTGGCTGTTCTTCGTGCTGCCGGCGCTGATGCTGAACTATATGGGGCAGGGCGCGCTGCTCTACCGGCTGGGGATGCCGGCGCTCGAAAGCCCGTTCTACATGCTGGCGCACGAGAGCCTGCGGCTGCCGCTGGTCGCGCTGGCGACGATGGCCGCGGTCATCGCCAGCCAGGCGGTGATATCGGGCGCCTTCTCGGTCACCCACCAGGCGATCCAGCTCGGCTTCATGCCGCGCCTCAGGATCGCGCACACCAGCGCCGCGACGGTCGGGCAGATCTACATCCCGATCGTGAACTGGGTGCTGATGACGATGGTCATCATCCTCGTCCTGTTCTTCCGCACCTCGTCGAACCTCACCTCGGCCTACGGCATCGCGGTGAACGGTGCGATGACGATCGATACCTGCCTGCTCGGCGTGCTGCTGTTCCGCCTGTGGCACTGGCCGAAATGGGCGGCGATCCCGATCCTGACGCTGTTCTTCATCGTGGACGGCGCGTATCTCGCGGCGAACCTTACCAAGGTGCCCGCGGGCGGCTGGTTCCCGCTGCTCATCGGCCTCATCATCTTCACCTTCCTGACTACGTGGTCGAAGGGGCGCAAGCTGATGATCGCGCGGATGCGCGACGGAGCAATGCCGATCAAGATCTTCATCGAATCCGCTGCCAACGCCGCGACGCGGGTGCCGGGCACGGCTGTGTTCATGACGTCGTCGCCGGACGGCGTGCCCCACGCGCTGCTGCACAATCTGAAGCACAACCGCGTCCTTCACGAGCGCATCATCCTGCTGACCGTGAAGGTCGTCGACAGTCCGTATTTTCCCGATGCCGACCGCTTCAAGCACGAGGATCTGGGGCAGGGCTTTCACCGTCTGATCCTGCGCTATGGCTTCATGGAGGAGCCCGACGTGCCGGCATGCCTCAAGACGTTCGGCGAGTGTGGCGCGGCGTTCAAGATGATGGACACCAGCTTCTTCCTGTCCCGCCAGACGCTGCTGCCGGCGGAGCGCCCCGGCATGTCGATCTGGCGCGAGAAGCTGTTCGCGTGGATGCTGCGCAATGCGGAAAGCGCGATGGAGTTCTTCCGGCTGCCGACGAACCGCGTGGTCGAACTGGGCAGCCAGGTCGAGATTTGAGCGTTGGCTAATCCTCCCCTGCAAGGAGAGGGGGACCAGCGAAGCTGGTGGAGGGGTGTCGCGCTATGGAGAGGATGCTACCCCTCCGTCAGCGCTGCGCGCTGCCACCTTCCCGTCCAGGGGAGGATCAGGGATAGCGGATCGCCAGCACCTCATAGTCGCGTTCGCCCGCCGGCAGCATCACGCGCCGCACGTCGCCGATCGCGGCCCCGCGCAATGCTCGCGCGAGCGGCGAGTCCCAGCCGATCCGGCCTTTGCCCGCGTCCGCTTCGTCGTTGCCGACCAGCGTCAGCACCCGCTCGCGGTCGTCCTCATCGACGATCGTGACGGTCGCGCCGAAGAACGCGCGGTCGCGGTCGCCGGCTCGCGCGGGATCGACGACCTTCGCCGCCTTCATCCGCTTCGAAAGCCAGCCGAGCCGCCGGTCGATCTCGCGCAGGCGCTTGCGGCCGTAGATATAGTCGCCATTCTCCGATCGATCGCCATTGCCAGCCGCCCAGGCGATCGTCTCGACAAGTGCAGGGCGCTCGGTGGCGAAGAGCCGCTCATATTCGGTGCGAAGCGCAGCATAGCCGGCGGGCGTGATGTAGTTCGGGCGGTCCATCCAAACCCAATCTACCCCCGCGAAGGCGGGGGTCCAGTCTGGGTTCCCGCCGTCGCGGGAACACATCAATTCAACCCGGCCGGTTCTTGCCCAGATACCAGCTGAGGTTCGCCGGTCCGCGGCTCTTCGCACGCTGCGGGTTGATGAGGTCATAGACGACCGCATTTTCCAGCACGCGCTGGACGTAGTTTTTCGTCTCCATGAACGGGATCGCCTCGATCCAGTCGACCATGTCGGTGCCGCCGGTGCGCGGATCGCCGTTCGCGGCCAGCCACTTGTTCACGTTGCCGGGGCCAGCATTATAGGCCGCGATGGCGAGCGGGTAGCTGCCATACATGTTGAAGATGCGCTGGAAGTAGCTGGAGCCGAGCTGGATGTTGTAGCCGGTGTCGGTCGTCAGCGAGGCGGGATTGTAGCCTAGGCCGAGCTTGCCCGCCTGCTCGCGTGCCGTCCCCGGCATCAGCTGAAGGAGCCCGCGCGCGCCGGCCGAGCTCACAGCCGCCCGGTCGAACTGGCTTTCCTGCCGCGCGATCGCGTGGATCATCGTCCATTGATCGCCGAAGCTGGCGGGAATCGCGACCGTCGGAAACCCCGCCGCGCTGTAGTCCGTAAAGCCGTTCTGCATCGCGCTGCGCCCGACCATCACGCCCAGATCGGGCCTGTCGAGCGTGCCGGCAAGCTCGGTAGCAAGGACATGATCGTCGTCGGTTGTAGCGTCGTTCGCGATCTGCCGCACGAACGCGCTCTGCGTCTGCCAGTCGCCGATCGTGCCCAGCATCTGCGCCGCGCGCACGACCTCGCTGTTGTAGAAGGTGCTGCGCTGCGCCTGCGATACCGCGCGCGGCTGGAACGCCGGCGGCGCGGTGAGCGCGCGGCCGAGCCTTTCGTTCGACAGCTGTCCGTAGAAATTGTCGCGATAGCCGCCGGCGCGTGCGAGAAACGCCTGCGCGTCCGATTGCCGCCCCGCGCTCTCCGCCGCGCGTCCGGCCCAGTAGAAGCCCTTCGCCTTCGTCGTCGGCGCGAGGGCGGCACGACCGTAGCGATCGTACATCGTCATCGCGTCCGCCGGCCGGCCGAGCTTCATCGCCGCCTGACCCGCAAGCCAGGCGAGGCTGGTATAGTCGTCGCGCTCGCCATAACCCTGCGCCGATACATCGGTGCCGGCGGGATAGGCGTCGTCGATCTGCCGCGCGATGTCATAGGCGTTCTGCCACTGGCCATCGGCCGCCGCGGCGCGCGCGTTGGTCAGCAGCACTTCGTAGAATTTCTCGACATTGCCCGGGCGCGTGGTGAGCGTGCGGGTGCGCGCGAGCCAGCTGCGCGCGCTTGGCGACGCGCCCGAATTGCGCAGCCATGTCGCGCGGTCGGCAATGTAACCGGCATCGCCAAGGCCCTGCGTCATTGCGATGTCGCCGAGCTGCGACGCATCGGGGGTGTTCATCCGAAACGCGAGCCGGGCCGCGAACAGCGCGCGCCGCTGCGGGCTGACATAGGCGAGCTGGCGCTGCGCCGCGCCCGTCTGGTTCTGCCACAGCAGCGAATCCATCCGCGTGTCGTGGATTTCGGGGGTGAACGCGCTGCCGAAGCGCGCCAGCGCCGCCGCTTCATCGGCGGGGGTCAGGGCACCCTTGCGCCAGGCACTGCGCGCGGCCTCGTAAGCGGCGCTCTGATTGCCCATCGCCATCAGCGCATTGGCATAGGCGATGCCGGCGGTTGCGGTCATCGGCGGGAAGCGGCTGAAATACGCGACTGCGCTGGACGGCGAGGCGGTAGTGGCCTTGCCCTCCGCCATCCGCCGGATCGCAGCCTGGGCGGGCCAGCCGGGATGCGCCATCAGGAAGGAGGAATAGCTGTCGAAGGGAAGCGCGCTCGTCTGTTGCACCGCCTTCCACTGCGCGATGCCCTGCGCGATCACGCCGTTATTGGCCTGCGCCGCCGCCGGATTGGCCGACATGTTGGCCATCTGGGTCCGGTATTTCTCCAGCCCGTCCTGAACCGCGGGAGTGGAGGCGGCTACCCCGGCCAGCAGCCCCACCAAAATGCTCGATCTGGTTACCGTTACGCCCATGTGGACAGAGTAACCCACGAACCCGTATCTGTCCTGAACGAAATCCCCCTTTCGCCGCATTTTTTCGCGCGCAGGAGCTGCAAGTCCATGTTTTCCGGATCGATCCCGGCGCTCGTCACGCCTTTCGACGATGACGGCAACTTCGTCGAATCCGCCTATCGCGACCTCATTGAATGGCAGATCGCGGAAGGGTCGAGCGCGCTTGTCCCCTGCGGCACGACCGGCGAAGCGGCGACGCTGACGCAAGGCGAGCAGTTCGCGATCGTGCGCGTCTGCGTCGATCAGGCGCGGGGGCGGGTGCCGGTGATCGCGGGCGCAGGATCGAACGATACGCGGGTCGCGGCCGACAACATGCGGCTGGCGAAGGAGAGCGGGGCGGACGCCGCGCTCATGGTTCCGCCCTACTATAACCGCCCGAGCCAGGAGGGCATCTTTCGTCATTTCGAGGCGCTGGCGAAGGACGCGCCGCTGCCGGTGGTCCTCTACAACGTGCCAGCGCGTACCGTGACGGACATCCAGCCCGAGACGCTGGCGCGGATCGTGACGGCCTTTCCCGAGGTCTTCGTTGCGGTGAAGGACGCCAGCGGCGCGCTTGCCCGCGTCAGCGAGCACCGGGCCGGCGTCGGCGCAGACTTCTGCCAGCTATCGGGCAATGACGATCTTGCGCTTGCGTTCAATGCGAATGGCGGGGTGGGGTGCATTTCGGTCAGCGCGAATGTCGCACCGGGGTTGTGCGCGGCGTTTCAGGCTGCCTGCGCCGACGGCGATTATGCGACGGCCCGCGATCTCCATGATCGGCTCTTCCCGCTCCACGTCGCGCTGTTCACCGATGCGTCGCCGGGGCCGGTGAAATATGCACTGTCGCGGGTGAAGCCCGAATTCCCGCGCGGGCTGCGGCTGCCGATGACATGGCCGGGCGAGGCGTCGCGCGCCGCGGTCGATGCTGCGCTGACGCACGCCGCAATCGTCTGACGGGACGCCCTTATTCGGCCCCAATGCACGCGCACCTTCCAAATCCAGGGAGTGCGCGATGCCGGCGATGTCGATGGTCATGCTTCAGGTTGTGACGGTCGCCGGCCCACCCGCTCCGCAGCCGCACGTGGTTCCGAAGCCGATCGAGGTCACGGGGCCGTGTGCCGCGGGGCATCAGCCGCGGCAGGATGACGAGATCGTCGTCTGCGCGCGCCCGCAGGAGGCATTCCGGTTGCGGCCGCTTCCTGACCGCTACGTGCCCACGAAGGGCGTTCCCAAGGCCGAGGTCAAGGTGTTTGGCAACGCCAAACTTTCCGCCGAGGCGGAGCAGGGGGCCGATGCGCAGGGCGGGCCGATCAATCGGGCGATGGTCCGTCTGAAAATCCCGTTCTGACCCCTGCGCCGCATCATCTGGACGAACCGGCCTTGCCGTAGGTCCTCCCGACCCCCTACATCGCCGCCATGTCGCGTCCCAAACCCGCCACCTTCGACAAGAAGAAGATCGTCGCCGAAAACCGCCGCGCGCGGTTCGACTATGCGATCGACCAGACGTTCGAGGCGGGAATCGCGCTTACCGGTACCGAGGTGAAATCCCTGCGCTTCGGCGAGGGATCGATCGCGGAGAGCTATGCCGAGGTGAATGGCGGCGAGGTTTGGCTCATCAACGCGAACGTGCCCGAATTCGCGCACGGCAACCGTTTCAATCACGAGCCCAAGCGGCCGCGTAAACTGCTGCTTCACGAGCGTGAGATAAACAAGCTGCACGGTGCGGTGGCGCGCGAGGGCATGACCCTTGTCCCGCTCGTCGTCTATTTCAACTCGCGCGGGCGCGCGAAGGTGGAGCTTGCGTTGGCGAAGGGCAGGAAGGCGCACGACAAACGCGAGCATATCAAGGAGCGCGACTGGAAGCGCGAGGCCGGTCGCATCATGCGCGATCACAACTGATGGCATCCGCACCGGCGAGCG
This sequence comes from Sphingomonas sp. EC-HK361, assembly GCF_902498785.1. GTDB lineage: Bacteria > Pseudomonadota > Alphaproteobacteria > Sphingomonadales > Sphingomonadaceae > Sphingomonas. Next base: position 891,540 of record NZ_LR701493.1, read on the forward strand.
GATGGGGACGGATCGCGGCGTGGAGCCGGCGCAACCTGCCGACCCGCGAATCGATGGAGAAGAGCCGGCTGCTGCGCCCCGTCGCGCACCGTGTCCTTGCGCCCGAACTCTGGCGTTTCACCCGCCGCTCCGTGCCGCGCGGCGTTGCGCTGGGGATGATTACCGGCATTCTGTTCCCCGTCGCGCAGATACCGTTATCGGCGCTGCTCGCGCTGCCGTTTCGCGCGAACGTGCCGACCGCTGCGCTGACGACCTTCATCACCAACCCGTTCACCACGCCGTTCCTGTGGGCGCTCGCCTACTGGATCGGACGGATCGTGCTGCGGCTCGATCAGGTCGTGCCCGGCACGCCGCTTCAGGACGCGGCGCAATCGACGTGGATGCAGTGGCTGATGTCGGATGCCGCCCCGGCGATCGCGGTCGGGCTGTTGATCGTCACCGCGGTGTTCGCGGTCGGCGGCTATTTCCTCAGCCTGTTCGGCTGGCGGGTGTGGATCGCACACAAATGGAAAACTCGTCACAGCTGAAACGGAATTGACGAGGCGTATCAGCCGGCTACAACACGCAGCATTCGACTCCCGAAAAACAGAGGATGCTCAATGCGCAAGTCGTTCGTCGTCGTCAGCCTGCTCGCCACCGTCGCCGTCGGCACGGTCGCCTTCGCCCAATCCTCGCCGCCGGCACCGGTTCCCGCCGCTGCGACGACCAGTGCTCCCGGAAAGCCGAAGCTCGGCGATTTCGGCGTCGATCTGACCGCGATGGACAAGAACGTCGCGCCGGGCGACGATTTCTATAATTACGTCAACGGCGCGTGGATGGCGCGGACCGAGATTCCGGCGGACAAGGCCAGCTGGGGCGGCTTCGGCATCCTGCGCGACCTGTCCGACACCCGCACGCGCGCGGTGATCGAGGATGCGGCAAAGGGCAGTCCGGCGCCCGACAGCATTCAGGGCAAGATCGGCATTACCTATGCCAGCTTCATGGATCAGGCCGCGATCGAGAAGGCGGGTGCCGCCCCGCTGAAGCCGTATCTGGACAAGATTGCGGCAATCAAGACGCCGACGGAACTCGCGGCGGCGTTCGGTGAGGCAACCAAGCACGGCATGGACGTGCCGATCGGCGCCGGCATCCAGCAGGACCTGAAGGACAACACGGTCTACGCCGTCTATATGGGACAGGGCGGCCTCGGCCTGCCGGACCGCGACTATTACCTCGTCGACAATCCCAAGTTTGCCGACGTCCGCACCAAATATGTCGCGCATATCGCCAAGATGCTGCAGCTCGCCGGTCAGCCCGATCCGCAGGGCGCCGCGCAGCGGATCTACGATCTCGAGAAGCAGATCGCGCAGGTCCACTGGGCACGCGCGGAGCTGCGTCAGGTCGAAAAGGGCTACAACCCGATGATGGTCGCCGATCTCGGCACCAAGATGCCCGGGTTCGACTGGAAGACTATGCTGGCCGCGCAGGGCTTGGGCACGCAGACCCGCGTCATCGTCGGCCAGCCATCGGCGCTGACCGGCACCGCGAAGATCGTCCAGGCGACGCCGATGTCGACGTGGAAGGAGTATCTTGCCTATCACACGATCAGCGACAAGGCGTCGCTGCTGAGTTCGCCGTTCGTCAACGAGAATTTCGCCTTCTACGGCACCACGCTGTCGGGCACCCCGCAGCTGAAGGAGCGGTGGAAGCGCGGCGTCGATCTCGTCAACGGATCGATGGGCGAGGCGGTAGGCCAGATCTATGTCCAGCGCTATTTCCCGCCCGAGGCGAAGGCCAAGGCCGACGAGCTGGTCCGCAACCTGATCAAGGCGATGGACCTTCGCCTGCAGAAGTTGACCTGGATGGCGCCGGAGACGAAGGTGAAGGCGCGCGCGAAGCTCGCCGCGTTCACGCCGAAGATCGGCTATCCCGACAAATGGCGCGACTACACCTCGCTTCAGGTCAGGTCTGGCGACGTGCTCGGCAATGCGGAGCGCGTGGCGGAGTTCGAGTATAATCGCCAGCTCAACAAGATGGGCAAGCCGGTCGATCGCAGCGAGTGGTTCATGACGCCGCAGACGGTCAACGCCTATGCGAACCCGCTGATGAACGAGGTCGTCTTCCCGGCCGCGATCCTCCAGCCGCCCTTCTTCGATCCGAACGCCGATCCGGCGGTCAATTATGGCGGGATCGGTGCTGTCATCGGGCATGAACTGAGCCACCACTTCGACGATCAGGGCCGCAAGTTCGATCCCAAGGGCAATTTCGCCGACTGGTGGACGCCGCAGGATGTCGAGCGCTTCAATGCGCTGACCGACAAGGTCGTTGCGCAGTATGGCGCGTATCAGCCGGTCGCGGGAATGAACGTCAACGGCAAGCTGACGCTGGGCGAGAACATGGCGGACCTCGCAGGCATCAACGTCGCCTATGATGCCTACAAGATGTCGCTGAACGGCAAGAAGGCGCCGGTGATCGACGGCTACACCGGCGACCAGCGCTTCTTCATGGGCTTCGGCCAGGTCTGGCAGACCAAGAGCCGCGAGGATGCGATCCGTCAGCAGCTCACCACCGATCCGCACACCCCGGGCCAGTGGCGCGCCTATGTCGTGCGCAACCTTGACCCCTGGTACACGGCGTTCAACGTCAAATCGGGCAAATACTACCTCGCGCCCGACCAGCGTATCCACATCTGGTAAGGACATAATCCTCCCCGGCACGGGGAGGGGGACCGTTCGCGAAGCGAATGGTGGAGGGGCCCCAGCCACAAGCGCTATCGCCTTCGGCGAGGCCCCCTCCACCATGCTTTGCATGGTCCCCCTCCCCGTGCCGGGGAGGAACTAAGGAGGAAGATCATGAAAGCCTATTGGATCGCGGGCCTGCTCGCCGCCACCGCCGCCGCCGCGGTCGCTGCCGGCCCGCAATATGGCACGTTCGGCTTCGATGAGGCCGGCATGGACAAGTCGGTCGCGCCTGGCGACGATTTCTATGCCTATGCCAATGGCACATGGGCGAAGAAGACCCCGATCCCCGCCGACGAATCCAATTACGGTGCCTTCAACGTTCTCGCCGACCAGTCGCGCGAGCAGACCCGCGGCATCCTGGAGGCCGCTAAGGCCGATCCCAATTCCAAGATCGGCACCGCCTATGCGACCTATCTCGATACCGCCGCGATCGACGCCGCTGGACTGAAGCCGATTCAGCCGTGGCTCGCGAAGATCAAGGCGACCGACAAGGCTGGCTATGCAGCACTCGTTGCCGAGGCGGATCGCAACGGCGTGGGCACGCCGTTCAACTCCGGCGTCGGGCAGGATTCCAAGGCGCCCGACACCTATATCGTCGGGCTGCGCCAGTCGGGGCTCGGACTGCCCGACCGCGATTATTACATCAGCGCCGACCCCAAGCTTGCCGAGGCGAAGGCGGCGTATCGCACCCACATCGCGAAGATGCTGACGCTCGCCGGCGAACCGAATGCCGACGCGCGCGCCGCCGCGATCGTCGATTTCGAGACAGAGATCGCGAAAGTCAGCTGGACGCGAATCGACAGTCGCGATGCCGACAAGACCTACAACAAGATGGCGGTCGCCGATCTGGTGAAATCGGCGCCCGGGTTCGATTTCGTGACCTATTTCAAGGGCGTCGGGACGCCGGTCGACACGCTGATCGTCGCGCAGCCGACCGCGGTCACCGGCATTGCTCGCCTCGTCGGCGCGGCACCGATCGGGGTGCTGCGCGACCAGCTTCTCGTCCGCTCGCTCGACGGGTTCGCGCATGTCCTGCCGCGCGCCTTCGATGCCGAGCAGTTCGCCTTTTACGGCACGACGCTGAACGGCACTCCGCAGCAGCAGGAGCGGTGGAAGCGGGGAGTCGACTGGACGCAGGGCGCGCTGACCGACGACGTGTCCAAGCTCTATGTCGCGAAATATTTTCCGCCCGCCACCAAGGCGGCGGCGGATGCGCTGGTCAAGAACGTCATCGCCGCGATGAACCGGCGGATCGACAAGCTCGACTGGATGGCGCCCGAAACGAAGGTGAAAGCGCACGCCAAGCTCGCGGCCTTTACCCCGCGGATCGGCTATCCCGACAAGTGGCGCGACTATTCGGCGCTTCGGATTGCGAAGGGCGATGCGTTCGGCAATGAACTGCGCGCGAACCAGTGGAGCCACGACTACAATACTGGCAAGCTGGGCAAGCCGATCTATCGCTGGGAATGGGGAATGACCCCGATGACGGTGAACGCGCAGGCCAATTTCGGGCTCGTCGCTATCACCTTCCCCGCCGCGATCCTGCAACCGCCCTTCTTCGATCCCAAGGCCGACCCGGCGGTCAATTACGGCGGCATCGGCGCGGTCATCGGGCACGAGATGAGCCATCATTTCGACGATCAGGGCGCGAAGTTCGACGCGAAGGGACGCCTCGTCCAGTGGTGGACCGACAAGGATGTCGCGGCGTTCAAGGCGCGCACCGATGCGCTCGCGGCGGAATATGATGCGTACGAGCCGCTCCCGGGCATGCACGTGAAGGGCAAGCTGACGCTGGGCGAAAACACCGCAGACCTTGCCGGGCTGACAGCCTCCTACGACGCGTATCATGCCTCGCTGAACGGCAAGCCCGCGCCGGTGATCGACGGGTTCACCGGCGACCAGCGCTTCTATCTGGGCTGGGCGCAGGTCTGGCGGCGCAACTACCGCGAGGCGAACCTGCGCCAGCGGCTGCTCACCGATCCGCATTCCCCGTCGGAGCAGCGGACGTGGATCGTGCGCAATCTCGATCCCTGGTATGCGGCCTACAAGCCGACGCCAGGGCAGAAGCTGTATCTGAACCCGGATCAGCGCGTCAGGATCTGGTGACCTCGCGGATTTGACCGCACGCGCGGCACGCGGCTCGACCGGCGGTGCTGCGCGCAGCGGTGAAGCGCCTTGACGACGGCCGCTCGCGGGCGTGAAGAGGACGGCGATGGCCTCCCTTCCGATCAGTGTGCAATCCGGGTTCGGCCCGCGCGGGGCGATGGCGATCGCGGTGGGGGCGGGGATCGCAGCGGCGCTCGTCATCCTCTGGCTCGTCGGCAGCGTAGAGCTGGCGGCAGGATTCCTGGCGAGCAGCCTCGTCTTCGGCGGCACGGTCATAGCCTGGCGCTTGTTCGGCAAGCGCGGCGAGGCGGATGTGCCCGCGGTTGACTGGGGCCTGGCGCGGGAGATCGCGCAGGCGAGCGACGACGCGGTCGCGATCACCGATCGCAGCGGACGGCTGGTCTGCGCGAACGACCGCTATGACGATCTGTTCGCGGGGTTTCCCACGCCGCCGAACCTGCCGCTCGACGGCAATGGCGTGGCCGAACTCGGCGCGGCCGGGCGGGCAGCCTGGCGCGACGGCACGGCCGCGCTCGATCGGCTTGCGATCCGGGGCTTGCCCATCACCGTCGCCATCGCGCGGACGGGAGCGGAGCAGGACATGCTCGTCTGGCGCTTCGGCGGCGGTGTCGTGCTCGACCGGCTCGTGGCCTTCGCACAATCGCTGGGCGGCGAAACAGGGGACCGCCTGGCATCGGCGGGGATCATGGCCGCGCTCATCCAGCCCGATGGCCGCATCCTCGCCGCCAACCGCGTCCTGCGCGCCCGCGCGGTGGGGCGCGAGGGCGCCTCGATCGATGGGCGCGATTTCGCGCAATTCCTGATCGCCGATGCCGAAGGACTGGTCCGGTTCGAGCGCGAGGGGCTGGACGGCAATCCGCTGCGTCTCGTGCAGATTCCCTTTCTCGACGGCGAGGAGACGCCGCTGCTCGTCGCGCTGCTCGATGAGGATGGTCGGGGTCAGCCGAGGCTCGGCGCGAGTGCTGCGGCTGATATCCGCAGCCTTGTAGGGCTGATCCCGTTCGGCATGGCACTCGTCGATCGCGAGGGGCGGTTCATCCAGTTGAACGAAGCATTTGCGCGCGCCGCCGGGATCGATCCGGCGAGCGCACCGCTATATCCCGGCGATCTCGTCGTGCGTGAGGACAAGACCGCGGTCGCCGACGCCGTTCGCCGGTTCGCTGGCGGCGCGACGCATTCCACCGACATGGCGGTGCGACTTAAGGATCACCCCGACGAACCCGTCGCGCTGACCATCGCGAGCGCGCGTGGGCTCGGCGATGCGGCGGTGCTGCTCAGCCTCAAGGACAATAGCGAGGAAAGCCGGCTGAAGCGCGAAGTCGCGCAGGCGACGAAGATGCAGGCTGTCGGCCAGCTTGCCGGCGGTGTCGCGCATGATTTCAACAACATCCTGACCGCAATTATAGGCCACTGCGACCTGATGCTGATGCGTCATTCGCCGGGTGACAGCGATTATGACGATATCCAGCAGATCAGGACCAACTCTAACCGTGCCGCCGGCCTGACGCGCCAGCTGCTTGCGTTTTCGCGCCAGCAGACGCTTCGCCCGCAATTGTTGCAGTTGCCCGACGTCGTTTCCGAAGTGTCGAACCTGCTGAAACGCCTGATGGGCGAGACGGTGAAGCTGGTGGTCAAGCACGGCCGCAACCTGGGCCCGGTCCGCGCCGATCCGGGGCAGCTCGAACAGGTCGTCGTCAATCTCGCGGTCAACGCGCGCGACGCGATGGTGTCGAGCAACGCGAGCGGCGGTACGCTCACCATCCAGACGCGGTCCGTGTCGATCGCAGAGGTACGCCGGCTGGGCGAGGATATCCTGCCGCTCGGCGAATATACCGCGCTCGAAGTGTCCGATACCGGCACCGGGATTCCGCCGGAAGTGCTGCCCAAGATTTTCGAGCCGTTCTTCACCACGAAGGAGGTCGGCAAGGGCACCGGGCTCGGCCTCTCCACGGTCTATGGCATCGTCAAGCAATCGGGCGGGTATATCTTTGCGGATTCCAAGGCCGGGCAGGGCGCGACCTTCACCATCTATCTGCCCGTCCACACCGCCGCCGCGACGCCGAAGCAGAAGGCCGCCGCCAAGCCGCGCCAGAGCGATCTGTGGGGATCGGGGACCGTCTTGCTGGTCGAGGACGAGGACATGGTCCGCGCGGTCGCCGAACGCGCGCTCGCACGGCAGGGTTATACTGTGCTGACCGCCGAGAATGGCGAGGCCGCGCTGGAGGTGATCGAGAAGAATCCGCGCCCCGATCTGCTCATTTCAGACGTGGTGATGCCGACGATGGACGGGCCGACGATGGTCCGCCAGGTGCGCAAGCGCTATCCTGATCTGCCCATACTGTTCATGTCGGGCTATGCCGAGGAGCAGATGCGCAAGTCGATCGACCTCGACAATGTTTCCTTCCTGCCCAAGCCCTTCTCCGTTCAACAGCTTGCCGAGGCGGCACGCGACGCGCTGACCCCGCTCGGCTGACGCAGCCTCGCAGCGTCGCTTGCGCAAATCCGCGATGCCGTTATGCATCGCCGCATGACGTCGCCCTCCCGTGTCCTCATCGTGGAGGACGAGCCGCTGATCGCCATGATGCTCGAGGACTTTCTCGACATGCTGGATCGACAGGTCGCAGGCACCGCCGATAATTGCGCGCACGCGCTGGCGCTGATCGAAGGCGGCGGCATCGATGCAGCCATTCTCGATGTGAACCTGCGCGGCGGCGAGCGGAGCTGGCCGGTGGCGGATGCGCTCGCGGCACGCGGGGTGCCCTTCGTCGTGGCGACGGGCGGCGGCGATGATAGCGTAGAGCCGGCACATCGCGGGCGCCCGCGGCTGCAGAAGCCCTTTACGATGGATCATGTCGAAAAGGTTCTGGGCGAACTCGCGTAATTTCCTTGCGTCTTATGTCATGGGAACGACATAGGCGATCGCCATGAGCCAGAGATTCGACAAGTCCCGCCTGCCGAGCCGTCACGTGTCGGTCGGCCCCGAACGCGCGCCGCATCGCAGCTATTATTACGCGATGGGGATTCCTGAGGCGGACATCGCCAAGCCGTTCGTCGGGCTGGCGAGCGCGGGGAACGACAGCGCGCCGTGCAACACGACGCTCGATGCGCAGGCCGATGCGGCACGCGCCGGGGTGATCGCCGGCGGCGGGATGCCGCGGCGCTTCAACACGATCACCGTCACCGACGGCATCGCGATGGGGCATCAGGGGATGAAATCCTCGCTCGTCAGCCGTGAGGTCATCGCTGATTCGGTGGAGCTCTCGGTGCGCGGCCATTGCTACGACGCGCTCGTCGGCTTTGCCGGCTGCGACAAGTCGCTGCCGGGCATGATGATGGCGATGCTGCGGCTGAACGTGCCGTCGATCTTCGTCTATGGCGGGTCCATCCTGCCCGGCCACTTCCACGACAAGGACGTGACCGTCGTCGATGTGTTCGAGGCCGTCGGCCAGCATGCGGCTGGAAACTGCCCGTTGCAGGAACTCATCGAGCTGGAAAAGGTCGCCTGTCCCGGTCACGGGGCGTGCGGGGGCCAGTTCACCGCGAACACGATGGCGTGCGTCGGCGAGGCGATCGGGCTGTCGCTGCCCAATTCGAACATGATGCCCGCCGCCTATCCCGATCGCGCCGCGCTGGCCGTTGCGGCGGGCGAGCAGGTGATGGAGCTCGTCGCGCGCAACATCCGCCCGCGCGACATCTGCACCCGCGCCGCGTTCGAGAATGCCGCGCGCGTCGTGGCCGCGACCGGCGGATCGACCAACGGCGCCTTGCATCTGCCGGCAATGGCGAGCGAGGCGGGGATCGCGTTCGACCTGTTCGACGTCGCGGAAATATTCAAATCAACGCCTTACATCGCCGATCTCAAGCCCGGTGGGAAATATGTGGCGAAGGACATGTATGAAGCCGGCGGCGTGTACATGCTGATGAAGACGATGCTCGATGGCGGGTTTTTGGACGGCAATTGCCTGACAGTTACGGGCAAGACGCTCGGCGAGAATATCGATGAGGTGACGTGGAACCCGGACCAGAAGGTCATCTATGACGTGAAGACGCCGCTCAGCCCGACCGGCGGCGTGGTGGGCTTGCGCGGCACGCTCGCGCCCGATGGGGCCATCGTGAAAGTCGCCGGCATGCACCGCCTGCAATTCGAGGGACCGGCGCGATGCTTCGACTGCGAGGAGGACGCCTTTGCCGCGGTCGAGGCGCGCGCGATCCGCGACGGAGAGGTCATCGTGATCCGCTACGAAGGGCCGAAGGGCGGACCCGGGATGCGCGAGATGCTGTCGACGACCGCCGCGCTCTACGGCCTTGGGCTTGGCGAAAAGGTGGCGCTCATCACCGATGGGCGCTTTTCGGGCGGAACGCGGGGATTCTGCATCGGCCATGTCGGCCCGGAGGCGGCGGACGGCGGACCGATCGCGCTCGTCGAGGATGGCGACCTGATCCGCATCGACGCCGAGGCGGGCACGATCGATCTTGAGGTGAGCGAGGATGTGCTTTCCGCGCGCCGGGAGGCGTGGCGCCCGCGCGTCAACGATTATCAGGCGGGCGCGCTCTGGCGCTATTCGCAGACCGTCGGGCCTGCGTATAAGGGCGCGGTCACGCATCCGGGAGCCGCCGCCGAACGCCATGTCTTTGCGGATATCTGACGCCTCATCGCGGCTGCTCCTCGCTAGTGTTGCGCTCGCGGTGACGAGCGGCTGCGGCCGGCCCAAGCCCGACGATGCGGCGGTGACGAAGGTGGAGACTCAGGCGCGCGCCGACGCGGGCGAGGTGCTTTGCGCACGTGGTGATGCACCGCTGGCCAAGGTCTGTTCGCTCGCCCGCGCGCAGGACGGGCATGGGCTGTTCCTGACGATCGCCTTTCCGGACGGCGGCTTCCGGCGCTTCGTCATCCCGAACGACGGAACGGGAATCGCCGCCGCTGACGGAGCCGAGCGGGCGGAAGTGACGACGCCAGCGCCGGACCGCGTCGATGTGGCAATCGGTGGCGATCGCTTCCGGTTGCCCGCGACGATCGCGCCGTGACCCCCATCGCCGGGATGCCGGTGCTGACCGCCGATCAGATGCGCGCGGCAGAAGCGGCGCATGGCGATCTGGCAGGACTCATGGAGCGCGCCGGGACCGAGGTCGCCGAGGCGGTGCGGCGGCTGGCTGGCGGTGCGGAGGTGCTGATCCTCTGCGGCCCCGGTAATAATGGCGGCGACGGCTATGTCGCCGCGCGTATCCTCGGCGATCACGGACACAGGGTGCGGGTCGCAGCGGCCGGCGAGCCGCGCACGGAGCTGGCACGGGCCACGCGGCAGAGGTGGCCCGGCGCGGTAGAACCGCTTGCCGACGCTGCCCCGGCGCCGATCGTGGTCGATGCGCTGTTCGGCACCGGGCTGACCCGTGCGCTCGACGTGGGCCATGCCGAACCGCTCGCTCGTCTCTGCGGCAAGGCGCGGCTCAGCATCGCGGTCGATCTGCCGAGCGGGGTCGCGACGGACGATGGCGCGGTCCTTGGCGACGTGCCGCGCTTCGACCTCACCCTGGCGCTGGCGGCGGTGAAGCCCGCCCATGTCCTTCAACCCGCGGCGAGCCGCTGCGGAACCATCCGCCTGCTCGACATCAGGCTGGCGATGAGGAGCGATGCGGCTGTCCTGGCGCGGCCTGACCTTTCACCGCCGGCGGCGGACGCGCACAAATACAGCCGCGGGATGGTGGCGGTCGTCGCGGGCGCGATGGACGGGGCGGCGCGGCTGGCGGCGACGGCGGCGATGCGAAGCGGCGCGGGGTATGTCCTGCTGCTCGGCGGCAGCGGCGGGCCGGATGCGCTCGTGCGGCGCGATCATGATGCGGATGCGCTGGCGGATCCGCGGATCGGCGCGATCGTCATTGGACCCGGCCTTGGACGCGACGACCGCGCACGAGAGCGTCTGTCGGACGCGCTGGCGTCGAAACACCCGGCGATCATCGATGGCGACGCGCTTCATCTCCTCGATCTGGCCGAGATCGCTTCGCGCAAAGTGCCGGCGATCCTCACCCCGCATGCCGGGGAATTCGACGCCCTGTTCGGCAAGTCGGACGCGAGCAAGATCGACCGGGCACGCGATGCGGCGGCACGGAGCGGCGCGGTGGTCGTGTTCAAAGGCGCCGACACCGCCATCGCATCGCCCGATGGCCGCATCCGCATCGATACAGGTGCATCGCCCTGGCTATCGACCGCGGGAACGGGGGACGTGCTCGCCGGCGCGTGCGGCGCGATGCTCGCCGGGCTGCACGATCCGTTCCGGGCGGCCTGTGCCGCGGTCTGGCTTCACACCGACGCCGCACGCCGGTGCGGCGCGGCCTTTATCGCGGATGATTTGGCGGGAGCGCTCACCGCGGCTAGAGCCCGCGCATGACCTCCATCATTCGTGTCGCGGCTCGCGGCGAGGGCGTCGCAGTGGACGGCCGCCACATTCCCTTTGCCGCGCCGGGCGATGATGTTGCGGCGGACGGCACGGTCGTGCCCGGCCCGCACCATCAGACGCCACCATGCCGCCACTTTCCGACCTGCGGTGGCTGCCAGCTCCAGCATCTCGACGACGAGAGCTGGTCGGGTTTCATCGTCGATCGCATCGCGGGGGCGCTTGCCGCGCAGGGGATCGAAACCGACATCCGCACGCCGCTGCTGTCCCCGCCGCGGACCCGCCGCCGCGCGACGCTGCATGCCGAGCGCAAGGGCGGCCGCATCGTGCTTGGCTTCACCGAACCGTCGAGCCACACGATCGTCGACATCACCGAATGCCACGTCCTTGCGCCCGATCTTTTCGCGGTCGTGGCGCCGCTGCGCAAGCTGCTCGCGACGCTGAGGTTGAAGCGCCGCGCCGACATTCACCTGACCCGCGCCGATCAGGGCATCGACCTTCTCGTCACCGGGCTGTCGCCCGACGGGCTGGCGGCGGCGGAAACGGTGACGGCCTTTGCCGAACGCAACGCGCTGGCCCGCTTCGCCTTTGACGATGGCTATGGCGCCGAGGTGCGCTGGGAGCCGCAGCCCGTCACGATCACCCTCGGCGGCATCCCCGTCGCACTGCCGCCGGCGTCGTTCCTGCAGGCGACCGAGGAAGGCGAAGCGGCGTTGGTTGCCGCCGTGCGCGAGGGGATGGGCGATGCGCAGCTTGTGGCGGACCTGTTCTCCGGCCTCGGCACCTTTGCGCTCTCGCTTGCGGGCAAGGTCTATGCGGCGGAGGCGGCACGCGATGTCGTTATGGCGTTGAAATCGGCCGCTTCCGCCCGCCACCGGCCGGTCTTTGTCGAGCACCGCGATCTTTTCCGCCGACCGCTGACGCCAGCGGAACTCGATCGCTTCGAGGGGGTCGTTCTCGATCCCCCGCGTGCCGGAGCGCGCGAGCAAGCGATCGCGCTTGCTGCCAGCAGGACCGGGCGTGTCGCCTATGTTTCGTGCAATCCCAGCAGCTTCGCACGCGATGCGAAGACTTTGGTCGAAGGCGGGTGGCGGCTCGATTGGGTGCAGCCGGTCGGTCAGTTCCGCTGGTCGACCCATGTGGAGCTCGCGGCGCAGTTCAGTCGGTCGGATAATCCGCCCGGGTGAAAAACAGCCCGTCAGGCGGCGCATTCAGCCCGAGCGCTGACCGATCGCGGGCGTCGAGCGCGGCGGCCATGTCGTCGGGCGACCATTTCCCCTGACCCACCAGCGCGAGGCAGCCGACCATCGAGCGGACCTGATGGTGCAGGAACGAGCGCGCGGACGCGAAGATATCGATGCGGTCGCGGTCCGCGACGACATCCAGCCGGTCGAGCGTGCGGATCGGGCTGTCCGCCTGGCAGTGTGCGGAGCGAAAGGTCGTGAAGTCATGCCGCCCGACCAACCGCGCGGTGCCGTCCGCCATCGCGGAGGTGTCGAGGGGCGCGGGTATCCGCCAAGCCAGCCCGCGTTCGAAGGTCAGTGGCGCGCGCCGGGTGATGATGGTGTAGCGATAGTGCCGCTTCACGCAGGTGAACCGCGCATGCCAGTCGTCGGGAACCGCGGCGCAGGCGAGGATCGCGACGGGCGCAGGCCGCAGGCGCGCATTGATCGCTTCCATCAGCCGGAATGCGGTGATCGGCTTTTCGATATCGACATGCGCGCGCATCGCGGTGGCGTGGACGCCCGCATCGGTTCGCCCCGCGGCATGAACCTGCGCGGGAGCGCCGGTAATGGCGAGCAGCGTGTCCTCGATCGCCTGCTGCACGCTTGGTCCATGTGACTGGCGCTGCCAGCCCATGAACGGGCGGCCGTCATATTCGATCGTCAGCGCAAAGCGCGTCAAAGCTGGGTGCCCGCGGGGATCGGGAAGCCGCGCAGAAGGTCCGCCACGCTCATGACGCCGCGCCCGGCGCGCTGCACGGAAAGCGGCTGGATCGCGCCGGATGCGCAGGCGATGGCGAGGCGATCGTCGATGACCTGACCGGCGCGGCCAACGCCGGTTTCCGCGATTGCCGCCGCGAGCACACGCACGCGCTCGCCTTCGTGCTCGAACCACGCGCCGGGCGGGTTGAAGGCGCGGACCTGCCGCTCGACCGCTTCGGCGCTTGCCGAGAAATCGAGCCGCGTTTCCGCCTTGTCGATCTTTGCGGCATAGGTGATCCCTTCCTCCGGCTGGGCGCGGGGCGGATAGGCGTCCGGGTCGGCGAGGACCTGAACCATCAGTCGCGCGCCCATCGCGGCCAGTTCCTCGGTCAAGGCGCCTGCGGTCTTGTTCGCGGTTCGCGTGCGTTTCTCGAGCAGCACCGGGCCGGTATCGAGCCCGGCCTCCATCTGCATGATGCCGACGCCCGTTTCCGCATCCCCGGCGAGGATTGCGCGCTGGATGGGTGCGGCGCCGCGCCACCGCGGAAGGAGCGATCCGTGCACGTTGAGGCAGCCCAGGCGGGGAGCGGCGAGGACGGGTTTGGGGAGGATCAGGCCATAGGCCGCCACCACCGCGACGTCGGCCCCGAGGGCCGTGAAATCGGCTTGTGCCGCGGGGTCGCGCAGCGTCACCGGCGTCCGCACTTCGATGCCGAGCGCCTCGGCCCGTTGGTGGACGGGCGAGGGCATCAGCGCCTTGCCGCGCCGCCCACCCGCGCGGGGCGGCTGGCTATACGCTGCGACGACGTCGTGCCCCGCGCCGACGAGCGCCTCCAACGTGGGCACGGCGAAGGCAGGCGTTCCCATGAAGATGATCCGCATGCCGCTTCTCAACGCGCTGGCGCCGCCACGTGCAACCCCCTATCTGTTCGCGCGATGGCTTCTCCCGAGATCGAGACCTTGACCCAGGCGCTGTCGCGGCTCCCCGGCTTCGGCCCACGCAGCGCACGCCGCGCCGTGCTGCATCTGGTGAAGAAGCGTGAAGCCGCGCTGATCCCGCTCGTCGATGCTCTGACCGCGGTTCAGGAACGGCTCGCAACCTGTTCGATCTGCGGCAATGTTGATACGATAGACCCCTGCGCGATCTGTGCCGACCCTCGCCGCGACGCGCGGGCGCTGTGCGTCGTCGAGGATGTCGCGGACCTTTGGGCGCTTGATCGGGCACGGTTGTTTCCCGGGCGCTATCATGTCCTCGGCGGGCGTTTGTCCGCGCTCGAGGGCGTCCGTCCCGAAGACCTGGCGATCGACACGCTGTTGCGGCGGATCGAGGCGGGCGGGATCGACGAGGTGGTGCTGGCGATGAACGCGACCCTGGAGGGACAGACGACTGCACATTACATCGCCGAGCGGATCGAGCGTTTTCCCATACGTGTGACGCAACTCGCGCATGGCCTGCCGGTCGGTGGCGAGCTCGACTATCTCGACGAGGGCACGCTGGCGCAGGCGCTGCGGGCGCGGCGCCCGGTCGCCTGAGCCACCCCGCTCCGCTTGACGCTGCGGAGGCGTTTACCTAGCTAGCCGGGATGGCTGCGCTCCCCATTGTCGAGATTCCCGATCCCCGCCTCCGCCTCGTCTCCGAGCCCGTGGCCGAGGTGGACGACGGGGTACGCACACTCGTCGCGGACATGATCGACACGATGTATGCCGAACACGGAATCGGCCTTGCCGCGATTCAGGTGGGCGTCGCCAAGCGAATCCTGGTCATCGATCTGCAAGAGGAAGAGGGCGAGGACGGCAAGCCGATCCGCGCTCCCCATGCCTATATAAACGCGGAAATCCTTTCGGTTAGCGACGAAACGTCCGTCTGCAACGAAGGATGCCTTTCGATTCCCGACCAGAATGCCGAGGTCGAGCGGCCGGCGACGGTGCGGGTCCGCTGGCTCGACGAGACGGGCAAGGCGCAGGAGGCCGAGATGACCGGGATGCTCGCGACCTGCATGCAGCATGAGATCGATCATCTGAACGGCGTGCTCTTCATCGACCACATTTCTCGCCTGAAGCGCGAGATGGTGCTCAAGAAGCTGGCGAAGGCGCGCAAGGCGGCCTGATACGCCGGATGGCAAAGTGCTGTCCGCTCCTGCATTTTCACCCTGTCGCGCGGCCTTCGTTCGATCTATGTTCCCCGTCTGAGGTAACATGGACGGATCGATGATCGAGATTGTTCTGGTGGGAATTCTGGCGCTCGCAGCGGGGCTTGCGATCGGCTGGCTCGTCGCGTCGCGGCTCGGTCAGGCGCTTGCGAGCGATCTCGCGGTGGCGCAGGCGCGCGCGGCCGACGCCGAGATCGTGCGCGCCGCGCGCGACGCGGTCGAGCGCGAACGCAACGAGGCGATGCAGGAGGTTTCGCGCCTGCGCGCGCAGGCCGAGGAGCGCCAGGCATCGCATGAGGCTACGGTGCGCCAGTTGAACGAGGCGCGCGATGCGATGACCGCGCAGTTCAACGCTGCCGCCGCCAAGGCGCTGGAGTCGGCGCAGGCGCAGTTCCTCGAACGCGCCGATGCGCGCTTCCGGCAATCGGAAGAAAGCGCGGGGCAGAACCTCAAGTCGATGCTCCAGCCGGTCAGCGATCGGCTGCAACGCTACGAACAGGCGGTCGAAAAGGTCGAGAGCGAGCGCAAGGGGGCGTTCAGCGAGCTCAAGGGCCAGATCGAGCAGATGCGGCTCGGCCAGGAAAAGGTCAGCACCGAGGCGGCCAAGCTCGTCAATTCGCTGCGCAACGCGCCCAAGTCGCGCGGGCGCTGGGGCGAGCAGCAGTTGAAGAATGTGCTGGAGATTTCGGGACTAAGCGAACATATCGACTTTGAAACCGAGGTCAGCGTTGAATCGGAGGAAGGGGGGCGGTTACGCCCCGACGCTGTCATCCGAGTGCCCGGTGGCCGTAACCTCATTATTGACGCGAAGGTTTCCCTAAACGCGTATCAGGACGCGTTCGGTGCGATCGACGAGACGGAGCGCGCGCGCGGTCTGGATCTTCACGCCGCTGCGATGCGCGCCCACGTCAACGCGCTGAGCAACAAGGCCTATTGGAGCCAGTTCGCCGATACGCCCGATTACGTGATCATGTTCATCCCAGGCGAGCACCTCCTGTCCGCAGCGCTAGAATACGATCCGAAACTATGGGAGTTTGCGTTCGATAAGAAGGTGTTGCTTGCCACTCCTACAAATTTAATTGCAATTGCTCGGACAGTTTCCGCGGTCTGGAGACAAGAAAAGCTGGCCGTAGAGGCGCAGCGAATCGGGCAGCTTGGCAAGGAGCTCTACGAACGTCTCGCTAAGGCGGCGGGCGATCTCCGGAAGGTTGGCGGCGGGCTGACCTCAGCGGTCAACAACTACAACGCCTTCGTCAGCAGCTTTGAAAGTCGCGCATTAGTCACTGCGCGTAAATTTCGGGACCTGAACATCGACACAGGCGCGCGCGAGATCGAGGATGTGGCGCCAGTGGAGGCGCTAGCGCGCTATGGGCAACCGCTATTGAGCGAGGCAGAAAACAAGGAAGGGAATAACTAATCTCTCCCCTCAATGACAGGGCTTGCAGAAGACCTGTTATATTCTACCATCGTGCTGCCGCTTCACGGCACTCGCGTTGCGAGAGATAGGAGGTGCGATGACCTAGTTAATCAGACCGATAGCAAACGACTCGATGAGCTCTGCTGCATTGAATTGTCAGATCCGTGGCCAATGCTGGATGGCGGGCAGATAAATATAAGCCGGCAACACCCAGAACCCAGTCAGCCAGATATCGACGATCTTTCGAACAGACGGCACAACGAGTTAGCGGCCCACCTATACAAGGGGAGGCAGCTATGTGCGACATTAATCCGATGTTCCATATGGACACCGATTACATGTGGCGTTGGTTCGTAACCGACGTTTACGGAAATCTGGTGTGCATATCAGCGAATGCGTTCTTCTCGTTTGAAGACGTTCGCTTGGACTACGATAATGCCCGCCGAGCGTTCATGCCCTTAGCGGCCTGAGGTAATCGGCATAGAAACAATGTGAAGCGGTCGGGCGGCCTTTAAAGGCCGCCCGCAATTGCAAATCACGCACACCATATCGTTAGACTTGCCGCGCCAGCACCTCATACGCCATGACGGCGGTCGCCACGGCGGCGTTGAGGCTGTCAGCCTTGCCGAGCATCGGGATCTTGACCAGCGTGTCGCAAGCGCCGGCCATTTCGGGCGGCATGCCTTGCGCCTCGTTGCCGGTAAGGAGGAAGGTCGGCGCGGAGTAGCCGGCGGCGCGGTAGTCGGTGTCGGTATCGAGGCTCAGCCCGACCAGCTGGCCGGGTCCGCTGCGCAGCCACGGCAGGAAGTCCGCCCATTCCGCACGGACGACGGGCACGGTGAACAGCGCGCCCATGCTCGCGCGCACCGCCTCGACCGAGAAGGGATCGACGCACTCGCCGATCAGGATCAGCCCGCCGGCGCCGACGGCGTCGCCGGTGCGCAGGATCGTGCCCAGATTGCCCGGATCGCGCAGGCGCTCCGCAACCAGCCAGATTCCGGCGCGCGATCGGTCGAGGTCGTCCAGCGTCGCGCCGAATTCGTCGAAGACACCCACGACGGCCTGCGGGTTGTCCTTTCCCGACAGTTTGGAGAGGATGTCCGGCGTCGTCTGGATCGATTCGCCGCCGGCCGCCTCGACATCCATCGAGAGCGCGTGGACGAGCGGGTGCCCGGCGCTGGCCGAGGCGTAGAACAGCTTTCGCGGTAGCCGGCCCGTCTCGCGCGCCTCGGTGAGGATGCGCAGCCCTTCGGCGAGAAACTGACCTGCCGCACGGCGATGGCGCTTGTCGCGCAGGTCGCGGACTTGCTTGACGAGCGGGTTCGAGAAGGCGGTGATTTCACGGGGCATGGTCAGGATATATCGTAGGTGGCCAAGGCCTCTTCGATCACATTGCTATGGCAATACATCGCCGTGTGCGCGCGACGGGCCGCAACCCGCCAATTCCACCGGCGAAACCCGGCCGACGGGTGCACGATCTTGACGGCGATCGTGAAGGTCAGCGTATCGTCGATCTCGAGCGGATAGAGCCAGGCGTCTTCGAGGATCGGCCAATCGGGTTCGCAGGCGAATTGCAACGGGGACAGCTTCACGCCGTCAAGCGGCAGCTCTTCCCATAGCCGCGTCCCCAGAACGACCAGGACATCCGGCCTGGAGATGGCAAGCTGTCCGAAGAAGCAGCTTCGGGCTTCATCGAGCATGGCCGGAGTCGGCGGTTTCCTTGGGCCATCGAGCAGCTGCTGAACGAAATTTGAATAGGCAATACCTTCCCAAGTCGATCTCCGATCAAAACTGCCCGGTTCCTTGTTTTCCACCACAGCACCCACGCGGGTGAAGAAAGATCCACCCGCGGATTTCTCTAACGCCCAATCGCTGATGACAGTTTGAGTCAGGTCGGGCGTGCGCTGATATGCGCCGTCTTCCAGCCGGGTGTAGTGAGACTCCCCCATAACATGCCAGCGTACGCCGCCTTCATGCATCGCATTCTGACCGATCCACGGCTTCAGAAACGGGGTCGCTTCGACCCTTCCACATACAAGCCGTGGCCTGACCGGCGTTCGCGCGCCGTCAATCCTCACCAAATTTTGCCTCAACCAGCTGGCAGAGATTCGTCACCGCTGTTTCGGCGCCGTCGCCGACCGCGCTGATCGTGATTTCGTCGCCCATCGCGGCGCCGAGCATCATCAGCCCCATGATCGACGTGCCCGTCACGTCGGAGCCGTCCTTGGCCACGCGGACCTCGACCGGCTGGGTGGAGGCGAGGGTGACGAACTTGGCGCTGGCGCGCGCGTGCAGGCCGCGTTTGTTGGTGACGAGCACCGTGCGGGTCACCGTCACGCGGCCGCCTCGCCGAGTACTTCCGAGGCGACCGAGATATATTTGCGCCCCGCCTCGCGCGCGGCGGCGACCGCGGCGACGACGGTCATCGCCTTACGCGCCGATTCCAGGCGGATGAGCATCGGCAGGTTGATGCCGGCGATCACCTCGATCCGGCCGCGCTCCATCAGCGATATGGCAAGGTTCGACGGGGTGCCGCCGAAAAGATCGGTTAGTACGATGACGCCGCGGCCCGAATCGACCGCCTTGATCGCGTCGTCGATATCGGCGCGGCGCGCTTCCATATCGTCGTCGGGGCCGATCGCGACCGTCCCGATCTGGGTCTGCGGGCCAACGACATGTTCCATCGCGGTGACGAACTCGTCGGCCAGCCGGCCATGCGTCACCAATACCAAACCGATCATGTCAGACTTGTCCGTCACTCATGGGCCGCTCAGGCTGTCCTTCGAGCGAGTCCTGCGGCGCTGCCGCCAGGTCGCGATGATCGACCGTGGGCGAAAATCCCGCGTCGCGCAACCGCCGAGCGATCCTGTCGGCGACATGGACCGACCGGTGTCTCCCCCCGGTACAGCCGATCGCGACGGTCAGATACGACTTTCCCTCCGCGCGGTAACGCGGGAGCAGCAGCAGAAGCAGCGCCTCGATCCGGCCGACTGCTTCCTCATAGACCGGGTCGCCCGCGACATAGGCGGCGACGTCGGGGTCGAGCCCGGTGCCGGGGCGCAGGGCGGGCACCCAGTGCGGGTTGCGCAGAAAGCGCATGTCGAAGACGAGATCGGCGTTGGCGGGCAGCCCGCGTGCGAAACCGAACGACATGACGGTCAGCGTGGGCGAATCGCCGGTCTGGCCGGCAAAACTCGCGCGGATGCACTGCGCGAGTTCGTTGGAGGACAGGGTGGTCGTGTCGATGAGCCGGTTCGCCCAGGCGCGAAGCGGCGCCAGCAGCACGCGCTCCTGTGCGATCCCGTCGCGCGCCGGGCGATCGAGCGCCATCGGGTGACGGCGCCGCGTTTCCGAATAGCGCCGCTCCAGCTCCGCGCCGGCGCAATCGAGATAGAGCACGCCGATATCATGGCCGTGCGCCTCGCGCAGCGCCTGGATTCGCGCGATGATCCGCTCGGGGTCGAAATCGCGGGTGCGCGCCCCGATGCCCAGCGCGAGGGGGCGACCGATGCCGTCGCTTCCAGCGGGTGGCGGGGCGGAGAGCAGGCGTTCGAGCAACACCAGCGGCAGGTTGTCGACGACCTCCCAGCCGAGATCCTCCAGCGTCTTGAGCACGGTCGACTTGCCGGCGCCCGACAGGCCGGTGACGAGGAGAATATCGGCGGGCGAGCGGCTCATTCCTCGCCCGCCTCGACCTGGCGGAGCGCCATCTCGACCTTGATGGCGGCGGAGTGTTGCCAGGGATCGATCGCGATCTCGCGGATGGCGACTCCGGCGATCCGGCGGCTCGCAGGTTCGGGCATTCGGGTGATCGCGTCGGTCAATCGCACGATCAGGCCGACGGGCACCTGCTTTGCGGACGGCAACTCGACGATGCCGAGCCCCCGAACCTCCATCTTGCCTTCGATCGTCGCCGGTGCGCTCGCGAGCAGCAGCTTGCCCGAACGGGTGAACCAGGTCTGGTCGTCAGACACCAGCACGGCGCCGCGATCGATAAGGCGAAGCGCGAGGTCGGATTTGCCAGCGCCCGATGGCCCCTCGATCACGACCGCGCGGTCGCCGATCGCGACCGTCGTCGCGTGGAGCGTCTCCCCGGAAATGATCGCCATCAGCGCGCCTCCGCCAGCGGCAGGCGGACGACGAAGCGCGCGCCACTCATCCTGTCCTCGCGCGATTCGACCATGATCGTCCCCTGATGCGCCTCGACGATGGTCCGTGCAATGGCGAGACCGAGGCCGGAATGCTCGCCGAACGTCTCGCCGCTCGGCCGGATCGACTGGAAGCGCCGGAAGATTGCGTCGCGCGCGTCCTCGGGGACGCCGGGGCCTTCGTCCTCGACGCGGACTTCGAGCATGTCGGCCTGGCGCTGCGCCGCGATCGCGATGACCCCGTTGTCGGGGGAAAAGGACATCGCATTGTCGATCAGGTTCTCGAACACACGCTCCAGCCGCGCACCTTCTCCGAGCACGATCAACGCCTGGTCCGGCCGTCGATCGAAGCGGATGCGCACCTGGCGCTCGTTGCCGCGCGCCTCACGCTGGGCGAGCAGGCTGTCGATCATTACGCCGACATCGACCGGATCGAACTTCGCGCGGCTGAGCTGGGCATCGAGACGCGAAGCTTCGGAAATGTCGGTGATGAGCCGGTCGAGTCGCTGCACGTCGTCGCGCACGATCGCGAGCAGGCGCTGCTGGAGCTCTGGGTCCTTCACCGATTCGAGGCTTTCGGTGGCGGAGCGGAGCGAGGCGAGGGGGTTCTTGAGTTCGTGCGTCACGTCGGCGGCGAACGCCTCGGTCGCGTCGATCCGCGCACGCAGCGCGAGACTCATGTCAGAGAGCGCACGGGCGAGCATGCCGATCTCGTCGCGACGGGTGGGAAGGCGCGGCACCACCACCTCGCGCGCGCGGCCGAGGCGCACGCGCACCGCGGCGCGCGCGAGCCTGCGCAGCGGCCGCACGATCGTGCGCGCGAGGAACAGCGAGAGGAGGATCGACACCAGCGTCACCGCGCCGAGGACTACCCCCAACCGAAACCGCTCGACGCGCACGGTATCGGTGATGTCGCGCGCGCTCATCGTGGTGAGTAGGGCCGCACCGCCGGGCAATTCGCTGGCCGCGGTGATGACGGGGGTGCGGTCGGGCGCGCGCCAGACCGTTGTCGCGATCGCGCTCGTCGCATGTGCCGTCGCGATATCGGGCCAGCTGCCGTCGGCGCGGTCGCGGAAAAGCGGCGGACGTGCCGCACCGACGACGGTGTCGATGACCTTGTCGAGAAACCGCGCGGCGCGCTGGCCCCACATTTCCTCGTCGGGATCGCGCAGCACGACGTTGCGAATGCCGAGCGCCTGGCTGTCGAGCATCAGCGTGCGGTCCGCGGTGTAGACGCGGATGCGGCTGTCGCTGTCATGGGCGAGTCGCACCGTCAGGGCGGCACGGTCTGCAGGCGCGGCCGAGCGGATCGCCTGTGCGATCAGCCGCGCCTCACGCGCCGCCTGCACGACGCGGCTGTCGAGCAACCGGCTGCGATAGGAATCGAGGTAGAAGAACCCGCCCGCCAGCAGTGCGAGCGCGAAGATGTTGACCGCAAGGATGCGGCGGGTGAGCGAGACGCGCCCCGACCAGCGGAGCGCGAGGTCGCTCGCCTCACTCCTCGGAAAATCGGTAACCGGCGCCATAGAGCGTTTCGATGGCGTCGAACTCGGCGTCGACCTCGCGGAACTTGCGGCGAACGCGCTTGATGTGACTGTCGATCGTCCGGTCGTCGACATAGATGTCGTCCTGATAGGCGGCATCCATCAGCTGGTTGCGGGTCTTCACGATGCCCGGCCGCTGGGCGAGCGTTTCCAGGATCATGAACTCGGTGACGGTCAGCGTCACCGGCTCGCCGCCCCACAGCACCTTGTGCCGTGCGGGGTCCATCGTCAGCCTGCCGCGCTCGATCGGGCCTTGCACCTCGCCGTCGCTGGCATCGGTCGCGTTCGACAGCTCGGCGCGGCGCAGGATCGCGCGGATGCGGGCGATCAGCAGTCGCTGGGAGAAGGGCTTGGCGATGTAATCGTCCGCACCCATCGCGAGACCCAGCGCCTCATCGAGCTCGTCGTCCTTGCTCGTCAGGAAGATGACCGGGGTCTGATGCTTCTCGCGGTAGCGGCGCAGCAGCTCCAGCCCGTCCATCCGCGGCATCTTGATGTCGAAGATCGCGAGGTCGGGCGGGTTGTCGCCCAGCGCCTTCAGCGCGGCCTCGCTGTCCGAATAGACGCGGGTGAGGAAGCCCTCGGTCTGCAATGCGATGGACACGGAGGTAAGGATATTGCGGTCGTCGTCGACGAGCGCGATGGTCGCTGTCATGGCTACGCCCGGATGGTTGTTCCCATATGGTTCCGGTTAGGCGAAAGCGCACCCACGCTCAATGCTCGTCATGCTGACGCTGCCTCTTATGGGGATTACTCGCGTGCCCGGTTTGACGCCCTCCGGCCCTGCCGGTATGCGCGGAGGCAAGGCCGCATACGTATGCGAGCCCATAAGCAATTGAGTTTAGGGGAGTTGAAGTGAGCGAGCGCACACCGGACGCCGGCCTCGAATCGCAGGATATCGAGACCCGCGCCGTCCTTCACTGGAATCTGGTTACCGCGCGTCTGGTCGATGCCGCGGTCTCGCGGCGTGAGGGCAAGCTGTCCGCCGACGGGCCATTGGTGGTCGAGACGGGGCGCCACACCGGCCGCTCCGCGCAGGACAAGTTCATCGTCCGCGATGCGGAGACGGAGGGCACCGTCTGGTGGGGCAAGAGCAACAAGGCGATGGAACCACGGCATTTCGCCGCGCTCAAGGCCGATTTCATGAAGGCGCTGCGCGACAAGGAGGACCTGTTCGTGCAGGACCTGTTCGGCGGATCGCAGCCCGATCACCGCGTCAACGTCCGCGTCATCAACGAGCTCGCCTGGCATAACCTGTTCATCCGCACGATGCTGGTTCGGCCCGAAGCGCACGAACTGCGCGGCTTCGTGCCCGAATACACGATCATCGACCTGCCGAGCTTCCAGGCGGACCCAGCGCGTCACGGCACGCGCAGCGAGACGGTGATCGCGGTGAATTTCAGCGAGAAGCTCATCCTCATCGGCGGCACCAAATATGCCGGCGAGATGAAGAAATCGGTCTTCGGGCTGCTCAACTATCTGCTGCCGCCGTCGGGCGTGATGCCGATGCACTGTTCGGCGAACATGGGCGCGGACGGATCGACGGCGGTGTTCTTCGGGCTTTCGGGCACCGGCAAGACGACGCTCAGCGCGGATGCGAGCCGCACGCTGATCGGCGACGACGAGCATGGCTGGTCCGACACCGCGGTCTTCAATTTCGAAGGCGGCTGCTACGCCAAGATGATCCGCCTTTCGGCCGATGCCGAGCCGGAGATTTTTGCGACGACGAAGCGCTTCGGCACGGTCCTCGAAAACGTCGTCATGGACCCGGTGACCCGCGTGCTCGATTTGGAGGACAACAGCCTGGCGGAGAACAGCCGCGGTGCGTATCCGATCGATTTCATTCCGAATTCGTCCGAAAAGAACATGGGCGGATTGCCGCGCAACATCGTGATGCTGACCGCGGACGCTTACGGCGTCTTGCCGCCGATCGCGAAGCTGACGCCGGAACAGGCGATGTATCACTTCCTGTCGGGCTATACCGCGCGCGTCGCGGGGACCGAGATCGGCGTGACCGAGCCCGATGCGACCTTCTCGACCTGCTTCGGCGCGCCGTTCATGCCGCGCCACCCGTCGATCTACGGCAATCTGCTAAAGGAGCGGATCGCAAAGGGCAATGTCGATTGCTGGCTGGTCAACACCGGCTGGACGGGCGGCAAGTACGGCGTCGGCAACCGCATGCCGATCAAGGCCACGCGCGCGCTGCTGAACGCTGCACTCGACGGCAGCCTGAACGACGCGGAGTTCCGCAACGATCCCAACTTCGGGTTCAAGGTGCCCGTCGCGGTGCCCGGCGTCGACAGCGCGATCCTCGATCCGCGCGCGACCTGGGCCGACAAGACGGCTTACGACGCGACGGCGGCGAAGCTCGTCGACCTGTTCGTCGACAATTTCGCGCAGTTCGCCGAGCATGTCGACGAAGGTGTCCGCCAGGCGGCGCCGCGGGCGACCGAAACCGCCTGATCCGCTCGGTCATGGCCGGGCTACCTAAAAAGCCCGGCCGTGACGATCATTCTATCGCTTTCTTCGCCGACGAGCCGCTCGTCGCGCTGACGCGAGTCTTCTACCGGCGGTTCACGGGAGCGCCAGCGGCTCAACGGCCACAATACCGTTCTCTACTGCGACGACGCGCACGCGGGTGCCGGTCGCAGCGTCAGGGCCGGTCGCCGGCCAATCACCATCGCCGATGTGCACCCGGCCATGTCCGCCCTCAATCGCGGCGCACACGGTCGCCGTCGCGCCGACCATTCGCGCCGACCGGTTGTTGAGCAGCGGGTCCGACGTCGCAACGGGATAATCGCGGTACCAGCGTCGCCCCACCAGAACCGCGATCGCGCTCCAGATCGCGAAGGCGACGAGCTGCGCGACGACCGGCAAGTCGGGCAGCGCAAGCGTCGCGAGCCCGACGATTCCGGCGGCGATCGCCAGAAAAACAAGGAACACCCCCGGAATCGCCAGTTCCGCAAGGCCGAGCACCGCGGCCGCGAGCAGCCACAGGATGCCGGCATTGGTCCACCACTGATCGTCCATCGTCTCAGCCCTGGTTCTGCTCGAACGGCCCCTTCACGCGTGACTGGTGGGGCGGGTGCGGCCTTTGACGGAGCGGCAGCGAGCGCATCCTTGGCAAGCTCGCCGATGCCGCCGAGCGTGCCGATCAGCTGAGTGGCCTCGACCGGGAAGAGGATCGTCTTGGCATTCGGGCTGGTCGCGAACTTGCCGACCGCCTCGACATATTTCTGCGCGATGAAATAGTTGATCGCCTGCGTGCTGCCGCCCTCGATCGCGTCGGACACGACCTGGGTCGCACGCGCTTCTGCCTCTGCAGCCCGCTCGCGCGCCTCGGAGTCGCGGAACGCCGATTCCTTGCGACCTTCGGCCTCGAGAATGCGCGCCTGCTTCTGCCCCTCGGCGCGCAGGATTTCGGAGGCTCGCGTGCCCTCGGCGTCGAGGATGTTCGCACGCTTCTCACGCTCCGCCTTCATCTGGCGCCCCATGGCGTTCACGATATCGGCGGGCGGGCGGATGTCCTTGATCTCGACGCGGGTGATCTTCACCCCCCACGGCGTCGTCGCGTGATCGACGACCGACAGCAGCCGTGCGTTGATCTCGTCGCGCTTCGACAGAGTCTCGTCGAGGTCCATCGATCCCATGACGGTGCGCAGGTTCGTCGTCGTCAGCTGGAGCAGCGCGACATAGAGGTCCGAAACCTCATAGGCGGCCTTGGCCGCATCGAGCACCTGGAAGAACACGACCCCGTCGGTCGAGATCATCGCATTGTCCTTGGTGATGATCTCCTGCCCCGGGATATCGATCACCTGCTCCATCATGTTCACCTTGCGGCCGACACGGTAGAAAAAGGCGGGGTAGAAATTGAAGCCCGGCGCCGCGGTCGTCGTGTAGCGGCCGAAATGTTCGATCGTGTATTGATAGCCCTGGCGGACGATCTTGATGCTCGTCATCAGATAGAACAGCACCAGAACCAGCACCATCGCTGCGGCAATGAACAGCATCACGCTCCCCCGAAACACCTGTGTGACAGGCGTCTAGCACAGCGCCGCGGATCACAGCTAGCGATACCGGCACGACTTGGTTACATGGCGCGCCACTCCCTCGCTCTCCCGCAGGATTCGGCATCTCATGGACATTCGCCTCGGACTCACCTTCGACGACGTGCTGCTGGTGCCGGGTGAATCCGACGTCCTGCCGAGCAGTGCCGACACGCGCACGAAGCTGACCCGCGAGATCGGACTCAACATTCCGGTTCTGTCGTCCGCGATGGACACGGTGACCGAGGCCGACATGGCGATCGTCATGGCGCAGCTTGGCGGGATCGGCGTGCTTCACCGCAACCTGACGGTCGAGGAACAGGTCGCCGCGGTGCGGCAGGTGAAGCGCTTCGAAAGCGGGATGGTGGTGAACCCGATCACGATCACGCCGACCGCGACGCTCGCCGATGCGCGAGCGCTGATGACACAGAACCGCATCAGCGGCATTCCGGTGGTCGAGCGCGACGGCAAGCTCGTCGGCATCCTGACGAACCGCGACGTGCGCTTCGCCGAGAATCCGCGCCAGCCGGTCGCCGAACTGATGACGCACGACAATCTTGCGACGGTTTCGGTCGGGGTCGGGCAGGAGGAGGCGCGGCGGTTGCTTCACCAGCGGCGGATCGAGAAGCTGCTCGTCGTCGACGAGTCCTATCGCTGCGTGGGGCTCATCACCGTCAAGGACATCGAAAAGGCGGTGACCTATCCCGATGCGACAAAGGACGAGGCCGGGCGCCTCCGCGTCGCCGCAGCTACCACGGTCGGCGACAAGGGCTTCGAGCGCACCGAGGCGCTCGTCGATGCCGAAGTCGACTGCGTCGTCATCGATACCGCGCACGGTCACAACCGGGACGTCGCGCGCGCGGTCGAGCGGGTGAAGAAGCTGTCGAACACTGTCCAGGTCATCGCGGGCAACGTCGCGACGGGCGAGGCGACGAAGGCGCTGATCGGCGCGGGCGCGGATGCGGTGAAGGTCGGTATCGGGCCGGGTTCGATCTGCACCACCCGCGTCGTCGCCGGCGTTGGCGTGCCGCAGCTGACCGCGGTAATGGACTGCGCCGAGGAGAGCCACAGGCACGGCGTCCCGGTCATCGCCGATGGCGGTCTGCGCACCTCGGGCGATCTCGCCAAGGCGCTGGCGGCGGGCGCATCGACCTGCATGGTCGGGTCGCTGCTCGCCGGCACCGAGGAAGCGCCGGGCGAGACGTTTCTGTATCAGGGACGCGCATACAAATCCTATCGCGGCATGGGTTCGGTCGGCGCGATGGGGCGCGGCTCGGCCGATCGCTATTTCCAGGGCGATATCAAGGACCAGATGAAGCTGGTGCCCGAGGGGATCGAAGGGCAGGTGGCGTTCAAGGGACCGGCCCGCGACGTGATCCACCAGCTCGTCGGCGGGATCAAGGCGGCGATGGGCTATACCGGTGCGGCGACGATCGGCGATCTGCGTGAGCGCGCGCAGTTCGTCCAGATCACTGGCGCCGGATTGAAGGAAAGCCACGTCCATGACGTGACGATCACCCGCGAGGCGCCCAACTACCCGACGAGATAATTCCCCGATCGCTCCCGCAAGCGGCTAGGGGGACGCGATGACCCCCGCTGCCAGAACCCAAGCCGCCATCGAATTGCTCGACTCGATCGTCCTCGCCGCGCGCGAGGGCGGGGCGGCGGCGGACACG
The DNA here is from genome assembly GCF_902498785.1 of Sphingomonas sp. EC-HK361. Classification (GTDB taxonomy): domain Bacteria; phylum Pseudomonadota; class Alphaproteobacteria; order Sphingomonadales; family Sphingomonadaceae; genus Sphingomonas. The sequence continues at coordinate 919,682 of NZ_LR701493.1, forward strand.
CTGATCGCGCGCTATTTCGCGACCCGCCGCTACGCCGGATCGAAGGACCGCCGCGCCGTGCGTGAGCTGATCTACGCCGCTGTTCGCACATGCGGAGAACGCCCGGCGAGCGGCCGCGGCGCGATGCTCGCGCTGGCCGCGAACGATCCTGCGTTGGCGGCAACGTTCGATGGCTCCACCCACGGCCCCGCGCCGATCGATCCGGGCGAAGCGGCGGCAAAGCGCGGTGTCGCGCCCGCATGGCTCATCACCGCGCTCAAAAAATCAGGGGTCGATCACGACGCGATCGGTTCGCTCGTCGAGCGCGCGCCGCTGGATATCCGCGTCAACCGGCTGATGGGCACACCCGACGACGTGATCGCCAGCCTGGGCACCGGCGACCCGATCGCCGGTCTGCCCGACGCGCTGCGCTTGCCTGCCGGCACGAATGTCGAACAGCTTGGCGGGCTGGCCGAGGTGCAGGACGCGGGCAGCCAGATCGTGACGCTGGCCGCGGACGCGAAGCCCGGCCTGCGCGTTGTCGATCTGTGTGCGGGCGGCGGCGGCAAGACGTTGGCGCTGGCCGCGGCGATGGCGAATGAAGGGCGCATCCTAGCGACCGACACCGATCGGTCGCGCCTGTCGCGGCTCTCGCCGCGCGCCGAAAAGGCGGGGGTGACGATCGCCGAGACACGGCTCCTCGATCCTGGACAGGAAGCGACCGCGCTCGAGGATTGGCGGGCGAGCGCCGATATCGTGCTGATCGATGCGCCGTGTTCGGGCACCGGCACATGGCGCCGCAACCCGGAGGCGCGGTGGCGGCTGACCCCGCAGCGGATCGACCGGCTCGTCGATACCCAGCGCCGCATCCTTGCGCTGGGCAGCAATCTCGTCCGCCCCGGCGGCGCGCTCCTCTATATCGTCTGTTCGCTGCTCGATGCCGAAGGGGCCGAGCAGATCAATGTCTTCCTCAACGGCCATCCTGCCTGGAGCGCCGAGAAGCTGGCGCTTCCCGCCGGCACCCCGCACGGCGGCGGCACCCGCCTGACCCCTGCAACCGATTCCACCGACGGCTTTTTTGTCGCGCGTCTGCGTGCGCCATGCTAGCCGTCTGAGCCGTGTCGAAGCTGGAGCCGATCATGCGTTATACCTCCGTCGCCGTCGCAGCCGCGCTCGCCACGGCGTCGATCTCGACCTCGCTGATGGGCCAGCGTCCCGACGACCAGATCGATCCGCGCTCGCTCAGCCTGCTCCAGCAGGGCCGGGCCGCGCGAGCGGCGGGAAACCTCGACGCGGCAACCGACGCGCTGGAAACCGCGGTCGCGGTCGATCCGCGTAACCGGGCGGCGTTCAACGAGCTTGGCCAGGTCGCGCAGGCGCGCGGTTTGCCGGGCAAGGCGATCCGGCTTTATCGGGAGTCGCTGGCGCTCGATCCGAACGACCTTGTCGCGTTGCAGGGGCAGGGCGAGGCGCTGGTCGCCAAGGGCGCGGTGAACATCGCGCGGACCAACCTCGCCAAGATCAAGACGCTCTGCAAGACGGCGTGCGCGCCCGCGACGACGCTTGCCGCCGTGATCCAGAAGGGGCCGCCGATCGCCACTGCACAGGCGGCGCCGATCAAGCCGGTCGAGAAGGACTGAGCGCGCGGGCGAGTGCCACGAAGGATTCGACCGGCACAGTCTCAGCACGACGGGTGACGTCGATATCGATCGCGTCCAGCGCGTCGATCGCGCCGGGCACGCCCTTTAGACTCTGCCGCAGCATCTTGCGGCGCTGACCGAACGCAGCCGCTGTCAGCCGTTCCAGCACCGCCAGATCCACGCGGTCAGGCCCATCGGCGGGGACGATATGAACGACCGCCGACATGACCTTGGGCGGCGGCGTGAATGCCGACCGGTGAACGGGCATCGCGATTCTGGCGGTCGATCGCCACTGCGACAGCACGGCGAGGCGCCCATAGGCGTCGTCATTCGCCTTCGCGACGATGCGGTCGGCGACCTCGCGCTGGAACATCAGCGTCAGGGTCTGCCACCACGGCCGCCATTCGGCCGACAGCCATCGCACCAGCAGGGCGGTGCCGACATTATAGGGCAGGTTGGAGACGATGTGCGGCGCGGTATCGAACAGCGCGGCGGCATCGATCTCCAGCGCATCGCCCTCGATGACATGCAATTTGCCGGGATAGGCCGTGCTCAACTCCGCTAGGGCGGGGATGCAGCGCCGGTCGCGCTCGATCGCGGTGACATTTGCGCCGGCGGCGAGCAGCGCCCGAGTCAAGCCTCCCGGGCCGGGGCCGATCTCCAGCACGGGCTGTCCCGTCAGATCGCCGGGGATGCGGGCGATCCGTGCGAGCAGCTGGGCGTCGAACAGGAAATTCTGTCCCAGCGCTTTCGACGCATTCAGCCCGTAGCGCGCGATGACCTCGCGCAGCGGCGGCAGATCGGCGCTACTCACGGGGCGGATGGGCAGGCCGACGCTGCGGCGCGGTGCCGAACCGCCTCGTCCGCCATCCGGATCGCGGCGATCATGGCGCCGGGATTGGCCTCGTCCTTGCCCGCGATCGCGAAGGCGGTGCCGTGGTCGGGCGAGGTGCGGACGATCGGCAGGCCGAGCGTGATGTTGACACCGTCGTCGAAGAACAGCGTCTTGATCGGGATGAGTGCCTGATCGTGATAGCAGCAAAGCGCCGCGTCGTAGCGGGCGCGGGCGCGGGGGTGGAACATCGTGTCGGCGGCCAGCGGCCCGGTGCCGTCAAGCCCCTCGGCGCGCAGGATGTCGATCGCGGGCACCAGGATATCGATTTCCTCGCGGCCAATCGCGCCCTGTTCGCCGGCATGCGGGTTCAACCCAGCAAAGGCGAGGCGCGGCGCCGCGATCCCGAAATTGCGGCATAGCCCACGGGCGGTCGCGCGCGCCTTTGCGACCACGAGCTCGACGCTGAGCAACCCGGGCACGTCGGCGATCGGGACGTGGGTCGTCATCGGCACGACCCGCAGATCGGGACCGGCAAGCATCATCACCGCATTGTCGCCGGCGATCCCGCAGCGTTCGGCGACGAATTCGGTCTGGCCCGGATGCGTGAAGCCAATGGCGTAGAGCTGAGCCTTCGAAACGGGTGCGGTGACGAGGCCGCTCGCGGCACCCGACCGGGTCAGGCCGACCGCCATCTCCAGCGATTGCAGCGCGCAACGGGCGCCATCGACATCGGGCTGACCGGGAACGATCGCGCCCGCGTTGAAGATGCTCAGCACCGGCAGCGCGTTCGCAAAGGCCGCGGCGCCCCGTTCGACATCGTTGACCCGTGCGATCGGCCCCTGCCACACCCGCTCGACCGCGCGTGCGTCGCCAACAACGACGAACGGCGCGATACCGGACGTGTCACGCGCTTCCCAGGCCTTGGCGATGATCTCGGGGCCAATTCCCGACGGGTCGCCCATCGCGACCGCAAGCGGCAGGGTCATGCCAGGCCGGTCGTCCGTCACCGATATTCGATGATCGCGTCGCGCCGCAGGTCGCGCATCGCCTGCTGCGCGCGCAGGTTGACGCGCTGCTGCTCGAGCTGGTTCTGAACCTGCTCGCTGCCCGGCAGCGACCCCGACACGGCGTCCTCACGCCCGCAGAGAACGAGGGTACGGACGCCCTCGGTCGGCGAGCCGAACGGCGGCGTGGCCTCGCCGATCTGGAGCTTCAGCATGATCGTCTGGAGCGGGGCGGGAAGGTCGCGGACCTTGATCTGGTCGTTGCCGACGACTTCGGCGCCGATCTGCGCGGCGACCTTGTCCACCGAGCCGCAGCCGCGCAGCGTCTGGATTTCCTTCGCAAACGCCGCCGTCCGTGCAGACGCCTGCGCCTCTGTCGTGCCGGGAGCGAACTTGATCGTCATCTGCTTAAGGCTGAGCTTCGAATCGCGCGGGTCGGCGGTCAGCACCGCACGCTTGTCGGCGAGGTAGATGATCGAGAATCCGCCCGGCACCTCGATCGGCCCGGCGACCTGGCCGACCTGCATCGACTGCGCCGCCTGGGCGAGCGAGGCGGGCAGCTGCGAGGCGCGCACGAAGCTCAGGTCACCGCCGACCGCTCGGGTCGAGGCTTCGGAAAAGTTGGTCGCGAAATAGCTGAACGGCGCCTTCCCCTTCTGGATTTCGGCGATCAGCTGCTGGGCGTTCGCGAACACCTGCTGGGCGCGGTCCGCGGTCGCCGAAAGGTAGATTTCGGCGAGGTGATATTCCTCGGTCCCCTTGTCGGCCTGCAACCGGTCGAGGATGGCCTTCACCTCTTCGTCGCCCACATTGACGAACGGCTCGACGCGCTTGCGCAGATACCGGCTCCATGCGAGCTCGGCCTCGATCTGGCGGCGGATCGATCGTTCGGACGATCCGGCCTTTTTCAAAAAGTCGCGAAACTGGTCCGGCGTCTGGCCGAAATTCTGCGCGACGCGGGTGAAGCTCTGCTTCACCTCGTCGTCGGTCACCGTCACGTCGGCGGTCTTCGCCTGCTGGATTTGCAGCACCTCGTCGATCAGCTGGCGCAGCACCTGCAGGCGAAGCTGCTGGCGTTCCTGGTCGCTGATCTGAGTCGCCTGCGGATTGGCGGCGATCAGCAGCGCGACGCGCTGATCTACGTCGGTCTGGGTGATGACGCTGTCGTTGACGATCGCGGTCGCCTTGCGGATGTTCGGATCGAGATTGCCGAAAATCTGCAGGTTCTTCGGGATGTTCAGCCCGGTGTTGTCGGGCAGCTGCTGGTCGGGTGCCTGCTGATCGGCGGCGGGAGCCTGCGGCGCGGTCTGGCCAGTGGCGGCGGCGCCGACGGCGAGCGCAAGGGCGCTGATCGCAAGACGAAGCGGCCTTGCCCGGCGCGAAACTGAAATCATCACTCGCTGTCTAACCCCATTACCCCGCGCAGCCGCGCCGATATGCGCGCTGTGCCCAAGACATGATGAACCGCGGCTTAGCGCCCGAGGTTCTTGAATGCCAGCGTCAACAGGTAGCTGTTGCCGCGCGTCGCGTCGCCCGTATCCTGATAGTCGCGCTTCCAGGTCAGCCCGAGCGTCAGGCAGTCATCCTCATAGGCGACACCCACGCGGTGGCGGATCGGCTGGAATCCGTCGGATTGCGACAGCGGATCCTCGGCGCGATTGGTCAGATCGACGACGGCGGATCCGAAGGCGGACCAGAATTTGGCGAACTGGACGCGCCCGGCGACACGCGCTTCCTCACGGTCCTGCAAATCCTCGACGCTGGTGATGTCGCGGTTGAGCCTCAGATAGCCGAGCAGCGCATAGGTCTGCCGGCTGCCGATCGTCGCGTCGATCTCGTTGCGGCGAACCGCGAAATTGTCCTTGTCCAGCCGGAAGCGGTGGGTGAGCGAGACGAAGTCGCGGAAGCGGACCTCGACGCGGCCGACGATGTCGGAAAAGCGATCGGACAGGCCGGTGCCATCGGGCAGGATCGAGGGCCGTTCGCTCAGGCGATAGCTCTGGCCGACGACGCTGTTGATGCTCAGCCCCGGTGCATCCAGCGCCCACTCCGCGCCGTAGGTGACCCGGCTCGAATCCTCCCACCGGTCGTAACCGGCAAAACGGTTGAGCGAGAACAGGTTGCTGTCGTCGAGATCGACCGCGCGCGAGTCCTCGTTGGGAATCTCGAGGTTCTTGATCCTGGGTTCGGCGACGATCTGGATACGCGGAGTAAAGCGCTGCGTGCCACCGAACGCTTCACCGACGAAGGGCCAGCGAACGTCGGCCGCCAGCGCGCCGATCAACCGACCCTGAAACCCCTCGATGCCGCGGTAGCTTTCGACCGCGGTCGAGAGGACGTCATGGGTATTGTAGGCATCGGCCCGCCCGAAGGCGGTCAGCGTCACCTCCTGGCCCCAGTTGGTGATCCGGCGCAGGTCCCACTGCGCGCTGGCGAAGGCGCGCTGCGTATCCTGCCCATCGGCTCGGCCAAGCGCGAGCGAGTTGAGCTGGAGGTTCAGCGTGCCCCCCGCGAGCCCCGGCACGCGCCGGCGATAGTCGATTTCCGGCAGCGCGACGGGCTGCATGCCCTGATCGTCGTTGACGCGCAGCGTCTGCACCGCCCAGCCGGCGATCGAGAGATAGCTGTTCGCGTCGATCCGTTCGACGGTCAGGTTGGTGCGCAGCCGGTCGTCGCGCGAAAGATCGTAGCGGCGCAGGAAGGTGCGATCGGTGACGAGACGCAGCGATCCGGACACGCTCCATTCCGGCGTAAGCTGGAAGCGCCCGACCCCGTCGATATAGCCGCGAAACGCCTGCTCGGTCGCGGTGGGGGTCAGCGTGTTCAGGTCGTCGCTGCGCCGGCTGGCGGTGGCATAGGCCGTCACCTTCAGCGCGCCGAGTTCGTTCAGCGCCTTGTAGTCCGCCTGCAGCATCGGCAGCACGTTGGTGTAGACGTGCGGCGTCACCGTCAGCCCGGCATTGTCGCCCATCCCGAAATAATAGGGGACCGCAACCTCGAACCCGTTCACCCGGGTCAGGCGCAACTGCGGACTCAACAGCCCCGAATCATTGCCGTCGCCGATCGGGTGGGAGAATTTGGGCAGCGGGATCGTCGGCAGCCCGAACAGGTGGAAGCGCGCGCCGACATAATAGACGCGCTGACGTTCGGGGCGGTAGGTCACGCGCACCGCGGTGATCTTCCACGTCGGCTCCTTGGGACAGCCCGCGGAATTGGTGACGTCGCACGGCGTGTAGGCGGCGCGGTTGAGGTTGATCGTGCCGTCTTCCTCGCGCGTGCCCTTCACCGCGGCCAGCCGACCGCCTTGCTCCAGCACGACGAGCATGTTGTCGACCACGCCGTCCTTCAGCAAATCGGTCAGCTCGATCGAATCGCCATAGGCGATGTCGCCTTCGGGGTTAGTGACCGCGATGTTGCCGTTGGCGAAGACCTTTCCGGTCTTGCGGTTCCACGTCACCTTGTCGGCGCGCAGCCGCTGGCCCTGGCGGAACATGCGGACCTCGCCGCTCGCCACGACGACATCGTTGTTGAGATCGTATTCGAGCTGGCCGGAACTGAACTGGACCTGGTCGTCGGCCAGCGGCTTTTCCTCGCCCGGCGGCGGCGGTGCGACCGGCGGGGTCTGAAAGTCCTGCGCCATCGCCCCGATCGGTGCGAGCATCGCCAGCGGCAGCACGCAGCACGCCATGAGGTGGGAACGCATCACGGTGATCGGTCAACTCCCGGACACGCCGGGATGGCGCGCACGAGCCTGCCCTATCGCATCACCGCGCAGGCGCTGCAATCGCGTGCGCGCGCACCGCGTGCCGCACGGTCGATTTCCGCGGCGCGCGTGGTTTTTGCGCCTCGCCTTGCCGTTGGTCGACCGGGGTCCTAGGGGCTTCGTTAACGCTTTCGAGGATTTGATGATGAAGATCGTTTTCGCTCCAGCCAAGCCTGTCGACGCCGCCCTGGTCGCCTATCCGGTAGCCAAGGGCGGCGTCGATGCGGTGCCTGCGGCCGCAAGCGCGCTGGCTGCGGCTGCGGCGAAGGCGCAGCGCTTTGACGGCGAAGCGGGCAAGCTCGTCGATCTGATCGTGCCGTCGGGTGATGGTGCGCAAAGGATCATTCTGCTGGGTGTGGGGGAGGGTGACGATGCCGCTTATGAGCGTGCAGGCGGTGCGCTGACCGCGGCGCTGCTGACCTCGGGCGCGACCTCGATCGCAGTCGATGTGTCGTCCGCACCGAACCCTGTCGCAGTCGCGCGGCTGGCGGCGGGCGCGGCGCAGCGGGCGTGGCGTTATGATGCCTACCGCACCAAGCTGGCCGACAACGCCAAACCCACGCTTGAGACGATCACGATCGTCGGCGCGCCGGACGGGACGGAAGCGGCCTGGGCTGCGCGCGATGCGGTGACGCAGGGGCTGGCGCTTACCAAGACGCTCGTCACCCTGCCGCCCAACATCCTTTATCCTGAAAGCTTCGTCGAGATCGTCCGCAAGGAAACCGAAGGCACCGGCCTCGAGATCGAAGTGCTCGACGAGGCGGCAATGGCCGCGCTCGGGATGGGCGCGCTGCTCGGGGTCAGCCAGGGGTCGCGGCGCGAGGCGCAACTGCTGGTGATGAAGTGGACGGGGGCGGGCGACGCCGCTCCGATCGCGCTGGTCGGCAAGGGTGTGACCTTCGACACCGGCGGCATCTCGATCAAGCCTGCCGCGGGCATGGAAGACATGAAGTGGGACATGGGCGGGGCCGGTGCGGTCGCTGGCGCGATGAAGGCGCTGGCGCTGCGCAAGGCAAAGGCAAACGTCATCGGCGTGTGCGGCCTTGTCGAGAACATGCCCGACGGCAACGCGCAGCGCCCCGGTGACGTGGTGACGAGCATGTCGGGCCAGACGATCGAGGTCATCAACACCGACGCGGAAGGCCGGCTCGTGCTGTGCGACGCGATCACCTGGGTGCAGAAAAAGCACGGGGTGAAGACGATTGTCGATCTCGCAACGCTGACCGGCGCGATGATCGTCAGCCTGGGCACCGAGCATGGCGGCATCTTCGCCAATGACGACGTGCTGGCCGACCAGTTGCTCGCGGCGGGTCGTGCGACGGGCGACCTGCTGTGGCGCTTCCCGCTCGCGGACAGCTACAACAAGCTCATCGATTCGCAGATCGCCGACATGAAGAATGTCGGCCCGCGCGGCGCGGGATCGATCACCGCGGCACAGTTCATCCAGCGCTTCGTCGAGGAGGGCGTGAAGTGGGCGCATCTCGACATTGCCGGGATGGTGTGGTCGGACAAGGCCGGTCCGACCTGGGACAAGGGCGCGACCGGCTACGGCGTGCGCCTGCTCGACCGGTTTGTCGCCGACAATTTCGAGAAGTGATCCTGGGCGCGCGATGCAGGTCGATTTCTACCATTTGACCGCATCGCCGCTGCCACGAACGCTTGCGCGGATTGCCGAGCGCATTCTCGCAGGCTCCGGGCGGTTGCTGGTGGTGCACGGCGATGCGGTGCAGCGGCAGGCGCTCGACCGGGAATTGTGGACCTACGCGCCTGAGAGTTTTCTGCCGCATGCGGTGACGGGCGCTGGCGACGATGCGGCCCAGCCAGTGCTGATCGCCGACCAGCCCGTTGCCGCCAACGGCGCCCGCCACATCGCGCTGGGTGACGGGGTTTGGCGCGAGGAGGCCCTGAGCTTCGACCGCGCGTTTCATTTCTTCGACGACGAAACCGTCGAAGGCGCCCGCGCGGCGTGGCGCGGGCTCGCCGAAAAGCCCGATGTCGAGCGCCGCTACTGGAAGCAGACCGATCGCGGCGGGTGGGAGCAGGCCGCCTGAGGCTTGCCATCGGGCGCGCCCCCGCCTAGGGGCGCGGCCATCTTCCGCTTCACACTCACGCACAGGAGCCCGTGACCATCATGGCCGCGAACCGTACTTTTTCGATCATCAAGCCCGACGCCACGCGTCGCAATCTCACGGGCGCCGTCACCAAGATGCTTGAGGAGGCCGGCCTGCGCGTCGTCGCGTCCAAGCGCATCCAGATGACGAAGGAGCAGGCCGAGGGCTTCTACGCGGTCCACAAGGAGCGGCCCTTCTTCAACGACCTCGTCAGCTTCATGATCTCCGGCCCGGTCGTCGTGCAGGTGCTGGAAGGCGAGAACGCCGTGCAGCGCAACCGCGACATCATGGGCGCGACCAACCCGGAAAACGCCGACGCCGGCACGATCCGCAAGGAACTGGCCGAATCGATCGAGGCGAACTCGGTCCATGGTTCGGACTCGGACGAGAATGCGGCGATCGAGATCGCCTATTTCTTCAAGCCCGAAGAGATCGTCGGCTGAGCCGATGACGATGTGGCGGCTGCGGCGGGCGGGCGAGGGGGACGCTCCCGCGCTCGCGATGGTCGCAGCCGCCAGCTTTCTCGAGACGTTCGCCGGCATCCTTAAAGGACCGGACATCATCGCCCACTGCGCGCGCAAGAGCTCGCCCGCGCAATTTTCTGCCTGGGCGCAGGATGCGGGAAGCGCGCTGACGCTGGCGGAGCATCCGGATGGCGCTGCGCCGGTAGGCTACACCGTGCTCTCCGTCCCAGATTTTCCCATCCCGACGACCTCCGACGATATCGAACTGCGCCGCATCTACGCGCTGTCGCTAACCCGCGGGACCGGGATCGGCGCTGCGCTGATGGCACGCGCGATCGACGATGCGCGGGCGCTAGGCAAGACGCGGCTGTTGCTCGGCGTGCTCGGCGCCAACCGCCGCGCGCGCGATTTCTACGAGCGGCAGGGCTTCACGCTTGCGGGCGAACGCCAGTTCCTGGTCGGAGAAAGCCTGTTCGACGACGTGATCTACGCGCGCGACCTTTGAGAAGCGTACTTTCATCAATCACTGCCGTTTGTGCTGATCGAAGTCGAAGCACGTCGTCTCGCATGCCCTTCGACTGCGCTCAGGGCGAACGGTTGTCAGGGAGTTTTCAGGCCGGCGGCGTCCACATCCGGTCAAGCGCAGCCGCGTTGCCGCTACGGTCCCGCAAACGCAACGCCTCCAGCTTCAGCGAACGGCCCCGCAGGATACGGCCTTCGGTTCGCCAGATGATGTCGTAGATCGCAGCGCCGGTTCTCTTCGTATCGCCGTCCCAATAGATGACCCGCACCAGCGCCGGCAGCTTGCCGGTCTGCGCATCGGGGCCGTTGTCCGTCGCTTTCAAAAGCGCATCGCGAAAGGCGCCGCTGTCGATCACCGGCTCCACCGGCTGCTGCGTCGGCACCCCGAGCGCTTTGGGGAAGGTGACCGTCACATCGGCGATCTCGTGCCGCGTATCGCGCAGCCGCAGGCGGTCCCCGCCATTTTCGACCGTAGCGACCAACGCAATCCGCGAGTCGACGCGCTCTTCCTGCGCAGCGGCGGAGGCCTTCTCGAGCGCGGCATCGCGGCGCTCGCTCCAGCTGTTCCACAGCGTCAGCGCGGCGATGAGGACGCCCGCGACCGCGACGACTTCGGCCAAGCTGATCCAGCGTCGGCGGGTGGCGGCGGCCTCGGCGCGCTCGGCGGGGGTTTCGTCGGTCATCGCCCGCCGGCCTCAAGCAGGCGCATGGGGGCGGCAAGCTCCCAGCTCCGCGCGATGCGATCCTCGACGAGCGGCCAATCGACATCGCCGGCAAGATTGACCCCGACCCATCCTGACGGGCCGAGATACGCAGGGCGGCTATAGGTCTCCGGCGCGGCCTCGATGAGCATCGCCTGCTCGTCGACGCCGCTCGTCTTCACGCACACGACGTGAAGGCCATCGCCGTGATGATCGTCGCGGACCTGCGCGAACTGCTTGCCGGCGACGAAGAAAGTCGGCTGGCCGTGGCTGACGCGCTCTTCCGTTTCGGGCAGCGCGAGTGCCGCCGCGCGGACGGTCTCAAGCGGGGTTGGGTCGCTCATTGGCAACGAACTCCTTCAAAACGCGCGGATATAACGCATGTTCGGCCGCGAGGACTCGCGCCGCGAGTATCTCGGGTGTGTCGCCGGGCTCGATCGGTACCTCGGCCTGACCGAGCACCGCGCCCCCATCGAGCTCTTCGGTCACGACATGCACCGAGCATCCGGCAACCGCATCGCCGGCCGCGATCGCACGGGCATGGGTGTCGAGGCCCTTGTATCGGGGCAACAGCGACGGGTGGATATTGACGATCCGGCCGCGCCACCGTGCGACGAAATCGTCGGACAGCAGCCGCATATAGCCGGCGAGCGCGATGATTTCGACGCCCGCTTCGCGCAGCGCCGCATCGATCTGCGCTTCATACCCGGCCTTGCCGATGCCTTTTGGCGACAGCGCGAAGGTGGCGATCCCTCGCGACTTCGCCCATGCGAGCCCGGGCGCGTCGGGCTTGTCGGACGCGACGAGCGCGACGTCGTAGCCGTCCGCCCGCTCGACAAGCGCCATCATGTTCGATCCGCGGCCGGAAATGAGGATGCCGATCCTTCTATTCATGCGGTGCCCGATGTGCCCCCGCGAAGGCGGGGACCCAGACTGGGTTCCCGCCTACGCGGGAACACATTGCTAAGCATGATGCGTCGCGCTCCAATCATCCCGCGCGCTCCAGGTTTCAGCCGAACCCTTCACGGTGCACCCGCGCGGCCCCGCCTCGATCGCGCCCATCCGGAACACCATCTCACCCGCGGCTTCAAGTTCCGTCGCGACCGAATCCGCCGCGCCCGCTGCAACGACGATAGCCATCCCGATCCCGCAATTGAACGTGCGCGCCATTTCCTCCGGCTCGATCGTCCCTTGCGCCTGCAGGAACGCCATCAGTCGCGGCTGCGGCCAGGCATCGGCGTCTACGACCGCGTGCGTATCGATCGGCAGGACGCGCGGGATATTCTCGAGCAATCCGCCGCCAGTGATATGCGCCATGCCCTTGATCCGCTTGGCGCGGATGAGCGGCAGCAAGCTTTTCACATAGATGCGCGTCGGCGCCATCAAATGGTCGATCAGCAGCCGGTCAGCATCGAACAGCGCCGGCCGGTCGAGCTTCCAGCCCTTGTCTGCGGCCAGCCGCCGGACGAGCGAGAAGCCGTTGGAATGCACCCCCGACGATGCGAGCCCGAGGATCACGTCGCCCGCCGCTATCTCTGCCCCGGTCAGCACCTGATCGCGTTCGACCGCTCCGACGCAGAAGCCGGCAAGGTCGTAGTCGCCGTCCGCGTACATCCCCGGCATCTCCGCGGTCTCGCCGCCGATCAGCGCGCAGCCGGCGTCGCGGCAGCCTTCGGCGATCGAGGCGACGACGCTTTCGGCCACGGCGGTATCGAGCTTGCCGGTCGCGTAATAGTCCAGGAAAAACAGCGGCTCCGCGCCCTGCACGATCAGGTCGTTGGCGCACATCGCGACGAGATCGATGCCGACGCCCGCATGACGATCCCATTCGATGGCGAGCTTCAGCTTCGTGCCGACGCCGTCATTCGCCGCGACCAGGAGCGGATCGGTGAAACCCGCTGCCTTCAGATCGAAGAACCCGCCGAACCCGCCGAGATCGGCATCGGTGCCGGCGCGCCGCGTCGATTTGGCGAGCGGACCGATCGCGCGGACGAGCGCATTGCCAGCGGCGATGGAAACCCCCGCCTTGGCATAGGTGTAAGAGGCGGGATGGGGCTGTTCGTCGCTCATGCGCAGATCGCCTAGCCATATCGCGCTTGGATTTCCACGCCTGCTTCGCCAAAAGGCTTGCCGATGCGTCTTCGTACTCCCGTCCTCGCCCTTGCCACCGCCGCACTCGCGTTCGGCGGGGCCGCCGTCATGGCGCAGATCGAAGGTGGTAGCCGCGGCGTCGCGCCGATCGATTCCTCCGGCAATTTCGAGGTTTCGGGCGTGACGGTCGATACCTCCGGCAAGAGCGCGGACGCCGCCCGCTATGCCGGCTGGCGGCTGGCGCAACGCAAGGCGTGGGTGCAGCTTTCGAACCGGCTTGGCGCGGGCGGCGGGCTGGTATCCGACGGCACGCTCGATTCGCTCGTCTCCGCGGTCGTCGTCGAGAACGAGCAGATCGGCCCCAACCGCTATATCGCCAAGCTCGGCGTGCTGTTCGACCGCGACCGCGCCGGCAGCATCCTGGGCGTCGTCGGCACCGTGAACCGGTCGGCCGCGATGGTCGTCATCCCCGTGCAATGGTCCGGCGGCGTCGGCCAGGTGTTCGAACAGCGCAGCGACTGGCAGGAGGCCTGGGCACGCTATCGCACGGGCAACAGCACGATCGACTATGTCCGCCCTGTGGGCACCGGCCCCGATCCGCTCCTGCTGAACGTCGGCCAGACCGAACGGCCGGGTCGCGGCTGGTGGCGCACCGTCCTCGATCAATATGGCGCGTCGGACGTGCTGATCCCGGTTGTCACGCTCTATCGCCAGTGGCCGGGCGGTCCGATCGTCGGCGTGTTCCAGGCGCGACAAGGTCCGGACAACCGCAAGCTCGCGCAGTTCGTGCTGAAAGTGAATAGCGCCGCGGGTTTGCCCGCGCTGCTCGATGCGGGGGTGAAGCGGATCGACGAGACCTATCAGGCGGCGCTGTCGCGGGGCCTCATCCGTGCCGATCCGGGGCTGATGTATCGCACACCCGAACCGACCCCCACGCCGACCGCCTTGCCGACCGATCTGCCGGCAGCCGTCACGACGACGGCCGCGACCGCGACGACGGCGTTCACGGTGCAGTTCGATACGCCCGACGTCGGTGCGGTCACCGCGACGGAAGGCGCGTTGCTGGGCATTCCGGGCGTATCCTCGGCATCGACGAGCAGCCTCGCGCTTGGCGGCATATCGCTGATGCGGGTCGGTTATGCGGGAGCGCCCGAAGCGCTGCGCGCGGCGCTGGAGGCGCGGGGCTGGCAGGTGCTCGGTTCCGGCACGACGCTACGCATCCGGCGCGGCCCGGCACCGCAGCCGCGGCCCACGCCAACGGGCACGCCGACCGCCGGATGACGCAGATCGGCCTCCCGTTCGCGTGGCCCGCGAGCCCGAGCGACGACGAATTCCTGGTGACCCCTTCCAACGCGCGCGCGGCACACACGCTGGAGCATTGGGGTGCATGGCCGGTGATGACCGCCATCCTCACCGGTCCGCGCAAATCGGGGCGCAGCCTGCTTGCGCGCATTTTCGCAGGGAAAAGTGGCGGCAGCATCGTCGATGACGCGCAGGCGCGTGATGAGGAACAGCTGTTCCACGCGTGGAACCGCGCACAAGCCGATCGCAAGCCGCTGGTGATGGTCGCTGATGTAGCGCCGCCAGAGTGGGCTGTGCGGCTCCCCGATCTGCGCTCCCGCCTCGCCGCGTGTCCGATCGCGACGATCGGTGCGCCCGACGATGCGCTGATGCACGCGCTGCTCGAGCGGCAGTTCGCGCGCAGGGGACTGGATGCCCGTCCCGACCTGCTCGACTGGCTCGTCGCTCGGATAGAGCGTAATCACGTCGCACTGATGCGCACCGTCGATCTGCTCGACCAGGAAGTGCTCGAACGCCGCAAACGGCTTTCCATTCCGTTTGCGCGGAGCGTGTTGGCGGAAGCCGCGTTGATCGAACCGAAACCGGAGACCTGAAGTGACCCGCCCCGTCCACATCGCCCGCGCCGTCATCGAGGATGACGACGATCCGTTCGAGGGCGAATCGGCGGAGCGTTACTTCAATCGCGAACTGTCGTGGCTCGCCTTCAACCGCCGCGTACTGGAGGAGGCGTGCAACGAGGCGCACCCTTTGCTCGAGCGCCTGCGTTTCCTGTCGATCTCCGGGTCCAATCTCGACGAGTTCTTCATGGTCCGCGTCGCCGGGCTGAAGGGCCAGCAGATGCAGGACGTCGATGCGCTGTCCGACGATGGGCTCACGCCCTCCCAGCAACTCGCCGCGATTACGCGGGAGGCGGATGCGCTGCTCGCCAGCCAGCAGGAGGTATGGCGGGACATCCGCCACGCGCTGGTCGAACAGGGCATCCAGGTGCTCGGCAGCCGCGTGATCGACGAGCGGCTCGAGGTGTCGGACGTGGCGTGGCTGGAAACGCATTTCCGGGAACAGCTTTTCCCGATCCTGACCCCGCAGGCGCTCGATCCGGCGCACCCGTTTCCGTTCCTGCCCAACAAGGGGCTGGCGGTGATGTTCGATCTTGAGCGGC
Organism: Sphingomonas sp. EC-HK361; assembly: GCF_902498785.1. GTDB lineage: Bacteria > Pseudomonadota > Alphaproteobacteria > Sphingomonadales > Sphingomonadaceae > Sphingomonas. Next base: position 935,253 of record NZ_LR701493.1, read on the forward strand.
TGTCCGATCAGGAGCCGATCCGCGAGCTGGTGATGCTCCCCTCCGCGATGCCGCGCTTCGTCCGCCTCCCGGGCGAAAAGGCGCGCTACGTCGCGATCGAATCGGTGCTGAAGCGGTTTTCGGGGATGCTGTTCCCCGGCTATGACGTGAAGGGCGCGGCCGAGTTCCGCGTGTTGCGCGACAGCGATATCGAGATCGAGGAAGAGGCGGAGGATCTCGTCCGCTACTTCGCCAACGCGATCAAACGGCGCAGGCGCGGCCGGGTCATCCGGCTGGAGCTGGAAACCGGCATGCCCGAAACGCTCGCCTCGGCGCTGCGCGAGGAGCTGGGCGGCAGCGACGCGATCATCACCGAATCGGGCGCCTTTCTCGGCATTGGCGATCTCGACGTGATCGTCGACGAGGACCGCCCCGACCTGAAATTCCCGCCCTTCACCGCGCGCTTCCCTGAACGCATCCGCGAATTCGGGGGCGATTGCTTTGCGGCGATCCGGGCGAAGGACATCGTCGTCCACCACCCCTATGAGACGTTCGACGTCGTGCTCGCCTTCCTGAAACAGGCCGCCGCCGACCCGGACGTGGTCGCGATCAAGCAGACGCTCTACCGCGCGGGGAAGCAGTCCGCGGTCATCAACGCTCTCATCGCCGCGGCCGAGGCCGGCAAGTCGGTAACGGCGGTAGTCGAGTTGAAGGCACGCTTCGACGAGGAGCAGAACCTCATGTGGGCCTCCGCGCTGGAGCGTGCGGGGGTGCAGGTCGTCTACGGATTCATCGACTGGAAGACCCACGCCAAGGTCTCGATGGTGGTGCGGCGCGAAGGCGGGCAGTTCCGCAGCTACTGCCATTTCGGCACGGGCAACTATCATCCGGTCACCGCGCGCATCTACACCGACCTGAGCTTCTTCACCGCCGATCCGCGCTGCGGGCGCGATGCGGCGAAGATGTTCAACTACATCACCGGCTATGTCGAGCCGCAGGGCATGGAGCTGGTTAGCCTGTCGCCCAAATCGCTGCGCAAGGAACTGATCGCGCGGATCGATGCGGAGATCGCCTTTGTGCGCGAGGGCAAGCCCGGCGCAATCTGGGCGAAGATGAACAGCCTCGTCGATCCCGCGATCATCGAGAAGCTGTACGAGGCGAGCGGCGCGGGGGTCGAGATCGACCTCATCATTCGCGGCATCTGCTGCCTGCGCCCCGGCGTGGAAGGGTTGTCGGACCGTATCCGCGTGAAGTCGGTGATCGGCCGCTTCCTCGAACACAGCCGGATCGCCGCGTTCGGCAACGGTGCCGCTTTGCCCAACGACGATGCCAAGGTCTTCATCTCGTCGGCTGACTGGATGCCGCGCAACTTCGATCGTCGCGTCGAATATATGCTGCCGATCGAGAACGAGACGGTCCACGATCAGGTGCTCGATCAGGTCATGGTCGCCAACCTCATCGACAACGAGCAGAGCTGGGAACTGAAGCCGGACGGCAGCTATGTTCGCGTCCAGCCGGGTGACAAACCGTTCAATCTCCATCGGTATTTCATGACCAATCCGTCGCTGTCCGGGCGCGGTGCGGCGCTGGAGGATGGCGGCGAGGTGCCGACGCTTTCGCTGCGACGCCGTGGTTGATCTTTCGCTGGCTCGGATCGTGCGATCGCGCGCGCCGGTTGCGGCCGGCCAACAGCCGCGCACGGCGATCATCGACATCGGATCGAATTCGATCCGCCTCGTCGTCTATCAGGGGCCGGCGCGGTTGCCGGCGATCCTCTTCAACGAAAAGGTGCTGGCGGGGCTCGGGCGATCGCTCGCCCAGACGGGCCGAATCGACGGACCTTCGATGCGGATGGCGGAAACCGCGCTCGTCCGGTTCGCAGCGCTCGCCCGCGAGATGGAGGCGGACGTCATCCGGACGGTGGCGACCGCGGCCGTGCGCGATGCCGCGAACGGCAAGGCGCTGATTGCTGTGGCCAACGCCGCCGGGTTGACGGTGGAACTGTTGTCGGGCGAGGATGAAGCGATCGGCGCGGGGCGCGGGGTCATCTCCGCCATCCCGAACGCGGATGGAATCGTCGGCGACCTTGGCGGCGGCAGCCTGGAACTGGTCCGGGTGCGGAACGGAGAAGTCGGGGAACGTGCATCGTTTCCGCTTGGCGTGCTGCGAATCGCCGCCATCCGCGCGGGCACGCAGGGCGCACTCGATCGTCGTGTGGCAAAGCTGCTGAAGGACGCGGGGTGGCTGGGGGCGGGGCGGGGACTGCCGCTCTATCTCGTCGGCGGATCGTGGCGCGCGCTTGCCCGGCTCGACATGCACGCGGTCGGCTATCCGCTGCCGATCATCCATGGCTATCCCATGCCGCCTGAAACGATCGCGCGACTGGGGCGCACGCTTTCACACGTCGCGAAGGGCAAGCTGAAGGGAATATCGGGCCTATCCTCGGGACGGATCCCGACGCTGGGCAACGCGACCGCGCTGCTCTCGGTCCTGCTGAAGCATCTGAAGTCGAGCACGACGATCACATCTGCATACGGCTTGCGCGAGGGCCTGCTGTTCGGCGCGCTCGACGCCGCGACGCAGCGGCAAGATCCGTTGATCGTCGCCGCGCGCGACGAGGGCGCCCGGTCGGGCCGCTTTCCGGAACATGGCGATCTGCTCGATCGCTGGATCGCGCCGCTGTTCGAGCGCGAGACGGCGGCGGACGCGCGGCTGCGCCACGCCGCGTGCCTGCTCGCCGATGTGGGCTGGCGCGCGAACCCCGAATATCGCGCGGAACGCGGCGTGGAGATCGCGCTCCACGGCAATTGGGTAGCGATCGACGCGCGGGGTCGCGCCATGCTGGCGCAGGCGCTCCACACCAGCCTTGGCGGTGGTGCGCCATCGCCCGAGCCGATTCCTGCACTTGCGAGCGGCGACGATCTTGTGCGCGCCCATGGCTGGGGGCTGGCGATGCGTTTGGGGCAGCGCCTCAGCGGAGGGCTGGCGGGTCCGCTCCAGCGCTCGCACCTGGCCGATGACGGCACGGCATTGACGCTGCACCTGGCTGGAGACGACCTCTCATTCTACGGGGAAACCGTCGCGAAACGTCACGCGGCACTCGCCGCGGCGCTCGGCCGGACGCCGATCGTCACCTCCTGACGCTTACCCGCAAGTGAAGCCGGTGACGACGTTCTTCAGGTCCATCTTCACGTTGAGCCGATCGACCCGGTAATCCATCGTCATCGCGGTGTCGGGATGAAGCCAGCGGATCGTTCGCGCGCCCGATCGGCGCAACGCCTCCGTCGCAAGGGTCGCGTCCGCCGGCTTGCCGATGAGATCGCCGATCGCGCTCGCATCGCAGCGGACGCCGCCCGGCATCGGCTCGGGCGCGGGGGTCGCGGCGGCGCAGCCGATGAGCGCGAGTGGGGTGAGCGCGGCCAGAGCCTTCATGCGTCCTCCGTCCGGGTCATCTTGAGCTTGCCGCCTTTCACTGCAAAGCCAAGCCGTCCCTCGACAAGATCGAGCGCATCCCGCCCGAACTGGTCGAACCGCCAGCCATCCAGCATCGACAGCCCGTCGCGCTGGCCGGCGGCGAGAAGCTCCAGTTCGTCGCTGCGGGCGAGCAGGCGAGGCGCGACATCGATGTCGCGCGCGCGGATTTTCAGAAGCAGCTTCAGCAGATCGGCGACGAGCGCGCCTTCCTTGCCGAGACCGGGCTTGCGATCCTCGCGCGGCGGCAACTCGTCCGCATCGAGCGGTTTCGCGGCTTCGATCGCCGCCATCAGCCTTCCGCCGATATCGTTGTGCGCCCAGGTCGCCGAAAGCCCGCGCACCTTGGCGAGATCGGCCTGCTTCTTGGGCGGATGGCCGGCGAGATCGGCGAGAGTCTCGTCCTTGACGATGCGGCCGCGCGGCAGGTCCTTGCCCCGCGCTTCCAGCTCGCGCCACCGCGCGATCGCCTTCAACCGGCCGAGCACGTCGGGCTTGCGGCCTGAAATCCGCACGCGCTTCCAGGCGAGGTCGGGGTCGTTTGCATAATTCAGCGGATCGCCGAGCCGCTCCATCTCATGGTCCAGCCACGCGCCGCGGCCGGTCTTGCGCAGCCGTTCGAGCATTCTGGGGAAAATCTTCGCCAGATGGGTTACGTCACCGATGGCATATTCGATCTGGCGCGCATCGAGCGGACGGCGGCTCCAGTCGGTGAAGCGCGCGCCCTTGTCGATCTGGATTCCCAGCCAGCTGTCGACGAGGTTCGAATAGCCGATCTGCTCGCCTTGCCCCAGCGCCATCGCCGCCACCTGCGTGTCGAACAGCGGGTGCGGGGTCGTGCCGGTCAGGTTGTAGATGATTTCCAGATCCTGCCCGCCGGCATGGAAGACCTTCAGCACATCCTCGTTCGCGACCATCAGCTCGAGCAGCGGGGCGAGGTCGAGTCCCGGCGCCATCGGGTCGATCGCCGCTGCCTCGTTCACGTCGGCGATCTGGATGAGGCAGAGCTCGGGCCAATAGGTGCTCTCCCGCATGAACTCGGTATCGATGCAGACGAAGTCCGCCCGGGCGAGCCGGGTGCAGAGATTGGCGAGGGTCGCGCTGTCGGTAATCAAGGGGTGTACGTGCATCGCCAAGCCCATAGACGCACCCGCGCGCCTTGACAAAGTGACGAGTGGAGAAGAAGCGCAGCGCCTTCTTTCCTCGTCATCCTCGCGTAGGCGGGGATCCAGAGTCACATGCGTGGTGCTCGGAACTCTGGGTTCCCGCCTGCGCGGGAACACGGAATGTTAGCCATGCACGCCTACCGCACCCATACCTGCGCCGCGCTGACCGCCGCCCAAGTCGGCGACACCGTCCGGCTGTCCGGCTGGGTCCACCGCAAGCGCGACCATGGCGGCGTGCTCTTTCTCGATCTGCGCGACCATTACGGCATCACCCAGATCGTCGCCGACAGCGATTCGCCCGCGCTCGCCGCGCTGGAGGCGATCCGCGCCGAATCGGTCGTGACGATCGACGGCGTCGTCAAGAAGCGCTCCGACGCGACGATCAACCCGAACCTGCCGACCGGTGAGATCGAGGTCTTCGCCCAGGGTGTCACCGTCCAGAGCGCGGCGCAGGAACTGCCTATGCCGGTCGCGGGCGAGGCGGAATATCCCGAGGATATCCGCCTGCGCTACCGCTTCCTCGACCTGCGGCGCGAGCGGCTCCACGCCAACATCCTGCTGCGCTCCAACGTCATCACCTCGCTTCGCCGCCGCATGATCGACCAGGGTTTCACAGAGTTCCAGACCCCGATCCTGACCGCCTCCAGCCCCGAGGGCGCGCGCGACTATCTCGTTCCCAGCCGCGTCCACCCCGGCAAATTCTACGCGCTCCCCCAGGCGCCGCAGATGTTCAAGCAGCTGTTGATGGTCGCGGGCTTCGACCGCTATTTCCAGATCGCCCCCTGCTTCCGCGACGAGGACGCCCGCGCTGACCGTAGCCCAGGCGAGTTCTATCAGCTCGATTTCGAGATGAGCTATGTCACGCAGGACGACGTGTTCGCCGCGATCGAACCCGTGCTCCACGGCGTCTTCGAGGAATTTGCGAACTGGCAGGGGAAAGGGCGCACTGTCTCGGCGCTGCCCTTCAAGCGCATCCCCTATCGCGAATCGATGCTGAAATACGGCAACGACAAGCCCGATCTGCGTAACCCGATCCTGATCTCCGACGTCAGCGATCACTTCAAGGGGTCGGGTTTCGGCCGCTTCGCATTGATCGTCGAAGCCGGCGACGTCGTCCGTGCGATTCCTGCGCCGGGTACCGCCGAGAAGAGCCGCAAGTTCTTCGACGACATGAACGCCTGGGCGCAAGGCGAAGGCTTTGCCGGCCTCGGCTACGCGACCCGCAAAGGCGGCGAGTGGGGCGGCCCGATCGCCAAGAATCACGGCGAGGACAAGATGTCGGCGATGGCCGACGCGCTCGGCCTCGGCCCCGACGACGGCCTGTTCTTCGCCGCGGGCAAGGAAGCGCAGGCGGCCAAGCTCGCCGGTCTCGCCCGCACGCGCGTCGCCGAGCAACTCAACCTCATCGACGAGAAGCGCTTCGAATTCTGCTGGATCGTCGATTTCCCGATGTTCGAATATGACGAGGACGCCAAGAAGATCGATTTCAGCCACAACCCCTTCTCGATGCCGCAGGGCGAGATGGAAGCGCTGGGAACCAAGGACCCGCTCGATATCCTCGCCTATCAATATGACATCGTCTGCAACGGCGTGGAGCTGTCGTCGGGCGCGATCCGGAACCACCGGCCGGAGATCATGTACAAGGCGTTCGAGATTGCGGGTTACACGCAGGCCGAGGTCGACACGAACTTTGCGGGCATGATCAATGCGTTCAAATACGGCGCGCCCCCCCACGGCGGCTCCGCACCCGGGGTCGATCGCATCGTCATGCTGCTGGCGGACGAACCCAACATCCGCGAGGTCATCGTCTTCCCGATGACGCAGAAGGCGGAGGACCTGATGATGGGCGCGCCGAACTTCGCGACGGCGAAGCAGCTGAAGGAGCTCAACCTGCGCTCGACGGCAGAGGTGACCAAGGCTTGAATGGATCCCCGCGAAGGCGGGGATCCAGCCTGGACTCACGCCTTCGCGGGCGTGCATTATTGCGCTAAGATCGCGCCATGACCATCGATCTGAACGACTTCGAATCCGGCAAGAAGTACAAGGGCAAATATGCCGACGATCTTGCCGAGCTTCAGACCCGGCTCGAGCATATCCAGGTCGCCCACATCGTCCGCCACCGCGCCGCGGTCGTCATGCTCGAAGGGTGGGATGCGGCCGGGAAGGGCGGCATCATCCAGCGGATGACCGCCGAGTGGGACCAGCGCAATTACGAGGTGTATCCGATCGCGGCGCCCAGCAGGGAGGAGCTTGCGCACGATTTCCTCTGGCGTTTCCGCACGCGGCTGCCCGAACCCGGCAACATCGCCGTCTTCGACCGCAGCTGGTATGGCCGGGTCCTCGTCGAGCGGGTCGAGGGCTATGCCACCCGCCCGCAGTGGAAGCGTGCCTATGATCAGATCAACCGCTTCGAAGCCAAGCTGATCGAAAGCGGGACGACGCTGGTGAAGCTGTTCGTCCATGTGAGCCAGAAGGAGCAGGACAAGCGGCTGAAGGCGCGGCTCGACGATCCGTGGAAACGCTGGAAGACCGGCCTCGACGACTATCGCAACCGGGCGAAGCGCCCCGAATATCTCGCCGCGATGCACGGCATGTTCGAGCAGACTGACACGCCCGGGGCGCCGTGGCACGTCATCGATGGCGACAACAAGAAGGCAGCCCGCATCGCCGCGCTTTCCATCGTGGCCGACGCGCTGGAAGCGCAGGTTTCGATGGAGCCGCCCGAGATCAACCCCGAAGTGGAAACGGTCGCGCGCGCTGCGTTCAAGACGCGCTAACGGTTTCACGGCAGCGTCGATTTGCGTGGACTGCGGACCGAACGATCCTGGGCGCCTGGGAATGCCCCGAAAAAATGCCGCGCAAATGCAAGCTCTTCACCCCGCGTGGAGCTGGAGCGGGGCACAAGGCCCCGCACCCTTTACGCTGGCGAAAAGACGCCCCCGTCGTCCATTACGTGGAGATTGCCATCGGCGATCGCGAAATAGGCGCCGCGAAGCTTGAGCGCCCCTGAGTCCACCGCGCTGCGGACGAAGGGGAAGGTTTCAAGATTCTCGATCGACGTCCGGACCGCCTCCATCTCCATTTCGCGCGACGCGTCCGGCCCGTCGCCGTGCGACGCCTTCACCTTGTCGCGCGCCTCATCGAGGATGCTGACCCAGTCGGCGATAAAGCCGCCTTCGCCGGGCGCTGCGTCCTTGAAGGCGTTGCTGAGTGCCGCCGCGCAGCCGCCGCACGCGCCGTGACCCATGACGAGGACTTCCTCGACCTTGAGCTTCGTCACAGCAAATTCCAGCGCGGCGGAAACGCCGTGGCGGCCACCGCCGGTTTCATAGGGCGGGACGAGCGCCGCGACATTGCGCACGACGAAGATTTCGCCCGGCAGCGTGTCGAATATCTGCGCCGGATCGACCCGACTGTCCGAGCACGCGATGACCATGACCTTGGGGCTCTGGCCGTCCTTCAACTCCGCCCAGCGTTCGCGCTGCCGGCGGTAATCGGCGGAGCGGAAACGATGATAGCCGTCCACGAGGTCGGAAAAATCGGTCATGTCGTCCTCTTGTTGAGTTCGTCGCGGCCTTGTGGCCACGATCTTGCTCTACATCAACCGAGCCGCCTGATGGCGGTTCCACTATGACAGCGGCGCGACCATTGTTTCATGCGCCGCGCGGGGCTATCTGCGCCGCCATGAACGAGATGACACCGCTCGCGCCGCGCTCGCGCGAACGCAAGCCCGACTGGATTCGCGTCAAGGCGCCGACCAGCGTCGGTTTCGCCGAGACCAAGGCGATGATGCGCCGGCTGAACCTGAATACGGTGTGCGAAGAGGCGGCCTGTCCGAACATCGGCGAGTGCTGGACGAAGAAGCACGCGACGGTGATGATCCTGGGGGACACCTGCACCCGCGCCTGCGCCTTTTGCAATGTGAAGACGGGCATGCCGCGCGCGGTGGATGCGCTGGAGCCGCAGCATACCGCGGATGCCGCCGCCGAGCTCGGTCTCGAACATATCGTCATTACCTCGGTCGATCGCGATGATCTCCCCGATGGCGGCGCGTCGCAGTTCGTGAAGGTGATCGAGGCGTTGCGCCGCACGACGCCGTCCACCACGATCGAGATCCTGACGCCCGATTTCCGCAACAAAAGCCAGGCCGCGGTCGAATCGATCGTCGCGGCGCGACCCGACGTCTATAATCACAACCTCGAAACCGTCCCGCGTCTCTATCCGACGATCCGGCCGGGCGCGCGCTATTATGCGTCGCTACGCCTGCTGGAGAGTGTGAAGCGCCACGATCCGTCGATCTTCACCAAGTCGGGCGTGATGCTCGGGCTGGGCGAGGAGCGGCTGGAAATCCACCAGGTCATGGACGACATGCGAAGCGCCGACATCGATTTCCTGACGATGGGGCAATATCTGCAGCCGACGCCGCGTCACGCGAAGGTCGCCGAGTTCGTGACCCCCAAGGCGTTCGATGCGTATGCCGGGATCGCACGCGCCAAGGGTTTCCTGCTGGTCGCATCCTCGCCGCTGACGCGATCGAGCTATCACGCTGGCGACGACTTCGCGAAGCTGCGCGCGGCGCGCGAGAGGCAACTCGCCCGCGTCTGATGCCAAAGCACGCCGAAACGCGCCGGATGCCCTATACGGCCGAGCAGATGTTCGATCTGGTCGCCGACGTGAAGCGCTATGCCGAGTTCCTGCCCTGGGTCAGCGCGATGCGGGTGCGTGAGGATAGCGAAACCCAGACGCTCGCCGACATGATCGTCGGTTTCAAGGGCCTGCGCGAAACCTTCACCTCGCGCGTCGAGAAGCAGCGACCGGACCATATCCGCGTCGACTATGTCGACGGGCCGATGAAATATCTGCACAACGACTGGCATTTCCGCCCGGATGGTGACGGATGCTTCGTCGATTTCGCGGTCGATTTCCAGTTCAAGAACCGCATGTTCGAAATGCTCGCGGGTCAGGTCTTCGGGCTGGCGCTGCGCAAGATGATCGGCGCGTTCGAGCAACGCGCGGCGCAGCTTTACGGGGCGGGCGTGGCCGGAACAGGCAGCAATAATTCGAGCGCCACCAGCGCCGCCTGAAGGCGTACGCTGCCGCGCCCGATCTCGCCGAAGTGCTTCTTGTCGGCGATGACGTCCTGCGGATCGCCGCCGCGTTCTGCGCGCGCGAAGACGACCGTGCCGACCGGCTTCTTCTCCGTGCCGCCACCCGGTCCAGCGACCCCGGTGATCGCCACCGCGACGTCGGCATCGGACTGCTCGATCGCGCCCTGCGCCATCGCCCAGGCGACCGCGATCGAGACGGCGCCAAAGGTGTCGATCACGTCCGCGCTGACGTTCAGCAGCTTGCGCTTCGTCGCGTTCGAATAGGTGATGAAGCCGGCCTCAAGCACGTCGGACGATCCGGGGATCTCCGTGAGTGCGGCGCTGACGAGCCCTCCGGTGCAGCTTTCCGCGACCGCCACCCGGCGACCGGCCGCACGGTTTTCCTCCACCACGCGGCGCGCGAGCGCGACGAGTTCGGCGGGAAGAACGGAATAGGTCATCGCGTGCCCCTGGTGCAGACGGGAAGATCGGGCACGTCCGCGACCGCGCCGTTCCCCTTCGCCTTTTCCGCCTTCAGATATTGCAGGGTCGTTACCACGATCCCCGCGGTGTTGCGCGGCGGTAGCGGTTCGAGCAGGGAAACGAGCCGGTCGATCGTGCCGCAGTCGTTGGTCGCGATCCGCCCGACGAGCAGCGGCACGAGGAGCGAAGTCAGCATCGGCCGCGCAAAATCGGACTGGAGCAGCATTTCCATGGCCGGATCGCTGAGTTTCACGACCGCCAGCTTGGCGGCGGGCCACGCCGCATCGGCGGCCGCGTCGTAACGTTGCAGGAAGGCGCTTTGCGGTCTGCGGACCAGGCTCGTGGCGGGAAGCGTCGCAGCGCAGATCTGCCCGGTCTGGCGGATGAGGTCGGGCATCGCGACGAGCGCGATCGACTCAGCTTCGGCGCTGGTCAGGCAGGCGGCGCTCGCCTGTGCAGGCACGGCGACGCTCATCAGAGCGGCGGCAAGCGCGAAAACCGCGCGCCTCACGCCTGCCACCCCGGCAGACGGATCGTCGCGATCGCCTGTGCGGCAATGCCTTCGCCGCGGCCGGTAAAGCCGAGCTTCTCGGTCGTCGTCGCCTTCACGCTTACGCGCTCCTCCGCGATATTCAGGATCGCCGCGATCCGCCGCCGCATCGCCTCGCGGTGCGGCCCGATCTTCGGCGCTTCGCACATCAGCGTCAGGTCGATGAACCCGATCTGGCCGCCCCGATCCCGCACCAGCGTGGCGGCATGGGCGAGGAACTGGTCGGACGCAGCGCCTTTCCACTGCGGATCGCTGGGAGGAAAATGCTGGCCGATATCGCCGGCCGCGATCGTGCCGAGCAGCGCGTCGGTGATCGCATGCAGCGCGACGTCGGCGTCGCTGTGGCCGGACAAGCCCTGCGTGTGCGGGATCAGGACGCCGCCCAGCCACAGCTCTTCGCCATCTTCGAGCCGGTGCACATCGAGGCCGCTCGCCGAGCGGGTTTCCCAGTCGATCCGCGCTTCCGCCACCGCGAAATCCTCAGCGTAAGTGATCTTTTCGAGCATGGGATCGCCCTGCACGAGCGCGATCGATCCGCCAAGCGCGCGCACCATCTGCGCATCGTCGGTGGCGTCGCGACCGGCGGGCCAGGCCGCATGGGCGGCACGCAAGACTTCGGTGCGGAATGCCTGCGGGGTCTGGATACGGTAGAGATCGTGCCGATCAACGAGCGTGCCGTCACCACGGCTGAGCGTATCGGCGACGGGAAGCGCCGGGACCGCGCCGTCGTCGATCGCGATCGCGGCGAGCAGCCGGTCGATGACCGCGCGCGAAAGGAGCGGGCGCGCCGCATCGTGGACCAAGACGCGCGCTGCATCCCCAGCCGCGTCCAGCCCCGCCCGCACCGAATCGAGCCGCGTCGCGCCGCCCGAAACGCTCTTCCATCCATCGGGCAGGCGGGCGGTTTCCTCCTCGGCTACGATGACGATGACGTCGTCGATCAGCGGATGCGATGCGAGCGCGGCATGGCTCCAGGCGATGACCGGGCGGCCGCCCAGCGTCTGGAACTGCTTGGGAACCGATCCGCCGGTGCGTTCGCCGCGGCCGGCGGCGACGATCAGGGCGACGGTCTTCGCGGAGGTCATGCGCGCGCCCTACCGCAAGGCTTCTACCTTGCCAATCGCGTGGCTTTCGCGTAGCTGCCCGTTTTTCAGGCATATGACGAAACTCGCTCCCATCCAGGTCGGTCCCGTGCGGATCGAGCAGCCCGTCGTGCTGGCGCCGATGACCGGCGTCACCGACATGCCGTTCCGCACGCTCGTCCGCCGCTATGGCTCGGGCTTGAACGTCACCGAGATGATCGCGAGCCAGGCCGCGATCCGCGAGACGCGCCAGTCGCTGCAGAAGGCGGCGTGGCATCCGCTGGAGGAACCGGTGTCGATGCAACTCGTCGGCTGCACGCCCTATGAAATGGGGGAGGCGGCGCGGCTGGCGGAGGATCGTGGTGCTGCGATCATCGACATCAACATGGGCTGTCCGGTCCGCAAGGTCACCAACGGTGATGCCGGCTCTGCATTGATGCGCGACCTGAAGCTCGCCGCCGCGATCGTCGAGGGCGTCTCGAAGGCGGTCACCGCACCTGTCACGCTGAAGATGCGGATGGGCTGGTGCCACGACAGTCTGAATGCGCCCGAACTCGCGCGCATCGCCGAGGATCTGGGCGTGAAGCTCGTCACCGTCCATGGTCGCACCCGCAACCAGATGTATAAGGGATCGGCCGACTGGCGGTTCGTGCGCTCGGTCAAGGATGCCGTCTCGATCCCGGTCATCGTCAACGGCGATATCTGTTCGATCGAGGATGCCGAGGCGGCGCTGGAACAGTCCGGCGCCGACGGGCTGATGATCGGCCGCGGCGCCTATGGCCGGCCGTGGCTGCTCGGGCAGGTCATGGAATGGCTGGCGAGCGGGCGGCGCGTCGCCGATCCCGATCTGGACGAGCAATACCGCGTCATTGCCGAACATTACGAGGCAATGCTGGAGCATTACGGCCCCGTCACCGGGGTGAACATGGCCCGCAAGCATATCGGCTGGTACACCAGGGGGCTGAATGGATCGGCCGATTTCCGCAACCGCGTGAACCAGGAACCCGAGGCGAAGGTGGTGAAGGCGATGCTCGCCGAATTCTACGCCCCCTGGCGCCACGCCGCGGCGGCATGATGCGCCTGGCGTGACCGTCGACGCGCCCGACTTCGCCGATCTCGTCGCGAGCCTGCCGCTCGCCGTGATGCTCGTCGATCCCGCCGGCCGCGTGACCCTGACCAATGCCGCTTGCGAGCAGCTGCTGAACGCATCGGAACGCGCGGTCATCGGCGCGGCGGTCGATTCGCTGCTGACCCTGACGGAGGAAACCGATCCACGTGAGGGGCGGACCTTCGCCGCCTTCGATACCGAGATCGAGACACCGCGCGCCGGCCGCCTGCGGGTGGACTTTGCCGACACGTTGCTGGCGGATCACCCCGGCTGGCGGCTCGTCACCCTGCACCATGCCGCCCATTCGCGCCGGCTCGGCGTCGCGGCCGAGCGCGCGGCTGCGGCGCGGTCTGCGGTGGGCGCCGCGGCGATGCTGGCGCATGAGATCAAGAACCCGCTCTCGGGTATCCGCGGCGCGGCGCAGCTTATCGCGGACGGCGCCGAAGCGGGTGAACTCACGCGGCTCATCATCACCGAGGTGGACCGGGTGGCGGCACTCATCGACCGGATGGAGGATTTCACTGATACACGTCCCCCATCCTTGCGTGCGACCAATATCTATCCGCTGCTCGCCCACGCCCGTGATGTCGCGCTGGCGGGCTTTGCGCGCGGCATCGCGATCGAGGAACGGTTCGATCCCTCGCTTCCCGCAGCGCTTGTCGATGGCGATGCGCTGCTGCAGGTCATCCTGAATCTCCTGAAGAATGCGGCGACCGCGCTCGGCGCGATCGGTGAGCGGCGGATCGTGCTGACGACTGCCTATCGCCACGGCATGGCGGTTGCCGCAGCGCCCGGCCGTCCGCGCCAGCCGCTGCCGATCGAGATCTGCGTCATGGATACCGGCCCGGGCGCGCCGGAGGATATCGCCGAGCATCTTTTCGACCCGTTCGTGTCGAGCCGGCCGGAAGGCAAGGGGCTCGGCCTCGCGCTCGTCGACAAGCTGGTGCGCGACATGGGGGGAATCGTCCAATATTCGCGCGAAGGACATCCGCACATGACCGTGTTTCGCCTGCTCCTGCCCCGCGCATTCTGAGAGTCTACGCATGAGCGCCGACATCCTCCTGTGCGACGACGATGCCGCGATCCGCACGGTCGTGGCGCAGGCGTTGCGTCGCGCTGGGCACAGCGTGCGCGCGGTGACGAAGTTGGCGGAACTCGACCGCGCGCTTTCCGAACGCGTCCCCGACGTGGTGGTGACCGATGTGGTGCTGCCCGATGGTGACGGGCTCGACCGGGCGGCGGCCTTGTCGCGGGACCTGCCCGATCTGCCGATCGTCATCCTGTCGGCGCGTAATACGCTGAGCACCGCCGTGCGCGCGGCGGAGGCGGGGGCGTATGAATATCTGCCAAAGCCCTTCGACCTCGAAACGCTCGCGCGCACCGTCAGCGCTGCACTTGCGCGCAAGGGCGGCACCCCCGCAGGCGACGATCTGGAGGAGGACCGCGCACTGCCGCTCATCGGTCGATCGCCGGCGATGCAGGAGGTCTACCGCATCATCGCCCGCGTCGTCTCGAACGACCTGACGGTGCTGATTTCGGGCGAGTCGGGAACGGGCAAGGAACTGGTCGCGCGCGCGTTCCATGAACTGGGCGCGCGCCGCGCGGCGCCGTTCGTTGCGATCAACATGGCGGCGATCCCGCGCGATCTGATCGAGGCGGAGCTGTTCGGGCACGAACGCGGCGCCTTCACTGGCGCCGCGCAGCGCACGGCCGGACGGTTCGAGCAGGCGGCGGGCGGCACGCTGTTCCTCGATGAGATCGGCGACATGCCAATCGAGGCACAGACCCGGCTGCTGCGCGTCCTCCAGTCGGGCGAGTTCACCACTGTCGGCGGCTCGCGCACGATCCGGGCCGATGTGCGCATCGTCGCCGCCACCAACCGCGACCTCACGCAGTCTGTTGCGGACGGGCGGTTTCGCGAGGACCTGTTCTACCGATTGAACGTCGTGCCCGTCGCGCTCCCGGCGTTGCGCGAGCGGCGGCAGGATATCGCGCTGCTCGCGCGGCACTTTCTCGATCGCGCGGCAGAACAGGGGCTGCCGCGCAAGGCGCTCGATGCGGCCGCGATCGCGACGCTGGAGGCCTATGACTGGCCCGGCAATGTCCGGGAACTCGAAAACCTCATGCGCCGCCTCGCTGCGCTCTCGCGCGACGAGACGATCGGGCAGGGCGATGTTGCGGCGATTCTCGGCGCGGCGGGTGCGGCTTCTTCAGGCGGGGACGTGTCGATCGACGCAGCCGTCCGCCTGCTGGTCGATCGCCTCGCGCGCGAGGCGCCGGCGGCGCTCGACGACGGCACCCTCTACGACCGCGTGGTGGCGGCAGCGGAACGACCGCTGATCGAAGCGATGCTGGTGCGCCACGCCGGCAACCAGCTCCGTGTCGCGCGCGCGATCGGCATCAACCGGAACACGCTTCGGAAACGCCTCGATGATCTCGGCATCGAGCCACAGCGTCGGTGACGCGTTAAGAATATGTGTTTTCCGGGCAACAGTGATGGTGTAGCCGGGGAGCAATGACTTCGACGGTCGATAGCGTAGAGGACCTGCCGCCCCCGGGCCGCCGCTTTCGCGTGACGCCCGCCGTTGAACTGGCGGTGGTGGCCGCCGCGATCGTCATCGCCGCATTCAGCTATGCGGCCCTGTCGCATGTCGGTCCGTCCGAGCGCCTTATCGAGCCGCCGATTATCGCGCTGGTACTTGTCGCTAATCTCGTATCGGGGGTGGCGCTTTTGATGTTGTTCGGCCGGCGGCTCGCGCTGCGCCGCGCTGCGGCGTCCGCGCTAGGCGGGCGCGGGCGTCTCCATGTGCAGCTTGTCGCGATCTTCTCGGTCGTCGCTGCAGTGCCGATGCTTCTGGTCACGATCTTCGCATCGCTGCTGTTCCAATACGGCGTGCAATTCTGGTATTCGGATCGCGCGCGCGGTGCGTTCGAAAATGCTACTGCACTCACGCAAAGTTCTTACGCGATCATTCTTCAGCGCTGGGAGGAGGCGACCGCCACGATGGCGGACGATCTTGGAGCGTATCTACAAGAACGACCGATCGATACGCGGTTTGGCAAATATTTCGCGCAACAAGTCTATTATCGCAGCCTGTCTGAAGGCGCCTTATTTCGGGTGACGCCCTCGAACAGCATCCAGACCTTGGCGATCGTGAACCCGTACGAGGTAAATTTCCAGCAATGGCTGACACCTGCCTCGATTGCGAAGCTGCGTAGCGGCCAACGCAGCGTTGTGGTCGTGACTGGCGGGCGCATACAGGTTTTCACTCGGCTTTCCGGCACGGAAAACACCTATCTCTATGCCGCCCGCGTTTCACAAAATCCGCGCGAGATGACTCAGCAGACGGACCGGGCCATTGCCGCACAGGCCGACTACCGCGCGCTTCTGGCACGATCGCGAAGCCTTCAGCTCCAGTTCAATGCGGCCTTGCTCATCATATCGCTGCTGATCGTCGGCCTTTCGGTGTGGATTGCTCTCGCGGTCGCCGACCGTCTCGTCAGGCCGGTGGCTGAACTTGTCGGGGCGGCAAGACGGGTCGAGCGCGGCGATCTGACGGCACGCGTGCCCGAAACCGATACGCGCGACGAGATCGGCACGCTTTCCAACGCCTTCAACCGCATGACCGAGCGGCTGGAGTCGCAGAATACCGCGCTGGTTACCGCCAATACACAACTCGACAGCCGCCGCGCGCTGATCGAGGCGGTGATGTCGGGCGTTTCCGCAGGCGTCGTCTCGATCGCGGAGGATCGGACGATCCGGCTCATCAACAGCTCGGCCGAGGCGCTCCTCGGGACCGGCAGCGGCAGTTCGGTCGGGCGTCCGCTCGCCGAGGTCGCGCCGGAGCTCGACGCGATGCTCGACCAGCCGGCGCGCGAGGCGGTGGTGCAGATGACGGTCGCGGGCGAGGCGCGCACGCTTGCCGTGCGGATCGCGCGCGACGGCACCGGGCCGATCCTGACCTTCGACGACATCACCCAGCAACTGCTCGATCAGCGCCGCGCCGCCTGGTCCGATGTCGCGCGGCGGATCGCGCACGAGATCAAGAACCCGCTCACCCCGATCCAGCTCGCCGCCGAACGCCTGCAGCGGCGCTACGGCAAGACGATCGACCCGGCCGACACGACCTTCGCGCGGCTGACCGACACGATCGTCCGCCAGGTCGGCGATCTGCGGCGGATGGTCGACGAATTCTCGTCCTTCGCGCGGATGCCGAAACCCGTGTTCCGGCGCGAATCGCTCGTCGATATCGCGCGCCAGACGATGTTCCTCCACGAGGTCGCGCATACCGGCATCGCCTTCACCCTCGTCCATGACGATCCCGGCCCGGTGCTGGTGTGCGATCGTCGTCAGATGGGCCAGGCGCTGACCAACATCGTCAAGAACGCGGTCGAGGCGATCGAGGCGACCGGCGAGGCGGGCGGGGCCGTTACGATGACGCTGACCGAGGCACCCGACTCAATCACGATCGAGGTCGCCGACAGCGGCGTCGGCTTGCCGGTAGAGCGCGACCGCATCGTCGAACCCTATATGACCACGCGCGCACGTGGCACCGGCCTGGGCCTCGCGATCGTCAAGAAGATCGTCGAGGAACATGCCGGCACGATCACCTTTGCGGACCGCGCGGAGGGCGGCACGCTGGTGTGCATGGTGTTCGACACCCGCGCGCTGGCCGCGATCGAAACCGACGGCGATGCCTCCGCCGACGACCTGTCCTCAGACGGCGGCCAGCTTGCCGCCCTCACACGTAATCGGAACTGATTGATGGCGCTCGACATCCTTGTCGTTGACGACGAAACCGACATCCGCGAGCTGGTCGCAGGGGTCCTCGAGGACGAGGGCTACGAGACGCGTGGCGCGGCCGACAGCGATTCCGCGCTCGATGCCATCGCGACGCGGCGACCTTCTCTCGTGCTGCTCGACGTGTGGTTGCAGGGCTCGCGGCTCGACGGGCTGGAATTGCTCGACGAGATCAAGCGCCGCGATCCGTCGATTCCGGTGCTGGTGATCTCGGGTCACGGCAATCTCGACACCGCGGTCGCCGCGATCCGCAAAGGCGCGGTGGATTTCATCGAGAAGCCCTTCCAGGCCGAGCGCCTGCTGCTGATGGTCGAGCGCGCCACCGAAACCGAGCGCCTGCGCCGCGAGATCGCGAGTCTTCGTGCTTCGGCGGGCCGGGAGGACGACCTGACCGGGAGTTCGGCCGCGATCAACACGGTGCGTGCGACCTTGAAGCGGGTCGCTTCAACCGGCAGCCGCGTGCTCGTGATGGGCGGTGCCGGCGTCGGCAAGGAAGTCGCCGCGCGCCTTCTCCACGGCTGGAGCCAGCGCGCCGAAGCCCCGTTCGTCATCGTCAGTGCGGCACGGATGACGCCGGACCGGGTCGAAGAAGAGCTGTTCGGGGTCGAGGAAGGCGGCGACCTCGTCCGCCCCGGTCTGCTCGAACAGGCGCATGGCGGCACGCTGTTCCTCGACGAGATCGCCGACATGCCGATCGCGGCGCAGGCGCGCATCCTGCGCGTCCTGACCGATCAGAGCTTCAGCCGTGTCGGCGGGCAGCGGGTTGTGAAGGTGGATGTGCGAGTCGTCTCCGCGACCTCGCGCGACCTGACCGACGAGATCGCCGAAGGCCGCTTCCGCGAGGACCTCTATTACCGGCTGAATGTCGTGCCCGTGGTCATCCCGCCGCTGGCCGACCGGCGCGAGGATATTCCGACGCTCGTCGATCACTTCGTCGCGCACTATGCGTCCGAACGCCGCGTGCCGACGCCTGAGATCGCGCCCGATGCGATGGTCGCGCTGCAATCCTATGACTGGCCGGGCAACGTCCGCCAGTTGCGCAATGTGGTGGAACGCACCGTCATCATGGCACCGGGCGACCGGATCGGGCGGATCGATGTCGATCTGCTGCCGGCGGAAGTGCTGGGCGACCGTGATGCCGGCGCAGGAACGTCCGCGATCATGGGCGCGCCGTTGCGCGAAGCCCGCGAGACGTTCGAGCGCGAGTATCTACGAGTCCAGATCCGCCGCTTCTCGGGCAACATCAGCCGCACCGCGAGCTTCATCGGGATGGAACGGTCGGCGCTCCACCGGAAGCTGAAGTTGCTGGGAATCACCGAGACGCGCGAGGATTGAGTCGCTGACCTTGTCGTCACCTCGGCCTTGAGCCGGGGTCCCGCTACCTTAGTCTCGCGAGAAGCGGGACTCCGGATCAGGTCCGGGGTGACGAAACTCGGTGTATCGCTCCTTAAAACAACTCCCCCTGCGCACCCGCCGGCGGGCGGAACAGTTCGCTGCGCAGGACAATCCGCGATTCGTTGAGTCCTAGCTTGCGGCAGGCAATCTGGAAGCGTGTGCGCAGCAGATCCGCCCAGGGGCCTGCGCCTTTCATGCGGGTGTGAAAGTTCGGGTCGTTGTCGCGTCCGCCGCGGATCGACTGGACGATCGCCATGACCTTGCCAGCGCGGTCGGGGAAATGCTCGTCGAGCCACGCACGGAACAGCGGTGCGACTTCATGCGGCAGGCGCACCGGCAGAAAAAACGCGGCTTTCGCGCCGGCCTCCGCGGCGCGCGACAGGATGCGCTCGATCTCGTGATCGGTGATCGCCGGGATGACCGGCGCGATCGAGACATAGGTGGGGATGCCCGCGTCGGCGAGGCGACGGACCGCGGTCAGCCGCCGCTCGGGGCTGGGCGCGCGAGGTTCCAGCGTCATCGCGATCCGCGGATCAAGCGAGGTGATCGAGACCGCGACAGCGGCGAGTCCCTTCGCCGCCATCGGCGCCAGGATATCGATGTCGCGCACGACGCGGTCGGACTTGGTGGTGATCGTCAGCGGATGGTTCGTCTCGGCCAATATCGCGATAATGCTGCGCGTGATCTGCCACTTCGCCTCGATCGGCTGGAAGGGATCGGTGTTGGTGCCAAGCGCCATCGGTGCGGCGACGTAACCGGGCTTCGCAAGCGCCGCCTGCAGTAGTTTTGCGGCATCGGGTTTTGCGAAGAGGCGGGTCTCGAAATCCAGACCCGGCGAGAGATCGTGAAAGGCGTGGGTTGGCCTGGCGAAGCAATAGATGCAGCCATGCTCGCAGCCGCGATAGGGGTTGATCGACCGGTCGAACGGGATGTCCGGCGAGGCGTTGCGGCTGATGATCGACTTCGGGTGCTCGACCGTCACGGTGGTGCGAAGCGGCGGCGCGGCCCCGTCGATCGCTTCGCGCGCATCCAGCCAATCCCCATCCGCCTCGGTCTGCGGCAGGTTGAAACGCGTGCTCTCCGCATTGAGCGTGGCACCGCGGATCGCGCGGGATTTGGCGTTGACCATTGCGGAGTAATACCGGTTGCGCAGGAACGTATCAAGAACATGACGACCGGCGGGGGAGAACGCGCTGTATCGCGAACGGGCTGGTTTCCGAGGAGAATGGCTCGTCCCGATTGAATGCGCTCCATTGCCGTGCGAAATCCGCCCTAGGTTGACACGGTTGACACCTAGTCGCGGGTGCGCGCGCGCCTGCGCGTTGCATATAAGCGGGGCTGTAGGACAGCCGGTATCTACGGTTTGAAAGAGCGATGCCGGAGATGCCCGAAAAGGCGCGTGTAGGACAGGCGCGAAATCCGCGTCGCTGGCGTCTCGCTCTACCGTTCCATCAACCGCGGCATCAGCTCGACGAAGTTGCAGGGGCGGTGGCGGCTGTCGAGCTGGTCCTTGAGGATACCGTTCCATGCGTCCTTCACCGCACCGGTCGAACCCGGCAGCGCGAAGATGTAGGTGCCGTCGGCCACGCAGGCGCAGGCGCGTGACTGGATCGTCGAGGTCCCGATCGTCTGGAAGCTAAGCCAGCGGAACAGCTCGCCGAAGCCGGGGATCATCTTGGTTGCCACCTGCTCGACCGCCTCTGGCGTAACGTCGCGCCCCGTTACACCGGTGCCGCCGGTGGTCAGGACGCAGTCGATCGCAGGATCGGCGATCCAGCCGCGCAGGGTCGTCACGATCGTGTCGATATCGTCCCTTTCGATCCTGCGCTCGGCCAGCACATGGCCCGCCTCGGTCAGCCGGGCGACAAGCGTGTCGCCCGAGCGATCCTCGTCGAGGCCGCGCGTGTCGGAAACGGTCAGGACGGCAATGTGAACGGGCGTGAAGGCCCGCGTCTCGTCAATCGGCACCGGCTACCGCAGGCGTTGCGTTGACCGCGATCGTCGGCTGCGCGGTCGTCAGGCTCGCCTGCTGCGTTGCGTTCGGTCGCGCATCGAGCCGCACTGCGCTCGCGCCCTTCAGCCCCGGAAAGCGCGGCCACATACCCTGTGCCAGCGCGGATCGGCTCGGCAGATCGGTCTTGCCGGCCTGCCGCTCATACATCCAGTAGTTGCGCAGCACCGTCGTCACATAGCCGCGCGTTTCCCAATAGGGGATGCTCTCGATGTAAAGCAGCGGGTCGCCATTGTCGTGGACGATGCTGTTCCAGTCCTGCACCGGCTTCGGCCCGGCATTATAGGCGGCGATGACCTTGGGCAGCAGCCCGCCGGTCAGCCCCATGTCGCGCAGCTTTTCGAGATGGCGCTGGCCGATATCGATGTTGGTGGACGGTCGCGAGAGCGACGACCGGTCGATCGGCAGGCCCCGTTCGCGCGAATAGTCGGTTGCCGCCGCCGGCATGATCTGCATCAGGCCATAGGCACCGGCCGGGCTGACGACGGTGTTGCGGAATCCCGATTCCTGGAGCGCATGGGCGAACACCAGCGCCTTGTCGACGCGCCAGCCGGTATCGGGCGTCCAGCGCGGCATCGGGAAGCGCGCCTCGGCGGTTGCGGTCACGCCCTGCGGGCAATTGTGAGCGAGCCATACGGCGCTCGCGGGGAGATTGAGCTGGCTGGTGAGCCGGGTCAGACTTGCGAACTCGCGCGGATCGCCGATGCGCGCCTGCTGGCGGATGACCGCGTCGGCCTCGTCGGTCTCGCCGATCTCGACGAGCGCTGCGGCGACGCGGACGTTGGGGCGACCCTGAAGGGCGGTCCAGTCCGCCGTGACCGGCGCTGCGCTTTCCTTGCCCACGTCGCGCAGGCCGAGTGCCTGGCGCGCGAGCTGGCCGTAGAAGCTCTCGCGGTACTGTGAGGCGGTCTTCAGTCGCGCCTCGACCCGGTCGGGTCGTCCGGCGGCGGTATCCGCGCGCGCCGCCCAATACAGCCCGGCCGAGCGCAGATCGACATTGTCGGTCGCGCGCGCGGCGACGCCTTCGAACGCGCTTTCCGCCGCCGGGTAATCGCCCTGTCGCCAAGCCGACAGCGCTCCCATCCAGCGTGCCTGGAGCGCCCAGTCGCCCTCGCCATTCTGCGCGAGCGCTGCCTGGAAGCGCGCATTGGTGTCGTCGCCCTGAAGGAAATACATCCACGCGACCTTCGCGCGCCATTCGGTAGCGGCCTCGTTCGACAACCCTTGCGTCGAATCGAGCAGCGCCTGCGCGGGACCGCCGAGATCGTCCTTGATATAGGGCTGCATCTTCGCCGCGAGATCGGCGGCGATGAGGTCGCTCTTGATGCTCTTCGCCCGGATGCGGGTCGGTGCGCCGTCCTGCCAGATGAGCCGCTGCGTGACCGGCAGCGGAGGGAGCGCCGTGCCGCCACGCACCTGGGCCAGCCGTGCGATCTGCTCGGCCTGGGGAAGCTCGGGCGCCTCGTTTAGCAGCTTGACGAGCGGGTCGAGCTCGACCCGCGGGCTGCCCTTGGCGGTGTAGAGCTCGGCCCGGGCGAAGGCATGAAGCGGGCCGGGCTCCATCGAATCGAGTTGCAGTTGCGCATCGGTCCAGCGCTGGTCGCGGATGGCGGCGAAAACCGCGCGGTAGGCGGTGCGCTGCGCCTCGGTCAGCTGATCGGGGATGCCGGCGGTCATCGACGATGCGGACGCAACGGGCGCTGCGGCGAGCGCAGCCGCGGGGAGGGGGGAGAGCGCCAGAAGCGATACCGCCGCCAGTAACATCCTCACGAAGCCAGTCCCCCGATTGCCAATTGCAGGTCGCGCCACGCCTCGGCCTTCAGCGCCGGCCGCTCGATCAGCAGGCGCGGGTGATAGGTCGAAACCATGTCGATCATCTGTCCGCTTCTATGGTTAAGTGGCTGTAAACGCCCGCGCGCTTCGCGGACATCCATCGCGCAGATCGCACGGCTCGCCGCATCGCCCATCACGATCAGCCGTTTCGGCCCGACGAGCGCGATATGATGACGCGCCAAGGCCGCCAGCCTGTCCTGCGTATCGCGCGGCAAGCGCCCCGCCAGCGGGCGCGCATAGGCGACCGCGGCCAGATGCACCGTCTCGCGCGACTGGCCGATCGCGGCGAGCATCCGGTCGAACAATCGGCCGACCGCGCCCTCCATCAGGCATTCGCGGTCGTCCTTCTCCGGACAATCGACGAGGATCATCAGCGCCGCCGAGGCGGGGCCTGCCGCGGTGATCCGGACACCCGGCCAGCCGGCCTCCGGCGCGTCGGCACCGCTGCGATAGGCGAGAAAGGAGTCGAGCGTTTCGGCCAGCACGTCGCCCGGTTGCGGAGCCGGTGCTGGAATGAACGCTGCCGGTGCCGCTGGCGGAGGCGCGAGCCAGTTGCGGGGAGGCTCGTCGACCAGCGCATCGACGCCCGCGTCACGCCACCACTCGAGCGCGCTCGCCGCCAGCCGGTTCCAGTCGAGATTCTGATCCGCCCCCATAGCGTGCCACTAGGAAGCGAGTTGACGTGGCGGTCAATTCGCTAGACTGGCTTTCACCGACAGGACGTGGCCGCGATGCGCCCGGTTGCCGGGGCGTGCCGCTGCAATGGGGAGTGAGTGATGAGCGAACGCGAGTCGATGCCGTATGACGTTGTGATCGTTGGCGCGGGGCCGGCCGGGCTTTCCGCGGCGATCCGGCTGAAACAGCGCGCCGCGGAAAAGGACGCCGACATCTCGGTGTGCGTGCTGGAAAAAGGGTCCGAGGTCGGCGCGCACATCCTGTCCGGCGCGGTCATCGATCCTCGCTCGCTCGACGAACTGCTGCCCAACTGGCGCGAAGATGGGTGCCCCCTGGCCGAGGTGCCGGTTACCGAGAACCTCCACTGGGTGCTGTCACGCACCGGCAAGTCGAGCCTGCCGCACATCCTCACCCCGCCATTCCTCCACAACAAGGGCACCTATACCGGCAGCCTCGGCAATTTGTGCCGATGGCTCGCGGGCAAGGCGGAAGAGCTTGGCGTCGAGATATTCCCCGGCTTCGCCGCGGCGGAAGTGCTGTTCAACGACGACGGGTCGGTGAAGGGCGTCGCGACCGGCGACATGGGCGTCGCGCGCGACGGGGAGCACAAGCCGGACTATCAGCCGGGGCTAGAGCTGCATGCCAAATATACCTTCTTTTCAGAAGGCTGCCGCGGTCATCTGACAAAACAACTCATCCGAATCTTTGGTCTGGCGACGGACAGCGATCCGCAGGTCTATGGCCTGGGCGTCAAGGAATTGTGGGATATCGATCCAGCGCTTCATCATCCGGGACGCGTCATCCACACCCAGGGCTGGCCGATCAGCGAGACCGACGGGACCAACGGCGGCGGCTGGGTGTATCATCAGGCGAACGGGCAGGTCAGCCTCGGGTTCGTCACCTGGCTCAACTACACCAACCCTTATGTGTCGCCGTTCCAGGAGATGCAGAAGTGGAAGACTCATCCCGAGATCGCGGCGCTGCTGAAGGGGGCCAAGCGCGTCAGTTATGGCGCGCGCGCGATCAGCGATGGCGGGCTTCAGTCGATTCCGAAGCTCGTCGCGCCGGGCATGGCGCTGATCGGCGACAGCGCCGGGTTCCTCAACGTGCCGCGGATCAAGGGCACACATACCGCGATGAAATCGGGGATGATGGCCGCCGACGCCGCGGTGGACGCGATCCTTTCGCAGCGCAGCCACGACGAACTCGCGGCCTATCCCGAGGCTTTCGAAGAATCGTGGGTTCGCAAGGAGTTGTCGGTCGTTCGTAACGTCGTTCCTCTGGTCAAGCGGTTCGGCGATTTCATGGGTTCGGGCCTTGCCGGTATCACCATGTGGCTCGAGCATTTCGGGCTGAAGATGCCCTTTACGCTGAAGCATCACCCGGACCACGAAACGCTATGGCGCAAGGACCTGGTGAAGCCGCCCGTCTATCCCAAGCCCGATGGCGTGCTGACGTTCGACCGGCTGTCCTCGGTGTTCCTGTCGAACACCAACCACGAGGAGGATCAGCCGGTCCATCTGACCCTCAAGGACCCGGACGTCCCGGTCGAATACGACCTCCCGCTCTACGACGAGCCGGCGCAGCGTTACTGCCCGGCCGGGGTCTATGAGATCGTCGGTGAGGATGTGGGCGAGCCGAAGTTCGTCATCAACGCGCAGAACTGCGTCCACTGCAAGACCTGCGACATCAAGGACCCGACCCAGAACATCAACTGGGTCGTGCCGGAAGGTGGCGGAGGTCCCAATTATCCCAATATGTAAGCGCCTGTTCTTCGCAGCCGCCCTCATCATCATTCCCGGGGCGGCGCTTGCCGATGGCGGCGGGTTATCGGCGTATCTCCGAGCGCGCGTCGCAGACGCCGATGGGCGGACGGCGCTGGCAGCAGCCGATTATGCGCGCGCGCTCGATGCGGCGCCCGCGGACAGTTCGGTCGCGGTGCGCGCCTACCGTGAGGCGCTGGCGGCGGGCGACGACGGTCTTGCTGATCGGGCTGCCGCCATCCTGACCCGGTCCGGAAAAGCGCCGCCGGACGTCGTGCTGGGCGCCATCGCCCGCGCAGCCGCTACGAGCGATCCCGCTGCGATCGACGCCGCCATCGCGAAGATCGGCACCAGTCCGATCGCGGTGATCGGCGCGTCGCTCCGCGCCTGGGCCGCGTTCGGGCGCGGTGCCGATCCCTTTGCGGTGTTGCGGTCCCGGCCCGGGGACGTCGTCGCCGCGCGCTTCGATGCGGAGAACCGCGGCCTGCTGCTGCTGGCGACCGGCAAGACGGCCGAGGGCGTGAAGGTCCTGACCGCGCTGCTCGGCACCGATCAGTCGAGCCTCGATATCCGGGTTGCCGCTGCGCAGATTCTCGCCGCGCAGGGAAAGGCTGCCGCTGCGGCCCCGTTGCTGGTCGGCGACGACCCTGCGATCGTTGCCCTGCGTCGCGACGCGGGAAAAGGGGTGATGCCCTCCTTCGCCTTCGGTGCCTCGCGGCTGTTCTCGCGTATCGCGTCCGATCTCGCCGCCGGGAAGGTGGGGCCGTTGTCGATCGCGCTCACCCGCGCGGCACTGCGTGCGGACCCCGGCAACGACCGCGCGCGGCTGCTCCTCGCCAATGCGCTCGCCGCCGATGGGGCTACGGCGCAGGCTGTCGCGGCGCTCGATGCGGTTCCCCCCGGCAGCCCCTATGCGGCGCAGGCGCGCGCGGGGCGTGTTCAAGTCCTGGCTCAGTCGGGCGACGATCAGGGTGCGCTGGTGGCGGCTCGCGCCCAGGCCAGCGCGCCGGGTGCGACGCCAACCGATATCGAGCGCCTCGGCGATCGACTGGTGCTGGCGGGGAAGAACGAAGACGCTGCCGTGCTTTACAAATCGTTGCTGAAAGATCGCGAGAACGACTGGGTCGCGTGGTTTCAATATGGCGGCGCGCTGGAGCAGGCGGGGCGCTGGAAGGAAGCCGAGCCGGCGCTCGCGCAGGCGGTGGCGCTCGCACCAGACGAGCCGCTGGCGCTCAATTATCTCGGCTATGCGCGGATCGATCATGGTGGGGCGGTTGCGCCGTCTCTGGCGCTGCTGGAGCGGGCGCATGCGCTCATGCCCGACGATCCCTCCATCCTCGATTCGCTCGGCTGGGGCTATTTCCGCGCCGGCCAGACCGCGCGGGCGCTTCCCCTGATCGAGCGCGCCGCGGCTGCCGCGCCCGACAATGCCGAGATCGCCGATCATCTCGGGGACCTCTATTGGTCGCAGGGTCGCCGGTATGAGGCGCGTTATGCCTGGTCCGCGGCGAAACTTTACGCCGATACCGAAGACGCCAAGCGGATCGCCGCCAAGATCGCCAACGGGCTGCCGGCTAAGCGATGATCGTCGAGACGGCGCCGGCCAAGATCAACCTTGCCCTCCATGTCCGCGGCCGTCGTCCAGACGGCTATCACGAGATCGAGACGCTGTTCGCCTTTTGCCGTGATGGCGACAGCGTGAGTGTCGCATCCGCCGGGCAGAACAGCTTCGCGGTTACCGGGCCGTTTGCAGCCGCGCTGGATGGGGATGGGGAGAACCTCGTCATCCGCGCCGCGCTTGCCTTTGCCGCTGTGTTTGCGCCGGCTACTGCCCATGCGATCGTTCTCGACAAGCACCTGCCGGTCGCATCCGGGATCGGCGGCGGATCGGCCGACGCGGCAGCGACGCTTCGGGCGCTGGCGAGTCTTCACGGCGTGCCGCGGGCCGAGCCGAAGTTCGTCGATATCGCCAAATCCCTCGGCGCGGACGTGCCGGCGTGCCTTGCCGGCGTGGCCGCGCTGGGGCGAGGGCGGGGTGATGATCTCGTTGCGGTGGAGGGACTTGCCGGGCTGCCCGTCCTCCTCGTCAACCCCGGCGCTGCGGTATCGACGGCGCAGGTCTTTCGCGCATGGGACGGGATCGATCGCGGCGCGCTGGACTGGTCTGGAGATCCGATCGCCGCTGCCGGACGATCGCGCAACGATCTCGAAAGAATCGCGCGGGCGATCGTCCCCACGATCGATGCGGTGATCGGGGTCCTGTCCGCCGCCTCCGGCGCACGGCTGGTGCGCATGTCGGGCTCGGGCGCGACGTGTTTCGCGATATTCGAGGATCGGGAGCAAGTCGCGGAAGCAGCCCGCGTTGCGCGGTCGCGCGGCTGGTGGTGCCTGGAAACGGCGCTTGCCTGACCCAAATGTTCCGCACTTGTTCTAACGGAACAAATGCTATACGCCTTTGCCATCAGACGCGTTGAACGGTTCACGCGCATGGCTTAAGCGGAGGGTCCACAATGGCCGCCAACCTGAAGGTGATCGATACCGGCATGGCAACCGCAACTACAGACCGTCAAAAGGCGCTCGACGCCGCCCTCGCGCAGATCGACCGCGCCTTCGGCAAGGGGTCGGCGATGAAGCTGGGCCAGAAGGAGGCGATGCAGGTCGAGGCGATTTCGACCGGCAGCCTGGGGCTCGACATCGCGCTCGGCGTCGGCGGACTGCCGCGCGGCCGGGTGATCGAGGTCTATGGCCCGGAAAGCTCGGGCAAGACGACGCTGGCGCTCCATGTCATTGCCGAAGCGCAGAAGAACGGCGGTACCGCGGCCTTCGTCGACGCCGAGCACGCGCTGGACCCCGTTTATGCCAAGAAGCTGGGCGTCGACATCGACGAACTCATTGTTTCGCAGCCCGATACCGGCGAGCAGGCGCTGGAGATCGTGGACACGCTCGTCCGGTCGAATGCGATCGACGTGCTGGTGGTCGATTCGGTCGCGGCGCTCGTTCCCCGCGCCGAGATCGAGGGCGAGATGGGCGACAGCCATGTCGGCCTGCAGGCGCGGCTGATGTCGCAATCGCTGCGCAAGCTCACCGGCTCGATCAGCCGATCGCGCTGCATGGTGATCTTCATCAACCAGCTGCGCATGAAGATCGGCGTGATGTACGGCAATCCGGAGACGACGACGGGCGGCAATGCGCTGAAATTCTATGCCTCGGTCCGCCTCGATATCCGTCGCACTGGTGCGATCAAGGACCGCGACGAGGTGACCGGCAACGCGACCCGTGTGAAGGTCGTCAAGAACAAGGTCGCGCCGCCGTTCAAGCAGGTCGAATTCGACATCATGTATGGCGAGGGGATCTCGAAGATCGGCGAAATCCTCGATCTGGGCGTGAAGGCCGGGCTGGTCGAAAAATCGGGGTCGTGGTTCAGCTATGATTCTGTCCGGATCGGGCAGGGGCGCGAGAATGCCAAGATTTACCTCAAGGAGAATCCCGACATGGCCGACCGCCTGGAAAAGGCGATCCGCCAGCGCACCGACAAGGTCGCCGAGGAAATGATGACGGGTCCGGAAGCGGACGACGATCTTTGAGCCGCTCCTTCATGGAACGCTGATATAAAAGGGGCTCGCCATTCCGGCGGGCCCTTTCGCGGTAGGAGGGCTTGCGGTTCAGCCGGCCGCTGCTCAAGGCCGAGCATCATTCCCATCTCCCTGCGCAATCCGGGATTGAGCGCGCTATGGTGCGGCGTTCCGTGCGCGTATGGAATGGCGGGCGGCAAGGGAATCGCGGCCCGATCTCGAGTTCATCTGGAAGGCGAGAGCATGACCGATCGGAGGGATTGGCAGAGCGGGGTGGGGGAGACATGGGCGGCCGAATGGCGCCGCACCGATCGCAGTTTCACGAACCTCGCCCAGGACCTCGATGCCGCGATCCTTGCGGTTGCGCCCGCCAGTGGCCAGGCGGTCGATATCGGGTCGGGAGCGGGCGCGACGGCCGCAGCGGTCGCCGCGGCGCTTCCGGGGCTCTCGGTTCTCGGCATCGATCTTTCCAGCGCCCTCGTCGATACGGCGCGGCGCGAGCGTTCGGGACTGCCGAACCTGCGGTTCGTCGTCGGCGATGTCGCAAGCGAAGTCGCGCAGGCCGCGCCGGTCGATCTGTTTTTCTCGCGCCACGGCGTGATGTTCTTCAACGACCCGGTGGCGGGCTTCACCGCGCTGCGCGGTGCAGCGCGCGGAGGCGCTGCGATCGTCTTCAGCTGCTTTGCCGCGCGCCGGGAGAACGAATGGATCACGCTGCTCGATTCGGTGGTCGGCGCGCCGCCCGAAGCGCCGGGCTTCGCACCCGGACCGTTCGGGTTTGCCGAACCCGCGATCGTCCGGGATGTGCTCTCGCGGTCGGGCTGGACGGGAGCTAGCCCGATGCGGGCCGATTATCGCTACCTTGCCGGGAAGGGCGAAAAGAACGAGGTCGCGATCGACGATGCGACCGCGTTCTTTTCGCGGATCGGCCCCGCCGCGCCGATCATCGCGGCGGCACCCCCCGAGGAACGCGTCGCAATCACCGCGCGCCTCCGCGACGTGCTTGCGCCCCATTGCCGCGACGGCGTTGTCGTGCTCGACGCCAGTGCCTGGATATGGACCGCACACGCAGGGGAAGCATCATGACGATCATCGTTCATCATCTCGAGAACAGCCGCTCGCAGCGCATCCTGTGGATGCTTGAAGAGCTGCAGCTGCCGTATGAGATCAGGCGTTATGAGCGCAACACGGCGACGATGCTCGCGCCGCCGGAACTCAAGCGTGTCCATCCGCTCGGCAAATCCCCGGTCATCGAGGATACCGAGACGGGCCTGGTCATCGCCGAAACCGGCGCGATCGTCGAATATCTCGTCGATCTCGCCGATGGCAAGCTGGGCTCGCCGGCGAAGCGCGACGACGCGCTGCGCTACCGGTTCTGGCTGCATTATGCCGAAGGATCGCTGATGCCGCCCCTGCTTGTGAAGCTGGTCCTCACGCGCGTGCCGATCTTCGGCAAGGCGGCGCAGAAGCGCATCCAGCCGATGATCGACGTCCATCTGGATTATGTGGAGGCCGAACTGGCCAAGCGCCCATGGTTCGCCGGCGACGCGATGACCGCGGCCGATGTCATGATGAGCTTCCCGCTCGAAGCGGCGCGGTCGCGTGGCGGTCTGGACGAATCGCGCCCTGCGACGATCGCATGGCTGGACAAGGTGCACGCGCGGCCCGCCTATCAGACCGCGCTGGCGAAGGGCGGCCCCTACGCCTACGCCTGACCGGGATCAGCCCGCGCGGCTGGGCGCGTGGGTCGGCTCGATCTCGGCGGGAAGCTGCGCCTCAAGCCCGCCCTCCCACTTCGCGACCACGGTCGCGGCGATCGCGTTGCCGACGACGTTGGTCGCGGAGCGCCCCATGTCGAGGAAATGGTCGATCGCGAGCACCAGCAGCAGCCCCGCCTCGGGCAGGTTGAACTGCGACAGCGTGGCGGCGATCACGACGAGGCTCGCGCGTGGGACGCCGGCGATCCCCTTGGACGTGATCATCAGCGTCAGCAGCATCGCGATCTGCGTGCCGAGATCGAGGTGGATGCCGTAGGCCTGCGCGATGAACAGCGACGCGAAGGTCATGTACATCATCGACCCGTCGAGGTTGAACGAATAGCCCAGCGGCAGGACGAAGCTCGACACCTTGTTCGGCACCCCGAACCGGTCGAGCGCCTCGAGCGTGCGCGGGAAGGCGGCTTCCGACGACGCGGTCGAGAAGGCGACGAGCACTGGCTCGCGAATGTAGCGCAGCAGCGACCCGATCCGCCGCCCGACGATCAGGAACGCGACCGCGATCAGCACGACCCACAGCAGCGCGAGCCCGAGATAGACGCTCCCCATGAAATAGGCGAGGCGGGCGATGACGCCGGGGCCCTGCTCGATCAGCGTCGCCGCGACGGCCGCGAAGACCGCGATGGGGGCGAAGCGCATGACGTAATCGGTGATCTGGAGCATCACCGCCACCAGCGCCTCGGCCGCGGTCACGAGCGGCTTCGCCTTTTCGCCCACCGCGGTGATCGCGACGCCGACGAAGACCGAGAAGATGACGATCTGGATGATCTCGTTCGTCGCCATCGCGTCGATGATCGAGGTCGGGAAAATGTGCGTGATGATCTTCGCTGCGTCGAAATTGCTCTTGTCGAGCCCGCTGGTCGCGGTCGCGGGGGGCAGGGCCAGGTTGATCCCGACGCCGGGCTGCAGGATGTGGACGAGGATCAGGCCCAGCGTCAGCGAGACGAGGCTCGCGCTGATAAACCAGAACAGCGACTTCGCCCCGACCCGGCCCAGTGCACCGGTGTCGCCCATATGCGCGATGCCGACGACGAGCGTGCCGAAGACGAGCGGTGCGATAATCATCTTGATGAGATGCAGGAAGATCGTCGTGAGGATCGAGAACCAGCCGGCGATCGACTTCAGATAGGCCGCGTTGGCCGCGCTGCCGTCATCGAACGCCGCGTTGATGCCCCAGCCGACGACGAGGCCGAGCACCAGCCCGATCAGGATGAAGGTCGTCAGCCGCTTCGCCAAAATCATGCACTCCCGTTATGGCCGTCCGTCATGCCCGTCCGTTATGGGCGTCGGCACCGAAGGGGATTGCGGGCGCCGGGTCAAGAACCGTAACGCAGACCTATGAAGCGCATGCCCCTGACACCCGGCCGCCGCGACGTGCTGCGCGCCGCCGCCATCCTTCCGCTCGCGACTGCCGCCGTCGTGCGTGCAGCGGAGCCGGACCTCTCCGGGCTCAATGACCTGACGGGTGCTGCGAAGCCGATCGACGCGGGCGAGCGGGCGGGGCGGCTGAAGCGCGCGCAAGGACTGATGCGCGCGAACGGGATCGGCGCGATCGTCGTCGAATCGGGATCGAGCCTCGTCTACTTCACCGGCGTGCGCTGGGGCCGCAGCGAGCGGCTGACCGCGGCGGTCATCCCGGTCGAGGGCGAGCCGTGCATCGTCACGCCCTTCTTCGAGGCGCCGTCCATTGCCGAAACGCTGGCCGTGCCCGCGCAGGTCCGGGTGTGGCAGGAGGACGAGGACCCTATCGCGGTCATCGCCGGATTTCTGAAGGATCGCGGGCTCGCCGGCAGGTCGGTGGGCATCGAGGAGACCGTGCGCTTCTTCGCCTATGACGGCCTCGCGCGCCGGATGCCTGGAAAGATCGTTTCCGCCAATCCGGTCGTGCGCGGCTGCCGCATGGTGAAGACTGCGGCCGAAATCGCGCTGATGCAGACCGCGACCGATGTGACGATCGCCGCCTATCGCTGGGTCCATCCGCGCGTCGAAGCCGGAATGACGGGGCACGATATCGGCGCGCTGATGGACGCCGCGACCCGCAAGCTGGGCGGCGACCCCGAATTCAGCATGGCGCTGATCGGCGAGGCCGCGGCCTATCCGCACGGCAGCAAGAAGGTGCACAAGGTCGCGGACGGGCAGATCGTCCTGATGGACTGCGGCTGCACGGTGCAGGGCTATCAGTCCGACGTCTCGCGCACCTTCGTCTTTGGGGCAGCGTCAAAGCGCCAGCGCGCGGTGTGGGATCAGGTGGCACGCGGCCAGCAGATCGCGTTTGCCGCCGCGAAGATCGGTACGCCGGCCGGCAGCGTCGACGATGCGGTGCGCGGCTTCTACGCGTCGCTCGGCTACGGCCCCGGCTACAAGCTCCCCGGCCTGTCGCACCGCACCGGCCACGGCATCGGCATGGACGGCCATGAGCCGGTCAACCTGGTCCACGGAGAGACGACGAAGCTCGCCGCCGGCATGTGCTTCTCGGACGAACCGGGGCTTTACATCCCGGGCGAGTTCGGCGTGCGGCTGGAGGACTGCTTCCACATGACCCCGTCCGGCCCGAAATGGTTCAGTGTGCCACCACCGTCGATAGATCAACCAGTGGGCTGAAGGAGCGCGTCCATGAAGTCATCGATAATCCTTGCAATCACCGGCACCGTTATCGCGACAACGACCGCTCCTGCTACGGCCGATCCTGTTCGCGGACTGAGCCGAGTCGGCCAATGCGCCGTAACCAAAGTCAAATGGGTTGGGCAGCGTCTGGAGGATCGCGGTAAACCGGTGCCAGATTCGGGATCGTCGATCATTTTGGCAAACGGTGTCTACGGGGTCGACTACAGCCAAGTATCGGCAGTCAATCGGTCGCGGGTCGGTGATCCGGTTCGGGTATGCCTCATCAGCATACCCCGCGGTTGCCCGCGCGGCGATATGCGAGGGCGCATGTATAGGGGCACCAACCTGCGAACCGGACAATCATGGAACTTGCCCGATGCGGAGCATCAATGCGGCGGAGCATAGCGCGCCAGAGTTCATGTCGGCTCCAACCGCGAGTGTCGGCCACGCTTGAGCAACGCCGACGTGTCGCCTAAGTCGCGCTCCATGACCTCGACCAACGACATCCGCCGCGGCTTTCTCGACTATTTTGCAGGGACCGGCCACACCGTCGTGCCCTCGGCGCCGCTGGTGCCGCAGAACGATCCGACGCTGATGTTCGTGAATGCGGGCATGGTGCCGTTCAAGAACGTGTTCACCGGGCTGGAATCGCGGCCCTATTCGACCGCGACGTCCTCGCAGAAGTGTGTGCGGGCGGGCGGCAAGCACAATGATCTCGACAATGTCGGCTATACCGCGCGGCATCATACCTTCTTCGAGATGCTCGGCAATTTCAGCTTCGGGGACTATTTCAAGGAGCAGGCGATCACCCATGCGTGGACGCTGCTGACCGGTGAATGGGGCATCCCCGCGGAAAAGCTGACCGCGACCGTCTATCACACGGACGACCAGGCGTTCGACCTGTGGCGCAAGATCGCGGGATTGCCCGAAGAGCGCATCATCCGCATCGCGACCAAGGACAATTTCTGGGCGATGGGCGCCGATGGTCCGTGCGGGCCGTGCTCCGAAATCTTCTACGATCACGGCGATCACATCCCCGGCGGCCCTCCGGGCAGCCCGGACGAGGATGGCGACCGCTTCGTCGAAATCTGGAACCTCGTCTTCATGCAATATGTGCAGGAGGCCGACGAAATCACCGGCGATCTGCCGCGGCCGTCGATCGACACCGGCATGGGGCTGGAGCGCGTCGCCGCGGTGATGCAGGGCGTCCATGACAATTACGATACCGACACGTTCAAGGCGCTGATCGCGGCCTCGGGCGAACTCACGCACACCGCGACGACGGGCGCCAATCAGGCGAGCCACCGCGTCATCGCCGATCACCTGCGCTGTGCCGGCTTCCTGGTCGCGGACGGGGTGCTGCCGGCCAATGAAGGCCGCGGCTATGTGCTGCGCCGGATCATGCGCCGCGCGATGCGCCACGCGCATCTGCTGGGCGCGAAGGAGCCGTTGATGCACCGGCTCGTCCCTGCGCTCGTCGCCGAGATGGGCGGGGCGTATCAGGAGCTGGTCCGCGCGCAGCCGCTGATCGAGGCGACGCTGCGGCAGGAGGAGACACGCTTTCGCCAGACGCTCGATAAAGGGCTGAAACTTCTCGACGAGGCGACCGAGGGCATGAAGCCGGGCGAGACGCTGGCGGGCGAGACGGCGTTCAGGCTCTACGACACCTTCGGCTTCCCTTACGATCTGACCGAGGACGCGCTTCGCGCGCAGAACCTGCATGTCGATCGCGCCGGCTTCGACGCGGCGATGGCCGAGCAGAAGCGAGCGGCGCGCGCCGCGTGGAAGGGATCGGGCGCAAAGGCTTCGGACGAATTGTGGTTCGACCTGGCCGAGGAGATCGGATCGACCGAGTTCGTCGGCTATGCGAGCGATACCGGCGAAGGGCAGGTCCTCGCCCTCGTCAAGGACGGGGAGCGGGTCGATCGCGCCGGTTCTGGCGAGAAGGTCGACGTGATCGTCAACCAGACACCCTTTTATGGCGAGAGCGGTGGGCAGGTCGGCGATGCCGGCACGCTGTCGAGTGATGGCGGGCTAAAAGCCGACATTTCGGACACGTCGAAGCAATTGGGACGCCTCTTCGTTCACCACGCGACCGTCAAGGCGGGCGAGGTGAAGATCGGCGATGCGGTTCGCCTTTCGATCGACGTGGATCGCCGCGCGCGAATCCGCGCCAACCATTCCGCGACTCATCTGCTGCATGAGGCGCTGCGCCAGCGGCTGGGCTCCCATGTCGCGCAGAAGGGTTCGCTCGTCGCACCCGACCGGCTGCGCTTCGACGTGTCGCATCCGGTTGCGATGGCGGCGGACGAGATCGCCGATGCGGAAGCCGCGGTGAATGCAAAAATCCGGCAGAACGGGGCGGTGACGACGCGGCTAATGACTCCCGACGATGCGATCGCGATGGGGGCGATGGCGTTGTTCGGCGAGAAATATGGCGACGAAGTCCGGGTCGTATCGATGGGCAGCGACGACGACGGCGAAACCTATTCGATCGAGCTGTGCGGCGGCACGCATGTGAGTGCGCTCGGCGATATCGGGCTTTTCAAGGTCGTGGGCGAGGGGGCGGTGTCGTCCGGCGTCCGGCGTGTCGAGGCGCTGACCGGCGAGGCGGCGCGCGCCTGGCTGACCGCTCGCGACGAGAAGCTGCGCGAGGCGGCATCGGCGCTTCGCGTTACCCCGGACGAGGTGCCGGCGCGGGTAGCGGTGCTGATCGAGGATCGCCGGCGGCTCGAGCGCGAGCTTGCCGACGCCAGGAAGGCGCTGGCGATGGGCGGCTCCGGCGGTGAGGCAGCGGCGGCGGCGGAGAGCATTGCCGGCACCAACTTCGTTGGACAGTTGTTCGACGGGTTCGACGCAAAGGGTCTGCGCGGCGCGGTCGACGAAGCCAAGCAGCGGATCGGATCGGGCGTCGCCGCCATCGTGGCGACCAATGACGGGAGGGCATCGGTTGCGGTTGGCGTGACTGACGATCTCGTCGGCCGGTTCAGCGCGGTCGATCTGGTGAAGGCCGCGGTCGCGGCGCTTGGCGGACAGGGCGGCGGCGGACGACCGGACATGGCGCAGGGCGGCGGGCCGGATGCCGACAAAGGCTCGGCTGCACTGGATGCG
The DNA here is from genome assembly GCF_902498785.1 of Sphingomonas sp. EC-HK361. GTDB lineage: Bacteria > Pseudomonadota > Alphaproteobacteria > Sphingomonadales > Sphingomonadaceae > Sphingomonas. The sequence goes on from NZ_LR701493.1 coordinate 971,719, forward strand.
ATCCGCGCTGCGATGGATCAGGCACGCGGTTAACCGCGCTTGCAGCGGGATTTTCAACCGATCGCCTTTAAGTTGGCGGCGATCTCGCGAGAAAATCGATGCTGTTGGGAATCATGCTGCAAGTCACGCCGATCGTCGCGCCGCCGGCGCCGGTGCTGGTGACAAGCGCGCGCCGGACTGCGTTTGCAGACGAGGGCGCAGCTTCCACGGGCTATCCGGTTTCGGTGGAGGTGCGTGGGGGTGGGGCCGTGCTCTATCGCGGGACTGTGCGCGTCGCTCTCAATTCCCAAAGCATGGTGCGTCAGACGCAATCGGAACCTGCTGTCAGGACGTGCGGCGCGGCGCAGGGTTATCGTCCATCGATGGAAACCGGGCTGACCCTGACGTTTCAGTCCGCGAACTACGGCGCGGGCGAAGGTCGGGTTCGAGTGACGGTTCGCTGGGTTCGCGCGGGCGCAGACGCATGTCCCACAACGGACGTGACGCGCGCGGTGGAATTGAACGCGGTGGTCGATCTGTCCGGGGGGGCGGTGGGCCTCGACGGAGACGGCGGGCTGTCGATCCGCTTGAAACGCGAAGGGTGACGCAGCGGGACGGTCAAGTCCCGCCGCATCCGATGAATTATTTGCTCGGCGGCGTGGACGTCACCGGCGCAGCGGCTGCACCCGACACCGCCGCGTCAAACTGTTGCGCGGTGAGGCCGACGATCAGACCATTCGGCCCCATCGAGAATCCGTTTGCCGGCAGCTTAACCTCGCCCTTGGCAGTCGTCAGCGTCACGAACTGCGCATCGGCCGACTTGATCGTGCCGACCACGGCGGTGCCGTTAAGGCTCTTTACCTGCGCGCCGGCCACGAGCGACTGCTGAAGCTGCGCCTGAGCCTGCTGTTGCTGCTGGGCAGCCGCTGTATCGAGCTGTGCCTTGGTCATCGCCATGGTCGGGCCCTTGGCGCCCTTGCCGATGGAGGTCATGGGCACGCCAGCCTTGTGCGTGCCGGTATCGATGACGACAACATCGCCATTGACGCTGGCGACGGTGCCGACGGTGCCGCCTGCGGTGTCAAAGACGGTCGCGCCAGCGGCGACGCTCGCCGTGGCAGGTGCAGCCGGCGTTGCGGCGGGGGCCGGTGCCGTCTGCGCGAAAGCGGGTGCAGCCGCGAGCATGCCGATGGCGAGCAGGGGCATACGGATCATCTGGTTATCTCCCAATTGTAAACCTACCGAAACGAACGCGCATCGGCGCGACAGGGTTCCTGTCATTTCGCCTGCGTATCCGTCTCGGCTCAACTGCGCTGGCGGATACGCCGGATGCGCGGTTCGCGGCCGAGATTGGCCGCGCGCCTGATGGTCTGGCGCAGTTCGTCACGCTTTTCATGGATCGATGCGATGACCGGACCCATCGCCACGCCCAAGTCCACCAACACCGCCTCGGACAGTTGGAGCGAGCTTTCGAGGGTTTCGGGGACGGCATCGGTGACGCCGGCGCGGTAGAGCTCCGCCGCATGCCCCGCGTCTCGCGCGCGGGCGATGATCGGCAGGTTGGGGGCGAGCGTGCGCATCCGGCGAACGAAGCGCGCGGTCAGCACCGGATCGTCCATCGTCATGATGAGCGCGCGCGCATTGGCCAGATCTAGCCGCTCGATCCATTCGCCGCGCGCAATGTCGCCGAACATCACCGAATAGCCGGCGCGCTGCGCGGCCTTTACCGAATCGATATCCGCCTCGATCGCGAGATAGGGCTGGTCGTGACAGGCGAGCATATCGGCGACGAGGCGGCCGACGCGGCCGAAGCCGACGATGACGCTGCGCCCTTCGGGACCCGCCAGTTCGCGTTCGGGTTCGCGCGCGGGCGCCGGTTCGACGCGGCGCGCGATGACTCGCCCCGCCTTCGCGAGCAGCGGCGTGATGGTCAGGCCGATCGCGGTGACGGTCTGCCAGAAGGCGGCGGTCGACCCCTGGATCAGCTGTGCCTGCGCCGCCGTTGCCAGCACGATCAGCGTCGTCTCGGACGGGCTGCCCATCAGCACGCCGGTTTCGATCGCCACCCCGCGCCGGGCGTTCGCGACGCGGAGCAGGAGATAGACGACGATCGCCTTCACCGCGACCACGCCGGCAACCGCCAATGTCAGCTCCACCCAGTTCGCCATGATGAGCCGCAAATCGAGGCTCATCCCCACGGTGATGAGGAAGACGCCGAGCGCGAGGCCCTTGAAGGGCGCGGTGATGACCTCGACCTCGCCGTGATATTCGGTTTCCGCAATCAGCAATCCCGCGAGCAGTGCCCCGACGATCGGGGAAAGGCCCGCCGCGGTGGTCGCGACACTGGCGACGATGACCACCAGCAGCGACGCCGCCAGGAAAAGTTCCGGGCTCTTCGTCCGTGCTGCCTGCGCGAAGAGGCGGGGAAGGAGAATTCGGCCAGCGAGATACATGGCGACGACGGTGACGCCGCCAGCCATCGCGACGCCGGCGAGCCCGCGCCAGCCATCATCGCTCGCGGTCGGGGCGAGCGCGCCGAGGATGAAGATGATCGGGACGAGCGCGAGATCCTCGAACAGCAGCATCGCAAAGGCGCCGCGCCCGACCGGGCTTCTGGTCCCGGCAAGCGGGATGACGAGCGCGGTCGAGGACAGCGCGAGCGCGAAGCCAAGGCCGAGCGCCCCGGCCCACTCCTGCCCGAGCATGTGCAGCGCGGTTCCGATCATCGCGCCCGACAGCAGCAGTTCCGCCGCCCCCGTCCCGAAAACCAGCCGCCGCATCGTCCACAGGCGTTTGAGCGAAAGCTCAAGTCCGATCGAAAAGAGGAGCAGGATGATGCCGAACTCGGCGAACGGCTCGATCGAATGCGGATCGGATATGGTCACATAATAGAGCCACGGATGCTGCGCGGTGAGCGCGCCGAGGCCGGCCGGGCCGACCAGCGCCCCCACCAGAATGAAACCGATGACCGGACTGATCTTGAACCGGGCGAACGCCGGGATCACCATCCCGGCTGCGCCGAGAATGACCAGTGCGTCGCTGAAACCCTTGTTGTCGAGACCGATTGCCATGCCCGCTTCTAGAACGACGATTGCCGATTCGTCTTGGACGACGGGCGAAAAGTCTTGCGACGTCCTGATCCTGGGGGGTGGCCCTGCCGGGATGATGGCCGGGCTGCTCTTTGCGCGCGCGGGACTGGATACCGTGGTTGTCGAGAAGCATCGTGATTTCCTGAGGGATTTCAGGGGCGATACCGTTCACCCCTCGACGCTCCAGCTCATCCACGAACTCGGCCTGCTGGATGCGCTGCTCGCCCGTCCGCACAACAAGGTGGAGACGATCGGTGCGAGGATCGGCGGTCAGCCGGTCGAGATCGTCGACTTTCGCCATCTGCCCGTCGCGGCACCCTTCATCGCGCTGATGCCGCAATGGGATTTCCTCGATTTCGTCGCGGACGCGGCGCGGCGCTATCCGACGTTCCGGCTTGTGCAGGGATGCGAGGCCGAGACGCTTGTCGAGGCAGACGGCCGTGTCGCCGGCGCGCGGATGCAGGGTGGCGAAACCATTGCCGCACGACTGACGATCGCGAGTGACGGACGGGATTCACGGTTTTGCTCGGGCTTGCCCGCGACGACGATCGGGGCGCCGATGGATGTGTTCTGGTTCCGCATTCCCAAGGCCCCGGCGCGCGAAAATGACAGCATGGGGGTGTTCGATGCGGGGCGCATCTTCGTGCTCATCGATCGCGGCGATTACTGGCAGTGCGCGTTCGTCTTCGCCAAGGGCACCGCCGAAACCGTGCACTCAGAGGGTTTCGACGCGTTCGTCGCGCGGGTGCTGGCGGTGGGGCCGGAGACGGCGCGCGCTACGGAAGGGCTGCGGTCGTGGGACGATGTGAAGCTGCTGACCGTCACGGTCGATCGGCTCGAACGATGGCATCGTCCGGGGCTGCTCGTCATCGGCGATGCGGCGCACGCAATGTCGCCGATCGGCGGGGTCGGAATCAACCTGGCGATTCAGGATGCGGTCGCGGCCGCCAATCTGCTCGCCGCGCCGATGCGGGCCGGGGAGGACATCGACCCGCTGCTGCACCGCGTGCGCGATCGCCGGCACCGCGCGGTCCAGCTGACCCAGCGCATGCAGCGGCTGGTTCAGGACAGGGTGATCGCGCCGATGCTGTCTCGGGAAGACGCGGTCAGCGGTGCCCCCGCCTTCGCGCGACTGCTCGACCGGATTCCGATGCTGCGGCGGATTCCCGCGCGCATTATCGGACTGGGCTTCCGGCCGGAACATATCCAGTCGCCGGAAGCCCGCTAGTCGTCAGGCCCAGTTGGCCATCTTCGTCTCGAGGTTGCCGCGAACCGCCTCGAAGAACTGCTCGGTCGTCATCCAGCGCTGGTCCGGGCCGATGAGGATCGCGAGATCCTTGGTCATGTCGCCATTCTCGACCGTCTCGATGCAGACCTGCTCCAGCGTTTCGGCGAAGCGGGTGACGTCGGGCGTGCCGTCGAACTTGCCGCGATATTTCAGGCCGCCGGTCCATGCGAAGATCGACGCGATCGGGTTGGTCGAGGTCGCCTTGCCCTGCTGATGCTGGCGGTAGTGGCGGGTGACGGTGCCGTGGGCAGCCTCCGCCTCGATGGTCTTGCCGTCGGGAGTCATCAGCACCGAGGTCATCAGCCCCAGCGAGCCGAAGCCCTGCGCGACCTGATCCGACTGGACGTCACCGTCGTAATTCTTGCAGGCCCAGACGAACTCGCCGTTCCACTTGAGTGCGCTGGCGACCATGTCGTCGATGAGGCGGTGTTCGTAGACGATGCCGGCATCCTTGAACTGACCCTTGAACTCGGCCTCGAAAATCTCCGCGAACAGGTCCTTGAAGCGGCCGTCATAGGCCTTGAGAATCGTGTTCTTGGTCGAGAGGTAGAGCGGCCATTTGCGGCCCAGCGAATAGTTCATGCTCGCCCGCGCGAAATCGCGGATCGATTCGTCGAGATTGTACATGCCCATCGCAACGCCGCCGGCGGGGAAATCGAATACTTCGTGCTCGATGACCTGGCCGTCGGTGCCCTCGAACTTCATCGTCAGCTTGCCGGCGCCCGGCACCACGAAGTCGGTCGCCTTGTACTGATCGCCGAACGCGTGGCGGCCGACGACGATCGGGTGGGTCCAGCCGGGGATCAGGCGGGGCACGTTCCTGATGACGATCGGCTCGCGGAAGATCACGCCGCCCAGGATGTTGCGGATGGTGCCGTTGGGCGACTTCCACATCTTCTTCAGGCCGAATTCCTCGACCCGCGCTTCGTCGGGGGTGATCGTCGCGCACTTCACCGCGACGCCGTATTTCTGCGTCGCCTTCGCGCTGTCGACGGTCACCTTGTCGTCGGTCGCGTCGCGGTGCTCGATGCCCAGGTCGTAATAATCGAGGTCGATGTCGAGATACGGCTTGATAAGGCGCTCGCGAATCCATTCCCAGATGATCCGCGTCATTTCGTCGCCGTCGATCTCCACGACGGGCGTCTTCACCTTGATCTTGGCCATGCTCACTTCCTTGGGAGAGATTGGGGAGGTTTTGCGGGTCCGCTTAGGGGAGGGTGGCGCGGCGATCAACCGCCCGGCGCCACACGGGCGCGCACCCAATAGCGTTGTGTCGCCCCGCACGCGCGGTTAGACGAGGGCGATGCCATCACTTGAAAAGTCGCCCACGGGCGCCGTTCCCGTCACCACGACCGTCAAATGGCGGTTCCCGACGGTCCATCCCGAAGGGCGTAAATACGTCTTCATCGCCGCCGGCCTGACGCTGCTCGCCACGTGGCTTACGGCCGTGCTGTTCTGGCCGATGGTCGGGCTGACGATCTGGGTCGCCGCGTTCTTCCGCGATCCGGTGCGCACCACGCCGCAGGGCGACGACCTGATCGTCAGCCCGGCGGACGGCCTCATCACCATGATCCAGAGCGTGCCGATCCCGCGGGAACTCGCCGGGCCCAATGGCCTCGGCGAAGGATCGCTGACCCGCGTCTCGGTGTTCATGTCGGTGTTCGACGTGCACATCAACCGTACTCCGATCGCGGGGACGATCACCCAGGTCGTCTATATTGCGGGCAAGTTCCTCAACGCCGATCTCGACAAGGCGAGCGAGGAGAATGAACGCCAGCATATCGTCGTCGAGGGGCATGACGGGCGCCGTGTCGGCTTTACCCAGATCGCCGGTCTCGTCGCGCGCCGGATCGTCGGGTTCGTGAAGCCGGGCGACATGGTCGCCAGCGGCCAGCGGATCGGCCTCATCCGCTTCGGCAGCCGCGTCGATGTCTACCTGCCCGAAGAGTTCGAGCCGCAAGTCGCACTCGGCCAGCGCGCGATCGCGGGTGAAACCGTGCTCGGCCGCATGGGCGGCAAGCCGGTTGCCGGCATCGCGCAATGATCCTGCCGGACGATCGCCGCGCTTTCCAGGTCTCGCGGCGAAATCCGCGCGGGCTTCCCCTGCGGGCGGTCGCGCCGAATGCGGTGACCGCGCTTGCCTTATGCTCGGGCCTGAGCGGCGTGCGCTTCGCGATCGGCGGCAAATGGGAGCTTGCGGTCACGATGGTGCTGGTAGCCGGCGTGCTCGACGGGCTGGACGGGCGAATCGCGCGAATGCTCCACGGCGAGAGTCGCTTCGGCGCGGAACTCGACTCGCTGTCCGACGCGATCTCCTTCGGCGTCGCGCCGGCGCTGATCCTCTATCTCTGGTCGCTCTCGACCCTGCCGCGTTTCGGCTGGATGGCGGCGCTGATGCTCGCGGTCTTCTGTGCGCTGCGCCTCGCCCGCTTCAACGCGCAGATCGATCGGACGGAACAGCCGCACAAATCGGCCGGCTTCCTGACCGGCGTTCCGGCACCGGCGGGCGCGGGGCTTGCGATGCTGCCGATGTTTCTGTCGTTCTGGACCGAAGAGCCGCTGCTGCGCAATCCGCTGATCGTGGCCCCCTGGACTGCAATCGTTGCGTGTCTCATGGTATCGAGCATCGCGACCTTTTCGTGGACCTCGATGCGGCTGCGCCAGAACATCCGCTTCGAGGCGATCGCGGTAATCGTGATCGTGGGCGCGGCACTGGTGTCGGCGCCCTGGCACACCTTTTCCCTGCTCAGTGTGCTCTACCTCATCACGATGCCGTTCAGCATCGCGAGTTATGCGCGGATCAGGCGGCCTCGCGCAGGACCGTCGCCGGCCGCGACACCGCCGCCCAGCGCCTGACAGCGATCCGGCGCTCGGCCAGCACCAGCCCCGAAAGCGGCTGGAAGGTCTGCGGCGCGCGCCCGAACAACGCATCGGTAATACGATCGAGTTTGGGCGCAACCGTGGACCAGATCGCATAGGCCGAAAGACCAAATGCCCCACCGAATGCAACGAAAGCCAGGATTGCCATTACGTTCGCCTCCCAAGGTCAATTCGCGACCCGAGTGAGCCGCAAACACTTCATCGCAGGACAGGTTCCCGATTCGATCCGCGGAGCGGCACGGATTTCCGCGCCATTCCCGAGAAGCCAGTCACCGCGTTCCCGCTGTGTTCCCGCTATATGTTCCATCTATGTTCCATCTGTCAAGCGCTTGCGGAATGCCTCGTCTTGCGCTAATGGCGCGCCCCTCAACCCCGCATGGGAAGCATCATAGCCCGGTGCGTCGGCGCGCAAGCGTCAGCGTCATCCGCTTCCCAGAGGCTCAACCGGAAGGATCTATCCCTATGGCGGCACCTGTCGTCTCCATGCAGCAGCTCATCGAAACGGGCGCGCACTTCGGCCATCAGACGCATCGCTGGAACCCGAAGATGAAGCCGTATCTGTTCGGCGACCGCAACGGTATCCACATCATCGACCTGTCGCAGACCGTGCCGCTCTTCGCGCGCGCGCTCGAATTCGTCAGCTCGACGGTCGCGTCCGGCGGGAAGGTCCTGTTCGTCGGGACGAAGCGCCAGGCGCAGGAACCGGTCGCCGACGCCGCGCGCCGCTCGGGCCAGCACTTTGTGAACCACCGCTGGCTGGGCGGCATGCTGACCAACTGGAAGACGATCTCGAACTCGATCAAGCGCCTCAAGACGCTCGAGGAGCAGCTTTCGGGCGACACGCACGGCCTGACCAAGAAGGAAGTGCTGAACCTGACGCGCGAGAAGGACAAGCTCGAGCTGTCGCTCGGCGGCATCCGCGATATGGGCGGCGTGCCCGACGTGATGTTCGTCATTGACGCGAACAAGGAAGAGCTGGCGATCAAGGAAGCCAACACGCTGGGTATCCCGGTCGTCGCGATCCTCGATTCGAACGTTTCGCCCGACGGCATCGCCTTCCCGGTTCCGGCGAACGACGACGCCGCGCGCGCCATCCGCCTGTATTGCGAGGCGATCGCGATCGCCGCGACCCGCGGTGGCCAGGAGCAGCAGCAGCGCCGCGGCGCCGATCTGGGTGCGGCGGTCGAGCCGGTCGCCGAGGAAGCGCTGAGCGTCGAGACGCCGGTGGCCGACGCCCCCCAGCAGGCCGAGATGGCCGCCGAGGCCGAGCGCCAGATCGACGCGTAAGACAAGAAGGGCTTCGACAAGCCATTTTCCGTTCGTGCTGAGCTTGTCGAAGGCTACCCTGAGCGTCTGCCTTGCAGGCAGTCGAAGGGCACTGTCTTTCTACTGCAACGTGCAGCGGAGAAAGGCGGCACTTCGACAGGCTCAGTGCGAACGGGCCATTTTGATACCAAAGGATTAGGACATGGCCGACATCACGGCAGCGATGGTCAAGGACCTGCGCGAGAAGAGCGGCGCGGGCATGATGGATTGCAAGAAGGCGCTGAACGAAACCGCCGGCGACATGGAAGCGGCGATGGACTGGCTTCGCACCAAGGGCCTCGCGGCTGCTGCCAAGAAGTCGAGCCGCACCGCGGCCGAGGGCCTGGTCGGCGTCGCCGTTTCGGGCACGAAGGGCGCGGCGGTCGAGGTCAATTCGGAAACCGACTTCGTCGCGAAGAACGACCAGTTCCAGCAGTTCGTCCGCGAAGTGACTCAGGTCGCGCTGGATGGCGCCGGCGATGTCGACGCGATCAAGGCTGCGACGCTGCCGAACGGCAAGACCGCCGAGGAGACGCTGACCGGTAACATCGCGACGATCGGCGAGAACCAGTCGATCCGGCGCGTGAAGCGCCTCGAAGTGTCGCAGGGCGCCGTCGTCGCCTATGTGCACAACAAGGCGGCGCCCGGCATGGGCAAGATCGGCGTGCTCGTCGCGCTCGAATCCGCCGCACCGGCCGACGCGCTCCAGGCGCTGGGCAACCAGCTGGCCATGCATATCGCGGCGGCGTTCCCGAAGGCACTGAACGAAGACGACCTCGACGAGACGGAGATCGAGCGCGAGCGCGCGATCGCGACCGAAAAGGCGTCGGAGAGCGGCAAGCCCGCCGACATCATCGCGAAGATGGTTGAGGGCGGCATCGCCAAGTTCCGAAAGGAGCACGCGCTGGTCAGCCAGCTGTTCGTCATGGACGGCAAGACCAAGATCAGCGACGTCGTCGCCAAGGCCGGCAAGGATGCCGGCGCCGAGATCAAGCTGGTCGATTATGTCCGCTTTCAGCTCGGCGAAGGCATCGAGAAGGAAGAGTCGGACTTCGCGGCCGAGGTCGCCGCCGCATCGGGCGTGCCGCAGCCGGTCGCCTGATCTCGCGGATCGACAAAGCGCCGCCGTCTGCCCTTGTGCAGGCGGCGGCGTTGTCGTGTCCGGCGACTATCTTTCCGGCATCCCCATCGCCGGGTTGCGACCGCTTGCCGTGCCGCCTAATGTCCGCGCCGCCCACCTCCCATACTCGGAATCGCATGACCTCCCCGCGCTACAAACGTATCCTGTTGAAATTGTCGGGCGAGGTGCTGATGGGCGCCGGCCAGTTCGGAATCGATCCCGCCACCTGCGACCGCGTCGCGCGTGAGATCAAGGCGGCGCGCGATGCGGGACATGAGCTGTGTATCGTCGTCGGCGGCGGCAACATCTTCCGCGGGCTGGCTGGTGCCGCGAAGGGCTTCGAGCGCGCGTCGGCCGACTATATGGGTATGCTGGCGACGATTATGAACGCGCTTGCGCTGCAGAATGCGCTCGAGCGTGCCGGCGTCGATACCCGGGTCCAGTCGGCGATCCCCATGGCGAGTGTGTGCGAGCCCTATATCCGCAGGCGCGCGCAGCGGCATCTGGAGAAGGGCCGCGTCGTGATCTTCGCGGCCGGCGTCGGCAGCCCCTTTTTCACGACCGATACGGGCGCCGCGCTTCGGGCAGCCGAAATGAATTGCGACGCGCTGTTCAAGGGCACGTCTGTCGACGGCGTCTATGATGCCGATCCCAAGAAGGTGCCCACCGCCAAGCGCTACGAGCGGCTGACCTTCGGCCGCGTCCTTGCCGACGATCTGAAGGTGATGGACGCCTCCGCCGTCGCGCTGTGCCGCGACAACAACGTGCCAATCGTCGTCTTCAACATCCGCGACGAGGGCAATCTTGCCGCCGTGCTCGACGGGCGCGGCGTTTCGACCATCGTCGAGAATACAACCGAGGAAGCTGCCAATGCCGGCCTATGACAAGTCCGATCTCGAACGCCGCATGGCCGGCGCGATCGAAGCGCTGAAGCACGATCTCGGCGGCCTGCGCACCGGCCGCGCCTCGACCGCGCTGCTCGATCCGGTGACGGTGGAGGTTTACGGCAGCCACATGCCGCTGACCCAGGTCGCGACCGTGTCTGCGCCCGAACCACGCATGCTGAGCGTGCAGGTGTGGGACAAGAGCAATATCGGCCCCGTCGAGAAGGCGATCCGGTCGGCGGGTCTCGGCCTGAATCCGATCAATGACGGCAATTCGCTGCGCCTGCCGATTCCCGACCTGACCGAGGAACGTCGAAAGGAACTCGCCAAGCTCGCGGGACAGTATGCGGAAAAGGCCAAGATCGCGGTGCGCAACGTCCGCCGCGACGGCATGGATGCGCTCAAGACCGACGAGAAGAAGGGCGTCTTCAGCGAGGACGAGCGCAAGCGCCACGAAACCGAGGTGCAGAAGCTGACCGACACCACGACCGCCGATATCGACACGGTCGCGGCGTCGAAGGAAAAGGAAATTCTGGGCAAGTGATCCACGCCTGGTGCCCCGCGGTGTCGCAATGAGCAGCGCGCCGGCCTTCGCGGCGGGGCAGGGCGGGGTGGCGTTGCCCCGCCACGTCGCGATCATCATGGACGGCAATGGCCGCTGGGCGAAGCGCCGGCATCTGCCGCGCGTCGCCGGCCACCGTGCCGGCGTGGAGGCGGTACGCAAGGTGTCGCGCGCGGCGCGCGCGCTCGGGATCGAGGCGCTGACGCTTTATGCATTCTCGTCGGAGAACTGGCGCCGCCCGGAAGAGGAAGTCGGCGATCTCATGGGATTGCTGCGGCTCTTCATCCGCAGCGATCTGGCCGAACTGGTGCGCGAGAATGTCCGCCTGCGCGTGATCGGCGACTATCGCCGGTTTCCGCACGATGTGGTGGCGCTGATCGACGACGCGATCGCGCGGACATCGGGCAATAGCGGTCCCATCCTCGCCATCGCGCTGAATTACGGCGCGCAGGCTGAACTGGTCGAGGCGACACGCCGGATCGCGGCGCGGGTGGCCGCGGGCGAAACCGACGCCACCGTCATCGATGCGGCGATGATCGAGGCCGAGCTGGAGACGCGTGCGCTTCCGCCGCTCGACCTGCTGATCCGCACGTCGGGAGAGCACAGGCTATCGAATTTCCTGCTGTGGCAGGCGGCTTATGCCGAATTGCTGTTCGTCGACACGCTCTGGCCCGATTTCGATGCCGAGGCGTTCGGCGTGGCGATCGAGGATTTCGGACGACGCCAGCGCCGGTTCGGTGGCCTGTGAGCGAAGCCGATCAGGCGAAACTGCGTACGCCGTCGAACCTGCGCCTGCGGATGATCGCGAGCGTCGGGATGATCGCGGTCGCCACGGCCGCGGTGGTGTTCGGCGGCATCGCGTTCTGGCTGCTCGCGGTCGTCGTCGCGATCCTGATGATGGCGGAATGGGCCGATCTCGTCGGCGCGAGCGCGGGGCACAAGCGCTTGGCGCAATATGCGCTGTCGGTGCCGCTGGCGATCATGGCACCGATCGCGGCCGGCCCCGATCCTTTCGCGCTAGGGCTGCTGGCGGGGGCTGCGTTCTTCGTCGTCATCGTGACGCGGCTGCCATGGCTGGCCGCCGGCGTCCTCTATTGCGGACTGCCGGTGCTCGCGCTGGTCCTCATCAACCGCCAGCATGAGGGACTCGCCTGGACGTTCTGGGCGATGGCGCTCGTCTGGGGTTGCGACATCGGTGCGTTCTTTGTCGGTCGCACCTTCGGCGGGCCAAAGCTGGCACCCCGGCTGAGCCCCAACAAGACATGGTCGGGGCTGATCGGCGGCGTCCTGCTCGCCTCGGTCGTCGGGGCGCTGATGCACTGGCGGTTCGGTCTGCCGCTGCGCATGACGCTGGCGACGCCGGGCCTTGCGGTGGTGGCGCAGGGCGGCGACCTGTTCGAAAGCTGGCTGAAACGGCGCGCGGGGGTGAAGGACAGCGGCACGATCCTGCCCGGTCATGGCGGCGTTCTTGACCGGCTCGACGGGCTCGTGCCGGTCGCACCGCTCGCCGCGCTCCTTGTCGTCCTGCCGCATTTCTATCCGTCATGAAGACGATCACGATCCTCGGTGCGACCGGTTCGGTCGGCACTTCGACGCTGGACCTGATCGAGCGGGCGCCGGACGATTTTCGGGTTCTCGCGCTGACCGCGAATTGCGATGTCGCGCGGCTTGCAGCGGCGGCGATCCGCACGCGGGCGCGGCGCGCGGTGGTTGCCGACGAAGCGTGCCTCGGGGATCTGCGCGCTGCACTGGCCGGAAGCGGGATCGAAGCGGCCGGCGGCGAGCAGGCGGTGATCGACGCCGCCGCCTTGGGCGCGGACGTTACGCTGGCGGCGATCGTAGGGTGCGCCGGGCTACGCCCGGTCATGGCGGCGATCGAGGGCGGCGGCACGATCGCACTCGCCAACAAGGAATCCCTGGTTTCGGCCGGCGAGGTGATGAACCACGCGCTCGCGAAATCCGGTGCGATCCTGCTGCCGGTCGATTCCGAGCACAGCGCGGTTTTTCAATGTCTCGACCGCACGATCCCGGCGCGTGTCGCGCGGATCATCCTGACCGCAAGCGGCGGGCCGTTTCGCGATCGATCGCTTGCCGAGATGGACGGCATCACGCCGGAACAGGCGGTGGCGCACCCCAATTGGTCGATGGGCGCCAAGATCTCGGTCGATTCTGCGACGATGATGAACAAGGGTCTCGAACTCATCGAGGCGTTTCACCTGTTTCCGGTCGAGGCGGCGCAGCTCGACGTCGTCGTTCACCGCCAGTCGGTGATCCATTCGATGGTCGAATATATCGATGGGTCCGTCATCGCGCAGCTTGGCACGCCGGACATGCGCACGCCGATTGCCTGCGCACTCGCCTGGCCCGACCGGATGGCGACGCCGGGCGAGCGGCTCGATCTGGTCAACGTCGGCCGGCTGGACTTCGAGGCGCCCGATCCGGTGCGCTTCCCTGCGCTCGCCCTGGCACGCGCCGCGATGGAGGCGGGCGGCGCGCGTCCCGCGATCCTGAACGCCGCGAACGAGGTCGCGGTCGCTGCGTTCCTCAAGGGGCGCGCGGGGTTCCTCGAAATTGCCGCAATCGTCAGCGATGTGCTGAACCGCTACGATCCGCCGGCGCCGGGCGATCTGGATTCGGTCCTTGCGATCGATGCCGAAGCCCGCGCCATCGCGGAAGAGCGTGTGAAGGATTGCGTCGCTTGATCCAGACCCCGGGCCTGTTGCTCACTCTGTTGGCTTTCATGCTCGTCGTCGGGCCGCTCGTGTTCGTTCACGAGCTCGGCCATTATTTCGCCGGCCGCTGGTTCGGGGTGAAAGCCGAAGCCTTTTCGATCGGTTTCGGCCGAGAGATCGCCGGGTGGACCGACAAACGCGGGACGCGGTGGAAGCTCGGCTGGATGCCGCTTGGTGGCTATGTCCGCTTCGCCGGCGACATGAACCCCGCGTCGCAGCCTTCGGCGGAGTGGCTGTCGCTGCCGGCCGAGGAGCGCCAGGCGACGTTCCAGGCAAAGCCGGTGTGGCAGCGCGCGATCATCGTCGCCGCCGGGCCGATCGTGAATTTTTTCGTCGCGGTGCTGATCCTTGCCGGCTTCGCGCTGGCGCTCGGCGATGCGCGCACCCCTACGCGTGTCGCGACGGTCGAGGCCGGCAGCGCCGCCGCGGCGGCCGGGCTGCGCCCCGGCGATACGATCACCGCGCTCGGTGGACGCAGCGTTGCGACCTTCGACGACATGGTGCGCTACATCCGCATCCGTCCTGCGGAGCGGATCCGCATCGATTACGTCCGCGCGGGCCAGCCGGCATCGACGCAGGCAGTGATCGGCGTCGACGAACAGGCCGACCGCTTCGGCAATCATTTCCGCGTCGGGCTGCTCGGCGTCGCGCGTCCGGATCAGGTCGTCGTGCCGGTGAGCCTGATCGAGGCACCGGTCGTCGCGGTGCGGCAGACGGGCGAGCTCGTCCGCTTCATGACCGATACGCTCGGCCAGATCATCAGCGGGCGCAGGTCGGTCAAGGAACTCAGCGGCCCGATCGGCATGGCGAAGGCGGCCGGGCAGCAGATGAGCATCAGCCCCGCGGCGTTCGTCTTCCTGATCGCGCTGGTGTCCATCAATCTGGGGTTCATCAATCTCCTGCCAGTCCCGATGCTCGATGGCGGTCATCTGCTGTTCTACGCGATCGAGGCGGTCCGGCGTCGTCCTGTCGGGCCGGAGGTGCAGGCGTGGGCGTTTCGGGGCGGGCTTGCGGCATTGCTCGCGCTGATGGTGTTCGTGACGTTCAACGATCTGGGGTCGCTGGGCTTGTGGAAAAACCTCGCCGGCTTGATCGGTTGAGGATAGTCGGGCAGGGCAAGCGCCCGCGACACCTTTCCGGTGCGCGGGTTCGGTTTTCGGGATGGTTCGGGTGACGGCTTTGAACGCTAAGACTTACGGCACGCGCGCAGCGGCGGCGCTACTGGGCTGCACGATGCTGGCCGGGCTGCCGCTATCGGCCGCCGCGCAAACCGCTTCACCTGCCACACCCAACGCGCCGGCCGCGGCGCAGGTTCCGGCCGCTGCGGTGCCGACGCAGCGCGTGATCAAGACGCTGCGCGTCGAAGGCTCGCAGCGGATCGAGCCCGAGACGGTGCTGTCCTATACGAAGCTGCGTGTCGGGCAGGCCTATACCAACGAGACGCTCGACCAGGCGGTCAAGGATCTCTACGCGAGCGAGCTGTTCGCCGACGTCCAGATCGCTGGTGTCGAAAGCGGCGACATCGTCCTGCGGGTGCGCGAGAACCCGATCATCAACCGCGTGATCTTCGAGGGCAACAAGCGCCTGAAAGAAGACAAGATCACCAAGGAAATCAAGCTCAAGCCGCGCCAGATCTTCACCCGCACCGCGGTGCGCGAGGACGTCGCGCGGATCATCGAGCTGTATCGCCGTCAGGGCCGCTTCGCAGCCTCGGTCGATCCCAAGATGGTCGCGCTCGACCAGAACCGCGTCGATGTGGTGTTCGAGATCGCGGAAGGGCCGAAATCCAAGGTCCAGCAGATCAACATCATCGGCAACGAGGTGTTCTCCGACGACAAGCTGCGCGGGCAGATGGCGACGAAGCAGGCGCGCTTCTTCCGCCTGCTTTCATCGAACACGTCCTACGATCAGGACCGCCTGGCCTACGATCAGCAGAAGCTGCGGCAATTCTACCTGACCGAAGGCTATGCCGATTTCCGCGTCACTTCAGCCGTCGCCGAGCTGACCCCGGACAAGAAGGACTTCATCATCACCTATGTGGTGGAAGAAGGCCCGCGCTACAAATTCGGCGACGTGACCGTGGACAGCGATATCCGCGATTTCGACAACAAGAAGCTCGCCGCCTCGCTCGGCATCAAGAAGGGCGACTGGTATAACGCAAAGCTCGTCGAGGACACCATCGACAGCCTGAGCCAGACCGCGGGCCTGTTCGGATACGCCTTCACCGAGGTGAACCCCGAATACCAGCGCGACCGCGAAACGCTGACGATGGGGATCAACTTCCACATCGCGCAGGCGCAGCGCAGCTATATCGAGCGGATCGACGTCGCCGGTAATACCCAGACGCAGGACAAGGTGATCCGCCGCGAGATCCGTCTGGCGGAGGGTGATGCGTTCAACAGCTTCCAGGTGAAGCGCTCGCAGGACCGCATCAACAGCCTCGGCTATTTCCAGGACAAGTTCGAGATCAAGCAGACGCCGGGTTCGTCGCCCGACCGCGTCATCCTTGATGCGACTGTCGAGGAAAAGCCGAGCGGCCAGCTTCAGCTTTCGGCCGGCTATTCGAGCCTCGAGCGGCTGATCCTGCAGGCGAGCATCACCCAGAGCAACTTCCGCGGCAAGGGCCAGGAAGCGCGCTTCTCGGTCAACTATTCCAGTTATTCGAAGTCGGTCGAACTCGGCTTTACGGAGCCGTATCTGTTCGATCGCAACGTCGCGGTCGGTGTCGATGTGTTCCGCCGCGACTACAACGCGTTCAACTATATCGGCAACGAACGCCAGACCAACTACAGCCAGGTTTCCACGGGCTTCCAGGTGCGTGCAGGCGTGCCGCTGACCGAATACTGGTCGCTGTCGGCGCGGTATGGCCTGTCCTATGACGAGGTCAGCCTTGCCGACTATCTGCTGACCAACGGCACGTGCGATCCCTTGAGCGTCGGGCGCTATCTCTGCGAGGCGCTGGGCAACCGCCTGACGTCGTCGGTCGGCTATTCGCTGATCTACGACAGCCTCAATTCGCGCCTGCGCCCGACGGCGGGGCAGCGGCTGTCGTTCAGCCAGGACTTTGCCGGGCTGGGCGGCGATGTGCGCTACATCCGCACCCGCTTCGAAGGCGCAAAATATTGGGGCGTCGGCGGCGGCTTCGTCCTGTCGGCCAAGGGTGAAGGCGGTTACATCAAGTCGCTCGAGGGCAGCCGCGGCCCGGGCATCGACAAGGTCCGCATCACCGATCGCTTCTACCTGGGCGAGCCGCAATTCGCGGGCTTCGACATTCGCGGCGTCGGCCCGCGCGTGCAGCGCCTGTTCTACACGACGGACGCGAACGGCAGGCAGGTGCTGAACACCGACCGCGACCAGATCGTCGACGATGCACTGGGCGGCAACGCCTATTATCTCGGCCGTCTGGAACTCGAAATCCCGCTCGGCTCCGGCGCGCGAGAGCTCGGTCTGCGGCCATCGGTCTACATCCAGGCGGGCAGCCTGTTCAGCATCACGCGGCCGCTACCGACGGTCGAAACCTGCTCGGCGACGGTCACGACGCGCTGCTTCCCGACCTCGACCGATGCGAACGGCAATGTCACCGTGCTGCCGCTGTTCACGCCTACGGTCAACAGTGCGGGCCAGGCGCTCTATAGCTACGCGCTGGCGGACGGGACGATCAACACCACGACCTGCGCGGCGGGTTTGCCGGACCCGAGCGGCGCGTGTAATGGCACGACCGCCAACACCGCGCTCGGCACCACGACGCAGCCGTTCCAGGAACGCTTCCTCGGCAACTCGGCGCGTCCGCGCCTGTCGATCGGCTTCGGCGTGAACTGGAACTCGCCGTTCGGGCCGCTGCGTATCGATATCGCCAAGGCGCTGCTCAGCCAGCCCGGAGATGACACCAAACTCGTGACTTTCAACGTAGGGACTCAATTCTGATGAAGAGCTTCAAGACCCTCGCGCTCGCCTTCGCGGTCGCGTCGCCCATCGCGCTTGTCGCCGGCACCGCCGTCGCGCAGGTTTCGGGTATCGCGATCGCCGATCCGGACGCCGCGATCGCCAACTCCAAGGCCTGGACCACCGCCCGCGGCCAGATCCAGACGACCTACAAGACGCAGATCGATCAGGCGGAAGCCCGCCGCAACGCGATCGCGGCGGAGCTGAACCCGCTCGTTCAGGCGTATCAGACGGCGGCCAGCCAGCCGAACGCCAACCAGGCGACGCTGCGCACCCAGGCGCAGACGATCCAGACCAGGGAGCAGGCCGGGCAGGCCGAGCTGCAGCGTCTGACAGCGCCCGCGAGCCGTGCGCAGGCCTATGCGATCGAGCAGATCCGCGCGAAGCTTCCCGACGCGGTCAGCGCGGCGGTGCGGGCCAAGAACGTCCAGCTGCTGCTGAGCCCGCAGGCCGCGCTCTTCGCCCAGCCAACGGCCGACATCACCGCGGCCGTCACGGCCGAGCTCGACCGCACGGTGCCGTCGGTCAGCACCGCGGTGCCCGCCAACTGGCAGCCCGGCCAGCAGGGCCAGGCGGCGGCCGCTCCGGCCGCGACCGCGCCGGCGACTCCGTCGAAGAAGCAGTCGGGCCGTTGACCGAAGCGGCGGAGGGAAGGGGCGCGATCGGCCCGCTCGATATCGGGCGGGTGATGGCGGCGCTTCCCCACCGCTACCCGATGCTGCTGGTCGATCGTGTCGAGGAGTTGATCCCCGACACGTCGATCGCGGCGATCAAGGCGGTGACGATCAACGAAGGTTTCTTCCAGGGACATTTCCCCGGTCGTCCGATCATGCCGGGCGTGCTGATCGTCGAGGCGATGGCGCAGGCGGCAGGGATCCTTGCGGTCGAAAGCCTCGGCCTCGCCGGGTCCGGCAAGCTCGTCTATTTCATGGCGATCGACGGGGCGAAGTTCCGCAAGCCGGTCGAGCCGGGTGTGCTGCTCCGGCTCGAGGTCGCATTCGTCCAGAAGCGGGCGAGCGTCTGCAAGTTTGCGGGCCGCGCGCTGATCGACGGGCAGCTGGCCGCAGAGGCGAACTTCACCGCGATGATCGCAGACCCGCCAACGGCGTGATCTAAGCCGAATATTGCCAATCGGGACGCGTCCGTGTAGGGGCGCGCCTTCCTTTCAGGCTGGTCGGAACCAGCCACACCCAGGAGCAATTCCCGTGAAGACCGATATCCACCCCGACTATCACATGATCAAGGTGCAGATGACCGACGGCACCGTGTACGAAACCCGCTCCACCTGGGGCAAGGAAGGCGACACGATGACGCTCGAAATCGACCCGCTGGCGCATCCGGCATGGACCGGCGGCCGCGGCACGATGCTCGACACCGGTGGTCAGGTCGCGCGCTTCAACAAGCGCTTCGGTGGCGGTCTCACGCTGCGCAAGTAACGCGGGCGTCGGGGTTTCCCGATCGGAACACAAATGGGCGTCGCACCGAACGGGTGCGGCGCCCTTTGTGTTTGGGGCGCTACATCATCGCCGTTAGGACCTCGGTTGCCGACAGAGGGAAAAGCTGTTCCTTCCGTTCGTGTCGAGCGAGGTAGAGACACCTGCCGCAGCGGCGGGCTGGTCCCTCGACTTCGCTCGGGATGGAACGGCTTGTCGTGAACGGGCTGAGCCTTGCAGCCTAAAAACACAAACGCCCGGGCCGTTTCCGACCCGGGCGCCTGCGTGACGATCGCTCGTCAGCCCCCTTGATGTGCTTCCGCCCGCACGCTCTTTTCGAGCGGGGCTGGAAGCTCCCCGAACCACGGCCGTTGCCTGTGTCTCAGCAAAGTCGTGCTAGGAAGTGTGACCCCAAAAGTCGATGGAAATGACGGCGGCGTCATGCGATTGCGGCAACCCTGTGGCGATTGCGCAACATGGGTGCGGCACGTTGCAAGCGGCGGCGGGCTTCCCTAGAGGCTGAGCCATGATTCTGTCGCGCTATGAACGGATGATCGCGCGGCGCTATCTCCTGCCGGGCAAGGGTGAACGCTTCATCGTGCTGGTGGCCGGGTTCAGCCTGGGCGCGGTGATGCTGGGCGTCGCGGCGCTCGTCATTGTCATGAGCGTCATGAACGGCTTTCGCGCCGAGCTGTTCGACAAGATCGTCGGGCTGAACGGGCATGCCGTGGTGCAGGGCGTCGGCGGACAGATTCCGGATTGGCGCCGCGTGGTAGCACAGGCGAAGGCGACGCCGGGGATCACGAGTGCGATCCCGCTCGTCGAGCAGCCGCTGATGTCGTCCTATAACGGCCGGGTCGAGGCGGTGATGGTGCGCGGCATGCGCGTGGAGGACATCCGTTCGAACAGCGCGATCAAGTCGAAGATTCTCGCCGGGTCGCTCGCCAGCCTGACCCCCGGCAGCAGCCGGATCGCGATCGGTGCGCGGCTGGCCGAGGCGCTGGGCGCAAGCGTCGGTTCCGAAATCTCGCTCATCAGCCCACAAGGGCAGACGACGCCCTTCGGCACCGTCCCGCGGATCGTGACCTATACGGTCGGCGCGATCTTCGAGATTGGTGTCTACGATTATGACAAGGCGTTCGTCATCATGCCGATGCAGGATGCGCAGACGCTGATGCTGATGGGCGACAATGTCGGGATGGTGGAGATCAACACGACCGATCCCGACCGTGTCGGCGAAATCCTGGCGCCGCTGGTGCGCGCGGTCGGGCCCGGCGCGATCCTGTCCGACTGGCGCCAGCAGAACGCCCAGCTCTTCGAGGCGCTGGCGGTCGAGCGCGTCGCGATGTTCACCGTGCTGTGCATCATCATTCTCGTCGCGGCATTCAACATCGCGTCGTCGCTCATCATGCTGGTGCGCGCCAAGACGCGCGACATCGCAATCCTTCGCACGATGGGTGCGACCCGCGGGGCGATGCTGCGTATCTTCATGACGGTCGGCACGACGATCGGTGTGCTCGGGATCATTTCCGGGCTGATCCTCGGGTTCGTCTTCCTGTTTTTCCGTCAGGCCGTGGTGAATTTCGTCCAGTTCGTGACGGGGCAGAATCTGTGGGACCCCTCGATCCGTTACCTGACTGAACTGCCGTCGAAGGCGAACCCGGTAGAGATCATTGCGATCGTCCTTATAACGCTGCTGATGACCTTCCTCGCGACGGTCTATCCGGCGTTCAAGGCGGCGAGCACCGATCCGGTTCAGGTGTTGCGCTATGAGTGATGCTCGCGTGGTGACGCATGGCCGTTCCGGCTTTGCCGAACCCACCGGCGCCGCAGTTCTGGAAACCCGCGGGCTGGCGCGCAGCTTCACCCAGGGTGGCGAGACGATCCACGTCCTGCGCGGGGTGGACCTATCGGTCGCGCCGGGCGAGATCGTCGCGCTGCTCGGGCCTTCGGGGTCGGGCAAATCGACGCTGTTGCAGGCGGTCGGGCTGCTCGAAGGCGGGTTCGAGGGATCGATCCGGATCGCGGGCGAGGAGGCGGCCCAGCTCGACGCGCACGGCCGCACTCGCGTGCGCCGCGATCAGCTCGGTTTCGTCTATCAGTTCCACCACCTGCTGCCCGATTTCAACGCGCTGGAGAATGTCGTGCTGCCCCAGCTCATCCGCGATGTGTCGCGCGAGGATTCGGAAGGACGCGCGGCCGACCTGTTGCGCACGCTGGGGCTGGGCCACCGGCTCACCCACCGTCCCGCGCAGCTTTCGGGCGGCGAGCAGCAGCGTGTTGCCGTGGCGCGCGCGCTCGCCAACCGGCCCGCGCTCGTGCTGGCCGACGAACCGACGGGCAACCTTGATGAGGCGACCGCAGACGTCGTGCTGGCTGAGTTCCTGCGGCTCGTCCGCGAGCAGGGATCGGCGACGCTGATCGCCACGCACAACGAGCGGCTGGCGGCGAAGATGGACCGCGTGGTGCGGCTCCACGAGGGTCATCTGCAATGAGCCTGTGGGACGCGGCGCCGACGCTTGCCGGCCGTCACGTCACGCTGCGCCCGCTGGAACGATCGGACCGCACAGCCCTTCTGGCGGCGTTCGACGCGGGGCTGGACGATGTGTTCGCGACCTTCATCCCGCGCGAAGCCACGATCGACGGCTGGTATGACCGGCTCGATAGCGAGGCGGCGGCAGGACGGGTTCGCGCGTTCACCGTCCTCGATGCGGACGGCAATGTCGCGGGAACCACGCGCTTCCTGCGGATGAACGCAGCGCACCGGCGGGTCGAGATCGGCGGGACCGTCTATGACAGACGCGTCCAGCGAACGGGGCTGAACACCGAGGCGAAACGCCTGCTTCTCGCCTACGCGTTCGACATGCTTGGTGCGGTCTGTGTGCAACTGCGCACCGATTTCCTCAATCACCGCTCGCGCGCCGCGATCGAACGGCTCGGCGCACGGATGGACGGAATCCTGCGCGGGCATATGCTGATGGACGGACATCGGCGCGACACGGTCGTCTACAGTATCCTTGATACGGAATGGCCGGGGGTGCGTCGCAACCTGGATTCGATGCTGGCGAGAGGGGCGGAGCGATGAACGCGATCACCGATTTCGAAGTCAAGGCGGCGGACGGCGGGCCAGCCTCGCTCGATACCTGGCGCGGCAAGGTGCTGCTGATCGTCAACACTGCCTCCAAATGCGGCTTCACTCCGCAATATGAGGGGCTGGAAGACCTTCACCGGGACCTAGGCCCGCGCGGGTTCGAGGTGCTGGCCTTTCCCTGCAACCAGTTCGGCGGGCAGGAACCGGGCGACGCGGCGGAAATCGCGAACTTCTGTTCGCTGACCTATGACGTGACCTTTCCGGTCTTTGCGAAGATCGACGTCAACGGCCCCGCCGCCGACCCGCTGTTCGAGCGGTTGAAGGCCGACGCGCCGGGGCTGCTCGGGTCGAAAGCGATCAAATGGAACTTCACCAAGTTCCTGATCGATCGCGAGGGGCAGGTGGTACGGCGCTACGCCCCGACGACGAAGCCCGAGGATATCGTCAAGGATATCGAGGCGTTGCTGTAGACGACCGAGCGGCCAAGCGCCGTCAGTCGCCCGCGTCCTTTTCCGAGGCAGAGTTGAGCTGGACGTAATTCTGGATGCCCATCCGGTCGATCATCTCGAACTGACGCTCCAGCGTATCGACATGCTCCTCCTCGCTGGCGAGGATCTTTGCGAACAGATCGCGGCTGACATAGTCGCGCACCGACTCGCAGTGGGCGACCGCGCCCTTTAGCTGCGCGACCGCCTCGACCTCGAGTGCAAGGTCGGCTTTCAGCACTTCCTCGACCGATTCGCCGATGCGCAGCCGGCCGAGCATCTGGAAATTGGGGAGCCCATCGAGGAAGAGGATGCGCTCCGCCAGCAGATCGGCGTGCTTCATCTCGTCGATCGATTCGCCATATTCGAACTGGGCCAGCTTCTTGACGCCCCAGTGATCGAGCATGCGAAAATGCAGGAAATACTGGTTGATCGCGGTCAGTTCGTTCTTCAGCGCCTCGTTCAGCAGCTCGATGACCTGCGCGTCGCCCTGCATGCTCGTCTCCCGATTGCTATAGAAACTGGAAGACTACGCGACCGTGCGCTCTTCGTCGATGATGGCGCGCGCAAAAGGAATGCACTGACCGCATTTCGGCTGCCGGCCGAGCGATCGATAGGCCTGACAGGCGGTTGCGGACCCGTTGCGCGCAGCCTCGCGGACCTGCTGTTCCCGGATCGCATTACACACGCAGACGACCATATCGCTCCCTCGCTGACGGGAGTTGAATAGCAGCTATTGAAAGTCACTCGCAAGTCCTAATTGCGAGCTTTTCGCATGGGGACGGCTTCGCGCCGCGCGAGAATGCGCCACACCCACTCGAGCGGACCGTAGCGATGGCCGGCGAGCCAGGGCTGCGACCATGCCAGCATCAGCAGCCAGACGGGCGGCGCGATGAGATACAAGGCAGCGCGAGGGATGGACCCGAACAGGCCAAGCCCCCAACCGGAGAAGATCGCGGTCATGACCAGTGTCGTGCCGAGGTAATTGGTGAAGGCGGTGCGGCCGACCGCGGCTATCCGGTTCGTGAGCCGCCCACCCCGTCGGCAAGCTAGCGCGAGCAATGCGGCATAACCGATCATCAGCACTGTTCGCGGGAGGACAGCAAGCCCGACCGAACCGAGGAATACCCAGCGTTGATCGAAGCCGTGACCGAGCGTTGCGGCGGCGAGCGCGATCGGGATCGGGAGGCCGATCAGCAGGCAGACGACCGCCCAGCGGCGATAGCGGGCGGCGGGCCAATCGCCCGTGAGGAGGCCCGAGCGCAGGCCGGCCATGCCGAGCAGCATCATTCCCAGCGTCTCCGGCCACAATTGCAGCGCGAACGCGATCGGGGTGGGGCTGTGCTGCCAGCGCCACACTGCCGCGGTCCAGAAGCCGCTGCGATTGGCGCCGATCTCTGCGGCGAGCGCCGCGGGGGGCGGCGTGCCGAATCCGTTGGCGATGCCGTTCCAGAGCGTGACCGCTTGCGGCGTATCGCGCGCGCCGCTCGCAAACACGCGTAGCGCCGCCTGTATGTCACCGAGGAATTGCCAGACGAGAAGCGCCAGTCCCGTGAAAACGAGCCAGCGCGTCGGCAGCCGCACGAACAGAAAAGCGAGCGCGCCGACGATCGCATAATGCGCGAGGATGTCCCCCCACCAGAAGAGATAGAGGTGCGCGCAGCCTATGACGAACAGCACCGCCATCCGTGAGAGGTGGATGTCGGCGGGATTCTCGCCTGTGGCACGCGCGCGCTCGATCACCAGCAGCGCCGATGCCCCGAACAACATCGTGAAAAGTCCGCGCAGCTTGCCCTCGACGAGAAGGAAGGTCGCGGCCCATGCGGCAATGTCCGCCGGAGCGCGGCCACCCCAGGCGGCGGGGGAGAAATAGGCGGCCTCGGGCAAGGCGAAGGCAGGGAGGTTGGCGAGGAGGATGCCCATCACCGCGACGCCGCGGATAAAGTCGAGCGTGACGATGCGGGCGTTACCGGACTCCGACGCGCAGGTCATGCAACCACGCGCGATTGGGTGCCGATCACGTCGCCCGCGTTGGTATGGCGGGATGCACTTTGGAAATTGATACCAGATGCGCGAGCCATAGCATCGCGGGCATTCCCTGTCGCATCTGCAACCCGTCGCTGCGCCCGTCGGCGATGGCATGGCGCAGGGGGGCGGCAAGCTGACGGCGGCGGAGATCCGCCAGTGCCTCGGTCGCCTCGCGCTCGCCGATCGCAAAGGCATTGGTCGAGAAGCTGACGAAGCCGGTTTGGATGAGATTTGCGGTCGTGGCGTCGTCGCGGTGCTCGGGCGGCAAATCGCTCAAAAGCGCATCGAAGGCGCCGAAGACATAGCCGCGAGAATAGGCGTCAGTCCAAAGCTGGCGTGCCGCAAGTTGCAGATGGTCGGTCGCGAACAGCAGCTGTGCGGCAAGATGCGCGCGCACCCGGCGCCCGTCCGCCTGAATTGCCGCGATCCGTGCCCGCGATTCCGTGCGCTTTCTGCCGAACCCCAGCACTCGCCTGCTCCCCAGTCTTCCTTCAATGCCTGACATTGGCGCCGGTCGCCCGCAATATGAAAAAGGGCGGCCCGTTGCGGGACCGCCCGATCGCATTTCGTACGGTGCGCCGTCACGGAGTAATCCGTGACGTCGAACGAGGCGACTTCGCCGCCCCGTCGGCCGGCGAGAGTGAGTCTCGGGATTGCCGCGCAATCCTGGACACACTCAGCGCTTGGAGAACTGGAAGCTGCGGCGGGCCTTTGCCCGGCCGTACTTCTTGCGCTCCACCGTGCGGCTGTCGCGGGTCAGGAAGCCTGCCGCCTTCACCGGCGCGCGCAGCACCGGCTCGTAGCGGGTGATCGCCTGGCTGATGCCGTGCTTCACCGCGCCGGCCTGACCCGACAGACCACCGCCCTTGACGGTGCAGATCACGTCATACTGACCCTCGCGCTCGGTGATGCCGAACACCTGGTTGATGACGAGGCGCAGCGTCGGGCGTGCGAAATACACTTCCTGGTCGCGGCCGTTGACCGTGATCTTGCCGGTGCCGGGCTTCAGCCAGACGCGGGCGACCGCATCCTTGCGGCGACCGGTGGCGTAAGCGCGACCCTGCTTGTCGAGGATCTGCTCGCGCAGCGGTGTGAACGCTTGCTGCTGGACGGGTGCCTGCTGCGCGGCATCATCGCCACCGGCAGAACCGGAGACGGCTTTCGAGGCTGGGGCTTCCGACGTCAGGTTCGCGAGATCGGAAAGCGACTGGCGGTTGTCTGTCATGTGTTACGCGCCCACCTTGTTCTTGCGGTTCATGCCCGCGATATCGAGGACTTCGGGGTTCTGGGCTTCGTGCGGATGCTCGGTGCCGGCGAAGATGCGCAGGTTGCGCATCTGCTGACGACCCAGCGGCCCGCGCGGGATCATCCGCTCGACGGCCTTTTCCAGCACGCGCTCGGGAAAGCGACCTTCGAGCATCTTGCCTGCGGTCACGCCCTTGATGCCGCCGGCATAGCCGGTGTGGCGGTAATAGACCTTGCCCTGCAGCTTGTTGCCGGTGAAGCGCACCTTGTCGGCGTTGATGACGATGACATTGTCACCGCAATCGACGTGCGGGGTGAAGCTGGTCTTGTGCTTGCCGCGCAGCACGTTCGCGATGATCGTCGCCGCACGACCGACCACCAGGCCTTCGGCATCGACGATGTGCCACTTCTTCTCCACCTCGTGCGGCTTGGCCGCCTTGGTGGTCTTCATGAGAGCCTTCATGGCTGTTCGACCTTTATGAAAACGCCAAGCGCCGCCTACGAGGGGCGACGCGATGGAGGCGCCAATGCTGGAGGCGCGTCAGAATGTCAAGCGAACCGCGGCTTTGCTGACGGGTATTATAATACCGCAGGGTGTTTGGCTTGCCCGATGGTATGTGCCGCGGTGACCGCCGCGATCAGCAGAAGGGCCGCGTTCGCCTGATGCGCGACTGCGATCTCGATCGCGACCCCCGACAGCAACGTCGCGATGCCGAGCGCGATCTGGAGGACGACGAGACCGATCACCACGCCGGCGACCCTCGACGTTCCGGCGCGACGCGCACAGATCGCGAGCCACACGAGTGCGCCTGCCACTGCGAAGGCGAGCCAGCGGTGAATGAACTGGACGGCGATCGGATTGTCGACGGCATTGCGCCATTCGGGCGTCATCATCGGCACGCCGGCCGGAAAGACCGCATCGCCCATGAGCGGCCAGCTGGCAAACGCATAGCCAGCGTCGAGCCCGGCGGTGAAGGCGCCATACATCAGCTGCGCGAAGAGAAGCCCGAGCGCCGCGATTGCGACCGGTTGCAGTCTTGCGGGGCGGGCTAGCGGATTGGCCGCGAGGCGGAGCAGGTCGAGCGCGGTCCAGACGATGCCGGAGAGAATGAACAGCGCGGTGAGGAGGTGGACCGCGAGGCGGACATGGCTGACGTCGGTGCGCACCGACAGGCCCGAGGCGACCATCCACCAGCCGATCGCGCCCTGCAGTCCGCCGAGCGCGAGAAGCGCGGTCAGGCGCCAGCCATAGCCTTTGGGAATGCGCTTGCGGACCGCGAACCCAATCAGGGGCAGGGCGAAGGCAAGGCCGATGACCCGGCCGAGCAGGCGGTGAACATATTCCCAGAAGAAGATCGCCTTGAACCCAGCGAGCGTCATGTCGGCGTTGAACGCTTTGTATTCGGGGATGCGCTGGTAGTTGGCGAATTCGGCCTGCCACTGCGATTGCGTCAGCGGCGGAATGATGCCGCTGATCGGCTTCCATTGCGTGATCGAAAGCCCGGACTCGGTGAGCCGTGTGATCCCGCCGACGACGACCATCGCGACGATGAGCGCCGCCACCAGGAACAGCCAGCGGGCGATTGCGCGCGGGCGCGCGGTCGAGGCGAAGGCCGGGCTCGTCATCAGCATGGTCGCGGCGTTACTCCACTCGCCGATCAAGGCCAAGCGTGGGCTTTACGCGGCCGTTCGCGCTCGCGATAACGCGCGCCGTATAACGGTGCGGCCGACCGGCCGAGTTGCCGATCAACGGAGATACGGGATGCGCGCATGGGTGGTGGGACTGGCTTTGGCGTCAGCGTCGGTGGGAAGCATGGCGATGGCCGCTGACAAGACGCCCGCAAAGGCCGCGCAGGCCCCGGCGGGCGTGCTGACTCTCGACCGCGTCTTCGGCAGCCCGGACCTGTCGGGCACGCAGCCGCGTGCGCTGCGGCTTTCCCCGGATGGCACCCTGCTGACCTCGCTTCGCCCGCGCGCCGACGAGAAGGAGCGCTTCGACCTGTGGGCGCGCGACACGCGCACCGGCGCCGAGAGGATGCTCGTCGATTCGAAGAAGGTCGGTAGCGGGGCGGAGTTGACCGAGGCGGAGAAGATGCAACGCGAGCGTGCGCGCATCGCGGGGTCGAAGGGAATCGTCGCCTATGACTGGGCGCCCGACGGCAAGTCGATCCTCGTCCCGCTCGATGGCGACCTCTATCTCGCATCGCTGACCGGCGCGGTGCAACGGCTGACGAATACGCCGGGCGGCGAACTCAACCCCGTCATCAGCCCGGCGGGCGGATTCGTCAGCTTCGTGCGTGACCAGAATCTGTGGGTCCAGCCACTGGCCGGCGGCGCGGCGCGCGCGGTGACGAACGGGGGCGGGGGCACCGTCCATTTCGGCGAGGCCGAGTTCGTCGCGCAGGAGGAAATGGACAGGCGCACCGGTTACTGGTGGTCGCCGAACGATCGGATGGTCGCCGTCGAGCGCTTCGACGAGGCGCCGGTGCACGTCTTCACGCGGGCCGCGATCGGCGCGTCGGGTACGAAGACGTTCGAGCAGCGCTATCCGGCGGCGGGAACGCCCAACGTGCTCGTCGATCTCTATGTCATGCGGCCCGACGGGACCGGGCAGGTCAAGGTCGACCTGGGCAAGGATCCCGACATCTATCTGGCGCGCGTCGACTGGTTGCCGGATGGCTCGGCGCTGATCGTCCAGCGCCAGTCGCGCGATCAACGGACGCTCGACGTTCTGAAGGTCGATCCTGCAACCGGCAAGAGCCAGGTGCTCTTCACCGAAAAGGCGGGCGCGAAGAGCTGGCTGAATCTTTCCGATGCGTATCACTGGATGAAGGACGGTAGCCTCATCTGGCGCTCCGAACGCGATGGCTTCGGACACATCTACCGCTGGAACAAGGGCAAGTGGACGCAGCTGACCAAAGGCCCCTGGGTCGTCACCGATCTCGTTGGCGTCGATGAAGCGAAGGGGCGGCTCTATGTTTCGGGCAACAAGGACGACGTGCTGGAGCAGCAACTCTACGCGGTCGACATCGCGAAGCCCGGCGTCGCGACGCGACTGACCGAGCGCGGCTGGTGGAATGGCGCGACCATGGACGGGGCGGCGAGCCGGATCATCGTCTCGCGCTCCAATCCGAAGCAGCCGGGGCAGGTGTATCTCGCGGACACCAGCGGCAAGCGGCTGGAATGGATCAACGAGAACGCGGTGGTCCCGGGGCACCCTTATTATCCATATCTTGCCAGCCATCAGGAAACGAAGTTCGGGACGCTGAAAGCGGCGGACGGATCGACACTCTATTGGGAGATGGTCACGCCGAAGATGGAGGCGGGAAAGCGCTATCCGGTGTTCTTCGAACATTATGGCGGCCCCGGCACCGGCCAGCAGGTGACGCGCGGGTGGCAGGGGGTGCTGCCGCAATATCTCGTCAGCCAAGGCTGGGTCTATTTCAAGATCGACAATCGCGGGTCGTATAATCGCGGCAAGGCGTTCGAGGACCAGATCTGGCACGCGATGGGCACCGTCGAGGTCGCCGATCAGCTGGCGGGCGCCAACTATCTGAAGTCGCTGCCGTTCGTCGATCCGGCGAAGATCGCGACCTATGGCTGGTCCTATGGCGGCTATATGTCGCTGAAGATGCTGGAGAAGACGCCGGGGGTATATGCGGCAGCGGTTTCGGGCGCGCCGGTGACCGACTGGCAGCTTTACGACACGCATTATACCGAGCGGTATCTGGGCGATCCGGCGAAGGACCCGAAGAGCTATGCGTCGTCGACCGCCTGGGCGGAGGCGAGCAAGATCAAGGACCCGCTGCTGATCGTCCACGGCATGTCTGACGACAACGTCTTCCTCGACAACTCGCTGAAGGCGGTGGCCGAGATGCAGAAGACCGACACGCCGTTCGAGATGATGTTCTACCCCGGCTATACCCACCGCGTGGGCGGGCCGGGGATCAGCCAGCACCTGTGGGGGACCATTCTGGAGTTTCTGGATCGTGAGGTGAAGAACAAGCCGGCGAAATAGTCAGCCCTTACACAAGTTGCCCAATGTGCTCCCGCGAAGGCGGGAGCCCAGTCTGGATCCCCGCCTTCGCGGGGATACATTCAGAGGCATAGGGCGCAGTAGATAACCCGACTTGTTCCTTGGACCACCGTGTTGCAAGAGCCGCGACGACGGTGCTTGTCCCGCGGTGGATGCCGGAACAAGTTCGGCATGACGGTTGGAGGCATATGATGGGTTACCGGGTCGTGGTCGCAGGCGCGACGGGCAATGTCGGGCGCGAGATGGTCAACATCCTCGCCGAGCGCGAGTTTCCCGCCGACGAGATCGCGCTGCTCGCCTCATCGCGCAGCCAGGGCGACGAGATCGAATATGGCGATACGGGCCGGATGCTGAAGGTCCAGAATATCGAGCATTTCGACCCCGCCGGCTGGGACATCGCGCTGTTCGCGATCGGCTCCGAAGCGACGAAGGTCTATGCGCCGAAATTCGCTGCGGCCGGCTGCACGGTGATCGACAATTCGTCGCTCTACCGGATGGACCCGGATGTGCCGCTGATCGTGCCGGAGGTGAACCCCGACGCGATCGACGGCTACCGCGCCAAGAATATCATCGCGAACCCCAATTGCTCGACCGCGCAGATGGTCGTCGCGCTGAAGCCGCTGCACGATGCCGCAACGATCAGGCGGGTCGTCGTCGCGACCTATCAGTCGGTGTCGGGCGCGGGGAAGCAGGGGATGGACGAGCTGTTCGAGCAGAGCCGCAACATCTTCGTCGGCGACCCCGCGACCCCGCAGAAGTTCACCAAGCAGATCGCGTTCAACGTCATTCCCCACATCGACAGCTTCCTCGACGACGGATCGACCAAGGAAGAGTGGAAGATGGTCGTGGAGACCAAGAAGATCATGGGCGCGAAGATCAAGGTCACCGCGACGTGCGTGCGCGTGCCGGTGTTCGTCGGGCATAGCGAAGCGATCAACATCGAGTTCGAGGACGAGATCAGCGCCGCGAGGGCCAAGAGCATCCTGCGCGAGGCACCGGGGATCATGCTCGTCGACGCCCATGAGGACGGCGGCTACGTGACCCCGATCGAATGCGTCGGCGAGTTCGCGACCTATGTCAGCCGCGTGCGCGAGGACCCGACCGTCGATAACGGCCTGTCGCTGTGGTGCGTGAGCGACAATCTGCGCAAAGGCGCTGCGCTGAACGCGGTGCAGATCGCGGAACTGCTGGGACGGCGGTATCTGAAGAAGGCGGCTTGAGGTGACTGTCGCGGGCGGATGCCGGTGCGGTGCGGTCCGCTACGAACTGGCGGTCGATGCCCTGCCGCCGGTCTATGCCTGCCACTGCCACCAGTGCCAGCGCTGGACGGGAAGCGCCTTCAGCCTCCAAGCGCTCGTGCCGGAGCAGGCATTGTCGATCAGCGGTCCTGTAGAAGTCTACGAGAAGACGACGGACGACCGCACCTCGACCCAGCGGATTTGCGGCACCTGCCGTTCGCGCCTCTACAACACGAACACCCGTCGGCCCGGTGTTGCCGTTGTCCGGGCCGGAACACTCGATGATTCCGAGCGTCTGGATTGTCGCGCGCACATCTACATCGCCTATAAACAGGACTGGGTGATCCTGCCCGATGGCATCCCGACATTTGAAGAGGCGGCGCCGGCGGCCGAATTCCTGACCATCCTGACGCGCTCCTGGTGAACCTGAATACCTATTCAACTTGGGTTGACCAGCCCCGTCGCGGCGTCCTAAGCGCGCGAGCGATCAGGAGAGATTTGCCATGCAGAAGCTGTATCCCAACGCCGCGGCCGCGCTCGACGGGTTGCTTTTCGATGGGATGACGATCTGCGCAGGCGGATTCGGGCTTTGCGGCATTCCCGAGCGGCTGATCGACGCGATCCGCGATGCCGGAACGAAGCAGTTGACGATCGCGAGCAACAACGCCGGGATCGACGGCGAGGGCCTCGGCAAGCTGCTGCGCACGCGACAGGTAAAGAAGATGATCTCCAGCTATGTCGGCGAGAACAAGGAGTTCGAGCGGCAGTATCTGGCGGGCGAACTCGAGGTCGAGTTCTGTCCGCAGGGAACCCTGGCCGAGCGCTGCCGCGCCGGCGGCGCGGGAATCCCGGGCTTTTACACCAGGACCGGGGTCGGCACGCAGGTGGCCGAGGGCAAGGAGGTCAAATCCTTCGACGGCGAGGACTATATCCTCGAACGCGGCATCCGCGCCGATCTGGCGATCATCAAGGGCTGGAAGGCGGATGAGAGCGGCAATCTGATTTTCCGCAAGACGGCGCGCAACTTCAACCAGCCGATGGCGACCGCGGGCAAGGTCTGTGTCGCCGAGGTCGAAGAGGTCGTGGCGGTCGGCCGCCTCGATCCCGACTGCATCCATCTGCCGGGCATCTATGTGAAGCGGATGATCGTGGGGGCACCTTACGACAAGAAGATCGAGTTCCGCACCGTGCGCGAGCGAGCGCCCGAACGGGTGGGGGCGTGAGCCGGACCGCGTCGATCGCGCTGCTGCTGGGCGCGGCCTCGCTGACCGGCGGCTGCGTCGCGGCAGCGATTCCCGTCGCGGCGGGCGGGGTCATCGCGAAGAACAAGATCGGCAAGCGGGACCGTGACGCACCGCGCAAGCCGACCCGCGAGGAACGCCGGGCAGCGGCGGCGCTACCGGCACTGGGCGGCACTGCGCAGCCGGGCCAGATTTATCGCGGCAACCTGCCGCCGCCTTCGGGTGTTGCGGCAGCTCCTGCGCCGGCTTCAGCGCGCGGCCCCTCAGTGCCCGCGGGGATGCAGTATCTCTACGGCTCGGGCGAGGCGACGGCGGCGAGCCTGCAGGCCTATCTCGCGCTCAACGACTGGATGGTCGCGAAGGCGACCGCCCGGCGCATCGGCGACAAGGTCGATTCGGTCGTGCTTGCGCCCGGCGCGACGCTCGCCAGCCCGCGTTTCCTGCCGTGCGGGGACAAGCCGCTGGCGGTGGTGCTCGACGTCGACGAAACGTCGCTGCTGAACCTCGGTTACGAGGCCGACGACAGCCAGCGCGGCACGGGATATGATGCGCAGCGCTGGGATGCGTGGGAGAAGACCGGGGGGAACGCCGTAGCGGCGGTGCCGGGCGTCCTGGAAGCCAAGGCCGTCGCGGATTCGGTAGGGGTGACCTTCGTCTACAATTCCAATCGCGCAGCGGCGAATGCCGGGCAGACGGCGGCGACCTTGACCCGCGCCGGCCTTGGCCCCGCTGCGCATGGCAGCACGCTCTGGTTGCAGGGCGATGTAGGCGGCGGCAGCGGCAAGGACGCGCGCCGCGCCGCGATCGCGGACAAATACTGCGTTATCGCGATGGTCGGCGATCAGCTCGGCGATTTCAGCGACCTGTTCAACGCGCCCGGCGAAGGCCCCCAGGCGCGGCGCGCGTTCGCAGCGTCGAAGGCCCTGAAGACGATCTGGGGACATGGCTGGTTCGTCCTGCCCAACCCGGTCTACGGCACCGCGCTGAAGGGCGGGCTCGACGACGTTTTCCCGGCGGACAAGCGTTGGTCCCCGACCGCCGCTGCGACGAAGTAAGAAGGAACGAGATATGGCTTGGGATCGCAACCAGATGGCGGCGCGCGCCGCGAAGGAACTGCGCGACGGCTTTTACGTGAATCTGGGCATCGGCATCCCGACGCTCGTCGCGAACAACATTCCGGACGGCATGACGGTGACGCTGCAGTCGGAGAACGGGATGCTCGGCATCGGGCCGTTTCCCTATGACGACGAGGTCGACCCCGATCTCATCAACGCCGGCAAGCAGACGATCAGCGAGCTGCCGCAATCGGCATATTTCTCCAGCGCCGACAGCTTCGCGATGATCCGCGGCGGGCATATCGACCTGACCGTGCTCGGCGCGATGGAAGTCGCCGAGAATGGAGATATCGCGAACTGGATGATCCCCGGCAAGATGATCAAGGGCATGGGCGGCGCGATGGATCTCGTCGCGGGGGTGAAGAAGATCATCGTCGTGATGGAGCACACGTCCAAGAACGGCGACCCGAAGTTCATCCCGGCCTGCACCCTGCCGCTGACCGGCAAGAATGTGGTCGACATGATCGTGACCGATCTCGCGGTGTTTCAGCGCCCCGATCATGCGAGTCCGTTCCGGCTCATCGAGCTGGCACCCGGGGTGACGGCGGACGAGGTCGCCGCAAAGACGACGGCGCATTACCAGGCCTGATGCGCCAGCTGGCGATCATCGCGGCGGTGATCGCCATTCTGGTCGGCGCGACCGCCTATTCGGCGGGGCCGGGGATGCTGAGTCTCCTCGACGGCCTGATGGGCGGCGGGCGCGGGACGGCGCGGGTCGGGACCGGCATCGCGTTCGGGACGCACGGGCAGAAGCTGGACGTGTGGCGGCCATCGGGCGGGCCGCGCACAAATCTGCCGGTGTTGATCTTCTGGTATGGCGGCGGGTGGGCGCACGGGACGCGGGACGAATATGCGTTCGCGGCGCGGGCCTATGCGAAGAACGGGTTCGTCGTCGTGATGCCCGACTATCGCAAGGTGCCGGAGGTGCGGTTTCCCGCGTTTCTTCAGGACGGCGCGGAAGCGGTAAGGTGGACGCGCGATCATATCGCGGAGTTCGGTGGTGACCGCGACACGCTAGCCGTCGCGGGGCATTCGGCGGGCGCCTATACGGTCGCGATGCTGGCGCTCGACCAGCGCTGGCTGCGTGCCGAGGGCGTCGATCCGGGGATTATCAAGGCAGCGGTCGGGCTGTGCGGGCCGTATGACTTTTACCCCTTCACAGCCAAGCGCGCGATCGATGCGTTTCAGGGCGCGGCCGATCCGGTGACGACGCAGCCCATCCACTTCGCCCGCGCCGACGCGCCGCCGATGCTGCTCGTGTCCGCGGGAAACGACACGCAGGTCAAAGCGCACAACGCGAACAATCTGACCGCACGACTGAAGGCGCTGGGCGCGCCGGTTACGCATATCGACTACCCGGGCCTCAGCCACGAGAATGTCGCGATGGCGCTATCCAAGCCCTTCCGCGGCAAGGCGCCGGTGCTCGCCAACAGCGTCGCGTTCATCAAGGCCGCGCTGGCGCGTGCGCCGTCTCCGGCATCGCAAGCCAATACAAGATAAATGCCGCCGCGCCGATCGCGGCGAGCGTCAGGAACGCCGGCGTGTAGCCAGCCCAGACGATGATCCCGCCCGCCACCGTCGTGCTCAGCGCACCGCCGAGGCCCTGAATCGTCGCCGCCACGCCTTGCGCCGCGTTGAATCGCCCGGTGCCGCGCATGATCGCGGCGATCACCACCGGGAACAGCGCCCCGAAAATGCCCGCGCCGATGCCGTCGAGCAGCTGGACGCCGAGCAGCCAGATCGGCGCGTCCGACAGCGTGTAGAGGATGCCGCGCGCGACGAGCACTGCGAACCCGAACAGCATGATCGGCTTGTGACCCCACGCATCGGCATAGCGCCCGACGACGATCGCGGTCGGCACCATCACCAGTTGCGCGCCGACGATGCACGCAGCGACCAGCGACGTCGCCTGCCCGCTGCCGACGCTCTTCGCGAGCGCCTGGCCGACCGATGGCAGCATCGCGGCGTTGGCGAGGTGGAAGAGGAAGGCGCTGCCTGCGAAGACGGCGAGCGCGGGAGAACGGCGGAGCGTGCCGATAAATGAGGTATCGGCCGCCTTGGCCGCCTCGCCTTCGGGACAACCGCGCGCGACGTCGTGGTCTATCGCGCGCGGATCGATGCGCAGGATCGCGACGATGCTGAGCGCGGCGAGTGCGCCCATCAGCCAGAAGACGACGACCGGCCCGAGTTTCCATGCGAGCAGCCCGGCGAGTGCTGCGGATATGGCGTTGCCGGCATGGTTCCAAGCCTCGTTCCGGCCGACACGCCGGGTAAACATGCGCGGGCCGACGATGCCGAGCGTGATCGCCGCAATGCCCGGCGCGAAGACGGCACCTGCGACCGCGGCGATGGACTGGCTGAGCGTGACCGCGGTGAAGCCGCTGACTGCAGGCAGCGCCACCGAAGCCAGTGTGACGGCGAGCGCTGCTGCAACCAGGAGCGCGCGCTTTGCCCGGATTCGATCGACGAGAACGCCCGCCGGTGTCGTCGCGAGCAACCCCGCGATACCGGCGATCGTCATGACCAGCCCGGCGGTCGCCTCGTTCCAGCCATGGGTCGGCCCGCGCACCGAAACGAGGTAGATGGCCAGATAGGGGCCAAGCCCGTCGCGTACATCGGCCAGAAAGAAGTTCGTCGCGTCGAGCGCGCGCCGGCTGGCCTGGGGGGGTGGGTGCGGCGCGTGCATGATGTGGTTCCATCGAAAGCCTCGCGTCCAACGCCGCTCCGCAACGATGGGTCCGGATCGATTATGATCTATGAGATAGTCCCGGCTGCCCGCGCAATAAACGGAGCGCGTGACTTTGCGTGCGTGAAACAATCCGCTAGGGCGAGCCAATGGCCAGTCGACCGCTCACCCTGTACGAAAAAATCTGGGCCGCTCATGTGGTGGAGCGGCGCGAGGACGGCACCTGCCTGATCTATATCGATCGTCACCTCGTCCATGAAGTGACGAGTCCGCAGGCGTTCGAGGGGCTGCGCGTTGCCGGGCGCAGAGTGCGGCGGCCCAATCTGACGCTGGCGGTGCCCGACCATAATCTGCCGACAACCGCGCGTGTCGATGCAGCGGGGCGCGAGCTGCCGATCGCCGACCGCGAGAGCGCAGCGCAACTGGAGGCACTGCGGCACAACGTTGCCGAATTCGAAGTGCCCTATATCGACGCGCTCGCGGCCGAGCAGGGGATCGTCCATGTCGTCGGGCCGGAGCAGGGTTTTACGCTGCCGGGGACCACTTTGGTCTGCGGCGACAGCCATACATCGGCACACGGCGCGCTTGGGGCGCTCGCCTTCGGAATCGGGACTAGCGAGGTCGAGCATGTGCTCGCAACGCAGACGCTGCTGCTGACCCAGTCGAGGACGATGGAGGTGCGCGTCGACGGCACGCTGGGGTTCGGGGTGAGCCCCAAGGACGTCATTCTCGCGATCATCGGCAAGATCGGCGCGTCGGGCGGCACCGGCTATGTCATCGAATATACCGGCGAGGTCATTCGCAAGATGTCGATCGAGGGGCGGCTGACGGTCGCCAACATGTCGATTGAGGGCGGCGCGCGGGCCGGGCTGATCGCGCCCGATGAGACGACCTTTGCCTATCTGAAAGGCCGCCCGATGGCGCCGAAGGGCGCCGATTGGGACAAGGCGGTCGCGTGGTGGCGCACGCTGCCGAGCGACGCTGGCGCGCGCTACGACCGCACGGTGACGCTGGATGCGAGCGAGATCGCGCCGTCACTCACTTGGGGAACCAGCCCCGAAGACGTCGTGCCGATCACCGGGAGCGTGCCTGATCCGGAGAGTTTCGCCGATCCTGCCAAGCAGGCGGCGGCGCGCAAGTCACTCGACTATATGGGCCTGACGCCGGGGATGCGGATGGAGGATGTGGGTGTGCAACACGTCTTTATCGGCAGTTGCACCAACAGCCGGATCGAGGATCTTCGCGCAGCGGCGCGGGTGGCTGACGGGCGTCATGTGGCGGACGGGGTGCGCGCGCTCGTCGTGCCGGGGTCCGGGCTGGTGAAACGACAGGCCGAAGCGGAAGGGCTGGATCGCATTTTCACCTCGGCAGGGTTCGAGTGGCGCGAGCCAGGGTGCTCGATGTGCCTGGCGATGAATCCGGATAAGGTGCCGCCGGGCGAACGCTGCGCTTCCACCTCGAATCGAAATTTTGTAGGACGGCAGGGACCGGGGGCGCGGACCCACCTGGTTTCGCCCGCAATGGCTGCCGCGGCGGCGGTCACGGGGCGGTTGAGCGATGTCCGCACGTTGATGCGTTAACCATAAAAGGGGTCGGGGCACATGAAGCGGATACTTATCTTGCTGGTGGCAGGATCCATCGTAAGCGGCATCGCCGCCTATGCGGCGATCGCGCGGCCGGCGGAGACCATCGCGCGGCGCTGATGCGCTGCCCATCCAAGGACGACGAATGCAGCCTGCCACCACCGTGTCGGGGCGCGCCTATCCGTGGGGCGCCAAGAATGTCGACACCGACGTCATCATCCCCGCGCACTGGCTGAAGACGATCGCGCGGTCGGGGCTTGGCAAGGGCGCGTTCGAGACGGTGCGAGCGCAGGAGGGCAACATCTTCAACGATCCGCGCTACGCGGGTGCGCCGATCCTGATCGCGGGCGACAATTTCGGTTGCGGATCGAGCCGCGAGCATGCCGCCTGGGCGCTCGCCGATATGGGGGTGAAGGCGGTGATCGCGCCGTCCTTTTCCGACATCTTTTCGGGCAACGCCTTCAAGAACGGCATCGTCGCGGTCGTGCTGCCGCAGGATCAGGTCGACCGGTTGCTGGAGGTCGCGCGTGACCATCCTGTGACGATCGATCTGGAGACGATGACCGTGACGACGCCGTTCCAGGACCGCTTCGTCTTCGAACTCGACGCGTTTCGGCGGCAATGCCTGATGGAAGGGCTGGACGAAGTGGGGCTGACGCTGGCAAGGGATACCGCGATTTCGAATTACGAGGCGATCGCCGACGAGCATCGCCCGTGGATCAGCGGAGGAAGCCGGAATGCGAGCGTTGTTGTCGAAGGCGCCGGGCGGACCTGAAACACTAACCATCGACGAAATGCCCGATCCGGTGGCGGGGGCGGGCGAGGTCGTGGTCGCGGTGAAGGCGTGCGCGATCAACTATCCCGATGTGCTGGTGATCGAGGACAAATACCAGTTCCGCCCGCAGCGGCCTTTCGCGCCGGGCGGGGAGATATCGGGCGTTGTCGAAAGCGTTGGCGAGGGCGTGACGGAGTTTGCACCGGGCGACCGCGTGATGTGCAACACATCGATGAACGGCCTGTCCGAGCGCGTCGTCGTGCGCGAGGCGGCGCTGTACCGCCTGCCCGACGGACGGACGTTCGAGGAAGGCGCGTCGCTATTGCTGACGTATGGCACGACGATCCATGCGTTGATCGATCGCGGGCATCTGAAAGAGGGCGATACGCTGCTGGTGCTCGGCGCGGCCGGCGGCGTTGGTCTGGCGGCGATCGAACTGGGCAAGGCGTTCGGCGCACGCGTCGTCGCCGCGGTATCGTCCGACGAGAAGGCGGCGGCCGCGCGCGAGGCGGGGGCGGACGAAACGATCGTCTATGCCCGTGCGCCCTTCGACAAGGATCAGTCGAAGGCGCTGGCCGAGCAGTTCAAGGCGGCGGCCGGCAAGGAAGGGTATCAGGTCATCTACGATCCCGTCGGCGGCGATTATGCCGAACCGGCGCTGCGGTCGATCGGCTGGGAAGGACGGTATCTCGTCGTCGGCTTCCCGGCCGGCATCCCGAAGCTACCGCTCAACCTGACCTTGCTGAAGAGCTGTGATGTGTGCGGGGTGTTCTGGGGCGCGTTCGCGGCGCGCGATCCGGAAGGAAACCGCGCACATATCGATCACCTTTTCCGGCTCTGGGCGGACGGCAAGATCGCCCCGCGGGTGACCGAGGTGTTTCCGTTCAACCGCGGCGGCGATGCGATCGCCAAGATGGCGGCGCGCGGCGCCATCGGGAAGCTGGTGGTGCGGGTTGCCGATTGATTCCCATTGATCCGTTGCGCGGGGTGACGGTGCGCTCTATCTCGCTGGTGAAACGAACTCTGGAGCGAGCATGACCACCTTCGACGACCGCGAACGCGCCTTTGAGACCAAGTTCGCGCGCGACGAGGAAATGGCCTTTCGCGTCACCGCGCGCCGCAACCGCCTGCTCGGCCAGTGGGCGGCCGGGCTGATGAAGCTGACGCCAGAAGAAGCGGACGCTTATGCGAAGGCGGTCGTCCACGCCGAGTTCGAGGAAGCGGGCGACGAGGACGTGATCCGCAAGCTCGTGGGCGATCTGACCGCGGCCGGTGTCGATATCGACGATGCGCGGGTGCGCGTGGCGCTTGACGAGCAGATGGTCGAGGCGCGCCGTCAGCTCATGCAGTCGGAGTAACCCAAGGTGCCGATGGCTGCCGAGGACATCTCCGACCTGATCCGCGCGGGGATCCCCGATGCGGTGGTCGAAATCACCGATCTGGCCGGTGACGGCGACCATTATGCCGCAAAGGTGACGAGCGCGTCGTTCGCCGGCATGCCGCGCGTGCGCCAGCATCAGGCGGTCTACGCGGCGCTTGGCGGGCGGATGGGCGGCGTTCTCCACGCATTGCAACTGACGACCGTCGTCCCGAAATAGCGGGTTCGCACGACACAGGAATTCTCGACATGACCGACGACGCACAGGCCCGCATCGCAGAGGTGGTGAAAGCCAACCCGGTGGTGTTGTTCATGAAGGGCACGCCGCTGTTTCCGCAGTGCGGCTTTTCGAGCCGCGCGACCGCCATTCTCCAGCATCTGAACGTCGCGTTCGAAAGCGTCGACGTGCTGCAGGATCAGGGCATCCGCCAGGGCATCAAGGCCTATTCGGATTGGCCGACGATCCCGCAACTCTATGTGAACGGGGAGTTCATCGGCGGTTCGGACATCATGATGGAAATGTACGAAAGCGGCGAGCTCGCGCAACTTTTCGAAGGGGCAGACGTCTCCCGCTGAGGACCGGGAGATGTCATGCTGTACGATGATGGCACGCGCCGCGCCGAGGACGGCCGACCGCTGATCCTCTGCGACCTGACGCAGAGCTGGTCCCCGACCGGCGGCGGCGGGATCAGCACCTATCTGAAGGAAAAGCGGCGCTGGGTGCTGGAAAACACCTCGCATCATCTGCTGCAGATCGTGCCGGGCCCTGAGGATCGGGTGACGATCGATGGCCGTCATATCTTTGCCGAGGTCGGCGCAGACCCGGTGCGCGGCAGCCCGAACTACCGCTTCATCCTGCGCACCAGCATCGTCCGCGAGCTGCTGGCGACCTATCGGCCCGACGTGATCGAATCGCTGTGCCCATGGGTCTTGCCGTGGACCGCAATCAACCACCGCAAGGCGTTCCCCGATACGGCGTTGGTTGCCGGCTATCGCACCGACTTCCCCAACGCGCACGTCTACCGGGTGGGGCGCGACCTGTTCGGTGATGCGATCGCGCGGGGCTTTCGCTGGCTGAGCTATGGCTATGCCGAGATCACCTATCGCGAGTTCGATCATGTCTATACGCTGGGTGAGCCGGCCCGGCGGGCGCTCGCCATGCGCGGAATCGACCGGACGAGCGTGCTGCCGCTCGGCACCGACACCGCACTGTTCTCGCCGCGGATCGGCGACCCGCATTACCGCCGGTCGTTGGGGCTAGGCGGTGATGGGCCGCTGCTGATCTACGCGGGCCGGATCGACAACGAGAAGCGTGCCGATCGGCTGGTTGCGATGTTTCGCCGCCTGCCGGCGGACTTCGGCGCGGCGATGGTCATGATCGGCGACGGCAAGCTGCGCGACGAATTGATGCGCGAGGCTGCCGACCTGCCGATCGCCTTTCCCGGCTTCGAACGGAACCGCGCCGAACTCGCCAAGGCGCTCGCCTCGTCAGACATCTACGTCTCGGCGATGGCGGACGAGACGTTCGGCATCTCGATCATCGAG
Source organism: Sphingomonas sp. EC-HK361 (assembly GCF_902498785.1). Lineage (GTDB taxonomy): Bacteria > Pseudomonadota > Alphaproteobacteria > Sphingomonadales > Sphingomonadaceae > Sphingomonas. The sequence continues at coordinate 1,013,379 of NZ_LR701493.1, forward strand.
GCGCAGGCGGCGGGGTTGCCGGTCGTCGGCGTCGCGTCGGGCGCGATGCCGGATCGCGTGCCGCAGGGTCTGGGCTATCTCGGCCCCGTCGATGACGTGGCGGCGATGGCGGCGAATGTGGAACGGATATGGTGCGGCGATCACCGCGCGATGTCGGTGGTCGCGCGACAGCACGTCATCGACAATTTCGGCTGGAACCGCACATTTCGCACGCTGCTGGAGGAAGTCTATCCTGCCGCGATGCGCGCGGCGCAGAGGCGGGGCGAAAGGGCTGACCGGGTGCGGGCGGGCCGACGCGAGATACGGACCATAGCGTCGAACCCGCCCTGCTGAAGCGATTGCGGCTTCAGATGGCAATAAGCAGACGGCGTGCCAGGATTCCCCAGCGCCGCTTTTGCGCGGGTGCCGACGGTTAACGGCCATCACGATCGATGCGCCGCTGTAAGAAAAGCCGACATGTCTCGTCATGCCGCAGAGGCTCAGGGCGCATGGATGGCAGCGCATTTGCACCACCATTGACTACGCGCGTAATCAATGCGACTACATACGTAGTCAAATGGGGAGCGAGTCGTGGCGGAGCGCATTAGCGAAGCGGAGCATGCGGTCATGGAGGTGCTCTGGAACGAGTCGCCGTTAACCGCGCAGGATGTGGCCGAACGCGTCGATCCCGACCGCGGATGGAGCGCCAACACCGTCAAGACGCTGCTCGGCCGGTTGCTCGCCAAGGCCGCCATCGCGCACGAGGAGGACGGGCGCCGGTATCTCTATCGCCCCGTCGTCGCGCGCGAGGATTATGTCAGCGGGGAATCACGCCGGCTGATCGATCGGCTCTTCGGCGGCAAGCTGACCCCGCTGGTCGCACATCTGGCCGAGCGCGACGAGATTTCGAACGACGACATCGTCGAGATCGAAGCGCTGCTCAAGGCGCTGAAACAATGAGCGCGCTGTCGCTCGGCTGGGCGGTCGAGGCGTTGATCGCATCGACGGTCCTGATGCTGCTGGTGCTTGCCATCCGGGCGCCGGCGCGGCGCAGCTTTGGCGCGCAGATCGCCTATGCCTTGTGGGCGCTCCCGGTGCTGCGGTTGGCGTTGCCGCCGCTTCCCGAGAACTGGCGTCATGCTGTCGCCACGCCGATCGCCGAGGTCGGTCAGCAGGTCACGATTTTGATCGTGCCCGCACAGGCCGCGACGTCGGCCGCGCCCACGATCGCCTGGGGTGCCATCCTCGCGGCATGCTGGGCCGTGGGTGCGGTCGCGTTCCTGGGCTGGCACCTGCTGTCCTACGCGCGCTTCTGTCGTCGCGTTCTCGAACGGGCGGACGCGATCGACCGCGTGGGACGCGTGACGATCCTTGCCACCGACGCGGCATCCGGACCGCTCGCCTTCGGGATCGCGCGACGGTTTGTCGCCTTCCCGCGCGACTTCACCGCCCGCTATGATGACGGCGAACGCGCGCTGGCCCTCGCGCACGAGCTCGGCCATCACCAGCGCGGCGATCTGATCGCGAACTGGGTCGCTTTGGCGGTGCTGGCGCTTCACTGGTTCAATCCGCTCGCATGGATCGCCTACCGTGCCTTTCGTGCCGACCAGGAAATGGCGAACGACGCGCGGGTGCTCGCCCATCTCGGTGGGACGGAGCGCCACGCCTATGCCTGCGCCATCGTCAAGTCGGCGCATGGCGGCGCCGTGGCCGCCGCGTGCCATCTGCACACGATCAACGATCTGAAAGGGAGACTGAAGATGCTGGGTCTACACCGTGCCTCGCGCACGCGGCTGCTCGTCGGCAGCGTTGCGGTCGGATCGATGACCGTTCTCGGGCTGGGGTTCACCGCGTCGGGTACGCAGGCGGCCGAAGCCGTGCGCGCCAAGGTCGAAACCGCGACCGGCGTCGATCTCGTCGCCGCGATGCCGCTCGCAGCGCCCGTGCCGATCACCCGCAGCGAAACCACGAGCCAGACGGTCGATGTGACCAGGCACGGCAAGCATCGCCGCGTCGTCATCGTGAAGGACGGCAAGACCCAGACCTATGACGGCGCGGAGGCGGACGCGTATCTGGCCGCCAACCCGGATCTGGTCCCGCCGACACCGCCGGTTCCTCCCGCACCACCCGCGCCGGGTGTGGCGCCGCTGCCGCCGGTCCCGCCCGCGCCACCGCGCGTGCCCGAAGCTTATGCGGACATCCCGCAAATCTCCTCACGCAATTGTTCCGGGCGCGACGGCGGGGGGAGCCGCGAAGTCGTCATCCACCGGAAGGACGGCGACAAGCGGATGATGGTCATCTGCACCAATCGGATCGAGAAGATGGCGGCCGAGAGCGCCGAGATGGCAGCGAACAGCAAGGATATGCAGCGCCATGCGCTCGAAAGCGCGCTTGCCGGGCTCACCAGCGCCCGGGCGAGCATCACCGCGAACCGCGACATGAGCGAAGCACAGCGCCGCGAGGCACTGGCGGGGATCGATACGAGCCTTGCTGAGATCCAGGCCGATATCGCACGCGGCGATTGAGCGCGAAGTAACGGGACGCCGCCGGGGCTGGCGACGCGGTAAACGTGGCTGGCCCCTTGCCTTGCGCGCAGCCAGCCGCCATTTCGCCCATATGGCCGCTACAAGCGATCCGCCGATCGGCATTCCCATCCTGCTCGAGCCGATGGTGACGCGCGTGCTCGCGCCCAATCCGTCGCCCTACACCTTCACCGGCACGCAGACGCATATCGTCGGCACGCGAGACGTGGCCGTCATCGATCCAGGGCCGGCGGACACCGCGCATGTGGACGCATTGCTTGCTGTTATCGACGGGCGACGGGTGTCGGCGATCGTCATCACCCATCATCACCGCGATCACAGCCCGGCAGCAGTCTCGCTCAAGGCCGCCACCGGCGCGCCGATCGTCGGCGCGGCGCCGTTTCACCTGAGCGACGATGGTCCGCAGGTCGATGCTGCGTTCGACCCGGATTATGTCCCCGACCTTGTGCTGGCGGAAGGCGACGCGGTCGCAGGCGAGGGGTGGACGCTGGAGGCGATCGCGACGCCGGGGCACACCTCGAATCATCTCGCCTTTGCGCTTCTCGAGACGAAGGCGGTGTTCTCCGGCGATCACGTGATGGGCTGGTCGACGAGCGTCGTTTCCCCTCCCGATGGCGACATGACGGCGTATATGGCGAGCCTGGAAAAGCTGATGAAGCGCGATGACCGCGTCTATTATCCGGGGCATGGCGAGGCGGTGGAGAAGCCGCAGCGGCTGGTGCGCGGCATGCTGGGCCACCGCAAACAGCGCGAGGGGCAGATCCTTCGGCTACTGGCCGCCGGGCCACAACCGGTCGCGGCGATGGTGGAGCGGATGTATGTCGGCATCGACGCGCGGCTGTTTCCCGCCGCTGAACGATCGGTCCTCGCGCACCTGATCGACCTCGAACGCCGCGGGCTCGCCTCGGTCGGCGACGACGCCTGGCGCGCAGCGGCATGACCGATCTCGTGCCCCCGCGCGACCGACAGGCCGTCAAGCTCGTCGTTGCGGTCGTTCTGGCCTTTGGCATCCTCGCGCTCGGGGCGATCGGCTATCGAACCTATGTGCAGCGCTACACCGTCTCGACCCGCGAGGACCTGACGGGTGAGAAGGACAGCAGCGTCGTTGCCGGCGTCGTCACCGCAACCTTGTTCAAGGCGGGAGACCTGCGTGTAAGCCGGCTGACGGGCGTGGTGCAGGGGGTCGGTCGCGACGTGCGCGGCTTCGGCATGCTGCAATCGCAGCGGGTCGTGAAATCACCGTTCGAGGTCGATTATTTCATCGATCTTTCAGGGCTTGGCGCCAGGGACTTCCACTACGATGCGAAGACGAACACCCTGCTCGTCCGCGCGCCGGGTATCCGTATCGGTCGCCCCGATATCGACGAATCGCGCACGACTCTGGACAATACGGATGGCCTGTTCGTAACCCGAGCCGCGATGGCCGCGATGCAAAAGCAGGTGGCGACGAGCGCGATGCGCGTCGCGAGCGAGGATGCGAAGAAGCCGGAGAACCTCGCGAAGGCGCGCGAAAGCGGCCGCACCGCGATTGCGCGGCTTTTCGGCGCGCCGCTGCGCGCGGCCGGCATCGAGGCGACGGTGAAGGTGCGCTTCGCCGACGATCCTGTCAGGAATGACGAGCAGTGGGATATGTCCCGATCGCTCGAGGAAGTGCTAGGAAACGCAAAATGACACAGCAGCCGACCAACCTTGCCGGGCTGGACTTGCGCGCCGAGATCGATCGCTTGCGGCGCGAGCGTAACGCGGTGATCCTCGCGCATTATTATCAGAAACCCGAAATCCAGGACCTCGCCGATTTCGTCGGCGACAGCCTTGATCTCAGCCGCAAGGCGCAGGCGACCGACGCCGATGTCATCGCCTTTTGCGGCGTGCGCTTCATGGCGGAAACGGCGAAGATCCTGTCGCCCGAAAAGATCGTCGTGCTGCCCGACATGGATGCCGGCTGCAGCCTGGAAGACAGCTGCCAGCCCGAAGAGTTCGCGGCGTTCCGCGCGAAGCATCCCGATCACATCGCGCTGACCTACATCAACTGCTCGGCTGCGGTGAAGGCACTGAGCGACATCATCGTCACTTCGTCGTCTGCCGAAAAGATCATCAGCCAATTGCCGAAGGACCAGAAGATCATCTTTGGACCCGATCGCAATCTTGGCGGCTATCTCGTTAGAAAGACGGGACGGGACATGCTGCTATGGCCGGGCGTGTGCATCGTCCACGAGGCGTTCTCGGAAACAGAGCTGCTAAAGCTCAAGGCGAAGCATCCCGGTGCGCCGATCGCCGCCCACCCGGAATGTCCGCCGCTCATCCTCGACCATGCCGACTATATCGGATCAACGAGCGGCATCCTCGCCTTTGCGAACGACTTCCCCGGCGACACGCTGATCGTCGCGACCGAGCCGCACATCATCCATCAGATGGAAAAGGCGCTGCCGGGCAAGACCTTCATCGGTGCGCCGGGCGCCGACGGCAACTGCAACTGCAACATCTGCCCGTATATGGCGCTCAACACGATGGAGAAGCTTTACGTCGCGTTGCGTGATCTGGAGCCGCGCATCGAGATCGAGGAAGGTCTGCGGCTGAAGGCTAAGACGAGCCTCGATGCGATGCTGGCGATGGCGTCGGCCACGGTCGGGCAGGGCGATCTCGGGCCGGCGAAGGTGACGGGCGACTGATCCGAACGCCGCGCTGACGCGTTATCGGTGCTCACCAAGGAGCAGATTATGGATATCATGCGCAGCGGTTCGGTCGAATCCGGAGAGGGGCCAGCGGACTATTTCACGGGCCGCGTCCGTGTCGACATGCGGTTCCAACGCGAAGACCCGGCGCGGATCGGCGGCGCGATCGTCACGTTCGAGCCGGGCGCGCGGACGGCGTGGCACACCCATCCGCTCGGCCAGACGCTGATCGTGACGGCGGGGCTGGGATTGGTGCAGCGCGATGGCGGGGCCATCGAGCAAATCCGTCCGGGCGACATCATCTGGTTCGCGCCGGACGAAAAGCACTGGCATGGTGCGACCGCGACGACAGGAATGACGCACATCGCCATCGCCGAAGCAAAGGGCGGCAAGGCGGTCGACTGGATGGAAAAGGTCAGCGACGATCAATATCGCGGGCGCTGATCGCCGCTGACCGGGCGGTCAATCGATCAGTTCGAGCGCAACCGCGGTCGCTTCACCGCCGCCGATGCACAGGCTCGCTACGCCGCGCTTCAGCCCGCGGTTCTGTAGCGCCGCGATGAGCGTCGCCATGATCCGCGCGCCCGAGGCGCCGATCGGATGGCCGAGCGCCGTTGCGCCGCCATTCACGTTCACCTTGGCGTGATCGATGCCGAGATCCCGCATCGCAATCATCGAGACGCAGGCAAAGGCTTCGTTGACCTCGAACAGATCGACATCGTCCACCGACCAGCCGGCGCGCGCGAGCACCTTCTTCACCGCATCCACCGGAGCCGTCGTGAATTTCGCGGGTTCATGGGCATGCGCTGCGGTGGCAACGATGCGCGCCAAGGGCTTCAATCCCTTGGACTTTGCGACATCCTCGCGCGCCATGACGAGCGCCGCCGCACCGTCCGAGATCGACGAGGCATTGGCGGCGGTGATCGTCCCGTCCTTCGCGAACGCGGGCTTCAGCGTCGGGATCTTGGCCGGATCGCCCTTCAACGGTTGCTCGTCGCGATCGACCGTTTCGGTGCCCTTGCGCCCGCTGATCTCGACCGGCACGATCTCCCGGTCGAACGCACCCGAGGTCTGCGCGTCCTTGGCACGGGTGAGCGACGCGATTGCATAATCGTCCTGCGCGGCGCGGGTGAATTGATACTCGCCCGCCGTTTCCTCGGCGAAACTGCCCATCGCGCGGCCGGGTTCATAGGCATCCTCGAGACCGTCGAGGAACATCGAGTCCATGATCCGGTCATGCCCGATGCGCGCGCCGCCCCGGTGCTTCTGGAGCAGATACGGCGCGTTGGTCATGCTTTCCATGCCGCCAGCGACCAGCATGTCGACGGACCCCGCCGCAAGCGCCTCAGCGCCCATGATCGCGGCCTGCATGCCGGAACCGCACATCTTGTTGACGGTCGTTGCCTCGACAGACTTCGGCAATCCCGCCTTCAGCGCCGCCTGCCGCGCCGGTGCCTGGCCGAGGCCGGCGGGCAGGACGCAGCCCATGTAAATGCGTTCGATGTCCTCACCCGACACGCCCGCGCGCTCCACCGCCGCCTTGACCGCCGTAGCGCCTAGATCGGTCGCGCTCGCGCCCGAGAGGCTGCCCTGAAACGATCCCATCGGGGTGCGGGCATAGGAAAGGATGACGACGGGGTCGGCCATGAAAAGCTCCGATTGAAAGGTTGCCGCCGATCTAGGCGCGCTGGCCTGCCTTTTCCAGCGCGGTGATGATCGCGGCGGTGAGCGCTTCTGCTTCGGACGGGCGGGCGAAACTGTGCGAGTGCCCCGCGATGCGGATGATCCGCGCGCGGTCGCGGATGGAAGCGAAGGCTGGCGTCGAGAGCGCGGTTTCGAAGGCGATTGCGGTCGCATCGCCCCTCGTCAGGATAATTGTCGTCGGGCGGTTCGCCTCGTCCAACGCGGCCGCGAAGTCGTCTGCCAAATCCTGCGCGTGAGAGGAAAGTATCGATCCCAACCCTCTGCGTAGTTTGCCGAAACTCACGCCACCCGTCAGCAGTCGGCCGACCGACTTCGGCTCGCGCAGTTTCTCGGCGTAGCGTGCGCGGATGGCGCTTGCCGGGGGCAGATCGTCATCACCCGCTTCGACAAAGGGGTTGGCGAGAATGAAGGCGTCGATGCCGATTTCCGCGCCGAACATCGCCAACGCCGTTGCGGCATCGCAAAGTCCGAACCCGACGATGCGGGTGACCTCGCTCGCCTCGCTCCGAAACGCGTTCAGCGCAGCGGCAATGTCCTCCACTGAACTGCCATAGCCGGTATTCTCCCCCGTCGAATCACCGATCCCCCGGCGATCGAAGCGGAACACGGGGAAGCCGGCTTCCGCGATCGAATCCGCGAGCATCGCCATGCCGCGGTGCGCGCCGCTGCGGATTTCATCGCCGCCCGACACGATCAGCAGCCCGGTCTGCCCCTCTGCAGTGTCGAGCGTGCCGACGAGCGTATCGTCGCCCACGGAGAAGGCGATCAGCCTTCGCATTGTTCGACCCAGCGGGTGATGTCGGTCGCGACGGCGCCGATGAGATCGCGATCCTCTTCAGGCCGCGCGCGCCGCCACAGCGCGGTGCCGGTCAACCGCATCTGCGCGGCTCGGGCATCGGTTCCTGGCCGCGCGACCCGATCCGCGGTGCGCGGCATCGCGGCCTTGAGATCGTCGATGAGCCAGCGCGAGAGGATGTTGCCGGCAAGCTCGACCGGCGGCCCCGGCGGGCGGATCGCTTCCGGGTTGAACGCCTCGTCATTCTCCTCGGCAGAAAGCTGGCGGATGCGGACGAGGTCGCGGATCAGGTCGCCGCCCGGCACTGGCGCGAAGTGATAGCGCCCCGCGGTAAGGCACTCGCCGTCGAGCAGGGTGCCCCCGCGGATCGCGAAGAGGTGCGGCTTGCCGAGCGAGGCAGCTGCCGTCGCGAGCGCCGTGCGCCATTTCGCCACCGCGCAATGCTCCGTCTTCCAGACGCTCTCGCCCTGTCCGGGAAGATCGGGAAGGACGCTCGCCACACCGCGGTGCGCCAGCTCGCGCATCAGCGCGATCGTCCAGCCGCGAAGGCGATTGGCTTCCTCGAAGAGCGCGGGCGCGATGAGGACGGTGCCCAGCATGCCGCGTTCCGGCCCGAGCCGCAGCAGCGCCTCGCGCCCGCCCGCCCAGTGATAATAATCGATGCGCGGTGCCGGTTCGGCCATGCGCGCGTCAGACCAGCGCCTTGCCGGCCGCGAATTCGGTCAGCGCGCCGAAGGTTTCGAGCATGTCGCCATCGACCTCGTCGTCCTCGATGACGATGCCGAGCCGGTCTTCGAGCTCGGTCAGCACCCCCGCCACAGCCATGGAATCAAGTTCGGGCAGGGCGCCGAACAAGGGCGTCGTGGCGTCGAACGCAGCGACACGCGCTGCATCCAGCCCAAGCACGTCGCGCAGCACCGCCCGCACCGTCGTGTCGATCTGTCCCATACCCTCCGGGATCACGCGCAACGCCCCTCCACCCAACTTCTGATCTCGCCCTATAAGCGGGGGATGAAATCCGCAACGGCTTGGCGCTATGGAAAGCGGGTGGAAGCCATACCTGTCCCGAAACCGATCGACCACGTGGCCGAAGGCGCGAGCGATGCGCCGGCGCTGATCCTGCGCGATCGGACGCTGACCTACGCTGATCTGGAAGACGCCGTCGCGCGCATGGCCGGCTGGCTTGCGGCGCGCGCCTTGCCTGAGGGAGCAAGGGTAGCGACGTGGCTGCCGAAGACGCTGGAAGCGTGCGTCATGCCGCTCGCCGCACCACGGGCGGGGCTGGTGCACGTTCCGATCAATCCGCTGCTGAAGCGTGTGCAAGTGGCCCATATCCTGCGCGACAGCGGCGCGTCGCTGCTGCTGACCCAGCCGGCGCGGGCGGCGACGCTCGAGTCTGGCGACGTTCTTCCGGGCGTCCCGGTTGCGATCGAGGCCGGGATGGGGGGTGCGATTTCACGATCCCAGGCGGATACGGATACGCTGGCGGCGATCCTCTACACCTCCGGATCGACCGGGCAGCCCAAGGGGGTGATGCTGAGCCACACCAACCTCTGGCTGGGTGCGAAATCCGTCGCGCAATATCTTGAACTCACAACTCAAGACCGCGTGCTCGGCGTCCTCCCGCTCAGCTTCGACTATGGGCAGAACCAGCTTTTTTCCACATGGGCGGCGGGCGGTGCGGTCGCGCCGATCGACTATCTGACCGCGCGTGATGTGGTGAAGGCGGTCGAGCGGGTGGGCGCTACGACGCTCGCGGGGGTGCCGCCGCTCTGGACCCAATTGCTGGAAGCGGACTGGCCTGCCGAAACCGCTGCGCGGCTGCGCCGGCTGACGAATTCGGGCGGTGCGCTGACGGTGCGGATGGTTCGCGACCTGCGCGCGCGCTTCCCGCAAGCCGATCTCTATCCGATGTATGGTCTGACCGAGGCGTTTCGTTCGACCTATCTGCCGCCCGCGCTCGTCGATGCGCGCCCGGATTCGATCGGGCGAGCGATCCCGTTTGCCGAGATCTTGGTCGTGCGCGCCGACGGATTACGTGCGGCGGCGGGAGAGCCGGGAGAATTGGTTCATGCGGGGCCGCTCGTCGCGCAAGGCTATTGGCAGGATGCGGAGCGCACCGCGAAGCGCTTTCGTCCGGCACCAGCGTTCTCGGCCCTTGGCGGCACCGCCGTATGGTCCGGCGACACGGTCGTGGCCGACGCGCAAGGGCTGCTGCGCTTCGTCGGGCGCGACGACGAGATGATCAAGAGCGCGGGTAACCGGATCAGCCCGACCGAGATCGAGGATGCAGTGACCGCGGGCGACGAGGCGCGCGAAGCGGTCGCGACCGGAGTTCCGGATACTCGACTGGGACAGGCGATCGTCGTGACGCTCGCGGGGGATGCCGCGAGCGAGCCGGGCTTGCGGTCGCGGCTCCAGCGCATCCTGCCCAACTTCATGCAGCCTGCGCGCTATCGCTGGGTGGACGCGTTGCCGCGCAATGCGAACGGCAAGATCGACCGCGCCGCGATAAATGCGGCGGTTCTGGAGCAGATGACGTCATGAAACCGATGGGGCCGCTGCCGCCGGAATTTGCCGCCCAGACGGGCGTGTTGCGCGTTGGAGGGCGCGACCTCGAGGCACTGGTCGCAGAGGCGGGGACGACGCCGTTCTTCTTTTATGACCTGGGCATCGCTGCGGCGCGCGTCGCGCGGTTTCGCGCGGCATTTCCGGGGATCGACCTGCACTATGCGATGAAGGCGAACCCACACCCGGCCGTCGTCGCGGGTATGGCGACCATGGTCGATGGGCTGGATGTCGCGTCCGGGGGCGAGATGGACCTCGCGCTACGATCGAAGCCGGCGGGCGCGATCAGCTTTGCCGGACCGGGGAAGCGCGACGCGGAGCTCGGTGCCGCGATTGCCGCGGGCGTGACGCTCAATGTGGAGTCGGAAGGCGAAACCGAACGCGCGCTTGCCATCGCGGCGCGGATCGGCGTGGCGCCGCTGCTTGCGGTGCGCGTGAACCCCGACATGGAATTGCGCGGATCGGGTATGAAGATGGGCGGGCGGCCGTCGCCCTTCGGCGTCGATGAGGCGCGCGTGCCCGCGCTCGTCCGAAGCATCATCGATGCTGGCGCCGACTGGCGGGGGCTACACGTCTATGCCGGCTCGCAGGCGTTGGACGCGCAAGCGATCGTGGACACGCAGGCCGAGACGCTGGCGCTTGCCGGTCGCATTGCACAGGCGGTCGGCGTTACGCCGCGCCTCGTTAATCTGGGTGGCGGCTTCGGCATTCCCTACTTTGCAGGCGACACGCCGCCCGACATAGAGCGCGTTGGGAGAAGCCTTCGGGAAGCTACTGATAATGCCGCACATTCCCTCACTGGCACACGCTTTGCCATCGAATTGGGGCGGTGGCTGGTCGCCGAGGCAGGGGTCTATCTGACGCGTGTCGTCGATCGTAAGGAAAGCCGCGGCGAAACCTTTCTCGTCGTCGATGGCGGCCTGCATCACCAGCTTGCGGCGAGCGGTAATTTCGGCACCGTCGTGCGTCGCAACTATCCGGTCGCGGTCGCGCACCGGATGGGCGAGCCGGCGAGCGAAACGGTCTCGGTCGTCGGATGCCTTTGCACCCCGCTCGATCGCCTGGCCGACCGCGTGGCGCTGCCACGGGCCGATGCGGGTGACGTCATCGTGATCTTCCTTGCGGGAGCTTACGGCGCGACCGCGAGCCCGATGGCCTTTCTCGGCCACCCGCCAGCGGCCGAGATCGTTCTGCCGCCGTCCTAAACGCTATCTTCACCTCTTTGCCCGATAGCCGGCGCTGAAATTGCGCGGGTTTCGGGCGTCGAAAGGCGTCCAATCCGACTCGCGCCGATGGAGGTCGGTTGATGCGTTTTCGGCACGGTTCCAGGGGTCTGATCGCGGCCGCGCTCGCCTCTTCGGCGCTGATGGGATGTGCGGGGAGCGGCGGCGATCGCCCCGCGCTGCCCCCCGCCGATTTCGTCGGCACCAAGGAGCAGCCGGGCGAGCAGTACAAGATCGGCCCGCTCGATCAGCTCAACATCTTCGTGTGGCGCAACCCGGAACTGTCGGCGAAGGTTCAGGTGCGCCCCGATGGCCGGATCACGACCCCGCTGGTCAACGACATGCCGGCGACGGGCAAGACGCCCGCGCAGCTTAGCGAAGACATGCGCCTGGCGCTCGCCGAATATATCAAGGACCCGATCGTCTCCGTCATCGTAGAGAATTTCTCGGGCACCTACAGCCAGCAGGTGCGTATCGTCGGCGCGACCGAGAAGCCGGCTTCGCTGCCCTACCGCGCCAACATGACGCTGCTCGACGCGATGATCGCGGTGGGTGGGCTGAACCAGTATGCCGCGGGCAACAAGGCGCGGCTCGTTCGCTATGATCCGAAGACGGGCACGCAGAAGGAATATGACCTCAAGATTTCCAAGCTGCTCAAGGACGGCGACGCCAGCGCGAACGTGAAGCTGGAGCCGGGCGACGTCATCATCATCCCCGAAAGCATGTTCTGAGCATGGGCGGGATGTACGACGAATCGCGGATCGCCCTCCACGCGGTCTGGACACGCCGCTGGTTGGGGCTGGCGGTGGCATGGGGCGTGTGCGTGCTCGGCTGGCTCGTCGTCTCGCAGATGCCGAGCAAGTATGAGTCGCGCGCCCGCGTTCAGGTGCAACTCCGCTCGATGCTGCCGCCGGGGGTTGCCGGGCAGAATCCCGGCGACGACGTCGATACGATCCGCCAGACGATGACCTCGGCGGTGAACCTCGAAAAGGTTGTGCGCGGGACCGATCTGGCCACGACCGCGTCGAGCGACCGCGAGATCGCAGATCGGGTGTCCGGTTTGCAGCAGAACATCAAGGTCGTCGCACAGCAGAACAACCTGTTCGAGATCACGACGACCAGCGGATCGCCCAAGCTCGCGCGCGACATCACTCAGAAGCTGATCGACATCTTCGTCGAGCAGAACCTGTCCGACGACCGCAGCGAGAACAGCCAGACGCTCGCCTTTCTCGACCAGCAGCTCGCCCAGCGGCAGAAGCAGCTGCAGGATGCCGAGGCGAAGCGCGCCGATTTCCAGAACCGCTATCTCGGCTCGCTTCCCGGCACCGGCTCGGTCGCCGACCGGATGGGGGCGTCGCGTACCCAAATGGCACAGGTCGACAGCGACTTGGCGGCTGCGCAGTCGGCGCTCGCCGCGGTATCGGGGCAAATGGCCGGAACGCCCAGGACGATCGCAGGCGCGGGCATCGCACCAGGCGTTGGCCCGGCGCGCGCGCGCGTCCTCGCCATTCAGGGTCAGCTCGCCGATGCGCGGTCGCGCGGCTATACCGATGCGCATCCCGATGTGATCGCGCTGAAGGCGCAGCTTGCCGCCGCCAATGCCGCCGCGCGGGGTGAACCGGCGGGCGCCGATGCTGGCGGCACACCGAACCCGACCTATCTTTCGCTCCAGTCGATCCAGGCCGATCGTCAGGCGGCGGTCGCATCGCTGATGGCGCGCAAGCGGCAGTTGCAGGGCGATCTGGACCAGCTCACCGCCAAGCTCTCCGACGACCCGACGGTCGCCGCCGAGCAGGGGCAGATCGATCGCAGCTATCAGGTACTGAAGGACCAGTACGACCAGCTCCTCGCCCAGCGCGAGCAGACGAGCCTGCGCGGACAGGCGGCGACGCAGACCGATTCGGTGAAGTTCAGCGTCATCGATCCGCCGACGTCCCCGCGCACGCCCACCGCGCCCAACCGGCCGCTTCTGCTGACCGGGGTGCTTTTTGCGGGGCTCGCGGCGGGCATCGGCGCGGCGTTCGCGATGTCGAAGCTGCAGACGACGTTTCCGACCGCGGACCGGCTGGAAAAGGCATCGGGCATGCCGGTCATCGGCCAGATCGGCGAGATGCTGACCCAGGCGCAGGATACCGAACGGCGCCAACGCTTCAAATATTTCGCCGGGGCCGCGGCGGCGCTGGTGGCGAGCTGGGTGCTGTTGCTCGGTGTCGAGATGCTGCAGCGGGGGATGGCCGCATGACGAACGCTGCCCGCCAATCCTCGCTGATCGAACGCGCGGCCGAGGTCTATGATTTCGGCAAGCATTTGCGCGGAACCACCGATAGCGGATATGCCGCCAATCCTCCCCTTCAAGGGGAGGGGGACCATGCGCAGCATGGTGGAGGGGTATCCCCCGATCGAAAGAGCGATACCCCTTCGTCAGGCGCTGACACGCCTGCCACCTCCCCTTCCAGGGGAGGATTTGGGATCGACGATCCCGCCATGCCCGAATGGTTTGCCGCACCCGTTGGGGTCGCGGCGATCGACCGGGCGATGCTGGCGCAAAAGGGGATGCTCGTCCCCGGTGCACCGATCGGGGCGCTGGCCGAGGAGTTTCGGCTGGTGAAGCGCCAGCTGCTGCTGACCGCGAAGACCGTTGCATCGGGGCCGCTCGGCGACCGCGCGCGCACGATCCTCGTCGGCTCGGGCAAGCCCGGCGACGGCAAGACCTTCTGCGCGATCAACCTCGCGCTGTCGCTCGCGGCGGAGCGGGACACCAACGTGCTGCTGGTCGATGGCGACTTCGCGAAGCCCGATGTCATGAAGACGCTGGGGCAGGACGATTCCACCGGGTTCCTGGACGCGCTGGGCGACGATGGGCTCGATCCCGAGAGCTGCGTCGTCGCGACCGACGTGCCGCATCTGTCGCTGATGCCGTCCGGCAAGCGCACCAATCACGATACCGAACTGCTCGCGAGTGCACGCACGGGGGCGGTGATCGACCGTTTGCTGGCGGCCGATCCGCGACGGATCATCATCTTCGATACCCCGCCGGCGCTCGCGGCGTCGCCCGCGTCGGTGATGGCGTTGCAGGTGGGGCAGGTGATGCTCGTCGTCCGCGCCGACCGGACGACCGAGGGCGATGTGGCGAAGGCGGTCGGGCTGCTCGATCGGTGCGAGCATATCTCGCTGGTGCTGAACGCGGTGTCCTACGCGCCCGGCGATGGCCGGTTCGGCAGCTATTACGGGCAGGAGAGGTAATGTGATCCGGCTTTCGACCGCGCTGTTCTGCGCCGCCGCGGCACTGACGGCGACGCCCGTCGCTGCGCAGGATGCGGGTGCCGCTGGCGCGCGCGATGGCCGTGCGGTCTATGTTTCGCCTTACGTTGAACTGAGCCAGACCTTGCTCGCCGATCTCAGCAACGACGATACGCTGACCTATACCCAGCTGGCTGCGGGTGTGGACGCCGGCGTCGCGACGCGGCGGGCGCAGGGTCAGGTGAGCTATCGCTATGAACGCCGCTTCGCCTGGAACGACAATCTGTCCGACGACAGCATTCACTCCGGACTGCTGCGCGGCGCGTATCGGCTGACGCGCGACCTGACGATCGAGGGCGGAGCGCTCGCGACCCGTGCGCGCTCCGACATTCGCGGTGCGGCGCCGGGAACGTTCGGCGGCGACCTGCCCAACGTCACCCAGGTCTACTCCGCCTATATCGGCCCGACGCTGTCGACGCGGGCCGGCCCGGTCGAGATCGGCGCGGCGTATCGCTTCGGCTATACCAAGGTGGAGGTGCCGAACGTGCCCGGGCTTGCTCCCGGCCTGCCACGGCTCGATTATTACGACGATTCGACGGGCCATGTCGCACAGGTGAGCGCGGGCGTGGCGGCGGGCAGCGTTTTGCCGGTCGGCGTCACGCTGAGTGCCGCCTGGGACCGCGAGGATGCGAGCCAGCTCGACCAGCGGTATGAAGGCAAATATGTCCGCGGCGACGTGCTTTATCCGGTGTCGCGCACGCTCGCGGTGCGCGGCGGCGTCGGCTACGAGAAGATCGAGGCGAGCCAGCGCGACGCGCTTGTCGATGCGACGGGCACGCCGGTCACCGATGGCAATGGCCGCTTCATCACCGATCCCACCTCTCCCCGCCGCATCGCCTACAATACCGACGGGCTGATCTATGACGCGGGCGTCGTCTGGCGCCCGAACCGCCGTTTCGAGCTCCAGGCCAATGCCGGCTATCGCTATGGCGGCGAAATCTATACCGGTTCGCTGACCTATCAGATGACACGCGACATGGGGTTGCAGGTCGTCGTGTATGACGGGATCGAGACGTTCGGTCGCCAGCTTCGCGACGGCCTTCGCTCACTGCCGACCAGCTTCATGACCGGGCTCAATCCCTTCGGCGGCCAGTTCGGTGGCTGCGTTTTCGGGGCCAATCCCGGCGCGGCGGCTTCGTCGGGCGGCGGCGCAGGCGGCTGCCTGAACGACGCGTTCCAGTCGATCTCCACGTCCAGCTATCGTGCCCGCGGCGTCGATGCGGTTTGGGCGGTGACACGCGGGCCGCAGAGCTTCGGGGTCGGCGCTGGCTATACCAACCGCCGCCTCTACGCGCCGCGCGCCGCGCCGGGGCTGACCGTGTTCGGGGTGGAGGACGAAGGCTATTACGGCCAGGTCTTCTACGCGCGCCAGCTCGACCGCGTGTCGTCGTTCGACACCAACGTCTACGTCAATTATTTCGAAAGCGGGCTTGCCGGCTATAACGGCAACGGGACGCTGGGCGCGGGCGCAAACGCGGCCTATTCGCGCAGCTTCGGCCGGCTGGGCACGATTGCCGCGCTCGGGCTCTATTCCTACGATCAGCAGGGCTTTGACAGCGACCTGTCGCTCCAGGCACTGCTCGGCGCGCGCTATCAGTTCTGAGGGCAAGGCGGATATGTACGACACTCATTTCGGCCTGACGGATCGCCCGTTCCAGCTGACGCCCGATGCGCGTTTCTGGTTCGACACCGCGACCCACAGGAAGGCGATGGCCTATCTCGGCTACGGCCTGGCGCAGGGTGAGGGCTTCATCGTCATCACCGGCGATATCGGTGCGGGCAAGACCACACTTGTCGGGCATCTGATGGGCGCGATCGACACCGCGTCGCTGCATCCGATCCAGATCGTCTCGACCGCGGTCGAGGCGGAGGACCTGCTCCGGGTGGTCGCAGCGGGGCTGAAGCTGGAGGCGGCGGGCAGGACCAAGGCCGACCTGCTGGCGATGATCGAGCGCGGGCTTCATGCCATCGCGCGGTCGGGCCGACGCACGCTGCTGATCGTCGACGAGGCGCAGGCGCTGCCGGTGTCGGCGCTGGAGGAGCTGCGCATGCTCTCCAACTTCCAGGCCGGCGGGCATGCGATGCTCCAGATCTTCCTGCTCGGTCAGCCGGAGTTTCGCGATCGGCTCTACGGCACCGATGCGCTGGAGCAGCTGCGCCAGCGAGTCATCGCGGTTCATCATCTCGACCCGATGGGTGTCGACGAGGTCGCGAGCTATATCGGGCACCGCCTGAGCGTCGCCGGATGGCAGGGGCGGCCGGATTTCGCGGAGGATGCCTTTCCTCTGCTCCACCGCTCGTCGGACGGCGTGCCGCGGCGGCTCAACCAGCTGATGGGGCGTGTGCTGCTCCATGCGGCGATCACAGGAGCTGACGTGATCGACGGCGCGCTTGTGTCCACCGTGGTGGCCGATGCGCAGTCCGAGACGCCGGCGGTCAAGCCGGTCGCCACGGTCGTGCCGGTCACTGCATCTATTCCTGCTGTGACCTTCGATCTGTCGCCCATCGAGACGCGCGTCGCGCAGCTCGAGGCGCGGATCGAGGAGCAGGACGCGGCACTCCGCCGCGTGCTGAGGCTGCTGGTGGACTGGGTCGAAGCAAGCGAAACCTACCATCAGCCGGAGGCGGTGCGCGGCGCCGCTGCGTGATATGAAAAGGCCCGTTCTCAACGGCCTGTCGGTCGACGTGGAGGAATGGTTTCAGGTCGGCGCGTTCGAACGCACGATCGATCGCGCCGATTGGGACGGCATCGCCACCCGGGTCGAATATAACACCGGCAAGGTCCTCGATCTCTTCGGCGAGAGCGGGGTCAAGGCGACGTTCTTTACGCTCGGCTGGGTCGCCCACCGTTACCCTGCATTGATCCGCCGGATCGTCGCGGAGGGTCACGAAATCGCGAGCCACGGCTGGGACCACGCGCGCGTCTTCACGATGGACGCCGAAACCTTCCGCGCCGATCTGGCAAAAACGCGCGCCGCGCTGGAGGATGCGAGCGGCGCGCGCGTGACCGGCTACCGCGCGCCCAGCTTCTCGATCGACGCGCGCACACCCTGGGCACACCGCGTGCTTGCCGAGGAAGGCTATACCTATTCGTCGAGCGTCGCGCCGATCCGGCACGACCATTATGGCTGGCGGGACTCGCCGCGCTATGCATGGCGTCCGGTCGAAGGGGCGGAGTTGATCGAGTTGCCGGTGACCGTGGCGGAGATCGCCGGGCGGCGGCTGGCGACGGGGGGCGGGTTCTTCCGGCTGCTCCCCGCGGCGCTCACCGATTATGCGGTGCGGCAGGTCAACGCTGACGGCGGGCGACCGGCGATCTTTTATTTTCATCCGTGGGAGGTCGATCCCGATCAGCCGCGTGTCGGTGCCGCGCCGCTGCGATCGAGGGTGCGCCATTATTCGCGGCTCGGCGCGATGGCGGGGAAGCTGCGCGGACTTGCGGCGCGCCATCATTGGGGGCGGATCGACGCGGTCGCCGCGATCGAGGCGGCGCGCGTGTGACGATGGCGCTCGTTCAGGCCCCGATCGGTGTGCGTGAGGCGAATTTGCGCGACGACGCGGCGCGGATCGACGCGTTCGTGCGTGCCCAGCCGGAGGCGACACCGTTCCATCTGCCGGGTTGGTCGATCGCGGTGGAGCGGGGCTGCCGGCAGCGTGCGCGGTATCTGGTGGCCGAACACGCAGACGGCGCGATCGCGGGGGTGCTGCCGCTGACCGAGATGCGCTCGCGGCTATTCGGGCGAGCGCTCGTCTCGACCGCGTTCGGGGTCGATGGCGGAATCCTCGGCGACCCAGCGACAAACGCGCCGCTTGCTGCCGGCGCCTGGGCGCTTGCGGAGCGACTCGGCATCGGGTCGGTCGAACTGCGCGGTGGCGCGGTGCCCGATGGCTGGACCGCAGATGCGGGAAGCTATCTCGGCTTTGCACGTGATCTGGCCGCGGATGAGGACGCGGAACTGCTCGCCATCCCGCGCAAGCAGCGCGCGGAGGTGCGGCGCGCGCTTGGTTTCGACCTGGAAGTCGAGGCCGGAACGCTGGCCGAGCATTATGCAGTCTATGCGGAATCGGTGCGGAACCTCGGCACGCCCGTCTTCCCGCGGGCACTGCTTCGATCCGTTGCCGAAGTCATCGATGCGGATATCCTGACCGTTCGTCATCGGGGTCGCGCGGTTGCCAGCGTCCTGAGCCTGTATTTCAACGGCACGGTCTATCCTTACTGGGGCGGCGGCACCGCGGCGGCGCGGGCGCTCCGCGCCAACGACCGCATGTATTTCGCGCTCATGGCGCATGCGCGGAAAAGGGGGTGCACGCGGTTCGACTTCGGACGATCGAAGGTCGGCACCGGCGCCGCGGCGTTCAAGAAGAATTGGGGGTTCGCCGGGCAACCGCTTGTCTATGCACGCAAGAGCGATGGGCCGGCGCGCGAGATCAACCCGCTCAATCCCAAATATGCGCTGATGGTGCGGACATGGCAGAAGCTGCCCCTGTGGGTCGCGAACCTCGCCGGACCACCGATTTCGCGGGGGTTGGGATGAAGGACATCCTGTTCCTCGCCCACCGCGCACCGTTCCCCCCCGATCGCGGGGACCGGATTCGCAGCTACAACATCTTCCGATATCTGGCGGCACGGGCGCGCGTGCATCTGGTCGCGTTCGTCGACGATGCGCGCGATCTTGCGGTTTGCGATGCCGACCGGGCGATGCTGGCCGATTGCCGGCTATTCGTTCGCACGAAGCCGACCTGGCGGGCGGCCGGGGAAGCGCTTGCGCGCGGCGAGCCGGTTTCGATCGCCGCGTTCCGCGATGCCCGCGTTGCGGCGGCGGTTGCCGATATTCTCGCGCAACGACCGATCGACGCGATTTACGCCTTTTCGGGGCAGATGGCGCAGTATCTGCCTGCGGGAGGGCCGCGCGCGATCATGGATTTCGTCGATCGCGATTCCGCGAAGTTCGCGGCCTATGCGGACCGCGCGCATGGCCCGAAACGCTGGATGATGAAGCGGGAAGCGCGGTTGCTTCAGGCGTATGAGAATGACGTTGCGGCCCGAGTATCGCAGAGCCTCTTCGTCAGCGAGGCGGAGGCGGCGCTGCTGCCCGGCGCGAAGGCGATCGAGAACGGGATCGATTCCGCCCGGTTCGATCCGGCGGGTGCGTTCCCGCGCGTCGATCATCCGGAACCGCTGATCGTCTTCACCGGCCAGATGGATTACCGCCCCAATATCGAGGCGGTCGAGCATTTCACGCGGGATGTGCTCCCCGGCGTGTTGCGCGCGCATCCCGGCGCCCGCTTCGCCATCGTCGGTCGCGCCCCGGCGGCGGCGGTGCGTGCGCTGGCGAGCGACAGGGTGATCGTGACGGGCGAGGTTCCCGATGTGAGGGGCTGGATCGCGGTCGCGCGCGTGGTCGTGGCCCCGCTCGAACTCGCGCGCGGGGTGCAGAACAAGGTGCTCGAGGCGATGGCCATGGCGCGCCCGGTCGTCGCGTCACCCGCCGCAGCGGAAGGGATCGACCACGGCGGCACGATCCGCGTTGCGGGCGATGCCGAGGCGATGGCGGCGCAGATTTGTGCGCTGATCGCCGATCCTGCGACGGGTGACACGCTTGGAGAGGCGGCGCGTGCGCAGGTCATGCGCCGCTATGGCTGGGGTGCGCGGTTGGCACCGCTCGACGCGCTTCTCGGCCTGAACAGTGCAAAGGCGGCGGCGTGACGATCGCGGTGCCGAGCAGGTCCTTCGCCGGAACGTCGGTTCGCTGGAGCAGGCATCTTGTCGCGCTCGCGATCGTCGCGATAGTCCTGCTCGTAACGTTTCGCGGCGATTTCGCCGGGCTGGTCGATATCTGGTGGAACAGCACGACCTTCGGGCACTGCCTGTTCATCGCTCCCGTTATCGGATGGCTGGTGTGGACCCGGCGGCGCGAGCTTGCGCAGCTTCAGCCGGAAGCGTGGTGGCCGGGCCTGGCGCTCGTCGGTGCCGGTGCGGCTGCGTGGCTGGCCGGCGATGCGGCGAGCGTTGCGCTTGCACGGCACCTCGGGCTGGTGATGATGTTGCAGGGGGCGGTCGTGACATTGCTCGGCGCCAATGTGGCGCGCGGACTCATGTTCCCGCTCACCTACGCGCTCTTCCTCGTGCCGTTCGGGGACGGGATGGAGCCGTGGTTGCAGGGCGTGACCGTCGCGATCGTCATGCCGTTGCTGAACGCCGTCGGCGTTCACGCCTATGTCGATGGCGTGCTGATCCACACCGGCAGGCACGTCTTCGAGGTTGCAGAGGCGTGCTCCGGCGCGAAGTTCGTCATCGCGATGCTCGCTTATGGCGCGCTCGTCGCGAATGTCTGCTTCCGGTCGTGGCGGCGGCGCGCGATCTTCATGGGCGTCTCGTTCGTCGTGCCAATCCTCGCCAACGGCGTGCGGGCCTTTGCGACGATCTGGGCGGCGGAACTGACCTCGCTGGAGACGGCGACGGGGTTCGATCATATCGTCTATGGCTGGGTGTTCTTCGGGCTGGTGATGGCCGCCGTGATGGCAATCGGCTGGCGCTGGTTCGATCGTGCGCCCGACGATCCTGCGTTCGATCCGGAAGGGCTGCGAGGTCCGGTCGTTGGGCGCATCCCCGTCTGGCTCGCGGCGATCCTTGTGCTCGGCACCGCCAGCGTTGCGCCGGCGTGGAGCGCAGTCGTCGCGCGGCAGGTGCAGCCGATGAACGGCGCGGTCGCTTTGCCCCAAATTCCCGGCTGGACCCGCGCGCCGCTGAGCACCCGCGCGCCGTGGACGCCTTACTATCCCGGCGCGGATCATTTTCTGATCGGCCGTTATGTCGATGGGCAGGGCAATGCGGTGGACGTCGCGGTCGCCTTCTTCGCCGATCAGCATGAGGGCAAGGAACTGATCGCGTTCGGCACCGGGGTGCTGCGCGAGGAGGATGCGTGGGTGCGGGTCGCCGATCTCCCCCCGATCGCGGGCGGCGCGGCGATGCGGATCACGGCACCGGGGCCGGTGGAGCGCGTCGTCGCGACGTGGTACCGCGTCGGCGATATGGTGACCGATGACGATCTGGCGGTGAAGTTTGCGACGTTGAAGGCGCGGCTGTTGGGCGGCGATCAGCGGGCGGCGGCGGTGCATCTGTCGGCGGAGGCGGAAGCGGGGCATGACCCTCCGAGCGCGATCCGCCGGTTCGCCGCGGCGCTGGGGCCTATCGCGCCTGCGACAGACGCCATGATGCGGGCCGCGCGCTAGATGTGCGGGATCGCGGGGCTGTTCTACCCCGCCACGCCCAAGCCCGTGGATCCGGCGCGCGTCGCCGCGATGACGGACGTGATGGCGCACCGCGGCCCGGACGGATCGGGCGTGTGGACCGCGCCAGGCGTCGGGCTCGGCCATCGGCGCCTGTCGATCATCGACGTCGCGGGATCGCCGCAGCCGATGTCCTCCGCGGAGGGCGACGTCACCGTCGCCTACAATGGCGAAATCTATAATTTTGCCGAACTCCGCGCCGAATTGCAGGCCAAGGGCGCGATCTTCCGCACCTCCGGCGATACCGAGGTCCTGATCCACGGGTGGCGGCATTGGGGCGCGGCGATGCTCGACCGGCTGAACGGGATGTTTGCCTTCGCGCTCCACGATGCGCGGCGGCAATGCCTGGTCTTGGCGCGTGACCGGCTGGGCGTGAAACCGCTCCATTATGTCGAGCTTTCGGACGGCGCGTTCGCGTTTGCATCAGAGCTGAAAGGTCTGCTGGCGCACCCGCTGCTTCGCCGGGTGCCGGATTTGCGCGCGCTCGAGGACTATTTGGCGTTCGGTTATGTCCCCGACGATGCCTGCCTCGTCGCGGGGGTGAAGAAACTGCCCGCGGGGCATTTCCTGCTGATCGAGCGCGGGAAGCCGCTGCCCGCACCGACGAAGTGGTGGGACATTGACTTCTCGAGCCGCGCGCGAGGGTCTGCGAAGGCGCTGGAAGAGGAACTGGTCGAGCGGATGCGTGCCGCGGTTCGCTCGCGCATGGTCGCGGACGTGCCGCTGGGCGCGTTCCTGTCGGGCGGGGTCGACAGTTCCGCCGTCGTCGCGCTGATGGCGGAGGCGACCAAGGCGGCCGTGACGACCTGCACGATCGGCTTTGCCGAGGTCGGACATGACGAACGCGCTTATGCGGCGCAGATCGCCGAGCGCTTCGCCACCGATCACCGCACGCGAAGGGTCGCGAGCGACGATTTCGCGCTCATCGACACGCTCGTTGGCGCCTTTGACGAGCCGTTTGCGGATGCCTCTGCGCTCGCGACCTACCAGGTCTGTGCGCTGGCCCGCGAGCAGGTGACGGTCGCGCTTTCCGGCGACGGGGCGGACGAAGCGTTCGCGGGATATCGCCGCTACCGGTTCCAGGCGGCGGAAGAGCGCGTGCGCGGCCTGCTGCCCGCGGGTATGCGGCACAGTCTTTTCGGCACGCTGGGGCGGCTCTATCCCAAGGCCGACTGGGCGCCGCGGCCGCTGCGTGCGAAGACAACGTTGCTGGCGCTCGCCGAGGATGGGGCAGAAGCCTATGCCCGCTCGGTCGGGGTGACGATGCCGGCGACCCGTAGCGCGCTTTACTCGGACTCTGCGCGCACGGGTTTGCGCGGTTACCGGGCGGAGGATCGCTATGTCGAAATGATGCGGAATGCGCCGGCGCGCGACGCGATCGACCGGGCGCAATATGCCGACATGAAATTGTGGCTGCCCGGTGACATTCTGACGAAGATGGACCGCACCAGCATGGCGGTGAGCCTGGAAGCGCGCGAACCGCTGCTCGACCACCGGCTGATCGAATTCGCGGCCACGCTGCCCGCGTCGATGCGGCTGCGGCGGGGCGAGGGCAAGTGGCTGATGAAGAAGGCGATGGAGCGCTATCTGCCGCGCGATATCCTTTATCGGCCGAAAATGGGGTTCGTGACGCCGGTGAGCACGTGGTTTCGCGCGGCGCTTGCGGACGAGGCGGCAGGGTTGTCGCGGTCTCGGACGCTCGTGGATACTGGCTGGTTCGACATGGCCGCGATCGGGCGGCTCGCGGAGCAGCATCGTAGCGGACGCGCCGAGCATGGGCGGACGCTGTGGCAGCTGGTGATGCTGGAGCGGAGCGTGAAGCGGCTGTTCGCCTAGCGTGACATCCTCACTATGGCTTCACCACCTCCGT
Source organism: Sphingomonas sp. EC-HK361 (assembly GCF_902498785.1). Taxonomy (GTDB): domain Bacteria; phylum Pseudomonadota; class Alphaproteobacteria; order Sphingomonadales; family Sphingomonadaceae; genus Sphingomonas. Next base: position 1,037,324 of record NZ_LR701493.1, read on the forward strand.
TTGCTTCGAGCGTAGTCGAGAAGCGTCTCCGAAAACGCCCTCAAATCCGTTTCTCGACTACGCTCGAAACAAGCGGGAAGGGTGCGTTCTGCCAAGCAAGAGCGGCGCTACAGCTTCGGCAGCGTCACGCCCTGCTGGCCCATATATTTGCCCGCCCGGTCGGCGTAGCTGACCTCGCACGGTTCATTGCCGGCCAGGAAAAGGAACTGGCACGCGCCCTCATTCGCGTAGATCTTGGCCGGCAGCGGGGTCGTGTTCGAAAACTCCAGCGTCACATGGCCTTCCCAGCCGGGTTCCAGCGGAGTGACGTTCACGATGATTCCGCACCGCGCATAGGTCGATTTGCCCAGGCAGATGACGAGGACGTCGCGCGGCACGCGGAAGTATTCGACCGTGCGGGCAAGCGCGAAGCTGTTGGGCGGGATGATGCACACATCGGTCTTGCGATCGACGAAGCTGTTCGCGGCGAAATCCTTTGGATCGACGACCGCGGAGTCGACGTTGGTGAAGATCTTGAACTCGTCCGCCACCCGCGCGTCATAGCCGTAAGAGGACAGGCCGTAACTGATACAGCCGTCGCGGCGTTGGCTCTCGACGAACGGTTCGATCATGCCCTGGTTGAGGGCGGCTTCGCGAATCCAGCGGTCTGACAATACGGGCATGACGTGGATGTTGCCGGGATCGCGCCGAAGGGCAACCTATTGCGCGCGCGGCAACACGATCTGCGCCTCAAGCCCGCCCTCGGCGCGGTTGGCGAGCGTGATGTCGCCGCCCGCTTCCCGCACGATCGCGCGGGCCAGCGCGAGCCCCAGCCCGATCCCGCCCGTCTCGCGATTGCGCGAGGTTTCTAGGCGGATGAACGGGTCGAACACATCCTCCAACCGATCGGCCGGGATACCGGGTCCGGAATCGGTCACGCAGATGACCACACGAGCCGCCTCGGCACGGATCGCGACTTCGGCCGAACCCGCATATTTTATCGCGTTCTCGATGAGGTTGCGGACCGCCCGGCGGACGAGCGTTGGCCGCAGCCGCATCAACACGCGTGGTGTCTCGGTGAAGGCGACATCGGCGTCGAGATCGCGGAAATCCTCGACCACCGCTTCGACCAGCGCGGAGAGATCGACCTGGGTCACCGCTTCGCTGGATCGGCCGAGCCGCGCGAGCGACAGGATGTCGTCGAGCGTGCGGTTCATCTCGTCGATCGTGCCGGCCATGCGTGTGCGATCATCCTCGTCCTCCACCGATTCGATGCGGACGCGCAGCGCGGCGAGCGGCGTGCGCAGATCGTGCCCGATCGCGCCGAGCATCCGGTCCTTCTCGTCGAGCATCGCCACCACGCGCAATTGCAGCGCATTGAATGCGTCGATGAGGACGCGGACGTCGTGCGGACCTTCGGCCTCCACCGGCGCCGTTTCAGCGCGTGGGTCGAACGCTGTCGCGGCCGCCGTAAGCGAGCGGAGCGGGCGCGAGATGCGGCGCGTGATCCAAAGAACCGGCAGAAGGATCATCGCGTAGATCAACAAGGTCTGGAACAGCAGCCGCCCGACGATCGGCACGCCGTTGCGCGGCCACGGCGTCGCGACGACGAGCCAGCCCTTGCCCGGCTGTTCTACCGCGATCAGCAATTCCAGCGCGCCGGGGCGCGGCTCGAACCGGCGGCGAAAGGCGCGCGGCAGATCGGACCGGTCGCCGAGCGCGTGCAGCCCGGTCACGATCCGGCCCGCCTTGAAGCCGGCGTCATCCAACGCATCGCGCAGACCGGCCTCGACTTCCGGACTGCGCGGGAGGTTCGAGGCAATTGGATTGGTCGTCATCCGTCGGACCCGCCCGCGGTCGGCCCTCAGCGCGCGCCCGGTCGAAATTTCGCGCTCGACACCATCGACGATGCGGGTGGCGGCCGGGTTGACCGCACTCGCCAGCCGAAAGGCGGTGCGTTCGCGCAGCAGCAGCCCCAGGTTGATCGCCTGCGCGACGAACAAAGCCATCGCGACAAGTAGCGCCATCTGGCCCGCAAGGCTGCGCGGCCACGGAAATCTCACAGGCGGGTCACCTCCGCCGCCAGCGTGTAGCCGCCGCCCCAGACGGTCTTCACCAGCTCCGGGTTCTTGGCGTCCGCCTCGATCTTGCGGCGCAGGCGGCTGACCTGATTGTCGATCGCGCGGTCGAAGGCGGCTGCCTCACGGCCCTGCGTCAGATCGAGCAGCTGATCGCGGGTCAGCACCTGACGCGGGCGGGTGACGAGCGCGAAGAGGAGGTTGTACTCGCCCGTCGACAGCGGCACCGACACGCCTTCGCGATCGACAAGCGTGCGCTCGCCCGTTTTCAGCACCCAGCCGGCGAAGGCGTAGCTGCCGCTTTCGGGGGCGTGCTGCCGCGTGCCGCCGGCCTGCATGCGGCGCAGCACCACCTTGATCCGCGCGGCGAGCTCGCGCGGCGAGAAGGGCTTCACGACATAGTCATCGGCGCCCATTTCGAGCCCTACGATCCGGTCGGTCTCCTCGCTGCGCGCGGTCAGCAGGATCACCGGCGTTTCGCTCGTCTCGCGGATGTGGCGGCAGAGCGACAGCCCGTCCTCGCCCGGCATCATGATATCGAGGATGACGAGATCGATCGCATAGGCCGACAGCCGCGTCCGCGCCGCCTCCGCATCGCCGACTTGCGTCACCCTGAAACCCTGTTTGGTGAGGTATTGCGCGAGCGGCTCGCGGATCGAGCGCTCGTCATCGACGAGCAGCAGGTGCGGTGTGTCTCCCATGTCGTCGGGGATAGGCATGATCGGTATCTCGCGCAAAGGGGTGCTGGCGCGCAAAAGGGCCGGGCGGGCGAGGAGGACACCCGCCCGGCCGCCCGACGACCGTTACTCGCCGTCGGGGCTACCAGCGGGCGGGGGTGTGTCGCCGCCGCGGCGGCCATAGGGGCCGCCGATGCCGCGCATCTGGCGCAGATCACGCATCGCCTTCATCTCGGCCGCATCGATCTTGCCGTCATGGTTGGTGTCCATGCGATCGAAGCGTTTCCCTGCGGCGTCGAGCGCCTCCTGGCGGGTGATGACGCCATCACGGTTGGCGTCCTGCCCCATGCCGCGATGCTTCATCGCGGGCGGCGGCGTGGCGGGGGCTGTCGGGGTGGTCTGTGCGGCAGCGATACCGGCAAGGCCGGTCGCGGCGAGAGCGGAGAGAATCAGCAGTTTCTTCATCGGGTAAGGCTCCACGGAGCGGCGGAACCGTCCGCCGACATGTGGCCTTATGCCGCCCGCCTGTCGCGCGGATGTGTCGGGTGGACGCGGGATTGTCGCAATTTGTATCGTCAGGCGAATTATAATGTCAGGCGAAGAGCGCGACCGATTGCATCTGCTCGGCAACCATCTCGCCATCGGCATTCCAGACGCCCATGACCTGGCTGGAACTGCCCGCGCGCGCGTAGTCTGCGTTGGAGCGCAGCAGCCACCAGCCGTCGGACGATCGCGGTTCGGGGCCGAGTATATTGAGGATCCAGGTCAGCGAGCTCATCGGCACGTTGCGGCCGAGCAGGCGGAGCGCCGCCGGGGGAAGGCAATCCGCCATCGCGACGAGTTCCACCATCGGGTCAAGCCCGTCGCGTTCCTTAAGGCGGGTCCAGCGCAGCCATTCGGCGGGCTGGAGATCAGCGCCTTCACGGCGATCGACGAACTCGAAGTGCTGGGTGAACGCGACGCCCACGCCGCTGAAGGTCCGGTCGCCAGGTTCGGGCCTGCGGAAATCGGGCAGCGTGGTGACCTGGTGATCGACCTCGCTGTCGATCCCTCGCATGAAGACGAAGGTCGCGCGCAGTCCTAGCCCTGCCTCGCTGACGACATCGGCCTGGATGAATGCGGCATTGCGCCCGCGGCGAAGCTTTTCGGTCTTGACCACGATCGGACCGGCGAGCGGGCCGATGAACGAAACCTGTGCGGAGCGGAGCGCGGGGAGGTCAGGCTCGGACAGCATCGCGGCATGGAGCGCAATGGCTGAGGACAGCCCACCATAGGCCGTGCGTCCCTGTAGCCAGTCGTCGGGGATAGCGCCGTGCCAGCCGTCCTCGCGGCGGTCGAGGCCGTCGAGAATCGCCTTCAACGCGGTCATGCAAACTCCCCCGCGGCGAGCCGGTCGCGCAACTCGCGTTTCAACACCTTCCCGATCGCGCTGCGTGGCAGTTCATCGGCGACATGAAGCGCCGATAGCCGCTGCGTCTTGCCGAGCTTCGCATTGGTGGCGGTGAGGATCGTTGCAGCATCTGACGCCCCCGCGCGCGACACATAGAAGGCGACCGGTGTCTCGCCCCAGGCTTCGCTCGGCACACCGATCACCGTGCAGTCGGCGACGTCGGGATGCTGTGCCAGCACCGCCTCGAGATCGGACGGATAGATATTGTAGCCGCCCGAGATGATGAGGTCCTTCTTGCGGTCCATGAGAATCAGGAAGCCGTCGGCGTCGAAGCGGCCGACATCGCCGTGGCGGATGAAGCGCTCGCCTTCGGGCGAATACCACTCCGCATCGCGCGTCGCGGCTTCGCGGCCGTGATAGGCGGTCATCATCGCTGGGGAGCGGCCGACGATCTCCCCCGTGTCACCGGGCGCGACTTCGTTGCCGTCATCGTCAATGAGCCGGATTTCATGGCCGGGCAGCGGCTGGCCGACGGTGTGGAGCTTGTCCGGATGGGCGCTGGCATTAAGCGCGCACGAAGCGCCGCCCTCGGTCATGCCGTAATATTCAACGAGTAGTCCGGGCCAGCGCGCCAGGACATCGGCTTTCAACTCGGCCTTGAATGGCGCCGAGGTGCAGGTCTTGAAGCGGAAGGCGGAAAGATCGAACGTATCGAAATCGGGAAGCGCCATGATCCGCTGGTATTGGACCGGGACCAGCATCGTGTGGGTCGCGCGATACTGCTGCGCCAGTTCGAGATAATGGCGCGCATCGAACTTGGGCAGCAGCACGACCGTTCCGCCCCAGCCGAGCGTCGGCAGGAAGCTGACGAGCGTGGTGTTCGAATAAAGTGGGGTCGCGATGAGGGTGACGGCCGTGTCGAAGCCCGCCGCGGCGTTGCGCGACAGATGCTGCCAGCGCATCGCGTGGCTCTGGACGATGCCCTTCGGCACGCCGGTCGTGCCCGAGGAATAGATGATGTTGAAGCCGTCGGTCGGGGCGATCTGGACGGGTAGTGGTTTCGCATCGTCGGTCGCCAGCCACTGCTCGAGCGCTTCGAGCATTACGACCCTGGCCGGTATCGTCTGCCCTTCGAGCGCCTCCGCATTCGCCGCATCTAGGAAGACGATCGGCGCCCCGCAATCCGCGATCATCGCGGCGATCTGTTCAGGCGTTGCGGAGGGTTGGATGGGAGCGGAGACGCAGCCGGCGCGGAGAGCGCCAAGATAGATGAGCGCTTGCGCCGTGCTGGGGTACGCGACGATTGCGACTGCCTGCCGAGCCGCGACCCCTTCGCGCTGGAGCGCGGCGGCGATGCGGTCCAGCGCGGTGTCGAGCGCCGCATAGCTTACCTCGCTTGCGCCATCGGTGATCGCCAGCTTGTCGGGACGGTCCGCCGCGTGTGCGCGGATGAGGTCGGATAGCGTCGCGAAGTCGGTCGCGAGGAGTTCGGCAGCGGTCATCGCGGCCACGGCTAGGCGAAGCGGGATGCGAATGCCATACGCGATCTTCGAAAAACGCATTGGAGGGCATATGGACGGTTCGGTTGCGATCGTGACGGGCGGCGGCACCGGAATCGGTGCGGCGGCGGTCAGGCGGCTCGTCGCGCGCGGGGTGCGTTGTGTCATCAACTATGCATCGAGCCGCGAGGATGCCGAGGCGCTGGCCGCCGAGGTCGGCAACGGATCAATCGCTGTTCAGGCCGATATTGCCGAAGACGCCGCCTGCCGCGCACTCGCCAAGGCAGCGACGGATGCGTTCGGACGGATCGATTTCCTGGTGAACAATGCAGGGCGGACAAAATTCGCCAATCACGAGGATCTGGACGCGCTGTCGGGTGAGGATTTCGTCGATATCTACCGGCTCAACACGGTCGCGGCCTTCCAGATGATCCGCGCCTGCGCGCCGGCGATGAAGGCGAGCCCGCACGGCGCGGTCGTCAATGTCGCGTCGGTCGCGGGAGTGTTCGGGATCGGGTCGTCGGTCGCTTATGCCGCGTCGAAGGGCGCGCTGATCACCATGTCGAAAAGCCTGGCGCGCGTGCTGGCGCCTGAAATCAGGGTGAATGCGGTGGCGCCGGGCTATGTCGGGACGGGCTGGTTCGAGAAGCGGCTGGGCGAGGCGGGCTTCGCGGCGCTGAACGACCGGATCGCGGGCGCGACGCCGCTGGCGATGGCGGCTGGGCCGGATGATATCGCGGGGCCGATCGTCATGCTGCTCGATCCGGCATCGAGGGTAATGACGGGAGAAGTGCTGCTGCTCGATGCAGGCGCGCATCTCGATATCGGTCTGTCACGGCGCCCCGGCCGGGAGATTTGAGGCATCGTCGACCGTGCTCACCTTGGGCACGAACGCGACGATGATGAGCGCGGCGAGCGCGATAAGCCCGCCCGCAACGAGGAATGCCGCGCCGTCGAACCCGCGCGCCGCGCCCCAGGCGAGCGATTGCGCGGCGATGAGCGGCCCGAAGATCTGCGCGACGCTGCCCATGCTGCCGATCCCGCCCTGCAGCGCCCCCTGCCGGGTCGCATCGACCATGCGGGTGAGCAGGCCGTTCAGCGCCGGATACCCCATCTGACCGAGCGCACCGATAAGAAAGAAGGCGTAGACCTGCCAGCCGTGCGTCGTGAAGGCGTAGGCAAAGAGGCAGGCCGAGGCACTGACCGCCGCGACGATCGCGGTGCGACGCTCGCCCAGCCTGGCGACGACACGCCCGGTCACGCCCAACTGCACCACGATCGTCACGAAGCCGACCCAGGCTAGGCTCCAGCCGATCGCCTTCGCGTCCCAGCCGAAGCGCAGCGTCGCCCAGAAGCTCCATACCGCAGGGTAGACGATCCCGCCCAACTGCCAGAAGAACCAGGCGAGCAGCAGGGGGCCGGCGGCACCCGCCGCGAACAGCGGGCGGAACGCCCCGACGATATGGGCATCGCGCAAGCGGAAGGGGCGCCGGTTTTCCTCGGCGAGGGTCTCGGGAAGGAGGATCAGCATCGCGACCGCGTTGCCAGCAGCGAGAATGGCGGCCGCGACGAAAGGCGCGCGCGGACCGATCGTCGCGAGCACACCGCCAAGCGCGGGGCCGATGATGAATCCGATGCCGAACGCTGCGCTCATATAGCCGAAGGCGGCTGCGCGTTTTTCCGGCGGAGTCACGTCCGCAATGACGGCACCTGCCGGTCCGAACGTCGCGCCGGCGATGCCGGCAATGATCCGCCCCACGAACAACCATGCGAGCGTCGGGGCCGCGGCGGTCAGCGCGTAATCGATCGCGAATGCGGCCATCGATGCGATCAACACCGGCCGCCGCCCGAACCGGTCCCCCAGATTGCCGAGCACTGGCCCGGCAAAGAACTGCGCGATCGCGAAGACCGCGAGCAGCCATCCAGCGATTCGCGTCGCCGCCGACAGATCGACGTGGCCAAGTTGCGTGATGAGGGTCGGCAGCACCGGCATGATGATTCCGAAGCCGATGACGTCGATGGTGACCGCCGCGAGGACGACCGGCACCGCGTAGCGATGCGCCATCGTCATGCTGGTGTGCCTTGCGGATATAACAACAAAATCGGTGTTCCACGGCAGGTCGGTCGGATCATGCGATCATTCTGCATGATCTGAGCACTTGACGACAGGGAGATTGGCGCGCGCACGCGATCCCCTTTGCGTCCCACGCGCATTTGTGCGATGCCTTGACCATACCCGATATTCAGAATCGATTGAGAGAGGATCCGTCGATGGCGACCGCCGCCGAACTCGAACGCCCCGCCGCGACCGACGCTTTCCGGGAGGAAGCGCGCGCCTGGCTTGCGGCGAATTTCCCGCCGAGTCTGAAGCACGCCGACAATGCGATGTCGGCGGTCGAGGGGCCGACCGAGGAAACGCCGGATCAGCGCAAATGGCGCGAGGCGATGGGCGCAAAGGGCTGGGGCGTGCCGACCTGGCCGAAGGAGTATGGCGGCGGCGGGCTCAGCCGCGCCGAGGCGCGGGTGCTGTCCGACGAGATGGCGCGGATCGGCGCGTGGAACCCGATCGGCGGGATGGGCGTGATGATGTTCGGGCCGACGCTGCTGGAATATGGCAGCGAGGCGCAGAAGCACGAACATATTCCCGCGATCGCAAAGGCTGAGGTGCGCTGGTGTCAGGGTTATTCGGAGCCGAGCGCCGGGTCCGACCTCGCCAACATTCAGACCTTCGCTGAGGACAAGGGCGATCATTATCTGGTGAATGGCCAGAAGACATGGACGTCCGGCGGGCAATGGGCGGACAAATGCTTCGCTCTCGTTCGCACCGACAAGACCCAGAAGCATGGCGGGATCAGCTTCCTGCTGATCGACATGACCGCACAAGGCGTGGAGACGAAGCCGATCAAGCTGATCTCCGGCGCGTCGCCCTTCTGCGAGACGTTCTTCACCAATGTGAAGGTGCCGAAGGAGAACCTCGTCGGGCGCGAGGGGCAGGGCTGGGAAATCGGCACGCGACTACTCCAGCATGAGCGCCAGAATCTGTCGGGCGGCGGCAGCATGGGCCGGATGATGGCGGGCAATCAGGTGAGCGATACCGCGAAGAAATATCGCGGCACCGACGATCAGGGGCGGCTGAACGACAGCGATCTGCGGATGCGGATCGTGCGGCATGAGATGGACGCGCGCGCTTTCGCGCTGACGCTGCGGCGTGCGGCGCTGGAGGCGAAATCGAACCAGGGGCCGTCGGCCGCGACCTCGATCATGAAGAATGTCGGCGCGCGGATCACGCAGGACCGCGCCGAACTGAACGTCGAGATCATGGGGATGCAGGGTCTCGGCTGGGAAGGCGAGGGGTTCAGCGAGGCGGAACTTCAGCAGACCCGCACGTGGCTGTGGGGCAAGGCGGTGTCGATCTATGGCGGATCGACCGAAATCCAGAACAACGTGATCGCAAAGCGCATCCTCGGGATGCTCGATCACCAATAACTGTCAGATATTGCGCCGGTGTTAGCCGGCGACGATTTTGAGAAGGGATCACCGTGGCAGTCCTCAACGAAGAACAGACGATGCTGCGCGACATGGCGCGTGAGTGGGCCGACAATGAATCGCCCGTCACCGCATTCCGCCGGTTGCGCGATGCGAAGACCGAGGGCGGCTATGACCCGCAGGCCTGGGGTGCGATCGGGCAGATGGGCTGGGCGGGGATCGTCGTGCCCGAACAGCATGGCGGGTCGGCGTTCGGATATCTGTCGCTAGGCCTCGTCGTCGAGCAACTCGGGCGCAACCTCGCGGCGTCGCCACTTGCTTCCACTGCTGTCGCGGCGAGCGCGATCGTGATGGGCGGTGACGCCGCCGCGAAGGCGCAGTGGCTGCCGAAGATCGCATCGGGGGAGGTCGTCGCGACGCTTGCGGTCGACGAAGGGCCGCTCCACGATCCCCGGCGTATCGCGACGACGGTCAGCGACGGCCAGCTGACCGGCACCAAGGCATTCGTCGCCGAGGGCGATACCGCGCAGCTGTTCATCGTGGCGGCCGAGGACGGGCTCTACCTCGTCGGTGGCGAGGAAGGCGTCACGCGTTCGACCCGCAAGATGGCGGATTCACGCTCCCACGCCGAAATCCGCTTCACCGCAGCGCCGGCGACGCGGCTGGGCGGCTTGGAGCTGACCGCGGCCATCTGCGATCGTGCTTCGGCGATCACGACCGCCGAGATGCTCGGCATGGCGGAACACGCGTTCGAGCAGATCAACGATTATCTCAAGCAGCGCGTCCAGTTCGGGCAGCCGCTATCGACCTTCCAGGCACTCCAGCACCGGATGGCGAAGATGTTCACAGAATTGCAGCTCATGCGATCGGTGGTGGAGGGCGCGCTGGAGGCGATCGACGCAGGGCGTTCCGATGTCGATCAGGCGGCGAGCCTCGCCAAGGCTGTGGCGGGTGAGACGCTTAAGCTCGTCAGCCGCGAGATGGTGCAGCTCTATGGCGGCGTCGGCATGACCGACGAATATGACCCGGGATTCTATATGAAACGCGCGGCGGTGCTGGAAGCAAGGTGGGGCAATGCTGCCTCGCACCGCGATCGATTTGCGGTGCTTAACGGCTATTGAGCCAAGACATCCTTGAATGTTCGGCCGATCTTTTCGAACGGATAGGACTGTACGGCTGACTTGACGCTTATCGCGTCACTCTATTTATTCGAACCCAAGGTACGGTGCGGGAGGAAGCACTGGCCTTGGGGGAGGATATCATGAAGAGGAAGTCGCTTCTCGCAGCCTGCGCGCTGCCGGCGCTCGTGATCGCGAGTGGAGCCAGTGCACAGGCAACCCAGACCGCGCCGGTCGAACAGACCGACACGACCGACCAGACCAGTGGCGACGACATCGTCATCACCGCGCAAGGTCGCGCACAGGCACTGGCCGATGTGCCGGTCGCAGTATCCGCAGTCACTGCGGAATCCCTTCAGAATTCGGGCGCGAACGACATTCGTCAGCTCAACCAGCTCGCTCCGTCGCTGCTCGTGTCCTCGACCGGCTCGGAAGCCAACGGTTCGGCGCGCATCCGCGGCATCGGCACGGTCGGCGACAACCCTGGCCTAGAAAGCTCGGTCGCGGTCTTCATCGACGGCGTCTATCGCTCGCGCTCGGGCATAGGGCTCAACGAGCTGGGCGAAATCGACCGGGTCGAGGTGCTGCGCGGGCCGCAGGGGACGCTTGGCGGGCGCAACTCGTCAGCGGGCCTCATCAGCATCATCAGCAAGGCGCCGTCGTTCAACGGCATCAGCGCCGGCGCCGAGGCGACCTACGGCAACTACGATTACTGGCGCTTTGCAGGCAATTTGAATTTGCCGCTGGGCAAGACGCTCGCGGCAAGGATCGACGGCGTCTATGTGAAGCGCGACGGCTTCTATTACGACCCGACGAACAAGACCGACGTCAACGACCGCGACCGCTATTTCGTGCGCGGGCAGCTGGCGTTCGAGCCGTCGAGCGATCTCAGCGTCCGCCTGATCGCCGACTTCACCCGGCGCAACGAGAAATGCTGCGCGGCGATATATGTCGATCGCAGCGTCAACGAAGCGGTCGGCAATCTCAACAATCCGGCGACTCCGCTCACGACCGGGTTGGCCACCGGCAACAACATCGTCAACGTCCTGCGTGACCTCGGCCAGCCTGTCTCGCGGATCACGAACGCAGGCTATGATCGCACCATCTCGGTCAGCCCGGGGCGCAGCTTCGCCGGGATCACCAAGGATTACGGATTTTCGGGCCAGGTCGATTATGATTTCGGCGGGGCGAAGCTCACCTCGATCACCGCCTATCGCGACTACAAGTCCGATCAGGGCTCCGATACCGATTATGACGCGGTCGATATCCTTTACCGCGCGGCCGACGGTAATTCCTCACGCCAGTTCAAGACGTTCACCCAGGAGCTGCGGCTTCAGGGCAGCGCGTTCGGCGACAAACTCGACTGGCTGATCGGCGGCTTCTACGCGGATGAGAAGCTGACCGTTCACGACAATCTCAAATTCGGCAGCCAATATGGCCGCTTCGCGACGTGCCGGATCATTTCGGGCGGCGGCCTGGCCGGGCTGTATTCGCCGACCAGCCCGGGCTGCGTGGTGCCCGGGGTAGGGCAGGCGACGCTCGCCGCGGTGACGGGCGCAAGCGGCCCGGATATCGTCGCTGGCTTCAGCCGGCTCGATTCGCTCAACAATCTCGGCTCGACGATCGATACCTATCGGCAGGACAGCAAGAACTATGCGTTCTTCACCCACAACATCGTGCATCTGGCCGACACGCTCGATCTGACGCTCGGCGCGCGCTACACGCATGAGCGCAAGAAATTCAACGCGACCTTCGGCAACAACAACACGGTCTGCACCGCGCTCGAATCCTCGCTCACCGACGATCTGGTCAGCACGAACGCCACCGCGCGCGCGCTGGCCGGCGCGCTGATCGGTCTTGGCTGCCAGGGCAATTCGACCGCCGAGCTGGACGGGGTGAGCATCAACGACAGCCGCAGCGAGCACAAGTTTACCGGCACCGCGATCCTGTCGTGGAAGCCGATCGACGACCTGCTGCTCTACGGCAGCTACTCGCGCGGCTACAAGGCCGGCGGGTTCAACCTCGACCGATCGGCACTGAAGCAGCCGATCCAGGTCGTGAACGGCGTGCCGACGACGACCTTCGCGGCCGTTGGCGGCGCGCAGGCCTTGACCCGCAACCTTCAGTTCGATCCGGAAACGGTCAACGCCTATGAGATCGGCGCGAAATACGGCACCGGGCCGTTTTCGCTCAGCGTCGCGGCGTTCATTCAGGATTTCAGCAACTTCCAGCTGAACACCTTCAACGGCACGGTCTTCCTCGTGCAGAACATCAATGGCTGCTCGTCGAGCCTTGCCGGCGGCGACCGTGACCAGAGCAAGTTTGCAGGTGCCGCAAACTACAACGCCGCGGCTTCCACGACGGGCGCGTGCCCTTCGGGCGATGTCGGATACGGGGTGCGGGCGAAGGGCGTCGAGCTTGAGGCCTCGCTCGTCCCGATCCGCGACTTCCGGGTGACGGCCGGACTGACGGTGACGGACACCAGCTACCGCGACCAGCTGGTCGGCAACAGTGCTGGCGCGCCGCTCGATCAGGCACTGCGCAGGCTGCCAGGGCAGACGCTGTCGAACTCCGCCGATATCGTCGCGACCTCGTCGGTCGCATGGACGCCCAAGCTCGGCAGCAGCGGATTGTCGGCCTTGTTCTACGTCGATGGCCGCATGACGAGCGATTACAACACCGGCTCGGACCTGTTTCCGCAGAAGGAGCAGGATGGCTATGTCCTGGTGAACGCGCGTGTCGGCCTGCGCGGGCGCGACGAACATTGGGGCATCGAATTGTGGGTCCAGAACGCGACCAATCAGAATTATGCGCAGGTCGCGTTCAACTCGCCGTTTCAGGAAGGCGCCGCGACCGCTGCGTTTCAGGACCCGCAATATCCCGGCGGCCGGCAGCTCTTCTCGCAGTTCCTCGCCGAGCCGCGGACCTACGGCGTGACGTTGCGGGGCAAGTTCTGATCCATCGACCGGGCGCGCGACGAACCGCTCGCCCGGTCATCGTTCGGCTTCGTCGCAAAGCGCATCGCGATGCGCCTCGGCTGGCGCATGGTCAGCCCGCGCCGCCGCCCGGCCCCAACCCGGACGTCGGCGTACTTTTTTGACTTCGCGTCCGGCACCATAGAGGGTCGCACCCATGTCGTCCGCCAGCCATCCCGAAATTGCCGACGCGCTCGCGATCCGGCGTCGCGGCCTTACCCTTGCGCTGCTGACCACGACCTATTTCTTCAGCTACATGGACCGGCAGATCCTCGCCATCCTGCAGGAGCGGATCAAGGCGGACCTGACGCTGACCGATACGCAGCTCGGGCTGCTGACGGGGGTGTTCTTCGCGATCTTCTATGCCGGGCTCGGCATCCCGGTGGCGCGGCTCGCCGACCGGACGAGCCGGCGCAACGTCATCGCGGTCAGCCTGGCGATCTGGAGCGCGATGACCGCGGCGTGCGGGCTTGCGCAGAACTTCGTCCAGTTGGCTGCAGCGCGTATCGGTGTGGGAATCGGCGAGGCCGGATCGAGCCCGCCGAGTCATTCGATCATCGCCGATCTCTATCCGCCCGAAAAACGGGCCGGGGCGATGGCGGTCTATTCGCTCGGCGTGGTGCTGGGTGCGGGGTTCGGGACGCTGATCGGCGGCGTCGTCGCGCATCATTATGGCTGGCGCGCGGCGCTGATGACGGTGGGCTTGCCGGGCGTGGCGCTGGCAATCCTGGTGCGGCTGTTCGTGGTCGAACCGCGGCGCGGACTGTCGGACGCTGCGCGGGTCGCGGATCAGTCTGCGATGCCGAGTGTCGGGCAGGGCTTCGCATCGATCTTGCGCAGCCGCCCGGCGGTGCATCTGGTGATGGGCGTCACGCTGACGTCGTTGATCGGCTATGCGCTGACCGGCTGGGGGCCGAGCTATATGCAGCGGTCGCTTGGCATGTCGATGCTCGATATCTCCAAATATGTCGCGCTGCCGGGCGCCATTCTCGGATCGATCTCTGCGATCGTCGGCGGCAGGATCGCGGACCGTGTGGCGCGCACGCGCGGTCTGCACGCGCAGAGCTGGGTCGTGGTGGTGATGAAGACGCTGGCGTGGCCGTTCCTGCTGGGCTTTTACCTCGTCGACAGCGCGGTGATCGGGATTGGCCTGTATTTCTGCTCGCTGCTGTTCGCGAATAGCTATCTCGGCCCCAGCTTCGCGCTGATCCAGCATCTGGCGCCGCTCCGGCTGCGCGCGATGTGGGCGGCGATCACGCTGCTGGTTATCAACATGATCGGGCTGGGGCTTGGCCCATTTTTCGTCGGAAGACTGAGCGACATGCTACGACCCGCTTACGGGGAAGAATCCCTGCGTTATGCGATGACCATCGTCGCATGCGGGACGCCGTGGGCGATCTTCCACTACTGGCGCGCCGGCGTGCTGCTGCGGCGAGAGGAACGGCGCGGCTAGGCGATTTCGTATTCGATCGGCTTGAAGCTTCCGTTGTTCGACTGGAGTGCCGAGCAGGCGGTGAGGCCGATGACGAGGTCCTCCTTCGCCTCGAAAACGATCCGGTCGCCGGCCTTGCTGAGCGGTGGATCGACCCGCAGTTCGCCGGTGGCCCCGTCGACGGGCACGTTCATGAAGCAGTTGAACGCGGTCGGGATCATGTCGTCGATCACGCCATAGGGCGCGAGCGCGGCGGCGAGGTTGCCGAAACAGCCGCGGTGGGGATCGGTATCGCCGTAGATGATCCGGAACGTGTCCTTCGAACACGGCGTCAGCAGGAAGTCGTGGCGCCCGACATCGTCCTCGACGATTTCGAGCAGGACATTCGATCGATTCGAATAGAGCTTGTCGCCGGTGGTGAGGTAGATGCGGCTCGCATAGTCGAGCGTGCGGCCCGACGAGATGACCTCGCGCACGTCTGCGCGGTTGAAGGCGAGGAGATCGGCCACCTGCTCGCCATGCGGATCGATGACGGTCAGCCGCTGGCCCTTGGCGAGGGTGAAGGCGGTGCCGGTGCGCGGCGCGATTTCAGAGCGCATTCTGGGTCTCCGGACGGCCGGCAAAGGGGCAGGCCCAGTCGCTGCCGACTGCGCGCCCGCTATATTGTCGCGCTTCGGACAGCGAGCCGTGGCGCGCGAGCATCGGATTTTCGGTTCCGGCCAGCGCGAGATCGCGGACGAGGATCGTCTCGCGCAGCTTTTCGTAGCGTCCCTGCGCGCGCAGCTGTTCGAACTGATCGTGGAGATTGAAGATCATCGCCGGCACCTCGAACCGCCGCGCGGGGCGGCTCGCGCGGGGATGAAGCCCGACGACGAAGAACGCCTCGCCGCCAAAGCTCAATGAGAAATGCGGGTTGGCGGGATCGTCACTTACCCGCGGGTCGGGCTGCTGGCCGAGCCAGGCATCCTTGTTCGTCAGCGACTGGATACGCCGCCACAAGTGGCGCTCAAACGTGGCCTCATCGCTTTGCGTGCTGTCGGTGAAGAGGACCGCGAGCGACTGGAAGAGCGTGGGCTGTCGCTTGTAGCCCGCCGCGAGATCGACGATGGCGGGCCAGATCGCGAGGTCGTCCCAGCTCGACGCAATGTCGCGCGCGAGGAGAACGCGCATCTGCCCCTTGGCGAGTGCGGATTTGGCCCCGACGCAGGGGAATGCGGGATCGCGGATGAAGGCGTGGAAACGGGCGGCGAGCGTGTGCTCGCGCTGGGATATGTCAGTCGGCATGGATGGGTAACGCGGTCTCATCATCGCGGTTGCCCAAGTTGAGCGAGATCAGCACGATTGCGGGCGGCGGCGCTCAGGCGTCGAGTGCGCGATCGTCGAACATTCCGAACAGCAACGTCGACGCATACATCGCGATCGCCTTTTCGCGCGGCATGGTCGACGCCCATTTGCGCATGTCGAACGCGGCGTTCTGGAGCGCCATGAGTGCCTGCGCCGCAATCAGCCCGTCGACCGGGCGGCACGATCCTTCCGCCACGCCGTCCATGATCGTGCCCGCGAAGCGCCGCGCGATGCGGTTCGACCGGTCGACCATCGCCTGGCGAACGCCGTGCGGCAGGCCGGAGAGTGCGGTCGTGCGCAGCAACGGACCCTGTTTCGAAAACTGGAAGTCGAGCAGCGTCGCGATGACGCTCGACAGGCGCTGCCAATGCGTGCCGCCGCCCTCGTCGGCCTGCACCTGCGCGTCCGCGATCGTGTCGAAGCTGCGCTTGTAGCAGGCGATGACCAGATCGTCCTTCGCATCGAGGTGATGATAGAAGCTGCCCTTGGTCACGTTCAGCTCTGACGCGATCCGCTGCACGCTGGCGCCGCGATAGCCGAGTTCGTTGATGAGGCGGGTGGCCGCGAGCAGGAAGGCGGCGCGACCCGGCTCCGCCTCGGGATGTGCCAGATCGATAAGCGCGGGTGCCCAGCCGTCGCCGGCGGTGGCGATGCCGTGCGCGAAGACGTCCATCAGCCGCGCCTCGACGCGGCCATACTGATCGGGCTCGTAGCGATTGAGCCAGACGGGAAGCCAGAAGGTGTTTTCCAGAAGCACATGCGCGCGCGCGCCATGAAGATCGGTCTCGGCGCGGTTCGCGGGCGGGCCCCACAGGCCGCGGGTCTGGCGAAAGACCCGCTGCCAGCCGGCCATGAGCCGCCCGCGGACCGGGTCCTCCGTGGCGCGCAGATCGGACAGAACGGCGAAGGCGCGCTCCTCGCCCCGGTCGATTTTGCCCAGCCGCGCGATGTTGAGCGCCAGGAAGCGGGCGACGCGGGCGTGGGGCGTCGGCTCGCGCTCCGCCTCGTCCAGCATCTCGGTCAGGCGATCGAGGGTGTTCTCGAACGCGGCGGCGGCGAGGTCTTCCTTGCGCTTGAAATAATAGGTTACGCTGGTGGTGTTGAGTCCCACGCGGCGTGCGACATCGGCGAAGGTCATGCCCTTTGCGCTCTGTTCGTTGATCGCGTCGGCAGCCGCTGCAAGGATCGCATCGCGCTTCGCACGGAAACGCAGCGTGCCCTGCTCGCCCGCGTCCTCTCCCTCGGATTCCAACGCCCCCGTCGTATTCATCGAGTCACTCTATCATCTTCGATTCGAAGAAACAGTGTTTTTTGCGGAGAGTCTGCAGATGTCGATTTAAAGCCTGCACGGGCATGATTCCGCTGCTTTACCGAAAACACGGTATGGTCTAAGCGATCGTGCGACTGGCGATATTCGATGGAGAGGTTCGATGGATTTCACGCTGAGCGAACGGGAGGGCTATTTCCGGGACCGGGTGCGCGATTTCATCGAGCAGAACATCCGGCCACGCAATGACGAATATCATGCGCAGGAGCATGAGGGCGAGCGCTGGAAGGTCGTCCCCGTCATCGAAGAGGTGAAGGCGAAGGCGAAGGCCGCGGGGCTATGGAACTTTTTCATGCCTCCGCATTCGGGACAGACCCATGTCGACGACAGTTTCGAATTCGAGGGGACGCAGCTGACGAACCTCGAATATGCGCTGTGCGCCGAGGAGATGGGCAAGGTGGGCTGGGCGAGCGAGTGCTTCAACTGCTCGGCGCCCGACACCGGCAATATGGAGGTCTTTCATCGTTACGGTACGCTGGAGCAGAAGGAGCAGTGGCTGCGGCCGCTGATGAACGGCGAAATCCGTTCCGCCTTCCTGATGACCGAGCCGGCGGTCGCCTCGTCCGACGCGACAAACATCCAGACCTCGATGGTGCGGGATGGCGATCACTATGTCATCAACGGCACGAAATGGTGGTCTTCGGGCGTTGGCGATCCGCGCTGCAAGGTCGCGATCGTCATGGGGAAGACAAACCCGGACAGCTCCCGTCATACCCAGCAAAGCCAGATCATCGTGCCTATGGATGCGCCCGGCGTGACGATCAAGCGGATGCTGTCGGTCTATGGTTACGACCACGCGCCGCACGGGCACGGCGAGGTCGAGTTGAAGGACGTGCGCGTGCCGGTCGAGAACGTCCTGCTCGGCGAGGGGCGCGGGTTCGAGATCGCTCAGGGTCGGCTCGGGCCGGGGCGCATTCACCACTGCATGCGGACGATCGGGGTCGCGGAGACGGGCATCGAGGCGATGGCGAAGCGGCTGCTGTCCCGCGTCGCGTTCGGCAAGCGGATCGCGGACTTCTCGGTGTGGGAAGAACGGATCGCGCGCGCGCGGATCGATATCGAGATGACCCGGCTGCTTTGTCTGAAGGCCGCCGACATGATGGACAAGGCCGGCAACAAGAGCGCGCAGCAGGAAATCGCGATGATAAAGGTGCAGGCGCCCAACATGGCGCTCAAGATCCTCGACGATGCGATCCAGGCGCATGGCGGCGGCGGTGTGTCGGGCGATTTCGGGCTCGCGCATTCTTGGGCGGCGATGCGGACGTTGCGCTTCGCCGACGGACCGGACGAAGTGCACAACCGCGCGATCGCGCGAAACGAGTTCGGGAAATACGCAGACTATAGAGCGGAGCGCGTGTCGAGCGGGGACGTGGGGGTCAGCCGCTAACCGAAGAAAACCGTCATCCCGGCGAAGGCCGGGATCCACTCATCCACTTGCGTTAACCTGCGCAGTGGATCCCGGCTTTCTCCGGGATGACGAAAGGACATAGATGAAAGCCGCCGTTCTGTTCGAAGCGAAGACGCCGCTCAGCATCGAAGACGTCACGATCGACAAGCCCGCCGCGCACGAGGTGCTGATCCGCACCGTGGCGTGCGGGGTATGCCGCAGCGACCTCCACTTCGTCGATGGCGCCTATCCGCATCCGCTGCCCGGCATTCCCGGGCATGAGGCGGCAGGGGTCGTCGAGGCTGTCGGCGAGGAGGTGCGCAGCGTGAAGGTCGGCGACCATGTCGTCACCTGCCTGTCGGCCTTTTGCGGCCACTGCGAGTTCTGCGTGACGGGACATATGTCGCTGTGCCTCGGCGCCGATACGAAGCGTGCGAAGGGCGCGCCGCCGCGGCTGAAGATCGGCGATCAGCCGATCGCGCAGATGCTGAACCTGTCCGCCTATGCCGAGATGATGCTGGTCCACGAACATGCCTGCGTGGCGATCGATCGCGAGATGCCGATGGACCGCGCGGCATTGATCGGCTGCGCGGTGACGACCGGGGCGGGCGCGATCTTTAATGCGGCCGAGCTGGTGCCGGGCGAGACGGTGTGCGTCGTCGGCTGCGGCGGGATCGGGCTGGCGGCGGTGAATGCCGCGAAGATCGCGGGCGCGGGCAAGATCATCGCGATCGATCCGGTCGCGGAGAAACGCGCGACGGCGGAGAAACTGGGCGCGACCCACACGATCGATGCATTGTCGGAGACGGCGGCGGACGAGGTGGTCGAGATCAGCCGCGGCGGCGTCCACCACGCGATCGAGGCAGTCGGGCGTCCGCAATCCGCCGCGACCGCGGTCAAGGTGCTGCGCCGGGGCGGGACAGCGACGATCCTCGGCATGATGCCGCTCAGTGAAAAGGTCGGCCTGTCCGCGCTCGATCTGCTCGCCGACAAGAAGGTGCAGGGCGCGCTCATGGGTCGTAACCATTTCCCCGTCGATATTCCGCGGCTCGTCGATTTCTATCAGCGCGGCTTGCTCGATCTCGACACGATCATCGCCGACCGGATGCCGCTGGAGCGGATCAACGACGCGTTCGACGAGCTGCGCAAGGGCGACACGACCCGAAGCGTCATAACCTTCGCGTGAGGAGCGGCGCGTGACCGAGACGAGCGACGCGCAGACGACGATGGTCGGCACGGTGCCGGTGCCGGCTGACGATCCGATCAACGTGAAGGCGCTGGAGCGCTGGATGCGCGAACGGATGCCGGGCTTCGAAGGCCCGATCGCGCTCGAGAAGTTCAAGGGCGGGCAATCGAATCCGACCTACCGCGTCGATACGCCGGGCCGCAACTACGTCCTGCGTCGCCAGCCATTCGGGACGCTGTTGCCTTCCGCCCATGCGGTGGACCGCGAATACCGCCTGATCGCGGCGCTGCACCCCACCGGTTTCCCGGTGCCCAAGCCCTATTTCGGCCTGTGCTCCGATGACTCCGTGATCGGATCGATGTTCTACATCATGGAACTGGTCGAGGGACGGAATTTGTGGGACGGCGCTCTCCCCGACCTCTCCCCGCCGGAGCGGACCGCGCATTACCATGCGATGGTCGATACGCTGGCCGCACTTCACAACACCGATTATGTCGCCGCGGGGCTGGGAGATTACGGAAAGCCCGGCAATTATTTCGAACGGCAGGTCGCGCGCTGGACCAAGCAATACAAGGCCGCCGAAACCGAGTTTATGGAACCTGTCGAGCGCCTGATCGAATGGCTGCCGCGCACGGTGCCCGAGCAGACGCGCACGTCGATCGTCCACGGCGATTTCCGCATCGACAACATGATCTTCGCGCCCACCGGGCCGAAGGTGATCGCGGTGCTCGACTGGGAGCTGTCCACCCTCGGCGACCCACTTGCGGACTTTTCCTATTTCCTGATGAGCTGGGTGACCCAGCCGGAGGGACGGTCGGGCGTCATGGGATTGACCGGGGCGGAGACGGGAATCCCGACGATCGACGAGGTGACCGCGCGCTATTGCGCCGCGACCGGTCGTGATGGCGTGCCCGATCTCAACTGGTATTTCGCCTACAATCTCTTCCGGCTGACCGGGATCGTCCAGGGGATCAAGAAGCGCATCCAGATCGGCACGGCGTCAAGCGCGCAGGCGGAGAAAGCCGTCGCGCGGGTGGGGGGGCTGGCGGATGCCGCATGGGGATTTGCGGTGAAGGCGGGAGCATAGGCGATGTCGCTGTTCGATGTGACGGGGAAGGTCGCGATCATCACGGGGTCGTCGCGCGGGATCGGCAGGGCCTCCGCCTTCGAACTCGCCGAACACGGAGCGAAGGTCGTCATTTCGAGCCGCAAGCAGGACGCGTGCGACGCGGTCGCGGCAGAGATCAACGGCAAATATGGCGAGAATACTGCGATCGCTGTCGCGGCCAATATCTCCGACAAGACGGGGCTCCAGAACCTTGTCGACGAAACCCGCAAGGCGTTCGGGAAGGTCGACGTGCTCGTCTGCAACGCGGCATCCAACCCCTATTACGGCCCGCAGGAAGCGATCGCGGACGAGCAGTTTCGCAAAATCCTCGACAACAACATCGTGTCGAACCACTGGCTGATCTCGATGGTCGTGCCGGAAATGCGCGAGCGCGGAGAGGGATCGATCGTCATCGTGTCGTCGATCGGCGGGCTTCGCGGATCGTCGATCATTGGGGCCTATTGCATCTCGAAGGCGGCGGACATGCAACTGGCGCGCAATCTGGCGCATGAATATGGCCAACACGGCATCCGCGTGAACTGCATCGCGCCGGGGCTGATCCGCACCGATTTCGCGCGCGCGTTGTGGGAGGACGAGGCTGCGGTCGCCGAGCGCAACCGCACGACGCCGTTGCGGCGCATCGGTGAGCCGCACGAAATCGCTGGCGCGGTCGTGTATCTCGCGTCGCCTGCCAGCACGTTCATGACCGGGCAGACGCTGGTGGTGGATGGCGGCGTCACGATCTGAACCGCGGAGACGGAGAGACAAGATGGGAAGGTTCACCGACAAATCGATCATCGTCACCGGCGCAGGCTCCGGCATCGGGCGTGCTGCGGCGATCCTCTTTGCAGCGGAAGGCGGACAGGTGCTCGTCGCCGACAAGACCGATGGCGCGGACGAAACCGCGGCGATGATCGGTGACGCCGGTGGCACCGCGGTTGCGCTGCGGATGGATGCGGGCGCTGAGGAGGACGTCGTTCGGGCGGTCGCCACTGCGTGCGAGCGGTTCGGCGGGCTGGATGTCATGTTCGCCAATGCCGGCATCTCGGGGGGGATGGCGAATATATTCGATACCGATGTGGCGCTCATTACCGAGGTTCTGCGCGTCAACCTGATCGGGCCGTATCTGGCGATCAAGCACGCCGCGCCGAAGATCGCGGAGCGCGGTGGCGGCGCGATCGTGCTGACCGCGAGCGTCGCGGGCATCCGCTCGGGCGCCGGGTCGCCCGCCTATTCCGCGTCGAAAGCCGGGGTCATCAACCTCGCGATGGTGTCCGCGCAGCAATTGGCGGGATCGAACGTGCGGGTGAACGCGATCTGCCCGGGGCTGACCGAAACCGGCATGACCAAGCCGACCTTCGACTATGCGCGCGAGGCGGGGAAGATGGACCGCGTCGGCCGCCTGAACCCTCTGCGCCGCGGCGCGCAGCCCGACGAGCTCGCGAAGGTCGCTTTGTTCCTCGCCTCCGACGATGCGAGCTATGTCAACGGGCAGGCCATTGCGGTCGATGGGGGCCTGTCGTCGAGCCACCCGGTTACCCGACAGGAATACGGCCGAACTGCGGTGTGATTTGACGAGGTGAACCCGCTCTTAAGTGCGCCATCGTATGACGGGTCGCCAACATATTGCGGATTAGCGCTGTGGACCCCGCCGGTAATCTTCGATCAGGATCGATCTGGGACGCCATCGACCGATCGCAGGCGGTCATCGAGTTCGCGATGGACGGACGGATCACCGAAGCCAACGCGATTTTCCTGAGCCTGCTCGGTTATTCCCGCGACGCGCTGATCGGCCGACATCACAGCGTGCTATGCGACCCCGCCTATGCCGCCAGTGCCGAATATCGCGACTTCTGGGCCGCGCTCAACCGCGGGCAGTACGAGGCGGGTCGGTTCTGCAGGATCGGCGGCGATGGCCGTCGCGTATGGATCCAGGCGACGTATACGCCTATTCTCGACGCCTCCGGCCAGCCGATGAAAGTGGTGAAGTTCGCGACCGACGTGACCGACGAGGTGCGGCTTGCAAACGAGGTCGCGTTGCGGTTGCGCGAGAGTCAGGTGCTGCAGGACATCGCAGCGTCCCGACAGCAGGAAATCGAGGCGATGGTTGTCAAGCTGTCCGGGGTGGTCGAGGTGATCGCGGGGATTGCAGCGCAAACCAATCTTCTCGCGCTCAACGCGACGATCGAGGCGGCGCGCGCCGGGGATGCCGGACGCGGTTTCGCGGTCGTCGCTGGCGAAGTGAAGAAGCTGGCGACCGATACGCGCAACGCGACGGAAGCTGCGCGGACGATGATCGGCGCGCGCTGATCCTCGAACCCTCGCGGCAAGCTGACTTGCGCGCGCAACAATTGCGCGGCAAGTTGCTCGCATGAAACGGGTTTTGCTGCTCGCTGGCGTGTTCGCGGCTTCCGGGGCTGCGGTTGCGCAGGTTCCTCCGCCGATCGTGTCGGCGCCATCGGCATCGGCTCCGCAGCAGGTGCTGCTCGCCTGGATGCCGGGCGAGGTGCGTTGCGGGAATTCGGTGATCGCCGCAACACCGATGCGGCGACCATGGACGTCGCTCTATTGGTCCGCGCCGTCGTCTGACGCGCCGAAGCCGCTTGCCTTTACGTTTCGCATCGATGCGGACGGCCGCGCTTTGTCGATCAAGCGCGACGGCGATGCCTATGCGCCGTTCAGCGACGATATCGCGCCCTCGCTCGCCGCGTCGCAATTCGCGCGCGGGGCCGAAAGGTCGGGATGCCGGGTGATCTACACCGCCAGCCGCACGCCGCTGGCCGAGGCGCCGATCGAGGATTTGATCTCCTATTCGCTCAACCCGATGTCCGGCGCGCTGCCAAAGGCCGGCTGGGACCGCATCCGCTCGCCGGCGGCGACCTGCATCGACGAGCCAAGGCCGCGACCCCTGACCCAGGTCTATCCCGATTTCCTGTCCTTCGCCGGTACGCCTGGCGTGAGGGACTGGTCGATGGTCGGCTACGATCAGGATGCCCGCGGCAAGCCGACGCATGTTCGCATCGATTACGGCACTGGCAACCGCGCGTTGGATACCGCGGCCATCAAGGCAGTCGCAGCATCGCGGTATACGGGCGGCGCGCGAACGGGGTGCCGCTTCCCCTTCTGGCGCGCGGCGGAGAAGCTGCCGGCACCGCCCATCCCCGACGACCCGGTCGCTCGCCCGGCGGGCGCGACGTGCCCGGAGGGACGCGACTGGGCAACCAGGCCGGTGCTCCGCTTTCCTGACGCCTATCGCCGCCGCTCGATCGAGGGGTGGGCGGTCGTGACCTACGATGTCGCGCCGTGGGGCGAGATCGGAAATGTGAAGGTCGTTGCCGCCGAACCCTCCGACGATTTTGGGAAGCAGGCGATTCAGGTCCTGCGCAGCGCAAAGCTTGCAGACGCGCCGCAGGGCGCCACAGGCTGCGTCGACCGCGTGCGCTTCGTTATGGGGCCGGTCGGCGGCGTCCTCTCGAACGAAGAGCCGCCACCACCGCCGTTCTAGCGCGCGTTGCGTTCAATCGGGCGAACCTTCCGTTCGTTTCGAGCGCAGTCGAGAAGCCGGAGCGGGATACCTTATGGCCGTTTCTCGACTTCGCTCGAAACGAACGGTTGAGGTGGCCTATGGCGTGGGACGCCGCAGCATGGGGCGGGTGCACAAGGGAATCCCGCGTGGTGGTGACGATTCGCTAGCCGCCTTATGCCGCCTGCCAACGCCCGACCACACCGCCGAGCACGCCGAGCGGTACGCCACCGGTCTGAACGACGAGATCATCAAATGCCTTGAGGTCGAACCGGGCGCCCATCGCCGCCTTGGCCGCCGTCCGAAGCCGATTGATCTCGTTATGCCCGGTCTTGTAGCCGAGCGCCTGGCCCGGCCAGGCGCAGTAGCGATTGAGTTCCGACCGCGCCTGGCTCGCGGTGAAGCCGGTGGTCGCCATGAACCAGGCCATCGCCTGCGGCATCGTCCAGCGCTTGTGATGAAGCCCGGTGTCCGCCACGAGCCGCGCGGCGCGGAAGTTCATCGACTGGAGATAACCGATCCGCCCCAGCGGATCGTCGTCGTAGAAACCGAGCTCGTCGCCAAGCTGCTCGGCATACAGCCCCCAGCCTTCCGAATAGGCATTGAACGACAGGAGCGTGCGGATCAGCGGCAGGCTGAACGTGTATTCGCCCTGCCAGATGTGCCCCGGAATGCCCTCGTGGAAGGTCAGCGTCGGCAGCGCGAAGCGTGGCCAGATGCCGACATCCTTCAGGTTGATGTAATAGGTGCCGGGCTTCTTGCCGTCGAGCGAGCCGGGGCCGGCATAGCCGTTGGGCGCGCCGTCCTGGATTTCGATCGGCACGCGGCGGATCTGGAGATTGCCGGGGACGATCTTGCCGAACGCGCGGGGCAAGCGCGGACGAATTTTCGCAACCACGCCGTTGAGATAGGCCAGAAGCTGGGCGCGGCCGGCGTCGCTGTCCGGAAACAGCAGGTCGGGGCGCTTGCCGAGGATCGTCAGCCGCGCGCCGACGGTCCCGCGGGTCAGACCTTGCGCGCGGAGCAGCGCGTCCATTTGCGCGGCGAGCGCCTTGCACTGATCGAGCCCGTCCTCATGGATCGCCTCGGCCGTGCGGGTCGTGGTCGTGCCGGCCTCGACGAGCCATTGATAGCGATCCGCAGCGCCCGGTATGCGCCACATTCCCGGCGTGTCGCTAGCCTTCGGGCGAACCCTCTTGAGTGCAGCGATCTGGCGCTGGAGCGCTGGTGCGACCTTGTCGGAAATGATGCGGGCGGCGCGGGCTTCCCAGTCCGCATCGAGTCCAGCGGCTTTCGTCTTTGCGCCGAGGCCCTTCACCAGGCCCCATTCCGCGGCGGGTTGCGCCGCCACGCCCTGCATCTGGCCGACCGTGATATCGTTCAGGAATGCCGGCAGGACGGTCCCCGCAGCAGCATCCGCACCGATCCGCGGCGTTTCCTGATCGAGCGCGGTGGCATAGGCCTCCAGCCGCGCGAGATAGGCTTCGGCATCTTCGCGCGCCTCTACGCCGTGCTTGGAATCGAGGAGGTCGGGCACCTCGGCATAGGCGCCGGACCCCTGCGACACGATATAGGGCGTGCTGCGATAGCTCACATTGTTGTTGAGGATCGCGACGTCACCCACCGGCAGTCGCTTCCACCCGTCGAGTGCGAGAACATGCGCAGCCTTCGTCACCTCGACATGCAGGCGCGTGTCAGGCGAAAGGCTTGCGAGATCGATCCGGTCGAGGTCGGTGAGGCGCGTGGCGGCGGCCGTGCGTCGGCGCTGGTCGCCCTCGACGCTCCGATCGTTGAGCTTGCCGCGCAGCCTCGAGCGCTTGCCGGAGTCGATGCCCAGATACAGCGCATTCTCGGGATATTCCGCAAGCAGCGCCTCGGCCGTCGCATCGAGCAGTGTCATCGCCGCGGCATCGGCAGGCGTTGCGGCGATAGCCGGCAACGCGCCGCTGACGCCAAGCGCGGCGGTGCCGCCGAGGAAATGACGACGGTCGAGCAACATGCGGTAACCCCTTATTCGCGCAGCCGGATCAGCCCTTCTTGTGCGACACTCGCGACCAGCCGTCCATCGCGCGCAAAGATTTGTCCGCGGTTGAAGCCCCGCGCATGGCCCGCCCAGGGGCTGTCGGTCGCGTAGAGCAGCCAGTCGTCGGCGCGGAAATCCTCGTGGAGCCACACCGCGTGGTCGAGGCTCGCGGTCTGCAGACGGTTCATCATCCAGTTAACGCCGTGGGGCAGCGTGCAGGTGCCGAGCAGCGACATGTCGGAGGCATAGGAGAGCACCGCCCGGTGCAGCGCGGCATCATCGCCGATCGGCGCGACCACGCGGAACCAGCTAAATTGCCGCGGCTCCTGCTTCACCGGGTGGAACCAGCTTCGCGGCTGGACCGGGCGTATCTCGATCATGCGGGGCCGGGTGAACTGATCGCGGAATTTCTCCGGGACCTCGTCGATCATCGCGCGGCGGAGATCGCGTTCGGCCTGCAGGTCTTCGGGCGGTGGCACGTCGGGCATCGCGTCCTGATGCGCGAGGCCGTCCTCGGGCACCTGGAGCGAGCAGGCCATGTTGAGGATCGGCCGCCCGCGCTGCATCGCGATCACGCGGCGGGTGGAAAAGCTCTTTCCGTCAAAATCGCGCACCACGCGGTAGATGATCGGATGCGCCTCATCTCCCGGCCGCATGAAATAGGCGTGCAGCGAATGCGCAGTCTTGGGCGATTCGGTCGATCGCTGCGCCGCCTGAAGCGCCTGCGCGATGACCTGCCCCCCGAACACGCGCCCGAATCCGTCATTCCCGCGCGGACCCCGGTAGAGATCGGTATCGATCTCCTCGACGTCGAGGAGATCGACAAGATTCTGCGCGAGTTGCGCGGGGGTAGGTTCTGTCATCTATTCATTCCTCCCCGACACGGGGAGGGGGACCAAGCGAAGCTTGGTGGAGGGGGCCCGCCACACGCGCATCGCATGGGGCAGGGCCCCCTCCACCACGCCCTGCGGTCGCGGTCCCCCTCCCCGTGCCGGGGAGGAACTGAAGTTTCAATACCCCGCCGCTGTCGCCAGCGCATCGGCATGAAAGTTCGCATCCCCGAACATCTCCGCGAGCACCCGCGCGCGCTTCATGTAGAAGCCGATGTCATACTCGTCGGTCATGCCGATGCCGCCGTGCATCTGGACGCCTTCCTGCACGCTGAGCGTCGTCGCCATCGCCGTCATCGCCTTGGCGACGGAGACGGCAGCATCTGCCTTCAGGTCGCCGCAATCGAGTAACTGCTGTGCCTTCAGCACCGCCGCGCGCGCAACCTCCATCTCCGAATAGAGATGCGCTGCGCGGTGCTGGAGTGCCTGGAAACTGCCGATCGCGGCGCCGAACTGCTTGCGCTCCTTGAGGTAGCTCACCGTCAAATCCATCGCCCCCCCGCCGACGCCGAGCAACTCCGCGGCTGCGCCGGTGCGCCCCGCGCGCAGTAGCCGGTTGAGCGGGTCGCGGCCGGCATCGACCTCGCCGATCACCGCATCCGCGTCTACGGCTACCCCATCGAACCGCATCCGCGCGGCCAGGCTCGAATCGGCAAGCCTTTCGGCCTCGGCTGTCAGCCCGGCCGCATCCCGCGGCACCGCGAACAGGGTCACGCCCCCCGTGTCGTCGGCACTGCCCGCGGTGCGCGCGGCGACGATCAGCAGGTCGGCGACATGGCCGTGGGTCACGAACTGCTTGGCGCCGGTAAGGCGGAAACCGTTGCCCGATCGCTCGGCCTTCATGGCGATCGACGCTCTGTGCTTCGCGCCCTCATCGATCGCCAGCGCCGCGACCGTTTCTCCGGCGAGAATGCTGGGGAACCAACGCTCGGCCTGCGCGGAGCCTTTCAGCGCCTCGACGGCTGCGACGGCGGTCGAGAGGAAGGGGGAGGGCGACAGGTTGCGTCCGATCTCCTCCAGCACGACGCCCGCCTCGACATGACCGAGGCCAAGGCCGCCCTGATCCTCGCCGATCAGGATGCCGGTGAAGCCCATCTCGGCGAACTGCTTCCAGAGATCGCGGGAGAAGCCGGTCGCGTCCTTCTCGTCGCGAAGCGCGCGCATATGGCTGACAGGTGCATGTTCGGCGACGAAGTCCTTCGCGGTGTCGCGGAGCATCGTCTGTTCGTCGTTGAGGTAGAGGGGCATTTCCTACTCCGTCACCCAAGCGAAGGCTGGGGTCCATGGCTCTCTCGGGTGGCACTTCATTCAGTGATAGACCCCAGCCTGGGCTGGGGTGACGTTCAACGGCTCAGGCTCCCGGCAACTCCAGGATCCGCTTGGCGATGATGTTGAGCTGCACCTCGCTCGTCCCGCCCTCGATCGAATTGGCCTTGGTTCGCAGCCACGCCCGAGCCGCCCCGCCGCCGCCCGATCGCTCGCTCTCCCATTCCAGCGCATCCGAACCGCCCGCCGCCATCGCCAGTTCATGCCGGCTCTTGTTCAGCTCGGTTCCATAATATTTCATCATGCTTGGCTGGGCCGGATGCGCACGTCCGGCCTTCAACTCGTCGATGAACCGCTCGGACATGGCCGCGAACGCCTTCGACCGCACCTCGAACTGCGCGATCTGCGCACGGAGCAGCGGGTCGGCGAGCTTGCCGTCGTGATCGACGCCAATCGTCGCGATCGCGCCGTCGATCAGCGGGTTGCCGCCAGTGCCGCCCAGGCCCATGCCGGAGATCATCTCGCGCTCATGGCCGAGGAGGTATTTGGCGACGTCCCAGCCCTTGTTCTCGTCATGGATGCGTTGCGATTTCGGCACCTTCACATTGTCGAAGAACGTCTCGCAAAAGGGCGAATACCCCGAAATCAGCAGGATCGGCTTCGTCGAGACGCCGGGAGACGCCATGTCGAAAAGGACGAAGCTGATCCCGCCCTGCTTCGACTCTTTCGACGTGCGCACGAGGCAGAAGATCCAGTCGGCCTTGTCGGCATAGCTCGTCCAGACCTTCTGTCCGTTGAGGACATAATGATCGCCCGCATCCTCGGCGGAAGTCGCAAGGCTGGCGAGATCGGAACCGGCATTGGGTTCCGAATAGCCCTGGCACCACCGGATTTCGCCGCGCGCGATCTTGGGCAGGTAATCGAGCTTCTGCTCCTCGGTCCCGTATTTCAGCAGCGCCGGCCCGAGCATTGAAATGCCAAAGCTGTTGAGCGGATTGCGCGCACGGATGCGGGCCATCTCCTCACGCAGCATCTTCGTCTCGGCTGGCGTGAGTCCGCCGCCGCCATAAGCCTTGGGCCAGTCCGGCACGGTCCAGCCGCGTGACGCCATCGCGTCCATCCATTCCTTCTGCCCCGGCTGGAAGTCGGGATGGCGCCCGCCCCAGCACGCGTCCTTTTCGGAACGGACGGGCTCGCGCATCTCTGGCGGGCAATTCAGCTCCAGCCAGGCGCGGGTTTCGGTGCGGAAGGTGTCGAGGTCGGTCATCACTGGCTCCGGACAAGATCGTGCGCCGCTCTGGCGACGGCGATGGCGGTATGGTCATGATAGCGGTCGGCGATCACCTGAACGCCGATCGGCAGGCCGTTGGGATCGACGGCGATTGGCACGCTGGTGGCGGGCAGCAGCGGGAAGGTCGCGAGGCCGGGATAGGCGATCTGGGCGCCGAAAGGGGTCGGCACCCCGTCGATTACCGCGATCCGCTCGGCGATCGGCGTGTCGTCATGTGCGAAGGCCGTCGTCCCCCAGGCCGGCGCGATCACCGCGTCATAGGATCGGAACAGCCGCCGCCAGGCGCGGCGGCAATCGGCCTGCCGATCGAGCAGGACCGGCATCGGCGTGGAGGGCGGGCCGCCCGGACCCGGTCGTCCCCGTGCCATCGCGACCGCGAGGATTCGCATGTAGTCGGCGTGTTGCGATTCCAGATCGGGAAGGAGGTCGCTCTGATGATCGACCGTCGCGCCGGCGGCTGCGAAGGCGGTCCCCACCTTTTCGACCGCGCCTGCCACATCCGCCGATGCAGCCGCGAGCGGGTGGCGTGCGAGAACCAGGATGCGCCAATCGCCAAGCCGGCGCGGGGCAGGCCTGGGTAGCGGGAGGTCGGCGGTCAGATCGAGCGCGAGCGCAAGGTCGTCGGGATCGCGCGCCAGCGGGCCGATCACGCTGAGATTGGGGGCGGCTCCTTTCGTGCGCGGGAAATAATGTCCCTCGGCATCTAGCATCCCGAAAGTCGGCTTATGGCCCCAGACGCCGCAAAAGGCCGCTGGCACGCGGATCGACCCGCCGATATCGGACCCCATTTCCAGCGGAATGAAACCCGCCGCGAGCGCTGCCGCCGATCCCCCCGACGATCCGCCGCTGACCCGGTCGGGATGATGCGGATTGCGGGTACGCCCGTAATTGGGGTTGTTCGACTGCAGATCGGCAAGACCGAGCGCGACATTGGTCTTGCCGAGGATGATCGCGCCCGCCGCCTTCAGTCGCTGGACAGCGACGGCATCCTCATCCGCCACATGATCGGCATGTTCGGCAAAGCCCCAACTCGTCGGCAGGCCGGCGACGTCGAAGCTCTCCTTCACCGTCATCGGCACGCCGAGCAGCGGCGCGTCGAAGCCATCCGAGATCCGCTGGTCCAGCGCCGCGGCGGCCGCGCGGGCGCGATCGAAATCGCGAACGACGACCGCGTTGAGCGCCCCGTCGCCCGCCTCGATCCGCGCGATGGCCGCTTCGGTTTCGGCGCGCGCGCTGGTCTCGCCGCTACGGACCGCGGCGGCCGTCTGGAGGGCGGAGCGTTCCATTACATCCCCGCCGTCACCCCGGCAAAGGCCGGGGTCCAGCGTTTCAGATGGCGCTGCTCAGGACACTGGGTCCCGGCCTGCGCCGGGATGACGCGCGAGGTAGGGTTCACTTCAGCCTACCACCGCTCGCGGCGGCGTCCTTCAGCGACCGCGCGACCGCGCACCCATGCTTCTCCAGCCCCGCGACGATCTTGGGCAGCCCTTCGGTCCCCGCCCAGAACATCGGCCCGCCGCGATAGACCGGCCAGCCATAGCCGTAGATCCACACCACATCGATGTCGGACGCGCGCTGCGCCTTGCCTTCCTCCAAAATCAGCGCGCCTTCGTTGACCATCGGATAAAGCGTGCGCTCGACGATCTCCTCGTCGCTGATCTCGCGCGGGGCGGGCGCGCCCGATTTCTGGCGGAACTCCTCGATGATCTCGGCGACGCGGGGGCTGGGGGAGGGGTTCCGCCTCTCGTCG
Source organism: Sphingomonas sp. EC-HK361 (assembly GCF_902498785.1). Lineage (GTDB taxonomy): Bacteria > Pseudomonadota > Alphaproteobacteria > Sphingomonadales > Sphingomonadaceae > Sphingomonas. The sequence goes on from NZ_LR701493.1 coordinate 1,069,053, forward strand.
TAGTCGTAGAAACCGGCCTGCGTCTTCTGCCCCCAGCGCTTCTCGGCGGCGAGCGCGTCGCGGATGCTTTCGATCCGGGTCGGGTCGCGGTGCCAGCCGATGTCGACGCCGGCGAGATCCGACATCTGGAACGGCCCCATCGGCATGCCGAAGGCGACATGGACCTTATCGACCTGTTCCGGCGTCGCGCCCTCCATCAGCAGCTTCATCGCCTCGATCTGGCGCGGCGCGAGCATGCGGTTGCCGATGAAGCCGTGGCAGACGCCCGCCACCACCGCCACCTTCCGGATTTTCTTGGCGAGTGCCATTACCGTGGCGAGGACGTCCTTCGCGGTCTTCTCCCCGCGCACGACCTCCAGCAGCTTCATGACGTTCGCGGGCGAGAAGAAGTGCATGCCGACCACATCCTCGGGTCGCCCGGTGCTCGCCGCGATCTCGTCGACGTTGAGGTAGCTGGTGTTCGAGGCGAGAATCGCGCCCTTCTTGACGATGGTGTCGAGCTTGCCGAACAGCTCCTTCTTCACGTCCATATTCTCGTAGACCGCCTCAATCACGAGGTCGCAGTCGGCGAGATCGTCGAGGCTCAGCGTCGGAGTCAGCGCACCCATCGCGGCCTCGACCGCCTCGGGTTTGATCCGGCCCTTGGCGGCGGTGGCTTCGTAATTCTTGCGGATCACGCCGGTGCCGCGATCGAGCGCGTCCTGCTGCATCTCGACGATCGTGACCGGGATGCCCGCCGACAGGAAGTTCATCGAAATCCCGCCGCCCATCGTGCCTGCGCCGATCACGCCGACCTTCTTGATCGGGCGCAGCGGCGTGTCGGCCGGCACGTCGTCGATCTTCGCGGCCTGACGCTCGGCGAAGAAGATGTGGCGCTGGGCGGCGGACTGGACGCCCATCATCAGCTTCATGAACTCTGCGCGTTCGAAGGCGATGCCGTCGGCGAACGAGGCGCCGGATGCGGCCTTCTCCACACAGGCGATGTTGGCGGCAGGCGCATCGAAGCCGCGGAAGCGGCGGGCGTTTTCCTTCCTGAACGCCTCGACCGCCTCCGGATCGGGCGTCACATTCTTCTCGCTGGCGCGCGGGAGCGGGCGGTTCGATGCAACCTCCCGGGCGAAGGCGATGGCGTCCGCCTCCAGGCTGTCCTCACCCGCCAAACGGTCGATCAACCCCGCATCCTTCGCGCGGCTCGCAGAGATCGGATCGCCCTTCGCCGTCATCTCCAGCGCCAGCTTCACGCCCGCGATGCGCGGGATGCGCTGCGTCCCGCCCGCACCGGGCAGCAGGCCGAGCTTCACCTCGGGCGTCCCGATCTTCGCCGACGGCACCGCGATCCTGTAATGACAGCCGAGCGCGACCTCGCACCCGCCGCCCAGCGCGGTGCCGTGGATCGCCGCAACCACCGGCTTGTCGGCCGCCTCGATCATGTCGATGACGGTCGGCAGCCCCGGCTCCTGCATCGGCTTGCCGAATTCGGTGATGTCCGCGCCAGCAAAGAAAGTGCGTCCATCGCAGCGGATGACCATCGCGGTGATGCTCGCATCCGCGACACCTTCCTTGACGCCCGCCTCCAGCCCCTGCCGGACGGCGGCGCCGAGCGCGTTGACGGGCGGACTGTCGGACACGATCACGAGGACATCGCCGTGGCGTTCGGTGCGGATGGGGGACGTCATGTCAGGCTCTCCAGAAAATCCGTTCGTTTCGAGCGAAGTCGAGAAACGGGGGCAGTGTTCCGTGAACGTATCTCGACTTCGCTCGATACAAACGGGAGGGGCGTAAGATCATCAGGTCATCGCGGCATAGATCATCGTCTTCAGCTCGCGCCGGATCGGATAGGTGCTGCTAGGCGATAGCTGGGTCATGAACACCATCGTCACGCGCTCGACCGGATCGACGAAGAACGCGGTCGAGAACATCCCGCCCCAATAATATTCGCCCTTCGATCCCGGGATCATCGTCTTCGCGACATCCTCGTTGATCGCGAACCCCAGCCCGAAGCCGGTCCCCGCATTCGCCGCCTCGCTGAACAGCGATTTCGACAGCGTCGCGAGATCGGATTTCCCGGGCAGGTGGTTCTGCGTCATCAGATCGAGGGTCTTGCGCCCGACGAGCCCTCCGCCGCCCGCCAGCAGCGCGGACGTGAACTTGTGATAGTCGATCGCGGTCGACACCAGCCCGCCACCGCCGGAGACCAGCTTCGGCATCCGGCTCCACGCGCTCGCCTCGCCGCGGTCATACATGATGCGGCCCTTGCCGGGCACTAAGGTGTAGCAGTCGGTCAGCCGATCGATCTTGTCCGCCGGCACCTGAAAGAAGGTGTCGTCCATCCCCAGCGGCGCGAAGATGCGCTCCGCGAAGAATCGGTCGAGCGGCATGTCCGACACCCGCTGCACAACCGCGCCGAGCACGTCGGTCGCCACCGAATAGTTCCAGCCATCGCCCGGCGAGAACTCGAGCGGCAGCTTGCCCAGCGCTGCCACGAATCCGTCGAGATCGAGATGGCCGTGCCAGTTCTCGATCTTCCCCTCGCGATAGGCGGCGTCCACGTTGCCGCGGTTCTGGAAGCCATAGGTCAGCCCCGAGGTATGCCGTAGCAGATCGACCATCCGCATCGGCTGCTCGCAGGGCTTCGTCAGGAACGGCACCCCGCCGCCGCCGCCACTGTAGACGCCGATCCCCTTGAACTCGGGCAGGACGTGGTGAACCGGCGTATCCACCGCGACCTTGCCTTCCTCGACCAGCATCATGAACGCGATCGAGGTGATCGGCTTGGTCATGCTGGCGATGCGGAACAGCGAGGATTCGTCGATCGTCTTCCCGCCTTCCCGGGCGGCGCCCTGATGCGAGAAATGGACGACCTCGCCCTCGCGCGCGATCAGCAACTGCGCGTGCGGCAGCAGCCCGGTGTCGAGATAGCGCGCCTTGACGAACGCATCGATCGCGGCGAGCCGATGCCCGTCGAAGCCGTGCGATCCGGGCTTGGCGATTGTCATGGGACGAGCATACCCCCGTTTCGAAACTTGCGCGACCCTATTGCCTTGAGTAGCGCAGGAATCAACACTAACCTCGCAAGTGACGTAACGTAAGCCAAACCCGACATTCCAATTGCCGCAATTGGCTGCTCCTGAGAGAGGATTGCCGTGACTACAGAACCGCTCGTCGCGCTCGACCCGTCCTGGCCGAAGATGACGCTGGCGCAGGTCACCGCCGCGCTGACCGCGCCGGGGGCGAAGTTCGAGATGGGGATGGCCGACATCCACGGCGTGCCGACCCGCGTGTGGAAGAACGCACCGCCGACGCTGGCCTGGCTCGCACAGGCCGCGCGTGCGCACGGCGACAAACTGTTCACGATCCATGAGGACGAACGCGTAACCTATGAGGCGGCCTACCGTGCGACGGCTGCGTTGGCCGCACATCTCGCGGCGCTAGGCGTGGCGAAGGGCGACCGCGTGGCGATCGCGATGCGCAACCTGCCCGAATGGCCAGTCGCCTTCTTCGCCGCGGCGAGCCTCGGCGCAATCGTCGTGCCGCTCAATGCGTGGTGGACCGGGGCCGAGCTGGAATATGGCCTCGCTGATTCGGGCGCGAAGATACTGATCGTGGATGGCGAGCGGCATCACCGGCTGGCGGCGCATTATGCTGCGCTCCCGGCGCTGGAGCATATCCTGGTCGCGCGCGCCTCGGCTCCGCTCGAAGGCGTGGCTGCACGGCTGGAAGACGCGATCGGTACGCCGCACGACTGGGCGACGCTGGCGGAGGTGGCGTTTCCCGCAATCGATATCGCGCCCGACGATGACGCGACGATCTTCTACACCAGCGGCACCACCGGCAATCCGAAGGGCGCGCTCGGCACGCACCGCAATCTCACCACCAATATCCTGTCGAGCGGCTATTCCGCCGCCCGCCAATTGCTCCGCCGCGGCGAGGTGCCGCCCGCCGCGCCGATCCCGAAGACGATGCTGACGGTGATCCCGCTGTTCCACGTCACCGCGTGTTCGGCGACGATGATGATGGCGATCGCCAGCGGATCGACGCTCATCTTCCTGCGCAAATGGGACACGGTGCGCGCGATGGAGATCATCGAGCGCGAGAAGGTGAACCTGACCGGCGGCGTCCCGACGATCGCGTGGCAGTTGCTCGAGCATCCGGATCGCGAGAAATATGATCTCTCCAGCCTGGAGGCGATCGCCTATGGCGGCGCGCCCTCCGCGCCCGAACTCGTCAAGCGCATCTACACCGAATTCGGCGCGCTGCCCGGCAATGGCTGGGGGATGACCGAGACGATGGCGACGGTCACCGCGCATTCGGGCGAGGACTATCTCGCCCGCCCGACAAGCGCCGGCCCGCCGGTCGCGGTCGCGGACCTGAGGATCATGGACGAGGCGGGCGAGCGTGAACGCGCCACGGGCGAGGTCGGCGAACTATGGGCGCGCGGCCCGATGATCGTGCGCGGTTACTGGAACAAGCCGGAGGCGACCGCCGAAACCTTCATCGATGGCTGGGTCCGCACCGGGGATCTCGCGCGGGTGGACGAAGACGGGTTCCTCTACGTCGTCGACCGCGCCAAGGACATGATCATCCGCGGCGGCGAGAACATCTATTCGACCGAGGTGGAAAACGTCCTCTACGCGCATCCCGCGGTCACGGACTGCGCGCTGATCGGCGTGCCACATCGCACGTTGGGGGAGGAGCCGGTCGCGGTCGTCCATCTCTGCCCCGGATGCAGCGCGACCGAGGCGGAGTTGCAGGGCTGGGTGCGCGAGCGGCTGGCGGCGTTCAAGGTCCCCGTCGCGATCCGCTTCGTCGACGAGACGCTGCCACGGAACGCGAACGGCAAGATCTTGAAGAAGGACCTGAAAGGCCTGTTCGAGGACCGCGCGGCTGCGGCCTGATTGTCTTGTAGCCGTCACCCCGGACTTTGTTCCGGGGTCTACTGCGCAGCGATGACGATGCCTTATTATGACGAGCTATGCGTGCGGGTGGGTAGACCCCGGAACAAGTCCGGGGTGACGGGTGGACTACGTCCGGCGCAGTAAATCCACCGCGTCAGCCAACCGCTCGTCGAGTAGCTCCAGCAATCCCGTCCAGTCGAGCAGCTTGCCCAGTTCGCCCGCCCCATCGGAAACGCCGCGCAGGCCTGCGAGCGGCACGCCAAAGCGCTGGCAGGCGCGCAGCACCGCGAAAGTCTCCATATCGACCATGTCGGCGTCGATCGCGGCATAGGCGTCGCCGCTGACGATATCGCTGCCGGTCGATAACGTAGCGGTCGGCACGCCGGTGAAGGGCGTGTCCAGCGGCTGGACCGGCGCCAGGTCGAGGAACGGCGTCACGCCTTTGGGGATGCCGAGCGCGCTGGCGTCGATGTCGCGCCACGATACGCTCGCGATCTGATAGACCGCGCCAAGCGTGCAGCGCCGCGACCCCGCCGAGCCGAGCGAAACCACGCGGTCGGGCAGGGCACTCTTGTCGGCGAGCGCCTGCAACGCCAGAGCCGTGCCGATCGCCGCCTCGATCGGGCCGACGCCGGTGATGAGCGGGTTGATCCGCGCGCGCAGGGCGGGGCCGTATTCGTGGGTCGTCGCCATGACGAACAGCGTGCGCCGCCCGCCGATCTCGGCGCAGTCCCAGGTCAATCCGGCAGCACCGCTGATACCGCCGCTTTCCACCCGGCAAGCCGTTCCTCTCGCACGCCAGCCTCGATCGTCGGCTCGAACATCTCGACCTTGCCGCGCATCGCCGCGGCCTCGCTCAGATCGCGGAACATGCCGCACCCGACACCCGCCAGCATCGCGGCGCCCAGCGCGGTCGTTTCGGCGAACTTCGGCCTTTCCACCGTCAGCCCCAGCATGTCGGCCATGTCCTGCGCCATCCAGTCGTTGGCGACCATGCCGCCGTCGATCCGCAGCTGCGACCAGTCCGCGCCGTCGGCGGCAAAGGCAGTCTTCAGGTCATGCGCCTGATGCGCCATCGCCTCCAGTGCGGCGCGCACGATGTGGGGCTTGCCGGTCGCGAAGCTGAGGCCGGAGATCGCCGCCCGCGCCTCAGGCTCCCACCACGGTGCGCCGAGACCGGACAGGGCCGGGACGAGATACACGCCGCCATTGTCATCGACGCTGCGGGCCAGCGCATCCGTTTCGCTCGCCGCCGCGATCAGCCCGACCGAATCGCGCAGCCATTTTATTAGGCTCCCGGCGACGAATACCGATCCTTCCAGTGCGTATTGGCGTTCGCCGTTCAGCTGCCATGCGACGGTCGCGAGCAGCCTGTGTGTGGATTTGGGCGGTGTCGTGCCCGCCTGGGTCAGCACGAACGCGCCGGTGCCGAACGTCGCCTTGGTGTCGCCCTCGCCGAGACAGGCCTGTCCGATCGTCGCGGCCTGCTGGTCGCCCGCAAGGCCGCACACCGGGATCGACCCGCCGAACAGTGTCGTCCGTCCGAACTCGCCCGCACAGTCGACGATCTCGGGGAGCGCACGGCGCGGCGCGCCGAACAGGTCCGCCAGCTCGTCATCCCAGCCGCCGTCGAGCGCCATCAGTGCGGTGCGGCTGGCGTTGGAGGCGTCGGTGACGTGCGCGCCGGTCAATTTCCAGACGAGCCAGCTCTCGATCGTGCCGACCGCCAGCCGGTCGCCCGCCTCGGCGAGTTGCGGCCATTCGCGCATCGCCCAGCCCATCTTGGAGCCGGAGAAGTAGGGATCGAGGATCAAGCCGGTCTTGGCTTGCACTGCATCCTCGTGGTCCGCATCCCTGAGCGCGCGGCAATCGGCGGCGGTGCGGCGGTCCTGCCAGACGATCGCGGGCGCCAGCGGCTCGCCGGTCGTCTTGTCCCAGAACACCACCGTCTCGCGCTGGTTGGTGATGCCGATCGCGGCGATATGCTGCGGCCCGCCCGCCTGCGCGACCATCGCGCCGGCGACCCGCAGCGTCTTGCGCCAGATTTCGGCGGCGTCATGCTCGACCCAGCCGGGGCGGGGATAATGCTGCTCCAGCTCGGTCTGCTCGCTCGCATGGCAGCGCCCGCCGGCGCCGAACAGCATCGCGCGGGTCGAGGTCGTGCCCTCGTCGATGACCAGAATCTTCTTATCCATGGGCGAACGCTAGCGCGGATTACATCGCGACCGAAACCCGCTAGTTTCAAATCCGTCGCTCGAAAGGATGTTGATGGCCGACCTACCCGATTCCGAACCCGTCGCCGCAGCATCGCCGACCGTGCCAGCGGCGGCGGGCGCCTTCGGGCTGCCGATCGGGGGGGATTCGCCGGAAGACATGCGCATCGCACTCCGGCGCGATAGGCTGCTCGCGGCGCTGACGCTGTTGGCCGGGGTCGGGGTCGCGCTCGGCACGCCGTTCGCGCTGAAGAGCGGGGCGGAGTTCTTCCTGCCGACGACGGCGGCGCTCGTCATCGGGATCGCGCTCATTCCGCTGCTGGAGTGGTTCGAGCGGCGCGGGTTGCCGTCCGCGCTTGCGGCGTTCATTTGCGTGATCCTGTTCGTCGCCGCGGCGAACATCGCGCTGGCCGCGATCGTGGTGCCAGCGACCGAGTTCTTTCGCCTGCTGCCGCTGCGGATCGGCCGGATCCAGCACAATCTCGCGCCGCTGCTCGATCTCTATTCGAACCTGGAAAAATACGCGAACCGGACGCTGCGCCAGATCGCATCGACTCCGCCCAGGGCGAGTCCGACGGCAGCGGTTTCGCCGCCAAGCTCGATTCTGGAGCTTGCGGCGACCTCGGCACCGGCGGCGATCATCCAGGTCTTCTACGGCATCCTCGTCGCGTTCTTCTTTCTCGCAAGCTGGACGAAGCTGCGCAAGCGCACGATCACCGGGCGGATGAGCTTCGGCGGTGCCATGGCGACCGCGCGGGTCATCCAGGATGTGGTCGATGACGTCTCGGCCTATCTCGGCACGATCACCGCGATCAACGTCCTGCTGGGCCTTATCGTCGCGGGCGCCTTCTACGCCATCGGCATGCCGTTTCCGCTGATGTGGGGCGGTCTGGTGACGCTGCTGAACTATATCCCCTATTTCGGGCCCGTCATTGCCGCGCTGCTGATGGCGATCGGCGGGCTGATGACCTTCACCGACGTGTGGATGGCGATGGTCCCGCCGGCGATCATGATCGGCTGCCATCTGGTCGAGGCGAACATCGTGACCCCGCTGATCGTCGGCCACCGACTTACCGTCAGCCCGATCCTGATCCTCATATCGATCAGCTTCTGGGGCTGGGTTTGGGGGACGACCGGCGCGCTGCTGGCGGTGCCGCTGCTCATCATCATCCAGACGGTGATCGGTGCGGCCGGCAAGCCCGATATTGCCGGCTTCCTGTTCGAGCACGGGACGCTCGTCCAGCAGCGCCCGAAGGGTGGCAAACGATGGCGGAATGCCGAGCCTGAAATCTGATTCCGAAAGAATGTCGTGGGCGCTGTTGACAGGTCCGGAAGGGTGCCATAGTGGGCGCGCCTCAACGCTTTCAGCGGGTGTAGCTCAGTTGGTTAGAGCGCCGGCCTGTCACGCCGGAGGTCGCGGGTTCGAGCCCCGTCACTCGCGCCATTCCTTCGCAAAGGATGGCGTAGCGAACACCGAAAAATTAGTCGTTTAAGTCAGGTCGCGACAGGCTTTGGCAAGCTTTTCAGGTGTCTTCAGCGGATGCGAGGGAGGGGCTGCGTCGATGCCCCGATGTCTCGACATACCTCGCCGCGAACGGGTTGGGTAGTCTCCTTCAGCCGCCCGTCATTGCACGCTCGAAGGCTTGAACCGCCGCCACCTCGTCGCCACCCCAGACCGCGTTCGAAACCGCGAGGAAATCGGCTCCAGCGGCCACAAGCGGCGCGGCATTGTCCGGCGTGATCCCGCCGATCGCGACCGAGGGCAGTTCGAACAGCGTCGACCACCAGGACAGGATCGACATTTCCGGCCGGTGCTTCGTCGCCTTGGTCGTCGTCGGGAAGAACGCTCCGAACGCGACATAGTCCGCCCCGGCCTCGCCCGCCTCCATCGCAAGGTGCCGGCTGTCGTGGCAGGTCACGCCGATCTGAACTTCTGGCCCCAGCACTGCGCGCGCGTCGCGCGGATCGCCGTCGTCCTGCCCCAGATGGACCCCGTCGGCGCCCAGCCGCTTGGCAAGGCTAACGCTGTCGTTGACGATAAAGGCCACCTCACGATCGCTGCAGATGCGCTGGAGCGGCTCTGCGAACGCGGCGGCGGCATGCTGGTCGATGTCCTTGGCGCGAAACTGGAAGGCGGCCACCGGACCGGCATCGAGCGCCCGGGCAAGGCGATCGGGAAAGGCGCCGCTCATGTCGAGCGGCGAGACGAGATAGAGCTGGCAGGGTGGCCTGCGCATGTCGCGCACGAACTTTTCAGCGAAATCGGGATCTAGCGGGCCGAGCGGGTCTTGGATGTCCATGCGGTTCCCTAGCGCGTCGGGTCCGCGCACGGAAGTTAGTCGACGATGGCGATCAGAAAGCCGTCCCATTTCTTGCTGCCGACCGTCTGGATCGCGGTGGCGGTCAGCCGCGGTTCGGCCGCGACCGCTTCGAACAGAGCGCGCGTGCCGATCACGCGGTCGTCAGCGGAGGCTGCGTCCAGGATTTCCCCCTCGCGCACCACATTGTCGACCATAATGGTCGTGCCGGGGCGCGACAGCCGCAGCGCGGCGTGGAGATAGGCGACGTTGGATGGCTTGTCCGCGTCGATGAAGATGAGGTCGAACGGGCCGCTAACGCTCGCGAGCGTTTCCACCGCTGGGCCGATGACGATCTCGACGCGTTCGCCGACACCTGCGCGGTCGAGATTGTCGCGCGCGACGGCCGCGTGATGCGGGTCGATCTCCAGCGTCACGACGCTGCCTGTCGGCCCCACGGCGCGAGCGAGCTCGATCGTCGAGTAGCCGCCGAGCGTTCCGACCTCCAGTACGCGCCGGGCGTTCGCCATGCGCACCAGCAGATGGAGCATCCGTCCCTGCGGTGGCGACACGTCGATATCGGGCAAGCCAGCGGCCGCATTGGCCGCGAGCGCACCTTCCAGCGCCGTATCGCGGCCGAGAAGATGTTCGGCGATGTAGCGGTCGACCGCCTCCCAGGCCGGATCGGGCGGGGAGAGGCGCTCGACCACCGCCTTATTCCTCGCCCTTGTAGATGCGCACGAGTTTGTCGAGCATCGCGAGCGCCTCGTCACGCGGACGCTGGAAGGTGTTGCGGCCGATGATCGACCCGTTGCCGCCGCCGTCGCGAATGTCGCGTGCGTCCTGAAAGACCGCATCGGCGCCCTTGGCCGCGCCGCCGGAAAAGACGTTGATCCGGCGCCCGGCAAAGCTCGCCTGGCGGACATGCGCGACGCGCTTGGCCATCGTCGACCAGTCGCCGCCCTCATACGCCTTTTTAGCGTCCTTCTGCTCGATATGGTCGGTCGGCAGCTTGGTCTTGATGATGTGCGCGCCGAGCAGCGCCGCCATGTGCGCGGCATAGGCGCCGACATCGAGCGCGAGTTCACCGTCCTTCGACAACTCGCCGCCGCGCGGGTAGGACCAGAGGACCGAGACGAGCCCGACCGCCTTCGCCTGCGCGGACAACTCGCGAAACTCCTCCATCATCTCGAAGATGTTGTCAGAGCCGGGATAGATGGTGAAGCCGATCGCGGCGCAGCCGAGGCGTAGCGCGTCGTCGACGCCGCCGGTCACGGCCTGATCGATCGAGGTCGCCCAGCTGTTCGAGCTGTTCACTTTCAGAATGGTCGGAATCTGGCCGGCAAATGTCTCGGCGCCCGCTTCCAGCATACCAAGCGGAGCGGCATAGGCGCTGAGCCCCGCATCGATCGCAAGCTGGTAATGGTAATGCGGATCATAGGCCGGCGGGTTGATCGCGAAGCTGCGCGCAGGGCCATGTTCGAACCCCTGGTCGACCGGCAGGATGATGAGCTTGCCTGTGCCGCCAAGCCGTCCCTGCATCAGGATGCGGGCGAGATTCGCCTTCGTGGCGGGGCTGTCCGATTCATATTTTTCCAGGATCGCACGTACGGCCGGGGTCATCGCATTTCCTTTTCGGTTAATTACAAAGTTAGCCAGCGGCGAAGCGCCTGATCGACCTGTTCCATCGCGGTCGGGGAGGCACGGCCGATCGCGCGGACTATTCTGGCCCGACGAAGTGACTGGACCTTGTCGATCTGCACTTCACTCTCCTCGCGCAAACCGGTGCCCGGTTCCGGCGCAAAAGCGATCCGAAACAGGGCATTGCCGGTAACGATACTGGTGATGGGGCAAAGCGTGAACGACCCGTGCGACGCATTGAACAGATCGGACTGGACGACGAGGAACGGACGGGGCTTGGCAGAATAGTCGCCGGGCCCCGCCGCCAGCACGATCATTCCGCGGCTTATTTCCAAGAGCCGTCCTCAGCTTCGATTGCCTCCCAGAAGGCGTAATCGTCTGCGGCATCGCCCTCGGTTGCGCGCAGCGACTGGCGCCGCGCTTCGGCCTTGAACGCCTCGTCGTGGAGATCGACATAGCGGCGAACCGCTTCGCGCGCGATATCGCTCTTGCTGCGCCCCTGCGTGCGCGCGACGGACGCGAGCCGCTGTTCCAGATCCGTGTCGAGTCGTACACCGAGCATACGCGCCTCCGTTTAACGCGTTAAACGCTAGGCTTCGAGCGTCGGCATTTCAACCGTTTTACGTGATGAGCGCCGCCACCCCCGGCAGCTCTCGCCCTTCCATCCATTCGAGGAACGCGCCGCCTGCGGTCGAGACGAAGGTGAAGGAGTCGGCGACGCCCGCATGGTTGAGCGCGGCGACGGTGTCGCCGCCGCCCGCGACCGAGACGAGGCTGCCGTCCTCGGTCAACGCCGCGGCGGTCTTTGCCAGCGCGACGGTTGCGGCGTCGAATGGTGGTGTCTCGAACGCGCCGAGCGGGCCGTTCCAGACGAGCGTGCGGCAATTCTTGAGGACATCACCAAGCGCCTCGACCGCGGCTGGTCCGATGTCGAGGATCATCTCCTCGGCTGCGACCTCGTGCACGTTGACGGTGCGCGTTTCGGGGTTTGGCTTGAACGCCTTTGCGACGACGACGTCATAGGGCAGGTGGACGGTGCAGCCGGCCCTGTCCGCCGCGTCCAGAATGTCGTCCGCCGTGCCGGTCAGATCGTGCTCGCACAGGCTCTTGCCGACGTTCACGCCGCGCGCCGCGAGGAAGGTGTTTGCCATGCCGCCGCCGATGATGAGGTGATCGACGCGAGTGACGAGGTGCTTCAGCACGTCGAGCTTGGACGAAACCTTGGCCCCGCCTACGACAGCGGCGACGGGATGTTCGGGGTTGCCGAGCGCCTTCTCCAGCGCATCGAGTTCCGCTTCCATCGCCCGTCCGGCGAAGGCGGGGAGGGCGTGCGCAAGGCCTTCGGTCGAGGCATGGGCGCGGTGGGCGGCGGAGAAGGCGTCGTTGACGTAGAGGTCGCCGAGCGCGACGAAGCGCTCGACCGTCGCCGCGTCGTTCTTCTCCTCGCCGCCGAAGAAGCGTGTGTTCTCGAGGACCGCGACATCGCCCTCGCGGAGCGCCGCCACACCAGCGGCATCGTTTTCCCAATCGATGTAGGCGACAGGTCGTCCAAGCACGGCTTCGTATGCGCTGCGGACTCGCGATAGCGACATGCCCGGGTTCGGTTGCCCCTTGGGACGGCCGAAATGCGCGAGGATCAGGACGATGGCGCCCTTGTCGGCGAGCTCGGTGACGGTCGGGAGCGTCGCGCGGAGCCGCGTGTCGTCCGTGACGGTATCGCCGTCCATCGGCACGTTCAGATCCTCGCGGACCAGCACGCGCTTGCCGCGAACATCGCCCATATCGTCGAGCGTCTTGAAAGGCTTGCTCATGATTCTTCGATCCTGATCTCATCGCCGACGGTGATGTGGCCGCCGACCTTCACGCGGGTGCAGACGCCGCCGCGCCAGTCGGACGACAGCGCCGCCCTGAGGCCCGGCGCAAGCGCTTCCATCCGTTCGCACGGATCGGTCTCGCGCGTGACTTCAAGGACTACATCACGGCCGATGCGCAGGCACATGCCGGGCGTTTGCGGCAGATCCATGTTATCGACCAGCAGGTTGGCACGCCGTTCCTGCCAGGGGATGGAGCGGCCAACATCGGCCATCGCCGCGGCCCAGTCGCGGCGTTCCATCAGCGTCACCTGACGGCGCCCGCGTCCGCCGGGTTTCACCGCCCCGCGAAAGTCACCCGTGACGCCCCCATCGATGGTGATCTCGACGGACTCGACGACCTCCATCGGCGCTTTCGGGAAAGCGTGGCGGGCGATGCCGGTCAAGACTCCGTTCGCGTCCGACGATGCCGATACCCGCATCGCGACTTCGCCAGATACGAACGGAGTCTGGCGCATTCTACAGAAACTTCGCCATCGCGGTTGCGGTATCGACCATGCGGTTGGAGAAGCCCCATTCATTGTCGTACCAGCTGACGACCCGCACGAGCTTGCCGTCGATGACTGCGGTTTCCAGGCTGTCGACGGTCGAGGACTGGGGGGTGTGCATGAGGTCGACCGACACTAGCGGCTCGTCCGAATAGACGAGCACGCCCTCGAGCGGCCCGCTTTCGGCAGCCGCCTTCAGGATCGCGTTCACCTCGTCGCGGGTCACGTCGCGCGCGGGCGTGAAGGTCAGATCGACGAGGCTGACGTCGGGCGTCGGCACGCGGATCGCCGAGCCGTCCAGCTTGCCCTTGAGTTCAGGGAGCACTTCGCCGACGGCGCGCGCGGCGCCGGTGGTCGTCGGAATCATCGACATACCCGCCGCGCGCGCACGGCGCAGATCGGGGTGGATCTGGTCGAGAATCTTCTGGTCGTTGGTGTAGGCGTGGACAGTCGTCATCAGCCCGCGTTCGATGCCGATCGCGTCGTTCAGCACCTTTGCAACGGGGGCCAGGCAGTTGGTTGTGCAGGACGCGTTCGAGACGATGGTGTGCTCGGCGGTCAGCTTGTCGTGGTTGACGCCGTAGACGACGGTCAGGTCGACGCCCTTGCCGGGGGCCGAGATCAGCACTTTCTTCGCACCCGCATCGATGTGCTTCTGGCAGGATGCCTTGTCGGTGAAGAACCCGGTGCATTCGAGGACGAGATCGACGCCGAGGTCCTTGTGCGGCAGGTTTGCCGGGTCGCGCTCGGCCGTGACGCGGATGCGCTTGCCGTCGATGACGAGATCGTCGCCATCGGCCGTCACGGTGCCGGGATATTTGCCGTGGACGCTGTCGCGGCTGAAGAGCCAGGCGTTCGACTTCGCATCGGCAAGGTCGTTGATCGCGACGAGTTCCAGATCACTGCCGCCGCGTTCGATCATGGCGCGTGCCACGAGCCGACCGATCCGGCCGAAGCCGTTGATCGCAACCTTCACCGTCATGCCGACATCTCCTGAAATGGCCCGGATCGGCGTGAGCGCGCATCGGGCGAGTCCGTTCGCGGGCGTCCTTGCGCGATGCGGCACGCGCGCGTCAACCACGCGTCAATTTCGGGGCCGCAATTGCCACGATGCGTGGCGCATCAGCGGTGAATCCGCTTGTCGCGGCAGGGCATCGTGGTAATCGAAATGTCATGCCCGATCATGACTCTCTGACCGCGATGGACCGGATCGACGCGGCGATCGCGCGGATCGACGCGGCCGTCGCGCGCCGCGCCGAAGCGACCGAACAGCTGCGCCAGCGCCACGGAACCCTGCGGGCGCGGATGCAGGACGCGGTGGATGCGCTCGATTCCGTCATCACGCGTGAAGGGCGGCGCTGATGGCCGAGGTCACGATCACCATTGGCGGCCGGCCCCACACGCTCGCCTGCCGCGCGGGGGAGGAGCAGCATCTGCTCAACCTCGGCAAGCGGCTGGACGCCGAATGGGCGACGGCGAACCGCGCCGCCGGCGGCCTGGACTCGGAACGTGCGATGTTGTTCCTCGCGCTCATCATGGCGGATTCGCTTGACGAGGCGGAGCGCCGTCCGCCCGGCGAGGGCGCGGGAGAGGCGACATTGATGCGCGTGGCTGACAAGCTGGAGAAACTTGCAGGTGCCCTTGAGCAGAACCCTGCGGGCGCCTAGATTGGATGCGGCGGGTTCTGCCCGGTACGAGCGACACGAACATCCCTGAGGCTATTCATCATCCTTGGGGGCTGTCCCTGCCCAGGCCCTGGCCTGACGCACATGGTTCCCACCTGACGTTACGGGCGTCAGAGGATATTCTCGCAAACGGCCATGGTGGTCCCGCCACCCACCATTTGCCATGACGGACAAGAGAGCCATCCGCGTCGCCGCGCGGCGCGCCCGCGCCGATTTCGCGCCAGCCGGCCCGATCGTCGTCGCGCACGCATTCCTGCATCGGCTACGGCCGGGGCTGGTCGTCGCTGCCTATCTGCCGATCGGCGGAGAAGCGGACCCGGCGCCGCTGGCGGATGCGGCCCGCGCACAGGGGTGCATGATGGCGCTGCCCGTCACGGTCGATCGCGCGACGCCGATCGCGTTTCTGCCGCATGACGACGAATGCGAGATCGTCGACGGTCCCTTCGGCCTCAGCCAACCCGCCGCGCGAGACAAGGGTGTCACCCCCGACATCATCCTGACACCGCTGGTCGCCTTCGATCGGCGCGGAAACCGGGTCGGGCAGGGGGCGGGGCATTACGACCGCGCATTTGCGGCCTATCCGCGAGCATGGCGCATCGGTATCGCCTGGTCGGTGCAGGAAATCGCGGCCTGTCCGGCGGACGCATGGGACGTGCCGCTCCAGGCAATCGCGACCGAAAAGGAATGGATCACGCCATGACGCCAAGCTGGCGCAAACCCGCAGGCGCGCTCGCGATCCTCGTGCTCATCGCGGCGTGGTGCGTGCTTGTCGTCAGCTTGTCTGCGCAGGTTGCGACCTGGCATCCGGTGGTGCAGCTCGTATTCTACATCGGCACCGGAATCGTGTGGATCACACCGCTGAAACCGTTGCTGCGCTGGATGGAAACAGGGCGCTGGCGTTGAGCGCCGCTATTTCGTTGCAGTAGGGAAATAATTTCCGGCGGTCGCGTTCTGAGGGCAAAGGAGGAGTATTTCCTATGCGTATCGCAACTGCCCTCAACATACTGGTCCTTGCCTGCGCGGCACCTGCTCTCGCGCAGCCGGCCCCCGCGACACCTTCGCCAGCCGGTGTCGTCGACCGAGACGTTTTGCACGTGCAGGTGATCCTCGATCATCTCGGCTTCGGTCCCGGCGTGCTGGACGGGAAGGGCGGGCAATCGCTGGTCGCGGCGCTCAAGGGATTCCAGGAAGCGAACGGCCTGCCGAAAACGGGAAAAGCCGATGCCGCGACGCTGCGCGCGCTCTACCCGCACCGCGCCACCCGCCCGACGGTGACGATCGCGCTGACGCCCGCCATGCTCGCCGGCCCGTTCTACACGATTCCGAAGGGCGAGGATGAGCAGGCGAAGCTGCCCGCGCTTGGCTACCGCAACGTCATGGAAAAGCTGGGCGAGATGTTCCACACGACGCCTGCGACCCTCATTGCGCTCAACAGCCCCGACACGCGGCTGGCGCCGGGGGTGAAGGTGATCTTTCCCAACGCACTGCCGACGTCGCGCGACTATGACGCCAAGCTGACGCCCGAATGGCGCGGCACGCTCGCGATGCTGAACGTCGATGCGAACCAGCCGCAGGGCGACAAGGTGGTGGTCGACAAGTCGGACGGCGTGCTGCGTGTTCTCGACAAGCGGGGCAGGCTCATCGCGCAGTTCTCGGCGACGATGGGATCGAGCCACGATCCGCTGCCGATCGGTACCTGGAAGATCAAGGGCGCGGATTACAATCCCAAATTCCATTACAATCCGGCACTGTTCTGGGATGCGAAAAAGGGTGACGAGAAGGCGATGCTCCCGGCGGGGCCGAACGGCCCGGTGGGCGTCGTGTGGCTCGACCTGTCGAAGCCGCATTACGGCATCCACGGCACACCCGAGCCGCAACTGATCGGTCGCACCGAAAGTCATGGCTGCATCCGCCTGACGAACTGGGACGTCGCCCGGCTGTCGATGATGGTGAAGCCCGGCACCGTCGCGGTCTTCCAGAAATGACGAACGCAGGCTGCCGCGCGTGACGAAGCTCGGCTGGTCGATCCTCGCGATCATCCTGATCGGGCTGGCGGCGTTCGGATCAATGCTGTCCTTCGGGTCCGGCGAACACCGTGCATCGGCGGTCGCACGGGTGCAGGCGAAGCTCGAGCAGTCGGCGCCCGATAATGCGGGGGTGCTGGTTGTGCCGGTCGCCGGCGTGCAGCGCGCCGCGCTCATCGATAGCTGGGGCGATGCGCGCGGCGGCGGGACGCGGGCGCATCACGGGATCGACATCATGGCGCCGGGCGGAACACCGGTGGTCGCGGCGGCTGCCGGTGCGGTGGAAAAGCTGTTCCATAGCAATCTTGGCGGCACCACGATCTATGTGCGCTCGCCGCGCCGGGGCTGGATCTACTATTACGCGCACCTTTCCGGCTATGCGCCCGGCCTGCACGAGGGACAGGTGGTTCGCGCCGGACAGACGATCGGCTATGTCGGCGATACCGGCGATGCGGGGCCGGGCAACACCCACCTGCATTTCAGTATGACGCGCACCGGGGCTGCGGACGGTTGGTGGCAGGGCCAGGACGTCAATCCGTTTCCCGTGCTTGCCGGAAAAGCCGCCGGTCGCTAAGGCCACGCCAACGGTTTCCCGACGGGCGTGGCTCGGCGGGACACTTTTACGCTCTTTCCAGCAGGTACATCCATGAAGATCAGCGGCGTCGAGATTCGTCCCGGCAACATCATCGAATATGAAGGCGGCATCTGGCGCGCGGTGAAGATCCAGCACACCCAGCCCGGCAAGGGCGGCGCCTATATGCAGGTCGAACTGAAGAACCTGATCGACGGCCGCAAGAACAACGTCCGCTTCCGCTCCGCCGAAAGCGTAGAGCGGGTGCGGCTCGACACCAAGGATTTCCAGTTCCTGTTCCGCGACGGCGACGCACTGACCTTCATGGACAAGGAAAGCTACGAGCAGATCACCCTCGATGCGGGAATTCTGGGCGACGCCGCGGCGTTCCTGCAGGACGGCATGGACGTCGTGCTCGAACTCTATGACGAGCGGCCGATCTCGGTCGAGCTGCCGAGCACGATCGAGGCGATGATCGTCGAGGCCGACGCGGTGGTGAAGGGGCAGACCGCCTCGTCCAGCTACAAGCCCGCGATCCTCGACAACGGTGTGCGCGTGATGGTGCCGCCGCATATCGGTTCGGGCACCCGGATCGTCGTCGATGTGTACGAGCAGACCTATGTGAGGCGCGCGGACTGACCTGATCGACTCCCCTCCCTGCAAGGGAGGGGCTGGGGGTGGGTCGGTGTCGGGGGCACCGGTCGGCAAGCCCCATGCCCACCGCCCCAATCCCCCGCCCCGACCGGCGTGCGACCCACCGGCAGGGATACATACGGCAGCAGCGCAATCGCCAGACCGTCTCCGTCGGGATGAAGGAAATTCGCCTTCATCCCGAGCGTCACGTCGCCGACGCGCCCTGCGCTATCGATCGCACCGGTCGCCTTGTCGCGGGTACGGACATGGCCATAAGGCGTCCAGCCGATCCTCGCCTCGATCGCTTCGGCCAAACCGACACGCACCACGGTATCGCCGATCAGCACCGTGTCGGTGCGCGAATCCGGCTGATTGTCGAGCGTCCAGTCGGCGATCGAGGTTTCGACCGACACCTTGCCGGGCGCGATCGTGCAGGCCGGGGTGTTGAGGCCGGGTCGGTCGGGACAATACTCGCGGTCTTCCGCCTGCGCCGCGACGGGCAGGAGCGCGAGACAGGCGGCGATCGCCCGGCCATATCTCACCGCAGGCGCACCCAGGTGGGGGCATGGTCGCTCGCCTTCTCGCGACCGCGATATGCCTTGTCCACGCCGGCATCGACCAGCCGGTCGGCGGCCTGCGGGCTGAGCAACAGATGGTCGATCCGAAACCCCGCATCGCGCGCCCAGGCGCCGGCCTGATAATCCCAGAAGGTCCACACGCCGCCCGCAGGATGCCGCGTGCGCAGCGAATCGGTCCAGCCCTGCGCCAGAAGCGCCCGGTAGCCGCTGCGGCTCTCCGGCTGCATCAGCGCATCGTCCTGCATCGCGCGCACGGAATAGGTGTCATCGTCATTGGGAATGACGTTGTAATCCCCCGCGAGCACGGCCGGCACTTCCTGCGCCAGCAGCGCGGCGGCGCGCGCGCGCAGCCGGTCGATCCAGCGCAGCTTGTAGTCGAATTTCGGCCCCGGCCGCGGATTGCCGTTAGGCAGATAGATCGATGCGACGACAAGATCGCCGACCGCGCATTCGAGATAGCGGCTGTGATCGTCCTCGGGCTCTCCGCCGAGGCCGCGCTGGCGCTCCACCGGATCGATGCCCCTGGCGAGCACCGCGACACCGTTCCAGCTTTTCTGCCCGTGCCATACCGCGCCATAGCCCGCCGCGCGGATTTCGCTCTCGGGAAAGGTCTCGTCCGAGGCCTTCAGCTCCTGCAGACACACGATGTCAGGGCCGTCTTCCTCGAGATATTCGAGGAGCCGTGGCAGGCGCGCCTTGATGCCGTTGACGTTGTAGGTGGTGATCTTCACGCGCGGGTCAGATCGCGAAGCTGGAGCCGCAGCCGCAGCCGCTCGCCGCGTTCGGATTGTCGACCTTGAAGGCAGCCCCGCCAAGCGATTCGACATAATCGACCGCGCAGCCGCGGACGAGATCAAGACTGATGCTGTCGACGACGAGGCGCACGCCGTCGGTTTCGGCGACCGTATCGTCGGCGTCCGGCGCATCCGCGAACCCGAAGCGATACTGGAAACCGGAACAGCCGCCGCCATCGACCGAAAGCCGCAGGATCGCCGGCTTGCCCTGGCGTTCCGCGATCGCCGCGACACGCGCGGCGGCGGATGGGGTCAGCGTGATGTCACGTGCGGTCGCCATGTGCGGGAGATAGGCGTTGCCGCGCACGGCGGCAACGCCCTCCCCTCCCAAGGACTCGAGATTCAGTCGAGCGGCGCCGGGCCCGTCGAAACAGGGATCGCGCTGACCGAACGGTCCTGCGCGGCGAGCAGATAGTCGCCCGTGGTCAGGAACGGCACCGGGTTCACCGCATGGCCATCGATGCGGACCTCGTAATGGAGGTGCGGCCCGGTGGAACGGCCGGTCGAACCCATCAGCGCGATCAGCTGCCCGCGCTTTACCCGCGTGTTGTCGGCGACGAGGATCTTGGACAGATGGCCGTAACGGGTCGCGATGCCCTTGCCGTGGTTGATTTCCACCATGTTGCCGTACCCACCCAGCCGCGCAGCATGGTCGACGATGCCGTCTGCGGTCGCATAGACGGGGGTGCCGGTCGGGCCGGGGATATCGACGCCGGCGTGCATCGCGGAGGTGCCGCGGAACGGATCGCTGCGGATGCCGAAATTGCTGGTGAAGGACAGATGCTGGACCGGCTGGACCGATGGGATCGCAATCGCGCCGCCCATCGACTGCGAACCGTCCAGCTTCTTCCAGGTCTGGAACAGCGTGCGAAACTGAACGTCGGCCTTCAGATCGGCGCTGGCCTCGGCGCTCGCCGCGTCGATCAACGGACCGCCTTCAGCGGCCTTGACCGCGGGGACTCGCGTCGTCGTCTGTGCCGATGCGGCTACGCTCGCGAGGCCAAGGATACAGGCGGCGACCGAAAAGATGCCTTGCCGGAAGACTGACGATACCGGCACGTTGGAAGATTTGGTCATTGAACCCCGACGATCCCGTGCGCGAGCTGCCGGAGCGGCGCCCGCATCGTTGTGTTCCCTGATCGCAGCCCCACCCGCGTCCTTGGACGGATGGTTACTGACCGGAATGGTCACGCTTCGGCAAGAGCGCCGTAATATTCCCGCGTCAGACCGGCAGACGCACGCGCCGAGTCGTTGAATGGTGGCTTTAACAGCCCGCGAAAATGCGCGGAGATGAGCGCACGCCAATGCTCTGCGGGGTCCAGCGCCGCCTCGGCACAGCCATGTTTGAACCATGTCGTGCCGACCGACACATGCCGTATCTCGTCGGTGTAGATACGCAGCAGGATCCGCGCGCTCGCATGGTCGCCCGCTGCATCGAACCGTGCAACCGTCGTCGGCGTAACGTCCAGACCGCGCGCTTCCAGCACCATCGGCACGACGGCCAGCCGGGCCAGCGGATCGTGCGCGGTCTTGGCGGCGGCCTCCCACAGTCCGGCGTGCGCGGGCAGGTCGCCATAGGCGCAGCCAAGCGTGCGCAACCGCCGGTCGAGGATCGCGAAGTGCATCGCCTCGTCGGCCCCAACCCCGATCCAGTCATCGACGAAGCTGCGCGCAGACCGGTCGCCGAAGCGCCCCGCCATGTCGAAGGCGAGGTCGATCGCGGCGAATTCGATATGCGCCAGCGCATGGAGCAGCGCGATCCGCCCGCGTTCCGATCCGCCGCGCCCGCGTTTTGGCATGCGGTTCGGCGGCAGCAATTCGGGTCTAGTCGGCCGTGCCGGACTCTCCGGCATCGGCACGTCGAACACGTGCAACAGATCGCCCCGCCGCCACGCCCGCGCGACCGAGCGTGCCGCGCGCACCTTCGCCGCCGGCTCCGCCGTCAGCAGCACGTCGCGGATGGCGCGCGCGATGCTCGTCACAGCGCGGCTGCCGCCTCCAGGACCTTGCGCGCATGCCCCGCGACCCGCACCTTGCGCCACATCTGCGCCAGCGTGCCGTCCGCGCCGAACAGAAAGGTCGACCGCTCGATCCCCATCGAGGTGCGGCCGTAGAGTGTCTTCTCCACCCACACCCCGAACGCCTCGGTCACCGACCCGTCGGTGTCGCTGGCGAGGCGCACGGTCAGGTCGTGTTTCTTCGCGAACTTCGCGTGCGCCGCAGGCGTGTCGCGCGAGATGCCGATCACGCCGATCCCGGCGGCGGCGAATTCGTCACCCAGCGCGGAAAAATCGATCGCTTCGGTCGTGCAGCCCGGCGTGTCGTCGCGCGGGTAGAAATAGACGACCAGCGGCCCCTTTGCCGCCTCGCGCAGCGCAAAAATGCTGCCGTCCGGCGCGGTCGGCGTCACGTCGGGAATGCCTTCGCCAATATCCATCATGCCTCTTCCTGCCAGATCGCGGCCACCTCCTGCCGCGCGGCGTCGAGCGAGGCAACCACCGCGTCCCAGTCCGCACAGTGAAGCGCCCGCGCAATGAGCGCGCGCGTCGGCTCGGCCGGCGGCGCGGCGTCGGGCGCGACGAGGCGGAGCGTCACCAGCAACCGGGTCAGCACATCATGCGCGTGGCGTGCGCCCGCCGGCATGAGCCCCTCGGCCAAGAGCGCGTCGATCGCGCGGCCGAGATCGGGGTCGAACCCCGTCTTGTGGATCAGCTGCGCGCGGTGAACGGCGAACTCCAGATCGACCAGCCCGCCGGGAAGCAGCTTCGCATCGAGCGGACCCTGCGAAGGCTTGTGTGCGGCCATCTCGGCGCGCATCGCCTCCGCGTCGGCCGCGATATCGCGCGGCTTGCGATTGCCGCGCAGCACATCGTCGATGACCGCCTGAAGGTCCGCCCGCGCCACTCCCGACCCGAAGACCGGCCGCGCGCGGGTCAGCGCCATATGCTCCCAGGTCCACGCTTCCTCGCGCTGGTAGCGCGCGAACGAATCGAGGCTGACGACGAGCGGACCCTGCGTGCCCGACGGGCGCAGCCGCGTGTCGATCTCGTAGAGCGGCCCCGCAGCCGTCGCGACCGACAGCGCCGCAGTCACCCGCTGCGCGAGGCGGTTGTAGTAGAGCGTCGCGCCGAGCGGCTTCGCGCCGTCCGACTCCGCGGCGAAATCGCCGGTGAAGAGGTAGATGAGGTCGAGGTCGGAGGCATGGGTCAACGCCCCGCCGCCCATCCGCCCGAGCGCGAGGATCACGAACTCGCTGTCGGGCACGCGGCCGTGCGCGGCGGTGAATTCGGCGATGGCGGCGTCAGCGAGAACGTCGATCGCCGCCTCCGCGACGCGCGCATAGCTGGCAGACACCGCGAGCGGATCGGCCGCGCCTGCGACGATCTGCGCACCCAGCGCGAACCGCTTCTCGCCGACGATGCGGCGCACAAGGTCGAGCCGCGCCTGATAGTCCGGCGCGTCCCCGCCGCGCATCTCGGCCGACAGGTCCGCGACGGAGCCCAAATCGTCGAAAGCGCTCGCGTCGATCAGCCCGTCGAGCAGCGTCGCGCGGCGGGCCAGCGCATCGGCCAGCGGCGGTGCATGGCTCAGGATCACGGCGAGCAGCGTCGCGAGGCCCGGCCGCGCTTCGAGCAGGCGGAAGACGTTGATCGCACTCGACAGCCGCTCGAACAGCGAATCGAGTCGCAGCATCGCCTTGTCGGGCGCGGGCGCCGCCGCGATCGCGCGGACGAGGATCGGCAGCACCGTCTCCAGCGCCGCGCGCGCGGCGGGGCTGCGCAGCGACGGATAGCTCCCCCCACGCCACGCCGCGATCCGCTGCATGGCCGGGTCGGGATCGGCGAACCCGGCCTCCGAAAGCTGAACTGCAAGCTGGACCGGATCGATCGACAGCCCGCTCTCGCTGTCCCCCGACAGCGTGTCGTAGATATGCGCCACGGCCTCGACATGCGGGCGGAGCATCGCGACGAGCGCGGCGCCGTCCTCCAGCCCGTGGAGCCGCGCCACGCGATCGAGCGCATCTCCGGTCGGCAGATGATGCGTCTGCCGGTCGTCGATCATCTGCACGCGGTGCTCGATCGTGCGCAGAACCTCGTAGGCCGCGCTCAGCGTCTCCGCTTCCTCCGCGCCGATCCGCCCCGCCGCCGCGAGCGCGGCGAGCGCACCGCGCGTGTCCGCCACCCGCATCGACCGGTCCCGCCCGCCATGGATCAACTGGTGAACCTGCGCGAAGAACTCGATTTCGCGGATTCCGCCCCGCCCCCGCTTCAGATCATAGCCGGGGCCGAACGCCTGCCCCTGCGCGTGATGGTCGCGAATCCGCCGCGTGATGTCGACGATCTCCGCAATCGCGCCGAAATCGAGGCTGCGGCGCCATACGAAAGGGCGGATTGCGTCGAGGAAGCGCTGGCCAAGCGCGACGTCCCCCGCTGCGGCGCGCGCGCGGATGAAGGCGGCACGCTCCCACGCCAGTGCCTGCGACTCATAATAGCTGATCGCGGCATCGATCGGGATCGCGATCGGCGTGACTTCCGGCGAAGGGCGCAGGCGCAGATCGACGCGCAGCACATAGCCGTCGCCGTCACGCGCCTGAAGCAGTTCGACGACGCGCCGGGCGATCCGCACAGCCGCCTCCTCCACATCCTCGCGCTCGCGGTGCGGCAGCGTGTCGGGATCGTAGATCAGGATCGGGTCGATATCGGACGAATAGTTGAGTTCGCCGCTGCCCTGCTTGCCGAGCGCGATCGCTGCGAAGCCCAATGGCTCGGAATTGGGGGTGCGCTCGAGGATGGCGGTACGAATGGCGAGATCGAGCGCGCGGTCGGCAAAACCGGTCAGCGCCGTCGTGACACCCCTCAGGTCCAGCTCGCCTGCCAGATCGCCGATCGCGACGCCAAGCGCCACGCGTCGCCGCGCGAGCCGCAACGCCCGCGCCGGCGGGAGTTCGCGATCGATCGCGCCCACCGGCACCGAAGCCCCCTCTTCGAGCGCGCACGCCATCTCGGGTTCGCGTTCGAGCAGCATCGCAAGGAACGGCGCGTGCGCCCGAGCGCGCTCCACCGAGGCCTTTACCGCCTGTTTACGATGTGTGTCCGCGGTGCAACGCGTATCGGCGTTAGTCATGTCGGCGCAACCTCTACGCCGATCGGCCGTTCTTGACACCATGACTCGCACACTTGCCACGATCGATCAGGCCGACCCGAAGGGTGGCTATGTCGTGCGCACCCCGCGCGAGAACGATGCGACGGGGGCCGTGCTGCGTCACGCGTTCGGCGAGGATACGCGTCTTCCGCAGGACATGACTGCGTTGCTCAAGGCTATCAGCGAACGCGCGCACTGAGCGCCTGTCCAGATTGCCCTCATCGCTCGCGGCTGAGCGTGTCCACCTCGTCCATGATGCTGTCGAGCGCCGTCACATCGCGGTCCGACTTGTGGCTACGCCGCGAAGGCAGCGATCCGTCATTGAGGATCGTCTCCAGAGCGACTCGCCCGCGTGCGACGCGACTCTTGATCGTGCCGACCGCGACGTTGCAGATCTCGGCTGCTTCTTCATAGGCGAAGCCGCCCGCGCCGACGAGGATGAGCGCCTCGCGCTGCGGCTGCGGCAGGTGGAGCAATGCGCGCTGCATATCGCCCAGCTCGACGTGACGATCCTGGCTGGCGGGCGCCGCCAGCAGGCGATCGGCGACGAGATCATCCCATTCGCCCTTGAATCGGGCGCGGCGCATCTGCGACAGATAAAGGTTGCGCAGGATGATGAAGGTCCACGCGCGCATGTTGGTGCCCGCCTGGAAGCGCTTGCGGGCCGCCCATGCCTTCAGCAGCGTTTCCTGCACCAGATCGTCGGCCAGATCGCGGCTGCCCGACAGCGAACGGCCGAACGCGCGCAGGTGCGGGATGACCTGCGCCAGCTCCGTCTTGAACTCCGGATCGGACAGCGAGACATGCTCGACGGGCGGGGCATCGTCCTGCTCGTCGTCATGGTCCGTATCGGCACCGGCGGCACGCATGGGGGATTGGGTCATCAGGCTCCCTGGGATCGCCACAGGCCGAGACGACATGCTCCGGCCCCCCATAGATAGGAGGCTTCCGGCACGATTGCCACCCGCCCAAGCGTCGTGAAAATCAGCGTAAAAGCAGAACCGCGAAGATCACGATCACCAGCACCAGCGAAATCGCCAGAATATACCGGGTCATGTGCGGGGTCGCCCCCGCGCGCGCATCCTCGGCATCGAGGTGGATGGGTTGTTCGTCGTTCGCCATGACCCATCAACCCCCCAACACCGTTTTGGCTCCGTATCGACCTGTCGAAAACCGCTCTGGCGGCGAATTATGCCGCGGGTACGGTGGACTGGTCGAAGAACAGCGCCTGGCTGATCGCAGCTTTCACCGTGGACCGCTGGAACGGCTTGGTGATGAGGAAGGTCGGCTCCGGCCGTTCGCCCGTCAGCAGCCGCTCCGGAAAGGCGGTGATGAAGATCACCGGCACGTCGAACTCGGCCAGAATGTCCTTCACGGCATCGATTCCCGAGCTGTCGTCGGCAAGCTGGATGTCGGCGAGGACAAGGCCGGGACGGTCCTCCATCGCCAGCGCGACCGCCTCGTCGCGCGTCACCGCGACGCCGGTCACGTCATGGCCGAGATCGCGCACGATCGTCTCGATATCCATCGCGATGATCGGCTCGTCCTCGATGATCAGCACGCGCGCGCGGGTCTGCTTCTCGATCTCCGCCATCGCCTCGGCGACCAGCGCGTCGACCTCGGACGGCTCGACCTCGATCAGATATGCGGTGTCCTCGGGCGTGAAGCCCTCCATCGCGGTCAGCAGCAGCGCCTGCCGCGACAATGGAGTCATCCGCGCGAGGCGCGCACGCGCGATCGACTCCTGATCGTCGCTGCGCAGATCGTGATCGTCGAAATCGTCGTGGTTCGCCGACCCCCAGATCGCCTGGAACATCCGGTAGAGGCCAAGGCGCGGATCGACGCCCTTGGGAAACTCGTCTGGTGCCGCGACGATCGCCTCCAGCGTCGCGCGCACATATTTGTCACCATGGCTCTGGCTGCCGGTCAGCGCCCGGCCGTAGCGCCGCAGGAAAGGAAGGTGCGGTGCGAGTTGTTGTCCAAGCGACATGAGCGTGACGGTCTCCCCTTGGCACGGACGGCTGCCGACCGCGCGTGCCCTTGCAAATCAGAACTCTGAACGATCCCCCGGCGTTCGCCGGATACGTTCCGGCGCAGTGTCGATATTTCGTCAGCAAGCGTTGGAACAAACGAAGCGCTATTTGGTTTCATCCGCTCAAAGCAAGAATGCGCAGCCGTCGCCACGGTAGCAACCGGGCGATTTGTATCTAGGATTCACCAAGCCCGCTCGGGCCGTCTGGGGGAATGCGTTGCAGTCGGGTAAGGGACCAGACACGCCATCGGCCAAGGGGAAGGCCGGCAAGGCAAAGGTTCACAGCAAGGATCACGATATGGGTGCCGCGCTCCGCACCGTCTATCAGAAGACGGTGGAGGAAACGGTTCCCGACGACCTGCTCGCACTCCTTGGGAAGCTCGATTAGCGACATTCTATGGCCAAAGACGTTTCCCTGCCCGGCGCACGGCACGACCGCGCGGGGATCGGTGCCCATTGGCCGACCGGTGCGAAGCTTTTCCTGATTCTCAGCGCAGCGCTGCTGCCGCTCGCCCTTTTCGCCGTTTACGCGACCCTGCAGACGACGCGCGTCGCCGCGCAGGAGGCGCGCGCGCGGCTTCGCGTGGCCTCGGCGGAAGCGTCGCGCACGCTGGCGATCGAACTGGTCGGCGACACGCGCGCACTAGGCGCTGCGCTCAAGGCGCTTGCCCGGGACCCGAACGACTCGCCGAGCTGCGCGCGCGCGCAGGGTGTTTTCGCCCAGCAGGCGGCAACCGGCGCGCGCTTCCTGATCGCGGCGCGCGACGGTCGCGTGCTGTGCGGCGGCGCGTTCGACGGCATGGCGACGGCGCGTCGCCCCGAATTGACCAGCACGCCGACGGCGCGGTTGTTGCCCGGCAAGGGACTGGCGATCGACATGGCGGCGCCCGGTGGCTCGAGCTACGCGTCCGCGCTGTTCCCGGTCGATTTTCTCCACGCGATCAGCAGGCCGAGCGGCTTCGGTCAGCCCTATGCCGCCACCCTGACCGACGGCGACGCCGCGCTCTCGCTCGCCGAGCTTGAGACGGCAAGTCCGCTCGAACGGCGCGACACGATCCGCAACGATCTCGGCATCGCCGGCCTCTCGCTGGAAATGCAGGCGCGCGGCGCGCCGATTTCCTCCCCCACCATCGTCGCGCTGATGCTGCCGCTGATGATGTGGGCCGCGGCCGCCAGCATCGCCTGGCTCGTCGTCGATCATCTGCTGATCCGCCCCTTGCGCGCGCTACGGCAAAGCGTCGCGACCTATGCGCCGGGCGAGGAGATCGACGCGCGGATCGTTCGCGGCCTCCCCGCGCAGGAAATCCGGGAGCTGGGCGATACCTTTCGCGCGATAAGCCGCACCGTCGCGATCCACGAAGCGGGGCTCGCCGAAGGACTCGTCAAGCAGCAGAAGCTGACCCGCGAGGTGCATCACCGGGTGAAGAACAACCTGCAGGTCATCTCCAGCCTCATCAATTTCCATGCGCGCGGGGCGGTGAGCGCGGAGGCCATCCGCGCCTATGCCTCGATCCAGCGCCGGGTCGATGCGCTCGCCGTCGTCCACCGCAACCATTTCGCCGAGATGGAGGAGAATCGCGGTCTCGGTCTCCGGTCGGTGATCGGCGAGCTTGCATCGAACATCCGCGCGACCGCCCCGGAGGGCAGTTCGATCGGGATCACGATCGATATCGATCCCGTGCTCGTGTCGCAGGACACCGCGGTCGCGGTCGCGTTCCTGCTGACCGAGGCGATCGAGCTGGCAAGCAGCGTCGATCCAGCCGCGCAGCTGCGCATCGCGGTGAAGCCCGCCGAGGACCCGGCGCGCGCCGTCCTTCGAATCACCGCGCGCGCGCTGGTCGAGAGCGACGTGCTTCGCGAAGGCATGACCCGCCGATACGGCCGCGTCATGGACGGCCTGGCCCGCCAGCTGCGTGCGCCGCTCCACCACGATCCCCTTTCCGGTGCATTCGAGATTACCGTCGCGATCACCGGGCGCGAGTAGGATTTTTCGCAGGCAACGCGAATTTTTTACAAGCCGAGCGGAACCAGCGGTTCGGTGCGTCGTTCTGCAATGCGGATGGCGACCTTATGCCCCCCCGCTCTCGCCATCCAAGCCATAGGCCCGGAAATGTCCCCCTCCCCCCCGGTGACATTTTCGGGCCTTTTCCTTTGAGCGAAAAAAGATCACGCGTCCGGAACGATCCGATGCGTTGCGCATTTCAGCGATCGAGATGTGTTCGTTCAGTGGAGAAAGTCGATGCGTAAACTTCTTGGACTCATGATCGTCGCCGGCGCGCTTGCGGTGAGCGCATGCAACACCATCGAAGGTGCAGGCAAGGACGTTTCCTCGGCCGGCCAGACGGTCGCCAAGACGGCTGACGACGCGAAGTAGGATCGCTTCGGTCAGCGCCGCAGCGCTAAGCAGGACGGGCCGGGTTGCACATGCAGCCCGGCCCGTTTTCTATTCCGCGACCTCGATCACGTCCGCTTCGCGCGCGCGGCGCTTTTCGGTGAACCAGATGCCGATGATCGCGAGTTCGTAGAGGATGATCAGCGGCACCGCGAGCAGCACCTGGCTCATCAGATCGGGCGGTGTCAGCACCGCGGCGATCGCCGTCGCCGCGACGATCGCATAGCGGCGCGCGCCGATCAGCTGCTTGCGGGTCACGATCCCGGCACGCTCCAGCAGCATCAGCAGCACCGGCAGCAGAAACGCGAAGCCGAAGCCGAACATGAACTGCATGATGAACGACAGATAGTTGCCGATCGCGGGAAGCGCCTCCTGGTGCACCCCGCCGACATTGCCCTGGAAGCTCAGCAGGAAATGCAGCGCCAGCGGCACCGCGACGAAATAGGCCATCGCCGCCCCGGCGGTGAACAACACCGGCGTCGCGAGCAGGAACGGCAGCAGCGCACGCCGCTCCTTGCGATAGAGTCCCGGCGCCACGAACTGCCACAGCTGCATCGCGATGACGGGGAACGCGATCATCATCGCGGCAAAGAACGCGACCTTCACCTTGACGAAGAAGGCTTCGAAAATCTGGGTGTAGATCAGCGTCTTCTGCCCCGCGGCCAGCAGCGGCTTGGCGAGAAAGGCGAAGATACCTTCGGCGAAGTAGTAACTGATCCCAAACGCGATCACCATCGCGACGATGCAGTAGAGCAGCCGCCGGCGAAGCTCGATCAGATGATCGAGCAGCGGCGCCTTCGACGCTTCCAGCTCGTCGCCGTCTTCGATCCGTTCTGGCGTGGTCATGGCTTGGCCGGGGGCGCGGGCGGCATCGGCAGATCGAGCATCGGCGCGCGATCGTTCTGCTGCGGTTCGGGATCAGGCGAAGCCGTCGGCACCTCCTCGACAAGCCCGCCGATCACATCGGGCTTGGGCGTCATCGCGGGCGGCGCCTCGCTGCCCTCGTCTAACGATGCCGGTGTTCCGGCCGTCGATGCTTCGGTTACGGCCGGCTCGGCGGGATGCTCGCGCATGATCCGCTCATTTTCTTCCTTCCAGCGCTTCTCCATTTCCTCGAGCTCGGCCTCGCGGACCATCGCGTCGAAGCCGGAACGGAACTGGCGGCCCACCGCGCGCGCCTTGCCGACCCACTGGCCGACGAAGCGCATCGCCTTGGGCAGATCCTTCGGCCCGATGACCACCAGCGCGACGATCGCGACCAGCAGCAGTTCGGAAGGATTGAAATCGAGCATCGAGAAACGGATCCGATCAGATCATCGCGCCATCGCCGCGGCGGATCGCCCCGCCACAGGGCACCCGGTCGTTGAGCACCCTGTCATCGGGGCACCGCAGCTACGATCAACGATCGTCGCGGACGCCCTCGCGAATCTTGTTGCCGTCGCGGTCGAACGCCGGGTCGGCAGCCGACTGCGCCTCGATCCGCGCCGCCGGGCGCTTGGCCTCGTCTTCCTCGGCCATGCCCTTCTTGAAGTTCTTCACGCCCTTGGCGACATCGCCCATCAGGTTCGAGAAACGCCCGCCGCCGAGCAGAAGGATCGCGACGACCGCGAGCACGAGCAGATGGATGGGGCTGAAACCGCCCATGACTGGTCTCCTGGATACAGACCCCTGATCTAGGCGTCTTCTTCGCCCTTTTCCACCTCATCCTGCGCTTCGAGCGATTCAAATGCGAGATCGACCGGATCGAGCAGCCCCGCGGCACGCAGATCGTCGATTCCGGGCAGATCGCGGCGGCTCTGCAGGCCGAAATGGACGAGGAACTCCGCCGTCGTCGCGAACATCAGCGGTCGCCCCGGCACTTCGCGGCGGCCGGCCGGGCGCACCCAGCCCGCCTCCATCAGCACATCGATCGTGCCCTTGGAGATTTGCACGCCGCGAATCGCCTCGATCTCGGCGCGCGTCACCGGCTCGTGATAGGCAATGATCGCCAGCGTCTCGATGCCCGCGCGGCTCAGCTTTCGCATTTCCTCTCTATCGCGGCGAAGCAGATGCGCCAGATCGGCCCCGGTGCGAAAATGCCAGCGGCCGCCATTTTCGACGAGCTCGATGCCCCGCCCCGCATAAGCCTGTGTCAATTCGCGCAGCGCGCCGCGGACATCGCCCGCACCGACATGCGCCGCGATTCCCTCGACGGTGAGCGGCTCGACCGCGGCGAAGAGCACCGCCTCCACCGCGCGCGCGAAGTCGTCGGGCGGGGTCATGCGGGCGCCTTGAGGTAGAGCGGCGCGAAGGGTGAGGCCTGGCGCAATTCCACCCGCCCCTGACGCGCCAGTTCCAAGGCAGCGAGGAAACTGGAGGCGAGCGCCGACTTCGCATAGGCCGGGTCGGCGCCGTCAGGCAGGAAATCGCGGATCGATCGCCAGTCGATGGCGCTGCCGACGAACCGCGCCACCCGCTCGATCGCGACCTCCAGCGTCATTACCGGGCGATCATGGACGACATGGAACACCGGACGATTGCGCGCCGAGACTCGTCCGTAAGCGGCGATCAGATCGTAGATGTCCGCCTGCCAGCGCGCCTTGCGCACCGTCCGCAGTCCCTCCGGCGCACCCCGCAGGAAAACGTCGCGCCCAAGCCGGTCGCGCGCCATCAGCCGGGCGCCGGCATCACGCATTGCATTCAGCCGTTCGAGGCGGAGTTGCAGCCGCAGCGCCAGCTCCTCCGGGCTGGGTTCCACCTCCGGATCGCGCGGCAGGAGCAGCGCCGATTTCAGATAGGCGAGCCACGCCGCCATCACGAGATAGTCAGCCGCGACCTCCAGCTTCAGCGCGCGCGCTTCCTCGATGAAGGCGAGATATTGCTCGACGAGCGCGAGAATCGAGATTTCGCGCAAGTCGACCTTCTGCCCGCGCGCCAGCGACAGCAGCAGGTCGAGAGGCCCTTCCCAAGCGCCCAGTTCCAGCGTCAGTGTTTCGTCGTCCCCCATGACGCGCAGGTTACAGGGTTGGACGGACGGGGGAAGCCTTTCAACCAATGTCCGTCATCCCTGCGGAGGCAGGGATCCATGTCTCCCGGTCACGCGCACCACGAGCAGACAGGGGCCCCTGCCTCCGCAGGGGCGACGCTAAACCAGCGCCAGCAGCGCATCCCGCTTCGCGAGCGCCGCCGCCATATCGCCCTCGCTCGCACCGCACAACGCCATCGCCCGCGCCAATCGCTCCCGAGCCCGGTGGGTCATCGCCGGCAGCGCCGCGGCGACGGCCTGCATCACCGCAAGGTCGCCCGAGCACTCGAGCACCACATCCACCCCGGCCGTCAGCGCCGCAACGGCCCGATCCGCAACGCGCCCCGACAGCGCGCCCATGCCGATATCGTCGGTCATCAGCAGCCCGTCGAAGCCGATCTCGCCGCGAATCACGCGGTCGATCACGATCGGCGAGAGCGTTGCCGGCCGCTCGGCGTCGAACGCGGTGAAGACGATGTGCGCGGTCATCCCCATCGGCGCATTCGCGAGCGACCGGAACGGCGCCATATCGCCGGCAAGCTCCTCTGCGCTCGCCGTCACGGTCGGCAGCGACAGATGCGTGTCCGCGACCGCGCGGCCATGGCCTGGCATATGCTTGATGACGCCAGCGACGCCCCCTTCGGCCAGCCCGTCGAGCATCGCGCGGCCAAGCGCCGCGACCCGCATCGGCTCGCGTCCCAGCGCGCGGGGCAGCACCGCGCTCGTCGTCTCGGGCCGCCCCAGATCGAGCATCGGCGCACAATCGACGGTTATCCCGGCCTCGCGCAGCATCAGCGCGAGCGCGAGGGCGTTGGCGCGCATCGCCTCGATCGCCGACATCGGCGCGATCTCGTAGAGCGCATCGAAGGCCGGGCCGGCCGGAAACGCGGGCCAGACCGGCGGCTTCATCCGCACCACCGGCCCACCCTCCTGATCGATCAGCACCGGCAGGTCGTCGCGCCCGGTCAGATCGCGCAGCGAATCGGTGAGCGCGCGAAGCTGCGCTTTCGTCTCGACGTTGCGGCCGAACAGGATGAACCCGGCCGGCACGACTTCCGCGAAGAAGGCACGCTCGGCATCGGTCAGGACAGGGCCGGAAAGCCCGAAGAATGCGGGTGTCATGGCCGCGCGGTCTACGCCCCCCGCGGACCCGCGCAACCCGTCAGTTGGCGACCACGAAGCAGGTTTCGCCTGCAACCTTCAACCGTCCGCACACATCGGACGCTGCACCCGCGCTGCCGGCATTGACGCGCAGGCGGTAAACCTTGCGGCCGCCCACTTCGGCGGTCTGCACCGATTTGCCGAGCGTGGCGATATAGGCGAAGCGCTTCGCCATCGCGCTCCACGCGCCGTTCGCCGCAGCCTCGCTGGGGAAGGCGCCGAGCTGGACGAGCGATCCGCCGGTCGCGGCGCCGGGCACGTTGGTCCTGGGCGCACTCATCGGCGGCGCCGCTGTCAGCTTGCCCCCCGATTGCGGAACCGAGCTCACCGCCTTGTCGCCCGCCGCTGTCGCCGGCGCATTGCCCTGGCCACTACCGGACTTTGTCGCGGTGACGGGCTTTTCGGGCACCGCGTTCAGATCGATCCGCCCGCCGTCCGCGCCCTTGCCGGCGCTCGTCGCGATCGCGGCATCGCCCTCGCCATTGACCTTCATTCCGCCGGGATCGTCGGGGCGCACCTTGTAGTCGCCCTCCTGCGCGGCGATCAGATCGCCGTTACCGGCCGGTGCCGAAGGGCGTTGCAGGCGGTAGACGCCGAGCACGATCGCCGCGAGCACGACCAGCCCCAGAACGACGAGCGCGATCGTCCGCGCGACCGTCGGCCCCTCCTGCTCATCGGCCTCGACCGTCTCCAGCCACGGCAGACGGTCCTCGTCGCGAAGATCGATCTCGTCCGCCATCGCCATCAGTGCATCTCCTCGACCGCCTCGACACCCATGATGGCGAGACCATTGCGGATAATCTGCGCGACCGCGCTCGCCAAGAAGAGTCGCGCGGCGGTCGCGGCCGGGTCCTCGACCACTAGGAAGCGCCGGTCGGGACGGTCGTTGCCGACATTCCACAACGCGTGGAAGGCTGCTGCCAAGTCATAGAGATAAAAGGCGATTCGGTGCGGCTCGCGCGCCGCGGCCGCAGTCTCGACGATGCGCGGGAACTGCGCGGCGAGCTGCACCAGCGCCAGCTCTTCCGTATCAAGCCGGGACAGATCGGGATTCTCTGCCGAAATCCCCGCCTCCGCCGCACGCCGGTGGAGCGAGGCGACGCGGGCGTGCGCATAGTTCACGTAGAAGACGGGGTTGTCCTTCGACGCCTCGACCACCTTGGCGAAGTCGAAATCCATCTGCGCATCGCTGCGCCGGGTCAGCATCGTGAAGCGCACGACGTCCTTGCCGACTTCGCGCACGACATCGGCGAGCGTCACGAAATGGCCCGATCGCTTCGACATCTTCACCGGCTCGCCGTCGCGCAGTAGGCGCACCATCTGGACGAGCTTCACGTCGAAGCGCTTATTTCCTCCGGTCAGCGCGGCGACCGCGGCCTGGATGCGCTTCACCGTGCCGGCATGGTCGGCGCCCCAGATGTCGATCAGCTCGTCGGCGCTCTGGCTTTTCTGGAAATGATAGGCGAGATCGGCGCCGAAATAGGTCCAGCTGCCGTTCGATTTCCGGATCGGGCGATCCTGGTCGTCGCCGAATTGCGTCGAGCGGAAGAGCGGCAGCTCGACCGGTTCCCAATCCTCGGGTGTCTCGCCCTTCGGCGCCTCGAGCACGCCGTCATAGACGAGCCCGCGCGACCGGAGCTCGGCCTCGGCCGCTTCGGGCTTGCCAGCCGCCTGCAATTCGGCCTCGGACGAGAAGAGCGCGTGATGGATGCCGAGCAAGGCGAGATCGGCCTTGATGAGCGCGAGCATCGCCGCGACCGCGCGCGTGCGGAACAGCGCCAGCCATTCGCCTTCCGGCGCCTCGGCATAGCGATCGCCGAACTCCGCCGCGAGCGCCTGGCCTACGGGTATGAGGTAATCGCCCGGGTACAGTCCTTCGGGAATTTCGATCGTCGCGCCCAGCGCCTCACGATACCGCAGGTGCACCGAGCGCGCGAGGACATCGACCTGCCCGCCCGCATCGTTGACATAGTATTCGCGGATGACCGTGTGGCCGGCGAATTCGAGCAGGCTGGCGAGCGCGTCGCCCACCACCGCGCCGCGGCAATGCCCCATGTGCATCGGCCCCGTCGGGTTGGCGGAGACATATTCGATGTTGACCGTCCGGCCCGCGCCCATCTGCGAACGGCCATAGTCGTCCGCGGCTCCGACGATCGCGGCGAGCTCGGCGCGCCAGCTGTCGTCGGTAAGCTTCAGGTTGATGAAGCCCGGCCCGGCGACCGAGACGTCGGCCACCTCGTCCAGCTTGCGCAGTTCACTCGCGAGCGCGTCGGCGAGCGCACGCGGGTTCATCCCCGCCGGCTTGGCGAGCACCATCGCGGCGTTGGTCGCCAGATCGCCGTGCGCCGTATCGCGCGGCGGCTCGACCGTGATCGCACGCCGCTCCATCCCCGCCGGCAGGTTGCCTGCCGCCACCAGCATGTCGAGCGCCGCATCGACATGCGCGGCAAAGCGGGAATAGAGCGTCATCGGACTTGTCCACCAAGCGAAAGCGCGCGCCTTAGCGGCTGACGCCCGCTTCGTCACGTGGCGATGCTTCGCGGCGAAATGGAAACGACCCACACACGCTCCATACCGTCATCCCCGCGCAGGCGGGGATCCATGTCTCTATCGTGTGGCATACCCGCCAGAGATGGACCCCAGCCTTCGGCCGATGGCCGAAGTTCATCCTGAGCGCCTGCCTTGCAGGCAGTCGAAGGGCTGGGGTGACAGACGTCGCTAGACCCGAACCAATCCCTCCACCGCCGCGGTCTTCGCGCCCGTCGGGAACAAGGCCGCCATCGCGCGCGCCGGCTCGACCCCGAAATGCCCCGCCACCGCACCGCCGATGAACGCGTCGAGGTTCGTCGTCGGCTTCAGGTCGCGGCCTTCATACAGCGCCGCCTGCGCCAGTCCCGGCCAGTCGGCGACGACCCGCCCGCCCTTGACCGCGCCGCCGAACAGCATCGCCGACGATCCGGTCCCGTGATCGGTCCCGCCGGTGCCGTTGACCGCGACCGTCCGCCCGAACTCGGTCGCGACCAGCACGACGGTATCGCTCCACAGCGGCCCAAGCCCGGTCTTGAGCGCGCCGACCATCGCATCGAGCCCCTTCAGCTGTGCCGCCAGCCGGCCGCGCTGGCCGGCATGGGTGTCCCAGCCGCCGGTCTCGATCATCGCGATCCGCGCGCCGTCCGCAGGCGCGAGCAGTTTTGCCGCCAGCGCCCCGGTCGCCGCGGCGTTGCGGCCATTGTCCTGCGCCAGATCGCTCGTCAGCCCGCGGGTCTGCAGCGCTTCCGACCACAGACCGTGGAGCTGCTGGTCGCCCTGATACAGCATCGTCACGCGCTGGAGCAGGTCGTCCGACGCATCGGGCAGCGCCGACGGCGCGTAGGAGGCGACGTCATGCGGCCCGCGCAGCGCCATCGGGATCGCTGCCGCGATCGCGATCGCCTTCGCATCACCGGCCGGCACCAGACCCATCATCCGGTTCATCCAGCCGTCCTTGACCTGATAGGCCCCCGTGCCTCCGGTCTCGAGCACGTTCTGCCCGTCGAAATGCGACCGGTCGCGATAGGGCGAGGCGACCGCATGCGCGAACAGCGCCTCCCCCGATTTGAACATCGCGAGGCCGTTCACCATCGCCGGGTGCAGCGCGAACATCGCGTCGAGCTTCGGTGCGCTGGCGAAATCGGCGGCTAGATCGCCGCGTGCGCCCGCAAAGGCGGGATCACCCACCGGTGCGACGGTGCCGAGTCCATCGGCCGCGCCGCGCTGGATGATGAAGACGAAGCGACGCTCGGTTGCGGCCTTGGCGAAGGCCATGCGCGGGCACAGGCCCGCGCCCGCGAGCCCCAAGGCGCCGGTGACGAGCAGCGAACGACGATCGACGATCATGACACTTACCTCCGCATCGCTTCGGGAGAGACGAGCAGCAGCGCGAGCGCCTGCCCGGGACTTTCGGCGCGCGACAGCGCCTGGGTGGTCGCCGGCGTCACCGCCGCCGGATAAAGCTTCGCGGCGAGCGCGCGGGCGTCGATCGTCGATGGCGCGCGGGTGGCGAAGCGCTCTGCCGCCTCCACCCGGCGCATCACCGCGTCGGGCCCGGCCCAGCTGCCCGCGATATCGTCATACCCGATCGGCTGCCCCGGCTTCCACATCGGCTGGCCGAGCTGGTTGAGCAAACCTGTCATCACCGGGCCGTCGACCGTCTTCATGCCAAGCGCGCGCATCGACGACACCGACCATTCCCACGGCGTCTTGAACTTCACCGGCGCCGCCACCCACGCCTCGGGCGAGGCGATGACCGCGCGGTAGACCATCGGCAGGTCGCCGCCCGACTGTAGAAACGCATCGCGCACCCGCGCCACCATCGCCGGCGGCGGGGTATCGCCCGCAAAATGCCGCGACAGCTTCGTCGCGATATGCGTCGCGGTCGCGGGATCGACCGCGAGGTCCGCAAGCACCGCGCTGGCCTGCGCCACGCCGCCCGCCGGATAGCGCTTGCCGCGGATCGTCCGGTCGCCCGGTTCGTGCAGCGCGTCCGCGAAGACGAAGTCTCCGGGTATCCCGTCGGTCCCCGCGGCGCGCGCGCCCGGGCCCTGTCCGATCCCCGCGACCGTCCACCCCGTCATCGCCCGCGCGAACTCGGTTACGTCGGCCTGCGTGTAGCCCGTCCGCACGCCGAGCGTGTGCAGTTCCATGATCTCGCGCGCGAGGTTTTCGTTGAGGCCGATCTTGCGATTGCCACGCGCCGCGATCCGGCTGCCGAGCGGACTCGTCGGGCCGACCGACACCGCCTGATCGAGATAGAGCAGCATCGCCGGGTGCTGCTCGACCGCCATCAGCATGTCGGAGAATTTGCCGAGCACATGCGGGCGGATCGCCTCGAACTCGAAGGGGCCAGCGAGGCCGACCACCTGCAGCTTGTCCGCCGAGACCGCGAAGTGGTTCGACCAGAAATGCACCATCCGCTCCATGAACGGCGTGTCGCTGGCCAGCGTCGTCGCCGCGCGCGCACCGACCCCGGCCGCGTAGTCGAGCCGATTGGCGCGCGCCGCGAACTGGCGGGCCTGCTTCATCTCGTCGCTGCGTGCCGGTTTCGCCGGGCGCGCGCCGAGGGCCAAGGCTGCCATGTCGGGCGCGGGGACCATCGCTTGCGGTTGCGGTTGAGCCGGGGTTTGCGGCGGCTGTCCGCCCATCCCCTGCCGGTTCGCGCGGCGCATCGCCTGCTGCTCGCGGAAATAAGCGGCGAGATCGGCCGCCACGCCAGCGGTGGTCGGCGCGTTCGCGATCGCGTCCGGCTTCGGGTCATAGCGCGCGAACTGGCCGAGCAGCCACGCCTTGCCATCCGACGGCGCAGCCTCGCCGCTACGCAATCCGTAGCCGAAGCGGTTGAGAGCAATGCTGATTTCGCTCATGCGACTCGTCCTTCGTGGCCTGTCGCAAACGATGGACGCGACTTGTCGCAGAACTATGCCAGGCCAGCGGCTCGTCGCCAAAAAGGGCTCAATTCGTCGCGCTTGGAGCGTGATAAGCTGATGATGAATCGTCACCCCGGACTTGATCCGGGGTCCCGCTTCTCACCACCGTCCCGAACAGCGGGACCCCGGATCAAGTCCGGGGTGACGGTGTGGGCCTCAAAACCCCTCGGGCAGGTCGATCGGCCCGACAGCCTGCCGATACGACGTCACCGCATAACGATCGGTCATTCCCGCGATGAAATCCGCGATATGCCGGCTGCGGTGCGGCTCGGCGACCGGCAGCCGCTCGCGCCAGTCCTCGGGCAGCAGCCGCGGATCGTTACGATACGCAGCGAACAGCCCCGCGACGATGCCATGCGCCGCCTCCGCCGCGGCGAGCTGGCGCGGGTGGTGATAGAGGTTCGCATACATGAACCGCTTCAGGTCGCGCTCCTCGGCGCGCATCGCGTCGGAAAAGCCGACGAGCGGGCGTCCGGCGACCCGCACGTCTTCGGCCGAGGCGACGCCGCTTTCCGCGATCCGCCGCCGCGTCTGCGCGATCAGATCGTTCGCCATCGCGCCGATCTGGCTGCGG
Source organism: Sphingomonas sp. EC-HK361 (assembly GCF_902498785.1). GTDB lineage: Bacteria > Pseudomonadota > Alphaproteobacteria > Sphingomonadales > Sphingomonadaceae > Sphingomonas. The sequence continues at coordinate 1,108,510 of NZ_LR701493.1, forward strand.
ACGAGTTCGCGCTCCAGCCGTTTCGCCGGCACGTCGGGGAACCGCGCGCACGCCGCCTCCCATTCCCGCCGGACCAACGGCACCTCGAGCAGCTGATCCAGCGTCAGCAGCCCTGCGCGCAAGCCATCGTCGATATCGTGATTGTCATAGGCGATATCGTCCGCGATCGCCGCGACCTGCGCCTCAAGGCTCGGCCATGCCGCCAGATCGAGGTCGAACGCCCGGTTCGCCTCGGCGAGCGCCCAGCCGGGATGGCGCACCGGGCCGTTATGCTTCGCCAGCCCCTCCAGCGTTTCCCAGCTGAGATTGAGACCGTGGAAGCGCGGATACACGCGCTCGATCTCGGTCAGCGTGCGCAACGTGTGCCCATTGTGATCGAACCCGCCCGCCTCCTTCAGCGCCGCCTTCAGCGCATCCTCGCCGGCATGGCCGAACGGCGGGTGGCCGATGTCGTGCGCAAGGCACAGCGCCTCGGTCAGATCCTCGTTCAGTCCCAGCGTCCGCGCGATCGTCCGCCCGATCTGCGCGACCTCGAGACTGTGGGTCAGCCGGACGCGAAAATGATCGCCATCGGGGGCGAGGAACACCTGCGTCTTGTGGCGCAGCCGGCGGAAGCTGATCGAATGGACGATTCGGTCGCGGTCGCGCTGGAAGGCGTCGCGCGGCCCCCGGGGCACATCGGGCGCGGACCCGCTTTGTTCTTCGTGAAGCCGGCCTCTGCTACGCTCCGGGTCCGAGGCCCACGGAGCGTGGCGCGTCACGCAGCTGCGCTCGCGCGGCGGCTCACTTGCCGCCGACGGGCGTCATCTTCTGGCCCTTCGTGCTCGTGAAAGTGAAGGCCGACACGCCCTGCTTCGCCAGCGTGTTGACGAACGCCTGCGCCTCGTCGTCGCTCTTGAACGGGCCGGTGACCAGCCGGTTGGTCGCGCGCAGCGGGGTGGAATAGGCCGACTTGCCCTTCAGCGCGGCAGACTTGCCCTGCACGCCCTTCCACGCCTTCGCCAAATCGTTTTCGTTCGCACCGCCGGCGACCTGCACCCAAACCCGCGGCGGGTCGGCCTTGGCCAGCTTCTCCTCCGCCGCCTTCTTGTCGGCAGCGGCCTTCTTGTCCGCGGCGGCCTTCGCGTCGGCGAGCTTCTTCGCGGCCGCCGCCTTCCGGTCGGCCGTCGCTTGCGCGGCCGCCTCGCGCTTCACGGTGGCGGCTCTGGCAGCCGCGGCGCGCTCGGCCGCGGTGTCGGTTGGCGGTCGAGCCGGCACGGGCGCCGCCGCGAGTTCGCTGTCCGGCACCTTGATGTTCGCGATGATCCTGGCGAGGATCGAATCGCCCTCGCCGGCCGGTGGTGTTGCGACCGGAGAGGCCGCTGCTGCGACCGGCGTCGCCGGGCGGGATACGGGCGGCTCGGCGAGCGGCTGACGAACAGTCGCGGGGCCGGGGGTGACCGTCGCGACCCGCGGGGCGGGCTGGGCGGTCGCGGTCGAAGCGGGCTCTGCGGCGCGCGCCTGCAGCTGCGAAGCGGCATCGGCATTGGCGAGCGCGACCGCCGATGTCTTGCCCGCCACCGGCGCCGGGGTCGCCGCGGCGCGCACCGATGCCGCCGCGGCGCGGCGTTCCTCTGCGCGCTTCTCGGCCTCCCAGCGCGCCTGGTTCTGCGCGAAGGTCGCGCTGAACTGGCTGACCTGCGGCAGGTTGGGCACGCTGGCGGCAGCGACCTGAGCCGGCGCGGTGACGCGCGGCTGCGCAGCGGGCGTTGCGGCCGGGGGCAGCGCGACGCTCGCTGTCGCCGTCGTTGCGGGCTGGATCACTGCCGGCGCGGGAATCGGGACCGGAACGGGCTGTGTGGGCGCCGGCGTCGGCGCCGTCTTGCCCGGAAGCGACTGCACCATCTGCAACGCATAGGCCGGCGGCTTCGGCTTCGCGGCCGCGACCTGCTTCCCGCCGCGCCGGGCTTCGCGCTTCGTCTTGCGGCCATCGTCCTTCGCCGCGACCTGGACGGGTGCGGTCGGTTGCGACGCGACCATCACCGGCGCCGTCGGATCGGGGCCGAGCGCGGGCAGCGCCGGCACCATGCGCGCATCGGCGAGCCGTTCGGGGGTCGCGCGGACCTCGCCGAAATGCACCGCGAAGGCGCGGTCGGCGGCGGGCAGGCTGGGCAGGCGTTCGAAAAAGGGTTGCAGCCCGCTCGCCATGCCGGGGGGCATCATCGTCGTCGCGATCTTGCTCGCGCCCGCCACGTCGCCCGCCATCGCCAGGATGAAGGCGCGCGCGCGCCACGCGCTCCGGTCATTTTGCCGGAGCAGCGGATCGAGCAGTTGCAACGCAAGGTCGCGCTTGCCCGAGATGCCGAGCGACAGCGCGTAGCGCCGCGTAACCTCGGGATTGTCGCCCCCGGTCCGCAGCGCCACGCGGTAATCCCGCTGCGCACGATCGGATTCGCCGATCAGATCATAGGCGAGTCCCCGCTCCGCCGCGAACCGTGCGGGGTCCAAGCCGAACCCGACCGCCTGATCGAAATAGCGCAGCGCCTCGCCGGGGCGCTCCTCATGCACCAGCAGCGCCGCCTCGCCCGCCTTTACCCGGCCGTTGCGCGGATCGACCTTTTCGGCGCGCGCGAAGAATGCCGCCGCGGCACTCGCATCGCCGAGCCGCATCGAAAGCTCGCCCGCGGTCACCAGCGCGTCAATGTTCTTCGGGTTGGCGCCGAGCGTGCGCACCGCCGCTGCCAGCGCGTCGGCATCGGACTGCGGTTGCGGCAGGGTGGAGTAGGTCTGGGCGAATGCGGCGGCGGGCAGAGCCGCGGCGGTCGCCATCAACAGGGGGATTAGCGGGAGTCGGGACATGCGCATGGCTGACAAAAGCTAAGACCCCGGCGGCAATGAACGGACAATGACGCCGCCGCAGGCGCGCGACGAGCCGTGGGAGGAACGCGGCGATGCACGCGCGCGCATGATGCCAACCGCGGCGACGTCCAGATTGGACGGGCGCCGCCGCGGCGGATGTTACTGGTTGTTCTGGCGGTGAAGGAAACGCGGAATGTCGAGCGAGTCCTTGCCCTCGGCATCGTCTTCCGGCTTGGCGGCGCCGCGTGAGGCGTTCTGCATCCGCTCGAACAGCGTGCCACCCAGCTTCATGCGCGGCTGGGGCGCGGCGGGCTCGGCCGGCTCTTCGCTCGCGCTCGACAGCCACCGGCGGCGCGACGGCTCGGGCGCGGCGGGCACATCGTCGCCGAACACGCGGGGCGCCTCGAGGGCGGGCTCCGCTTCGGGCACGATCGTTTCCGAACCCAGCACCAGTTCCTCGTCGGCAACCGCATCGGTCGCGCCGAGTTCGAGCGTGTCGTCCGATGCTTCGGCCGCGACCGGCGTGGCGGTGTCGGCTTCGGGTGCCTCCTCGACGACGGGTGCAGCCGCGACCGGCGCCGGCTCGGGCGCTGCCGCCTTGCGCGGGGCGGAGAAGGTGAAGGCGCGTGCCGGCTCGGGCGCGGGCGCCGCGTCGGTGCGCACGTCCGCCTCGATCCCGGTCGCGACGACCGAGACGCGGATCTTGCCTTCCAGCTCGGAATTGAACGCCGAACCCCAGATGATGTTCGCATCCTCGTCGACCAGTTCGCGGATGTGGTTCGCCGCCTCGTCGACCTCGAGCAGGCGCATATCCTCGCCGCCGGTGATCGAAATGATGACGCCCTTCGCGCCCTTCATCGACACGCCGTCGAGGAGCGGGTTGGCGATCGCCTTCTGCGCCGCCTCGATCGCGCGGTTGTCGCCCGAGCTTTCGCCCGTGCCCATCATCGCCTTGCCCATTTCCTGCATCACGCTGCGCACGTCGGCGAAGTCGAGGTTGATGAGGCCGGGCATGACCATCAGGTCGGTGATCCCGCGCACGCCCTGCTGCAGCACCTCGTCGGCCATCTCGAACGCTTCCTTGAAGGTCGTGTTCGCATTGGCGATGAGGAACAGGTTCTGGTTCGGAATGACGATCAGCGTATCGACGAACTTCTGGAGTTCCTCGATGCCCTGCTCGGCCGACTTCGACCGGCGGCTGCCCTCGAACGAGAAGGGTTTGGTCACCACGCCGACGGTCAGGATGCCCATGTCGCGCGCCGCCTTGGCGATGACCGGCGCCGCGCCCGTGCCGGTGCCGCCGCCCATGCCGGCGGCGATGAAGCACATATGCGCGCCCTCGAGGCGCTTCGACAGGTCGTCGATCGTCTCTTCCGCCGCGGCGCGCCCGATCTCGGGTCGGCTGCCCGCGCCCAGGCCTTGCGTGATCTTCGCGCCAAGCTGGATCTTGTGCGGCGCGATCGACTGTTTCAGCGCCTGCGCGTCGGTGTTCGCGACGAGGAAATCCACCCCCTGGACCTCCGCGCGCATCATGTTGGCAATCGCGTTTCCGCCCGCCCCGCCGACGCCGATCACCGCGATGCGCGGGCTCAGCTCGTCGACCTCCGGAGTAATGAATTCGATGCTCATCGCCAAAAATCTCCGCCCTCGCCCCGGATGAAACGCTACGGCCGGGCCCCGTTGATTAACCGTTGTGCACTATCGATTCACGCCGTTCCAGCCGAAAACTCGCCCGCACGGCCCGATTTGTTAATAATTTGCCCGCGCTGCATGAATGAGTCGCCGGATCGCCTTGAAGCCCTTGGGCCGGTGGACGGTCTGCTGTGTCGGCGCGAGCCCGCGCAGGTCGATCGGATCGTTCGCCGCATAGAAGGCCAGCCCCGCCAGCGTCGCGAACGCCGGTCCGGCATGTGCGTCAGGCAGCGCGGTCAGTCCGCGCGGACGCCCGACCCGCACCTGCCGCCCGAGCGCCTGCTGCGCATAATCGGCAATGCCCTTCAACTCCGCCCCGCCGCCGGTCAGCACGACCTGTCGCCCGACCGGCCCTTCGAACTTCAGCTCGGCCAGCGCGGTGCGGATTTCTCCCATCATATGTTCCAGCCGCGTGCGGATCACCGCGATCAGCGCCGCCTTGGTGATCTGCACCGAATCCCCGCCTTCATCCTCACTCGACAGCGGCATGACCGGTATCATCTCGTGATTGTCGCGCGGGGATGCGTTGGCGGAGCCGTGGAAGCACTTCATCCGCTCCGCCTGGCTGCGCCTGGTGCCGAACGCCGAGGCGATATCGTCGGTGATGTCGGCCGCGCCCATCGCGATCGACTTCAGCCCGACGAGCATCCCGCCCGCGAACAGCGACACGTTCGTGATCCCGGCGCCCATCTCGACGAGCGCGACGCCCAGGTCGCGCTCTTCTTCCGACAGGCAAGCGAGTCCGGTTGCGACCGGCGAGGCGATGATCGATTTCACCTCGAGATGCGCCAGCCGCACGCACAGATCGAGATTGCGCACCGGCGATCCGTCGGCGGCGACGACATGGATGTGGACACCGAGCCGGTCGGCGTGGAGCCCGATCGGCTTCTTCACCCCCGTAAGCCCGTCGAGCGTGTAGAGCGCCGGCTGCGCGTGAAGCACCATCCGCCCCTGCGGATCGATCGCCGAGCGGCCCTCGTGCAGCAGCGCCTCGATATCGCCCTGCTCGATCCGGTGGCCGCCAAGCTCGATCTCGATGAACGCCTCGTCGCTGACGAGCCCGCCGGCCGAAAAGCCCGCCCAGACATTCTCGATGCTGAGGCCAGCGATCCGCTCCGCCTGCTCCACCGCCTCCCGCACCGCCGCTTCGGTCGCCTGCATGTCGGCGATATAGCCACGCTTGACGCCGCGGCTCTCGCGCTGGCCGGTGCCCAGCACGATCAGCTCGCCGCCATCGCCTTTCTGCGCGATCATCGCCGACACCTTCGACGATCCGATGTCGAGCGCGGTAATCAGTCCTTCCGGTGCCGCCTTGGCCACGTCATTTCCCCTATTAGCCCTCTTGCGGGCTGTTCCCCGCCCCCGCCGTCATCGACGGCGCGCCGTTCGTTCCCGTGCCGATGCTCGCCCCGTCATCGGGGATCCTGTGCTGCGTGTCCTGCCCCGGCTTGCGCGCGACGAGCCGGGTCGGATCGCGCAGGTCGAAACGCAGCCAACCCTTGCCGAGCAGCGGCCGCGCGCCATCGAGCTGCGCGAACTTGACGAGCGCCGCCTCCGCGCCGTCCTGCGGCAGCGCCAGCGTCTCGCCGGTGTCGAAGGTCAGATCCCAGCGCCGATCCCCGACCCATGCCGCCGCCTTCACGCGCGGCTTGAGCGCAGGCGCTGCGGCGAGCAGCTTCTGATACCCCGCCTCCTGCTTGTCGGCGCCGGGGCCGATGACGAGCGGCAGGTTCGGCATCGACGCCGCATCGACCGGCGCCAGCAGCACGCCTTCCTTGTCGATCAGCGTCAACTGCCCCTCATTCTGCCAGATCGCCGCCGGCTGGCGCTCGACGATATCGACCAGCAGCTTGTCGGGCAGCCGGCGCGACACATGCGCATCGGCGATCCAGCCATAGCGCAGCAGATTCTGCCGCACGCCTTCCAGATCGACGAGCGGCATCGCGCGGCTCTGTTGATCCAGCGCGACGGCATAGACCGTCATCCGGTCCATCCGCTTCAGCCCGGTGATCTCGATCTGCTCGACCCGGAAGCCGGCGCGGCCGACGCCTTCCGCAACCGCGGTCCCGGCCATGCCCGGTATCCCGACCCAAGCCGCCGCGGCCACGACCGCGACCCCACCCGCACCCAGCAACGTCCACGTCACCGCGCGTTTGAGACCCGTCTCGGTGATCGGCAGCTTCGCCAGGATGCGGTCGCCGAGCGACGCCTTCTTCACCTTGCGGCGCGGGCGCTGGTTGGCGGGGCGTCGGGGCGGCGCGCCGCGGCGGATCGTCCGGCTCATCCGCGCGCCCTCGTCATCGCGCCGTCGCGCAGCGCCTCGTCGACGATTTGCCGGACCAATTCTGGATAGCTCATCCCCGTATGTCGCGCCTGTTCGGGGACGAGGCTGAGCGGCGTCATCCCCGGCTGGGTGTTGACCTCCAGCAGGAACAGCCCGTCCACGCCGCGCTCGTCATCCCAGCGGAAATCGGCGCGGCTGCAACCTTTACACCCCAACAGCCGGTGCGCCTCGACCGCATAGGCCATGCACGCCTGGGTGATCGCATCGGGAATTTCTGCCGGAAAGATGTGGTCGGTCATCCCTTCGGTATATTTGGCGTCATAGTCGTAGAAGCCGCTCTTCGGTCGGAGTTCGGTGACGCCCAACGCGTGGTCCCCGAGCACCGCCGTCGTCAGCTCGCGCCCGCGGACATAGGGCTCGGCCAGCAACTCCTCGAACTCCTGCCACGGCCCCACCACGTCGCGCCCGATCGGCGACCCGTAATTGCCGTCCGCGGTGACGATCGCGATGCCGACCGAGGACCCTTCGTTCACAGGCTTCAGCACATAGGGCCGCGCCATCGGATCGCCCTCGAACAGGTCGGCCGACCTGACGACGCGCCCGCCGGGCATCGGGATGCCGTGGGGGACGAGCGCCTGCTTGGTCAGCACCTTGTCGATCGCGATGACCGACGCGACCATGCCCGAATGGGTGTAGGGCACGCCCATCAGGTCGAGCATCCCCTGCACCGAACCGTCCTCCCCGGGGGTGCCGTGGAGCGCGTTGAAGACGAGATCGGGCTTTGCCTCCGCCAGCCGCGACGCGACGTCATGCCCCATGTCGATCCGCGTGACCTGATGGCCGAGCGACGCCAGCGCATCGGCGACGCCGGCGCCCGACATCAGCGAGACTTCGCGTTCGGCGGACCAGCCGCCCATCAGCACGGCGATGTTGAGGGTATCCGTCATAGAGCCGCCCCTACCCCGGCGAAGGCCGGGGTCCAGCCCAAAGCAGAAAATGCGCACGAAAGTGCGCTGATCGACGCTTCGCGTCGAGTCTGGACCCCGGCCTTCGCCGGGGTAGGCGAGGGGAAAGACGTCACTTGGCCGCCCCCACGCGCTGGATTTCCCATTCGAGCGTCACCCCCGAATGCGCCTTCACCTTCGCCCGCACCTCTTCGCCCAGTGCCTCGATATCCGCGCTCGTCGCGCCCCCAAGGTTCAGCAGGAAATTGCAATGTTTTTCACTGACCTGCGCATCGCCGCGCCGCAGACCGCGGCACCCGGCGGCGTCGATCAGCGCCCAGGCCTTGTACCCGTCCGGGTTCTTGAAGGTCGATCCGCCGGTGCGCGAACGCAGCGGCTGCGACGCCTCGCGCTCGGCCGCGATCCGGTCCATTTCCGCCTTGATCACCGCCGGCTCGCCCGGCTGCCCGCGAAACGTCGCGCTGACGACGATCGCCCCCTCCGGCAGTTCGCTGTGGCGATAGGTGTAGTTCAGATCGCTCGCCGCCAGCACCCGCCGCTTGCCGGAGCGCAGCACGACCTCGCACTCGACCAGGATCTCGGCAGTCTCGCGGCCATAAGCGCCGCCGTTCATGCGCACGAACCCGCCGACCGTGCCGGGAATCGAGCGCAGGAACTCGACCCCCGCAATCCCCGCATCGCGCGCGGTCGAGGACACGAGAATGCCGCTCGCCCCGCCGCCGCAGCGCAGCGTCACCGCATCGATCGCCTCGACCCTCGCAAACGCCTTTCCCAGCCGAACGATAACGCCGGGCACGCCCCCATCGCGGACGATGAGGTTCGAGCCGAGTCCCAGCGCCATCACCGGCACCGTCGGGTCGAGATCACGCAGGAAGGCGGCGAGGTCTTCGGCGTCCTTGGGCTCGAACAGCCACTCAGCCGCACCGCCGGCCTTGAACCAGACGAGCGGCGCGAGGGGGGCTTGCGGGGTAAGCCGGCCTTCAGGACGCGAACCCGCGTTGTGCTCCCGCGAAGGCGGGAGCCCAGACTGGGTCCCCGCCTTCGCGGGGACACAATTGGTGGCCTCAAGGCTCACGGTGCCCGGCTCCGGATCGCGTCGGCAAGCCCCGCCGCCCACTTCGTAATGTCGCCCGCCCCCAGGCACACGACCTGATCGCCAGCGCGCAAGCCTCCCGCCAGCGCATCTGCAAGCGCTTCGGCACTGTCGATCGTCGCCGCCGATCGATGCCCACGCCGCTTCAATCCCTCGACCAGCGCGTCGGCATCGATACCCTCGACCGGCGTCTCCCCCGCGGCATAGACTGGCGTCACATAGACCACATCCGCGTCGTTGAACGCGGTCTGGAACTCCTCCATCAGATTGCCCAGTCGCGAATAGCGGTGCGGCTGGACGACCGCGATCACGCGACCTGCCGCGCTTTCCCGCGCCGCCGCCAGCACCGCGCGGACCTCCACCGGGTGGTGGCCGTAATCGTCGATGATCGTGGCCGAACCACCCCCAAGATCTTGAGCCACCGCGACCTCGCCGACCTTGGTGAAGCGCCGTTTCACCCCGCCGAACTGGCCGAAACCCTTCTGGATCGTGGCATCGTCGATGCCGAGCTCCAGCGCCACGCCGATCGCGGCGAGCGCATTCTGTACGTTGTGCCGCCCCGGCATCGGCAGCTCGATTCCCTCGATCGACCGCACCGTCCCGTCGCGGCTCCGCACGATCGTCTCGAACCGGTTGCCCCCCGCGACCGGGGTCACATTCACCCCGCGCACGTCGGCCTGCGCCGAAAAGCCATAGGTCACGACCCGCCGGTCGCGCACCCGCGGCAGGATCGACTGCACCTCGGCGTGATCGAGACACAGCAGCGCCGCGCCGTAGAAGGGCACGTTCTCGACAAACTCGACGAACGCATCCTTCACCCGCTCGAAGCTGCCGTAATGATCGAGATGTTCGGGATCGATATTGGTGACGACCGCGATCGTGCCGTCGAGCCGCAGGAAGCTGCCGTCGCTCTCGTCCGCCTCGACGACCATCCAGTCGCTGTCGCCCAGCCGCGCGTTCGAGCCATACTGGTTGATGATCCCGCCATTGATGACGGTCGGATCGACCCCGCCCGCATCGAGCAGCGCCGCGACCATCGACGTCGTCGTCGTCTTCCCGTGCGTGCCCGCCACCGCGACGGTCGATTTCAGCCGCATCAGCTCCGCAAGCATCTCGGCGCGGCGGACGACGGGAATACGCCGTTCGAGCGCCGCCTCGACCTCCGGATTGCCGCGCTTGATCGCGGTCGAGGTGACGACGACCGCGGCTTCGCTGAGGTTCGCCGCGTCGTGCCCGATCGCGACGGGAATGCCCTTCGCGCGCAGCCCCTCGACGACATAGCCTTCCGCCACGTCGGAGCCCTGCACGCTATAGCCGAGATTCTTCATCACCTCGGCGATGCCGGACATGCCGATCCCGCCGATGCCGATGAAGTGAATCGTCCCGATATCCGTCGCGACGCCTTTCACAGTCTTTTCCTCCCCTGGAAGGGGAGGTGGCAGGCCGGAAGCCTGACGGAGGGGTGTCGTCCTATCGATAAGGGAGACACCCCACCACCATTGCTGCGCAATGGTCCCCCTCCCCTTACAGGGGAGGAATTAGCGCCCCCCCTCACGCGAACGCCTCCTTTACCTGTGGCACGCCGACCGGCAGCCGCGCGAGGGGCGCGTCCAGGCTTTCGACCAGATCGGCAAGATCGCTCGCGGCATTCGGCCGACCGCACGCCTTCGCCCGTCCTGCGGCATTTTCCAGCGCCGCCGGGTCGAGCCCAAGCTTCTGCATTTGCTTCGCCAGCTCGCCGGGGGTGAATTGTCCTTGTGCGATCGTCCGCGCCCCGCCCGCCTGCGTCATCTCGCGCGCGTTCGCGGTCTGGTGATCGTCGGTCGCAGACGGCAGCGGCACGAGGATCGCGGGACGCCCCGCCGCGGTCAGTTCCGCAATTGTCGATGCACCTGCACGCGCGATGACGATATGCGCCCAGCCCAGCTGCTCGGGCAGATCGGGCAGATAGGTCGCAAGGTCGGCAGCGATATCCAGCTCGGCATATTTGGCGCGCGCGGCGTCGATATCCTCGATCCGCGCCTGATGCGTCACCTGCAAGCGCCGGCGAAACGCGACCGGCAGCATCGACAGACCTTCGGGCACCACCTGGCTCAACACGCTAGCGCCCTGGCTGCCGCCGGTGACGAGGACGCGAAAGATGCCCTCTTCCTCAAGCAGCGGATAGGGCTTGGCTCGCAACGCCAGCACCGCCGCGCGCACCGGGTTGCCGATCAGATGCGCCTTGTCGGCATGCGCGGGCTTCAGCCGCTGCGTCTCGGCATAGGAGGTCGCGATCGCGTCGACCTTGCCCGCGACGAGCCGGTTGACACGGCCGAGCACGGCGTTCTGCTCGTGGATCGCGGTCGGGATCTTCTCGGCAAACGCCGCCGACAGCGCGGGATAGGCGGGGTAGCCGCCGAAGCCGATGACCGCCGCCGGCTTGAACGTGCGATACAGCTCGCGCGCCATCGCGCGTCCGCGCCGCATCTCGCGTGCGGCACGCAGCCAGCCGAGCGGACCGCCGGCGAAGCGCTCGGCCGGCAGGACATGCGTCTGGATATCGTCGAACAGGCCCGGAAAGCGCACCCCGCGCGCATCCGACACCAAAGCGACACGGTGGCCGCGCCTGGTCAGCTCCGCGGCAAGCGCGGCGGCGGGCACCATGTGACCGCCGGTGCCCCCGGCGGCGAGAACGAAGTGACGGGCGCGCGTCATGCAGACGGGCTCCAGCGGGCGACATAGGGACTGCGCATGAGGAACGGATTGCGCCGGGTGAACGCCAGCAGCAACCCCATTCCGATCGACAGCGCGATCATCGACGATCCGCCATAGCTGATGAACGGCAGCGTCATCCCCTTGGACGGCGCAAGGCCGGTGTTGACCGCCATCGAGATCAGCGCCTGCGCGCCGAACTGGGTGGCGAGGCCCGCGGCGGCGAGGAGCTTGAACGGGTCCTCTTCATCGAGCAGCTTCACGAAGACCCGCACGACGATGGCGAGGAACACGCACGCGATGACCCCGCAGGCGATGAGTCCGAACTCCTCGCCGATCACCGAATAGATATAGTCGGTATGCGCTTCCGGCAGACCGAACTTCGCGACCCCGCCGCCCGGCCCCGTCCCCGTCCAGCCGCCCGCAGTCAGCGTCGCGTGCGCGGCGTTGGTCTGGAAATGGTCGGACGCGCCCTCACCCTCGATACCGGGAAAGAGAAACGCATCGATCCGGTTCCGCGCCGTCGAATAGAAGAGATACGCCGCGATCAGCCCGGCGGGCGCGAGGCTCAACAGCCCCACGATCGTGCGCACCGGCGTGCCCGCGATCGCAACGAGCACCATCCACACCGTCGCGAAGACGATCGTCTGCCCGAAATCGGGCTGGAGCATCATCAGGCACGCGACGAGCCCGGTCAGCCCAAAGGTGATCGTCGTGACCGGCAGATTCTCGTCCTGCGCGCGCAGCGACAAGAGCCACGCCGTCGTCACGATGAAGAAGGGTTTGAGGAACTCGGACGGCTGGAACTGCGCAAAGCCGAAGCCGATCCACCGCTTCGCGCCGTTCACCTGCACCCCGATCGCGGGAACCAGCATCAGCAGGAAAATGCACACGCACGCCCCCACCAGCGCCATGCGCTTGGCGACGTTGACGGGGAGCATGGAAACGCCGAAGAGCACGGGCAGCGAGAGTCCGACCCACACGACCTGACGCCAGAAATAATAGAGCGGGGTGAATTTCAGATGCTCCCCCGAATAGCGCACCGCGCTCGCCGGGCTTGCCGCTGCGACCGCGATCAGCCCGATCGCGATGAGGAACAGCGTCAGGACGAGGAGCACCCGGTCGATATCCCAGAACCAGGTGCCCAATGGCGACCGGTCGCCGCGCCCGCCACGGGCCTTGATCTTGGCGGTGATGCCCCGGCGTTCGGCCGCCATGTCGTTCATGCCAGTGCCCCCACGGCCGCGCGGAAGGCCGCACCCCGATGCTCGTAATCGCGAAACTGGTCGAAGGACGCCGCCGCTGGCGACAGCAGCACGACGTCGCCGGGCGCAGCGGCCCTTGCCGCTTGCGTCACCGCCGCCTCCAGCGTCCCCACTTCCTCGACAGCAACATCATGGCGCAGGATCGCGGCGAAACGCGGCCCCGCCTCGCCGATGGTGTAGGCGCACACGACATGCCCGAAGCCCGGGCGGCACGCGTCGAGATCGTCGCCCTTCGCCCGTCCGCCGACGATCCAGTGGACGCGCGGGAACGCCATCAGCGCCGGCGCAGTGCTCTCCGGGTTGGTCGCCTTGCTGTCATCCACGAACGCGACGCCGCCGATCTCGCCGACCTTTTCCATGCGGTGCGGCAGGCCGGTGAAGCTTTCCAGCCCCCGGTCGATATCGGCTTCACCCACGCCGAGCGCCTTGGCGACCGCAATCGCGGCGAGCGCGTTCTGCGCATTGTGCGGGCCTTGCAGCGCGGGCCAGCGCGACTGGTCCATGCACACGCCCGGCGCGATCTTCGTCAGATGCTCGCCCCGCGTCGACAGGCTCCGCGCGATCGCCGCCGACGCTGCCTCGCCGATGCCGATCACCGCGTCATGCCCGGCCGACTGCATCGCGAACAACCGCGCCTTCGACGCCGCGTAGCCCGCGAAACCGTCATAACGATCGAGGTGATCGGGGGTCAGGTTCAGCAGCACCGCGACCTCGCAGTCCAACGTCTGGGTCAGGTCGATCTGGTAGCTCGACAATTCCAGCACATAGACGCCGCCCTCTGGTAGCGGGTCCTGGGCGAGGATCGGGAGCCCGATATTGCCGCCCATCAGCGCGGGCACGCCGGAGGTCTTCAGGATGTGAGTGACGAGTGCCGTCGTCGTCGACTTGCCGTTAGTGCCGGTGATGCCGACGACCTTGTGTGCGGGGAGTTCGGCGCGGGCCTCTGCAAAGAGCTGAATATCGCCGATGATCGGTACGCCGGCCGCACGCGCGGCATGGGCTAGCGGGTGGGTGTTGAGCGGTACGCCGGGGGACACAACGAGTGCATCGATTTCGTCAAGGTTGTGCCACGTCCCAACATCTTCGATCGTCAGCCAACGGGCATCCGGATCGCGGATTTCGTCACGTCTGGCGTCATCCGTGTCCCAGGCGACCACCTCTACATCAGCCGCAAGCAAGGCGCGCACCGTCGCCGCGCCGGAACGCGCCAGCCCCAGCACCGCATAGCGCTCTCCCGCCCAAGCGCGTGCGACGATCACCGCAGCTTCAACGTCGAAAGCCCGGCCAGCGCCAGCACCAGCGCGATGATCCAGAAGCGGATCACGACGGTCGGCTCGCTCCAGCCGAGCTGTTCGAAATGGTGGTGGATCGGCGCCATGCGGAACACGCGTTTGCCGGTGCGTTTGTAGAAAAACACTTGGATGATGACGCTCATCGCCTCGACCACGAACAACCCGCCGATGATGCCCAGCACGATCTCATGGTGCGCGACGACCGCGATCGTGCCGAGCGCCCCGCCGAGCGCGAGGCTGCCGGTATCGCCCATGAACACCGCGGCCGGCGGCGCATTATACCACAGGAAACCGAGCCCCGCGCCGACCACCGCGCCGCAGAAAATCGCCAGCTCGCCCGCCCGCGGCACATGCGGGATGCCGAGATAATCGGCGAACTTCACATTGCCGGCGAGGTAGACGATCAGCATGAACGCGACGCTGGCGATAATGACCGGCATCGTCGCCAGCCCGTCGAGGCCATCGGTCAGGTTCACCGCATTGCCGAACGCCACGATCGTGAAGGCGGCGAATACCGGGAAGAACCAGCCGAGCTCCAGATACATCCGGTTGGTGAACGGCAGATAGAGGTGCGTGCCGTTCTCCTGGCAGATGATCCACGCCGCGATTCCCGCGATCAGGAATTCCAGAAGGAGGCGGGTGCGGCCCGAAACCCCAGCGGTCGAGGCTTTGCGGACCTTGTCATAATCGTCGAGGAAGCCGATCGCGCCGAAGCCGAGCGTCACGAACATGCACGCCCAGACGAACGGGTTCGACAGGTCCATCCAGATCAGGATCGACAGCGACATGCTCGTCAGGATCATGAGGCCGCCCATCGTCGGTGTGCCGACCTTGGCGAGGTGCGTCTGCGGGCCGTCCGCACGGATCGGCTGGCCCTTGCCCTGCCGGATGCGCAGCCAGCCGATGAACTTCGGCCCGATGATGAGGCCGATCAGGAGCGCCGTCGCCACCGCCGAGCCGGTACGGAACGACTGGTAGCGGATGAGATTGAGAAGGCCGGGAAAGCCGAGATGGGCGGCCAGCAGGTAAAGCATTATGAATTCCCCGCCAGTCCCGCGACAACACGCGCGAGCCCGACTCCGTTCGATCCCTTGACGAGCACCGCGTCGCCTGGCGCCAGCAGGGTCCTTGCCTGCTCCAGCGCCGCCGCGGCGTCGGCCACATGGACGAAATCGACGCGCCCCTCAAGCGCGGTGGCAAGCGCCGCCATCGGTTCGCCGACCAGCAGCGCCAGCTCGACGCGTGCTGCAAGGATCGGCTCGGCGAGATCAGCGTGGAAGGCGGCGCTCTGCGTGCCCAGCTCCTTCATTTCACCGAGAATGGCGACGTGGCGCCCCTGCTCCTCGCCAAGGACGGAAAGCGTCGCACGCATCGATGCCGGATTGGCGTTGTAGCTTTCGTCGATCAGCAGCGCCTCGCCGCCGCCAGCAAGCGTAATCGTGCGCCGCGCGCCGCGCCCCGCAAGCCCGCCGAGATCGGCGAGCGCAAGGCCGGCAAGCGCCAGATCGCCGCCCGCCGCCTCGACCGCGGCCAGCACCGCCAGCGCGTTCGACACCCAGTGATCGCCCGGATGCGCGATGGTGAAGCTCAGCTCCGCGGTGCGCAGCCTTGCGGTGACGAACGTGCCGCCGCGCGCGTGGCGCATCGTCTCGACCGCGCGGACATCGGCGCCCTTGCCGAGTCCGAACGTTACCGTGCGTGCCGCATGGGGTGCCGCCGCGGCGATCAGCCGGTCGCGGTGCGGGCTGTCGAACGGCACGATCGCGGTGCCGCCCGGCTCCAGGCCGCGGAAGATTTCGCCCTTGGCATCGGCGATCGCGCTTTCGTCGGGAAAGAATTCGGTATGCGCCGGCGCGATCGTGGTCACGACGGCGACATGCGGGCGGACCAGCGTCGTCAGATGCGCGAGTTCGCCGGCATGGTTCATTCCCATTTCGAACACGCCGAAGCGGGTATCCGCCGGCATCCGTGCGAGGCTCAGCGGCACGCCCGTATGGTTGTTGTAGCTCTTGACCGACCGGTGCACGCGGTCGTGCGCGCCGCGCTCCAGCGCCGCATACAGCGCTTCCTTCGTCCCGGTCTTGCCGACCGAGCCCGTTACCCCGATGATCGTCGCGTCAGTGCGCGTCCGAGCGGCTCGGCCCAGCGCCTCGAGGGCCGCAAACGTGTCTACGACCAGCACATGCGGGCCATCGACCTGGCGCGAGACGAGCGCGCCGGCGGCTCCCGCAGCGAACGCCTGTTCGACGAAGCGGTGGCCGTCGGTCGCCTCCCCCGTCATCGCGACGAACAGATCGCCCGCGTCGACCTCGCGCGAATCGAAGGTGACGCCGGACGCTTCGAACGCGCCCGACGCCACCCCGCCCACCGCCCGGGCGATTTCGTCAGAGGTCCAGAGCGCGCGCGTCACCTCAATGCCCCGCGGCTCCCTGTGCGGTCGCTGCGCCGCCGCCGAAATTGAGGCTCAGCTTCTTGCGTTCGCGCGGCCGCTGGGTTGCATCCGTCGCGGCGATCGGCCGGTTCGGGATCGTGATCTTACGCTTCACGCTGCCATCTCCCTTGCTACAGTCACGTCATCGAAGGGCAGCACCAGCTCGCCCACGATCTGTCCCTGCTCATGGCCCTTGCCGGCCACCAGCACGATATCTTCTGCACCCGCCATCGCGATCGCTGCCCCGATCGCCGCGCGCCGGTCTCCGATCTCGGTTGCACCGACAGCGCCTTCCATCACCGTGGCGCGGATCGCGGCGGCATCCTCGGTCCGCGGGTTGTCGTCCGTCACGATGACCACGTCCGCCTGCCCGGCCGCGACCTTGCCCATCGGCGCGCGTTTACCGGTGTCGCGGTCGCCGCCTGCGCCGAAGACCAGGATCAGCCGCCCCGCGACATGCGGCTTCAGCGCCGCGATCGCCGCCTCCAGCGCGTCGGGGGTGTGCGCGTAATCGACATAGACCGGCGCGCCCGTTTTCGTGATGACCGCGCGTTCCAGCCGCCCGCGGACCGGCTGCAACCGCGCCAGATTGGCGAGCGTCTGGGCCGTATCGCCGCCCGTGGCGATGACGAGTGCGGCTGAAACCAGCGCGTTCGCTGCCTGATACGCGCCGATCAGCGGCAGTGTGACCCTGTGGGTTTGGCCGTCCGCCTCAATAGTCAGCCCCTGCCCCAGCAGCGTCGGATCGCGCCCGACAAGACGCAGCGCCTCGCCATGCTCGCCCACCGTCATCAGCCGGTTGCCACGCGCGTGCGCGAGATCGATCACGCGGTCGGCCTGCGGATCGTCCGCCCACACCACCGACACGCCGTCATCGGCGAGCACCTCGGAGAACAGCCGCAGCTTCGCGGTGAAATACGCCGCCATGTCGCCGTGATAGTCGAGATGATCGCGGCTGAGGTTGGTGAACGCTGCCGCCTGCACCCGGATGCCCTCGGTGCGGTATTGGCTCAGCCCGTGGCTCGACGCCTCGAACGCCAGATGGGTCACGCCCTCACGCGCAAGACCGGCGGCGTTCGACAAAAAGGTCACGACATCGGGGGTGGTTAGCCCGGTCGACACCCGGTCGTCCGCCGTCGTCACGCCGAGCGTGCCAACGGAAGCGGCATGGAACCCCGCCATCCGCCACAGCTGGCGCGTCATCTCAACGGTGGACGTCTTGCCGTTAGTGCCCGTGACCGCGACCGACGTCGCCGGGAATGGTGCGAAGAACCTCGCCGCGAGCTTTGCGAAACACTCGCGCGGATTGCTGTCGGCGATGTGGACGGCGCCCGTCACGCGCGCACCGGGCCGCGCCACGACGGCGACCGCGCCGCTGGCGACCGCGGCGTCGATATAATCCTCGCCGTTGACGCGCAGCCCTTCGAAGGCGCCGAAGATCGTGCCCGGCGCGACCTTTCGGTGATCGATCGCAAACCCGGTCACCTGGACCGCCTCGCCGCCGCCGGTGAGCGCGCCCAGCCTCATGCTGCCTCGCTCATTGCCCGTCGACCGGCTCGGCGCCGCCCTCTTCATACAGCGTCGGGGTCAGGTCCGACACGTCGATGTCGCGGTTCGCATCGGGCACGACGCCCAGCATCGCGCCGACCCGCGCGATCGTGCGGCCGACGACCGGCGCGGCGTTCCACGCGGCGGTCTTCCACCCGCCGGTTTCCTTCGTTCCTTGCGGTGAATCGAGCATCGCGAGAACGACATAGCGCGGCGCGTCCATGGGGAAGGCGGCGGCAAAGGTCGCGACGTTGCGCGAATGGTCATAGCCGCCGGCGACCGCCGCCTCCGCCGTGCCCGTCTTGCCGCCAACGCGGTAGCCCGGCGCATCGCCCTTGCGACCAGTGCCGCGCAGCACGATCAGCCGCAGGAACTGCCGCATCCGCGCGCTCGTCGCCGGGCTGATGACGCGGCGCCCGGCAGGCGCGTGCCCGGGCTGCAGCTTCATCAGCGTCGCCGGCCGCCAGATGCCGCCATTGACGAGCGCGGCATAGGCGCTTGCCAGATGGAGCGGCGTCACCGCGATGCCGTGGCCGTACGCCGTCGTCATCGTCGTCGTGCGCGCCCAATAGGTCGGCCAGAGCGGACGGCCCTTTTCGCGAAGCTCGATATCGGGCTTCGTCCCGAAGCCCAACTTGTTGAACATGGCCTGCATCCGCTGCGGCCCGATCTCGTCGGCGACGCGCGCGGTCGCGACGTTGGAGGAGTAGATGAGCGTTTCCGCCATGTTGAGCCAGCGCTTCGGGTCGCCGCGCTCGTCATGGATGGTGAACCGCCCGACCTGGAGCGGATGCGTCGCATCGAAGCGCCGGGTCATCGACGTGACGACGCCGGTGTCGAGCGCGGTCGCCATCGTGATCGGCTTGAAGGTCGAGCCGAGCTCGAACACGCTTTGCGTCGTGATGTTGCGCAGCTGCTCGGTGCCCGACTTGCCGACCCGGTTGGGGTTGAAATTGGGCAGCGAAACCATCGCGATGACCTCGCCCGTCGCCACGTCGAGGATGATCCCGCCGCCGCCGCGCGCCGAAAAGGTCGTCATCGCGCGGCCGAGCTCGCTCTCCATCGCCGCCTGGACGCGGGTGTCGATCGACAGCGCGACCGGCTGACCCGTCGATGCGGGATCGCGCAGCCGCTCGTCGAGCACGCGCTCCATCCCGCTCATCCCCCGCCCGTCGGTGGACAGAAACCCCAGCGCGTGCGCCGCCATCGTCGATTGCGGATAGAGCCGCTGCGTCTCGCGCTCGAACACGATCCCCGGCTCGCCGATCGCGTTCACCGCTTCGACAAGCGACGGCGACGCACGGCGCTGGAGATAGGTGAACGGCACCTTCTTCGTGAGCTGGCTATAGAACCAAGCCTGGTCGCGGTGCTCGGGCATCAGGTCGGCGAGTTTCTGCGCGATGTCGCTTGGGTCGCCGATCAGCTTCTCCGGATGGACGCCGATCGTCCACGCATCGATCGTGCGCGCGAGCGGCTGGCCGTTGCGATCGACGATATCGCCGCGCGGCACCGCGCCCAGCAAATTGCTCCGCGCGCCCGGCGCATCGAAGATCGCCAGCATCGCCAGCCGCCCGACGACGACGGTCACGCCGGCGGCGAACAGCAGCATCAGGATCATCAGGCGCATGTGCGCCGTCGCCAGCAGGGATTGGCGCTTCTCGTTCAGCCGCTGGACGCGGACGGGACGGGCGACGAGCGCGGTCAACGCGAGCGGCGCTCCGTGCGCGCACCGCTCAGCAGATCGCCCAGCGTCGAATCGCTGAGCAGGCTGCGGTCGAGCATCGCCATCGCCTCGGCCTTGCGCAGTTCGACGCGGCGCTTGGACGCCGCTCCGCTTCCGGGCATCGCAGCCGCCGCCGGCTTCGTGATCGCCGCGATCCGCGTCAGCGCGGGTGTCGTGGCGGGCCGGTCTTGCGGCGCGTGCTCTTCCTTTGCCTTCGCGACCTGAAGGACTGCCGGAGCTGGTGAACGCGTGGTGGAGGCGGTTTCGATGACGGCCGGGGTGATCGCCGCCAGTGCGTAGCCGGACAGCGAGGGAACGATCAGCTGCGCGGTCTGGACCTGACCGGCGGAGCCTGCGGTTGCCGGCGTGCCGTCGAAGCTGATCGCGGCGAGCTGCGCCTCGTCACGCACGAACTGGCCGGCGGTCGGCGCGACGAGCGCCAGCGTATCGCCGTTCCACCGCTCGAGCTGCGCGAGGTTCGCGCGCGTATCGAACTCCGTTTCCAGCGCGCGAATGTCGCGCTGGGCGCCGGCGATCTGGCGGTTCATGCTTTCCAGATGCTTGCGCTCCGAGGCGACCTGCAACGACACGAGGTAGAAGGCCAGCGCGACCATCGTCACGCCGCCCATCCAGCCCAGACCCTTCAACCGATAGGCCGCCGTCATCGTAACGCCTCCACTGCCGCAACTGTTGACCAGGCCGGCGCTGCGGTGCGCCTGGCCGTTCTGAGCGTCGCCGAGCGCGCCCGCGGGTTGGCCGCGATCTCCGCCTCGCTCGCACGCACCGCGCGGCCCAAGATTTCGAAGCTCGGCTCGCGCACGTCGTTCGCCGCCGGCCGGTGGCGCGATCCTGCAGGGACGTTCCCCGACCGCTCGCGCAGGAACCGCTTCACCATCCGGTCCTCGAGGCTGTGGAAAGTGACGACCGCCAGCCGCCCGCCGGGCTTCAGCACGCGCTCCGCCGCTTCCAGCCCTTGCGCCAGCTCGTCCAGCTCGCGGTTCACATGGATGCGGATCGCCTGGAAGGTCCGCGTCGCCGGGTCCTTCTTGTCGTGCGGCTTGTGGCCCAGCGCCTTGCGCACCACCGTTGCCAGTTCCCCGGTGCGCGACAGCGGGCGCGCCGCGACGATCGCCTTGGCGACCCGGCGCGAACGCGGCTCCTCGCCATATTGGTAGAGCACGTCGGCGATCGCGGCTTCATCGGCGGTATTGAGGAAGTCCGCCGCGCTCTCGCCCGACTGGCTCATCCGCATGTCGAGCGGGCCGTCACCCTGAAACGAGAAGCCGCGCTCCGCCTGGTCGAGCTGCATCGACGACACGCCGATATCCATCGTCACGCCGTCGACGGGGACGGCGCCCCGCGCCTCGAGTTCCGGCGCCATGGCGGAAAAGTCGGCGGCGACCAGCGTCAGACCGGCTTCCGCGTCTTCGAGCGCACGGCCGTTCGCAATCGCATCCGGATCACGATCGAAGGCGACGACGCGCGCGCCTTTCGCCAGCATCGCCCGCGTGTAGCCGCCCGCGCCGAAGGTCGCGTCGATATGGCATTCGCCGGGGGCAATGGCGAGCGCGTCGATCACTTCGCCCAGCAGGACGGGGACATGCGGGGATTTCGCGCCGCCGCTCACAGCACCACCTTCTTTTCGGCGAGGTGATAGCGGCAGGCCGAGACCATCACGGCGGGGATGCCCGGCGTTTCGAACAGGATCGCCGGGTTCCAGATCTCGATCGTGTCGACCGCGCCCCAGAAGAAGGCGTAGCCGGCGATCTCGGCATGAAAGCGCGGGAAGCCGGGCATGATGAAGCGCCCGCTCGCATCGAACGGCGTCGCCTCCGCGCCCAGGCCGCCCTTGCGCTTGATGTTGTAGTCGAACTCGCCGTCGTCGGCGGGGTGCGCCTTTTCGCGCGCATCGAGATCGTCCGCCAACCGGTCGAGATAACCCGGATCGAACGCGACCAGGCAGCGCTCCTTCTGGTGCGCACCAATGATGATGGTGCCGCCGCCCTTGCCTTCGCTGACCGGGGAATTGGCGATGAGGGTGGAACGAAGCGGCGCAGGGATGGCGACGCGGCCCTTGTCGTCGACAAGGCCGATGCCACTCCCGAGATACCGTCCTCTGTTCGACACGCCAACCTCGCACTGCGGCGCGCACGACTCAACACTCCCCGAAAGCGACTTGCGTCACCTCGGACTGCCCGGATTCGGGAAATGGCGAGTCTGCCCCTCTACGTCCGCTGATTAGGTATCAGGGGCGCATCGGGGATGCAAAGGGATTTTTGGGGAAATTAGGGGATAGGCCCTTAGATCGGGGGTCCTGATCCGGCGAACCGCCACAGCCGGACGCCCGCGCCGGCGCCGAAACCGGCGCGCGCAACGTTTGGCACGGGGAATTTCGGGGAAATCATGGTGTGAGTCGCGGCGCGATCAGCGGTGCACGGTCGGGCGGACGGGCGGCGGCGTGATCGGGGCGGCCGCATTGGCCTCTACCGCCGCCGCATCAACCGCGGGGGCCACGCCCAGCTCGGCAAGCGGCTCGTTCGTGCCCGTCGTCGGCGCGGTATCATTCTCGGCGACGAGGTTCGCGACGACATCGGATCGCGAAGCCCCCACCGCGGTGACCGGGCGTTCGGTATTCACGGTCGAGAAGATCGCGCTGGCGAGTCCGATGAGCAGCATCACCGCCGCAAGGCCGACCATGCCGACCTTGACGCGCTGCGTCGCCTGTTCACGCGACCGTTCCTTCGGGGGTGCGACTGTCTTCATCCCGTCGGGCGTCTGTAGCGCTTCGTCGCGATGTTGTCGAATTTCGCTCAATCCGTCGCCGGTCCAAGCCCCTTCGTCGCACGCCACTGTGGGTTGTGAAGCGTTGAAAGATAACGGAATCCCGTGTCGCACAGGATCGTCGCGACACGGCTGCCCCCGCCGATCTGCCGCCCCAGCGCGATGGCACCCGCGACGTTGATCCCGGACGACAGACCCAGGCACAGCCCCTCCTCGCGAAGCAGCCGCTCGACCCAGTACCAGCCTTCGTCGTCGGAAATCCGGAACTGGGTATCGATCGGCGCACCGTCCAGATTGGCGGTGATCCGCCCCTGCCCGATCCCTTCCGCGACCGACGACCCTTCCGATTTCAGCTCGCCATGCGCGTAATACTCATAAAGCGCCGCGCCGTGCGGATCAGTGAGCGCGATGGTCACGCGCTCGTCATGCGCCTTCAGCCCGAGCCCCACCCCCGCCAGCGTTCCCCCGGTGCCGACCGCGCAGGTGAAGCCATCGATCCGCCCTTCCATCTGCTGCCAGATCTCCTCGGCCGTGCCGACGATATGCGCACGGCGGTTCGCGATATTGTCGAACTGGTTCGCCCAGACCGCCCCCGGCGTCTCCTCCGCGATCCGGCGCGAGGTGTGGACGAAGTGGCAGGGGTTCGAATAGGCCGCCGCCGGCACGAGGACGAGCTCCGCGCCGAGTGCGCGCAGCGTATCCATCTTCTCGCGGCTCTGCGTCTCGGGCATCACGATGACGGTGCGATAGCCCTTGGCGTTGGCGACGAGCGCAAGGCCAATGCCGGTATTGCCCGCCGTCCCCTCGACGATCGTCCCGCCGGGCTGCAACGCGCCCCGCGCCTCGGCATCCTCGACGATGAACAGCGCCGCGCGGTCCTTCACCGACGCGCCCGGATTGGCATATTCGCACTTGCCGAAAATCTCGCAGCAGGCCGCAGCACTCGGCCCGTTCAGCCGGACGAGCGGCGTGTTGCCAATGAGCGATAGCGTGTCGGGGGTGATCTGCATGGCCCAAAGATAGGGATACCGCGGCGCTGGCGGCAAGCGACCATCGCTTGGCCGCGCGCAAGTTTCACCACACGCCGCTGGAACACCGGCCTGCGGATCGCGCTTGACGGAACCTTGTGCATGCGCGAAGCGTCAGGGCGCTATGAAGAGCCCCCTGTTCCTCGCCCCCGCCGCCCTGCTGTTCGCACTTGCGGCATGCAACTCACAACCCAAAAGCCCCGAGGTCGTGGACAGCAATCCCGATCCGATGGCGACCCAGCTCGCCAACGCAGCCCCTGTCGAGCTGCCGCCCGCGATCAAGGCCGACAAGACGATGCGTTGCAAGGACAACAGCCTCGTCTACGTCACCTTCTTCGACGGCGACAAGCAGGTCTTCGTGAAGACGAAGAAGGACGGCACGCCGACGACGCTGAAGGCGCCAGCCGCCGGCGAAGCCTATGTCGCCGATGGCGGCTGGAAGCTGACCGGCAACACCAGCAACATCACGCTCGAACAGCCGGGCAAGGACTCGCTCACCTGCAAGGCGTGATCGCAGCCTGACGACATTCCAACGACGGCCGGCGAGACGCTCGCCGGCCGTTTTTCTTTGCCCGCGGCTTGCCACCCCGCGCCGCACAGGCCAGATTCCGCGCGTCATGGCGACCATCGCGATCTACAGTCTGAAGGGCGGCGTCGGGAAGACGACGCTTGCGGTCAACCTCGCCTGGTGCGCCGCATCGCTGTCGGCGCGCCGCACCTTGCTCTGGGACCTCGATGCGCAAGGGGCGGCAAGCTGGATGCTCCACGCCGGCCCCGCCCGCCAGCCGGCAAGCGCGCTGTTCCAGAAAGACGTCGATCCGGCCAAGCTCGTCCAGCCCACCGCCGTCGCGCGGCTCGATCTCATCGCGGCTGACGCGTCGCTGCGTGATCTCGACCGGCAGTTTCACGAACTCGATCGCAAGAAGCGGCTGCGCAAGCTCGTCGAATCGGCCGCGCGCGATCATGATCGCGTCATTCTCGATTGCCCCCCCGGACTCGGCGACACCGCCGATCAGGCGATCCGCAGCGCCGACCTGATCGTCGTCCCCGTCATCCCGTCGCCGCTGTCCGCGCGCGCCTATGCCGCGGTCACCGATCATGTCGGCGCGCGGCGCCCGATCCTGCCGGTCTTCGTCATGGTCGATCGCAGGCGTGCATTGCACCGCGCCGCGCTCACCGCGCATCCGGCCTGGCCGGTCATCCCGATGGCGAGCGCGGTCGAGCAGATGGCGGATCGCCGGGCGCCGATCGGCACTTACGCGCGGGCCAGCCCCGCCGCGACCGCCTTTGCCGATCTGTGGCGCCATATCGAGCAGCGGCTCGCCGGGTGAGAGCCCCCGTCGCGCCCGAGACGCTCGATCCCGCCCTGGTGCTCGGCGCCTATGCGGTGGGGGTGTTCCCGATGGCGGACAGCCGCGATGCGGGCGGCGTCTATTGGGTCGAGCCGCGCCGCCGCGCCGTCCTGCCGCTCGGCGGCTTCCACCTCTCACGCAGCCTTGCGAAGCGGATCGCCTCGGATCGCTTCCGGGTGACCGCCGACACCGCCTTTGCCGACGTGATCGCGCTGTGCGCCGAATCCGCCGAGGACCGGCCGGAGACGTGGATCAACACGACGATCGAGCAGGTCTTCCTCGATCTCCATGCGCGCGGCTTTGCGCATTCGGTGGAATGCTGGGACGGCGACCGGCTCGTCGGCGGGCTTTACGGCCTGGCGCTCGGGCGGGCCTTTTTCGGGGAAAGCATGGTCAGCCGCGCGACCGATGCGTCCAAGGTCGCGCTCGCCTGGCTCGTCGCGCGATTGAAGGTCGGCGGCTTCTCGCTGCTCGATTGCCAGTTCATGACCGAACACCTCGCGACGCTCGGCGCCGTCGAGGTTTCGCGCGAAGACTACAAGGCGTTGCTCGGTTCCGCCGTATCGGGGATCGACGGCGTCGCGGTCGCGGCCGGCGCGGTCGCATCCGCATCGTCGGGCGCCGCCGCATTCGGCGCGCTCGACCGGCTCGGCGCCGGCGACACGCCGACCTGCTCGGTATCGGGGCCGGTCTCGGGGAATTTCATCGTGCAGCTCTTGACCCAGACGTCATAGACCGCGTTCTGCACGACGTTGAGCGACGGGCGTTCCTTGTAGAGCCAGCCCGAGAAGACCCGCCGCCAGTGCTGGTCGATCCCGTGCACGTCGAGCTGGACGAACGCGCCGGTCAGTTGCTGCTGCTCCCACGGCGCGGTGCGCTCGCAGGCGCGCAGCCGTATGATCGTATCGCCCATCCGCACCGCCTGCCCGACCTTCATCGGCACGTTGCGCGAGACGCCGTTGCGCTTGTTGAGCCAGCCGATCACCGCGGTGCGCTCGGCCATCGGCGTCGTCCCGGCATCGACGACCGGGTTGTCGCTATCGACCGACACGACATCGCCAGCGGGCGCTGCGGGCTGCGCGTCGGGGACAGCCTGGCTGGATGCGGCCGTGCGCGGCGCGGGCGAGTCGGTGCGGGTGGCGATCCAGGTGCCGACCCCGGCGGCCGCGACCACCGCGGCGACGCCGATCGCCAGGGCGCGGTTCATGCGTCGGGCGTCCACGCCTCGTAATCGCCTGTCGCGGCGGCGCGCCTGCCGCCCTTTTCGAGCGCACCGGCCGGCCGATAGGCGAGCGCGGTGCCGGTCATGTTGGGGACCGCAGGCTTCTGCCAAGTGCGGCGCGGCGGCATCGACCGGTCGGGCACCTCATCGACCTGATGGTGCATCCAGCTGAACCATTCGGGCGCGATCCGGCTCGCGTCGTTGGAGCCGGCATAGATCACCCAGCGGCGCGGACGCCCCGCGGTGTCGCTGCCGCCTTCGTAATACAGGTTGCCGAGATCGTCCGAGCCGACCTGACGCTTGCCGCGCAGGCCCATCCAGGTGCCGAAGGTGGCGCCGGTCCACCAGGTGAACGGATTGAGGTTGAGTGCCATTGTGGCCCAGCGCTTAGCCGCAAGCCGCGGCGGCTTCAACCGCTCGTCACGCCGCGCACCCTCGCCGCGCCGCCTACTTCCCCCAGGCCACCTTGTCGCCTTCCGCGATGCCGAGTTCGGCGGCGCGACCGCCATTGATCTCGAGCACCGCCGCCACCGGCTCGCCCGACGGGATCGGCGTTTCCGAAAACGGCACGGTATTCTCGGCGATGCGCGCGATCGTGCGGTCGGCGCGGATGAAGAGGATGTCGAGCGGACTCGGCGTGTTCTTCATCCAGAAGCTCGCCTCGCGCAGCCCACCGCCAGCGGGCGGATAGGGGTGGAACAGCATCCCGCCATCCTTCGGGATGTCGGTGCGATACATCAGCCCCCTGGCCTGCGCCGCCTCCGTCTTCGCGACCTCGACGTGGAACACATGCGCGCCGTTGCTGCTCGTGATCGTCAGCGCGATGGTGCCCGCCGGCGCGTCGGCCGCCGTCGCGTCGCCCCCGCGCGCGCAGGCCGCCGGGATCGCAAGCACCGCCAGCGCCAGCGTCAGCCACGCCGTCCTCATGTCAGAGCACCTCCTCGACCTGCACCGCCAGCGGCCCCTTGTTGCCGTCGACGATCCGCGCGCGCAGCGGCTGTTCGGGCTCGACCTCCATCACGCCGCCGCGCCGCAGCGTTTCCATATGCACGAAGACGTCGCCCGAATCATCGGGGCGGACGAGGAAGCCATAACCTTTCAGCCGGTTGAACCACTTCACCGCGACCGGCTCCCACGGGCCGGCCTGGTCGATCAGCGCGGATGGATCGTTGCGCTGCGCACGCTCGCGCTCCGGCGGCGCTGCGACCGCGGTCGTCAGATCGAGGTCGAGGACGCTGCGCGCCTGGTAGCCCCGGTCCCGCCGCACCGCATCGACGACCATGCGCGCACCCTCGGGCAGGCTGCGCCGGCCAAGTGGCTGGAGGATCGAGAAATGCACCAGCACGTCGCCGATATCGCCGGTATCGGGAACAAGGAAGCCGAAGCCGCGGGTCACGTCGAACCACTTCAGCGTGCCCTCCACGCGAAAGCCATCCTCGACCGGTGCCTGCCCGGTCGCGGTCGCCTCCTCACGTAATTCCGCGTCACGCTGCGGATCGGCACGCATACCTAATTCCCCCGGAAGGCGGGAACGCTAGCAAAACTGACGCGCCGCACAAGGGTTATGGGGCACAATAGTCAGGCGGCGAATTCGGCCGCGATGTCTTCGGTCGACGCACCGGGCGGCGCATCGACGATCGCGCGGGCGATCGCGAAGCCGTGGCCGGCACGCAGCATCGCGGCGAGCTGCTTTTCCCGCCGCGGGCGATCGGATGCTGCAAGCGCGAACGGCCCGATCCGCTTGCGCCGGGCAAAGGCGAGCGCGGTCTCGGCGGCGCGCTCGTCGACGTCCGGGCGGATCGCCGCGGTATCCTGCGCCTCGATTCCTGCCTGCCGCCACGCGTCCTGCACCCGCCGCGCGCCCAGTCCGCGCCGCCCGAGACTGCGCGCGCGCGCTTCGGCAAAGGCGCGGTCGTCGATATAGCCCAGTTCCGCCAGCCGCGCGGCGAGCGCATCGGGATCGGCGGCCTCGCCCTCCCATCCCCGCTCGCGGATCTTGCGGCGCAGATAGTCGGCCAGCTTCGCGCGGCTCGTCGCGAACCGCTCGACATAGCGCAGCGCCAGCCGCTCCAGCGCCGCCGCGTCGAGCGGCGGTGGGGCCGCGCGGCCGGGCTTGCGGTTTCGTGTCATCGCGCCATCCCGATCGTTACGCCATCATTGTGCCACACTGGGATCGGATTTTGAACGCCAGGATCGGGCAGAGCTGTATCTCTGACCTCAGGCGGGGCCAACCCGCGACGATGAAGAACGGGAAGCGAAGAACGATGACGAGCGACACCCAGATGGCCGCGACGCCCAGCGTCGATGCGCTGCCGCGTCGGTTCGCCGATTTCGACACGCTCGGCGAGGCGCTGGATTATGCCGCACGCGGGGAGCGCGGGCTGAATTTCCACGACGCGCGCGGCAACCTCGCGCGACCCTATCCCTTTGCCGAACTGCGCGGCGACGCGCTGGCCGCCGCCTACCGGCTGATCGCGTCCGGGGTAAAGCCCGAGGACCGCGTCGCGCTGGTCGCCGAGACGAGCGCCGAGTTCGCCGCGCTGTTCTTCGGCGTCGTCTATGCCGGCGCCTGGCCCGTGCCGCTGCCGCTGCCGACCTCGTTCGGCGGGCGCGACAGCTATATCGAGCAGCTGCGCGTCCAGCTTTCCAGCTGCGACCCGACGATGCTCATCTATCCGCCCGAACTCGGCGAGATGGCCGGCGCCGCCGCGCAGGCGGTCGGCGCGCAAGGCATCGACTGGGCCGATCTGCTCTCGCGCCCTGCGCTTGAGACGCCGCTGCCGCAGGCGACCGCCGACGATATCGCCTATCTGCAATATTCCAGCGGATCGACGCGCTTCCCCCACGGCGTCGCGATCACCCACCGCGCGCTCCTCAACAACCTCGCGGCGCACAGCCACGGGATGGAGATCGACGGCACCGATCGCTGCGTTTCCTGGCTTCCGTGGTATCACGACATGGGGCTGGTCGGCTGCTTCCTGTCGCCGGTCGCCAACCAGGTTTCGACCGATTATCTCAAGACCGAGGATTTCGCGCGGCGCCCGCTCGCGTGGCTCGACATGATTTCGCGAAATCCGGGCACGACGCTCAGCTATTCGCCGACCTTCGGCTACGACATCTGCGCGCGCCGCATCTCGTCGGTGACCAAGGCGTCCGACCGGTTCGACCTCTCGCGCTGGCGGGTGGCCGGCAACGGCGCCGACATGATTCGCCCCGATGTGATGCAGGCGTTCGTCGACGCCTTTGCCGAGGCCGGGTTCAAGGCGTCCGCGTTCCTGCCGAGCTACGGCCTGGCCGAGGCGACGCTTGCGGTGACGATCATGCCCCCAGGCGAAGGCATCCGCGTCGAGCTGGTCGAGGAAACGCAGCTTTCTGGCGTCGAAGCGGGGCAGGATCGCCCGCAGCGCTTCCGCGCGATCGTCAATTGCGGCAAGCCCGTCCGTGATATGAAGGTCGAAATCCGCGAGGAGGACGGCACGCCGCTCCCCGAACGCGCGATCGGCAAGGTCTGGTGCGCGGGGCCGTCGGTGATGGTCGGCTATTTCCGCGACGACGCGGCGACCGCGGCCTGCATGGCCCCCGATCCCGCCGGCGCCGGCACCTGGCTCGATACCGGCGACATGGGCTATATGTCGGACGGCTATCTCTACATCGTCGGCCGCGCCAAGGACATGATCATCGTCAACGGCCGCAACCACTGGCCGCAGGACATCGAATGGGCGGTCGAGCAGCTGCCCGGCTTCAAGGCGGGCGATATCGCAGCCTTTGCGATCACCACGCCCGGCGGCGAGGAAACCCCCGCCGTCCTCGTCCAGTGCCGCAGTTCCGACGAGGCCGAGCGCGTTCGCCTGCGCGACGAGATTCGCGAGCGCGTCCGCTCCGTCACCGGCATGAACTGCGTGATCGAGCTGATCCCGCCGCGCACCCTGCCGCGCACCTCTTCGGGCAAGCTCAGCCGGGCAAAGGCACGCAACCTCTATCTCGCGGGCGAGATCAAGCCGTACGATCTAGCCGCGTAAGGTTAGAACGTTTTCGAACTAATTTGATCTTCCCGTTCGTTTCGAGCGCAGTCGAGAAACGTTTCCAGGCGCAGTCCAGCGTTTCGCGACTTCGCTCGAAACGACGGAGGCGGTGATTCCAGCCAGCTGTCCTTCGCTCCAAGGCAGCGCGGCACCTAGCACGACATTTTGCGATTTCGGACGCGAATCGCGGCGGTTGGCAACCAACCGCTAACGACTTGCCGGCTATCCACCCGGCCGTGTCGCAGAAACTCGTCAGCAAGCCCAACGCCCCCGTCAGCGAGGGTCCGATCCTCGTCGATTTCCCGACCGCGATCGGGGTCCGCGAAGGCGAGGACCGGCTGGAATGGAGCCGGATTCGCGCGAGCCAGCTGCACGCCGCGCGCCAGTCGGCGCTTTTCCTGCTCGCCGCGAATCTTGCCGCCGGCGCCACCACGATCGTGCTCGCGTCCCCGTATCTGCCGCGCTGGGAGCTCGGCATGTGGGGCGCCGCGCTGACGCTGGTCGCGACACTCTTTGCGATTCGCCGCCTCGCTTCTCCCCACCGCGCCGATACCTATGCGCAGGTCGATGACGTGCGCCGCACCGCGATCGACGGCGCGGCGCTTGGCGGCGTGTGGTCGGTGGTGCCGCTCTTCATCTGCCCGCATCTCCCGGCTAATGCGACCGGCGGGGTTGGCCTCGTCCTCGCGATTCTCGGCATTACGACCGCGTTGACCCTTGCGCCGCTGGCGTTCGCGACGCTGATCGCGATCGGCGGCGTCGGCCTCTCGGTGGTCGTGCACCTCATTCTGGAAGGTCACTATACCGCGGCCGGCGGCGTCGCGCTGTTCACCGGTCTGCTGATCGTCACCTGCCTGACCCGCGCCCGCGCGCTGATCCTGCTGCGCGCCAGCGACATCGCGCTTGGCGAGCGGAACGAGACGGTCAGCCTGTTGCTGCGCGAGTTCGAGGACAAGGCCGCTGACTGGCTCTGGGAAACCGATGCCGCGCGCCGGGTCGTGCGCGCATCGCCGCGCTTCGCCTATGCGTTGGGGCTCGATCCGGTTTCGATCGAGGGCATGGCCTTCCTTCAGGTCCTTGCCGGCCCCAGCTGGGAAAGCGGCGAGGTGTCGGACGGGCTGCGCGATCTTGCCGAACGACTGAAGCAGCGCGAGAGCTTTCGCGACCTCACGCTTCCCGTCACCGTCCAGGGCGAGCAGCGCTGGTGGCAGATCGCCGCATCGCCGCGCCATGACGACGACGGCGTGTTTATCGGGTTTCGCGGGGTCGGCTCCGACGTGACGGAACAGCGCGAATCCACCGACAAGATCAATCGCATGGCGCGGTTCGACACGCTGACCGGTCTGCCCAACCGTCTCCATATCAACGAAACGCTCGCCCGCGCGCTCGACGATGCGGAGGCGTGGAACTCGCGCTGTGCGTTCATGATGATCGACCTCGACCGGTTCAAGGCGGTCAACGACACGCTCGGCCACCCGATCGGTGACCGGCTGCTCGGCCGCGTCTCCGAACGGCTCGGCCAGCTGATGACCGAAACCGAGATCATCGGGCGGCTGGGCGGCGACGAATTCGCGGTCGTCGTGCGCGACGCGAGCGATGCGGGCCGCGTCGAGCATCTGGCGCGCCGCATCATCGAAGTGCTGTCACGCCCCTATGAGCTCGATCACCACACGCTGCACATCGGCTGCTCGGTCGGCATCGCGACGAGCCCGCGTGACGGGCGCACCGCGGAAACGCTCGTCCGCTCCGCCGATCTTGCGCTTTACCGGTCGAAGGACGCCGGCGGCGGGGTCGCGCATGCCTATGAGCCGCAGCTTCACGTCGAGGCGGAGGAGCGCCGTGTCCTCGAAATGGCGCTCCGCCAGGCGTTGCAGAACGGCGAGATGCACCTCGCCTACCAGCCCGTCGTCGATGGCAACACCGGCAAGCTGACCGGGTTCGAGGCGCTGCTCCGCTGGACCCACCCCGAGCTCGGGCCGATCTCGCCTGCGAAATTCGTCCCGCTGGCGGAAGAAGCGCGGTTGATCGGCGCGATCGGCGAATGGGTCCTGCGCACGGCCTGCGCGGAGGCCGCGTGCTGGCCGGGACACATTCGCATCGCGGTGAACATCTCGCCCGAACAGCTTCATCATGCGAATTTCCTGGCCATCGTCACCTCCGCGCTCAGCCAGACCGGACTCGCTCCCGGACGGCTTGAGCTGGAGGTCACCGAATCGGTCTTCATGCGCGAAGGGCCTGCCGCCACGCGCACGCTGGAGCGCGTGCTTGACCTTGGCGTGCGGCTCAGCCTCGATGATTTCGGCACCGGCTATTCCTCGCTCGGCTACCTCTCGCGCACGCGCTTTTCGACGATCAAGGTCGATCGCAGCTTCGTGCAGGCGGCCTCGAAGGGCGTGCGCGAGGCGGTGGCGATCATCCGCGCGGTCGTCGCGCTCGCCTCCAGCCTCGGCATGAAAACCACCGCCGAAGGCGTCGAAAACGAGGCGGAACTGGCGATGATCCGCGATCTCGGCTGCGACAAGGTGCAGGGGTATTATTTCGGCCGCCCCCTCCCCGTCGAAGAAGCCCGTGCGATCGCGGTGCGCAGCGCCGCCGAATCGGTTGCGGCCTGAGCCACGACGAACGCCCCTTGTGGCGCCCCGCGCACGGCGTTAAGAGCGCCGTCACCGCGATAGGGGTGTAGCTCAGCTGGTTAGAGCGTCGGTCTCCAAAACCGAAGGCCCTCGGTTCGAATCCGAGCTCCCCTGCCATCCTTTCACCCCGATTGCATCTTGCCCCGGCCGTCAGCGCGTTGGCGGACGGTTGCAGCCACTTTCGCACCGATTTTTTTCGGGCTATGGAACTTAAGTTACATCAATATGTTGGACGCGCTGAATACCGTCCATCTGTCACAGGGAGTTTACCTATGTCCTTCAAGTCCATCCTCGCCGCCGCCGCCATTGCCTCGATGGCGACCGCCCCCGCGATGGCCGCATCCAATCCGGCACAGTCGCTCTCGATCGCGCCGTCCGCGCGTACCGCGGCGCCGGTCGGCAAGACCAACAAGGCCGTGGGCGGCGGTGTCATTGCTGCGCTGATCGCAGCGGGCGTCGTCGCGATCGTCGTGATCGCGGCGTCGAAGGACGACAATTCTTCGAGCAACTGATCCGATAATCGTCGCGCCAGCCGCGACAGGTCATCCGGGAAGCCCCGTCGATCGCGGTCGACGGGGCTTTTCGCGTTTCAGGTCGGTGGGGATATGTCGGCTGTCGCGATGCGCACGCGCCATGACCGCACCGCTTGTGTTTTGCAGGACCGGCCGCTATCTGCCTTGGCCAATCCGGTAGCGAGATTGAACGCCCACCGTTTTCCCGGCGTCGGGGGGCGGCAGACGGTTCATGTCCCGCTGGTGGCATTTCGAGGTAAGAGCACGTGGCGAAGACGTCCCCAGTCGAGTTCATCCAGCAGGTTCGGGCGGAAACCAAGAAGGTCGTCTGGCCGACCCGTCGCGAAACCGTGATGACCGGCATCATGGTGGTCATCATGACCACGATCCTCGCGATCTTCTTCCTGGGCGTCGATACGCTTCTGGAAACGATCGTGAAGGGCCTTCTGAGCTTGGCGAAATAAGGGCCTGACAGACACATTATGGCACGCTGGTACATCATCCACGCCTATTCGGGGTTCGAGGGCAAGGTTCGCGACGCGATCATGGCGGAAGCCACGCGCATGGGCCTGGAGCGCTTGGTCGAGCAGATCGAGGTTCCGACCGAAACCGTGACCGAGGCGCGTCGCGGCAAGAAGATCGCGGTCGAGCGCAAGTTCATGCCGGGCTATGTCCTCGCCAAGCTCGAGATGAACGACGACGTCTATCACCTTGTCAAGAATACCCCGAAGGTCACCGGCTTCCTCGGCAGCATGGGCAAGCCCCAGGCGATCAGTGAGGCGGAAGCGGCGCGGATGTTGAATTCGAAGGAGGAAGCCGCTGCCGCGCCGAAGCAGAAGGTCAAGGTCGATTACGAAATCGGCGATTCGGTGAAGGTTCTCGACGGTCCGTTCGCCAGCTTCAACGGCGTGGTCGAGGAACTCGATTTCGACAAGTCGAAGGTCAAGGTGTCGGTGTCGATCTTCGGCCGCGCGACCCCGGTCGAACTCGATTTCGAGCAGGTCGAACGAAGCAAGTAAACCGCGAGGCTTACGGCCGCACGCAAATAGCGCAGCTATTTTCGAGACGGTGCCCGCCGGGCGGCGGGTCGGGGTAGCCGAACCCGACCGACGACGCGGGATCTACGCCCGCGTCGAGCCTTCCCTCAATCCATCCCGGCCCGCATCGCCGCGCCCGCCACGAACGGCGCGCCCGCGACCAGCAACAGACTGACCGCGGCGAGCAGCTTGAACGCCGCCGCTCCTCCTTCGATCGCCCCCGCCCCGAAGATGAGCAACGGCACCGCGAGCGGCAGCATCACCAGACCCGCGACCGCACTCCCGCCGCGCGACGACGCGACCAGCGCGCCCGTCGTGACCGCAAGCGCGGCCAGCCCCGGCGTGCCGATCGCCAGCCCGATCTCGACCGTCGCCAGCGTCGCCGCCGACAGATCGAGCAGACCCGCCGCGATTAACGCGGCCAGCATGAGCGGCGGCGCGAACGCCAGCCAGTGCGCCATCATCTTGGCGGCCGCGACCGCGCTCATCGCAAGCCCCCGCACCGCGAGTTGATCGAGCACGCCGCTCTCCAGATCGGGCGCGACAAGGCGCTCGACGGGGAGAAGCGCCGCGAGCAACGCCGCTGCCCAGATCACGCCGCCGCCGACGCGTGCGAGCAGGGCCGCATCCGGCCCGATCGCGAAGGGAAAGAGTGTCGTCACGAGGAGGAAGAACGCGACCACGAGCGTTGCCCCACCGCCCGCATAGCCGCGCCGGACATCGCGGAGGATCAGCGCGATCATGCCGCCGCGTCCGCAAGCGACGACACAAGCGCAATCTCGACCGCCCCCGGCAGCGCGATGGGCTGGTGCGTGGCGACAATCGCCATCCCGCCGCCGGCACGGTGCCGTGCTATCAGCGCCTCCAGCCGCTCGACCGCGTCCGCATCAAGTCCGTTCGCCGGCTCGTCGAGCAGCCACAGCTCTGCGCCAGCCGCGAGCACACGGGCCATCGCGATCCGCCGGCGCTGCCCGGTCGACAGAATCCGCACGGGAACGTCAGCGAGGTGATCGAGCGCCAGATCGCGAAGCGCCGCCGCCACCGCTGCGTGCGGGTCCGCAATCCGGTCGAGCATCGCCCAGAAGCCGAGCGCCTGCGCGACGCTACGCTCCGGATCAAGCGCCGCGGCCTCGGTCAGCAGCGCGGTGCTCGGCGCGGACACCACCCGCCCCGCCGCCGGCCGCAGCAACCCGCCCGCGATGCGGAGGAGGCTCGATTTGCCGACGCCGTTCGGCCCGGTAACGCGCGCGGCATCCCCGGGTACCAAGCGCAGCGACAGGCGCGCGAACAGCAGCCGCCCTGCGCGCACCCCGGTCACGTCCTCGAGCGCGAAGCCGCCGCTCACGGATCGACCACCGAATCTTCCAGCGCATGCATGTCCGCGTCGGAGAGCCCGAAATGATGGCCGATCTCGTGAATCGTCACATGCGCGACGAGATCGTCGAGCCGCTCGCCACTCTCGCACCATTCGGCGAGGATCGCCTGCCGGTAGAGGTGGATTCGGTCGGGCATCGCAGCGCTGTCGAAGGCCGATTTCTCGCCGATCGGGCGGCCGTGATAGAGGCCGGTCAGGTCCAGCGGGTGGTCCAGCCCGAGCGCCGCCAGCGTCTCGTCATCGGCATACTCCTCGACCCGCAGCACGACGTCGCCAAGATGCGCCGCGAACGGCGCGGGCAGCTTGGCGATGGTCGCGCGCGCGATCGCCTCGATCGCGTCGGCATCGGGCGGTGGTCCGAAAGGCGCTTGCTCCCCCATGGCCCCACGCATACCGCTTGGTTTCCGCAACCGGCAAGGAACTTGAGCGATGGCCGAACCCAAGGTCGAACAGTTGAGCGAAGCCGAACGCGCCGACGCGCTGGATGGCCTGCCCGACTGGGATTATGACGAGGCGCGCGACGCGATCACCCGCGGCATCGTGTTCACCGATTTCGCCGAGGCGTTCGGCTTCATGACCCAGGTCGCGCTGATCGCCGAAAAGGCCGACCATCACCCCGAATGGACGAATGTGTGGAATCGCGTGGAGATCACGCTGACGACCCACGATGCCGGCGGGCTGTCGGAACGGGATATCGAACTGGCAGAAGCGATCGACGCGATCCTGGAGGGGTAATCCTCCCCGGCACGGGGAGGTGGCAGTCCGCGGGACTGACGGAAGGGGGCCGCCGCAGACGTCACGCCAGTGGTGGGCCCCCTCCACCACGCTCTTCGAGCGCGGTCCCCCTCCCCGTGCCGGGGAGGATTTTCTTACCGCCGCATCCGCTTGCGCAGGCTTCCCGGCATCCAGCGCGCAGCGAAGGCCATGCGGTGCGCGGTCTTGCCGACATAGGTGTGGACCTTGTCACCATGCACCGCGGCCCATGCCGCCTCCGCCACCGCATCCACCGGGGTCACCTCCAGCCCCGCCGACGTCACCGTCTCGCGGATCGAGCGGTTCGATCCGCCCGCGGTCGCATCGAGGAGCGGCGTCTCGATGAAGCTCGGCACCACGTCGCGCACCCGGATGCCGTCCGCCGCCCATTCGCCGTCCAGCGCCTCGGTCAGCGCCCGCACCGCGAACTTCGTGGCGGAATAGGTCGCCAGCCCGGCCGACCCATAGATCGCCGACGCAGACGCGGTGTTGAGCAGGCACGAGCCAGGCGTGCGCGCGAGATAGGCATGGCCGATCCGCGCGCCGTTCAGGACGCCGGTGAAATTGACCGCCACTACCCGGTCCAGCTCGTCGAAATCGGTCGTCGCAAGCGGACCGCCCGATCCGATACCGGCATTGTTGAACAGCACGTCGAGTCGACCGCCGACGGCGTTCGTGAACGCATCGAGCGCCGCGACCCACGCATCCCGATCACGCACGTCCATCTGGAAGGTTTCGCACGCGTCACCCGGCAGCATCGCCTTCGTCGCGGCCAGCCCCGCCACGTTCACATCCGCGATCCCGACCCGCCAGCCGCGCGCGGCGAACAGCTTCGCGGTCGCCTGGCCGATCCCGGACCCGCCGCCGGTTATGAAAATCGCCTTCGCTTCGGTCATTCTCGTCTCCCCCGGCGTTTCTTATCCGTTAGTTTCGGGCGAAGTCGAGAAACGTGTCGCCACATTACTCGACACGAGGGAAAACAGGGGCATAGTCGCACGGTGGACGATATCGGACCCAAAGTGCGCTTCGACGCGGTCACCAGGACTTTCGGCGAAACGCACGCGGTCGATTCGGTCACGCTCGACATCGCGGGCGGCGCCTTCGTGGCGCTGGTCGGGCAGTCCGGATCGGGCAAATCGACGCTGCTGAAGACGGTCAATCGGCTCGTCGTGCCCACCAGTGGCCGCGTCGCCATCGACGACCGCGATGTGGCGGCCGATCCGCTACCCCTGCTGCGCCGGCGGATCGGCTATGTCTTCCAGAATGTCGGGCTGTTCCCCCATCTGAGCGTTGCGGAAAACATCGCGATCCCGCTGCGGATCGCCGGGGATCGCGATGCCGTCAGGGTCGATGAACTGCTCGATCTCGTCGAACTGCCCCGCGCGCTGGCCACGAGAATGCCGGCCGAGCTCTCCGGCGGCCAGCGCCAGCGCGTCGGGATCGCGCGCGCGCTCGCCGCGCGGCCACGCCTCATGCTCATGGACGAGCCGTTCGGCGCGCTCGATCCCGTCACCCGCGATTCGCTGGGCGGGGCGGTGCGCGCGCTCCACGACCGGCTCGCGCTCACCACGATCATGGTCACCCACGACATGGCCGAGGCGCTGCTCCTCGCCGACCGCGTGCTCGTCATGGAGCGGGGCCGGATCGTCGCCGACGAAACGCCCAGCGCGTTGCTGGCGGGCGAAGGCGGGACGACCGCGCAAGCACTGGTCGCAATCCCGCGGACGCAGGCCGAGCGGTTGCTGGCGATCGAGCGATGAACGGCTTTGCCGACGCATGGGGCCGCGTGCCCGATCTGGCCGCGCAGCATCTGCTCCTCGCCGGCTGCGCGATGCTGCTCGCGCTCGTCATCGCCTTGCCGCTGGCGGTCTGGTCGGCGCGGACGCCCGCAGTGGCTCGCGTGGCGCTGGGTTTTGCAAGCCTCGTCCAGACGATCCCGTCGCTCGCGCTGCTCGCGCTCTTCTATCCGCTCCTCCTGTCGCTTCGCGCGGTATTTGGCGACGGTGTCCCCGCGCTCGGCTTCCTGCCTTCGCTCATCGCGCTGACCCTCTACGCGCTGCTGCCGATCCTCCGGAATGGCGTAACGGGCCTGACCGGGCTCGAACCCGCCGTCATCGAGGCGGCAGACGGCGTCGGGATGACGCCCGCGCAGAAATTGCGGCTGGTCGAGGCGCCGCTCGTCGCCCCCATAGTCATGGCCGGCATCCGCACCGCCGCGGTGTGGACGATCGGCGCGGCGACGCTTTCGACCACGGTCGGCCAGCCGAGCCTCGGCGACCTGATCTTCGCCGGCCTGCAGACCCAGGCCTGGCCGCTGGTGCTTGCCGGATGCCTCGCCGCCGCCGCGCTCGCGCTCGCCGTCGATGCGCTGCTCGCCATCGCCGAACGCGGTCTGGCGCGCCGCAAGCGGTGGATGGTGTGGACGCCGCTGCTGCTCCTCGGCGCGGCGCTCCTCGCCTCCACCGCCCCGCTATGGCCGCGCGGCGGCGGCGACCGCACCGTCGTTGTCGGCGCCAAGAACTTTTCGGAGCAGTATATTCTCGCGCGCCTCATCGGAGAGCGGCTGACGCGCGCCGGCTACCGCGTCACCTACCGCGATGGCCTGGGCTCGGCGGTTGCGTTCGGCGCGGTCGCGGGCGGCGATATCGACGTCTATGTCGATTATGCCGGCACGATCTGGACCGGCCAGATGCGCCGGGCGGATTCCCCGCCGCGCAAGGCGCAGGTCGCCGCGATCGCCGACTGGGCGAAGCGCACGCACGGGGTGACGCTGCTCGGCAGCCTCGGCTTCGAGAACGCCTATGCCTTTGCGATGCGCGGCGACGATGCGCGGCGGCGCGGCATCGCGAGCCTCGCCGATCTGGTTTCCGCCGCGCCCGGGCTCACCCTTGGCGCCGATCTCGAATTCCTCGATCGACCCGAATGGGCGGCGGTAAAGCGCGCCTATCCGCTCCGCTTCAAGGCGATGACCCCCTACAGCCCGACCTTCATGTATCGCGCGCTGGCGAGCGGCCGGGCCGACGTGATCTCGGCCTTTTCGTCGGACGGGCGGATCGCGGCGGATCGGTTGGCGGTGCTCGCCGATCCGAAACGGGCGATCCCGGGCTATGACGCGATCCTGCTGACCGCGCCCGGCCGCGCCAGCGACGCGCAGTTCGCACGCGCGCTCCAGCCGCTCATCGGCCGCATCCCGGTCGAGGCGATGCGGGCGGCGAACTATCAGGTCGATCGGGATGCGGACAAGCAGACGCCTGAGGCTGCGGCGCGGTGGCTGGCGGGGAAGATCGGTTTGTGATCCGTTCGCACTGAGCTTGTCGAAGTGCCGTTCTTCTTCCGCAGAAAAAAGAACGGGGCTTCGACAGGCTCAGCCCGAAC
This sequence comes from Sphingomonas sp. EC-HK361, assembly GCF_902498785.1. Taxonomy (GTDB): domain Bacteria; phylum Pseudomonadota; class Alphaproteobacteria; order Sphingomonadales; family Sphingomonadaceae; genus Sphingomonas. The sequence continues at coordinate 1,148,425 of NZ_LR701493.1, forward strand.
GGCGTTTGCGGTGGGGCTACAGTACGAAGCGGCTCAGATCCGTATTCCGCGCGATGCTCGCCAGCTGCTTCTCGACATAGGCGGCGTCCACCACGACCGCCGCGCCCTTGCGGTCTTCTGCGTCGAAGCTGACTTCCTCGAGCAGCTTCTCCATGACCGTCTGGAGCCGCCGCGCGCCGATATTCTCGATCTCGCCATTCACCTCGGCGGCGATCTTCGCGACCGCGCGGATGCCGTCGTCGGTGAAGGTCACGTCGACGCCCTCGGTCTTGATGAGTGCGGTATATTGCGAGGGCAGCGACGCCTTGGTGTCGGAGAGGATCGCGACGAAATCATCCTCGGTCAGCCCCTTCAACTCGACCCGGATCGGCAGGCGGCCCTGGAGCTCGGGGAGCAGATCGCTCGGCTTGGCGACGTGGAACGCGCCGCTCGCGATGAAGAGGATGTGGTCGGTCTTCATCGGCCCGTATTTGGTCGCGACCGTCGTGCCCTCGATCAGCGGCAGCAGATCGCGCTGGACGCCCTCGCGGCTGACGCTGCCGCCGCCGCGATGTTCGGACATCGCGATCTTGTCGATTTCGTCGAGGAAGACGATGCCGTTCGCCTCGGCATCCGCCAGCGCGACGCGGCTGACCTCGTCCTGGTCGAGGCGCTTGTCGGCCTCTTCCTCGACCAGCTTCTCCCACGCCGACGGCACCGTCAGCTTGCGGCGCTTCTGCTGCCCGCCGCCGCCGAACGCCTTCATCATCTCGCCGAGGTTGATCATCTGCGGCGCGCCGCCGGGGATGTCGAAGGGCATTTGCGGCGCCTGGTTCAGCTCCAGCTCGATTTCGGTATTGTCGAGATGGCCGTCGCGGAACCGCTGGCGGAAGCTCTCGCGGGTCGCCTCGCTCGCGCCCTTGCCGGTCAGCGCGTCGAGCAGCCGCGCCATCGCCGCCTCCTCCGCCTTGTCCTTGACGGCGAGGCGGCGGCGCTCCTTCTCCAGCCGGATCGCCTCCTCGACGAGATCGCGCGCGATCTGCTCGACGTCACGACCGACATAGCCGACCTCGGTGAACTTGGTCGCCTCCACCTTCACGAACGGCGCGTCGGCGAGCTTGGCGAGGCGGCGCGAAATCTCGGTCTTGCCGCATCCCGTGGGACCGATCATCAGGATGTTCTTGGGCGTCACCTCGTCGCGCAGCTCGGCGGAGAGTTGCTGGCGTCGCCAGCGGTTGCGCATCGCGACCGCGACGGCCTTCTTGGCGTCGCGCTGGCCGATGATGTGCGCGTCGAGCGCGGCAACGATGGCTTTCGGGGTGAGGGCGTCGTTCATACGACCGGGGCTTCCTTGAGATTCGGGGTGTCGCCGGGACGGGCAGCAAGCGCGTTGACGATGGGGCCGTCCGGCACGCGGGTGACGCCGGTCACGAAATCGGGCGTCGGCTCCGTCGCCTTGTCGAGCTTGGCAAGGTCCTCGGGCGTCAGAGCAAGATTTGCAGCGGCGATGTTGTCGTCGAGCTGGGAGAGCTTCGACGCACCGATCAAGACGCTCGACACCTGCGGCTTGGCGAGGAGCCATGCGAGCGCGACCTGCGCGACGGTGGCGTCGTGCGCGGCGGCGATGCCGCGCATCGTCTCCACGAGCGCGAAGCCCATGTCCTTGTCGAAGGGGATCATGTCGAACCCCGACAGGCGATTGTTCGGATCGTCGAGGTTCTCGCGGGTGTATTTGCCCGACAGGAAACCGCCGGCGAGCGGGCTCCAGGCGGTGTAGCCGAGCCCATAATGCGCGGCCATCGGCAGCACCTGATCCTCAACCCCGCGACCGAGCAGCGAATACATCATCTGGATGTGGGTGAACGGCGCCCAGCCATTGGCGCGCTGCAGCTCAAGCGCCGCGGCGACCTTCCACGCCGACCAGTTCGACACGCCGAGATACCGCGCCTTGCCCGCGCGCACGATCGCGTCGAGCGCCTGGAGCGTTTCCTCCAGCGGGGTATGCGCGTCGTCGCGGTGGGCGATGTAGACATCGACATGGGTCGTGCCGAGCCGCTTCAGGCTCTGGTCGATCGACCAGTGGAGATGCGCGGCAGAGAGACCCGAGCGGTTGAGCGGCGCACCGGTGCGCCACCCGGCCTTGGTCGCCAGCACCACCTCGTCGCGGCGCTTGCCGAGGATGCGGCCGACAATCTCCTCGCTCTCGCCGCCGGCATAGACATCCGCCGTGTCGATGAAGTTGATGCCCGCATCCAGCGCACGGTCGACGATCGCGGCGGCATCCGCCTCGCGTGTCCGCGCAATCGCGGCATTGCCGCTGCCCGCGCCGAAGGTCATCGTGCCGAGGGCGAGGCGCGAGACGATCAGCCCGGTCGTGCCGAGTTTGGAATAGAGCATGATCGTCCTTCAGGTCGCGCTGTCGAGGGTTTCGATCGTGAGGCGGTCGTTGGTGTAGACGCAGACCTCCGCCGCGATCGCCATCGCCTTGCGGCACAGCGTCTCGGCATCGGTTTCGTAGTCCACCAGCGCGCGGGCGGCGGCGAGCGCGTAATTGCCGCCGGAGCCGATCGCGGCGATGCCGGCCTCTGGCTCCAGCACGTCGCCGTTGCCGGTGAGGATCAGCGTGACGTCCTTGTCGGCGACGATCATCATCGCTTCCAGGTTGCGCAGATATTTATCGGTCCGCCAGTCCTTCGCAAGCTCGACCGCGGCGCGCAATAACTGGCCCTGATACGCCTCCAGCTTGCGCTCCAACCGCTCGAACAAGGTGAAGGCATCGGCGGTCGCGCCAGCGAACCCGCCGATCACCTTGCCATCCGCCCCCAGCCGACGGACCTTCTTCGCATTGGGTTTCATCACGGTCTGGCCCATCGAAACCTGGCCGTCGCCGATGACGACAACCTTACCCCCGCGCCTGACTGAAAGAATGGTGGTGCCGTGCCAGACCGGCGCGGCGTGTGGATCGTTCCCGCTCATGCAGCGGAATATGGGAGGGGCATGTGACGCCGCAAGGGCTGCGACCAATCCATCCCACGGCGAGATCAAGCGAGTTTATGCAAGTTTACGGAATTTCGATAAACTGGCATAACTTCACTATGGATGCGCGTCGCAACCCCTTCGCTCCCGGCGCCGGCACGCGTCCGCCCGAACTCGCCGGCCGCGAGGATCTGATCGAAGCGTCCGCGGTGGCGCTCGATCGCATCCGGGCGGGGCGGGCGGCACGCAGCACAATCCTCTACGGCCTGCGCGGGGTGGGCAAGACGGTGCTGCTATCCGCCATTCGCGACGCGGCGGAGGCCGAAGGCATGGCCGTCGTGGCGATCGAGGCGCCGGAGAACCGCTCGCTTCCGGGCATCCTCGTGCCGGCCTTGCGCGCAGCGTTGCTGCGGCTCGATCGGGTGAAGCAGGCGTCAGCGGGGGTGAAGCGGGCGCTGAGCGCGCTGGCGGGGTTCGCCAAGCTGAAGGTTAAATATGACGATCTGGAGGTCGCGCTCGACTTCGCGTCCGAACCGGGGCTGGCCGACAGCGGCGATCTGGAGGCCGATCTGGCTGACCTGATCGTCGCGGTGGGCGAGGCGGCGCGCGAGCGCGGTACCGCCGTGGTGCTCGCGATCGACGAGCTGCAATATGTGCCGGAGGAACAGCTCGCCGCGCTCATCAGCGCGCTGCACCGCGCGAACCAGCGACAATTGCCGATCACGCTCGTCGGCGCGGGCCTGCCGCAACTTCTGGGACAGATGGGACGCGCCAAATCCTATGCGGAGCGGCTGTTCGCCTTCGTCCCCGTTGGGCCGCTCGACGCCGCCGCAGCGGGCGACGCGCTGCGGTTGCCGATCGAGCGCGAGGGGGAGGCGATCGACGATGCCGCAATCGCCGCGATCGTCGCCGAAACCGAGGGATATCCCTATTTCCTGCAGGAATGGGGCAAGCATAGCTGGGACACCGCCGAAGCCTCGCCAATCACTGCAGAGGATGTGGCGCTCGCCACGCGCACCGCGCTGGCCGAACTCGACGCCAGCTTCTTCCGCGTCCGCTTCGACCGGCTGACCCCGGCGGAAAAGCGGTATCTCCGCGCGATGGCGACGTTGGGGCCGGGACCGCACCGGTCGGGCGACATCGCCGATGCGCTCGGCGTCAAGGTCTCCAGCGTCGCGCCGACGCGCAATACGCTGATCGGCAAGGGTATGCTTTACAGCCCGGCGCACGGCGACACGGCGTTCACCGTGCCGCTGTTCGACGCGTTCATGCGCCGGGTCCTGCCGGACTGACCTATTTCTCGCCCTTCGCCTTCCCCCATTGGCGCGCGACCGTGTAGCCAAGATAGCCAGTGCCGAAGAGCGTGTAGAGTTCCTCCGGCAGCGCACGCAGATACGCCGTCATGCCGTTGGCGATCGCGGCCGCGGTCGCTGGCTGGACCGCGGCGATGAGGCCCATCGGGATCGACCACAGGATCATCGCATACATGACGTAGAGGAAGCTCGGTCGCGCGCGGCTGGTCCACGGGTCCGCGGACTGCGCCTCGGCAAGCACCGCGCCCATCTGCGCTTTCGTCCTCTCCAGGTCCTGGCTTCCCTCAAGCTTCAGCAGTTCCAGCTTCGCCGCATCGCGCGCCTTCGGATCGGGAATGATCTTGTCGAGCAGCCCCGCTACCGGCGCGATGATACCGTCCAATACCCCCATTTCACTTCCCCTTGTTTAGCCGATACGGTTCGCTAGCCATCCGTACAGAAACGCCTCGCTCGCCGGCCGGGATTCTGCCAGCGCGACGTAGCGTTCGCCCTGCAGCGCCTCGATCGCCTTCAGCAGCACCGCTTCGCCGCCGCTCCCGCGCCGCGCGATGAAACCGTCGAGCGCGGCGAGCGTCTTCGGCCCGATCCGTCCGTCGAGCGCCACGTCGGGATAATCGCTGGCGCCGCGGTTGAGCGCGTTGAGCGCGCGCTGCAGAAACGCCGCCGCGACCGCCGGCCCCATGTTAACGCCTGTGTCGAAAAGCTCGGCCGCGATCAGCGGCGCACGCGACGCCACGCCATCAAAGCGCGGGCGTATCCAGTAGAGCCTGCGATAGATCGCAACCGCGTCCTCGCGCGGATACGCGCGCATGTCGCCGCGATATCCAGATGCACGCGCGACCGCTTCTGTCACCCCCCACCGCGTCGCCCCGCCGCGATCCGCGCGGTGATCCGAATAGCCCCCCTCGCGGTCGATCACCGCGTCGATCAGATCGTCGATATCCATCCGTGCCCCCGTCAAAGAGGCGCGCTCATAACCTATATGGTTCGCTGTAGGACAGCGGCGGGATCAGATATCCTGAACGAGCCGGCCGTAGAGGTCCGGGCGCCGATCCCGGAAGAAACCGAAGGCGGCGCGGTGGCGCTTTACGCGGTCGAGGTCGATCGTCGCGGTGATGACACCCTCCTCTTCGCGGTCGAGCTCGGCGAGGATATCGCCGCGCTCGTCGGCAATGAAGCTCGTGCCGTAAAAGGTCTGGCCATGCTCCGTCCCCACCCGGTTCGCCGCGACGATCGGGACCACGTTCGACACCGCATGCCCGACCATCGCGCGCCGCCACAGCCTTGCGGTATCGAGCGAGGTGTCGTGCGGCTCGCTGCCGATCGCGGTGGGGTAGAACAGCACCTCCGCCCCCATCAGCATCATCGCGCGCGCGGTTTCGGGATACCATTGGTCCCAGCACACGCCGACGCCCAGCGTCGTGCGGCCTCCGGATGCCTTGGCCGGCCCGTCCCACACCTTGAACCCGGTGTTGCCGGGGCGGAAATAGAACTTCTCTTCATAGCCAGGCCCATCGGGGATGTGGCTCTTGCGATAGACGCCCGCGACCTCGCCATCGGGTCCGATCATCGCGAGGCTGTTATAATGGTGCGGCCCGTCCGCCTCGAAAAAGCTCGTCGGGATCCAGATCTTCAGCGCCTCCGCCAGCGCCTGCATCGCCAGCACCGCCTTGTGCTCGCCGACGGGTTTGGCCTTGGCGAACAGGCCCTCGTCCTCGATCCGGCAGAAATACTCGCCCTCGAACAGTTCGGGCGGCAGCACGACCTGCGCACCGCGACCCGCCGCCTCGCGAACGCCTTCCGCCACCCTGGCGATGTTCGCGTCGATATCGTTCGAAAAGGCGAGCTGGAGCGCGCCGACGGTGATCTGGGTCATGGCTATCCTACAGCGTGACGCCGAAGCGCGCGGCGATGAATGTCGTGGCGAGATAGAGCAAGACCGTCAGCACGCAACCCGCGAGCAGCGCGGTCCAGAAGCCCACGCCGTGCCGCAACAGCAGCGGGATGAGCGCGAACATCGGCAGCGAGGGCAGGACATACCACAAGGTCGCCCCGGCATGGGTGGCAAGCCGCTCGGGATCGTGCGTATCGCGCCACAGGAAGATCATGCCGAGCACCGAGACGAGCGGCAGCGACGCGACGATCGCCCCCGCGACCGGGCTACGCCGCGCGATCAGCGCGACCGCCGCGACGATCAGCCCGGCGAGTGCCGCGCGCGCGACGAACGCGCCGATAGTCACCCAGGAATCTGCTGCGAGATGCAGTGGAAGCTGCCGCCCCCGGTCAGGATCGCGTCGGCACGCAGACCCACGACCGCGCGCGTGGGGAAGAGCTTGCCGATCGCGAGCACCGCCGCCTGGTCAGCGTCGGTGCCATAGAGCGGCACGACCACCGCGGCGTTGCCGATGTAGAAATTCATGTAGCTCGCCGGCACGACCTCCTCGTCGCGCAGCACGCGTCCCGGCGACGGGATGCGCGCGATCGTCAGCCCTGCGGCCTCGGCGCGCATCGCGGCGTCCTGATAGACGCGCCAGTTGGGATCATTGTCGCTGGCTTGCGGGATCGCGACGACACCGGGCGCGACGAACCGCGCGAGGTTGTCGACATGGCCATCGGTATGATCGTTGACCAGCCCGTCGCCCAGCCAGATGACCTCCGTCAGCCCCAGATCGCCGGCGAGCCGATCCTCGATCTCGCTGCGTGACATGTGCGGGTTGCGGTTACGGTTGAGCAGGCACTGCTCGGTTGTGACGACCCGCCCGGTCCCGTCACCGTCGATCGCGCCGCCCTCCAGCACCCAGCTGCACGATTCGACCGCGATCCCGCGCGATTCCGCCAGCCGCACGCCGATATCCTCGTCGCCGGGCAGATCATATTTCCCGCCCCAGCCGTTGAACTGGAAATCGCGCGCGGTGCCGTCGCCGCCGATGATCGGCGCGGTATCGCGCAGCCAGATGTCGCCGAAGGGCTGGACGACGACATCGGCGATGTCCCCCGCCATCCGGCGCGCAGCGTTCGCCGCCTCGGCGTCCGCCGCGACGAGGATCACGCGCTCGCCGGCGCCGTCCGCATGGACCGCGCGGGCGAACGCCGTTACCTCGGCCCGCGCGGGTTCGAGGTCCTCGACCCACAATTCCGGATGGCTCGGAAAGCCGATCCAGACGGCCGTGTGGCGGACCCATTCGGCGGGGGGCGGTTTGATCGTCATGGGCGATTCGATTAGCAAAGCGCGCCTGACCCCGCAGCTATTTCTTCGCCCCTAGTTTTTGGCTCGATCCGCGTCGCGGATGCGGCGGAATTCCGACGTCGTATACCAGTTCGGCCAGGCCGTCCCGTCCGCCAGGCTGCGACCGAGATCGTAATAGATCGTCAGGTCCTGCACCGCGCCGGTCCAGTCCCATTTCGGATCATATTCGTCCTGCGGCTTGTGATAGCGGTGCGCGATGTAATCCTCGGTCGCGGCCTTGCCCGCCGCCTTGCCGCCGGTCACCAGATCCTCGCCCGATCCGCCGTCGAGCATCGGCACGCCCAGCTTGGCGAAGCTGAAATGGTCGGACCGGAAATAGCCGCCGCGCTCCGGATTGGGTTCGGCGGTGATGACGCGGCCTTCCGCCGCGACGAAGGGCTTCACCATGTCCTCAAGCTCCGACTTGCCTGCCCCGGTGATGACGAAATCGCGCGCCGGGCCAATGATGTTCAGCCCGTCCATGTTCACGCCCCCCACCGTCGAGCGCAGCGGGAAGATCGGATGGCGCGCATAATATTCGGAGCCCAGCAGCCCCGATTCCTCCGCGGTCACCGCCAGGAACGCGATCGATCGCCGCGCCGGTCCGGCCTTGGCGTTGGCCTCAGCCAGCGCGATGAGCCCGGCGACCCCGCTCGCATTGTCCAGCGCGCCGTTGCAGATATCATCGCCGTCCACCGCATCGCAGCGGCCCAGATGATCCCAGTGCGCCGAATAGAGCACCGTCTCGTTCGGCGCGGTCTTGCCCGGCAGCACGCCGATGACGTTCTTCGACGCCTGCTTGCGGATCGTGTTGTCGAAGCCGAACGACGCCTTCACGCCCAGCGGCACCGCCTTGAAGCCCCTGACCTTGGCGGCGGCCGAGAGCGCGGCGAAATCCTTCCCCGCGCTCGCAAACAGCGCTCTGGCGGCCGGCAGCTGGATCCAGCCGATGCCTTGCGCCGCACCGCTATGCCCGTCCGCCGCGTCCAGCTCATACTGCGCGCCGGTCCAGGACGACTGGACCACCGCCCAGGGATAGGCCGCCGGCTCCGTATCGTGGACGATGATCGCGGCCGCCGCGCCGTGCTTCGCGGCGTTTTCGTATTTGTATGGCCAGCGCCCGTACCACGTCATCGCGCGGCCTTCGAAAGGCCCATCCCGGGTCATCGTCTGCCAGTCGGGATCGTTGACCAGCATGACGACGGTCTTCCCCTTCACGTCGATGCCGGCATAGTCGTCCCAACCCTTTTCGGGCGCGGTTATGCCGTAGCCGACGAAGACGACGTCGCTGTCCCTGACCGCGATCTTCGGCGTCACCCGGTAGGTCGCGATCACCATGTCCTTGCGATAATCGAGGGCGACCGGCGTCTTGCCGCCGGTGAAGGTCAGCGGCTGGACGTTTTCCGCGGTGATCTCGACCATTGGCACGTCCTGCGTCCACGCGCCGTTGTTACCCGGCTTCAGCCCCGCCGCCTTCATCCGCTCGATGATATAGGCGACCGTCTTCGCCTCCGCTGGCGTCGTCGGCGCGCGGCCTTCAAAGGCGTCGGACGACAAGGTCTGCGTCACGGCTTTCAGCGTATCGATCGATATCGCGGGTTGCGTCTGCGCGAACGCGGGCAGCGGGCTCACCGCGCTGAGCAGGACTGCTAGACGGACGATATGATCGGACATGGCTGTTTCCCCTCTGGTCGTGGTCAGCGTGACAGGCTGCCGGAACGATCGCAACCATCCTCGGGTCTTGCCGTCGCAAATCAATCGGCTAGCGTGCGTCGGGGACTATTGGGGGACGACATGACACGGACATTTCGGGCGACGCTGCTCGCGGCGGCGGGCATCGCGGCTGTGCCGGCTGCGGCACAAAGCGATGCGGCCAAGCGCTTCGGTGCGCGCGAACAGGTCATCTCCGCCACGATTTCTCCTGATGGCAATCACTACGCGGCCGTCCTCGCCACGGCGGGGCGCAAGTCCGTCGCCATCGTGGGCGACGTCGCCGCCACCGCGACGCTCAAGCCGATCCTGCAATCGAGCGGGGCGCCGGAACGCCTGACCGACTGCAACTGGGCGACCAATGCCCGCCTCGTCTGCGGTATCTATGCCATCGACGGGAAGGGCAGCGCGGCGCTCGGCTTCACTCGCCTCTTCGCGCTGGACCCCGACGGCAGCAAGCTGAAACTCATCAGCGCGAAATCGTCGCTGGACAGCCTGGGGATCATGCAGAATGGCGGCCAGGTCATCGACTGGTATGGCGACGAAAGCGGCGGGTCGCTGCTGATGCTGCGCCAGTTCGTGCCTGAGAAGACGACCGGCACCTATACAGCGAGCGCACTCAATGGATATGGCCTGGAGCGGATCGATCCGGTCACGTTTCGCCGCACCGTCGTCGAGACGCCCCGTCCGGAGATCGAGGAATTCATCACCGATGGGCACGGCACCGTCAGGATCATGGGCGTCCGGCCGCAGGACTCCGCCGGCTACGGCAAGACGTTCATCAACTACATGTTCCGCAAGCCCGGCGAACGATCCTGGAACAAGCTGAGCACCGTCACCGGCGATTCGCAGACCCGCATCGGCTTCGATCCCTATGCCGTCGATCGCGATCTCAACGTCGCTTACGGTTTCGACGTGCAGAATGGTCGGTCTGCGCTGTTCAAGATGGCGCTCGACGGCAGCGGCAAGCGGGATATCGTCTATGGCCGCCCCGACGTCGATATCGACGGGCTGGTCCGCATCGGTCGGCAACGGCGCGTCGTCGGCGTGACCTTCGCGACCGATCGGCGGGAAACGGCCTTTTTCGATCCGGAGCTGAAACGGCTCCAGGCCGCGCTGTCGAAGGCGATTCCCGAATTGCCGCTAATCCGCTTCATCGATGCCAGCGCCGACGAGAAGAAGCTGCTCCTGTGGGCTGGCAGCGACGTCGATCCGGGCCGCTATCTCGTCTTCGACAAGTCCAACCGTCACCTCGACCTGTTGCTGCCCGCCCGCCCCCAACTGGAAGGATTCACGCTCGCGCCGGTCAAGGCGATCACCTACGCCGCCGCGGACGGGACGAAGATCCCCGGCTATCTGACCGTCCCCGCGGGCAAGGATGCGAAGAACCTTCCCACGATCGTGATGCCGCATGGCGGCCCCAGCGCGCGGGACGAATGGGGGTTCGACTGGCTGGCGCAGTTCTTCGCCGCGCGCGGTTATGCCGTGCTCCAGCCCAACTTCCGGGGGTCGTCGGGCTACGGCGACAGCTGGTTTCAGGAGAACGGCTTCCGATCGTGGAAGACGGCGATCGGCGACGTGAACGACGGGGGCCGCTGGCTGGTCAAGGAAGGTATCGCCGATCCGAAGCGGCTCGCCATCGTCGGCTGGTCCTATGGCGGCTATGCGGCGCTGCAATCGCCGGTCCTCGCGCCCGACCTCTTCAAGGCGATCGTCGCGATCGCGCCGGTCACCGATCTGGCGACGCTGCGAGAGGAGCACCGCGACTTCAGCGATTTCCGGCTGGTCGATACCTTCATCGGCCGCGGCGATCACGTGAAGGAAGGTTCGCCCGCGCAGAACGTCGCGGCGATCAAGGCGCCGGTGCTGCTGTTCCACGCCGACCAGGACCGCAACGTCGGGATCGGCGAGTCGCGCATGATGGCGTCACGCCTGCGAAATGCGGGGAAGCAGGTCGAACTGGTCGAGTATAAGGGCCTCGACCACCAGATCGACGATAGCGACGCGCGGATCGCGATGCTCGACAAGGCGGATACGTTCCTGCGGACGACCCTCGGGATCGAGGGGCCTTGAAGCGAAAAGGGCGGCCCGGTTGGGACCGCCCTCTTGTTGATCGTGGAGCGCCGCGGGCGAAGCCCGCGCCGTCGGTCGTCGCTTGAGCGACGCCGGCCGCTCGCGCTGAGTGTTGGCTCGACCCAGCTTCGCCAGGTCGTTGCCTCAGCGCGAGTAGAACTCGACCACCAGGTTCGGTTCCATCTTCACCGGATACGGCACTTCGTCCAGGGTGGGCACGCGCACGAAGGTGATCTTCGCGTTGCCGTCCGGCGCGACATAATCGGGGACGTCACGCTCGGCGAGGCTCTGCGCTTCCATGACGAGCGCCATGTCCTTGGCCTTCGTGCCCAGCGAAATCTCGTCGCCGACAAAGCAGCGGCGCGACGCGATGTTGCACTTCACGCCGTTGACGCGGATGTGGCCGTGGCTGACGAGCTGGCGCGCCGCGAAGATCGTCGGCGCGAACTTGGCGCGGTAGACGATCATGTCGAGCCGCTGCTCGAGCAGGCCGATCAGGTTCTGGCCGGTGTCGCCCTTCATGCGCGCCGCCTCGTGATAGCAGGCGCGGAACTGCTTCTCGGTCACGTCGCCATAATAGCCCTTGAGCTTCTGCTTGGCGCGCAGCTGGATGCCGAAGTCGCTGACCTTGCCCTTGCGACGCTGGCCGTGCTGGCCGGGGCCATATTCGCGCTTGTTGACCGGGCTCTTCGGACGACCCCAGATGTTCTCGCCCATCCGGCGGTCGAGCTTGTACTTGGCGCTCTGGCGCTTCGACATCGTATTTCCTCAATTGCAACAACGTTGGTCCCGGTATCGCTCTGGACCGGCAGAAACCGGGCAGGGCCGCCGCTTCACCGGGGTGCGGGGCCAATTGCGAAGCTGCGCCCTATGTCAGCTAGCGCTTTGGCGGTCAAGCTCTCGCCGGCCAGCCGCGTGGAATGCCTGGCTTGATGCCCGGAGCTACTCGAAGACCGGCGTTCCCACATGGTCGGTTTGCACCCGGGAAATGTTGCCGAGCATGCGCATCCGCATGTCCACGTCTTTGCCGGCCGCCGACTTGGCGTCGCTCCACTCCACAGCCGTCCGGCAGGTGCGCACCGGCATGCGCGATCCGGTGAATGTCTGCGAGCGGCAGATCTTCTTGCCCGAAGCGTCCTTGGCATCCTTGGCGATGGCCGGCTCAGTCAGAGCCAAGGACAGCATGGGAAGCACAGGAATGGTCACCAATATGCGGAGCATCTCCGTCCCCCTCGCCATTGCAACGCCATCAAAATCATCGATTGACGAGCAGCTTAGCACACCCGAGGCGCCATACAAGCGTTCGCCGGCGCGATGGCCCCCCGCCGGGCCTCCGTGCTGCCGGATCGCTGCGTATCGCCACAAACCTGGCGGCGCCGTGCCCGCCGCGAAGTGGGGGCCAATTGCGACGCAGCGCCCGATGCAAGGTCGCGTCGATCAAACGCCAGCCGGGTGACGGCTGCGCGACCGGGCCGACCTCGAAGACGGTTATTGCCGGCTAACTCCGGCGGTCGTCGCGGGCCGATTCCGGAAAGCCTCTACGTTCGCCGCATTGGTTTCTTCCTGCTGCTTCCATTCGCTGGCGGTGTGGCATGTGCGGTGCGGCATTATGGACCCCGTGACGGACTCGCTCCGGCAGATCTTCTTTTCCTTCGCCGGCGAAGGCGTCGGCTCTGCCTTCTGCGCCACAGCACCGGACGATATGGCCAATGCTGCCACGCCCATTACCACCAATAAAAGCTGCCGCATGACCCTATCCTCTTAAGAATCGTCCACAAATTTTGACAGTGTCATTGCCGCATTCATCGAAAATTGCAAGACGATCGCTTGGCTGGACAGAGCGCGGCGGGACGCTATGCACACCCCATGCCCGACAGGATCCTCCCAGGCCCCGATTGCACGACCATGATCGAGGTGCGTGCCGGCGTCGATCAGGTCGACCGCGAGCTCGTGGCGCTGCTCGTCCGGCGATTCGCCTATATGGACGCCGCGGCGCGCATCAAGCCGACGCGCGGCGCGGTACGCGACGAGGCGCGCAAGGCGCAGGTGATCGCCAACGCTCGGGCGGCCGCGGAAGCCGCGGGGCTGCCCGGAGACGCGATCGCGGCGCTCTGGGATCAGCTCGTGGAGGCCTCGATCGCCTACGAGTTCGACGCCTTCGATACCGATACGGACCGAAGCGTAACCGCTTCTTAGCAGCCTCCATGGCAAGCGCCCGGCTTCGACAAAGGAGCCCGGGGGAGTTCGCTTGCAGCAAAGACTGCCGCTGATCGCACCGCAGCCGCCGCGGCTCAGCCGCCTGACGGCCGCGCTCGAGCGGGTGGAGGCGTCCGGCACCTACAGCAACACCGGTCCCGAAGTCCGCGCGTTCGAGGCGGAGGCGACCGCGCAGCTGTTCGGCGGCTGCGGCGATTCGCTTGCGGTCGCCAACGCGACGCTTGGCCTGATCCTGGCGATCAGCGATCAGGCGCGCCCTCGCGCGGGGCTTGGCCTCGCGCTCATGCCGGCCCTCACCTTTGCCGCGACCGCGCAGGCCGCGCATTGGGCGGGCCTGACCCCGCTCATCTGCGATATCGATCCGGACGACTGGTCCGCCGCGGCGGCCGAGGAAGAGTGCCTGCTCTCGCTCCATGCGGATCGGATCGCGGTGATCGTGCCCTATGCCACCTTCGGCCGCGCGATCGATCTCGATCGCTATGCGTGGCTCGCCGACCGTCACGGTGTCGGCGTCGTCGTCGATGCGGCGGCCTCGCTCGGCACGACCACCGCGGATGGACTGAACTTCGGCGCCGGCGCGCGCTTCCCCGTCGTCTTTTCGATGCACGCGACCAAGACCTTCGCGACAGCGGAAGGAGGCCTCGTCCACTGCAGCGATGCCGGCGTCATCGCGCGGCTGCGATCGATGGCGAATTTCGGATTCGATGGCGCGCGCAGCGCCGTTCTGCCGGGCCTCAACGCGAAACTGCCCGAAGTCCTCGCCGTCATGGCGCGCGCGAAGCTTGCGGAATTTCCGGGCGTATGTGCCGCGCGTGAAGCGGTTGCGGCCGCCTATCGTGCCGCGATCAGCGATCGATACGGCCTGCAGTCGCGCACACCGGGCACGCAGGCCATGCAGTTTTTTCCCGTGCTGCTCCCGCCCGGCTCTGACCGTGAGGTCATTGCCGAACGCATGGCGGCACGCGGCATCGGCACCGGGCGCTATTTCTCCCCGCATCTGGGCGAGCAGCCCTGGATCCGCGCCAACGCCCAAATCGAGCCGACGCCGGTCGCGGACGACATCGCCGCGCGGCTGCTCTCGTTGCCGATCACCGATAGGATGACCCCAGCCGATGCAGAGCGCGTCGCGGCTGCGCTGGACGACGCCTGCCGTCCGCGTGCGAAGGCGGTTGTATCGATTGCCGCCCCCCCGGTCGCCGATGTCCTGATCGTCGGCGGCGGTCCGGCCGGCTCGGCCGTTCTTACGGCGGCAACCAAGCGCGGCCTGTTGCCCGACTTCGCGCGCAATCTGGTGGTGGTCGAACGCGACCACGGCATCGGTGGCGGGCGGCTCGGACACTACGCCATCACCTCTGATTCGACCGCGCAGACGTTTCTCAGCGCGGTAGAGGGCAACATCCACCCCGAGATCGCTGCGCTGGCGGACCATCCCACAGGCCGCGCCGTCGCCGGCTACCGCGATGCGCTCGGCGTGCCGCTGGTCGAAGCGGGCCCCTTCCTGAGGGCAACCGGTGAGCGGTTAGCGGAAATCGTCCGCGGCGCCGGTGGCACGATCCTGACCGGGCACGAGGCGCTCGCGACCCGGCGCGGGCATGACGGCTTATGGCGCACCACCCTCCGCGACCGGGAAAGCGGCCGAACGCAGGAGCGCGCGTCGCGTAGCGTCGTCATCGCGACCGGCGGGCATCAGCCGCTCGATCGGCTGGCGCAGCAGCGTGTGGCAGGCGAGCCGCTCATCGCGCTGGCCGGCGATCGGCTCGTCCAGTCGGATAGCATCCTCGCCATCGGCGGGCCGGCGCGTGTTGAGGATCTGCTCGCCGGGAAGCGTGCGCCGCGGATCGCGGTGATCGGCGGGTCGACCAGCGCGCTGACGACGGTCGTCCTCCTGCTCAAAAGTGCCCTGCCGCTCGGTCCGGGCGCGATATCGCTGCTCCACCGCCGGCCGCTTCGCCCCTTCTATCCCTCCGTCGAGGCCGCGCATGCCGAAGGGTTTCGCGATTTCGGCCCCGACGATGTCTGCCCGATATCGGGCTTCGTCTACCGCCTCGCGGGCTTTCGGCTGGAGGCGCGCGAACTCGTCCTGCGCCTCCTCGGCGTCGACGGCCGGGCAAGCGAGCCCCGCGTCGCTGCGCACCGCATCGATGACGACCACGCAAAGGCGCGCGCGCTGATCGACGATGCCGACCTGGTCATCGCGGCGCTCGGCTATCGCCCGCATGCGCTGCCGGTCGAGGGCACCGACGGCACGCCGGTCACGCTCGCCGCGCATTACGGGGCACCGATGGTGGATCGGCATTGCCGCGTTACCGACGCTGCCGGCCAGCCGATCCCCGGCCTCTACGGCATCGGCCTGGCGGCTGGCTTCGTGCCCTGGGGATCGCTCGGCGGCGAGGCGAGCTTTCGCGGGCAGGCGAACGGCCTGTGGCTCTGGCAGAATGATGTGGGGCTGATGATCGTCGATCAGGTGATGGCCGATATCGCCACGCGCGCGGTCGCGTGACGCCGCCCGCGCCCACCGTCAGCGTCGTCATGGCGGCCTATAATGGCGCCGGGCTCATCGGGGAGACGCTCGCGAGCCTTGCCGCGCAGACCTTCGGCGATTTCGAGCTCATCGTCGTCGATGACTGCTCGACCGACGACACGCGCGCGGTCATCGCAGGCTGGGACGATCCAAGGCTGCGGCTGATCGAGTCTGCGCACAACGGTGGCCCCGTCCGTGCGCGCAACCGCGCCTTTGCGCAGGCGCGCGGCCGCTATGTCGCCGGGCTCGACCAGGACGATCTGTGCACGCCCGATCGCTTCGCGCGGCAGGTCGCGTTTCTCGATGCAAATCCCGACGTCGTCCTCGTCGGTGCCAATGCGCACTATCTCGACGGGGCCCGGCAGAGCGCATCGGCCTATGCGCCGCTCACCACCCCGACGCTCGTCGAATGGCTGCTTCATGTCGAAAATCCGCTCGTCTGGTCATCGGTGATGCTGCGCACAGATGCCGCCCGCACGCTCGATCCCTTCACCCGCCCGGACATCCTCTACGCCGAGGATTTCGACCTCTATCACCGCATGGCGCGGATGGGCCGGATCGCGCGGCTCGACGACGAGCTGATCCTCTATCGCCGCCACGCCGGCGGCGCCTCGCACCGCTACACCGCCACGATGGAGGACAGCGCCGCGCTGGTGCTGGCGGGCGCCTATGCGCCGTTCTTCGGCGAGGGTGCGGTCGAAGCCGCTAGCCTCGTGGTTCGTCACGTCATGGGCCGCACCGCCCCGCCCGACCGCGCGACGCTGGAGGCGATCGGCGATATCCTCGTTCGCCTGCAGGACCTGTTCCTGCAACGCCATCCGTGCGACGAACCGTGCCTGCGCCTGATCCGCTGGGAAACCGCGCGACGCTGGGCAGGCGTGGTGCGCAGCGGACTGCGCAGCGGCACGATCACGCTGTTCGATGTCGTCGCCGCGCGCCGCGATCATCTGGGACTCGGTCATGCCGGGATCGAGGAGCTCGCCTGGTCGCGCGCCATCGGCAAGACGCGGGGGCTGATCGGGCGGTAGCCGCTCAGGCGCGCGGATGCGCGTTGCGATACACGTCCAGCAGATGCGCCGCATCGACCGCGGTGTAGATCTGCGTCGAGCCAAGGCTCGCATGCCCGAGCAATTCCTGCAGCGACCGCAAATCCGCACCACGCCCGAGCAGATGCGTCGCAAAGCTGTGGCGCAGCGCGTGCGGCGTCGTCCGCTCGCTCAGGCCGAGCCGCCCCCGCGCCGCCCGCACCCCCGCGCGGATGATCCCCGGCGACAGCGCCCCGCCCCGCGCGCCGCGGAACAGCGGCTGGTCCTTTGCCGACGGCCAGGGGCATACCGCCAGATACGCCTCGATCGCGCCGCGCACCTGCGGCAGCAACGGCACGATACGCGTCTTCGCGCGCTTGCCCGTGACGACCAGCGTGCTGCCGAGCGGCAGCGCCGCGCCGGTCAGCGCCAGCGCCTCGCCGATCCGCAAGCCGGCGCCGTAGAGCAGCAGCAGCAGCGCCCAGTCGCGTGCGCCGACCCACGCGTCGCGCGCGCTTTCCGCGACATCGCCCGCCAGCGCCATCACATCGTCGGGCGCGACCGGGCGCGGCACGCCCTTCTTCACCCGCGGCCCGCGCATTGCCGGCATCGCGCCCGGCGCCGCCCAGTCGACAAAGGCGCGCGCGGCCGACAGTTCGCGCGCGGCCGAGGCATTGGACAGCCCCTCGCCGCGTCGCATTGCAAGGAACGCCCGGAGATCGCTCGCCGAAAGTCCCCTGAGAGCAACCGCATCGATCGCCCCACCCCAATGCCGTTGGAGGAAGTCGCACAGCCGCTCGGCCGTCGCCTGATACGCGCGCACCGTATGCACCGACCGCCTGCGGTCGCGCAGCAGATGCTCGGCAAAGGCGGCTGGCAGCGTCATGGTGCCACGTTAGCGCAGTGTCCGGGGACGGGCGAGGGTTCCCCAAAACCATCGCCGCCGCCATATGAGCGGGGCATGTCCCGCGCCCGCGTCCTCGTTCTCAACTCCGCGCTCGGCCCGCTCGATTACCGCGTCCCGTACGGGATGAGCGTGGAGCCGGGGTCGGTCGTCGTCGCGCCGCTCGGCCCGCGGCAGCTGATGGGCGTGGTCTGGGAGCCGGATCGGATGCCGTCGGATGCGGAGGTCGGCGACAACCGGCTGCGCAACCTCGTCGGCGTTGCCGATGTGCCGCCGCTGGCGGCTCCGCTTCGCCGGCTGGTCGAGTGGACCGCCGATTATTACCTCGCCCCGCCCGCCGCCGTGGTGCGCATGGCGATCCCGTCCACTTCCGCGCTGGAAGGCGCGCGCACCGCGATCGAATATCGCGCGACGGGCGAGCTTCCCGAACGCCTCACCCCGCAGCGCGCGCAGGCGCTGGAGCGGATCGCCGACCGCCAGGGCCTGATCCGCGAGCTTGCCGCCATCGCCGACGTCTCCGACGGCGTGATCCGCGGGCTGGTGAAGGCGGGCGCTATTCAAGCGGTGGAGGTCGCAATCGACAGCCCCTTCGCGCTTCCGGACCCCGCTTTTGCGCAGCCGGTGCTGTCCGAAAGTCAGCAGGCCGCGGCCGATAGGCTTGTCGCGCAGGTGGAGGCACGCGCCTTCGCGCCGACACTGCTCGACGGCGTGACCGGCTCCGGCAAGACCGAGGTGTATTTCGAGGCGGTCGCCGCCGCGATCCGCGAGGGCCGGCAGACGCTGGTGCTGCTCCCGGAAATCGCGCTCACCGAACCGTTCCTGCGCCGCTTCCAAGACCGCTTCGGCTGCGAACCCGTCGCGTGGCATTCGGGGCTTCGCTCCACCCAGCGCCGCCGCGCGTGGCGCGCGATCGCCAGCGGCGAGGCGCTGGTGACCGTCGGCGCGCGCTCGGCGCTGTTCCTGCCCTACGCCAACCTCGGGCTCATCGTGATCGACGAAGCCCACGAAACGAGCTTCAAGCAGGAGGACGGCGTCCATTATCATGCGCGCGACGTCGCGGTGATGCGCGGGATGTTCGAAGGGTGCCCGGTCATCCTCGCCTCCGCCACCCCCGCGATCGAGACGCGCCAGCAGGTCGCGGCGGGGCGCTACGCCGAACTGAGGCTCCCCGGGCGCTATGGTGCGGCGGAAATGCCGACCATCGAGGCGATCGACCTGATCGCGCATCCGCCCGAACGCGGGCGTTGGCTCGCGCCCAAGCTCGTCACCGCCATGGAGGAGACGCTCGCTCGCGGCGAGCAGTCGCTGCTCTTCCTCAACCGCCGCGGCTATGCGCCGCTGACGCTGTGCCGCACCTGCGGCCACCGTTTCCAGTGCCCCAATTGCACCGCGTGGATGGTCGAGCACCGCCTCACCCGCCGCCTCGCCTGCCATCACTGCGGCCATATCGAGCCGGTGCCGCGCGCCTGCCCGGAGTGCAAGAACGAGGACACGCTCGTCGCGTGCGGCCCCGGTGTCGAGCGCATCGCCGACGAGGTCTCGTTCCTCTTTCCCGAGGCCCGCACCGCGATCGTAACGTCCGACACGATCTGGAGTCCCGCCAAGGCCGCCGAGTTCGTCGCGCGGATGGAAGGCGGGGCGATCGACATCGTCGTCGGCACGCAATTGGTGACGAAGGGCTATCACTTCCCCAATCTGACGCTGGTCGGCGTCGTCGATGCCGATCTGGGGCTGGAGGGCGGCGATCTGCGCGCGGCCGAGCGGACCTTCCAGCAGATCCGCCAGGTCTCGGGCCGCGCCGGCCGCGGCGAGAAGCCGGGGCATGTCTACATCCAGACGCATTCGCCCGGCGCGCAGGTCATGCAGGCGCTGGTCACCGGCGACGCCGACGCCTTCTACGCCGCCGAAACCGAGGCGCGTCGGGATGCGGGTGCGCCCCCCTTCGGCCGCTACGCGGCGATCATCGTCTCCTCCGAGGATCAGGCGGCCGCCCACGACACCGCGCGCCAGATCGCCCGCGCCGCGCCGCAGGTGGAGGGCATGCACGTCTACGGCCCCGCCCCTGCGCCGCTGGCGATGCTGCGCGGGCGGCACCGGTTCCGGCTGCTGGTGCATGCGCGGCGCGCGCTCGACGTGCAGGACGTTATCCGGGCCTGGCTGGGCGGACTGGACTGGCCGGCAAAGGTCCGCGTCGCGGTGGATGTGGACCCGTATAGTTTCCTGTAAAGCGTCTTGTTACGCGTTATGGATCGTCGACGATGGCTGGCGGTGCCGGCCCGGGATCGTTAGGTTCTGGAAGGGGATCGTCACCTGGCCCTCCGGCATGCATCAATTGCGGCTTGTCCGACGACGCGTTTGTAAGCCGCAAAGCATCTCTCGAGAAGCGCGATGCCAGCCATTGATAGCTTGCATAAAGCCGGGGTCGATAGACGAAATCGTCTTTCGCTTCGTTTAAACGCCACCGCTCCCGCTGAATATAGGAAGCGGCAGCATTCCAGTCGCGCACGACAGCGCTTCCCATCCATTCCTTGTAGATTTTCTCGTCGAGAATATTGTTTCGAATGCCGATCGCGACGAGCTCATAATGGTTGAGATAATCCTGCACATCGGCGCGCGCCTTACGCTCTTCATCGCTTTGCGGGTCATGCAGCGCTGCAAATCCGCCCGCTTTTCGCGTCGCCGAAAACGCCTCGTTGAGCGAACGGTAATGCTCGGTCGACTCAAATTTCTCGATGATATCAAGCGTCGCTTTCTGGCGTGCGACAGCGCGTGCGTTGCGGATTCCCAGCCATGCGACGAAGACCGATATCAGGACCAAAGCGGGTCCCAAGAGCGTCTTCCAAAGTGGACCGGAATCAGAAACGCAGCGGAAGGACTCCGCTGCGCTCATAAAACCAAAATGAAAAATCTGGCAATTCAACGGATTTAGTCGCGTGCACCTTCGCGCATCATCAATCCTTCCTTGATAAGGAACTGCTTGTGAATATCTGACTTAGCATCCAACAAGTCAATAGAGCCTTACGGTCGGTTTCCCTCGCTCCTTACCCCGCATGTTCCGCTAGGATCGTAAGACCTGCCTTCGATACTTCTGCGAACCCGCCGCGGATCGCCAGCGTTTCCGGCTCGCTTTTGTCGGCTTTGTAGATCGAGAGCGTCCCGTCGCGCACCGTCGACATCAGCGGTGCATGGCCTTCGAGCACGCCGAAATCGCCCTCTGTCCCCGGAACGGTCACCATGTAGACCTCTTCCGAGCGGACGAGCCGCTCGGGGGTCACGAGTTCGAAATGGAGCATTACGCTTCCTGCGCCATCTTCTCGGCCTTGGCGACGACCTCGTCGATGCCGCCGACCATGTAGAACGCCGCTTCCGGCAGATGGTCGTATTCCCCGTCGACCACCGCCTTGAACGACCGAACGGTATCCTCGATCGCGACGAATTTGCCGCTGATGCCGGTGAAGACCTCGGCGACGTGGAACGGCTGCGACAGGAAGCGCTGGATCTTGCGGGCGCGCTGGACGGTCAGCTTGTCCTCTTCCGACAGCTCGTCCATGCCCAGGATCGCGATGATGTCCTGCAGCGACTTGTAGCGCTGGAGCAGCGACTGGACCGCACGGGCGGTCTCGTAATGCTCCTGCCCGACGACGCGCGGCTCGAGCACGCGGCTCGTGGAATCGAGCGGATCGACCGCGGGGTAGATGCCAAGCTCCGAGATCGCGCGGTTGAGCACGGTCGTCGCGTCCAGATGGGCGAACGACGTCGCCGGCGCCGGATCGGTCAAGTCGTCGGCGGGAACATACACGGCCTGCACCGACGTGATCGAGCCCTTGTTGGTCGAGGTGATGCGCTCCTGCAGCGCGCCCATGTCGGTCGACAGCGTCGGCTGATACCCCACCGCCGAGGGGATGCGGCCGAGCAGCGCCGAGACTTCGGCACCCGCCTGCGTAAAGCGGAAGATGTTGTCGACGAAGAACAGCACGTCCTGACCTTCCTGGTCGCGGAAATATTCCGCGATCGTCAGGCCCGATAGCGCGACGCGCGCGCGGGCACCCGGCGGCTCGTTCATCTGGCCGAACACCAGCGCGACCTTCGATCCCTCGCTCGTCGGGTTGCCATCGGCATCCTTGGCGATGACGCCGGCGTCGAGGAATTCGTGATAGAGATCGTTGCCCTCACGCGTCCGCTCGCCGACGCCCGCGAACACCGAGGTGCCGCCATGACCCTTGGCGATGTTGTTGATGAGTTCCTGGATCAGCACGGTCTTGCCGACGCCGGCACCGCCGAACAGACCGATCTTGCCGCCCTTCGCGTACGGCGCGAGCAGGTCGATGACCTTGATACCCGTGACGAGGATCGACGACTCGGTCGACTGATCGACGAACAGCGGAGCCGAGGCGTGGATCGGCGCCTTGTGCTCCGAATTGACCGGACCGCGTTCGTCGATCGGCTCGCCGACGACGTTCAGGATGCGACCGAGCGTCGCGGGACCGACGGGCACGGTGATCTGCGCGCCGGTGTCGGTCACGGTCTGGCCGCGGGTCAGCCCTTCGGTCGCGTCCATCGCGATCGTGCGGACGGTGTTCTCGCCCAGATGCTGCGCGACCTCGAGGACCAGGCGATTGCCGTTATTGTCGGTTTCGAGCGCCGAGAGGATCGCCGGCAGGTTCTCGGGAAAATGCACGTCGACGACCGCGCCGATCACCTGGGCGATCGTGCCGACGTTGTTGCTGCCCGAGGTCTTGGTCGTCGGGCGGATGTCTTCAGCGGCGGTTGCCATGGCTTCGTTCCTTGCCTTCTTCGGTCGTCATCCCGGCGAAGGCCGGGACCCAGTTGCTACCGTCGGAGCTGGACCCCGGCCTGCGCCGGGGTGACGGTATTGGTTGTTACAGCGCCTCGGCGCCCGAGATGATCTCCACCAGCTCGGTCGTGATCGCGGCCTGGCGGGTGCGGTTGTACTGGATCGAGAGGCGATTGATCATGTCGCCCGCATTGCGCGTCGCATTGTCCATTGCGTTCATGCGGCTGCCCTGCTCCGACGCCGCGTTTTCCAGCATCGCGCGGAAGATCTGGATCGCGACGTTGCGCGGCAGCAGATCGGCGAGGATCGATTCCTCGTCGGGTTCATACTCGACCGCGGCCGCACCGTCGTTCGCCGCCGCCTTGTCGGTCGGGATCGCGACCGGGATGATCTGCATGCCGACCGGGTCCTGCACCAGCGCCGAGACGAACTTGGCGTAGAACAGGTGCGCCACGTCGAACTCGCCCGCCTCGAACCGCGCGATCAGATCGTCGGCGACTTCGCGGGCCTGATCGAAGCCCAGGACCTTGTGCTGCCCCAGCTCGAAATCGGCGGCGATCGCGTTCGGGTAGAAGCGCTTGAGCACGCG
Source organism: Sphingomonas sp. EC-HK361 (assembly GCF_902498785.1). GTDB lineage: Bacteria > Pseudomonadota > Alphaproteobacteria > Sphingomonadales > Sphingomonadaceae > Sphingomonas. The sequence goes on from NZ_LR701493.1 coordinate 1,171,753, forward strand.
CCCCTTCTTGCCGGCGAGGTAGAAGCGCACCGTCTTGCCCGCCGCTTCCAGCGCTTCGGCCTTCTTGCGCGCGGCACGGACGATGTTGGTGTTGAACGCGCCCGCAAGGCCGCGTTCGGAAGTCGCGACGACGATCAGATGGACCTGATCCTTGCCGGTGCCCGCAAGGAGCTTCGGGCTGCTTTCGCTGACCGTCACGGTGGAGGCGAGCGACGCCATCACCTTTTCCAGCCGCTCGGCATAGGGGCGGCCGGCAACTGCCGCTTCCTGCGCACGGCGCAGTTTGGCAGCGGCAACCATCTTCATCGCCTTGGTGATCTTCTGCGTCGACTTCACCGAGCCGATGCGGATCTTGAGGGCTTTAAGCGAGGCCATCTAGGTTCCCTTGTGTCCCCGCGAAGGCGGGGACCCAGTCTGTGCTCCCGCCTTCGCGGGAGCACATTCGATTACGCAAACGTCTTCGCGAACTGGTCGAGCGCGCCCTTGAGCTTGCCCTTGGCCTCGTCACCCAGATCGCGGGTGTCGCGGATCATTGCCAGCACATCGGCGTGGTTCGCGCGCAGATCGGCGAGCATCGCCGCTTCGTAGCGGGTCACGTCGGCGACCGGAACCGTATCCAGATAGCCGTTGGTGCCCGCGAAGATCGACGCGGTCTGCTCCTCGAACGGCATCGGGTTGAACTGCGGCTGCTTCAGCAGCTCGGTCAACCGCGCGCCGCGGTTCAGCAGGCGCTGGGTCGAAGCGTCGAGGTCCGAACCGAACTGCGCGAACGCCGCCATCTCGCGGTACTGCGCCAGCTCCAGCTTGATCGAGCCGCTGACCTTCTTCATCGCCTTGGTCTGCGCGGCCGAGCCGACGCGGCTGACCGAAAGGCCGACGTTGATCGCGGGGCGGATGCCGGCGAAGAACAGGTCGGTTTCGAGGAAGATCTGGCCGTCGGTAATCGAGATCACGTTGGTCGGGATGTAGGCCGAGACGTCGCCGGCCTGCGTCTCGATGATCGGCAGCGCGGTCAGCGAGCCACCGCCATTGTCCTTGTTCATCTTCGCCGCACGCTCAAGCAGGCGCGAGTGGAGATAGAACACGTCGCCGGGATACGCTTCGCGGCCCGGCGGACGGCGCAGCAGCAGCGACATCTGGCGATAGGCGACCGCCTGCTTCGACAGATCGTCATAGACGATGAGCGCGTGCATGCCGTTGTCGCGGAAATACTCGCCCATCGCGCAGCCGGTGTATGGTGCGAGGAACTGGAGCGGCGCGGGGTCCGACGCGGTCGCGGCGACGACGATGGAATAGTCCATCGCACCGTTTTCCTCCAGCGTGCGGACGAGCTGCGCGACGGTCGAGCGCTTCTGGCCGACCGCGACATAGACGCAGTAGAGCTTCTTGGACTCGTCGTCGCCCTGGTTTGCGGTCTTCTGGTTGATGAAGGTGTCGATCGCGACCGCCGACTTGCCGGTCTGGCGATCGCCGATGATGAGCTCGCGCTGGCCGCGGCCGACCGGGACCAGTGCGTCGATCGCCTTCAGGCCCGACTGCATTGGCTCGTTCACCGACTGGCGCGGGATGATGCCTGGCGCCTTCACCTCGACGCGGCTGCGCTGGTCGCTTTCAATCGGGCCCTTGCCGTCGATCGGGTTGCCGAGACCGTCGACGACGCGGCCGAGAAGGCCCTTGCCGACGGGCACGTCCACGATCGTGCCGGTGCGCTTGACCGTATCGCCTTCCTTGATCTCGGCGTCCGAGCCGAAGATCACGACGCCGACGTTATCGGCTTCGAGGTTCAGCGCCATGCCCTGCACGCCGTTGGCGAACTCGACCATCTCGCCCGCCTGGACGTTGTCGAGCCCGTAGATGCGCGCGATGCCGTCACCCACGCTGAGCACCTGGCCGGTCTCCGAAACCTGCGCTTCGGTGCCGAAATTGGCGATCTGGTCCTTGATGACCTTCGAGATTTCTGCGGCGCGGATATCCATGTTCTTAGCCCTTCATCGCGCTGGCAAGCGCATTCAAACGGGTGCGGATCGACGAATCGATCATCTGCGATCCGATGCGGACGACGAGCCCGCCCAGGAGTGTCGGGTCGACCGAAAGATCGACGGAAACGTCGCGCCCGACGCGGGTGCGAAGCTGCCGTTTCAGCGCATCGACCTGATCGTCGGTCAGCGGATGCGCAGAGATGACCTCGGCGCTCGTCTCGCCACGGTGGTTCGCCGCGAGCTGACGGAAGGCGCGGATGATCGCGGGCAGATCGCCGAGCCGGCGGTTTTCGGCGAGTACGCCGAGGAAGTTCTTCGTCGTCGCATCGACGCCGAGCGACTCCGCGGTCGCGAGCACGGCCTTCACCGCCGCGCCCCGCGCAACGAGCGGGCTCGTCGTCAGCTGCTTGAAATCGGCCGATTGATCGAGCGCATCCTGCACCGTCTTCAGGCTGGCCTCGACCGCATCGATCGTCTTCGCATCGCGCGCGAGATCGAACAGCGCGGTCGCATAACGTCCGCCCAGGCTCGCCTGTATCCTGCTGCTCAAGTTACCGCTGGAGCTATCCACGCGATTCGTTTCCCCGGTTCGCCAAATGGTGGCCCCATGCGCCTTGGGGCCGCGTCTGGCGCGACCGGAGCATGGGATGGCGGGCGGCTAGCATGGGGTCCGCGGGGATGCAAGCCGGGCCGCAGCCGGGTAAGGCTCGCGCAAACGACTCGATACCGAAGGAGCGAACCGATGCCCGGCACGATGGAACAGATGACGATGTCCGACGGTGCCGAAATCGGCGTCTATCACGCCCAGCCGCAGGGGGAGCGCAAGGGGGGCCTCGTGCTGGTGCAGGAGATTTTCGGGATCACCGAGCATATCCGCGATCTGTGCGAGGAATATGCGGCGGACGGCTATGAGGTTCTGGCGCCCTCGCTCTACGACCGCGAGCATCCGGGCTTCCAGGCCGATTATACCGGCCCCGATTTCGACCGCGCGGTGGAACTCGCGCGCAAGCTCCATCCGTTCGATCTGTCGCTGAAGGACGTGCAGACCTGCGTCGATGCGCTGAAGGAAAAGGGCGCGGTGTTCGTGGTCGGCTATTGCTACGGCGGATCGGTCGCGTGGTTCGCGGCGACGCGCCTCACCGGCGTGGCGGCGGCCAGCGGCTATTATGGCAGCCTGATTCCCGGCGCGGCGGACGAGGAACCCAAGGTGCCCGTCATCCTCCATTTCGGTCGTCACGACCACGGCATCCCGATGGAAGGCGTGGAAAAGGTGATCGCGAAGGATTGGCCGAACGCCGCCGTCTATGTCTACGAGGCGGGGCACGGCTTCAATTCGGATCGTCGCAAGGATTATCACGAACCCTCGGCCGATCTCGCGCGCGAACGCACGCTTGCGCTCTTCGAGGCGAACCGCTGACCCCGACGCTTTGGCCGCAAGCGGCGGGACGCGCCGCGGACGGCCAGCGCCCATATCGAGACGCATGACCCTCCCGATCGACCTCGACGAAGCCTGGCGCGCCTTCGAGCGCCGCGACCGCAACCAGGACGGGCGCTTCGTCGTCGCGGTGCGGACGACAGGCATCTATTGCAAGCCGAGCTGTCCCGCGCGGCATCCGGCGCGAGCGAACGTGTCCTTCTACGGCGAACCGGCCGATGCGCGCGCTGCCGGCTACCGCGCCTGTCTGCGGTGTCGGCCCGACGAAGTGGGGCGCGACCGCGAAGCCGTCGCGCGTGCGGTCGCCATCATCGATACAGCGGAGACGCCGCCGACGCTCGTCGAACTTGGCGCGGCCGTCGGCTATGCCCCGCATCATTTCCAGCGGCTGTTCACCCGCGCGACCGGGGTGTCGCCCGCCGCCTATGCTCGTGCGCGGCGGGCGGGCCGCGCCGCCGACGCCTTGCAAGGCGAGGCGAGCGTCACCGACGCGATCTACGCCGCCGGCTATTCCGCGCCAAGCCGCTTCTACGAACACGCAGCCCCGCGTCTGGGCATGGCGCCGAGCGCGTGGGCACGCGGCGGCGCCGGCGTCACGATCCGCTGGACGCTTGCGCGGACCAGCCTTGGTCCCTTGCTCGTCGCCGCGACTGACCGGGGGCTGTGCCGCGTCGCGTTCGACGAGGATGATGCGAGCCTGAAGGCGCGCTTCCCGCATGCGGAACTCGTGCAGGGCGGCGAAGCGCTCGCCACGCTGGCCGCGCAGGTGGTGGCAAGCGTCGAATCCCCCGATCGCGACCAGTCGCTGCCGCTCGATATTCGCGGGACCGCGTTTCAGGAGGCGGTGTGGCAGGCGCTGCGCAGCATTCCGGCCGGCGAGACGCGGAGTTACCGCGAACTCGCGGCGATCGCCGGCAGCGCAGGTGCTGTGCGCGCGGCGGGAAGCGCCTGCGGCGCCAATCCGGTGGCGGTCGTCGTCCCCTGCCATCGGGCTAAGCGATCGGACGGCAGCATCGGTGGCTATGCTCACGGGTTAGACCGCAAGCGCGCGTTGCTGGCGCGCGAGCATAGCACGAGCGACGAAACGAGCGATTTGCGCGATTAGCGGTTGCGCTGCAGGCCTGGCCTAGTAGGGCCACGGGACACCGCCCGGAGCCGCCGAAATGTTACCGACCCTGCCCGTCACGCCCCCCGCCAGCCGCGTGTGGCGCGTGATCCACTTTCCGCCGGTGCTGCTGATCGTTGGCCTTGGCCTGATGGCGCTGGGGGCGGCCATCGCGCATTTCGTAGGGGTGGGCACGGCTGCGCGGGAAAGTGCGAGCGGGCTGGTGGCCATTGCGGTCGCGCTGGAAACCGCGGCGATCTGCGCTGGCGTTTATTGGCTCTTCGTCCGCTTCGTCGAGCGCCGCCCGAGGGTCGATGAGTTCGCCGCCAAGGGCGCGCTTCCCGAATTGCTGGCCGGGCTTTTTACCGGCACGATCCTGTTCGCGGCGATCGTCGCGATCATCTGGGCGGCGGGTGGCTACAGCGTCCTCGGCACCAACCCGCCAGCCGTGCTGCTACCGGTCCTTGCCATCGCGATCGTGTCAGGGGTTACCGAGGAGATCATCTTTCGCGGTCTGGTCTTTCGTATCCTGGAACGCTGGCTGGGCAGCGGCATCGCGCTCGTCGTCTCCGCGCTGATCTTCGGGCTGCTGCATCTCGCCAACCCCAATGCGACGCTGCTCGCGGGCTTCGCGATTGCACTCGAAGCCGGCGTGATGCTCGCCGCCATTTACATGCTCACGCGGCGGCTTTGGGCGGCGATCGGCGTCCATGCCGCGTGGAACTTCGCGCAAGGCGGCATCTTCGGCATCCCGATCTCGGGTTTGGCTTCGGACGGCCTCCTCCGCCCCCGTATCACCGGCCCCGATCTGCTGACAGGCGGCGATTTCGGGGCGGAGGCATCGCTGCCGGCGATCGTCGTCGCGACCGCCTTCGGGCTGGCGCTATTGTGGCGCTGCCATGTCCGCGGTCGCTTCGTCGCGCCGTCGTGGCGCCGCGCTCAGGAGTCCGCGGCTCCCGTCGCTGCCGAGCAGGTATAGACCAGCTTCTCGTTGGGCAGCGGCGGCAGGACGGCGCGGATCGCCGCCTGCTTCGCGGCCAGCGCCGCGCGCGCCGCCGGGTCGGCGGTGCACATCGCCGGCTTGCCGTCCCCACGGGCGGCGCGCGCCGCCGCCATGCCCTGCGCGCCGAGCAGATAGCGCGTGTTGGTATAGTCACGGCTGACCGGGTCGAAGGACAGGATCGATACCGTCTGCTCGGCGTCGGGCACCGCGACCCGCGTCCAGCGTGCGCCGTCCTCGGCGAACTGGGTGCGCCCGCCGACGCAGCCGCCCTTGCCCCAATCGAGCGTAATGTCGTTCCCCGATGATACCGTCACCCGGCTGCGGTCGGGCACCAGCGTGCAAACGAGCCTGCCCGCGGACTGCGCCGCGCCAAGCGTCGCTGAGGGAATCGCGGCACCGGCGGGCAGGCCGATCCGCGGCGAGGGCCGGAACAGGAAGACCGCGACCGCACCGACGATCAGCACCGCGCCGACCCCCGCGGCCCACAAGGCCGGCTCGCGCCGCCCGGTCAGCTCCAGCGTGCCGCCGATGCCGAGCCCCAGCGCCCCGGCGACGAGCATCAGCACCGCGAGCGCCATCACATTCTCGCGCATCGCCTCCGCATCCGCGCGCGCATCGGCCAGCGCCTCCTCGCGCGCGACCGCCGCCTTCGCCGCTGCGTCGCGGCGCGCGGTATCGGCGCTTGCCAGCGCGCGGGCGCTCGCCTCACTGTCGCTGCGCAGCCGGTCCTCGATCGAGGTGCAGGGAAAGCCGACCGAGGCATAGGGCTGCTTCGCCGCCTGCAGGAACGCGGCGAGTTCGGTGTCGGCGATCGCGAAGCCGAAGCTCGCGTCGCCGTCCTGCCCCTGAGTCACCGCGGAGTTGACCCCGATCACGCGCCCGCACCGATCGAGCAACGGCCCGCCCGAATTGCCCCGCGCGATGTTCGCGGTGTGGAGAAGCACCCCCGTCCCCTCCAGCGCACGCCGCCCCGAAAAGACACCCTGCGACCGGATCGGCGTCGTCGGCTTGATATAGTCGGCCGCGCTCTGCGCCGTCGCGAGATCGACATTGCCCGGATAGCCGAGCGCGACCACGGGGTCACCCTCCGTCACCGGCCCGGTGAACAGCGTCGCGGCGGGCAGCCCCGGCCCATCGAACTGGATGAGCGCGAGGTCGCGCTTGGGATCATAGGCGATGACCTTGCCCTGAAAGGACTTGTCCCCTTCGGACGGCACGATGCCGATCACGACATTGTCGGCGTAACGCTCGGCCAGCTCCACGACATGCGCGTTCGTCACAATCCGGTTCGGCGAAATCGCGAAGCCCGATCCGTGCCCGAACCCGACCACCTCGTCATCGACGACCGCGATCGTGACGACCCGCACGACCCCCCGCCCGGTCGCGGAGATGTCGTCCGCGGCCGCCGGCCAGGCCAGCGCGAGCGCCGTCACCGCGATCAGATATCGCAACGCCGCTGCTATCGTTCGTGCACCCATACAGCCTCCTTTGCCGGTCGGCTCGATCCGATCAAGACGCACGCGCGGCCAATTCGTCGCCGCGAATTAGGTAAATGTCAGGACTTGGCGGTTAACCACGGCGCGATCGATATCGAAGGACGGTGGAAATGAGTGCGTTCGGACGTCGCAGCGGACCCAGTGGCGGCACAGCCGGTGCCGGCGGATCGCGCCCGGCCTTTGGCGTCGCGCGGCCGATGCAGGGCGGCGCCCCGGCGCGCGCCGAGCCCGCGGGCGGCGAGCAGTTCCCGCCGCTGGAGACCATCGCGCCGCTGCTCGACGATGCCGGGCTTGGCGCGGCGCCGTTCGGCGGACCGACCGACGCGATGCAGCGCCTGACCGATCGCCAGAATTCCAGCGGCGAGGCCGGCAACAGCCGGGTCGAGGGATTCGAGGCATCGATCCACAAGATCAAGGAGCAGGTGCTGCCGCGCCTGCTGGAACGCGTCGACCCCGAAGCCGCCGCGACCCTCGGCAAGGACGAGCTGGCCGAGGAATTTCGCCCGATCATCGGCGAGGTGCTCGCCGAACTGAAGCTGACGCTCAACCGCCGCGAGCAGTTCGCGCTGGAAAAGGTGCTGGTCGATGAGCTTCTCGGCCTCGGGCCGCTCGAGGAGTTGCTCGCCGACCCGGCGATCTCGGACATCATGGTCAACGGCCCCGAACAGACGTACGTCGAGCGCAAGGGCAAGCTGGAGCTGGCGCACATCAGCTTTCGCGACGAGGAGCATCTGTTCCAGATCGCGCAGCGCATCTGCAATTCCGTCGGCCGCCGTGTCGACCAGACGACCCCGCTCGCCGACGCCCGCCTGAAGGACGGGTCCCGCGTCAACGTCATCGTGCCGCCGCTTTCCTTGCGCGGCACCGCGATCTCGATCCGCAAATTCTCCGCCAAGCCGATCACACTCGACATGATGGCGTCGGGCGGGTCGATGTCGGTAAAGATGGCGACCGCGCTGAAGATTGCGGGCGCGTGCCGATTCAACGTCGTCATCTCGGGCGGCACCGGCTCGGGCAAGACGACGATGCTCAACGCGCTGTCGAAGATGATCGACCCCGGCGAGCGCGTGCTGACGATCGAGGACGCGGCCGAGCTTCGCCTTCAGCAGCCGCACTGGCTGCCGCTCGAAACGCGGCCCGCCAACCTCGAAGGTCAGGGCGAAATCTCGATCCGCGACCTCGTCAAGAACGCGCTGCGTATGCGCCCGGATCGCATTATCCTGGGCGAAATCCGCGGCTCCGAATGTTTCGACATGCTCGCCGCGATGAACACCGGCCATGACGGATCGATGTGCACGCTCCACTCCAATAGCCCGCGCGAGGCGCTGGCGCGTATGGAGAACATGGTGATGATGTCCGACATCAAGGTGCCGAAGGAGGCGATCAGCCGCCAGATCGCCGATTCGGTCGACATGATCATCCAGGTGAAGCGCCTGCGCGACGGCTCGCGCCGGGTCACCAACGTGACCGAGGTGATCGGCATGGAAGGCCCCGTCATCGTGACGCAGGAGCTGTTCAAGTTCGAGTATCTGGACGAGACCGCGGACGGCAAGATCATCGGTGAATACCGCGCGATGGGCTTGCGCCCCTATACCATCGACAAGGCGAAGCAGTTCGGCTTCGATCAGGCCTTCCTCGAATCCTGCCTCTGACCGGGGATATGCACGGGACCATCACGACTTCGCGTGCGCGCGCGCGGACGTCCGCTCTCGTCGTCGCGGCGATCGTGGCGGTTGCCTTCGCGCTGCGCGCGACGACGCTCGCACGGCCGTCGATCCACCACCCGGACGAGATCTACCAGTATCTCGAGGCTGCGCACCGCTATCTCTTCGGTTACGGAGTGGTTCCGTGGGAATACCGCGTCGGCATGCGCAGCTGGCTGCTGCCGTTGCTTCTGTCGGGGCCGATGGCGCTGGGCAACCTCATCGCGCCGGGCGGCACGATCTATCTCCTGCTGCCGCGCCTTGCGATGATCGCCGCGTCCACGACGATCGTCGGATCGGCCTGGACCCTGGGCGCCCGTGTCTCGCGCACGCATGCGATCTGCGCCGCGATCGTCGCGGCGACATGGTACGAGTTCATTGCGCTCGCCGCGCATCCGCTGGGCGAGACGACCGGGCTGGCGAGCGCCTGCGCGGCTGCCGCGCTGGCGTTCGGCGGGCGCCAGGATGCGAAGCGGATGGCCGCGGCCGGCGCGCTGCTGGCGCTGACCTGCGTCCTGCGCTTCCAATACGGGCCAGCGGTGCTGGTGCTGGCGGCGTTTGCCGGCGGGCGCGACCGGCGCGGGCGGTGGCTGCCGATGGCGGCGGGTGGTGCGGCGATGCTCGTCGTATCGGCCGCGGTCGATCTGGCCTTCGGCGCGGTGCCATTCTTCTGGCTGCTGGAAAATGTCCGCCAGAACATCGTGCTCGACAAGGCGGCGGGTTTCGGCACGTCGCCGGTCACGGCCTATATCGGCGTGCTCGGCAACATGTGGAGCTGGGCGAGCGTGCCGATCGTCATCGCCGCCTATATCGGCGGTCGGCGGTTCCCGGCGCTGTTCTGGGCCGCGGTCGTCCACTTCGCCTTGCACAGCCTCATCGCGCACAAGGAATTTCGCTTCATTCTGCTGACCAGCGGGTTCGCGATCATCCTTGCCGCCATCGGCACGGTGGACCTGATCGATCGCCTCGCTGCACGCGTCGGGCGACCGCGCCGGGTGGTGTTGCTGAGCGTTTCGATGATCGTGTGGATCGCGGTGTCGATCCTGCTCGGCGCACGCTGGGAAAGGCGTCCGCTATGGACGGCGCGTTCCGCGTCGCTCGCGACCTTCACTGACCTGCGCCGCGATCCGGCGCTGTGCGGGATCGGGTTGATCGGCGTGCCGATTTCGGAATTCGGCGGCTACACGGTCCTTCACCGCCAAATACCCATCTACATGATCGACCGCCGCTATCCCCGCCAGCGCCAGGCGGCCGCGGCCTTTGCGCCGGCCTATGATTCGATCATTGTGACCTCGATGCGTGCTGGCGACGTGCCTGCCGGCTTTACCCGCGCAGGGTGTCGATCGACCGCGGGCGAATATATCGGCAACTACACCAACCCGCAGGATGCCGGCTCGATCAGCGCGATCTGCCTTTACCGCCGGCCGGGACGCTGCGACGCGAGGACGCAGCGTCAGGCCACACCGCTGGAAGTCAACAGGGTGCTCGCCGATCTGGGCATGTGACGCGCGCACCCTTCCCCCGCGCACCGCGATCGTTACAAGGTCAGCCCGTGCACCGCGTCGCGACCGTCCTTCTTGCCCTTGCGGCGACCGCGGCCCTGCGCGCCGAACCGATACCGCCCTCTCCCGCCACCTACACGCTGGCAACGGATGCCGAGACGCGCTGGATTCCGTTCACGCTGACACCCGGCAACCAGATCCGCTTCACCATGGCGCTGGATAGCCGGCCGGTCAGCGCGGTGCTCGATACCGGTGTCAGCTATTCGGTGCTCAGCCGCCGCTATGCCGACATGGCGAAAATCCCGGTTGTGGCGGCGGGCGTCGCGACGGCGATCGGGGGCACGGTGCCGATCGGCTCCGTCAAGACCACCAGCGTGTCGATCGGCGCGCTGGTGCGCCGCGGCGGCACGCTTTCGGTCGCGGAGCTTCCCCCACTCGCCACCGGCAGCGCGACCGCGATCGACCTGCTCGTCGGACGAGACCTGCTTGCCCGCTACGCGCTCGACATCGATTATGCGGGGAAACGTTTTCGCCTGCTGCCGAGCGGCCGGCTGCCCTTCGCCGGCGTGTCCGCCCCCTCGTGGATCGCGCGCGACAAGCTGGTCTACGCGACGGAGATGACGCTCGGTCGCCAGCGCCTGCGCCCGGTCGTCGTCGATACCGGTGACGGTTCCTCCGTCACCGCCACGTCGGCCGGCTGGGCGGCGGCGGCGGTGCCGGGCGTTCGCACGACGACCGCGATCTCCTATGGTCTTGCGGGGCCATCGGTCAGCACGCTCGGCATCGTGCCCGCGCTCATCCTCGGCGATCTGACCGCGCGCAATGTCGAGGTTCGGATCGAGCCCAAAGGCGGCTTCTCCGACACGATCGGGGTCGCCGGCCGGATCGGCTCGGGGTTCCTGCAGCGTTACCGCGTGCTGCTCGATCCGTCCGCCGGGCGGATGGTGTTGCAACCCGGTCCCGATGCGGATCTGCCGCCCCTGCGATCGACGAGCGGCCTGCTGATCGGCCTTGCCAGCGATCGCCTGCGCGTCATCCATGTCATGAAAGGCGGGCCGGCCGCCGCCACCGGATGGAAGACGGGCGACGAAATCTGCGCCGTCGATGGCCAGATGATCACGAATGCGTATCCCGCCAGCCCGCTCGCGCGCTGGTCGGCGGGCGCGCCGGGCCGGATCGTGACGCTCGGCATGTGCGACGGCACGACGCGAACGCTCACGCTGAAGAGCTTCTACTGAAATGACCAAGCCGGATCGTCTGCGCGGCGGCACGGCCGGCATCCTGCTCCTCGCCGTGCTGCTGCGTGTCTGGGACTTCGGCAACCCGGTCATCCATGTCGATGAGCAATTCTACCTGCTCGTCGGCGACCGGATGCTCCACGGTGCGGTCCCCTATCTCGATATCTGGGACAGGAAGCCGATCGGGCTTTTCCTGCTCTACGCGCTGTTTCGGCTGCTGCCGGGCGACGGAATCCTCGCCTATCAGTTTGCCGCCTGCGCCAGCGCCGCGCTGACCGCGCTGATCGTCCGCGAAGGCGCACGAAGCGTCGGCGCGCGCGATCTTGGCGCGCTTGCCGCAGGAGCCGCCTATCTCATCGGCCTGTCGCTGCTCGGCGGGCGCGGCGGGCAGGCGCCCGTCTTCTACAATCTGCTGATGGCGCTCGCCGGCTGGATCACGCTGCGCCTGCCGTGGCGATCGATGCTGGGTGGCGCGGTGGTGCGAAGCGGTGTGGTCGTGTGCCTGCTTGCGGGCGTCGCGATCCAGTTCAAATATTCGCCCGCGTTCGAAGGCGTGCTCTTCGGCTGCGCGCATGTGTGGGTCTATGCGCGCCGCACCCCCGGTGCCGCACGGCTGACGGCGGCGGCCCTGCTATGGGCGCTTGCCGGGGCGCTGCCGACGCTGGCCGCGATCGGCTGGTATTGGCAGCGCGGCGCGTTCGACGATTTCTGGTTCGCCAACATCACCTCGATCCTGCTGCGACCCGGATACCCGCTTGCCGATCTGGCGATGCGGCTTCTGGGTATCGCCGCCCAGCTCACCCCGCTCGTCATCGCCGCGGTCATCGCATGGCGGCGGCGCCAGCGCAGCGGCACCGCCGGCGACGCGATGACGCTCGCGCTCGCCTGGCTCATGGCGGCGCTGATCGGCTTCTTCGCGATCGGCACCTTCTTCGATCACTACGCGCTGCCGCTGCTCGTGCCGCTGTGCATCATGGCGGGCGCCGGCTTCTCCGCGGTCCCGCGCACGATGGTCGCGGCGATGGTGCTCGGGCTGATGCTCGTGGTCATCGAACGCGCCGTCCAGCCCGACGACGGGCCGGGCGCGAGACGCGTCGCGGCAACCGTGCGCGCGAACAGCGGCGACGAGTGCCCGTGGGTCTTCATCGGCGATACCATCACATACCGGCTGGCTGACGCATGCCTGCCGACGCCCTACGCCTTTCCGAACCTGCTTGCCTATTCCACCGAGGAGGGCGCAACGGGGATCGATGAAGCTGCAGAGGTGCGGCGCATCCTGGCGCAGCGGCCGCCGGTGATCGTCACCTCCACCCGGCGCCTCTCGATCTGGAATCCAGGGAGCCTGTTCGCGGTCAAGGCCGCGCTCGCGCGCGATTACCGGCCCGTCTTCTCCACCCCGCGCAGCCGCTGGCGCACCGTCGTCTACCTCAGGCGCGACCGCGCGTTCAGGAATTGAGCGCGACGCTGACGCACAGGAGCAGCGCGAGAATCGCGAAAAGCTGGATGCTGCGCCAGTCGAGCACGCCGACCCGGTCCGGATCGTCGCGCCGGTGGCGCCGCCGCTCGCCGACCGCGGCGACCACCGCGGTCACGCCGGCCGCACCCGCACCGATCCATGCCGCCGTCACGGCACGCCGCTCACTTGCCGAGCTTCTCGACCTTCGCCTGCAGCGACGCGAGCTCGGCCTTCAGCGCGGCGATCTCGTCGTCCTTGCTGGCCGGGGGTGCGCCGGCGACGGGCGGCTTGAACGCCTGGGTCGCGGCCTCGAACATCGCCATGTTGCGTTTCGCGATCTCGGCGAGCGGCGAGCCGACGAACGCGCCCTCGACCGCGGTCTTGAACTGTTCGTGGTTGCGGCGAAAGCTGTCCATCGACGCTTCCAGATAGCCCGGCACCATCGCCTGCATCGAATCGCCATACATCGCGATCAGCTGGCGCAGGAAATTCACCGGCAGCATCGACGTGCCGCGGCTTTCTTCCTCCATGATGATCTGGGTTAGGACGTTGTGGGTGATGTCCTCGTCGGTCTTGGCGTCCACGACCTTGAAGTCACGTCCTTCGCGGGTCATCGTCGCGAGATGGTCGAGCGTGATGTAGGATGAAGTTTCGGTGTTGTAGAGCCGCCGATTGGCGTATTTCTTGATGATGACCGTGCCCGTGCCGTCGTGCTGCTTCTTCATCCTCATCCCCCGATGATGCGCCGCAAGTCGCTGCAATCCCGCGCTACAGCACATCTTGCCGCATCGCAACACGGGCCTCGACCGCTCCCTCTGTTTCTGGACATGCTGCGCAGCGAAACCGCAACATCGGGTGAACGGCGCCAGGTCGCACTTGCGGGACTCGCCTGCTATCAGGCTGCGCCAAGGGAGCCTCGCCCCGCGATGCCCCCCGCAAAGCACCGCCGGGGCCACGCGAGGCTTCTCGATTACGGCGGCAGCGAGGATGGCCCACCGGTCGTTTTCGTCCCGTCGCTTATCAACCCGTCCCACATCCTCGACCTGACCCCCGAGACGTCGCTGCTACGCTGGATCGCAGCGCGCGGTCACCGGACGCTGCTGCTCGACTGGGGATCACCGACGCCCGTTGACCGCGCGCTCGATATCGCCGGCCATGTCGAGCGCATCCTCCTGCCGCTCCTCGCGCGGTTGAAGCAGGCTCCCATACTCGTCGGCTATTGCCTGGGCGGAACGATGGCGCTCGCAGCCGCGGCGCGCGCGGAGGTCACAGCGGTCGCTACGATCGCCGCGCCGTGGCACTTTACCGGCTATGGCGAGACGGCGCGCGCATCGATCGCCGATCTGTGGACCAGCGCCCACGCGGCCTGTGATGCGCTCGGCCTCGTTCCGATGGAGGTGCTGCAATCGGGCTTCTGGCGGCTCGACCCGGCGCGCACGATCGCCAAATACGAAGCGTTCGCGGCGATGCCCGCCGGCAGCCGCGCCGCGCGCGATTTCGTGGCGCTGGAAGACTGGGCCAACGCCGGCGCCCCACTGACCTATGCGGCGGGTGCGGAGCTGTTCGCGATGATCGAGCGGGATGCGCCGGGCAGGGGCGAGTGGATCGTCGGCGGCGCCCCGGTCGATCTCTCTTCGATCGCGTGCCCTGCCACCGAGTTCGTATCGCTGGGCGACCGCATCGTCCCCGCGGCCACTGCCGCCGGCCTGCCCTCGCGCCACGACGTCGCGGCGGGGCATGTCGGGATGATCGTCGGCGGTCGCGCCTGCGCGGTCCTGTGGGAACCGCTCGCCGACTGGCTAAGCACGGTCGCAGCGCCTAGATAGCGCCGCGAACAAGGAGTGCCATCCCATGACCGCAGCCACCCACGCCCCCCACGATGTCGTCATCGTCGCCGCGAAGCGCACGCCCGTCGGAAGCTTCCTCGGCGCGCTCGCCGCCACCCCCGCCCACGAGCTCGGCCGTATCGCGATCGAGGCGGCGCTCGCGCAGGCGGGCGTCTCGGGTGAGGAGGTGTCGGAAGTTATCCTGGGCCAGGTGCTGACCGCGGCACAGGGCCAGAACCCCGCACGCCAGGCCGCGATGGCGGCGGGCGTGCCGAAGGAAGTGCCCGCCTGGGGCGTCAACCAGGTCTGCGGATCGGGGCTGCGCGCCGTCGCGCTTGCCGTCCAGGCGATCCAGACCGGCGATGCTTCGATCGTCATCGCCGGCGGGCAGGAATCGATGTCGCTCAGCGCCCATGCCCAGACGCTGCGCGCAGGCGCGAAGATGGGCGACGTGAGCCTGGTCGATACGATGATCAAGGACGGCCTGACCGACGTCTTCAACGGCTATCACATGGGGATCACCGCGGAGAATCTGGCGGAGCAATATCAGGTGACGCGCGGCGAGCAGGATGCCTTTGCCGTCGCCTCGCAGAACAAGGCCGAGGCTGCGCGCGCCGCCGGCCGCTTCCGGGACGAGATCGCGCCCGTCACCGTCAAGGGCCGCAAGGGCGACACCGTCGTCGCCGACGACGAATATATCCGCACCGGTGCAACGCTCGACAGCGTCGCCGGCCTTCGCCCCGCCTTCAAGAAGGACGGCACCGTCACCGCCGCCAATGCCAGCGGCCTCAACGACGGCGCCGCCGCCCTGGTGCTGATGCGCCGCGACGAGGCCGAGCGCCGCGGTGCACCCGTGCTCGCAACCGTCCGCTCCTGGGCTTCGGCGGGCGTCGACCCTTCGGTGATGGGCATCGGCCCCGTCCCCGCCAGCAAGCGCGCGCTGGAAAAGGCCGGCTGGTCTCTCGCCGACCTCGACCTGATCGAGGCGAACGAGGCGTTCGCGGCGCAGGCGCTTTCCGTCGGCAAGGAACTCGGCTGGAACGCAGAGCGCGTCAACGTCAACGGCGGCGCGATCGCGATCGGCCATCCGATCGGCGCGAGCGGCGCCCGCGTCCTGACGACCCTGATCTACGAAATGGGCAAGCGCGGCCCCGGGAAGGGCCTCGCCACGCTGTGCATCGGCGGCGGCATGGGAATCGCGATGTGCGTGGAAACCGCGTAATTTTGTTTCGCCGATCTGCGAGATACACTCATTAACAGCCATTTAGTCAAAATGACTTACGTGTCACTTTTGAGACACATGCGCTCAAAAAGACCAAAGTAGGTAACGCTTTTTGTCTTGTTTCGGCGGCGCATTTGAACCTTTCTGCCAGATGAACGGGCAGTCCCGCCCGTCATCTGGGGGCAATAATGCGACAGACACGCTTGTTGAGCGCGACCGCGCTCGCGACATCACTACTCATTTCCACCGCCGCCTTCGCGCAAACGACGCCGGCGCAAAGCGACAGCACGGTGTCGTCGCCCGCGACGAGCGACGCCGATCAGCGCGTCGATCAGTCCACGACGGGCGACGAAATCGTCATCACGGGCTCGCGCATTCGCACGCCAAACGCCGAATCGGTTTCGCCGGTGACGTCGGTGACCGGCGCCGAACTGACGCAGACCGCGCGTATTTCGGTCGGCGACGCGCTCAACGACCTGCCGCAGCTGCGCACGACGCTGGGCTCGCAGAACTCGATCACCGGCTCGCTTGGCCTTCGCGGCATCACCGCGCTCGACCTTCGCGGCCTTGGCACCACCCGCACGCTGACGCTCGTCAACGGTCGCCGCGAAGTGGCCGCCGACATCATCAACAACCGCGCGATCGTGGATACCAGCGCTTTCCCGAGCGATCTTATCGAGCGGGTCGACGTGCTGACCGGTGGCGCTTCGTCGGTCTACGGGTCGGACGCGGTCGCCGGCGTCGTCAACTTCATCCTCAAGGACAATTACGACGGTCTGGCGCTCCACGCGCAGTCGGGCGTCACGATTCCCTGGGGCGACGCGGGCACGCAGCTCGTCTCCGTGGTCGGCGGCAAGAACTTCGACGAAGGTCGCGGCAACATCGCGATCAACGCCGAATATGCCCACCAGTCGCGCTATTATGCGTCGGGGCGCCCGGATTACCGTTCGGCCAACGGCTTCGTCATCACCGGCACGGACCCTGCGGGTTCGGTCAACGGGTCGGACGGTATCCCGGATCGCCTCTATTTCCGCGATATCCGCTCGACCACGATCTCGCTCGGTGGCCAGCTTGGCTTCCGTTACGGCAACGCCGCAGCGCCATGTGGCCTGGACAGCAACCCCAACACGGCCGCTCGCAGTGCCTTTACCTGCGCGTTCCTGTTCCAGCCGGGCGGCTCGCTTACGTCGCAGACCGGCCAGCGCGTGGGCGTGGGGCCGAACGGCAGCTTCATCGGCGGCAATGGCTATACCGGCCGCGAAGGCCAGCTGCTGACGCTCTCGCCCGACGTGCAGCGCTATGCGGTGACCGCGCTCGGCCATTACGACTTTTCGCCGGCCTTCACGCCCTTCTTCGAGGCGCGTTACGTCAAGACCAAGGCGTTCGGCTCATCGAGCGGCCCGTTCTTCTCGCAGGGCCAGACACTGGGTGACGGCGTCGCCATCACCGGCTTCAGCGACTATTCCTATAGCAACACCAACCAGACCGGCACGAACGTCAATCCGGTGAACCGCGAGGGGATCCGGCTCGACAACCCGTATCTGAGCGCGGCGGCACGTGGCACAATCACGTCGCAGCTGACGGCCGCCATCAACTCGGGCGTGAACCCCAACACCGGCACCGCCTATGCGGCGACGGCAGCGGGCACGACCGCGCGCAACGCGGCTCTGGCTCAGGTCGCAGCAGGCACCTTCCGCTTCTCGCTGCGTCGCAACTGGCTCGATCTCGGCATTCGTGACGAGTTCATCACGCGTGAGACGTTCAAGCTGGTCGGCGGTATCCGCGGCGACTTCAACGACGATTGGCATTACGAACTCTCGACCAATTACGGCGAGCACGACGAAACCAACGAAATCCGTAGCAACATCAACCGGCAGCGTTATCTGCTGGCGATCGATACGACGCGGAATGCCGCTGGCCAGATCGTGTGCCGCTCGCAGATCGACTCCCGTTACGCGGGCGTGGATCGCGGCGGAAACCCCGCGCAGCTCGCTGCCGACATCGCGGCCTGCGTTCCGATCAATCCGTTCGGTGAAGGCTCGGTCAGCGACGCCGCACGCCAGTATCTGACGGTCAACAGCCTCGCCAGCGGCAAGGCGACCCAGTTCGTCGCCAACGGCTTCGTCTCTGGCGACCTCAGCCAGCTGTTCGATCTGCCGGGTGGTCCGATCGGCTTCTCGCTCGGTGGCGAATATCGTCGCGAGACGCTGCGCTACGACCTCGATAAGTTCACCCAGTCGGGCTACGCGTTCTACAACGCCATCCCGTCGTTCCGGGCGCCCTCGTTCGAGGTCAAGGAAGCCTTTGCCGAGGTCAACCTGCCGATCGTCAAGGACCTGCCGTTGCTGCGGGAACTGACGCTCACGGGTTCGGGTCGTGTGTCCGACTACAAGGGCTCGGTCGGCACCGTTTACACCTATCAGGTCGGTGGCCGCTACAAGCCGATCAACGATCTGATGTTCCGCGGCGACTATGCGAAGTCCGTGCGCTCGCCGTATCTGGGCGATCTGTATGCGACGACGAGCCAGAACTTCGCGACCGTTACCGATCCTTGCTCGGCGCGGAACCTGGCCAACGGCACGACCTACCGGGTCGCGAACTGCAACGCGGCGGGTCGCCCTTCGACCTATGATTATGTTTACAGCGCCTCGCTGGAAATCAAGAGCGGCGGCAATCCGAACCTTCAGGCCGAAACGTCCAAGTCGCTGACGCTGGGTGCGGTGTATTCGCCCAGCTACATCCCCGGGCTGGTCGTGTCGGGCGATTTCTATGACATCACGGTGGACAACGTGATCTCGGCCGTCAGTGCGCAGAATATCCTCAACCTGTGCTACGACTCGCCGACGCTCAACAATCCGTTCTGCGGGCTGTTCCAGCGTGCGGGCAGCAGCGGTGGGCCACGCGGCGAGGAAGCGTTCCGCGTCCTCGAAGGGTCGCTCCTGCAGTCGTCCGCCAACTTTGCGAAGCTGAAGGCGCGCGGTGTCGACGTGAACGTCCAGTACAACCATCGCTTCGGCTTCGGGACGCTCGCGCTCCGCGGCGACTACACCCACGTCATCCAGCGCGATAACTACACCAATCCGCTGGACCCGAAGTTCAAGGATGTCGTCACCGGCGAACTCGGCGATCCGCAGGATCTGTTCAACATCAACGCCGACTTGAAGATCGACAAGGTGACCTTCGGCTACGGCTTCCGCTGGATCGGTCGCCAGTATCTGAACACGTTTGAAGACTATAATTCGGTGAACGGCCTTCCGCCGCAGAACACGGATTACGCACAGATCGTGCAGTATCCGATCACGACCTACAGCGACGTGCGCGTGGGATATGATCTGACCGACCGGTTCAGCCTCCAGCTGGGCGTGAACAACATCGGCAACACCATCCCGCCCTTCGGCTTGGTGGGCTCCGGTGGCGGTGCGATCTACGACAGCCGTGGACGCTTCGGCTACATCAGCGTTCGCGCCAAGATCTTCTGATCGGCGGATCGAAAGCTAGCGGAAATGGCCGGGAAGAAATTCCCGGCCATTTTTGTGTCAGCCTGGCTGGCGATCCCGGTTCACGGCAGATCTCACATGCGCTCGAAGCGCTGCCCCAACCCCGTCAGCAATTCATATTGCGACATGCCGCTCGCCGCCGCCGCGCTCGCCAGCGCGTAATCCGCAGCGATCCAATCGCCTTCGCGCACATTCGTGGCGTCGGTCAGATCGACCGCCGTCAGGTCCATCGACACGCGTCCCAGCACCGGCAGGCGCACATCGCCCCACCGGAATGCGCCCGAATTCGTGAAGCCGCGCCAATAGCCATCGGCATAGCCGATGTTGAGGATCGCGATCTCGGTGTCCGCCTCGGCGCGCCACAGAGCGTTGTAACCAACGGTTTCGCTCGCCCGCACTACGCGCCGCTGGATCACCTGCGCCTCGGGCATGACCACCTGAAGGATGCTATCGGCTAGCTCGGCGCGAGGGACGCCACCGTAAAGCGCGAGACCCGGCCGCGTCAGGTCAAAGGCATAGTCCCGCCCGAGCGCGATGCCTGCGGAATTGGCAAGGCTCATCCTCCGCGCCGTCGTTTGCCCTGCCAGTGCTGCAAACCGCTCGCGCTGCGCCGCGTTCATGGCACTGTCCTCGTCGGCGCAGGCAAGGTGGCTCATCAGCGTATCGATGGTGAGACCCACGCACTGTTCGCCGACGGCCTGCCCGACGTCGAGGCCCAGCCGGTTCATGCCGGTGTCGACCATCAGATCGCACGGCCGGCCCGCGCCCGCGTCCCGCCACAGCGCGACCTGCCCGGCGGTGTTCAGCACGGGCCGGGCATTGGCGGGCAATCCCTCGGCCAGGTCCTCGGCGCGAATGCCGTGCAGGACGGCGATCGACACGCCCATATCGGCGATCGCGCGTGCCTCGGCCCAGGTCGCCACGAAAAAATCCCGCGCGCCCGCCGCCGCCAGCGTCTCGACGACCAGTCGCGCGCCGAGCCCATAGCCGTCCGCCTTCACCGCCGCACCGCACGCGGCGGCGCCGCTCATCCGGTCGAGCGTGCGCCAGTTCTGCGCCAGCGCGGCACGGTCGATCCTCAATCGGTTGGGACTGCTCATGGCCTAGCGGTTAGCGTCCCCTCGCGCCCGTCGCCACCCTGTCAGTCGATGACAACGCGCCCCTTCTCCTCGCGCAGCCACAACGCCGTCACCACCAGCGCCATCGCGACCACAGCCATCGTATACCAGAGCCCGGAAAAGGGATCGCCGGTTCGCGCCACGATATACTGGCTGATGAAGGGAAGGAATCCGCCGAAATATCCCGTTCCCAGATGATAGGGAATCGACAGCGAGCTGTATCGGATCGCTGGCGGGAACATCTCCGATAAAAGCGCCGCAACCGGGCCATAGGTAAGGCCGGACAGCGCCGACATCGTCAGGATCGCCATAAGGATGAGCGCCAGATTCGCTGTCGTCGGCACGACCTTGGTCAGGTTATAGCCGCCTCTCGAAAGCGCCGCATCCAGCCCCGCATCGGACAGGTCACCCACCGGCTCGCCGCCCACCGACACGATCGTCACGGGCGACACCATCTTGGTGTAAGCCACGCCTTTCTTGGAGAAATAGTCGAGCAAGCGCCCGCAGGCATCCGCCTGCGTCTTTGCAAACGGGCTGTAGGCGCAGTGCGGCCCCGACACGATCACCGGCGCTCGCTGCGCCGCGCGCGCCAACCCCGGATTGGCGGCCGACGCCATGAACCAGAATATCGGGAACAACAGCAGGAGCGTCAGCACATAGCCGATCACGATCGGCGTCTTGCGGCCCACCCTGTCCGACAGTCGCCCGAAATAGATGAAGAACACCAGTCCGAAGAGCGCGCCGGTGCCGGTCAGCAGCTGCGCCACCGTCTCGTCGACGCGCATCGTCGTCTGCAGGAAGGAGAGAACGGTGAACATCGCGGTATACCAGATCACCGTGAGGCCTGCCGCGATGCCGAACAGCGCGACCAGCATCCGCTTCATGTTGCCGGGATAGGTGAAGCTCTCCACGATTGGGTTCGCCGCTCGCTCGCCGGCGGCCCGCATGGCCTTGAACACCGGACTCTCGGACAGTTTCAGCCGCATCCACAGCGACACCGCGAGCAGCAGGATCGAGAACAGGAACGGCAGCCGCCATCCCCACGCATCCCATGTCGCGCTGGGCAAGAGGCCTTTGAACGACAGGACGACGGCAAGGCTCAGGATGAATCCGCCGACCACGCCCGCCTGGATGAAACTGGTGTAAAACCCCGATTTTCCCGGTGGCGAATGCTCTGCGACATAGATCGCCGCGCCGCCATATTCGCCGCCGAGCGCCAATCCCTGGGCGATTCTCAGCAGGATGATGACGACCGGCGCGGCCATGCCGATCACTGCGGCGGAGGGCACAAGCCCCACCCCCGCGGTTGCGACACCCATCAGCGTGATCGTGACGAGAAAGGTATATTTACGTCCCAGCCGATCGCCGAGATAGCCGAAGAGTACCGCGCCGAGCGGACGAAAGCCGAAGCCGACCGCAAATCCCGCCCAGGCGAGGAGCGTCTGCACCACCTCGTTTCCAGCCGGGAAGAAGGTCCGTCCGATGATCCCCGACGCCGCCAGCGTGCCGTAGATGAAGAAGTCATACCATTCGAACACCGTCCCCAGCGCCGATGCGGTGATGACCAGCCGGACATCCTTCGGGGCCGGTGTCTCGACTGTCGTGCTGGCATCCATGCAACGTCCCTCGCCCCAGCGTCCCTGCGACGAATGTCTAGCGACTATCGCATCACGGGCAAGCGTGGGAGCCAAGCGAAAATCTGGCACCGAAACGAACGTCGCGCGTTGTGCACCGCGACATTCCCCTCCTGGAGATCTGGAAAGGATTGATGCGATGAACAGCGATACCCTGATCGGCAATGGCCGCGATGTGGCGGGCAAGGTGAAGGAAGGCGTCGGCGTCGCGACCGGCGACCGCGCGCTCGAAACCGAGGGCAAGGCCGACCAGCTCGGCGCGCAGGTTCAGAAGGGCTACGGCGCCGCGAAGGACGCGGTCCTGAACGGCAGCGGTCCGCTCGTCGACAAGGCGCGCACCTTCGCCAAGGATCGTCCCTTCGCCGCGGCCGCGCTTGCCGGGGTCGTAGGTCTGGCGATCCTCAACACGCTGCGGGGCAAGCGCTAAGCCCTAATAGCGCCGCGTTGTCTCGCTGATCGAAAGGCCCCGCGCTACGATGTGTGCGGGGCCTTTTTTCGTTCGTAGTGATGCCCGCCGGGTCAGGCGCCGATAACATGCAGAGCGATCGCGCGGCGTTGCGGGCCGCGACGGTGCTCGAACAGATAAATCCCCTGCCATGTGCCAAGGGCAAGTCGCCCGCCGATGACCGGGATCGCCAGATGCGTCTGGGTCAGCGCCGCCCGCAGATGCGCTGGCATGTCTTCGGCCCCTTCATCGTTATGGCGGTATCGATCCGATTCCGGCGCGATCCGCGCGAAATAATCCTCCAGATCGCGCCTGGCGCCCGGAGACGCATTTTCCTGAATGAGCAGCGATGCCGACGTGTGCCGGCAGAACAGCGTCAACAAGCCCGACGATATGCGCTGCTCGGCCAGCCAATCCGCCACCGCGCGCGTGAAATCATGAAGACCGGCATCGGCGGCTGCGACCACCAGTTCGCCGGTTGCCTGCCGAATTGCTGCCGTCACGCCCCCACCCCGTTCAGCCAGCGTATTTTCTCCCTCCTACGCAACAGCATGCCAACGCATCGTGCGTGATCCCACGCCGCGACCCGCACGAATTTGCTCCCTCCTACGTAACAGCACGCCAACGCGTCCCGTGTTTCAGCCCTGGGTCATCGCGAGTTCGATTTCGAGCGCAAGCCGCCAAGCGAGCGCAAATGAGAATAGGTTTGCCAAGAGCACTGGCTCGGCTGCCTCGACGCCGTCGCTGCCAAGCTGACTACGCACCAATAAAAAAGGAGGCCGGCTCGCGCCGACCTCCCTCTTTTCTCGAACCCTGCGGTCCGGGGTTGGGCTTACTGGCCCGAACCCGGTCCGTAGGTGATCTCGACGCGACGGTTCTGGACCTCGCGGACGCCGTCCGCAGTCTGAACGCGCAGCTTCGTCTCGCCGAATGCTTCGGTCGAGATGTTCGCGTCGGCAACCGCCTTCGACGAGAGGTATGCCTTCACGGCATCCGCACGGCGCTGCGACAGGCCAACGTTGTACTTCGACGAACCCGAGGTGTCGGTGAAGCCGGCAACCATGACCTGCGCGTTGCCGCACGACTGGTACTGGGTAACCGCGTTGTCGAGGATCGACGCCGCTTCCGGGGTAATGTCCGACTTGTCCCATTCGAAGAAGACAATGAACGGACCCGGCGAGCAGACCACCTCGGGTTCGTCGAAGTACAACGTTGGCCTGGCGCAGCGCCGTGCGGATGCCGTGAAGGCATACCTCTCGTCGAA